>NZ_JAEFDB010000001.1 GCF_016126015.1 Capnocytophaga periodontitidis
TACGTATGTTTCCAATGCAGTAGGAACTCTAATGCAGAATCCAAAAAATCAATTTGCACCTTATCAAAATCAATCTGCACCTTATCAAAATCAGTTTGTACCTCAGGAAGGAAAAGCTCCTGGGTGGGAAGTTTATGCAGGAACACTGACAACTATTGGTAATGAATTATATTATAGTGAAAGATATGGTACTTGGATGGGTAAAAACTTTAAGATATATAAACAAACTTGGGGAGGAAATGGAATTACAGGAGGTAAAAATAAATTTGCTAAAACAATATCAGATAGAATTGCTCTAGTAGGAAAAGCCTTAGGAGCATGGAATGCTGCATCTATAGAGTTAGAAAGACGAAATGGTGAGATAAGCAATACTCAATGGGTTCTTGAACAAGGGACTAATGCTTATTCAACACTTGGAGGAATACCTGGTCTTGCTTGGGGAATAGGCTGGGAACTTGGTAGGTTTACGACTGGTATGGAATGGTATCAAGAATTTGCATATCGCTATTGGTATAACCGTTGGGAGAAGCGATATGGAAAACCTTCTAAATACAATGAAACTATTTGGAATTATTTTTATGAAAATTACGGCAAATGATGGATGTATTTTATTATTATATTTATCTTTTTTATGCAAAGGTTATGCCTGATGATTATCCACATTTAAACACTGTATGGGCATTAGGTTATCTTTTTTCTTTAATAATTAATGGACTGATTGAAATACCATTAGCATATTTTTTTAATTGTTATTTAAGTACAATTCAAAAAGTAATCATAATAATAATTGTGATAACTTTGTTTTACTTGAAATATGATAGAAGTAAAGGAATAAGAATTGTAAAAAAGGAAAAACCTAAGTTTTTTGGCAGTAAAATAGCTTCTATAATACTTACTGTTTTATTTTTTTTGATAGGAATGCTCTTTTTATTTTTTAAAGCAGATGTATTAAGAAAAATATTAGAGATGAATAAAGCTACTGCCTCACCTATGTAAGTTATAAAACTTTAGCATTTATGAAAATTACGGCAAATGATGGACGTGTTTTATTATTATATTTATCTTTTTTATGCAAAGGTTATGCCTGATGATCAGCCTCATTAAAGAACTGTTTGGGCATTAGGAGCTATATCAGCTTTTATAATCAATGGACTGATTGAAATACCATTAGCATATTTTTTTAATTGTTATTTAAATAAAATTCAAAAAGTAATCATAATAATAATTGTGATGATTTTGTTTTACTTGAAATATGATAGAAGTGGTAAAGGAATAAGAATTGTAAAAAAGGAAAAACCTAAGTTTTTTGGTAGTAAAATAGCTTCTATAATACTTACTGTTTTATTTTTTTTGATAAGTATGCTATTCTTATTTTTTAAAGCAGATGTAGTAAGGGAAATATTAGAGATGAATAAAGCTACTATCTCACCTATGTAAGCTATAAAACTTTAGCATTTATGAAACACCTATACAACCTACTCATTTTTATAACCGTCTTCCCTATGTTCGCTCAGGAAGAAAAACCTATTACTACGGCTTTTCCGTTTTTGTTGCTCAGTACAGATGCTACTGCTTCAGGAATGGGAGATATAGGGGTATGTTCATCTCCAGATGTGTTTTCTCAGCGATGGAATGCTGCTAAATATGTATTTGCTGAAGCCACTTCAGGAGTGGGAGTAGGTTATTCTCCCTATTTAAACAAGTTAGCTAAAGATGTGTTCTTAGGCAATGTTACTTACTACAAGCGCTTACGCCGAAGTGCGTGGGGAGCGAGTTTTACTTATTTTACTATAGGTGAAGTAGCTCTTACTCAAAATATAGGCAGTAATGCTTATTTAGCAGGCAATGTACATCCGTCAGAATTTGCAGCAGACCTGTCCTATAATCTCAAACTCAGCGAACAATTTGCTATGGGAGTGGCAACTCGCTATTTGCAATCAGCTTTGCGCTTGCCTTCAGAAGGAAATACTACAGCAAGGAGTATTGCTTTTGATATTTCAGGCTACTACACTTCTCGTGAACACCCTATAGGTAATGCTTGGGGATATTATACGTGGGGCTTTCAGCTCTCTAATATAGGAGCTAAAGTAAAGTATGAGGATTTAGGCAAAGAGTATTTTATCCCAACCAATTTAAAAATAGGAGCTTCTTATAATCTGTTATTTAGTGAATTACATTCTATTTCGTTATTAGTAGAAGCTAATAAATTGTTAGTTCCCTCAGTGCCTGAAGATAATGAAGATTTTCTACAAGGCATTTTCAAATCGTTTAGCGATGCCCCTAATGGTTTTTCGGAAGAGTGGCACGAAATTAGTAAATCAATAGGTGTACAATACGCTTATAATCAGCAGTTTTTTGTACGTACGGGCTATCATTATCAGCACCCTAACAAAGGTGACTTACAGTATTTCACAGTGGGCACAGGGGTTAAATACAAATCACTCCAACTCGATTTTTCTTATCTTTTTTCTACAGCTAAAACACATAATCCTCTCAGTTCAACACTCAAAACTTCATTACAATATCTGTTTTGAGAAAAATTCAAAACAAAAAAATATTCCAAAATATTTGGCAGTGATAAATATTATTACTACTTTTGCCATTATTACTCCATAATGGAGTGAGATTTGTTATTTAAAAATACGTAAAAATATGAAGTTTATAGTATCGAGTTCTTACCTATTGAAGAAGTTACAAGTGTTTGGCGGTGTGATTAATAACAACAACACTATGCCTATACTCGATAACTTTTTGTTTGAACTATCTACCAATTCTTTAACTATCTCAGCTTCCGATTTAGAAACCACTGTAAGAGGTACTTTGGAAGTCGAATCAGATTCTCAAGGTAGTATTGCCGTATCAGCTAAATTGTTGATAGATATTCTTAAAACCTTTTCAGAACAACCGCTTACTTTCTTGGTAAAAGAAAATAATGTAATAGAAATTAGTTCTACTACAGGTAATTATACTTTAGCTTATTTAGATGGTGAGGAGTTTCCTCGTCCTGTAGCTTTGCCCGAAGCAAGTAAAGTAACTTTGTTAGGCGATGTGTTAGCTACTGCTGTACAAAAAACAATCTTCGCCGCTGGGAACGACGACCTCCGCCCAACAATGAGTGGTATTCTCTTCCAATTTAGCGAAAACGGACTCACTTTCGTCGGTACTGATGCTCATAAATTAGTGAAATACGAACGATTAGATATCAAAGCTAACGATGCCGCCGATTTCATTATGCCTAAAAAACCTTTGAACATCCTCAAAGGTATTTTAGCAGGTAGTGAAACCGAAGTAACAATAGAGTACAACGAGAGCAATGCTAAATTCTCTTTTGACGATATGGAATTCATCTGCCGCCTTATTGATGGTAAATATCCTAACTACGATGCGGTAATCCCTAAAGAAAATCCTAACAAACTCATCCTAAATCGTTCACAATTCTATAGCTCTATCAATCGTCTGTCGTTGTTCTCTAATAAAACTACACATCAGGTACGATTAAAAGTAGCAGGTTCTAACTTGGTAATCTCAGCTGAAGATGTAGATTATAGTAATAAAGGTGAAGAACGCTTCACTTGTAACTATCAAGGTGACGATTTAGAAATAGGATTCAACTCTAAGTTCCTAAAAGAAATGATCAACAACTTAGACTCCGACGAAATCTTGATAGAAATGTCCTTGCCAAATCGTGCCGGACTTATCACACCTATCGATGGTCTTGATGAAGGAGAAAAAGTACTGATGTTGGCAATGCCAATTATGCTCAATAATAACCAGTAAATTAAAATTTTTTTTTCATTTTAAAGATGAAACGCCTTATGAGTCTTTTTAAGGCGTTTCTTTTTTTAAGAGAAAAATCACAATGTCTGTCATTTAAAAATAAACATCTATGAAATCCGTTTTAGAAAGAATAAAGCCTTTTACATATATAGCTGCCTTATACCTTATCGTATCGTTTGTGATGCGCATTGTCTTTATGCTACACCCTATTACTGCTACTACATTTTCGGTGTGGAGTGTGTTTAAGATGCTTTTCATAGGCTTACTATCCGACGCTTTTGTGATAGTATTGGCAAGTAGTATTTTAATGCTTTATTTCCTCTTTATCGCCAATGTGAAGTACAAAAAACCTTACGGAGGCATTATTTTAGGAGTGTTTATCCTCATACTACTCTATATACAGTTTTATCCTAACAATATATTTGCTCAATATGGGGGTGTGATTCCCGAAATCGCATTAGCTTTCTTCGGCTTTAAAACGCTGTGTTTTGCCTTATTGCTCTTTTTGCCTAAGTACAGAGCCCAACTGCGCAATGCACTGTATTTTATTACGCTGGCTATCTATGTATTTGCCATAGTGATGAATGCAGTAAGCGAATATTTCTTTTGGAATGAATTTGGTATTCGTTATAACTTTATTGCAGTAGATTACCTTATTTACACCAATGAAGTGATAGGCAATATAATGGAGAGTTATCCCGTAGTACCCTTATTTACAGGGGTTTTTGTAGTAGTATTGGCAATTACGATATATTTATTTCTCAAGACTAAGAGTGCGCTAAAAACAATACCCACCCTCTTTGAAAAAACGATTATAGTAGTGCCCTATTTACTGTTAGTGCTTATAGGAATGTGGAGATTACCCCAGCTTGATGCTATGGCTGCCGAAAATACTTTTGCTCAAGAAATACAAAGCAATGGTGTTTACAAGTTTTATTACGCTTTTACTCATAGTGAGTTAGATTTCTTTCAGTTTTATCCTACCTTGCCAGAAAAAGAAGCTGAAAGCATTGTGCTCAAACAACTCAATGCGCCTGCCCTCGAGCGAAAAATTGTAGGCGATACTACCGAAGTACACCGCAATGTGCTCCTCATTTCAGTAGAGAGTCTTTCTGCGGAATACCTCACAATGTATGGCAATGCCGATAACCGTACACCTTTCTTAGATAGCTTAGCTAATAACAGCTTGTTTTTTACTAATTTGTATGCTACAGGTAACCGTACTGTGAGAGGATTGGAAGCTCTAACTCTTTGTATTCCGCCTACCCCAGGGGAAAGCGTGGTGAAGCGCAAAGACAATAAAGATAAGTTTACCACGGGTAGCGTGTTCAAAAGTAAAGGTTATGATGTGAAATACCTATATGGAGGCGATAGTTATTTTGATAATATGAAGGATTTCTTCACTGGTAATGGCTACGATATTGTAGATAGCAAGAGCTTTGCACCCGAAGAAGTTACTTTCTCTAATATTTGGGGCGTTTGCGATGAAGATATGGCAAACAAAGCTATCAAAGTGATGAATGAACAGGCTAAAGCAGGCAAACCATTCTTCAATCACTGGATGACAGTAAGTAATCACCGCCCTTTTACTTATCCTGAAGGTAAAATTGATATCCCTCCTACTGAAAAACGACGTGCAGGCGGAGTAAAATATACCGATTATGCGCTCAAGCGATTCTTTGAGATGGCAAAACAACAAGAATGGTACAAAAACACTATTTTTGTGATTGTAGCCGACCATTGTGCATCGAGTGCGGGTAGCACCGAACTGCCTTTAGATGGCTATCGCATCCCTTGTTTTATTGTAGCCGACTTTATCACTCCTAAAAAAGTAGATACAATGATATCACAAATAGATGTGATGCCTACCGTTTTTGGTTTGCTAAATTTCAATTATACCTCTAAGTTCATAGGACAGGATGTGCTAAAAGAAGGCTATCAACCGCGTGCTTATATTGCTACTTATCAGGATTTAGGTTACTTAACCCCTGACAAGCTCACTATTATATCACCTTTGAGAAAAACCACTCAATACAGTTTGCGCAAAGAAGCCGAACAACCTTCGCAAGAGTATCCCTTGTTTTATGAGCAAATAAAAGAAAATAATGTGAATAAAGAACAAGCAGATGCTTGTATTGGTACTTATCAAGCTACTGCCGAGTGGTTAAAAAACAAACAATTCAATGCGGTCAAGAAATAAGCTAAAAATTATCAATGACCCTATTTATGGGTTTATCCATATCCCCAGCACTCTGGTGTTCGATATCATTGAGCACCCTTATTTTCAGCGACTCAGGCGTATCAATCAAATGGCGCTGTCCTATTTGGTGTTTCCTGGTGCTAAACACACCCGCTTTGAGCACGTATTGGGATGTGTGTTCTTGATGCAGAAAACAGTAGAGATGCTCCGCTTCAAAGGTGTTCAAATTTCCGATAAAGAAGCTGAAGGTCTCTATATTGCCATATTGTTGCACGACATAGGGCACGGACCTTTCTCACACGCTATGGAACACAGCATTGTCGAAGGTATTTCGCACGAAGAAATCTCACTTCTCTTTATGCAAGAGCTTAACAAGGTATTCAATGGTAAGTTGGAGACTGCTATCGCAATCTTTCAAGGTACTTACCCTCGTAAGTTTATGCACCAACTCATCTCAAGTCAGTTGGATATGGATAGAGCCGATTACCTCAAGCGCGATAGCTTCTACACCGGAGTCGCCGAAGGAAATATCAATTCTGAACGCCTTATCTCAATGCTTAACGTGCGCAACGACGAATTAGTAGTCGAAGAAAAAGGCTTGTACTCTGTCGAGAAATTCCTGATAGCCCGGCGATTGATGTATTGGCAAGTGTATTTGCACAAAACCAGCGTAGCCGCCGAACAAATATTAATTAGATTGCTCAATCGTGCTAAGGAATTAGTACAACAAGGTCAAAAACTCACTATGTCCACCGCTTTAGCTTTCTTCGTGAAAAACAAAATATCCAAAGATGATTTTTCACAAGAAGTACTTGAGATGTTTGCTCGTTTAGACGATACCGATATCATCTCAGCAATGAAAGAATGGCAGTTTTACCCTGATGTAGTGCTCTCTAAACTCAGCAAAATGTTGCTTAACCGCGATTTACTGAAAATAAAAGTCCGCTTAAACGATTTTGAAGAGCAAAAGATAAAAAGACTCCAAAAACTATCACTTGCCAAAGGAGTAGATGAAAAAGATATGAAGTACTTTGTCTTTACAGGAGTGATGACTAACAGAGCTTATAACCCCGAAAATGAAATTATAAAAATACTCACTAAAAACGGTAGAGTAGTAGATCTCAGTAAAACCTCTGAAGCCATCAACTTAGAACCCCTCTCTCAAGTAACCGAACGATACTACATTTGCTATCCAAAATAAGGCGAAAAAAGAGAAGGTAAAATTACTCAATAGAGAAAAAAAATAGTAAAATGAGTGCTATATAAAATAATTTTTATACTTTTGTTGCGAAAAATAACCTTTTTACAAGGTGAAAACATATAAATATAGCCCTATATCGTTTTGATTATAAACTAATTAAATGAAATTTACAGCATTACAAATAGCCAATGTACTCGGCGGCGAAGTGGAAGGAAATCCCCAAATTGAAGTCTATAAACTTTCAAAAATTGAAGAGGGAAGTGAAGGGAGTATATCTTTTTTGGCAAACCCTAAATATAAACATTTTATCTATACCACTCAGGCATCCATAGTGATTGTAAATAAGGACTTTGAGGCTGAAGATAAAATATCAGCAACCTTAGTGAGAGTAGACGATGCTTATGCCGCTTTTACTAAACTCTTAGAGTTCTACAATCAAGTGAAAATGAATAAAGTAGGTATAGAGCAACCTTCGTTTATCGCTCCATCTGCTAAAATAGGACAAAACGTATATATAGGAGCTTTTGTATATATTGGCGAAAATGTAGTGATAAACGATAATGTAAAAATCTATCCCAATACTTATATAGGTGATAACTCATCAGTAGGTGAGGGGACTATTATTTTTGCAGGCTGTAAAATATATTCCGAAACTGTCATAGGTAAAGATTGTATGCTCCACAGTGGAGTAGTGTTAGGTGCCGATGGATTCGGATTCCAACCTAATGAGAAAGGAGAATTCAGTAGAGTCCCACAAATAGGCAATGTCGTGATTGAAGACTTTGTCGATATAGGAGCAGAAACAGCTATAGATCGTGCAACTTTAGGCTCTACTATCATTCGTAAGGGAGTAAAGTTGGACAACCAAATACACATTGCTCATAATGTAGAAATAGGTAAAAATACAGTGATTGCCGCCCAAACAGGTATCGCTGGCTCAACTAAAGTAGGCGAAAATTGTATGATAGGTGGTCAAGTGGGAATCGTAGGTCACTTAGTAATAGGCAATCGCGTGAAAATACAAGCCCAAACAGGGGTAGGTCGCAACCTTAAAGATGATGAAGCAATACAAGGTTCTCCCGCCTTAGGGCACGCCGAATATAACAAAGCTTATGTGATTTTTAGAAAATTACCTAATTTGCTTAAACGCTTAGAAGAATTAGAAAAAAAATTAAAATAAATACACTATGATAAAGCAAAATACTTTATCCAAAGAAATTACCTTAGAAGGCATCGGGTTACATACTGGTAAACAAGTAAAAATGGTGCTTAAACCAGCTTCAGTAGGCAATGGTTTTACCTTTGTACGTACCGATTTAGAAGGAAACCCTGTTGTCGAAGCGGATGCTACCTATGTAGCAAGTACTGAACGTGGCACAGTCTTAGAAAAAAAAGGGGTGAAAATCCAAACTTGTGAGCACATCTTAGCAGCGCTCGTCGGTATGGATTTGGATAATGTGATTATTGAACTCAATTCCTCTGAACCTCCTATTATGGACGGTTCCTCTAAATACTTTGTAGAAGCTATTGAAAAAGCAGGTATCACTCCTCAAGATGCCGAACGTGATGAGTATATAGTAAAACAAGTAATTACCTATGTGAACGAAGAAACAGGTAGTGAGATTACCCTCATCCCTGCCGAGGAATACCAAGTGACTACAATGGTAGATTTCGGTACTAAAATATTGGGTACTCAAAATGCTTACCTCAATAAACTTTCCGAATTTAAAACCGAAATAGCCGATGCTCGTACTTTTAGTTTCTTGCACGAGCTTGAAGCCTTGCTCGACCACGGTTTGATTAAAGGTGGAGATTTGAACAACGCTATTGTTTATGTAGATAAAGAAATCTCTGATAGTACAATGCAAAAACTCAAAAAGGTTTTCAACAAAGATAATATTTCTGTAAAACCTAACGGAGTGCTTGATAACCTTACTTTGCATTACCCTAACGAAGCTGCTCGTCATAAACTATTAGATGTAATAGGCGATTTGGCTTTGGTAGGTACACGCATTCGCGGAAAAGTGATTGCTACTAAACCTGGGCACTTTACTAATACCCAATTTGCTAAGAAACTTTCTAAGATTATAAAAAATGAACGTCGTAACAACGTTCCTTCTATAGATGTCAATCAACCTCCCTTGCTCAACACTGTTGATATAATGAAATTGTTACCTCACCGTCCACCATTCTTGTTGGTCGACAAAATCTTTGAACTTTCCGATAAACATGTCGTGGGCTTAAAGAACGTAACAATGGACGAACCTTTCTTCATTGGGCACTTCCCCGGAGCTCCTGTAATGCCTGGAGTACTCCAAATTGAAGCAATGGCTCAAACCGGAGGTGTCTTGATACTCAGTACGGTCCCCGACCCCGAAAACTACCTCACTTACTTTATGAAAATCGATAATGCGAAGTTCAAGGTACAAGTGGTACCAGGGGATACCCTTATTTTTAAATTAGAATTGCTAACCCCTATTCGCCGTGGTATTTGTCACATGCAAGCCTACGCTTATGTGAATGGCAAGTTAGCTACAGAAGCTGAGCTGATGGCTCAAATTGTTAAAGTAAAATAAAAGTATATGATTCAACCTTTAGCTTATGTCCACCCCGATGCTAAAATCGCTAAAAATGTAGTGATTGAACCTTTTACTACAATTAGTAAAAATGTAGAAATAGGTGAAGGCACTTGGATAGGACCTAACGTAACCATTATGGAGGGCGCACGTATCGGGAAAAACTGCAAAATTTTCCCTGGAGCTGTTATCTCAGCCATTCCACAAGACCTCAAGTATAAAGGTGAAGAAACCACCACTCACATAGGTGATAATACTACTATTAGAGAGTGCGTAACTATCAACAAAGGTACCGTCGATCGTATGAAAACCGTAGTCGGTAATAATTGTCTAATAATGGCTTACTCTCATATCGCTCACGATTGCATTGTTGGTGATAATTGTATTTTCTCTAACGGTACTACTCTTGCAGGGCACGTAACTGTTGGTAATTGTGCTGTGATGGCTGGTATGACGGCTGTCTATCAGTTTTGCTCTATTGGGAGTTATGCCTTTGTAACTGGCGGTTCACTTGTAGGCAAAGATGTTCCTCCTTATGTGAAGGCTGCTCGAAACCCTCTCTCTTATGTTGGAGTCAACTCTATAGGGTTACATCGCCGTGGCTTTACTACCGAGAAAATACGCGAAATACAAGATATCTACCGCGTACTATTCCAAAAAAAACTTAGTACCTCTCACGCCTTGGACTATATAGAAGCCGAAATGGAAGCTACCGTCGAACGCGATGAAATTTTGCAATTTGTCCGTCGCTCTCAACACGGCATTATGAAAGGCTATCACGGTGAATTAATAAAAGACTAAGAACTTAAAACTAAAAACAAATAACTTAAAATAAAATAAATGGCAACAACCGCAGACATTAAAAAAGGATTGTGCATTCGCTTCAATCACGATATCTACAAAATCATTGAATTCCTACACGTAAAACCAGGTAAAGGTCCTGCTTTTGTGCGTACCAAACTCAAAAGTGTTACCACAGGTAAAATCCTCGACAACACTTTCTCTGCCGGTCACAAAATTGAAGATGTACGTGTCGAAACTCGCTCTTTCCAATATCTATATGCCGAAGGTGATGAATTCGTATTTATGAATAACGACGACTTCAACCAAGTGCACATCCGTAAAGATATGCTTGATTATCCTGATTTGCTTAAAGAAGGTGAAACTGTGATGGTAATCTTTAATGCCGAAGACGAAACTCCTCTTTCAGTAGAAATGCCTGCTAATGTTATCCTCACTGTTACACACGTAGAACCTGGTGTTAAAGGTAATACCGCTACCAATGCCACTAAACCTGCTACTGTCGAAACAGGAGCTACTGTCAATGTACCTCTTTTCATCAACGAAGGCGACCGTATTAAAATAGAAACTGAAAAAGGTACTTACGTCGAAAGAATGAAAGACTAATTATGCGCTTCCCACAACCTTATACTCTTGAACAAATAGCGACTATTATCAATGCAAAATACGTCGGAGCAAAAGATTCTCCAGTACTTGGAATGAACGAAATTCACGTCGTACAAGCTGGTGATATAGTTTTTGTAGATCATCCTAAGTATTACGAAAAAGCTTTGCACTCTAAGGCTACCATTGTACTGATTAATAAAGAAGTAGAATGTCCTGAAGGAAAAGCCCTTTTAATCTCCGATGACCCTTTTCGCGATTTCAATAAACTCACCGACTTTTTTAAACCTTTCCAAAAAGCAACAACACTCATAGCGCCTTCAGCTCGTATAGGTGAAAATACAGTAGTGCAACCAGGTACTTTTGTGGGGAACAATGTAGTAATAGGTAACAACTGTCGTATCCATTCCAATGTGAGTATTTACGATGATTGTGTAATAGGTGATAATGTAACTATTCACGCCGGTACAGTGCTCGGAGCCGATGCTTTCTACTACAAAAAACGCCCTGAAGGTTTTGATAAACTCAAGTCTGGCGGTCGTGTAGTAATTGAAGACAATGTGGATTTAGGGGCTCTTTGCACCATTGATAGAGGGGTAACAGGAGATACCACTATCAAGAAAGGAACTAAGATAGATAACCAAGTACACATAGGTCACGATACAGTAGTAGGCGAGAAGTGCCTCATCGCCTCACAAACAGGCATTGCTGGTTGTGTGGTGATAGAAAACGAAGTAACTATTTGGGGGCAAGTGGGAATGACCAGCGGAATCACCATAGGTGAAAAAGCAGTGATTTTAGCCCAAAGTGGTATTTCTAAATCGTTAGAGGGCGGACAAACTTACTTTGGTTATCCTGCTGGGGAGGCCCGTGAAAAGTATAAGGAAATGAGCGCACTCAAACAACTTATCAATTGTAAATAGATTTAAATTAGATAATTTGATAAAAAAGAGGCTGTCCTTAAAAGTTTAAACTAAACTTTTCGGACAGCCTCCCCTTTTGTTTTAGACCATAAAAAAAGAGCAAATCATAAGCCGGATTCTGTACTTATCATTGCTGATAAGTGCTTATCATTTATCTCGGTTAATGATTGCTCATTAGCTCTAACCGCCTACCCTCCAACATCGGGCGAGCAACCCTCAAACGCTGGTTTACGCGGCGTTGCACCTCATAGAGTTTACCTGATTTCACTATGGCATTACCCATACATTCTTTCTGTTGCACTTGTCCTCGCCTCGCGGCGGACGGGTGTTACCCGCTATGATGCTCTGTGGTGTCCAGACTTTCCTCTACTTTCGTAGCGATAAGCTGATTTGCTCTTTTCTTATGCAAAAATAATTAAAATATCTTTACTGACAAATTTTAAATCTCAAAACTGATAAAAACCCCATTGTGGTCAGACATATATTTCCCCTCTTCATTGAAATGATCCCAAGCACCTACTTGATATGCTTTCATTTCTTTGATAAAAGAATTGGAAATACAAATATGGTCTATGTTGTTCCTTATCTTGTTTTTAATAGGATCAGGGTGTAGAAAAGGGGAGAGGTCTCCTTCTGTTACGCAAGTTAAATTTAGCTTCTTGAGATAATCAGAAAGGAGTTGTCTTACTTTTTCAGTGCCATATCCTTGGTGGTTATATCGGCTTTGGTTAAAATCTCCCATTACCCATAAAGGGTTTTGAGTTTCTTCTGTAATACGTTGCCAATCCTTAGCCTGCTGGTGCAAGTCTTTTTTGTGATATTCCCATTGTTTATATCCTAAATTTCCATATCTAACTCCTGATACTCCTGCTTGATGGTAAGGAATAATTGTCCCAAAAACAGTAATATCCCCAAAAGGTGCTTTTATTACAGCACAAGCTGTTCGGTAGTTGTCGAAAGTTTGTATTTGTTCAGTGATTTGCCATTTAGAGAAGATAGAAACCCAATGTTCTTCAGGAGTTCTTTCATAAGCTAAAGAATGCACAGAAAACGGATATAATTTCGTTAATGATATACTGGTAGCATTTTCAGTAAGTACTAAAACATCAGCGTTGAGTTCTTCAATTTTTGCTATGGCAAGAGCTGTTTTTTGAGTTCCTTTTTTAGGACGCTCAACATTCCAAGTAGCAATTTTGTACATAGTTTCTTTAATGATAAAAAAACTTTGCCAAAGACCGTAGCACGGTAGGCTTTAAGGACTTTGACAAAGTAGTTTATATTACGTATAATTCTTAACTTAACCCTATATACTTTTGATTAGGTTTTTCATAAGGTGTTAATACACTTGCTTCAAGCATATTGAAATTTAGTAATAGGTTGTTTTCCTTTTCTTCATCAAAAAGTAAATCGTAGAGATAATGATGAACAAAGATATACCATTTTTTATTAGGATTTACTACTGCAAAACCAGCGACATCGTTGCCTTTGTCAAGATAGAAATACTCCCATTGATAGAAGTTCATTACTGCATTAGCAAATAATTCTCCTAAACCATAAGCTAAATCTACCTTGTCGTATGCTAAGGTATCGGTAGTAACTTTTTGCTCTTTATAAGCATCAATAAAATGTCTTAAAGAAGTAGCTACTTCTTTAGGATTGCTTTCATCACAAGCGAAATTATTTTCTTTTAGCAAGTCAATAGCTTTTTCTTTCAAAGCTAAAAGCTCTTCTTTTTCTTCACTATCAGCTAATCTTTCAGTAATTTCAGCCATAAATATCAATTTTTAATTTTCTAATTTGCTAATCTGCTAATTAATAATCGCCCAACGTTTCAGGGTTCTGTGCTAAACCTTTAGCCAATTGCTCGTCATTAGGAGCTTTGCCGTGCCAAGCGTGAGTACCCATCATAAAGTCTACGCCATTCCCCATTTCGCTGTGGAGTAAGATACACACCGGTTTACCTTTGCCAGTTAAGGCTTTGGCATCTGCCAATCCTTTTAAGATAGAAGCAATATCGTTGCCTTTTTCAATATCGATTACCTGCCATCCAAAGGCTTCCCATTTAGCGCGAAGGTTACCTAAAGGCATTACAGCATCAGTAGGACCGTCAATCTGTTTGTGGTTGTAATCAACTGTAGCGATGAGGTTGTCTACCCCTTTACCGCCTGCGTACATAGCGGCTTCCCATATTTGTCCTTCTTGTAGTTCGCCATCGCCGTGAAGGGTATATACAAGGTGCTTGTCGCCGTTGAGTTTTTTAGCAAGAGCTGCCCCAATGGCAACCGAAAGACCTTGTCCTAAGGAGCCTGAAGCCACGCGTACGCCTTCCAAACCTTCGTGAGGAGTAGGGTGTCCTTGCAAGCGCGAGTTGAGCAAGCGGAAAGTGTTCAGTTCGCTTATAGGGAAGAAGCCACGGCGGGCTAATACGCTGTAAAATACGGGAGATATATGTCCGTTAGAGAGGAAAAATAAATCCTCGTCTTTGCCGTCCATTGTAAAAGGAAGTTTTATGTCCATTACTTCGTTGTAGAGGCAAACGAGAAATTCGGCACAGCCCAAAGAGCCTCCTGGGTGTCCTGAATTTACTTTGTGAACCATTCTGAGGATATCTCTACGCACCTGCGTAGTAAGGTCGGTAAGTTGTTGGATATTCATTGTATTTCTTCGTTTTATATTTTGATGTGGCAAAGGTAGAAAATAATTGATAATTAACAATGAATAACGAACAAAAATATACTGAGATTTATAAATTTGCTAATTTGCTAATTTCTTTCTACCTTTGCCCCAATGAAACTAAAAAAATAGAAATGATGGCAGAAGCTTCTTTCACAGGATTTATACGAACAATCCTGATTATTATATTGATATTCTTGGGGATAAGAATCCTTATGCGCGCTTTTGCTCCTTCTATAATGCGCTTTTTCCTCACCCGAATGAGCCAGAGAATGCAAAAGGAATTTGAACGCGCTCAAAATCAATACCAACAAAATGCTTACCAGCAAAATCGCTCTCAGCGACAAGCTGGAGAACAAACAATTATCAATAATAATCCTCATTCTAAAAACCCTCAAGCTACCAAGCAAGTAGGCGAATATATTGATTACGAAGAAATTTAATTCACAATGGCAAAGAAAATCACCCCCCACATTGTTATAATTGCGCTATTCGCAGTCATTGCGCTCGCTTTTTTCTACCCCATATTGCAGGGGAAAGGCATACTCCAAAGCGATATTGCTCAATACACGGGTATGGCAAAAGAACGCAACGACTACCGCCAAACAGAAAACAAAGAAACCTATTGGACGAATAGTGCCTTTGGTGGTATGCCTACCTATCAATTGGGGGCGCAATACCCTAACGACCTTGTAAAACAATTGGATAGAACACTACGCTTCTTGCCACGTCCTGCCGATTACCTCTTTTTGTACTTCGTAGGGTTTTATATTTTGCTCTTGGTGCTCAAAGTAGATTACAAAAATGCTTTCTTAGGGGCTATTGCTTTTGGTCTCTCTACCTACCTGATTATCATCTTAGGAGCAGGACATAACTCCAAAGCACACGCTATTGCTTATTTTGCACCCGTATTGGCGGGTATCTTAATGGTTTTTCAACGGAAATACCTTTGGGGAGGCTTGCTCACAGCAGTGGCTTTGGCTTTAGAACTCTCTGCCAACCACTTCCAGATGACGTACTACCTACTTCTTTTAGTACTGCTCTTAGGCGCTGGATTGCTCTATAAAGCTGTTAAAGAAAAACAACTCAATGATTTTGCAAAAGCAACTGCTGTACTTGTGGGGGCTGTGGTGGTGAGCGTGCTCGCCAATGCTACCCTGCTACTCACTACCAGCGAATATGCCGATTGGAGTACGCGCAGTAAATCTACACTTACCTTTACTCCTGAGGGAACTCCTAAAAAACAAAGTAGCGGACTCTCTCACGACTATATCACCGAATATAGTTATGGTATCACCGAATCATTGAACCTTATTGTTCCACGTCTCTTAGGGGGCTCTAACGGTGAAGATTTAGGTAAAGATTCTCACACTTATGAAGTTTTATTGCAATTAGGAGCGCCTCCTGAACAAGCTCTCAACGAAACAAAACATTTACCTACCTATTGGGGTGACCAACCTTTGGTAGCCGCTCCTGCCTATATAGGCGCAGTAGTGTTCTTCCTCTTTGTGTTAGCTCTCTTTGTGGTGAAAAACCGACTCAAATGGTGGCTCTTGGCAGGCTCGCTAATGGCTCTCGTGCTCTCGTGGGGTAAAAATTTCGGTATCCTTACCAATTTTATGATTGATTATTTTCCGCTCTACAACAAGTTCAGAGCAGTATCGTCTATACAAGTGCTCTTGGAACTCTGTGTGCCTATATTGGCAATCGTCGGACTGCAACAATTCCTTAAAACAGAAGAAGAACAACGCAAAAAATACCTACTTCACACCCTTTATATTTGCTTAGGATTAATGGGAGTACTCTTGTTAGCCAAAGGATTCTTAGATTTTCAAGGTGCTAATGATGGTTACTATGCAAACCAACAAATACTTCAAGCTATAGTGGAAGACCGCAAGAGCATCTATACCGCCGATGTGTTGAGAAGTACAGTGCTTTTCCTCCTTACTGCTTTAGCTTTGTTTCTCTATCAATACAAAAAAATCCCACTTAGGGGAATGCAAATTGCACTTTTAGTCTTGCTTTTCTTTGATTTGGGAGGGGTAGCCAAACGCTATGTGAATAAAGATAGTTTTGTAGATAAATACCAAATAGAAAATCCTTTCGAGGAAACCGCTGCCGATAGAGCAATTCTGCAAGATAAGAGTTATTATCGTGTTTATGAACCTCAAGTGGGTATCAATGGTGCGCGCACTTCTTATTTCCACCATTCTATTGGAGGCTATCACGCTGCTAAACCCAAACGCTTGCAAGAACTTTTTGATTACCAAATCGCTAAAGGCAATATGGAAATCCTCAATATGCTGAACGTGAAGTATATAATTTTGCGTAACCAAGAAGGACAAATGCAACCCATACATAATGATGACGCTTTAGGCAGTGCGTGGTTTGTAAAACAACTCAGTTTAAAAAATAATGATGATGAGGTAATGCAGGCTTTAGAGAAATTTAAACCTGCTCAAGAAGCTTTGGCAACAGCCAATGATTTGAAAACAACTCTCCCCACACAATACACCGTCGATACAACTGCAGTGATTACACTAAAGAATGTACGTCCTGATGAACTGATATACGAAAGTAACAATCCTCACAATGGTTTGGCAGTTTTCTCCGAAATGTATTACCCTCACGGCTGGGAAGCTACTATCGATGGCAAAGAAGCGCCTATTTATCGTGTAGATTATACTTTGAGAGCACTTTCTGTACCTGCAGGCAAACACGAAATACGCTTTGTATTTGAACCTCAAATAGTAAAAACAGGTAGCAACCTCAGTTTAGTAGGTGCTATATTATTAATGTTATGGCTTGTAGGGGGCATCGTGTGGCAAACGAAGAAGAATAAAACAAAAGATTAATAATTTACCACGTAAAGAAAATGCCTCCTGTTACTACAGCGTAGAGTTTTTTGATAGGGAAGATAGGTTTAGTGTGTTGGATTGCTTGATAAGAGAGCCATGCTCCAAAATGTTCGGTAAAGTGATGTTTGAGGTCAAAACTATAGGCAAAACGCGGATTCTTTACATTGCTGTCTAAACGTGAATGTAAGTAGCCGCTAGTAGTGAAGTTCCATTTTTCGGTAAAGATTACTTTTAACCCCATTGCAAAACGCGCTTTGATGGTTTGCTGCTCACGTGTTTCATTGGGTACTGTAAGGTTAGGTACGCCATCCATATTCCACTTCTCATATTCATAAAAAAAACCAATACCTCCTGTCCAAACGAAATGCTCTGATTGCACAAAGTGATAACGCGATTGCCCTCCTGAAGCAATACGCAATAGCAATCCTCTACTGGGTACCCATACAGCTTCAGTAAAAGGATATATTTCCCATCTTGGTTTGGCTAAATAACGGTATTCAATATGTATAAAACCATTACTCACATTCACAGTATTGCCAATAGTAGTAATCTCTATCTGATTGAGAAGTGTAAAAGCCTTTTTATTACTTAGCAGAATACTCACATTGGTATTATTTTTCACTTGAAAAAAATTGTCTTTCTCTGTTTTAAAATTTATTTCAGGTGCAATACTCCCCTGCCACACCTTTGTTGTGTCAATTACAGGGGTAAGGCTTTCAGTAAAAATGATTTGAGCTTGTAATGAGGTGCTATACAATCCCATTAATAATAGGTAGTACTTAAAAAATCTCATTTAAATAGTCTTTTATAAGAAAAAAGTTGCTACAAAGATACGAATAATTATCAAACAAACAAAATTTTAATATCACAAAAATTTGATTTTCAATTATATGTTATGGTATATTCGTTGTAAACTTTATTACTATCAGATGAAAAAAATCGTTTAACCGTCGTACTACAACCTATTTTACTCGAAATTATCGATTTCTACTTTTAGATTGTTGATAATAAACTCTTGGCGATCAGGAGTATTTTTACCCATATAAAACTCTAAAAGCTGCTCAGTATGGATAGATTTATCCATCATCACAGGGTCTAAACGGATATCTTCACCTATGAAATCTTTAAACTCATCAGGAGAGATTTCACCTAATCCTTTAAATCGGGTAATTTCAGGTTTTCCTTTCAGTTTTTCTATAGCGGCTTGTTTTTCTTCTTCGCTATAGCAGTATATCTTCTGTTGCTTATTGCGCACACGAAATAAAGGTGTCTGCAATATATATAGGTGTCCCTCTTTGATGATTTCTGGGAAGAATTGTAAAAAGAAAGTGATAAGTAGCAAGCGAATGTGCATACCATCTACATCGGCATCGGTGGCAACTACGATATTGTTATAACGGAGGTCGTCCATAGAATCTTCGATATTTAAAGCTGCTTGCAAAAGGTTGAACTCCTCATTTTCATACACTATTTTCTTGGTCATTCCGTAGGTATTAAGCGGCTTACCGCGCAGTGAAAAGACTGCTTGGGTAGTTACATCACGCGACTTGGTAATAGACCCCGATGCTGAATCCCCCTCGGTGATGAACAAGGTACTTTGAAGAGCGCGTTCATCTTTGGTATCAGTGAGATGCACACGGCAATCGCGTAGTTTGCGATTGTGTAAGTTTGCTTTTTTAGCTCTATCTTTGGCTAATTTGCGAATACCTGCCAATTCTTCGCGTTCGCGTTGTGCTTGCATAATTTTTCGCAAGATAGCATCGGCAATTTCATTATTTTTATGCAAGAAATCATCTAAATTTCGGCTTATGAAATCGTTGATATAAGTGCGCACTGTAGGCATTCCTTCGCCCATTTCGGTAGAACCTAATTTGGTTTTTGTTTGGCTCTCGAACACAGGTTCCATTACTTTGATAGAAAGCCCTGCGATGATAGATTTACGCACATCCGAAGGGTCGAAATTCTTTTTGTAGAAATCGCGAATGGTTTTTACATAGGCCTCTTTGAAAGCGTTGAGGTGCGTACCTCCTTGCGTGGTGTTTTGTCCATTTACAAATGAGTAGTACTCTTCGCTGTATTGGGTTTTGCTATGTGAAATAGCGACCTCTATATCCTCGCCTTTGAGGTGAATGATAGGGTATAGGAAATCTTCTTCGTTGTTATTTTCAGCTAAAAGGTCACGAAGTCCGTTTTCAGAATAGAACTTTTCGCCGTTGTAGTTGATTGTGAGCCCTGGGTTGAGGTATACGTAGTTTTTGAGCATACGCACCACATACTCATTGCGAAATTTAAAGTTTTTGAAGATGGTATCATCAGGAATGAAAACGATTCCTGTACCGCGTCTTTTAGTACTTTCTTCTATAGGAGATTCTTCTTTTAAAATACCTCTTTCAAAAGATGCTGATTTTGATTGATTATCGCGTATCGATTCTACCTTGAAGTAAGCCGAAAGAGCGTTCACTGCCTTAGTACCCACTCCATTGAGTCCGATAGATTTCTTAAACGCACGAGAGTCGTATTTACCCCCCGTATTCATTTTAGAAACTACATCTACTACTTTTCCTAAGGGGATACCACGACCATAATCGCGTACTTCCACTTTATTATCGTTGATTTTCACGTCGATGGTTTTACCCGCACCCATTATAAACTCGTCGATGCTATTATCTATTACTTCTTTGAGGAGCACATAGATACCATCATCGGCTGAAGAGCCATCTCCCAGCTTTCCGATGTACATACCAGGGCGTAAACGCACGTGTTCTAAGGGGTCGAGAGAGCGAATGCTATCCTCGTCATATCTTACTTCTTCCATAATGATTTTAGGTGTTTGAGGGGGCAAAGGTAGTAATAATTTGTCAATTAGTCAATTAGTCGATTCATAAATTAGCTGAGCATCCTCTGAGCTTTTTTTACAGCCTCCACGAAAGTATCTATCTCTTCAAAAGTGTTGTATACAGCAAAACTCGCTCGCACTGTACCTGGGATTTGATAAAAATCCATAATAGGTTGCGCACAATGGTGACCGGTGCGCACTGCTATCCCTAATTGGTCGAGAATCACCCCTACATCGTAAGGGTGTACCCCCTGCAAGTTGAAAGATATAACTGCTGTACGCTGAGTTAAATCGGGGTTGCCATAGAGGATAATCCCCTCTATAGTTTGCAGCTTTTCAATGGCATAAGCTAACAATTGATGTTCGTGAGCCGCTATAGCCTCAATGCCTAAGGAATGTATGTAATCAATAGCAGCACCAAAGGCAATACCACCACAAATATTAGGCGTACCCGCTTCAAATTTATAAGGTAAATCAGCATAAGTGCTCTTCTCAAATTGCACTTGTTTAATCATCTCCCCTCCTCCCTGATAAGGAGGCAATTGCAACAATAATTCTTCTTTGCCATAGAGTACGCCTACACCCGTAGGTCCATACATTTTATGAGCCGATACGGCATAGAAATCTACATCAAGGGCTTGCACATCGGGTTGGAGGTGTGGAGCTGCTTGCGCTCCATCTACCAATACAACAGCCCCTACACAATGTGCTTGGGCTATAATTTCGGCAATAGGATGTATATTGCCCAACGCATTTGATACGTGTTGTACACATACCACTCGTGTGCTTTCATTGAGCAGTTCGCTATAGACTTGCATATCCCAAATACCCTGCTCATTCATTGGGATTACCTTTAGGGTAGCCCCACTTCGCTCACAAGCCAACTGCCAAGGCACTATATTGCTATGGTGTTCTGAAGCCGAAATAATCACCTCATCACCCTCTTTCATAAGAGCAGCATAGCCATTGGCAACCAAGTTGATGCCGTGAGTCGTACCTGCTGTGAAAATAATTTCGGAAGATTTACGAGCGTTAAAATGGCGTTGTAGTTTCTGTCGTGCCTGCTCATAAGCATCAGTAGCCTCTTGACTAAGGGTGTGTACTCCACGGTGGATATTCGCGTTTTGATATGTATAGTAATGTACTATCGTCTCAATCACAGAAGTAGGTGTTTGAGAGGTCGCACCGTTATCAAAATAGATGAGCGGGCGATTGTGGATTGTGCGGTTGAGTATAGGAAAATCTGCGCGTATTTCAGAGATGGTTTTCATTTTTTTGTGAGATTTATTTATTAGGAGATAGAAATTAATGTTGTTATCCAATTGTCAAATCTTGGACATTTAGCCCTTATACGTTGAATTCCAATCGCCTCTGCAAGATAATGCCCATAAAGAGGCTTTTTGTATCCTTTTATAATTCTTTCTAACCTATGACCAGGAGAAGTGTTTTTGCTGTTATTAATCATCTCAGGATTAGAATATTTAGCAAAAGTTTCTTCTAGTTCATCAATCCCTACCAAATCGGATTTTGGCACTTGTTCATAAAACATTTGCAGGTCGATAAAAAGTAAGGCTTCAAATTCGTGAAGTTGTAAATAAGGGATAAATCTATGTTGTAAAGATTCTGAAATATCTTCTTTCATAGCCTCTTCTAAAAACAAAATTCTATTATTTTTGTCATAGATTTTATTACCTTCTTCCCATTTTGGAAAATTATATTTCTCATAAAGCCCATAATAATCAATAAAGGTAGAAACAAAAACAGAAGAAGATTCTTTAAGATGAGTTTCAGCTTGTTTCCTTAAATAGTCCCATTTCACAATACCTCCTCCTGAAATTTTAATAAGAGGAGTTTGTATAGTAATTCCGTATTGCCAAAGATAAGGTGCTAATACTTCTTTGCAAAAATCTCTTTCAGTTTGTCCTTCACAAATGATAATAAAGCGTTTCATATTACAAATAGTTAGGTTGTCCTGTTTCAATTATATTCCGTTTCCATAGGTCATCGAGAGTGTAATCGTCAAGCCATTGTTGTAAGGAATCTTTTGAAAGCCGTTTAAATACAGTTTCTCCTTTTATTCTATCAACTGTTACAATATCTTCAGGTTCAAAATAACTTATCAAGTCGGTAGACTGAGTAGCCACTATTACTTGACAGCCCTTCTCTGCGACTGACTGGATCATAGCGGCTAATTTAGCTATAGCGGCTGGGTGTAACCCCAATTCAGGTTCATCAATCACAATAGTATCAGGCAAATTAGGTTGCAAGAACAGAGTGGTAAGAGCCATAAATCGCAATGTACCATCCGATACATCTGTTGCTCCAAAAACCATATCGCTATACTTGTCTTTCCATTGTAATTTTACCTCATTATTAGCATTAGGCACTAAATAGAAATCAGAAAAAAAAGGAGCTATATTCTGTATTGTCTTTACAATTCTATGATAAGTAATTCTATCTTCTTGATTGATATGGTATAAAAAAGCTGCTAAGTTAGCTCCATTACTATACAAGTAATGAATATCATTTTCAATATTGCTCTGTAGTGTAAAAGGCGATTTTGCTCCCGTATCGTGAAAATGGTACTTGCGAAAGCCATCTAAATATCGAATGATATATTTCGCTCTAAAAATACTTGTTGCTTTAAGGTGAGAATCTGGATAAAAGTTACCTATATCCCAGTTGTTATTTTTGTATATTAGAATTTCTTTATTGAAAACAAAACCTTCCTCTCCTAATTTTAAAACAACAGAATATCCATTTTGTCCGTTATCAAATTCTATTTTAAAAGAAATCTCATCAGTAACTTTTTTACCTTGAAAGAGCATTTTATCCTCCCCTCCTTTTAGAGCAATATACTCCCTTAGACTGCGGTTATACAGTCTATTAAGAAAGTCAAAGAACGACATAAAGTTACTCTTTCCACTTCCATTAGCCCCAATAAGGATATTAATAGGAGAGAGGTCTAAATGAATATCTTTAAATGTTTTATAACCAGTGAGATGTATATAATCCATTTCTTACAACAATAAAAATATTAAATATTGAGGTGCAAATATAAAGCAAAAAATTGAAAAAACGACTCTTATAATTTTATTTTTGATTTAGTAACCCAAAAAAATAAGTAACAACTAATAGCTAATTATGAGTGATTTACTAATCGACAAATTGGCTAATTGCCAAATTATTACTACCTTTGCGGTCTTAATTAGAAAAATAAAAAATGAAAACAGAAGACTTACTGAATATAGCACATACCTACGGAAATCCTGTGTATGTATATGATGCTGAAAAAATTAGCAGTCAATACCAACGTCTTACGAATGCTTTTGCCTCAGTACCTAAATTGCGTATCAACTATGCAATGAAGGCGCTTTCTAATATTGCTGTCTTAAAACTGATGAAGAGCTTAGGTGCTGGACTTGATACCGTTTCTATCCAAGAGGTACAATTAGGTTTATTAGCAGGTTTTGCTCCTGAACAAATTATCTTTACTCCTAATGGGGTATCGATGAGTGAGATTGAAGAGGCAATGCGTTTGGGCGTTCAGCTGAATATAGATAACCTTTCGTTCTTGGAACAGTTTGGCACACAACACCCTGAAGTACCGGTGTGTATTCGCATCAATCCACACGTAATGGCAGGAGGTAACAGCAATATTTCGGTGGGGCATATCGATAGTAAATTTGGAATTAGTATTCACCAAATTCCTCATATCTTGCGCATTGTAGAGAATACGAAAATGCACATCAACGGTATCCACATGCACACGGGTAGTGATATTTTAGACATAGATGTATTCCTTTATGCTGCCGAAATACTCTTTGAAACAGCAAAAAACTTTAAGGACTTGCAATTTATAGATTTTGGAAGTGGTTTTAAAGTGCCTTATAAAGAGGGGGATATACAAACGAATATAGAGGAATTAGGCGAACGCCTAAGTACACGATTTGCGGAGTTCTGTAAAGAGTACGGGCGCGACCTTACATTGGCTTTTGAACCTGGTAAATTTTTAGTAAGTGAGGCAGGGCGCTTTTTAGTGAAAGTGAATGTAGTAAAACAAACTACTTCCACTGTGTTTGCAGGGATTGATTCGGGATTTAATCACCTTATCCGACCTATGTTCTACGGAGCAACTCACTACATTGAAAATCTCTCTAATCCCGAGGGTAAAAAGCGTTTCTACTCGGTAGTAGGGTACATTTGTGAGACAGATACTTTTGCTTCTAACCGACAAATAGCTGAAATTACTGAAGGAGACATTCTTTGTTTCCATAATGCAGGGGCATATTGCTATACAATGGCAAGCAATTACAATTCACGTTTGCGCCCTGCTGAAGTATTGTGGCAAAATGGTGAGGCGAAACTCATCAGAAAAGCAGAGACTTTTGAAGATTTAGTACGAAACCAAATATATTGATTTAAGAAATTAGCAAATTAGCAAATTTTCACATTTGCTAATTTGCTAATTACAAAAAACGGTTGTGCCAGCTATCTTCTAAAGGCACTTCCCAATTTTCTTCGTATTCTATTTTGGTATTTACCAAATTGTTGAATACTATAGTTTGAGCCGATACAGCTTTATCTTTTACCATCTTCTTGAAATCGGCAAGGTTTTTATATGCAATATGTTCCCCTTGGCGGTAACTCACATTCATACGGTCGAGCAAAGTGACATTGTACTGGGCTTCTAAATCCTGAATGAAACGCGCTAAAACATCAAGAGAGCAGCCGCCTACACCGTGAGCATCAGGAGAGGCTCCTATCACAATAAAGCGGTTGTAACGCAATTCAAAAGAGGAAAGCAATTCCTTGCCGTGTACCATCCAATGGCTTATAAAATCTTCTAACTGAGTGCGCAATTGCGCTTGTTCATCTTCCGTAAAACTGCGGTTACATTGGTATATCCACACACGGGCATCATCGGGGAGTTGTTTAAATTCTTTATACATTTTTTTTAGGTTTGTGGTATTAGGTTAGTGTTTCATTAATCGGTCTAAATTGCGCTTGTTGTCGCGGTCTTTGATGGTTTCGCGTTTATCGTATAGTTTTTTACCTCGCACTAAAGCAATGTCCATTTTTGCTAAACCTTTGTCGTTGATAAAAAGTTTGAGCGGCACAATGGTGAGTCCGCTGTTTTTCACTTCTTTATTGAGTTTGCGCAATTCTTTTTTCTGTAAGAGTAATTTGCGTTCTGTTTTAGGACGATGGTTGTAGTGCGTACCAAAATCATAGGCTTCAATAGTAGAGTTGATTACAAAGAGTTCACCTTTGTCGTTGAACTCACAAAAACTCTCGGCTATAGAGGCTTTTCCTAACCTTATTGACTTTATTTCGGTACCCACGAGCACGATTCCCGCTGTGTATTTGTCAAGAATTTCGTATTCAAACTTAGCGCGTTTATTGAGTATTTGTACTGTTTTCTGAATTTTCATATATAGAGATTTTATCCTGGAATTCTCACTTTTATTTTATCAGTCATCGCATAAGCTTGACAAGTGAGGATATAGCCTTGCGATACTTGTTCGTCGTTGAGCACTTCATTTTTTGCCATTTTAGCTTCTCCTTCTTCTACCTTACCGATGCAGCTACTACACACCCCATTGAGGCAGGAGTAAGGTGCATCATAACCGCGAAAAAGAGCAGAGTTTAGGAGCGTTTGGTTGCGTGCACTCTCAAAAGTATGAGTTTTGCCATTGAGTTGTAGTGTAATGGCTACATTGCCTTGCAGGGTGCTGTAATCAACATCGGCGGGTGAAGCTTCAAAGAGTTCGGTGAAAATACGGTCTTTATCAATACCTCTCAACAGGAGTATTTCACGGAGGTTTTTCACGAGTTCGGTAGGGCCACAAGCGTAGTAACGCCCCCAATTGAAATCTTTGTACTTAGTAAAAAGCTCATTCACTATTCTATCGTTGATACGCCCTGTATAGTGGTCGCCCCAAGGTTCTTGACTAAAGGCATAATGCACCAAAAAACGGTCGGGGTATTGCGCTTTTAAAGCCTCAATTTCGTGAAAAAACAAGGTTTCTTCTTTAGATTTATTACCGTAGACAAACACCACTTTAATATTGGTTTTTGCTAAAGCAGTTTTGGCAATACTCATCATAGGAGTGACGCCACTTCCTGCCGAAAAAAGCATAATATCGCGATTTCCAAAAATATCATAGAAAAAAACAAACGAGCCCATAGGCGGCATCACTTCTAATACATCGCCTGCTTTGAGTTGGGTAGTGGCATAAGTAGAAAATAAACCGTTAGGTACGCGTTTCACAGCAACGCTCAATTCATCCTCATTCACTCCTGAACAAATGGAATAAGCACGGCGTACTTTTTGTCCGTTGATGGTTTGTTGTAGAGTAAGATATTCACCAGCCTCAAAGCTAAATACTTTTTTTAATAGCTCGGGTACCTCAAAGGTAATCATTACCGATGAAGTAGTGAGGTGTGTGATTTTGGATATTGTTAGTTCGTGGAATTTATTCATTTATACATTTCGTTTAAGCCGAAGTAGCCTGAAGTTGAGGTGCAGAGCACTTCAAAGGAAAAAGATGTTTTAGCGGTTGATAGAGGGGCTCTGCCAGAGGTATTAATACCTGTAATTTCTTGTAATGTACGAGCTAAAAGCGGTTCATTTTCATCACCTAATACTCCTAAATTACTTCCTATTTCTTCTATAAAAATATCGGGAGACAAACCATTTACATAATCGCCTACTCCTTTAGCATTTTCTATTTTCATCACCAAAGGTTGCATTGCCCATTTATGTTTAGGGTTTTTCACTTTTCCTTGCGCATCAATATAATCGTAAATTGTAACTGAGCCCTGATTTTTACCTATAGTAGTAGTGCCTACCTGCACTACTTGGATATAAGGTTTTAGTCCATTGATTACCAACTCACTAGCTGAAGCAGTATTTTCGGAAGTGATAATATACACTTTGCTCATTCGCAAGCTGTTAATTGCTATTTTTCTACTATCTTTCACTATGTTATCAGTGAAATATTCACGAGAATTTCCTCGATGGGGCTGCACTTTGCTATTCCAGCGTTCAACGGCAAACACCTGTCCCGCAAACTGACCAGTAATCATTGAAGCTAAATAAGTAGCTGTATTCACACTTCCACCACCGTTGTAGCGCAAATCGAGAATTAGGTCGGTAACACCTTGTGCTTTGAAGTCGGCAAAAGCGTTGTTGAGAGCCTCATCAAAATCGGCTACAAAGGCATTATACATTAAGTAAGCTATTTTTTTACCCCCTTTATTGAATACTTTATGAATGAGCACAGGGTTTTCGGGGGTTTGTTCTTGGCGTAGAGTGTAAGTTTTTCCAGTAGGCTCGAATTTATCATTCACAAATCTGTAAGTAGCAAAAGAGATGATAGGCGTTTTTTGCAACAGTTGTTGAGCATTAGTACGCGTAAGTTGTTGCCCGTTGACACTCAATATCACATCTCCACGTTGTAAACCTAATCTTTCGGCATCGGAATTAGGTACCACATAGCGCACATACGCCAAATAAATCCCTAATTTTTGAACCAATCCAATCTTATAATTCATCCCCAAGTTGGCAGTAATCCCCTTGAATTGGTTTTCGAGATCGGTGTAATTATCGGTGATATAGCTAAAGCGGTCTATTCGTCTATAATTATTGAGTAATCCTACGTAAAAGAGATGTTCAGGATCTTGAAAACTCTTCAAAAACTCGGTGTAACTTCTGTTTTTATCAGCTTTGGTATCGGATAGAGAACCAAAACGCTTGTCTTGCAAATTCTGTACATCGGCTTGCCACAAATAGTAAGCGTTCAACCCTTTCCAAATAAAATCACGTATGCGTAAATCTACATCATTCCCTGTATAGTCGGAAGCGCCTAAAATAGAGGAATTAGCATTCTCTACTGGGTCTTTTACACAGGATAATAAACTGATTGTGAAGATACTATATAAAAAAAGACGTTTCATTTTTAAAATAATTTTCTACAAAAGTAATACTTTTTTTATATTTGCAAAAATTTTTAATAAATAAGACAGGGTATTCGTTTTTAAAAGCCTACCCCCGTTCCCCCTCCCGAAGGGAAGGGGGCAATTCACAAAAGCTACTTTTTTTGATGAGAAAGCATCCAATATTTTCTACTATTATGGAGTTTATTCTCAACATATATAGGCTGTTATTTTTTTATATGAATACCTTATAAAGAGGAGAGAGAACCATAGTAAGCAACAGCTTTTTAGTTATTTTTACTATGTTAATTGTTAATTGATAATTGTAAATTGAATGAGTGATATAATCCGTTTATTACCCGACCACGTAGCCAACCAAATAGCAGCAGGAGAAGTGATTCAACGGCCAGCCTCGGCGGTGAAAGAACTGCTGGAGAATGCTATCGATGCCCGCGCTACCGAAATAAAACTGCTCATTAAAGATGCAGGTAAAACACTTGTGCAGGTGATAGACAACGGTATAGGAATGAGTACTACCGATGCACGTATGGCTTTTGAGCGTCACGCAACTTCTAAAATACAAAAGGCTGAAGACCTTTTTCACTTGCAAACTAAAGGATTTCGCGGAGAAGCGCTCGCTTCTATCGTTGCCATTGCCCATGTGGAGATGCAAACCAAACGCCCAGAGGATGAGTTAGGCACCGAAATACACATCGAGGGGAGTAAAATCACACGCCAAGAACCTTGTGTGTGCCCTACGGGTACGAGTATTGCGATGAAAAACCTCTTTTTCAATATTCCAGCACGTCGCAACTTTCTAAAATCGGATACAGTGGAATTTCGCCATATACTCGATGAGTTTCACCGCGTTGTCTTAGCTCACCCCGCCATTCACTTCTATCTGTACAACAATGGCAACGAACTCTTCAACCTACCAGCTACCAATTTCCGCCAACGCATTGTACATCTGTTTGGAGGAAAAACCAATGAAAAATTAGTGCCTATCATAGCCGAAGATACTCCTTTAGTGAAAATCAGTGGGTTTATTGTAAAACCTGAATATTTAGCAAAGACTAAAAACTTGCAATTCTTGATGGTGAACCACCGATTTGTGAAAAATCAATACCTCAACCACGCTATTACAGCCGCTTATGAGGGGCTTATCCACGCCGACCAAAAACCAGAGTATTTCATCTCTTTAGAGGTAGACCCTACCACGATAGACATCAATATCCACCCAACAAAAACTGAAATCAAATTTGAGGAAGAGCACAGTATTTACGCTTTGCTAAAATCGGCAGTGAAACACAGTTTAGGTCAGTTTAATATTGCTCCTATGCTCGATTTTAGCAAAGACCCTACTTTTGATATTCCGTATAACTACAAAGATAAAACCCCTGAATTTCCCAGAATACAAGTAGACCCCAATTTCAATCCGTTTAAAGAAGAGTACGAAAGCCGAAGTGGAGGCAGAACTAACTCTAATTTTGGTAATTATCCTAAAAAGACAGCCTCGTGGGAGAGTTTGTATGCAGGTATTGAATCGGCGGTAGATACGTCGGCTTCTGAAACTATAGTGAGCTCACTCTTTGAAGCCGAACCTACTAAAAATCAGGGTAAGAAAATCATCGCATTAGCCAAAAAATACTTAATTACTACTTTGGGAGGAGAACTCATTATCATCAACTGTAATAGGGCACACCAACGCATTTTGTTTGAAGATTTTATGAAGAACCTACAATCCTCTCACACAGCAGTACAGCAGCTGATGTTTCCTTACGAACTGTCTTTTGCACCTCACGAATTAGAAGTAATCACCCAGTTGCGCGATCTCTTTGAAAGCAGTGGATTTATGTTTGCTATAGAGAGCGACAAGGTAGTAGTAAGTGGCATTCCTTTACATCTTACTGATAGTGAGATACCTAATATTTTCAACGAACTATTGCAGCAGCATATAGAGGCGCTCCCTACTACCGAAAATACTCAAAAAGAAGCATTTGCCAAAGCCTTATGCAAAAGTTTAGCGGTAAAAACAGGGCAGGTGCTCAGTGAAGAAGAACAAGAAACTTTGATAAATAATTTGTTTAGTTGTCAAGAAGTGTTAATTTCGCCTTTTGGAAAGCGAATTTACTACAGTTTATCAACAAATGAAATTGATAACTTAATTAACTAATTTGCTAATTTAAATATGGAAAGAATATCAAAAACAGTATTACACCTAATTATCATCAATGCAGTGTTGTTACTCATTACAGAACTGCATCTTATTCCAAATATAGACCTCACACAACTGTTGGCACTTCATTATTTTGAGAATACTCATTTTGAGTGGTGGCAATATGTGAGCTATATGTTTATGCACGGAGGTTTTACCCACCTATTGTTCAATATGTATGCACTGTGGGCTTTTGGTACTCCTCTTGAAAATATATGGGGGCGTGGTAAGTTTCTCTTCTTCTATTTCTCTTGTGGTATAGGCGCGGCTTTACTGCATACTATAATTAATTATTACTATGTACATCAAGGATTGGAAGCTCTTCAAAATGTAGGTGTATCAACCGAAGAAGTAATCAGTGCTCTTTCCGACAGAAAATATTTGCCTATGTGGGAAACGATTATCAATAAGAGTACTTTTGACAATATGGCAGCAGCTATAGCTACCCCTACTGTAGGCGCTTCAGGGGCTATTTATGGTATATTGGTGGCTTTTGCTATGTTCTTCCCCGATGCTAAACTGATGTTATTCTTCGTGCCTTACCCTATTGCTGCACGCTATTTTATTCCTATACTTGTAGGCTTAGACCTCATCTCAGGTTTTACAGGTTTCTCCATCTTTGGAGGCAATATCGCTCACTTTGCTCACGTGGGAGGCGCTCTCATCGGTTTCCTCATTATGTTGTATTGGAAAAAGCACAGTTTCGATAAGAATAGGTGGGACAGATTCAGGTAACAGGTAACAAATAACAAATAACAAGCGATGAAGCGATTATTTATATTCATATTTGTATTGTGTTGGTACGGTACCAATGTATGGGCACAGACAGAGGTGCGGGGCAGGGTAATGCACGACACAATTCCGCTATCGGGGGTACACGTGCTAAACCTCTATACTCACGCCATCACCACTACCGATGCCAACGGTTATTTTACCCTTAAAGCGCGTGAACGCCATACTTTACAATTTACTTTTGTGGGAATGGAAACTGTATACCGTGTACTTACCAAAACCGATTTTGGCTTTGGAGGGCTTAATATCACAATGAACATAGCTGTAAACCAATTGGATGAAGTACAAGTCTCACAATATCGCAAACTATCAGCTCAAGATTTAGGTATCTTACAACACACTCCACAAGAGCGGACTTTTGCTGAAAAACGACTATATGCTAGCAAGGGATTGGGTATTGTCTCGATTCTAAATACTTTGTCAGGACAAAAAAAGATTATCAAAAAAATAGTAGCCAACGAAAAGAACTTGGCTGTAGCACATTATATTCGTGAAAATATGGCTCCTTTTCTACAAAAAGAGCTCAAGCTAAACGAAGAAGAGATAGATATTTTAGCTTATTTTGTAATGGAACGCCCCTATTTTCACGAGCTTGTACGCAAAAAAGACAACAAACCAATGGAATTTATGCTTTTAGAAGCGTGGAATGAATTACGAGCCGCACAAGCAAACAATTGATTACTCAACAAATGAGAGATTTTTTCCTCATATTACTTTTGTTCATCTCCTTTGTAACAAGGGGGCAAGAAGCGACGCGTGTTAGAGGAAAGGTGTTCTACAATAATGCACCTATAGAAGGGGTACACATTCAAAACATTGACAATCAGCATTACACAACCACCGATACAGAAGGTTCGTTTTCAATAGAAGCTCAAAAAGGACATACGCTCAAGGCTACTTTTGTGGGTAAGAAAACTCTTTATCGCAGTCTTACTCAAATGGATTTTCAGCGATTGGTCACTCTAAAAATGACCGATGTTACGATTATTTTAGACGAAGTAAGTGTGAGTGAAAGACCTAAAATAACTGCTCAAAGTTTAGGAATCCTACAACATGCCCCCAAAGAACGCACTTGGGAAGAAAAACGAGAATATGCCAATACAGATATTCTTCAAGTAGATAAACTCACCCTCTATAAATTATTAGTAGGAAATGTAGGGATAAATTTTATAGCTATTATCAATCAGCTGAATGGTAAAGCAAAAATTATCAAACAACAAGTTATCAACGAAAAGAACTTGATGGTAGCACACTATATTGTAAATGAGATGAATAACTACCTCAAGAACGAACATCATCTAACTGAAGAAGAAATAGGTACTTTGGCTTATTATGTAATGGAGAAACCCGAAGCGCATCGCCTTGTAGAACGGAAAGAAAAAAAGGAATTAGAATTTATGCTATACGAATGGTGGAATGAATTGAAAAATTCTCAAAATTAGTAAATTTGCTAATTAACAGATTTGCTAATTAAAAAAATATTCGTACCTTTGCTAACGAAAAACAACGCTGATAAAATATATAATTAGGAGTCAGCCTTTATTATTGATTTTATGAAAAGTATTGACACAGCAAAAGCGTGGCTTTCTGACACTTTTGATGCAGAAACCCGCAGTAAAGTTCAAGCCCTCATCGATGGAAATCCCGATGAACTCAACGAAGCTTTCCACAAGAACTTAGAGTTTGGCACAGGAGGTATGCGTGGAATTATGGGTATCGGTACCAACCGTATCAACAAATACACGTTAGGCAAAAATACCCAAGGATTGAGCAACTACCTCAAAAAATGTTTCCCTAACCAAGAAATAAAAGTAGCTATCGCTCACGACTGCCGCAACAACTCTAAAAAATTTGCCAAAGTAGTAGCCGATGTGTTTGCGGCTAATGGCATAAAAGTATTTCTCTTCTCCGACCTTCGTCCTACTCCTGAACTATCCTTTACCGTACGCTACTTAGGATGCCAAGCAGGTATCGTGCTTACCGCTTCTCACAATCCACCAGAATACAACGGTTATAAAGTGTATTGGCAAGACGGCGGACAAACCGTACCGCCCGAAGACGGTGATATTATGAAAGCTATTGAAGCACTCGACTTCAAAGATATCAAATTCAACGCCGATGAGAGTCTTATTCACTACATCGACAAAGAACTTGACAACGCTTTTGCCGAAGCATCTATCAAACACGGCGACTTCAATGCACCTGAGAAAGACAAACTCAAAATTGTTTTTACTTCTTTGCACGGTACCTCTATTACAATGGTACCCGATGTGCTCAAACGCGCAGGATTTACCAATGTACATATCGTAGAAGAACAAGCTGTACCCGATGGTAATTTCCCTACCGTAAAATCACCTAACCCCGAAGAACCCGAAGCGCTTACGTTGGCACTCAAAAAAGCAGACGCAATAGGAGCGGATATTGTAATAGGTACCGACCCCGATTGTGACCGTATAGGTATAGCTGTTCGCGACCTTCACGGCAAAATGGTACTGCTTAACGGTAACCAAACAATGGTAATGATGACCGACTTCCTATTGGAACAACAAAGCAAAAAAGGCTTTAAAGGTAATGAGTTTGTCGCTTCTACCATCGTTTCGACCCCTATGGTTCACGCGATTGCTAATGCTTACAAAGTGCAATACAAAGAAGGACTTACAGGTTTCAAATGGATTGCCAAAATGATTAAAGATTTCCCTAAGCTCACTTTTATAGGTGGTGGTGAAGAAAGTTTTGGCTATATGGTAAGCGATTTTGTACGCGATAAAGATGCGGTAACTGCTACTCTATTAGCTTGCGAGATTGCAGCATTCGCTAAAGCTAAAGGCAGTTCGTTCTACAAAGAATTGCTACACGCTTATACCAAATACGGTTTCTACAAAGAATATCTCATTTCCTTGGTAAAAAAAGGTATTTCAGGCTCAGAAGAAATTGCCCAAATGATGAAAGACTTACGCGAAAATCCGTTGAAAGAAATTAATGGAGAAAAAGTAAGTCTCATTTGTGATTACCAATCATCTAAGGCATTCCACCCACTTACTGGCAAAGTAGAAGATATAGACGTTCCTAAATCGAATGTGCTTATCTACCACACCGATAAGGGCACTCGCGTAGCAGCACGCCCCAGTGGTACAGAACCTAAAATTAAGTTCTATTTCAGTGTAAATACGCCTTTGAGCAGTGTAGATGCTTTTGAAGCAACTCAAAAGATTTTGGACGATAAAATCCAAAAGATTGTAAATGAATTGCAATTAAAGTAGTTCATAGTTAGTATTTTTTATAATGAAAGAGCCGACAGTTTATTGCTGCCGGCTCTTTCTTTTTTAGTGAAAAGAAAAAACTTATAGTTGATTACATCTGTTAAAAAAGTCGATGTTTTCCAATTCTTTTTTAATGATAGCTTCTTCTTCATCAGTGATGTTTTGAAAAGGCGTACGGTTGATACCCAAGTCTAAACCAAGCAACTTCATTATACGTTTGCCACATACGATGTTACCACGGTATTTGGCGATTACATTTATCACATCTTGGGCATAGTTTTGCAACTCGGCTGCTTTGGCAATATTGCCTTTGTGGTATTCATCGATGATGCCTACCAACACTTTGCCTATATAACTACCAGTACCGCTGATACCGCCACGAGCTCCGCCCATTACAAGCGCATTGAGAATCGTCTCGTCTAAGCCGTAGAGCATATCGTATTTGCCATTGTTGTACAGCATACATTGGTTGTACTCATAAAGCGGTTCATAAGTATATTTGATACCTGCCAAGTTAGGGATACGACCATCGGCTGCTTTGAGGAAAGGCAACATTGGCAAATACACTCCATTGAGTACCGGAATATGATAAAAGTAGAAAGGCAAGTTAGGGGCTCCGCAAGCTATCTCTTCGCAGTATTTTACAAGCTCTTCAACTCTACCCGCTTTGGGGAAAGGTGAAGCCATCGCGCCAATACCAAAAGCTCCAATTTCTTGGGCGTGTTGTGCCATTTTGTAGCTATCTTTGATACAAGTTGCCCCGCAGTGTACAATCACTTTGAAGCCTTGAGGAGCTACTGATACCCATTTCTCGGCTATTTTCATACGTTCTTCAACCGTCATCATATAGCCTTCGCCTGATGAACCGTTGATAAACACTCCTATCAATCCATTTTTTTGTAAGAGTTTAGCATACTGATCGATTGGTTCTAAATTTACCTCGCCTTTTTTGTCGAAAGGGGTAAAGGGGGCTACAATGAGCCCATTGATTTTTTCAAATGTCATATATTATAAATTTGTTAATTTGTCGATTTGCTAATTTGTTCATTATTTACCACACAATTCTCTTTTTGGTTTTAGGAATATGAGCATCAGTACGATGGCTATTAGGATGATTACTGATAGTTTGCTAAAATCAGCTCCTAAATTACCTGTATCGCTTGAAGAGCCGAGCATTCGGGTAACGGCATAACCCGCCAATACGCCTCCCATATTCATAATGCCATAAGCCGTAGCACGTTGTTGCTGTGGAATGATTTGGCATAAGATAGGCATATTATTCGTATCGAACATTCCGTAACCAATACCAAAGAGCAAGGTTGCGCCTATCATTGCAGCGTAGGAGTTACCAAACCCCATCAATACCAAAGCAGGAATGGTGAGACCTAAACCAATAGTACTAGTATAGATACGCGCTTTGATGTTTGTCTGTACCCAGCGATCGGAGAGGGTTCCCCCGATGAGAACCCCTAAGAAAGACGAAATTGCAATAGAAATGGTTGCCATGGGGCCTGCGGTTGCCATCGATACGTTTAAGTTGTTTGAAAAGAGGGTAGGCAACCAGTTTTTAGTACCCCAGCCTGGGAAGCTCGATGCCATAAAGTAGAAAAGCAATATCCAAAAAGAAGCTGTGCCTAACACAAGGGTAAGTGATTGACCCATACTACTTTTAGGAACTGTAGTCACTTGCTTAGGAACAACGGGTTTTCTTTCGATGTCAAACAAAGTGAACACTAAGAATACAGCATATACAATACCTGCAATACCAAACCAGTGGAAAACGGTATGCCACGTATAGTTAGAGGCAATGGTAGCCCCGAAACCTCCCAAGGCTTGACCGGCATAGAGCCCCGACATGTGGATACCCACCGCTAACGAACGTGTTTTTGAACTGTGGTAATCGGCGATCATTGAGAGGGCTGTCGCTAAGTATAAGGCTTCGCTCACACCCATCAGGGCACGTAGCCAGTACACTTGGTCAAAAGTGGTTGCGTAGCCCATTCCATAGGTTACAGCCGACCATACAAAGAGGCTACCTACTATCATCCACTTGCGGTTGAGACGGTCGGCAAGGACACCTGCTACAGGGCTCATCAATCCGTAAATAAGTAAGAAGATACCCATTAGGCGACCAAAGTTATCGCCTACGGTAAGCTCCTTAATATCCATTTTCATCGACTCCTGCATCGTAGAGAGCATTTGTCGGTCTAAATAATTCAGTAGTGCTACTACCCACAGTAGGGCAACTACTATCCAAGGGTATATTTTGTTGTTTTTCATAATATTCTCCCTTATCCCCTCTTAAGAAGGGAGTTTAGCAGGGCTTTTTAGTTAGACAAAATTTTAAGTTTATAGGTTTTAGGGCTGCGTACACCAGGTTTGAGTTCGCCTTGGATAAGATAAAACTCATCGGGAGTACCTACTAAAGTAGCACCCGCACGAGCAAAATTAGGTTTTGTATCGAGTACCGACCACTGCTTTGTATGGGTGTCGAACAAATAGCATTCTTGGTTAAACTTATAGTACGCTATAGGTTGGGTCATATAATGCGCCATATAGTCGTAGTTTTTCTGTTTGCGCGCCTCATCGGTGAGGGTAGTATCGCGACCTATATGATAGAGGTCGGTGATAGTATTTATAAATAGAGAAGCATTCACTCCACCAAAACAAGCGATATAGCGGTTATCAATAGCTAAAGCTGTAGCTCCTGTGAGGGTAAATAGCTTTTTATCAGCCGTTTCTTCAGTAGCTACTTTCTGCCATTGCTGTTGTTGCAAGCTATAGCACCATACGGTAGTAATGAGGGCAGGTGCGTGTGTAGCATCACCACCAAAAAAGCCTCCAAACAAGTACAAATGAGTATCGTTCTCGTGTGTTACCGCTGCTACTACGGGTTGTACGCTGGCAGTCTCTGGGAAGTCAGCTAAGCGATGCCACTCTTTATCAGTGGCGGTATCGATATAGTAAACTTTATTAGAAGGTTTGCCAGAAGCGTTACCCCCTGCCACAAATACTTTGCTACCTATACTTGTACCAGCAAAGTTATCAAGCGGTTCGGGCAAGGCAGGGAAATCAGTAAGGTTGAGCCCTTTTTCTTTAGTATATTGTACTTTATGGCAGGTAGCTAACGAATGAGTAGCCGTTTGTCCACCTATCCATAGATAGCCATCAGGAATAGCTACTGAAACCCCATAAGCAGCAGCTTCGGGGAGTTTACCTATAGTTTGCCATTGGTTCTGTGTTTTATTGAAAAGAAGAATTTCGTCATAAAACACTTTTTTACCTCCTTCAAAACCGAGTTTATCGGGGAAGTTGCACCCTCCTGCTACTAATAGATTATCATCTATAAGAGCAGCATAAGCGGCAGAGACGCCTTTTTGAAGGTCGCCTTCTAAGCCTTGAGTGGTAAGTGCTGTGATATTCATTTTCATAGATTGTTCTTTTTGGGTTTCTGTACAAGCCGTCAATATTATTAGAGATAAAACGAATAGTACAGACTTTGTCAAAGACCGTAGCACGGCAGGCATTAAAGACTTTGACAAAGTTTTGTATATTATATGTTCTTTATCATTATTCATTAACCATTGATCATTTCAATTGTTTTCCATACTTGATATAAGCCACGGGGTACGTGGAAACAGCCTTTCCATTTACCGCCTTTTAGGTCGAGAAGTACCTCGCCTTGGCGGTTGAGGTAGCCCCACCATTCAGGATATTTAGGGTCTTTGAAATGCTCCCAAGTGTAATTGTGCACTTTTTCAAACCACGCTAAACACTCTTTATTACCTGTAAGTTGGTATCCTTTTATGAGAGAGATGAGCGTTTCGATATGCACCCACCACAATTTTTGATCCCATTCTAATTGTTGAGGTGGGCAACCTTTTCTGTCCATAAAGTAGTAAATACCACCATACTGTTTATCCCAACCATAGTTGAGCATTGTTAGGGTAGTTTGCACCGCTTTTTCTATCAGTTCGGGGCGGTTGAGGCGTTTGCCTAAGTCCATTATAAACCACATTGCCTCGATAGCGTGACCGGGGGTAAGCTGACGACCTTCAAAAGTATCAGATAGTGAACCATCAGCATTTACATTTTCTACTACTATACCGCCCAATTCAGGTCGTAAAAACACTTCCATCACTTCGTGGATACAAGCTTCCATTGCCTCCTCAATAAAAGAAGGCTCTAAGAGCGGTTCTATTTCGAGGGCTAAATTACACAAAATCATCGGGAGGGCAAAGTTTTTAAGAGAGCGCGTACCGGGGTGTGCTTTGCTCCATTTGCCTTTAGGATTGTCTTTTTTGGAGAGGATAATGTCAAAGGTTTTCTTGGCAATATCGGCGTATTCCTGATTGCCTGTAGCGATACTCAGCTGACCAAAAGCCATTGTGGCAAAGGTATAGGAGAAGATGTTATAAGGTTCTACTAAAGGATTCCCTTGTTGGTCTAAAGAGAAGTACCAATTGAGGTGCCCGTCGTGACCATATTTTTTAAGGAACTCAGCCCCTTGTATCGCGGTGTCTAACCATTCTTGGCGTTTTTCAACGCGATTATAGAGCATACTGAAGAGCCATACCTCACGGGCTTGTAGCCAAATAAATTTATCAGTATCGAATACATTTCCTTGGCGGTCGAGGCAGGTGAAGTAGCCTCCGTACTGTTTATCTTGCGATTTTTCTAACCAAAACGGAATGACGTTTTGCAAGAGTTCATCGCGGTATTGTTTTTCTAATTGTTTAAAATCCATTGGTTTAATTTTGATTTATTCTTTTAAATATTGATGTTTTTATATTCAATTTTAAATTCGTTTCTAAAAATATCCTGCAAAAGTACGGTAACTATTTTAAAAATACAAATTATTTATTAAATATTTTTAATTAGGTATCAGGGGTCAGGTGTCAGGGGTTAGGGGATAGCTCCCGACTCACTTACTCGGCAATTGCCGTGCACATACCCAGCTGTGAGCACTCGCTGGCTTCCCCGAAGGGGGACAAGCTGCAAAAGTGTGAACTATATGGGCAATATGAGAATTAGGAGGTTCATTTGCTAATTTGCTAATTTTCAAATTTGCTAATTCTTACGGTTCATCAATACCTGAGGGATTTAAACCTTTGCCACCGCCAGCGGTATAACCTCGACTTTCACCTGTTTCCCAAGGAGATACCCAGAAAGCGTAAAGTTCACCATTGGTAAGGTAGAATTTAAAACGTACGGGCTTGCTTTTGAGCGCTGTGAGGGTAGCGTTGTTTTTCCATTGTACTCGTGCTTTGGTACTATCACTTTTTTGCAATACTATACAATCCTTTTTAGTGAAACCTGCAATAGGAGTCCCATTTTCGTCTAACACTTCTACTAATAGTTTGCCTTTCTTAACCGCTGCATTTACAAAGAGGTATTCACCATCAAAACTTACTTTTTCGGTAGTAGCAAAAGCCTCTTTCTTATCAGCTTTGAGCGATACAAAGCCATCACGGCGCAAGGTAGCTAAACCGGTACTCATACCAGCATCCCACCAAATACCATTCTTAGAACGACCACTACTATAGAAATAAAGAGAATCACCTACAATAATAGGCACCCCATTCACCGACTGCATATTGCCGTAATTCCAAGCCCCTTCGGTAGGATTCACTGCCATAAACGACTGGTGAGTAGGGCGAGCAAAGTGAAAACCATCACGACTGTAGCCTAATTGTACCTCGTTGCGTTTGGGCATCATCGCTTTTTTGCAAATGCCATTTTCAGGCCCTTGCCACTGACTGTAAAAGCCCAATATGATACTCTCATAGGCAATGGCATCAAAATTATAAATACCAGGGTCTACTTCGGGGTAATCGGGGTGGCGTTTTTCTTTATCATCAGGGGTGAACCAAAATACTTGGTATTTCTCGTGTAGCTGTCGGCTCATCATATGAGCAAGACTTACAGCATCTTCTACATTGGCGTGCTCTAAATAAGAGCGCGAACGGTTAGATACCTTAGGCACCGAATAGCGCATACTGATAGCCCAACGATGAGTAAAAGGATTGTAGAATGCGGAACAACGGTCGGTAATGCTACCTGAGTGAGCTACGCCTTTATCAGTCCAGTGAATACCATCGGAGGAATATTTCAATACAATTTGGTATTGAGCATAGTCGCTTTTGTACTCTATGTTATTCATCACTTTGTACTCTACATTGAAGAACTTAAAGCGTTTAGCGGGGTCTTTTTCCTGTTTGTCAAGCCATACCGTAGCCGCATCGCGATTGTTTACATCTACGTAGTTAGTGCCAGACACTATATCTAATGAGGGTTTCGTCCAATGCTTGCCATCAAGTGATTCGGCATAGCAAGTAGCTAATCCGTGTTTGGCATCATTTGCTTGTGAAGCTCCTGCTAAGTACCACATTTTAAACTTGTTGTCGTGTTCATCATACCACACTCCATCGCTAAAAGGAGCTGCGTAAGGATAACCTTCCTTAGTGTTTTCCCAAGGCTTATCAGCTTTGAGTACTGGATTTTGAGCATAAAAGTTAGGTGTGTGATAGACTTTTTGCAAGTGATTTTCACTGAGCAAAAAATCGTCTACAAATAGCTGTCTGCCCGTATTGATAGGAATGACAGCAGGTTTGTGCTGCAAATAAGGTACGGGCATTTCTTTTCTCTCAGTAGGCTCTTCATAACGGGGAGGCCACTGTGAAGGTAGCGTTATACCGTTATGAAGTACCTGACCGAAAGACTTTATACATAAAGTAATTGAAAGTAAAAATATTATTTTTTTCATTTGCTAATTCTTACGGTTTATCAATACCTGAGGGGTTTAAGCCCTTGCCACCGCCGGCGGTGTAACCTCGACTTTCACCTGTTTCCCAAGGAGATACCCAGAAAGCGTAGAGTTCACCATTGGTAAGGTAGAATTTAAAACGTACGGGCTTGCCTTTGAGTGCTGTGAGGGTCGGGTTGTTTTTCCATTGTACGCGTGCTTTGGTACTATCACTTTTTTGTAATACTACACAATCCTTTTTAGTGAAACCTGCAATAGGAGAGCCGTTTTCGTCTAACACTTCTACTAATAGTTTGCCTTTCTTAACTGCTGCATTTACAAAAAGGTATTCACCGTCAAAAGACACTTTTTCGGTAGTGGCAAAAGCCTCTTTTTTATCAGCTTTGAGCGATACAAAGCCGTCACGGCGCAAGGTTGCCAAGCCTGTAGAGGTATGGCTATCCCAGAACACCTCACTGAGTCTGCGACCGCTGGCATAGAAGTAAAGCGAATCACCTACAATAATAGGCACCCCATTTACTGATTGCATATTACCCCAGTTCCACGCTCCTTTAGTTTCATTTACGTTCATAAAGGGTTGGTGAGTAGGTCGTGCAAAGTGAAAACCATCACGGCTATAGCCTAATGAGATCACATTGCGTTTTTGTATTTTATCTTGCTCACATACTTTGTTTTCAGGTCCTGCCCACGCGCTATAGAAACCAAGGATGATGCTCTCGTAAGCAATTGCATCAAAATTATAGATACCAGGTTCTACTTCGGGATATTTTTCATGGCGCAACTCTTTATCGTCGGGAGTGAACCAAAAATGTACGTGCTTGTCGCGATCGTCTTTGCGTATACGGTGAGTTACCGATACCAGTTCTTCAGGGTCAGAGTGCTCTACATAAGCACGCGAGCGGCTTGACACTGGGGTACCGTAGCGCATACTAATGACCCATTTTTTAGTAAAAGGATTATAAAAAGCTGATGAACGGTCGTATATATCACCCGATTGCGCTACCCCTTTACTCCAATGAATCCCATCGGGAGAGTACTTGAGTACTATTTGCCAACGGCGGTCGGACGGACGACGTTCTACATTGAAAAGTTTCCAGCGTTTGGCAGGGTCTTTTTCATTGCGGTCGAGCCAAACTGTAGCAGCATCACGGTTAGAGGTTTCTACAATATTAGTATCGCTATACACCCCAGCAGCAGGTTTCACCCAGTGCTTACCATCGGTTGATTCGGCATAACCGGTGTAGAAAGTTTGAGGGTCTTGCTTGTGGAGCGATCCAGCCCCAGTAAGGTACCACATTTTATATTTGCCATCACGCTCGTCATACCATACCCCATCGCTGAAAGGAGAGGCATAAACGGCTCCTTGGGTAGTTTTCTCCCATTCTTTATCAGGTTCCAATACAGGATTACCCGCATAGTAAGTAGGGGTATGATAAACCTTTTGCAAATGGTTCTCACTGAGCAAAAAGTCATCTACAAATAGCTGTCTGCCCGTATTGATAGGAATGACAGCAGGTTTATGCTGCAAATAAGGTACGGGCATTTCTTTTCTCTCAGTAGGCTCTTCATAACGGGGAGGCCACTCATCAGGTAGCTGAATGCCGTTATGAAGTACCTGACCGAAAGACTTTATACATAAAGTAATTGAAAGTAAAAATATTATTTTTTTCATTATATTAATTTGCTAATTACCAGCCGGGGTTATTACGTTGAATATAAGGGTTGCCTTCTACTTCGTCTACGGGTAGTGGTAACCACTCGTTTTTGTGTTCTTGGAAGCCGAGGTAAGCTGAATTGTTATACTGTTTGAAATTAGGGTCATTAACTTCTAATTCGCGGAAGCGTTGTACTACTTTGCCCCAGCGTAAGAGGTCGAAAAAGCGATGTCCTTCTTGAGTAAGTTCTAAGATGCGTTCGCGTTCAATCACGTTCATATCTACTGAGGCTACGGCAGGCATACCTACACGGGCACGTACTTGGTTTACAGCGTCTAACGCACTCAAAGAGCCTTGTGTACCCCCATTTACAACCGCTTCAGCATACATTAGTAATACATCGGCATAGCGAATTTCTATTTGGTTTAAGCCATTAGCCCTACCGTTCCACATATAGAAGTTATTACCAGGATTACGAGTACTAAGTGTCCAATCAATACCTTTACGGCAAGCCGCTTTATATTTATTAGCTTGTGCTTTAGCTACTCCAAAGCCTTTCGCACCGTAATATTCTCTAAATGTTTTATTGTCGAAAATACGCACTTCATCACCTGTACGGGCATTGATTTCAGGTTTGGTATCATCAAAAATCAAAGTGCCAAACATACGTGGGTCGGTATGACCTGAAGCATCTTTAGAATTTACAAAGGTATTGTATACCCAATCGTGAATTACACTACTACTGGCATTTTTATTGGTAGGAGGCAAATAGCCACGAGGGTCACGCCACACTCCACTGTTAGACAAACCAGGGTTGAAGCCCGTATTGGTTACATCACCCAAGAATTGGAGCTCGAAAATAGACTCATCATTGTTTTCGGTAGCTACCTTAAAGTTGTCGTTATAATCGGCTACCAAGCGATATTTACCACTGAGGATAAGCTCGTTAAACTCGGCAGCTGCCTCGTTGTAATAGGTAGTAGTGCTGTTGCCATAATAACGTTCAATGCCTGAGCGGTATAAATAGGCTTTACCGAGCAGTGCGATAGCTGAACCTTTGGTAACGCGCCCTATTGATTCACCTGTCCAAAAACCTTTTTCAGGCAAGAGTTCTTTAGCGCGTTTGAGGTCGGAGATGATAAAATCCCAAGCCTCTTCAGGAGTTGCCTGAGGTTTGTAGTCTTTGGCAGACTTTGGCAATTCTTTCATCAACGGGATATTGCGAAAGTTGAGAAATAAAAACCAATGTGTATAGGCTCTTAAAAAATAAGCTTCACCCAAATAGGCATTTTTCAACTGTTGGTTCGTAAAGTTTACATTAGGAATTGCTTCTATCATTTGGCAGGCTTGAGAAGCTGCAGTATAGAAGAGCGCATAAGGTTGCACAATGGTATACCAAGAGCTGGATAGGTTAGCCGAATACTGACCAGGTTCTCCATAGTCGGAGCAGTCGCTACTCTCATCACCACGATTGATTTGCAAGCGTCCTGCAGTACCCATCGCACGAGGGGTAGTGATATAGGCATAGATTCCTATCACCCCTTTGTTGATATTTTGCGGGGTATTGTAAAATCCATTTACGTCTTGTTGGTTAGGGTTGCTCGCCAATTCGTCAAAGGTTTTTTCGCAAGCCGTTGTAGTAGCTAACAGCAAGCTCACAGCTATAATTTTGTATATATTCTTTTTCATTTTGCATTCAGTTTAAAAAGTGAGTTTTAATCCCATATTATACACGCGAGCATTGATAGCAGGAGCATTGGCTTCCAAGCCGTCAATACCTTTGTTGAACAAGGCGTTGCTACTTACCTCAGGGTCGTAAAGAGAATAATTAGTAAGGGTAAAGAGGTTTTGAGCACTGCCGTAAATACGCAAAGAGCGTAAGCCTCCTATCTTTTTGAGCAATGTTTCGGGGAAAGTGTAGCCTATTTGTACGTTTTTAAGGCGCAAATACGAGCCATCTTCTATATAGAATGTACTAGGCAAAGCATTACCCCCATTGTAGTTATCAGTTTTGGCAATAGGTAACTTAGTGTTGCGATTGGTAGGAGTCCAAGAATTTAAGGCATCTACAGGTGCATTACTATTATAGTTGAAGTACAAATCATACTTTTCGGCATTGAAAATTTCATTGCCTGCTACCCCTTGGAAGAAAGCGGTGAAATCCCAATTCTTATAATTTAAATTGAGGTTATAGCCAAAAGTGAAATCAGGAGTAGGGTTCCCGATTACTTGTTTATCGTCTTCTTTTAGCTGCTTAGCCAGCTTAGCAGTGCCGTCTTTGGCTTGGTAAAGAAAATCGCCTTGGTCATTAATTCCTACTACTTTATAGCCCCAGAAAGTACCGATAGGTAAGCCTTCTTTAGTAATGGTAGGACGGTCGTTAAACTTAGCACTCATCAACTCTCCACGAATAGGTTGTACCCCTTCACCTAATGCCAATACTTTATTTTGCATATAAGTGAGATTGGTTTGGAAGTTAAGGGTAAAATCGTCCCATTTCTTTTTAAATTCTAAAGAAAACTCTAACCCTTTGTTTTCAACCGAAGCCGTATTGTAATTGGGTACCGCTCCTTTGTTGATAGTGATGGTTTGTCCTGAAGAAGGTAGTGATTCGAGCGGTGCTAACAAATTGTTGTTGCGCTTGATAAAGTATTCGGCTGTGAAGGTGAGCATATTGTTGAGTACACCTACCTCGATAGCTGCATTGGAGGTAATAGAAGTTTCCCACGTAAGGTCTTGTTGTGCAAAACGAGTAACATAACCATACTGACGGCTACTACCGAAAATAGCTGGTACAGGACCATAAGCCAAATTCAAGAAAGTGTAGGGGTCGATAAAGTTAGCTCCTAATTCACCATAGCTGGCACGCAGTTTTAGTTTGCTAAGCAGTTCGGTATCAAACCAAGGCTCAGAATGGATATTCCAACCCACAGAAGCTGAAGGGAAATAGCCTACACGATGCCCTTTGGCAAATTTAGACGACTCATCACGGCGCAAACTAAGCGATAGCAGGTATTTGTTGTTGTAGTCGTAATTCAAACGACCAAAGAAAGAAAGTAACGCAGTGTTTAGTTGGTTAGATCCTACTACCCCTTCGCCATTATACGTTTTTACGGTAGGGGCTCCTAAATCGTTCACCCCTGAACTGATAGAGTTTTTACGGTAAAAATCACGCATCCAGCTGGTACCTAATAGCACATCGAAATGGTGTTTCTTTTGAAAAGTACGGTTAAAAGTGAGCAGATTATCAATAGTATAATTGAAGTGTTCCGCTCTACCTTCCGATAATGAAGTACGTCCTGTTTGATTGAGTTTAGCATCAGGAGTACCATCAGGATTAAAGAAGGTATTATAAGCAGGAGTGTGTTTATAGGTATTGGTATTTACATAAGTACCTGCTACATTTAGCTTATATTGCAAGCCTTTCATCAGTTTAAAAGCTCCTGATAAACTTCCCGTAGCACTAGTGTTTCGGGTGAAAGCATCTTGTTTATAAATAGCTGCTAAAGGATTAGAAATATTAGTATTGGTGATAGAATAGCCTTTTGAAGCAGCTGTAGAAATATAACGTCCATTTTCATCAGTTACAGGAATAGTAGGCATTTCGAGCGTACGAACACTCGGAGGAGCTACTTTCTTAGTATTGGCAATCGATAGTTTCTCTGTCAAGGAAAATCTACCCTTTTTGAAAGTAGAGTTGATACGTGCATTGTACTTGTCGTATTCCGATTTGATGATAATTCCCTCTTGTCTTACATAACCCAAACTAGTGTTGAAAGTAGAGTTTTCACCTCCCCCCGATACACTCGCATTGAAACTACTCATTGGTGCATTGCGGTAGTACAAATCTTGCCAATCGGTACTGCGATTAGGGTCGGTAGGGTTTACGTTTTGAGGAGCACGGTCGTAAGACGGACTATTGTCAGCTACTTGATTAGCAAAAGTACGCCATTGTTCAGCATTCATCATATTCAGCATTTTAGAAGGCGTTTGGTATGAATAAGAAGCATCTACCTCTACTATGGTTTTACCACTCTTACCATTTTTAGTAGTAACCAACACAACCCCATTGGCAGCACGTGAACCATAGATAGCCGCTGCTGAACCATCTTTAAGTATTTCTATGGATTCGATATCCGAAGGGTTGAGTGCATCAAGTCCATCGGCAATAGCCCCGTCGATTACATAAAGCGGTGCAGTAGCACCAAAAGAGCCTGCTCCACGTACAACAATATTCACCTCGGCACCTGCAATCCCGCCGCGTTGCAAGATTTCTACTCCAGGGGTACGCCCTTGTAGGGCTGAAGCCACATTGGCAGTTACCTGCTTTTGCACCTCTTTAGCTGATACTGAAGATACCGCAGCCGTCATACTCGATTTCTTTTGAGTACCATAGCCTACAATTACCACCTCTTCAAGTTGTTGGTTTTCATCTTTCATTTGCACATTGATAAGCGAACGCCCATTGACAGCAATATTCTGGGTAACCATTCCTATATAGGAAATTTCTAAAGTAGCACCCCGAGGCACATTGTTGAGGGAATAGTTCCCATCCATATCAGTACTCACCCCGTGGGTAGTACCTTTCACTACTACACTTGCGCCCATTAAGGGTTCTTTGTTAGCATCGGTTACTTTTCCTTTAACATCGAGCGTCTGCGCCCACAAAGGAGAAGTAGTTAGACAGAGCAACAAAAGTGTTACCCAATGTCTGATCAAAGTTACTTTACTTTGCATAGTTTTTAAATTTGAAAATTTGAAAATTTGGAAATCAGCAAATAAATCATTGACTAATTTACTAATTGATTAATTGGCTAATTTGCTAATTATTTTTATTGACGGTGCAAAGTAAAAACAAAAAAAAACAAAATTGCAAGTTTTTTATTAAATATTTTTATTAAAATTTTTACTTTAAGAGGGGATTGTTTTATATAATGCTCATAGTCAAGTATATAAATTAAATGTATTTATTTTATTTACTTGTGTTATTTTTACGATTTTTGTTTTTTAACAGTTAAAAATGGCGTTTTTTAGTCTTCAAGAGGTAGTAAAACGAAAAGAAAAAGCAATATATAAGGAATGGATTTATTTTTTATAGGAGGTGTATTATAAAATATTTTTAATAAATGAGAGGGGTAGCCCCCGTTCCCCCGAAGGGGGACAATCCGGAAAAGTGATTGTAAATCAGTTGGAGGGGTATCCAAAAAGTTTTTGTGTGCAGGCGTTTGCAGCACATACCCAGCTGTGAGCACTCGCTGGCTTTCCCGAAGGGGGACAATCCGGAAAAGTGAGTATTTATGAGAAAGATTGTTCTAATGAGAAATATGGGCTTAACCTCATTTGCTAATTTTCAAATTTGCTAATTTACTAATTTACTCATTGGCAAATTAAACTCTCCCATATCGAGCATCGCATTGATGAAACCTATTTGTTCAAAGTTTTGAATATCGGTGTAGTGTATAGAGGCTTCGGTAATTTTACCTTCGTTGAGGAGTCGCTGGCGGCAGGTACCATTGAGAAGAAAAGTGGAAGGTGTAAGCCATTGTTTGCCGTCGAAAAAGATAATGTTAGCATAGCTACTATCGGTAACTTTGCCGTTTTTGAGAAAAATCACCTCATCGGCACCAGAAGTTTGTTTTAAGATGTTGAGAAATTCTCGGTTTAAAAATTTATAAGAATAATCGTATTCATCGGTGTTTACACATTTGATAGTGTTGATAGGTTTGATGTGATAAGGGTGTATTTCTACAATAGAGTTCTCCTTGCTATACACAATACGAATTTTGTACTTTCCGATTGCTGGTAAGGCAATTTTGCTGATGATCTCCTGCAGTGAAAGTACCTTTTCACTTGGGAAGAAATGTGAAAAGGTACGGCAAACACGCTCTTGGTGATATGCTAAATGACAAATATCACCATTGAGGAGTTTTATTGATTCTATAAATTGTTGGTTTTCCATTAAATAGGGATATATATTTTTTCAATAATCTCATTGTATTCGTTTTGCGGTTGGCTTTGTGCGGTAATGCCTGCACCACTTTTGTAGTAATACTTATCGCCAATATGTTCGATAAAGCGTATAAGCACACAACTATCTACCGTATTACCATCGAAAACGCCTGCAATGCCTGTGTAATAACCGCGCTCATAATTTTCGGCTTCGGCGATGACCTCAACCGATTTTTCTTTAGGTGCGCCCGCAATAGAACCCGCAGGGAGCAATGTCGCCAACAAATCACCTAAGTGTGCTTGCCAACCGTTGGTCAGTTCACCCACGATTTCAGAACTTGTTTGCAAAAGATCGCCCGTAGATTTTTTAATCACATCTACATATCTGAAGCGAGTGGTATGCACATTGGTAGCTACTTTTTGCAAATCGTCGGACAATAGGCGTACTACCTTGTGATGTTCATCGATTTCCTTTTCGTTGTTGAGCAGTGTCGCCTCGGCATCGGGGATTGTTGCGCTAATAGTCCCCTTCATAGGGTAGGTTTTTATCAGGTTATTTTCTATTTTTACGAATATTTCGGGCGAAAAGCATACCCACTCATCTTTGTACAGCAATTTGTACTTAGCAGAGGCGTTGTGATATACCTCTTTGAAAGAAACGGCTGAAATTTCGGTAGCAAAAGTGAGGTTTACAAGCTCGGTATCGCCGTTTTTAAGGTGAGAATGTACCTTATCAAAAGCTTTTTGAAAGTCGGGATAAGGGATAGGATATTTTTCTATAGGAATAGGCGTTGCATTATTTTTTTTCTCTTCAGCAAAAGAGAAAGCAATATCATTAGGAAGCTGGGAGAGAGGGAATACCCTTCCGTTTTCGCCTTTATAGTCGATGATAAATAGACAGGGAGTGCGGTGCAATCCGCAGTTGTTGAGATGATTTTTCCAGTGGGTAGTGTTCATTAGTTTTTTTTGATTTCAATTATCAAGGCGCAAAAGTAGTAAAAAATATAGTACAAAAAAACTTTGCCAAAAACCATAGCGCGAGGCATTGAGGTATTTGACAAAGTTTTAAGAACCAAACCTATTTTTGTTTAAAAGAACTGAACTCTATAGATATCGATATATCTATCGTTATGTTTTTTGAAATTGGTAAATTTAATTTTCTTTACCTTGATAGGTTTTTTGAACTTCAAGTATATTTTTTGCTTGTAGCTACTACGTGTGTAAGAGCCTTGAGGGTAATAAGTAGTACCATCGGGAGAGGCTGAAATATCTACCCCTTCAAGAGTTTTTGTGTCACTCCAAGGCTGAGAAATCACTATACCATTCACTTCAGTTTCATCAGTAAAATTGGCAATGAGATAAATGCTATTATCTTCACCATCTACCCACCAATTGCTATAGCTATTTTTGAGTTTGCTCAAATGGTTTTCAGCGTAATTAGACTCAAATTCATAATCATCATCGTTGATGGTTGGAGAAGAAGTGTTTTCTATTTCCTGTAGGTTGTTGCCATCTTTAGGGAAGCTATCTTCTACAAAAGAAATTTTGATGCGATAAGCACCATCGTCGGTAGCGGTTTCAACAGCAAGGTCTTGAGGTGTTTTACTCGCTATTTTCATACGAAAGCGGAGGGTGTACTCTTTGGTGATATCGATTTCTTTAAGTGCCTCAGGTTTGAGGGTTACCTTAAATTGTTCACCGGCGTTAGCTGATGAGATTTCAGCTTTTTCAACAGTGTAAGCTCCATCGGGCAGACTTCTTTCGTACCCTACTTGTTCTTTTTCAATTTTTAGGGTTACCGATTCGCCTGTAGCCAATACACGTTGTAAGTACTTAGGCGCAAAGCTGAAAGAGGTGTCCTCAATGAGTTTGGTATTGGGGTCTCTAAATACTTTTTCACTTATTTCACTGGGTGAGAAAGATACGATAGTTTTAGAGAGGTCTACCGGAGGGTTAGAAACTACGGGAGGTGTAGGCGTAGGTTCTTTAAGGATGTCTAACTCCTTAGAGTCGCGAGTACAAGCTACAGATAAAGCAGCAGCAGTAAGTACTCCTAATAGATATATTTTTTTCATTGTTTTTACTTTTTTAGAATTCAACTTCGGTGTTATAATCTACAGTAGGGAGTTTTACTTCACCATTAATAGTGTGGATATACCATTTTTCAGGTAGTTTTTTATTAGGATTGGTAGAAGCATTTTTCACTACTTTTTGTCCGTTTTCCTCAACATAAGGGTCTTCGTTATACGGTATGTACAATTCCAAGCCATCGGAATCGGGTTTTACAAAATTTTGGGTAGCGGCTACTTGTCCTTGAGTAAGCGCTTTGCTCCAAAGGCGCATTTCGCGTACATAAGCATCGAGGTTACCATTACCAAAGCATAGTATTGGGAAATCGTTGATTTTAGCAGGGGCAGCAGAATCGAACATCAATTCGCCGTTCACGTACATTTTCAAATAGGCGCGACCTTCTAATTCTTCATAAGTTACTGCCACGTGATACCATTTATCGGCAGAAGGATGCCCCGTTACTTCTTGGAATTTGAAGTTTTTACCTTTATCGGTATTGAAGCCTAATTTGAGACCGCCATTCATAAACAAGAATGAACCCCCATAGAGCACGTTGTAAAGGGCAGAATCGGAAGAGGCACGCCCATTAGGGTACATCAAACCAGCGTTGCGAGACGCGTTGATAGGTGCTATAGAGTACTGCATTGTCCAAGCAGTGAGTTTCACATCGTTAGCATAAGTTTTACCACTCTCTTGTTTTCCTGTATTTTGTCCATAGATAGCGTGGAAAGCTTTATTTCTGAGGTGAGCTACTTTAGTTTTAAAGGAACGGGAGAGCAAGAACAAGGCATTTTTGCGGTTGTTTTGCACGATTACAGTACCATTCATAGGGGTGAGTTTCAAGGCAACGGCGTAGTTATTCGCTCCAGAGAGTTTTTGACCATTGGCATCGACTAAAGCACCGATGTTGAATTGGAGTTTTCCAGCAGATACTTGTTGTCCTTTAGGTACACGTACTACGAGTGTGGTGGCGGTTTTGGTAACCCCTTGGTCGGTATAGCTCATTGCTAAGGTGTTAGCAGGCACCAAGTCGTAATCCACTTTATTTGCTTGATTATAAGCTGTTATAGCACTCTTATCCAAGCTCACTTGATAGTAAGTATCTTCAGCGATGGGGTTAGCCAATCGCACTTTCACTTCGGTAGGGGCACTGGAGCCACTATCGTCTTTCACTTTGATAGTAGTCACCGCAGCGTTATCAAAAAGTACTACCTTTTGAGGGGTGATACCATCGGTATTAGGCAGTTTTTCACAAGCACTCCAAACAAGGGCAGCGAGTGAGAGTATACAAATCTTTTTCATAGGTCAATTATTTAGGTTTACGAATTGTCAATTCTTCTTTAAAATTCTTGTATTCATCGGTACTACGAGGGTCGATAATACGAGTTGCTTCACGCATCCAAGCGTAGTGTTTGTACTTTCTACCTTCTATTTTTTTCTCTTGCAAATAGCTTTTAAAAGCGACATCTTCAGCTGAAGTAGAGAAGTCTATTTCGCCGTGATAAGAGCCTACTCCGCCTACTCTTTTTTGTTTAGCGGCTTCGGCTTTCACTATGATAGATTTGAACTGACCTTTTTCAAACTCTGAGGTAGAAACGCTTTTATGCTTGTTAGAGGTAAAAGGGTTACCTACACGATTATATCCATAGTCTTGCATAATGTATTTGCTGATATAACTATCGTTTAAACCAAAATCGAGTTGGCTTTCACCATCATACAAGAGGTAATACTTTTTCTCTACATAATTGCCTTTCTCAAAGAAAGGTTTATAGGCACGGATGTACTCTTTTTCTTTTTCGTGGTAGCCTGAATGGTTTTCATCGAAAAGGTCGCGGAGGTACTGTTTGCGTTGGTCGCCTGAATATTTATCACCAAAGTATTTACCAATTTCGGCGATAAAGGTATTCATATTTTTGTTATAACCATTTACAGAAGTACCAGAAGCAAACTCGTTGTAGCCGTGACCGTGGTTACCGATGTTAGGTTCCCAGTCGATATCAAAACCATCAAAACCGCAAGCGATGATGTAGCGCGCTAAGTCACGAGCGTAGATTTGGCAGCGGAATGTTTCGTTATCGGGAGTTTTTTCTTCGCCGTATTTTTGACGAAAACGAGCAAAACCATTTTCTTTACCTTCACTTGGCAAACCGAGCCCCACGTTTGACACTTGCCAGCAGAGGAACACTTTACTTCCTTTTTTGTGAAAAATATCTAAGTCGTATTTTTCGTTTTCGGTCATATCGGCAGGTTGTTTGCCATAACCCCCCCAAAGAGAGATAGCGGTGGTAGTATCGGGGATGGATTGCAACCAAGAGCGGTCGAGCCCATCGACGGCGCGCCAGCCTGTCCACCACATATAGATAAACGGTTTTTCACCTTGGTTAGCCCACGCTTTTTGTTTGTACTCGGTGAGCATTTGGTAATAAGCATCCCATTTTTTTTGGGCTTCAGCTTCGGCTTTAGCTTTAGCTTCAGCCTCGCGTTGTTGTTCTTGTTTAGCACGCTCGGTGAGCTGCTGTTTATAGTCTTTTTCTACGTCTAAAGGTTCTGTTTTCACGCAGTTTGCCATTAACAGACTTAGAGCCCACAGACTAAGATATTTAACTGTTCTGTTTTTCATAGTTTTTAATTTTTATCGTGTATTAGGGTTTACATCCCACCAGAGGTGAGTATTACAATCGTCTACAGCGCCAGGGCCTAAAAGTTGTACACCACGGAGTACATTTTCACGGTTTTCACCTGTGTATTCCGATTGAGGATAGATAGCACGGCGGACACCTTTGGTACGACCATCGGTAGATTTGATAGTGTTACCGTGGATAGCATCGGCATTATAGGCTACAGGGTTGATTTGGCGAGGGTAACCTGTACGACGCCATTCAGTCCAAGCCTCGTGACCATCGGGGAAAATAGCTAAATACTTTTGAGTAATGATTTTCTCTAATTTATCCTCGTTTGTAGCTGCAGCGGCATAAGATACTGTTATTTCAGAAGGTGCACCTTGATTGTTGGCAGCATTGAGAGGATCGACATAAGGAGCAGGTTTATTGGTGTTGTTGCTTGCATAAGAATTAGCACTTACCCCATTTTCTCTAAAACTCATTGCAATACCTTCCTCATAAAGAGTTTGGTCGGTTTTAGCATCGGTAGTAAGACCGAAGAGTTTGGCTTCAGCTCTTAAGAAATAGACTTCAGAAGTTTTCATCACATAAGTAGGAGAATCCTCTTTGATATTAGGGTAGCCAAAGCCTAAATAGTTTTTATCACCTGCAAAACCTGAGCGTATACCTTGTAATTCTGTTTGATTGGTATAACCATCGGGGCGTTCGGTAGGGTTGAGCTTGAAGTAAGCGTTCATACGAGGGTCTTGATAGCCTTTGAGGTATGACCAGATAGTTGCTCCCATACGGGTATCTTGGTAGTTATTAGCAATCATTTCTAAGCTGTTGAGGATGATGAGGCGCTCGTTAGTTTGGAGTTTAGCCATATCGCTCATATCTTCCATCACACCGCCATTGAGAGCTTTTTGAGCTTCTTCTTTAGCTTTGGCAAATGCCACATAGCGGATGCGCACTGCCATACGCAAGCGAATAGAGTTTGCAAATTTAATCCATTTGTTCAAATCACCTGCATAGAAAAAGTCGTTTTTACGGATGCTTTCAGGAAGGCTGTAATTGCTTTTGTACTCGTTGAGATAAGTTACTGCTTCATCCAATTCTTTGAAGAGCTGGGTATAAATCTCTTCTACAGAATCGTAAGGTACTTTGGTAAGCCCTTTACCTTGGTTAGAATATGGTAGAGGTCCAAACATATCGGTAGCACGCAATACCCCTAAAGCTTTGCAAATCATTACCATTTGGTAGATTGCTTTGTAAGTAATATCGTTAGGGTCGGCGAGAATGGTATTGGTTCTCACGTCACGCCAAGAGGAGATGATAGTGCTGAACATACCTGAATAGTTGTTGTTCATCCACCATTCAGCCATATAGCCTGTAATCATTGTTTTTTGGTTATTCCACTTATTAATAGGAGGGTTCATATAGCCTACATAACTATCGCCCATCATATTGATAGAGGTTTGGTAGAGGTTGGTACCATTCACCGCACGGGTAGGGATGATTTGGTTTTGAATCGTTCCCAAATACCCTGCTATGTTAATCCCATCGCGTTCTGCTATTTTTTTAGTAGGATTGGTAGGATTGGTATTGATGTCCTGAAAATCCTTAGTACAAGCGAAGGTAAGGAAGGACAACATACTGATATATAGTAATTTTTTCATTGGTTTACATTTTTAAAATAAACGTTTTTATTATAAAGAGGCTTTGATAGCGATACCTAAACTGCGGAGAGAAGGCATTCTAAAAAAGTCGGCACCAGTGCCATAGCTTTTAGTATTGGCAGTTGATTCGGGGTCGAAAGGCGCTTTGAGGTACAACATAGCTAAGTTATAACCAGTAACTGACATACTGAGTGATTTGAGCCATTTCATACTATTCATTTCGGCTAAAGGCAAACGATAGGTAAGTGATAACTCTTGTATGCGCACATTAGTAGCATCATAGCTATAGTAAGCAGGCAAACTTACCCCACCATTAGCAATGGTTTCATAGTATTTGCGAGCGTCGTACAACACACCGTCAATCATTACGCCTCCACGGTCACGCGCATCGGCGGTAGCTTTAGAAACACCATACTGGTCAAGCCACGCTTGGGTGCGTGATTGCACGATACCACCAAAACGACCATATATCATTACATCGAGTGATAGATTTTTATAGAAAGTGAAGCTGTTGCGCCATCCCATAGTGAAGTCGGGGGCGGTATTACCGATAAGGTATTCGCGAGTGTTATCAATTTCGTAAGTACCTTTGCCAGAATCTACTAATTTGCCATCGGCACCACGTTTAAGGAGTTTATCGGTAATCACATCGGTCATAGAACCACCTTCGCGAATGCTGCCCACTTTGGTAATATCAAAATAAGTACCATTGATAGGGTTGCGGTAATGATGAGCTAATTCCTTTACGAGGTTGATGTTGCGTGTATAGGTTACATTGCTGCTCCAAGCAAAGTTGCCAAAAGTTTTGTTGAAACCTAATCCCGCTTCAATCCCTTTGTTTTCTATATTACCTGCTTGTAACCACAAACGTTTGTAACCACTGGATTCAGGTAAATCATAAGAAAGCAATTGGTTGTAAGTATTCGATTTGTAAACTGTAACATCAAGGTTTAAAGCGTTTTTAAACAATTTAGCATTCAAGCCCGCTTCGTAAGATTTAGTGCGTTCAGCGGTAAAATCGGGGAAAGGATAATCGGGGTCAGAACTGATACCAGTACCACTAAAACCAAAGGTACGTGTACCAGGGGTAAAGCCTTCACGAGAGATAGGTGAGCCCACCTCGGTATATGAAGCACGCACTTTGAGATAAGGTAACCATTCGGGCATTTTTACAAATTCGGAAACAACCCCTGAAAGCCCTACCGATGGATAGAAAATCGCTTCATCGTTCGTATTTACAAGTTGAGACGCCCAGTCGGTACGCCCTGTAAGGGTAAGGAACAATCGGCTTTTCCAGCCTAATTCGGCACTACCAAATACAGCTATATTGCGGGTATGGCTATGTGTTTGCACTTTACCTCCACGAGGGTCGAGGTTGCTCACAGCGAAGAAATTGGAGATATTGTGCAAATTACCTCTAAAACCAGCTTCTTTATGCAAGTTGTCGTCGTAAGAAGCTCCGAGGTTGGCAGAGATATTAAACATTTTGCGTTCATTACCATCGGCATCTTGATATTTACCAAAATCTTTGTTGATATTAGCCATCACATCGGCATAGGTTTGATTGATTGTTTTGAGCGTATAACGCCATTCGCCATAGTAACCTACCCCTGTACTTTGGTCGGATGTAGCATAAGCACGCATTTCGCCCTCTCCTTGAGTGTTATCAATACGCACACGACCACTGATATTGAGCCAGCTAAGAGCATCATAAGTAAGAGAAGCAGAGTACATATTGCGTTTTCTCTTTTCTAAGAACTGCTGACGGTAGATATTCCAATAAGGATTTTCTTTTATGACCCCATTGGCAACATTACCTACATAAGGATAGTATTGTTCGTTGATTTTGCGTGAAGGATTCCAGCGTTCCCACGCTTTGAGCTCTTCAAAATTATCACCGCGAGGGAAGAGGTACAAAGAAGTGAGCGGGTTGAATACCCCTCCTTGAGAGTACATATTTTGGTTACCTTGCAAGATATAACTCGCTGAAAAATCTAAATGTAGTTTGTTGTTTAGGAAATGAGTAGTATTACGCCCCATAAAGTTGTGACGGTAGTAACCATTGGTAGGGATAATCCCTTTAGAATCGGTAGAAGCAAAAGATACATAGGTTTGGTTTTGAGCAGAACCTATAGAAAAATCTACCGCGTTGTTGTGTACTACCCCTGTATGGAAGAATTTGAGAGGGTCGTAAGTAGAAGGAGTTGCGAGTTTAGCGCCCCAGCTGGTTTCACCACTACTGCCATAAGTATTTTGAAATTCGGGAGTAATAAAAGGAGTAAGCACTTCCACTTTAGAGTTGAAGTTTACGGAAACTTTGCCTTCTTTACCTTTTTTAGTGTTGATAATCACCACCCCATTGGCAGCTGCTGCACCATATAAGGCAGCAGCTGAAGGGCCTGTTAAGATATTGATACTCTCGATATCTTCGGGGTTAAAGTCTGAGATACTTTCACCACCTCCAGGAGTACCGAAATCTCCGCCATCGGAAGCAGAAGAAGCATTGTTGAGCGGAATACCATCTACCACATAAAGGGCATTGTTGCTACCTGTGATAGATTTAGCACCACGCATAATCACCTTGGTAGCCCCTCCGACCCCAGAAGCACTGCGCTGAATGTTCACCCCAGCAACTTTACCATTGAGGTTGTTCACGAAGTTTGCGTCCTTCACTTTGGTAAGCTCTTCAGCTTTCACTTGTTGCACGTTGTAGCTCAAGGCTTTTTGTTCGCGCTTGATACCCAAAGCCGTTACTACAACTTCGGTGAGCTGTTGCGTTTCATCTTTTAACAGTACATTGATAACAAGGTTGTTACCATTGCCTACTACTTTTTTAGTTTGGGTAACATAACCTATAGAACTAAATTCAATTGTTTCGTTAGCTTTAGCGCGAAGCGTATACTTCCCGTCAAAATCTGTTGAAACACCACGCGTAGTACCTTTAATAACTACGTTCACCCCTGGTAAAGGAGTTTTACTTTCATCAGTAACGACACCCGTTACAGTTTTCTCCTGTGCCCATAGCAAGCTGCCACAACACACAAAGATAAATAACATTAATATTTTTACCTTCATATATAATATAATTAAAATTATTATTACGAGGCAAAGTTAAGAATATTTTAACAATTGACAAGGATTTTAACTTATTTTTTTATTACGAATTAGATATTTTATCTTTTGTTTGATAATATGTAGCTGAAAATCAGCATAAAAACATAATTATTTAGAAAGATAATTTTTTTGTAATCTTTGGCGATATAAAATAAAATATTTATGCAATCATTGGCTATGTTAATAAAATATTTTTATGAATGAGGTTTTGTAGTTAAATTTGAGAAGGCGTATAAAAAGTTTTTTGAGAAGGGGAGGGGAGAGGTGAGATTTTTTGAAGAGAAAGTTTGTGTAGCAGTTTCATAAAATAGGAAATAAATACATATATTTAAACTTTAATAAAGAAAAGAGAAGCAATAAAAAAGAGACTATTCAAAATGTTGAATAGTCTCTTTTTATATATAAATCCTTATCCCCAAAGTGCCTACGACTGGATTCGAACCAGCACGCCCTAACGAGCACCACCCCCTCAAGATGGCGAGTCTACCAATTTCTCCACGTAGGCTAACGTGTTTGTGACCTGGCTGGGGCTCGAACCCAGGACCCCAACATTAAAAGTGTTGTGCTCTACCAACTGAGCTACCAAGTCCCTTAAAAAAATAAAAAAACAAATTGTATAACCCTTGTGACCTGGCTGGGGCTCGAACCCAGGACCCCAACATTAAAAGTGTTGTGCTCTACCAACTGAGCTACCAAGTCCTATAAAAAATAACAATAATTGTATAACCCTGTGACCCGGCAGGGGATCGAACCCTGGACCCCAACATTAAGAGTGTCGTGCTCTACCAGCTGAGCTACCGAGTCATTATGACAATCAGTATTTTCTTGTTTGCGGGTGCAAAGATATAACATTTTTATTACGTAGCAAGAAAAAAAGTATTATTTTTGCATTTTATTTTAAAAGTATTTTTCAACCCCTTACTATCCAATAGATTACAAATGAAAATAATTTTACTCGGTTATATGGGAAGTGGTAAATCTACCCTTGGGAAAGCCTTAGCTGCTGCTAAAAATGTACCTTTTGTAGACCTTGATGTTTATATAGCTACCGCCGAAAAAATGAGTGTACAAGATATTTTTGCTACCAAAGGAGAGATATATTTCCGCAAAAAAGAAACCTTCTATTTGCAAGAAATCCTGCAAAGAGAAGGTGATTGTATACTTTCATTAGGGGGAGGTACCCCCTGTTTTGGCAATAATATGGAATTGATAAAAGCTGAAGGAAATGTTTCTATTTACCTGAAATATCTTCCTAAAAGCTTGGCTAAACGCTTAGCTGAATCCACTTTCCGTCCCTTACTAAAGGAACTAAAAAAGGAGGATTTAGAAGATTTTATCCGCAAACATCTCTTTGAGCGCAATACTTTCTATACACAAGCTACACATAGCCTCGCGATGGACGGACTAACTAAAGAGGAAAGTTTGCAGCAAATACTTACAATACTTTCAAACTACTCACTTTAGTCCAGCCAGTTTTTCCATTGGCTAAACGTATTTTTACCCAATCGTTTGTTTTTTCAGTAATTTCAACTTTGGTGCCTTCGTGTAGTTGTAACACTTCACTGCTATAGGCATTAGCTTCTGAAAATACCCTTACGGTTTTATTAAACAATATAGCATACTTTTCACCATCTACTTGTTTTTTGTGAAAGTTAGCAATAAAATAAGTGCCCACAGCTATCGCTACTGATATGAACATCAGGGTGAAAAAGAGTCGTTTGAGAGAAGTCTGTTCTAAAAAATAGTAACAGAAAAAACTCAACACAAATGCGATGACACCTATAATAGAGAGTACAGCCCACGTTTGCAAGCTAAACAAACCTGTAACGGCATCAGAGAATTGGCGCAACCACGTTTTGGGAAGCGGAACAATAGCGTCTACTTTCATTTGGTTTGCCAATAGAAGTCCGTCCTTAGCCTGCTGATTATCGGGGTTGAGCTGGAGGGCTTTCTCGTAATAATAAATGCTCTCAGGTACGTGATTTAATTTGTAGTGAGCACTTGCTAAATTGTAGTACAAGGCAGACGATTCTTTCCCGTGAGCCAATATAGTTTTATATTGCTCAATAGCTTCAGTGTATTGACCTTGTTGATAGAGCTGAGCAGCTTTTTCAAACAGATTGATATTGTTATCTTGAGAAAAAAGTTGCACAGAAACTAATAGAAGGATATAGATAAAAATATTGTTTTTCATTTTGTTTAGCGATTACTTATTTTTCACTTGTTTGTCGAGTGCTGAAATCACTTCTACAGCATCTCCAAAATCTTTTTCCATAGAGGCATCGGTGTGGTGTTGTGAGTATCGTGCCATTTCACAATTAGCGAGTAATGCCATAAATTGTGTTACAGTAGCTTCACTAGCCTTTTGGTTGAGCAATAATTCAGTAATTTTATCCTTGCTCATCTCGGCAGTTTCAATCTTCAATTTAGCTTTTAAATAGTTGTGTAAAGCGCGCTCTAAGGCTTCGTAGAACGTACCTTTATCACCTAATTTGCGTTTGGCTTCTCCTAAATATTTCTTTGCTAATCTGTTAGCTGCCCTCACTTTATTTCCTTCTATATCACTTGCTCTTTGCATTTTGATATGCCACCAAATAAGAGCTATCGGGATGAGCAATAATGGCAAGAGTAACCACAAATAGTAGCTGGTAGAACCGAAGAATACAGATGTATGTATATCTTGGAGGTCGGCATTCATTTGCAAGCCGCCTAAAGTTTTAGGAGCGGTAGTTAGTTCGTTGGCTGTAGTGTCACTATTTGGGGTAGGACCTTCAGTTACGTCTATCCATAAATCGTTTGTTTTTACAGTTTCATACTTTTGTGTTTTAGGGTTAAAGTACGAAAAAGAGAGTCCAGAGATAGGATATTTACCTTTGTACTCAGGTACAATAGTGTAGGTTTGTTCTAATCGACCTTTCATCCCACTATTAAGTGAAGGGAGTACATCGTCTTTTTGTTCAGGTGCGTACACTTCTAATGATGATGGAAAATTAGGCTTAGGCAAATCAAATAATTTGAAGTTTCCGTTACCTGATATTTCTATTTTCAACTGGGTACTTTCATTAGCTTTGAGGGTAGGTTGGGTAAGGTTTACTGCAAATGAAAAATCACCTACAGCCCCAGAGAAGTTATCTGGTTTACCTTGCTCAGGCAATGGTTTTACATTGATTACTGCACTACCTGAAGAAACTTTTCGCTCCATACTTTCGTATACAAGACCGCCAAAGAAATCGCGTTGCCCTGTAGGTGCAGTGAGTAATACGTTCAAATTCAAGGGTTCTAAGGTGATGCTACCTGTTTTTTGAGGGTAGAGTATCATTCTGCGTCTCATCACAACAGTACGATACACCTGACCTTTATAGGTGCGTTCTTCTACTTGGTAGTCGTTCGCTCTAATCTCTTGAGTCCAGAATTCAGGGTATTTAGGAGTGTTCAATTCTTGGAAGTTATTCACCGCAATACCTCTACCTACGTACAAGCGATAAGTAACAATTACTGCCTCATTTAGGTAAGGATTAGGGTTGGATATTTCGGTTAAGAGGAATAAGCCTTCACGAGCATAATCATTGCTATTCTTCTCCATTGTAGGAGTTTTTACAGCATCGGTAACAGTAATAGTAATAGGATTAGTGCGGTAAGTCCTACCGTCAATCTCTATACTTGCTTGCCCGATAGTAAAGTTACCTTTGTTTTTAGGTTCTAAGATATAGACATAGGTTTTGGAGAAACTGCTTACTCCATTAATCCACGATTTAGAAATTGATTGAGAGGGACCCATTACCACTGTAAATCCGTGAAAATTAGGTGGGGTGAAGTTATCTCCGTCTTTATTCATAGAGAACTCTATACGCAAGCGTTCGTTAGCTCCTAATTGATTTTTACTCACTTCGGCTTTAAACTCTACTTGTTGTGCATAGAGACTTTGGATTAAGAAAGTTATAAAAAATATAATCTTGTATTTCATTTTTTATTATTATTTGTTAAAAAGGTGAATTGTTATTCACTTCTATTACCAATCTTTTTCAGATTTAGCGCGTTGTCCTTTTACTTTTTGAGCATTGATTTTCTCTTGAGTTTTGCGCTCTTCGTTGTTCATAGCTTCTAAAATGCGCTCCATTTGTTGTGGAGAAAGAGATGAAGGACGCTGTTGTCTACCTTGCCCTTGTCCGTTTTGGTCTTTATCTTGTTGATTGTTTTGATTAGGGTCTTTTTGATCGTTACCCTTATCCTTATTTTTATCTTGCTTGTTATCGCCTTGATCTTTGTTGTCCTTATTATCTTGGTTGTTCTGGTTATTTTTATTGTTTTGGTTTTGGTTATTCTGGTTTTGGTTATTCTGGTTTTGTTGATTTTGCTGGTTGTTTTGGTTTTGTTGATTTTGCTGATTGTTCTGATTTTGTTGGTTATTTTTATCTTTATTATTCTTGTTGTCTTGTGGAGGTGGAGGATTTTGTTTGAGCATTTCTTTGGCTACAGCTAAATTATAACGAGTTTCTTCGTCTTTAGGGTTATGGCGAAGAGATTCTTTATAAGTAAGAACAGCCTTTTCGTATTCTTTTTTCTTCATAAAGGCATTGCCCAAATTGTGGAACGCCCTGTGTTTTTCATCTTCACTAATCTTATCGGAAGCAGAAGCGTTTTTGAGTCGGGAGAAAGCCTCGTCATAACTTTTTTGTTGGTAATACATAGTGCCGAGGTTATATTGGGCAGTAGCATTGTTTTTATCTTCGGCTATTGCTTTGCGATATTCCACTTCGGCTTGTATAGGTTTATCACTTTTGAGAGCAGTATTGCCTTCATAAGTGTATTTTTTAGAGTTAGCCATTGCTTTTAGAGCTTCTTTTTCTGCTTTGTTTTGAGCAAAAGCAGAGAGAGAGAGTAAGGATAATGATATGTATAGAATGTTTTTCATTTTACTTTTTTCTTTCATTAAATAGATTCAATTTCTTCACCCATTGTGTTTTGCGTTCAAAAATAGTAAGATCTAATAGAAGTAATAGTAAAGCACCTCCTAAAAACCACTGAAATTGGTCTTTGAAATCTACAAACTTTTGGGTATCGAACTGACTTTTTTCAGTACCGTCTAATATTTTATTAATTTGGTTTACTGCTTTTTGAGTGTTATCACCGTTGAGGTATTCACCTCCTGCATTGCTCGCTATCTGTTGCAAGAGTTCGGGGTTGAGCTTGGTAATTACTACTTCGCCATTGCTGTCGCGTTTATAAGTTTGTCCGCCTCCTTCTTTTATAGGGATAGGAGCTCCTTTTTCAGTACCAATACCTATGGTATAAATGTGTACCCCTTTTTCTTGTGCTTCCGAAGCAATTTCAGTAGCACCCATTTCGTGGTCTTCGCCATCGCTGAGGATGAAGAGCAAGCGGGCTGTAGGGCTCTTGTCGTCAAAATAATTGCTTGCCATACGTATTGCCTCTTGAATAGCAGTACCTTGTGAGGAAAGCATATCGGTATTCATACCTTGGAGAAACATTTTTGCCGCCGAATGGTCGGTTGTGAGCGCTAATTGAGGGTAAGCACTCGCTGCATAAGCCACGATGCCCACGCGGTCGCCTTTTAGCTGACTAATAGTCTCAAAAGCAATGCGTTTCGCTTTTTCTAAACGGTTAGGAGCTACATCTTCAGCAAGCATACTTTTAGAGACATCGATAGCAAAAACGATATCCACTCCTTCGCGTTTTACAGTCTCAATTTTAGTGCCTATTTTAGGATTAGCCAAAGCAATGCTCAGCAGTAAGAACACTACAGCCAAAACACTCCACTTCACCCACAGTTTGAAGCGGGATCGGTCGGGGGCTAAACGTCTAAGAGTTGATGAGGAAGCAAATTGCTTTTGCAATCGGCGTTTGCGAAGCATTGAAAAGGCAAAAATGATAAATAGCGGAATGAGTATCGCTATGAGCCAAAGATATATTTTTTCGTCGATATGAACCATAAGTTAATTAGTAAAATGAGTAAATTTAGCAATTAGTTGATTTGTAATAAGCAGATTGTGATAATCAAATATTGCGCCAAACGTTGCAAAAATAATAATTATTTCTTAATTTAGACATTAGTTATTAGTTGCTAACGACTAACCACTAAAAACTAACTACTATTTTTCTGTTATTTTTAAAATAATTAGTGTCTTTGTCTCATAAAATCAATTGTTATGAGCGCTTAAAAAATAAATCCAATAGTTTTAGAAAAAGCCAAGCGTTACTCAGAAAATAATATTTTGAATGAACGTGAGTTAGGAGAATTTTATAAAAAAGAGTGGAATGAGAAGACAAAACACATTGATATGAATCCTATTTTCAAACAACTTGATGAAATTGTTTCCAAGTAAATGAATATAGATATTGATGCTGTAAGGTTTGATTCTCTTTCGCAAAATAAAGCGAATAAAAGTTTGTAGGAATTAAATTTTGTTGTATCTTTGCGCCATAAATAATACGCGAAAATAGCTCAGTTGGTAGAGCGCAACCTTCCCAAGGTTGAGGTCGCGGGTTCGAGACCCGTTTTTCGCTCTTTTTAATGATTAATTGTTAAATGAATATCACGCCACAAGCCCTCCCTTGTACCCCTTTAAGCAGTACTCTCAAGAGATACAGTGGTATATTCTTTTCTAATAGTACAATAGCTATATTTTTCTTTTGAAAAATGTAGCTATTTTTTTATCACTATGAAGCAAACACTCTTATTATTTATGTTTTTATCTCTTACCATTGTACGCGGGCAACATACATCGGGCGGATATAAGCCTTTCCTCAACCAATATGGACTTAAAGGGAAGGTTAAAACGCTTATAGAATATAACGAATATGGCTCTTCAACAAGGTATTATTTCAATAAAAAAGGGCAGCTTGTGAGTTATCAAACGTATAGCAGTGACGGGAATAAGGTAAAGGAAATTATGTTTGAGTATACCGATGATGGCAAACTAAAAACGATGAAAAGCGATGAGTCTCTGTCGGTATTTACTCAGTTGCCTAACAATGTGCTGCAAGAGACAGTAACTGTAAATATAAGTGGTATCAAGGCGGGTGAGACTTACCTTTATACGTATGATAGCAAAGGAAATTTGCTTTCTAAGGAGAGGAAAACGAAGGGAGGTTATGATGGTATCAACTACAAAGAGCTTTATGAATACGACAGTGCGGGCAGACTTTTGGTAAAGCAATACGACCTCGCCTATATGAAAAAAAGGAAAGACTCTTTTGGAGGGAGTTATAGCGAGAAAGACAATATGGAGGTATATCAATACGATACTAACGGGCAACTGAAAAAACATACTCAATATGATACTGATGGGAAAATAGAACTGATAGAAGACTATAAGGGTGGCGTACTTGTATCTAAACAAGAGTATATATTAGGAAATTTTAGGGGGAGGACGAAATACATTTATAACAATACTACACATCAAATAAGAGAAGAGTATTACGAGGATAAAACTGGTGTAAAACCTTCTTTTACAAAAGTTTATCAGCTTACTTATGATAAGATGGGAAATCTAATCCTAAAAGTCTTGATAGCAGAAGAATCATCTGGGAAAGTTAAGAATTTTAAAGGGAATGATATTCAAATAGAAGAAAAACGAGAATTAGAATATTATCCGTAAGACCGTAATAATGCTAACCATACAACAAAATTTAGCACTTGTAAATACTAAAAACACAGCAATATCTATATAAAATGCCTAAAAGAAACGACCTACATTGTGTTCTGCTCATAGGATCAGGACCTATTATCATCGGACAAGCCTGCGAGTTTGACTACTCAGGCTCGCAATCATTGCGCTCTTTGCGCGAAGACTGTATCAAAACCATACTTATTAACTCTAACCCTGCTACGATTATGACAGACCCCTCTATGGCGGATGTGGTCTATCTGAAACCTCTCACCACTAAATCATTAGTGGAAATTCTAAAAGCTCACCCCGAAATAGATGCGGTACTTCCTACAATGGGGGGACAAACAGCGCTCAACCTCTGTATTGAGGCTGACGAAAAAGGTATCTGGAAAGACTTTGGAGTAGAAATCATCGGGGTAGATATCGATGCGATACAAATCACTGAAGACCGCGAGAAGTTCCGGATACTGCTTGGCCAGATTGGTATCCCAATGGCACCTTCTGAAACAGCTACTTCTTTCCTCAAAGGGAAAGAAATCGCGCAACGCTTTGGTTTTCCGTTAGTAATACGTCCGTCCTTTACTTTGGGCGGTACAGGGGCATCTATCGTCTATAAAAAAGAGGATTTTGATATGCTCCTCAATCGCGGTTTGGAAGCCTCGCCTATCCACGAGGTGCTTATCGACAAAGCCCTTTTAGGCTGGAAGGAGTACGAACTTGAGCTTTTGCGCGACAAGAATGACAATGTGGCCATTATCTGTACCATCGAAAATATGGATCCTATGGGTATCCACACTGGGGATTCTATTACGGTAGCCCCTGCGATGACTCTATCTGACCGCACTTTCCAACGTATGCGCGATATGGCTATTAAGATGATGCGCAGTATAGGCGATTTTGCGGGGGGGTGTAATGTGCAGTTTGCAGTGTCGCCTGATGAAAAGGAAGATATTATCGCTATTGAAATCAACCCACGTGTATCGCGCTCTTCAGCTTTGGCGTCTAAGGCTACAGGTTATCCTATTGCTAAGATTGCTACCAAACTGGCTATCGGTTACCATTTAGACGAACTGCAAAACCAAATCACCAAATCTACCTCTGCTTTCTTTGAGCCTACGTTAGATTATGTGATTGTAAAAATACCGCGTTGGAACTTCGATAAATTTGAGGGGTCTGACCGCACTATTGGCTTGCAAATGAAGTCGGTAGGTGAGGTAATGGGTATAGGGCGTTCTTTCCAAGAGGCATTACAGAAAGCTACCCAATCGCTCGAAATCAAACGCAATGGTTTAGGAGCTGACGGCAAAGGCTATAAAAATTACGAACAGATTATCGAGAAACTCACCTACCCCAGCTGGGATAGGGTGTTTGTGATATACGATGCGGTACAGATGGGTATTCCACTGAGCCGTATCCACGAAATCACCAAGATAGATATGTGGTTCCTCAAACAATACGAAGAGTTATGTGCGCTCGAAAAAGAAATATCGCACTACAAAATAGACACTATACCTAAAGAACTCCTTTTTGAAGCTAAACAAAAAGGTTTTGCTGACCGACAAATTGCTTATATGGTGGGCTGTTGGGAGAGCGAAGTACACAAGAAACGCGAAGAGCTCAACATACGTCGTGTGTTTAAATTAGTAGATACTTGTGCTGCCGAGTTTAAGGCGCAAACCCCTTATTATTATTCTACTTTTGAGGCACCTATCCGCACTGCTGACGGCAAGGAATACGTAGCCAACGACAGTGTAGTAACCGACCGCAAAAAGGTAGTAGTACTCGGTTCAGGTCCTAATCGTATAGGGCAAGGTATTGAGTTCGACTACTGCTGTGTGCACGGGGTATTAGCGGCTAAAGAATGTGGTTATGAAACCATAATGATAAACTGTAACCCTGAGACTGTTTCCACAGACTTTGACACAGCTGATAAACTCTATTTTGAACCTGTGTTCTGGGAGTATATCTATGATATTATTCAACACGAAAAACCAGAAGGGGTAATTGTACAGCTCGGCGGACAAACAGCGCTCAAATTGGCTGAGAAATTGGATAAATATGGCATTAAAATTATAGGTACTAGCTTCCAGTCGCTAGATTTAGCAGAAGATAGAGGTAGTTTTTCAACCCTGCTGAAAGAGAATAATATTCCTTATCCGCGTTTTGGGGTAGCCGAAACAGCCGATGAGGCGCTCAAACTCTCTGATGAACTTGACTTCCCATTATTGGTACGTCCTTCGTATGTATTGGGAGGACAAGGAATGAAGATTGTGATTAACAAAGAAGAGTTGGAAGCCCACGTGGTAGACCTCTTGCGCAAGATACCTAACAACAAACTCCTACTCGACCATTATCTTGACGGCGCCATAGAAGCGGAAGCTGATGCTATTTGTGATGGCGAGAATGTGTATATCATTGGTATTATGGAGCATATAGAGCCTTGTGGTATCCACTCAGGCGATAGTAACGCTACCTTGCCACCGTTCAACTTGGGTGAATTTGTACTCCAACAAATAAAAGACCATACGCATAAGATAGCCTTAGCACTGAACACAGTAGGACTTATCAATGTGCAGTTTGCTGTAAAAGACGATATAGTGTATATCATTGAGGCAAACCCACGTGCTTCGCGTACAGTGCCATTTATCTCTAAAGCTTACCAAGAGCCGTATGTAAACTATGCTACCAAGGTAATGCTCGGCGAGAAGAAACTCACTGATTTCCATTTCAATCCGCATTTAGAGGGCTTTGCTATCAAGCAACCTGTGTTCTCGTTTAACAAATTCCCGAATGTAGATAAGAAGCTAGGACCTGAAATGAAATCTACTGGCGAAAGTATTTTGTTTATAGATAGCCTTAAAGATGATGCTTTCTACGATATTTATACAAGGAGGAAGATGTATCTTTCAAAATAAAAAACTAAAAGGGCAAGCGTGGGCTTGCCTTTTTGGTTTTTAGTTGTATATTTGCAGAAATTTTAGAATACAAATTTAATAGTATTATGGCAAAGAATATTGAACCAACTTTAAAATTAATAAGCAGTTATTTACGATTAAAAAAGTCTGAAAATTTTGTTATTCCTGAATACCAACGTGGTTATTCGTGGGATATAGCTCAATGTGATAAACTATGGCAGGATATAGAAAACTTCATAGAATCAGATGCTGAAGATCCTTATTTTTTTGGTACAATTATCGTAGATTGCTCTCTATCTGATAAGTTCAGTCTTATTGATGGACAACAGCGAACTACTACCTTTTTGTTATTGCTTAAGGCAATGCTTATAAGACTCAATGAAGCAATAGCTAAAGTACCTAATGATGAAGATTCCGAGGAGCTTAAAGCGGGACTTAAAGCAAGACGCAATCAAATTATGGGAATACTATATAAAGCTGAAGCTGAAGATATTCCTTCAATGCTTAAAGATCCTGATAAGACTAAAAATATACTCATTTTAGAAAACAAATCTATTAATGAGCTCTATAATAATGAAATAAAAAAAATTATTGAAGCAAGTGATTATGTAGAAGCTGAAAGAAATGTAGAGAAAATTCAAAGGAAGCAAAAGGATAACAAATATACTCGTCATTTTCGTAACTTTAAATACTTTTTCATTAAGTTAGGAGAGAAGTCAGAAACACAGCTCAATAAGTTTGCTAAGATATTTTTGACCAAATGTGAAGTAATAGAGATTCGCAGTTGGCAAATAGAACAAGCTATCACGATGTTTAATTCTTTAAACTCTACAGGCTTACCACTTTCTGATGCTGATATTATTTCAGCCCAATTATACTCTAAAACTAAAGGAGATAAAACTGTTTTTAACGAGCAATGGGAAAATATAAGCAAACTTTCTAATGAATTGAATAATTGTAAAATAACTAATATAGATGGTATTTTACAGCAATTTATGTACATCAATCGAGCTGTAAACCAAGATTACTTAAGTACTAAAGAAGATGGAAATATTTCTATTGATGTAGCTACTCCTGGGTTAAGACGTTATTACACTGATATTGAGCGAAAATTATTAGAAGAACCTTTAGTTCTCTGTCAAAAGCTTACCAAAATAGCTTACATTTGGAATCATATAAAAGACTATCCTATAGTTAAATTATTGTTGAAATATAATGAAAATGCTAAGTTATTTTTATCTGCTTATCTATATCGTTATAAAGTAGAAGAAATTACCGAAGCAAGTTTATTAGAAATAGCTGAATCTTTGCTCAAAATATTCACTATTTTAGAGTTAAGTGATATTGGTTATTCAAGTGCTAAATTCAAGACATTCCTTTTTGGAGAAGCTATTAAGTTAGTAGATAAAAAAGTTTCTATTGATACTATAAAAAATGATTTTCAAGAACATATTAGAGCCAATTGGAATGAAGAAGAACTAAAAGAGGCTATTGACGAGTATGATAAAAACTTGTTAGTCTACCTCAATGAATACATATATACCAAACAGAAAGGATTAAAATTTGATTTTGCTGAGAATGTAAATATCGAACATATAATGCCTACTAGTGGTAGAAATATACCTACTATACAGCAAGATGCAAAAATCAGTAGTAAAGAAGAGTTTAACAATTTAGTGAATAAGTTAGGTAATAAAATTCTTCTTGAAGAGGATATTAACAAATCCATAGGAAATGAATGGTTTAAGACAAAGAAGCAAACCTCTGTAATCTATAAATCAGGATATAAAGATAGTAAGTATGCTATTGCAATAGCTTTAATCAACTATCCTAAAGATAAATGGACAAAGAAAGATATCGAAGAAGCAACTCAAAAAGCAGCTGCTAGAATTGTTAACTTTATATTTAGTTGATTTTATGAACTATATTTACCCCCACAAGCTATAGATATATAGGACTTTCTCCTATTAATATTGTTATTGGGGGGAGTAGGAGATTTAGAAACAACAAACCGCCACTTATTATATAAACCGTCTTCCCCTCACAAAATAAGGTATTGCGGAACAACGAAAGGGGAATGACTCCATTTAATTCATTATTATTGGGAAGAAAGACAAGACAGAGTTGTGGCTCACTCTAAACAAAGCTTGCAAAGCTGAGGATACCGCCTTTCGCTTTTTGAGAGACTTAATTGGTTTTCCCTCTGTTTAGAGGTCTTCTCTTTCTTATTTTACGAATTATCAATTGTATCTATATGTTTTACAAAGAATTAGAGGTAGCTCCTAACTCTGTGGGACTCCTATTCAAAAAGAATGTTTTTCAGCAAGAACTATCTGCGGGTATTTATAAATTTAGTCCGTGGGAGAAAGTGCATATCATATCACTATCGCAAAAATTAAGAAGTGTAAGGGTGGTAAATCAGGAGGTACTGACTGCTGATAATATCGCATTGCGCTTTTCTTTTTACTTGGCTTACAAACTCGATAACACTAAGCTGTTTGTAGATAATTTCGGGGTTGAAGCCGATAATTTTACTGTAGCTGAACAGCAAATAGTAGCCGCTGCACAGGTGTTACTACGTCAGAAAATCGCCACTTTCAATAGTGAAAAACTAAATGAATGCCGAGAAGATATTACTGACTTTAAAGAAGAAGATTTCTGTAACGAAGTAGCTACTTTTGGGCTTAAAATAATAAAAGCACAGCTGATAGATATTACTTTCCCTAAAAGTGTACAAGACCTCTTCTCACGAGTATTAGAAAGCAAAATACGTGCTACCTCCGAACTCGAAAATGCACGCACAGCAGTAGCTACTGCTCGAGCTCTTAAAAACGCTTCTGAACTGATGAAAGGAGATGAAAATATTAAATTTTTCCAGTATTTAGAGACTATCACTAAGATAGCCGACAAAGGGAAGCATACTTTTATAATAGGCGAAGTGCCTACTACAAAAATATAAATTAGTGTTAAAGATTTCATACTTTACAAAAAAAGTAGTATCTTCGCCCATTCTTACAGCACTAAATATAATGAAAAAAATCTTATTATATAGCACCTTTGTAGGGGTTTTTATAGGGCTTGTAATAGCTTGTACCCCTAATGCTAACACCTACTACAACCGCCAAATGCAACCTATTGTTACTAAGTACAATGTGCTTTTCAATGGTGAAGAGGCGTATGCTAAAGGGCTTAACGAACTACGCGAAAAATACCAAGATAACTTTAGTGAAGTCTTGCCTGTAGAACCCATTGGGCTCAGTGGTAAGGTACAGTTAGATGGTATGGGAAATCCTAATTTTGAGCGTGCTGAAGATAAAGCAATCAAAACTATCCAGCGTCACTCTATGGTCTTCAAAGGGGTGCAACGCAACTATAAAATAGATGATGCTTATATGCTTTTGGGAAAAGCGCGTTATTACGACGAGCGTTTCTTCCCTGCTTTAGAGGCATTCAATCACCTCCTTACCAATTATGGTAAAAGTGAACGCATCCCCGAAGCTGCTGTATGGGCACAAAAAACCAATCTTCGTCTTGGTAAAGACAAAATAGCGATTGAAAAACTTACTGACTTTTTTAAAGAAAATCCTAAATTGCGTCGCAACGATAGGGCTGAGGCTTATGCTACTTTAGGACAAGCTTATATCAATCAAGAACAATACCCCCAAGCAGCCGATGCCCTCTATAATGCAGGTAAATACACACGTAACAAAGCATTGCGCGGTCGCTACTATTTCATCGCTGCACAACTCTATGAAAAGCAACATCAAAAAGATTCAGCTGAGGTAGCTTTTGAGAAAGTTGTAAAACAGAATTGGAAAATTCCGCGTAAATTATGGGTAGAAGCTCAAGCGGGTAAAGCGCGTAACAAAACTTTCACTCCCGAAGAAAAAACAGAGTTTTTAGCCTATTTGCGTAAACTCGAAAATCGTTATGAACACAAAAACTACCTCGATGTACTTTACTATACCCACGCCGAATTGTTAAAAAACGACCAGAAAAAAGTCGCTACCGATTACTACCGTCAGTCTTTACATAATAATAAAGATAATAATCCGCTAAAAGCAAAAGCTCATACACGTCTTTCTGAACTGTTTTTTGACCAAAAAGACTATATAGGTGCTTATCAACATTTGGATAGTACCCTTACTTATACCCCCGAAAACACTTTTGAACACTTATATGTACGCCGAAAAAGAGATAATTTAGCTAAAATAGCCGAATTAGAGTATGTTGTAAGAAAGAACGACAGTGTGCTAAAAGTAGTCCGTATGCCCGAAACCGAACGTCGTGCCTATTACCAAAAGCATATCGACTCTATGCAGCAAATAGCAGCGTTGCGTACTCAAAAAGAGCAAACAAGCAAAGTGAAAAATACGGGTATGGGATTTTCTACTCCTGATGTTGCTCCAGAAAAAGGAGGTAAATTCTATTTCTATAACCCTATGAGCGTGGCGTATGGCAAACAGCAGTTTGAACAGTATTGGGGGGATAGAAAGTTAGAAGACAATTGGCGCTGGTCATCAGTGGGGAGTGGGGTAGTAGCCAATGTTACAGCCTCAACAACTACAACAAAAACTGTAGAAAAGCAAGTCGAAACCCCTGATAACTATTTGGCAAAACTTCCTAAAACAGAAACTGAAATTAATCAGCTTGTAACCAATCGCAATGAGGTGCTATACCAATTAGGTGTCCTCTATCGAGCTAAGTTCAAAGAGAATGAATTGGCTATTCAGCGCTTGGAGCGTGTGCTTGCCAGCAATCCTACTCCCGAAATCGAATCTGCTACCCTCTACGAATTGCAGAAAAATTATACTGACACTCACAATTCTAAAGCTGAAGCTACAAAAAGTCGTCTGTTAGCAAATTATCCTAATACCGATTATGCAAAACTTTTGCAAGGAGGGGAAACTACCCAGCACGAGCGCAACAAAATTGCTCAAGTATTTGTTGATAGTCTCACAGCTCAGTATAATAGAGGTGAATTTGTAGAAACCGCTCGCCGATTGCAAGAAGAAGGATTGCAGTATCGTGAAACGGCAGCAGCTCCTGCAATAGCTCTTTTGCAGGCTAAAACTACAGCTCGCTTAGAAGGATTAGCTCCTTATCAGGCTCAGTTGCAACAAATAGCAACTAACTATCCAGCTACAGCCGAAAGTGAAGAAGCAAAAAACTTATTAGAAGAACTGAAAGATGTCGCTAATGAGGAATATGTCCCCGATGATAAAGCTACGTTATGGAAGGTAGTGATTACAGGTACAACCCCCGAAATGCGCGAAAAATTAAGAGAAACTCTTATCGAAAAACTCAAATCTATATCCGAAGTGCTCACTCTCTCCACCGATGTCTACAAAGCTGATGAAACTTGGTGGGTGATACATAAAATACGCGATGCTTATTCAGCACAGAGCATAGTAAATGAGCTCAAAAGTTTCTTAGAAAAGCACAAGTTATCAGCCTATCCAGTAGCTACTGAAAACTATCGCTTAATACAAATCCGTAAGGAAAAAGAAAAACTTTTAAATAAATAAGAAAATACTCGTTAGAAAAAAAATAATTGGTATTTTAATTGAATTTATTTTGTGATTCAAAATATTATTTGTACATTTGCTCACGAAAACGAACATCTTCACTGAAATTAAGTAAATAGAGAAAGGAGGAGGATTCTGCGAGATTGAGGATGGAAAAAAGCAATATAACTATCTCATTTATAAGGTTAAATAAAATATTTAACTTTAAATCTGAAAATTTAACACTTATTTAACATTTAGTTTCAAGAATAATTAGTTATTTTGCTATATGATAAAAAGAGTATCACTCTGTTTTTAGATTATATCTTTTTATTTAATCAACAAAAAATGAAGCTATGTCAATCAATGCCTTTATCATTTATCTTTCAATAGAAATGAAATATTCTATTCATACGGTGGAAGCTTATAAGCACGATTTAAGGGCTTTTGAGAAATTCATCAAAAGTGAATATGAAGATAAGGAAGAGGAATGCCCTTTAGAAAGAGCAGATCAAGAGGATATCAAAAAATGGATTATCCAATTATCCCAACAGGAAATGTCCTTTAGAAGTATCAACCGGAAATTGTCCGCCTTGAAAACCTATTACACCTTTCTAAAAAAAACAAAACAAATAGAAGTGAGCCCGTTTGAAAAGGGAATTTTCTTGTTAAAAACAGAAAAAAGACAAAAATTACCCTTTTCTGAAGCCGAAATAGAAAAAGTACTATCTTATTTCTCAAGCAAAAGCTCTTTCGATGAAGTCAGAGATAGAGCCGTAATCGAAATGTTGTACGCCACAGGTGTACGACGCTCCGAGTTGGCAAATCTCCGCTTATCCGATGTCGATTTAGCTCAAAAACAACTCAAAGTATCAGGTAAGGGCGATAAAGAACGATATATCCCCATCATACCAGAATTAGAAGAAACGCTTAAAGAATACTTAAAATTAAGAGAGGAAATAGCAAATGAAAAAAGTCAAAACTATTTATTCTTAGTTAAAAATGGTAAAAAACTGTATTCTACCCTTGTGTATCGAATTATAAATTCATACTTTAGCGCTGTTACACCTAAGAAAGACGTAAGTCCTCACGTATTGCGCCACTCTTTCGCAAGTCATTTGTTGGATAATGGTGCCGATTTGAACACTGTTAAGGAATTACTGGGGCATTCCAGTTTAGCTTCTACACAAGTATACACCAATACAAGTTTAGCAGAACTTAAAAAACAGTACAAAAAAGCCCATCCAAGAGCCGAACGCAGAGAAGAGGATGATAATAAATAGAATTGTTAAACCTTAAAATTTCTAAACATTATGAAAGTACACGTACACCCAGTAGACTTTACTGTCGACCACAAATTAGTAGAGTTCATCCAAAAAAAATTGGATAAGTTAGACAATTTCTACGACCGTATCATTGAAGCGGACGTACATTTGAAGTTAGATAATACCACCACTAAAGAAAATAAAATAGTGGAAGTAAAAGTGCATATACCAGGTGAAAGCCTCGTCGTAAAAAAACAATTTAAAACTTTCGAAGAAGGAATCGATAGCGCTATCACTCCATTGGAAAGAATGCTTTTAAAACACAAAGATAAACATTAATTAAAATGTTAATGTTTTGTTAATATTCTTCTTTTTTAAAGAGTAAGTAAAATTTAAATCATACCTTTGCCCCAGTTTTTATTGTATAATTTTATTTACTTATTAAAAGAATGAAAAAAAATATTCTCGCTTTAGCTTCATTAGCCTTTTTAGGTGTTCAAGCTCAACAAGTAGACTATAACCGATGGTCTGTAGATGTAAACGGAGGTGTGAACAAAGCTACTACACCTTTTACTGCTGGTTATGGCACAAGTACTCCAAACTTTTGGAGCGCTAATGTAGGGGTTCGCTATATGGCAAACAACAAATTTGGTATTCGCTTGGCTGGTGGTTACGACGTATTCAAAAACGATGATGATAGCCCTGCTTTCGAATCTAATATTTGGAATGTAAACTTACAAGGAGTAGCTAACTTAGCTCGCGTGTTGAGTTTTGAAGAATGGACAAGCGATTTAGGATTGCTATTGCACGCTGGTTTAGGATATTCTCAACTAAAAAGTGATGCAATCTCTAAACCCGATAAAATCGCCTTCCTTACAGTAGGGCTTACTCCTCAATTGAGAATCTCTAACCGCATCGCTTTCTTGTTAGATGGTTCTATGTACATTAATACTAAACAGCAACTTACTTATGATACCAAATCAGCTAATGGTCAAAAAGGATTCCAAGGAAATCACTTTACTCTCACTGCTGGTTTGAATATCGCTATAGGTAAACAAGGTAAACACGCCGATTGGGCAGGGGCTGATGTACGTGAACAAGAAGAGGATGTTACCCAACGTATCGCTGCTTTAGAAAGCAACGTTGCCGATTTGAAAGGCGAAGTAGCTAACAAACAAAACAAAATGAATGATGCTAATGGCAACCGTATTCCCGATGAGATTGAAAGTTACCTAAACGACAACTATCAAGCTAAGGCTGCTAATGCAGCAACTGGCGATAACGATGTTGCCTCTGGTGATGTAGCCGCCGATCTTATCAGAAAAGGATATATCAGCGCTTACTTCGATTTCAATTCATCAGAACCTCAAGTATCTTCTTCTTGGTCTATTGATTTCGTAGGTAAGTATATGAAAGAAAATCCTAATGCTCACATCACCGTAAATGGTTACGCCGATGAATTAGGTGGTACTAACTACAACGCTACCCTTTCTCAAAAACGTGCTGATGCAGTCAAAAACTTGCTCGTAAAAGCAGGTATCGATGCTAATCGCATCACAGCTCAAGGCAAAGGAGTAGATAATAGCGTAGATAAAAACTCTCCTAGAGCTCGTCAATTAGCACGAAAAGCTACTTTTCAATTGAAGTAAAAAAACTTCTTCTAAGATCTTATGATAAAAACTGTTCTAAAAGGTTAAAGATGACCTTTTAGAACAGTTTTTTATAAGGAATAATATTAAAATTTGTTTATTCCAAAATAAAAACGTACTTTTGTGCGTTAGTTTATATCTGTTCACAACACTAAATACTCAAGATGAAAACAAATAAAATAACTATCAAAGTTATAGCGAGTTATGTACTACTTTTCTTGGTATCGGTAGTAGCGGGCTATGTAATCTTCAAAGAAATACAAAAGCTATCCCATCAAGAAAAGATAAATCAAGAAGATAGAAATAAAATTATACAAATCAGCAAAATCCTCTCTTTAGTAAACGATACCGAAAGTGCAGGACGTATCGCTATGCGTACTGACGATAGAGAAGCCTTGCAACTCTTTTTAGAAAAAAACGTCTATTTGCAAACCGAAATACTTAAGTTTCGCCGTGATATTAGCTCCGAAAAACAAGTCTTCACACTTGATACAATTCGCTCTTTGCTCAACTTAAAAAGTGAAAATATACAAGAGTTAAAAGCCTTTCAAGAAACCGATAGTACTTCTATTATCATACGTAGCGCTATACGAAAACTCTCAAGCTTAGAACCTTACTTAGGCTATGAACTTTATAGTAAAGAAACTTATAGAAGAAGAACAACTCCTGAAAAAGCTCCTCCCGATATCGCTTCTATCCTAAAAAAGTATAAAAATATAAAAATTCCTACTACCTTTAAAAATACTAAATTTGATAAGGTCGTATTAGAAACACTTTCTCTCCTAAACAAGATAAATGAGGATACTGAAGAATCTAAAAGTCAGATAAATGAAAAAATGCAAAAACTCTGGCAAAATGATGTCCAGATTTCGCGAAAATTAGATGACTTACTACATAATTTTGAAGAAGAAGTATTAGCTAATTCTCAAAGATTAAGCTTGGAACGCAAACAAATTTTTGAAAATAGCAAAAATCTACTGATGATTGCCTTCTTAGTAGCTTTAGGTATTATTGTGATTTCATCTATTGTGATTATCAACGATTTTGTCACCTCACAGCGCTATCGTCGTCGTTTGGAAGCTGCCAATAGGAAATCTAACAATCTACTCAAGAACCGTGAACAGCTTATCTCTATGGTGAGCCACGACTTGCGTACGCCATTGAGCTCCATTGTAGGCTATTCCGAACTGCTTAGCAAACAAGATATATCAGAAAAAGGTAAAAATTACCTTTCTCATATCAAGTATTCTTCTGAGTATATCTCTAAATTAGTAGACGAACTTTTAGATTACACCCGTATTGAGGCTGGTAAAATTACAATCGAAAAAGTACCTTTTAATACTACCGAAATTATTGATGAGGTTGCCAATAATGTCAAATCGGCTTACAAAACAAAAGAAATCAACCTCTCTCTCAGTTTCTCCGAAACGGTGAACAATCTCAATTTTTCAAGTGATGCTTATCGTATCAAACAGATATTGTACAACCTTATTTCTAACGCCTTTAAATTTACAGAACGCGGAACGGTACACATACAGGCCGATGCACGTCAGCTCAATGGTGATGAATATGAAATAGGTATTGCGGTTACCGATACAGGTATCGGTATAAAAAAAGAACAACAACAACACATTTTTGATGAGTTTACCCAAGCAAACGACGAAATTTCTAAACGTTATGGCGGTTCAGGTCTCGGTTTGCACATCTCTCAAAAATTAGCACATCTATTGCGCGGTAAAATTTATTTGGAAAGCTATGAGAACAAAGGTAGTACTTTCACTTTGCGCTTCTTGGCTGAGAAAGTAGTAGAACGTACCAAAGCACCTCAAATCATTACCAATGATAAAACCCCTGATTTAATTACCATTATAGTAATAGATGACGACCTCTCTATCCTTTCACTCATAGAAGAATTGCTAAAACAAAAACATATCAATACCATTACTTTCAACAATGGTAAAGAAGCGTTTGAACAAATGGAAGATTTCAATTTCGATTTGGTAATAACTGATATTCAGCTTCCTGAAATGAATGGTTTCCATTTTGTAACCCTCTTCAACGAACAATACAAAAACAATCCGTTGCCTGTATTAGCAATTACAGGACGACGTGATGTGCCTGAAAGTTTCTATATGAAGAGTGGCTTCTCTGGCATTTTGCCCAAACCATTCACCCCCGAACAGTTCTACCAAAAACTGAAAATCTTCTTCCCTAAACTCGATACCGAAGTAGAACATAAACCTATTATGGTGAGTAACAACATAGTAGGAGGCTATACCCCTGAAATATTAGAAAGCTTTATGGGGGACGACCGCGAAGGCATCATAGGTATTTACGAACATTTCTTAAAAGAAAGCAGCGAAAATATACAAACACTTAAACTCCTTGCCGATCGCGAAGACTATAAAGGTATTAAGGCAATCGCTCATAAAATGACTACAATGTTTGCACAAATCAACGCCAAACGCGAGTCCGAAATACTTATCATTCTCAACAAAGTGCTGGAAGAAGTGCCTACTGAATTGCACGGACAAATCCATACTTTAGAACAACTATTTGAAAACGAATGTCGCCCAGCGATAGAACAATATCTTAAAAAATTAATAGAACTATAAATTATGATTCAAGAATCTGAACTTATTTTAAACCCCGATGGTAGTATTTACCACATCAATTTGCGACCTGAACAAGTCGCCGATACTGTTATTTTGGTAGGCGACCCTAATCGTGTACCTCGTGTGAGCGCTTATTTTGATAATATAGAATTTAGCACCCAAAAACGCGAATTCTGTACCCATACAGGTACTTATAAAGGTAAACGCCTTACTGTAATTTCCACTGGTATAGGTCCTGATAATATCGACATTGTGATCAACGAGCTCGATGCTCTTGCCAACATCGATTTGCATACGCGCCAGCCCAAAGAGCAGCTCACTTCGCTCAATATAGTGCGTTTCGGTACCTCAGGCTCTCTACAAGCCGATATACCTGTTGATAGTTTTGTGCTCTCTTCTCACGGATTAGGTATGGACAATATGTTCCATTCGTATAAGGATAGTCCTAAGGTACGTGAACTCGCTATGGAAGAGGCTTTTATTGCTCATACAAATTGGAATCCTCTCAAAGGTCGCCCTTATATCATCGCTTGCGGACAAGAACTCAAAAAACGCCTCCTCACCGATAAAGTATTTGAGGGAATTACAGGTACTGCTCCAGGTTTTTATGGTCCTCAAGGACGCGTATTGCGCTTGCCAGTGCAAGACCCTGAACTCAATGATAAACTACATAGTTTCAATCACAATGGGCATCGTATGACGAACCTCGAAATGGAAACCTCTGCCATCTATGGGCTTTCTAAACTCTTAGGGCACCAAGCTGTTTCGCTCAATGCTATCATTGCCAATCGCCCTACAGGTACTTTCACTAAGGATACTAAAAAAGTAGTAGAAGACCTCATCGTATATGGTTTAGAACAATTGGCAAAATAGTTATTACTACACTTTAACAAAATTTATTAATTTGATAATCAATAATTTATTAGTTGTAAACTTATGAAAACACTTTATTTTTTAGTTATGTTATGGCTATTCAATTGTCATAATACTACTTCTATTGATAGAGATGATATTTCAGTAGAAAAAGATACAGTAGTTGTATGTGCTGAGGAAGATTTATCAGTGAGAAAAGATCCTTCTGAAGATAGTGAATTTGTAAGTCGTTATGATTTGCATCTCCCTGATGAAAATAAGAATTTAATCTTTTTGCCAGATAAAAAAGAAGCTTTTTTGTTAGGAGATTCAATTCCTATTTATAACCATAAAGGTTTTCTAAAAGAAAAACGTACTGATCTTGATACAAAGTGGGTAGCAATAGTGGGAGTTTCAGATACCTTATACAATTTCACAAAAGATAATTGTACAGCCTTTCATTATATAAAAATAGTGTTGAATAATACTGATTCTCTCATTGTAGATGGAAGAAATGTATTTAGAACAACTGATAAACTGATTGATAAAACCTTTGACAACGGTGAACGCATACAATTTTTCAGAACTGCCTATTATGGTACACCTGTATCAGATGATGATGGATTAACTTTTTGCGGAGAACCTTATCAACCTGCCATATTAATTACAAATACAGGTTTTAAGGGATTAGTACCAATAGGGGAAAATAATTCACTTGGTATTAATAGAAAAATGTTTCAATTTTTTGAACTATGTGACAATGATGGTTTTTTAGATGAGGTGATGAATGCAGTGAGGACTTCAAAAGGCATAGTTCTTAAAATTTATAGAGAATTTCAAGAAGGGTATACTAACTATGAGGTACTATTAGAGAAAACAACAGAAGGGTATAAGGTTACCCGTTTAAATTATCCTAAAATAAAAATTGATCAACCTTATATAAAGAAAAAGTGAATATGACGCCCCTTACAGGTCAAGAACTCCACAATTTAGCGATGAACATTGTAGGTGAAGCCTTACAAAAGGAACTACAATGGGAATTTCTATTAGTGAATAGTGAACTCAAGCGCGACCCTCAGTTTGTATGTGTAGACAAGAACAACCAAAAATACTTTATCATTGTGCGGGCAGTACCCTATGGCGACGACCCTACTCAGTACGATATGGTATTTATGGAAGTGGTGCGCAAACACGCCGAAAAACATAACGCTCGCACTTTCTATGCAGGTGTAGGGCTTAGCAATGTAACAGATGAAACCCTCCCTCTATATAAAGATGAACCTTATAAACTCAACTTTCAAGGGCTCATTGAAATTTGATAATTGACAAATTTGCTAATTGACAAATTATTCGTACTTTTGCCACTCAAAAATAAAGCAAGTAACCAATGAAAATAAACGAATCATTGAACGTACATAGCAGCTTACTACAACTCATTGGCAATACACCTCTATTGGAATTGCACAAAATTACCAAAAATCTTAAAGGTCGCTATTTTGCTAAACTCGAAGCCTTTAACGCAGGTCATTCTGCCAAGGACAGAGTAGCCAAATATATCGTTGAAGATGCCGAACGCAAAGGACTTCTCAAACCAGGATATACTATTGTAGAAACTAGTTCGGGTAATACGGGCTACAGTTTGGCGATGATAAGTGCTCTAAGAGGCTACCGCTGTATCATTGCAATTAGCGATAAATCTTCTCACGACAAAGTGGAAATGCTACAAGCTTTAGGAGCTGAAGTGCATTTGTGTCCTTCAAATGTTGCTCCCGATGACCCTCGCTCTTACTACGAAGTAGCCAAACGCATCCACAACGAAACTCCTAATTCTATCTATATCAATCAGTATTTCAATCCACTAAACCCTGAGGCTCATTACCAGACAGGTCGTGAGATATGGGAACAAACACAAGGCGAGATTACTCACGTGGTGGTATGTAGTGGAACAGGCGGTACCATTTCAGGTATTGCCCACTACCTAAAAGAGCAAAACCCAAGAGTGCAAGTATTAGGGGTAGATGCCTATGGTTCAGCGATTAAAAAATATCACGAAACCCGAGAGTTTGACCCTGCCGAAGTATATCCGTACAAAATAGAAGGAATGGGTAAAAACTTGATTCCTACTGCTACTGATTTCGATGTTATTGATGAGTTCATCAAAGTAACCGATAAAGATGCGGCACTCACCGCTCGTGAATTGGCACGTACTGAAGGACTTTTTATGGGCTACACCAGTGGAGCAGCAATGCAAGCCGTAAAACAATATGCCGAGGCAGGTAAATTCGACGAAAATAGTATTGTAGTTGCCCTCCTCGCCGATCACGGTTCGCGCTATATGAACAAAATCTACAGCGACGACTGGATGAAAAAACAAGGATTTATTGACTAACAATTATCAATTAACAAAATAAGATAAAGAACGAATGAAAGATTTATTTGAGCATATTTATGCAAATAAAGGAAGTATAGGGCGCTGGTCTGACCACGCCGAGGGGTATTATGTATTCCCTAAATTGGAAGGCGAATTAGGCCCTCATATGAAATTTCAAGGAAAAGAAATCCTCAACTGGAGTATCAACGACTATTTAGGACTTGCAAACCACCCTGAAGTCCGCAAAGTAGATGCCGAAGCAGCTGCCGAGTATGGTGCAGCTTACCCTATGGGGGCTCGTATGATGAGCGGGCATACTACTATGCACGAAGAACTCGAAAAACGTTTAGCCAAATTTGTACACAAAGAAGCATCTTATTTGCTCAACTTCGGTTACCAAGGAATGGTGTCTATTATTGATGCTTTGGTTACCAAAAACGATGTGATTGTATACGATGTTGATGCACACGCTTGTATCATCGATGGGGTACGCTTGCACTTTGGTAAACGCTATACCTATCAACACAACGATATGGAGAGCTTTGAGAAAAACTTAGAGCGTGCTGCCAAATTAGCTGAAACTACAGGAGGCGGTATCTTGGTGATTTCAGAAGGTGTTTTCGGGATGCGTGGCGAACAAGGCAAACTTAAAGAAATTGTAGCCCTTAAAAAGAAATATCCTTTCCGCCTTTTGGTAGACGATGCGCACGGTTTTGGTACCTTAGGTCCTCGTGGAGAAGGAACAGGAGTTCACCAAGGTGTACAAGATGAAATTGATGTTTATTTCTCTACTTTTGCTAAATCAATGGCAGGTATTGGGGCTTTCGTAGCTGGAAATGCCAAAGTAGTAGATTATCTTAAATACAATCTCCGCTCTCAAATGTTTGCTAAATCACTTCCGATGATTTATGTAAAAGGTGCTTTGAAACGTTTGGAAATGATGGAAACAATGCCTGAACTACAACAAAAGTTATGGGATAACGTAAATCGTTTGCAAAACGGACTTAAAGAGCGTGGGTTCAATATCGGTAATACCAATACTTGCGTAACGCCTGTATTCTTGCACGGTAGTATTCCTGAAGCAATGGCGATGGTAAACGACCTACGTGAACACTACGGTATTTTCCTTTCTATTGTAGTTTATCCTGTGATTCCAAAAGGAATGATACTCTTGCGTATTATCCCTACCGCTTCACATAGTAAAGAAGATATTGACCGTACTTTGGAAGCATTCTCAGCGATTCGTGAGAAACTCGAAACAGGTGTATACCGCGCTATGAATGCTGAACTTACTAAAGAAATGGGAGATATGTAATTCAGCTAACAATAATGATAAACTGAATATTTTATATAAAAATACTTTGCCAAAGTGAGATAGCTTACTATGCTACGACCAACTTTGGCAAAGTTTTTGTGTATCTCCACCTTGTTCATTATTAATTGCTAATCGTTAATCGTTAATTGTTAATTGTTATCCCTACATATAACGAAATTGAAAATATAGAAGCTATCATAAAGGCAGTATTTGCCCAAAGTGATAAGTTTCATATTCTTATTGTAGACGACAATTCTCCTGATGGTACTGCCGATAAGGTACGCGAATTACAAAATATTTACCCTAACCGACTTTTTTTAGAGATACGCACAGAGAAAAAAGGCTTAGGAACAGCTTATATTCACGGATTTCAGTGGGCATTAGCACGCGACTATGAATATATTTTTGAGATGGATGCCGATTTCTCTCATAACCCTGCTGACCTCTTACGACTTTATGAGGCTTGTCAGCAAGGTGCTGATGTTGCGATAGGGTCCCGTTATGTAAAAGGGGTGAATGTAGTGAACTGGCCTTTGCAACGCATCTTGTTATCCTATGGGGCTTCTATCTATGTGAGGGTGATTACGGGAATGAAAATTAAAGACCCTACTGCTGGCTTTGTGTGTTACCACCGAAGGGTATTAGAGAGCATCGACCTGAATACTATCCGATTTGTAGGCTATGCCTTTCAAATAGAGATGAAGTATCGCGCTTACCTCAAGAAGTTTAAAATCATTGAAGTACCTATTATCTTTACCGATAGAACTAAAGGAAAATCAAAAATGAATAAAAGCATTATCCGTGAAGCTATCTTTGGCGTTATCGGAATGCGATTTAAGAAATAAATCAGCATAAAGAATTATGGAATTTATAAGAAAAAGACTCAAAAGCTTACAATACGTATTTCAAGGTTTGTTTTATTTAATAAAGAATGAACCCCCAGTGATGGTACACATCGTCATCTCTTTAGTATGGGTGATTTTAGGCTTTTGTTTCGGCATTACTACCAATGAATGGATTGTACAACTGTTGTGTATCGCTATAGTACTGTCAGTCGAAGGACTCAATACAGCCGTTGAGAAACTCTGCGACTTCATCCACCCCGATCATCATAAAACTATTGGGATTATCAAAGATGTTGCTGCCGGAAGTGTAGGCTTTGCTGTGATACCTGTAAGCATTGTGCTCTGTATCATCTATTATCCCTATGTAATGGGACTCTTTTAATTTTTACTATGAAAGATATAGTAAAAGGGTATTTAGCAGCTTTTATTTCAGCGGTTACTTATGGTATGATTCCGCTGTTTATGATTCCTATCAAGCAGCAAGGTTTTTCGGTAGATGCGGCACTTTTCTATCGTTTCATTACAACAAGTCTCTTTATTATGGGGTATCTTTTCTACCGAAAGGAAACACTGCATATTATCCCGCGTGAAGTGTTTATCTTCCTTATTTTAGGATTGTTGTACGCCCTTTCAGCTGAATTTCTCTTTCTTGCCTACGATTTGCTCTCCCCAGGTATAGCTTCTACTATATTTTTTATGTATCCGCTAATAGTAGCACTTGCTTTGGGTGTTTTTTTCAAAGAACATATTACCTTTCGCACAATGATAGCCCTCATTGTTGTATTAATAGGTGTTTTCTTACTCAGTGTAAAAGATGTAACAAACTTTTCAATCAACTATATAGGGGCAGGCGTATCACTACTTGGAGCAATTTCGTATGCACTCTATATGCTCATTGTTAATAAATCAAAAATATCGGCTTCAGGAATAAAAGTGTCGTTTTATTCTACCTTATTTTCTTCAGTTTATTTTCTTGTAAAACTATGGGTTATAGGTACCCCTCTCCCCATTCCAGAAGTAAAAATGAGTTTACTACTTACAAGTTTCGGTATAGTAACTACCTTGTTTTCTATCATCACCCTTATTTATGCTATCAGAATGATAGGTTCTACTCCTACAGCTATCATCGGGGTAATGGAACCTATTGTAGCAGTAGCTATCAGTATTTGGATATTCCAGCAAGAAAGTCTTACAACAAATCTTATTATAGGAGTGCTACTCATTATTATTGCAGTAATGATAGATATTTTGAAGCCTAAGAAAAATCAATAGTTATAATAAAAAACGAGGTGTAAAAACCTCGTCTTTTATTATTAGTTTATAGACCGAACCGCTTCTTTTAGTTGTATCAAGGCTTGTTTTACCACACTTCGCGGACAAGCTAAATTTATACGCATATAACCTTTGCCTTCTTCCCCATAGATAGCTCCATCATTTAGGGCTAAATGTGCTTTATCAGTGCATAGGGCTACAATTTCTTTCTGACTGAGTTGTAATGCGCTGAAATCTATAAATACTAAGTAAGATGCTTGGGGTACAATCACTTTTAATTGTGGTATGTATTTTTCGATGTAATGTATTACTTCATCAACATTTCCTTGTACATAGTTGAGCATTTGTTGTAGCCATTCTTCACCTTTGTTATAGGCTGCTACCACAGTGTTGAATGCAAAAACATTTCCTGCGGCTAATTCATTCCCCTCTACATAACTTTCAAAACGTCGGCGTAGGGTAGGGTTGGCAATCACGGCATACGAGGTAGCTAAACCTGCCATATTAAATGCTTTGCTCGGAGAGGCAAATACTACCGAGTTTTGTGCAGCTTCTTCACTTACAGTAGCAAATGGGATGTGCTGATATGGTGATAAGGTAAGGTCAGCGTGGATTTCATCGGCAACTACTATTACATTGTTTTGAGCACAAATAGCAGCTACTTTCTGTAATTCTTCACGTGTCCATACGCGTCCACCAGGGTTGTGAGGATGACAGAAAAGGAAGAGCTTGCAACCTTTTATCTTTTTTTCAAATACTTCAAAATTGATGTGATATTGTCCGTCTTTTAATTCAAGCGGACAGTTCACTAATTCACGGTGGTTGTTGCGAATCACCTGAGCAAAAGGATTGTATACCGGTTGTTGAATCATTACTTTTTCACCGCGCTCAGTAAAGGATTGCACAGCCATAGCCAAAGCAGGAACTACCCCAGGAACGAATGAAATCATTTCTTTAGCAATTGTCCATTGGTGGCGACGAGCTTGCCAACTGATGATTGCCTCATACCAACTCTCAGGCTTAGCAGTATAGCCAAAGATTTCGCATTCCATACGTTTTTTCATCACCTCTACAATAAAAGGAGGTGTTTTAAAATCCATATCGGCTACCCACATTGGTAGCAAATCGGTGCGCCCCCAGCGAGGAGCTAATGCCTCTAATTTTAAGGCATCTGTATGTTTTCTACAAACTACTTCGTCAAAATTGTAATTCATTAGTCTTTAGTTGTTAGTTAAAAAGTTCTCAAAAATTGTTTAGGTGTTAGTATTGAAATATCATCTACCCTAAAATCTTTTTGATTACGTGTTATGATGATATTTATATTGTTTTCTTTAGCTGTAAAATATTGAAAATCATCTTCTAAATCTTTAAAATTAGAATGATGAGCTGTAAAAATAATTTCTTTATAAAAAGGAAGTATTTCAGTAATATCATAAATAATTTCCAATATTCTATTTACTTCATCTTTTCTATAGGATTTTGATAATAAGTAATTTATTGTTGCAATAGAAATTGCTGAGATATAAGTTTTTATGTTTCTTTGCTCACAATAATCAAATAATTTTTTAGCTTCTTGATAAAAAACTATGTCTTTTCATCACCAAATCTAATAAAATATTGGTGTCTATAAAAATTCTTTTCATCCTAAAGCAAAGTATTTTTCTTCAATACAGTTGGCGCATTCTTCTTTTACTTCTTCATCAGTCATTTCGGGTAGAACACCTGTAATACTGTCCAAAAGAACATTGATATCTCTATCTTTTCTTTTTTTAGGAAAAATCTCTTCTTGAATGTACAAACTCTTCAGTTGCTTTTCTATATAGTTTAAAAGATCTATACCATTCTCTTGAGCATAAGATTGCGCTTTTCCCCAAATAATAGGGTTTATGGTTTTTGCTAATGTTTCCATATTATTGTTTTTTAATTCACTCTCACAATATTAGCACCTAAAGCTTCGAGTCGCCCATCAATATTTTCATACCCTCTATCTATTTGTTCTATATTATAGATGGTAGAAGTACCTTTGGCTGATAAGGCTGCGATGAGTAGGGCAATACCAGCACGTATATCGGGGGAAGTCATTAGGGTAGCGCGCAAAGGCGATTTGAAGTCGTTGCCAATAACTGTTGCGCGGTGTGGGTCACACAATATAATTTTAGCACCCATATCTATCAGTTTATCAATAAAGAAGAGTCGGCTTTCAAACATCTTTTGGTGAATGAGCACCTCACCACGTGCTTGAGTAGCGACTACCAGCACAATACTCAATAAGTCAGGAGTAAAACCAGGCCAAGGAGCATCGGCTACAGTAAGGATAGAGCCATCGATATAGTTCTGAATCTCATAGCCATTAGTGTGAGCAGGGATATGAATATCGTCGTTTTTCTTTTCGAAGGAAATACCTAACTTTTGGAAAATAGTAGGCATAATACCCAAATGTTCCCATCCCACATTTTTGATAGTAATCTCGCTGCGGGTCATAGCGGCCAAACCTATCCAGCTACCTATTTCAATCATATCGGGCAAAATGGTATGAGTACAACCCTCCAAGCGTTCTACCCCGTTGATAGTTATGAGATTAGAGCCAATACCTTGTATATCAGCCCCCATAGCATTGAGCATACGGCAAAGCTGTTGTACATAAGGCTCACAAGCAGCGTTGTAGATGGTGGTAGTACCTTCAGCTAATACTGCTGCCATAATAATGTTGGCAGTACCTGTAATAGAGGCTTCTTCCAAAAGCATATAAGTACCGTGTAGTTTTTCGGCTACTACACTATAAGTATAGTTGTTCTCGTCATATTCAAAATGGGAGCCTAATTTGATAAAGCCATCGAAGTGGGTATCGAGGCGACGGCGACCTATTTTGTCTCCTCCAGGTTTAGGAATATAACCTACGCCAAAACGCGTGAGTAGCGGCCCTACCACCATAATAGAGCCGCGCAAGGCTTGCCCTTCGGTATGAAAAGACTCCGATTTTAAGTAATCGATATTCACCTCATCTGCCTGAAAGCTATAAGAGCCTTTTCCTACTTTTTGAATTTTTACACCTAAATTTTCGAGTAAAGAAATGAGTTTATTCACATCCTGAATGTCGGGGATGTTGTGAATAGTAACTTTTTGGTCGGTGAGTAGAACAGCACAAAGCACTTGTAATGCCTCGTTTTTAGCACCTTGAGGAGTAATTTCTCCTTTAAGAATATGTCCTCCTTCTATCTTAAATACGCCCATTGTTATTCTTTTTATTAAATTTATTAGTAAAAACTTTTTTGTTTTGTTGATGTTGCTGATGGGGTTGATTTTGGTTCTGCTGCGGTATAGAACGGCGAGTGAGGTTCATTTTGGTACGTATCAATGCTTGACTGTCCCAAAGGTCTTCTTTCCTTTTGCGCAAATCTATCCGTCCTTTACTCAATTCGTAAAGGTGTTCAAACACTACACTATCGTCTACCGCTTCTTTGTTCCAAGTGAGGAAACATTTTTTCATATGGTTAGCGATGGAATACTCCAAAGCCTCTCGTAAATCGCCTTTTTCCCATTTCACACAAGTATTGATGAGCCTAAGGATGATATTGCCATAAAATCGATATTTGAGTCGGTGTTGTGGATATTCTAAGCGGTCGGGGTGCTTGTGTAGAGTAGAGGGAGTAGGTTTCTCGTAAGGAGAATCTACATCTAACTGAAAGCCCGACATTATAAACAATTGATCCCACAATTTGTGTTGAAAGTCGGGTACATCGCGCAAGTGGGGGAATAGGTTACCCATTACAGCAACGATGCTGCGAGCTGTGCGGTTGCGTTCATCCCGGTCTTCTAAAAGTACCGCTTTTTCAATCATTTTTTGAATGTGTCGCCCGTATTCAGGGATGTGCAAATGCGGGCGTTCGGTATTGTATTCTAAGGTTGTCATAGTGATAAAATTCCTTCTACTTTGCCAGCTTCTTTGTAAAAAGCAATTACCTCATCGGGATTTTTTACGGTGAGGCTTACCGAAACTCCTGTGTATTTATTGCCTGCTGAGGGGCGTGTGGTAATTTCGGCATCAGTATCTTTAAAAACATCCTCTAATTGCGCTAATTTAGCCTCGTCTTTAGGGATGATAAATTTATAGAGGTAGCGAGTAGGCCACAAACTTGTTTCTAAAAGTTCGTTTTTCAATCGCTCGTAAAATTCTGCTAATTCTTGTTCTGTTTTCATTGAGATGTAGTTTTCTAATTATTATAGAGTGCAAATATACAAATAATTTGTCAATTAGCAAGTTTTTAAACCTTAACTATCAGCTCTTTCCGTTCAATGCTTGTCAATACACTTTAAAATTCTTTGTAAATCAATATGTTGTAATCGTTTGATTTTTAAAACTCTATCTTCTTCAGCTTGTTAGTCTCCAAGCTCTGATTTCTAAAAACTATTCCTTAAAATTTGCCATTTAAAAAAATAATCGTACCTTTGCGCCCTGAAAAAATTACGTAATAAAAATTTAACATTGCAATGAAAAAAGAAATTCACCCAGAATCTTATCGTTTGGTGGCTTTCAAAGATATGTCTAACGACGATATCTTCATCACAAAGTCTACCGTAGAAACTAAAGAGACTATTGAAGTAGATGGGGTTGAGTATCCATTAGTGAAATTGGAAATTTCTCGCACTTCTCACCCTTACTACACAGGTAAATCTAAACTTATTGACACAGCCGGACGTATTGATAAGTTTAAAAACAAATACGCTAAGTTCCAAAAATAACATAGCAACTTCTAAAAACCTCCCCTTAAGGAGGTTTTTTTCTTATGAAAATACTCTCCGTCTCTCTCCATAATATTGCCTCTATCGAAGGCCCTTTTACCCTCAATTTGGAAGCTGAACCCCTCAAATCGGTGGGGTTATTCGCTATTACTGGGGCTACAGGTGCAGGAAAATCAACTATTTTAGATGCTATTTGCCTCGCCCTTTACAACGATACTCCTCGATTGGCTGCTACCCAGAGTTCCGTTGCTATTACCGATAGTGGGGTAGAGGTAAAGGCTAACAACGTGAAACACCTCTTGCGCAAAGGGGCTGTTTTGGGCTATGCCAAAGTAGTATTTCAGGCGGTTGATGGTAAGATTTACGAAGCCGAATGGCAGGTGAGCCGCGCTTACAACAAACCCTCGGGGGCTATCCAAAACGAGAAAATGCAACTCACTTGCTTAACTGATAACCACTTAATTGCCGAAAATCGCAAAACACTCGTACTCGAAAAGATTCGCGAATGCGTAGGGTTAACTTTTGATGAGTTTACTAAATCGGTGATTTTAGCACAAGGCGATTTTACTTCTTTCTTAAAAGCAAACGACGATAAACGTTCGGATATTTTAGAGAAACTCACAGGTACTGAGATTTATACACGTGTTTCTAAACAGATACACGAACTTCATAAACAACACAAAAACGAACTTCAACTCTTAGAAAAACAGCTTGAAAATATTGTTTTCCTAACGGAAGATGAACGCACAACGCTATCTACCCAACTCGCTGCTGATGAAGCTCAATTAAACAATTTGCAGTCGTCGCTTACTGCCTTAAGAGCTCAACAACAGTGGTTTGACAATCAGAAATTGTACACACAACAATGGCAAGAGGCTCTTGAAAATAAACAAATAGCCGAGCAGGAGAAAATCTCTCAGTCAGAACGTTTTGCTCAACTTGCAATGGTGGAGCAGTTGCAAGCTGTAAAAGGGGATATCCTCACCCAGCAAAAGGAAAGCGAAAAATTAGCACTCACCACACAACAATTAGAGCAAGCTACTTTAGAAAAAGAACAACTTACTACCGATAAGGCTCTTATTTTCAGTGATAAAGAGGCTATCGAAAAGGATTTGACAACAGCCAAAAGAACTTATGAAATAGCCAAACCTGCTATCGCTAAAGCAAAGGAACTGGATATTCGTCTCACAGAACAACAAAATGTGCTATTGCAATATCAGCAACAGTACGACACTAAAAAATCTGTTTTACAAACTAAAGAAACAGAACTTGAAAAAGTAGTGGAACATATCCAAAAAGGGGAGAGTTACATTCAAACTGAAGAACAATGGCTCAATACTCACCCCGATGAGGCTCAATTGTACCGCAATGCGCTGTGGTTAGAGCAACTCGCAACCGACCAGCAACTGCTCAACGAAAAACTAACTGCCTACAAGCAAACGGAAGAACGCCTTACACAACAACTCAACGACCTGAAAGCTCAACACGCTATTGAAAATCTCCCCTCAATAGATGTAGAGGCTCTTGCTAAACAACAAAAGGATTATCTCACAGCTTTGCAAATGTATCAATTGGATAGAGAAGTGGCAAAACGAATGATGCAATATGAAGCACAGAAAATACAAGGAGCATCGCTCTTACAGGAGTTGCAACATACACAAAATCAAACGGAAGAGGCTATAACACAATTGCAAACAGCTCAGGCAGAAGCCAAAATCGCTTGTGACACTGCTGAGCGTATTTACCAAAAAGCACAAATAGAAAATACCAAAGATGTAGCGTTTTTACGTGAACATTTGGTGGAGGGGGAGGCTTGTCCTGTATGTGGGTCGCTACACCACCCCAATGCTCACAAGGCTGTTGCCGAACATCTTATCAATACGGTATATCAAGAATTCCTCAATGCTAAAAAGCATTTAGAGTCGCTTACAAAAGACTTAATTACCAAAGAAACAGAGCTTAAAGAACTGCAAAAACGCATAGCACAGCAAACCACACAAAATGCTGAATACGCAACATTATACACCCAAGAGTACGAACGCTTAACACAATCGGTGTATTACTATATGGCTTATCCTATTGCCGAAATAGAGCCTTATATCACAAGTAAAATCTCTGAAATAGAGCACCTTTTAGTAGAAACTGAAACGCTTTTTGAAGTGCTTAATAAACTTAAATCACTCACCGATGAGTTGAATACTCTTGCAAAAGACACTCAGAATTGCGAACAACAAAGCCAAAAATACTTTCAGCAGTTGCAAAATTTGCAACTTTCGGCTGCTTGGCTTAATCTTTGGCAAACAGATATTGCACAATTTCAAAATAAAGTTACCACAGCTAAAACCGATTGGGAAACACATTCGGCTTGTCTCGAAAAATACAAAAAACGCCTTGCAGAACTCACACAAGAGCGCACAGAGCTTTCTTCTTCGGCTCAAGCACTCCAGCAAGAACTCACTGAATTGACAGAGCGTATTACTAAAGAGCAAATTCAGTTGCAAAAAATGAAAGAAGAACGTAACAATTTGTTAGAAGGAAAATCGGCTCAAGAGGTAGAGGCTACTTTTGAGAAACAAATAAATGAATTAACATCTCGGTTGGAGCAAAACCAACAGCAATACAATGCTATTTTACTAAAACTGACGGCTAATGAAAAGACTTTAGAAACTCTAACAACGCAACAACAGCAATCGCAAACTCATATAACTGAGGCAACTCTTAAAATAGAAGAATGGCTTACTGCCTACCCTTCTGAGCAAATAGACTTTATAAGAAGAAAGATGTTAGAGTGGGCAAATCGCTCTCACGAATGGCTACAATCAGAAAGGCAAGCCCTTCAATCGTTAAACGAGCGCATAGCCCAATACAATACTATTGCTACAGAAAAACAACAGGCTCTTGAACAATTAAAAGAAAAACGACCACTTGACCTTACAGAAGAAGCTACCATACAGCAATTGGTAGCTCAAACAGCTGAAGAAGATATATTACGTGAGGCTGTAGTTACTCAAAAAAGTAGGCTTTTAACTGATAGTCAGCAGCGTGCTACCGCTGCAACATTGCATATAGCTAAAGAAGAAAAGGAAAAACTCACCCATCGCTGGAGTTTGCTCAACGACCTTATAGGAAGTAGTACAGGTAACACATTCCGTAAGTATGCTCAGGAATATACTCTTGATATGCTCTTGCAATACGCCAATGTGCAAATGCGCTATCTCAATAGGCGTTATACTTTGCAACGCATTCCTAATTCTTTAAGTTTGCAGGTGGTAGATAACGATATGGGTGCTGAGGTGCGTTCGGTTTATTCACTTTCAGGAGGAGAATCATTTTTAGTATCTCTGGCTTTGGCTTTGGCACTTTCCTCACTCTCATCTACTAAAATGAATGTAGAAACCCTCTTTATAGATGAAGGTTTTGGCTCCTTAGACTCCGAAACGCTTTCAGTAGCTATAGATGCATTGGAAAGCCTACAAAATCAAGGGAAAAAAGTAGGGGTTATCTCTCACGTACAAGAAATGGTAGAGCGCATTGCTGTGAAAGTAGTAGTACAAAAGAAAGGCAATGGAAAGAGCAGTATAGTTGTTACTGTTTAGTTGTTAGAAGGTAAGAAAACTACTTCAAAAATTTTACTCCAATTCTTACCCGTAATGAAAAAAGTTTGACGTTTAGGGTGATAGGCAATGCCATTGAGTACATCCACATCAGGAGTTTGCTCTACTTTATTTTTGAGTCCGCGTACATCTATCACACCTTCAATAGCACCATTTTCGGGATTGATAATCATTATGCCGTCCTTTAAGAAAGTATTGGCATAAATCTTTCCGTTAGCAAATTCTAATTCATTAGCATAAGTGTAGAGCGATTTATTAGTGCAGAGTTGTAAGCTATCAATCTCAGTATAAGTTTCGGGATGGAGTAACCAAATTTTTTCACTACCATCACTTTTGTAGAGTTTGTCTTCTCCGTTATGGCAGAGCCCCCAACCTTCTTTACTTTTGCCATAAGTGAAGGTCTTCTGAAAATTCAAATCCTTGTCATATACCATTCCTACTTGTTCTCTCCAAGTGAGTTGTAGTATTTTACCTTTAAAAACAGTAGCGCCCTCGCCAAAGTATGAAGGTTGTAAAGGTACATTTTTATAGACTTCCCCTGTAAATGGATTCCATTTGCGTATAGATGATTCGCCGTATTGCCCTGTACTTTCTACAAGCGTATCACCTATGAATTCTAATCCTTGTGTATAAGCCTTCTTGTCGTGTGCATACTCATTGATGATTTTGTATGTATAGATTTTAGGAGCATCTTTGGCTAATAACAATAGTTGTTTTTGTACGGTGTACTGTTGTCCGTTAGTAGTATGAGCAGTAACTTTTAGTTGCTGTTTGCCTAACGGCAGAAGAGCGTGCAGTACAATAGTATCGCCTTGAGCTTCTAAATGCTGTTGATGAAATTGAAAAGAAGTTTTGGTAATTGCCTCACTGAATTTTGGGTGTGTGATTTTCACCACAAGAGTATCACCTAAGTGGTATTCTTTCTTTTTAGGAAAGATTTCTATGTTAAAATCTTTGCCGTCATTAGGCGTATTTTTGCAAGCTACCACTGCTATTGCAAGCAGGATGAGGTATAAAAATCGTGGAAATATAGTCATAATTTGTTATCTTTTGCTCTGAAAAATATAAGTAATAGTGCCTGTTTGTTCTTTTTTGCCACTCACCGCATTGAATTTAGCTTTTTGAGCGTAGAGTAATGAGTTTTCTAATAAACAATCATCGGTAGTTGTAGAATTAGCTCTATCAATAGCTGTTTTAGTCACACGCCCTGCTTCGTCCACAGTGATACTTACCACCACTTTTCCATCACGTTCACAAGTAAATACAGGATTCGGAATATTTCCTACTCTACCAGCTAAGGCGTATTTTACTAAAGTGTTTTTATTCACTTTGTCACTTATTTTAGGAGTATTAGTTGTGTTTTGCAAACTGTGATCGGTGATAATGAGGTCGCCTGCCATTTTTTGGTTGGCTACTAATTCTTCTTTGGCAGCTGCCATTTCCTGAGCAGCACGTTCAGCCATAATTTCGTCTAAAGTTTTGAAATCATCAGTGTGTTGTAAGGAAGCATCTGCTTGGTTGTAAGCATTGGTAGTGAGTTTGGTATTGTTAGTAGGAACATCGGCATTAGGAGAGGTTTCTTCAGGTTGTGGAGGTTCTTGAGGTAAATCATCAGGGGTAAGTGCCATTTCTATCATTATTTCTTTCTTCTTGTCGCTCAATTGTATTACCATAAGGGTGAGTACAGTACAGAAGAGTATGAGCAAAGTGATAGTAATTGCCTTATCAGTATTAGTGAACATTCGCATAAAAGCGCGTAATTCATACTGTAACCCAGAAGTTTTTTGAGCTTTTCGTCTTGGAAATATAGCCTCCATATTCAACTCGCCAGTAGGGTGGGAGGGAGGTGTTTCTTCACGTTCAAACTGACTGTTGATGGTTTTATTGCGATCGGCAAAACGGTCGTTGAGAACTTTCTTTTCTTGTGGTTCACCTACCACAGTAGTAAGAATAATAGGAGGAAGGGGGTGTTTCCTGAGGTCAGGAATATGAGTACTGACAAACTCTTCAGGACTTATGGCATCACTTACTGAAAAATCACCTATTTTGGTACGTCGCAAAGCTGATAGATAGCCTCCTGAGCCTAAGGCTTTACCAAAATCGTTTGCTAAAGAACGTATATAAGTACCCTTACTGCATACCACCTCAAAGTGCAACTCAGGAAACTGACTTGCATCAATAGTGAAATTGTGAATGTAAATAGTGCGCTGAGGTACTTCTATTTCTTTGCCATCGCGAGCAAATTCGTAGAGGCGTTTGCCTTCTTTTTTTATAGCCGAAAATACAGGTGGGGTTTGCACAAGCTCACCCATAAACTGTTTTCGCACTTGTTCTATCAGTTCAGGAGTGATATGGTTAGTAGGGTAGCGAGCATCTATTTCAGTTTCCATATCATAGGAAGGGGTAGTAGCTCCCAAGGTGATAATGCCCGTGTAGGTTTTTACAGCATCTTGTATTTCAGTGATTTTTTTGGTAAATTTACCGGTACAAATTACCAATAAACCAGAGGCAAGCGGGTCTAATGTTCCTGCGTGCCCTATCTTTATTTTCTTGAGCTTATAGTGTTTGAGTATTGCCCATTTGATTTTGTTCACCGCTTGAAACGACGACCATTGTAAGGGTTTATCAATAAGCAAGATACGACCTTCTGAAAATTCTTCTGGAGTTATCATATTCATTAGCAAATTTAGAAATTAGCAAATTAGTTAATTTCCGTAGTATTTTTCTCCTATGCGTATTTTCTCTCTACCATTGGCAACACGCCATTTGTTAGCATCGCGTAATGAGAAAGCACAACCACAATACTCTTGTTGGTAAAACTTTTCATTCTTACAGATTTCCATATTGCAGGCAGAGCCTCCGTTTTTGCGCCAATTGTAGTCCCAGTAAGTAAGACCTTCATACTTGTTAGCAGCGTTTTTGCCTGCTTCATTCACTTGGTTGAGGTCTTTCCAGCGTGAGATACCTAAAGAAGTAGCAATGGTATCAAAGCCATTTTCGTGAGCATATAAAGCGGTGCGTTCCATCCGCATATCAAAACACATTGCACAACGGCTACCGCGTTCAGGTTCAAATTCCATACCTTTGGCACGTGCGTACCAGTTATCGGTGTCGTATTCAGCATCTACAATAGGTACGCCACACTTTTCGGCAAAACGAATATTTTCGTCTTTACGGATTTCGTATTCTTTTTTAGGGTGAATATTAGGGTTGTAAAAAAATATAGTAAAGTCGATCCCCGACCCCTGAATAGATAGTATAATTGAACCTGAACAAGGTGCACAACAAGTGTGTAACAATAATTTTTTGCCATTGTTAGGCAATACAAGATTCTTGTGAACTAATTCCATAGTATTTTGAGTTTTCTTTTAAAGGGCGCAAAAATACAAAGAAATCACAATATATCAAGATTCAGGGGGATACATTTGTTTGAGAGCGTTCACATATACCTCTGCACCTTTACGTTTAAAGCCTTCATTTTCATAGAGCTTAATAGCTGCTTCGTTAGTAGGCGAGGTAAAGAGCAATATTTCTCCTAAGCCCAATTCTTTGCCTTTGGCGATAAGAAGTTGTATGAGCTGAGTCCCTATTTTTTTACCACGTGCCATCTCGTCTACCACCACATCTTCTATCCAACCTTTGTAGCCTGAAATCACTCTGTAGATAGCCATAGAAGCCATTCCGTGTAGGCGACCGTCTTCTATATAACCTACTACATAAGGAGCCTGAGCTTCATCATTAAAAAGGTTTGATAAGGGTTGCTGATAACGCCTGCTCAACAATGAGAACAAGCGAGCGGCATCTTTTTCAATGGTTGGGGTAATGTTGCTTTTATTTAAAAATGTAATCATATTATTTAGTTGTTAGTCATTAGTTTACTAGTTTTTAATCACCATATTCTGCCAAAGTTTTAAACTTGTACAAAGTTGATATACCTATTACTTCTCACACTTGTCATTTCTCTTGCTCCTTTTCATTACTATTCATTTACCACTTTTAAGCATTAATTTCATCTTCTGTTGTAATTCCTCAGCTTTTTCACCTGCTATTTTAGCGAAATCTTCACTTTTAGAGACATAGATAATACCACGTGATGAGTTGATGAGCAGTCCGTAATGTTCGTTAAATCCATAGTGACAAACTTCTTCTAAGCTACCTCCTTGTGCACCAACTCCAGGGACTAATAGAAAGTGTTCAGGGATAATTTGGCGTATTTCTTTTAAGAATTCAGCTTTGGTTGCTCCTACTACATACATTAGGTTTTGGCTGTTTTGCCAAGTGAGTGAGGTGCGTAATACTTTTTTGTACAATTCCTCATCACTGAGTTTCTGTGTTTGGAAATCAAAAGCCCCTTCGTTAGATGTTAGCGCTAATAGAATGGTGTGTTTGTTCTCAAAAGCTAAGAAAGGTTCTACTGAATCCCTACCCATATAGGGGGCAACAGTCACACTATCAAATTGCATATCCTCAAAAAAAGCTCTGGCATACATACTTGAGGTGTTGCCTATATCTCCGCGTTTAGCATCGGCAATGGTAAAAATATCGGGGTGGTGGCGGTTGAGGTAGTCAATCGTTTTTTTTAAGGCACGCCACCCTATTTCACCGTGAGCTTCGTAGAAAGCAGTGTTGGGTTTATAGGCTACTGTAAAGCGGTGGGTAGCTTCTATAATTGCCTTGTTGAAAGCAAAAATAGGGTCTTCCTCCTCAAGTAAGTGAGGAGGAATTTTGGTTATATCAGTGTCTAACCCCACGCATAATAGCGATTGCTTTGATTTGATTTGCTGGATGAGTTGCTTAATAGTCATTTTCTTCTATACGGGTAATTTCACGTTCGTAGAAAGCGATAGCTTCTGCTATAAGGTTCTCACTTTCAGCTTCTAATTCTTTAGTGTCCTCTTCATCAAACTCTTCAAGCCATTCAACTTCGTCGTTATCTAAATTCAATACGAAGCGTGGATACTCTAAATGCACTACGAACATAGCGTCAGGCATATCGGTGTTGTCACCTAAAATAAATTTTGGGAAGTTACTCATTTTAATTCTTTTATTAGTTCAATAGCTTTAGCTACCCCCGTAGAGGCAACGTCTTTAATTACAGTAATATTATTTTTATTGCTGATACTTGGGCGCGGGTCTACATAATATATAGGAGTGTCTTCTTCAGCACAATTCATCAGTCCGGCAGCAGGATACACTTGTAGTGAAGTCCCTACAATGAGTACTATATCAGCAGTTTCAACTTCTTCGGCAGCTTTTACAATCATTGGTACATCCTCGCCAAACCACACGATATGAGGGCGCAATTGTGCGCCACTGGGGCTTAGGTCACCTACTTTGATATCTTCAGTGCAGTCGTAAAAAGTGTAAGGGTCGTCAACTCCACGCATTTTTAAGAGTTCACCGTGCAGGTGGATAATATTGCTGCTGCCTGCACGTTCGTGCAAATCGTCTACATTTTGCGTGATAACTACCACATTATAGTCTTTTTCAAGCTCGGCAAGCAATAGGTGAGCAGGATTAGGTTGCACATCTTTTAGCTGTTTGCGCAAGCCGTTGTAGAAGTTCAACACTAGTTCAGGATTTTTGTTAAATCCGTAAGGGGTTGCCACTTGTTCTATGTCGTGCCCTTCCCATAAACCATCGGCATCGCGAAAGGTTTTCACGCCGCTTTCAGCACTGATACCAGCTCCTGTAAGGACTACTATTTTCTTCTTTTTCATTGGTAATGTGAGTTATAAATTATAAAAATACTTCAAACTTCCCGTTTCTAAAAACGAATTTCTTATCGCTGATAATATGATCCCCTCCACTATATATATCACTGATAACCGACTCAAGTTGTGCCAAACCTTCTGCATCTTCACTGCCACAAACTACCAATACATCGCGTGCAGGAACTCCTATTACAATCTCTCCTTCTACTGGAAAATTCTCTTTTGTCCATATATCCGTCAGAAGAATAAGGCTTGCTTCATAATTGCCATCTGCTGTTAGAAAAATGAGATGTTCATCAGCTTGTGCTTCTATTTCTAAGGTGTTAGTTAAATTGTTGAGAGCCAACTCTCGTAGAGCTTCAATACTCATTCCTAACTCCTCAAAGTCCGAAGTAGACAAAGAGCCTATACTATCGCCGTCATCTACCCCGTAAAACACATACAACTCATCGTTATACTTCTCATATACCATTGGCAACTCTTCAGCATCCGGCACTATACTCTTCAATTTCTTTATATAGGTTGTATCTTTGATTGTAGGAAAGATACAATCAGTGATTGCTGTTGCTTCCTCAGGCTTGTATATTCTAACCAATGGAGCGAGATATTTGTCTAAAATATCATTTAAATCATTCGGATTGGTTAGATATTCATTAAAACAATTATCCAAAAAATGCTTTACTTCTCGCTGGTCATCAGGGGTTATTGTGCTTACCTCCAATACCGCTGTGCTATTTATAGTAATATCGGGGAAAGTCTCTCTCAAAGCATCAATATATAGCTGAGTAAACTCTTGTTCGTTCATTAGATTTGTCATAATAATTAACAGATTAGAAAATTAGTAAATAAAAAAAAGTCCCTTTCTTAATGAGAAAGGGACTTTTTAGTGCAATTACTTTTTGTTTACTGATTCAGAAAGTTCAGTCCCAGCTTTGAATTTTACTACTTTCTTAGCAGGAACTTTGATAACAGCACCAGTACGAGGATTTCTTGCATCTCTTGCCTCTTTCTTAGCTACTGACCAAGATCCGAAGCCTACGATAGCTACCTTTTTACCTTGTTTAAGGCTCTTTTCAACACTTGAAAAGAACGCTTCTACTGCTTTTTTAGCATCAGCTTTTGTTAAGCCAGCTTCTGCAGCAATTGCATCGATTAATTCTGTTTTGTTCATATTATAAATTGTATAATATAGTTAACTTGGTACAAAGGTAGTAATATATTTGTTTATAGCAAAGATAAAACAAAAAAAAATGCGATTTTAGTAAAAAATTAACATTTTAAACACTTTTTTACCCCTTTTTCTTTGCTCGTTAAAGCTTTTTTCCTACTTTTGCACCCTCAAAAATAAAGTAAATAAGGTTCTTATAAATTATGCTTACACGACGACATATTAGGGCTAAAGTGATGCAATCAGTCTATGCAATGCAGCAAAGCCAAAGTCAGGATTTAGACAAAGAATTGAAATTCTTGCAAAATAGTGCCAATGAGATGGAAAATCTATATCTCTTGCTAATGGCACTCCTTACAGAGCTTCATTCTTTGGCGGTAAATCAGTACGAAGTAGCACAAAAAAAATACTTAGCAACTCCTACTGATAAGCTCCTACACCAAAAAATGAAAGACAACGAGCTACTTTCACTTATTGCTACTAATGAAATGTTACAAAAGGCTATTGCTGAAGCTCATATCAATTTTTGGAATATCCAAGAAGAATATGTGAGAACGCTCTATAAACGTATTGTGGAAAGCGATACTTACCAAGCTTATAGTAAACAAAAAGCAAGTTTTGAAGCCGACAAAAAATTCTTAATTGAAATTTTTGAAGAATTCATTGCTCCTGATGAAGGGCTTTATGAATATATAGAGGACTATAACCTTACGTGGATGGATGATTTTCCTATTGTAAACACCTTTATAGTAAGAGAGTTTAAAAATTTACGCCCGAATCCTCCTGAAAAGTATTTTTCTCCTCCTCTCTACAACAACAGTGAAGAAAAAGAGTTTTTAGTAGATTTGCTAAAGAAAACTGCCCTTAACGATGCTAAACTTAAGAGTTTTGTAGAGGATAAACTCACCAATTGGGACAAGGAACGCGTGGCAGTGTTAGACCTTATTCTTTTGAAAATGGCTATTTGTGAGTTTTTGCACTTCCCAAGTATTCCTGTGAAAGTAACTATCAACGAGTACTTAGAGCTTGCTAAAGAGTATTCTACTGCTAAAAGTAGTTTGTTCATCAATGGGGTACTGAATGTAGTACACAAGGAACTCAGTGAAAAAGAACTTATTAAAAAGATTGGAAGAGGACTTTTGTAAGTAACAAAATTAAAAACTAAAATTAAGTATATATGCAAAATTTGATGAGTAACAATTTTTTGATTATCGCATTGATGATTGTGGTAATGTATTTTTTAATGATTCGTCCACAAGCGAAGCGACAAAAACAAGAAAAAAACTTCATACAATCAATGAAGAAAGGTGATAAAGTAATTACCAAAGGTGGTATGCACGGTCGCATTGTAGAACTTACCGATGATACTTGTGTGATTGAAACCCTTGCAGGTAAAATAAAATTTGAACGTTCGGCTATCTCTATGGAACTATCCATTAGATTGAGAGACGACAAGAAAGAAGTAGAGAAAAAAGAAGCTTAATGCTAAAAAATACTCACAAAAAAAGAGTGTATCTATTTTTTGAGATACACTCTTTTTTTATACTATAAGTATTACAATTAATTTGTAGAGAATAATCTCGCAAAGAAACTTTTGCGTTGCATCATACTTTCTTCTTCAGGGTGCTCTTCACTGAAGATTTCATCTGAAATTTCATAGTCGCCAAAGTTAGTACCTTCAGTGTGATGAGTATTGGATACAGGCTCAAATACGATATCCTGATGAGTAGCCGCAGCTGTGCGTTTATTTTCATCTAAGATGTCCATTATATACTCAACATACGATTTACCTTGTTTTTCTAAGAAACTTTTAAAATAGCGGTTGCTGAGCTCCATTCCACCAATCTTTTCGAGTTTTAGGAGTGTTTGGTACAAAGGTTCAATATGGTCGGTAATTACATATTGAGGTAAAGCACGACGGCGTGCCATAATGGTTACCACTTCACCCATAATATTTCTTCCTACCTCAAAATCGGTGATAACCCAATAATATTCCCCCGATTTAGCTAAGTTTTTGATAATAGCGTGAAAGTTTCTACCCACTAAAATATTATCCCACGTAATTTTGAATATGATTTTAGGCATATCGGGGTGGCGGATAATATTGTGAGGTTTGCCGAGCAACTCACTTGCTGAATAGCCACAAACGTCTATAAACGTTTGGTTTACGTCAGTAATAGTACCATACTTATCAGTAGTACTGATAATGGTTTTTGTTTTATCCCACACAACTTCTCTGTTGATAGGAGTAGGTCTGTTTATGATTTCTTCTGACATAACATTATAAATTATATTCAACGCCACAAAATTAAGGAAAAACTATTATAAAAACAAATACTTATCAAACTTTTTTGTTTGACACATAACACTTTCTTTATAAATAATTGATAATCAATTGTTATAGAAAATTATTTTATAACAACTTTACCACAAATAATTTGTGGTTTATAATTATTTAGTATCTTTGCCCCGAATCATTCTAAATAAGCACCTTTTATGAAAAAACTTTTGTTTGTTATTACAACACTTCTAATAGGGAAAGTTCACGCACAAGAAAATGTTTTCCTCACTAATGAGTATTGGAAACAAAAGCCCTCTGTGGCTCAAGTAGAACAGGCTATCAATCAAGGTAATAGTGCTACAGCTTTGAATAGCCGTGCTTTCGATGCAACAACTTTAGCTATCTTAAACGGAGCTCCCTATGAAACTATTACTTATCTTATTGATTTAGAAGGAAATGGAGTAGATAAACTGACTCACGACAAACGCACTTACCTCTTTTGGGCTGCCTATCAGGACAATGTGCCCGTGATGGAATACCTTCTCAAGAAAGGAGCTAAGGTGAATATTACTGAATCACATCAACTTACCCCCTTGTTATTCGCCGCTGTAGGGGGAAGAAGCAATAACGCAATTTATGAATTGTTACTGAAACACGGCGCTAACTTAAAAGATACTAATGCCGATGGTGCAAATGCCCTTTTGCTGTTACTCCCTCACCTCAAAGACCTTAAAGAAGCTGATTATTTTCTAAAAAAAGGACTTAAACTTACAGCTATCGATAACAAAGGTAACAATGCTATTTACTATGCAGCAACAACAGGTAATCGCGCTATAATTGAGGCTTTGATGAAGAATAAAATTAATGTTAAAAAACTGAATAACAAGGGTGAGAGTGCTATTTTTGGTGCCGCTCGTGGTTTTAGAAAAAATTATAACAAGCTTGATACTTTTCAGTATTTAGAACAATTGGGGCTTTCACTTAATCAAAAGAATAAAGATGGACTTTCTCCTCTTTTTGTGTTAGCTGAAAAGAACAAAGATGAAAAAGTGATTAACTATTTCTTAGAAAAAGGAAATGATACCAATCAGATTGATAAAGAAGGAAATAACCCATTGATGAAATCAGCAATCAGCAATAATATATCTGTAATAACAGCTTTACTCACCAAGACCAAAGATATCAACACACAAAATAAACAAGGATTATCGGCTTTGACCTTGGCAGTAGAGAACAATACTCTTGAAGTAATAGATTTTTTACTCTTAAAAAATGCAGATGTTCAAGTAGTAGACAAGGAAGAAAATACACTTTATCACTACGCTGTAAAACGCGGTGATATAAAAATTTTAGAAAAACTTTCACTCTATCCTATCAATATCAATCAAAAAAATAGCAACGGTCTTACCCCTCTACAAATGGCTGTGATGACCGCTAAAAACTTAGATGTAGTACGCTTCTTGCTCAACAAAGGGGCTGATAAAAATCTCACTACTGATTTGGGTGAAACAGTTTACGAATTGGCTCAAGAAAATGAAGCCTTAAAAGGAATGAATATAGAATTTTTAAAATAAAAGAAAGAAGATGAAAAAGAAACTCTTACTTACTGTAGCTGTGGTAGTTGCCCTGCTTACAGTTTCATTTGTCGCTCAACAAGCTACTACTAAGAAATACAAATGCCTTATCCAGCTTACTAACTACAAAGGGGAGGGGGCTTATATAGTAGCTTCACTCATCAATCCGCAAGGAAAATATGAGCAAACATTGCAAGTATTGGGCGACGACCCCGAATGGTATGACGATCTTACTGAATGGTGGAAGTTCTATGGCAAACGCCAAACAATTGATGGGATTACAGGAGCGACCATCAGTGGGGGAGAGCGCGCCGTAAAAGTGCTCACCCTTGATGAGAGCAAGTTTGATAAAGGGTATAAGATACGCTTTGAAACAGCAGTAGAAGATGACTATTACTATGCTAAAGACGCTGAAATAGAACTCAAAAAAGAAAACCTTAACACTAAAGTTGAGGGCAAAGGCTATATACGTTACGTTAGACTGATGCCTAATTAGTGACTAAAGTAATATTCGAGTACTTTTAGTTTAAAAATGTACTGATATTTAGCTTTTATCACATCATTTTGAGCATTTTCATATTCGTATTTAGATTGATTGAAGTCAAAGGTATTCATTAAGCCTACATTGTGTCGTTCTTGTGCATAACTAAAAGATTGTTCTTTAGCTTGAGCTGTTTTTTCACTTGCTTCGTACAGTTTTTTGGCATTAGCAGCATCGTTGTAGGCTTGATAAATATTTTTTTCAGTACTCAATTCAGTTTGTTCCTTTGCTAATTGCATTTTCTGTAAGGCTAACTTTTGAGTTTTAACATTACTGAGTACGGAAAAATGATTGAAAATAGGAATACTGAGCGATAAACCAGCGTACATACCTTTGTTAGTGTCTAACTGTTTCCAGAAATCCATTACTTGGTTCTTACTCCATCGCGAACTATACCCCCATTGCGCAGAAAGACGAGGCCAAAAAGCCGACTGACTTAAGCGCAAACTACTTTCAGCTAATTGTACATTGGCAGTTGCTAATTTCACTTCACCCATTATCTCTTTAGCACTTTGGTAAATCTCTTCAGGAGTTTTGTTTAGTATATCGGCTACGGGAACTTCAAATGTGTTATCGGCTACCTCAAAATCTTTGTAATTCTTCAGTAAAAGCAATTGAGCTAATCCCATTTTTCCGATGAAAAGAGCGCTTTCTGTTTCTATAATTTTCTGCTCAAGCGAAAATAGTTGAGCTTCACTTTCATAAATATCACCTTTGGGCAACGACCCCGCATTGATGAGCTCACGCGTACGTGCAACGCTTTCTTTTGATATTTCTAATTGTGCTTTTTGAATCTTGATCTTTTCTTTGTTGCTCAATACTTCAGTGTAAGCATTGATAATCATTAAGATAATCTCATCTTTCTTCATATCCAATTGGTATTGAGTCGCCAATTGTTTACATTTTGCTTGTTGCAATTTACGCCAATTCTGCAAGCCGGAGAACAAAGGCATTGACATACTGATACCACCTGAAGCCGATTCAAAAGTAGTGTTTTCAAACTGGTTGCTCACAGGATTGATATTCTTTCCTGTATTCCAATTATAAGCAGCTTCACTGTTGATAGAAGGCAGAAAGTTAGCTTTTGTTTGCCATACTTCTATATCAGTGGATTTCAAGTCTATTTCCGATTGTTTAATAGAAAGGTTGTGTTCTTTGGCATACGCTATGCAATCGTTGAGCGTCCAAAGTTTCTGAGCTACTGCTGAAAAAGGTAGCAAGCAAAGTAAGAAGAGTTTTTTTTTCATCATTTAATATATTCGATAGGTTTAGCCCTTTTACACACAATCACAGCAATGTGTTCCTCGTTGTCTTCATCTTTTCCCGCAAACGAAAGAGTGAGAATTTCACCTTTTATTACGAAAGTGTTGTTTAAATCACTTTCTTCCTTGCGAATAATGTGATTGCCCTCTACGGTATAGAAATCTTTATTACTGTTGAGAATTACACAATTACCATTATATTTTTTGTAGTAATTCTCAATAATTTCGTTTTTAGTAAATATAAAAGTACTCTGCTTTTCACAATCGTCGAGGGTAATCTCTAAGTTGTCTAAGCTTTGAGATTCAATCGTCCACGAGCCTATAAGATCGTCGTGACGAATGCTTTCCTCTTGAGAAAAAGCAGGTAAAAAGCTAAAATATAGCGAGATAGTAATAAATAGTTTGTATATGGTACTCATAGAAATGATATTGTGAGTACAAAACTACAAAATAATTCTGGATTGACAAATTATTTTATATCTTTGTCGCGTAAAATCAGCAAATTGACAAATTGCCAAATTGACAAATCTACTTATGGATAAATATCTTTTAGAACGTTACCCGCTTGTGTGGAATACTCGCTTGCTCCCAATGTTAGCTCTTGCGAGCTGTGGACATATCTTCTTTATCTTATTAGGTTGGGCAGCAAAAAATGAAGACTTCAATTACTATGCTTTTAATGCTATAATGGCAGATTTTATAGGGTTTCCATTATTGTTACATCTTGTTATCTCTATATTGTTGTTAGTAGTTTGGTTGCTGTATCTCAGTAGAAACAACGCTTTCAAGCATTTCTATCCTTTCCCTGAAGAAAAACTCTTCTTGCAATGGATACTTTATTTTCTTATCGTCTTTGCCTCAGTGTCCTTTGTACTGCCTTATGCAATTGTTAAAGGCTTAGGGAAGTATCCTTTTAGCAATACTTCTGATGTGATATACCTATTAAATTTCCTTTTGAGTATTGCTTTTGTTATAGCGACACTCGTGTACTGTGTGCGTATTACCAATGTGCAAATTCTGCTACTTACTATTGTTTTTATAGGGATTCTTTTAATTATATTATCTTTTATAGGCAATAAATTGTTGTTTTTATTGGTTTATGCTGCACTTGTATATGTTTCTGTGAGTAAGGAAATTCACATACCAAAGAAGTTTATAGGCATTGTGGTAAATACAGTGCTTCTTTTTTCGCTTATGGTAATGTACTATATAGTAGACAGTATTATGGAGAATATGTTATTAGATAGGTCTCGTGATGAGCTTTCTAACAAAAATTTTTGTGTATCCTTCTGTTTAACTTTGGTCTTTATAGGCTGCTACACAAGGGTAATACAACGATGGAAAGCAATAGCGGACTGAAGTAATACTTTTCTATAATTTTAATCACTGACATATTGTCAGTGATTAAAATTAGATTTAAAAAACTGATAATGATTTCTTTAATTTGAAATACCTTTAAAAAATCAAGAAATAACCCTGTCAAAAAGTTTTAAAAACTGTCATTTTGTCAGTTAAATCTATTTGGCATAACTCTTGTCTTTCTCTTGCTGAAAATGTTTAACCCAAATTGTTAATTCAAAGATATATGAATTTTAATAACTTTACTATCAAAGCGCAAGAAGCGGTACAAACCGCTCAGCAAATTGCCCAGCAGTACGGGCACCAGGAATTGCAAAACGAACATTTCTTCAAAGCTATTGAACAAGTAGATGAGAACGTATTGCCTTTCCTATTCAAAAAATTGAATATCAACCGCGAGCAATTAAATAAACAATTAGAAACTGCTCTACAAGGCTTTGCCAAAGTAAGCGGTGGCGATATGGGGCTCTCACGCGAAGCAAACTCTATGCTGAACGAAGCTGTCAATATCGCTAAAAAATGGAACGACGAGTATGTATCCTTAGAACACCTTATATTGGCTATCTTCAAATCAAACAGTAAAATCGCTCAAGCTCTCAAAAACCAAGGCGTGAGTGAAAAAGAGTTGGAGAAAGCTATTCAAGAATTGCGCAAAGGCGAACGCGTAACTTCGGCTTCGGCTGAAGATACTTACAATTCGCTCAACAAATACGCCAAAAACCTCAATCAGTTAGCTGATAGTGGGAAACTCGACCCTGTGATTGGTCGTGATGAGGAAATACGTCGTGTATTGCAAATTCTTTCACGTCGTACCAAGAACAACCCTATGTTGGTGGGTGAACCTGGGGTAGGTAAAACGGCTATAGCCGAAGGCTTAGCGCACCGTATTGTGAAAGGTGACGTACCTGAAAACCTAAAAGACAAGGTGATTTACTCACTCGATATGGGGGCTCTTATCGCAGGTGCAAAGTACAAAGGTGAGTTTGAAGAACGACTCAAATCGGTAGTGAAAGAGGTAACCTCTTCCGATGGTAATATTATTCTGTTTATAGACGAAATCCACACCCTTGTAGGAGCGGGTGGGGGAGAAGGTGCGATGGACGCTGCCAATATCCTAAAACCTGCCTTAGCTCGTGGTGAACTCCGTGCCATTGGTGCCACTACTCTCGATGAGTACCAAAAGTACTTTGAGAAAGACAAAGCTCTCGAACGTCGTTTTCAAAAGGTAATGGTAGACGAACCTGATACCGAAAGTGCTATCTCAATATTGCGTGGTATCAAAGAAAAGTACGAAACTCACCACAAAGTGCGTATCAAAGACGAAGCGATTATCGCGGCAGTAGAACTTTCTGAACGCTATATCACTAATCGTTTCTTACCCGATAAGGCAATAGACCTAATGGACGAGGCAGCTGCTAAGCTCCGTATGGAAATCAATTCTAAACCCGAAGAGTTAGACGTACTCGACCGCAAGATAATGCAACTCGAAATAGAAATTGAGGCTATCAAACGTGAAAAAGACGAAGATAAGCTCAAAATGCTATATGTAGATTTGGCAAATCTTAAAGAAGAACGTAACGCCATCAATGCTAAATGGCAGAGTGAAAAAAGCGTAATTGATGAAGTGCAAACCACTAAGGAAGCTATTGAGAAATACCGTTTGGAAGCCGATAGAGCCGAACGCGAAGGCGACTACGGTAAAGTAGCCGAATTGCGTTATGGCAAAATCAAAGAAGCGGAAGACAAATTAGCGGAATTACAAAAGAATTTAGATAGCAAATCTCACGAAAATGCTCTTGTAAAAGAAGAAGTAACAGCTGAAGATATTGCTGAAGTAGTAGCAAAATGGACAGGGATACCTGTAGCTAAAATGTTACAAGGCGAACGCGAAAAACTCTTGAACTTAGAGAAAGAATTGCACCGCCGTGTAGTAGGTCAAGAAGAAGCCATCGAGGCAGTTTCCGATGCCATACGCCGTAGTCGTGCTGGTTTGCAAGACCCACGTCGTCCTATAGGTTCTTTCCTTTTCTTAGGAACTACGGGGGTAGGTAAAACCGAACTTGCCAAAGCCTTAGCCGAGTATCTATTCGACGATGAAAATGCAATGACGCGTATAGATATGAGTGAATACCAAGAGAAACACGCTGTTAGCCGATTGGTAGGTGCACCTCCAGGATATGTGGGTTATGACGAAGGTGGTCAGCTTACTGAAGCTGTGCGTCGTCGTCCGTATTCTGTAATCCTTTTGGATGAAATTGAAAAAGCTCACCCCGATACTTTCAACATCTTGTTGCAAGTGCTTGACGAAGGTCGTCTTACTGACAACAAAGGTCGTACCGCCGACTTTAAGAATACGATTATCATTATGACCTCCAATATGGGTAGCCATATCATTCAGGAAACTTTTGAGAAGTATCCTAAGGATACCGAGCGCGCTATCGACGAGTCACGTGACGAGGTGTTACAACTCCTCAAACAAACTGTACGTCCTGAGTTTTTGAACCGTATAGACGACATTATAATGTTCACACCGCTCAACGCCAAAGATATCCGTAGTATTGTGCGTTTGCAATTGCAATCAGTGTTCCGTATGGTTGCCAAAGAAGGCATCTTGCTCGATGCTACCGATGAGGCTATTGATTACTTAGCACAAAAAGGATTCGACCCTCAGTTTGGTGCTCGTCCAGTGAAACGTATCATTCAGAAAGAAGTGCTCAATAAACTCTCTAAAGAAATATTGAGCGGTACGGTACAACGTGATGCAGTCATCTTATTAGATGCTTTTGATAACCAATTGGTATTTAGAAATCAAAAATCAGAGAATAATTAACAAGGAATTAGGGAATTTAGGAGTTAGTTGTCAGTCATTAGTAACAATGGCTAACTCCTAAAACCTATCTCCAACCTTTAACTCTGACAATTTGTCAGTTTTTAGTCCTTTGGCACAATCATTGACTATTACTGATTACGTAAGCGTAAGGCTTACAAAAAATAATGTTGAACTTAAAAAACGATAATTAATTAATATGAGTAAGATTATAGGTATTGACTTAGGAACCACAAACTCTTGTGTTTCTGTAATGGAAGGTAATGACCCAGTGGTAATTACCAATGCCGAAGGTAAACGCACAACTCCTTCAGTGGTAGCTTTTACCGAAGGTGGTGAAATAAAAGTAGGTGACGCTGCTAAACGTCAGGCAGTTACCAACCCTAAAAACACGATATATTCTATCAAACGTTTTATGGGTAACAAATTTTCAGAATTAGAAAAAGAAATCGCTCGTGTACCTTATAAAGTAGTACGCGGCGACAACGATACCCCTCGTGTGGATATAGACGGACGTTTATATACACCACAAGAAATCTCAGCTATGATTCTTCAAAAAATGAAGAAAACTGCCGAAGATTTCTTAGGACAAACAGTAACAAGCGCAGTAATCACTGTACCAGCTTACTTCAACGACGCTCAACGTCAAGCTACTAAAGAAGCTGGTGAAATCGCAGGTTTGAAAGTAGAACGTATCATCAATGAACCTACAGCTGCTGCTTTGGCTTATGGTTTGGATAAAGACCATAGCGACCACAAAATTGTTGTATTCGACTTTGGTGGTGGTACACACGACGTGTCTATCTTGGAACTCGGCGATGGTGTATTCGAAGTATTAGCTACTGATGGTGATACTCACCTTGGAGGTGATGATGTTGATGAAAAAATCATCAATTGGTTGGCTGAAGAGTTTCAAAAAGAAGAACAAATCGACCTTCGTAAAGACCCTATGGCATTGCAACGTCTTAAAGAAGCTGCTGAAAAAGCTAAGATTGAACTTTCATCAACTACTGAAACTGAAATCAACTTACCTTATATCACCGCTACAGCCTCAGGACCTAAACACTTGGTACGTAAACTATCTCGTGCTAAATTCGAACAACTCATCGATGACCTTGTAAAACGTACTATTGAGCCTTGTAAAAAAGCGTTAGAAAATGCTGGTCTCAGTGTAAGTGATATCAACGAAGTAATCTTAGTAGGTGGTTCTACTCGTATTCCTGCTGTACAAGAAGCCGTTGAAAAATTCTTTGGTAAAAAACCTAATAAGAGTGTGAACCCTGATGAGGTAGTAGCCATTGGAGCAGCTATTCAAGGAGGTGTACTCACCGGTGATGTGAAAGATGTATTGCTCTTGGACGTTACCCCACTTTCTTTAGGTATCGAAACTATGGGGGGTGTGATGACCAAACTCATCGATGCAAACACCACTATTCCTACCAAGAAATCACAAGTGTTCTCTACCGCTACCGACAATCAGCCAAGCGTAGAAATTCACGTATTGCAAGGAGAACGCCCAATGGCACACGATAATAATACTATCGGTCGTTTCCACTTAGATAATATTCCACCTGCACCACGTGGAGTACCACAAATTGAGGTAACTTTTGATATCGATGCCAATGGTATCATCAACGTATCAGCAACCGATAAAGGTACAGGTAAATCTCACAATATCCGTATAGAAGCCTCTTCAGGTCTTTCTAAAGAAGAAATTGAAAAGATGAAACGCGAAGCTGAAGCCAATGCTGAAGCCGATAAGCAAGCAAGAGAAAAAGCTGAAAAACTCAATGAAGCTGATGCGATGATCTTCCAAACTGAAAAACAATTAAAAGAGTTTGGTGATAAAATCCCAGCTGATAAAAGAGGAGCTATTGAAACAGCACTTGGTGAACTCAAAACAGCTTTTGAAAGCAAAGAGCTCCCAGCTGTAGAAGCAGCTCTCAGCAAAATCAACACTGCTTGGCAACAAGCCTCTGAAGATATCTACAAAGCACAACAAGGAGGTGCAGCACAAGGACCAAATCCTAATGCAACCAATCCTTTTGGTGATGCAAATCCATTCGGCGGACAACAAGGCGGTAACAACGGTCCCGATGTCCAAGATGTAGACTTCGAAGAAGTAAAATAAAAATTAATTTGAATATTAAAAGCCACTATAAATCTTTGGTTTATAGTGGCTTTTTACACAAAATTTGTACTTTTCTAAATAAATTTTATTACCTCTTTATATGTTATTTTATTTCATATTTTTGCAAGATCGAATAGAGCATTGAATGCGTTGAATAAACCTATGAATTGAATCAAAGAAAAAAGAGTCAAGTTTGCTTCGCTTGCAAAAAACTCAGTAAAAACTTTAGTATTGTCAATTCTTCTTACTAATTGTGGAGATGTTATAAGAGAATACAAGAATATTAATTAATACTAAAAAGAAATATATAATTCAACTAATATGTGGACAGATAATATTACAGATAAAGACTTTTTAGGTTTCGATGTACATGCCAACTTGATAAAAGAACTCATAAAAGACGAAAAAATGTTACCTCTTACTATTGGTCTTTTTGGAGATTGGGGAAGCGGAAAATCAAGTATTTTAGAAATTATTAAAAAGGAAGTAGAAAAAGAACCTAATACAGTATGCCTCTACTTCAATGGATGGGTTTTTGAAGGATATGATGATGCAAAAGCTGCTTTGCTCGAGACAATATTGAAAGAATTTGAAGACAGCAAAAAGTTTGGTGAAGAAATAAAAGATGATATAAAAAAACTATCGAAATCTGTTAATTGGATGAGAGTTATTGGATTTGGAATAAAAAATATTGGATTACCCGCTGCCGCTGCTTATATGACGGGAGGTTTAAGCATTATTACTGAACTAGTAAACAGTTTAAAAGAAGCGGCAAAAAAACCAAAAGAATTAATAGAAAGAATACAAAAACATGATACGGAAAGTTTTCTGAAACAATTCGTAAAGGAACCTGAGAATACTGTTATGTTCGATGTAGTACGCAAATTTCGAGATGATTTTGAGAAATTATTAGAAAAATCAAAAATTGAGAAACTTGTTATCATTATTGACGACCTCGACAGATGTCTTCCAGATCGAATTATTGATAATTTAGAAGCTATAAAATTATTTCTCAATGTAAAGAATACGGCATTTGTAATCGGAGCAGATCCAAGGATTGTTCGACATGCAATTGAATACAGATATAAGGATAAGATTATTGATGCAAATGCTGAAAATGCAAATGATAGAATTGTAAATGATTACCTTGAAAAGTTAATTCAAATACCTTACAATCTTCCGAAGCTATCAGATTCTGAAGTAGAAACATATATCACTCTACTTTTTTGCGAGAATGATTTGTCCCCAGAGGATTTTAATAAAGTGTTGGAAGCGTTTAAGAAATTTAGAGAAGAAGAAAGATATTCAGTTTTCGATTTTACTAAAGTTAAAGAAGCTGTAGGCGATATACTTAAAACAGAAAAACTGGAGCAAAATGTTTCTCTAATAGCAAAGCTATCTCCTATAATTTCAGAAAGTTTATATGGAAATCCTCGTCAGATTAAACGTTTCTTGAACACATTCATGCTAAGAAAGAAATTGGCTACAATTGCTAATATTAAAGATTTCAGAGATGATATATTAGCAAAACTAATGATTTTGGAATACGCAGAGCCAAAACTTTTTGAAATATTATACAATTGGCAAATATCCAATCAAGGGGTTGCTACTCAATTAGAAAAACTGGAAGAAATTTGCTGTAAGAAAAGCGATGTACAATTAACTTTCACAGACGATTTAAAAGAATGGAACAAACCCAAAATTGTTAATTGGATGAGTAGTGAACCATTGCTTTCTAAAATTGACCTTCGGGACTATTATTGGATTTCAAGAGATAAATTGTCATCCATGCAAAGTAACCTATTAGTTCCGCCAGTGGTTAAATCATTGATGACTAAGTTAGAACCAGATGGTATGGCAGAAAAATTAACGACTAAAATCCTTAATGAAGAACTAAAGGTTTTGAACGGAAATTATCAAAGTGCGTTCTTCAGTCTGTTGAAACAACGAATAATTACAGAACCTGATAAAAACAGGTATTACGACCTATTTAACATCGCATTAAGAGCGGGATTTGACTGTAAATCTGTTTATGTTGAAGCTCTTACAAGTGTAAGAAGGAAATTACCCCCTCCGGTAATTGAATCTTTAAAGGAGTTTACAGGAACTCATTCAGAATTCAACCAATTTGTAAAAATTAAACAAAAAGGAAAAATATAATGGGAACATCGAAATCTTATGAAGGGGCTAAAGGTCATCCCAATTGGTCACAGCTAAGCGGTAGTGTAACGAGAGCATGCGAAACAGGAACTATTTCCATTAATAGTTTAAGTAATGTTACTTCTAATTTTGCGAAGTTTTTAGGAGGCTCAAATTTTGGAGGGAGAGGAAAATCCAAAATCGGAGGTCGAGCGGGTATAAGAACAGCACAAAAATTAGGAGGCTTTTTAAGCGACGTAAAAACTAAAGGATTTAGGCCTGCTCTATTAGGTATTGGTTTTGATGTAACTGATAGCACTAAGCCAAATGAAGCTATAAATTATTTGTTGGAGTATTGTGCTGGCGTTGCATCCTCGTTAGATGAAACTGCTGCTAAAGCTGCCGAAAGACAATTGCTTGAAGAAATAGGTAGCGAAGCAAAAGATTTCGAAGAATTAGCGAAGAATTTTGAGGAAAAGATAGAAGAATATGGTATCGAGGAACTTTTGATAAAGTACTATGCTTATTATATTTATGAACATCTGTCTATTGATTTTTACGAGAAACTCATTGAAAAAAAAGGAAAAGCAGCAACATCAAACTTTTACATTCAGCTAAAAAAATTTCTTGTTGAAAAGGTGAAGAATATTGCCCGAAAACGAGATGTTAGTAAGATTAGTTGGGCTGATAAAGAAGGTGATGATCTGGTAAAGAATATTTTTGAAGATACACTTAAAGCATTTGAGAATTATGAAAGTTAACATTACTATACCAAAAGCTCGAAAAGGCAAGTTTTCGGAAATAAAACTTGGATATAAAAATGAAGAGAATGAAGACATTCAAGTTCTATTGAATGTTGATTTTCAAAATCTATATGAATTTACGAGGAAGAAAAACGGAATCGGATTTGATGTTTTTTTAATAGGCTGTTTTGTTTATGGAATTGATATTTTATTGCCAAGAAAAGATTTTTCAACAAATGGTTGGTCAAGAGATATTGAAGTTGAGTTTCCCGTTGAATCGCCCGAAGTATTTGAAAACGTGAAAACAGAATTGGAACATTTGCTTTCATTTTTAACAGGTGATGAATGGAATGTCTCATTTATAAAGAGAGAAGTCACATTATTGTATGAGTTTAAACAGCGTGCAAAAGTATTTACAGACAAATACCGACAATCTTTTAAAAAAGTAAGTTTATTTTCTGGAGGTCTTGATTCCTTAATTGGTGTAATAGACCAATTAGCAAAGTCCAAGGATAGGATGGTACTTGTTTCTCATTATGATGCTGCATTTAAAGGTGCCAAATCCGACCAAGATAAAATTCACAAAATCTTGTCGAGAAAATATTCTCATTATCATTTTATTCAAACCCGAGTGGATTTGTCAAATTCTGATGTAAATGGAAATAAAAGAGAGAATGAGCCATCTTTAAGAAGTCGTTCTTTTTTGTTTTTATGTCAAGCCATTTTTGTTGCCCATTCAATTGGTAATGGAACTGAGGTTTTAATCCCAGAGAATGGAACAATCTCTTTAAATCATCCTTTAACTCCTTCAAGACGGAGCAGTTGCAGTACAAGAACGGCGCATCCATATTATATAGCGAAAGTTATTGATTTTATTTCCAAATTAGGGCTAAATCATCTTATAAGAAATGAATATGAAATGAAAACAAAAGGTGAAATGTTAGAAAATTGCCATGACAAAGACATGCTAATTGCTACATATCAATATTCTTGCTCTTGCGCTAAAAGAGGCCATAAGGTATATTGGGATGTGAGAACAGCACCCCAATGTGGAATTTGCATGCCATGTATATACAGAAGAGTTTCTTTGCATCAGATAGGACTGGATAATGAGATTGTAGGTACGGATCTTTTTAATCCTCAAAAGTATCTTTTGGAGAAACTACCTGATATCCCTGCTTTTCTTGATTATATGAAGCATTCTCTCTCAATTGAGGATATTGAAAAGAATCTTTTAATAAATGGAACTTTACCATTAGATAAAGTGGAGCAATACGCAAATGTGGTTTATAGAACCCGAAAACAAATTCTAGACTGGATTAAGGAAAAAGGAAGTATTGAGGTTAAAAATAAATTAGGTATTCAATGATAGATGTTCACTGCCATTTTGACATGGCAAAAAATCCTGAAAAATATATTTCGGAAAATGAGAAAAGGCAAATTATAACGATTGGAATGACAAATTTGCCAAGTCATTTTCAAATGGGTGTAAATCATGTAAGACAGTATAGGTATATTCGGCTTGCATTAGGATTGCATCCATTGAGAGCAACAGAACATGAGAAAGAGTACTCGAAGTTCAAACAATATCTTGATATGACATCATATATAGGAGAAGTTGGATTAGATTTCTCAAGAGAAGGATTTGCAACAAAGGAAATTCAGATTAAAAGTTTTGAGTTTGTTTTAGACTGTGTAAAATCAAAAAATAAGATTTTAAGCTTACACTCCCGACGAGCAGAGAAAGAGACATTAGAAATGCTTATCAAGAATAGAATTAGAAATGCAATTTTCCACTGGTATTCTGGACCTATTAATATCATAGAAAGAATTGTAGAGTATGGTTATTTCTTCTCCATTAATTCTGCGATGTCTTCATCTGGAAATGGGAGAAAAATAATATCTAAGATTCCTAAGGAGCTGATACTCACAGAAACAGATTTCCCTTATACTAATGGAAATTTAATAGATACGTACTCTTATCTATCTGATACATGGGGAGAATCAAAGGATTTTGTAAAAAGAACAATAAGGCAGAACTTTTTGCGTATCATTCAAAATATTAAATGATTGAATAGATTTCAATTAAGATATTAAGAGAGAGTGTGTATCCAAGAAATAAATACTTCAACTTATTTTGAAAATAATAGACATTTCGAGAAATACAGTTAAATCACATACAATTTTTGGTAACATGAAAACTTAGAACTTTACAAATATCTTAATGTAACATTTTTTTCTTGAATCTTCCTGTTTTTTATGCAAGAAAAGAGATTTTGCTTTATTGAAACTTTTTGTAGAAGCTAATTTAAATTAGGTAAATAGCATCGGACAATTCTTCTAGAATATGCCTTTGAATATTTTAACATTGAGAGATTGGACATAAACAATTGGAATAAATTAAGGTATTAGTATTTTATAAACAAACACACTTTCAAATTACCAAACATTCGCTAAAGAAAGATGGAAAGTGTAAAGATATAACCAATATAATATGTGCTTTCTCAAATGATGTTTCAGGAACTGTTAAGAATGGCTATCTCATTATTGGTGCCAAGGACAATGGGGAATTGTCAGGCTTGTAGGTTGATGATAAACTCTTATTACAAATTGCTAATATTCGTACTGATGGTAATATCCTCCTCCCAACTTATTATGGTGGAGAATTTTTCTCAAAAGTATTTTGAGAAAGGATTTGGAGCGGGAACACCCAAGAAACCCCCAATAGCTGCCTAAGAAACTACCCAAGAAAAAATATTAGCAGCTATTCAGGCAAAACCAGAAATCACTCAAAAGGAGTTAGCTCAATTTATTGGTATTACTCTTGATGGAATTAAATACCATATTAAAAATATGACCAAATTGGGAATTATCAAGTACGAAGGCTCTACAAAATCAGGTAAGTGAATCATAATCAAATTTGTACCATAAAATTGTAAATTATTGATTTTCAATATTAGTTATTTTTGAAAAAGTAAAATAGTCCGTAGCACGGACAGGTAGATAATAAAAAAACTAGTAATGGGTGTGTTTTTTGCAAAAAACTGAATATATTTTCTTGTTTATCTCAGGTTTTTATCTACCTTTGCACCCAAAATAAGACCAATATGGAAGATTTTAGAATACAGAAAGCCATAGACCACCTAAACTCAATTTTAGTAGAGGGAGAAAGCCTGATTGCAGTTGCCGAACAACATCGCCTTTTCACAATTTTTCCTATTTTGACAGGTGGCGGCACACAGTTTTTTATTAAAAGAAGAGACTTGATAGCTGTTACTACAGGGCGTTTCATCCGGATGAGACGCAACTTGCTCGGAGGCTATTCACTAAGCGATTTGCGTTGGCAGGATATTGATGAGGCATCATTTTACAGAGGTATCTTTGCTGCTGACTTGACCATAACAAAGTATACTTCTACAGATATTACTATCGATAAAAATGAGAGTATGCTGTATTTCAAATTAGTAGGTTTTGACATAGAAAAGACTCAAGAAATCTATAAATACATACAAAAACAGGAGCAGGAATGGCGCGAGAAACGACGGATAAGAGGTCTAGAAGAGCTTAGAGCAAAATCAGGAGGCATTAATGGCAGTGTGTCCCCCCAAGGCTTTTTAAGCTCTACCGAAACCAACAGTACAAGAAGTGTTTCAGAACGCTTGGCTGAGCTGAAAAAAATGTACGACCAACAGTTAATTTCAGATAGCGAATACCAGAATTTAAAAGCTAAAATTATCAGTGAATTGTAAAAAATAACTATTTAACCTATTGATTATTAACGGAAAATAAATAGAAAGAGCAAAAATAGTATGTTTTGAGCAAAAAAAGTTTTGCTATTTCAAAAAATAGTTATACCTTTGCGCCCTGAATATAAATAACACATTAATAAATAGAGAAAAAATGGCAAGAGTTTGTGACTTAACAGGCAAAAAAGCATTGGTGGGCAACAACGTGTCGCACGCAATGAACAAAACTAAACGTAAATTTAATGTAAACCTCCGTACAAAACGTTTCTTCATCCCTGAAGAGAATCGTTGGATTACCCTCAAGGTTTCAGCAGCTGCAATTAAAACTATCGATAAAAAAGGTATCTATGCAGTACTACAAGAAGTAGAACGTAACGGATATATTAACTAAATTTTAAAACAATACTAAAATGGCTAAAAAAGGAAATAGAATTCAGGTTATTTTGGAGTGCACTGAGCATAAAGAATCTGGCCTTCCAGGAACTTCACGTTACATCACTACCAAAAACAAAAAAAATACACCCGATAGATTAGAGCTTAAAAAGTTCAACCCTATCCTTAAAAAAGTAACTGTTCATAAAGAAATTAAATAATTAAAACGTTATGGCAAAGAAAACAGTAGCAACCCTACAAGGTAAATCTAAAAAGCTTACTAAAGCTATCAAAATGGTGAAATCACCTAAAACAGGTGCTTACACTTTCGTAGAAAGCGTAATGGCTCCTGAACTTGTTGATGAATTTTTGAAGAAGAAATAATTAAATTTTCTCTATTTTTATCATATCTAAAAAAGCTGTCGTGAGACGGCTTTTTTGCATATATAAACTTTTTTATTACCTTTGCACTCATATCTAAATATATACAATAAGTTATGGCATTCCAATTTCTAAAAAATATCTTTTCTAAAGAAAAGAAAGAAACTTTAGATAAAGGCTTAGAAAAATCTAAAAATAGCTTCTTCGACCGTTTAGGGAAAGCGGTTATGGGAAAATCTAAAGTAGATGATGAGGTGCTTGATGACCTCGAAGAAGTCCTCATTGCCAGTGATGTAGGCGTGAATACTACACTTAAGATTATCGACCGTATTGAGGCGCGTGTGGCTAAAAATAAGTATTTAGGCACTTCCGAACTTAATACCATTCTTCGTGAAGAAATAGCAGGTCTCCTTTCCGAAACACATACCGGTGAGGCAACTGATTTTGTCCTCCCAGCCGACAAAAAACCTTATGTGATGATGGTAGTAGGTGTGAATGGCGCTGGTAAAACCACTACTATAGGTAAGCTCGCAAGTCAGTTTGCTAAAAAAGGCTTGAAAGTAGTATTAGGCGCTGCCGATACTTTCCGTGCGGCTGCAATCGACCAATTGCAAGTATGGGCTGACCGCACAGGGGTACCAATGATCAAACAGCAATTGGGGAGCGACCCTGCTTCAGTAGCTTACGATACGCTGAGCTCTGCCGTAAAACAAAATGCCGATGTGGTAATTATTGATACAGCAGGACGCTTGCATAACAAAATCAACTTGATGAATGAGCTCTCTAAAATCAAACGCGTGATGCAAAAAGTATTGCCAGATGCTCCTCACGAAGTACTCTTAGTGCTCGATGGTTCTACAGGACAAAATGCTTTTGAACAAGCCAAAGAATTTACCAAAGCTACTGAAGTTACAGCTCTGGCGGTTACCAAACTCGATGGCACAGCTAAAGGCGGTGTCGTAATAGGTATTTCTGATCAGTTTCAAATTCCTGTGAAATACATAGGAGTAGGGGAGGGAATAGACGACTTGCAAATCTTTAATAAATACGAGTTTGTAGATTCCTTCTTTAAAGAATAATAACTTTTTTTGATAAATAAAAAGAATCATTTTACACATTTTCTCGCGAAAGTCTCAAGATTTTCAAAAGACACATCTAATGTAGAATGATTCTTTTTTAGCTTTAAAAAAATAGACTTTATTTTTTTGTAAAGAATTATTCGTATATTTGTCGCCAATTTAATAAAACTAACTAATATTATTTAGATATGTCAAACGACATCCGCATTCGAAAAGGGTTGGACATACATTTAGAAGGAGAAGCTGATAAAACTACACAACAGCTTCCTCTTGCTGCTTTGTATGGCATCAAACCCAGTGATTTTCACGGTGTTATTCCTAAGCTTTTATTGCGTGAGGGTAATGAAGTGAAAGCAGGTGAAGCACTGTTCTTTTCAAAGAGTGATGAGCGTGTTTTGTTCCCTTCTCCAGTAAGTGGTACTATCAAGGAGATTGTACGGGGTGAACGTCGTAAAGTGTTGGAAATACACATTGCACCAGCCCAAGAACAAACCTTCAAAGACTATGGAAAGAAAAATGTAAACGAGATGCAGGGCGAAGACATCAAGGCTCACCTCCTTTCTTCAGGTTGCTGGCCTTTTATCAAACAACGCCCTTACGACGTGATTGCCAATCCCGACGGAAAGCCTAAAGCTATTTTCGTTTCGGCTTGCAAAACCAATCCGCTCGCTCCCGATTACGACTATGTGCTTAAAGGTAAAGAGCAAGCACTGCAAACAGCTCTTACTGCCTTGTCTAAACTTACTACAGGTAAAGTACACGTGTCTGTTTTCAAAGACAGCTCGTTGTCGCCTTTCCGCAACCTTAAGGACATCGTAGTGCACAATGTATCTGGACCTCACCCTGCTGGGAACGTCAGTACTCAAATTGCACAGATTAGTCCTATTAACAAAGGTGAGGTGGTATGGGTAGTAACTCCTCAAGATTTGGTGGTGATAGGGGAACTCTTCTTAACAGGTAAAGTGAACCTCACCCGTACAGTAGCTCTTACAGGTTCGCACATTGAGAAACCTCACTATGTTACAGCCCTTGCTGGAGCTCAAATCAGTGGCGTCGTAGGTAGCCAAGTAAAAGATGTGGTTGCAACCCGTATTATTAGCGGCGATGTGCTTACTGGTACTAAGGTGAGCGAAACAGGCTTCTTAGGTTTTTACGACGATCAAATTACAGCAATTCCTGAAGGAAATGATTATGATTTGTTCGGTTGGGCAAAACCAGTAGCCAACAAGATTTCGCTTACACGTTCGCTTACCTTCTCTTGGTTAAATCCTAAGAAAAAGTACGACCTCAATACCAATACCAATGGTGAACAACGTGCTTTTGTGGTAACAGGTATGTACGAAGAGGTTTTCCCATTGGATATTTATCCGATGCAACTGCTTAAAGCCTGCTTGTATAAGGATTTAGACGAGTTGGAAAACTTAGGAGCTTACGAAGTAGCACCTGAAGATTTTGCCCTTACTGAATTTGTGTGTGTGTCTAAACAACCACATCAGCAAATCATCAGAGATGGACTTGATTTAATGATGGCAGAATTAGGCTAATAGCTTATAAAAAAGAATTTTATCTTTTTAACGATGAGATACACAGAAGAACAATACAAAACACAATTTGAAGAAGAAGATGCTGTAGGGTGGGACGCTATAGATGAGGCTTTATTGAAGGTTTATCCTGAGCAAGAACCTCGCCACTATGGCACTATTCTAAAATATATGTTGGGAGGAGAAGACCCACTTGATGGTATTAGTATCTACGACAACCACAAGCAAATTTTCCACCGTCATATAGTTTCTTACGGAATGAGTGAGTTGTATTATTCTCCTGAAAGTGCTGAAAATGAATTTAGTGGATGGGGTTTTGAGTTTACTTTTCGCGTGGTACCTTTTGAAGGAGATAAAGATGCGGAGGGTACTAAAAACGAACCTTTTTGGGTTATGAATATGATGCAGAATTTAGCTCGCTATGTATTTGATAGCAAAAAATGGTTTGAAGCCTATCACTTTATTCCAGCTAATGGACCTATACGTTTGGAGAGTGATACCAAGTTAGTAGGGATAGCCTTTGCCCCTGACCCTCAGTTGGGCACTATTGAAACCTCTAATGGCGAAGTAGCTTTTTTGCAAATGGTAGGGATTACACAACAGGAATTGGACTGGCTTTGGCAAGAACCCAAAACCTATAAGGTGGAGGAGCTTATCAATAAAATGCGAGAGGACAATCCTCTGCTCATCACCGATTTAAAAAGAGAAAAGTCTTATGTATAAACACCTAAAATTATAGAAAAAGTAACAGTTTTTAAATAATTGAAAAATGTCTAATTATTACAAACCTTCAGGCAAATTCTCTCCAATATCATTCGTATACTTATTATTGGTATGTGTGATAGCAATGCCTATATTAGCAACTATCTATGCATACTTAATATGGTATATTCCATTTGTGTATATCAACTTTTTAATTACTGCTGGTTTAGGCTTTGCTATAGGTATTGCTGTTTGGCAGATAGTAATTAAACTGGGTAAAGTCCGCAACTATGGGCTTGCAATTTTGTTAGCTCTTATTGCTGCACTTGCTGCTTATTACTTCCAATGGGTGGTATGGACTAATTTAGTACTTACTTCAAGTGGTGAAGAATCACAACTTTTATACTTGTTATCCAATCCTTTTGACCTTTTCCAGCTGATAGGATTTATCAACGAAAATGGAACTTGGAGCTTTAAAGGTGCGGTAGTGAGTGGAACTTTTCTTACTATTATTTGGATAATAGAGCTTTTAATTATCATTGGGGTAGCCATATTTATAGCAATACCTCATTCTAAGCATCCTTTCAACGAAACTCTTGACGAGTGGTTTGAAGAAGTAGAATTACCTGCTTTTTCTTATATAGAAAATGCAAGTAGCTTCAAACAACAAGCAGAGCAAGGTAATTGGGAGCAATTAGAACCTATGATTCAAAGAAGTAGCAAAGAGCAAAGTCATAGCGTTTTCACTTTGTTTGCTTCAGGTAATGAATATTACCTTTCAGTAACTAATGAAAGAGCTAAAGTAAACAACAAGGATAAAGTAGAGTTTGACTCTGATAATTTTATAGTACATCTGCGTATTGACAAAACTGTTTACGATATGCTAAAGTCAAAAGCTTAAATTATGGCAAGACCTGCAACGAAACAAGATTTAGAGTTTTTAGCTAAAGAAAATTACCAAAAGTTACTTTCTTTGATAGAAACACTACCTGAGGGGCAGCGAGAAGACCCCTTTCCAGAAGGTACAATGAATAGAAATATTCGCGATGTTATAGGACACTTGTATCATTGGCATTTATTATTCCTAAATTGGTATGAGGTAGGAATGCGAGGTGAAAAACCTAAAATACCCAAAGAGGGTTATACTTTTTCTGACACTCCTAAACTCAACCGAGAAATATGGGAGCAATGTCAAAAAGTATCACTTGCTGAGATACTCTCACTTTTTGAAGCTTCTCATAATAAAGTGTTCCAACTTATACAGAAACACTCAGATGAAGAGCTTTTTACCAAAAAGAAGTATCATTGGACGGGTACGACCTCACTCGGCTCTTACTTAGTTTCATCGACGTCAAGCCATTACGATTGGGCTTTAAAACTAATTCGCAAATCAATAAAAAGAAATAATTAACTTATTCATTAAGAAAATGAGTTTAAAAAGTAAATTAAATAAATTAAAAGAAAAGTATAAAGGAACGAAGATGGAGACAACATTCAATGCGCTCCACACTTTCCTCTATACGCCTAATGAGGTAACTCACGGAGGTACCCATATTAAGGCTGCCGACGACCTAAAACGAACAATGAATATGGTGGTTTTAGCACTCATTCCTTGTTTGATTTTTGGTATTTTCAATGCAGGTTACCAGCACGAAGTGGCTTTTGGTCACTTAACGCATCCTGCTGAAGGCTTAGCTTTCTGTAGTGGTGATTTTTGGAGCTGGACAAACTTCTGTATTGGTTTTATTAAAGTACTTCCTTTGGTAGTAGTGTCGTATGTAGTAGGTTTGGGCATTGAGTTTATCTTTGCTACTATCCGCGGTCACGAAGTAGAAGAAGGATACTTGGTAACTGGTATGTTGGTGCCACTTATCGTTCCAGTGGATATTCCACTTTGGATGCTTGCTGTAGCAGTAGCCTTTGGAGTAATCATCGGTAAAGAGGTATTCGGGGGTACAGGTATGAATATCTTAAACCCTGCGCTTACCATTCGCGCCTTCTTATTCTTTGCTTATCCTACTTCAATGACAGGAGATAAAGTATGGGTAACAGGTGTATTAGATCGTTCTAAAGAAATTGCTGCTGGAGCAAACTTAGATGCTGTTTCAGGAGAAACTATCTTAGGTAACTTGGCACAAGGACACCCTATTCACTACACCGATTCTGACCTCCTTTTCGGGTTTATTCCAGGTTCAGTAGGTGAAACTTCTACTATCCTTATCCTCTTAGCAGGTTTATTCCTTATCTATACCAAAATCGCTTCTTGGCGTGTGATGGTTAGTATGTTTATAGGAGCTTGGGTAATGGGTGCTATTTTCAACGCTTTAGCACCAAGTATGGTAGGCACTTCTTTCTACGCTATTTGGAGCGTACCAGCTTATCAGCACTTGCTCATTGGAGGTTTGGCTTTTGGGGCTGTATTTATGGCTACCGACCCAGTTACAGCAGCACAAACGAATACTGGTAAGTATATCTATGGCTTCTTAGCTGGTTTCATTGCTATTGCTATCCGTTGCTTCAACCCTGCTTATCCTGAAGGGGTAATGCTCGCTATCCTATTAATGAACGTACTAGCTCCTACTATCGACCACTTCGTAGTACAAGCTAATGTATCTCGTCGTAAAAAACGTTTAAAAACAGTTACTAAAACCGCATAAATTATGGCAGTAAAAACAGAAAGTAATTCGTATACAGTGATTTTCGCCATTATAATGGTGGTAATCGTAGGAGCTTTGCTCGCTGGTATTTCATCAGCATTGAGCAGTGATATCAGTAACAATAAAAAGTTAGAAAAGAAACAAAACATCCTCTACGCTATGGGGGTAAATCACAACCAAGGTGAGCTCGGAGGAGGTAAAGTAGAGTTTCTTTCTACAACTGATGCTGAAAAAGAGTTCCCTAACTATGTGAAAGAACAATACCTTATCAAAGGGAATACCGCTGAAAAAGTAGAAGGTGCTAATGACCTTATCAACTTCAACGGTCATCGTGAAGGTTTGCCTCTTTATGTAGGTGAAAAAGATGGAACTACCCTCTACATCATTCCCGTAAGCGGACGTGGTTTGTGGGATGCTATTTGGGGATATATAGCCGTAGATAAAGACCTTATCGTACGTGGCGTTTTCTTCGACCACAAGGGAGAAACTGCTGGTTTGGGAGCTAATATAAAAGAACGTTTCTTTATGGACGACTTTATTGGGGAACATTTATTGGATGCTACTGGTAACTTCCAAAGCATTCAAATTTCAAAAAGCAATGGTGACCCTGAAAATAAACGTAAAGAAGATGGGAAAATAGATGCTATTGCAGGAGCTACCCTTACTGGTAATGGAGTGCAAGCAATGATACGCGATGGCATAGAGCCTTATATATCCTATATTAAAAGTTTAAACAAATAAGAAACTATGGGACTATCAAAAAAAGATACAAAATTAGTAACCGACCCTCTATGGGATAACAACCCCGTAACGGTACAAGTATTAGGAATTTGTTCAGCTTTAGCGATTACAGCCCAATTGAGAGCCGCTATCGTAATGAGCCTTTCCTTTACCTTTGTACTTGTAATGGGTAATGTAACCATTTCTTTACTTAGAAATGTAATACCACCTAAAATCCGTATCATTGCCCAGCTAATTGTAGCAGCTGCTTTGGTAATCGTGGTGGACTTTGTACTGAAAGCTTATGTGTACGACCTTAGCAAACAGCTATCGGTATATGTAGGGCTTATCATCACCAACTGTATTTTGATGGGACGTTTTGAGGCGTTCGCCTTAGGTAACCCTCCAGGAAAATCGTTCTTAGATGCTATTGGTAATGCAGGTGGTTATTCTATCGCTTTGCTTATCGTCGCCTTCTTCCGTGAACTATTAGGTTCAGGCACTTTGCTCGGTTTCCAAGTATTAGGAGATCCTATTAAGAAAACAGGTGTATATGCTTGGGGCTATGAAAACAACGGTTTTATGTTGTTAGCACCTATGGCATTAGTAACTTACGGTATAGTAGTGTGGGTGCAACGTTCACGCAACAAAGCCTTGATAGAAGACAGTCATTAATCATTTAAAAAGAAAAGAAAATGTTAGAATATTTAACACTGATTTTTAAATCAATATTCGTTGAGAATATGATTTTCGCTACCTTCTTAGGTATGTGTTCGTACTTGGCTGTATCTAAAAAAGTATCTACTGCCATAGGCTTAGGAGCTGCCGTTATCTTCGTACAAACCCTTACTGTACCTATGAACTGGTTGCTTAATGAGTACATACTCAAAGAGGGTGCTTTGCGTTGGTTAGGCGAAGAGTACGCTAATTACGATTTGAGCTTCCTTACTTATATTTTGTTCATTGCTACGGTTGCTACAATGGTACAGTTGGTAGAGATTATAGTAGAGAAATTCTCACCATCTTTATATAACTCATTGGGTATCTTCTTACCTTTGATAGCCGTAAACTGTGCTATCTTAGGGGGGTCTCTCTTTATGCAATCACGTGCTGAAGTAATTCACTCATTCGGTCTTTCAGTAGCCTATGGAGTGAGTTCAGGATTGGGCTGGGCTATCGCTATCTTAGCATTAGCTGCTATTCGTGAGAAAATACGTTATTCACACGTGCCTGCACCTTTGCGCGGCTTAGGTATCACCTTCATCACAACAGGGCTTATGGCTATCGGCTTTATGAGCTTTGGTGGTATGCTTACAGGTGGTAGCAGCAAAAAAGAAGAAGCTAAAGATGCTCCTAAACAAGAGACTACTATCCAACAAGAAGTTAAAACTGATAAATTAGCTCATAACACAAAAGATTTAAGCAATGATATTAGCAAGTGAAATATTAACAACTATTGCAGTAACGGTGATAGGATTATTAGTTGTAATCCTCTTGTTAGTTGCTATTTTGCTTTACGTAAAACAGAAACTAACGCCATCAGGACCTGTAAAAATTACTATCAATAATGATAAAGTAGTTGAAGTGCCTCTTGGAGGTTCACTGCTCTCTACTTTAGGTAACGAAAAGATTTTCTTGCCATCAGCTTGTGGTGGTAAAGGGTCTTGTTTACAATGTGAATGCCACGTATACGAAGGTGGAGGAGAAGCGCTCCCTACCGAAACTCCTCACTTCACTAAAAAAGAATTGAAAGAAGGAGTGCGTTTGGCTTGCCAAGTGAAAGTAAAACAAGATATGAAAATTGGGGTACCAGAACAAGTGTTTGGTATCAAAAAATGGCAAGCTACTGTAGTACGTAACTACAACGTTGCCTCTTTCATCAAAGAGTTTGTGGTAGAAATTCCAGAAGATATGGATTATAAACCAGGGGGATACATCCAAATTGAAATCCCACCTTGTGAAGTAAAATACTCCGATATCGATATTACCGCACACCCTGTAGAACACCCAGGTGAACCCGATAAATTCAAAATGGAGTGGGATAAATTCAAACTATGGCCATTAGTGATGAAAAACCCTGAACCTGCTGAACGTGCCTATTCTATGGCTTCTTACCCTGCTGAAGGTCGTGAGATTATGCTTAATGTACGTATCGCTACACCTCCATTCGACAGAGCTAAAGGTGGCTGGATGGACGTAAACCCAGGGGTTGCTTCATCATACATCTTCTCTCGCAAACCAGGTGATAAGGTAACCATTTCAGGACCTTATGGTGAATTCTTCATCAACGAGTCTAATGCCGAGATGTTGTACGTAGGTGGAGGGGCTGGTATGGCACCTATGCGTTCGCATTTGTATCACCTCTTTAAAACCTTAAAAACTAATAGGAAAGTTACCTATTGGTACGGAGGTCGTTCAAAACGTGAGTTGTTCTATGTAGAACACTTCCGAGAATTAGAACGCGAATTCCCTAACTTTAAGTTCTTCATCGTACTTTCTGAACCACTGCCAGAAGATAATTGGAAAGTGAAAAAAGATATAAATGATACCGAAGGTGATGGCTTCTTAGGATTTGTTCACAACGCTGTAATTGAACAGTATTTGAGCAAACACGAAGCTCCAGAAGATATAGAATTGTACTTCTGCGGTCCTCCAATGATGAACAAAGCTGTTCAGAAAATGGGACAAGACTTTGGTATGCCTGATGAAAACATTCGTTTCGACGACTTCGGTGGTTAATAACTACCTACATTATACAAAAATCCGACTTAGTAATAGGTCGGATTTTTTATGATATAGATAAGGTTTCTTTTCGTTGTTTTATAATTGTGGAGTGACTGATAATCTCTAAACTCATAACTTTATCTACTGAATTAATACCAATACTTAAAAGTCCTTTTCCTTCATTGATATAATAATACCATATTTTTCGGTCAGTAAAAAGGTTTTCATCAATAAAAAAAGGGGTACCTAAGGTAGATGCAACAAGATGACTATTATCTCCAAAACGGATAGGAATACACAGTTTTTGTAAAATATGATTAGCTATTTCTGTAAGTCCTTCGTATAGTAAAATATCCTCAAAACTGATAGCAGAGAGAATATCACTGTTTCTTTCCTTAAAGCAGATAATATAATACCCCAAACAATCAGCTATACCTCCTACACCAGCATAATCAAAAGGCATAGTTTCAACAGAAGAAATAAAATTAGTAAGACTGAAATCTTCGATGTTTATATTCATAAATGAGTTATTGTTTCCTATTAGAAGATTTTTGAAGTGCAAAAATAGGAATAATTGCTAAAATTAGAGAACATTTCAAAAAATATCGTACCTTTGTCATTATTTTAAATCATAGTGTTATGAAAAAGATATTTGCAATCCTTGTATGCGCCTTAGTGTCGTGCTCCAATCCAGAAGAAGCAATAAAGGCTTATCAGCAACAAAAAGACACCATAGGTTTACAATCAGCTGAGAAACAAAATGAACTCTTAGGGCAATCTCCTATGGCTTTTAAACAAAGTATGCAGGCAATAGCCCAACAATACGCTGAAATACAGAAAAACTTACCAGCAGATTTCGCAGCTAAAGAAGAGAAAGCTAACCGCTATCAACAGTTGGCTATAGTATCGGAATATTTGTTGAATCACCGCAAATATACCGAAGAAGAAGCTCCTGCTATCAAGGAGTTGGAAGCCTTGTGTGCTACTGTAGATTTAGATAATGCCGCTGATTTTAACGATTATCCTGATTATCAAATTTTAGTACGCAATCTCTTTCAGTGGCGTATTTACTCTCATAAAGTACAATATGAGTTTGACGACCCTTGGGGCAAAGTATTAGCCGATTTCAAAGCGCTTAAATCGGAAAATATCAAGCAGGAATTAGCCCCTTTACTCATAGAGGGCGTATCGCCTACTTCGGCAACTGACACTAATGAAGAAATTATTGATTTATTGCCAGAGTTACTGAAAAATAGAAAAGGAATGTCTGGAATAGAGTTTCAACACGAGCTTGACCATCACATTGACTTGCTAAACAAACTCAAAGCAGGACAACCTTTTCCTGCTCTTCCTGTTCTCACCGATTTAAACGACAAGGAGGTGAAATACAAGTATTTACCACTGAAAGGTAAATTGCTGTTCATAGATATTTGGGCTACTTATTGTCCTGATTGCCGTAAGGAGTTGCCTGCTTTAGAAGCCTTACAAGAAGATTACAAAACGCTACCTATTACCTTTGTAAGTATTTCGGTAGACCGCGATAAAGAAGTGTGGAAAGCAATGGTAAAGGAAAAGAAACTTCGTGGTATTCATCTATATGCCTCTCCTGAAACAAAGGAATTATTCAAAGATTTGTACGATTTGAGGAGTATCCCGCGTTATATGTTGATAGATGAAAAAGGAAATATCATCAATGCTAATCTACCAATGCCTTCTGATAAAAACTTAAAAGAATTGATAACAGAGAAGTTAATAGTTCTTACCAATCCTAAAGCACAATAATTTTAGTGCAATAACTAAAAACTATTAAGAAGAAAAAGATAAGGTTATCTGTTGTAAATCAATAGATAACCTTTTTTAATGTTTCTAAATTAGCTTAGATGTTTAAAAAAAAACTTATAAGTGTTATATTAAATACAATTATCTTTCATATCTTTGTACCCGCAAATAATAAAAAAACACTAATATATTTTATTTATGACAGCTAAGAAATTATGGATTTGGCTTGGGGCAACAGTAGCTGCCTCATTCCTCGTACTGATTTTTTTCGGTGTAGAAATATACCGTACTACGCCTCCTTTCCCCGAAAAAATTGTAACTACTGATGGGGAATTGCTCTATAACGGGCAAGACATTAAAGACGGTCAGAATGTTTGGCAGTCAATGGGAGGACAAACGGTAGGTAGTATCTGGGGACACGGTGCTTATATCGCACCCGACTGGAATGCTGATTACCTACACCGCGAATCTGAAATGCTCTTGGATATTTTTGCAGCTAAAGATGGTAAGGTCTACAAAGACCTTCCTGAAGAAGAGCAGGCTAAATACCAAGTGCAGTTGCGCAAAGAACTTCGCTCAAACACTTTTGACCAAAGTACAGGAGTGATTACTTTCTCTCCCGAACGTGCGCAAGTAGCTAAAGAGTTGGCAGTTTATTACACCAAACTCTTTATGAACGACCCATCGTTAGACAAAACGCGTAGCCATTATGCGATTCCTAAGAATGCAATCAAAGACCCTGCACGTATGCAACAAATGAATGCGTTCTTTACTTGGACTTCTTGGGTATGTAGCACTAATCGTCCTAATAGTGATGTAACCTACACCAATAACTGGCCTTACGACCCCGTGATAGGTAATCATCCATCTACCTCACTACAAATGTGGTCAGGATTTAGTGTGCTAATGTTGCTATTTGGGGTAGGACTTTTGGTGTACTACCACGCAAGTAACAAAGAAGAAGAAGAAAACGAACACCTCCCCGCTGAAGATCCTATGCGTGGTATGAAACCTACACCTTCAATGAAAGCAACCCTTAAATACATCTGGATTGTATCATTGCTTATTTTAGTACAAATGGTGGCTGGGGTGATCACAGCGCACTATGGCGTAGAAGGTGAAGGGTTCTTTGGTATTCCTCTTGATTTGGTATTGCCACAAGCTATTTCACGTAGTTGGCACGTACAGTTGGCTATTTTCTGGATTGCAACCTCTTGGTTAGCCACAGGGCTTTACATTGCTCCTGCTGTATCAGGTCACGAGCCTAAATACCAAAAATTAGGTGTAAACATTCTCTTTATTGCCTTATTGATTGTTGTATTAGGGTCATTAGCAGGACAATGGTTCGGTGTAATGCAAAAATTAGGCTTGGTTGAAAACTTCTGGTTTGGTCACCAAGGTTATGAATATATAGAATTAGGTCGTTTCTGGCAAATCTTATTGCTTGTAGGCTTATTCTTATGGTTGTTCTTAATGGTGAGAGCTTTATTGCCTGCTTTGCGTAAAAAAGACGAAAACCGCCATTTGTTATTACTCTTTGTATTGGCTTCTATAGCTATTGCCGCTTTCTATGGTGCAGGCTTAATGTATGGTCGCCAAACTCATATGGCTATCGCCGAATACTGGCGTTGGTGGGTAGTTCACCTTTGGGTAGAAGGCTTCTTTGAAGTGTTTGCTACTGTTGTAGCTGCTTTCTTATTCTCACGTATGGGCTTGTTGCGCTTGAAAGTAGCGAGTGCTTCAGTATTGTTCTCTACTATCGTATTTTTAGCAGGAGGTATATTAGGTACTTTCCACCACTTGTATTTTAGTGCGACCCCTACAGGTGTATTAGCTTTAGGTGCTACATTCAGTGCTTTGGAAATTGTACCTTTAGTACTTATAGGTTTTGAAGCTTATCACAACTATAAAATTTCTAAATCTACTGAGTGGATTAAAGCCTATAAATGGCCTATCTATTGCTTTATCGCAATGTGTTTCTGGAACTTCTTAGGAGCAGGTATCTTTGGTTTTGCTATCAACCCACCTATCGCTTTGTATTACATACAAGGCTTGAACACTACAGCCGTACACGGTCACGCCGCCCTCTTTGGGGTATATGGTATCCTTGGTATAGGTCTCATCTTGTTTGTACTTCGCGGTCTATACCCCGATCGCCACTGGAATAACAAGATTCTTGGTTGGGCATTCTGGTTGATAAACATCGGATTACTTGTGATGTTAGTAGTGAGCTTGCTCCCTATAGGTATTATGCAAGCAGTAGAAGCTATTCAAAACGGCTATTGGTCAGCGCGTTCTGAGGAATTTATGCACACCGATTTGATGCAAACCATACGTTGGTTGCGTATACCTGGTGATACTCTCTTAGCTATAGGTGAATTGCTATTGGTATACTTCATTATTGGACTTAAAACCGGTTGGTCACTCAAAGAAAAAAGATAATGTCTTATAAAAATCCCTAAATGAAAAAAGGCTATCTACAGTGTTGTAGGTAGCCTTTTTATATATTAGTTAAATAGAATTAGCTTAGTTCTTTGGGAAACTTTGGATTCGTATTATCACTGTTGTTATGACAAACGATAAGAAAGCAGGTAAAAACCACTCTATTTTATAACTACTTAAGGGCAACAATGTTCTGAATTTAATAATCCATTCTATATTCTGCAAATCGCCGATGATAAAAAGTCCTGATAATACAGCGGTGAGTGTCACTCCTACTATATAAGGAGTATTGCTTTTTACTTGTTTACCAAAGAAAAGTACAAACAGCGTAAGCGCGATGGTGATAGGGTATGAAAAATCTAACAGATAACCGGCGTAATGTATGATTTCTTCAACACTTTGAATAGAAAGGACAAAGGATACTATACTACAAATCCATACCCCCCATTTATAAGGAATACGCCCTTTGCTGATATTCTCAAAAATCTCACCCATAGCCGATACAATAGCAATCGCTGAGGTTAGACAAGCAAAAGCTACTGCTACTGAGATAACAATTCCTCCATTGCTACCCAATACATTGTAAGCTATGTGTTTTAGGATATCTATATAACTAACGCCTTCTTCTGAAGGGGAAAGATTAGAGGTCGCACCTAAATATAATAGTCCTCCGTAGATAAACACCAAACAGCCTGCAGATATTATCCCTGAGAGTATGGTAACCTGCTTTTTATCAGCCTCTCTTTGGTACCCTTCACGAACTATAGATGAAATAATTAAGCCTGAGAAAATAACCCCCGCCAGCACATCTAAAGTTAAATACCCTTTCGAAAAACCAAAAGCAAAGGCTTCTCTAAAGGTATAACCATTATCAGCCAACTCTTTAGGGGCATTGAGAGTACCCACAACTATCAAAATTGTAAGCGAAAGAATCAAAAAAGGTGTAAGGATTTTACCTATGATATCCACTATTTTAGCTTTTGAAATAGAAAGCAATAAGGTAATACCAAAGTAGAACACACCAAAGGTAATCTTGTCTATTTGAGGGAAGAAAGGTTGTACAGCTACTTCATAAGTAGTAGAACCCGTTCGTGGCACACAAATGAGAGGCCCTAGCGTAACGATGATAATGAAAACAAGCGCATTGACGAATAATGGGGGAAAACGCTTGCCTAAATCGGTGAAGGTGAGCCCTATGGAGGCTACCATTACCACCGCCAAGAACGATAGCAGTATGTCCGATACAAAGAAACCTGCAAAAGCCACACCACTTAAAGCTCCTATTTTTAATCCTATATAGGGAGGGATAACTAAATTGCCCGCCCCAAAAAACATCGCAAATAGAGCAAAACCAGCTGTTACAACAGTGATAAATTTCTTTTTATCCATAATCATTAGGTTTAATAGCTTATATCGCCACAAAGATACAACTTCTTTTTAATAAAAGAAAGTTTTTCTTTATTTTTCTTTGTTTTCTTTTTTTAGCAGTTAATACTATCTATTTGGATATTCGTATCTCTTGAAGGGGAAAGGACTTCCTAAAACCTAATATGGGGATATTTCATAGTAAATGCCTCTACTTTTTGTTGCAACTGGGCTAAAAACTGTTGGTGGCTCTCAGTATCGGAATGAAAAGGACGGTGTAATAAGCCTTTCTGGATACTATCTACTTGTTTCATATCTGCTTGAGTAGCCGAGTCTATATAGGTAGTAACCAAACGCTCCCATATATAATCGATTGCCATTTCCGATGGATGTACCATATCGTTGGCATAGAAACGATAGTCGCGCAATTCGTCTGATAACAACTCGTAAGCAGGAAAATAAAGGCTCTTGTTGTTGGTGATAAGAGGGTATAAAGCTGAGAAGAGTTGTGATTTACTCACCTGATTTTCAAAGAAGCCGTCTTTGATATGGCGTACAGGAGAAATAGTAAAAATCACATTTATTGAGGGGTTGAGCTGTGTGAGTAGTGTAATAATATGATTGAGACTCTCGGTGATTTCTTCTATTGAGAGCAAGCGTTTAGAGAAGTGTTGAGCAGGTAGTTTGTGACAATTTGCTACGATAGTATTGGTGCTGTTGTAGATATATACCCAAGCCGTTCCCAAGGTGATAAAACAAAAACTCGCCTCTTGTAAAGCTTGTTGTAGTTGCGTTTGTTGGGTATTAGCTACTTGAATAGCCTCTTTGAGTGAAGAGCGACTCATATCCGAATGAAAATAGAAACTATGCCACAATTCATCGTGAAGGAAGAAATCTTCAGCGGTATAAGGAGTGTGTGCAATGGTATGTTGCAGGATATACTCAATAGCCTGTGGATGAAAGAGCACTCCAAACGGATTTACTGTAATAGAAAATTTGTAATAAGCGAACTTTTGTGCCATATTCACAGCAAAGCACGAACCTAAACTCACTATAGAGGTATAGTAAGTAATGCTTTCTGTTGTTTTAGAGATAGGTACAATTGTTCTAAAATCCATAGTTATAGTATTAGGAATTACTTTTTTCTAAATTGAGCAAAAACTCCTTTCGGCTAAGACCACCTGCATAACCTGTGAGTGTACCATTACTGCCAATCACACGGTGGCAAGGTACGATAATAGAGAGGCGATTTTTACTATTGGCATTGGCTACTGCACGAACGCCTTTGGGATTTCCTACAGCAATTGCTTGTTCTTTATAAGTACGCGTTTCGCCATACGGAATGGTTTGCAATACCTTCCACACTTCTTCTTGAAAGGATGTCCCCACTAAGGTAATGGGTAACGTAAACTCTTTGCGTTCTTTAGCAAAGTACTCTTTTAGTTGCTTTTCGAGTTCTAAAAGCAAGGCGTTTTCTTGCTCCATATCTTTAGCTTCCAAGCGCAAAAGTACTTCAGCTTGATCTCGATACCAAGTTGTTTGGTCGAGAAAATCTAATACACAAATAGCTTCATCCGTTGCCATTGCTATCATCACTCCTATCGGGGTGATGATTTTCTTCTTGTATAATTTCAGTGTCTTTTTCTTCATTGGTAGCTTCGCTATTAACATCATATTCAGTTTCTTCTAAATCTTTAGATTTTTTGCCCAAGCCTATTTTTGGGTTCTCTTGAGTTCCTGTTATTTTTATAGGAATCCCTATAATTCCCAAAGGAGGTAAGCCTAAACGCATTTTAAAGTTGAGTTTCCCGTCAAAGCTAGTTTGTCCTTCAATACGTGGGCGGAATCCTGATACCTTAAACTTAAATCGCTCTACGGTGATGAGGTTGTTTTTAATCTCACTTTTGATGTCGATAGTAGAAAGTTTAGAATCTCTTAGCGCATCGGTACCTGTTTTATCACTAATCACATTGAAAAGTTTAAAGCCTTTCATTTGTACATCTTTCACTGAAAGCACACCTCCTCCTTTAAGTGAAGGGTAGATGGGCGACATCTCATCGTTAAGTTTTCCAGCTACTTTATAATCTAAAGAAATAATACCATGTGCATCTTTAGCCATTGAAGCCATTTCTCTAAAGAGTTTTACCTCTTTATAAGCGCGTTGCACATCAAAGTTTTCAGCTTTGATATCAAAATCAAAATGAGCGCGTTTAGGGGTTTCGTCGCCGTATTTGGCATTGATTTGAGCGGTAACTCCTATAACGTTGAAGTTTACATTTTTCAGAGATAAAGTACCTTTTTTTAGTTGGGTGCTTCCTTTGAGGTTGAGAATATCGAGCCCTTGAAAAACTACCTTTTTCAGGTTAGCATTCAGGTTAAAATCAAAAGGTTTAGGAACTATCACTACACCTTTTTCAGAAGCGACAGTAGCTGTTGGGGTTGTAGTAGATTGATCTTTTGTTTCTTCAGGTGAGGGAGCAGGGGAAGCATACATAAACTCATCTACATCAATATAGTTAGAGGATACTGAAAAATTACCTCTGAGTATCTGATTTTTAGAGAATAAAAAGTTAATGACATTGCTCATTCGTCCGTTCATCAAAAAATCGGATTTACCATAAGTAGCACGGAAATTAGTAAAGCGCATATCATCTTGCTGAAATCTAAAAAGTCCTTGCTGAATAATAAATGGTTTTGGTAAATATTCTGATGTTGTTTTGATATTGCGAAGTTCAATGCTACCCTTGTTTTGCAATAAGTGATAACGCCCATTGGTGGCATCACTTTGTGTACCTTTTAGCGATACATCAGCATTGGCATAACCTTCTAATTCCAAGCCTTTTTGTGAGAATACTTTGTAAATTTTAGCAATGTTGAGTTCGCCTTTTGCTTGAATATCATAGTGAATGTCGTCAAAATTTTCCATTGCTAAATTCACTGTAAAAGGTTTATTCTCAAAAAGAAAATTGAGAGGATTGAGTTTCAACGCCAGCGTTTTCATACTGCCATCAGTGTTCTCTACCTTTCCTTTAAAATGTATGTCGGTGATAGGATTAGGGTAATAGGGTGTTTTTACATAACCTTCCGAGAATTCTAAATCGCCTTTGGTAATAGGGAATAACTTTTGTTCTGGGGCATACGTTCCTTTAGATTTTATATCGGCTAAAAGCATACCTTTTACCTCTAAATCCTTCATATCCAGTAAGTGCATTACATTTGCTACATTGATGTTTGCACGTACTTTAGCATCAATCACTGGGGGATTGATACCGTTTAAATTCAAGATACCTGAAAAATATTCTTTACCAATTGTAAAATAGATAGAATCGAGTTTAACCCCTACTTTATTCACATCTAAAGAGGGCAGACTCGTCTCTATATTTAGGAAGAGATGTTCGGCTGGCGCAGGCACACCTTCATAGCCTACATAGCCGTCTCTCACTTTCATTTTAAAGAAAATATCGGGGCTCAGGTTTTGTGAAGCAATATATTTTCCTTTCATTGAAAAGAAAATGTCAGTTTTTCCCTTAAGGGTTGCTTTTTTATGCCATTGGGTAAACTGAGGAGGCAAAGCTGTAAAGAAATCGTTGAGATTGCTATCTTTAGAATTGATTTCAAAATTGAGATTATAACCATTGCTCAAGAAGTCTAACTTTCCTTTGAAGTCTACGGGTAATTGGTTTATTTTTAAATCGTTTTGTTGAAAAATAAACGATAATGAATGCGTGTTGATTTGAGTGATAAGCTCTGCATTTACGTGTTTGTCCTTTAGGTAAGTTTCACCACCAAAGATAAAATCTAATGATTGTATTTGGGCTTTGGTGCGCAAATCAAAAATGGATTCTTCTAAACCTCCTTTTCCTAAATAGTTGAATCCATTGGCTTGGATATAAATTCCTGTAGATTTATCGTCGTAGATCAGCTGGGTGTTTTTCAGTTCAATACGTTGTAGGTCTACGCGAGCATCGTCGTCATCACCTTCATCGGTATCTCCTGATGATTTATACACGTTATAGCTTGCTCCTCCTTGTTTATCAACTTGAATATGTACAAAAGCATTTTTAAGATAAATCTCCTCTATATCAATTTTCTTAGAGAAAAGCAATTCTTTTACATCAATCCCTAAAGAGAGTCGTTTTACCGATACTAAAGTGTCGTTCTCAAAGGGAGCTGACCCTTTGAGGAGTACATCGTCTAAGTTGAGAGTAAGAGAGGGAAAATGTGTAAAGAAAGTGAGATTTGCCTTAGAGAAGTTCAGTTCACCGTTGAGGTTGTCGTTGGCTAATTTCTTTATTTTTTCGGTAACATACTCGGGGTAGAGCATTGGGAAAACAATTACAAAGGCTAATAGTAACCCAGCTACTATTCCTAAGTATTTCAGCGTTTTAAGTAGATATATCTTCATTTAGTCGATAAGGCTTTGTATTGCTAATTCATAACTTTTTATTCCCAACCCTACAATCACACCTTTGGCTACTGCTGATAAATAAGAATGATGACGGAAAGTTTCTCGGGCAAAAGTATTGGAGATATGTACCTCTATTACAGGAGTTTTAACAGCTTTGATAGCATCAGCTAAAGCGATAGAAGTGTGAGTATAAGCGCCAGCATTGAGCACTATTCCTTCAAAAGTAAAGCCTATTTCATGAATTTTATCAATAAGAGCTCCCTCGTGATTGCTTTGGAAGTAGAGCAATTCACATTGAGGGAACTTAGTTTGTAACTCGGCTAATATCGCTTCAAAAGTTTGAGAGCCGTAAATTTCAGGTTCACGAGTTCCTAACAAGTTGAGGTTAGGCCCATTGATAATCATTATTTTTTTCATAAACACATCCTACTCTTCTATTTTGATGCGCCCTATACCTTTTACACTTTTCTTAAACACAGGCGGATTTCCTTTTACAGTGATGCCACCTGCTCCTGCTATAGAAGCGTCTACTTCTTCAGTTACGTGAGCTGAAATGTTTCCAGCGCCCGCTATACGCAAAGTAGCTTTTTTAGCGATGAGATTTTTAAGGTCTATATCGCCCGCTCCTTTTACTACGGCATTGAGACGTTCGGCTGTACCTGTTATATCTACATCGCCTGCTCCAGCTACCTGTACATCAAGAGCGGTAGCCTCTACAGTAGCATCGAGGTCGCCACTGCCTTCTATTTTGAGCTGTAACTCACCTACTTTTAGTTTTCCTTGTGTAGAAACATCAACAGCACCTTTTGTTACTATCTTTTTCAAAGAAGTATTAATGGGTACATATACTGTTAATGAAGTTTTTAGTTTGTATTTATTGTCTATACTGACGTAGAGTACCTTATTTGATACACTTGTTTTCAAATACGGAAGTACCTCTTTTTGTCCTTTAACTTTTAAAGCACCTCCTTCGCCTTCTGTGAGCACAAGATGATAAGCTCCCGATACTTCGACTGACTCATAAGTAGCTACTTTTCGGTCTTCAGTTTTGATTTCTTTTTCGCCATTAGTATTTTTTTGGCAATACACTACTCCTACTAATAGAGCAGTCATCATAAAAGTCATAATTTTTTTCATAATACATTTAATATTTGTTCTACTTTGTCTAATATCATTTCTACTGAAATGGTTTCTATGGCTTTTTCATAGCCTTTTGGGTATTTTTTTCCATAAACTGAAGTAGGAATGAGCGGATATAGTGTTCTATCGGCTAAAAGGGCATTCTCTTTAGGTTGATCATACGGATAAAAGCCTGCGTAAGGGTGTGTAACTCCCCAAAGAGTAATAGTTGGAATTCCATACATTGCTGATAGGTGCGCATTACCACTGTCCATTCCTATCATTATATCCAAATGAGAAATGAGTTCTAATTCTTGTTTGAACGAGAGTCTACCTACCATATTTTCGGTATTAGGTAACTGAATTTGAGCTACTTTTTGCTCTTCTTCTTTGCCACCTCCAAAGATGTAAATTATACTATTAGGGTAGCGCTGAGAGAGTTTTTCAATCACCTCACACATTTTGTCAAAAGGGTATTGTTTGCTTATAAAGGAGGCAAAAGGTGCGACCCCTATGTGCAACTCACTTCCATTTAGCAAATTTTCTACAGGTTCACTCAGTGGGGTAGGAGGGAGCAAATAGTCGTCGCTCAAATCAATAGGGAAACCTAAGGCATCGAATACATCGGCGTATCGCTGGTACGAAGGTTTTAACGGTTCAAAAACTTTAAATTTATAGCGTGTAAGAGCGTACTTTTCTCTTCTGCCTTTGTTAATCTGTTTAAAAGGTATTTTAGAGCCTTTAAAAAAAAGTTTAAGGATATTAGTGCGTAATACATTATGAATATCAGCCACTCCCTGAATTCCTTTTGCTTTTAGCTCTTTATAGAGCCTATACAAACCCATTAAGCCACTGTGTTTACCGTTGAGTTCAGGGCTAAAAACCTCTACATTAGGTAGATGAGAAAACATTGGAGCAAATAACGGACGTGTGAGGTAGGTAATTTTTACGTCAGGATATTGCTCTGAAAAAGCCGTTACAACAGGTACACTGATAGCTACATCACCCATTGCCGACATTCTAAATACAGCGATATGTTCCATTTTGTTTTGGTATGAATGTTTTTATTATTATCTTTGGCAGCTGAAATGCTACCATCTCTAACTAAAATCAGTGCAAATGTAGTAAATAATTTTTAATATCAACTAAATATGAGGCATTTATTTTTACTTTTTTTTCTCACGCAGTTTATTTTCGCTCAAAATAGCACAGTTTTTACCTTCGATAAAAGTCTTCGTATAGACTTTAACTTACTCTCTGATGCTCAAAAAACAGAGGTAATTTTTGGGCAGCTAAAGAAAGAACCATATTGGGGAGGTTCACATTCACACCTCATTGCTCCTAATTTGGGGAATTTTCGTCTGCAAGTGTTTGATGGTACTCAATTAGTATTTTCTAAGGGGTTTAATTCTTTAGCTAATGAATGGGCTACTCTTGAAGAAGCAAAAACTGAAAAACGCCTTTTCGCTCACGCAATGCAATTACCTTTTCCTACTAAAAAACTCCTTTTGCACCTCGATAAACGCGATAAACAAGGAGTATTTCACACTATTGCTACTAAAGAATTATCTCCAGATGATTATTTTATTATTGAAGAAACCCAACCCAGCTACCCTATAAAGCAATTGCTCAACAATGGCAATGCAGCTAAAAAAGTGGATATTGTGATTTTAGCAGAAGGTTATACAGCTACTGAAACTGAAAAATTCTACGCCGATGCACAACGTATGACGGACTATATGTTCACAATTCCCCCTTTTGATAAACTCAAAAAAGATTTTAATGTCTATGCCATTGCAGTGCCCTCTAAAGAAAGTGGTATCGATGTACCAGGGAAACATATTTATAAAAATACAGCATTTAACGCGTCTTTCTATACGTTTAATCAAGAGCGTTATCTTACTACTAATAGTATGCAAGCCATTGCCGATGCTGCCTCAGCTGTGCCTTATGACCAAATTTATGTATTGGTAAATACATCTACTTATGGAGGTGGAGCTTTTTATAATCACCTCAATTTAGCATCAGCTGATAATGAACTTTCCGAAAAAGTATACATACACGAGTTTGGACACGGTTTTGTGGGCTTAGCTGATGAATATTACTACGATTGGGATCCTACTTTTCAAGAAACTTATTCCCCTAAGATAGAGCCTTGGGAAGAAAACATCACTACCTTAGTAAATTTTGAGAGCAAGTGGAAAGATATGGTAAAAAAAGGAACTCCTATTCCTACTCCTCGCACTTCAAAATACAAAAATACCCTCGGCGCTTTTGAAGGCGGAGGGTATACTAGTAAAGGGGTTTATAGCCCTATGCAAGATTGCCGAATGAAATCTAACGATCCGAAAGGTTTTTGCCCTGTATGTGAACGTGCGATTCGCAAAACAGTTGATTTTTACACAAAATAGGATGTTAGTAGCTTGATAAGAATGCTTCAACTATAGAAGCTGAAATACGTCCGGCTTCCTCTACAAACTCGTTATAGGAAATAGCGTTGCCCTCGCCTGCCTTATCAGATATAGCGCGTAACATCACAAAAGGGATATTTAGCATATAACAAGTTTGTGCAATGGCAGCAGCTTCCATCTCTACAGCTTTAGCTTTAGGAAAGTTAAGTGAAATTTCATCAAAACGTTTAGGGTCTGAGATAAATGAATCACCACTTACTACTTGTCCGTAATGTAAAATGTACTGATGGGCAGAGGCTACAGTTCTTAGTTTTTCATTCCACCGGGCATCAGCTTTGAAAGCAGGAGGCATTTGCGCTTGTTGTCCTATTTCGTAACCGAAAGCTGTTACATCTACATCGTGGTGGCGTACTTCGGTAGCTAAGATTAAATCGTGTACAGAAGTATTGTCCAATCCTCCAGCGGTTCCCGTATTGATGATAAGTGAAGGGTGGTAATGCTCTATAAGCAAGGTAGTACCTACTGCGGCACTTACTTTTCCTATCCCTGATAGTAAAATCACTACCTCTTTACCGCAGAGTTTTCCCCCATAAAATACAAAGCGCCCTATTTTTGTTTCTTTACAATTTTCAATGGAAGCTTTTAAGGTGTTGATTTCAAGCTCCATTGCGCCAATAATTCCAATCATATCAATTAATAATTAGCAATTTAGAAGGGGACTGTTTGAGTTGTCAAGCAGTCCCCTTCATTTCTATTTTACTTTCAATTAATTTTGTGCTACAGCTACAATAAGAGGTTCTATATTTTGAGTTTTATAAGTTTTAACCTCATTGTTGTGATCACTATATACTAATAGAGCTTTAAGCTCAGGGTGTTTAGCTAAGAACTCTTTGCTTTTTTCAAGACCTATAATCATAAACATAGTAGAGTAAGCATCTGATTCTACAGCTGTTTTAGCAATTACAGTGGCACTGAGCATTTCTCCTGTCATTGGGTAACCAGTGAAAGGATTGATAATGTGTACAAAGCGTTTACCATTTCCGTCAATCCATACTCTTCGATAGTTCTCATCAGTAGAAATTGATTCATTATTAAGGTTTAGAATTACTTCTTGGTAATTATTATTTAGTTCGTAAGGATCTTCAGCTTCTACTTTCCAAGGAGTATTGTTCACAATATCCCTACCAAGCACAATACCTTCACTATCTACTTTCACATAGAAATTCTCAATACCTTTAGATTTTAAAAAGTTTGAAATTACATCAGCGGTATAACCTCTTAGGAGAGAAGTTAAGTCTAACTGGATAGCAGGATTTTGTTTTTTCACATAATCGTCGTCGCTGATATGTACTTTTTCAAAACCTACATATCTTTTCAAGCTATCGATTTGTCGTTCGGTAGGTAGTTTAGAGACCGGTTGAATGAGTTCTTTACCAAATCCCCAAGCCTTCACAAGAACTCCTATAGTTGGATCATAAAATCCTCCACTTTCTTTCCATACTTTTTGTGCAGTGGCAAAAGCATTCTTAAAGTGATCGTTTACTTTAGTAGTTTCAATCCCTTGATTGATTTTTGATACAATAGATTCTGGATTGTAAGAAGAAATAGAGAGATCTACTACTTTCACAAGAGAATCGATACTGTGCTTCAAGTCAGTACTATCGGTAGAGATGTATTTCACGCGATAAGCTACACTACCGCCTTTCCCTTCTACTTCATAAAGTTTTGGGGTTTTCTTTGTGTTATCACAAGAAAATAAGAGCAAAGCCCCCAAGCATAATGTTAAAATTTTTCTGTTCATATTTGCATATATTTAAAAATTGATATTTTAGTCTATTAAATTTTATTGTTTCTCTTCTAATTTTTCAAAAGGTTGGGTTTTAAAAGTAAGTTCTTGATTCTTTTCGTTGCTATATACTAAAAGTACAGCTAGATCAGGGTGTTTTGCTAAGAAAGCTTTGCTTTTTTCCATTCCCATTACCATAAACATTGTGGCATAACCATCAGCATACATTGTAGAAGGAGCTACTACAGTGGCACTGAGTACATCACTTTGGGTAGCACGCCCTGTAATGGGGTTGATGGAGTGTACATATTTGCGTCCGTTGCTATCCATCCATACTTTGCGATAATTACCTGAAGTTGCTAATCCTTGATTTTCAAACTGTATAGTGGTGATTAATTCTTTTTCATCTAAGGGTTTGATAGGATTTTCAACACCTATTGTCCACGCTTTATTTTCTATAGTATTCTTTCCTTTTAAGAACATTTCACCAGCTATTTCTACAATATAGTTTTTAATACCTTTAGAATTGAGAAAATCGGCAACTACATCGGAGGTATAGCCTTGGGCGATGGCATTGAAATCAAACAATATTTCAGGGTACTCCTTTTTGATATGATTATTATCAGTAAGTTGTACTTTATTAAAGCCTACATACTTTTTAAGTTCTGTTATCTTTTCATCGGTAGGGAGATCTTTATCGGCTATTTTTTGTTTGCCAAATCCCCAAGCATTTACTAATACTCCTACAGTAGGGTCGAACAAACCTTCACTTTCTTGCCATATTTGTTTAGAAGCTTCAAAAACTTTTCTAAAGTGCTCGTCTACTACCACAGTGGTATCTCCGTTGTTGACTTTAGAAATATCAGAATCTGGCTTGTAGGTAGACATAGATTGGTCTATCACCTGTAAAATAGAATCAATAGCGGGCTGTAAGTTTTCATTACTACTACTTATATATTTAATATGATAAGTAGAACCTTGTGCTTCCCCTTCTATAAAGTGTAATTTTTCAGTTTGGCAACCTACAAAAAGTAGGGGGATACTTAATAATAAATATTTCATTTTTTTTATAAATGCAGGGCAAAGATACAGCTATTTTTTAAATCTGCAAGTATTTTTGCAATTATTTTTTATATTTTCCTTAACATTTTTAACAACTCTTTAGCAACAAGAAAGTTAAGTGTTGTTATTTTTCTCTCTATTACCTCTTTTTACACAGAGGAATGATTTCATTTGCTACAATGCGGTAGCGTTCAATTTCTTCAGTGGATAATTTAGAAGCATAGTGTATTTCTTCTACCTCAAAACCTATGCCACGGAGTTTGTTAAAATAATCCATTCCGTATATTCTCACGTGGTCGTACTGACCAAAGATACGTGTACGCTCTTCGGGGTCGGTGATACTGTTGTCTTCAAAAGTAACTGCTCGGTTATAGTCTTGTGGTACTTGAAAAATGCCCCAACCGCCTTTTTTCATTACACGATATAGTTCTCGCATTGCTTGGGTATCATCGGGGATGTGTTCTAACACGTGATTGCAAAATACTACATCAAAACTTTCATTCTCAAAGGGTAAAGCGCACAAATCAGCTTTTACATCGGCTAAAGGCGAATAAAGGTCGGTTGTGAGGTAATCGAGGTTAGCTTGCTTTTTAAATCGCTTGTAGAAGGCTTGCTCGGGAGCCACGTGTAGTACTTTTAAGGGTTTGGTAAAGAAGTCTGTTTCGCGGGTAAGATAAAGCCATAACAACCTATGGCGTTCTAATGATAGGGTAGAAGGGGAGAGTACATTGGGACGAGCTTTACCATAGCCATAGGGTAAGAATTTTCTAAAAGTCTTCCCGTCAATGGGGTCTTCATATTTTTTACCTCGTAAATATAATGATAAAAAGGGACGTACCCAATAGCTCAATTTGATGAGCCAAGGGCGTGGTACTTTATTTAATATAGTGGTAATAATTGCCATTAGAAGCTGTTTTTTAGCGAAATAAAGTGAGTCCTACGCCTTTTATTTCGTTAGAATATACAGGGTAGATTGCCATTTGTGCTGATGATTTTTCCTTGCGTGTAAGTAGTTTTGAAGTATAAGGCAAAAGCCAATACGCAGTTTTTGCACTAAGAATACCTATTCCAGCTCCTCCTAATACATCACCTATCCAGTGGCGGTTGTTGTACAAACGAAGGGTTGCCACGGTAGTAGCAATGGCATAACCACTGATACCTACCCACACATTTTCATCTTTGTACTCTTGCCATAGGATTTCCACACCCATAAAGGCAGTAGCTGTATGTCCTGAAGGAAAGGAGTTGAAAGCACTACTATCAGGGCGTTGTATTTTGGCAGTATATTTTACTCCGTTTACCAAAGCTCCCATTATAGCATAGGCAGTAGCCCCTATAATCAATCGTTCTTTTACGCTGTGTTTAGCTTTTACGCCTAAGTTGCTAAAGGCAAAAACACTTGCAATGGGGGCGTATTGCATATAGTCATCAATACGCAACTTATGTCCACCAGAATAATTATAAACGTGGCGCTGTACGTAGCGGTTTATGTAGGTAGCATTAGAGATTACTCCTAAGGTAATGAGAGAAGCAGGTAAAATTACTTGTTTGAGTTGTGGTTTCTCGGCATCACTGCCCAGAGTGTCGGCTACGATTCCTTGCTCATCCATTACTGATAAACTATCTGTTTGAGCTTTTATAGAGTGAATGAGCAGACAAACAAAAGCTATTGTCAGAAATAATATTTTCATTTTAGGTGTATCAGTAGTTATTTTATAGAAAAATAGATTAGCAATGCAACTCCAATAACAATGCGATAAATACCCCATACTTTAAATCCGAATTTTGTGAGGATATTTATAAAGAACTTCACTGCTATCATAGCCACTACAAAGGCAATTACATTACCTATAATAAACAACCAAAAACTTTCATCAGTTTTCATTATCAACTCGTAACCTTTTTCTTCGGCACCCCCCCATTTCTTCAAGAAAATAGAATATACAGTTACAGCAAGCATTGTAGGGACGGCTAAAAAGAAGGAGAACTCCGCAGCAGCTTTACGTGTGAGTCCTTGGGTCATCCCGCCTATGATAGAGGCAGCTGAACGTGAGGTGCCTGGCATCATTGCTAAACATTGCCAAAAGCCAATGGTTACAGCTTTCTTTACACTGATTTGTTTCTCATCGTGAATGTTAGGATTTTTAAACCAGTTGTCTACAAACAATAGGATTATTCCTCCTATGATAAGTGTAATAGCAATGGCTTTTTGGTTACCCAAAACAGCTTCTATTTTATCATCGAATAGTTTGCCAAGAATAAGAGCAGGAACTACAGCACAAGCTAATTTGAAATAAAATTGCCATTGAGTAAAGTTGAAGAACTTACGCCAATATAGTACTACAATTGAGAGAATAGCTCCAAATTGTATAGATACCTGAAACATTTTCAAATATTCGTCATCGGGGATACCCATAAGGGATGCTGTAAAGCCCATATGTGCTGTAGATGAGATAGGAAGATACTCAGTAAGTCCTTCAATAATTGCAATTATAATAGCTTGTAGTGTGTTCATTGTTAATTATTTTTAACTATTTTATAAAGTTTATCTGATAAACGTACTCTGAAATCAGTTTTAATGGTACACGAATCCCCTTTTTTAGCACGTTCGGCAGGGACATCATTGACCATCATACTGGTAAGCTCAAGCTCTTGCACACCAGTAGAGGGGCCTGTGATAAGGATTTTATCGCCTATTTTTATATCAAAGGCTTCAATAGCAAATTCAGCGATACCCGTTTTAGGGAAGTAGTGCTTGCCTTGCCCGATATACACTTTTTTTTGGGTAGCGTTAGAACCAGGGTTTTCGCTCCATTCACCCAATTTTTGTCCTAAGTAATAACCTCCCCAGAAGCCACGATTATATACAGTTTTTAGAGTCTCTATCCATCCTTCAAACTTATCTTTAGAATAAGTACCTGCGTAATAGGCATCAATAGCTTCACGATAGGTGCGAATTACAGTAGCTACATATTCTGGGGCGCGTCCACGCCCCTCAATTTTCAATACTTTTGCGCCAGTATCAATTACTTGGTCGAGAAAGTCGATAGTACAGAGGTCTTTAGGAGACATCATATATTCGTTGTCAAGTTCTATTTCAAAACCGCTTTCTTGGTCGATTACGGTGTATTTTTTACGGCAATTTTGTTTGCAAGCACCTCTATTAGCTGAAGAATTGTGAGAGTGCAAACTCAAATAACACTTGCCTGATACTGCCATACAGAGTGCCCCGTGCCCAAAAATTTCTATTTCTACTAGATTGCCTGAAGGACCTTTGATTTGCTCTTTTTCTATTTGCTCACATATTTTTTTTATTTGTCGCAAACTGAGCTCACGACTCATCACCATCGTATCGGCAAACATAGCGTAGAAGCGCACAGTTTCGATATTGGTGATGTTGATTTGGGTAGAGATATGCACTTCCATTCCTATTTGGCGGGCGTAGGCGATGACAGCCTGATCCATAGCGATAACGGCAGTAAGCCCTGCTTTTTTTGCTGCATCAAGTAGTGTTTTGATAATAGAAAGATCGTGGTCGTAGATGATAGTGTTGAGGGTGAGGTAGGTGCGGATGCCTTTAGGGGCACAACGGCGAGCAATTTCGTCAAGGTCGGCAATGGTGAAGTTAATGCTTGCTCTTGCACGCATATTGAGTTGGTCTACCCCGAAGTATACTGAGTCGACACCGTTATCTATTGCTGCTTGTAGTGACTCGAAGTTTCCAGCGGGAGCCATTAGTTCAATTTTTCCTGTATTTGTCATTATTTATAGTGATTGAGGGTGCAAAGGTATGAATAATTTGTCAATTAGCCAATTACAACCCTATAACAACACCTATATTGGGTATAAAACCAGTGCTAAAAATGCTTTTGTCTTTTTTATAGAGCACATTGTAGCTTGCGCCTATTTGCACATACACATTGCCTCCTAAGTTCTGCATATATCCTCCCCCGATATAAAGAGCGTCCTCTTCGGTATTATATTTCATATTTGTAGTTTTGTGTTTTTGAGAGATGAAATAATGCTGATAGCTAGTGCTTATATAGGCTACCCTTCCTATATAGTATGATAAAGCAGGACCTACTGACACTGAAAGGCTACGAAAATACTCACTGTGTTGTAGTGAACCATTTACAATAGCGGCTAATTCTAAATCGTCGGTGATTTTATACCCCACACGTGGTGATATATCTACCCCTAAGCCATAAGAATAGCTAAAGCCTATATTTCCTCCAAAAGTCCAAGGATTAGGGCGGCTGTTTTGATAAGCAGGATCTAAAATGTTTGGGCTTTGTGCCATTGCTAAAGTTGTCACTGAAAAAAGTACTAAAGTTAACAAAAAGTGTTTCATATAGATTATAATTAATTAAGTTTAGAAATTAGGAGTTGGGGATTAGGAACTATGAGAATTTCATCGATTTAGTAGGTGATATTTTGGTAATCACGTAGGTAGGGATGAGCAACATTAGTAAGCACAACAACAAGACCCCTATGTTGAGCAATATTACCCATAAGGGAATGAAAGCAATAGGTACTTCGCTTACATAATAGGTTGCTGGGTCTAACTTGATAATACTGTAATGCTGCTGTAACCACAATAGTAGGAAACCTAAAATATTACCCCATAATAAACCTAAACCTATGATATAGGTAGCATTATATAAAAAAATCTTGCGAATACTGCGGTCAGAAGCTCCTAAACTTTTCAGAGTTCCTATCATTGGGGTTTTCTCTAAAATGAGCACGAGAATAGCTGTAATCATATTAAATCCACCTACAACTATCATTATCCCGATGATGAGGTAAATATTAAAATCGAACATACTGAGCCACTCAAAAATAAAAGGAAATCTTTGAATAATTGTTTGTGAATCGAGGAAAGTACCGATTTTGCCGTATACCTGTTTGCCTACTGCCTCAATACGATCAAAATCTTTGATAAAAAGTTCAAAATTGCCTATCTCATCAGCTTTCCATTTGTTGATTTTTTGAATATGACGAATATCAGTGAAGATATACGATGCGTCAAACTCTTGAAAACCACTGTTGTATAAACCTACAATTTTAAAATTGCGTTGGTTAGGAGCTTGAGCAGCTTCGTCTTTTAAGAAGATAGCTTGGCAGTGGTCGCCGAGTTTAAGATGTAGTCTGTTAGCTAAATAGGTGGACATCAGTATCTCATCGGTCAGTTCTTCACTTGATACATTAGGAGTGCGCCCTTCGGTAATAAAATCGCGAATAAGTGACCAGTTGTAATCTTGCCCTACACCTTTAGCGAGAATGGATTCGTAAGTATTCTCGGTACGGATAATTCCGCCTTTGGTTGCTACTGCTTGAATATGAGTAACTTCGGGTACTGCCGAAAAATTAGGGTAAAAATCCTGTTGTATGCTAATAGGTTTGGTAGTAACTTGTGAAGCATTACTGCCGTAATCGAAAATTTGTATGTGACCGTGGAAAACTACTAATTTTTCTCTAATCTTTTGTTGCAAACCAATACCCGTAGCAATAGCGATGAGCATCATCACCATTCCTACAGCAATAGCTGCTATTGCCATTTTGATAATTGGAGAAGAAATTGTACCTTTGTCCCCTTTTGAGAAAATAACTCTTTTTGCTATGAAATATTCAACATTCAAAACAATAATGCCTTTTAGAAGTGCCAAAATTACACTTTTTTTCTTATGTACGTTCATTTCGTGCAAAAATAATGGACAATCGCAAGACTACTCTTCTGTGCAAAAAGCTGAAAAACAGACAAAAGAAGTAGTTGTAGGCGCAAACCGAATGTATCTTTATATTAAGGATTTGCGTGCAAAAAATATAGCTGTAGTCACTAACCAAACAGGAATTGTGAAGACTGAAAAAGACAATTATGTACATTTAGTAGATACACTATTGAAGAAAAAAATAAATATCAGTAAGGTTTTTGCTCCCGAACACGGATTTAGAGGAGAAGCTGATGCGGGTGAAGTGGTAAAAGATGGCAAAGATTCCAAAACGGGCTTACCTATCATTTCACTCTATGGTAAAAATAAAAAGCCTACCCCTGAACAACTGAAAGAGGTAGACCTTGTACTCTTCGATTTACAAGATGTAGGTGTGCGTTTCTATACTTATATTTCTACTTTACACTATGTGATGGAGGCTTGTGCCGAACAACATATTCCTATAATAGTGTTAGATCGCCCTAATCCTAATGCTCATTATATTGATGGTCCTGTGTTGAAACCGCAATTTAAAAGTTTTATAGGGATGCATCCTGTGCCTGTGGTCTACGGAATGACTATTGGTGAATACGCCCAGATGATTAATGGTGAAAAGTGGTTGCACGAAGGTGTTATTGCTGATTTAAAGGTGATTCCGTTAGCAAATTATACTCACCAAACACCTTATAGCCTGCCAGTAAAACCATCGCCTAATCTGCCTAATGATGTGTCAATAAACTTATATCCCAGTTTGTGTTTTTTTGAAGGAACTAATGTGAGTATGGGGCGTGGTACTTCTCAGCAGTTTCAAATTTATGGTTCACCTTATTTTGCGAAAAGTACATTTAGTTTTACACCCCACCCTAATGCAGGAGATAAAAATCCAAAGTTTAATGGGAAATTGTGTTATGGTGAAGATTTGAGCAAAACACCTCGCTTAAACCAACTCAATCTTTCTTGGCTTAAAAAAGCTTTTGAACAAAGTAAGGGGGTAAAAATGCCTTTCTTCACATCCTCTTTCAATAGAATAGCAGGTACCGATGCTCTAAAAAAACAAATTATAGAAGGTAAAACTGAAGCTGAAATACGCCAAACCTGGCAAAAAGAGTTAGGAAAATTTAAAGAAGTAAGAAAAAAATATCTACTATATTAAAAAAACAAGATAGGGTTTAAGGTGATACTTGTTAATCCTTAAAACCTATCTTCTAATTAACTAATATATTCGTAAGTCTAAAAACGTACGCCTACACCCAGTTGAATTTGTTGGGTAGTGGCTTTCTCTTTAAGGGTATTGCTAATATCAGAAAAGCCCCATACATAACGACCGTAAGCAAAGAGCGGACCTAAATTTACTTCGGCACCAGCAACTAACGAGAAGTCGGTATCTTTGAAAAGTTTTTTACCATTTTCCCAAGTGCTATCATCTTTATTAGCAAGAAAACTAAATTGCGGACCTGCGTGCAATGAAATCAACCCACTAGGATTGTATTTAAACAGTAAAGGTACGCCTACATAGTTCAAAGTCTTTTCTTTATCAAACTTTTCATCCCACACTGATTGATAACTATCACGGAACTTTGTATTAGTTTGGCTAAATAGAATCTCGCCTTGTAGCCCCCATTTGTCATTGAAGTCATATTCTACAAAGCCGCCCAATTGGTATCCCAATTTGAAGCCTTTACTATAGGCAACACCATCCAATTTTCCTAAGTTAGCACCTGCTTTAGCTCCTAAGTGAAACTCTTGGGCATAAGCAGTAGTGGTGAGTAGCATTATAGCAATAAAAGCTGTTAATTTAGTGATTGTTTTTTTCATACGCTTAATTATTGTTTAATGTTTCGCTGTGATTATCCCAAATAGCGTGCCAAAAAATAAAATAGCAAATTAGCAAATTTGGAAATTAATAAATTATATACTACTTTTGTGGCTTGAAAATATTAAAGTTACCACACCAATGATTATACACCATTTAGGCGAAGAGCCCTCTGTATTAAACCGATTTATCGCCCAGTTGCGCGACGTAAATATCCAAAAAGACCGTATGCGTTTTCGTAAAAATTTAGAACGTATAGGCGAAGTATTGTGTTATGAAATGAGTAAATTTCTACATTACAAAACTGAGGTAATTACTACCCCATTAGGTGAAAAAAAAGTACAATTACCCAAAGATGAGATTGTAATTTGCTCTATTTTGCGTGCCGGTTTGGCATTGCATCAAGGCTTGATGAACTATTTTGACAATGCAGATAATGCTTTTATATCGGCTTATCGCAAACACACTTCCGAAACCGATTTTGATATAATGGTAGAATATCTTGCCTCTCCTTCTTTAGATGGTAAAATACTTTTCTTAGCCGACCCGATGCTGGCTACAGGTCGTTCGTTTGCCAATGTGTTCAACGCTTTGAAGCCTTTAGGAACTCCTAAAGAAATACACTTATTTGCTGTAATTGGGGCACAACAAGGGATAGAATATTTAGAAGATAAATTTCCTGAAACCACTCACTTGTGGATTGCTACTATCGACCCACTCCTCAACGATCACGGTTATATAGTGCCTGGCTTAGGTGATGCAGGCGATTTAGCTTTTGGTAATAAAATGGAGTAAGAGTATTGTAGCAGGCAGAGATAATAGTATCCATAATACAGTTTCCTTTAGCCACCATAGTCGTATTTTTTCGATATACAATGCAAAAAGTATGGCTATGGGGGCAAAAATATAAATCACTTCTTTTGATAAAAATGCTACAAGCAAACCTACCCATAAAAATTGTACTACCACTATTGAGCTAATGCTGTGATAAGTACTTCTGAAATAATACACTACTATTGATACTAAAAATAACAATCCTAAACTCATTAAAGCAATTGTTGTGGCAATAGGGTAGGAGGAAAGTTGTAATAATCGCATTATATCGGTAGTTACTAAGTTGTAATAACTATCAAAAGAAAAAGGTATTTGTAATATTATAAGTATAGCCCCTCCTAATAAAGCAATTACTAAAAGAGCTAAGAGGGGGATAAACCAATAACGGCGCTTCTCAGCCCCATAGAACAATAGCGAAGTCCATACATTTAGTATGAATACCAATGCCCAAGGATATAGCAAACTCGCACAGATAATGAGTAGGGAGGTATCCAATAACTTTTGAGGAATCCCCTCTCCAGTTTTTAAGGTAAGTACTCTCCACAGAGCTATGATGATCAGTAAGTTAGCTCCTACTAATTTTATATTGTCAAAAAGAGTAGGAAAGAGCACTATTAAAATACTGAAGAAGGCGATAGAATAACTGTTTTTAGTTTCGGTGAGTTCATTCCATCTATCTATTTGGTGCAGTAATATTAAGGAAAATAGAAGTAGTGTAAGGTTGATAGACAAAAATAAAAGATGTGCCCCAACCTCTAAAGGCTGTTGTAATATCTGAAATTGATATAGCCCATCGCCTATCAAAAGTGCTAATAGTACTATGATAAAGGTGATGGGCTTTGTATTTTCAAAGTATTTTGAGAGCATTTAGTTATTGCGGATTTTTAACGAATATTTACCAGAGGTTCCCGATACAGTAACATTGTAGTTGAGTAGAGGATAAGGTTTAGCAATATTTCCTAAAACAAAAGGATTACCTGTAGTTAGACTGTAAACTGTATGGCAACAAGAGCATCTTACATAAGTATAATCGTGGAGTTCATAATTAGCTTCTTCAGTAGGGGTTTTAACGCTGTATAACCTGCTGTAGCAGCCGTCTAAAGAGTGATTAGGACAAGCAGCTTCCCAAGCTAAATAACGTCCTTCACCATAACAAGTAACAAAAATGCCTCTGAGCCCTTGTTGAGAAATAAAAGCACTATTACCAATACTTTGGAGTCGATATCTTAGCATATCAAGTTCTGTAACATCAAGATTAATAGGCACCTCACCCAAGTAAGGATTGCGTGCACGTCGTTCTTTTTCACAACCCCACAATCCTATAAAAAGTATTATAATAATTATAAATTTTCTCATCATCTGTAACCTATTACTTAATTTATTTGTTACTTAAAACCTATATCCCACCCCTACAGAAAGTGTCCTATTTTTGAAATTGTAATCAGGACTGATACCTGTGCGAGTGAGACTAGTTTCATCTGACTCAAAAATACTGGTGAGCCCTTGTACCCAGCGTGCTTCAAAAAACCACCCAGAGTCGGTCATATAACCAATGCCTACAGTCATTGCTCCATCGATAATGTCTAATGCATCGTCTTTTACACGTGTTACAGGGTCGGTACCTGCATCAAAGTAAAAGTTAGGTTTGTCGATACGATATTCTAACTGAGGTCCTATGTGCAAGTTGATACCTTTTCCTACATTGAAGCGCGCCATCACAGGTAAAGAGATATAATCTAAACTCAGTTTAGCTTTGCCATAAGTATTGGAGGTGATATTTGCTCCACGTCGGTTGTAAATACCTTCTACTTGTAGAGAGAACAAATTAGAGAGCGGGAACTCTAATGTAATTCCTGCAAAATAACCGTGATAAGGTTTAAAGCTAGCACTGTCACTCACGTTGCCTTTTAGGGTAGCGTAGTTGTACCCAGCTTTGAGTCCTATATATTGAGCTTCTATACTATAAGAAGCTAATAAACATATTGATAATAATACTATTTTCTTCATTGTTATTATATTTTTTTAGTAGTTATAATCTTTACAGGACAAGCCTTTTGAGCTTTTTCACAATCTTCAAAAATGCTATCGTCATAACTTTTGAGTGTAAAAAAACCTTTTTTCTCGGTAGAGCGTAATAGTACACTTTTGCCGTCCTTTTTAGACATTTGGAACTGCTCTGGTGCCATCTCTACACAATAGTTACATCCTATGCACTTTTCGCGCTGTAGAGTCACAATCACCATAGCCTTATGCATTTTTTTTTGTATTTTCTTCTTCGTTAGGTTTTACTAAAATGGCATATATTTCAATAGCAAAGCCTAATAGCACCAAAGCAGGGGCTAAGTGAATGCGTCTGAAATTAAAAATCGACGTATCAAATACTGCGGGGTTGTCGCTTCCGCCACCGCTCATCAGTATAAAACCAATAGCGATTACCGCTAATCCTATTCCCATTATGAGATAGTTTTTCTTTCCGAATATAGAAGTTGAATGATGTTTCATATCTGTTGTTTATTTAATAGTAGAGATCGTTTGTGTTTAAGTTTAAGAATCGTTGTGTAGCGAAATAAGTGCTCAACCAACTGATGAGAATTCCCATAGCGAAAATTCCTATAAAAACGACACATAATATCGTGTTGTCTAATAATATAGAAAACTCAGGGTATGATTTTACAATTGCTAAGAGTGCCCCGTAGAATAGCAGTATAGCGAGAAAAGCGCTCAAAATACCCAAGCGTACATTAGTGCGGATAAACGGGCGACGTATAAAACTACGGGTGGCACCTACCAATTGCATTGTTTTGATAATAAAACGTTTAGAGTAGATAGATAGGCGAATAGAAGCATTGATGAGCAGTACCGATACAAAGGTGAAGAGTGCGCTAAATACTAAAGTAATAAGTCCTATTCTATTTACGTTCTCGTGAATGAGAGCGACGAGGGATTGATCGTATACTACTTCCGATACAAAAGAGTTTTGTTCTAATTCACGTTTTATTTCTGCCATTTTATCGGGTTCAGCATAATCGGCTTTTAAGCTCAAGTCGATAACATTTTGTAAGGGGTTTGTACCAATGAAGCTCACAAAATCTTCGCCTATGTCCTTGCTAAAGGTTTCAGCAGCTTCATCTTTGGAGATAAATCGCAATGATTTTACAAATGAAGCTACTGAGAGTGTTTTTTGTAATTGAGCGATATCGGCACTTTTAGCTTCGTCTTTAATGAGGATAGTAACAGTTACTTGTTCTTTGAAGTGATTGGCTAACTTTTTAGTACTGAACACTAAAAAACCAAAGAATCCCAATAGGAAGAGTACTAAGGTAATGCTCACTATTACCGAAAAATAGGAAGTGAGTAATCGTCGTTTGTTAAAAGAATCAATAGACCGAGCCATTCTTGTTTTTTCTATTTATAAACTAAAAATCAGGCAAAAGTATAATATTTTTTTGAAATAGCAAAAAAAAACTAATTTGCTAGTTTTCTAATTTTTAAAATTTACTAATTATTTTGTATCTTTGCCTTAAATTTCTGCTCTATGAATCTAAAAAATATACTTATAATTGCTTTTTTAGGGCTTTTTGCTTTACCTTCATTGGCTCAAACCCTTACTGTAACAGGGAGAGTAGTAGATGAAGAGCACATCCCTATGTTTGGAGCTTCGGTGTGGGTAAAAGGCACTAAACGTGGAGCTGTAGCCGATTTTGATGGGAATTTTAGTATAGAAGTGTCTGTAGGTGAAGTGTTAGAATTTTCTTTTTTAGGTTATGAAAAGATAGAACGCACTATCAAAGAAGATACTAAAAAAATTAATATTACTCTCAAAGAGGAAGAGACTGAAACGCTTTGTGATATTCCAGGGGCTCCACGATTGATGTTTCCAGCAGCACCTGGTGTTCGCGAATATTGGGAAAACTTGCCTTATCAAGGACAAAATATATATTCAAGAGATTATCGAGAGCTACCTACGGTTCAATTGACTGATGTTTTGGAAGGACGCGCCTTGAGTTTCAACGCAAGTACAAGTACAATCCGAGGTGGGAAGGTGCTTTATGTAGTTGATGGTATTCCTATAAGCCAAAATGCTGATGATATTGCGTATCTAACCCCACAAAATATACAACAAATAGAAGTGTTGCCTGGTGCCTCGGCAGCTGCCTTGTACGGAGGTGAGGCATCTAATGGAGCTGTTGTAATTACTACTAAAATAAGAAAAAACTGGGAAGCAAAACGTAATTTTTCATCGGCTACGGGCGTTTATAGCAACGGAAAAACAATTGCACAAAATGCAATTAGTTTATATATGGGTAATAATGATGAGCATCAAACCTATCTATCAGCTACTTCCTTGCAATCAGGGCGAGAAAATCAATTTTCACCTTATGAACGCTATCAACTCTTTGCTCGCCATAATAGTTATATCGGTAGAGCGGGGTTGAATTTAGATCTTTCAGGGGGGTATTCTCACCAAAATCAACAAACATTAGTAGCTCCTGAAAATTTCTATGCTTTTTCAGGAGCACTAACTTATAGAAATGGGAGTGATTTTAATGTAGGGACTCATTTTAGGTTAGACAATCGTTCTTTGCCTTCTGAAAAACTTTCTTATTATACCGATGTGTTGCTCAATTATCTATGCTATTTAGATTATGGTTTTTTACTCCATTCTCATTTAGGAACTTCTTATGAAAGAGATAAAACAGCTGTTTTTGGGCTTACTTCTTTAGAATATGATGAGAAAGCCTATCTATATTTTTCGGCAAGGCGTGATTTTCCTACAGTAAGCTCAGCGAACGCCTTGTATTGGCGACCTACGATAGGAGCTTCAGTGTTACCACATCACATCTTTAAAAAATTACAAAAAAAGAGAAATAAAAAACTTACTAATAGTAAATTACGTGGGGCATATACTTGGGGAGAAGATTCTTCTTATGAAATAGGATTTGAAACTGAATGGTGGGGTAGTTTCTTTTGTGATGCTACCCTATATCGCACTTCATTAGAAGATACTTCCTTACTCAACAATCGCTTACAAACTGAAGGAGCAGAAATGAGAATAGGAGGGGTATACTACTACAAACAATATACTTGGCGCAACAAGTTCATCACTTCATTTAACGAAAAAGAAATAGGAACATCTTGGCGTTTGGGGTGGCAAACCTATATGAGTGATAATAATTGGCAACTTACAGCTCTACTCACTTCCGACACTACACAATTACACTTACAAGAACTTTCGCTTAGTTACAATTTAAGAGGTTTGCTTGATGTTGCCTATTTTCTCAATGTGTCGCTCTATTATTCTGCTCCTCCTTCTACACCCAAAAACACAGGTTTGATGCTCAAAATTCATTTTTAAACGTTAAAAAAATATAAAAATTTTGTATTTTTAACTAAGAAGTATTATTTTTGCGGGGTATATTTATAAATATATCGCTATGAAACAGAAAATACAACTTCTTTTAACCCTGTTGCTCCTAACTTCAGGAGCCCTCCAAGCTCAAATGAAAACCATTACTGGGGAAGTTTTCGACGAGAACAATGAGCCTCTGCCATCAGTTGAAGTAATTATTAAAAACACAAATTCATCAAAAAATCCTAAAAGTGTTTCAACAGATATTGATGGTAAATTTGAACTCAAAGCCAGAGTAGGTGATATACTTGAGTTTAGTTTTTTAGGCTATGAAACCCAAAAAAGAAAAGTAGAGGGTAAAAATAAAACTATCAATTTTAGGGTGGTTTTAAAAGAGGAAAAAATAGGCCTTTGTATCCTCCCTTTTATTACTATTCCTCCAAAAACTATGGCTTTGGGGATCCAAAAAGTCCCATATCGTTTAACCTATCTACAACAAGCTGTATCAAGCAAAGACCTCACTCAAGTCAAACAAGCAAATTTTGTGAATAGCCTTGATGGTAGGGTTGCGGGTTTGCATATCCAGCGTAATGCGACGGGTATAGGAGGGGCTACTAAAGCTACTATGCGCGGGGCTCGCTCACTTTTTGGTGATAACAATGTGCTTTATGTGGTGGATGGAATGCCTATAGTTAATCAAGCTGAAAGAGGGTTTGGAGGCAATGGCAGAGATACCAGCGAAGGTATATCCGACCTCAATCCTGAAGACATTGCAGAGGTAGTAGTACTACAAGGGGCACAAGCTACTGCCCTCTACGGAGCATCGGCTGCTAATGGGGTACTACTCATTCGCACTAAGAAGGCTAATGACAATCAACTCAATATAAACTTGTCTTCCTCAGTAGAATTTGTAAATAAACTAACAAAACCTGAGTTCCAAGAAACCTATGGCAATGAGTTAGGACAATACACTTCTCTCTCTACTCGAGCCTTACCTAAGGGTACTGATTTCAATATCAATGATTTTTATAGAACAGGTCACATATACCAAAATTCACTAAATGTTTCAGGTGGATTTAATTTTGAAGGTGGCAATAATAAAACGTATGCTTCAGTAGCATCTTTGCAGTCAGGAGGGATAGTGCCTAATAGCGTATATAACCGTTACAACGCTTATTTACAAAATAGTACTTCTCTGTTAAAAAAGAAGTTGAATATAGATCTTTCAGGTAACTATATCCGTCAGTATGAGCGCAATCAGGTTGCTTCGGGCATTGCTTTCAACCCTATAGTAGGTTTATATTTATATCCAAGAGGTGAACAATTTGCTCAAGAGCGTTATTTTGAGCGTTATGATGCTGTAGCAGGTTATGATAAACAGTATTGGATAGCAGGTTCCGGAACTCCTGATACTCCTGCTAATTTAGGAGAAAATATCCAAAATCCTTATTGGATTGCCTATCGCAATTTGCGTCCTGCTACTAAAAATCGCTATATGTTTTCAGCTAAAGCGAACTACAAAATTATGGATAATCTAGAAGTGGCAGCTCGTTTCCGTATGGATAATACTTCTTCTACTATGGACGACAAGCGTTATGCTTCCACACTTCCTGCTTATGCGGCTGCTAACGGTTATTATGCTCATTGGAAAGAAACCTTTAAACAACAATATGCCGATGTTATCGTTCATTATAATAAAACGGTTTTAGGTTTGGATTTAGATGCTCACCTCGGAGCTTCTTATGAAGGCTATGACACTCAAGTAGATGGTTATAGAGGAAATCTGACAAATGTAAACAATTTCACTCAAAGCAATATTGCAGCTCCTACGGCGATTTTTCACCCGTTATGGGGAAAAAGAAGCAATACTGCTTTCTTTGCAATGGCTGAAATAGATTGGAAAAATAAATTATACCTCACTCTCTCAGGTCGCGCTGATAAACCATCCGATTTTCCTTACACAAGCGAAAGTACAGTCTTCAGTCCGTCAATAGGATTAGCAATACCGTTATATAATTTTGTAAATATAAATAAAGATATATTGAAAGATGCCAAATTGCGTGGAGGTTACAGCCAAGTAGCCGCCCCTATGAGCTATGCGGGGTTAGGCGTTGCCGAAACTTCTCGTGCTTGGATAGGTGATTCGTATACTTTACCTAACTACCCTGCTGATTTACAATTAGAACGTACCACCTCTTACGAAGTAGGTTTAGATACCCGATGGTTTAACAATCTTTCATTGAATGCTACATTCTATCACACCCGTACTAACAATCAGTTAGTTCCCATTTTGTGGCAACAAGCGGGAGAGGTACAAAATCAAGGAGTAGAAGTAGCACTTGGATACACTTATAACAGAGCATTGAAAGGTGAAACTCAAATCATTGCTTCTACTAATAAAAATAAGATACTGAGCCTACCTCGTGAGATTACCAATGGTATGTACACCTTGCGTGAAGGAGGTGAAATAGGCGATATATACGATGCTAATGGCAATAAATTAGGCTCTACAAACCCTGATTGGCTCTTAGGCTGGAAAGGAAAATTGAGCTACAAAAATTTTGATTTAGATTTCTTGTTCAAAGCGCGTTTAGGTGGGATAGTTCTTTCAGAAACAGAACGTTATTTCGATCGTTATGGGGTTTCTAAAGCCTCTGCAGCTAATCGCGGTGCTAACTATGTTCTTTTTGTAGCTAATAGAACTGCTACCGATTATCAATATTCGGCTACTAATATTCGCTTGCAAGAAGCTGCTCTTACCTATCACTTTAGAGAAGGTTTTATTGTGAAAGGATTGAAAGATCTCAGTGTGTCGTTAGTAGGTAGCAACCTGCTAATGCTCTATAACAAAGCACCATTCGACCCCGAAATAGTGCCTTCAGTAGGTACTTATGGCAGCGGTTATGATAAATTTATGTTGCCTTCCGTAAGAAGTTACGGATTAAATGTAAAAATGCAATTCTAAAATTCTATAATGATGAAAAAAATATTTTTAATACTTAGCTTACTCTCAATAGTAGCTTGTAAAGATGAAACTACCGAAAAAATTGCCCATCCTAATATTGACCAAAAGGTTTATTTTGTAGGCAATAAATCGCAAGAGGTATTTGTGCAAGAATACCAAGAAAACAACTTAGAAAACGTAAAAGCTCAACTCATCTATCCGGCTGAGAAAAACCTATTTGCAGATCTCCTTACAGGGGATGCGCAATATCTCGCTGATTATAATGAACGCTATGGCGTAAATTATAAATTGTTGCCTGCTGATAAATACAAAGTTGATGAAATTATTGTCTTTGGCAAAGGTGAAAGAGAAACTCCTATAAAAATTACTATAAAAAATCTCATTTTCGATGATGATGAAGTGTATGCCCTTCCCTTGCAAATTGTGAATAGAAAAAGCATACAAGCAATTGAAGGACAAGAACATTTGCTGTTGGTGATTCGTCCTAACAGATATAGTAAAGTGTTAAAAATGGGCACAACTTCGGTAACTTCTACCGAAATTCTTTCTTCAAGTAATGTTTTTGAGCAGTGGAGTTTTGAAACTACAGTGTATGTGGAAAGTCTTACTGGTGAAGTACCCATCATAGGTCTCAATAAAAATACAGCAAATCCATTAGAAGTAGCATTTAAAAACAGACAATTACAAGTACAACTGAATGCTGTTACTGCTCTCGAAATCCCTACAACAGCTTTTGCTCCTCAAGTAAACAAGTGGTATGCTCTATCGTTTACTTATGATGGTAACACTTTGCGTGCTTTTGTAAATGGCAAAACTGTCGCTACCCAATTGTTACAAGGAGGAGCTGTACAACTTAGAAATCTCTATATAGCAGGTAGTAACCAGCGCTTGAGAGAGTTACGCTTTTGGCGAAGAGCTCTTACTCAACAAGAACTTAAAGCTAACCTATGGCATACTTTACCTACTAACAAAGATTTACAACTTTATTTGCCTCTCAACGGCAAAAAAATAGATTTTAATACCAAAGAGGTAACCGACGACGAAACAGGGCTCTGGGATTGGTCGTCTTATGGAATGCCTATAATCAGCCTGCCCTCAGGAGCTTCTTTTGATAGTGCTACTGGCAATGGTTATAGATTTCCACCAGAAAATTGACAATGAAACTGAACAAACATCACCTCTTACTTTTGCTTTTTCTATTAGGAGCAACTTTACACGCCCAAGTGAAAAATATCACTGGGCGTGTGATAGATGCAAAAGAAAGAAATCCAATTTCTTTTGTTCCAATAGTTGTAAAAACTTCTCCACCTACAGAACCTCCACAAGTGGTGATGACAGATTTAGACGGTAAATTTCAGCTCCAAGCAAAAGAAGGTGATGTACTTGAAATTGCCTTTATGGGATATGAAAAACAATACAAAAAAATAGAAGGTAAAGCTAAGAAAAAACACTTTAAAATTGTTTTAGAAGAAGAAAGTGTGGGAACAGTTTGTTATGGACCTATGAGCATACTTTTCTACACTTCACTCGAACGAAGGAAAGAGGAAGAAACATTTACTTACCCGCAACAATCTATAGGAGAACAAGAACTTACAGAAGTAAAACAGATGAATTTTCTCAATAGTCTTGAAGGTAGGATTGCAGGGATACAGCTACAACACGAAGCCTTAGAGATAAGAGGAGGTAACAAAGTGCGTTATATAGTAGATGGGGTACCTATAGACAATCCCTCTGATCTCAACCCTGAGGATATAAGGAGTCTTACTGTTTTGTCAGGTACTCAAGCTGCGGCTATTTATGGAGCATCAGCAGCTAATGGAGTAGTACTTATTCGCACTAAAAAATCTACAAGTAAGAAACTGAATGTCAATTTCTCTTCATCAGCCGAGTTGTTAAAACCACTTTCTTCAGAAGATATTTATAGAACGGGATATGTATACCAAAATGCAGTGAGTTTTTCAGGAGGACAAAACTTTAAGAAAGGAGCAAAAAATAGAATATATGCTTCTTTAGCTTCTTTAGAATCAACAAGTATTGTGCCTAACGACTCCTATAATCGCTATAATAGCTATTTACACAATGCAACTTCTTTGTTGAATGATAAATTGAACATAGATCTTTCAGCTAATTATATCCATCAGTATGAGCGCACTCCAAGCGGTTATCACAATCAATACACTGAAATGAAAGACCGCTATATGTTTTTAGCTAAGGCAAATTATGTAGTAGGTAGAGGTTTATCCTTCACTGGGCATTTCCGTATGGATAACAATTTTATTACAGCACACTCCACTTATAAACAACAATACGCTGATGTCATCTTAGGCTATAGCAAAAAACTCTCAACCAATTTCAACTTAGAGAGTCATTTAGGGGCTTTGTACGAAGAAAATAACACCCAAGCTGCTTTTGCAGTAACCGAAGTGGATTGGCAATCTAAAGTGTTTCTTACTCTTTCAGGACGTACTGAAAAATATTTAAATCATATTTATGACAATAATAAACTCCTATTCACTCCCTCAGTAAGTATAGCAATGCTCTTGCATCAATTCTTAGATATGAATGAAAGAACATTAGGTTATGCTAAATTGCGTGCTGGTTATACCCCAATAACAGACCCTTACGATTGGCAGTCAGAACGCTCTATGTGTTATGAGATAGGTTTAGATAGCAAATGGTTGTTTGATTGTCTCTCTGCTGGGGTTACTTTTTATCGCAATCAAATCAATAAACAAGGTGTAGAACTTGTTTTAGGCTACATTAGCGAAAAACCCAATCCTTACCCTAAAACTCCAGGATTCTATTGGGAGACCCAACTTGTTGCAGCTACCTATCCTCATACACAATTAGGTTGGCGTGGAAAAATGAACTATAATGATTTTGATTTAAATTTCTTGTTTAAAGCCCGCTCAGGTAAGAAAGTGTGCTTGCAAGAAGCCGCCCTTACTTATCATTTTAAGGGAAAATTTGAGATGAAAGGCTTGAATGACCTTAGTATGTCGTTAATAGCTACTTATGATATTGATAGCCCAAAATATACCTCACTACCACTTGTAAGAAGCTATGGTTTGAGCGTAAGAATGCAATTCTGAAAATTTGTTAATTTGCTAATTCAAATTTTACTCCTCTGAGTTCTTCAATCTGTTGTAACAAGTGATGAATGATTTCCAACCCTGCCATATTCACTTCAAGGTCGTAATGCCAATTTGTAAAGCGTTCAAAATCCGAAAGTTGGTCATAATGAAGGTAAGTAGTGTTGTTGATGACCTCCGTTTGTATGAGCCCGCTGGAGGCTAAATCGTCGAAAAAAGTGACTTCTATATTGTATAAACGAACGATGTCTTCTCTTGATATTCTCTCTTCCATAACTATGAATTTTTAAGTTGTTCAAATAATTCTTTTTGTTTCTCAGTGAGGTGCTTAGGCAACTGCACTTGGTAAGTAACAAAGAGGTCGCCAAAGCTGTCTTTTTGTTTATATACGGGGAATCCTTTACCTTTGAGTCGCACCGTAGTACCGTTTTGGGTTTCAGGGGCTACTTTCATTTTTACCTTGCCACTTAAAGTATCTATTTGCACCTCTCCGCCTAACATAGCAGTGTAGAGGTCAATATTTACGGTTGTTTTCAGGTCGTTACCATTGCGTTCAAATTGAGCGTCGGGTTCTATGTGGAAAGTAATGTACAAATCGCCATTAGGACCTCCGTTATAGCCCTCTTGTCCGTGACCTTTGAGTTTGATTTGTAAACCTTCATATACTCCTGCTGGCACAGTAATACGTATGTTTTTGCCATTTACAGTAAAGGTGCGTTGCTGAGTGGTAGCCACTTCGCGCAAAGGGAGGGACATATCGGCATAGAGGTCTTGCCCCTTGAATTTACCTGAAGCGCTACTATAACCTCTGCCAAAGCCACCCGCACGTCCGCCAAACATATCTTTAAAGAAATCGGAATAATCTTCATTAGAGTAATTGCCTCCGCTAAAGCCCTCAAAACCTTCAAAACCTCCGAACCCGCCAAAGCCTCCACCGCGAGCGCGTTGCTGTTGCTGAGCTTTTTCGTACTCCTCGCCATATTGCCAATGTTCTCCGTACTTGTCGTATTTAGCACGGTTTTCAGGATTACTGAGCACCTCATTAGCTTCGTTAATTTCTTTGAATTTTTGCTCTGCCGTCTTGTCGTTAGGGTTCATATCGGGGTGATATTTGCGCGCTAATTTGCGGTAAGCTTTCTTTATTTCTTCTTGAGTAGCAGTTTTTTCTACTCCTAATGTTTTATAGTAATCAATCATATTTACTAAAATTAATGTACGCAAAAGTAATACTTTTTTTTCAATAGTGATACATAGTTCACAATTATTTTGTAATTTTGCCCCCTGAAAGAAAACTAAGTACCATTTTGTGAACACATCATATTTTAAACAATCGTTTTTTATTGTTTTGCTGGCTACGGTCATCTTTATAGGCTTTAAGGAGTTTTTGCCAGCACGCATATTTCCTGAAGTCAAAGCAATGGATAATGTAGTGGTAGATAGCTTAATGTTAGAAGCTATATCGGGTAAGGAAATCGATAAAGTGCTCAGTCAGGCAAACGATTCAATGGCTACTGCTAAGAGATTGAAAAAATCCGATGAGTATCTCTTTGCTTTTTTTAAAAAATTATACGAACTCGAAACTACTAAAAAAGGAAAGATAAGAATAGGCTACTACGGCGATTCAATGACCGACGGTGACTTAATCGTACAGGATTTAAGAGCCCTCTTTCAAGATGCTTTTGGCGGACAAGGAATTGGATTTTTGCCCATCGCTTCCGAGTCGGCTAAATCTCGCGGAAGTGTATGGCATTCTTATTCTAATACTTGGAAAACACAGTCGTATGTGAATGTAAAACGCCCCAAACGTCCTTTTGGAGTGTGCGGACAAGTGTTTTTTACTCAAGGCAATGGCACTTGGGTGCAGTATAAATCATCTAACCAAAAACATATCAGTCAACTATATGCCCCTGTACTCTATTATGGTTCATCGGGCAACAAGGAAGCTAAAGTTGAAATTACCTATGATACTGTGAAGGTGGTAAAATCGCTAACTACCGATAAACTACTGAATGCCCTACCTCTCACCGAAGGGCATAACACCAAAGCAGTACGCATTACTTTTTACAAATCGGATAGTATTCCTATTTATGGAGTAAGCTCAGGAGAACGACAAGGAGTGTATGTTGATAACTTTTCAAGTCGTGGTAATTCAGGTTTACCTATTTCCCTTTTCAATGTAGATTTGATGAACCGATTTGATGACGCACTTGGTGGATATGACCTCATCGTGTTGCACTTTGGTGCTAATGTGCTCAACTATGGCACTTTAGATTATTCGTGGTACGAAAGGGGAATGACCAAAGTAGTAAATCAAATACGCGCTTGTTTTCCTAATACCTCTATTCTTATCATCTCAACCGCCGATAAATCAACTAAGGTGAATATGGAAATGCAAACTGATAAAGCGGTAGTACCTTTGGCAAATGCGCAACACAAATACGCGCGTAATACTCATTCTGGTTTTATCAATTTGTACGAATTGATGGGAGGAAAAGGTTCTATGAAACAATGGGTAGAAGCCAATCCTTCACTTGCAAGCAAGGATTATACTCACTTCAATGCAAGAGGAGCTAAAAAGGTTGCTCATTTGTTGTATAATAAATTGATGGAGGAATATGAACATTACAAAGACCCACATAACAGTCAGAAAGCCGATGTTTTTGGTGAAAAAATAAAAGAAATACAAGAAGTGCGACCAACCACAACAACCACTGCTACTGCCACTACTGCGACAGCTACACGTACTGTACAGCCCGCGGCACCAGCACGACAACAACCAGCACGACAACAACCAGCACGACAACAACCAGCACGACAACAACCAGCACGACAACAACCAGCACATCCTGTACAACAAGCACCAGCAGCACAACATAAAGATTCAGTAAAACCTAAAAGCTCCGATTTGTACGAGCTGTAATACTAAAAAAACACTAATAACACACTAAAAAGACACAATTATAATGAAAAAGAAACAATTGGTAAAGAAAATCATAATGGGGAGCTGTATGCTATTGGGAGTAACACTCTATTTAAGAGCTAACTATACCTCAGCAAAAAATGTTTTCCCCCCTTTGGCTGCCAAAGATACTCTCTCAGTTTATGCCAAAAACAATGCCCCGAAAGAGTACAACAATATGTACAACACTTCGGTGCTAACTCCTTTTTTTGAAAAATTGGCTACTTTAGAAAAATCTAAAAACCGCAAACTGAATATCGTCCACATAGGCGACTCACACATCCAAGCCGATGTGATGCCCAATGTGATGAGACAGCGTTTGCAAGAAAGTTTTGGCAATGCAGGATTAGGCTTGGTCTTTCCATACTCTCTTATCCGTACTAACGGTGGGCACAATGTGAGTTTTACTTCTAATATCTCTTGGGAAGCTCAGAAAAATACATCTTCACCATTGGCAGGAATCACAGGCTATGCCCTTTCTACCGATAAGAAAAATTTTGTGATAGAACTAAACCTAAAAAATAAAGATTACGCTTTTAATACCCTTAAAATTATCACCCCTAAAAACCAACGTCAGTTTGAGTTAGCAACCAATGTAGGCAAGGTAACCGCTCCTTTAAAGCCTTCAGTTCCTAAGATGATTTCACATAAGGTAACTCAAGGCGAAACCCTCTATGGCATTGCTAAACAATACCACACTACGGTGGCTCTATTGCAGAAAAACAATCATTTGAAAGGGAGTAATATCCGTATAGGACAGGTGTTACACATCGCTTCTGCTAAAGGAATTGCAGGTACTGTACCTGCTCCCGCCCCTGCAACTAAAGTGGATATGAGCAATGCAACTATCCTCAAGGCCAATTCGCTTTACAACTACTATGCTTACGACAATCTGAATGTTTCTGATAAAATATACTTAACCCCTAATACCGAAAGCAGTTCGTTTACGCTTAATGGCATAGTACTCGAAAATGACCAAAAAGGGATTATTTATCATACAATAGGCGTAAATGGAGCCCATTTTTCCGATTACAACAAATCCGATTTGTTCTTTGAACAGATAAGTGCTCTCGAACCCGATTTGATAGTGATTTCCTTAGGTACTAATGAAGCTTATGGTAGGCTTGCCCCAGAAAGATACGATGCCGAGGTGATGAAATTTATTAATACTATACGCACTCAGTACGGCAACTGTCCTATCATACTCACAACTCCTCCTCCTTTTTTGTATAGAAGAAAAAGTACCACCTCATTGTGCGTAGAATACGCCGATACACTGATAGACAACGCTGTAAAGGATAATTATAGCGTGTTCGACCTCTATCGTGCCTTAGGTGGTAATGAAGCAATGAGTAGATTTATACAACAAAAACTTATCGCCGGTGATCGCGTACATTATACCAGAGATGGTTACTTAGAACAAGGTGAGCTTTTCTTCGATGCTTTTATGAGTAATTACTTAAACTACAAAAAACAATCCAAACACTCTTTAAAACCCATTTTAAATTGAATACAGCAGCATTAGCCCAGTGGTTTACCGATAATTTTAGCTTCACAACTGAACAAGTAAAACAATGGTTTACCTATAACCCCAATCACCCTCTACTATTTAATAGCAGTCTGTTTTTGGGGCTATTTTTGGTGTTTTATTTAGTGTATATCATCACTAAAAAACACGTCCATTTCCGTACGGTATATGTTACCTTATTTTCACTGTTTTTTTATTATAAAGCAGGTGGTAATTACTTTGTACTACTAATACTCTCTTCGGTATTAGACTATTTTTTTGCTGGACAGATTTACAAAGCCCAAAAACCTGCTGCGCGAAAATTCTTCTTGGCAGTGAGTATGATAACCAATTTGGGGATATTGTTCTATTTTAAATATACGAACTTCCTTATCGATAGTTTTAACGCTATTTTCCAAAGCAATTTTGCATTGATGGATATCATATTGCCAGTGGGTATCTCATTCTATACTTTCCAAACGATGAGTTACACAATTGATGTATATCGCCGTGAAATAGAACCTGCTAAGAGCTTTTTAGACTTTGCTTTCTTCGTGTGTTTCTTCCCTCAGTTGGTAGCAGGGCCTATTGTAAGAGCAAAAGATTTTATTCCGCAAATATACAAAAAGCTCACTCTCACTAAAGAAGAAACCTCATTGGCTCTTTTCCTTATCATAGGAGGATTGCTCAAAAAAGCTGTGATTTCCGATTATATTTCACTAAACTTTGTAGATAGGGTATTCGAGGCTCCTAATAGTTATACTCCTTTTGAAAACTTAATGGCAGTCTACGGCTATTCATTGCAAATTTATTGTGATTTTTCAGGTTATTCCGATATGGCGATAGGCTTAGCCCTACTGATGGGCTTTACGTTGCCTATAAACTTCCGTACGCCTTACCAATCTAAAAATATTACCGAATTTTGGCGACGTTGGCATATCTCACTTTCAACGTGGTTGAAAGACTATTTGTATTTCTCGGTAGGAGGAAACAGACGAGGTACTTTCTGGGGTTACTTTTTCCCTACTTTGTTTTTTGGGGCTACACTATTTTGGGCAGTAAAAATGTACGATACCACTCCTATACCGCTTTACATTGTAGCAGGGGCGATAATAGTATTTGTATTAGCTATAGTAGTAGCTAAAGATAGAAAAAAATCAGTACGTAGCCATTTCAACCAAATGACAACAATGCTCTTAGGAGGATTATGGCACGGGGCTAATTTGCGTTTTATCATTTGGGGAGCTCTTCACGGACTTGCCTTGGCTGTGCATAAAACTTTTATGGACTTTTTCCCTGCTAAAAAAGAAGATGAGAAGAAAGGTTTCTTCAGTAGTACTGCCAATGTAATATTTGTGATAATAACCTTTCACTTTGTGGCTTTCTGTTGGATATTTTTTAGAGCAAAAGACTTTGATATTGCCCTTACAGTGATGAATAATATTGCTGATCTGCAATTTGATTGGCACAAGTGGCAAACTATTATTGAGGGTTATAGAAATGTATTTCTACTAATGGCAATAGGCTTTGTATGGCATTTCTTTCCTCAAAATATGAACGATCAACTGAAGAATTTCTTTGGTAGTATGCCTATACTTTTCAAAGCAGTGATAGTGGCGCTCACTTTCTGGGTAGTGTATGCTACTGCTTCCAGCGGGGCACAACCTTTTATATACTTCCAGTTTTAAGGATAAGAAATAAAAAAAGGCTTTGCAAACTCATAGCAAAGCCTTTTTTACTTTTTACTTCTCACTTCTCACTTCTCATTTCCATAACTATCAAACTCCTTCATAGGGATTTTCTTTCCATCGAAGTTGATATTTTTAAGTTCATCAGCTATGTCACTACCTTTGCCTACGATGATGATTCTGAAGTTTTTTAATAGAAAATAACTATTAGCAACTCTCTGTACGTCTTCTTTGGTTACTGCATTAATCTTGGCGATATAGTTCTTGTAAAAATCTTCGGGTAGGTTGCGCACTTTTATATTGATAGCGTAATTGGCAATCGTCTGCGGACGCTCAGTAGCTAATACAAACTGACCTAAATACTGTGCTTTAGCTTGCGCTAACTTCTCTTCACTCACTATAGTAGTTTGTATGCGTTTTACTTCTTTGAGTATCTCAACAATGGCAGGAGCTGTTACGGCATTGCCTACTTTAGTCTTGATACTGAAACTGCCTTTTGTCCATTTATCAGTTTTAAAAGTAGAAAAAGCACCATAAGTATAGCCGTGTTCTTCGCGCAAATTCATATTGATATAACTACCAAAATCTCCACCTAAAATACTATTGGCTACTAATAGAGGGAAGTAATCAGGGTGAGACATCTTGAGGTCGATGAGGTTTGTAACTTGTATTTCCGATTGTACTGCGCTGGGCAAATCTATAAAGTTGATTTGTGTTTCACTCACATTCTCAGGGATATATAAGGCAGGAGTTTCTTCTGAATAAGGTTGCCAATCAGCGAAATGTTCGTTTACTAAAGTAATTACCTCTTCGGGATTTACATCACCTGTAACTACTAAATAGGCATTGTTAGGCACAAAACGCTTGCGGTAATAGTTGGTTACATCGTCTAAGGTGAGGGCAGCAATCTGGGTTTCAGTAATGTATTCGCCGTAAGGGTGAGCCGTAGTGTAGCGCAAGGTTTGCCGTACGCGTTTCATAATCACTTCAGCATTGCTTTCGTTAGCACGGATACTTTGGATAATGCGTGCTTTTTCTTTTTCCATATCCTCCTCAGTGAAGTTAGGGTGCAGGGCAGCATCGGCAATGAGTGCTAATACTCGCGGAAAATATTTAGAGAGTACTTGAGCATAAGCGCCATTAGGAGCGATAGAGAGTGTTGCAGCGAGATAGTCTATTTCCTCGTTAAAATCGTCTTTATTGATAGAGGTAGACCCATTGCCCGCCATTAGTGAAATAAGGTCGGAAATTCCCTTTTTTTCTTTTTCTAATTCTGGACATTCGTCTAAAGAGAGACGGATGCCTACTTGAGGGAGTTGGTGGTTTTCTACTATCAATAGCGTAAGTCCGTTCGGAAGACTATGTGTAATAGGAGTTCCTAAATTGATAATAGGAGCAGCTCCCGGGGTAGGTTGTATAGAGCGGTCTATATGTGTCATTTTTGTTTACTTATTGAACTGAAGGTAAATAATTGAGGTCTAAACGTTGGTTTTTGTCTAAATACTTGCGAGCAGCCTCTCTAATATCTTCACGAGTAATAGCGCGGTAGTGGTCTATTGCTTTGTTGATGAGGTTTGTATCTTTATAGAAAGTATAGTTATCAGCTAAAGAGAGGGCAATTCCTTCCATATTGCTGTTTTGAGCTACAAAGTTAGCCTCTATCTGGTTTTGTAACTTTTCATATTCTCGCTCACTGATGAGTTCTGTTTGTAGTCTTGTAATTTCTTCGTCCATTTCTTGTGCTAAAGTTTCCAAACTCACACCGTCCATAGGGAGCGCTCCCATTATATAAACGCCATAATCTTCTTGAGCATCCGAAAATGCTAATACCTGTAAAGCAGTTTGATGTTCGTCAATCATTTTTTTGTAGAGGCGAGCACTTTTACCATCGGTAAGGATATTAGAAAGCAAGTCAATAGTATACGAATCTTTGTCCGTCATAGCAGGAGTGCGATAGGCATATAGTTTAAGAGGAATTTGGATGTTAGGGTCGTATTCGGTTACCTCAATAGTTTTAGTGATAGTAGCTTCTTCTATTTTGTTGCGTTGTATCACATTACCCGTATTAGGAATCGTTGCAAAGTATTGCTCTATCCATTCTTTAGTAGTTGGGGTATCAAAATCGCCAGCTACTACTAATACCGCATTGTTAGGATTGTAGAATTTCTTTTTGAAAGCGATGAATTCTTCTAAGCTGGCAGCATCTAAATGTTCTACTTCACCAATCACTGTGCTAGAGTAGGGGTGTTTTTTAAAAAGGTAAGGATTGATAGCTGAGCGATACATTATTCTGCCGTAAGGAGCGTTGTCTATACGTTGGTTTTTCTCTTCTTTTACCACTGAATTTTGAGTACTTACTCCAATCTCATTGATAACAGGGTGCAACATACGTTCAGCTTCCATCCACAAGCCTAATTGCAGGTTATTAGAAGGGAAAACTTCGTAATAATACGTTTTATCCTGCGTAGTAAAAGCATTGTTATGCCCGCCATTTGCCGATACAATATCAAACCATTTGCCACGTGCGATATTTTGAGAACCTTCAAAGAGGAGGTGTTCAAAAAAGTGGGCAAAGCCAGTGCGAGTAGGGTCTTCGTCTTTAGCACCTACGTGGTACATTACCCCTATAGTTACTACGGGGGCAGCGTTGTTAGGGTGAAGAATCACGTGTAACCCATTAGGGAGGTCGTATTCTTCAAAAATAAGAGATTGAGCCATAGTTAATTTGTCAATGAGTTAATCAGAAAAAAACTTTGCTAAAGCCTTTATAGCCTTAGCAAAGTTACAATCAATATGAAAAAAGTCTCTGTTATAGATTAGCGTTGATAAGTTCTTTTATCTTAGCTTCAGAAGGACGAGGAGCATTGATGCTAATAAGTTTTCCGTCTTTGCTTACCAAGATAAAACGTGGAATACCTGTAAGGTCATAGTTTTCAGCAAAATCAGGTGACATTTGTACATTCTTGTGCAATTGTACACCAGTTAATTTTTCAGTGGTTACTGCATTTTTCCAAGCCTCTTTATCATCATCAACAGAAAGACTTACGAAAGTGATATCTTTATCTTTGTACTCTTCTTGTAGTGCTTTGAGTGCAGGTATTTCTTTACGGCAAGGTAAGCACCAAGTAGCCCAAATATCAATATAAAGTAATTTACCTTTGAGGCTTTCAGAAGTAACAGTATTGCCTTGTATATCTTGAGCTTCAAAAGCAGGAAAAGGATTGCCGTCTTTTAGGCGTTCGAGGTTAGCCAAGCGTTTGTTAATTTCTGCAACACCTTCAGCATCTTTCACATTAGCCTTTACTATTTCAGTGAGTTTTTTGTTGTTTTCTGGAGTATTTGCTACTGAAATACCACTAATAAGTGAGCGTGAAAGGCTTTTTTTGATGTTTTCAGATTTGAGAGTTTCAAAGTGTTTGATGACTTTATCCCAAGGATTTTCATTCTCTTTGGCACTTTGGTATTTTTCGTAGAAGTTGCTTATAACTAAAGCTTTGTAATAGGCATAGACATCAAAGTCTTGAGAAAGATCATAGTTGATACGTCCTAATTCATCGGCTATTTCTTTAGGTAGTTTAACTTTTTCACCTGTAAGTTCTTGGTGAGCGCCCTCGTAAAGGCTTTTCATATAAAGCAATTCATAATTGATGGCTTTAGCTTCCGTAGTTACGAATTTTTTAGAGAGTTCTTTTTCTCCATTGAGGAGGTTGAGGTATTGTTGCCCTATTGCTATGATACTCTTTTTGAAGTCTTCAGGTTTTTGAGCGAAAGTTTTTTCCAATCCGTTTTGCACTTGAAAGTAAAGAGCGTTTTTCTTTTGTAAATAGTTGTTGATATCTACATTAGCTCCAGTGAAAGTGGCTGCAATAGGATTGCTGTTGAGGTTGATATTCACAGCTGTTTCTTTTCCTTTTTCCAAATAAACAGGCACTTGAACGCCGTACATAGGGTTACCAATAGTGTAATAGAAGTAGTTAGTATCTACTTTCAAAGTATCGCGGAAAGTCCCGTCTTGATTGATATGTAAATCGGACTTGAAATCACCTCCTGTAATTTTGAGAGGCAGACCGTTATAGCTATCAATTTTACCAGATAGCACGATGTAATCAGCTCGTTCACCACAAGCTACAAAGCCTAAAGAGGCTAACGACAAAATAAATAGTTTTTTCATTGCGATTTGATGAAATAAATTAATTAGGTTGCGAAAGTACAAAGTTTTTTTTGAATAGCAAAATATTTTTCAAATTAAGAGTTTGAAAATTTGTTCATTAACTAATTAGTTTGTACTTTTGCAATTGAAAATTAACCTAAATTTAAAAATTAGGTTTTATAACTAAAAAACATACTATAAAAATTATTTAAAAAGAAATGAGAAAAACTTTTTTAAGCGTTAGCGCTTTCGTGCTTTTATCAGTTTCGGCTGTTGCACAAGTAAAGGACATTAGTTTTGCAGTAGCACCTACTGTTGATTATGTATGGTTGCCAAAGAAAACAGCTGTGACCAATGGCTTTATGGCGGGGGGTTATGTAGGTTTTGGTTTTGGTAGAAATTTAGAGTTATTGGGCTCTTATAAGCATTCAATAGGGTTGAAATCAACTCTTGATGGTTATGATGCTCCTGCTGCTATTAGCAATGTATTTGAAGCTAAAGATGTATCTGTATATCGCTGGGGTGGAGAGCTAAAAGGAAATATCCCAATGGCTTATTCTTTTCAGCCTTATGTTACTTTAGGTTCAGGTGTGCAAACTATCAAAGCTAATGATTTGAGTCAAAACCAAGTATATTTTGGTTTAGGAATAGGTTCTAAATTTAATCTTGCCCGCCGTCTTACTTTGAATATAGAGGCTAAAGCTACTCACTTTTCATTAGACTCTAGAAATATACTTTATAAACCAACAGAAGCTAACACATCGGCTTACAATAGTTGGATAAACAGTAATGTAGAAGATAAAAGTCATTTGCTCTGGAGTGTAGGTGCAGGTTTAGAACTTTACTTAGGAGGTCGCAATCCTAATGAATTAACCGAGTTAGACCAAGTATATACAAGTCTAAAAGGTTTTAAAGTAGTGATAGAACCTACTTTGGGTTACTTAAACTTCAACGAAGACAGCAATTTGCGCGATGCCTACTTTGGAGGTTTGGCATTGGGAGTAGATTTCACTGAGTACATAGGTGTTAGAGGTTACTATCACCGTGCTATGAAAGATGAGAAATTCTCTGCTGAGTTTGACAAACTATCCATATATGGGGGAGATTTCTTAGCCCGATTGAATGTAGCCAAAGGAGTAGTTCCTTATTTGCAAATAGGTGTGGGCTATATGAAAGTAGGTGATGACTATGTAGGTAAGGTAGTTAGCAATACCAATACCTCAGGTATTTTTGCCAAAGGAGGTGTAGGGTTAGCAATACCTTTAGGAAAACGTGTTGAGCTTTTTGGGGTAGCTAATTTGATGTATACTACTCGTAATGAAGATGTATCTTCTGCCTTGAGTTCAGTACATAAATTGCAAAGCAATGTATTTTATAATGCAGGGGTAAGAATTAAATTGGCTAAATCAGTAGAAAAAGAATTGTATGAACAAGAATTAGGTGCAGCTGAAGCTGATAAAGTTTGGGTTGCTACCCCTACAACTACAACAAATGTTGCATCTACTATTTCTCCTGAAAAACGAAACTTAGCTTACTACAACAGCCAGATAACTGCCACTGAAAAGCAACTACAAATGGCTTACCAAAATGGTGATACTGCAAATGCTAACCGTTTGTTAAAAGAAAAACAACAGTGGGAAAATCTTAGAAACACCTATGTAGCTGAGCGTTTGCCTTATCCTGCCTCAGAGCAAGTGCGCTTAGTGCGTATGACTCCTGAAGAGCTACAACAGCTAATAAATGATGTAGTAAAACGCATTAGAGAGGGAGAAGTAAAAAGTCCTGAACAACGTATCGACCGATTAGAAAAACTTCTTTTGGAAATGCAAGATTCAAAAGGTGAAATTCAAGAAGGGAAAATAGAAATACCTGCATCAAAATAACTATGAAGTATATCTATTGCATTATAGGGGTGCTATTATTGTGTGTACATAGTATGTATGCACAAGTAGCCCCTAATAAAACAAAAACAGAGATAGTAATGACCGTAGATGAACTGCAATACTTATTAGAACAAATAGGGAGAGCAGAACTCACTAATCTCAGAGATAAGGAGTTGGACAGTATGCTATCGGCTGTAAAATATAAACAAAAAGAGATGCCTTACACTTCGGCAGTAGCTGAAGAAAGTAAATTTGCTACCAAAAGCCCAACAATAGTAGCAGGAACAGCAAGTAATACTGCAGTAGCACGTACGGCAACTAATACAGCTATTGCGCGTACAGCTACCAACACTGCTATCGCACGTAACACTGCAATACCTCGCACCGCAAGTACTACAACCTCTCGTGTAATGCCTCACACTACAGTGGCTCCTATGGCAGTATCTCAAACAGCAAGTAGTACTACTGCTATCGCACAACAGGTGGCACAATTGTCGAAAAGTGTAGATCAGTTACGCAAACAGCAACAATTGCTCTTAGCTGCTTTAGCTGCCAATACAGGAGTAGGAATAGCTACAAAAAATGCACGTGCAACAACAGTTACACCTACAACAGCATCTCAAACTCCTATAGTAGTCCAAAATGTGACAGCTACTGGAGTACCTATGCAAATTTCGGCTGAAAGACGAAGTGAATTGGAGCAATTATTAGCCGCGTATGGACATAAAAAAGCTGTACTTTATTTTGCTAATAACAAGTCTGTGCCCTTAAGTTACGACCCTATTACTATAGATGAGATGGTAACAATGCTAAAAACACATCCCGAGTTATCAATACTCTTAGAAGGGTACGCAAGTGAGGTAGGAAGTGTTGCATATAACAATGTATTGTCGATGCAACGTGCTGTAAATGTAGCTCAAATATTAAAAGCTAAAGGAATAAGTAGCGAACGTATACTAACTGCTTTTAAAGGAATAGACCCACAGGTTACACCTGCCGAAGCACGACGTGTAGAGCTAAGAGTTGTTATCCATAGCTATTAATTGTTAATTGTCAGTTGTTAATTATTAATTGTTAATTGTCAATTTTTTCTTATCTTTGCCCCCTAAAATAAATAATAATGTTTCATAAAGAAGGTTTTAAGATTATTCTCGTAACGCTATTTATAGTGATAGGAGTATCACTAATAGCACATTATTTTGTTGATATACTATGGCTTAAGAAAGGTATACAACTCTTAGCTATTGTATTTCTCATAGCTATTTTGCAGTTTTTCAGAAATCCTAAACGCATAACACCTCGAAATGACCAATACATCATAGCCCCTGTAGATGGCAAGGTGGTGGTGATAGAAGAAGTGTTTGAAAAAGAGTATTTCAAAGATAAACGCTTGCAGGTATCCATCTTTATGTCGCCTATCAATGTGCACGTAACACGTTATGCTTTAGGGGGTAAAATTACTTATAGTGAGTATCACCCAGGTAAATACTTAGTAGCGTGGCACCCGAAGGCTTCAGAAGAAAACGAACGTACTACTGTAGTGGTAGATAATCCTGTGTTTGGTGAAGTGTTATACCGACAAATAGCAGGTGCCTTGGCTAAACGCATTGTAAATTACGCTAAAGTAGGCGATACCGCTGTACAAGGAGAGGATGCTGGATTTATTAAATTTGGGTCACGTGTAGATGTGTATTTGCCTTTAGGAACTAAAGTAAAAGTAAAGTTGGGCGACAAGGTAAAAGGAGGCGTGCAAGTAATTGCTGAAAAATAGAACTATATTACTATGAAAAAATATTTCTTCTCAATAGCTCTCATAATAACTTCTTATATTTCGGCACAAACAGATAGTCTTGCAGTTGCCACTACTAAGGATACTCTCAGTATAGTGGCAGTAGGTGATGTGATGATAGGTTCAGGATTTCCTGAAGGATATCTCCCAAAAGATGATGCTGTTGAGAGCTTTAAATATGTAAAACCTTATTTAAAAGGAGATATTGTATTCGGCAATTTAGAAGGAGCGATTCTTGATACAGGTACTTCTGATAAATGTAAAAACTCAGCTGAAGGAACTTGTTATGCTTTTAGGATGCCTAACCGTTATGGCAAAATTATCAAAGAGGCAGGTTTTAACCTGATGAGTACTGCGAATAACCACGCTAATGACTTTGGTGAGAAAGGGCGACACAATACAGCTAAAATATTAGATGAAGTGGGTATATATCACGCAGGCCCCGTAGAAAATAAATCGGTTATCTTTGAGAAAGATGGAGTGAAATACGGTTTTTGTGCTTTCTCGCCTAATAGCAATATGTTATCGGTGAACAATATCGACCAAGCTACTGATTTAGTAAAGGAATTACGCTCGCAAGTAGATATTGTGATTGTATCATTTCATGGAGGGGCTGAAGGATCTAAAAGTACCCGTGTACCACGTGCCAATGAGATCTTTTTTGGTGAAAATAGAGGAAATGTCTATAAATTTGCGCACTCAGTAATCGATGCAGGTGCTGATATTGTATTGGGGCACGGTCCTCACGTAACACGTGCTGTAGAAGTGTACAACGGTAAGTTTATTGCTTATAGTATGGGAAATTTCAACACCTACGGACGATTTAGCTTGCAAGGCCCTAATGGAATTGCCCCTTTGCTAAATATTAAAATCAATCGTAAAGGCGACTTTCTGTATGCCGATGTACTCTCTGTAAAGCAAACTAAAGCCAATGGATTGTTACTCGACGATGATTGTAAGGTATTTGAAGAGATGAAACGCCTTACCAAACTCGATTTTCCTGAAACTCCTTTGCACTTTGAAAACGACAAAATACAACTAAAAACTATAACTAACTAACTCCTAATAACTCCTAATAACTCCTAACCCCTAACGACTAATAACTAAAAACTAAGTAATATAAATGGGAAGAGCATTTGAATTTAGAAAAGCCCGTAAATTTAAACGTTGGGCTGCAATGGCAAAGACATTTACCCGCATAGGGAAAGACATCGTAATGGCAGTAAAAGAAGGCGGACCTCACCCTGAAACTAACTCACGCTTGCGTGCCGTAATACAAAATGCCAAAGCCGCCAATATGCCCAAAGAAAATATTGAGCGTGCTATTAAAAAAGCAAGTGAAAAAGATACTGCTAACTATAAAGAAGTACTCTTTGAAGGTTATGCCCCTCACGGTATTGCTTTGCTTATCGAAACCGCAACCGACAACAATAACCGCACTGTAGCGAATATCCGCAGTTACTTCAACAAGTGTAATGGTACTTTAGGTACCTCAGGTTCTGTAGAATTTATGTTCGACCACACTTGTAACTTCCGTATCAATGCTATAGGTATAGATCCTGAAGAATTGGAACTCGAAATGATAGATTTTGGGGCTGAAGAAGTGTTTGTAGATGAAGATGGTATCCTTATCTATGCTCCTTTTGAGAGTTTTGGAGCTATCCAAAAAGAGTTGGAAAGCCGAGGTATTGAAATCTTATCCTCAGGATTTGAGCGTATTCCACAAGTAACCAAAGAACTCACCCCTGAAGAACAGGCTGATGTAGAGAAACTTTTGGAAAAAATCGAAGAAGACGAGGATGTCCAAAATGTATATCACACTATGAAAGAAAGTGAGGAGTAACAATGAGTTTAACCTCTAAATTTGGCATTCCCACCCTTTTACTGTACTTAGGGGTGGGAATGCTTGCTTATAAAGTCCTTTTCACAGAATAAAAAACTTTTTTAAAACCCAACATAATGAAATCCATTATCATCGACCCTTATTATACCCTAATTATTGCTACTCTTGTATTGCTGGTAGGACGCTTATTAGTAACAAAAATAAAAATCTTGCGTGATTTCAATATCCCTGAACCCGTAGCAGGCGGACTCTTGGCTGCTGTTATCATCTATCTGTTGTATATCAAATACGAGATTTCATTAGACTTCAATACAAACCTACAAGACGCTTTTATGCTCTTTTTCTTCTCTTCTATTGGGCTCAGCGCCGATTTCTCCCGACTAAAAGCTGGTGGTAAAGGACTTATCATTTTCTTAGGAGTAGTAGCGCTGTTTATTGTAGTACAGAATACAGTAGGAGTTACATTAGCTACAAGTTTAGGACAAAATCCTATTATGGGTTTGATTACAGGTTCTATCACACTTACGGGCGGACACGGCACAGCAGGGGCGTGGGGCAAAATATTAGAGACTGACTATGGTATTAAAGGGGCAACGAGCCTCGGTATGGCTTCGGCTACTTTTGGGTTGATACTCGGCGGACTTATAGGAGGTCCTGTAGCACGAAAATTAGTGAACAAATTAGGAAAAAAACCTGTAGAAAAACAAAATGACAATACTGTTGACGCTGTAGTAGAAGTATTTGAAAATGCGGGTAAACAGCGTTTGATTACTTCAAAATCGGCAATAGAAACAATGGCGCTGTTTGCCGCTTGTCTGTCGTTTTCGGCTATTATGGTTTCTCCTGCCGTAACGGCTTGGTTGCCTGAAAAATTCACCATTCCACAATTTGTATGGGCTTTATTTTTCGGGGTGTTCTTGCGCAATATACTCACCAACGCCTTCAAAGTGAATATGTTCGACCGTGCTATAGATGTATTTGGCAATGCTTCACTCAGTCTGTTTTTAGGCATCGCTCTAATCAACTTAAAACTTTGGGAACTATTTCATATAGCTGTACCAATGTTCATTATCTTAGTCGTACAAACTTTTGTGATGTGCACGTATGCCTATTTTGTTACTTTCCGCTTGATGGGAGCTAATTACGATGCAGCGGTACTCTGTGCAGGACATTGTGGTTTTGGTTTAGGAGCTACCCCTACGGCAGTAGCTAATATGCAGTCGGTTACCGAGCGTTTTGGACCTTCACACAAAGCCTTTTTAATTGTGCCAATGGTAGGAGCGTTCTTTATAGATTTTATCAACGCCTTTATCTTGACTACTTTTATAGGTTTCTTACAATAGTTATTAATGGAAAAATTGATAGATTATACAGAAACATCTATTCCAAGAGGAACGATATTTAAATGTAAAGGAGTATATCCTTATGAAGAAGTTGTGTACTTTCTATTGTGTGAATTAGGTGATAGTTACGGTTTAATGGTAATTTCGGGTTATAAAGCAGGATTAGTTTATGTGCGTTTCCCTAAAGAATCTATACCTGAAGGTTACAAATTCGGACTAAGAGCAGATTGGCTAAAGGAAAATTGGCAAAAATGGGGCTATATAGATTGCCAACTAAAAGATGTTTATATCTGTGAGAATACCGAAATGTTTTCTTTTAAATAAGTTTTGAACTCTCTATTAAAGATAATATTCAAAAAGAAATATTGATAGGAGAGAAAATAGATAATGATTTGACTCACAAAATTTGGAATTGGTTAGATTAAAAAAATGGAAAATTTACTTTTTTTTAGAAGCATTAAAAGCATTACAATGGAACATTTCCGCAGATAAATTACCTGATAATTTTCGCGTGGAAGATATAGCTAATGGAAGAATGCAATATACCCCCAAAGAATTTCAAGAATTTATAAACTTGTTCAGTGTGTGTGCTAATCAAGAAGATACAGTATGGTTTCTATCAGCTAAAGATTACCAAAATACTGATGAATCTGCTTTTGCTTGGAATGAGTTTGAAAAACAGAGCTTAGAATATGCAGAAAATGACAACGAAAGAAATAAGGTAAGTGAGTTTTGGAAAGCTCATTTACCTTTCCTTATATCAGTTAAAAATGGGTATGAATATCTGGCTATAGGGATTGCTAAACATAATTTTGGTAATATTTATCGCGGGTATGAACCTATGTATGAAGAAACGGAACTTATAGCTTCTTCTTTTTCTGAATTTAAACAACAGTATATCGATGATTGTGCATCACATTCTAACTCCTAACTCCTAACTTCTATCTTTTAATCCTAAAAAAATTAATGTTTTTTTAACTATTATTTTTTCGTTACAATTATCTTTCGTACTTTTACGCCCTAAATTTAACTAATTATAATATTTGTATGGATAAAATGATGTTATATTTACCGTTAGTCCTTGCTATTCTTGGACTTATCTTTATGATTGCGAAAGCTTCGTGGGTGAACAAACAAACCACAGGCAACGATCGAATGCAAAGTATTTCCAAAAGTATCAAAGAAGGGGCAATGGCGTTTCTCAATGCTGAGTACCGCATTTTAGGTATTTTTGTGATTATTGCTTCTATTGCTCTGTTTATTGTTTCTCGTATGGTAGAAACTTCTCACTGGCTTATTGTAGTAGCTTTTGTGTGTGGAGCTTTCTTCTCTGCCTTAGCGGGAAATATCGGGATGCGTATTGCTACCAATGCTAACGTACGCACTACCGAAGCAGCTCGCACTAGCTTGCCAAAAGCTTTGAGAGTATCCTTTGGAGGTGGTACTGTAATGGGATTAGGAGTGGCAGGTTTGGCTGTATTGGGCTTGAGCTTGTTCTTTATCCTCTTTGTAAACACTTTTGTAGGAGGAGGCAAACCTTTCTATGACGAAATGACTCTTGTACTCGAAGCCTTAGCAGGTTTCTCACTCGGTGCTGAGTCTATCGCACTCTTTGCTCGTGTGGGTGGTGGTATTTATACCAAAGCTGCCGACGTAGGGGCTGACCTCGTAGGAAAAGTAGAAGCTGGTATCCCAGAAGATGACCCTCGTAACCCTGCTACTATTGCCGACAACGTAGGTGATAACGTAGGTGACGTAGCTGGTATGGGAGCTGACTTGTTCGGTTCGTATGTGGCTACTGTACTCGCTTCAATGGTATTGGGTAACTACGTGATTAAAGATATGGCAACTGCCAATGGTGGTGCTTTCACCGATGCCTTTGGTGGTTTAGGCCCTATCTTATTGCCGTTAGTAATTGCTGGTGTAGGTATCATTGCTTCAATTATTGGTACTTTCTGTGTAGGTATCAAAAACAACGATGCTAAAGAAAAACAAGTACAAAGTTCACTAAATACAGGTAACTATGTAGCTTTAGCACTTACTTTAGTAGCTTGCTATTTTCTTATCAAATATATGTTACCCGAAACTATCCAAATGAGTTTCTTTGGCGAAGGAGTAAAAGAGATTGCAAGTATCAATGTATTCTATGCAACTATCGTAGGTTTGGCAGTAGGCTTACTCATTTCTGCTATTACTGAACACTTTACCGCTTTGGGTAAAAAACCAGTATTGAATATCGTACGCAATTCATCTACTGGAGCTGCTACTAACATTATTGCAGGTTTGGCTACAGGTATGAAATCTACCTTTGGTTCTGTATTGCTTTTTGCTGTAGCTATTTGGGGTTCTTACTCTTTAGCTGGTTTCTATGGTGTAGCGATTGCCGCATCAGCAATGATGGCAACTACAGCTATGCAATTGGCTATTGATGCTTTTGGTCCTATTGCTGATAATGCTGGGGGTGTAGCCGAAATGAGTGAATTGCCAAAAGAAGTGCGTCAACGTACTGATATTTTAGACTCAGTAGGTAATACTACTGCAGCTGTAGGTAAAGGATTTGCTATTGCTTCAGCAGCTCTTACCGCCTTAGCCTTGTTCGCTGCTTATGTGACCTTTACAGGCATTTCTGGTATCAATATTTTCAAAGCAAACGTATTAGCTGCCTTGTTTATCGGAGGTATGATTCCAGTAATTTTCTCAGCCTTGGCAATGCAATCAGTAGGGAAAGCTGCTATGGATATGGTGAACGAAGTACGTCGCCAATTCCGTGAAATCCCTGGTATTATGGAAGGTAAAGGTACTCCAGAGTATGGTAGATGTGTAGATATTTCTACCAAAGCTGCTTTGCGCGAAATGATGTTACCTGGTGCTATTACAATCATCACTCCTATTATCATCGGTTTTGTGATGGGTGCTGAAGCTCTTGGCGCTTATATGGCTGGTGTAGCTGTATCAGGAGTTGTATGGGCTATCTTCCAAAACAACGCTGGTGGTGCTTGGGACAATGCTAAGAAATCATTTGAAGCAGGTGTTGAAATCAACGGACAAATGACTTACAAAGGTTCTGATGCTCACAAAGCTGCCGTTACTGGTGATACTGTAGGTGACCCATTCAAAGATACTTCAGGACCTTCAATGAATATCCTTATCAAACTCACTTGCTTGGTAGGTTTGGTAATTGCTCCTATCTTGGGTGGACATACCGCTGATGCTTCAGGTACTCCTATAGAAGCTCAAATTCGTCAAGGTGAAGGTGAGGGAGTGATGCCTGTGGAAGAAGTAGTAGTTATTGAAGAAGGTAAGCTTAACGCCGATGGTGACTTCGAGTACAATGTAGGTGATTTATTCCAATTGAGCCTTTTTGACAATACAATGTTAGAAGTAGGAAAGAACTCATCTGAAGCACACCTCGTGAAATTGATAGAAGATAAAAACCTTACTACTCCAGAACAGTTCAAAGATAACTGGATTACTTTGGATAGAACTTACTTCAAAACAGGTAGCGATGAACTTACTGAAGGTTCTGAACAACAATTAAAGAACATTGTAGCTATTTTGAAAGCTTATCCTAAAGCTGCTATTCGTTTAGGAGGTTATACTGATAATACGGGTAGTGTTGAAGGTAACAAAAAACTTTCAGAAAGACGTGCTAATTCAGTGCTAAACAAATTGGTAGCATTGGGTGCTAACAAAGCTCAATTGAGCGCTCAAGGTTATGGTGCAGAACACCCTCTTTGTCCTGCTAACGATACTCCTGAGTGCAAAGCTAAAAACAGACGTATCGACATACGTTTGACTGCTAAATAACAGTATTTTAGTTACTATATAACCTCAAAAGGGGTGTTTGAGGAACTTCTTCCTCGAACACCCTTTTTATAATCACCTAAAAACTATGAAATTACCTTTATTTTCAGCAGCTATATTGCTCACTGCTTTGGTAGCCTGCAACGACTCAAAGACTTCAAAAATGACAGAGAATACAGATAACAATCCGCTATTGGTAGAAAGCACTTTACCTTATAGTGCTCCCGACTTCTCAAAAATTAAAGATGAGCATTACCGTCCCGCCTTGCTCAAAGGAATGGCTTTGCAAAACGAACGTATTGCAGCTATTGCTAATAGCAACGAAGCGCCTACTTTTGAGAATACAATTATCGCTTTAGAAAAAAGTGGAGTAGAATTGGAACGTGCTTCAGCGGTATTCAATGCTTTAACTGAGGCAAATACTAATGATACCTTAAAAGTATTGCAAAAAGAATTATCACCTAAGTTTGCCGAGCACGCCGATTGCATTCACCTGAACGAAAAACTCTTTGCGCGTATCAAAGCCTTATACGATAAACGTGATAGCTTGAAATTAGATGCTGAATCGCTTAAATTGTTAGAAAATTACTACGAAGATTTTGTAGTAGCAGGTGCTAACCTATCGGCTACTGATAAAGAAACTCTTAAAAAGTACAATAGTGAGTTAGCTTCTTTAGAAACTGATTTTAACCAAACGCTTTTAGAAGGATCGTTGGCAGCCGCTCAAACTATCAATGGTCAGAAAGTAGCGATTGTGAATACTACTCAGCAACCGCTCCTTAGTGAATTAGCCGACCGCAACGCTCGTAAACAATTGTTTGAAGCAAGCTGGAATCGCACCGATGGGGGAGCTCATAGTACCAATGATATTTTAAAACGCATTGCTTTACTACGCGCTAAAAAAGCTGAACTCTTAGGCTTTAAAAACTATGCCGAATGGAGCTTGCAACGCACTATGGCTAAAACACCTGCTGCTATTGCTCAATTCTTTAAAGATTTAGTGCCCGCTTCAGTAGGTAAAGCCAAAGCAGAAGCTAAAGAAATACAAGCGCAAATCGCCAAAACGGGAGGTAATTTTACTTTAGAGCCTTACGATTGGAACTTCTATGCCGAACAAGTTCGCAAAGCTAAATACGACCTCGATGAGAACGAAATCAAACCTTATTTCGAATTGAAAAATGCTCTTGAAAATGGTGTATTCTATGCAGCTACCAAACTTTATGGCATTACCTTCAAAGAACGCAAAGATATACCCGTATATCACCCCGATGTATTAGTGTATGAGCTTTTTGAAGAAGACGGTACGCCATTAGGACTTTTCTATGGCGATTTCTTTGCTCGTGAAAGCAAACGCGGTGGTGCGTGGATGAGCAACTTTGTAAACCAATCGAAGTTATTAGGCACTAAACCTGTTATCTACAATGTGTGCAATTATGTGAAACCTGCCGAAGGTAAACCTGCTTTACTTACTTACGATGAACTCACTACGCTCTTCCACGAGTTTGGTCACGCATTGCACGGTTTCTTTGCTAACCAACAGTATGCAAGTTTATCAGGAACAGCAGTAGCACGCGATTTTGTGGAGTTTCCTTCGCAATTCAATGAGCATTGGGCTTTGTATCCTGAGGTACTTAAAAACTATGCAGTACATTACGAGACCAAACAACCTATTCCACAAGCACTTATTGATAAGATAAAAAAAGCGAGTACCTTCAATGAGGGGTATGCTTTTACCGAAGTTTTGGCTGCTGCCAATTTAGACTTGCAATGGCATACTATCCCTTCGGATACTATCATCAATAATGTAAGTGATTTTGAGAAAAAAGCCCTTGAAAGAACAGGTTTATGGGTGAAAGAAGTACCTCCAAGATACCGTTCGTCTTACTTTGCACATATTTTTGGCGGAGGTTATGGAGCTGGTTATTACTCTTATCAATGGACAGAGATGCTTTGCCACGATGCCTACCAATGGTTTGAAGAAAATGGAGGGCTTACTCGCGCTAATGGGCAACGTTTCAGAGATTTGATACTCTCCAAAGGCAATACAATGGATTACGAAAAAATGTATTTAGCCTTCAGAGGGAAAGCTCCTGCTATTGAGCCACTACTCAAAGCACGTGGGTTGAAATAACAAAAAGGATATGCTATGTTCAACAAAGAAACTTTATTACAGAAGTGGCAGGCGCTACCTCCAAACAACTTGATGCGCGATTGGCAAATGGAAATTTCCGAAGTAACCGAAGATAGTGTTACTATAACGATGCCTGTTACCGAGAAAGTTACTCAGGTAGATGGGGTGTTACACGGAGGGGCTACTTTAGCTTTAGCTGAAACAGCAGGTAGCATAGGGGCGTATTTACTTTACCGCAATGATGATGAACAGATTCGAGGTATTGAACTCAGTGCTAATCACTTGAGAGCGGGTAGAGTAGGGGATACCCTTTACGCCAAAGCTGTATGTGTGAATGCAGGACGTACGCTCCAACTTTGGGAAATAAAAGTAACAAATCAGGAGGAAAAACTCATTTCTTATTGCAAATTCACCACGATTAGAATTAACCCTAACACTTAGAACAATGGCTGATTTTATTAAATTATACAACGAAAATCCCAACGAAAAGGAGATTGCTAAGGTAGTGGAAGTGCTTCGCCACGGCGGACTCATTATCTATCCTACTGATACCGTTTACGGTTTGGGCTGTGATATTACAAATACCAAAGCCCTTGAGAAAATTGCTCGCATCAAAGGGGTAAAACTCGAAAAAGCAAACTTTTCATTTGTGTGCTGCGATTTAAAAAATCTATCTGACTATGTGAAACAGATAGATACGAGCACTTTCAAACTGTTGAAGCGCGCTTTACCAGGTCCTTATACCTTTATAATGCAAGGAAATAACAATCTTCCTAAGGATTTTAAAAAGAAGAAAACCGTAGGGATACGTGTCCCCGATAACACTATTGCGCGTACTATTGTAGAAAAGTTAGGTAACCCTATAGTCTCTACCTCTATCTACGACGACGACGATGTGATTGAGTACACCACCGATCCAGAGCTTATCTTCGAGAAATGGCAAAACCGCGTGGATATCGTTATTGATGGTGGTTATGGCGACAATGTAGCCTCCACCGTCATCGACCTCTCAGGTGACACTCCTGTTGTGCTGCGGGAAGGCAAAGGAGATGTTGATATCATTTACTAAACAAAAAATCCAGTATAGTAACTCACTATACTGGATTTTTTGTTGTTAAAGCTCTTGTTTACATGTCATCAGGTATTTCTAAGTAATCTATCTCTAAAGGTATTACTTCTATAATATTCAAATTAAGTGTTTCACTTCTTCCATCAGCAAAAGTAACAATAGCAGTTTTATCTTTGAAGAGTTCTTTCTGATAATATTGGTGCAATTTTTCTAAATATTTCTCGGGTATGATGGTTTTATCTGAAACTGTAAATGTGTCTTTCTTAAGAGAAATATGAAGTGATATGGGGTTATCTTTAAATTCCCAACCTGTAAAATATTCTAAAAGCTCATCTTCAAAAAAAGCAGTTTTTAATGACGAATTGTCAATAAGCACTGAAGGAGACAAAAAAGAAGCCTTGTAGTGGTAATGTTTTCTATTATTAGAAGGTGTACCGCAATTCAAGGGTGTAATTTTCTTTTTAAATTCTATCTTTCTCCAAAATTTCCAAGTACCTATATCCTCTATTATGGCTTTTATTCTTCCTTTACCTTTTACACGTTTTATTTTTTGAGCACCTGTGAGATGGTTTATATACAAAATTTTATCTAATACTAAGTAATTACTTTCTTTCTGAGGATAATAGAACCATCGTATACTCTTTTCAAGGCTCCCTTCAGTAGTATAAAAATACTGTAAAAAAGGGATATATCCCTTTTGAAGAGGGTCAAGCCCTTTGCAATAGAACTTTTCAGAAAAAAGAAGGTCTTTTTTAAATACGTATTCTCGTATCGAATCCACCTCTCCAAAAGATTCTCTTTTATAAAGTGAATCAGGGTAACGATAGTAAAAAAGCCTATAAAGCTCTTTTCTATCTTGGTTTCTCACAACAGAATCGTATTTATGAATGACCTCATTCTTCAATTCTTTATGAACAGAAATATTATTTTTGTAGTAAGAATGTATTACTTGATAATTACCTTGTGTAAAAACAGTTTCTTCTTTGAGTCCACTCTTTCTACTGATGTAACTACTCTTTTCTTTACCATTCTTATCCAAAAACTCTTCTTTATAAAACAAATCGCTAAAAGTTTTCTTTTCAATCACTGAATCTTTGTCTACAGTAAGTGTATAAGAAGCAATCTTTCCATAAGAGTTATAAGTAGCCTCATACCCTTTTTATATCTGCAAAAAATAGGCTGAGAGCAGTTTACCATTATCATCATACGAACATTCTCTTTCAGGAGTAGTAATTTTTAAATAGCCTTCGGGAGTAGATAAAAGTTGGTAAGTATATAATAATTGTCCTTGATGATAAAGCGCAATATTTTTTATGGAAAGCCTTTTATAAGTAGGTATGCTTCCCGAAAGTATATCGCGCCATTGAGCAACAGTAAGCGCTTCTTGTGCGTTTATAGAAAACACCCAAAAGTAAAGAATCAATAGACTATATTTCATCACTGTCTAAATTTCTAATTACTAACTCCTAACTTTTTTTGATAAATTAGGTAAGAAATAAGCAATAAGTCCCATTAGGGGGAGGAATGAACAGAGTTTATAAACAAAATCGATATCGGTTATGTCTATCAATTTGCCTAATACAGCTGAGGCTAAGCCGCCCATACCAAAGGCAAAACCGTAGAAAAATCCTGAAATCATCCCTATTTTCTGGGGTAATAATTCTTGTGAATAGACTAAGATAGAAGCAAAAGCTGATGAGATGATGAAGCCTATCAGTACGATGAGTATTGCCGTAGTGGTAGCATCGGCGTAAGGCAACCAAAGCGCAAAGGGGGCAGCCCCTAAGATTGAAAACCAAATGATAAATTTTCTTCCTACTTTATCACCCAAAAATCCTCCAATAAGTGAACCTGCTGCTACTGCTCCTAAAAAGTAAAATAGGTATACCTGTGCCTCAGCATTGCTAAATCCGAACTTTTTAATGGTGTAAAACTGAAAGTAATTGTTGATAGCTGCTGTATAGAAGTTTTTGGAGAATACCAGCAACATCAATATAATCATAGAGTTGCGTATTTGCGCACGGGTGAGATTGGGCAAAACTACTGGTTTTTTAACCTTCTTTTTGAGTAGTTTAAGCAAGATGCTGCGCCATTTGCCTATGAGAAGCAAAATGAACATCGCAAAAATAGAAAAGCTCGCAAACCATATCAAATTACCTTGATGACTCTCTTCTACAACTTTCCCATCGATTACTTTTTTACTCAATAACAACAATATCACCAACAGAGGGGCTAAGGCTGTGCCAAAATTCCCACCTAATTGAAAGATAGCTTGAGCAAATGAGCGTCTACCACCTGAGGCTAAAAAGGCTACTCGAGATGCTTCGGGGTGAAATACCGATGAACCTACCCCTATAAACACTACCGAGCACAGTATAGCTGCATAACTACTCGCCAACGATAAACTCACAATTCCTATAGTGGTAAACGCCATTCCTAATACTTGTGAGTAAGGTTTGGGGTGTTTATCGGTGTAGTTGCCTACTAAGGGTTGTAATATAGAGGCTGAAAGTTGGTAACAGAGTGTAATTACCCCTACTTGCGTCATAGTGAGAGCGTATTTGCTTTGTAGGGTGGGGTAAATAGACGGAATGACCCCTTGTATGAGGTCATTGAGTCCGTGTGCTAAAGCTATCAGTAGTAAAATGCGATATTGTGGTTTGTTTTCTTGATACATTTTAAGCGTAGAACAATTGCGTAAGCACTGAGTTAGCAAGGATAATCACTATACTCGTCCATACAAATGAAACCGTACTGGCTTTTCCAACATCTAAAGCGCCTCCTTTCATATAATAACCGTGATAGGACGGAATGGTAGCCAAGAAAAATGCAAAAACAACCGTTTTAGTGAAGGCGTACACCATACTGTAAGGTTTGAAGTCGTACTGCACTCCTTGTACAAATTCGGCAGAGGTGGTATAGCCACTCATTACCGCAGAAGCCCAACCTCCTAATACCCCTAAGTACATACCTAAGGCGATGAGGAACGGCATTAACATTAGGGCTACTATTTTGGGGAATATCAAATAATTCACTGAGTTTACCCCCATAATATCAAGGGCATCAATCTGTTCGGTTACGCGCATTGTACCTATGCTGGAAGTGATAAACGAACCAATTTTCCCTGCTAAAATTACTGCTGTAAAGGTAGGTGCAAACTCCAATACAATAGATTGTCGAGTAGCGAAACCTATAAGGTATTTGGGGATAAAAGGGTTGTCGATATTCAAAGCGGTTTGTACAGCTACTACCCCTCCTACGAAGAAAGAGATAAAAGCTACGATACCTATAGACCCAAAGATGAGGTCATCTATCTCACGCAATATGAGGTCTTTAGTAATCGACCAGCGGGTGCGTTTGCGAAAGATATCATAAAGCATTATAAAATAGCCTCCTACGGCTGCAATGTGTTTCATACGTTGTTTAAATAGCGTTTAATTAGTGTTTAAAGTGTCGTATTCCTGTGAATACCATTCCCATTTGGTGAGCATCACAATAGTCGATACTGGCTTGATCTTTAATAGAGCCACCAGGTTGTATTACAGAGCGAATACCTTCGTTGTGAGCAATTTCCACACAATCGGGGAAGGGGAAGAAGGCATCGCTTGCCATTACGGCATCGTTGAGATCAAATTTGAATTCTTTAGCCTTTTCGATAGCTTGTTTGAGTGCATCAACGCGGCTGGTTTGTCCTGTACCACTGGCGATGAGCTGTTTGTTTTTAGCTAATACAATGGTATTCGATTTGGTGTTTTTACATATTTTAGAAGCGAAGAAAAGGTCGTCGAGCACTTCAGCTGAAGGTTTAACAGCAGTTACGTATTGTACATCGGCTATGCTATCGGTTTTGAGGTCTTTTTCCTGCACCAAATAGCCATTGAGACACGAACGCACACTTGTTGTAGGCATTTTGGCTTTTTTCTGTACTAAAATAATACGATTTTTCTTCTGTTCGAGTATTTTTAGAGCTTCATCACTATAAGAAGGTGCAATGATTACCTCAAAGAAAAGTGAGTGAATGGTTTCGGCAGTAGCCGAATCAATTTTTGTATTAGAAATGAGGATACCTCCAAAAGCTGAAACGGGGTCGCCGGCGAGCGCATCTTTATAGGCTTCGTGTATCGTTTTGCGAGTTGCTACGCCACAAGCATTGTTGTGTTTTAGTATAGCAAAAGTAGGATCGTCGCCTACAAATTCAGCCATTAGATTCACAGCAGCATCTACATCTAACAAGTTATTATACGAGAGCTCCTTGCCGTGTAATTTATCGAAAAGGGCATCGAAATTACCGTAAAATTCTCCTTTTTGGTGAGGGTTTTCGCCATAGCGCAACACTTGTCCGTGGCACTCGTTGATAGCCAGAGTAGGAATTTCTTCGGTTTGGTTGAAGTAGTTGAAGATAGCAGTATCGTAGTGAGATGATACGCGGAAGGCTTTAGCAGCAAAGTGGCGGCGCTGTTCTAAAGTCGTGCTGCCGTGTTGTTCGTCTAAAATTTGCAAAAGGTCACTGTATTCATCAACTGAGGCTACACAAAGCACATCTTTATAGTTTTTAGCAGCAGCGCGGATGAGCGAAATACCACCTATATCAATTTTTTCAATAATCTCTTGTTCATTAGCACCGCTTGCTACTGTTTTTTCAAAAGGATATAAATCCACAATCACTATGTCAATTTGAGGGATAGCATATTGTTTCATTTCTTCAGTATCCTGCACATTGTCCTGACGGTTGAGGATGCCTCCAAAAATTTTAGGGTGGAGCGTTTTCACACGTCCTCCAAAAATGGAGGGATAATCGGTAATACTTTCCACAGGAATCACTTCTACACCCAATTTTTTGATAAAATCTTCAGTACCCCCAGTAGAGTAGATAGTAATACCTAAAGTTTTCATTCTGTGAATGATAGGTTCTAATACTGTCTTGTCAAAAACAGATATTAAAGCAGATTTTGCTTGTTTTGTAGTGCTCATTTGAAAAAAAAGTTTTATTTTTGGCTACAAAAATACTACTTTTTACTAATACGAAGCAAACAAAAGAGATTAAAATTTGTTAATGAGCTAATTTGTTAATTAGCAGATTAGCAAATTGGCAAATTCTTAAATCAATCCTATATCCTATGAAGAAAGCAGTTTTATACGCTCCTATCCCTCTATTGAAAAACAAGACATTTAGAAATTAATGTAAAAAATACGATATGTTCATTTATCTACAACTATTAAAAGAGAGTTTTAACTTTGCTATCAAGTCACTGCGCGACAACAAGCTCCGCACTTTCCTATCGCTATTAGGTGTAACGGTGGGCATCTTTTCTATTATCTCGGTGTTAGCAGCGGTTGATTCATTGAATAGGAGTATTCAGGAGAGTCTTTCGGGTTTGGATAAGAATATGATCAACCTTTCCAAATATTCTTTTGCGCCTTCTTCTGTGCCTCAGTGGCAACGCCTGAGCTTTCCGCAAGTTACCTATCAGGAATACGAATTTCTCAAACGTGAATTACCTAATACCGAAGCAGTGGTGTACGAGTTATTCGGACTCAATTCGGCGGTGAAGTACGGCGGTAAAACTATTCCCTCAATGTCGGTACAGGCTACCTCAGCGGGGGTGGAACAGATTAGCGACATTCGTATGGGCAAAGGGCGTTTTTACAACGATGCGGAAGCTAATGCAGGAACGGCAGTAACGATATTAGGCTATGAAGCTGCCGAACAACTCTTTGGAGAAGAAGATCCTCTCGATAAAGAAATACGCGTGTTTGGCAGGCGACTCACGGTTATTGGAGTACTGAAAAAATACGGAGAATTAGGGGGAGGTCCTGATAATAATGCCTATGTAACAGCTAATTTCGTCCGCAGTTTTATGAATACAGGTCCACAAGGGATGCCCAGTGGGGTCGTACTCAAACCTAAAAAAGGAGTGGATATGGCAGAATATGAAGCCGTATTGCGCCAGAAATTCCGTACTTATCGCGGACTCAAACCTGAGGATATCGACAATTTTTTCCTCAACAAAATCTCGTCGTTTACTGATATGATAGACGAAACCATTGGAATGATGAATGTAGTAGGTTGGATTATTGGGGGCTTTTCTATCTTGGTAGGGGGCTTTGGGATTGCCAACATTATGTTTGTGAGCGTGAAAGAACGCACCAACCTCATCGGGGTACAAAAGTCGTTAGGCGCTAAAAATCAGTTTATTTTATTTCAGTTTTTGTTTGAAGCAGTACTTTTGGCGATTATCGGCGGACTTTTTGGGTTGCTATTCGTATGGTTGCTCACCTTTGTAATCCCAAGCAGTGAAGAAGGTTTTACTTTTATACTATCGTTTAAAAATGTAGCCATAGGTTTGAGTATCTCGTTTGTAGTAGGCTTGCTTTCGGGCATCATTCCTGCTTCCTCAGCAGCGCGACTCAATCCTGTAGAAGCCATTCGCACAGGGTCATAGTACAATCGTGGCACGATGAGCATTTTGTATTACAAATTTTGATTACTAAAAAATCTAAAAATGAAAACACTCTTAATCGCTTTATTTTCTATCACTTGTCTTTCAGCTCAAGAATTTATAGGCAAGGATTGGGATATTGATAATTTCTTAGGAGAATTCCCCGATGTAACGGATGTTTATTTTCTAAAAAAACCACGCCAGAAAAATCCTTGTGTAGCTGATAATACGATTCTATTTCGCCCTGATAGTACTTTTTTTCCACCTTGTATAATAGATAAAGATCATTATGATGGTCAATACCAAATGGTAGGAGAAAACTATCTGAAGGTAGCTATTGGCAGTTACTACATTCATAAAGTATCTAATGATGAATTTTATCTTATCAAAAGTACAGGAAACCTCATTACCGATAAACAAAAGGCTAAAAATGCGGAGGCTTTAGCACGTTTTATGAAAATATATAGCCGAAATGGTAAATCGCCCAATCCTTCTTTCCAACTGAAAAGTGATGTGCCTAAGGACGAGCGCATTGGCAAACTTGTGCGCAAACTCTTTCACCTTATCTCTTACGAAATCCTCAAAGGTTACCCTACCGATGATAGCACTCTTTACCTTGTGAAAGACCTGAAAACCAATACTTATTACTACTTGCGAGAGGAATATTATAAAGATAAAGTAACAGTTTATTACTTTACTGAAAAAGACTTAAAACAACGTGCTAAAGAACAGAAAAAACAACAATAATACAATGAAATATCTATTTTTGCTATTCTTTTTGCCATTTTACACTTTTTCGCAATCTAAGGGAGAGACTTATTACACTTATGTTATTAGAGACAAAAAAGAGCAAAGGAAAGTGATCAATAGCCCTCACCAACTTGTGTTAAAGCAAGATACCTTATGTATTGTAGAACCATTAATATTCGATCGAACTTATTGTTTTCCTTATGTAAAAGAAGGGAAGAAAATACGCTTGCTTAACAACGACAATAAATCTCAACCTGATAAAGTAGTAGGGATAAAGCTACATAACAACGAACTTGTAGCGCTCTTTCTCGATCACCCTATTGAAGTTGTCTCCAAAGATGAATTGCGACTAACGGGGGAAGACCGACCTTATTATTCCGAGAGTGCTATCAAAGCAGTATTTGGCAACGACTATCCCCGAATATGGAGCTTGTTCTATCTGAATGGCAAGTTACTCAGTGAAGATAATGAGGAAATAAAAAATCTATTGGAAAAATATGATAAAGGCAAATTCAAAGCCTACTATTCAGAAGGTGCTAAAGCTATAAAAAAATACGGACTCAAGGGCATTTGGGGAGTATTTGAAATTAATTGTAAAACAAAGAAGAAAAAACAATGATGAAAACACTTTTTATAATACTCAATTTTCTCTGTATAGGAATGGTTTCCGCCCAAGACCTTATAGGTGCTAAATGGGAGATTAACAACATATTAGGAGATAATGTTAATAAGGAAGATTTTTATATCCTTACAAAACCCGAAAATCCCGATTGGAGTTATGGTAATCACCTACAGTTATCTACCGATGGAAATTTTAAATCGTGGTATTCAGCCCCGTGTGGGAATGATTGTTTTACCACCTCTTATGGTACTTATAAAAAAATCAGTGAGGAATATATTAGTTTTCACATTCAAAAAGTAGAACATTGGGGTGATTGCCGTGATGAAGGGGAGGTAGAAAAGAATGAGACTAACACTTATTATGTGTATAAAAAATCAGAAAGTGAAATCCATCTTCTCAAAACTACAGGCGACCATTCAAAAGATTTACAAAAAGCTACTTATGCAAAAGTATTAGCCGATTACTTTAAGATAATCCTTAACAAAAACTATAGTAGTCTTGGAAATATAACACTGCCTTCTACGCTGACTTGGCAACAGCGCGCTGATAACTACGCTTCGCAATACTTAAAACTCACGAACTATGAAATATGTATTACAGGGAGTAATGATTTTTTTATTTCAGTTCATTTAGTAAAAGATTTAGATAAAAACACCTACTATTACATAGTAGAACGCCCTCTAAAAGAAGGTTATGGTTTATTTCATTATACTGAAGATCAAGTAAAAGAATTTAGAGATTACTATGAAAAGCACTATGGTAAGAGAAAATGAGTCGCTACACTTTGGCAAAGTTTCACACTTTACCAAAGTTGATTACTCTAAAAATCAATTACTTTTAGAGTATGTTATGTAGGGGCGTTTTGCAAACGCCCTCACAGATAGAACTTTTCGGACGCTTTCAGTAGAAAACTTTAATTTAGAAAATAAAAACACTATGGATTTAAAAAAATACATCAATCGATCTAAAAGCAATGGTAAGAAAATTTGGCTACACAAATTGCCAAAAAAAGAAACTTTGTTTGATGTTATTGATAAATTACGAGAAGTTTATAAGGAAGAAACCTTAGTTTTTACAGAAGAGATTAATATTATAGGGAAAACTATTGATAAAGAGGTTAACTTTTCAAATTGTATTTTTAAGAAAGATGTGGATTTTTCAGGTTGTATTTTTAAGAAAGATGTGGATTTTTCAGGTTGTACATTTAATAAAAAAATTTCATTTTCATATATTAAAAACAATCAAGAAAAAATAATTGCTAAAGCTTCTATATTTGAAAAGGGAGTAAACTTTTCTAAGGCTATTTTTAAAGAAACTGTTAATTTTTCAGGTGCAAAATTTGGGATCAAGCAAGAGGACAATTTAAATGAGAATAATTCAGAAGTTAAATTTCTTTTTGAAAATGCTAAATTTCAAAAAGAAATAGACTTCTCTCAAGCTATTTTTTATGATACTATTTATTTTTCAGAAACAGAGTTTTGTACTGATATAAAAGAGTATAAAAAAGAATCTATCAATTTTGAAAATGCTCAGTTTTGTAAAAAAGTACGTTTTCACCATTGTAAGTTTCATAATACTGTTCGATTTGAAAATACCTCATTCAATAAATTAGCAGACTTTTATAGTGCTCATTTTCATAAAGCGCAGCAGTTTCACTTTACAGATTTTTTGGATAGGGCAATTTTTTCAAATACAGAATTTGATGAAGAAGTTCAATTTCTACATTGTAGAGTAGAGACAAGAGTGTCCTATATACGATTTGAAAGTACAATTTTTAGAAGAGGGTTAGATATATCTCGGAGTAATTTTAACAATAATATCAACCTTTGGGATATAAAAATAGAAGAAGAGGGAGTTCTATATATATTTAATAATCGTGATAATGTAAAATATAAAAATGACTTTGAAGTTCAGGATAAGACGCCACTTATTTATAACCAAATTCGTGAGACCTATCGCATTATTAAAGATAATTTTTACAAACAAAATAATAAGGTTGAAGGACTTCGTTTTTATGAAAAAGAAATGAGTGTTTACTTAGAAGAGAAACGTGCTGAAGATGAAAAAACAGAAGGTTTTTTTAGTGATGTATCTACTAAAGTAATAAAAATTAAAGATCAAATTAAAAAAGCATCCTACAATCTACAGCCATTTTTTACTAAACTCAAAAATAATATAATAATCTCAAACCTGTTTGTGTATACTATTCCTGTAATTATTGACAGAAAAACAAGAATGGGAATAAAATACGTATTACTTTTTTTTAGTGTAGTATCTCTTTCCTTATATATGATTGAAAAAAGCTATTATTGGTTTTGGCTATTAGCATTAGCATTGATTTTATTAGTTCTTCTAAAATTCTATGAAAATAGAAAAAGTACAAGAGAAATTGTAAAGCAAAATAATTATATATCTCCTTTATTATTGTTTATTATGACAATAATTTTTCTTGTAATTATATATGGACAAGAAGATTTTAAAAATGATTGGGCATATAAAACTATTCATTGGTTTTTATTACAAATTTCAAAAATATTAAATGATCAACTCGGATTAAGCATTGTAATAATCATTGCTTTAATGAGTTTTGCTATGCTGTTTATCGTAGTACTTAGGGAACACGACAAAATTACACTATGGTTTAATAAAAACTCTAATAAGTTTGACACTAATTGGATCGCAGGGGTTAATTTTTCTATACTAGTAGGGTTTATAACATATTTTATGGTTCTTTTATTTATGAATAATGATATAGAACTTGATACAAATACAGAAGGAATTTCAAACTTCATAACCTCATTAGTTGATGTTTTTAATCTAACCAAGTGGGGTGATTTAAAGATTATTGATATAAGATTAGAAGGATTTCCATATTTACTACTTTTCATAGGTCGTATATTTATAGGTTATGGCTATTACCAAACCATTCAAGCCTTTAGAAAATTTGGTAAATCGTAACTTATTCTTTATCTTTGTCGCAACATTTGTTAATTATTAATTTAAAACAATATTTTAATGGAAACATTCACTTCACCAATTGGACTTATCGTTATTTTGGCGGTTGTCCTCTTTGTTACTATCTCATCGCTTGTGGCGCGTTACAAACGCTGTCCGTCCGACAAAATTCTCGTAATCTACGGTAAAACCGGTGGTTCATCTGCCAAGTGTATCCATGGGGGTGGTGCCTTTGTATGGCCTGTGATTCAGGATTATGCCTATTTAGATTTGCGTCCGCTTTCTATCGAAGCAAACCTTACCAATGCGCTGAGCCGTCAGAATATTCGGGTAGATGTACCTTGTCGCTTTACGATTGCGATTTCTACCGAACACGAGAATATGAATGCAGCTGCCGAACGCCTCTTAGGGCTCTCACCTGAGCAAATTCAAGAGTTGGCAAAAGATATTCTTTTCGGTCAGTTGCGTTTGGTCATCGCTACTATGACTATTGAGGAAATCAATTCCGACCGTGATAAATTCCTCGAAAACATCTCTAAAAACGTAGATAGTGAGCTCAAAAAAATAGGTTTAAAACTCATCAACGTAAACGTAACCGATATCAAAGACGAGTCGGGTTATATTGAAGCTCTTGGTAAAGAAGCGGCTGCGAAAGCTATCAACGAGGCAAAAATCAGTGTGGCTGAACAAGAGAAAATAGGGGAAACTGGTAAAGCCCTTGCCGACCGTGAGAAAGATACCCAAATAGCCGAAACACACCGCGATAGAGATGTGAAAATCGCTATCACTCAAAAAGATAAAGAGATTAGCATCGCCGAGGCTAAGAAAGATGAAACTGTAGGGATTGCCGAAGCTAAGAAGTTTGAGTCTATTGGTAAAGCAGAAGCCGACCGTGATAGTCGTATCAAAATTTCAGAAGCTAATGCCTTGGCTATCAAAGGGGAAAACGAGGCTAAAATTGCGATTGCCAACTCTGAAGCGCTACGTCGTGAAAAAGAAGCCGAATCGTTGCGTATTGCTATTTCAGCTGAAAAAGTACAACAAGCTAAAGCTTTAGAAGAAGCCTATTCAGCTGAAGAAAAAGCTGAAACTGCTCGTTCTGAACGCGAACGTGCTACCCAGGTGGCAAATATCATTGTCCCTGCTGAAATTGACAAACAGCGCGCTATTATCGAGGCACAAGCCGAAGCTGAACGCCTTCGCGAGAAAGCTAAAGGGGAAGCCGATGCTATTTACGCTAAAATGGAAGCTGAAGCAAAAGGTCTCTTCCAAATCCTTACCAAACAAGCTGAAGGTTATAAAGATGTGGTTAGTGCAGCAGGGGGCGACCCTACCAAAGCATTCCAATTGCTCCTTATCGAGAAGTTGCCTGAACTCGTTAAAACCCAAGTGGAAGCCGTTAAGAATATCAAAATCGATAAGATTACAGTATGGGATTCTGGCAAAGGTGAAGATGGCAATAACTCTACTGCCAATTTCGTATCGGGGATGATGAAAACTGTCCCACCTCTCAACGACCTCTTCAATATGGCAGGATTGAACCTCCCTACCTACTTGGCTAAAGAAGGGAAACAAATTACGAATGACGAGGGACGAATTACGAATGACGAGAAACAAAAAACAAATAATGCGTAGATGAAACAGTTTATTACCTATATTTTATTGTTTAGTTCAGCTTTTGTGTTAGCGCAAAAAGCACAATTTGCTAATGCTAAACTCGATGCAGCTACAGTATATTTCAATTCGGCTGAACTTACTCATTATTTTAGTGCGAACCTCAACAAGGGTACGAATGAAATTGTAGTGAAAAACGTTGCTAATAGACTAAATGAGAATACACTTCGCATTGTAGCTCCTAAAAATGTAACGGTACTTTCGGCTCAATTTACCACTCAGTATACTACTGATGGTGAGAACCTCTTGCCCAAATCGAAACAAGTGAAAGATAGTATCGACTTGCTGACTTCTCAAATTGATAAGCTCAATAACCAGATTGCTGCTGAAAAGCAAGTAGTAGATTTGATTAAAGAAAACAAATCGGTGTTAGGAGGTGGTACGGGACTTAATGTAGCTGAGTACGCTAAGTTTCTCGACTATTCAAAGGATAAGATGACCACTTCTCTCGACAAAATAGATACGATGACTGATAAGCAAAACAAATTGCGCAGTCTTCGTTACAATTTGGAACAACGTCTTAAAGGAGAAGTTACTAAAGAAGAAACGCTTTCTGATGGCAAATTGGTGTTGCAAGTAATGGTTGATGCTCCTGTTAAAGCTGATTTCAGTGTGAGTTATATAACCCCCAATGCGTCGTGGGTGCCTTTTTATGACTTGCGTGCTGACAATATCTCTCAACCTATCAATTTGGTGTATAAGGCGCAAGTGCGACAAAATACTGGGGTAGATTGGAAGCATATCAAACTGAGTCTTTCTAGTGGTAATCCTAATCAGAATAATCAGTTTACGCTACTAAAAGCGTGGTATCTCTATTTTGGCAGGCGATATGATAGCGACGACAACTACGTGAGAGCTAATGTCTATCGTTCAGAAGCAGTAAAAAAAGAAGCAATGGTAGAACAGATACAAGAAGAAGCTACTATTTCCGATTATACAAATCTAAACGAAAATCAACTCAATACCTCGTTTGAGATTACTACGCCTTATGATATACTCTCTAACAACAAAGAGCATAGTGTATCACTCAAAGAGCTTAAAATCAAAGCTAAATATGAGTATTACACCGCACCGCGTATAGATAATGGAGTGTATTTGGTGGCTTCCGTTGACGATTATTCGCAGTATAACCTGCTTACAGGTCAGGCAAATGTGATTTTTGAAGATATGTATGTAGGTAAAACACTGATAGATCCTAATCAAACCTCAGAGAGTATGCAACTCACTATGGGTAATGATAAGAAGATAAGTGTAAAACGCGAAAAAATAGCTGATAAATCGGCAACTAAGTTTATTTCCAGCTATAAAGAGCAGACTTTTACTTACGAAATTACCGTTAAGAACAACTTGAGTTCAAGTTATAAATGCAACTTTTAAAGAAAAGGATTAATAGCTGCATAAGTAATATTTTTTTCAGAGAGAAAAGAGAGACAATTCCCTCTGTTCTCTGCTGAATGGATAAATGTTACTATCTTTGTTTTTATTGTCCGTCCAAAGAAATAAAAGTTGTAGATGAGTAAACATATAACCGAAAAGCAAAGGTATGCAATTTCTAAGATGTTGCAAGTTCCGATGAGTAAAAAAGATATAGCTGAAGCTATTGGAGTTGATAGGAGTAATATTTATAGAGAAATAAAACGCAATTGCGATAGTCGTAGTGGAAAATACAACCCTGATCTTGCCCAAAGAAAGGCAGATAAACGTAAGGTTGAAAAGAAGCGAAAGGAGGTATTTACACAAGCTATGAAGAAGCGTGTAAAAAAGCTTCTACGAAAGGACTTGAGCCCAGAGCAGATAGTGGGCAGAAGCCAAGTAGAAAATATAGCTATGGTATCTCACGAAACTATATATTGTTGGATATGGCAAGATAAACGACAAGGTGGGGATCTTCATAAATCTCTTAGAAGGCAAGGACGCAAATATTCAAAGCGTGGTTCTAAAAACGCAGGTAGAGGATTTATTCCGAATAGAGTGGAGATTGATCAGCGACCTTCAATTGTAGAGCAAAAAGAAAGATTTGGTGATTTAGAGATAGATACAATTATTGGAAAGAATCACAAAGGTGCTATTCTAACCATTAATGATAGAGCAACAAGCAGAGTATGGATACGTAAGCTATCAGGGAAAGAAGCCATCCCTGTAGCAAAGATTACAGTATGGGCATTACGAAAAGTAAAAAACTTAATACACACAATAACGGCTGATAATGGAAAAGAATTTGCAAAACACGAGGATATAGCACAAAAATTAGATATTAATTTCTATTTTTGTAAGCCATACCACTCTTGGGAGCGTGGTGCCAATGAAAATACTAACGGTCTTATCAGGCAGTATATCCCAAAGGGTACGGACTTTAGTGAAGTAACCAACAAGCGTATTAAATGGATTGAAAACAATCTAAATAATAGACCTCGTAAAAGACTTGGATACCTCACACCAAACGAAAAATTTAAACAAATTATTAATATGAATTCCGTTGCATTTGGAACTTGAATTCAGCAAGAAATAAGTAATGATAAAAAATAAACTGCCCGTAAGATACACGGGACAGCATTTTACTATAGATAAAGTGCTGATAGATGATGCAATTAAAATTGCGAAAATAAATGAATCCGACACTGTTATAGATATTGGTGCCGGAAAAGGATTTTTGACTGTTCATTTAGTTCGTCAATGCACAAATATAATTGCAATAGAGAATGATAAATCGCTATTGTCCATTCTAAAAAACAAGTTTTCTAACAACACGAATGTCAAAATTATTGATTGTGATTTTAGATGTTACACCATACCAAAAAGAAATTTTAAAGTTGTGTCTAATATCCCTTTCAGAATAACTTCTGAAATTTTAAAATCCTTGATGTTTGATAGTGTTGAGCATTTTATGGGTGGTTCATTGATAATGCAACTTGAACCTGCCCAAAAGTTATTTTCAAAAAAAGTTTTCAATCCATATATTGTGTTTTATCATACTTTTTTTGATTTAAAACTTATGTATGAAATATCTCATGAGAGTTTTTTGCCACCACCAAAAGTCAAGTCAGCACTTTTAAAGATTGAAAGAAAAAAAATGTCAATAAGTTATGAATTGAAAAGAAAATATCTGAATTTTCTCACTTTCTTGTTGCAAAAACCCGATTTGCCAGCCAGAACTGTATTAAAGACAATATTCAGAAAAAGTCAAGTCAGAGTTATTGCTGATAAATATGGAATAAATCTTAATTGTCAAATTGTTAGTTTGGCTGCAAAACAATGGGAATGTTGTTTTTTGGAAATGTTGGAGAGAGTTCCTGAAAAAAACCATCCCTCTTAATTGTTAGTTGATTAGAGTCTGATTCAGTAAAACAAAATTATTTTTTTTACTGAATCAAGATTAACTGTTTAATACACCATTTTAGTCATTAAGTAACTTCTATTTTACTTCCATGTAATATCCACAGGATTGCGTCTCGGAATAGAAGTTATTTTATAACTTGAATATCCAAATAGCATTGGACAAGCCGCTTTACGTTCTTCTGGTATTGATAACAAATCCTTTAATGGTTTATAATTGTCTATAGCCAACTTTACGAATCCAGCCCAACATGTACCGATACCAAAAGCGGGCGCAGCAATATCAAAATGAGTCAAAGCAATAATTGCTTCGGTAGGGTCATCAATTGGCTCAATAGGAACATGTGCAAAAAGTAAATGGGGAGCATTATGGCAAATCAAATCCAAACCACTATCCCAAGTTGAAATTATTGCAGGTACATAATCTGCTAGAGGATGTGATGTGTTTTGAATAGTTCGCATCCAATCAACGGTTAAACTTGCAACACGATTTACCTCTGATGGTTTATGAATAACAATCCATTTTACTGGTTGTCCATTCCCTCCAGATGGAGCATAACGGGCTATATCAATAACTTTAGCAATTAACTCTTTATTAACTGTCTTTGAAGAATAATGTCTCACAGAACGTCGACTTTTTATATACAATGCTATATTCTGTGGTTCAATCTGACTATCCAAAAAAGACGTATTAATTTTTTCGTCAAGAAGGAAATCTAAGGTAAGAGCCTTCTGTGCACAAAAAGACTCACAATGACCACATTTTAAACAATAATCCAATTTTTCTTCAGGTATGGTTGGATAATTTAAGGCTGTCGATTTATCAATGATTCCCATTACACATACAGTTGCGCAAGTATTGCATTTAGAACATGTTTTTCTGTCTATAAGAATTTGTGGCATTTTTGTCTCCTTTAAATTTTATTCATTCTTGAGTTCAAGTTATAAATGCAACTTTTAAAGAAAAGGATTAATAGCTGCATAAGTAATATTTTTTTCAGAGAGAAAAGAGAGACAATTCCCTCTGTTCTCTGCTGAATGGATAAATGTTACTATCTTTGTTTTTATTGTCCGTCCAAAGAAATAAAAGTTGTAGATGAGTAAACATATAACCGAAAAGCAAAGGTATGCAATTTCTAAGATGTTGCAAGTTCCGATGAGTAAAAAAGATATAGCTGAAGCTATTGGAGTTGATAGGAGTAATATTTATAGAGAAATAAAACGCAATTGCGATAGTCGTAGTGGAAAATACAACCCTGATCTTGCCCAAAGAAAGGCAGATAAACGTAAGGTTGAAAAGAAGCGAAAGGAGGTATTTACACAAGCTATGAAGAAGCGTGTAAAAAAGCTTCTACGAAAGGACTTGAGCCCAGAGCAGATAGTGGGCAGAAGCCAAGTAGAAAATATAGCTATGGTATCTCACGAAACTATATATTGTTGGATATGGCAAGATAAACGACAAGGTGGGGATCTTCATAAATCTCTTAGAAGGCAAGGACGCAAATATTCAAAGCGTGGTTCTAAAAACGCAGGTAGAGGATTTATTCCGAATAGAGTGGAGATTGATCAGCGACCTTCAATTGTAGAGCAAAAAGAAAGATTTGGTGATTTAGAGATAGATACAATTATTGGAAAGAATCACAAAGGTGCTATTCTAACCATTAATGATAGAGCAACAAGCAGAGTATGGATACGTAAGCTATCAGGGAAAGAAGCCATCCCTGTAGCAAAGATTACAGTATGGGCATTACGAAAAGTAAAAAACTTAATACACACAATAACGGCTGATAATGGAAAAGAATTTGCAAAACACGAGGATATAGCACAAAAATTAGATATTAATTTCTATTTTTGTAAGCCATACCACTCTTGGGAGCGTGGTGCCAATGAAAATACTAACGGTCTTATCAGGCAGTATATCCCAAAGGGTACGGACTTTAGTGAAGTAACCAACAAGCGTATTAAATGGATTGAAAACAATCTAAATAATAGACCTCGTAAAAGACTTGGATACCTCACACCAAACGAAAAATTTAAACAAATTATTAATATGAATTCCGTTGCATTTGGAACTTGAATTCAGCCAATAAAAAAGAGGCTATAGACCTGAAACTAAAAGACCAATACCCACTTACCACTGATGATAAGATACAAATAGAACTCTTAGATACCTCAAAAGCTGAAGTGAATAAGGAAACGGGTATACTCACTTGGGATACCAACCTCAAAGCAGGTGAAACTAAGAAATTCCGCATTAGCTATAAGGTAAAATACCCTAAGAATGAAGTAATCGGAAATTTGTAATGACGAAATACGAATGATGAGTTACAAAAAAGCAGTTGGATACTTATTTTATCCAACTGCTTTTTAATTATTAAGACTTTTCATTTTTCACATTTCACTAAAAAAGTCCTTCTACTGACCAGTAGCGTTCTCCTGTGTCGTAATTTATGGTGAGGATACGCGCTTTGGGGTCTTTTTTGAGTACTTTAGCAACGGCAGCTAAAGCAGCACCAGTAGAGATACCTCCTAAAATACCTTCTTCTTTAGCCAATCGGCGAGCGTAATCAAAGGCTTCTTCTTTAGAGATAGGGATAACTTCATCTACTACAGCAGGGTTATAGTTATCGGGTATGAAGCCAGTGCCCAATCCTTGTAAGGCGTGAGGACCTGGAGCACCACCACTCAACACCGCCGATTGATCGGGTTCTACAGCTACAGTTTTGAGGTTAGGGAAGTGTTGTTTAAGCACTTTTGATACCCCAGAGATATGTCCGCCAGTACCTACTCCCGTTACGAAATAGTCAAAACCTTCGGGGAAAGATTTTAGTATTTCCTGAGCAGTTGTTTTTTCGTGTACATCAGGATTAGCAGGGTTTTTAAACTGTTGAGGTACCCAATAGTTAGGTTTGCCTTCAGCTATTTCCAGAGCTTTAGCGACCGCTCCCCCCGTACCTTTTTCTTTAGGCGTGAGTACTACTTCGGCGCCATAAGCGGCTACCAACTTGCGGCGTTCAATACTCATTGATTCAGGCATTACCACGATGAGTTTATAGCCCTTTACAGCCGCTACTAATGCCAAGCCCACTCCCGTGTTGCCAGAGGTAGGCTCTACAATCACACTGTCTTTTTTAAGGATGCCTTTAGCTTCGGCATCTTCAACCATAGCGAGCGCAATACGGTCTTTGATACTACCGCCAGGGTTCAAGCGCTCTAATTTGATGAATACGTTGGCATCATTGCCAAACAATCTGTTGATTTTTACCTCGGGAGTATGCCCGATGACTTCTAAAACATTTTTGTACGCCATTATATAAATTATTTATTAGTTACGTGTTTAGGAATCAGATAACAAAATTAATCGGTTCTTCATATACTTCGTTGTCCTTTACAATAATCTGACTTTTGTGGAAAACCTTAGTAAAAGGTTCGATGCTATTGGTGAGCCATACATTCCCGCCGATGATACTATCGTGTCCTATTACGGTTTCACCACCTAAAATAGTAGCACCAGAGTATATCACCACATTATCCTGAATGGTAGGGTGGCGCTTGGTATGAGCCTTATCTACTGATACCGATAGAGCCCCCAAGGTAACTCCTTGATATATCTTTACATAGTTACCTATTACTGTAGTTTCTCCAATTACAATACCTGTACCGTGGTCAATCATAAAAGGGACTCCAATGCTTGCCCCTGGGTGAATGTCGATACCCGTTTTGCTATGAGCGTATTCAGTGAGCATACGCGGCAAGAGAGGTACTTTGCGCAACCACAATTCGTGAGCAATGCGATATACCATAATAGCAAAGAAACCAGGGTAGGTGATTTGTACTTCTCTGATAGAAGTTGCTGCAGGGTCGCTATCAATAAAATACTGAGCATCTTCTCGCAATTGCTGATAGATATTAGGCAAAATACAATCGTAATAATCGGTTGTTTTTGCTTTTTGAGATTCGTTTAGCAGAAAATCGTCTACAATATTGATAAAATCCCAACGCAATTCCTCATAGCGGGCTTCTATACTCACTTTTGATAAGCAAGTGCGTTCATCAATAAGAAATAAGAACTGAAAAAGGTCGTTTACAAAGCGTGTAATACGCTGTTTGCTTACGTGGTGTTTGATGTTTTTACTTTCGTGATAGAGTTCATTAATAAGACTCTCAGTACAATTTATTTTTGTCATCGTTATAAAAAAATACCCCCACTACCTTTATAAAGCGGTGGGGGTTGTTATTTCATTTGTTAAAATATAGTAACTGACATATCTTTAAGAAATAACGAGCCTTGCACTGCTCAAATTGAGTGTGCAACACATCGTCATTATGTTTAAAGTGTACAATGTCATATAATATTGTTCTATTTGATGGGGCAAAGGTAAGAATATTTTTCTAACTACCAAATAAAAAGTGAAAAATTATTTCATTTTTTTATTTTTCAGCAGAAAGAATTGCGTCCAAACGGCATAGTGTTTCTTCTTTACCTATAACCTCTATAATATCAAATATGTGAGGACCTTTGAGTTCACCTACTAATGCCAAGCGCAATGGAGGCATTACTTGACCAAAGCCTAAGCCCTTTGTTTCCATATATTGCTTTACCGCCTCTTCTAAGGCAATTGAAGTAAAATTAGCAGTATTTTGGAGTACTTCAGCTACTTCTTTCACAATGGTAGGAGTTTGTTCTTTCCATTGTTTTTTAATTGCCTTTTCGTCGTATTGGGTAGGTGCTTCAAAGAAGAATTTGCTAAGTTCCCAGAAATCACTTACAAAGGAAGCGCGCTCTTTGATGAGTCCAACTACTTTTTCTACTGTAGCAATTGGGGCAGTTACACCTCTTTCGGTAAGGTCTTTTTGGAAAAGGGTAGCCAATTCATCATTGGGTTTCATTTGTAAATATTGGTGGTTGAACCATTTGATTTTCTCAGGGTCGAAACGAGCCCCAGCCTTGTGTACTTTTTCTAAATCAAATAGTTGAATGAGTTGTTCCATTGAAAAAATCTCCTCATCATTCCCTGGATTCCACCCTAAAAGTGCTAAAAAGTTGATAAGAGCTTCAGGAAAATAACCTTCTCCACTAAATCCTTTTAGCGTTTCGCTATTCTCTGTCCAATCCATTGGGAAGACAGGAAAACCGAGTTTGATACCATCGCGTTTGCTGAGTTTGCCATTCCCTACAGGTTTGAGGATAAGAGGCAAATGAGCAAAAGCAGGAGCTTGCCAACCAAAAGCGCGGTAGAGTATTAGGTGCAAAGCCATAGAAGGCAACCATTCTTCACCGCGTATTACGTGAGTAATTTCCATTAGGTGGTCGTCTACGATGTTTGCTAAGTGGTAAGTAGGCATTCCGTCACTTTTGAAGAGCACTTTGTCGTCTAAGGTACTCGTATCGATAGTTACTTCCCCACGAATCATATCGTTCATTTTCAACTGTTCGTTGTGGGGCATTTTGAAGCGAATTACGTACTCATCACCTCGTTGCAGGCGTTGTTGTACCTCTTCAGCACTCAGCGATAGAGAGTTTTGCAAAGTATCGCGTGTTGCCCAATTGTATATAAAGGTTTCTCCTTTGGCTTCAGCCTCTTTGCGCGCAATATCAAGTGCCTCAGCAGTATCAAAAGCGTAATACGCCCAACCATTCTCAATAAGAGCATCGGCATATTGTTTGTAGAGCGGCTTGCGTTCACTTTGGCGGTAGGGAGCGTGTTTGCCCTCTTTGCCTACTCCCTCGTTGTAAGTAAGCCCTAACCAGTTCAGTGAGTTGATGATGTACTGCTCAGCGCCTGGTACATAGCGATTTTGGTCGGTATCTTCAATGCGAAGTAAGAAGTCGCCACCGTGTTTTTTGGCGAATAAATAATTGAATAAGGCGGTACGTACGCCTCCGATATGCAATGCTCCTGTAGGACTTGGAGCAAATCTAACTCTAACCATTTATTTTTATAATAATTTTAAATCTTTAATCACTTTAAAAGCAATGTCCACGTGGTATTCAGGAATTACTATAGTAAACTCATTTGCAGTAGAAATTACCTCGTTCATACTCACACCTTCCCACGCCAAACGCTGGAAGATGAAATAATAAATTCCTGGTACCGAAATATTTTCTTCAGGTAATTTCACACTGATAGCCCCTAAATTAGGAAACTTGTGCAATAAGCGTTCTTTCTTGAAAATATCTTCCACAATACTCTCCATTGTACTACTTACAATGAGATTTGTTTCATTTACCCCACGAGTAGCAGCATAGAACACATCTTTGTTGTTTTGAATCTTTTGAAGCAATTCAGCCTGATTGTTCATAAAAGTATCCGATAGTAAGAAAGTATAGTCAATAAGGTTTGATCGAACGATAATATCGCCTATATTTTTTAATACTTTTACGATACGATGCGTAGAACGGAACTCCATATCTACCGATAATCGTTTGAGAGCCATTACTATAGCCCCATTACGGACTTCGCGTGTGGTAGTTTCGCTTTGTATATCTTTGCGAATCACCCTTGCGAGCGATGTGAGGTTGATAATCCCTTGAGAGAGGGCAGTTTGCAAAAAAGGTTTTGATTTGATGTATTGTTCAACGGCTGAGGCTACTGTTTTCATTTTGCTGAGGTTTAAAATTGTTACAAAAGTACTAAAAAAAATAATTCTATAACAATATAGGGCAAAAAATTATATTTATTTAACATTTTTAGAATGGGTAAAAAGCATCCTCAATATAGTTGATAGTAAACTCAACATTGTTTTTTACAATTGAAATGATATCAAATTGAACCTCTAAATCTAAATCGGTTTTTTGCATATAGTAGTTGGTTGCTCTTACTAAAAGGTCGATTTTTTGTTGGTTCACAAACGATTCGGGTTCGCCATAAGCACTTGAATTACGAGTTTTTACCTCTACAATATGCAAAATATTGTCCTTTCGAGAAATTATATCAATCTCGGCGTGACCGAATCTAAAATTGCGTTCTAAAATAGTATGACCATTTTCTATAAGGAAGTTTACAGCATCTTGCTCGCCTTCTTTTCCAAAATCATTATGTGCTGCCATAGTTTAGGTGTTAAGTTTCAGGTATTAGGGTTTAGGTGAGGCAAAAGTAGAAAATAATTGTGAAATACGAATAACGAATGACAAATTTTTACTAATTTGCTAATCAGAAAGTTGGCTAATTGACTAATTATTGTTATTTTTGCCCCATTGTTAATCATTAATAATTAATAGTTTAGTTATGAATTATATGGCACCGCAGTGGATTGCATTCCCTGCTTATACTGAATTTACGATAGGCTGGCGTATGGGCGCTGGCGAAGATTATAAATCCAAGTTTTGGGACTGGTATGAGTCCCTTACCCCAGCACAACAAAAAGAGTACCAAGCACTTTTTCCGTATCCTTGTTTTTGGCATTACAACAGATGGGAAGAGGATGACCAAGATATAGATGACGAGGAGGATTATTACTACGAAGGAATTCCGGTTTGGCAACCCAAAGGCGCTTATAAGTATTCTAAAGCGACCTTTATCCATTCGGCAAAGAAGCTCAAGTTTGTTTTCTTTTGGAAACCCAATGCAGAGGTAGTAGATGAATCTTGTTTTTCGCAATGGCAACCCTCACCTTTTTCTGTAGATGGTGATAAATATTATTGTGCTGAGCAGTATATGATGGCTGAAAAAGCGCGTTTGTTTGGAGATGAAGAGGTGGAGGAAGAAATAATGAACACCTCCGACCCTAAACTTATGAAAGCCTTGGGAAGGAAAGTGCGCAACTTTGACCCTCAGGTGTGGGACAAAGCCAAATACAGCATCGTACTGAATGGGAATTACTACAAATTCACTCAGAATAAGGAAATGATGGACTTTTTGCTCTCTACTGGTGATAAAATATTAGTAGAAGCAAGTCCGATGGATACCATTTGGGGAATAGGCTTTGGCAAAGACAATGAGAAAGCATATAACATTGCCTCGTGGCGTGGCAAGAACCTCTTAGGCTTTGCGCTAATGGAAGTAAGGGATGAAATTAGAAAAGTATATCAGAATGTACATTTACTGAAAAAATAGAAATGAATACAGCAGAAAAATACGCTAAAGAAATTCTACAAGGCATATTAGAAAAGATAGGAAGTGAAATAAAAACTCCTTATCAGTATCGCTACCTTGTGGAAGGCTCTGCTAACTATATTTTAATTGAGCAAGATGAAAATCGTGATAATAGCATCCTCTTTTATACTTCACTCAAAAGGTATAGTACCCCTCAAGAAATAGTTATTACCAATTCCTCTACACTTTCTAAAGAAGAAAAGAAAACTATTGCTAATACTTTGCAGGAGAAAATTACTAAGATATTTTTTACAGAAGCTTTTTTTGGAAAGTTTAGGTACAAAACATCGGTAAATATTGAATTTGAAGATTACACACTACAGTTCAAACTGGTACACGAAGCACGCAAAGCAGAGCTTAAGAATCGTTTTGATACTTTTATGGAAGAGGTAATCAACCACCCCAGTAGAGAAATGGAGGATGGAGAGATAGTTAGCTTTTTAGATAAGTTATTTGATACAGAGCTCAATGGCTATACAGCGAGCCAAATCATAGCTATTGCTGAAAAAACATTAAAACTTTATGCTGGTAAAAAAGATTGGCTAAAAGAAAATGCAAGATGGCTTACTTTTAAGGCTAGATATTGGAAGTATGAAGTTTTCTATCCATTGTACTATGATGAAAAAGGATCTCAATGGAATACTAAATATACACTCAAAGAAGGTATCACCCCTGAAAAAATTGATACAGACAAACTAAACCTCTATATACAACAAGCCCTTTGGAAAATCAAATACAAACAATACAGTTGGGATGTAAAGTCTGCTCAAGAAGATTTAGAACGAGCTGCTAATGAACTGGGGTCGGAGAAAGCTAAGCAATACCTTAAAAAAGGTACGGGCGAGATACCCGATGACCTTATTCACTACAAAGATAGCCAATTGGAAGCTGATGCCAATGATGTATTTGCTACCATTAGCCTTAAAATCAAGCAAGAGACTGCTGAGGCTTATGGTAAGGCATTGGATTTTATCATTGCGCTGCTTAAAGCAGGATTCCACCATAGTTATCAAATCAAGCTGAGTTCTAAAGCTCCTAAACAGTTTTTGGATATAAAAGGTCTTGTAAAATCAAGCACTCATCGCTTTTTTGCACAGGCATTGCAATATGAGACCTTGCATCCTAAATTAGAGGAATATGCGAAGGTAGCGATAAAAGAGCTTGAATGGTATACCGATACGGAATATATTGAAAATAGTTGTGTAACAGGAAGTTATGCCATATTTGGCTTAGGACTCACCAGCAAGAAGTATTTTCCTTTGGTTGAGCAATACTTTAAGCTAGTAGATGATGAGGACCAGATGATGATACACATAAATTTTGTGAATGCGCTAATAAAAAGGCATGGGTTTAACGTAGAGACCTTGCCTACGATATATGAGGGAGTGATTTCTTCACAAGATGATGTGATATTCAAGTCGCTTACAGAGGCGATGAAAAATCCTGAAAACAAAGCACTCCTCAACGACTTTTTGAAAGACAAAGAGGATTACTACCAAGAGGCGATGTATTATGCCGTATATGGCAAAAATTGGGAGAAGAAAAAATGAAACCTACATTTGAACTTAAGACCCCTCCTTGGATTAAGTTTCCAGAGCTTTCAGAGTTTACCATAGGCTGGCGTATGGGCTATGGTGAAGCCTATGCTTATGATTTTTGGAAATGGTATAGGGCACTTACCCCTGCACAACAGCAAGAGTATCAAGAGCTATATCCTCGTCCTTGCTTTTGGCATTTAAATACTTGGAAGCCAAGAGTTACGATAGAAGAATTAAGTTCTGGGAAGAATGATTACTATTATGGGGATAATCGTATTCCCTTTTGGCAGGCTAAAGGAACCTACAGATACTCTCTGACATTTTTTTTAAACTCAGCAAAAGAACTCAATTTTCTATTCTTTTGGAAACCTAATGCTCAGGTGATAGATGAATCTTGTTTTTCGCAATGGCAACCTTCTCCTTTTCAGTTGAATGCTTATCACTATTCTTGTGCTGAACAGTATATGATGGCTGAAAAAGCGCGTTTGTTTGGTGATGAAGAAGTAGAAAAGGAGATAATGAACACTTCTGACCCTAAACTGATGAAAGCCTTGGGAAGGAAAGTGCGCAACTTTGACCCTCAGGTGTGGGACAAACTCAAATACAGCATCGTGCTGAATGGAAATTACTACAAATTCACTCAGAATAAGGAAATGATGGACTTTTTGCTCTCTACTGGTGATAAAATATTAGTAGAGGCAAGTCCGATGGATACTATTTGGGGGATAGGCTTGGGGAAAGACAATGAGAAAGCACATAACATCGCCTCGTGGCGTGGCAAGAACCTCTTGGGCTTTGCGCTAATGGAAGTAAGAGACGAGATTAGAAAGGTATATCAGAATATACATTTGCTGAAAAATAGCAATGAATAGACTCAAAATCAATGTAGTTACACTAAAAGAAGATGAATACCTTATTCGCGATAGTATTCGTTTTGAAAATTGTAGTTATCTACAGCTTTTCATTGACGATGAGGATATAGCTACTTATCCTGATTTTGAAGATATACTGATAGTCCCCACTGAATTATACAAAAGTAGCTTACAAAGTGGTGAATATCTATTGTTTACTTGTGCTTGTGGTGTTGCAGACGATGGAGGATGGGCAACAATTAAGGTAGTACATTCAGAAGCTATTGTTCAATGGGATTTTTTGAGGGACAAACCTTATTGTTTTAAGTTTTCTAAAGAAAATTACTTAAAAGAGGTTCAAGTTATCAATAAAGAAGACTATAGTTTCATTCCTAAAGAGATTATTTTTCCTGAAATTTAGTCTTTAATATGAGTTTAATAAGAAAATGTGTTCTTTTTAGGTTTAACTTTGCCAAAGTCTAAAAATTTTGGCAAAGTGTAGCGATACAAATACGATTTTGAGACTTTTTAAATAGTCTTTCTGTGATATAGAAATAATAAGTTTGAAGTAGAATATAGCTAAAAATAATATTAAAATGAATAAACGATACGAAAACATCAAGAAAATGAACGATATCCTCTTACGATTAGAGGGTATTCTTAGCAAAGCTGAAACTCTTTTAGAAGAATGGAAAGCCATACAACCCGAGTATGAGGCTTTGGAGGCGTATTACGACAGCCCTCAATGGCGCGAAGACTATTTCGATAGCAACGACGGTAAAATGCCAGATGAGGTACCACAATGGGTACTCACCCAAGATGCTATTTTTGATGCCATAGGCACTCAATTCGACCTTGTTGACGGTTTCCAACCGCTACTCGATAGCATCAATGCTAGAAAGTGGAATGAGTAATTTCAAAAGTTAAAAATAAGAATGAAAAAACTACTTATCTATCTTGTTGTTATTATTTTCTGTTTGCCCAATATTTTCATTCTTTATAAGACTTTTAATGTGTTAGACAACCTTGATTCCCTACCTAAAAAAACAGGTTGGGTAAAGGGATATGAGTACTGGGGAATGGGGAAAAAGAAAAATTTAAATATTTATTTGGCTTCAGAACAGGAGGTAAAACAAATGAAAGAGCCTAGCAGAGAGGGTGATGCGGACATTAGTTTAAGGTTAAAGAAGTTCAACTTTGTAGACATCCCTGAAATAAAGTTTAGAGATAAAATTACCTATTACGAGTTAGAAGATGATTTTGTCTATAAGACAAGTCTTTCTGATAGGCCTAAACTCATAGGTGTTGCTACAGAAGGGAAGCCCGTAAGTTACCATCACCTCTTCGTGGAAATTATGGAGTTTTATGAAACTTTTGTCAACTATGCTGTGTTTTTGTTAAATGTGCTTGTGATAAACTATTATGAAAGAATTTTTAAAACAGAAAAAGGATTTCTATTGATGTTCATTCCTCCTTTATTTTATGGCATTATCTTTATTGTTTGTCGTATAATTCTTCCTTTTTTTTAGTTAAAATTGATATATTGAGATGTTACAAGATCGTATTGAGCAAAAGCTAATAGAACTTGCTCAAAAAGCAAAAATAATTTCTTATAAAGCTAATCCTTACTGTGAAGTATTAGGATTGGTAAATACCGAAGCACTAATGTCTTTTTATGATTTTGTACGGGAGGCTATACGATATGAGAACAATACCCCCTATAATGATAGGTTGTTGTTAAATGAAGAACTAACTTCAGTTAAAAAGAAAGAATGGATACTCTCTAAAATACAATCTATTACTACAGTAGGGGATGTAATTATACTTCCATTCCTCGATTTTGGTATAAGATTGTGCTTAACTGAAGTGTCTTCATTTTTTCTTAACGAAATAGCCCAATGTGAAGCTGAATTTGTAGGTTGGGATATAGGTTATAGCAACGAAACTAAAGGATGTTATCAGTATTTTTCAGATGAAGAATATTACCTATTTGAGTATGAAAAGTATACTCGTCATTTGTAATTCGTTATTCGTAATTAACTCGTTTTCTTATAGTTCCAAATTGCCCAGCTGTTCAGCAGTATTGCAAAGCCTACTAAATATAAGAACTCAGTACTGAGTTGTGCAAAACTACTGCCTTTGAGCACAATAAGGCGCATTGCATTGACAAAGTGGGTTACCGGAATAGCATTACTCACTTGCTGACTCCAAGCGGGCATACTGTCTACACTGGTGAGGAAACCGCTCATCAATAGGAATATCATTATAAAGAAATAGGCGATGAACATAGCTTGCAACTGCGAATTAGCATAAGTGGAGACCAGAAGTCCGAAGCCGAGAATCGCGATGAGGTACATTATCGCAAAGGCATACAAGGTGAGCAAACTGCCTGCGGGGAAGATACCATATACTACATACATCACCACAAGCCCCAAGGTAAAGAGAATGAGCCCCACTACCAAAAAGGGAATGAGCTTGCCTAAGATAAACTGCCACTTCTTGATAGGCGTTACATTAATCTGCTCGATAGTGCCTATTTCCTTTTCTTTGACTACATTCAAAGCAGAGAGAAATCCCCCAATAATAGTGAGTAATAAGGCTAAAATGCCTGGAACTATGTAATATCTGTACTCCATTTGTGGGTTGTACCAGTGTGTATTCGCCACACTGAATTTGGCTATATTGCTTATCCGTTGGGGTGTTTTCACATTTATATCGAGCTGAGTGTTGAAGTCACGTATTACCGAAAGCAAATACGCTCCTCCTAAAGACGACTTGCTCCCATTAATCGCATCGATAGAGAGACCAAGTGTCTGCTTTCCTTCGCGTACGAGGTTGCGCTCAAAACCTTCGGGGACTTCTAAAACTACATCAGCTTTACCGTCTTCTATCAGGGCGATGCCTTCTTTGTAAGAGAAAGGAGCCTCTACGAGTTTAAAGTAACCCGAGGCAGTAATCTTCTGTATCAGTTGGTGAGAATAGGTACTTTGGTCGTGATCGATATACACAAGGTTAATGTTCTTCACATCGAAATTGGCAACTAAGGGCAATATAATCAGCTGCATCATAGGCGCCACAAGCATCATTGCCAAGATGGTCTTATCTCGGAATATCTGCTTAAATTCTTTTTGGAGTATAAATGATAAGGTTTTCATTTCTTCTTTATTGTAATCTAATCTTAAACTTCTTCATTGCAAGGCTTAAGAAAATTACTGCCATTGCTATTAATATCAGCGTTTCTTTCCATACATAAGTAAAATCCAATCCTTTGAGCATTACTTTCTTCACGATACTGTAGTAATAACTTGAGGGGAAGACTTTAGATATCCCCTGAAAGATAAGAGGCATATTCTCTATGGGGAACATAAAGCCGGTAAAGAAAGCCGTAGGGAGCATCATTCCCATCATAGCGATGAGCATAGCCGTTTGCTGTGAAGCGGTAATGGTGGATATGAGTAGCCCCAACGACAAACAGATGATGATAAACAAGGTGCTTTCGGCGTACAACAACAGCAGATTGCCACGTATCGGGACATCGAGCATATAGACCGATAGCAGGAGTATCACGGTGAAGTTGATGAGCGAGAGAATAAGGTAAGGCACAGCTTTGGCAATGAGTATCATTATAGGTTTGAAAGGCGATACCAAAAGGATTTCCATAGTGCCTAACTCTTTTTCGCGCACCACCGCTACCGAGGTGAGGGCAGTACTCACTATCATAAAGACGAGCGCAATCACCCCAGGTACGAAGTTCATAGAGCCATTCTGCTCCTCGTTATACAGCATTCGGTTTTCAACGGTTATCTGGTAGGGTAGTTGCACAGTAGGGTTCAGCTCTTGCTGATAGCTGGCTACCATAGCTGAGAAGTAGTTTTGCACCGTTTTAGCCGTGTTGGGATCGCTCCCATCGGTGATGAGTTGTAGCGAGGTGCCACTGGGTGTGTAGAGGTCTTTGCCGAAATCGAGAGGGAAGATGAGCGCAGCTTTTATGGTGCCACGCTTGAATTGGTCTTCTACTTGATCGTAACGAAACAAAGGGTCTTTCAGCTTAAAATACGGACTTGCCTGCAAGCGGTGTGTGATTTCTTGGCTATAGGTATTGTTTGCCTGATCTAATACAGCGATACCGATATTCTTGACCTCGCTGCTGAGGGCTTGACCGAAAAGGATAATCTGCGCTATGGGAATACCGAAGAGTATCAGTAGCGTGCGACGGTCGCGGAATACGTGATAGAATTCCTTGCGTATAAAGGCGATAAGCTGTTTCATTGTTTAGTCTGCTGAACGTTTTGCTTTACGGGCGAGTTGGTAGAACACCTCGTCCATTGAATGGGTATTAAACTGTGATTTAAGGCGAGTGGGCGTATCCATTGCTTCCACTTTGCCGTCTACCATTATGCTGATGCGGTGACAGTACTCGGCTTCGTCCATATAGTGGGTGGTAACGAATACGGTGATGCCCTGCGCGGAGGCTTCGTATATCATATCCCAGAACTGACGGCGCGTTATCGGGTCTACACCACCGGTAGGCTCGTCGAGGAATACGATTTCGGGACGATGGAAGATAGCCACCGAAAAGGCGAGCTTCTGCTTCCAGCCAAGAGGTAGCGACCCTACGAGTTTGTTGGCTTCAGCCTCCAAGCCGAGCTTGGTGATAAGCTGGGTACTGCGGGTTTTGATTTCCTTGCGACTCAAGCCATAGACGCCTCCGTAGAAGGTGATGTTTTCCTGCACGGTGAGGTTGTCATACAACGAAAACTTCTGACTCATATAGCCGATGTGCTTTTTTATCTGCTCTTGCTCTCGATAGACATCGAAGCCTGCTACTTGTGCCTCGCCCGAGGTAGGATAGGAGAGTCCGCAGAAGATGCGTATAGCGGTGGTTTTCCCCGCACCATTGGCACCGAGGAAGCCGAAGATTTCGCCTTTTTCAACGGTAAGGGAAATGTTGTTTACGGCTTTGAAATCGCCGAATTGCTTTGTTAGGTTATGACAGTGTATTGCGTACATCTTATTAAATTAGCAAATTACCCCCACACATACTCTGCTGTCGCAGACCTTTCCGAAGGGGGACAATCTGGAAAGGTGATAAATATTGTTTCAATTTGCTTCCATTAATCTTATAAAACTGTCCTCGATGGTGGGGGCAATGGCTTTCCATTCGAGGTGGGGGAAGGTGTTTTTCAGCTGTTGCTCGAATATGGGAATGTTGGTGTTTTCCTTGACAGTAATGTGTAGGTACTCGCCAAAGGGGTAACAGCTATCAATGTTGGGGTGCTCGCGCAGGTGCTGGAGCAGTGCGTACAAATTGGGAGCCTTGATAGCATAGAGTGCAGTGGGGTACTGGGCTATGATTTGCTCGGGGGTGCTGGTGGAAAGCACCTTGCCTGATTGTATTAAGGCAATGCGGTCGCACAGGCTGGCTTCGTCCATATAAGGGGTGGAAACGAGTATGCTGATGCCTTGCGCCTTCAGTTTTTTCAGCATCTCCCAGAACTCTTTGCGCGAAACCACATCTACCCCTGTGGTGGGCTCGTCTAACAAAAGGACTTTGGGCTTGTGAATGAGGGCACAACAAAGGGCTAACTTCTGCTTCATACCCCCTGAGAGCTTGCCCGCGCGACGGTTGCTAAACGGCTTTATTTGCTCGTAAATATCCTTGATAAGGTCGTAATTCTCAGAAATAGTCGTACCAAAAACAGTAGCGAAGAAGGAGAGGTTCTCCTCGACAGTGAGATCTTGATAGAGAGAGAAGCGCCCAGGCATATAGCCCACGTGCTTGCGGATCTCCTTATAATCTTTGACGATATCCCAGCCCTCGATGCTTGCTGTACCCTCATCAGGCAAGAGGAGAGTGGTGAGCATACGAAAGACGGTGGTTTTGCCCGCCCCATCGGGACCGATAAGCCCAAAGAGTTCGCCCTTTTTAACTTCTAAGGAAAGGTGTTGGACGGCGTGGATATCGCCGTAGGACTTGCTGAGATTATGTATAGTGATGCTTGTCATTTTATTAATTAGGTGTGAGCCACGCAGGCTGTTTTTTTTATTGTTAAAAAAGTTGTATTTTTGCCGCAAATTAATAAATAATATACTTATATGCACTATTTGTATTTAACCTTAGCTATTGTTTTTGAAGTGCTGGGCACTTCTCTTTTGGGCAAATCGGAAGGGTTTTCTAAATGGTTACCTACCGTTGGCTCTCTATTTTCATTTGGAGTTTGTTTTTATTTTTTATCCTTAGCCCTCAAGAATATTCCGTTGGGGGTAGCCTACGCTATCTGGTCGGGGGTAGGGATTGTACTGACTGCTATTGTGAGTATTCTTGTTTTTAAGAACAAAATAGACTTGCCTTTTGTATTGGGTTCCCTGCTTATTATCGCAGGGGTGTTGGTTATCAACCTTTTTTCAAAAGCGAGCGGACACTGATTTTCTTTTTATTTTTCCTCTTTTTTTCTTGTTATCAAAATAAATACTACGCATATTACCAGTCCTACAAGAGCGGGTTTGGCTACTGACCAACCGCTTGCACCACTGCTCACCACGCTCCATAACAGTTTTAAAAGCGCTGCTAACACTACGGTGTAGAGCAATAAGCGCCATTTTCTCTTCCACGCTGAGACTATCAGCAGATAGAAAAAGAGCGGTACCGTTAGTGAGAAAAGTATCTTTTTTGTGTCCCACGTGCCTTTGAGATAGTCCATTTCGTAGGCTAAGAAGCCGAGCACTTTAGGGTCGGTTTGTTGTGGGATGGAGAACCAAAACATACTAGTAAATAGGCAAAAGATACTCAATGACACTCCTGCATACGATTTCCTCAAAGCAAAATACACCATAGGCACGATAAAGAGCGGGCGCACATACCAGCTCAATATATTGTGATGCCGTGCAAAAGTCCACTCAAAAAAGGAGTCATTAGTGAGAAAGACTACTATAAAAACTATGGTAAGCAGGACGAAAACCGTTGCTATTACTTTGTCGTATTTCTTTAACATAGGGTTGTATTTGTTAGTAAGCTACAAAAAATGTGCTAAGAGTATGAGTTACAAGCTCTGTTCTTAATAGGCACAAGCCACAGGTTCGCGCCAGCGGGGGGGTGTAGAGCGAGGTTATTTGAATAGTACTTCACCGTACATTCCTATCTTGAGATAGCCGTCGTTTTTAACCTTTATCTTGATGGCGTATACAAGGTTAGCGCGTTCAGATTTGGTTTGAATTGTTTTGGGGGTGAACTCGCTCTTTTGAGATATCCAGATAATTTCGCCTTGATAGGTGCGGTATTCGCCTTTTCCGGCATCGGTGCGCACGGTAACTTGCTGTCCTAATTTGATTTGGGATAGTTGGTCACCGGTGATGTAGGCTTTTAGAGTTAGTACATCGGTATTGGCGATTTTGTATAGTGGCTTCCCGAACGTCTGCATTTCTCCTTTTAGGGCGTAGTTAGTAAGCACAGTGCCCGCAATGGGGTTGATAATATCACCCTGATTAATTTGCTCTTGAACGGCTTCGGCATTCTTTTGCAGAGGAGCTTCTTGGCTGAGCACATTGCGGTTCTGGGTGTTGATATTGGTCAGGCTCACCTTGAGTTGGTTCTCGGTTACAGCTATCTGCTTGCGAAGCTGGTCGATGAGGGCGGAGAGGTCGTCCAATTGCTTTTGTGTGGCAGCCCCACCACGTACTAAGTTCTGCGTACGCATAAGCTCACGTTCCTGTTGGGCGAGTTGTGCGCGCTGTACTTCGAGTTGGCTACGAATGAGTGCCACCTGGTCGGCAGGGTTTTGGGTTTTCTCTTTGAGTGAGGCGATAGTGGCTTCCACTTGCTCTTTCTGTATCTTGAGAAGGGCGACGTTTATCTGACCGACCTTTTGACCTTCGGTAAGAGTTTTGCCTTCCTCTACATCGTAGTCGATGAGTTGCCCCGTCTGTTGGGCAGAAACAATGACTTCGTCGGCTTCGAAGTTGCCAGAAGCGTCGAATTTGTTCTTATTATTGCAAGCTATTAAAGCTATCAATGTGGTAATAAGTGTTATCTTTTTCATTTTAGTTCCTCACCCCCATTGCCCCCTCTCCTTGGGAGAGGGGGCAAGCCATAAAGGCAATAGGGGCGTTTTTTATTGGGTTATTATTCAGTAAATGGTATTCTTGTTCTGTTTTGTTGTTCAGTTATTATCCAATAAATGGTATTCTTGTTCTGTTTTATTGTTAGCCTCGCTATAACTCCCCTCCTTGGGAGGGGCTGGGGGAGGATTGTCCAGTAATTAGTTTTTGGTTCTCTTGTGCTTGCAAGAGTTGTATTTGGTGCAGGATAAGAGTTTGCTGGGCAAGATGCCAAGCATTGACTTTCTGCAGGTATTCGTGGGTGGTGATGACCCCATTGTCCAACTGTACTTCGGCTGCTTTGGCGACGGAATGGCGCAAAGTTACCGATGCTTCATCTTGTTCTATGAGCTTTTGTAGCTTTTTGAGTTGCTCGGACTGTTGGGTAAGTTCGAGTTTTGTGTTGAGCAAGAAGGCTTGGCGGTCGGTTGTGAGACTTTCTCGATTGAGGCGCAAAATGTGTCTCTTGCTCGATAAGTTGTATAGCGGACTTAGATTCCACTGCAAACGGAGCCCTGTGATGTAGTAGAAATCCGCTTGGTTGCTGAGCATATTGAGTGTGGGACGCCCGTAACCACCTTGAAAAAACGCACTGAGCTTAGGTATATATTCGCTACTGAGCTGTTTTTCTTGGGCTTTAAGTAACGATTCCTGTAGCTGAAATCCTTTGAGTTCAGGACGAAAAATTTCGGTACTTAGGGTTTGAGACTGGGATTGGGACGCAGGCTGTGCAAGCTGGGAAGCGTTGGAGAGCTCTTTACCTATGAAAGTAGACAGCATTTGCAAGTAGGTAGCTTGAGTAGCTTCGTACTCAGTGGTTTGCATTGTCACGCGGAGGATTTCGGCTTTAAGCTCGTCTACATTGCTGGGGAAGGTCGTACCGTTTTTTAGGGCTACTTCCGCCTTCTTAAGTTGCGACTCAAGCGTTTCGATATTGAGGCGGTTTTGAGAGAGTTGCGCATTGATGAGGAGCACCCCAAAATATAGGTTGCTCACGCGTTGTTTCAGGGTGTACAATTGGGTTTCGACCGCTTGTGCTTGCACGGCACTTTGAGCTTTGGCAATAGCCTTCTGACTGTGAATCGTACCACCTCCGTAGAGAAGCTGGCTTACCTCGCCCACGACCTTGTATTGCTCTTTGTCAATCGTAGGCAAAGAGACATTAGGAGGCAGTGGGAGTGCTCCTACAATGGTTTTAGAGAGGTCGGTTACTTCCGACTGGTAAGTGGCTTGCCCTAGGATAGAGACCTGTGGAAGGTAAGCACGATTGACATTGGTAAGGGTATAGCCTTCGGTTTTGGCTACCAAATCGAGCTTTTTGACAGCAGGGTAATTCTCTCGTGCCAATCGATAGCAATCCTCCAAGGTAATCGTTTCTTGTGCGATACCTATTATGGGGAAGAGTAAAAGTAATGCTATAAATCTCATATATAATTGTTGTTTATTTTATACAATATGTTTAACCATTTGGTTAGGTTGTGGATAAAAAATATATCTCCTCTTTATTCAGCCCTATTTGGGAGGAACAATATCGCTCTAATCCATTGTGGGATAAGGGTTTTGCGCTGAAGCATTAAGGCTTTATACTGTTCCTCGGGTAGGTTGGTAATTGCACTTAATATAGGCTTGGCAACAAAAGGGAATATCACCAACCCAATGACATTGAGAATAGCTTGTATTAAGTTAGGCTCGCTAATTTCACCGCGGGCTACAGCTTCAGCATATTGACGGGTGAGCGCCGAGTTAGTAAGTACTTCCCTTATAGGACTTTGCTCTACAAAAAATTGCGGGTTAGGACGTACCTCGTTGAGTATAAAGGTCGGCAGGTCAGGTTCTTCCAAGAGCAAATCAATATAGTTAGCCACAACTTGCTTTATTTTCTCCTCTAAAGAGGTACTTTCATCATTGAGGATAACACCTACACCTTTAAAGAATTGCCCCATTGTTTCCATCATTACAATCTCAAAAAGCTTTTCTTTACTGCGGAAATAATAGTTGAGCATCGCGTGATTGATACCTGCTTCCTCAGCAATATCACGGGTGCGAGTGCCTGCGTAGCCCTTCTGGTGAAAGACTTTGCGAGCAGCGGCTTTGATGCGTTCTTCGGTGGATGTGTCTTTAGTGTTACTCATTGTTGTTTGATTTCGGGGGCAAAATTATATTAAACGTTTGTATTAACCAAATGGTTGATGTTAAAATTTTGTTAATTGTGTGTTTTAACTTAAATAGTATATTTGATAGAGAAGGTGAACTCTTGTAGTAGAATCATCATATTTACTAATTCTATAGTTTGCTAATTTGCTAATTGACAAATTATTCGTATCTTTGCGCGCGTGATGAGTATGAAAATATTAGAAACCCCTTATGGAATATGCCATTTGAGCGTTGTTCCAGTACGCTTAGAGCCCCTTGAAGGAGCCGAGATGATTACGCAATTACTATTCGGTGAATTGCTGCAAGTGATTGATAAAGAAGAACATTGGAGCTATGTGCGCTTGTTATTCGACAATGTAGAAGGCTGGGTAGATAACAGTCAGTTTACAGAAATTTCGGATAAGGACTACAAAAAATGTCTTAAGAAGAAAGAGAAATACGCACATCGATGGCTTACTAAACTCCGTTTGAAAACAGGAGATGATCTCTTTTTGCACATACCCAAAGGGGCAACTTTCTCTCATAATCATCTTTTACATACTTTTCAATCTACCCAAAGAACTTCTCATCAAGGCGTAGTTTCCACCGCTTTAGAATATCTCAATGTACCTTTTTTGGCAGGAGGAAAAACTCCTTTTGGCATAGATGCTTCTGGTTTGGTACAAATGGTCTTTAAACTCAACAATATACATCTACCTCGCACTGCTGAGAAACAAGCAAAATGCGGGGAACTCATTAGTTTTATAGAAGAATGTGAGGCAGGCGATTTGGCTTTTTTTGATGATGAAGAAGGAAATATCATTCACGTAGGAATTCTGTTAGGCGATAATAAAATTATTCATTCTTTTGGGAAAGTGCGAATTGATCGTTTGGATCATATAGGAATATTCAATAATGAACTTAGAAACTATACACATCAGTTGCGACTTTTAAAAAGAGTTGTATTTGATAAGAAATAAGAAAATAAAACATTGACTATTAATTTATTAATTATATGAAAATTGCTTTATTAGGATATGGTAAAATGGGTAAAACCATTGAACAAATAGCTGTTGCGCGTGGTCACGAGATTGTTTTGAAAATAGATAATGCCGAAACTCCTTACAACATTACTATAGCCGATGTTGCTATAGAGTTCAGCACGCCCAATAGTGCTTTTGCAAATATCAGCAATAGTTTGACACATAAAGTACCTGTGGTAGCAGGTACTACAGGGTGGTTATCCCAATATAACGAGGCGGTGGCATTGTGTAAAGCACAACAAACCGCTTTTTTGTATGCATCTAATTTCAGTATAGGGGTGAATGTATTTTTTGCTCTCAATAAAACTTTAGCTAAACTAATGTCAGGACTTAAGGAGTATGAGGTAGCTATTGAGGAAATCCATCATACCCAAAAACTCGATGCTCCTAGTGGTACGGCAATTACTTTGGCTGAAGGTATCATCGCAGAGACAGATAAAGCTGGCTGGCATTTAGATACCGCTGGGGAAAACGAAATTCCCATCGTAGCCAAACGCATTGATAATACCCCTGGTACTCACATCATCACTTATAGCAGTGAGGTGGATACTATAGAAATTAAACATACTGCTCACAATCGCAATGGTTTTGCTCTTGGCGCTGTGATGGCAGCGGAGTGGATTGTAGATAAACAAGGGGTCTTCACGATGAGTGATGTACTTGGATTTAGCAATTGAAAATGATGATTATAGAATATAGTAATCAGTATTTTTATCTAGTTCAAGCAACAACATTACATAACTAAAATGCAAGAAACTTATTTTCTTTAAGAAAAAGGCATTATCTTTGCAAACTCATAACTCATAATTTTTTAACTCATAACTAAAGAATGTATAAAATTATATTTTCTGATATTGATGGAACTCTTTTAAGCGGTTCACGTACTCTTACTCAAAATACCATTCACGAAGTGAAAAAACTGAAAGACAAAATGCCTTTCATTTTAGTATCTTCACGTATGCCTCAGCAAATGTATCACATACAAAAAGATTTAGGTATAGCAGGTTTACCCCTTATCGCTTATAATGGAGGATTAGTGCTCAATGGTGAAAAAGTACTGCACTCAGTAGCAATTCCTCTTCAGATATTGGAAGAGGTGGTTACTCTCAACGAAAAAGAGTTTGCTTCAGAAATACATATTAGTTTTTATTACAACGATGAGTGGTATGTACCTCAATACGATCAATGGGCACAACGTGAAGAAACTATTACCAAAGTAACTCCTGTAGTACGTCCTAACCGAGAAGTGCTCACAATGTGGCAACAAGCAGGGCACGGAGCTCACAAACTGATGCTAATGGGGGAAGAAACTCTTATTGAGCGTATGTTCCAACTATTAAATGAGAAATATACTAAGGTAATGCAAATTTATCGTGGAAAAGAAACTTATATCGAACTATCAGATATCAGTATTTCTAAACTCACGGGGGTAAAAGTAGTTTTGGACGAAATATACCATTTGCCGCTGAGTGAAGCAATTGCTTTTGGTGATAACTACAACGATTTAGAAATGTTAGAAGGCGTTGGCTGTGGCGTAGCAGTAGATAATGCACGCAATGAGGTGAAAGCCGTTGCCAAACATATAACATTACACCACTCAAAAGATGGTGTAGCCGAATTTTTAAAACAATTAAATAATTAATAATTAACGATTAAAGATGATATATTTATACATTTTAATTATTGCACAACTCATCAATGGGCTATTTTTTTGGAAAGGTTATGAAAAAGCAGGTTACAGAGCGTGGCAAGCCTTTGTACCTTTTTATAATACTGTCATTTTTTTGCGTATCATCTCACGTCCGTGGTGGTGGGTCTTCTTGTTGTACTTACCTGTAATAGGCAATATTATGGTAGTAGTGATGACCTACGAATGGTTACACGTGTTTAACTATCGCAAAAAACGCTATACCTTGCTTTCAGTAGTTACTTTAGGCTTGTTTGCTGCCTATGTAACTTATTTGCCCTCTACACAATATGTAGGTAAGGATGTAGAGGTAATCAAGAAAAATGTATCGTCGTGGGTAAGTGCTGTACTCTTTGCTGTGGTAGCAGCTTCGGGTATTCACACCTATTTCATACAGCCTTATATGATTCCTACTTCTTCCCTAGAAAAAACACTGTTAGTAGGTGATTTCCTCTTTGTGAGCAAGTTCCATTACGGAGTGCGTGTGCCTATGACACCTTTATCATTACCTATGGTACACGATTCTATTCCTGTAATAGGTACAAAATCATACATCAAAACACCACAATTACCTTATTTGCGCTTGCCTGCTTTGCAAAAAGTACAACGAAATGATATTACTGTATTCAACTGGCCTACTGATACGGTAAGATACTTCCGCGATAATTCGGGTATTCACGTTGATAAACCTATTGATAAGAAATCAAACTATGTGAAACGCACGGTAGCTATCCCAGGTGATGTACTTGAGATAAAAGATGGTGATGTATGGATCAATGGCAAAAAAGAAATTTACCCTGTACGTGCTAAACTACAAACATCGTATATAGTGGTGACACAGCCTAATTTGTTTAACTCTATAGAAGAAGTTTGGAGTGCTATGTACCAACAATTTGGTGTGACCGATCGCGCTTATCCTATCAATAACGATACCTATATTTTTTCTTCTCTTACTGACGATGTGGCAAAAGCATTAGCTGCCAATCCTAATATAGTATCTGTAACTCGCAATGTGAATAAGGCTGGAGTGTACAACAAGGCTATCTTCCCTCATAGTCCTGCATTCCCTTGGAATGAGGATAATTACGGTCCCATTACCATCCCTGCTAAAGGAAAAAGTGTAACACTTACTATTGAGAATTTACCTTTGTATAAACGCATTATCAGCGTGTATGAACACAACCAATTGGAAGTAAAAGGTAATGAGATTTATATCAACGGACAAAAAGCTAATAGCTATACCTTTAAACAAGACTATTATTGGATGATGGGTGACAACCGCCATAATTCCGAAGATAGCCGTTTTTGGGGCTTTGTACCTGAAGATCACGTATTAGGAAAACCAGTACTCGTTTGGATGAGTTTAGACCAAAACGCTTCAGGCTTTAAGAAAATACGTTGGAATCGTCTATTCACCACTGTGAATGGTGATGGAGAACCCGTATCGTATCGTTATATCGTGTTTGCTTTGCTCGGTTTGTGGTTAGCTTATAGTTTGCTGAAAAAGAAAAAAGAAAAAGAATAAATGGTAACACAAGTATTATTGCACCCCACTTATTTTCCTTCAATAGCTCAATTTCATTTGATATTGAACAACCCTTGTGTGTTAGAAGTTTCGGATAACTATCAGAAGCAAACTTTGCGCAATAGGGCTTATATTTATGGTGCGAATGGTAAACAAGCTCTTAATTTACCTATCAAACACGTAGGAGGGGATACTGGCAGACAGCTGTTTAAAGATGTAAAGGTAGAAAATAATTTTCCTTGGCAACGATTGCATTGGAAGAGCTTAGAAACTGCCTATCGCACTTCACCTTATTTTGAGTATTACGAGGACGATTTGGTACGTATTTTTGAAAAACAATATACTTATTTACTCGATGTAAACCTTGATACTATTGAAACTATTTTAGCGTGCCTATTGGTACATATCAACTTTGATAAAACAAAAGGGTATGAAGCCGATCCTCAAGGAATAAAAGACTATCGCTTTTTAAGTAGTGCTAAAAAAGAATACCCTATAACAATGCCTCCATATCATCAAATATTCTCAGATAAATATGGGTTTATTCCTAACTTATCAATATTGGATTTATTGTTCCACGAAGGGCCTAATACCCAAGACTATTTGTCGAAGGTAATAGTATAGTGTAATAAAGTGTGCAACTATACATTTAAAGGTGTATAATTACACGTTTTGTTATAGGCTTTTGAAATAAGTGTTATAGTTAATTTTTATTTTAGTTATTGATAATCAGTGTATTGAATGTTTTAATGAATTAAACAAAAAGTTTGGCACAGATTTTTCCATATACTAAACAGAAAAATGCTAAATTAAACATCATCACCCTAAGTGTGATACTCATTAAAACAAATCTTGTGAAAAAGACTTTATTACTCAATGGTAATAAAATAACATTTTTCTAAACTGGAAAAATTTTCTTCATTTTGGAGTTAGTAGTAGTATTTATATGCATTGTGAAAAAGGCTCTCTAAGAAATTAGGGAGCTTTTTTTATGCCTATTTATAACAAAAAAAGACGCCAAAGGGCGTCTTTTTCGTATCGTTAGTATTGTATGACTACAAATCTAAAATCAAAGGGATTGAAGTCTTTTACTAATTCAGGGATGAATTCCTTACCTTTCAGCAAATAGAAATCGGTGAAGTTAGCAAAACGTTCTTGTAAGATGTTATTAGGGAATAGTTCACTTTGCAAAATAGTAGTGCGCTCTAATTCCTCACTAAACTTCCTTTTTTGGGCTTTTAAAAGTCGTTTTTCAAGTTTTTCTAAACCTTTTAACTGTCGGACTTCTTGGGCTTTTACGGCATTCTTAAAGGTAATGTCAGTACGTTCAGCTAATTGGTATAGATGAGTGAATTGCTGTTGGAGTAATTCCTTTTCAGGAGTAAAATCTATAGGAAATTCACTGAGTTGTCGTACTTTTTTATTCTTTAACTCTTCTGGTTTTAAGAATAAATCGTTTAGAGAAAGCTGTAGTTTTTCAATTTTCTCAGCTTGTCGTTGTGAAACGAGCATTGCCGAATTGCGCAACATCAGTATGGGGAAGGGTACTTTTTCCGTATTAAAAAATCCTTTTAATTCTAACCAATAAGCTATTTCTCCACCACCACCTATATAAGCCAAATTAGGCAATATCACCTCTTGATACAAAGGGCGCAAGATAACGTTAGGAGAAAACCGTTCAGGATAGGTATTGAGTTCTTCTAAAATAGCTTCTTTAGAGAAGTGAATATTTGTATCGTGTACCTCAAAACCTTCGGTGGTACGTATGATGCGGTGTCTGCCGTTAGGGGTAAGGTAAAACATATTCACCTCACGTGGGTTTACTTGCACAAGATAAGTGCTATTCACCTTTTGTAAGGCCTCAATACTTTTAGTTACTTCACGATGAGCAACACTGTGTAACAAATCATTGCTTATATAGGGGATAAATTCCTTTTTTAAAGATTTGTCGTTACCATCGATTACCACCACTCCATAATCTTCAAATAGGGCATTTACTAAATAGCGAGTAGCTTCAGCTAAATTATTGTTTTTTAGATAACTATCGCGGAAGAGAGCTCGCAATTCATCAGCATTTTTACCCAATCCTATTGCTCTATCAAACGTTTGAAATACCGCTTCGAGTGTATTGGTGGAAAAGTTGCCCGTTGCTCCTGTTTGGTCGCTATTCCAACAGATGGTGCGATTGCTGAGGTGAAAATGGTTGATTTCCTCAAAATCGTGGTCTTCTGTAGCCATCCAATACACAGGAACAAAATGTTTATTGGGGTACTTTTCAGTGAGCTGTCTAACAGTATTAATTACTGAAATTATCTTGAAAATAAAATAAAGATGCCCTGTAAAAAGACTCAACTGATGTCCTGTAGTAACTGTGAACGTATTACTTTGAGCTAAAAGTTCTATATTTTTGAGTACTTTAGGGGTCGTTTTTAGCTCGGCGTATTGTGCTTTTAAGCTACTTACTAAAACATTGCGTTTTTCTTGACTAAAATCAGCTTCTTTTTCAGTTATTTGCTTTTCAAATTCTGTTATTGAAGGAAAGTGATTGTAGAAAGGGCGTAGTTTTTCTTGCTCATCTACATAATCGGTGATGAGCGTAGAGAAAAACCGAATATTGGAGTAAGGAATATAAGCGGAAATCATACGCTTGGAGTATTTTTATTCGTCGTCTAATGAAGAATCGTCGGGGATGTCTAAACCGCCTACCCCTATTTCATCGTCATTATTGTTCATAAATTCGTCGTCCTCGTCGAAGTTTTCCATTGTATCGGCTAAACGAGTACTTACTTTCACTAAATAGATAGTGTCCTCGGTGCGTACTTCTAAGGCATCAACGGTCTCATTTTTGGCGTTTTTAAAACGAATTACATCTGCATCAGTATACCCATCAGGGTATTTTTCTACTAACATAGAGAGAATCTCATTAGTTAGTTTGTTGTAGTCTACTATTACGCGTTTCATATTAATATTACTTTTCACGGGGCGAAAGTAAGTTAAATTTTATAATTACAAAATAAAAAACGTATTTTTTTTTAATTTGTAGTATCTTTGCCCTCGAAAAATGCTTATGATTTCTAAGAAAATTAAACTATGAGTATACAATTATTTTATCACCCAGCACTGCAATTAGATAGTACAAATTGCTTTTTTGATAAGGAAGAAAGTCAGCATATAGTAAAGGTATTGCGCAAAAAATCGGGTGATGTGTTACATATTACTAATGGTAAGGGACAACTTTTTGAAGCACAATTAGATTTTGCGTCTCCTAAACAATGCGAAGTAAGAATACTGAAATGCACTACCCAATCATCGCGTTCTTATTATTTACACTTGGTAGTAGCTCCTACCAAAATGAATGAACGTTATGAATGGTTTTTAGAGAAAGCTACTGAAATAGGGGTAGATGAAATTACACCTATTATTTGTGAACATTCTGATCGTACGACTATTAAAGTAGAGCGTTTTGAGAAGATACTTCTTTCGGCGATGAAACAATCGCTGCAATGTTATTTGCCTAAACTCAATACTCCTATTGCTTCAAGTCAGTTTTTTAAAGCGATGAAGACAGATACTTCAGCTAAATATATAGCCCATTGTTACGAAAATGAGAAGCGGTTGTTTTCAAGAACACTCACTCCGTTCCCTGAACGTATCACAGTACTAATAGGACCTGAAGGTGATTTTTCAACAACTGAACTCAACACCGCTTTACAACAGGCGTTTGTGCCTATATCATTGGGTGATACGCGTTTGCGTACCGAAACAGCAGCCGTAGTAGCTTGCCATACAGTAGCCGTACTTAATGAACTCCAATAGGATTAGAAACTCACCATAGCTTCATAGAAATCGGCTTCATCAATGCCTATATTTTGGCATACCCATTTGGCAGCCTCAATATAGCTTATTTGGGTAGCCGACGCATCGCCTAAGGGCAATTCTCCTTCGGGAGTAATAAGAAAAGTTTCGCCATTGTGCGTTTCAAATAGAGGGGTGCGGTATTCCATTTTACGTATCGCCCTCTCGTTGTTTTCTATAATTGTTTTGAGAGCTTCATCTTCTTCGTTGTAAATAAGGATGCCTCCTTTAGTAATGGATTCTATAAAGTTTTGATATTCTTCTACTTTTTCATTGTTAATATCACTGATGAGGGCAATGGTAGGATGTAGTGCGGCACTGTTGTCCCCTCCTTCAAAAAGAACAAATTCGGTATCTACAAAATGTACTTGTTTGCCATTAATAGGAGTTTCTAAACAATAACTCAAAGGTTGGTTATAAAAATCCATAGTGTGTAGCACACGTGCCAAACACTCTTTCTTACCCTTATCACCACTGAGTACTACACGGGTTTTATTTTTGAAATATTCGTATAGAAAAGCATTAGGTGATATAGGTGAAAGCCCTAAGTTTTGAGCCAATAACAAATCGGGGTGAGTAGGTGAGAGGTGAGGATCAGCAATTACATAATGAGTTTCAGAAGACAATTCTTCTGGCAAGGTAGTGATGTGGTGCTGTTCATTTAGAGCCATCATCAAGGGGCGCAAGTGAGTGCTGGGGGCTACTATAAAATGGATATTCATTGTATTGAAAGTTAATTGTTATAAAAAAAGCTATCCTATTAGGATAGCTTTTTTTGTTGTACCTGAGGAGGGAATCGAACCCTCACTCCGAAGAACACGAGTTTGAGTCGTGCGCGTCTACCAATTCCGCCACTCAGGCTTGCTTTTTAAATCGGGTGCAAAGGTACATAAGTTTTTTGAATATGCAAAAAAAAGCCTAACTTTTTTGCTAAATATTTTTTAACTTATTAAACTTCAATGCTAACAGATTTATTTTTCACCAGCTTTTCATCTTCAAAAAAGAAGTCAATACGCCCTAAATTGATACCATAGCATCCCACTTGGTTTACTAAAGTTGTTTTTTCACGGCGATTGGTTACCAAAGTAGGCTTTGGCAAGAAAGTGTGCGTATGTCCGCCAATAATCAAATCGATATACGATGTTTGATCTGCCACTTTTAAGTCGCACACCTTGTTAGGATTATCTTTGTACTCATAGCCTATGTGTGAAAGACAGATAATGAGGTCGCAATGTTCTTCGTTATGCAGTTTGCATTCCATATCTTGGGCAATTTCTATAGGGTTGAGATATACAGTTTCACCGTACATCTGTTTGTTAACTAAGCCTTCTAACTCTACTCCTATACCAAAAACACCTATTTTGATACCATTAAGATAGTAAATTTTATAAGGGAGTGTATGTCCGTTTAAAATAGTATTGCTAAAATCATAATTAGAGATGATAAAATCGAATTTAGCGTGAGGTAATTGAGCATAGAGGCCTTCGAGAGCATTGTCAAAATCGTGATTGCCGAGAGTTGCCGCGTCGTATTTGAGCATAGACATCAGTTTGAACTCTAATTCACCTCCGTAGAAGTTGAAATAAGGAGTACCTTGAAAAATATCTCCCGCATCAAAGAGGAGAGTATAAGGGTTTTCTTGACGTATTTGGTCTATGAGTGCAGCCCTGCGTGCTACCCCTCCTTTGTTAGGATTAAAGGGGGCGGTAGCAGGTAGTGGGTCGATATGGCTGTGCACATCGTTAGTGTGCAAGATAGTAATTTGCTTGGTATTAGCGGGTTTCATTGATAAGGAACCCAATCCTCCCATCCCTACCAATAGAGAGGAAGCGCCTATATGTTTTAAAAAAGTTCTTCTTTCCATAATATATTAAGGTTTATATTCAAAACGATGGTCTTCAGTAGCGTTTAAAATATCTATTTTTTTGAAGTAATCAATAAGTACGTTGCGGAGTTTATAGCCTATTTTATCAGCGTCTAAAGCGCCTTTAAAAAAGTACATTTCATCGCCTCCATTGTATAGGTAATCGGAAGTGACAACTACATAAGTTTTGTTAGGGTCAAAAGGCTTTCCATTAATGGTGAAGTGCGTGATTTTACCATCCTTAGTGATTTGTAACGACACTTGTTTAGAAAGAGGGTGGGGGAGACGGTGCTGTATGAGGTAATCAGCGAGTTCTTTTACTTTAGTTCCTGGCATAGTGAGTACAATTACCTCATTTTCAAAAGGCATCAAATTAAAAGCTGATTCCATTGTAATGGTGCCTTTAGGCAAATCGGAGCGGATACCTCCCCAATTGAGCATCACAAAATCAACCTCCTTGCCTGTGCGCTTTTTGTATGCCTCGGATACAATTTCAAAGGTAGCATCAGCCATAAAATTGCTGATTCCTGTGTTAAGCAAGGTGGTTTTCCTATCCTTTACTAAATCACGAGCATTTTCAGCTAAAACGGTAGACATTTCTGCTTTGATACGCTCTCTATACGGACTTATAAAATTTTCTATATCAGTTTTTTGTGATATAGATTCGGTAACGGGAATATTTTTGCTACGCTCTTTTGTAACAGTGTATTTAGCAGGGGTGCAAGAGGCTAAAAAGGCAAATGTTACAAATAATACAAAAAAATAATGCTTCATTATATCAAACTTTCTCATAAATATGTTTTTATTTTAAAAATTATTTTTACCTTTGCAATCACACGCAAAATTACAATATATTTTGGACATCATAAAGAATTTTTACCTAAAAAATAAAATTCGCAAGAATTTTAAAGCCTTAGAAAAGTATAACAAAAGGTTAGACAGCGACTTAGTGAAAGTAGGCTGTATTGTGGATATGGATGTAGTGAAGGAAGTTAACCCTCTGTTAGAGTTAATGAAATACTATTCCATACGTCCTGAAAACTATATTGTTTTAGGATATAAGCACACTTCAGAAGAAACTCACGCTAATGGAGTTCCTTTTTTAGTAGATAAAGAAATTAATTGGCAAGGAAAGGTGAGAAATTATCATGCTGATCGTTTAGCAGAACAGGAATATGATTTGCTCATCAACTATTTCAATGAACCTAAATTGCCCTTGCTCTTACTATCCTCATCAATAAAAGCAAAATTGAGAATAGGGTTTCAAGGAATTGATATGCAGTATAACGATATTACTATTGCTTGCCCACTTACTGAAGAAAGAGTTTTTACTGAAGAAGTAAAAAAAGTATTAGGAACCATTATTCATAAATAAGAAGTTATGACAAACCAACTAACAGGAACTGGTGTAGCTCTCATTACACCTTTTACAAAAAACAATCAGGTGGATACTGAAGCACTTGCCCGCATTGTGGACTATGTAACCGAAGGCGGAGTGGAATTTATAGTAGCCTTAGGTACTACCAGTGAATCCCCTACGCTTACTAAAGATGAAAAACGCATCGTACGCGAGACAATTATCAAGGCTAATAAAGGACGTTTGCCTTTAGTTTTAGGTATAGGTGGTAACAATACCCAAAATGTAATTGACGAAATCAAACAGACCGATTTGTCTCCGTTTGTAGCAATTTTATCAGTAACACCTTATTACAACAAGCCTTCGCAAAACGGCTTATATGCACACTTTGCCGCCATTGCGAAAGAAAGTACACTCCCTATTATTTTGTATAATGTACCAGGACGTACAGGAGTATCGATGACGACTGAAACTGTCGTGCGTTTAGCAAATGATTTTGAGAATATTGTAGCAATTAAAGAAGCATCGGGCAATTTGCTGCTCGATATGAATATCATCAAAGATATGCCTAAAGATTTTATTTTGCTCTCTGGTGACGATGCTACTACTTTGCCTGCGGTGTATATGGGAGGAAGTGGAGCAATTTCTGTGATAGGAATTGCTTATCCTAAAGAATTTTCAGAAATGGTGCATTTAGGACGACAAGGAAAAACAGTTGAGGCTAACAAACTTCAATATAAATTGCTTCCTAGAACAGCATTAGCTTTTAAAGAAGGAAATCCTATAGGAATTAAAGCTATGTTAGCGGCTAAAGGTTTGTGCGAACCTTATGTGCGTTTGCCTTTAGTAGAGGCATCAGAAGAATTGAAAAAAGCAATAAGCGATTTGAAAGATTAACTTTCAAATCGCTTTATTTCTTTTAACTGTTCGTTATCGAGATCATAGATGTCGTTTTTTAAAGTTAATTCGCCGTTTTCATCTATAAAAGCGGTGTAGTAAAGAATATTTATTTTGTACTTCGTTTTTAAAGCAATGCGATATTGAGATCGCTTGCCATTCATAGCTTCATTTACTTTTTCTAAAGTCCAAGGTGTTTCAGTAGCTTCATTTTTCAATAGCTGATAAGCTAATTCATTAGGGTTTTGCACACGCACACAACCGTGACTTAAGGCGCGATCATCACGCTGAAAGAAATATTTAGAAGGAGTGTCGTGCAGGTAAATACTCATACCATTAGTGAGTATGAACTTCACTAACCCCAAGGAGTTATAGGCTGATGGAGCTTCTACAAAGTGGAAACCGCGTTTGTGTACAGAAGGGTCTGTCCAATCAATGGTAGTAGGGTCTACCTTTTTGCCCTTTTCATACATAGTATAACCTCTTTTTTGGTATTTTTCGGGATCGGCTTGTGATATAATCTGTGGGAGCATTTCCTTTTTTATAATACTTTGTGGAACCGACCACGTAGGGCGGAATTCTACATAGCGAATGGTATCGGTAAAAATAGGTGTAGGGGTTTCTGTTCTACCTACTACTACACGTGTTTGAAATTGTAACGAGTCCTTGTGAAAGAGCAATAATTTGAAATCGGGGATGTTCACCAAAGCGTAGTGTTCGCCTAAATCGTTATTGAACACGCGCATACGTTCCATATTCAGTTGTAACAAATCGCGTTTACGACTTTTGTTCATATTCAGGAAGTAAAGTGTTTGTTTTCCTAACAAGCCATCAGCTGTAAGTCCGTTGCTTTTTTGGAAACGTTGTACTGTTTTGATAAGGGTACTATCTACCATTTGAGCCTCAATTTCAGGAGTAGCATAAAAACCCTTCTGTTTGAGTCCATTGCGCAAATGTACCACTATAGGGGAAGTATAGCCATATACAAAATCCTTTGCGGGAAAATCAATGGTAATAAAAGTATCTACCGCTTGTTTTTTGAGTTGTAGATAGAGTGCTTTCATCTGCTCATACTGCTTGTTTTGAGGAAACAGTGGTATAATAACGCTTGCTAAAGAAGTTTTATCACCTATATACAATAATAGGTCAATATTTTTCTGAGCATCATATTTAGGCTTGATCCAAGTGTGTTTGCCATAAGCAATTCTTGTAAATCTACCGCTGGTAAGGTGTTTGGTAAACAATAAGAACGAGGCAGTAATTTCCTTGTCTAAGGAAGCTTTGTAATCATCGGATAACTGGTGAGCATAACTACTATCCACTGCTTTTTTCAGAGCAGTACGCCTATAAGTTTCAGGTGCCAAGCCATCGTTAGCAACACTGTCTAAAACAGAAAGATACTCTTTAAATAAGCGTGAAGGAATATCTTGGTAGAGCCAACGTGTTTTGCCACCATTTTGTATATAATAGGTGTAAGTTTCAGATTGGATACCTTTTTTGTTGTGAGTGTCCAAGATGGGAAGATTTTCAAAAGTAGCAGCCGTAGTATCTACTGCTATAGTAAGAGCTTCGGCATAAATTTCTTCACCAGTTTCTCTCAGTGATGAATCAGGGTGTGAAGCAGGATTTTTCTTACAGCTTTGGAGTATAGCAAGAGCAGCTATTAAAAAGTAGAGTTTAAATTTCATTGTATAAAAAAAATGTTACAATTAAGCGGCAAAAGTACTCTTTTTTTTTCCACTTAAACAAATGATAATAAAATGACCTTGCTAAAGATATATACCTTGTGGAGAGATAATCAAATCTTTGGCAAGGTTATGTTTTTTACAAATTAGAGAACTTCTGTATTGCTTCTTCTAAAACATCGTACACTCGGTCTAATTGAGCATCTGTGATGATGTAAGGGGGCAAAATGTAGATAATATTTCCCACCGGACGCAGTATTACGCCTTCTGAGATGAAGAAGTTGTACAGTTTATCTCTGAATGAGCCGTAGTAGTCAGTATTTTGAGAGGTTTTGAGGTCGAATGCCAAAATAACACCTAAGGTACGTGCATTCTCTACCGATGGATATTTCGCAATACGGGCTAAAAACTCCTGATGACGACGTGCAATACGTTTTAAGTTGGCTTGCATTTCGTCACTTTCCAATATGCGAATAGCTTCTAAGGCAATCGCACAGCCCGTGGGGTTTGCCGTAAAGGTATGTCCGTGGAAAAGAGCTTTGTTCACGTCTTCACTGTAAAAACCGTCGAATATCTCTTGGGTAGCAGTAGTTACTGCAAGCGGAATCGTTCCTCCTGTAAGAGCTTTCGATAAGCACATAATATCGGGTTTGTGAGTGAGATAGTCCGAAGCAAAAGTGCGCCCTGTACGCCCGAAGCCTGTCATTACCTCGTCGGCAATGGTAATCACACCATTTTCTTGTGCGATATGAATCAGCTTGTCTAAGGCTTCTGGTTCATAAATTTGCATTCCTGAAGCTCCTTGTACTAAGGCTTCAAATATAAAGGCGGCAGGGTGATGTTCGGCAATCACTTCTTTTAGTTTTTTAGCAGCTGCATCGCTTCCTTTTTTGGGTAACGGTATGCGCACTACTTTCAACAAGTGTTCTTTAAAAGCATCAGTAAAGAATGAAATACCCGAAGCTGCCATAGCGGCAAAGGTATCTCCGTGAAATGCATCTTCAAAAGCAACTACCGTAAAGCGTTTCTCGCCTTTATTGAAAAAGTACTGTAACGCCATCTTGATACCTACTTCCACTGCTGTCGACCCGTTGTCCGAGAAGAATACTTTCTGTTGGTTTTTAGGCAGGATACTGATAAGCTTTTCAGCAAGCTCTACCGCAGGTCGGTGTGTAAAGCCACCAAAGAGCACGTGCTCTAATTGAGTGAGTTGTTTGTAGGCAGCTTGCGCTAATCGCTCGTTGCTATGCCCATAGGGGTTCACCCACCAACTGGCAATGGCATCTATGTATTCTTTGCCGTCCTCGTCCCAAAGGAGAGCATCTTTTCCTTTCACAATTCCAATAGGTTTGGCAGCCGTTTGATGTTGGGTATACGGGTGCCACAAATGTTTTTCGTCTCGCTGTTGTAAATTCATTTTTTCGATTGTATAATGGTTTTGGTTATGATATCTTTTTCCATATTCCAGCCTCTCGCCGGACTGTATTCGCGCCCGTACAAGATGATTTGCACGTGCAGTTTGTTCCATTTTTCTTTGGGGAAGAGTCGTTTGGCATCTTTCTCAGTTTGCACTACCGAGCTACCGTCGGAAAGCTTCCAGCGGTGCATCAGTCGGTGTATATGGGTATCAACGGGGAAGGTCGGAATGCCAAAGGCTTGTGCAAGAACAACGCTGGCAGTTTTATGTCCTACTGAGGGGAGAGCCTCTAAAGCCTCAAAGGTCTGAGGAACTTCACCGTTGTATTTGTCTATGAGTATTTGGGAAAGCCCGTGAATACCTTTAGATTTCATAGGAGCAAGCCCTAAGGGTTTGATAATTTCCTGTATTTCGTCCACCGAAAGTAGTACCATATCATACGGATTGTCCGCTTTGCTAAATAGAATAGGCGTGATTTGGTTCACCCGTGCATCGGTAGTTTGAGCCGATAAGAGTACGGCTATTAGTAAGGTATAAGGGTCTTTGTGCTGTAGAGGTATAGTGATTTCAGGATAGATACTTTCAAGTGTATCAATGATGAATTTTACTTTTTCTTTTTTTTTCATTTGTATTATATTTCATTCCTAAAAACAGTGTGTTTTAAAAGGAATTCAAGTAACAATAGTACAGTAGCAATGATTACTAATAAGCGGAATTTTTCGTCTACTTCAGTGTATTTAAACTCTTCAATTTTAGAGGTTTCTAATTTGTTGATTTCGTCGTAAATTTGTTGGAGTTTTTGGTTGTTAGTAGCGCGGAAATAACGTCCGTGAGTTATTTGTGCAATTTTTTTCATCAACGATTCATCTATTTCTACTTGTAGCATTCGGTACATTATGCTACCATCGGGGTTGAGAGCGTAAGGCGAAAGCGCCATACCATTAGTACCAATACCTACGGTATACACTTTGATACCATATTCGGCAGCTAATTCGGCAGCGATAAGCGGGTCGATTACCCCAGTGTTGTTTACCCCATCGGTAAGGAGAATAATCACTCTACTTTTAGCTTTGCTCTCTTTGAGTCGATTTACAGCAGTTGCTAACCCCATACCTATAGCAGTTCCATCTTCTACTTGTCCATAAGTAAGTTCAGCTAATGAGTTAAGAATGATACTCTTATCGGTAGTTACAGGTGTTTTGGTATAGCTTTCTCCAGCGTATACTACCAATCCAATGCGGTCATTAGGACGATCTTTAACAAACTGAGAGGCTACTTTTTTCAAGGCTTCAAAGCGGTTAGGTTTCAAGTCTTGAGAAAGCATACTTGATGAAACATCTATTGCCATCACAATATCTATCCCATCAGTAATTTTAGTTTGTGCATTTTCAGAATGTGTTTGAGGGCGTGCTAAAGCTATAGTAATTAAGGCAACGGCTAATAGACGCAAAGCAAAAAGAGAATGGTATAAGTAATCCTTCCACGAACTTATCTTTCTAAAAGCGATGGTAGACGATAGTGTAACATTTGGTTTAGATTTTTTATTCCAATACATGTACCAAGCTACCATTAGCGGTAAAACTAACAGCAACCAAAAGAACTGAGGATTGGCAAATGTAATATTTTTAAGCATATTATTCTGTTTTAAAAACTATAGAATTGATGACCCTTTGAGCTATTTTATTAGCATTAGGTTCGTTGATGTAGGTAATAAGTACTTGTTGGAGTGCATTGTTTTCAGTAAAACTATAGAGCTCATACGAAGCATTAAAATACTTACCTTTTTCATTAGGGATACTCATTTTACCAAATACTTTCATACCTTTAGCTCCATTCGGAGAAGTATATTCTTCCGTTAAGGTAGTGATGTTTTTTGCTTTGGCTTTATCCAATTGTGAAAGTACAATTTCATTCACTTTTTTGGGGTCTAAAGTAAGTCCACCGTCTTGTCCTTCTTGCTGAGATGCTGTATTTTGGGCATCTTTCTTGAAGGTAATGATATTAGTCATTATATAGAGTGGTGAATTGAGACTACCGTAATAGAAAGTGTATTGTTTGTCTATAATCGATTTATACTCAACTATATCTACTATTTGCTTGCGAATGAGTACTTCGGGGGTAGTAAGCTCGGTAATAGGATAGCCATAATCACTTGTTACCCACTCCACTTTATTATATTGAGCATATATACTGAAATATTTTAATCGTATCTTATTGTAGCCAAATATAAAAATGAGAAATAATACTAATGAACATAGACCAATAATTAAGCGTTTCTGCCAACGACTTAATTTTCTATTAGGGCGTGTAACCTTCGCTTCTTCTGCTATTTGATTTGTTTCAGCTTCTGTTTCTACAATAGGGATAGCTTCTTTAGTTTTAATGACTACATTTTCAATAGTTTCACGGTCGTATTCAGCGTTGTTATCTGAAGGTTTGCTCTTAGCAAACTTCACTAAATCGGCATTTTGTAATACACGTTTGAGATTATTGATAGTTTCTGTCGATAAGTATAATTTTCCAGTTTTTTGTAAGTTGTTGATTTTAGCTAAGAGTTCATCAGTAGTACTTTCTTTAGCTAAAATATGTACCTCGTCTTCCAAATATTCTTTTACAATATCCGTAAGGCGTGTGTAATAGGCTTTATGTTGTGATTCTATAAGGTATTTGGAGTTCTGTAAATCTTTTAAATCCTGAATAGCGCGTTCAAAAGGAGGTAGTTTTTTACGTTTTTCTTCAGCAGATAGTTTTTTCTTGCGAAATACAAAAAAGTATAAAGCGGCAGCAGTTAAAAGAAGAGCAACTATACCTAAAACAATCCATAACCAAAGGTGAGAAGAGGAGGGAGAGGTTACTTCGGCAATAGGTTTAGCGTCATATAAAGGCTGTTTGAGCGTATCTACGGCTACATTATGTACTTCTACAAGTAGTGAATCAGTATAAAAATCTTTATGGCTAATCTGTATTTTTTGTTGTGGAATGGTGTATTTACCCTCGTCGAATTGAGTGAGGTAATAGGCTTTTTCCAAACGGAATTTACCTTTCTCTTTTAAGGTATCGGTAGGATTAGTTTTTACCATTTCCAAAGCTCCAAAAGTTTGACCTTCAGGGAATACCACGACTGCATCGGCAGGAGCTTGTACGGATATTTTATACTCTATTTGTTCTCCTATCTTTATGTTTTTTGTACTAGTTGCTACTTTCACTTCTTGTGCGTGAAGAGTAGGCAATACAAATAATGTTAGTATGAAATATAATATTCGTTTCATTTTTTAGTCCTTTATCTTTCTAAATCCTAACTCCTATTTTTGAAGTATCCTAATAGTTTTTGGGTGTAACTCTCATCGTCTCTACAACTCACTACGCCAGCACCCGATTTCTGCCAAAGAGCTTCAAAGTAGTTCACCGTTTCACGATATTGTTTGGTGTACTCATTTCGCACAGCAGCTGAAGAAGTGTTGACACGCATCAATGTTCCAGTTTCAGCATCTTTTACCATTATGTAGCCTAAATTAGGTAATTCAGTTTCTTTTTTGTCGTAAATTCGAATCCCTGTAATATCGTGCTTTTTAGCGGCTATTTGTATAGGTTTCTCATAACCTTTATCCATAAAATCGGAGAGCATAAACACAATAGCTTTTTTCTTGCTCACTCTGCTGAGAAATTGTAGAGCCTCAGAAATATTTGTTCTTAAACTTTTGGGTTGAAACTCTATAAGTTCTCTGATAATACGTAATACGTGAGATTTTCCTTTTTTAGGAGGTATATACAGTTCTATTTGGTCGGAGAAGAGAATCAAACCTGTTTTGTCGTTGTTTTGTAGGGCAGAAAAAGCTAAAGTAGCTGCTATTTCAGTGATGAGTTCACTTTTGAATTGCTGTTCGGTACCAAAGAGCTCACTACCACTCACATCTATCATCAACATAAGGGTAAGTTCACGTTCTTCTTCAAATACTTTTACGAAAGGCTCGTTGTAGCGAGCTGTTACATTCCAATCGATATTGCGAATGTCGTCACCAAATTGATAGGGGCGAACTTCACTGAAAGTCATACCACGACCTTTAAAAGTAGAGTGATATTCCCCTCCGAAGATATTATCGGAGAGTTTACGCGTTTTTATCTCTATCTTGCGTACTTTTTTTAATAATTCTTTAGTATCCAAAATTAATTAGCAATTATGTAGTTAGGGATTATTGAAAGTCCAACTGAAAATCTTCGTAATTATTTTGAGCATCAATAATGAGAGTTTCATTGATAGCATTGATATCAAACTCATTTTCGTCCCAAGGGAAGCTGTAACCACAGAAAGAGAGCCATTCCTTGTAATTTTTTACTTCAGTTTTAGGTTTACCAGCTTTAAGTACTTCAAGCATTGCTTGGTAACCCCAAATACCGCCACAATCTTCAGGGGGAGTTTTACCTTTTCCTTTGATGCATATAGGGTAGATGAGAGTTTCATCATCAATAGCTTCTAACACAATTTTGTGTTCCCACGAATCGCCAAAATCATACTCATAGATAATATAATCCTTTTCTTTTTTTAATATATCGGAAAGGAGGGTCTTGTTTACCAATTTGTAAATATCTCGGCGTGAGTGCAAGAAAACAGACATAGGGTCATTAGGATCGAAGTTATTGTCCTCATCTTCATCACCTACAAAGCCCATTTCTCTACCAAACTCCATATCCTTTTCAGTTTTGATAAACAAACGAGGTTCGTTTTTCGGAAATCTGTAAAATTGATACAAATGCGCATTATCCCAGTTAAAAAGGGTTTGAATGATATAATGTAGTGTTTCAAAAGTGATGTTGTTATTCACTTTCACACGTCGCCATATTATAGGCTTCCTTGAGCCTTCAATACTAATTTTTAATGTGTATGCCATTTATAATTCTTGATATTTAACTTTTAAGGCACTTCTATTATATTTACTATTTTGTGAATCATCTCCACTGAGGTAATATTTTCAGCCTCTGCTTCATAGGTGATACCAATACGATGGCGCAATACATCAAACACTACAGCTCGTACATCCTCAGGAATTACATAACCACGACGTTTGATAAAAGCATAACATTTAGCAGCCATAGCTAAATTGATACTACCACGAGGTGATGCCCCAAAGCTAATAAGAGGCTTAAGTTCAGCCAAATTATACTTTTCAGGATAACGAGTTGCAAAAATGATGTTTAAGATATACTTTTCAATCTTTTCATCCATATACACTTCACGTACTGCTGTTTGAGCTTTGAGAATTTGCTCTAAACTCACCGTTTGATTCACTACAGCATAACTATTGCTAAGATTATCGCGCATAATCTGTTGTTCCTCGTCTAATTTAGGATAGTCGATAACTGTTTTGAGCATAAAACGGTCTACTTGGGCTTCAGGGAGTGGGTAAGTACCTTCTTGCTCTACAGGGTTTTGAGTAGCCATTACCATAAAAGGAGCATCAAGTTTAAAAGTGGAGTCACCTATGGTTACTTGTCGCTCTTGCATAGCCTCTAATAGGGCAGATTGTACTTTAGCAGGAGCACGGTTGATTTCGTCGGCTAAGACAAAATTTGCGAAGATAGGGCCTTTTTTAATGGAGAATTCATTTTGTTTGATGTTGTAGGTCATTGTACCTATCACATCGGCAGGTAGCAAATCGGGAGTGAACTGAATACGGCTAAATGACCCGTGTACTGATTTAGCAAGAGTGTTGATAGAAAGCGTTTTGGCTAATCCAGGTACTCCTTCTAAAAGGATATGCCCTTTACCTAATAAACCAATAAGTAGGGCGTTAACCATATGCTTTTGCCCTACAATTACTTTATTCATTTCATTGGTGAGAGCATCAATGAATACGCTTTCACGCTCAATTTTTTCGTTTATCTGACTGATATCTACAGATGTTCTTTGTTCCATAGTATAAATTATTTTTAGTGTTTATCTATTGTACAAATATTGTGCCGTTACGAAAGTAAAGTTGGTGTTTTTTTGGGTTTTGGGGAAAAATTATAGAGTTTGATTGTTTGTGACAAAAAGAAAAGCTACCTAAAAACTATTCAGACAGCTTCTTTTTATGAGTATAAAAAACTTAGTTTACTTGTATTTCATCAATAAAAAGGAAACCAGGTTTGCCTGCAGCACCTTCGTGAAAAGCAGGAATCTTGTTTACTTCATTGATTTTTACTTTTAGATAAGTAACTTCTTTTTCAGGAAAAGATAGAGTATAAGTTTTTATTTCTTTAAAATGTTCTTTAGGTAGAGCGTAACTTTCTTTGCCTAGTAACACGTAGTTTTTACCATCCTTAGAGCCCCATACTTCAAAATTAGTAGGAGGATAAATCCAATCACCAGTTTCAATGAAAGCATTGAAACTCACTTCTTTTACTAAAGTATTATCTTTTAAGGTAATAAGTACTTCACAAGGAGCTTCACTAAAACCTAACCATTCACTAGAACGAGAGTTTGTACCTCCTTTTCTTCCATCTACTAAGGTAATAGCACCATTATAAGCATAGTTTTGAGTGGGTTTGCTCAAAAACTCTATAGGACGTACAGTTGCTTTATTAAAAAAGAACTCTTGATTAAACTCACTTTCACCTTCTTTGCCAAATACTTTGGCTTTCAAATTTGTATTTTGAGTGAGTTTTAAAGGTTCTTTGTATATATTAGAATTTTTAGTGGGCTCACTACCATCGGTAGTATAATAAATAGGAGTATCTTGCAAACAAGAGAGAGTAACATTGATTTCATCTACACCAGGTTTTACTTCTGCACGAAGATCAAAAATATGTTTAGCATAAGTGTAACCTTCAACATCATAGATAGGAAGTAAGCGTATTAAGCGTTGTAAAAATCCTTGATAATCTTTAGGTTTAGTAGGGTCTGCCCATTGAACTTCAGCTAAAGCAGCCATACGTGGTAAAGCCATATATTCAACGTGTTTGAAAGTTTTGATATACTCTGTCCAAATATTAGCTTGCACTCCTAAAATATGTTTTAGCTGCTCTTTATTCAGAGCTTCAGGATAAGGATTGAAAGAATATACACGTTCTACAGGAAGATAATTACCTATAGCAAGAGGTTCTTTATCAGTTTTATCAGTTTGATAGTAATCGAAATAGCAGAAAGACATAGGGGTCATAATCGCATCGTGGTTAGATTTAGCAGCTTCAATAGCACCGCCAATACCTCTCCAAGACATCACTGTAGCATTAGGAGCTAAACCACCTTCGAGAATTTCGTCCCAGCCAATCATCTTGCGACCTTTTTTAGCTAACACTTCTTCAGCAAAGCTGATTACGTGGCTTTGTAAATATTCTTCAGCAGTGTGTTTTGTGTCGCCTTTGATACCTAAAGCTTTTATTTTAGCTTGACATTTAGGACATTTTTTCCAACTGTTTTTAGGGCATTCATCTCCCCCGATATGAATGTATTCAGAAGGAAATATATCGGTTACTTCTTCCAATATATTTTTGATAAAATCGTACGTTTCGTCGTTACCTGCACAAAGTACATCTTCAGCAACTCCCCAAGTTTCTCTCACTTTGTAGGGGCCTCCAGTACAGCCTAATTTTGGATAAGTTGCCAAAACAGCTACCATGTGACCAGGGAGATCGATTTCAGGGATGATAGTAATATTGCGATCGGCAGCGTATTTTACAAGCTCTTTCATCTCTTGTTGGGTATAAAAACCACCGTGTGGTTTGCCATCGAATTTATCCCATTCTTTACCTAACATTGTTTGACTGCGGGTACTACCTACCACAGTGAGTTCAGGATATTTTTTAGATTCAAAACGCCAACCTTGATCATCAGTGAGATGCCAATGAAATTTGTTGATATTGTGAAGAGCAAGTATATCTATATAGATGCGCACAGAGTCGGCAGAAAAGAAGTGGCGAGCGCTGTCTAAATGAGCACCGCGATAAGCAAAGTAAGGTTTATCGGTGATTTTTTTAGCGGGAAAAGTTATTTTATTTACTTTTTGTACAGGGATTGATTTTCTCAAAAATTGTATTCCATAGAAAGTGCCAGCTTTAGAAGCTCCGTTTATAGTAATATTGTTAGCAGTAATTGTTACTTGGTAAGCCTCTTTGTTGTCGTTAGAGTAGTTTTGTGATAGAGAAATAGTGTTAGTTTCGTTGTTTTGGTTAGGAGCTACTTTCACTTCTATTCCTGCCTGTTTTTTGATGTACTCTTGCAGGAACCCAGCGTACTGTTGCAAAGCAGCATCATTTTCAGGATAAGTGAGCTTGGTATCAGCTGTAAGAACGAAGGGTTTATCGACATCAGCTTGAAGGGTGGTAATCATTTCGGGAGCTGGAACTATTTCGTAGTTAGCAGTACTCCCCTCCTCATTGGTAGTCGTTGATTTACAAGAAATCATCGTCATCAATAACAAAAGTGCGGAAGTTAATTTTATCTTCATTACGTTTATAAATTTGAATTAATGGGACAAAGGTATAAATTTTTTTTAAATATTTTTTGGTTACATTATTTTTTTTTTGCACCTTTGCAAATATTTTTAAAACGAATAGACTTTTATATACATTAACAAATGAAAAAATTTGATAAAGAAGTGTACCTAAAATGGTACGAGGATATGCTTTTTTGGAGAAAATTTGAAGATAAACTCGCCGCAGTTTATATCCAACAAAAAGTAAGAGGTTTCTTGCATCTCTACAATGGACAAGAAGCTGTAGCTGCTGGTTGCCTCCATGCAATGGATTTGACCAAAGACAAGATGATTACTTCTTACCGTTGCCACGTGCATCCTATAGGTTTGGGCGTAGACCCTAAACGTATTATGGCTGAGTTGTACGGTAAAGGCACAGGTACTTCTCACGGTTTAGGAGGTTCTATGCACATCTTTTCTAAAGAGCACCGCTTTTATGGTGGACACGGTATCGTAGGAGGACAAATTGCTCTTGGAGCAGGTTTAGCTTTTGCCGATAAATACTTCAATCGTGAAGCAGTAACTCTTACTTTTATGGGAGATGGTGCCGTGCGACAAGGAGCTTTCCACGAAACACTTAACTTGGCAATGTTGTGGAAATTGCCAGTAGTTTTCATCGTAGAAAACAACCACTATGCAATGGGTACTTCCGTAGAAAGAACTGCAAACCACGTAAATATTTGGAAACTTGGTTTGGGTTATGAAATGCCCAGCCAAGAGGTAGATGGTATGCACCCTGAAACCGTAGCAGAAGCTGTATACGAAGCTATAGAACGAGCTCGTCGTGGCGATGGTCCTACTTTACTTGATATCCGTACATATCGTTATCGAGGTCACTCTATGTCGGATGCACAACACTACCGTACTAAAGAAGAGGTAGAAGAGTACAAAAAACAAGATCCTATCACAAATGTACTTGCTGTTATCAAAGAGAAAAAATACGCTACCGATGCTGAATTAGAAGCTATCGATGAACGTGTAAAAGAACGTGTGGCAGAGTGTGAAAAATTCGCTGAAGAATCACCTTATCCAGAAAAACACATTATGTACGATGTGGTTTACGAACAAGAAAATTATCCTTTCTTGCCAAGTAGACTTTAAATAAACTAAAAACACTAATTAAATACAAGAACATAAATGGCAGAAATTATTACTATGCCACGCCTGAGCGACACTATGGAAGAAGGTGTTGTTGCAAAGTGGCTTAAAAAAGTAGGCGATAAAGTAAACGAAGGCGACATTTTAGCTGAAATTGAGACTGATAAAGCTACAATGGAATTTGAATCATTTCACTCAGGTACCTTATTATATATAGGGTTACAAGAAGGTGAAGGAGCCAAAGTAGATACACTTTTGGCAATCATAGGTAAAGAAGGTGAAGATATCTCAGCACTTATTGGAGGTGGAGCTCCTGCAGCAGCTCCTAAAGCTGAAGAAGCAAAACCAGTTGCTGAGGTAACTAATACTCCCACTGCAGGTGTTGCTATGCCTGCAGGTGTAGAAGTGGTAACAATGCCTCGACTCAGTGATACAATGACAGAAGGTACTGTAGCTTCTTGGCTTAAAAAAGTAGGAGATACAGTAAAAGAAGGCGATATTTTAGCTGAAATTGAAACTGATAAAGCTACAATGGAGTTTGAATCATTTTATTCAGGTACTTTATTGTATATAGGTTTAAAAGAAGGAGAAAGTGCTTCAGTGGATTCATTGTTGGCTATTATAGGCCCTGCAGGTACTGATGTGAATGCAGTATTAGCTGCATTACAAGGTGGGGGTAGTGCTCCAGCAGCAGCTCCTAAATCCGAAAGCAAACCTACTGAAACAGTAGCTCCAGCTGCTGCTCCAGTAGCTAATGCTAACGACCGTGTGTTTGCTTCACCTTTGGCTAAGAAAATTGCTCAAGATAAAGGTATTAACCTTACTGAAGTAAAAGGAAGTGGAGAAAATGGACGTATTGTTAAGAAAGATGTAGAAAACTTTACTCCAAGTGCTAAAGCGGCAGCAGCTCCTGCTACAGCTTCAGCAAATCCAGCTATCCCAACAGTAATTCCTGTAGGTGTAGAAGTAACTGAGGAAGTGAAGAACTCACAAATGCGTAAAACGATTGCGAAACGTTTGGCAGAGTCTAAATTCACTGCACCTCACTACTATTTGGCAATAGAAATTGATATGGATAACGCGATGGAATCTCGTGCTCAAATCAACAATTTACCAGACACCAAAATATCTTTCAACGATATGGTAGTGAAAGCCTGCGCAATGGCACTTAAAAAACACCCTCAAGTAAATACTTCTTGGAAAGGCGATACAACCCTTTACAACAAGCACGTGAATGTAGGGGTGGCTGTGGCTATTGAAGATGGCTTGGTAGTACCTGTTATCAAGTTTACGGATACTTTAACGCTTACTCAAATAGGTGCTTTGGTAAAAGACTTGGCTGGTAAGGCACGCAACAAAAAATTGACTCCTGCCGAAATGGAAGGTAGCACATTCACTGTGTCTAACTTAGGTATGTTTGGTGTAGATGTATTTACTTCTATTATCAATCAACCTAACTCTGCTATTCTTTCAGTAGGTGCAATTGTTGAGAAGCCTGTAGTGAAAAACGGACAAATAGTAGTAGGTCACACTATGCAAGTAACCCTTGCTTGTGACCACCGTACTATTGATGGTGCTACAGGTGCTCAATTTTTACAAACTCTCAAAACATACATTGAGAACCCTGTAACAATGCTCGCATAGGAGAATATGTTATTATTATAAACAAAAGGCTGTCCTTTCAATGGGGCAGCCTTTTTTGTTTGTATCATTACCTATTATTATAATAAGTGTTTATGAGCACGGTAGGACGAGCGAACTAATGCTCCACTCTCTATGTGGCGGAATCCTAATTCTAAGCCTATTTCTTTGTATTTAGCAAATTGTTCAGGAGTTATAAATCGTTTCACAGGTAAGTGTTTTTTAGAGGGTTGCAAATATTGACCTATAGTTACAATATCTACTTTAGCTTCTTTTAAGTCATGAAGGGTTTCTATCACTTCTTCTTCTTTTTCTCCTAACCCTAACATAATTCCTGATTTGGTACGATTAGCGCCATTTTCTTTTAAATAGCGCAATACTCCTAAACTGCGGTCGTACTTAGCTTGAATGCGTACCTCACGCGTTAATCGGCGTACAGTTTCCATATTGTGAGAGATAATTTCAGGTGCAGCATCTAAAATGCGGTTTAAATTACGTTCTACTCCTTGAAAATCAGGGATGAGGGTTTCCATAGTAGTATTAGGATTCATACGGCGTACTGCTCTTACGGTTTCTGCCCAAATGATGCTTCCCATATCTTTTAAATCATCGCGGTCTACTGAAGTGAGTACGGCGTGCTTGATATTCATCAACTTGATAGAGCGTGCTACTTTTTCAGGTTCTTCCCAGTCTAAACTTTCAGGACGTCCAGTTTTTACACCACAAAATCCACAAGAACGAGTACAAATATTTCCTAAAATCATAAAGGTAGCGGTACCTTCTCCCCAGCATTCTCCCATATTAGGGCAACTACCTGAAGTACAGATAGTGTGAAGATTATAGCGATCTACCACGCTTCTCAATTCGGTGTATTTTTTTCCAGTAGGGAGCTTTACGCGTATCCATTCAGGTTTTTTGGTAAAAGTTACTTCAGTTTCTATATTATTGATAGCAAGCGATTCTGCATTCATTGTTTTAATCTTTAAACTAAAAATTTTCCAAAAGTACTACTTTTTTACAAACTGACAATTTTTTAGTGATACAAACTTTTTATACTCTATTGTAAAGATCTATAAATCAACGCAGATAAGAATTTTAAAAAAGTACTTGTAATACTTCTAATGATTTTATTTTCTTAAAATTAGGAAAGTGCCATTCGTAGTATTTTAGCAATAGATACAATAAGGCATTGCGTTCGTTTTTGTTAGTTCTAATTTGATTTAGAGTTGGATAATCTGTTTCTAAAAGTGTTTTGAACAAGGAAAGAGCATTTCCTGAAATAACTGCTGTATTATTTTCAGTAGTTGTAAAATGGCCTTCTTCTAAACTGAAAAAAGGAAGGTATGAATCGCTATCATCGGGGTAAAAACCAAGATATTTGCTGAGGTCAAGCAAGAATTTTAAATGAAAATTAGCCGAAAAATTATTGCGGTCTAAATAGATGAGTTTTTCTTCTAAGTAGTTAAAAAGTTCTATATCAGGAGCTTCGGAGGTACATATATGAGCACATACTTCAGAGAGGAATAAGCTTACAGTACTCTTGTATATATCGGTGTGAAGAGTGAGATAAGGGGTAGTTACTTTTGCTTCTTTGATATGCCCTAAGGAACCATTACTCTTATGAGTAGCAACGAGCTCTAAGAGAGTAAAAGGTTGAAAAAGTGCTATGGTTTGGCTGTTCTTTTTAGCAGAAAGTATACCTTGCTGTAGATAACTACGTGTGCCAAGTGTTTTAGTAAAACACTTTACAATGAGACTGTTATCACTGTATTTTAAGTTTGATATTACAATAGCTTCAACTTTTTCGTACATATATTCTCCTTTATGATTGTATAATTCTTGGCATATTCCTTGTTCATAGTTTTAAAAAATGTTTTACTATGAGAATCTTTATATGTTTATGTTGTTGTTTTTTGAGTCTTAAAAATTATGCTCAATTAAAAGATAAAATATCTAATAATATTATAGTTGATCCTTCTGTTTTTGAAGTATCTGAAAAGGCAGCTTGTAACTATCCATTGATTACTCGAAAAGTTAGATTTATGGAATGTAAAGCTGTTCCTGAATCTGAAGAAGATAAGTGTTTTAATGAATACTATAACAGGCATTTGCAATCGGTAGTACATCTTGAAAGACCTTTTGAGGATGCTGGAGAAGCTGTTATTCAATTTTGTGTAAACACTGATGGATCTGTGAAGGTACTTAATTGTATAGGTACTACTGAATATGCTCGTAAAGAGATTATTCTTGCAGTTCAAAAACTTCCTAAGTTTATACCAGCTCAACACAGAGGCAGACCAATACCTTCTTATTTTCAATCTCGTATTATCTTTAAATTCCGTTAATAATTATCAATTGTTAATTGTTTTTATACTTTGTTCTAAGTTTTTTGCTAATCCAAATAAATAATTAAACTGCTCTCCATAGAATTGTATCTCACGCCTTGAAATTGGTAAAGAATTATTTGTATTTTGAGAGGTATCCATAATTTCTTTAATTGCTTGATTGAATTTCTCAATAGGTGTTTTATAATCGGTTTGAACAGTAGCCATAGGTTCAACAAGTAACGTCAAACAGTGTTGCAAGGCTGCTATAAGACTCTCAATTGCCTCGTTGAATACCGCTTTAGGGAAGGTTACTTTCTTGCTGTTCAACCTAATGCCAAACGAAGCCACAGAGGCTAAGAAGGCTTGCTGTATCACGATAATCCCGTATACTGATGGATTTTTGTACTGCATAAACTTTGGCTCTTGTAACATTCGTTGGAAGGTGGTATTTAGGTTTGAAAGTGCCAACACAGCTTCTTTGCGCGATACTTTATAGGCAGTGGTAATCCCTTCTCCGGTATTAAAAATCTCTTTTACTCGCTGTAAGTAACCAATATTAGCTTTTACTGATTTGGTAACCGCTTCTCTATAAGTATTGTGTTCCCACGTAGGCAAAATGAGATAATTACCTGCAAACGATAGTCCAACCCCTATAACGGTATCCAATAGGCGGTCATAAATAAGGCTATAAACATTAGGTGTAATCAGTGCAAAAATAAATATCGCACTGATAGTGATGAATATAGAGGCGTACATATAGTTCTCTTGAATCAACCCAAAAGCAATAGGCATACACAAAATAGCGACATAGAGGTACAAGCTAGGGTAGGGTAGTAGGTAAATCACTGCAAACGAGGCAACCCCACCAATCATAGTGCCATAAACTCTGCTGAGTGAGCGCTCTTGGGTAATCCCAAAGCCAGGACGCATAATAATGAAAATGGTAAGGATAATCCAGTAGGCATTGTTGATAGGGAATATATCACCTATGAGGTAACCCAAAAATACCACTATAGATAGGCGCATTGCGTGCCTAAAAAAGGTAGATTTTAAAGATATATGGTCTTTGAGCCGTCGCCACGAGTAGTTTTGGTAACTCACAAACTTGCGATAAGTACTCTCATCGCGTACCCCTGCATCGTTGCTATAATAGTTCTCAAAAATATGTCGGATATTTTCAATAGAATGATACTGACTTTCTATATAGATATAAAAATTTCGCAACAGCAAAGCACGTTCTTTATCTTCTTCCGATACTTCCGAAAGCGCTTTCAAGGCTTCGTTTTTCTCTTTGGTTTGTGCTAATAAGTCTTTTAAACAGTTGTCTAATTGTATCTTCTTGCGCGACCCAATGTATTCCGACATTTGTTGCAACTGCCTCGATAGCTCTTTGAGGAAATCTACATAAGTTTGTAAATATTCGCGATGCTCGGCAAAAGCCTTGTCTACTTTCTCATATTGTACAGGATTGGCTAAAGCTAACTCGAAGATATCCACCAGCTCTATAAACATCAAAAATTGGCGTTGCAGATAATCGGTTTTACCCGATTTGCTCCGTGAATCAAGTACGGCTTCACGGAGCTTTTCATATTTTTCGTTGAGGCTTGTTTGCAGGTTGATGAGCTTTTTGAGTCCCTCGCTTCTGTCTTTGGCGATGAGTAAATCAGCTCTTACCGAAAAATACTCTGCCGTAAGAGCAAAGCACTTCCCTAAAAGCTGTTCACTGTACAAACGCGGACGTATTTTTAGGAATATATACACTAATACACTGTACCACAAACCTCCTAATAACACACAACCACTGTACAAAACAATACCCCACCCTGTTTGCAAGTGGGCTAAAGTAGAGGCTATCTCAAATAATCCCGCGAAAGCTACCATTGTAGCGCGATGTCCGTATAACGAAATATAAGCGTTCCCGAAGGTGAGTAGAAATATGGTAGGCAGTAATAAGTATTCGTAAGGAGCCGTGAGATTTATTAAAACACAACTGAGAATCGCTAATAGCGTTGCTATCAAAAGACCTCCGTAAAGGTGTTTTTGATTCCCTGGAATATCGCTGGGCGAAATCGCAATCACACTCAAAGCTATAGGTATGCCAATATCCATTAGGTCAAAGCAATAGCCCAACCCTAAGGGAATAAGCACCGCAATGGTTTTGAGGCACCCTTTGAAGAAAGAAAAACTTTTAAAGAATGATATGATGGAGGTATACATTTTTTACATATATTTGCGGGCAAAATTACAAAACTAATGGCAAATAACCATCTGATAACTGAAATATTAAAGGCAGGAAAGGTAATTCTATACCCCACCGATACCGTTTGGGGCTTAGGGTGCGATGCTACAAATCCTGAAGCGGTAGCTAAGATTTTCCAAATAAAACAACGCAGTGAGAGTAAAAGCCTCATCATTTTAGTGAGTGATACAGTGATGTTACAGCACTATGTAACAGATATACCTCCTGAGGTGCTTACCTATCTTCAAACCTTGCAAGAGCCTACCACTATTATTTATAGTCACCCTTTGCATTTGGCTAAGAATGTGATAGCTGCTGATAATACAGTAGCCATTAGGGTCGTGCAAGATACCTTCTGCCAACAGATGATTGCCGATTTTGGCAAACCCATAGTCTCTACCTCTGCTAATATCAGTGGAGAGCCAACACCTTTGTATTACCAACTCATTAATCCCCAAATTATTGCGCAATGTGATTATGTAGTACCTTACCGTCAAGACGATACCCAAATAAAAAATCCCTCACGCCTGATTAGGTTTGATACAGACGGAGAGATTCAAATATTAAGATAAATAGTAAGTTACTCTACTATTTTCACAGGTGTTCCGTTATCTATATTAATTTGTCCACTGGTAATCACTTCTTCACCAACAGTAAGTCCGCTGATGATTTCTACCTTATCGCCAAAGTTACGACCACTTTTCACGTTTACCATTTCAGCTTTGTTGTTTACAATTTTGAAAATTTTGTTTTGGCTAATACTACCCACGAAAGCAGAATGAGGTACCACAAGAGCTGTAACCTCATCATTACCACTGCCAAACTGTGCAGTCGCATACATTCCCGCTTTTAGCTTTTTATCTTTGTTAGCTACTAATATTTCTACAGGAAATTTGAGAGCACTGTTAGATTTGGGAGCAATAAAAGTAATTTTTCCCTCTACTAATTCAGAAGAAGTGCTGGGTTTAATTTTAACAACATCCCCCACTTTTAGTTCTCCTACTTGATTTTCGTCTACCGTAATTTTCAATTTCAGATTGTCAATATTTACCACGTTGAAGAGGGTTTGTCCTGCTGCTACAAGCGTTCCTTCTTCTACTTCTTTGCTGGTTACAATCCCGTTGATTTTACTGCGGATTGCAGTATCTCCTGAGGCAATAGCAGCTGAGTTGTAATTAGCTTGAGCATTTTTGAGTTGCAAGCGCGCTTGCTCTAATTGTTGAGCAGTAACACCTCCCGTTTGGAAAGCACTTTCAAAGCGTTTCAAGTCCGATTTTGCTGTTTCGAGTGCTGCTTTAGCGTTGTCTAACTGCACATTAGTTCTGTCAGCTTTTGTTTGTGCCAATACTTGTCCTGCTCTCACAAAATCACCCTCTTTTACATAAATTTTTATGACTTGTCCTCCTACTTCTGAAGATACATTCAGGTCTTGTTCCGCTACAAAAGTACCGTTAGCCGTAAAAAGGTCGGCTACTTTTTCTTCTGTTACTTTGGCAGCACGTACGGCTACTTGGGCTTCTTTTTGGGCAACGATAGCCACTTCTTCAGCATTCTTTTGCTTGTTAGAATATAGGCGGAAAGCCATTAATCCCATAAGGGCTACTATTACAACTATAGTAATTACTTTTTTCATTTTTCTTACAATAATATATTAAGTGTTCTAAATCGGGGGCAAAGGTACGATAAAAAACTTAATAAACAAAAAAAGTTTCCAAAAATATTTTTTATTTGAATTGAACAATTACTCTATCAAGGCAATTGATACCTAATAAAGAAGATGCTCCTCCTACTGAACGAGTATCGCTTTTGTAAATACTACATTGTAGAAAATTCAATTCGTTGAAGAGAATCATCATATTGCCATCATCGTTCATTTCGCTGTAGCTGTTGTATACTTTTTTAAAAGAATACAAGTTGAATATAACTTCAAATTTGCGTCCTTTTCTTGTTTCCTCAAAAAGAGAACGCGAAATATTACTCACAGCATTACCATAATGATCTATATAGATAATTATTCCGTGAATGAAAGCTTCATCGGTAGATACTTCTGGCCTGAAATATGATACAGGATTACACTTTTCAATAGGAGTACCTATTTGGTTAAGAGGAGTGTTTTTGCAAATTTGTTCGGCTATTGAAGTAAAACTATAAAGTGTAGAAAAAAGAGGGGTAGGAGGTTGGGTATTAAACTCATACAATGCTACATTAGTATAATTTTCAGAAAGGAGGTGGAAAATGCCATTATCAGCACCTATAAAGTAATGCCCGTTGAGTGACATTAATAGGTGTTTTTTTGAAACAGAACGTTCAGTATCTACCCCTATGATGTGAATACTGCCCTCAGGGAAGTGTATGTAACTATTTTGGAGGATATAAAAAGTTTCTAAGATGTTGAAAGGAGAGATGAAATGAGAAATATCTACAATAGTGGCATCAGGGCACTTGCTGTAGAGAGCGCCCTTCACAGCAGCAACTGAATAATCGTGCAATCCAAAATCGGTGGTAAGAGTGATTATTTTCATATTTGTGAGAATGAGACTGCAAAGGTATAGCATTCAATTGAAATACCCAACTCAAAATCACTGATTTTTATGGATTGTTGAAAACTTTGTTAATAACTTATTCGTTAGAGGGTGTGAAAATCGAATAGAAAGCCGTTACTTTGCAGCCCGAAAATAAAAAGTTATGAACGAAGAAAAAGATATTTGGTGGCTCAACGAAGAGTCTGAACAAATCCTCAATAGAGGCTATTTATTAAAAGGTGAGAGTGTGGAGGGAGCAATAGATCGTATCACACGCGCCGCTGCACAACGTTTGTACAAACCTGAATTACAACCAGCTTTTAAAGAGATGATCACCAAAGGTTGGATTAGTTTCTCATCTCCTATTTGGGCAAATATGGGTACTGAGCGCGGCTTACCTATTTCGTGTTTCAATGTGCACGTGCCTGATAGCATTGAGGGAATTACTCACAAACTCGGCGAGGTGATTATGCAAACCAAAATAGGAGGGGGGACTTCTGGTTATTTTGGTGAATTGCGCAGTCGCGGTTCGGCAGTTACCGATAATGGTAAATCAAGCGGAGCAGTGAGTTTTATGAAATTGTTCGACTCGGCTATGGATGTGGTGTCACAAGGAGGGGTAAGACGCGGTGCTTTTGCGGCTTATCTCGATATCGACCACCCCGATGCTGAAGAGTTTTTGCAGATTAAAGATGTAGAGTTCCCTATTCAAAACCTTTTCTTCGGGATTTGCGTACCTGATTATTGGATGCAGGAGATGATAGATGGAGATGTAGAAAAACGCCGTTTGTGGGCTCGGGTATTAGAATCTCGCCAACAAAAAGGTTTGCCTTATATTATCTTTACAGATAATGCTAATCGCAATCGCCCTCAGGTGTACAAAGATAAAGATATGATTATCCGCTCAAGTAATTTGTGTAGTGAGATTATGCTGCCTTCAAGTGAAGATGAATCATTTATCTGTTGTCTTTCATCAATGAACTTAGAACTTTTTGATGAGTGGAAAGATACTAAAGCAGTGAAATTGGCAGTTTTCTTCTTAGACGCTGTACTTTCAGAATTTATAGAGAAAACAAAAGGGAATTACTATTTGCAGGCAGCGCGCAACTTTGCTATTCGCCACCGTGCTTTAGGCTTAGGAGTATTAGGTTATCACTCATATTTGCAACGCAATATGATACCTTTTGAAAGTTTTGAAGCTACTCAATTCAATGCGCGTGCTTTTAAATATATTCGTGAGGAAGCAGAAAAAGCAACTAAAGAATTGGCGCATATTTACGGAGAACCTGAAGTGCTAAAAGGTTATGGCAGACGTAATACCACTACTATGGCAATTGCTCCTACCACTTCTAGTTCGGCTATTTTAGGGCAAGTTTCCCCTGGTATTGAACCTTATTCAAGTAATTACTATAAGGTAGGTCTTTCCAAAGGAAACTTTATGCGCAAAAACAAATACCTCACTCAACTGTTAGAAGAAAAAGGACTTAACAACGAGGATGTATGGCGTTCCATTCGTTTGAATAATGGTTCGGTACAACACTTGCAAGAACTTACACAACAAGAGAAGAATGTGTTTAAAACTTTTAAAGAAATATCTCCTATGGAAATTATATCGCAGGCTGCACAACGCCAAGCGTATATAGATCAAACACAGAGTTTGAACTTAAATATTCCATCGGTGATGCCTATCAAAGATGTGAATAAAGTGATGATAGAAGCGTGGAAGTTAGGAGTAAAAAGCTTGTACTACCAACGCAGTCAATCAGTAGCTAAAGAGATGATAATGAACTTTGTGAACTGTAGTAGTTGCGAAGCATAACATATTAATTTGTTTGCAAAAAAGGTTGTATAGCGGATTGCTGTACAGCCTTTTTGCTTTATAGAATACTATAAGTAGCTCCTTTTTCAGTAGGGAAACTTACTACTTGTGATTTCTTTTTAGAGGGGATTAATAAAGTTTGTTTGTAGTAAATGCTTTTACCTGCAGGAAGTAAAACACTGCAATCAGCGCCATAGAGAGAGGTGATAGTAGCTGTTTTTAAGCGGTGTTTTTTCCAATTAAAACTCACTTCAAAACCATTGCGAGCTTTCATTCCTTCCACAGTACCTTTTTCCCAATCGGGGTGGGACGGGAGTGCTGGCAAAAAGCGAATGGTATAATTCTTTCCGTGACTTTGCAAAAGCATCTCAGCAATACCCGCTGCTCCTCCTAAATTGCCATCTATTTGAAAAGGAGGGTGAGCACAAAAGAGATTAGGGTAAGTACCTCCATTTTGTCCGCTGGTACTATTGGGATCTACAGGATGTAACAATTGTCGTAATAACACTAGAGCGTGATTGCCGTCCTGTAATCGCGCCCAGAAATTTATCTTCCACGCACGTGACCAACCAGTACCTCCATCTCCTCGCATTTTGAGTGTTTTTTTAGCAGCTTTAGCTAAAGCTGGTGTATCCCAAGGGGTAATCTCGTCGTAAGGGTATAGTCCATAGAGATGTGATACGTGGCGATGTTGGGGTTCAGCGTCTTTCCAATCATCTAACCATTCGTTGAGGTCTCCTTTTCTACCGATGCGATTAGGGACAGTATGTGTTATTATTTCTTGCCATTGAGAGTAAAGATCACTATCAACACCTAATATTTTGGCAGCTTGTAGAGTGTTACTAAAGAGTTCTCGCACTATTTGCATATCCATAGTAGGGGCAATACAAGTGTTACCTATTTGCTTTTTGCTATCTTTTAGCTGGGGCATTATATAGGCATTTTCGGGTGAGTTAGAGGGAGCTGTTACCCAGTAGCCTGTTTTAGAATCTTTGATTAACAAACTTTGGAAAAAATCGGCTGCTTCTTTTAGTACGGGATAATATTCTTTTAAAAAATCAGTGTTGAGGGTGTAGAGGTAATGTTGCCAGATGTACTCACATAGCCATGCACCTCCGGTAAGTGTAGATCCCCATTCAGCCGATTCACCTGGGGAGGTGTAAAACCAAGGGTTGCTAATCACGTGTGCCACCCAGCCCTTAGCATCGTAATAAGCTTTTGCAGTTTTGCGTCCGTTAGCAACTAAGTTTTTAGTAAACTGATGTAAAGGTGTTGTGAGTTCAGAAAGATTTGTGCTTTCAGCTAACCAATAGTTCATTTGTAGATTGATATTCAAATGGTAATCGCCATTCCAAGGGGTTTGGTACTCTTCAGCCCATAAGCCTTGTAAATTAGCGGGTAAGAGACCTTCACGAGAGGAAGAGATGAGTAAATATCTACCAAAATTGTAATACAATATAGGTAGTAAAGCATCTTTTTTACCTTTGTAAAATCGCTGTAATCGCTCAAAAGTGCTAAAGGAGCTTGTGTCAGTATTAGCATCACTATACCAGCGATTACGATTAAAAAGTACTTGATAAGCCTTTTGGCTTTCTATAATAGCATTATCAAAAGGAATGGTTGTTTTTTGTAGATAATTATTAGCTTTTTGTAGTACATCATCTTGTGTAAGCCCTCCTTTAGTAAAATCATAATTGGTTGCAGCACTTATTTTAAATACTATTTCTTTGGCTTTTTGTACAGAGGTAGCAGAGACTGTATTTTGAAGATTTCCATCTGTTTGAATATCTATTACTGAAGCAAATTGCATTCCTTGTATATCATTATTAGGGAGGGCACCTGAGAGTATGATTTTATTTGATTTATAAGATGTTGTAGCATTCTCTTTGCGATGTAGAGAAATATCCATATCTAAGGGCTGAGAAGCTGTAATTCTTATCCAGATAAGGTCATTTTTAAAATCAGCAAAAGCAATTTGTTGAATATGGTTATCACCCCGTTTGAATGAAGTAAAAGCAGTAGCTTGGTCTAAACGAAGAATGCGTTGATAGTTTTTTATAGGGAGGTTAGTTTTCCAATCTAATTGTAACTCGCCTAATATTTGGTAACAACCATAGTTGCCATTTGCCCCATTACCGTTACAAGAACCTTTTCCTTTAGCGATAAAGTGTTTTTGCAAAAGGGATTGAGCTTCTAAATTTTTACCGTCTAATAGCAATTGTTGTATGGTTTTTAGATGTATATGAGCATCAGGAGCATCAGCATCCTGTGTTCCTCCAGACCAGAGTGAGATTTCATTGAGTACAATTCTATCAGTATCAGTTTTGCCAAAAAGCATAGCTCCTAAGCGCCCGTTGCCAATAGGTAAACTTTCGGTAAAATGTTTAGCAGGTTCGTGAAACACTACTGAAACATCTTGAGGTTGTGCATAAAGAAATAATCCAATTAGTAATGATATAAAGAAACTAATAGTTTTCATAATTTATAAAAGGTTGTATTATTTCAGAAGTAAATCGGTAGTACCTACTTGGTTGAGTTTATCGTCGTAAACAGTTACTTTATAAGTACCTTTTTCAAACTCTTTACCTACTTTGGCAATAAAGTCACAAATATCTACACTTTTGTTGTCGTAAATAAAGTGAGTAGCAGTGCTATAGTTCACACTTTCTGATCCAGAAGAGAAACTCTCATTGCTACCTAAAATAGTTCCAGAGGGTGAATTTACTTGTATGTAGAAGTATCTTGATCCCGATTTAGCAATTTTATTAGCACCTACAGTAAAGCATATTTTCAGTTTATCGGCAGCTCTACCTCTATCAGTAGTTTTGTTTTTAGAGCCTTTCACTGCTTCAGCAATGAGTTTGCCAATTTGCAAAGCAGACCCTGTTTCCACTACCTTTTTAAGTTGATTAGTTTGACGAGCGAGAGAGTCTACTTTAGCACTTGCTAAATCTAATTTCACGCTTACACTATCCAAATCTTTTTTGATAGCCGAGTTCACACGCATTAAAGAGTCATTCTTTCTTATCAAAAGGTCGCGTTCTTTAGCTAAAGTGAAAGCTTGATTTTTGAAGCGAGCTAAAGAAGAGATACTCACTTTCATATTTTGTAAAGAGTCGATGTATTGGTCAATTTTATTGCGCGCTTGCAATAAATCTTCTTTTACATCTTTGTTTTCAATTACAACTTTGTCGTAGCTATCTCTCAGTAATTTTAAATCACTCATCACTTGTTTTTTTTGTGAGGTGAGCTCATTTTCAGTAATTTGTCTATCTTTATTGAGAGAATAGGTGTAATATCCTAAACCACCAGTTGCAATAGCCAATATAGCGATGAGTATTTTTGATAAAACACCGCCTCCTTTAGGCTTGTCGTCATCAGGGAGTCCATAAGCAGGAAGAGATTGATCGCTTCCTCTTTCAGCTAAACTGTTGTTAGCTTGTTCTAAAAAAAGGGGTTTGTCGTAGTTATTGCTCATAAGTCACTTTTTAAAATCTTGCAAATGTAGTAATAAAAATGTATATAATGCAAATTTTTTACATTTTTTTATTCACATTAAAAAAAGAAGTTGTAATTTTGCCACCGTTTTTTAATGGAAACAAGTTATGTTAATACGTTATTTTGCTATTATTTTTGGCTGTTTGGGTATAGGTGAATTGATTGTAGCCCTTACACATATTCCTTTTCCTTCTAGTATCATCGGAATGCTTTTTCTTACCTTATTTTTACAACTCGGATGGATAAAACTGCAATCGATTAAAGCTCTCTCCGATTTGCTAATTTCTAATTTAGGTCTCTTTTTTGTTCCTCCTAGCATAGGTATTATGGCTTATTTCAAGCAGATAGGTGAAAACTTTTTAGCTATTTTTATTTCTATTATTATCAGTACTATAGTGGTGATTGTAGTTACAGGTCACGTATATCAATTTTTCCGTAAACGTCTTAAATAAAATGAAAGCACTCGCAGAAAATCAAGTAGTTTTATTAGGTATTACCTTTATCCTTTATTATGGGGTATTGCTATTACAAAAAAAATATAATTCAGTATTCTTAAACCCTGTACTCATTACTGTTTTAGTATTAGTTTCATATCTTATCATCTTTAAAATATCTCCCGAAAAATATGAAGAAGCTGGACAGTATATTGATTTTTGGCTCAAACCTTCTATTGTAGCCTTAGGGGTACCTCTTTATCTTCAACTTTCTAAGATAAGAAAACAACTTATCCCGTTAGTAGTCTCTCAGTTTGCAGGTAGTTTAGTGGGGATTATAACAGTATGTTTAACAGCTAAATGGTTAGGACTATCCAATGATATTGCTATTTCTTTAGCACCAAAATCGGTAACAACCCCTATTGCATTAGAAGTATCGCGTGTACTTCACGGCATTGAACCTATCACCGTAATGGCAGTGATGACTACGGGCTTTTTAGGGAATATTTTTGGAATTACTTTTCTCAATTGGTTTCGTATCAAGAGTCCGATGGCAAAAGGAATTTCTTTAGGTACAGCTTCTCACGCGCTGGGTATAATGGCAGCGTTTAACCTCAGTGAAAAATATGCTGTATACGCGAGTTTAGGGATGATATTCAATGGTATTTTTACAGCTGTATTAGCTCCTACTGTGGTGCATTTGTTGTTCTAAATTCAGTGTTTGTTATACTTGCAGAATAAGGAAAGTAGTACAAACTATCTACTTTTTCATCTTCAAAATGGATAAGGACTTTGTCTATAGTAATGTTGTTATCAGTAGTAGTTCGTTTAAAAAGTGTTTTAATATCGTTTAAACTCTTTTTAAAAATATCCATATCGTCAATAAATTCACATTGAAAGGGCTGTTTTTGCTCTTGAGGAGTTATTTCTTCAATCATTACATAACGAAGTGTGTTGTTTTCAGTAAAGCTAAACTCTATTTTGTAATGAGTATTGTAGATAGCTAAAATTTTTTGGTTTTCAGACCACACATCGGCTATAGTTTGAACAAGAGTTTTATCATATAAGTCTTTATTTATGCCTTTATCTGTAAAGAAATCAGTTGTTTTTATGATATACATATTTTATCAGATTTGCTAAGATTGATAGTAGTGTTGCTATTGAAAACAAAGAGATGGTAAAAGCTAATGGTAGAGCATAAATAGTAATCTTTACCAAGAAGTTATAAGAGAAAAAAACTACCTCAAAAATAGTGTTGCTCAGTATAGCTCTTTCGGAAGGATGTTTACTTTCCTCATATTGTAGCAGATAAGGAAAGAGTGTTATATAACTGGTGAGCAATAATAAGAGGGCTACTATTAGATAGAAACCAAAGTCTTTAAATGGTGTATATTTATCTACATTCATTACACTATTCAACTGTTATTTTTTGTCCTTTGTAAGAAAAATAATCTATAAACTCATTTAAACTTTTAGTAAGACCAATGCAAAGGCAAGATAATGCCAATTTAACCAATGAGAATCTAATACATCAAATCGAATGAGTAGAGTTCTAAAACTATCAATCCAGGCGAAAGAACGTTCATTTACAAATCTTTTTTTGTAAACCTTTTCATCAAAAAAACGCTTTTTACCTCGTTTATTTCCTTTGCGATTTCTAGGATTCTCTTTGATATTAGGAAACATCTTTCTACGATGAATAGCTCTTCTAAGTTTCTTACAATCAATCCTTTGTCAGCATTTAGATAGCTATTTTCTACACAAATACCACATTTTTTTATTTGATTCATTATCTTAGAAAATTGACCTATTATATCATATAGATCATTATGATTTCCACTAATAATATCTCCTATTCCTATAGGGTATCCTCGCCCATCAGTCAGAACAAGAACATTAGAAGTTCTTCCTTTCTTGCGATGTTGGTATTTAGCACTCTCAGCTGCCTTTTTCACTAATGTATGAGTGCCGTCGAGGTTCAATTTCTCAGTGTCCAATAGCAATTGATATTCTATCAGAATGGCAAAAAAAGCCTTTTCATAAACTCCTGCTTTTATCCATTTTGAGTGATAATAATAAACAGTTTGCCATGAAAAAGGATATTTAACGCACTCTAAATCAACAAATAAGTGTTCCCATTGACATCCTGTTTTTGCTTTGTGAACAATACACCTAAAGATGTCATACATGTTAAATTTAGATGTAAAGCCTCTTTTATTAGTAGGGATGTAAGGTAAAAATTTGGTCGTGAAATCATTTTTGTCTATCTTTGCAAACGAGTAATCCATATATGTGTTATATTTTTGATTTTCACCACAATATTACATAAAATATTTGGATTACTCAAATTTTTTAAAAGTTTAAATCACTTCTATAATAGCTTGTAATATTTCTTCTTGTTCTATATAAGAGAGGGTATTATCTATTGAATTGTGATAAATAACATAACTGTAAATGTTTTTTGCTGATAACAACAACCCTTCTCCTAAAATTTTATAGTAATTATCTTTGTAAGATACTATAATATTTCCTCTTGTAATTTCTTCTATTTTAATAGGTTTCTTATTACAAATCATACTGTCCTACATATACCAATTGGTTAAAAATTTCACCTTCTACAATATCGCGAGTATCTCCTGAATAGAAAAAAACAACATTCCCTTGATAAATACCCATTTCTTTACATTTTTCTACCAATAAAGCTCTACTTTTAGATCCTAAAGGTGTTTCTTTTGTTAAGAATTCTACATCTAAAACACTATCAAATAAAGGAATGATACCTATAAAGTCGGGGTCATATTCTTCTTCGTTAATATCTTTACAAAAAAGGCAGTTATTATCTTCATCAAAATAAGATTGAAACTCCTCATTAGTACCTTCAAAAGTACCTATCCAAATTTTTATTTTGTTCATTTTCTTTTTAATAAGGTAAACTATTTCAAAATATCTTTAGTGCTTCAAATTAGTTATCAATAGTTTCTTTTATGCTGAATATTTTCATATATTTTGTAGAATTACGAAATATATGTCCATAAATTCTTGTGTCGTTGTAACTGATTAAGAGTATAAGCAATCCGTTGGTTTTGAGGTAATTCTAAATTAGGGTCGGCTTTGAGTAGGTCGATAGCTTGAAAGCGAGCAGCTTTTAGTATATCTTGGTCTTTCACGAGATCGGCTATTTTTAAGGCAAGTACTCCACTTTGTTGAGTACCCATCAAGTCACCAGGACCTCGCAGTTTAAGGTCTACTTCAGCAATTTCGAAGCCATCATTAGTGCGTACCATTGTTTCCATACGGATGCGAGTTTCGTTACTCATTTTGTTGCCTGTGAGCAATATGCAATAACTTTGTTCACTACCACGCCCTACGCGTCCACGCAATTGGTGTAGTTGTGAAAGACCAAAACGTTCAGCACTTTCAATTACCATTACTGAAGCATTAGGTACATTTACTCCTACTTCTATTACGGTGGTAGCTACCATTATTTGTGTTTCATTGCGCAGGAAACGCTCCATTTCAGCATCTTTTTCAGCGGGTTTAAGTTTCCCGTGCACAATCGATACTTTGTATTTGGGTAATGGAAAACTTGCTGTGATATACTCATAACCTTCAGTAAGATTTTTAAAATCTAAAGCTTCTGATTCTTCTATGAGAGGATATACCACATAAGCTTGCCTACCTTTATCTATTTCTCTTTTGATAAATTCATAAGTCTCTGCACGTCGGTTTTCATATTGGTGTAAGGTTTTGATAGGTTTACGCCCAGGAGGAAGTTCATCAATAACCGATACATCTAAATCGCCATACACACTCATTGCTAAAGTACGTGGAATGGGAGTAGCTGTCATTACCAAAATATGAGGAGGGATAGTGTTTTTACGCCATAGTTTTGCTCTTTGTTCTACCCCAAAACGGTGTTGTTCATCAATAATGGCAAGTCCTAAATTCTGAAATTGTACCTTCTCTTCTAATAGAGCGTGAGTGCCTATGAGAATAGAAAGTTCTCCAGATTGTAATTGTTCATCTAATATTCTGCGTTCTTTTGTTTTAGAGGAGCCCGTGAGTAGAGCAACGGTTACCCCAGTGTTTTTTAGTAACTCACTAATAGTTTGATAATGCTGGTTAGCGAGAATTTCGGTAGGAGCCATTAAACAAGCTTGACAACGATTATCTACTGCCAAAAGCATCGTCATTAGAGCAACAATTGTTTTTCCAGACCCAACATCGCCTTGTAACAAACGGTTCATTTGGGCATTGGAGCCTACATCAGCACGTATTTCTTTCAGTACTCGCTTTTGGGCATTGGTGAGAGGAAAAGGGAGGTGATGGTTGTAGAAGTTCATAAAAGCATCACCTACTTTTTTGAAAGGCTGCCCTTGAAATTTTTGTTTGTGTAACAGATTTTTGAGTACTAATTGTACTTGTATATAAAAGAGTTCTTCAAATTTCAATCGTATAGAGGCTTTGGTAAGCAAGGATTGGTTGGTAGGAAAATGAATGTTACGCATTGCCTCTCGTTTAGAAATGAGATTCATAGTAGTGAGTATTGTGTCAGGTAGATTCTCACTAAAATTATACCCTATTTCTTCGAAAACGGTTTGTACTAATTGTCGCATTACTCTATTGGTAATGTTGCGTTTAGCTAATTTTTCAGTAGATGGATAAACGGGCTGAATACTGCTATGTCCTGTTTTTTTGAACTCGCTGAGTAAATCCATTTCGGGGTGAGGCATAGAAAAAGTTCCTCCAAAGAAATTCAACTTGCCAAAAATAACATAAGGCTCGTTGATTTTTAGAGAATCACGCAACCATTTTAGCCCTTTGAACCACACGAGTTCCATAGTCCCTGTCTCGTCTACAAAGGTAGCGACAAGGCGGGTGCCTTTTTGATGAGCTGACTCTACAGTACGTAGATTTACTATTTTACCCACAAGTTGTACCTCAGTATTATTGTTTTGTAGTTCATTGATTTTGTAGAACTTAGTTCGATCGATATACCTATTGGGGAAGAGGTTCAACAAATCTTGATACTCATAAATGCCGAGTTCCGTTTTCAGGAGTTCAGCTCGCTGAGTGCCCACCCCGTGTAGATGACTTATAGAAGTATGTAGGATATTTTCTGGAATCATAAGGGCAAAAGTAGTGAATAATTAGTAAATGAGCAAATTTGCTAATTGAAAAAAATATTGTTACTTTTGCGCCCTGAAAAAGTTAATTATCAACTGTTAATCGAAAATATATGACTTCGCAAGAAATAAGAGAACAATTCCTAAAATTCTTTGAAAGCAAAGGACATACTATTGTTCCTTCAGCTCCTATGGTAATCAAAAATGACCCTACCTTGATGTTTACTAACGCAGGTATGAACCAGTTTAAAGAGTTTTTCTTAGGACATGCAAAACCTAAACATAAACGTGTAGCCGATACTCAAAAATGTTTACGTGTATCGGGCAAACATAACGATTTGGAAGAGGTAGGTCGCGATACATATCACCATACAATGTTTGAGATGCTCGGCAACTGGTCGTTTGGCGATTACTTTAAAAAAGAAGCTATTAGCTGGGCTTGGGAATTGCTTACTGAAATATATAAAATTCCTAAAGAAAATCTCTATGTAACCGTTTTTGAAGGCAGTGAAGAAGATGGTGTACCTTTTGACCAAGAAGCATTCGATATTTGGAAAGAACGCATTGCTGAAGATCATATCTTGCTTGGGAATAAGAAGGATAACTTTTGGGAAATGGGTGACCAAGGACCTTGTGGACCTTGCACCGAAATTCACGTAGATATCCGTTCCGATGAGGAAAAAGCTAAAGTAGCAGGGCGTGATTTGGTGAATAACGACCACCCTCAAGTCATTGAGATTTGGAATAATGTGTTTATGGAGTTCAACCGCAAGGCTGACGGTAGTCTTGAAAAACTTCCTTCACGCAATGTAGATACGGGGATGGGCTTTGAGCGCCTCTGTATGGTACTCCAAAACAAACAATCAAACTACGATACCGATGTTTTTACTCCACTTATTCACAAAGTAGAAGAGATTACCAAAAGTCATTATAATAGTAATGGTCGTGTAACTCCTGAGCAAGAACAGGTAAATATTGCAATTCGTGTAATTTCAGACCATATTAGAGCAGTAGCTTTTGCTATAGCCGATGGTCAGTTACCGTCTAACAACGGAGCGGGTTATGTAATTCGTCGTATCTTGCGTCGTGCTATTCGTTATGGTTTTACTTTCTTAAACCAAAAAGAACCATTTATTTATAAATTAGTAGAAACCCTTGCCGCTCAAATGGGGGCTACTTTCCCCGAATTAGAGAAACAACAATTCTTGATTATGAGTGTGATAAAAGAGGAAGAGGCTTCTTTCTTGCGTACTCTTGAACAAGGTTTGTTGATGCTTGATGTGATGATACAAAATAGTCCTGGCAAGCAACTATCGGGCGGTAAAGCCTTTGAATTATACGACACTTACGGCTTCCCCAAAGATTTGACAGCGCTCATTCTTTCGGAGAAAGGGCTCACTATGGACGAAGCCAGTTTTGAAGAACAATTACAAAAACAAAAAGAGCGTTCACGTGCAGCAGCTCAAATAAAAGCTGGCGACTGGGTGATACTTCGCGACGACGATGAAGAGGAGTTTATAGGTTATGATACCTTAGAGGCCGTGGTGCGATTGGTGAAATACCGCAGAGTGGAAAGTCAGAAAGACGGTACTCATTTTCAGCTAGTATTCAACACTACTCCTTTCTATCCGGAAGGAGGTGGACAAATAGGCGATAAAGGTACACTCCAAAGTGCTAACGGTGAGCTTATCTATATTTTAGATACCAAAAAAGAAAATAACCTTATCATTCACATTTCAGAACACCTGCCTACTAATTTAAACGACCCTTTCAAAGCAGAAGTACATTCAATATCACGTGAAATGGCAGAAGCTAACCACAGTGCTACCCACCTATTACACCAAGCTCTACGAGAAGTGTTGGGTACACACGTTGAACAAAAGGGCTCTCGTGTATCTCCTGAAACTTTGCGCTTCGACTTCTCTCACTTTGCTAAACTTACTGAGGAAGAGCTCAAAAAGGTAGAACAATTGGTAAACAAACGTATTTTTGAGAAAATTCCTTTGCAAGAGCATCGTAATATTCCTATGCAACAAGCTGTGGAATCAGGAGCTATGGCACTCTTTGGTGAAAAGTACGGTGACCGTGTGCGTATGATTCAGTTTGGTGATAGCAAAGAGCTTTGTGGGGGAACTCACGTAAAGAACACAGGCGATATTTGGTATTTCAAAATCATCTCAGAAGGTGCAGTAGCAGCAGGTATTCGCCGTATTGAAGCGATTACCCGTGGAGGAGCTATGAAGTATTTTACAGAACAAGAACAGCTGGTAGAACAAATAAAAGAAACGCTGAAAAACGCCCAAGACCCTGTAAAAGCGATTACGCACTTGCAAGAAGAAAATGCAGCTTTACACAAAGAGCTTGAACAGTTGAAAAAAGAGCAAGCTAAGCAACTTAAAGCAAGTTTAAAAGCTGAATTTACAGAAGTAAATGGTGTTCAGTGTCTCGTAAAACAAGTAGATGCAGAAGTGGCAACTCTAAAAGACCTTGCTTTCGAGTTGGGTAATGAGGTAAAAAATGCTTTTGTTTTCTTTGCATCAGCTCACGAAGAAGGCAAAGCACTCTTGTTATGCTATATCAATAAAGAATTGGCACAAGCCAAAGGATTAGATGCTGGCAAAATAGTACGCGAATTAGGTAAATACATTCACGGAGGTGGAGGTGGTCAACCATTCTTCGCAACTGCAGGAGGTAAAAAAACTGAAGGTATTGCCGAAGCACTTTCTAAGGTAAAAGATTATTTATAATGAATTTTTTGGCTCATATTTACCTTTCGGGCGAAGGCGATGAACTGCTCACTATTGGCAACTTTATCGCTGATACTGTACGAGGCAAAGAATACTTACAATACCCCGAAGCAATGCAACGGGGTATTTTATTACATCGCAGAATAGATACTTTCACTGATGCACACGCCATTTTCCGGAAAAGTAAACACCGATTGGTGCCTACTTACAACCATTACGCAGGAGTTTTAGTAGATATTTACTACGATTACTTCCTTGCTAAGCATTGGAAAGAATATTCTACTATATCTTTAGAACAATATGCCCAACGTTTTTACAACTCTTTACAAAAATATCAACACTTGCTAAGTGAAAAAGCACAGAAATTGAGCAAATATATCATAGCAGAACATTGGTTAGAAAAATATCAAACTATAGAAGGAATTGCATCAATACTTTACCAAATGGACAGTCGTACGGGATTTATTTCCAAAATGCAATATGCTGCCAGCGATTTGTGTAAAAACGAAAAGTTATATGAAAAAGAGTTTGGAAACTTCTTTGGAGAAATACAAAAATCTATATGAAGTATTGGTTTTCAGAAGATTATATTGTTGATGCTATTTATTTTTCATTTTTCATTTTTCATTTTTCACTTTTTTTTATACCTTTGCCTCGTTTTTTGTACAAAAATGCCAATATCTCTTATTCAAAAATACAATGTAGCAGGTCCTCGCTATACTAGCTACCCTACTGTCCCTTATTGGGATAGTAGTACTTTTTCCACTGAAAAATGGTTAGAGAGTTTATCCAAATCATATTCTGAGAGTAATAGTACTGAAGGTATTAGTCTCTACATTCATTTACCTTTTTGTGAGAGTCTTTGTACTTTTTGTGGTTGTCATAAGCGTATTACCAAACGTCACGAAATGGAAATACCTTATATAGAAGCAGTACTCAAAGAGTGGCAATTGTATACTGATTTTTTGAAAGAACGCCCTCGTATTAAAGAGATACATTTAGGAGGTGGTACACCTACCTTTTTTCAACCCTATCAATTACACCGATTGATAGAAGGTATTTTTGAGCGTGCTGATAGAGTGAAAAACTATGAGTTTAGCTTTGAAGGGCATCCTAATAATACCACTGAAGCTCATTTACAAACACTTTACAATTTAGGTTTTAAACGTGTGAGTTATGGTGTACAAGATTATTCGCCTAAGGTACAAAAAGCCATCCACCGCATTCAACCTTTTGAAAATGTACAGCGTGTTACCGAACAAGCCAGAACTATCGGCTATACCTCTGTAAGCCACGATTTGATCTTTGGTTTGCCGTTTCAAACCTTAGACGATGTACTCTTTACTATTGATAAGAGTAATACCCTTCGTCCAGATCGTATAGCTTTCTATAGTTATGCACATGTACCTTGGATAAAAGGTAGTGGGCAACGTGGTTTTAAAGATGAAGATGTACCTACAGGAGAAGTGAAACGTCAATTGTATGAAGTGGGTAAACAGCATCTACTTGAGGCAGGCTATATAGAAATAGGGATGGATCACTTTGCTTTACCTACTGATAGTATGTATCACGCATTCAAAAACAAACAATTACATCGTAATTTTATGGGGTATACCGCCTCTAAAACTCAAGTGATGATAGGTTTAGGAATGTCATCTATCAGTGATAGTTGGTATGGTTTTGCTCAGAATGAAAAAGATTTAGACGACTATTATGCACGTCTTGAAAAGAATGAAATTCCTGTTTGTAAAGGGCATATTCTCAATAAAGAAGATTTGATTATCAGGCGTCACATTCTTAATCTAATGTGTCAGTTTGAGACCTCTTGGAGTGATGAGGCACTTCAATTTCCTGAAATAAACGAAGTAATAACACACTTACAGGAGATGCAAAACGATGGTTTACTGCATATAGCAGGCAATCATATAGAAGTCCCTGATGCAGGAAAACCTTTTATTAGAAATATCTGTATGGCTTTCGATTTGCATTTGCAGCGCAAAATGCCTAACACCAAAATATTTAGTATGACAGTTTAAAAAGTTATACTTAACCATCATAGTGATTGAGTTTTTTAGTTAGTGATGAAAAGGGACAGTTGTGAAATTCGTCCCTTTTCTTTTTTGTATTTCAGAAAAAAATATTATTTTTGCCCCCGAAATAAAAACAAATCTTTTTTTTAACTTAAAAATTGAATTATTATGGGATTTTTAAAAGAATTTAAAGAGTTTGCAGTAAAAGGCAACGTAGTAGATTTAGCCATTGGGGTTATCATTGGGGCTGCTTTTGGTGCTATTGTATCATCATTAGTATCTGATGTAATTACTCCTTTGTTATTGACTCCAGCACTTAAAGCTGCTCAAGTTCAAGAATTAGAAAAACTAATTTGGAATGGGGTTGCTTATGGTAAGTTCCTTGCTGCTGTGATCAATTTCATGTTTGTAGCTTTTGTATTGTTTATGCTTGTAAAAGGTATTAACAAATTGAAGAAAAAAGAAGAAGAAGCCCCAGCAACTCCTGCAGGTCCTACTCAAGAAGAACTATTGGCTGAAATTAGAGATTTATTGAAAAATAAATAGAAAATTTTCGTGTAACCGCAACACTACACACTTCAACAATTGTTTAATTAAAACCACGCCCCATTATAAGGCGTGGTTCTTTTTTATAAGTTTTTTATTAATGCGCTTTATAAGTCCTGCTCCTTCGTAGATAAATCCAGTGTAAAGTTGTACTAATGAAGCTCCTGCTTCTAATTTTTCAAGAGCATCCTCTTCACTAAAAATACCTCCTACACCTATGATAGGAAAGGCTTTACCACTTTTTTTACTCAAAAAGCGAATTACTTCCGTAGCACGTTTGCAAAGTGGTTTCCCACTAAGCCCTCCAGTTTCTTTCTTGTTATCGGAGTGTAATCCTTCTCTGCTGATAGTAGTGTTAGTAGCAATTACTCCAGCAATATGTGTTTCTTTTACAATTTCTATGATGTCTAACAACTGTTCATCAGTGAGATCTGGAGCAATTTTTAGGAGAATAGGTTTGGGGGTTTCTTTGGCTAAATTCTTATCTTGGAGGGTATTTAGTAGCTGTTTAAGAGGTTCTTTCTCTTGTAACGAACGTAGGTTAGGAGTATTGGGAGAGCTCACATTCACTACAAAATAATCCACATAATCAAAAAGTTGTTCAAAACAAATGAGATAATCATTTACAGCTTCCTCATTAGGAGTAATTTTATTCTTCCCTATGTTGCCTCCTATCAATACACCTTTGTTTTTTTTAAGCCTCTCTACAGCCGCTGCTACTCCTTCATTATTAAACCCCATACGATTGATAATACCTTGATCGTCTATAAGGCGAAAAAGTCGTTTTTTAGGGTTTCCTGGTTGTGGTTTAGGGGTGATGGTGCCTATTTCTATAAAACCAAAACCTAAGTTGGATAGCTCTTGGTATAAAGTAGCGTCCTTGTCGAGCCCAGCTGCTAATCCCACAGGGTTTTTGAAGTGTAATCCAAAAACCTCTCGGTGCAAAGAAGGATGTTCTACTTGATAGATAGCCCGAATGAGAGAGGGTACAAAAGGTATTTTGTGTATCAACTTCAAATATTTGAAAGTAAAATGATGTGCCTTCTCGGGGTCGAGACTAAAAAGTAACGGACGTATGAATAACTTGTACATAGCAGTTAGCTTAAAGATTCTTTTTAATTTACAATGTAACTTGTTCCTTCCTTACCGTCTTTGAGTTGGATACCCATTGCAAGGAGTTCATCTCTAATCCTGTCAGAAAGCGCCCAATCTTTATTAGCACGAGCTTCCATTCGCATATTAATAAGCAATTGGAGCACTCCATCGAGTTTGTCGTTGTTATTAGCAGTTTGTTGCTCACTTTGTAGACCTAAAACATCAAAAACAAAAGCATTCATTAGAGTTTTCAGTTCGTTGAGTTCATCTATCGAAATTTTCTCATCACTATTTATCCATTTTACCATTTCAAAAAGATGAGCTATGAGAATAGGTGAATTGAAATCGTCTAAAAGGGCATCATAGCATTTTTGTTTCCATTGATCAATTTCATATGAAAGAGGTCCTGGATGTTCTAAATCGGTAGACATTTCATTCAATGTTTTTATAGCTTCCATAAGCCTTGAGAAGCCTTTTTCAGCAGCAAGCATTGCCTCATTAGAAATGTCAAGCACACTACGGTAGTGGGCTTGCATAAAGCAGAAGCGTATCACAGCAGGAGCAAAAGGTTTTTCAAAGAAAGTATTCTCCCCACTGATGAGTTGCATTGGCAATATATAATTACCAGTAGATTTACTCATACGTTGTCCATTCATAGTGAGCATATTAGCGTGCATCCAATAACGAACGGGACTTTCTCCGTGTCCTGCTTTTCCTTGTGCGATTTCACATTCGTGGTGTGGGAACTTCAAATCCATACCTCCTCCGTGAATATCAAACTGATTGCCAAGATATTTAGTGCTCATCACTGTACATTCTAAGTGCCAACCTGGAAAACCATCCCCCCAAGGCGATGCCCAACGCATAATATGAGCTGGAGAAGCTTTTTTCCAAAGCGCAAAGTCCTGAGGATTGCGTTTTTCTCCTTGTCCATCTAAATCTCGAGTATTGGCAAAGAGTTCTTCTATATTACGACGAGAAAGTTCTCCATAGTTGAGCCCTCGTTTGTTGTATTCAAGTACATCAAAGTATACAGAACCATTGCTTTCGTAAGCAAAGCCGTCTTTCAGTAGTTTTTCGGTAAGTTGTATTTGTTCTAAAATATGTCCTGTAGCAGTAGGTTCAATAGTAGGAGGCAGTAAGTTGAATATCTCCAAAACTTTATGAAAATCAACGGTGTATTTTTGTACAATTTCCATAGGCTCAAGTTTTTCAAGACGAGATTGTTTCACAAAACGGTCGTTGTTCACATCGCCATCATCAGTAAGGTGACCGGCATCTGTGATATTACGTACGTAACGCACTTTGTAGCCTAAAAATTTAAGTGTGCGATACACAAAATCAAACGACATAAAGGTACGCACATTACCTAAGTGGACGTTACTATATACGGTAGGTCCACATACGTACATCCCTACATTATTTTCGTGTAAGGGTACAAATACTTCTTTTTCTCCTGTTAAGGAATTGAATATTTTTAATTGATGATTCATTCTGATGTTATTTAAGTTTATTTATATTTACTATTTTTTTGTAACTTGTAATTTGTCATTCGTTATTTGTTATTTGTCTTTTCTCTAATTTTATACCTCTCTTCATTACTTTTAGTCTTTAAGATGATTTCTCCTAAAAAACCTGCAATAAATAACTGTGTACCAATAAGCATAGTAGTAAGTGCAAGATAAAACTGAGGTCTATCAGCAATAAGGCGACCATTAGGGTTGATAAATAATTTATCAATTCCAAGGTAAGCTGAGAATAAGAAACCTATAAAGAACATCAGTACCCCCAATGCTCCAAAAAAGTGCATTGGTCGTTTGCCAAAATGCGACAAGAAACTAATAGTGATAAGGTCTAAAAATCCGTTGATAAACCTACTCATACCAAATTTCGTAACACCATATTTGCGAGCTTGATGTTGCACTACTTTCTCAGTAATACGATTGAACCCCGCATTCTTTGCTAATACGGGAATATAGCGATGCATCTCTCCTGATACTTCAACATTCTTTACAACCTCTTGTTTGTAGGCTTTAAGCCCACAATTAAAATCGTGAAGTGTGAGACCTGAGGTTTTACGTGCTGCCCAGTTGAAAAGTTTAGAAGGTAAGTTCTTTGTTAAAACTGAATCGTAACGCTTTTTCTTCCAGCCTGATACGAGGTCATATCCTCCTTGGGTAATCATATTGTAAAGAGCAGGAATCTCATCAGGACTGTCCTGCAGGTCGGCATCCATAGTAATCACCACATCTCCTTGTGCTTGTTTAAAGCCAGCGTGTAGCGCTTGTGATTTACCGTAGTTGCGCAAAAAGCGAATACCCTTTATGTTACTATCTTTAGCTGATAATTCTTCAATTACCTGCCAAGAATTATCAGTACTACCGTCATCTACAAAAATAATTTCGTAGGAATAACTATGTTCAGTAAGTACTTTATGTAGCCACTGATAAAGTTCGGGCAATGATTCTTGTTCATTGAGTAGTGGTATGACAATTGATATATTCATTAGAAAATATTTACTTCAAATTCTAAGGTGATGCCAAATTGCTTAAGTACAGTTGCTTGTACATAATGAGCTACAGCTAAAATTTCTTTGCCAGTAGCTTTTCCATAGTTCACAAGCACTAAGGCTTGCAAGTTGTGTACTCCTGCATCTCCCTTTCTATATCCTTTGAGCCCTGCGCGATCTATCAACCAACCTGCAGGCACTTTCACTTGTGTTTCATCAATAGGGTAAGAAGGAATATCTGGATATTGAATTTTTAATTCTTCGTAATTAGTTTTTGAAATGATAGGATTTTTGAAAAAACTACCACAGTTCCCTAATGTATCAGGATTAGGCAGTTTGCTTTGGCGTATGCTTATTACTATTTCCGAGAGTTGTTTAGGAGTAGGGGAGGAGAGCCCTCTTTCTGTGAGTAGCTGTTGGATAGCCCCATATTCGGTATGCAAAAGATGATTGCGTTTGGTGAGTTTGAAAGTAACTGCTGAGATAATGTAATTGCCTTTTTCTTTTCCTTTGAAGATAGATTCACGATAGCCAAAACTACATTCGGCGTTGGTAAAATTTCGCTTTTGTAAAGTGTGAATATTCATAGCCTCGCAACTCTCCATTACATCTTTGATTTCAACCCCATAAGCTCCAATATTTTGCACTGGGGTAGTTCCTACATTTCCATAGATGAGTGAGAGGTTTTCAAGTCCACCATAACCTTGAGATAAAGTATATTGCACAAACTGATGCCAGTTTTCACCTGCTTGTGCTTTAATCCATACATTATCATTATTTTCTTTTACAATGCTAATACCCTTTAGAAGAATATGTAATACAGGTTGTGTGATATCTTGGGTGAGTAACATATTGCTCCCTCCACCTAAAACAAAAGGATTTTTGTGTTGTTGCAAAGCCTCAACTAAAGCCTCTTCGCTGTGTATAGGGAGGTAAATGTTTGCTTTGACATTGATATTGAAAGTGTTAGGTATTTGCATAACGGCTTATCTAAAATCACCGCGCAAAGGTAAGAGATAATTAGCAAATTAGCAAATTTAACATTGATTCTTCGCTTGTTAGCTAAGATGGTAAAAGATAAAAAACTAACTAAAAATTTGGAACTATAAATCTAAAAGAAGTATATTTGCAACGTATTATAGTTTTATTAGCAATTATGGAGCTTGATATTCTCAAAAATAATTGGAGTGATGCACAAATAGTAGAGGTGTCCTATCAGAAAGGAACCTTACAATTAGCATTAAAAGACTATCAAAACACAGTACATAAGTACCTTTTTGAGAATATCATTGCATTATCATTTGAGAATTATCTCAATGAGGATATTAGTGAGATACGTTCTTCTTTTTGGAAAGAAGAAAATGATACCATTTGCCAAATAGATATTCTATCGGCTTGGGCAAATAAAGAAATTGTAAGTTTTTCATTTTTTACACATTAACTATGGCAGCTGAAGGATATGTAATATTTGAAGATACTACTTGGTATCAAAAGCATAAAGAAGAAATTAAAGAACAGATTATTTCATTAGATACTTATGTGCGTCATCCAATGCTAATAGGCACTTATCTAATAAAAGAAGGTGAATATTGGCTAAAAGGTATTGAGAGTAAACCTCCCCCAGCTGATTGGCCATATAGTGTACGTATCTTTTTAGATCAAGAGGACTATATTTTTATAGAAATCAGTGCACATCCCCCAAGTATAGAGAGAACCCTTACACAATTTTTAAATTGGATAAGAAAGCAAACCCCTATCGTTTTTCAAGATGAAGACGGAGAGGATTTTGGTTATCAATAAATTAATTATGAACTCAAAAGAAATAGCAAATGGCATACTTCGTGCCGTAGCAATCATTGTTTTAGTAGTATTAGGGCTGTACACCCTTTATTTACTACAATCTATTATCGTTTATCTTATTGTCTCATTGGTACTGACACTAATGGGGAAACCTCTTATTCAGTTCTTCTATAAAAGGCTAAAAATAAAGAGCAAAACCCTCTGTGTTATCCTTACAATGACAATTTTTATCTTGTTAGCCTTGAGTGTTTTTAGCTTGTTTATTCCACTACTTGTTTCACAAGGCAAGAACCTATCAGGGCTTAATATCGATTTACTCAAAACTAATATAGACAACCTTATTCAACAAACCCTCAGTAAGGTAGGTCTTCAAAAAGAAGATTATTCTTTTGGAGTACAAGAAATGTTAAATTTCATTGACATTCCTAATTTCCTTAATTCTTTTATCTCTTTCATTAGTGATTTTGGAGTGGGAGCCTTTTCAGTACTCTTTATCAGCTTTTTCTTTATGAAAGATGGTGAAAAAATTCTTATAGCCCTTCTTTCTACCTTTTCTACTCACAGAAAACGAAAACTCAAAACCTCTATTTTCAAAATAAACAACCTCTTATCGCGTTATTTTGTAGGATTGATACTTCAAATCACCATACTTTTTGTGATTTACACTGTTATATTACTTATCTTTGGAGTAGAGAATGCCTTTATTATCGCACTACTTTGTGCATTGCTCAACCTTATTCCTTACGTAGGACCAATGATAGGCTTTGTATTAATGGCACTCCTCACAATGAGCAGTAATCTGCAAAACGATTTTATGAGTGTAAGTCTGCCTACAACTATTTATGTATTGGTAGGTTTCTTAATAGGACAGTTAGTAGACAATGTTTTCTCGCAACCTCTTATATTTTCGAACTCCGTAAAATCTACTGCCTTAGAGATATTTCTCATCACGCTTATCAGTGGCACACTTTTCGGTATGGTAGGAATGGTAGTGGCTATCCCAGCTTACACCGTACTGAAAGTAGTTTTAAAAGAATTTTTTCCTAATAATAAGATTGTAGAGTTACTCACTAAAAATCTATAGTTATGAAACAACTATAAATATAACTCTAAAAATTACCAAACCTAAAACTCTTTTAATTTGCTATTTTTCAAACAACTAAAAAAAATAACTAAGAAAAAAGTACTTTATATAGCAACTAATCAAAATATTATTCGTAACTTTGTATCCTAAATATCAAAATTGATAAATTTTAAAAGAAATGAGTAAATACGACGTTATTGTATTAGGAAGTGGTCCTGGTGGTTATGTCACTGCCATTCGCGCTTCTCAATTAGGTTTCAAAACCGCTGTAATCGAAAAAGAAAACCTCGGTGGTATCTGCCTCAACTGGGGTTGTATCCCTACTAAAGCTTTGCTAAAATCAGCACAAGTGTTTGAATATCTTAAACACGCTGAAAGCTATGGTATCAAAGTAAAAGAAGGTTCTTTCGACAAAGATTTTCCTGCTGTTATTAAACGTAGTCGCGATGTAGCCTCTACAATGAGTAAAGGAGTACAGTTCTTGATGAAAAAGAACAAAATAGACGTGATTATGGGCTATGGAACTCTTAAATCAGGTAAAAAAGTAGATGTAAAAGATAAAGACGGTAAAGTAACTGAATATAGTGCCGACCATATCATTATCGCTACTGGAGCTCGTTCACGTGAGTTACCTGCACTTCCTCAAGACGGTAAAAAAATCATCGGTTATCGTCAAGCACTTACTCTTCCTGAGCAACCTAAAAAAATGATTGTAGTAGGTAGTGGTGCTATTGGTATTGAGTTTGCTTACTTCTACAATGCTATGGGTACCGAAGTAACTATTGTAGAGTTTATGCCTAATATCGTTCCTGTAGAAGATGAGGATATTTCAAAACAACTCGAAAAGAGCCTCAAAAAATCAGGTATTAATATTATGACTTCTGCTGAGGTAACAAAAGTAGATACTTCAGGTAAAGGAGTAAAAGCATTCGTAAAAACCGCTAAAGGTGAAGAAATACTCGAAGCTGATATCTTACTCTCTGCTGTGGGTATCAAAACAAATATAGAAAATATTGGTTTAGAAGCAGTTGGTATCAAAACTGAACGCGATAAAATTCAAGTAAACGAATTCTATCAAACTAACGTTCCTGGTTATTATGCTATTGGTGACATAGTACCAGGACAAGCCTTAGCACACGTAGCTTCTGCTGAAGGTATTATTTGCGTTGAAAAGATTAAAGGAATGCACGTAGAACCACTTAACTATGGTAATATCCCTGGTTGTACTTACTGCACTCCTGAAATTGCTTCAGTAGGTCTGACTGAAAAACAAGCTAAAGAAAAAGGCTATGAAATAAAAGTAGGTAAATTCCCATTCACAGCCTCTGGTAAAGCTAATGCCGCTGGTACTACCGAAGGCTTTATCAAAGTAATCTTCGATGCTAAATATGGTGAATGGTTAGGCTGTCATATGATTGGAGCTGGTGTTACCGATATGATTGCTGAAGCTGTAGTAGCTCGTAAATTAGAAACTACAGGTCACGAAATCATCAAAGCTGTACACCCTCACCCTACTATGAGCGAAGGCGTAAAAGAAGCTGTAGCCGCTGCTTATGGTGAAGCTATTGATATTTAATTAGTACTTACAAATTTAAACAAATATCTAAAAACTCCAAGTAATACAATTGCTTGGAGTTTTTTAATATTTTGTTGATTGTTACATTTAGTATAAATAAATGACGAAGTACAATTTTGGAAGAGAAAAGGTATAGAAAAATAAGTGATATATTCTTTCTAAAATAAAAATATGTAAATACTATGTGTTTGATAAATAACTGTTTACTAAATATTTTATAAAAAATATTAAAAAAAGTTTGCAAAAAACTTGCAAGAAATGAAAAATCGTTATACCTTTGCAACCGCAAAACAGAAATAATAAGTTCATATACATAAACGGAGAGGTGCCGGAGTGGTAACGGAGCAGATTGCTAATCTGTCGGCGGGTAACCGTCGCCTGGGTTCGAGTCCCAGTCTCTCCGCATCTAAATGTACTCATTAGATAAGTTTCTCGGGGCGTAGCGTAGTCCGGTCATCGCGCCTGGTTTGGGACCAGGAGGTCGCAGGTTCGAATCCTGCCGCCCCGACAATAAAATATTTCATTAATGTTCCTTTAAGTAGCATTTTTGAAATATTTTTTTTGAAATATAGGGTCACGTAGCTCAGCTGGATAGAGCATCTGCCTTCTAAGCAGACGGTCACAGGTTCGAATCCTGTCGTGATCACGAGAATTTGTTTCATTTTGTATTAAAATTTATGTTCGAAATAACGCAGAGTTTCCGCTCTGCGTTATTTTGTTTTAAAAAGTAAGTGACCTTCTTTTTTATTTAAGAAAACTTTTTTTGTTTATAAAGTTTTTATCCATACCTTTGCACCCGCAAAACAAAGAACAGAATAATGAAACACTCCTTATTTATACTATTTTTAGCAGCATAACCTTTCATTTTTGCCCAAGAAGCAATAAATGATTCTCTACAAGAACTCCCTAAAGCAGAACAGAAAGCTCATAGAAAAGCACAATTAGAACGTACTTTGTCAAAAATGTGGGAACTCGACCGCGAAGACCAACGCGGTACTTTTAAACTCGTAGAATACCTCCCTATGTATATAATGCCCTTCCGCTATACCGATGTCCCTACCGAGCAACCCATAAGTCTTAACCCCGACCGCCCCATCCCCGAATGGAGAGATTATCAACACGTAGAAACAAAATTCCAAGTCAGCCTAAAAGCTAAAATTATGCAAGACGCTTTTGGTAAAGGCGATGTGTGGGTCGCTTTCACCCAGCAATCGTATTGGCAGATGTACAACGGTGAGCTTTCACGTCCGTTTAGGGAACTGAATTACGAACCTGAACTCATCTTTACCTATCCGCTAAACTTCTCAGCAGGTAACCTAAAAATGAAAATGATAGGCTTATCCGTAAATCACCAATCTAATGGTAAAGAAGCGGCACATTCCCGCAGTTGGAACAGAATTATTTTATCAGGTATTTTCCTATGGAATGATTTAATGATTAATAGCCGTTTCTGGTGGCGTTTTTCAGAAAAAGCAAGAGAAGATGACAATCCCGATATTGAGAATTATATAGGACGTTGTGAATTGGGCATTGCTTATCCATTCCGTAAAAATGTTTTTAATTTGCGAGTGAGAAATAATTTAAATTTTAATCATAATCGCGGACACATAGAGCTGAATTGGGTATATCCGCTGAGTCGCGACCTGCGTATTTTGTTGCAAGCATCTCACGGTTATGGCGATTCCCTCATCGATTATAATTATAAACAAACAGTTGTAGGCGTAGGATTTACCTTCTTAAGCCTTTAAATAAACCAATCTTATCTCTTACCTCTTACTTCTTATCTAAAATAAAGGAAACTTTTTTTGTTTATTAAGTTTTTTTGTTATACCTTTGCCCCCGAATTAGAGAAAACAGCGTATGAAAGAAGAAATCGTGAAAAGAGCCTTAAACGACTTTATGCAGTACGGGTTTAAAACCTTTACAATGGACGATTTGGCTAACAAAATGGAGATGTCTAAAAAGACACTTTACGAACATTTTCCCTCTAAAAGCGACTTGGTAGAAGCTACATTAGATTACGCTTTAGAGATGAGTTGTAAAAATGCAGATACTTTTGTACAAGGAGAAGGTTCAGTGATAGAAAATGTATACCGCAACCAAAAAAAGGTTCAGGAAGTTTTCAACATCAATAGCGATCGCCCTATCTGGGAACTACAAAAATACTATCCTAAAACATACGAACGTATGGAAAGTGAGTTCGCTAAATCTGATGCACTTTTTATAGATAAACTCTTAGAAAAAGGATGGAAAGAAGGTCTTTTTAGAAAAGATATTAATGTAGACTTTTATAAGATTTTTTATACTAGTGTACAACGTCTTCGTTCTATAACCCGCACTTTTCCTGAAAGAGAATTTCCCTTCTGGGAAACTATCTATACTATTATAGAGTACTTTTTCAGAATACTCGTCAATGAAAAAGGACTTAAAGAATTAGAACGGGTATTAGAACAAGAAAGAAAGCAAAAAAAATAAACTAATTTCAGTTGCTAACAACTAATGACTAAAAACAAATATCAATGAAAAAAATCATTACGAGTGCTTTGTTGTGCCTCAGTTTTGTGAGCTTTGCACAACAAAAAGAATTGACTTTAAAAGATGCTATTCGTTATGCTTTAGAAAATAAAGCTGATGCCGAAAAAGCTCGCTTAGAAGTAAAGAAAAGCGAATACCAAATACAAGAAGTACGTGCTAATGCACTTCCTAATATTTCAGCTTCTGGAGGTATGGTCTATAATCATAAACTACAAGCTACTTATATTGATGCTAGTACCTTTGCTTTTCCAGGTATGCCCGCAAGTGATGAACCATTAAAAATGGAAATGGGACAAAAATGGACAGCTAATGCCGAAGCTAAACTTACCCAAGTACTCTTCAATCAATCGGTATTTATGGGACTAAAAGCAGCGCGTACTACCCGTGAGTTCTATATGCTCAATCAACAACTTACTGAAAATGACATTATAGAAAAGGTAGCCAAAGCTTACTATCAAGTATACCAAACCCGACAAACATTAGAAAATATAGAAAGTAATTTAGCTCTTACTGAGAAAACAGCTAATGTAGTAAAAGGATTAAACCAATCAGGTTTATCTAAAAAAATAGATGTCGATCGTACTACAGTAGCTGTAAACAATCTTAAATCGGCACGCCAGCAAGCGCTTAACGGATTACAACTTTCCGAAAATGCACTTAAATATATGATTGGTATGCCTATGAATGAGGCTATTACATTGCCTAAAGAAGGATTTGAAGCTAATTATGATTTAGCTTTCGATAAAGGAAATACCAATAACCGTATAGAGTTACAAGTACTTGAGAAACAAAAACAACTTTTAGATATTAATGTAAAGGTACAACGTGCAGCGCTCTATCCATCATTAGCATTGCAAGCAACTTATGGTTATTTGAGTATGGGACCTAAAATACCAATTTTTTACGGTAAAAAAGATAAAGTATACGGTTCTGATTATTCAGCTATCACTTTAGGAGTGAATATACCTATTTTTTCAGGTTTTGGTACACGTGCTAAAATACGTCAAGCTCAGATAGAAAGTCAAGCGCTTGAAGCTACACTCAAAGATACTCGTTTGGCAATGGATTTGGCTTATGAAAATGCTCGTAGCCAACTCACTAACAACCTCCTTACTATTGATTCACAAAAAGAAAACGTAAAACTCGCTGAAGAGGTGTTACTCAATACTCAAAACAACTATCAACAAGGGTTAGCTTCTCTCACTGATTTATTAGAAGCTGAACGCTCTCTATCCGATGCTAAGAATAACTATACTACTGCCTTGTTAGACTATAAGTTGGCAGAAATTGAACTGCTAAAATCACAAGGGAAGTTAGAGACAATGAAGTAAGAAAATCCCATATCAAATCATAGAAGAAAAAAGGCTACCTAAACAAAATCAGGTAGCCTCTTTTTATAAGTTTTAACGAAGTAAATATAACTTTTTTTTTGAGTAATCTATCACAGCTTTTTTCTTCAGTAGTAAATCAGCTCCTATAACACCGTGTACAGGAAGCAAATTAAATTGTTGTAATGCTTCGTTTACGTGGGTCAAATTAAATAAAACTAAAGGAACTCTACGGATGCTTAATGAACCTATTTCTAAGTGATTTTTTATAGCGACCTGTGTTTCCATAGCACTTGCTCCTGCACCAGCAGCTTTTATCTCTGAGGCTTCAGCTTCTAAATTGAAATAGGTTATCCACTCTATTCCTACACAAGTATTAGAAGCTCCAGAGTCTAAAATAAAACGTCCTTCAATACCATTAATTTTAGCTTGCACTACAAGGTGTTGGGTAAGAGTAAACTCAAGCGGAATAGCAATATATCCTTTCTCTATGAGTAATTTGTTTAATGTAAGTCCCATTTGCTTTTTACTTCATTTACTATTTCCTTAATGTTTTGTTCTTTTGCTTTGGGGTAGATAAGTAACACATCATCTCTATCTACTACAATGTAGTTTTTGAGTCCATCTATTACCACACATTTAGCTCCTTCAGTGCGGATAATATTGTTTTCAGCATCTTTGAGTAATACTCTTGCGTTGATAACGGCATTTTGAGCACTATCTTTTGGTGATTTCTCGTGTAAAGAGCCCCAAGATCCTAAGTCATTCCAATCAAAATTGGCAGGGAGTACATAAATATTAGTAGAAGGCTCTAAAATAGCGTAGTCTACCGATATATTTTCAGCTTCAGGGTAGGCTTTAGCTATAAAGTCTACTTCGTTTTCGGTATTATAAGTGTCTTCCCCTTTTTCAAAGAGTTCATACATAGCAGGTTGATAGGTTTTATAAGCGTTGAGTACGGTTTGGGTACTCCATATAAAAATACCTGCATTCCATAAAAAATTACCTTGTTTTAAAAACTCTTTGGCAGTGGCATAATCGGGTTTCTCACGAAATTGATTTACTTTCTTGATGTTAGTATTGTCGTCTTTGTCGTATTGTATATAGCCATAACCTGTGTTAGGGAAAGTAGGTACGATTCCTAAAGTGAGGATGTTGTTAGCCTTTTGTGCAGCATTGAAACACGTAATCACATTGTGCATAAAAGCCTTTTCGTCTTCAATCCACGCATCACTGGGGGCTACAATCATTACTCCATTAGGGTTACGCTTGTTCACTTTCATTGCCGCATAGAGTATGCAAGGAGCTGTATTGCGCATACAAGGTTCTAATACCAAGTTTTTAGGCAATATATTAGGGATTTGTTCTTCTACAATTTCCTTGTATCGCTCGTTTGTGAGAATGAGGATATTTTCCTGAGGGATAAACTTCTGCAAGCGGGAATAGGTGCGTTGCAAGAGTGTTTGCCCTGTGCCGAGCATATCGTGGAATTGTTTAGGGTATTCAGTAGTACTTACAGGCCAAAAGCGCGAACCTACTCCCCCAGCCATAATCACTGCATAATAATTGTTCACCATATATTTGTAATATTTTAATTCAGTTTTTTAACTTTTAATAAGTTCAACTTCAGCGTGAGGTTGAAAGATGTATTTTTTGCCAGAGCTTATTTCTACACAATCATAACATTTCACACGGCGTTGCCCTTTGCGAAATACACGTCCATCCTTGATACGAAAAGTACTTCCTATTGGAATTTCATAAATAAAACTTACATTTTCACTCGTATCAAATTGTTTGAGGGCTATAGCCAACACAGGGTCAACATCACTGCTGGACATAGGGTTTAAAAAATGTCGTTGCAATACGCCTAATAATTGTTGAGGAAATATTTCTGGAGTGATAAAAGGTCTCATTAGTTGTTGGAAAGTGTATTTCCATTCATTACCGTGTGGCTTGATAAGTCTGCCAAACCGTTCAAAAGCTATCAAATGTGCTACTTCGTGAATAAAGGTTATCAAAAAGCGGTATTTATTAGCAGAAGCATTCATTGTAATGAGATGTTGCCCGTTAGGAAGTTGCCGATAATCTCCGTGCCTTGTTTTTCGCTCGTTTACAATACGCAAATAAATATTGTTTGCCTTAATGAGTTCGAAACAAGGAGTTACAGCGTTTTCGGGTAAATATTTAAATAAAATTTCTCTCATAGTCTGCAAATGTACAAATAATATTTTACATCCGCAAAAAAATAATCAATTGTAAATTTATAAACTCGTGAATTTTCTTTATCTTTGCCGTGTTTGTAAAACAAAGAAAAATATGTCGCTCATAAGTTATTTAAAATTTCTTATAAAATCAACGAATCAACACGGAGTGCATTCTCCTTTTATCTACAACTTTGTAACTCGTTGCTTGTACAATAAACAGTTGGTAAAACCAAGTGAAATTACTGATTATTCATCAATTATATCTAAAAAACAATTTATTTCATTGCTGAAGATTATTCGTTATTTGGAAGTAAAAACTATTTTTACAGATGAAAAGGGACTCTCTATAAACGAAAATTGCAGTCTTATAACCGAATTACAAACTGCAACTACTTACGATCTTATTTTTATCAATTATCCCAAAGAGAATTTGGATTTTTATCTGAATTATATGCACAATGATAGTATTCTCATCATCAATAATATTCACCGAAAAGAAAATGAATCTTTATGGAGAAAACTTATAGAAAATGAAAAAGTTACTGCTTGTATAAATGTATATTATCAAGGGTATATTTTTATAAGAAGAGAACAGCCTAAAGAGGTTTTTTATATAAGATAAGAGGTAAGAAAGATAAAATCTTACCTCTTATTTCTATTTCTTATTTGCCAAGAAGATAGGCAAAAATAAGTGGAGCTACAATAGTAGCATCCGATTCTACAATAAATTTGGGGGTGTCAATATCTAATTTACCCCAAGTGATTTTCTCATTAGGTACAGCTCCTGAGTATGAGCCATAGCTAGTGGTTGAGTCAGAAATCTGACAGAAGTATGACCAAAATGGTACATCTTCCCATTCCAAGTCTTGATACATCATAGGTACTACACAAATAGGAAAATCTCCAGCAATACCACCTCCTATTTGGAAGAAACCTACACCTTTACCTCCTGAATTTGCACGATACCATTCGGTGAGGCAAATCATATATTCAATACCTGTTTTCACAGTAGAGGCTTTTAAATTCCCTTTGATTACATTGGCTGCAAAAATATTACCAGTGGTTGAATCTTCCCAACCTGGACAAACGATAGGCAAATTCTTTTCGGCAGCTGCTAATATCCAAGAATTTTTAGGGTCAATTTCGTAATATTGCTCTAATACTCCTGATTTTACTACTTGGTATAAAAATTCGTGAGGAAAATAGCGTTCACCTTTACTTTCGGCTGCGTGCCATACATCTTCCAAGTGCTTTTGTAAACGACGAAAAGCTTCTTCCTCAGGAATACAAGTATCAGTTACACGGTTGTAATGACCATCAAGGAGTTCTCTTTCTTGCTCAGGAGTGAGGTCGCGATAATGAGGTACACGTTTGTAATGAGAGTGTGCCACAAGGTTCATTACATCCTCTTCAAGGTTAGCTCCTGTACACGAGATGATATCTACCTTACCTGCGCGAATCATCTCAGCAAGTGAAATTCCTAATTCTGCCGTACTCATTGCTCCAGCAAGTGCCACGAGCATTTTTCCGCCTTCAGTAATATGGGTTTCATACCCTTTAGCAGCATCTACTAAAGCTGCTGCATTGAAGTGTAAAAAGTTTTTCTCAATGAATTGAGAAATAGGTCCTTTACTCATCTTTGATTAGTTTAAAAATCTAAATTATTCGGCAAAGATATAAATAATCTATCAATTTAGCAAATTAATATTTTGTATATCAAAAATATTTCGTACCTTTGCCGCGTTTTCAGTCCCTCTACAAAATTCTATTCAATAATATCTTAATTTAAAAAGAGGAAAAACACTATCTTATTCTACTGAAAAAAATCATTTACTTTATTAACAACTATTTTATAAAATGTCTAACATTACAGATTTAAAATCTAAAAAGCTACCTGAATTGCAGGAAATAGCAAAGGGGCTAAATGTGCCTAAGTATCGCTACTTAAACAAGCCTGAACTTATTAATCAAATTATTGATTTTCAAGAAAAACAAACCAATCAAACTTCTCAAGAACTTCCTAAAAAAAATGCTGCTACAACAGCCGAAAACACTAATTCACCATCTAAAAAAGAACGAAAGAAAAAAATAGATGCCCCTCAAAAAGTAGGAAGCTCTAAACAAGAAAATTTGTCTAAAAATACAATAAATAAAGAAACTGCAGAAGATAATAAAGTAGAAATAAAAACAGATACTAAATCTAATTTTCAACGAAAAAATAATTCTCCTACCCCTTCTTCTACTAACAATAATCAATCTAAAACACTCCCCCTTTCAAATAATAACAACAATAACAATAATAATGGTAATATTGCAAACAATAACAGCAATAACTATTTGAATATCAATAATGAAAACTTTGATAAGGAGAAAAAGAATCGTTATAGAGCTCCTGATTTTGAGTTTGATAGTATTGTAGATTGCGAAGGAGTTTTAGATATTACCCCAGAAGGGTATGGTTTCTTGCGCTCGTCTGATTATAACTACTTAGCTTCTCCCGATGATATCTATGTATCAGCTTCTCAAATCCGTTTGTTTGGCTTACAAACAGGTGATACAGTTCACGGTGAAGTGCGTCCGCCTAAAGATGGTGAAAAATACTATCCTCTTCTCAAAGTAATCAAAATTAATGGTTTAGACCCTCAAGTGGTACGAGATCGCGTGCTCTTTGAACACCTTACACCACTTTTTCCTACTGAAAAATTTGAATTAGCAGGAAAAGGAGCAACGCCTTCTACACGCCTCATCGACCTTTTTGCGCCTATAGGAAAAGGACAGCGTGGGATGATTGTAGCACAACCTAAAACGGGGAAAACAATGTTACTAAAGGATATAGCTAATGCTATTAGCAAAAACCATCCTGAAGTATATTTGATGGTGCTTCTCATTGATGAACGCCCTGAGGAAGTAACCGATATGCAACGAAGTGTACGTGGTGAAATTATTTCGTCTACCTTTGATAAAGAAGCCTCTGAACACGTGAAAATAGCCAATATAGTTCTTGAAAAAGCCAAACGATTAGTAGAATGTGGTCACGATGTGGTAATTTTGTTAGATTCTATTACACGCTTGGCTCGTGCTTACAATACTGTGCAGCCTGCTTCAGGTAAAGTGCTTACAGGTGGGGTAGATGCCAATGCACTTCACAAACCCAAACGTTTCTTTGGGGCTGCTCGCAATATAGAAAACGGAGGATCTCTTTCTATCATAGCTACCGCACTTACCGAAACAGGTTCTAAAATGGATGAGGTGATTTTTGAAGAGTTTAAAGGAACCGGTAATATGGAATTGCAGTTAGACCGCCGTATTGCCAACCGCCGTGTGTTCCCTGCTATTGATCTAATGGCTTCATCTACTCGTCGCGACGATTTGCTTTTAGACGAAAATACGCTCAATCGCATCTGGGTATTACGTAAATATTTAGCCGATATGAATCCTATAGAAGCAATGGAATTTATGGAAAAACAAATCAAACAAACTCGAAATAACGAAGAGTTTTTAGCGACAATGAATAACTAATTATTAAAAAGTTATTTTTGTATTTCTTGTAAAACAATAAGTTATAAAATAAGTTAAAAAAACATCGCAATTTTTTGTCTCAAAAATTTGCAAGTAATAAAAATAGTTGTACCTTTGCACCCGCATAATTGAAATAACAATAGCAATTGTGCAATTGGAGAGATGGCAGAGCGGTTGAATGCGGCGGTCTTGAAAACCGTTGAGGGTAATACCTCCGGGGGTTCGAATCCCTCTCTCTCCGCAAAAAAAATCCATTATAACAAAATAAAGTGTTATAATGGATTTTTTTATTATTAATAATTGATAATTAGCGATTTTTTAATTCAAATTCTAATATATTATACATATTTTCAAGTTGATATACTACTTTTTCATTTAAAACTATATCTGATAATAATAATTTTTCTACAGTTTTATAAAAAATCTTTAATGTTTTACAATTGTTAAGCCATTCTGTAATTTGTACATTCAGTTCTCTGTGTCTGTCTTTAAAATAGGTATGATGATACTCTATTCCTCTAGCTTGTAAGCTATACATAAAAATTTCTTCAAAATAACGAATTGCATTCATTTTTTATAAGCATTAGCTATCCAGCAAGTCTAATAAAGGCTGAATGGGCAATCCTGCTAATCCAAAACAAACCAACCAATCTTCAGTCGTGGTGATTTCGGAGTATTTTTCACTGAGAACTTCTTCAAAAAAGCAAGAGAAAACCGCTTTTAAAAATCTATTTCGGGAGCTTCCCACAAGTCAAGACGTTCAAAATAGCATTTAGAGAGCGATAATCCCTCGTCTATATAAAATATTTTACCCTCACAAAGGAGTTCAAGCATACGTGGTAAAAAATAATGAACTTCTACAATAGCCTTAACTGTACTCACTAACATAGCTCTACATAGGTGCTAATTTGTTGAAGTGAGAGCTCCCTAAGGGGAATACGGCATAAATTATCTATTTCAGTAGGAGTAATGCAATTGTCACAATCACATACTGATAAATGTTTATCAATCGAATAAGAAAAAAAAGCTATAGGCTTCTTCTATATAAGGACTTAATTTGTTTGAATATTTCATCTTTTGTAACTTAACCAAATAGCTGTACCCCCTCCTTTACGGTCATAAAGAGCCTCAATCTTTCCCCAATCAAAAGAGTGATTATCACCTATGTGGGCTGTGAGCCATTGTTTGTAATATTTTTCAGTTTTCAATTCGTATTCTTCACTCCAATCTTCCCACGAAGTCTGTCGTTCGTTCATCGCAAAACATAAACATTCAAGTTGCTCACCTTTAAAACAAAGTGAAACATCAAAGAGTTTTCCTTCAAAAGAACAATTGTAAAAATATAGCCAATAGTATCCTGTACCTACCTCCCATATTTTATTATTTGGAAAACGTTCTCTAAGATTAGAAAAAGTTGTATTAGTTGTAATAGTTTCACTTTCTATGAGAAGGAAATCTCCATTATGAATGTTTAAAAAAGAAGCTGTTTTTTTCATTTTATCACTTGTTACTCAACTGCAAAGATATAATTTTTTGTTAATATTTTTTATACCCAACAGAAAAATAGTACTTTTGCCTATCTAATACATCAAAAAATGAATATAGCCATAGTGTGTTATCCTACCTTTGGAGGTAGCGGTGTAGTTGCTACCGAATTAGGAATCGCCTTAGCCCGTAAAGGTCATCAGGTACACTTTATTACTTATAGTTATCCTGTGCGTTTAGACTTCTTGGAAATGAACATTCACTTTCACGAAGTACATGTAGAGGAGTACCCCTTGTTTCATTATCAACCTTACGAATTAGCGTTATCAAGCAAAATGGCTTATGTGGTAAAGACTTACAACATTGATATTTTGCACGTGCATTACGCTATTCCACACGCTTATGCAGGCTATATGGCAAAGCAGATGCTCAAACGTGAAGGGATAGAAGTGCCTATGATTACCACTTTACACGGCACAGATATTACTCTTGTAGGTAATCACCCTACTTATAAAGAAGCAGTAACGTTTAGCATCAACGAATCGGATGTGGTAACCTCGGTATCCGAGAGTTTGAAACGAGATACATTGCGCCTTTTCAATGTAAATAAAGATATAAAAGTTATTCCAAACTTTATTGCCTTAAAAAAAACTGAATCTATTTCTCCTTGCAAACGAACAGTAATGGCAACTCCCGATGAGGTAATTGTAACTCATATTAGCAACTTTAGGAAAGTGAAGCGTGTAGACGATGTGGTAAGGGTATTCTATGGCATTCAGCAACAACTTCCTGCCAAATTGATAATGGTAGGTGACGGACCTGAGCGTGAGATAGCCGACCAGCTATGTAAGGATTTAGGTATCAAGAAAAAGGTGCTTTTCTTGGGAAATACATCTGATATAGACCGTATATTATGTTTTACAGATTTGTTTTTACTCCCCTCAGAATCCGAAAGCTTTGGACTTTCAGCCTTAGAGGCAATGGCTGCAGGTGTACCCGTAGTATCAAGTAATGCAGGAGGCTTATCGGAGGTAAATGAAGAAGGTGTATCAGGTTATTTATGTCCAATAGGCGATGTGCAAACAATGGCTGAAAAAGCTATTTATATTTTAAGTGACAAAGACCGCTTGACACAATTCAAACAGAATGCCCGCAAAGTAGCAGCTCGTTTTGATGAAGAGAAAATTGTACCGATGTATGAAGCTCTTTACTACAATGCTATTAAAGATAAATAAAACATTATGGCAGCTTATAAACACCCTATTACCTTAGAAGCCGCTCTTAAAGAAGTAACCGAGGAGCGCTTTTGTAAAGGACATCATTACAAGGATGTCGCCCTGACCGATGAGATGGTTGAACAGATCGTACAAGTAAAGTCGTTGGTCAATATGGGCTTTATCAATACCGCGATTACTGATGAAGCACTACAATACTTGGCGACTTTGCCCAAACTAAAACTCCTTTTCTTAGAGGGTAATAAGCAAGTTACAGGCGAAGGCTTTAAGTACTTTGTCGACAAACCTATCAACCATATCTCGCTGGACGGTTGCCCCGTAACTGATGAGACACTAAAAATTGTCCTACAAGTACCACGCCTAAAGTCTCTTTCGCTAAAGAGAACACGGGTTACTTTTGAGGGGCTAATGGCTGCGGCACATTACAACAAGGTGAGTTTCTACCTTGATAAACCTTTCACCGCCGATCAGATAAAAGCCTTTGAACAAGCCCAACGCACCGCAGGCAAGAAGAAACCAACGACAACTCCTACCGATGATCTGCCTGTAGTAAAGCAATTACTCTTAGATTTCTTTGTGGCAATGACCGAGTGGGAGGCTTTCGCTACCAAAAATGACGATACCCAAGAGGGCGATCTTTTGGTAAGAGAAAAATGCAAAGACCTCTTCAAAAAGTATTGTACCGACAAGCGTAGGACAGGCTATCGCCCTGAAGGAATTAGTTATTCTTTAGATAAAAGCGGTACCTATGGTGAACATCAAATTATCGATAGTGAGGTGGTTACTAAGAATAAGATATACCTCTACACTCAAGACAGACATAATTGTCAGTTTCGCTTTCTCATCATCAGAAAAGAGGGGGAGTGGAAGATTGACGAATGTCAATGGCACGATGGGGGCTGGACTAAATACGGATTATAATAATGAAAACAGCAAAACAACTTATAGAAGACGAACTTCAGAAAATAATTCATCAGCTTAAAGAAGTTTCTCTTTTGCAAGAGGAGAAACAAGCACTTCTAAGCTATAAAAAGGAGTTAGAACAACTATTGTTCCTCAAAAAACTTTCAGATACCTATTATTTGGAATCCGCAACTATAGAGCGTATTATTGTATTGCCTCCGCCTCGTACAGATTTTTCTAATTTCCGTCTTGTAGATGATGCTGAAACAGAAGAAAAACAATGGTGGGAGGAGTTAAAGATAGAAAATAAACCCATTTGGCTTTGTGAAGGAGATATTTTGATTAAGAAAAGATAATTCGAAAATATAAATATAATGAAAGATATGTCCCAAATATTCAAATCTTCTATAAAAATAGAAGATGTAAAACAAGAAAATGGTATTTTTTGCTGTATGAATGACCATTTTGTCAGTGGAGACAATCAAAAGTATATGAAAATGTACGATTGGATGTCTTTCTTTTATGATTTTGGAGAAAAATGGATAGGAAAAATCAAGTATGGAAACGCCATTGACCGCCTGCGTACGGAATTAATGAGCCGTTTGGAATGGAAAAATAATATTTCTGTGCTTTATGTTTCCATAGGTACAGGAGCGGACTTGCGTTATCTACCCCAAGGGATTGATTTGAAAACAATAAACCTTGTAGGAGCCGATATTTCTATGGGAATGCTCAAAAGATGTAAGAAGCAGTGGCAAAAGAAAACAAACCTTACTCTTGTGCAGTGCCCTGCCGAGGAATTGCCTTTTGCCGATAATACTTTTGATATTGTTTTTCACAACGGAGGTATCAATTTTTTCAACGATAAAGCCCTTGCTATGAACGAAATGCTCCGAGTTGCCAAACCAGGTAGTAAACTCCTTATCGCTGATGAGACAGCCGACTTTGTGGAGATCCAATACAAGAAAAGCGTCTTTTCTAAATCCTATTTTGAAGGCAAAACGGTTGATTTGAACGCCATAGAACAATGTATCCCAGCGTCAGTGACTGAAAAGAAAACAGAATTGTTCTGGAATAACAAATTTTATGGAATTACTTTTAGAAAAACAACTAAATGAATGCCTTACAAAAACGATTAGCACAAATAGGAACGGAACCTCACGAAAATGGCTTGTGTGATGGAATAGTATATGAAGACTCAGAAGCCCAATGTTATTGGATTTATAACCACTATTCCTATTGCGAATGGCTTAAGCACAATATGATGCACTATGCAGGACTTAGCAGGGAAGAAGCTACTGAAAAATTAGCTCAAAATAGCCTGTTTACAACCCCACCTAAAGATCTTGAGAATTTATTTTGCATTACGCACGAGCTCACCTATCACAACGCAATGGAGATAGCCAAAGGAAATATGTATTGGCAGGACGGAACGCCCTCTGATACTAATAGCTTTCAGGAAGAACACGACGTTTGGTATAAGCAAACCAAAGAAAAATATCACTTGAACGAAGAATACGAGATACTTAGTTTTGAAGAAGTATTGAAATTAAACTAAATGAGTTACATTACCTTTAAAAGCAAGCTCATAGAGCAAAAAGTAAAGCAATATCTGAAAAAGAAACACGCTGACCTTCTTGTAAAAGAGGGAAGGAGGGTATTGGTCAAAGAAGAAGGAGCGTCTTTGATTACCAAAATGCTCATTCATAACGATGATTTGCACTCAGAAGACTTAGCCGACTTGCAAATGTTCCCAAATATAAAGGAATTAGAGTTGCTATCGGAGAATATTACCGATTTAGAATCCTTGCTACCCTTGGAAAAGCTACAAAAACTCTATTTGAATGTCAAGGCAACGGATTATACGCCTCTCGCTAAATGCAAAAAACTTAAAAAAGTAGAGGTTTATGACAGTGGGGTGAGCGATATAGCCCCTTTTTGTGAACTTACAAAACTGAAAGAGTTAAAACTATCGTGCAATAAACTCATTTCTTTGGAGGGCATACAACGATTACAAAACCTTACCGAACTTTGGTTGGATAGAAACCAAATCACCGATATATCCCCTTTGGCGTGGTTGCCCAATCTTGAATATTTACAATTAGAGAGGAATCAAATCAGCGATTTATCTCCTCTGAGAGCCCTCAAAAAACTCACTACCTTGCGTTTATATCACAACGAGGTGAAAGATCTTTCTCCTCTGAAGCATTTACCTTTAGAGGAATTGGACTTAGAGCAAAACAAGATAGAAGACCTTAGCGATTTGGTAGGTATAGAAACACTTAGAAATCTAAAGATATGTTTTAATCCTATAAAAGACGCTTCTCCTTTGCTAAAAATGCCTAATTTAGAGTTTGTTTGTACAGATGCTAAGGATATCTACTTACCTTTAGAACGTTACCTTGGTAAGAGTGTAATAAGAGAAGTATTTGGAGGACAATACCCTAATTTTCAAGAAGTAGATACCTATATATTTAGTAAAAAAGAATGAAGAAAATGACCTTATTAGCCCCTTTGTTAGCCTTATTCTCTTGCAAAAGTTCCCCAGAAGAGCGAAAAGCCACCGAAGCCTTTCCCTTGCAATCCTTATTTACTTATGAGTATTGTGGAGAAAAGGATGGTTTTCAGTATTTCTTATTAGGCAACCAATGGGAGCGTAAAGTGTTCAAAATAAAAAGCTCAGAAATACACATTGATCCTCAATATGCTTTTTACGCTGATCCCTCTTTTGAGCCTAAAATACCTATTACCCCCGTTGAACAAGAAAGAGTCTTTGCCGAAATCCCTATGAATGGACAAAAACTCTATTTGTATAAGGGAGATATCGTACTGCGTTATTTCCTTAGCTGTTCTGACCTACACAAAAAAGCTACAGACCTCCCTACTTATCTCTATGATGAAATAAGTCAGCAGGAAGCTGAGGCACACCAAGAAGAACGTGCCTACTATATAGGTTATTACAAAGAGGAGCTACTCATTCGTTACCAAAAAATATATAGGGGAGAGATGTTAATAGAGAAAGAAATAGAATATTAATATATTTATTATCAGTTAATTAATTTGATTTGTTGCAAAAAAAAATGTATTTTATTTTGTTACTTCAAATAAATATACTACTTTTGCGCCCTGAATTAAAAATCATTTAATCATTTTATTTTTATGAATCAATACGAAACTGTTTTCATTTTGAATCCCGTTTTATCTGAAACACAGATAAAGGAAGCAGTAGAAAAGTTTGAAAATTTTCTTACTTCAAGGGGGGCAGAATTTGTAGCAAAAGAGAATTGGGGCTTGAAAAAATTAGCTTACCCAATCCAAAACAAAAAAAGTGGATTTTATCACCTCTTTGAATTTAAAGTAGCTGGTGAAGTAATCGACGCTTTCGAATTGGAATTCCGTCGTGACGAACGTGTTATGCGTTACCTCACTGTGAAATTAGACAAGCACGCCATCGAGTGGGCTGAAAAAAGAAGAGCTAAGTTAAACACTAAAAAAGCGTAAGAAAATGGCAGTAGAACAAAAAAAAGGAGATATCAAATACCTCACTCCACTAAACATCGACACTTCTAAACAAAAGAAATATTGTCGCTTTAAAAAATCAGGTATTAAATACATTGATTACAAAGATGCTGACTTCCTCTTGAAGTTTGTGAACGAACAAGGTAAATTGCTACCTCGTCGCCTTACTGGTACTTCATTGAAGTTCCAACGCAAAGTGGCTATCGCTGTGAAAAGAGCTCGCCACTTAGCTTTAATGCCTTATGTAGCCGATTTATTAAAATAATAACAAGGAGTAGAAACTATGGAAATTATACTTAAACAAGACGTACATAATTTAGGTTTTAAAGACGATGTCGTTACTGTAAAAAATGGCTATGGTCGTAATTACCTCATTCCGCAAGGATTCGCAATTTTAGCTACTCCCTCAGCAAAAAAGGTATTAGCTGAAAACTTAAAACAAAAAGCTTATAAAGAGCAACACATCATCGAAGAAGCTAAGAAAACTGCTAAAGCTCTTGCTAACTTGGCAGTGAAAATTGTAGCCAAAGTAGGTGCAGGTGATAAACTCTTCGGTTCTGTTAATCACGCTGATGTTGCTCAAGAATTAGCTAAAGCTGGTCACGATATCGATAAAAAATTTATCTCTATCGCAGGTAACACTATCAAACGTACAGGTAAATACAGCGCTGCTATCCGTTTACACCGTGAAGTAATCGTTGATTTCCCATTCGAAATTGTAGCAGAAGTAGCCAAAGTTGAAGCTAAACCTGCTGAAAAAGTGGAGGAACCTAAAACTGAGTCTCCAGCTGAGCAATCTGCTGAAAACTAATAAATTATAAGTAGTAAATAGTTCATATCAATTATAATTTTTGATACCTATTAAAGACGTGAAATCTTTGGTAGGTATTTTTTTTACAAATATATTTTTTTTTCTCAAAAATAATATATACCTTTGCCTCGTTTTTTAGCAAGTTTCTTATTACAATGGAATCAAAAATTAATACAGTCGGCCTAACTATATGGGGCTACAAACAAGGTTGTAAAGTATTAGCTTCTCAAGGAGTTAATTTTCAACTTAAAGAGGTTAAAGATAGATTAAAAGACCTTAGTGCTTTTATTCGTATCCACACTCCTCGTGTAGATTTCTACACACTTCAATTTACGCAAAACTACAAAATATACACCCAGTACCGTTCTTCTCGTGAAGTAAATGGTCAAACAGGAGTGTATATTGCTATATCGTTGTATGTTCCTCACACTTTGCAATGGCGTGGAATACGACAAGTACTCAACTTATTGATGGATATGTACTTCGCTGAACATATCAATTACGAGAATGGTGCGCCTTTGCTCAACGAAAAAGAAGATATCTTCCCTTATTTCAATCTCCTACGTGGCTATGAAAAACAACTTACTGAAGAACTTCAGCCTAAGCCTTGTACTTTAGAAATGCCATATACTCCTAAAATTTTTCCTTATAGTGATATTTATGAAGTAGATAAGTATTTCAATATGCCTTATCGCCCAGAGTTCGATAATATTCAGGACGTTGTTTTCTTGAGAAAAGAATTTGTAGAGAATCCTCGTGCTTATAGTATAGAACTTTTCTTTCCTGAATATAGAACTCAGCAAAATACAACTGCAACTACTAATAATAGTGGTACATCTCACTTTACTATTGCCGACAAGAGAATCAAAGTTCTGGCTTTTATGAGAAATGGTAGAGATGTGAGTACTACTTATGAAAGCGAGATTTTCTCTGATGATGATACTATAGAGTTACTCCTCGAGAAGTCTAAGTATTACCAAATGTTCTCCTATAACGATACCGTTAAGAAAGCAATCAAAAAAGGATATATCAAGCGTACTAATAATAGTTATAGCTTAGAATTTATTCCTTTTGTAGAAAAGGAAACCAAACTCTATGTAGAAACTCCTCAGTACGACTTCCAAAAATACATCACTTTCTTGTCTTTAGAAAGTGGTAGTTTCAAGATAAAACCTCATAGTGATAGCAAAGGCTTTTATTTCCTTTTCAAAGGTGATGAGGCTCAAAAAATATTTAATATTAGCTATAATGGCATTGTCTTTAGAAGTAATTATGTAGTGGATGAGAGAATCCCTCTCACTATACCTTTTGAGCAATATCACTTTACAGTCGTTTCTAATAAAATAGTAGCTGTAGCATTGAAAATCAACGGGATTGTGTTTAGCACTTCTTTGCGTAGTGATTCGCCTATAGAGATAGTTCTCCCTGAACACTTATATCACTTTGAGTTTGAAAATCAGGAAACTAAAAGAGTGATAAGTATCTCTAAAAGTGGTGAAATAAACTATGAAATCGAGGGTAATGTACACAATCCTCAAATGCTTGCTTCCGAAAGTCCTAGAGCAAAAAATCAACTTGCTGTGATAAATAACAGCTTAGCTACTGTGGGTGACAATAAAAATGAACCTATACACAAATCTCGCTTCTTCTGGCTCAAAATAGCATCTATAGTGGTGTTTGTTTTGGCATTAGTGGGAATAGGTTATTGGTTTATTTTCCCTATGCTTAAAGACCCTACCAAGGCATACATTGCTTTCAAATCGGAAAGCAAAATCGAAGATATCCATTTCTTAACAAACATAGACGAACATAATTATGAAATTGATAGTACTTACATTCGTCTCAAAAAAGGCTTACCTGAAACTGAAACTAAATTGGTAATTACTTTTGCTGAAGAAGGAAAAGATACTGTTGTGTTCAATAAAGAACAACTTGCTAAATTAGCTACAATGGTACAGGAAGGCAATAAAGATACTCTTAAAATTGATGTAGTATCTCCAGCTCGTTTCTTCCTTGCTGAAGTGCAGAATTGGAAAAGTACTCATGCCGACCCTAAAGGAACTCTTTTCTTAGCCGAAGCAAAAAAACGCAATTACCTCACCGAAAAATTGCGCCCTGAATTTGAAAAAGCTGTATGGGAAAATTTCTTAAAAGATTTTGATTATTCTGCCTACAATAGTGAGCAAGTTGATAGCCTTTTACGCCCTTATTTAAGAGGTGGAGCTTCCGAGTTGAAATCTTATCAAAAAGATTTAGAACAGATTATTTCTCAAACTAAAATTCGTGAAAGTCAGGAGGATAATGTGGTAGAAATAGCTACTCCTGCACCTGAACCTACAAGAGAACCTAAACCTGTTGCAGCTCCTAAAAATAATCCTGAACCTAAGAATACTCCCCCTGTCGAAAGAACTACTACAACTATAGTAGAAAAAACTGATGGTAAAACTGTAGTGAGACACATCAGAACAGGTGCAAGGCCTCAAGCTACAAATGTAAGCCTTACCGAAGAGTTTATTGCTGATTTGAAACGTTTCAACTCTCCATCTTGCTCTGAAAGTGTGGTAGATAAGGTAAAAATCAATGCAAAACGCCTAAGCAATAGTGACTGGGAAGTGGTATCTTACGATTTTAACCAAAATAAAAACGAAATCGAAGAACGTGTCAAACAATACGTAGCTTTCTTTACAGCTGTAAGAACAGGAGGTAGTATTGATAATCTTAAACCTCCTTATTTTGGTGGACAATCAAATATTATTTATTTCCTTAAAAAAGGAAATAATTTCGATATTGTAAAAGGAAAAGCAAATCTAAAAACTTTTACCGATATTCGTCAAGCGATTATCAATACAGGCGTAGATCCTAAATCAATACGATAAATAACCATAAAAAACAATATACTATGTTAGAAGTTTTCAATAACCTTGATACTCTTTTAAAAGGATTTTGGATGATAGCAATTCCTACTTCAGTGATTTTTATCATTCAAATGATTCTTACATTCATAGGAAGTGACGCCTCCGATGGTACTTCTGCCGATTTTGACGGTGATCTCAACGGAGGCGACACACCTTTCCAGCTTTTCTCTTTCCGCAATTTGATTAACTTCTTGTTAGGATTTAGCTGGACTGGTATTTCATTTTATAAAATTATACACAATCAGCTCTTATTCATAGCTTTAGCTACTATAGTAGGAGCTTTGTTTGTATATCTCTTCTTCCTTATTATCAGAGCTCTGATGAAACTTTCAGAAGATAATACTTTCAAATTCTCTGAAACCATAGGCAAAACTGCCGAGGTCTATATCCCTATTCCTGAATACAAACAGGGAAGAGGCAAAGTAACCATTAGTGTGCGCGGTACTATACACGAATTAGATGCTATGACCACCGGTGAACGCCTCCCTTCTAACACCATCGTGAAAATAATTTCTGTAGATGATACTGTTTTATTTGTAGAACGATTGTAACAATTCAAAATTATTTTGTACCTTTGCCCTCTATAAAACATAATCATAAACACAATGAAAATAGCTAAAAAAATACTGAAATGGGGAGGTATCTCACTTTTACTCCTCATTATTGCAATGCTTGCTATCCCTTTTTTCTTTAAAGATACTATTAAAGAAAAGGTGATTGAGATGGCAAATGAAAACTTAAAGGCGAACATCGGATTGCAAGATGTTGATATTAGTTTGTTTAAGAACTTTCCTAAGGCACGCGTTACTCTCAACAATTTTGTATTAGTAAATAAAGAGCCTTTTGTAGGCGATACCCTTTTTGCTGCTAAACATATTGATGTAACTTTGAGTATCAAAGATTTATTAGCGGGTAACTACAATTTGTTAGGAGCTAATGTAAAAGATGCTTCTGTATACATCCACCTCAATAAAGAAGGAGCTGGTAACTTTGATATCGCTATCCCTTCCGATAAACCTGAAGAAGAATCTGCCCCTATTAAACTTGATATTCAACAATACAACATCGAGAATTTGAAATTCACTTTCAAAATGGATGATGGTAACCTATTTATGGAAGTAGCCGACATCTACCATAGCGGAAAAGGTAACTTTGCTGAAGAAGTATTAGATTTAGATACACAAACAAAAGCCAATGTAACTTTTGCAATGGATAAAAGTACTTTTATGAAACAAGTACCCATTACACTTCAAGCTATTTTAGGTATCGACCTAAAAAATCAAAAGTACACTTTCAAACAAAATAAAGCTACCATAAATCGCTTAGATTTAGTATTTGATGGTTTTATTCAACTGTTAGAGGAAGGACAACATTACGACCTTACTTTTAGCACCCCTACTAATTCATTTCAAAACTTCTTAGCTCTTATCCCTGAAGAGTATGCTAAAAGTATTGAAAATGTAAAAACTACAGGTAATCTCACACTCAAAGGCTTTGCTAAGGGAGATATGGTAGGTGATAAAATCCCTACTTTTGGTCTTGAAATGTATGCTGATAATGCTTCTTTCAAATATCCAAACCTCCCTAAAACAGTGCGTGATATCACTATCGACCTCAAAGTGAATAATGCTACAGGTATTACTAATGATACCAAAGTAAACCTCAATAAATTTACAATGAGTATCGACCAAGACCACTTCTCAGCCCGTGCCAATGTGAGCAATATGGTAGTAAATCCATTTGTTGATTTAGCGATAAAAGGTACTATCAATTTGGCTAACTTATCACAAGCTTATCCTATTTCGTTGGATAAGAAGTTCTCCGGTATTCTTCGTGCCGATATCGCTACACAGTTGGATATGAAATCAGTAGAAACTAAAAACTACCAAAATATCAAAGCGCAGGGTAATTTGTCGCTTTCTCAATTTGTATACGCAGGCGAAGAGTTTGTAAAACCTTTCCATATCGATAATTTGAATGTAGCATTTAGTCCTTCACACATTGGGCTGTCTCAATTCGATGCCCGTACGGGTGAAACCGATTTGCATCTCACAGGAACAATCGATAATCTATATGGTTTTGCTTTCAGAAAAGAAATCCTCAAAGGAAACTTTAACCTTTCTTCTAACAAATTGGTGGTAAATGATTTTATGCAACCTGCTACTGCCGAAACAGCAACTCCTAAACAAGAAACTAAAGAAGCTCCTAAAACAACTGCTAAAGCTCCTGCTCAATCAGCTATAAAAGTACCCGCTTTCTTAGATTGTGCACTTACTGCCAAAGCTAATACGGTGTTATACGACAATTTAAAATTAAGCAACGTATCAGGTAAGCTAATTATAAAAGACCAAAAAGTGGCTTTAGAAAACTTAAAATCAGATATTTTTGGAGGGAATATAGCACTTACAGGTGATGTGTCTACCAAAGAAAAAATACCTACCTTTGACGTAGACTTGAACCTCAATCGCCTTAACATATCCGATGCTTTTACACAAATTACTATGCTCGAAAAGATAGCTCCTATTGCAAAAGCCGTACAAGGAAAAGTGAATACAGTTATCAATGTAAAAGGTAATTTGAAAAACGATTTAACTCCTGAAATTAACAGTATCTCTGGCGACCTATTTGCCGCGCTTATAGACTCTAAGATTGACAGCCACGGTTCTCCTCTACTCTCAGCCTTAGATAGTCAGTTTACAGGATTAAATTTAGCCAATCTCAACCTGAAAGATGTAAAAGCAGCGGTTGATTTTGAGGATGGAAAAGTAAAAATTAAACCTTTTACTATCAAATATAAAGATGTAGCCATAGAAGTAGCAGGTTCTCACGGATTTGACCAGCAGATGAATTATAAGCTCACTTTCAATGTTCCTCCTCAAATGTTAGGTAAAGAGGCTGAAGGTTTGTTGTCAAAACTCACTCCTGAAAATCAGAAAAAAATAACCAACTTGCCTGTGGTAGCAACCGTAGGTGGAACTTTCAAAAAACCTCAAGTAAGCACTGATGCCAAAACCGTAGTAAAAGATTTGGCTACCCAAATAGCTAAAAACCAAATTAACAACCTTACCGCTAAAGGCACCGACGCTTTACAAAAGGCTTTAGGAGGTAAAACCAGTTCAGGTACAGCAGGCGAAATCACAAAAACTGTTGGTGGACTGATGAAAAACAGAGATAGCACAATGACTAAAGTGAAAGAAAAAGCCAAAGAAGAGGCTAAAAAGGAAGCTAAAAAACAATTAGGTAACTTCCTTAAAGGCTTAGGAGGAAAAAATGAAGGCGAATAAAAACAAAATTAATTGAATTATATATGTATAAAGTAGTACTTTTACGCCACGGACAAAGTGAATGGAACAAGCTCAACCTATTCACAGGGTGGCAAGATGTAGATTTAACTGAGCAAGGAGTACAAGAAGCTCGTGAAGCAGGACGTGTTATGAAAGAAGAAGGTTTCAAATTCGATGTTGCCTACACATCTGTACTTAAAAGAGCTATCAAAACCTTGAACAATGCTTTAGAAGCAATGGGTGATCTTTGGGTACCTACTCACAAAAGCTGGAGACTCAACGAGAAAAGTTATGGAGCATTACAAGGCTTAAACAAAGCTGAAACAGCTGCTAAATATGGTGAAGACCAAGTACTTTTATGGCGTCGCTCTTACGATGTACGTCCTCCATTTATCGAAGAATCCGACGAACGTCACCCTTCACACGACCGTCGTTACAACTCACTTACTAAAGAGGAAAAAACTCCCGGAGAGAGCCTTAAAGATTGCTATGATCGTATGTTGCCTATATGGTTCAACGAGATAGCTCCTGACATCAAAGCTGGTAAAAGTGTGATCATTGCAGCTCACGGTAATAGTTTGCGCTCATTAGTTCAATACCTTGATGGACTTTCTGAGGATGAAATCCTTAAACTTAACATCCCTACAGGGGTACCTTTGGTGTATGAACTTGATGCTAACTTAAAACCTATCAAACACTATTACTTAGGTGACCAAGAAGCAATTGCAGCTGCTATTAACAGCGTTGCAAATCAAGGAAAATCAAAATAGTATTTGTTTTTATAAAAAATACCTCCAAGAAATTTTATCCTTTCTGGAGGTATTTTTGTCCTCTATAAAATGAGTATATTCCACAACTTGAACCTTAAAAATATCTAAATGAATGTTCCAGACTATAAAATATTCCTCACTTTTTTCTATTCAATGTGTTTGTAATTCAAAAATAATAATTATTTTTGCACTCAAATAGTAATATACTATTTCTGAAGTATAAGATAATTTAATTACTAAAACCTTTGGTCGTTGAAAATGAACATTTTATTTTTAAGTTATTTTCACTCTGCACGCACTCATTCTCTACAAATTAAATTTAAGGCTAAAAGTAGTCTTTCACCACTTCGTATTTGAATCAGGTGTAGTTAGGTAATAAATAGGTAACAAATTAAGGTTACCTCAAATGTTTTTTACTAAAAATTACTCATTATTTAATTTACACTGTACAAATGAAAAATAAATATATCGACCTAATTGACCAAACCTACTATTTTCCACAAGATGAATTTACTTTAGATGGCGATGAACTTCGCTTTCACAATATTGATTTGATGGAACTTGTACGCAAGTATGGAGCTCCCCTCAAATTTATGTATCTACCCAGAATATCTGAGAATATTCAACGTGCCAAAAAATGGTTTGAAAAAGCGATTAAAAAACACAAATACAAAGGGGCTTACAACTATTGTTATTGTACCAAAAGTTCTCATTTTAAACACGTAATGGTAGAAGCTTTGAAGAATGATATCCACATGGAAACCTCTTCAGCTTTTGATATCAACATTATCAACAACCTTATCAGCGAAGGATTGATTACCAAAGAGAATTATATTTTGTGTAATGGCTTCAAACGTGATGCTTATATTGATGGCATTGCCGATCTTATCAATCGTGGCTATCAAAATTGTATTCCTATCATTGATAACTATGAGGAAATCAATTTGTTTGAAGAAAAAATAAAAGGCTCATACAATATTGGTATTCGCATAGCTTCTGAAGAAGACCCTCGTTCTGAGTTCTATACCAGTCGTTTAGGTATTGGCTACAAAAATATTGTACCTTTCTACAATCGTGAGATTAAAGATAATCCTAAAGTACGCCTCAAAATGTTGCACTTCTTTATCAATACAGGTATTAAAGATAATGCCTACTATTGGAATGAACTCTTGAAGTGTTTGCGCGTCTATATCCAACTTAAAAAAGTAGCTCCTGAACTTGATAGCCTTAATATAGGTGGAGGTTTCCCTATCAAGAGTTCGTTAGCTTTTGAGTACGACTACGCCTATATGGTTGATGAGATTATCCGTCAGATAAAAATTACTTGCGACCAAGAAAAAGTACCCGTACCCAACATTTTTACTGAATTTGGTAGTTTTACAGTGGGTGAGGCAGGCGGCGCTATCTACGAGATAATGTACCAAAAACAACAAAACGACCGCGAGAAATGGAATATGATTAATTCCTCTTTCATTACTACTTTACCCGATTCTTGGGCTATTAATAAACGTTTTGTATTATTACCTATCAACCGTTGGAATGATGAGTACGAACGCGTACTCCTCGGTGGACTCACTTGTGATGGTGATGATTATTACAACAGCGAACAAAATATGAACGCTATCTATCTGCCTAAATATAACAAAAATAAACCACTCTATATAGGTTTCTTCAATACAGGAGCATACCAAGATAGTATTGGTGGGGTAGGGGGATTGCAACACTGCCTCATTCCACAACCTAAAATCGTACTTATCGATAAAGATAGAAATGGTAACCTTACCTCCCGTCTCTTTATGGAACAACAAAAAGCTGATGAAATGCTAAAAATCTTAGGTTACTAAAATTTAAGGTATAAACTTTGTAGAACCTTTGTCAAAGTCCTTTACGACTTTGACAAAGGTTCTACAAGCCCTAACTCCTTTTTCTTTAACTTCTGACAAAATGAAATACATAATTCTTTTTTTCTTATCAATCACTACTTTATGGGCACAAGATACCACAGCTACTAAAAGATACCACTATAAAGTGTGGATAAAACCTTCATTGAGTATCAATTATCTCGCAGTTGATATAGAAGACGCTCCTATTAATAAAGATTTGAAAAATAAAACAATATTACCTAACTATCCTCTTACAATGGGGTTGGGGTTAGGAGTACATAATACCTATGTAAACCTTGATTATGCTAGAGGTTTAATGCCTTTGCGCAACGAAAATAAATATGGAAAAACGAGCTATTTTGATTTTCAATTACATTCCTTTATTAGCAATAAGTTTTTGTTAGACATTTATTATCAAAGTTATAAAGGTTTCTATTATGAAAATGGTCAAAATATACACCTTCTCAAAGATGCTCGTGTACAACAGATAGGAAGTGAATTTTTGTATTTTACCAAATGGAGAGAAACCTCTTTAAAAAATATATTTAATCCAGAAGGTGAACCACTAAAACCTTTCTTCAGTTTCTATTTTGGAGGAGGTGTTTTCCATCATAAACTCAGCTTGCCTCTTGTGGATCCAGATAGAACTGACGATTTTAAACATATACAAGCTGGATTTAGTGGAGGGGTAGCCAATCTTTGGCAACTTGCTCCCAATCTCACTTTTAGTGGCTTAATAGGATTAGGATTTTATTTTGGTGGAGAAACAGCTCCTATAAGTAAAATGAAAATCAATCAATATGTAAATTTTAGATATAACATAGCTCTTACTTACAAAATTAAAAGTTCAACAATAGATTTTTCAATATTGCATAACAACAAGCGTGTATATTTTAATGATTCCGACCTTGTAAGTATTAAAAACTCTACTTTTAGAATTAGTTTCACACAACAACTCAATGTTACTACTCGTCATAACAACAAAGTGATGAGGTTCTTAGGGATGTAGTCTATTCCTTTGAAAAAGCAATAATCTAATAATCAAAATAATACAATTGGTATAATATTTGTTTCTAAATAAAAAGTTAAAAATATTTGGTATTTTTAAAATAAAGCACTACATTTGCGACTTATAAATGAATACATAAAAACAAAAAACTGTTTTAAAATTGCAAAACAATATGAGAAAACCATTATTAATGGCTGCTGCTCTACTTATTTCGGCAGTCGCATTCGGACAAAAAAAAGAACTTAAAGAGATTGAAAAACAAATCCGTAAAGGTGATTTAACATCAGCTCAAAGTGGTTTAAATGCCATTAAAGGAAGTATAGAAGGTACTGAGTTCGCTCCTCAGTTCTATTTCTTAGAAGCTCAAGCTAATATTGAGCTTACTAAGAAAAACAAAAGTTTAGCTTCTTTGCAAAACGCTACCGCTGCTTTTGCTAAAGTAAAACAATTAGAAGGCGGTAAAGGAAAATATACTAATCAGTTACAATCATTAGCTGATGAAGCTATAAACTTTGCAGTAGGGCAAGCTCAAGAGAAGTACAAAGTTAAGGATTACAAAAATGCTTCAATAGCTTTTGAACAAGTATATCGTCTTAGCGCTCGCGATACTGTGTTCTTGTACAATGCTGCTGTAGTAGCAGTGGAAGGTAAAGACTATGATAAAGCCGTGAAATTGTACTCAGAACTTAAAGACCTTGGTTATGATGGAGCTGAAACACTTTATATCGCAACCAATAAACAAACTAAACAAGATGAGACTTTCGCTGATAAAAACCAAGCTGAACTAATGGTAAAAGCAGGGACTCACGAAAAAGCAAGAGTTGAAAAAACACCTTCTAAACGCGCCGATATCATAAAAAACATAGCCTTTATCTATGTAGAACAAAAGAAAGTTGATGAGGCTATCAAAGCGTTTGAAGATGCTAAAAAAGCATATCCTAAAGATGCGAACATCATCCTTGCTGAAGCTAATGTATACTTGCAGTTAGACAATAAAGAAAAATTTAAACAACTAATGCAAGAAGCTGCTCAACTTGATCCAAATAATGCTGACCTTCACTACAATATTGGGGTAATCAATATGCAACAAGGTAATATTTTAGAAGCTCGCAAAGGTTTTGAACAAGCACTTAAAATTAAACCTAACTACGCCGATGCCGCTTTGAATATCTCTACTACCTACATCAACGAGGGAAATAGTTTGATTGAGCAAATGAACAAATTAGGAAACTCTAAAGCTGATATTGCTAAATTTGAAGCATTAAGAGACCAAAAAGATGGTTTATTCAAAAAAGGTGCTGAAGTATTAGAGAATTATATTAAAGCAAATGGTAATGTTGAAAACATCTTAGAACAATTGAAAAACATCTATGGAGCTTTAGGAGATAGTGCTAATTTCCAACGTGTAAAAAAACTTTTAGGGCAATAATTGAATCCTATGAAAATAAAAAATAGGAATTAGACTTTTCTCTCTAATTCCTATTTTTTTATTCCTATTCAATAAAATATTCTATTTTGTCGAAATGCGTTATTTTATAGAACTCTCTTTCTTTGGTAAAAACTATCACGGCTGGCAATCTCAACCCAAGGCTATTTCTGTACAAGAAGTTTTAGAGCAAGGACTCTCAACAATCCTTCGAACCCCTATAAGTGTAGTAGGAGCAGGACGTACCGATAGTGGTGTACACGCTTCACAAATGTTTGCTCATTTTGATGTAACACAACCTTTGCCTGCCAACTTTGTACACAGATTAAATGCTTTCTTACCAAAAGATATTGCCGTTCACAATATATATGAGATGAAACCAAATGCTCATACCCGTTTTGATGCTCTCAAACGTACCTATCAGTATCATATTAATACTCAAAAAGATGTTTTTGCGTATGATTATGCAATGTTTTTCACTCATCCATTAAATCTGACAATAATGAATGAAGCTGCTCAAATTCTTCTTGATTATAGTGATTTTCAATGTTTTTCCAAAACTCATACCGATGTAAAGACTTTTATATGCAGAATTTATAAAGCACATTGGGAGAAAATAGACAAACAACTTATCTTTACCATCACAGCCGATCGTTTCTTGCGCAATATGGTGCGTGCTATTGTAGGAACTCTTATAGATGTTGGATTACAAAAGCTATCACTTACAGACTTTGAAGATATTATTCTCAGCAAGAATAGAAATAAAGCAGGAGCATCAGTGCCAGCTTGTGGATTGTTTCTCACTCATATAGAGTATCCTGAAGATCTTTTTATTCAAAAAATCAATTAAATATTAGTATTATTCAGTGAAATTCACTACTTTTGCAAACTTTTTAAATAAAACTATAAATGAAATATCTACAAAACAAATACTTAAAAATAGTTGTAGCTGTCCTTATTGTAGCTTGGGCAGTATATCAATTCACTCGAGGAAATATAGGGAATGGTATTGCTCTCATTTTTCTATCACTTATTCCTATTTTATTGTATTTTCGCAATGAGTTTATATTGCTTACCTTTTTGCGTTTGCGAAAACAAGATTTTGCAGGAATGGAAAAATGGCTTAGCAAAATCGTAGACCCAGAAACAGCCTTATTACGCAAACAACAAGGGTATTACAACTATATGTACGGAATTATTTATTCGCAAAAAAACCTTACACAAGCTGAAAAATACTTTCGTAAAGCCTTACAATTAGGGCTCACAATGAATTACGATGTAGCAATGGCAAAATTGAGTTTAGCAGGTATAATGATGCAAAAACGCAAAAAACGTGAAGCCCAAGAGCTTCTTACAGAAGCTAAAAAGTTAGACAAGCAAAATCTTATGACCGAACAAATAAGAATGATGCAACAACAACTTAAGAAAATCTAAATAAAGAATAGGTCAGTATATTGATTTTAAAAATTTTAAAACAGATAAAAGAGTTAAAAGTAACATTTTACTCTTTTATTTTTTTATTGTTAACATAATAATTTAATAAAATGATACAAGTAGCTAATACTATTATTTCAGAAGATATAGTAGAAAGAGATTTTGTTTGTAACCTTAGCGCCTGCAAAGGAGCTTGTTGTATAGAAGGAGATGCGGGAGCGCCTATAGAAGAGCGAGAACTCAATATAATGAAACGTATTTATCCAGAAGTGGCACCATACCTTACTGAAGAAGGAAAGAGAGCTATAGAGGAGCAAGGAATATATGTAAAAGGAGAAGACGGAGAATGGGAAACCCCATTGATAAATAGGGGAGAATGTGCTTATGTAGTACGAAATGAAAAAGGTTGGGCACTTTGTGCTATTGAACAAGCATATAATGATAAAAAAATAGAATGGAAGAAACCTATATCTTGTCATTTATATCCCATACGTTTGCAAGAGTATAGTTCATTTACAGCGGTAAATTATCATCGTTGGAGTCCTATATGTGATGAAGCTTGTACTTTAGGGAAAGAGTTAGAGATGCCAATTTATAAGTTTGTAAAAGAAGCCCTTATTAGAAAATTTGGAGAAGAATGGTATAAAGAATTAGAACTTATAGCAGAACATTTGAAAAAGTGATAATGAACATAGAGAAATCTAAAAACTGACACAGCTATTTTAAGAAATTAGGCGTAATTAGTTGATTATCAAACTAATTACGCCTATTTTGTAGCGAAGACGGGATTTGAACCCGTGACCTTTGGGTTATGAATCCAACGCTCTAACCACCTGAGCTACCTCGCCATTAATCTATATCTTTTCTCTTTTGCGGTTGCAAAGGTACTACTTTTTTTTATACTACCAAAGAAATATTTATTTATTTTTGATTTTGAAATATGAAAAATATAAAAGTAATTAATTATCAAAAGATTATAAAATAGAAAAGCATTACTTATCCTTAATTTTTTCGGGGTTTGAATAAAGTTTTATATCTTTTTTAATTTGAAAATAATGAAAAATACCTCCAAAATTTGAATTTTGGAGGTATTTTTAGTTTGAGTATAAGTTAAGAAACAGCAGTACTTGCTACAAAAAAAGTAGCTAAAAGGATAAGGAAAATAAGACCTATTAGAGAAATAGCAAGTCCTGCAATAGCTAATTGTTTTGGTAACGCCTATTCCTGATAGAATAAGTCCTAAAATCCAAACGATCCATCCTAAGAAAGGAACCCATACTAAAAAGATAGCTATTAAAGCTAATATAAAACCAGCTGTACCTATCCCATTACTATTAGAAGAATGGGTATTTTGGATAATGATAGTAGGAGGATTGTTTTCTTTAGCAACTTGTTGAGCTTGTTGCTGTGCCTGAGATACTGTTTGCTCTTGTGTTGAAGTTGTATTTTCTTCCATAAAAACTGAAAATTAAAATTACTTCCCTACTCTGTTAAAGGCTTTTCGGGTTATCGCCTTTTGTTATTTAACGTGAGTTCAATGTGAGTAATTTATTGATTTTCATAGTTGTAAATCAGTGTTTTGTTATATTGAACTGACGTTATTTAATATATCGGTTGCAAAGATATGAAATATTATTATACGATGGAAAAAATATTTTAACAAAAAATTAGGTTTTATATATAATAAAGTCTACTACTGTTCTGTTAAAAAAAGAAATCCTTTTTAACCAGCTAATTATTAGTAAGTTATATTGATTTTTAGTCGAATGTACTTGAATATATTTTGTTTATATTGCAAATAAAACAATCAGCTACGTGTTAAGATAATTACATTTTTATACAACTAATATCTTTTTTCAATTGCATTAAGCTTAATAGAATATAGTTGATAGCTATTCTGACAGCATATATGTTAAACATTTTTCTTGTTGGAACCTACTTTTTTACTATACTAAGTAATCGCGAAAGTTTTCGTGGTGTATTACTATACCTAAAAGTAATAAGACTTATAAAGTTTTGTGTAGAAGAAGAGAAAATATGAATTAATTTCTTAAGTCAACTTCAGATGGCTAATCTTTATAAGAATCGTTGAAAAATAGGAGTATTTTTATAATGGCTTAAACATTTAATAAAAAAAGAGGCTATTCGAAGAGTTTTGTTTTGCGAGGGCGATTTGCTAACCCTCTATAATATAACTAATAATAATTGATTATCAGTATAATTAACTTTGCCAAAGTTTTACACTTTGGCAAAGTTTAGTGTCGTAAAGGCAATTTTGAGACTTTTTAGTAAGCCTCAGTATAGTCTAATGATTTGTTATTTTTGTTATTTAACCAAATTTACTATCTCATTTACTATTTGTAATTCTTCATTAGTAGGGATGATAAGTATCTTCACGCGGCTATCAGCAGCTTGAATCTCTACGGGTTTAGTAGGATGATTGAGCTCTTCGTTTTTCTTCTCATCGAGTTTGATTCCGAAGAAATCCATATTCTTACAAGCAAATGAACGGGTAAGAGCATCGTTTTCGCCCAAACCTGCGGTAAATACAATGCTATCCAAACCATTAAGAGCTGCTGTATAAGCGCCTATAAACTTCTGAATGCGGTAGCCGTACATCTCATAGCAAAGAGCTGCATTGGCATCACCTGAACGATATAGAGCTGCTACATCACGAGCATCAGAATGTCCTGTGAGCCCAAGCATACCACTCTTCTTGTTAAAGAGTGTTTTCACTTCTTCATAGTTCATACCTAATTCTTGTCCCAAGAAGAAAACTACAGAGGCATCTATCTGCCCAGTGCGAGTTCCCATAATGAGTCCATCGAGTGGAGTAAGTCCCATTGAGGTATCTACACATTGTCCTTTTTCGTTTACAGCTGCCATACTCGCTCCATTTCCCAAGTGAATAGTAATGTTTTTGATATGTGGGTTGTTGAGGTATTTACGAGCTTGAGCGTCTACATATTTATGACTGGTACCGTGGAATCCATAAGCGCGCAATCCGTATTTTTCATAGTATTCATTAGGAATGGCATAGCGGAAGGCTTTAGCAGGCATAGTTTGGTGGAAAGCAGTGTCAAACACGGCTACGTGGGTAGCTTTGTCAAAAAGTTTTTGTGCTACGCGTATTCCTTCTAAATGTCCTGGGTTGTGCAAAGGAGATAGAGGAATAAGGCGTTTGATTTCGGCTACTACCTCATCGGTAATTACAGTAGGTTGTACGAAATTTTCACCTCCGTGTACTACTCGGTGTCCTACCCCTTTGATTTCGTTAGGGTTGTGGATAACGCCTACTTCGGGGTCTGTAAGAAGTTCAGCTACCAAATTCATACCCACTTCGTGAGTAGGGATAGGTTGCTCTTTTTTTACTTCTACTTCTTTGCCGTTTTTCACAGCTACATATTTCACGTAGCTACCGTTAATATTGATGCGGTCTACAATTCCTTTTGCTTTTGATTCTCCTGTTTTAGAGTCAATAAGCTGATATTTGAGAGATGAACTCCCTGAATTAATGATTAATATTTCCATTTTAGTCTTTTGTTATTAGTCGTTAGTTTCCCCCTCTCTAAAAGAGGGGGTAGGGAGGATATACTAAAATTCCGATTGTATTGCAGTGATAAGTACAGTGTTGTAAATATCAGGGATAAGAGCCCCACGACTAAGGTCGTTTACAGGTTTTTTCAAACCTTGTAACATAGGACCTATGGCTAAACCTCCTGTTTCACGTTGCACCGCTTTATAGGTGTTGTTACCGGTGTTAAGGTCTGGGAAAATAAGCACATTGGCTTGTCCTGCCACGGGTGAATTTGGCATTTTTTGTTTTCCTACTTTAGGGTCTACCGCAGCGTCATATTGTATAGGTCCTTCTACGAGTAACTCAGGGCGACGTTCTTTTACAAGTGCTGTTGCTTCACGCACTTTATCAACATCGGCACCACTACCAGAATTACCAGAAGAGTAGGAGAGGAGGGCTACTTTAGGTTCGATGCCAAAGGCAATAGCAGAGTCGGCAGAGCTGATAGCAATATCAGCCAACTGTTCAGCGGTAGGGTTAGGCACTACGGCACAGTCGCCATATACCAATACACGGTCGTGCAAGAGCATAAAGAATACAGAGGAAACGGTGTTTACCCCTGGTTTAGTTTTTACAAATTGCAAAGACGGACGGATAGTGTGAGCAGTAGTATTCACTGCTCCTGATACCATACCATCGGCATCACCGAGGAATACCATCATTGTACCAAAATAAGATGCATCGAGCATTAGATCTTTAGCTTGTGAAAGTTCCAAACCTTTGCTCTTGCGCAATTCGTATAGTTTTTCGGCATACGCCTCATATTTATCACTCTCGGCGGGATTGATAATATTGATACGTTCTTCATTCCATTTTAAGCCCAAAATGTTTTTAGCGCGAGTTTTAATGGCTTCGGGTTCTCCCAAGATAGTGAGGTAAACGAGTTCATCTTCGGCTAATTGTGAGGCAGCTGTAAGAATACGGTCGTCAGTACCCTCAGGGAGCACGATGCGTTTTTGTCCGGCACGAGCTTTCTGTACCATATTGTATTGGAACATACGAGGGGTAATAGTTTCTGATTTGAAAGAAGCGATACTGTTGTTGAGTTTTTCGGCATCTACATTTTCATCAAATAGTTGAAGAAGCATTTTTACTTTTTCAGTATTTTCAGGGTAGATATGAGCTTGGGTATTACCGATGATATTAGCAGTTTCGAAAGTATCAGTTTTAGCTACCATTATAGGGATATTCTTTTGGATACCGTCGAAAATCTTACTCATAGAAGGGTTGAGAGGTAGGTCGCCGTAGAGCACTACCCCTTTGATGTTAGAGAAGTTAGAATAGTTAGCTACCAAAGAACCTGCTATGAGGTCGATGCGGTCGATAGGGAGTACTGCCAAAGTATCTTCGTTTAGCTTAGCTAAATAGTTAGATAACTGCATAGCCCCTACAATAGTGCGTTTGGTGGTAACGTCGATATTATCACCTTTATAAAGGAATTCGGCATTGAGAGCGTTAGCAATCTCGCGAATGGTAGGGCGAGAGAGTTCTTCTTTGCGCGGAATAACGGTAAAAGTAGTATCGTTGAAACGTTGTTCTAAAAGGCTAATAGTAGCAGCAGTAGCATTAGTAGCTTTGTTTACAAACACACTGAGTACGCGAACATCTTTTTCTATAAAATTGTTTAGTGTAGCTTGTACTTGGTTAGTGAGTTCATCTTCTGAAGAAAAATTATCTTTAAGAACAACCAATGCAGGAATATTGAGACTTTGAGCTACTGAAGCGTTGAAGTTTGCATCGAAATAGCTATCGTCTACGGCACTTGAGCTATCGACTAATACAAAGTCAAACTTACTTTCTAAGGCTTTGTATTTTTTGATGATAGTATCATACACTTCGCCTATATTACCTTCGTTTTTAAGAGCGATAACCTCTTGACGTGTGTAGGCATAGGCATCATCATAACTCATATCGAGTTTAAAATGTTCTAAAACAGTATCGATGAAAGTATCTTTTTTAGATTTACTTTCTACAATAGGTCTAAAGTAACCTACCTTGGCAGTGTTGCGCATAATCATTTGCAAGACTCCCAAACTCACTACCGACTTACCACTATGGGTATTTGCAGCAATGACATAAACAGATTTATTCATTTTTTATTTACTTTTTAGTGTTAAATGTTATAAGTTGCAAAGGTAATAATATAATTTAAGAAAACAAGCGAAAAAGGTATTTTTATTTTTAATACCTAAATAATTCATTTTTATTTTGGATAGAGATAGTTGTTATTTTCTTTTGAAAAACACTTGCTTACTTTAGTTAACTAACATTTTACAGTTGGTATCTTGAATAGAAGATTAGTAAAAATAACTTATTGATTAACAAATTAGTCTTGTGTTTTGAAATTATTTTGTACTTTTGCCTGCTGAAAATAAATGTAACAGATGTTAAAAAGAATATCCCCTTATACGCTAATAATGCTTTCCTTTTTTGCTTTGATAGTGTTAGGAGCTTTACTGCTGATGATGCCTTTTGCACATATAGCAGAAAAAGACCTATCTTTTTTAGAGGCATTTTTTACAGCTACTTCGGCAGTGACAGTTACAGGGCTTTCGGTGATAAATATTGGGGCTACATTTACTATTTGGGGAAAACTTATCTTGTTAGTGCTCATTCAGTTTGGAGGATTGGGAGTGCTTACTATTTCTTCTGTTTTGGTGTTACTTATAGCTAAACGTATTGGATTTTATACTAAACGTTTGGTTGCTGAAGGGCTCAACCACAACAAGACTTATGATATTTATGCGATTACTAAGCGTGTAGTGCTTATAACTCTACTTTTTGAGGCTGTAGGGGCGTTATTTTTGTTTTGTTCATTTATTCAGGACTATTCCTTTGCGCAGGCATTGTTTATGGCGGTATTTCACTCGGTTTCGGCATTTTGTAATGCTGGGATTTCGTTATTTTCTAATAGTTTTGAGGGCTATACCTATAATATTTTTGTGAATGGGGTGATTGCTTTACTCATTATTTTTGGAGGTTTAGGTTTTACTACTATTATTCAATCGTATGAATATTTACGCAAAAAGCGTCGGAGGTTGGATATCAATTCACAGTTTTCGATTATTACTACAATTATATTGCTTTTAGCGGGGACTTTTCTGTTTTTTACTTTGGAATACAGTAATTATTACACTTTATATGGTAAGAGTACTTTCAATCGTTTGCTTATTAGTTTTTTTCATTCGGTGAGTTTGCGTACAGCAGGTTTTGATACCATTCCGTTAGAACATTTGAGTAGTGCTACTATTCTATTTTGTGTAACTTTTATGTTTATAGGAGCCTCACCTAATTCAACAGGTTCTGGGGTTAAAACTACTACTATTGGTATTTTGTTTTTAGGGATAAAAACAGCGTTGTTTAACAAGAATTATATTGAATTTTCTAAAAGGCGTATTTCTTGGAAACTTTTTAACAAAGCTTCAGCTCTTGTTTTTATAGCGATGATGTATGTGCTAACGATGACTATCGTTCTTACCGCTTTAGAACCTAACATAGAATTTACCAAAATAGCTTTTGAGCTTATTTCGGCATTTAGTACTTGTGGGCTTTCAACGGGAATTACTCCAGAATTGTGTACTTTTTCTAAGTTAATATTGATTTTTACGATGTTTATTGGTAGGGTAGGGCCTCTTACTATTATGCTTGCCTTTTCAAGACCACGTGCTGAAGGAAATTACAAATATCCCAAAGAAAATATTTTAATAGGATAGATTATGAAAAATTTTTTAGTTATAGGATTAGGAGAGTTTGGCAAATCGGTAGCTAAAACGCTCTATAAAAACAAAGCCACGGTATTGGCAATAGATTCGCGTGAAGGCGTAATCAAACAAGCTCTCAACGAGGGAATGATTGAAGAAGCAATCATTTTAGATGCTACAGATGAGATAGCTTTAAAAAAAGTGGTGCGAGACGATTTTGACACTGCTTTTGTAAGTGTAGGTGATAATATTCAGGCAAGTATTCTCATCACACTACAGTTGAAAGAAATGGGAGTGAAGAATGTGATTTGCAAAGCTGTAAACCACACCCAAGAAAAGGTTTTATACAAAATAGGTGCTACACAAGTAGTATTTCCTGAAGAATTAATGGGCGAAAAAGTAGCCTATTCGGTTTTGAGACCTACCATTATAGAATATTTTAAATTTGCTGAAGATTATTTTATTTACGAAGTAAAAGTACCGAAAAGTTACGTGGGAAAATCGTTGATGGAACTCAATTTGAGGCACAAATATGAGATAAATATTCTTGCGGTAAAACATTCTGATGGCAAAATGAATGTTACCCCTGACCCTAATGTTAAACTCAATAAAGATGACCTTTTGATTATACTCTCTAATGAAAATGTAATCGACAGAGTTACTAAGGATTAAAAAGTTTCTTTTTCCATTCTTTCCAACTGTATTTCTTAGCATAGATATACAATAAAAGGGGGAAACACAATATTAAAGGCATCCAAATACTGAAACCTAAGGTTGGTTCTGAAATATCGCGTAGTATAGAAGGTACTTGAAATACTGTCCAATCGGAGGTGACTAAAAGGGCAGTAAAAAGGTTATTAGCGGTGTGAAACCCTAAGGCTAATTCTAAACCGTCATCCATTAGGGTTGTGATACCTAAAAACAGACCTGTACCGATGTAATAAATAAGTAAACTGTAGCCTAATTTTTCTACTTCGGGGTTGGCTATATGCATTAAACCAAAAGTAATAGAGGTGAAAAGCAACGGAAACCACGCACTGCGCGTTGCAAGTCCTAAGCCTTGCATTAAATAGCCTCTAAAGAATATTTCTTCAAAACTTGTTTGTAAAGGGATGAACAATACTACTATTACAAGTAATTTTAAGAAAGGTATCCATTGGAAGTTCCAAATATAATCATTGGGACTGATGAATAAATAGTCTATACAAGTCGTTGCTATGGTTATGCTTCCCCATAATCCAAAAGCAAACCAAAATCGTTTCCAACTGATGCTTGGTCGGGCGGTGATGAGGGCTACTAACGGCTGACGATGAACGTATTTTACCCATAACAATAATAATCCTAAGAAAATAGCAAAGACTACTAAATTTTCAAATAAGAATTGTAATTCTCCTTTTTGAGAAATTTCTTGCTGGATAAGTGCTGTAGTGTCTAAAAATTGTGCTACAAAAAAGTTCAACCCTGTAAAAGCAAAGAACAGGGTTGGAACTATAATATAAAGCCATTTTGGGCTTTGTGATAATCTTCCGTTTGTAAGATACATAACTTTATTGTGTAATGATTCCTATTTCGGCATACGATACTCTATTGGTATCATCGACTGTTTTTACAGCTGTGAGTTTGATGTAACGAGCTTTTTCTTCAGCAAATGTAATACGTTGTTCAATAGGATTATTTTTTATATTACCAAACTCTCCTTCGCTTACTTTCTTCCAATGAATATTATCAGTACTTACTTCAAAAATATAATGGCTGATAGTTCCTTCTGCCCAACGGTCTTGTGAAGGTAAATAGATAAATCCTTTTAGGTTTAAAAGTTCTCCTAAATCAATAGTAACAGCTGTAGGAGTTTTGCTTTTTTCTTGGATAAACCAAGAAATGGGGTCTTCATCTACTATTTTTTGAATATCATTGATAGTAGAGAGTACTTTCCATTTTGTTTTAGGAATATCTAAGGAATAAGAAGCTACTTCACTATACAATTTTTTACTTTGGTCGTAGGCTACAAACTTGAGAGTTGTAGGATGAGTAACAGAGAAAGGAGTAGTGTAACGCAACGATTTATCATTAGGTTTACTGCCGTCTAAAGTGTAGAAAATTTCGGTAGATTCATCGGCTGGGGTAAGAGTTACTTGTCCGTTTTTATCACGGCTGAACTGAGGTGTTACTAATAGGGCAGGAGCATTATACAACCCTATGTTGCTAATGAGAGGAGAGGCTTTGGCGTCCAATATTGTAAAGCGTACTTTAGTAGCTGTTACAGGCGGAAAACGCAATAAGCGTTTGTAGCCAATAGTAGTTTGTTCATCTATAGTTTCCCATTTTCCATCTTTTTGGTATTCTAATTTGAATTTTTTTACGCGTTGTCCTAATGGGATGTATTCTTGAGCCATAAATCGATTGAAGGTTGTAGGCTTGGTAAAGTTTATATCAATGGAAGCTTTGGTTAGGCCTTCATCAGTTGCCCAATAGGTATTTTTATCGTTGTCAATAGTTTTTTCAGCGCTGAAAAACTTGTGATTTTCGCGAATATTAGAAGCCGTTATAGAGGCATCAGTTACGAGGTTATGTGCAAAATCTGCTTCTATAACTTTTTTGAGTTCCATTAATCTCTTGATGTCGTTTTCGTGTACTAAACCGCGTCTATCAACAGGGAGATTCAGCAATAAATTGTAACCACGACCTACTGAAGCGTAGTATATATCAACCATTTTTTCTAAGGGGCGCACTTGGTGGTCTTCACGTGCGTGGTAATACCAACCTGGGCGGATAGACACATCGGCTTCAGCGGGAATCCAATTGATGCCATTTTCATCGCCTTCGCCTAAGTGATGTAAGTGGTCTTTTCCTTGTAAGGAAGGGTTAGAGGTAAAAGGATTCCAATTAGTAGGTGTACCATAGCCTAACTCATTGCCTATCCATCGAATATTAGGACCTTCATCGCCAAAAATAGTGGCATTGGGCTGTAATTCGCGTACTATAGCGAATGTTTTATCCCATTGGTAATATGTATGAGCATCGATAGTGCGGGTTTCGTTAGCACCACCATAATAACCAGAACCGCCATTAGCTCCATCGAACCATACTTCAAATATTTCGCCATAATTGGTGAGTAATTCTCGGAGTTGGTTATGGAAATAGGTTACATATTCGGGTCTGCCATACTCGGCGTGGTTTCTATCCCAAGGGGAGAGGTATACACCGAACTTGAGTCCTGCTTTTTTGCAAGCATCGGAAAGTTCTCTAATTACATCGCCTTTACCGTTTTTCCAAGGGGAGTTTTTTACAGAATGCTCTGTGTATTTTGATGGCCATAAGCAGAAGCCATCGTGGTGTTTAGCGGTAATAATAACCCCTTTCATACCAGCATCTTTAATTACTTTCACCCATTGATTTACATCTAACACTGTGGGGTTAAACAAGGCAGGATCTTCACCCCCTGTACCCCATTCCATATCGGTGAAAGTGTTCATATTGAAATGGATAAAAGCGTAGTACTCCATTTCGTGCCAAGGTAATTGATATGAAGGAGGAAGAGCTCCCACAGGTTTTGGAGCTTCAGGATTTTTACAAGCTATCAAGCAAAGTGCTGATGCTAAAAATAAAAATTTTTTCATAATTGTGAATGATTGATGATGATTATTCTTTTTCGTTGATAAAAATATTCTTTTTAAATAGTTTACGCGAGTTGTCTATAAAGATATTCATACTATCTTTGGCAGTCTCGGAGAGCTCTTTGTAGGAAGCTGTTTCATATTCTTTGCAAGGCAATATTTCAAAAAGGTATTTTTTATTAGTTTTAAGGGTACGATTCACCCAAACTAAATAATATCCTTTATCGGCGATGTGAGTGCCTCGCGCATCCTTAAAGAGAGTTAGTTCTACCATAGCGCCTCCATCGGAAGGGGATTTACGTTGGTTAGATATAAAATTACCGAGAGAATAGACAACAAGCTGTTCCTTATGAAGTCCTGTTTGTGGATAATAGTACATAGGTTGTAGCACGTGAGGGTGCCCACCTATGATGATATCTACACCGTTATCAAAAAGGAATTGAGCTACTTCTTCTTGATTTTTGTTTTGTTTTTGTTGGTATTCTATTCCCCAATGAATCACTACTATCAGTTTGTCGAGCTGTGCTTTTTTAGCTTTCTCGATGTCTTGTTTCATCAGGTTGAAGTCTATACGGTTTACGACAGTAGGTTCGGGGACGGGTAAGCCATTAGTACCATAGGTGTAGTTGAGAATACCTACTGAAATGCCATTTTTAGAAAGCACTAAAAGGTTTTTTTTATCAAACTCAGCTTTGTTGCGGAAAGTGCCTGTATGAGCTATTTTAAGAGAGTCGAGCACATTTAAAGTGCGGATGATTCCTTTTTTACCTCTATCACAGGTGTGATTGTTAGCAGTTACTAACACATCTATCCCGCTATCTCTACAGGCGGCAGCCAAGGCATCGGGAGAGGAGAATTGAGGGTATCCTTTGTAAGGTTTTCCTGCTAAAGTAACCTCCAGATTGGCAATTGCAAAGTCTACTTGAGCGAATTTGTGTTTAATTTTGTCAAACACGGGCATATAGTCATATTGCTTAGTATCAGCATTGTAAGCTCCTTCTACTTGAGGGATATGCCCCATTACATCCCCCATAAAGAGCAACGACATTCGGCTGCCAGTTTCTTGAGCAAAGGTTATTGAAAAGAAGAGAAAAGTGAGTAATATGCGTATCATTTAAAACCTATTTTAGTTTGTTTGTTTTGTTCTTTTAGTTCTTTTACATCTATATTGGTGAGTTCAGCCAAAGAATAAGGTTTATCTACAATGAATTCTCTATCAGTAGATTGTAAATACTTATTGCATTTTTCGACTGTTAGTTCTTTAAATTTATATTCGGCTATTAATCTTCCTTTGCGCAATAGGGCAGAGTCTATTTTAGAAATATCGGAATTGAAAGTACATATCAATTGGCATTCCAAGACATCGGAGAGCATACCATCGGCAATGTTTAGGATAGAGGATACGACATCGGTATTGCTATTGAGAGCAGTGCGTTCGGCTATGTAGTTTTCACAGTCTTCGAGTACTAATACTGAATTTTTATTGTCTATTAGCAAACCGATAAAGGCAGGGTCGGTAAGAGATCCAATCATTGAGGTAGGCACAAAGATAAATTTCTTATTAGGGATTTGACTTGTAAGCCATTTGATATAATTAGTTTTTCCTGATCCTGCAATTCCGTGAAAGAGTACGACTCCTTTATTCTCATTGGTAAGGGCGTTTTTCACTCTATTGTGTACCTCAAAGAAATCATCATTATACATCGTTTCAAAGTCGATGCGATAAGGCTTGATAGTATGTGTTCTCACTTCGAGCCCCACTTGGGTTTTTAATAAGATAGATACCTTAGAATCTTTAGAAACATATTTTTCGATATATTCAGAAAACAGGGCGTTGAGATGTTCCTTTGCTTTAGGATTGGTATTTTGGTAATGTACACAACTCACTCTGTAGAGTCCATCTTCAAAAATCTGATTGTCATACTCATTAGAAAGATTTTTGTCAATCAATAGAAAAACTTCTAAGTCAGGATGATAATAGCATTCTTCGGATTCGTAAAGTTCATTTTGTTTAGAGGCATAGTCTATAGTGTAATAATCTGTGCATTTTTCAAAATGTTTCAGTTTATCACGTTGGATTACTAAATCATCACTTCCCAGATAGATGTGAGCCATCAAATCATCGAGCAAAGAGCGAAACGGATTTGAAAAAGTAAGGAGGCGATATTTATCATATACATCTATATGGTCGTCATTATCGAGTTGTAGGATATTAACAGGGTGGTAATATTTAGATTCTTTTATTTTCATAAGCAAAATAATAAGGTGCAAAAGTAGTATATAATTTATAAATTAGCAAACTTTATAAAACAAAAACTTTGCTAAAGGACGACCTTCAGCAAAGTTTCAATAAGTTGTTTTTCATTAGCAAATTAGCAAATTGGCTAATTCTTAGTTTCTTCTTGATAGTAAGATTCTCAATACGTACCAGAATAGTAACATTACTGATGAGAACAATTGTAAGGCTGCAGCTACATATTGGTCGGTGCTATATACGTTTTTGATGTTATAGGTTTCGTATAGAATTCCTCCAGCAGCTAAAGCTACCATTGCTACTGAAAACCAAAGTCCTAAGTCAAACCTAAACAAAGCTCCTGCAACGATTAATCCTAAGGCTAAAAAACCACCTACTACCAATATAGTACGCAAGAATGAGAAATCTACACGAGTGAGAAACACTACAGCGGTAAGTCCCGCAAATAATGACAAGGTAATGATACCCGCTTGAGAAATGATAGCTAAGCCATCACTAAGATCTATTGCTATATAAATCATCGGTAAGAAGATGATTGCTTCTAAAAGTACATAAATGCCTAAGCCTCTATATTGGGTACTTTTATCTTGTGCTTGAGTCCATTTATTAGCAAGCATAGAGCCTAACCAGAACCCGCCTAAAATAAATAACCATACGAAAGGACTACTAACCATAGAGAAAATTAAACTTTCAGGCACTGTATTTATCAAAATAGCTTCTACTACTATAAAGGCCAAAAGTGCTATTGCTACGTGAGAGTAGGTTTTACGATAGAAAGTAGCTTGTTCTATATTAGTTGCATACGATACTAATTCAGGAGCGTTGTTGTTCAGATAGTTAGTATTGTAGTTGTTGTTGAAATTTAAGTTATAGCCATTATTGCTATTACTATTGTTGTTTAGATTGTAATTGTTGTTGCTCATAAAATTCTATTTAAAAAGTATTTGTTTTTTAGTAAATCAAAAACTTTGCCAAAAGATCTACCCTGATACTGAGTAGCCTTTTGGCAAAGTTTATCAAGGGGAATACTATAAAGTATTTACGTTGTTAAGATCTTCGAAAGCTTTTTTCAAGCGGGTAACGAAAGTTTTTTCACCTTCACGAAGCCATACACGAGGATCGTAATATTTTTTGTTAGGAGCTTCAGGACCTTCAGGGTTACCTATTTGACCTTGCAAGTAAGCAGCTTTGGCTTTCATATAGTCGCGAACACCTTCGGTGAAAGCGTATTGCAAGTCGGTATCGATGTTCATTTTGATAACACCGTAAGAAATAGCCTCGCGGATTTCTTCGAGAGTAGATCCAGAACCGCCGTGGAATACGAGGTCGAGGGCGTTATGACCTAAGTTGTATTTTTTAGAAACGTAGTCTTGAGAATCTCTTAAGATTTTAGGAGTTAATTTTACGTTACCAGGTTTGTATACACCGTGAACGTTACCAAAAGCGGCAGCGATAGTGAATTGAGAGCTTACTTTAGAAAGTTCTTCATAAGCGAAAGCTACATCTTCAGGTTGTGTAAAGAGTTTGTTGCTATCAACGTGAGAGTTATCCACTCCATCTTCTTCACCACCAGTCATACCGAGTTCGATTTCCAAAGTCATATCCATTTTGCTCATACGTTCAAGGTAACGTTTGCAAGTTTCAATATTTTCTTTGATAGGCTCTTCAGAGAGGTCAATCATATGAGAGCTAAAAAGAGGTTTTCCTGTTTCTTTGAAGTGTTTTTCAGAAGCTTCGAGCATACCGTCTAACCAAGGAAGCAATTTTTTAGCACAGTGGTCAGTATGCAAGATGATAGAAGCGCCATAAGCTTCGGCGAGTTGGTGAACGTGTTTTGCTCCAGCTACAGCTCCAAGAACAGAAGCACGTTGGTTGTCGTTAGAGAGACCTTTACCAGCCATAAACTGAGCGCCGCCATTAGAGAATTGGATAATCATTGGGGCGTTTACTGCTACAGCGGTTTCTAAAGCAGCATTGATAGAGTTAGAACTGATAACGTTGGCTGCAGGAAGAGCAAAGCCTTTTTCTTTGGCGTATTTAAATACTTCTTGTACTTCTTTTCCAAGAATTACGCCTTTTTTAATGTTATGTGCCATTTCTTTATTAAGATATAATTAGTTTTCAAATTGAGACCGCAAAGATATAAAAAATCTATTGAACTATCAAAATAATTTAGTGTTTTTTATTTAACAAACAAAAATCTAATAGTACCATTGCGGTCATTGCCTCGACAATAGGTACAGCGCGGGGTACTACACAGGGGTCGTGCCTGCCTTTACCTTGCATAGTTACTATGTTGCCTTTGCTATCGAGGGCAGGTTGTTCTTGCATAAGGGTAGCTACGGGCTTAAAAGCTACTCTAAAATAAATATCCATACCATTGCTGATGCCCCCTTGTATACCGCCTGAATAGTTGGTTTGTGTAGAGCCATCGGGGTTGAAAAGGTCGTTGTGCTGACTACCGCGCATTGTAGTACCTGCAAAGCCACTACCATATTCAAAGCCTTTTACAGCATTGATAGAGAGCATCGCCTTGCCGAGCTGTGCGTGGAGCTTGTCGAACACAGGTTCGCCCCAACCTATAGGCACTCCTTTTACTACACAGTTTACTACTCCGCCCACTGTGTCGCCTTCTTTACGAATAGCCTTGATATAAGCTTCCATTTGTTCTGCTAAGATAGGGTCGGGACAGCGCACGGCATTGGTTTCGGCTATGGCTAAATCGAGATCGGTATAGGGTTTAGTAAGGGAAAGCTCGCCTACGCTCGATACATAAGCGTTGATTTGTATTCCTTTGAGTACTTGTTTGGCAATAGCTCCTGCTACCACACGGCTTACGGTCTCGCGTGCTGAAGAGCGTCCGCCTCCACGATAGTCACGAATACCGTATTTCTGTTGATATACATAATCGGCGTGGCTGGGACGGTATACTTCGGCTATATGGGCATAATCGGCTGAATGTTGATTTTCGTTTTCAATGATAAAGCCAATAGGGGTACCTGTAGTCTTGCCGTTTAAAATACCCGAAAGGAAACGTACCTTGTCGCCCTCTTTTCGCTGAGTAACAATAGCTGACTGCCCCGGACGGCGGCGGTCGAGTTCGTGCTGTATGGCTTCAAAATCTAAAAGAATATTAGGAGGACAGCCATCAATAATGCCTCCTAATGCCTCGCCGTGCGACTCACCAAAGGAGGCAAGCCTAAAAAGTGTGCCAAAGCTATTGCCTGCCATTATAAGTCTTTCATTTTTGTTACTAATACCTCTATAAACTTGCTGATGGGCGTTTTGACCATCATTGCCATTATGGGGTTAAAATCCCCTTTGAAGAGTAGTTGTACTTCACTCTCATTATCTGATATTTCAGTAATATTAGTAGTGAGTTGGAATGGGATTTTCCCATTAGCTTCTCCTAATACCAGCTGGCTATGGGGGGTACTACTTTTCTTTTCTAAATAAATCTCAGGCATTCCTTTTAAGGCAAACACAAAAGAAGTGTCACTGAGTTTTTCAAATTTGCTGATGTTTTCGGGCATCAAGCGTTCAAAGGTTTCTACTTTTTCTAAGAGAGTAAAGAGGTCTTTAGCACTCTTGGGGATAATTGTTTTTTGGGTTTCTAAATTCATTGGATAATTTGTCAATTTGGTACGAGCCGCACGGGCAATTTGTTATTTTACTAAAATGGTTTCCCAGCCGTCGTACTGGCCGTTGGTATCGAGAGCTACATCTATCAAGTCCCAAGTGTCGGGGTCGATAGCCTCTACAGTATTTACTTTGGTAATTATCAATTGGTAGCCTAAATCTTCGTTAGGGTCATCGCCTTCTTCGGGTTCTATTTTGCGACTTTCTTGTATTTCATAGCCTAAGGCTTTCATCTTATCGATAGCTTCTGCCATATCCTTTTCAGTGTTGAAATACAACCAGTGGTCTATAGGGCGCTCTTGATCGGTATGGTCACCAGACTGCTCACAATGGCGGCGTACTGCACTGTTTTTGATGCTTTGATGTTCGTAGATATTGGGGTAAAGATAGTCGGAGTATATTTCCCAATTAGGGTCATCTACGATACGTATTTCAGGTTCGTAGTCGGTGATATTTGTGAAAGCCTTTTCGATGTTAGCTACCAATAGAGGAGCCTCTTGAGTGTAGTAAAACCAAGTTGTATTGCCCTGATAAGTTACAACTCCTGCTAAAAAATCGGTCTCTTTTAGTGAAGGCATTATAATATCTTCAATGTTATAGAGACGTTCTCTTTCCTCATTGGTAGTAAAACCATACTCATCGGGTGCTTTAAGGACAAGGTTTAGCCTTACGCATTGGGTATAACCCTCTATAGGGGAATCGGTTTCGCCTATACCTAAATTGACGCGAAACACAGCGGGCTTATCTTCCACTCTACCGATATAGACTGCCCAGTTTTCGGGGATTTCTGTTTTTTGAATCATATTTATTTGTCGATTTATCTATTTTGCAAAATTGTTAATATTTTTTAGTTTTTATTGCGAATTTTTCAATTATAAGATAAAGTATTTAAGCTATTGATTGTTAGTGTTGTATCGTGTTATCTTCGCTTTGTGTTCAGTATGTGTTCGCTCTTCCTTCGTTTTTTCTATATTGTTCCTTCAGTGGAAAAAAGGAAAGGTAGTAAAGTGAAACACTGATTATCAAGCTATTTAATTTATTGATTTACCCATTTATCGATTAGAGAATTTATTGAAAGATTCGCAATGTTTTGACTAATAATTTACCGATTTGTTAATTACGCCATGTGTTGGGGCTTTTGCGCCATTCTTTGAGAGTATCCAGTTCATACTCGCTGATGTAGCCTATAGCTAAGGCTTTGATAAGCAAATGGTCGTAGTCGCTGAGGGTATGAAGGGAGAGTTTTTCGGAAGCAAAATTGGCATTGGCTACCTCAAAGTTATACGAGAAGATAGCCACCATGCCTAAAACTTCAGCACCGAAGTCGCGAAGGGCTTTTACAGCATTGAGACTACTCATACCAGTGCTGATGAGGTCTTCTATAACGATTACTTGCTGTCCTGCAGAGAGTAATCCCTCTATTTGGTTTTGGCGACCGTGTTTTTTAGGTTCAGGACGCACATAGACAAAGGGCAAATCGAGAGCATTGGCTACCAACATCCCCATTCCGATAGCCCCTGTAGCAACCCCAGCTACCACCTCAGCAGTGGGATAATAGCTTTTTATGTAGGTAGCCATAGTGTTGGCTACGTAATTGCGAACCTCTGGAAATGAGAGGATTATACGATTATCGCAATAAATAGGCGATTTCCAACCGCTTGCCCACGTAAAATAATTTTCAGAATTCAATTTTATTGCGTTAATTTGCAGTAAAAATTCGGCAGTATGTTGTGCCGTAATGTTATCTAAAATCATAAGCTTATGTATGAAATTTTTTTAGACGATAAGTCGATTATTTTGACAAATGTACGAGAAAATATTGAGAACGTCAAATATTTTCCATTAAAAGATGTAACCTTTGATGAAATCATCGAGGAATTAGGTCGTAAAGAGGTAAGTAGAATATATCTCTATCATCCTAAGGAAGAGAAACTTATGAAGAAATTTAAGAAACTTGTACCCACTATAAAAGCGGGAGGAGGCGTGGTGTATAATGAGGAAGGAAAAGTACTGCTTATCAAGCGACACGGCAAGTGGGATTTGCCCAAAGGAAAGAAAGAAAAGGGTGAAAATATTGCTACTTGTGCCTTGCGTGAAGTGGAGGAAGAAACGGGGGTAAAAAAGCTCCTAATACAGCGTTTTAGGACGATTACTTACCACCTATTCAAACGCGATGGACACTATTTTTTGAAAGAAACCTATTGGTATGATATGACCACGGCTTACAAGAAAAAGTTAGTGCCTCAAACAGAGGAGGATATAGAGAAAGTATGTTGGAAAGATGAGGCAGAGGCAAAGGAATTGGTGAAGAACTCGTATAAGAATATTCAGTTGGTGTTAGGTGTTAGAAATGGAAAAGAATTTTTATGATTTAGAGCTTATCAAAATATTAGAAGAGCATATAGAAAATGAAGATTTTCAAATAATAAACTCTGATATTTATGTTGATAAGGTGAATGCTAATTCACCTTTTGCTGGAAGTAGAGTTTATTTTGAGCTATTGGATAAGCATCAAAGAATATTTTTTGATGAGAACGAAGCCGTTGTAGCTTTTGTAAAGAGTATTGCAATGGAGGTGGGGATAGAGCCAGATGAAAAAGTAGTTTATTTAGGAGATAATGTATCGAACTTAACCTATATATTCTCATTTAAATATTTAGACAAAGTCATTGTAGATATATTAGATAATATACCTGAACATCATTACTTTTTATCTGAAAGTATGAAGTGGATTCTATATATATCGTATGAAGATTGTGCTGATTTTGCGTTGATATGATAAAAGATATACTAATAGTTGGCCTTGGTAGCTTTATAGGAGGTACATTGCGCTATATGCTTTCAATAGCCTTCAACAAGATAGTGCGCACTTGTACATTCCCGATAGGCATTTTGGTAGTAAATGTATTAGGATGCTTTTTTATAGGTGTATTGTATAGCTATTTTAAGAATAGAGTAGGGGAGAGCCTTTTACCCTTATTGCTGATGACAGGTGTTTTGGGAGGTTTTACAACATTCTCTACTTTTTCATTGGAGGTACTGCAGTTATATCAACAAAATGAACTACTAAAAGCTATTCTTTATGTAATAGTTAGTGTAGGAATTGGTATTTTGGCGTGCTTTTTGGGGTGTATTGTAGGTAATAAATAAAGTATAAAAAAATGAAGAAATTTTTATTAGGAGTAGTCGTAGCGGTCGCTGTATTGCTACTTATAAAATATTTTAGCGATAAAAAAGAAAGTCAAGAACGATTAGAGGCTGATACAACCCTAATACAAACACAAATCGCAAATGTGAGCAAATTGGTAGTTACCGAAGGGCATTTTGCCGAAGTGCTCTCGTATACCGATACTCAAAAGTACTTTATGGATTTGCTATCGTTTGATAAGAAAATCCTTACAGTAGTAAATGCCGATGTAACAGTAGCTTATGACTTACACAAAATCGACTATGAAGTAAACGAAGAACAAAAAAAAGTTATCATTAAATCGTTACCAGAAGCTGAGGTGAAGATTTACCCTACAATGAAGTATTACGATGTGAGTCAGAGTCAAGTAAACCCATTTACCCCTGATGATGTAGAAAAAATACAGAAAAAAGTGAAAGCAGAATTACAGCGCAAGGTAGATGCTTCTACTTTGAAGAGCAATGCCCAAAACAGACTGCTTACTGAGCTTTCTAACCTTATCTTTGCTACCCGTGCCGTAGGTTGGACTTTAGAATACCAAAACACACCTATTGAAAACAAAGATGATTTTAAACTTCTGAAACCATAATTTGTTTATTGTTACTTGCTAATTGTTAATTATTTTGTACCTTTGCCCCCAAAATAGCAATAAATGAAAGAAACAGATATCATTATTATAGGGGCAGGACCTACGGGGCTTTTTGCAGTATTTGAGGCAGGGCTCCTTCGTTTAAAATGCCACTTGATAGATACACTCCCACAAGTAGGCGGACAGCTTACTGAATTATACCCTAAAAAACCTATTTTTGATATACCAGGATATCCTACTGTAGGAGCTTCTGAATTAGTAGATAACCTAATGGAGCAAATTAAGCAGTTTCAACCTGAATTTACTCTTGGAGAAACTGCAATGACACTCACCAAAAATAATGATGATACATTCATAGTAACTACAGAAAAAGGTACCCAAATAAAAGGAAAAGCCGTAGCTATAGCTGGTGGATTAGGTACTTTTAAACCTCGTAAGCCTGAATTACCTAATATTGAACAATATGAAAATAAAGGGGTGACTTATTTTGTCAAAAATCCAGAAAACTATACAGGTAAGCACGTCGTAATTGCAGGAGGAGGGGACTCTGCTTTAGATTGGAGTATTTATTTAGCTGAAAAAGTAGCTACTGCTTCAGTTACTTTAGTACACCGTCGCAATGAATTTCGAGGAGCTTTAGATTCAGTTGAGAAAGTAAGAGCGTTAAAAGAGGCTGGTAAAATCAATTTAAAAACTCCTTATGAAGTAGTAGGATTAGAAGGAAATGGGCATTTGGAATCATTAGTGTTAGAGCAAGAAGGAGGTAATAAAGAAACTCTTATAGCCGATGCTTTTATTCCACTCTTTGGTCTTACTCCTAAATTAGGACCTATTGCTACTTGGGGGGTAGAGATCGAAAAAAACGCTGTGAAGGTAAATAATGCTTTAGACTACCAAACTTGTATAGAGGGGGTATATGCCATAGGTGATGTGAATACGTACCCAGGAAAACTTAAACTCATCCTCTGTGGTTTTCACGAAGCAACCCTAATGTGCCAAAGTATATACAACCGAATTTATCCTAATAAAAAATATGTATTAAAGTACACTACTGTAGTCGGAATTGACGGCTTTGATGGCAGTAGAAAAGAAGCCGAAAAAGCTGTGGTAAAAGCAATTTAAACAGTGAATATATCTTATAGTAAATACTAATAACTAAATAAAATGAAGAGTATAAATGTACTATTAGCAAGCACTTTTTTAGCATTTTCTGCTTCGCTAAATGCCCAAATTGATACAATTAGCAGCAAAACATTACTATTGAAAGGCAAAATTAAAAAAGTAGAAGATTATTCTTTTTTTCTCGACCCTGACCCTAAAGGTACTAAAACTTTCGATGGAAAAACTTATAGCGTTTTTCCTTATGCCGAAGATTGGAATATAGAAAAAGATGAAAATAAATTCTCTAAAACCAATATTGCCTATATTTTCGACAATACAGGTCGCAATCTCGAAGTAATCACTTACAATGCCGAGAATCAACCTTTTGGTGGAATGCGATTTTACTACGATAAGAAAGGTAGAGTAAACAAAAGTCAATCCTCTTTTTCCTTAGGAGATGGTGAACTTTTAGTAAACCGACAATACTTTTACAACGAGAAAAACCGATTAGTAAAAATAGATGAAACTGACGGCAATACCAATGAATGGCTCATTACTATTACCTACAAATATGATGATTTAGGCAATTGTATTGAGAGAAACAAAGTAGCGAGTAATTCAGCTTTAGAAAAAGATATACAATTGTATGAAGAAAAAAATCTCGTGTTAGAAAAGAAAATACGTCCAGAGTATACACGTGAAAAATCTTACAAGTACAACCAACTTAATAAAGTCTCTGAAACAGAGGATAAAGTACTAAACAAAAATGTGTATTTGAAAACCGAAAACGAATACAACAAAGAAGGGTTACTTTCTAAAGCTAAATTCCTGAACGCCTCAAGTCAAGAAACTATCTGTACTTATAAATATAATAAAGCAGGACGTCTTATCCAATCAATTTGTACTGCTACCGATGACCCCAATTTTTATATAGAAACCAACTATATGTTCAATAAATCTGGAGAAACTCAAGTAATAAAAACCCGTACAGAAGTAGCCTCTACTAAAGTATATGATGAACATAATCTACTCACCTCATATATTACAAAAGAACTTAACTATAAGTATCGTTATACTTTTGACAAAATGGGAAATTGGACTCAAATATTAATGTTTGAAAATGATAAACCAATTTGTGCCCGTGTTCGCAAAATAGAATACTTTGCTAAATAAATGAACGAAATACATCTAAAAATAACCGATCGCGAGGGGCTTCTATACGAAATAGAAGCCCCTACCGATATGAATATGAACCTAATGGAAGTAATGCGTGCTTATGAAATCGCTCAAGATGGCGAAATAGGTATTTGTGGAGGTATGGCAATGTGTGCTTCTTGTCAGTGTTATGTACAAAATGAAAACGAAGTTACACTACCTGAAATGGGTGAAGAAGAACGAGCAATGCTTTTTGAAGCTTTTCACGTAAAACCTAATAGTAGGTTAGGATGTCAAATACCTATTACCCCTGAAATCAACGGGTTAGAAGTTGTGTTAGCTCCTTTTTCTTAAATAATAGGCTTTTATATATTATTTTTTTATATCTTTGCCAAAATATTAAACTTGAATGAATAGAAAAATACTTTTATTTGCTTTTATAATAGGGCTTTTCGCGATGGCTTGCAACGATGGTGATATGGAGGTCGAATCTATCTCTTTTGAAAATTCTGATGTTCTTTCTTGTAGAGCAAATGATACCGCTGTTGATTTTCTGTATAAGTATAATCAAAAACAAGCTCTTTATCTCACAATTCCTGCAGGTGTCTTAGAAAATAAAGAAAAAACAGTTACAGGTACAATACCCAATAACTATAAGCTCTATTACCGCACCTTTAGTGATGCAGTAAACAGTAGTTATTTTTGTAATACCATATACCCAGCTTCTCCTCAGATTACTTTTAATAGCGAAGCTACAGGAGGAACAGTTACTATCGCAACTCGTCCTATTTACAACGAAAATACAGGGACTTTATTGCGTTATGATCATCAAATAACAATTAGTAACTTAGTACTCCTAAAAGAAGATGGTAATAAGTTAGTGGAATCTAACCTCATCTTTGGTACTTATCAAACTAACAAACAATAACAATGAACCACTTTGTAGTATCAGCACGCAAATATCGTCCTCAATCATTTCGTGATGTGGTAGGACAACAAGCGATTACCAATACCCTCCTCAACGCCATTGAAAACAATCACTTGGCACAGGCACTTCTTTTCACAGGACCACGTGGTGTAGGAAAAACTACTTGTGCACGTATTTTAGCTAAAAAAATAAATGAGCAAACTTCTGGAATGGAAGATGAAAATGACTTTGCTTTCAATATTTTTGAACTCGATGCTGCTTCTAATAATAGTGTAGACGATATACGCAAACTCATTGAACAAGTACGCATTCCTCCGCAAGTAGGCAAATACAAAGTATATATTATTGATGAGGTACACATGTTATCTCCTTCTGCTTTCAACGCTTTTCTAAAGACTTTAGAAGAGCCACCTAAACACGCTATCTTCATCCTTGCTACTACGGAAAAACACAAAATTATCCCTACCATTTTATCACGTTGTCAAATATTTGATTTCAAACGCATTACAATTAATGATATTCGAGAATATCTAAAGTATATAGCCCAACAACAAGGAATAGAAGCCGAAGATGAAGCATTACAAATCATCGCACAAAAAGCTGACGGAGCTATGCGTGATGCCCTTTCTATCTTTGACCGCGTAGTGAGTTTTTCAGGAGATAAAATTACTCGACAAGCTACTTCCGAAATACTAAATGTACTCGACTATGAAGTCTATTTTAAAGTAACCGACCTTATTTTAGACAATAAACTTCCAGAGTTGTTAGTAGCATTCAACGATACGATAGCACAAGGGTTTGATGGCAATCACTTTATAGCTGGTTTAGCAAGCCATTTCCGTGATTTAATGGTATGTAAAAATCCTACTACCATAACTCTAATGGAAGTAGGAGAGGAGACTCAGAAAAAATATACCGAGCAAAGTGCTCGTGCTACTGTTCCTTTCTTAATGGACGCCATTGCTATTGCAAACGATTGCGATCTGAAATATCGCACCAGCAAGAACCAGCGGCTATTGGTAGAAATAGCTTTAATGCAACTTGCCTCTATAACCTACCAAGGAGATAAAAAAAAAATGATGGACGCTTCGTAATTCCGGCTTACGTTTTTAATAGACAAGAACAACCCTCTAATGAGGTTACAAAAGTAGTCCAACCATCACAGCCTACTATAACTACCGCTTCTCCTATTCCTAATATTCCTTCTATTAGTAAAGAACAACGACATAATGTAGTTTCTGGATTTTCTATCAAAAGTGTACACGTAAAAACGGAACACCAAAAGAACAATAAAGAGATTATAATAGACCCTAATTCTTTACCTAAAGAAACATTTACTCAAGAAACTTTTCAACACTATTGGGATAATTATATAGAAGAATTACTTGCAAAAGGAGAGCGTATACAAGCCTCCATTCTAAAAATAGCTAATTTGAAATTAGAAGGAACTACTATTGATTTAGAAGTATCAAGTAATACTGCAAAAACAGGAATATTGAATATAGAACATCATTTGTTGGATTATCTACATAGATCATTACGCAACTATGATATGAATATTCAAATAAAAGTGAATGAAGAAATTGCTAAAAAAATAGCAGTAAGTCCTGAGGATAAATATGAACGATTATTAGAAGAAAACCCTCTGTTACAAGATTTTAGAAATGCTTTTAGCTTAATGTTAAAACCTTAATTATCTGTATTATAAAAATATTATTGCTGTTGTGTTTAAGTGCAATAGCATTTTTTTATTTCTAAAACTTTTGTTTTTTTCAGTATAATGTTTAATTTTGCCCCAAAAATGTTAATATAAGACTTTTTTAAATGAACTTTTTCCAACACGAATATTAATAAAATTATAAAATATGAAAGTACTTAATGAACGACAGTCTAAGATTTTGGAGAGCTTAGAAACCAAGAAGTACATCAGCGTAAATGAACTGAGTGAAAAGCTTAAAGTTTCGGTAGTTACTATACGTAAAGACTTAACGCTCTTAGAACAAGAAGGTTACCTCCACCGTACTCACGGAGGTGCTAGCAAACAAATGCGCTATGTGTTTGATCAAACAATAACTGAGAAAGAAACTCAAAATGTAGAGGAAAAAACGCGTATTATTACTAAAGCGTTAGACTTTATCAAAGAAAATGAGTTTATCATACTTTCATCAGGAACTACAGTTAATTTATTAGCTCAAAAACTTTATGGTTTCCGTAATCTTACTGTGTTAACCCCTTCATTAAGGGTTGCCTTAGAAGTATGTAAAAACCCTAATGTAAACACCATCCACTTAGGAGGTGAGGTACGCAAAAACTCTACCTCTACTATAGGTGTACTCGCCGAAGAAACTCTTAGCAACTTCTCTTGTACTACTTTATTCTTAGGAATAGAAGGTATAGATCTCGATTATGGATTGAGTTCTACCAATGTAGGAGAAGCTCATCTTAACAAAAAAATGATGGAACGTGTAGATAAAACTATCGTCCTCGCCGATTCCTCAAAAATACATAAACGCGGTTTTGGCTTCATCTGTTACGTCGAAAAAATAGATATGCTCATCACTGATAATAATGTAGACCCCGAGTTTGTAGAAGAACTCGAAAAAAGAGGGGTAGAAGTAGTAATTTGCTAATTAGCAAATTCACAAATCAATAAATTGTTTATGATACAAATATATCACAATCCTAAATGCTCCAAATCACGTTGTGCTTTGGAGCTTTTAAAAGAAGCTAATAAGGCATATAAAGTAGTAGATTACCTCAAAGAAGGTGTTTCTAAAGAACAAATTAAAGAACTACTTACTAAATTACAACTATCTCCTATTGAATTAGTTCGTACTAAAGAAAATGTTTGGAAAGAACATTTTAAAGAAAAAACACTTACTGATGAACAAATTATAGAAGCGATGGTAGAATACCCTCAGCTTATTGAACGCCCTATTGTTGTGGTAGGGGATAAAGCTGTAATAGGGCGCCCTACTGAAAAAATAAATGAAATTATATAATTAACAAATGAGAAAAACATTATTATGTGTCATTGCTTTCGTTTGGGGAGCAACAGCTATCTACTCACAAGCATACATTTCAGTGAGTGGTGGGTATGGATTTAAAGCTCATGAAAAGACATTAGGTAGAGACGCTACTAATGCTACTGCTATCACCGATTTAAAAGGAAGTTATGGAGAAGGTTATCAAGCGCAATTGCGCGGAGGTTATTTCTTCCATAAACGTTGGGGAGCTGAATTAGCTTTAGGTTATCTCTACGGTGAGGATATGCCTACCAATAAAAACCAAATATTGAATATGAAGGGACACGGTCGTGCTTATGGAGCTTCCCTTTCATTAGTATTCAATATTACTGATAATTTGTATGTACGTGCTGGAGGTGTTACCAAAATAGGTGGTAAAACCGAAATACAAACAGAACTTAATGCTAAATTACCTTTGAGAATGTTTAACCCAATGGCTCCTTCAACAACTATGGTAGATATGAAAGCTGATTTTAATAATAATTTCCACGGAAAAATGCCTTTTGGTTTTATAGGAGGAATAGGCTATCGTTTTAAAGTAGCTGATAAAGTAGCTTTTTTTGTAGAAGGAGAATATCTTAACATCAATGTACCTCGCAAGGAATCTAAACTAAAAGATTTCTCAGCTACTCGCACTATAGCAGGCACTACTTCTACAATTAGTCTTCAAGAGTTCAAAGGTTATATGGTAACTCTACAAAATGCTCCAGCATCTCCTCAAACAGTAGCGTTGAAACAATTAGCAACTCAAATATCACCTCTATTGGAAGATACTTATAGTTGGGAAGGCAAGGGAGCTCCTGATGCGCCTTACTCATCTATAGGAGTTCATTTTGGAGTAACCTATACTTTTTAAAAAATTTTCTTCATTATCATATAACAAAACACTTATCAGTTAAAAGTTTACCGAAACTGATAGGTGTTTTTCTTACCAAAAAACAGTCAATAAAAGAAAAATACTCAGAAAAAATTTGCTTCGTATATAAAAAAAGAAGTACATTTGCACGCAACTAAATTCTCTTTTTTAAAATGAATTTCCAAGATAAAATTATTAATGAAGGATTTACCTATGATGATGTCCTTCTTATCCCCAATTATTCTGAGATATTACCTCGTGAAGTATCGATAATCTCACGTTTTACCCGTAACATCACCCTGAATGTGCCTATTATCTCAGCGGCAATGGACACTGTAACTGAAGCTGCTATGGCTATAGCTATGGCACGTGAAGGAGGCATAGGGGTGCTCCACAAAAATATGACTATTGAGGAGCAAGCCAAACAAATACGCAAAGTAAAACGCGCCGAAAGCGGTATGATTATCGACCCTGTTACGCTTCCCTTAAACAGCAAGGTGAGTGATGCAAAACGCTGTATGAAAGAAAATAATATTGGTGGTATCCCCATTGTTGATGCCGGCGGAATCTTAAAAGGCATTGTAACTAACCGCGATTTACGCTTTGAACACGATAATAATCGCCCTATAACTGAAGTAATGACCTCTAAAAACCTCGTGATTGCCAACGAAGGCACTTCTATGAAGGAGGCTGAGGGTATTTTACAACGCAGTAAGGTAGAAAAACTCCCCGTAGTAGATAAAAACTACAAATTAGTAGGTCTTATTACTTTCCGAGACATTGCCAACTTGCAAAAAAAATCTATTTCTAACAAAGATAACTTAGGGCGCTTGCGCGTAGCAGCAGCCTTAGGTGTTACTGCCGATGTGGTAGACCGCGCCGAAGCCCTTGTACAAGCAGGAGTTGATGCCGTAGTTATCGATACAGCTCACGGACATACGAAAGGCGTAGTGAATGCTCTTAATGCCGTAAAAAGCAAGTTTGCCGACTTAGAAGTAGTGGTAGGAAACATTGCCACAGCCGAGGCCGCCCTTTATTTAGCCGAAAATGGCGCCGATGCAGTGAAAGTAGGCATAGGTCCAGGCTCTATATGTACTACCAGAGTGGTGGCAGGCGTGGGTTATCCTCAATTATCAGCGGTGATGAACGTTGCAAACGCTCTTAAAGGCAAAGGAATCCCTGTGATTGCCGACGGAGGCATTCGCTACACCGGCGATATCGTAAAAGCTATCGCCGCAGGTGCCAATAGTGTGATGCTTGGCTCTCTGCTTGCTGGCACTAAGGAATCACCGGGGGAAACTATCATTTTTGAGGGCAGAAAATACAAATCTTATCGCGGTATGGGCTCGGTAGAAGCGATGAACCAAGGTAGTAAAGACCGCTATTTCCAAGATGTAGAAGACGACATCAAAAAACTTGTCCCCGAAGGCATTGTAGGGCGCGTGGCATACAAAGGCGAACTACAAGAAAGTATGCATCAGTTCATCGGAGGCTTGCGCGCAGGTATGGGATACTGTGGTGCCAAGGATATCGAAACGTTGCAAGCCGTGAGTCGCTTTGTGCGCATCACTGCAAGCGGAATTACCGAAAGCCACCCCCATAATATTACCATCACCAAAGAAGCTCCTAATTATTCACGTTAATAAACGAATATAACTTCCATAAATGAGGCTGTCTAATCTTTTCAGACAGCCTCATTTATGTAATAAATAACAAAAAAGTGACTATCAACAATATATTTTGTACTTTTGCCAGCTGATAAAATAAACTCATTAGACTCAATGAAAAACGGAATAGTAAATGATTATATTAATATTATAGAAGTATTCACTAAAAAAATACATCTATGGATTCAACTCTTCATCGATAAAACACCTAATATTGTAATAGCTTTATTAGTTTTTATTTTGGGCTTTTATCTTTCTAGACTTATCAAAAAAATAGCCATTCGTATCTTAGAAAGGCGCGGTGTAAAACCTTCTTCGCGCATAATGCTTGGTAATATTATTTCTGTTTTAGTAGTTATTACCTTCTTTATGTTTTCGCTAAATATTTTAGATCTCGAAAATATGTTCAAAACCATTTTGGCAGGGGCTGGAGTAGCTGGATTAGCTATCGGTTTGGCTTTACAAGGAACGCTTAGCAATACTTTTTCAGGCATTACTTTATCTTTTAGCAAGAGCATTCGTATAGGGCATCAAATTGAAACTATGGGCTATACAGGAACTATTGAAGATATAAATTTGCGTACTATCAAGCTTAAAATGGCTGACGGGAACTATGTTTCTATACCCAATAAGCTTATAGTAGATAATCCTATGAAAAATTATTCTGAAAGTGATACAGCCAATGTATTAGTAACTTGTGGTGTAGGTTATGAATCGGATTTAGAACAGGTGAAAATACTCACTGAGACTACTATTCGGAAGATGATGCAACAAAAAGAGCTTGATACGGCTATTTCTTTTTATTATACTGAGTTCGCAGATAGTGCTATCAATTTTAGCGTATATTTTACCATTCCTTCCAAGAAACTTTCTGAGTCTTTTCTGTATAAATCAGAAGCTATAATGGCTATCAAGAAGTGTTTTGATGCACATAATATAAATATACCATTTCCTATTCGCACTGTTCAGATGGATAAACAATAAAAATAGACCCAATGTTAAAAAATCTTTGAACTTCTATAAAGTTTTTAAATTTCTCTTGTGTTGCACTCTATAAACTTTCTATTCCTACAAAGTGTATTTACTTTCTCACACCATTTCATCATAAGGAATACAAATATCAAAACCTTTAGATGAAAAATAATTCGGTGTATCTTCAGTTTCTGAAATAGCTAATACAAAATCTCCTCCCCAAGCTCCTAAACTCTTTACTGTACCTTTATAATCAGAGAAAAGATATTCTTTCACTGTGGGAATACCGAGATACTCACTGATGAGCATTTCGTGTTCATTAAGTATAGCGCAAAAATCGGCTATGGTATAAGCTAATACAAGGTGTTCTGTAAGGTGTGTGATACTCTCAGCGAGTTTGCGTTTGCTCTTACTTACTGAACGATAGCGAGCAATGCCGTCTTTACTATTTTGTTTTTGGTTGAGATAAACAAAGTAAATATAGTGTGTATAAGGAAAAAGAAAGTGCAAAGGGTAACTATGAGGTTTACCTTCTTGAAGACGATATAATAAAGGAGTTTGACTCTTAGCACAAGCAATATCATAACCACTACCACCAAAACTCTTAAATAGAAGTTCATACGGGTTTACTGTTGCCCACTGGGCTATGTTATTGATAAGTGTAGAAGATGTTCCTAACCCCCACAAACGAGGAAATTCTAAATGTGTTTGCACTTGTGAATACATCCATTTGTTTTTAAAATCAGGATTGAGTTCTGCTGCTGTAGTGAGTATCTTTTGTAGAGTTTGAGCCACTTTCTGGTCAGCATCTGTTGTGAGCACAGCGCTATCAAACCATAAATTACCATTGCTATCAAAGGCTTGCCAACCTCCTTGCACATCATTTTCAGTTACTTCTAATGTTTGTCCTTTTCGAGTAGGAAGGGCAAAAGCAAGTGCCCCATCAAGCACCGCGTATTCACCTGTGATAAGTAATTTACCATTGCTGTGAAAAGAATAAGTTTGTGTTACTCTCATATTTTTTATATCTTTGCACTCTGAAAGTACAAAAGTAATAATTATTTACAGATAAAAAATAGAACAATGAAAAAAATAAAACAACTTTTATGCTCCTTTATCATAGCAATTCCTATGTTTACTCAAGCGCAATCTATACGAGTAAACATTGCTACTTCTGATGGTAACGACCTAAATTTCAACTCGGTTGATGAATTGATAAAAACTAACTTTACTAATTTTAAAGAAGTAAAGATATATAGCAACGACCAAGTACAATTAAATGAAACTTTGTTAAAAAAACTACTTACCGAGGCAAATCAATTAGAGTATTTAGAAATAAAAGAAGTAGGCATCCCTACTTTTCCTGAATTGAGTGCTGAAAATAAATCACTAAAAACATTAGTGTTGCGTCTCAATAACCTCACTAAACTCCCCGAAAATATTGGTCATCTTTCTGCTCTACAAACCTTAGACATCTATAATCCTATAACCGAAGTTCCTAATTCTCTCATCAACTTACAACAATTAGAAAATTTAAAGTTTGAAGGAGCTGAATTAATTGTTTTCCCTGAACAAGTATTTGCCTTGTCTAAACTAAAATCACTCATCATTAGTCAGTTTGACACTAAAAATAAAATCAAAACTCTTCCTGATAATTTCGACAAATTGCCTTTGCTCGAAGAACTATCTTTGCGCAATGCTGCACTTACTGAAGTTCCTGCCTCTATAGGGCGTTTGCAACACTTGGAAAACGTATATTTCAATGCAAACAATCTTACCAAATTACCTCAAGCATTAGCTGAAAATCCTCATTTAACTTACGTAAATATTAACAACAACCCTCTTGATTTCAAACAGTTTATAAAATCTGTGGAAAAAGTACTATGGAAAGGGGTTTTGTATATAAACAACCGTAATTTTACTACTCAACAATATGAAGAAGTAGAAAAACGCCTACCTAAAATAACCGTATTCTACAATCAAAAAGAAGAATAATACCCTAAAAAACATCTCAATTTTTATGAAAGATAAACTGATAAAAGTAGGCATTTCCATTGGTGATATGAATGGAATAGGGCTTGAGATTATCCTCAAAACCTTTGAAGACCACCAAATATTGGAATTGTGTACCCCTATTATTTTTGCTTCTAATAAATTAGTTTCTTTCCAAAAGAAACATTTCAATACAATGGCTAATTTTCAAGGCATCGATAGTGTAGATGCCGCCATTGAAGGTAAACTAAATGTACTCAACTGCTGGAAAGAAACTCCTACAGTTACCTTTGCTCAAGAAACTGAAGAAGGTGGAAAATATGCTTTCCTATCGTTACAAGCTGCTGTAGGAGCTCTTAAAAATAACGAAATTGATGTATTAGTAACTGCTCCTATCAATAAAAACAATATCCAGTCTGATAATTTTCACTTCCCTGGTCACACCGATTACTTAGCCAAAGAACTCAATGGAACCAGCCTAATGTTTATGGTAAGTGAAGACTTAAAGGTAGGATTACTTACAGATCACGTCCCTCTAAAAGAGGTATCCTCTCTCATTACCGAATCACTCATTATGGAGAAAGCTCGTTTGATGAATGAATCTCTCATCAAAGATTTCCGCTTGCAACGCCCTAAAATAGCTGTATTAGGTATCAATCCTCATTGTGGAGACAAAGGGGTTATTGGCAATGAAGATGATGAAGTGCTACGCCCTGCCTTAAAAAAACTGTACTTCGATGAAAATATATTAGTATTTGGTCCTTTTGCTGCCGATAGTTTCTTTGGTTCTCAAACTTATCGCAACTACGATGCTGTGCTTGCTCCTTATCATGATCAAGGTCTTATAGCTTTCAAAACCATTGCTTTTGGTAGTGGTGTGAACTACACAGCTGGACTTAGCAAAGTACGCACCTCCCCCGATCATGGTACTGCTTACGAGATAGCAGGTAAGGGTATTGCCGATCCTGAGTCATTCCGCCATGCTATTTACACCGCTTTAGATGTATTCAGAAATCGGGAAGAATATGCCGAACTAACTAAAAACCCTCTGAAAGTACGTGCTTTAGAAGCAGATAAAGATAAATAATTACAATATGAATATCAAAAAGTTAGGAGCTATAGACATAGGGTCTAACGGGGTGAGATTGCTCATTTCTAACGTTTTAGAAGAACCTAATGAAGCTCCAAAATTCACCAAAGCGAGCTTAGTGCGTGTGCCTATCCGTTTGGGAGCTGATGTGTTTTTAGATGGACTTATCTCTCCTGAAAATACTGATAGATTAGCTGATGCTATGCAAGCATTTAGCTTACTGATGAAAATAAATCAAGTAGAAAATTATCGCGCTTGTGCTACTTCGGCAATGCGTGAATCTACTAATGGACAACAAGTAGCCGATGAGGTTTATAAACGCACTGGCGTACGCATTGAAATTATAGATGGTGCTGAAGAGGCGAGTATCATTGCATCTACCGATATTTCAAGGTTGATACAAAAAGATAAAGATTACCTATACATAGATGTGGGAGGAGGTAGCACTGAGTTCACTGTCTTTTCTAAAGGGAAAGTAAAAAAATCGCGTTCATTCCCTATTGGTACAGTGCGCTTATTAGATAACAAGGTGAGCGACAAAACGTGGGAAGATGTTGAAAAATGGATAAAAAAACACACTAAAGATTGCGAGCATATAGAAGCCATAGGCTCTGGCGGAAATATCAATAAAATCCATAAGAACTCTAATAGTAAAGAAGGTGAACCTCTTAGCTATCAGTATCTCACCGATTATCACAACTATGTTTCTGGTTTTTCTTATGAAGAACGCATTAGGCTCTTAGGATTCAATCCCGATCGCGCCGACGTAATCCTCTATGCTCTCACTGTATTCACTAATGCAATGAAATGGTCGGGAGCTGAGATTGTTCACGTACCTCGTATTGGTCTCGCCGATGGTATCGTAAGGACTATTTACAACAAAGAAAACAACGTTATAAAATAAGTTTAAAATAATTATATTTATCTTATTATCAGTGGTTTATATATTAAACTGCTCTGTAAATTACACTTTAAAACCTCAAAAAATAAACGATTTATTTTTATAAATCATTTTTTTGTAATACTTTTGAGCCCTAAAAACATTTAATACACATTCAATTATGAAATTTTACTTTTGTTTTTTAGCTTTATTCTTAGTCTTTGCTTCTTGCAAAAAGAATGGATCTCAACTCACTCCTGAACAGAAAGAAGCTGAGTTACAAAAAAAATTAGACTCTCTTGCTAAGATTAAATTTGATGAAGTAATAAAAGAAGATGTAGATACTTACCCTATTTTTAAAGGGGTATGCGATACCGCTACTACTAAATCTACTCAAAAAGAATGCTTTGAGAAAACTTTTGCAGCTCTCTTTGAAGAACGCTTGCGAAAAGACCCTTACGAAGTGTCTGAACCTATTAAAGATAGTGTTATTCTCAACATAAAAGTAGATAATATCGGAAAAATAGTGCTCATAGATATCAAAGCTGATGAGAAAACTAAAGAACTACTTAGTACCGAAAACGAAAGTTTTGAGGATTCTTTGCGCGCTAATCTATCAATGTTGTCTGATAACGATGCTATTGCCCCCGCTACTAAAAACGGACAAAATGTAAGCACTCAATTTGAACTCCCTATTAAAATTAACGTTAAATAATCTGTAGTAGCTTTTGGAACGTATTATTTTAGGTATCGACCCTGGTACTACTATTATGGGCTTTGGACTTATTCAGGTGGAAAGAGATACTATGAAACTCTTACAACTGAATGAACTTCAACTCAGTAAATACAGCAATCACTACTTAAAACTAAGTGTGATTTTCAATCGTACTTTAGAACTGATAGACACCTATAAACCCGATGAATTAGCTATTGAAGCACCTTTCTTTGGTAAAAATGTACAATCAATGTTGAAATTAGGACGAGCACAAGGGGTAGCAATGGCTGCAGGCTTATCGCGCGAAATTCCTATTACTGAATACGAACCTAAAAAGGTAAAGATGGCTATTACGGGCAACGGTAGTGCTTCTAAGGAACAAGTAGCCAAAATGCTTCAACAACTTCTAAACATAAAAGAACTTCCCAAACACTTCGATGCAACCGATGGCTTAGCAGTAGCTGTTTGTCACTTTTTAAATGGTGGTAAGGCACAAAAACAGCAAAGCTATAGCGGTTGGGATGCTTTTGTAAAACAAAATCAAGACCGTATAGGTTAAAAAAGAACTTCATTTTGTATAGCTTGTACATTCATATTCCTTTTTGTAGACGTGCTTGTCATTACTGTGATTTCCATTTTTCAACTACTCTGAAAAGAAAAGAAGAAATGGTGAATGCCCTTTGTAAGGAACTCATTTTGCGCAAGGATGAAGCTATAAATAGTGAATTACAAACAGTCTACTTAGGAGGAGGGACGCCCAGTATCCTTTCGTATGACGAATTACAACAACTTTTTCATACAATCTTCACATATTACAAGGTAAGTCCCTCAGCCGAAATTACCTTGGAAGCTAATCCTGATGACTTTTTTAGAGGCTCCTCTCCCGAACAAATGTTAGAACAATTGCGCTCTTTAGGTATCAATAGGTTAAGTTTGGGTGTACAATCGTTTTTTGAAGAGGACTTACAATTGATGAACAGAGTACATAGTGTAGCTCAAGTAGAAACTTTATTGCAGATAACTCCACAATATTTTGATAACATCACTATTGATTTAATTTATGGTATTCCTCGAATGAGTAAGGAACGTTGGCAGGAGAATATCAATAAGGCGCTGTCTTTTGATATTCCACATATCTCAGCCTATGCTCTTACAGTAGAAGAAAAAACAGCTTTACACAAGTTTATTGCTACGGGTAAAATCGCACCAATAAGCGATGAGCAGGCTTACACTCACTTTCAAATGTTGATAGATACTCTGGAAGCAGAGGGTTTTATACAATACGAGTTTTCAAACTTTGGCAAAGAAGGGTTTTTTAGCAGAAATAACACGGCTTATTGGTTTGGCAAGCCCTATATGGGAATAGGTCCTTCAGCCCACAGTTTTAACGGGAAAGAACGCAGTTGGAATATTGCTCATAACATTAAGTATATACAACAAATACAGCAGGAAATATTACCTCAGGAAAAAGAAGAACTTACCCTCAACAACCGATATAACGAACTTATTATTACACGCATACGCACGATGGTAGGAATTGATTTAGAAGAAGTAAAAACTTTTTTTGGGGAAGATTATAACCAATATTTATTACAGCAAGCACAGAAGTACCTTGCCGATGAGCTTTTAGAAATTGAAGAAAACCACCTGAAAGTAACGCGCAAGGGCAAGTTTCTTTCAGATGGTATAGCTTCCGATTTATTTAGGGTGGATGACCTCATCTAAGGCTTTAAAGGTAACATTTTGGTTGCCATCAATGTGGTATTCCAAAAGCAGATCGCCCCACAATTCACCGTCGGTAAATTCACAAATCACCCATTTTTCATTGAGTATTCTTATTTTATTAAATAAGAATTTACCGTTAGACTCTGATTTGATGTAAGGGTTATGATCCTTTACATTCATCTCCATTAGCGCATTCATAACAATTTGCGAAGGATTGTCAATCTTTAAATCTTCAAAATATTGTTGTGCTAATTCATTAGTTTCAAGACTGAAATTCAATGCTTCAAGGCGTTGTTCGTCAATCTTTTTGATAGAATCAGTAAGTTTTGAAATCTTTTCAGCCGATTCCTTTAATGCTGTGGCACTTTCATTGTTCGTTGAGTTACAACTTGCCAAAACAGCAGTTCCTAAGAGTGTAATAAAAAAATGTTTATTCATTATGATAAGGTTTTTGTTCGCTTAGTTTGAGTACCTTTACCTTGGAGTTCTTACGGAGATAAGAGTGTAAAAGGTGTCGGTTGAGTAAAGAATTGGCTAAAGGAGTGATAAGGGTTTCTAAAATAGAACGTTGTGTGAGTTGGTAGTTCAGATTTAAAAATCCATATCCTTTGATATTGCCATCTATTACTAAAATCATACTTTTTTCACCTACTACTCTGCCTTTATCTACAATTGCTACATCTTCATTTTGTAGCCCATATTTAGTAAAAATTCCCTTAGCTCGCTCATTGTATATGTCAGGAGATTCGTTGTTGAAATCTACTTCGTTGAGTTGAAATTCTTTTTCTATGCGTTTCAAAAAAAACAACCCTTCTTTTAGTGTTTCAAAAGTAGTGATAAAATTGTTTTGCGATTGCAATAATTCTATAAAAAAACAGAGGTATCCTCTTTTGTTGTAATGAGAAGTAAGTATATAATTGATATTTTTTGATTTATCAATACTCCGGTTATTACATTTAGGATTGTTAAGTTGTATAAGTTCTAATTCTTTAAGGGTTGCGATGAGTTCATTCCCCATTTCTTCATAGGTTACCTTATAAGTATGGCGTTGTAAATATCTATCGCGTTTAGAGGGAGAGGTGAGCAATTGGTTCACCCGTCCTTTGATGTTTTTATGTTTTCCTACATAGATAATTTTACCTTCTTCGTTGTGAATATAGAATACGCCTAAGGTTTCAGGGAGAGCATCAAGTATTTTTAGGTGTCGTGAAGCCATTTCTAAACGCACATCGTTTTTCACTGAAGCAGTAATGATAGTCTTTTTAGTATCTTTTTCAAGTAGATATTTGAAAAGGTTGAGAGTAGCCATAGCATCGCCCGAAGCACGATGGCGTTCACTCATTGGGATACCTAAAGAACGTACTAATTTCCCTAAGCTATACGATTCTTTATCAGGAATGAGTTGTTGTGAGAGTTCTACTGTACAGAGTGTTGTTTTGATGTACTCATATCCTAAACGGCGAAATTCTGTTTGCAAAATGCGATAATCAAAGGCGGCATTGTGCCCAACGATGATACACCCCTCTGTAATTTCCACTATACGTTTGGCTATCTCATAAAACTTTGGTGCATTGCGCAACATCTTGTTGTTGATGCCAGTAAGTTTAGTAACATAGTCTTGTATAGGGCGTTCGGGATTGATAAGAGAGATAAACTGATCGGTAATAGTATGTCCATCAAACTGATAAATAGCAATTTCAGTAATACCTTCTTCATCGTATTTACCTCCCGTAGTTTCTATGTCGAGTATTGCGTACAAATGTTTAAGTGTTAGGGATTAGACATTTAGTCATTAGTAAATGAAAAAAAGCAAAGAGAAAGGTATACTTTACTCTTTGCTTTTATGTTGTTCATCAATTTTCTTTTAGCGAACTTCTTTAATACGGGCTTTTTTACCTGTAAGTCCTCTAAAGTAATAGATGCGAGCACGTCTAACTTTACCTTTTTTGTTTACTTCAATTTTTTGAAGGGCAGGCATATTGATAGGGAAGATACGTTCTACCCCTACTGTACCAGACATTTTGCGAATGGTAAATGTAGCAGTTACGCCGTGACCTTTGCGTTGTATTACAACACCTTTAAAAAACTGAGTACGTTTTTTGTCTCCCTCTTTGATTTCATAATACACAGTGATAGTGTCACCTGCTGAAAATTCTGGGAATTCTTTTTTCTCAATAAAGTTGTCTTGTACGTACTTTAATAATGGTTCCATAAAAAATATAAAATAATTATGTTATCATTGGGCAACATTCACGACTCTCGCCAGAGGTTACTCCAAATCGGGGGCAAAGGTACTATTTTTTTTTGAATTAGCAAGTTTTTTCGTAATTTTGTCGCCTCACTAATACGTAATTATGACTTTTAATAAACTTTTTTATTGCTTTTAGGATATAAAATTTGTTTAAAGAGTTATAACAAATATCACTTACTATGAATAAGAAAAATACAATATATACCAGCGATACTATTGTTGCTTTAGCAACTGCTTCGGGAATGGGTGCCATTGCTGTTATCCGATTATCAGGCGCAAATGCTATAGAAATTGCAGACCAAATATTCAAGAGCTACAGCAAAAAACCTTTAATCAACGCTCCCTCCCACACAGTACATTTAGGAACTTTAGAAGCTAAAAACCAAGTAATTGATGAGTGTCTGGCTACTATTTTTAAAGGTACGAAATCATATACAGGAGAACCTGTAGTAGAGTTTTCTTGTCACGGAAGTAATTATATTGTAGAAGAAGTTATTAAATTGTGTTTAGCCAATGGTGCTCGTTTGGCTGAAGCTGGAGAATTCACTAAACGTGCCTTCTTAAATGGCAAATTAGCACTTAATCAAGCTGAAGCAGTAGCTGACCTGATTGCCTCTGATAGTAAAGCCTCTCATCAAGTAGCCTTGCAACAAATGCGTGGAGGTTTTACTTCTGAAATAGAAGCATTACGACAAGAATTACTCAATTTTGCCTCACTAATAGAACTTGAGTTAGATTTTTCGGAAGAAGATGTAGAATTTGCTGATAGAAGTCAGTTTAAAAACCTTTTAAAAACTATTAAAACTACGTTATCATCACTTATCCAATCGTTTTCAGTAGGAAATGTTTTGAAAAATGGTATTCCTGTGGCGATTGTAGGAAAACCCAATGCTGGCAAATCAACCTTGCTCAATGCTTTACTAAATGAAGAGCGTGCTATTGTATCGGATATTGCAGGCACAACTCGTGATACGATTGAAGAAACCTTGCATATAGGAGGTATTGCTTTTCGTTTTATTGATACTGCAGGTATTCGTGACACACAAGATCAAATAGAAGCAATAGGGGTACAAAAAGCCAAAGAAAAAATAGAAAAAGCCTCAGTGATATTATTTCTATTTGATGACAAAGATAATACAGTGAGTGAAATTACTACTTTTGTAAAGGAAAACTACCGAGAGGGTACTAAATATGTTTTACTACACAACAAAACAGACTTATCATCAGAAGAAACAACTGCTTTTGATGATGAGATTCTACAATCTCTCAAAGGCTATACTAATACTTTATTAAGAATTTCAGCTAAAGAAGGACAAAACATTACTGAGTTAAAAAGATTTCTCGCTGATTATGCCCAAACGCTTAGTCATATTGGCAAAGCAACTGTAGTAACAAATATCCGTCATTACGAAGCTCTTTCTAACGCGTTACAAGCTATTGAAAAAGTAGAAGAAGGAATGCAAATGCATTTATCGGGTGACTTATTAGCTATTGATATACGCGAAACACTCTATCATTTGGGCAGTATCACTGGAGAAGTAAGTAATGATGAGGTTTTAGGAAACATATTTTCCCGCTTCTGTATCGGAAAGTAGATCCTAAAAATAAGAAAAAAGAGGTCTTTAGTTTTCTTTATTAGATGAGCGAACCTTCAGCAAAGGATTAAAAAAATACAACTATTAAAAATTTTGTAATATCACAAAATAATACTACTTTTGTCCCATCATTTTAAAAGAAAAGAATATAGAACAGAAAAATTATTTTTTAACATAAAGACATATTAGCGTTTAGCTTTTATTTTGTGCTTCTTAAAATCGCCAATTTTATAGTACCCTACAAAATAATAAGTAGAAACGCTCACGCTTCGGCGTGGGCTGTACTTATTAGGGTACGGGTGTTTGGCGATACCTGAGAACAAATAAGATTAAGTTATACAGTCCCACGCTTTTTTATTTTATATTACTAACCGCTTTTAGGGGCTGAAAAGCATTCAAAAACTATCTTTTTTAGCTTATGAAAGCATTAAAAATCTTCTTGACTTTGTTCTGTATGGGAGTCATTGTGAGCTGTTCTAAAGATGAACCTGCTCCAGCTCCAGCAAAAGAACAACCTACACCTCAACAAACTAATTTTCCTACAGTTAAAAACTTTTCTGCACAAGAGGTTACTGTAGGAGATATTATTACCATTGAAGGAGAGAATTTTGTTCCTTCACAGACCTACACAATTACTTTTAATGGAGCAAAAGGGACTATCAAAGAAGTTACCTCCAACCATCTAAAAGTAGAAATTCCTGAAGAGGCTACATCAGGAGAAGTTATTCTATCTTCCAATGAAACTTCTAAGAGTATAGGTCGCCTAACTATTCTTCCTAAACCAAGTGTTTTGTATGCTTATGTAGCCTATAGTAAAATTGTAAAATTAGACCTTCAAACAGGTAAAGAATTAGAAACCATTGTTGAAATAGGTAAGGAATACTTAGGAAGAGGTATTTACTACTTAAAGAGTACTAATGAAATTGTAGGCATACAATCAGGAAATTCAGGACATTATTTATTCAAACTTAATGTAACTACAAAAGAGATTGTAAGGTTACCTTGTAATCTTTATGAGAAGCTCATAATAGCTAATAATGAGCCGTATGCTTATGATTTGCGCAATCACAAAATTGTAAAATTAGACCTTCAAACAGGTAAAGAGATAGAAACTATTGCTGAGGTAGGGAATGATTATTTAAGTCATATTCGCTTCTCTAAAAGTACCAATGAGATTATTGGAGAACAAATAAAATATAACGAAAAAATGTTTAAGAATGACTATTCTTTTTTCAGACTTAATTTGACAACAAAACAGATTGTAAAAGCACCCTCTAATGGATATGAAAGACTTGTAATAGCTAATGATGAGTTGTATGCTTATGATTTGCGTAATCGTAAAATCGTAAAGTTAGACCTATCAACAGGTAAAGAATTAGAGACTATCGTAGAAACAGGACAGGACTATTTAAGCTATATACAATACTCTAAAAGCACGAACGAAATTATTGGACTACAATCAGGCACAGAAAAAAGTCTATTCAAACTCAACTTGAAAACCAAGCAAATAATAAGAACTCCTACTAAAAACTATGAGAACCTTATAATAGCAAATTATTAATCTTAAAAACAATTGATTTTATGAAAGTAGCAAAATATATTTTAGGAATATTATTCATAATAACAGGTTTAGGTGTTATTACTCAAAAAAGCATTATAACAGGAATTGCTTTTGTAATTCTTGGGGTTGTTCTTTTACCCACAGTTTCTGATAAACTCAAGGAAAATGTGAGTTTTTGGCAAAACAAAATAGTTAGGTATGTTTCTTATATTGTACTATTTACAATAGCAGGAGCTACTGTCCCTAAATCTGCTGAAACATCTTCTTCAAAAGAAGAAAACAAACCTAAAATTGTCATTAAGACAGAAGAAAATACAACAGAGCAAGAACCAGCAACTGCTCAAAAAGAAGAACCTTTAATAAAATATGAAATTCAAGAGGACTTGACTACTGTTATTCGTTATGACAAAGCTCCTTCTTACTTCGTTTTGATAGACAAAGTCAATCTGAAAAATGATAGCTTTGTGAATGAAATAGAAAGAGTTATAAATAAGATTGTTTCAGAAAAAGGAGGGAAAATCAATATTGATTTTTTTGACGATAAAAAAGCATTAGAGCTTTATTACAATAGTAATTATGGAATAAATATAGGAAAGTTGTTAAATAAGTCAGAAAATAACTTATTAGCTCAACATAGTATAGCATCTTTTTCAGGAGAAAATAGTGCAGATATGCATTATAATACGTTGTATATCTTTCCTTCTGCCTCTAAAGACAATCCTAATGTAGGAAAGTATGTTAAAACAAAAGAGTTCAATCCTAATGTAAAATAATATGGGTTTTCGTTTTCGTAGAAGTCAATCATTTGGAGCTTTCAGACTCAATTTTAGTACATCAGGAGTTGGAATGAGTGTTGGAGCTGGTGGTTTCAGATTGGGACTAAGTAGCAATGGACAGCTATATAACACTGTCAATATTCCTAATACGGGGCTTACTTATCACTCTAACCTATTAAGAAGCAGAAACACACCGCAACCGTCAAACTCCTATCAACAAGGAATAAACCTATTAGGTTTTTCTATTGATGAAAACAAGTATGGTAATAGCGATGGTTGTTTAACCTTCCTCCTTTGGTTTATTGCTATTTGTTTAATTCCTTTTGGAATAGGAGTGATAATGATTTTCTTCTTAGTTAGAAGGTCTCGTTCTCCTAAGAAGGTTGTGAAAACTCATCTTGAAGCGGCTATTTCTAATTTTTATAGTGGAGATTTTGAAGGAGCTGTTGCTACATTAGATACAGCTCTATATAAAGTACCTTTAAGTCCCTATGAATCTGATATAGTAGATTTGAAAGGAGTTTGTTTGTATTACTTAGGACGGTATGCAGAGTCAAGTGATTGCTTTGGTAAGGCTTTGAGGTTAAATCCAAGTTCTGAAAGGCTAAAGCTCCTTTACGTAGAAACGCTTATTCTGAAGGATGATAAGGCTGATTGTCCTAAAATCATTGAGCTATACGAAGATTTGCTTTCTCGCAAATATGATGAAAGACAAGTACTATTGACAGGGAATTGTTACTACCTTTGTGAGAACTATGATAAGGCAATTTCGTACTTTCAGAAGATACCTAAAAACAGTGATTTATTCCTAAAAGCATTGCAAGGAATAGCCAATAGTTTTATAGGTAAGAATCAAATAGATTTAGCTATAGAAACCCTCAAAAAAGCACCTTTGCGCACTTCTAATCCTGATGATGATTTGATAGACATTATGTTTCTATTAGGCAATCTCTATGAAGAAAAAGGAGAGAAGGAGCAGGCAAGGCTACTCTATCAAAAAGTCTATACACACAGTATAGAGTATGAGGATGTAGCACAACGGTTACAGGAATTAGATACTTAAAACAAAAGGCAAGCTGAAAGGCTTGCTTTTTTATTGAATAAAAGCTACCTTTGCCGAAATTTTTCAGTCCTAAATTAATATGCCTCAAGAATTTATACTTCCTTACGAAATAAAGAAAAGATTATTTGATGAGATTTTGAAATTGGAAAACCCTTTCAATCTAAGTGAAAATATTACTTTACCTGATTTTCTTTCAAAAATTTTGCCTTTGAGAGATATGCCTTCAGAGGATAGTAGGTATAATAATGCCTATGATGATGCCCATCAACATCTTGTAAGAAATAATGATTGGAGTTTGGAAGAAACCTTTGAGAGAAGATTTAAAATTATTGAAAATAATGAGACTTTTAAAAAGCTTTTAGAAGCTATTCTGAATAATAGTGAAGAGGGTAATATTGAAGCTAAAAAATCACTATTCAATAAATATCTAAATGAATATCAATATCGTATAAATCAAAGATATAATGCTTCTTCTAAATTAGAATATTTTATTGTTAGAATAGAAGATGATTATATTCCAAGTGATTTCCCTGAAAATGACATTCCTTTTTTTGTAATAGATAAGTATAATACAAGTTTTATTCCCAAACATTACCCTTGTGTGATTTTGCAAGAGAAAGATTGGAATGACTGGTATACATATCGCACAAGTTTTGACCTTATTTATGTTGAAAGTCAATTAAATATAAAATTTATAGGTCATATAAAAATTTTAAATATTAATAACCCAATAACATTTGATGTAATAGATAAAGAGTTTTATAAATTAGATGGTAATTATTGTAGCCTTATACAAGATGAGGTTACTTATTTTTCTTTAAAACACGTCCTTAATGATAAACTGTATTCCTTTTTATCAGCACTTAATGATATTGCCTGTTTTCCTTCTATTTGTGAAAGATTTGAAAAAGAAAAAGGATTTAAAAATTCCCTTTGTAGAGACACAAATAAGACTGAAGAGATTATTAGAACGATAAGACATAAATTAAAATATGGAAAAAATATAAAGGATTTTTTCAATTTTGAGCTTCTTTTTAAACCTCCTTATTCTGAATCAAAAGTAAGTTTTAAGTTTAATTTTGACATTGAAAAAATTATTCCACAAAGGCTTTATTGTTTAATTGGAAAAAATGGAGTTGGAAAGACTTCTTTTCTCAAAGATTTGATACAAAAATTATCAAATAAGGATTTTGAAAATGTACTTCCTGTTCCTCTTTTTGGAAAAATAATAGTTGTTTCATATAGTAATTTAGATTCCTTTGAGAGATTAAAAAGCAAACCTGATTTCAATTTTATCTTTTGTGGTTTAGTAAATCTCCAAACAAAAACACCTCTTACAGACAGCGAACTTTTAAGTAAAATTAGCGAATCTATAACTAAAATTGAAGAGCGGAATAGTCTTAATAAATATGCTACAGTTTGCAGGCAATTTATTGATAAAGGTTTATTTAATGAATTATTTAATGAAACAATTTCTTATGATTATGAATTTAAGGAAAAAAGTATTCCTCTTATCAATAAAATGAGTTCAGGGCAAAAGTCCCTATTTTTAATCATAACAGAAATAATAGCTAATATTAGATATAGTTCCTTTATTCTCTTTGATGAACCTGAAACTCATCTACACCCTAACGCTATAACAGAATTTATGAACACAATAATGGGCTTATTGCAAGAGTTTAATTCTTTTGGTTTAGTAGCAACACATTCACCTTTAATAGTTAGAGAGATATTTTCTGAAAATATTTTTGTCTTAGATAAGGAAGAAACAACTTTAAGAGTACGAAAATTAGAATTTGAAACCTTTGGAGAAAACTTAACTACTATCACCAACGAAATTTTTGGTAATAGAGATGTTCCTAAATATTATAAAACAAAAATAGAAGAACTTGTAGAGTCAGGAAAGACATATAAGGAGATTGAAAATGAGCTGCAAGGTGAAGTTCCTTTAAATCTAAACATAAAAATTCTAATTAAAAGTCTAATACAAAATAGAAATGAAAAATCTTAAACCTTATAATGAAGATTGTTTTGAAGTATTTAAAGAAGCTGTAAAAAGCAAGCGTAAAAATAAAGATATTTTATTGAATATTGAAGATAATATTGAGTCTCAATTTAATATTTATTCAGGAAAATTTAGAGATAAAAAACTATATGAGATAACCTCATTAGAAGACCTATCAATAACTGAAAAGGATAGTTTAATTGATTTGTATCAGTATAAGGCTGCAATTATTCAAAAAATCAAGGGAGAAATTTTGGGTAATCAGATTAGAACAATAACTAATACTTGTCAATATTGTACTTTAAATTCAGTCAATACATTAGACCATTTCCTACCAAAAGAAAAATTTCCTGACTTTTCAGTAAATCCATTAAATTTATTTCCTTGCTGTTCAGAGTGTAATAGTAAGAAAGGTAGTTTATGGCTTGATAGTAATAATAATCATCATTTGTTTTTAAATTTATATCTTGATGAACTACCTAACAAAAGGTATTTAATGGCTGATTTTGATTTTCAAGACGATATACCAATAGTTACCTTTTGTTTGGGGAATCCTGAAAATATTGATAGTAGGACTTATGAAATTATAAAGAGTCATTTTAGTAGATTAGACTTATTAAAAAGGATGAGAGAGAGGTCTAATGAGGAAATAACCAATATTATAAATACAATAAAAGGGGATTATAGATTAAATTCAGATATAAGCAGTATAAAAAGTACTATTACAGAAACAGAAAATGAAAATAAAAAAGCTTATGGTTATAACTATTGGAAGTCTGTATTAAAGCTATCTATAATAGAAAAAGATGAGTTTTGGGATAAGTTTATAATAGCTCCTTAATAGAAATAATCTTGTTAAATCACAAAAAAATACGTACCTTTGTGCAAAGAAAAATACCTCTTTTAAGAACTCAAAAACAAAGTATTTTTAACCTTATTTGACCTTGATTTCTTTATTTTTGTTGCGTTTTTACATTTTTTCGCTTCAAGAAATGACATAATTAATTAATAAACAGATATTTAGTATACTTACTTCATATTCTGTATCGGGAAATAAAAAATAAAAACTTTGCCAAAGGACAGAATCCTTGGCAAAGTTTATAATGTTTGGATTATTTGTTATTGTCTTGCTTTAAGTTTTTCAATGAGTTTAGGAACTACCTCAAAAGCATCACCTACAACACCATAATCGGCAGCTTTGAAAAAAGGTGCTTCAGGATCAGAATTGATAACTAATTTCACTTTAGAGGCATTTACGCCTGCCAAGTGCTGTATAGCTCCTGAAATACCTATAGCTATATAGAGATTAGGCGCTACAGGTTTACCCGTTTGTCCTACGTGTTCAGAATGAGGTCGCCATCCCATATCAGCAACAGGTTTAGAACAAGCGGTTGCTGCACCTAATACTTCAGCAAGTCCTTCCACTATCTGCCAATTCTCGGCAGCTTTCAACCCTCTTCCTCCTGAAACCACTATAGTAGCATCGTCTAACGACACTTTACCCGAGGTTTTCTCTGTAGTGATTACTTGTATCCCCCAATCACTATCAGGAGGTGTAGGAGCAAAAGGTTCTACTGTAAGTTCAACATTTTTTTCTTCTGTTTTAAAAGCATTAGGAGCTAATCCTAATACTTTTATAGGTGTGTTGATTTGACTAAGACTAATAGCTTTATTTGAGAACACATTACTTTTCACAATAAAATCTTCTGTAGGTAAAGAAATGATATTAGATACATACCCCGCTTGCAAGCTATTAGCTAATAAAGGAGCTACTTCTTTAGCTTGTGATGAAGCACTAAATACTACTATTGTACTATTTTCTTTTGCTACTGCTTGTTGCAATAAATGATTGAGTGCATTGGCAGAAATATGTTGTAGTTGGTCATTGGTAATGCTAAGCACTTTATTTACCCCATAAGCGGCTAATACTTCAGGTTGAGGTACATTTATAGTTACAGCTACTACTTTTGTTTGTTGTTTATCGGCAATTGCACGAGCATAGGTAGCTACTTCAAAAGCGCTTTTTTTCACTTTTCCGTTTTCGGAATCTATATATATGAGTACTGACATTTTTTATTAAATTACTTTTGCTTCGTTGTGTAATAAATCAATAAGGGTATCTAAATCATCGGCAGATACCATTTTCACAGGTTGTTTTGCAGGAAGTTTCTCAAATCCTACTGTTGTTACTCTAACATCAGTAGGCTCAGCAGGCAATACCGTGATTGCTCTAGTACGCGCTGCCATTAGGTTACGCATATTGGGAATGCGGAGGTCTTTCTCTTGAGTAAGACCTTTTTGCCCTGCAATTACCAAAGGAAGCACAGCTGATAGCTTTTCTCTACCACCATCTATTTCTCGTTGGGCAGTTACCTTAGCACCTTCTATTTCTAAACCTATACATTTGTTTATAAAAGGAAGATTTAAAAGCGAAGCTAAATAACCTCCTACCATTCCTCCATTATAGTCGATAGATTCCTTACCTGTGATGATAAGGTCGTAATTACCTTCTTTAGCAACTTTAGCAAGCTGATTAGCTACAAAAAAAGCATCAGTAGGAGCGGCATCTATACGAATGATATCGTCGGCTCCTATAGCTGAAGCTTTTCTTAGTACTGGTTCTGTTTCTTGTGTTCCTACATTCACAAGAGTAACACTTGCCCCTAATTGTTCTTTAAGCATAATAGCTTTAGTGAGGCAAAACTCATCATTAGGATTGATAATAAACTGTACCCCTGAAGGGTTAAACTGTTTGTTATCTTCCGTAAAGTTTATTTTAGAAGTAGTGTCGGGAACACTACTGATACATACTAATATCTTCATAATCTTATAGATAATAGGATTAAATTGAACTTAATGTTTTAATTTTAAAGGCGTAAAAGTACTATGTTTTTACTAACTACACAAATTATTATACAAAAAATCGTAATTTTGCCGTTCTAATTAATTGAAATACTATAAGAAATACTATAAGAAATAATGACTCCTCCCATTACTGATATGCGCCTATTAGGACAACTATTTCGTCATCCTGAAGGAGACTACGCCAAAGAAGTAGGTGATTTTATTTTTGCTTCCAATAGTAGTATGATAAACTGTACTATTGATTGTTTGGCACTGCAACCTCATCAAAAAGTTTTAGAAATAGGTTTTGGCAATGGCAAACATCTCCCATATTTATTTAACAAGGAAAGTTCCCTACAATATATAGGAGTAGAAACTTCTTCCGCAATGATAACTGAAGCAACTGAGTACAACAACGCTTTGCTTAGCCAACAAAAAGTACATTTTTTAGAAGTAGTTGCTGATAAACTCCCTAATTTCGATTATTTTTTTGATGTATGTTTTTCGGTAAATACCCTTTATTTTTTAGAAAACCCATTATATTATTACAAAAAGATTCACACTTTACTCAGCTCACAAGGTAAAGTAGCTATTGGTTTTATAGATAAAAGTACAGGAGAGAAGGCGCCTTTTGCGCGTGAAGGTTTTCAGTTTTATACCGCTGAAGAAGTAGCTGAAATACTTAAAGCAGCTGGTTTTGAACAAATAACAAAATTACCTTTTGAAGAAACTCTTGTTTCAGCAAAAGGCAAAAGTATCCAACGAAAGTATTGGGTTGTGATAGGAACTTGCTAATTTAAAATTTGTTAATTCACCAATTATTTGTACCTTTGTGCCAAGTTTATAAAAGAAGAAAATGTATGAGAATTTTATTACTTATCATACTCCTTATAATAACTCCTTATATAGTTTATAGTCAGTCAAATACTTCTAATAAAGACTTAAAAGTAGGCTTAGTGCTCAGTGGAGGTGGAGCGAAAGGATTAGCACATATAGGAGTGTTAAAAGTATTGGAGGAAGCAGGAGTACGTATTGATTATATTGGGGGAACAAGTATGGGGGCAATGGTAGGTGCTATGTATGCTGCAGGATACTCGGCTAATGAATTGGACTCTATCTTCCGACAATTAGACTTCGATAAACTTTTGCAAGACAAAACTTCACGTCGTGCAAAATCATTGCACGAACGTTATATATACGATCGTTATATTGTAGCATTACCTTTTGATAACTTCAAAGTAGGGTTACCTCGTGCAGTATCGAAAGGTCAAAATATCTACAATGAATTTGTGAAATTACTCTATCCTGTAAATGAAATTTTTGATTTTTCTAAGTTACCTATTCCTTTTCTATGCGTGGCTACTGATATAGAAACAGGGAAAGGAGTAGTACTTGAAGACGGCTTTTTACCTCAAGCTATACAAGCTAGTGGCTCATTCCCTTCGCTATTTGATTTGGTAGAAATAGATGGTAAATGGCTTACTGATGGAGGTATAGCTGATAATTATCCCGTAGACGAAGTGAAAAAAAAAGGAATGGATATTATTATAGGGGTAGATGTACAGAGTCCGTTAGCAAAACGTGAGGAAATCAACTCTTTTTTAAGTATCTTTTCACAAATTACAACTTTCCCGATGGTAGATAATATGCCACAGAAAATAAAAGAAACAGATGTATACATCAAACCTAATATAGAAGGATTCAATGTGATTTCGTTTGATAAAGGTGAGACAATCATCAACAATGGGAAAATAGCTGCTGAACATTTTTTGCCTCGTTTGCGTGAAATAGCTGCTCAACAAAAACATACTACCCAACGGAGAGAACCTATAGAGAAAATAGATTCTTTTTATCTAAAAGAAATACATTTTCATAACAACGAGCACTTTACTCGTAGCTACTTGCGAGGAAAACTCCACTTAAAACACTTGGATCGAAAAATTTCGTTTGAAGAACTGAACGACGGATTGTCTAACCTAATGGCAACAAATAATTTCCATTCTATTAATTATCAAATTAGGCATACTTTTGAAGGGGAACATATTGATTTTTTCTTGAAAGAAAATCCACAACGTACTTTTTTGAAGTTTGGCATTCATTATGATAATCTGTTGAAAACAGGCTTCTTGATGAACTATACTCAAAACTATTTTTTACAGGATAGTGACTTCCTTTCACTTGACCTTATCGTAGGCGATAATATACGCTATCAGTTTGATTATTTTGTAGATAAAGGATTCTATATCAGTTATGGATTGCGTTCTAAATTTGTGCAGTTCGACCGTAATCTGAATACAAGACGTTTATCTAATTATAGAATAGAACAATCTGAACTCAACCGAATGGACGTAGAGGCTTACGATTGGGTAAATCAATTGTATTTACAAACGCTCTTAGGCAATGGTTTTGTGTTTGGATTAGGTGCAGAACACCGCAAAGTACAGTTTGATGCTGAACAAATATATTCAGTAAGCGCTATTGCTTCATATTCTGAAAAAAAACACTTTGGCAGTTTATATTCTTATTTAAAATACGATAGTTTTGACAATAGTTTTTTTCCGAGTAAAGGTGTGTTTTTTAATACACAATTTAACCTTTACGCACTTGCAGCTCCTAATGATGCAAATTTTAATAAGTTCACCACAGGCAAAACAGAAATATCATTCGCTATTCCCATACTACCAAGATTGAATACACGAATAGGGTTTGAAGGAGGTGTTACGATAGGAAATTCTAAAACTTATTCATTAGACTTCTTTTTAGGAGGATATAATAAAAATGTATTCTCTAACTACTCACCTTTCTATGGCTATGATTTTTTGAGTATTGGTGCTAAAAACTACTTAAAAACAGAATGGGTGATAGATTTTCAACCTTTTAAAAAACATCACTTGTTACTATTGGCTAATGTAGCTAAAGCAGATAATAATCTTTTTGAAAGTTTTCAATGGGAAAAATACCCTGATTATTCGGGCTATGGTATAGGGTATAGTATTGAAAGTTTTTTGGGACCTATAGAACTAAAATGCACTTACTCACCCGAAATACGGCAAGCAATATGGCTGTTTAATATAGGGTATTGGTTCTAAAGTGAAAAAATGAAAAGTGAAAGATATTAGCGACAAAATACTAAAAACAATATTACGATAACTAATAAATAACTAAATATAATGAAAATAACAGAGCTAGAACCAAAACAGTTATGGGCGAACTTTGCGAGCTTGAATGCCGTACCTCGCCCATCAAAAAAAGAAGAGAAAGTCATTGCTTTTATGGTGGCTTTTGGCAAAAGTTTAGGGCTTGATACCTATCAAGACGAAACGGGTAATGTAATCATTAAAAAGCCCGCTACGGCAGGAATGGAAAACCGCAAAACAGTGGTGCTACAATCACACCTCGATATGGTACACCAAAAGAACAACGATACAGTGTTTGATTTTAGTACGGAAGGTATCAAAATGTTAGTAGATGGCGACTGGGTACGTGCTGATGGTACTACTTTAGGAGCTGATAATGGTATTGGGGTAGCAAGTATTATGGCAATACTCCAAAGTAAGGATATCCCTCACCCTGCTCTCGAAACACTCTTTACTATTGACGAAGAAACAGGAATGACGGGTGCTAAAGGTCTCAAAGGCGGATTGCTCTCTGGTGATTTTCTTCTCAACCTAGATACTGAGGAAGACGACGAAATTGATATAGGATGTGCTGGTGGTGTAGATGTATCGGCGTTTAGAGAGTACGACGTGGTAGATACGCCTGATAATTCAGTAGGCTATACACTTACCATAAAAGGATTGCACGGCGGACATAGTGGTACAGATATCCATAAGGGTTATGCTAATGCCAACAAACTAATGAACCGTATATTATTCACTTGTACTGAGAAATTTGGTTTGCACATTGCAAGTGTAGATGGAGGCGGTTTGCGCAATGCTATTCCGAGAGAAAGCGTTGCGGTGGTAACTATTAATAAAAACGACGAAGTGGCTTTTAAAAAAGAAGTAGCTACGCTTACCCAAGCACTCCAACACGAGTATTCAGTAACTGAACCGACTCTTACAGTATTGCTTGAACCTACTGCGGTACCTGAGAAAGTAATGGAAGAAGAAGAACAAGAAGATGTGTTACGCGCTCTTTACGCAGCTTTCAACGGGGTGTACAAAATGAGTCAGACGATTGCTGACCTTGTAGAAACCAGCAATAACGTAGCAAGGGTACAAATTAAAGACGGCGAAATAAACGTGTACTGCCTCACTCGTTCGGCTTCAGAAACTTCTAAATATGATTTGGCTGATACGATTCGCAGTAGTTTTGAGTTAGCTGGATTTGAAGTAGAATACACCGGTAGTTACCCAGGTTGGGAGCCCAAAGTAGATGCTGAAATCTTGAAGATTGTAAAAGCACAATACAAAACGCTCTTCGGTGAAACACCTAATGTAGTAGCTTGCCACGCAGGCTTAGAATGTGGCATTTTAGGAACCCATTACCCCGAAATGGAAATGGTGAGCTTTGGTCCTACTATCAAAGGGGCACACTCGCCTGCTGAAAAGGTAAATATAGCTTCTGTACAGAAGTTTTGGAAGTTCTTGTTAGCAATACTTCAGAATATTCCTACAAAATAGAAATAATAAATCTTATTTGCAGAGGCGTTTCGTAAATGCCTCTGCAATTTTTTGAAGTATGGAGGAAGAATATATAAAACTGAATATTTATTGATAAATAGACGGAATATGTTCAGCTCCTTCTAAAATAAAGTCGGTGAGGCGTTGCAAATAGATACTAATTTGTGGGTCGGTTACGTTGAAAAGCATTACTATCACTACTTCTTCATTAGGATATACTGATAACCAACCGAATCCTCCTACGCCCATACCCGTATGACCAAAATAATCACGTCCGTTCCAATCGCGTTGTACTTGCCAGCCAATACCATAACTTATTTCAGTATCGTCTATAGTACATTGTTTTTTAAGCATTTCGTTTTGGATAGGTTGAGAAAGAAAGCTGTGACGTTCTATAGCTGTACCCATTTTAGCTATATCATTGGATGTAGAAAGGAATCCACCACCAGCAAGCTTGAAGTAGTTATTCACATCAGTAGCTTTATCCAATCCCTTTTTACTGCGTGTGTAAGGAATAGCTTCATCTTGAATAATTTTACCTCTATCAGGGAAAGTGCGCCACATATTTAAAGGTTTAAAAACTTCTTCTTTTGCTATATCTTCAAATTTTTTATTGAGACATTTTTCAATAGCTAACGAAATAAGGTTGATACCATAACTGCTATAAAGAAACTTTGTACCAGGGGCTGATTGCAAAATATCATCTTTAAATAAATCAACTCCTTGTGCTATAGTATAAGGCTTGTTGAGTGTATATTCATTAGCTTTGTAGGAGCGTATACCGGCTAAGTGTCCTGCTAACTGTTTTATAGTAAAATCAAAAGGTTTTTGGGGAAAATCAGGAATGTATTCGTATAGAGACATATTCCAATCAAATTTTTTCTGCTCTTGCAGGCGCGCTAAAATTACTCCAGTAATGGCTTTAGACATACTTGCCACCCTAAAAATTGTAGTTTTAGGGTCAATAGGTTTTTTTTTAGAAATATCGGCATAGCCGTATCCACCTTGCCATATTATTTTTCCTTGTTTGGTAACTGTGATAGAAGCGCCAGGAATCAATTCTTCTTGAATGAGATATTGCAATATTTTTTCAGCTTCTTTTTGAGCTTCTTCAAAAGAAGTTACTTCAGAAGGATTTTTACGGAATACATCGGTGTCAAGTAGTTTTTTTTGACCAAAAAGGTTGTTGAAGAAAGATATAATTGTAGAAATCAAAACAATAGATATTAGTTTTTTCATTGTAATGTAATGTTTTACTTTTCGGGGTGCAAAAGTACAAATATTGAATGAGTTAATCAAAAAAAGCATAAAAAAACTGTCTAAAAAAGTATATGGAACTTTTTAGACAGTAATCAAACAGTTTGAGTATTTCTATTTTTTGAGTATTTCGGCTACTTTTTCACCTATTTTGGCAGGTGAATCGACTACATGGATACCGCATTCTTTTAAAATGCGTTTTTTAGCTTCGGCGGTATCATCGGCACCACCTACAATAGCCCCAGCGTGGCCCATAGTACGTCCTTTAGGAGCTGTTTCGCCTGCAATGAAGCTCACTACAGGTTTTTTGTTACCATTAGCTTTGATCCAACGGGCAGCTTCGGGTTCTAACTGACCTCCTATTTCGCCAATCATTACGATACAATGAGTTTCAGGGTCGTTCATCAGTAGTTCTACAGCTTCTTTGGTAGTAGTTCCGATGATAGGATCGCCTCCTATACCGATAGCTGTAGTAATACCTAAACCTTGACGAACGATTTGATCGGCAGCCTCATAAGTGAGTGTTCCCGATTTGGAGACAATTCCTACGTTGCCTTTTTTGAAGATAAAACCAGGCATAATACCTACTTTAGCTTCCTCAGGAGTAATAACTCCAGGACAATTAGGTCCTACCAAACGGCAATTACGATTTTTGATATAGGCAGCTACTTTTACCATATCAGCAACTGGAATGCCTTCAGTAATAGTAATAATCACTTTGATACCAGCATCGGCAGCTTCCATAATAGCATCGGCAGCAAAAGCAGGAGGTACAAAAATGATAGAAACATCAGCACCTGTAGCTTTTACAGCGTCGGCTACGGTGTTAAATACGGGTTTTCCTAAGTGTGTTTGTCCACCTTTGTTAGGGGTAATACCGCCTACTACATTCGTGCCGTAAGCAATCATTTGCTCAGCGTGAAAAGTACCTTCACTTCCGGTGAAGCCTTGTACAATCACCTTTGAATTTTTATTCACTAATACACTCATTGCGATTAACTTTTAGTTTTAGTTGAAGCAAAGGTAAATGTTTTTTTTGATATATACAATTGTTATGTAATAAAATAAAAAGAATAATATAAAGAAGTTTTATATATTGTTCATAATCAGGTGATTTTGAATTTTAAAATTAATAAATTAACAAAATGATAATTTGACAAATTGGCTAATTGACAAATTATTCCTACTTTTGCCGCGTTTTTTAATACAATAAAAATGCAAATAGAAGTATTGAAATCTAAAATTCACCGTGTGAAAGTTACAGGGGCAGATTTAGATTACATAGGTAGCATTACCATAGATGAAGCTTTGGTAGAGGCTGCAGGAATGATAGAAGGTGAGAAAGTATCAATAGTAAATGTGAATAATGGAGAACGTTTTGATACTTATATCATCAAAGGGAAACGAAATTCAGGAGCTATTGTACTAAATGGACCTGCAGCGCGTAGGGTACAAAGAGGAGATATAGTAATTATCATCTCGTATGCTTTAATGAATTTTGAAGAAGCAAAAACCTTTAAACCTTCTATAATCTTCCCTAATGAACAAACAAATCTTTTGGAATGAAAAAATGGTTAAAGATTACCCTTCCACTATTTGTGGGAGGGTTTTTATGTTGGTATGCTTATCAGCAATTTACTGAAGAACAATTTACTGAGATAAAAAAGACGTTTCTCGTAGCTGATTATTTTTATATAATTTTAGCTGTGTTTTTAGGATTCTTAGCCGATGTATCACGAGCAGTTCGTTGGGAATTGATGTTTAGACCAATGGGGTATAAAACCTCTTTATTACATCGAATAATGGCAGTGTTTATGGGGTATTTAGTAAATGTAACCATACCGCGTTCAGGTGAAGTGTCACGAGCTTTATTAGTAAGCAATTATGATGGAGTACCTTTTGAAAAATCATTTGGGACAATTATCTCTGAACGTGTGATTGATTTACTCTTGTTATTTTTGTTTACCGCTACAGCTTTTGTATTGCAATTTGAGGTGATAAGCAACTTTATACTCTCTAAAATTCCGTTTGAAAAACTCTTATGGATCTTGCTAATAGGAGGGCTATCATTTGTGATTTTCTTATACCTTATATATACTTCAGAACGTAAGTTTTTTATAAAGGTGAAGACGTTTTTAAACGGTATAAAAGAAGGCGTATTTTCAGTGTTAAAAATACGCCATCGTTGGATTTTTTTGGTGCATACATTATTTATATGGGCAATGTACTTTTTGATGTTTTATATTCCTTTCTTCGCCTTACCAGAGACTACTAATATAAGTTTACCAAACGTACTTACAGCTTTTGTCATAGGTAGTTTTGCTATGACTTTCACCAATGCAGGATTTGGTGCTTACTCATTTTTTATAGCAGAAGTATTATATCTCTTTGGAGTTCCAACTCCTATAGGTACTGCTTTTGGATGGCTTGTTTGGACCTCACAATTTGCTATAACACTTCTTCTTGGGGGGGGGGCGTTTGCTTTGCTTCCTTGGCTAAAAGAAAATAACCACAAGTAATGAGCCACGCTATCCAAAAGAGATAAAATCCAAAATGAAAACTGAATTTCATCATCTTATGAGAAGTAGTGGTGAAATCTACATACGAGAGATAGAACCCCACTGCACCTACAACAGCAAGTAAAAGCGCTAAAGCACGAGCAAATCCTGCGCTTACTTTTGAGCGGAAAGTTTGCAGAAATAACAGTAAGATGAATTGTACTATAAATAGCAAGATAGCTGTCTTCCACCACGTTTTAAAAACTGCATATTGGCTGTAAAAAGTACTTACCCCTATCTTACCTATAAATGACATTTTAGAGATAAGGATAGCTGAAATGAGGCTCATTACAGCTTGTATGAGAGTAAGGATACTAAAATTTTTCATAGTTTATTTTTTTATGATTTTCCATCCTGATTTCTCGTTATATTTTAATTTAAACTTTTGAGTAATAAAGTTGCTATTGGGATAGGGGTCTTTTCCAAAACTATAGAAAGGAGTTTTTTCCTTATCTAAAACTACTACACAAGTAGCCATTTTTTCAGTACTTTTTTCGAGAGTTATCTTTTTATTATTTAGTTTGTAGATAATGGTCTTTACTTGAGCACTATTTTTGTTTTGTTTTACTAAATAGGGGAGAGCCTCTTCAGTTAGGGTAGGGGAGATCACATATACACTATCCTTAGAAAACCACTTTTTACGTGTTTTTTCATTGTTGATAGCTATCAATCCCTCATCAGATAATTGCTGAATGCTCTCAATGAGTTCTTTATCCTTATTGGTTACTAATTTTTGTTTATTAGTATTGAATTTGCCGGTTTCATAGAGGGGATTTTCCTCTAAATATTCAGTGATGAGTGTAGTAGCCTCATCAGTATTGATTTTGTTGCTTGTGTTACAAGCTACCAAAGTAATGAAAATGGTAGCTATCGCTATAAGATTTTTTCTCATTGTTATAGTGTATTAACGTTAATTATTCCATTGTTAGTTGTTACCAAACCATCCTTCACGATCTAAACTTCGATACTGGATGGCTTCACCTATGTGATGAGGTTGTACATTTTCAGTACCTTCTAAGTCGGCAATAGTACGAGCTACCTTCAAAATACGATCATAAGCACGTGCGGAGAGGTTGAGTTTCATCATTGCATTTTTTAAAAGTTTTAAAGATTCCTCACTTACTTTACAGAATTTTTGTATTTGTTTAGTATTCATTTGAGCATTGTAATGAATGTGTTCATATTCTTTAAAACGCTCTGTTTGAATGTTACGTGCGGCAATTACTCGCTTGCGTATTTCGCTGCTACTTTCCCCTTTTCGATCATCAGAAAGTTTTTCAAAAGGGACAGGATTGACTTCTATATGAATATCTATTCTATCTAATAGGGGACCTGAAATCTTACTCATATAACGTTGCATTTCGGCAGGAGTAGAGTTTACAGGAGCTTCAGGATCATTGAAATAGCCACTGGGACTGGGGTTCATACTCGCTACTAACATAAATGAAGAAGGGTAGGTGATAGAGAATTTAGCACGCGAAATGGTAACCTCTCTATCCTCTAAAGGCTGACGCATCACTTCTAATACAGCACGTTTAAATTCAGGCAATTCATCAAGGAAAAGTACACCATTATGCGCTAAGGATATTTCACCAGGTTGAGGATATGTACCGCCTCCTACAAGGGCTACATCAGAAATTGTGTGATGTGGACTACGGAAAGGGCGATGACTCATCAAACCTGTATCTTTGATACGACCTACAACACTATGTATTTTAGTAGTTTCGAGAGCTTCATGAAGTGTCATAGGAGGGAGGATACTAGGTAATCTTTTGGCTAACATTGTTTTACCAGAACCAGGAGGACCTATGAGAATGATGTTATGACCTCCTGCAGCGGCTATTTCCATACAACGTTTTACAGTTTCTTGTCCTTTTACATCGGCAAAATCAAACTCAGGGAATTCTAAATTTTTATAAAATTCTTTACGAGTATCCACTACTGTACGAACAAGTTCTCTTTCGCCATTGAAGAAATCAATTACTTCTTTGATATTTTCAACACCATAAACCTCTAAATTATCTACAATTGCCGCTTCTTTGGCGTTTTGAGCAGGCAAAATAAAACCTTTAAAACCTTCTTTACGTGCTTGAATAGCAATAGGGAGTGCTCCTTTAATAGGTTGTAGCCCTCCGTCTAAAGAAAGTTCTCCCATAATGATATATTTTTCTATTTCGTCACTTTGTATTTGTTCGTTCGCAGCCAATATGCCTATTGCAAGACTAAGATCATAGGCTGAACCTTCTTTACGCATATCGGCAGGAGCCATATTGATAGTGATTTTCTTTCCTGGGATTTTATACCCTGTATTCTGTAAGGCAGCAGCAATGCGAAAGTTACTTTCCTTAATAGCAATATCGGGTAGTCCAACAAGGTGATAGCCAATTCCTTTAACAATATTTACTTCTATAGTAATGGTAGTAGCTTCTACTCCAAACACTGCACTTCCGTATACTTTTACTAACATATTCTTCGGTTGATTTATTTTTTTGACAAAAGTAGTATATTTTTTTGAAAAGACAAGTTTTTAGCAGAGAATTTAACTTGAAAGATTATTTTCAATGCACTTAGCCAACCGCTCGGTAAGGGCTTTACGGCTGTATTGTTCTACTTCTTTGGGGTTGGTTTTAAGTGTTTTATGTAGGAATTGATGATAGAACTCTACTATTTTGGCTTTCATCTGAGAAGCATCGGTATATCCCACAAAAGTACCTGTTTGTGTTTCAGTGAGAATAGGTGTAACATCCCAGTTATGAGGTCCTATGGCGAGAATAGGTCGCCCTGAAATCATATATTCAAACAGTTTACCCGCAATAATACCTTGTGTTTCTTCGGAATCTATTTCGATGAGCAACAATACTTGCGATTGCTTTTGCAAACTAATAGCTTCTTGATGGCTAATATAACCTTTATTAATATAATAAGGTGTAAGTCCGTTATGGCGAATATCTTCTTCGATTTCTTCACTTACTTTGCCTGCAAAACAAAGTGTGAAATCTTCGGCAAAATGAGGTTCTTCGCGTATTAATTCGGCTAATATTTTCCACAGTATTTTGGGGTTTCTATCTGATAATAAAGAACCTATGTGCGAAATAAGGAATTTATTGGATAGGGGAGGGGTGATTGTTTTTTCCTCATCGTAACCATTGGTAATCACCTCAATAGGAGTATTGGTAAGCTGCTGAAAGTCTTTTTGCGTCTTGAAACTGGTTGTAATCACCAAGTCTGATTGTTGTAACACTTCTTTTTCCCAATAATGCTGACGTTTATCTGCCCATTTAGTAAGGCGTAAATCTTTGTAATAACCAATAGTTGTCCACGGGTCGCGGAAATCGCTAATCCATTTGAGGTGAGGAATTTGTTTCTTTAACTCATAACCTATAAGGTGTACGCTGTGGGGAGGCGAAGTAGTGATAATAGTTTCTATCTGGTTTTCTTTTATAAACTTATTCAGATACTTTATAGAAGGTTTTATCCAGAATTTACGAGCATCGGGAATAAAGAAATTACCACGTATCCAAAGTAATACTTTATCTAAAATAGAAACTTTTTTGCGCGGAATGATACCCGAACTAATCTTTTGGGTTTTCTTTTTAGAGAATAACGAAGCCCAAGCATAAGGTTCCCATATAGGATGTTTAATAATTTGTATATCAGTAGGCAAATCGTTTCCTATTTCATTGTCGATGATAGGATAAGTTGGGTTTTCAGGAATATATACAATAGGTTCTATATTAAAATCTCGTAAATATTTTACGAATTTTAACCAACGTTGTACACCAGGTCCGCCAGCAGGCGCCCAATAATAAGTGATGATAAGTACCTTTCTCATATCTTTTTCCCTATCTGTTATTTGACATAATATACATTATAACCATTTTACAATAGGTGTTTTTTCCTATGAAATAACACCGCTACCCACTAATTCATCTCCGCTATACCAGGCAGCAAATTGTCCCTCAGTAATAGCACTTTGAGGTTCTGAAAAATGAATATACAAACCGTTTTCGACTTTATATAAAACCGCTTTCTGTAATGGCTGACGATAGCGTATACGTACCATAAACTCTTTCGATTCATATACTTTTAATGCCAAATCTTCGCGAATCCAATGTTCATCAGGGGCTGCGATAAACAAAGCACTGCGGAACAATCCGCGATGAGTGTGTCCTTGTCCCGTATAGATGATATTCTTCTCAATATCAGTTTCTATGATAAACAAAGGTTCTTTAGTTCCTCCCACATTTAAGCCTTTGCGTTGCCCTTTAGTAAAATAATGAGCCCCTTGATGGATACCTACTTTTTTACCGTCTTCGGGACGATAAACAAAACGTTGTGACAAATACTCCAATTCGCCTTCATAAGTTTCAAAAGTGCGTGGCATATCAAAGTCAGTATATCCTTTCCAATCATTGGGGATTTCAATAATATCGCCTTGTTTGGGTTGTAGTTTTTGTTGTAGGAACTCGGGCAAACGCACTTTTCCTACAAAGCAAAGTCCCTGAGAATCTTTTTTATCAGCGGTTATCAAATCTTGAGCTTTGGCAATGGCTCTCACTTCCGATTTCTGCAATTCTCCAATAGGGAAAAGTACTTTACTGAGTTGGTCTTGTGAAAGCTGACATAGGAAATACGATTGGTCTTTATTTTTATCTTTCCCCGATAGCAATCGATAGATTTTTTCACCATTTATCTCTATTTCTTCTTTGCGACAATAGTGTCCTGTTGCTACGTAATCGGCGACTAAACTAAGGGCAAGCTTCATAAAGACATCAAACTTGATTTCGCGATTACATAACACATCGGGATTGGGCGTTCTACCGTGTTCATATTCATTGAACATATAATCGACAATACGGGCTTTGTAGGGTTCACTCATATCCACTGTTTGGAATGGAATACCGAGCTTTTCGGCTACTAAAAGCGCATCGTTACTATCTTCTAACCAAGGACATTCGTCGGAAATAGTAACTGAATCATCGTGCCAATTCTTCATAAAAAGGCCTATTACCTCATAACCTTGTTCTTTTAACAAATAGGCAGCTACACTACTGTCTACCCCTCCGCTAAGTCCTACTACTACTCTTTTCATTTTATCCTCTCTTTATGTTCTTCTTCCTATAAAAATATAATACTGATAGCATTACCAATATCAAAAGCAATAATGGATACACAAATACTTTTACTTGCCAACTGCTGGCACTTTCGGCTACTTTTTCCTTATCTAAGAAAGCCAATTGTACTTTCTTATTACGCAAACTCAAAAACTCAGTATCGTCTAAGAGGTAGTTTAAAGCATTCTGCAAGAATGCTTTATTATCATAATATTTGTTTGTCCATTTATCAAATCCGAGTTCTAAGGGAATATTATTTTTGCTATCTATATCGTTTTTGATAATATCGCCATCAGCCACTACAAGCATTTTAGTAGGTTTGCTTCTATCAGCTTTTTCTTTAAGGTCTATGGGACGAATACGGTCTTTATAAACTGAGTTAAACTCTCCTTCCAAAAGCACTGCTAAGGGAATATTTCCGTGTTTGTAGGCTTCTTTATTCTGGTTATTGGGGTCGAAGCGCAAGTTGATTTCGCGTGGGGTGCCATCTGCTTTTGAGAAAGGTGAACTAGCGAGAAGCACTGTTTTCTTCACACCATTTTTCAGCGTATCAATGCTATTGGCAAACTGAAACCTGACGGCATCTAAATGATTGTTGATAAGGTGATTATTGCCTGAAATCACCAGTGGATTATACACCCAAGGAATAGGCATATAACGGGTTTGAGAACCATCGCCTGTGGCTACAATGATTTCAGAAAAGTACAAATCGTTTACCAAAGTGTAATTGATACGGAAACCATATTGGAAAAACATATCAGTAAGGTTTAGATTGACGGGCATTGCCATTGTCATTCCACCTGTTTTGTACATATCTTCTAAGGAAACCGCTACATTGTCAATCAGCCATAGAGCACGACCGCCATTCATTATATACTGGTCTACGACCTGTTTTTGGGCATCGGTGAAAGGCTCAGTAGGCTTAGGTACGAGTAGTAAATCGAATTTTTCGAGGTCGTGTAGAGTCTTCTCGGGGTTGGTAGCCACTGAATCGAGGGTGAAAGGTGCTATAAAGTAGTATTCGCGCGCTGTTTTGAGGAAGTCGGCCATATAGATATCTTTCAAAGCACCATTACTTCTGAGCACTGCGATTTTCTTCTTTTTATCTAAGGCAAACTTATAGAGCGCATCGGTAAAATTGTATTCCAATTTCTGTACTGAGTTCTGTACCTGCTCTTGGTCGGTAGAGCCGAGTTTGTTCACAAAGAGACGAACGCGCTCACTCTTCTTACCATCACTAATGACTGCCCACGGGAAAATATACTCAATAGAAGATTTTCCCGCTTCATTTTGAGTGATTTGCAAGGGCTGGTAGCCATTATTTATCAGTTCTTGAATCACACTTTCGGGGTGCTCCTCCCCTTCTAATGGATTTACAAAATTGACGATAATGTTGTTATTGGCAACAGCATACTCGTCTAATAACTGAATTGTTTCAGTCTGTAATTTCTTAAATTCGGTAGGGATATTGCCTTTGAGCAATACATCAATCACGATAGGATTCTGTATTTTAGCAAGTGTTTTCTTGCTCACCTCCGAGAGCGTATAACGTTTGTCTTGAGTGAGGTCTATCCGCGTGTGCCATTGTTTGGCTATATAATTAATTGCAAGGAGGCAAACTAAGGCTATAACTACCTTGCTAATAGAGTTTTGAAAGAGTTTTTTCATCGTTTGTAGGCTTTGAGTGATAAGGTAGTGAGATATATGAAAAATGAGATAACAGAGAGGAAATACACGATATTTCGGGTGTCAAGCACTCCCCTACTGATAGCATCGAAATGCGTTTGGAAGCCTACCCCACCAAAATCTTCGGGGGCTACAAAGGCAATAAGTTGGTCGATACCAAAGAAGAAAAAGAAGCACAGAAAGGCCGCTAACACAAAGGAAATGATTTGGTTACTACTTATAGACGACGCCCATAAGCCTACTGAGGCAAAAGTGGCTACCAGCAAAAACAAGGCAATGTAAGACCCTACAGTGCCAGCTATATCTAAGTTGCCTACGGGGTTGCCCAACACCCATACCATATAGACGTACAGGGCTGACGGCAAAAGGATTACAAAGAGTAAGAAGAGAATACCCAAGTACTTGCCGAGCACCATTTGCAGGGTGCTGACCGGTTTGGTGAACAAAAGGGCTAACATACCGCTTTTTTTCTCTTCGGAGATGCTTCTCATCGTAATGGCGGGTACTAAAAAGACGAAAACCCAAGATGAAAGCCTAAAAAAAGGCAACATATCGGCGAAACCAGCATTGAAAATGTTGTAATCTGTTTTAAAGACCCATAGGAACAAGCCGTTGAGCACGATAAAGAGCCCAATGATAGTAAGACCAATGGGCGAAGTGAAGAAATAACGAATTTCTTTTTTGAATAGTGCGTACATTTTTATAGTTAAGAGGTAAGAGATAAAAGGTAAAGAGTTGTGAATGTAACTTACCTTTATTCTTAGCGATTTTTCAGAGGGCAAAAATACAAAAATAAAATAACACTACAACAAAAAAGAGTAAGACTACTTATTTAACTGTGAAATATCAAACTTGCCATCAATATCTTGAACACTTATTTTTCCATTGAGAATATCAAAAAAGAAGTCACGGATTTTATTAAGAGTAAGAGTTGCTGCATTACCATTTTTATCTACTCCTAAATCATAAGTTTTGAGAAGCTGATCTCCTAAACTTGCTGCAGCAAGTAAGAAATGGTTTTCAAACTTATCGGTATCTATCAAATCTACAGCTAATACTTTGCCTACAACAGTATAACTGCGAAGAGTTTTCTGTATTTCGTTATTTACAAGAGTGCTTTTTACCTCGTCGGTTTCAATATCCATTGTTATTTTTCCTGAATTAGGTGTTTGCGGTAATCCTTTGTAGAGAGCACCTAAATCGGCTAAACTGAGGTTGTATAGTTGTGCATCGGCAGTAGCAAGCATTTTTTCTATAGAAAAAGCACTTGGAAGTAATAGATACACAGATCCTTCTATACGTATAGAAGGAGTGTTGAATGTGCCAACCACACTGTTTTTCAAGTCTATTTGTTGAGTAGCGAATACTCCTCCACACACGACACAATTATCTAACACAATTTCATCGGCATAGATGCTACCTGCTATAAAAGCATTGTAAAGAGTTACGCTTTTAGCATTGATGTCGGAATGAAATGTAAGTTTTAATTTATCAGCTCTTGAAACAATAGAGTTAGCAGACCCTACACTTTTTTGGAAAGCTACATTTCCTTGAGCTTCACTATTCACATAGAGTTCTAATTGAGTAAAGACGGCACCTTGAATTTCTAAGTCTCCATTTTGTATTTCGAGTTTATGGGCGTATACAGGGCCTTCTATCACTGTATCTCCTTGTACTGTAATGGTACGAGTGAGCTCTGCTACTTTTTCAGGTAATATGCTTCCTTTTACTAAATTGTCCTTTAGTTGTATATTGTTTTCGTTAAACCGAATTTCTTTTAATTCTTTCATTATAAGGTGATTTTATGGTTATATACATTCTATTTCATTGAGTTGTAGCATTTTTAAAATATGAGCTTTCACTCGTGAACTATGCTCATCGATATTGGAATAACGATTATCTACTTCAATGTTGAAATACCTTTCAATCTGTACGGTGTTTTCTTCAGGTAATTTATACCAATTCTGCTTCAAAAAGTTATCTATAAGCTCATTTGTTGGCATCTGAGGAATAAACTCTTGTTGATATAGCTTTTTATCTATTTGTTTTTGTTCATTTTCCGTTTCTATAAAACAAATAGGAGTGTATGCTGTAGCATTTTTGCTTTCTTTTAGCATATTTAGGTTGATAAGCTCTTCTAACTGTTTTTGTTTTTGCAAAAAAGTATTAACCTTTTCAATAGTATCAAGTGCTCTTTTTTTGGCTACTGAAGCACTGACTTGCGCTACTAATTCAGCTTCCTCTTTGGCAAAAATAGTTACAGTACTCACTAAATCGTTCTCACAAGCACGATTGTTTTGTTGATTGCTTTGTTTGCTGAAAGTAAAGGCAGGTTTATTCAGTTCATATATGCGATTAGAGAGTTCATTATTCAGATCTTCAAAAGTTTTTAAATAGCGTTTAGCAATGCTATTGTAATCTCTTTCCATCTGCTTTTGCTTCTCTACACAACGTTGGGCAAGTCCGCGCAAATGTATGAGCGTTGCATCAACTTGTGATTGTAGTTCTGCTATTTGCTGAGTAATTTCTGAACGGATTGTACTGAAAAAACCTTTAATGATGGCACCACTTACTTTTTTAGCATTGGTATTTATTGAAGCTATTTGAGCAACTTCGGTAGCTACAACAGCTTCTGTAAGTCCACCTACCGATTGGTTACAATCATTGATACTTTTTTCAAAAGGATCTGTATCTACTTCTACATTTACCTCTATTTCCTCAGTTACAGTGCCACTGTAACTTACACTACCTCCATTTTGTGAAGGGCCATACGACACACTCCCTGAATAGGGAATCCTCACGGTTTTTCTAATGGTTTTAGTATAACTCATAGCTATTCGTTTTTAATGGTTTGGAAATGAGTTGCTGTAAAAAGTTTGTTAGCCATATCTTTCACTCGTTGTGAGGTATTGCTAGTTGCAAGCATCTTACTAAATTCACTTTTTACTTCTTGGTGAGGCTCGCAGGCATCATTCCATACTAATTGTTCTAAGTGTTGATTTAGTATATTTTTCATTGCTGATTGTACAGAGGCGTTAAGTTGTTCTTTACAGACAATTACTTCAAGTTTTTTATTATCAAAGCTGTCGAAATTGGATTCACATACTAAGATAGGTATAAGTAATGTTGTATTTTGAACTTTTTCATTTTTTAGTAATACACGTTCTGATAATTTTTTTTGCTCAGAAGTATTCGCTAAAAAGTTAGTCATTGACTCAATCACTTTTTCTGCACGATATTTTATATTAGATATTACAATCTGCTGACTTGTAATGAGTGATTCTAACTGAGAAATAGGTACTGTGGCAGCTAAGTATTTAGTTCTATTTGATACTTTTTCTACTTCTTGAACTGCAAAATTAAACACAGGACGGTCAAGTTCTAAAATGCGTTGTTTGAGATTTTGGTTTATTTCGTTGAATAGTTTTAAATATCTGTCAGAAAGCATATTGTAATTGCGTTCCATACGATTTTTAATTGCTAAGAGTTGTTTGCGCTGTGTGTTGAGTTGCATCAGTTGTGAATCGACTTCGCTTTGTAGTTTTGCTATTTTTTGAGATATTTGGGAACACATAAGGGTATAAAATCCTCTGTTTACATTTCTGCATACCATATCAGCTGCTTGTTGTTCAGCTAAAACTATAGCAGCTTTCATTGCTACCACGGCTGTGGTAGTGTCATTTATCTGATAGGAGACAGATTTTATTTCTTCTGCCATTGGTTGGGTGTCTACTACACAATCAATTCGAGCCATAATTCTATAGTTTTATTTGTTATTACTGAAATTATTCAAATTGTTGAGTGCATTTTTAGCTATAGCAGGTAAGTTTAATGAAATGTGTTCAAAAGTAACTTCCTCTACATTAGGCACAGGTGGTAATTCAGATGTTTTAGCAAAAAGTGGATTTACAAGAGCAAGAGGTCTTCGGCGATTGTCTAAGTCATGCACTTCATTAGTAGCTACCGCTATTTCATTAGAGTACCCGTCGCGCAATTTAGCATCGTAATACTCTATATGTCCAAACTTCATAGCTTTGAGTTCTATATCCTCTTTTAGGCGTTCCATATATTCCTCGAAGTTATCTTGTATTGTTTTAAATTCTTGAGATTGCATCTCAAAAGCAGCAAGAGTTTCAGCTGAATTGTCGGTTACATTCACTACTGCACTGTTTAAGTTATCTTCTGTTTGTATCATACTATCTTCAGTGCGTTGGTAAGAAATCAAAGTGTTGTATTCAGCTACGTATTTTCGCAAATTTTCTTGCATTAAGTTGATGATATCGGCACTTTCCAATCGGTTTGAGCGATAGAAAGCTTCGGTATCTTTATGCCACTCATTTAGATAATGTGTTTTTTGGTCGTGAATATGATTGTAGATTTTGAGGCGTTCCAATCGGTTTTCTTGCATTAAGTTTTGTACCATAGGAGCTACAATTTCTTCATAGATTTGATGTACTCCAAAAGGAAGATTGGTAGTGCTACCATCTTCTGCAGTCCACATTCCTGAAGTTAGGTTGTAATACACACGAGAACTCTGTTTTAGATGGAAAGGAATGTACTCTTGTACAGATTCGCTATAATCAAACTTCTCATTGCGAATACGTTCTATTTCTTCGTGTTCTAAAATAGGTGAATAATGATTATAAGGAGATTTCAAGAGTTGATATAACACTTTGTTAGAAGTAGTAATCAATTTGTTAGCTGAAGCTACTTTCAGTGCTGAAATAGCTTGTACAGAAGTAGCTATAGTAAGCATCAAACTCTTTAATATATTTTCGAATTGCTCAGTTTTATTAGATAAAGAATCTCTTAGTTGATTGATTTCCTGAAATTTGTTGATACTATCGGCATATCGTTCTTTGTTGAAAACAGGAATTATAACAGCACCCTGTGGAACATTATCGGTGGCATATTCATTCAGGTAAGCTAAATACTCGCTCTTATTAGCTACTAAAGGCAAAGATACTGAAGTAGTGTTCAAATCATCCACACAATAGGAAATGGTACGCAATGAACGTTCTAAACTTCCAAAATAATCGTGTTGATTGATTTTTTGGAATGAAGTAGAGTATTGGTCAGTTTCAATAGTTTCAGTATCGTAAGAAGTTTCTACTATAGGAGCTTGTTCTGATAGTTTTTCAAGTTTTTCAATGGTTTCAATTAGTAAATCGTTTTGACGAGGGATTTGAAGTACAACTTCAGATTCGTCTACTTGTCCTGTATAATCTACTATAAAACTTTTATCAGTGTATTTTATTTGTTCAGCAATAGGAACATAGGCTAAACCAAGTTTGGTTACTTTGTAATCTCTAAAGATTTCGCTATGTTGTTTCTTGAACTCAGCAATACGTATTTCTTTGTCGGCAATTTCTTTTTCAAGGGTATTTTTTTTAATATAATACACAAAGAAAAATATTAAGGTGAGAAACCATACCCAAAGTCCATCCATTTGTTTTTGCAACATTGTTTTTTCTTCTTCCAAAATTGCAATTTGTTTTTCGATACGTTCCTCTTCGGCTACTATTTTTTCAGCAGCTGCACTATAATAATCTAATAGTACTTTAGCTTGATCGTGATAGATACTATCGGATTCTGAAAAGATTTTTCCTAACATATTTTTGGTTTTTTAAATTGAATAGACTGATTTTCTGTTTTGATATAACATTTCCATTTTTTTTAGATGATTTTCAATGGTTGTTGTATTGTACTTATAATTACTGATAACGATTAACATATTGTTAGCTTCTTGGCAAAAAAGATTTTCTATTTCACGAGCTTCTATTGTATTTGCAGGTGAAATGTATCGCAAGTTTTCATTTAAAGAATTAATTCGGTGTACAAGATTTTCTGGTAAATTGGGGAGTGTACTGATTTGTATTTTTAAATTGTTCATTACTTGTTTCATTTCAGAAACACCTGACCTAATACTGTTTTCAGAGATAGGCACCTCCCCTACTCTATCGGTTGCTGATAATACAGCAATCATACCTAAAATTAGTAAGAAAATAAGGATTGCTTGTATAACGAATTGCAGGACAAAGAACCAACTGAAGAATATATTAGCACATAACATTACTCCTATTGCAGCAAAGGCATAAATCCAAGTGAAAAACCATCTTACTCCCAATGAACCTACTTCAATAGACTGTTGTTTTCCTAAACGTATACAAGGGAAGAGTACGTCAACAAAAAATAAGGCATAGACTAATGAGGCTACTACAATATTTAGAATAAGTATATTCGTAGCTAAATTTGTACCCAATAACAGAAAGGCTGTTATCAACAATATTTCACCTAAAACTAAGGCTATTAATGATAATTTTCGACGTGTATTCATTTTGTTACCTATTATTTGTTTGATGAATATTATCGTTTATTCCCACATTTTGGACAAAACTTTGCTGAAGGAGGGAATACAGTTCCACAACGATTACAAACATCGGCTATAGTTTGCTCAGGAGTAGTATTGTTTGTTTGTTGTAATTGGGTGCCACAACTCACACAACGCTTGGCATTAGTATCGTTGTCGGCACCACAATTAGGACAAGGATTGTAAGGATTGCCACAATGAGGGCAAAAACTACTATTACTTGGATATTTTTTCGCACAATTAGAACAGAAAACCATTTTTATAGGAGCTTGTTCTCCTTGTTGTTCTCCTTGTTGATTACCTCCAAAAGTAGGTTGGTTATACTGAGGTTGCATCATTCCTCCTGCCATTCCAGAATTATTCATACCTCCTATCATACTCATTGCCATTAATCCTCCTAATAAACCTCCATTGCCATTTCCGAATCCTTCAATCGCATTGTTGGCAGTATTGAACATTTGCTCTTGTTGCCAAGTGTGTCCTGTAATTGACATTGAGGCTTGGGTAGCAATCGCCTCAGCTACCTTTCTACCTTCTTCAGTAGATTTATCAATATCGATATTAGTGATATTGAATTGAAGGAGTTCTAAACCTAAGTTCGTCCAAAAAGGATTGAGTACATTTTTGAGATAGCCTGATAATTCATCTAAAAAAGCTGAAATATATTTATACCCTACCCGATGTTTGATAACATATTGGGCTATTTGTGATTTTGTTTTAGTAGAGAATTCTCCAAAAAATTGATTTGTAAGGTCATCTTGTGTAAATTCAGATTTTGTGCCTACAACTTTAAGGAGGAATATTTCGGAGTCGTTTACTTTCAAACCATATCTACCAACGGCTACAAGGGGTAATTGGGTGTTATAATCAGGGTCGTGTATGGGCATTCCACTCACATTCCAATCAATACTAAACGATTGAACTTTGTTTACGAACCATACTTCTGCAGTAAAGGGATTTTTTCCTCCGAAAGGAATTCCGAATAAATTACGCAAAATGGGTATATTTTCAGTGTTGAGGGTGTACTTTCCAGGTCCAAATTTTCCTATGATTTGCCCTTTAGAAAACAATACAGCTTCTTGAGATTCTTGTACAATTAGTTGGGTATAAGTAGCTAAATTAGTTTCGGGGAATTTCCAAGCATAAACGACTCTACTACCTTGAGGAGACCAGCTCACGACATCAATTATAGCCATAATCTTTAATGTTTTTTGTTATACACTACTACATTATTATTACTTTGCAAAGGTAATAAAAATCACAAATATTTAATATTTCTTTAATAAAAAATATAATTGTCTATTTTTTTTCTACATTAACGAATTGATGAATTATATAAGTGAGAACTACAAAACGGAACACAGCCGATGACAAAAATAAAGTTTAAGACCTCTATACCCACAAAGGCAAAGTCTAAAGTGAAGTTTTTGATGAGAGGGCGATAAACTCTCTTTTTTGGGAGCAACACCATTCCCTTTTAAAACTATTTTGGGTATAAAGCGAGAATATCCTATGAGGTGTGTTTGCTATCAAATGAAATCCGATTTGTAGTTTTCTAAATAAGTACAAAGCAAATCTGTTATAAGTTAACTATTTTGTTTTGTTCCTAACCTTATTTTTTTAGTAGCCTTCCAATAGTTTCTTTGTAAACATTTGGTACTACTATTCTGTAATTAGCAATAGTTTCTTTGAGTTTAGTAAGCTCTGCAGTCTTTTCTACAACCAAAGCATTTACTTTTGCTTGACGTTCTTGTAACAAGCATTGTAACTCTTGTTCATATTGCAATTTACAATTGTTCTGGTAAGTACGGAATTGTGTTTTATAGAAGTTTACTTCACTTTCGTACTCACGATGTTCAGCCAGAAGCTGTTCTTGTAACTGTTGTAGTTCAGAGAGTTCGTACAAAGGAGTGTTTTTAACCTTGAAGACTTGCTCGCCTACTTCTTTAAAGGTAATAAGTTCTTTTTTATTGAGTTGGTTACGTACCTCATCAAAATTATGAATGTATTTTCCTATATGAGCAGCTTTAGCTTCTGCCTCTTTATAACAAACCATATCTTCTAAGGAAAGAGTTTTGAGATAATCGTCGATAGTCACGTTTTTAAGCAGATTGAGCGGTTCATAATCAATAGGTTTAACCTCCTCTTCAGCTTTGACAAGTATTTCGTTTAGTTTTTTGTTGACTATTTCTAAACGATTATCTTTTTCTTTGATAGCCGATCGTAAATAAGCTGAAATGGCATATAATGAGCCGATTTCATTGAGTTTACCACCTATATCATCTACCTTTGTGAAAGTATCTAAAGGTTCTCCATCAATGCTGGAGGTATGAGTTTCAATAGAGCTAACAAGATCTTGAATGGGTTTTAGTCGTTCTTTAATACGCTCACATACATAATTAGCCTCTGAGGATGTAAGCCCAGAGACATTAAAATACGGATTTTTAGTTGCTAAATATTTCATTTTTTCACTTGCTATTTTTTATCTATTACTTGGAATTTAAACTCTGTGAAAAACTCATATACCTCATTGGGTAGTAGCACTACATTGTTGAACTGAGGATGTTTAGTAGCATCGGCATAGCCTTGAGCCTCAAAGCAGATACCTTTGTTTTGCCCTAAAGTTTTGCGGTGTGCAGGATGTAACTCTGGCAAATAATAACCTGCATAGATGTGTAACACAGGATGATTGGTACGTACTTGCATTTTTAAAGTTCCCTCTCCATTAATGAGAGTTGCCATTACCTCGTCAGCAGATATTTCACGTATAAAGGAATTATCGGTGTGAGGATATACATTCTGTCCGTTGCGGTAATCTAAAGGTGTACCTACAACAGAAGGGCGCTCGCCAGTAGGCGTGAAAAAACCTTCCTCTAAAGGAACGTATTTTTCAGCTTTTATTTGTAGTGTGTTGTTGAGAACATTATTATCATTCTCATTGAGGTTGAAATAAGTGTGTTGAGTTAAGTTGAGTATAGTAGGGGCAGTAGTGATTCCGTGGTAATCTATTCGTAAACGATTATCAGCAGTAAGCATATAAGTAACTAATACAGTTACCTCACCAGGGTAGCCTTCTTCACCTTCTTTACTAACATATCGTAAAGTTACAGAAGAATTTTCACCTTTTACTTGATCAATCACTTCCCAAAATACACTATCAAAGCCTATAAAGCCTCCGTGTATTTGGTTTTCACCCAAATTGCAACGTAGTTGTATTTCTTTTCCTTCGATAATTACCTTTCCATACTTAATACGTCCTGCATTACGACCGATGATTGCTCCTAAATAAGGGTATTCAGCTCGATAAGTATCACTTACATATTCTTCAAAGGTATCAAATCCTAATACACATTCTACTATTTTCCCATTTACTGGTACTTTTATGGAGTTAATGATTCCACCAAAGTTCATTATACTTACCTCCATTCCGTTAGCATTGCGCAAGTTAATGATTTGTAATTGTTCTTTATGATATACTTTTTTCATTATTAAGCTTATTTTGGCCACAAATGTATGAAATAATTAAGAATTATAGTCAAAAAAAATAAAATTTAGAGAAGCTATGAATTTTTTTGATAACATATATACTCATAAAAAGAAGTTAGAGCTGTCTCTAACTCTTAAATTCTGATTGTCTAATAGATACTTAATAAAGATTTTTATTTTTCTAACTAAATACTAGAAATCTATATTTTTCTCTTATAGAAGAATTGAAATAATTTTCATTACCACACCATACTTAGTGAAATACGTTTGCGCACTTCGTCTTTCTCTATAACTTTTACTTGCACTTGTTGGTGGAGTTTAACTACTTCATTTACATCAGAGACATAACCTTCTTTCAGTTGAGAGATGTGTACCAATCCACTTTCTTTAACACCTACGTCCACAAAGCAACCAAAGGCAGTAATGTTATTTACTATACCAGGTAATATCATTCCTACACGCACATCATCAAAGGTTTTTACATTAGGGTCGAAGGCAAAGGCTTTAGCAGTAGTACGAGGGTCCAGCCCTGGTTTTTCTAATTCCTTTAATACGTCCTTCAAATAAAGTTCACCCACCTTATCTGTTTTGTACTTTTGAATATTAATAGAAGCAATAGTTTGCTTGTTACCTATAAGTTGTGCAACTGAGATACCTGTATCTTTCGCCATTTGTTTGATGATAGGATAGGCTTCGGGGTGTACTGCTGAATTGTCGAGCGGGTTCTCACTATTATGTACACGTAAGAAAGCTACTGCCTGCTGGTATACTTTATCACCCAAACGAGGTACCTTTTTTAAGTCTTCTCGCTTACTAAAAGCACCATTAGCCGAGCGGTAAGCTACTATGTTTTCAGCCATCTTCTCTCCTATTCCTGATACATAACTGAGTAGTGATTTGCTTGCTGTGTTGAGGTTTACCCCTACTTTATTGACGCAACGCACTACGGTTGCATCAAGCTCCTCTTTCAATAACGACTGGTTTACATCGTGTTGGTATTGACCTACTCCTATGCTCTTAGGGTCTATCTTCACTAATTCAGCTAATGGGTCGGCAAGACGCCTGCCTATGGATACTGCCCCACGTACAGTTACATCGTAATCGGGGAACTCATCGCGAGCTATTTTAGAAGCTGAATAGACCGATGCTCCTGCTTCACTCACCACAAATACTTCTACCTTTTTAGGAAAAGCAATACTTCTTACAAACGACTCTGTTTCACGAGAAGCAGTACCATTGCCTATACTAATGGCTTCAATGTTGTATTGAGAAACCATTGTGCTGAGCTTTTTGGTAGCCATAGTCATATCATTCTGGGGAGCGTGAGGGTAGATAACATCGTGATGCAAAAGGTCGCCTTTTTCATCTAAACACACTACCTTACAACCTGTACGATATCCTGGATCAATAGCCAAAATGCGCTTTTCACCCAAAGGAGACGCTAATAACAACTGTGAGAGGTTCTCGGCAAACACACTGATAGCTTTCGCATCGGCTTTATCTTTTGCCTCTTGTAGTGTTTCGTTGGAAATAGAAGGCTCTAATAAGCGTTTGTAGCTGTCTTTTACCGTTTTCTTCAAGAAATCGGCTACTTCTCCCCTACTCTTTATGATGTTTTCTTCCATAAAAGGTAAGGTTTCTTCACTATCTACTTGTACTTTTAGTTTTACAAATCCTTCTTTTTCGGCACGCAACATTGCTAATACACGGTGAGAGGGCGCTTTGTTAAGGGCTTCTTCCCAATCGAAATACTGAGCGTATTTCTGAGCTTCTTCCTCTTCGTTTTTACCTTTGGCTACTTCGCTACTGATGATTGCTTTGCGCTGGAATATTCGGCGAAGAGTGCGACGTATAAACGTATTCTCGTTAATCCATTCAGCTATAATATCCGAAGCCCCTTGTAAAGCATCTTCTTCAGTAGGTACTTTATCGGAAAGATAACGCCCTGCTAATAGTTCCAAGTCGGTTACACGCTGACTCATTATCTGTTTTGCAAGAGGTTCTAAGCCGTTTTCTTTGGCTACATCGGCTTTTGTTTTACGCCGTTTTTTGTAAGGTAAGTATAGGTCTTCTAATTCATTGAGCTCAAAAGAGTTCTCAATACGTTTACGCAAATCGTCTGTAAGCTTTCCTTGTTCTTCAATAGAAGAGAGAATTGTTTCTTTGCGCTTACAGATATTGTCGTAATCAGCTTGGGATTTGGCAATATGCTCAATGGCTACTTCATCTAAATTCTGAGTGCTATCTTTTCGATAGCGTGCAATGAAGGGGATAGTGCAGCCTTCGGTTAATAGTGAAAGTGTGTTTTCAATAGCTTTTTCAGGTAGTTGTGTTTGGACTTTTATATATTGAATGTTTGTCATAGTGATTTATCAAAATTGCTAATTTCTATTGGTTCTTTATCTTTTTCAAACCAACGGGCAGTGAATTCTCCTTTTAAATTTATTTCATCTCCCATTACACGCAGCCAAGAGCCTTCACGCAACCCTATTACTGGTATATTGTTGAACACGTGAAATTCTTTAATACGTGTTTCGCGAGTTTCGCCTTTGTGTTTGCTATGAGGGTCGGGATCAAGATAATGAGGGTTGATATTGAAAGAAATAAGCTCTAAAGTACGGAAAGAAGGAGGATAGACAATAGGCATATCATTAGTAGTTTGCATTGTTTGTCCTGCTATATTACTTCCTGCACTCGTGCCCATATAGGGTGTACCTCCTAATACTACTTTGCGTAAAGAGTTTATAATATCTAATTGATATAGAGCATTTACTAATACAAAGGTATTACCACCTCCTGTAAAAATAGCTTCTGCCTGTTCTATAGCTTGTTTAGGATTGACAAAAGTGTGTAAACCTACTACCTTTTTGTCTAATTGTTGAAAAAAATTAGCGGCTATTTGAGTATACTCATCGTGAGAAATTCCACTAGGGCGCGCATAAGGTACAAAAAGAATTTCGTTAGTTTCTTGGAAAAAATTGGTGAGTTCATCACGCAAATAAGAGAGATAAGTACCACCATATACAGTTGAGGTACTAGCTAATAAAAGTTTTTTCATCGATTGTTGAATGTTAGGCTGCAAAAGTACTAAATAATTATGAGAGAAGCAAAATTACTATCAGTTCCTAAATTGCCTAATTGCTAAATTATCGCTACCTTTGCGCCCTTAAAAACACACTATTTATGGATACATTTGAAAAGGAACTCAATAGACTTAATGCACCACAACGTGCGGCAGTACTTCAGAAAGAAGGTCCTATTATTGTAATTGCTGGAGCAGGTTCGGGCAAGACTCGTGTGCTTACTTATCGTATTGCTAACCTAATGCGACAAGGAGTAGATGCTTTTCATATACTTGCACTTACCTTTACTAATAAGGCAGCTAATGAAATGAAAAAACGTATTGCGGATATTGTAGGCAATAGCGAGGCTAAAAATCTATGGATGGGTACTTTTCACTCTGTATTTGCTAAAATATTGCGTTTTGAAGCTGATAAATTAGGTTATCCTCAGAACTTTACTATCTATGATACTCAAGACTCTCAACGACTTATTAATGGAATTATTAAAGAAAAGGAGTTGGATAAAGATGTATACAAATACAAACAGATACAACAACGCATTTCTTCTTTAAAAAATAATCTTATTACAGTACGAGCTTATTTCAATAATCCTGAACTTGTAGAAAACGATGCTATTAGGAAGCAACCGCGTTTTGGAGAAATCTATCAGGAGTATGTAGAAAGATGTTTTAAAGCAGGAGCTATGGACTTTGATGATTTACTGCTGAAGACAAATGAATTGCTGAATGTATACCCTGAAGTATTAGCTAAATACCAAAATCGCTTTCAGTACATACTTGTAGATGAGTATCAAGATACAAACCACTCTCAGTATCTTATTGTAAAAGCTCTCGCTGACCGTTTTCATAATATTTGTGTGGTAGGTGATGATGCTCAAAGTATTTATGCTTTCCGTGGGGCAAATATCAATAATATATTGAATTTTAAAAGTGATTATCCTGAAGCTAAAGAATATAAATTGGAACAGAACTACCGCTCTACTAAAAATATAGTGGAAGCAGCTAACAGTGTAATTGAACACAACAAAGTACGGTTAGATAAGGTAGTATTCACTGAAAATGAGATGGGAGAGCTTATCAAAGTACATCGTAGTCCTACTGATGCCGATGAAGGACGTTTTGTAGCGAGTTCTATCTTTGAAAATAAGATGCAGCACCAGTTAGCTAATGGGAAATTTGCTGTACTTTATCGAACTAATTCACAATCGCGTGCTATAGAAGATGCTCTTAGAAAACGTGACATACCTTATCGCATTTATGGAGGACTTTCATTCTACCAACGCAAAGAAATTAAAGATATGCTTGCTTATTTGCGTTTGATTATCAATCCTAATGATGAAGAAGCGTTGGTACGCATTATTAATTTTCCAGCTCGTGGTATTGGAGAAACTACAATGGAAAAACTTACATTGGCAGCCAATCACTATAAGAAGTCTATCTTTGAGATAATGTACAATGTAAATAAGTTACCTGAATTACATATTAATAGTACAACCAAGCAAAAACTCACAGATTTTGTGGTAATGATACTCAACTTGCAAGCACTCAATCAGCGAGCGAATGTATTTGAAGTAGCAGAACAAGTAGCTAAAAAAACAGGATTATTACAAGAGTTTAAAAAAGATGGTACTCCTGAGGGGATCGCTAAAATGGAAAATATAGAGGAGATGCTTAATGGTATGAAGGACTTTGTGATTGGGCAAGAAGATGTAGCGGATAGTACAGGTAGTTTAGCTGAATATTTAGAAGATGTATCTTTAGCTACCGATAGCGATAAAGAGATAGGAGATGACGATCGGGTAGCCTTAATGACGATTCACTTAGCTAAAGGCTTGGAGTTTCCGTATGTATATATAGTGGGGATGGAAGAAGATCTTTTTCCTTTGGCAAAAAGTATACAATCACGTGATGAATTAGAAGAAGAACGTCGCTTGTTTTATGTGGCGCTAACACGTGCTGAAAAGCAGGCTTATCTCACCTATGCTGAAAGACGCTATCGTTTTGGAAATCTATCAGATACCGAACCAAGTAGGTTTATAGAGGAAATAGATGAACGTTATTTACATTATCTTACCCCCACTTTGTCTAATCCTAACTATCGTTATAAACCTTTGATAGATAGAGATATTTTTGGTGAAGTAGATAAGAGTAAATTGCGTTTACAAAAGCCTATCAGTGGTACCCCCCCCTCTAAAAATGCCCCTACGGGTGATGAACAACAGCGATTACGCAAGCTTAAACCCGTGAATAGTATACAAAATGCTTCACCTAACAGAATTATCTACAACGAATTAGAAGTAGGAACAACTGTTTATCACGAACGTTTCGGTAAAGGAATCATCAAAGCTCTTGAAGGTGTAGGCAATGATAGAAAAGCACAAGTTAATTTTGAGTCAGGAGGACTGAAGAATATACTATTGCGTTTTGCAAAACTCACTATAATAAATGAATAGAAAAAAGGTGTCGTTATTAGACACCTTTTTTCTTGTTATATTTAAAATAATAAGCTAACATTTTGTAGTAGAGTTTTGCAGCTAAGAAAGCAGTTGGTTTTGCTTGCAGACTATCCATTAGTTCTACAATATCAAATGCCACTACATTACATTTTTTAAACACTTTACGCAAGAGTTTGAGCGTAGGATACCATTGTAAACCACCTGGCTCAGGAGTTCCTGTTGAAGGTGCTATTGCTGGATCAAAAGCATCTAAGTCAATAGTGATATATATATTACCAGATACTTTGTCTAATACATCCTCTATCCAATTGTTATTTTTAGCAATTTCGTGAGCAAAGAACACACGACCTTTAGGCAAATATTGTTTTTCTTCTGCATCCATTGAGCGGATACCTACTTGTACCAATTTGTGCTTTTGGTTCGCTTCAAACACAGCACAAGCGTGATTAGAGGTAGAACCATGATACTCAGGACGTAAATCAGTATGAGCATCAAGTTGTAATACAGTGAGTTTTTCATATTTCTCACCTACAGCACGTATTGAACCAATAGACACTGAGTGTTCCCCACCAAAAAGAGTAAAGAGCTTATCTTCGTGCTTCAATAGTTCTTGGGTCTTTTCATAAACAGCTTGTGTCATTGTTTCAGGTGAACTACTTTCAGTTACTTCACCTGCTAAATACACTCCATTGAGGTAAGGTTCAGTATCAGTTTCAATATCGTATAACTCCATATTTTCTGAGGCATCTAAAAATAATTCAGGACCTTTGTCAGCTCCTTTGCCCCATGTAGATGTACCATCATAAGGTACTGTTACTAACATTACTTTGGCATTTTCCAGTGTTGCATTTTCCTCTGGAATTCCAGCATACGTTCTTTTCATTGTTTATATATTTAGCGAATAAAGTGCAAAGGTAATAAAAAAATCCTAAGTATATATACTTAGGATTTTTTTAACGCACAACACTACTAAGATTATAGGTCTATCGCAATCGGTCTGCAGATTTTACGAGCTTCTCGTCCCGTCTGATAGCCTTGTTGGCCATAAACAAAAAAACGATAGAAAGCACGGGTGCGAAAACCCCAACACCTTTCTCAGAAATAAAGCTTTCTCCAGGTGAGTTTAGCATTCGATATACAAATATTCCTAGTAAAGTAAAATTTATAAGTATATTCAGCCAGTTGAGCCACTGCTGAACACTTCTTTTCTTATATTTAAATATGCTGTAGATAGCCAATACAGCCGAAAGGGCAAAGACTATTGTTCTGATCCAATCCAACCCAAAAAGAACAGGAAGACCTGCTACTATTGCAACTATCAGCATATAAACTGTTTGTATTCTCTGAATCATCTGTTATTGTTTTTTTCAGTGGGCAAATATACTACTTTTCTTGAAAATAGGAAAAATTATTTCAATTTATCAAAGCCATTACCATAAACTCCCATAACATTTGTTTTGGTTACAAACGCTGAAGGGTCTATAGTACGTACTAAGCGGAAAATAGAAGTAGCTTCTGTTCTACGAGCAATTACAATCACTATTTTCTGTGAAGATTTAGAGTACCAACCAATACCATCAATAATAGTACAACCACGTTTTAGTTCACTATTGATATGGTTTGCAATTTCATCGTAGTGTTTTGAAAATATAAATAACTGCACTGATTGTCTTGCCCCATTGATAACAATTTCAACCATTTGCCACATCAATGGAAGAAGGATGAGCCCATAAACAGTTTTTTCAATTGAATTGTCTTGATGTTCTAAAATGAAGAAAGAGGATAATACAATACACACATCCACTACCAAGAGAATACGTGCAATACTCATATTCCAATATTTAGTGAGTATAAATCCTATAATATCGGTACCACCAGTACTTCCATTAGCCGAATATACTAAACCTAAACCTGTACCACAGAGTAAACCACCCATAATTACAGAAAGAAAATCACCACTCAAAGGAGGGTGTTCCAAAAAGTAAGGCATCAAATACTCTTTCCCTGCCCAAATCAATCCTGATAAAATAGATATGGAGATAAAAGTTCGGTAAGTGAACTGTTTGCTCACTGCCTTAAAACCTATTAATAAAAGGGTGATATTAATTGTCCAATAGGTAATAGCAAAATCTAACCCCAATTTGTAATTTAGGATAAGGCAAATACCTGCTAATCCTCCTGTTACTATCCCATTAGGCATTATAAAGCCTGTAATACCCACAGCGTAAGATACTAACCCTACAAATATAGTAAGGTAATCTCTTAGATAAAAAGATTTTAAGTATTTAATAGTTCTACTCTCTGATATAGCCATTGATGTAAGAATTTAAAAGAATAAATGTTCTTATTTTTAAGAAACGGCGCAAAAGTAATACTTTTCATTGAATTGCCAAACAAAATTATTGCAAACTTTCTTTGATACGACGGATAGCTTTTCGCAAATCTTTCTCAGAAGCTGCATACGAGAAACGAATGCAATTAGCATCTCCAAAAGCTTCTCCTGTAACAGTAGCTACCATTGCCTCTTCTAATAGATATAAAGAAAAATCAGTAGCATTGTTTATAACGCGACCTCTTAAGGTTTTACCAAAGAAAGACGATATATCTGGGAACACATAAAAAGCTCCTTCAGGAATGTTGAGTTTAAAGCCTTCAATCTCATTTAAAAGTTGTAATACTAAGTCTCTTCGACATTTGAACTCATCTACCATATATTGTATTTTGCTCTTAGGAGCTTTTAAAGCTACAATAGAAGCTCGTTGTGCTATGGCGTTAGCACCACTCGTTACTTGTCCTTGTACTTTAGCACAAGCTTTAGCAATCCATTCGGGGGCTCCCATATAACCTATACGCCAACCTGTCATTGCAAATGCTTTAGACATTCCATTTACAGTAATAGTACGTTCATAAAGGCCATCGATTTCAGCAACACTAGTTACTCTCTCATTGGTGAAGTTGATGTATTCATAAATTTCGTCAGAAAGAATGAAAATATGAGGATGTTTCCTAAGTACTACAGCAAGGGCTTCTAATTCGGATTTGCTGTAGATAGAACCACTAGGGTTACAAGGGGTATTGAACCATACCATTTTTGTTTTAGAAGTAATAGCAGCTTCTAACTGAGCAGGAGTTATTTTGAAGTTATTCTCAATGGTTGTGTGAACCTCTATTGGAATGCCTCCTGCCATTTTAGCTATTTCCTTATAACTCACCCAATAAGGTGCAGGAAATATCACCTCGTCACCAGTATTGAGCATCGCCAAAGCTACATTTGCCAAGCATTGTTTAGCTCCCGTAGAAACTACAATTTGTGAAGGTTTGTAATTGAGATTGTTGTCTCTTTTGAACTTTTCACAAATTGCCTCTCTCAGCTCCAAATACCCGTCAATAGGTGTGTATTTGCTGTAATTTTGCTGTATAGCCTCAATAGCGGCATCTTTTATAAAATCAGGAATATCAAAATCGGGTTCACCTAAGCTAAGACCGATGATATCCTTGCCTTCAGCTTTGAGTTCTCGTGTTTTAGCTGCCATTCCTAAGGTAGCCGAAACTTCCATAGCGTTGATACGGTCGGATAAATACTGTTTCATATCGTTTTGTTATTTTATTTTAGTTGTAATTGTACCCATACAGGTAAGTGGTCAGAGGGATAGAGACTATCGATGCGGGTTTCTATAATTTTGTATTGTTTGATTTTAATAGATTTTTCTGTAAAAATGAAATCTATATGTCCTTTCAGTGGCTCATCGGTTTTAAAGGCATTAAAAGTACCCATATTAGGTGTTTTGTTAGTGGGAGATAACTGAGTATCATACAGCTGTGTTGCTATCTTTTGTACAGCAGGATGTTCAGTAGGGAGATTGAAGTCACCCATTAAAATAACTTTCCCATTTTTGGCAATTTCTTTGATTTTTCGTAAAACTAAGTCAGCACTTTGTATTTGAGCTACTTTACCTTCGTGGTCAAAATGAAGATTGAATACCCAAAAGGTCGTTTTTTTGTCTTTGAGTTTCACCCAAGAACAGATGCGATTACAGCAAGTAGCATCCCAACCTAAGGAGGGAACATCAGGTGTTTGAGAGAGCCAAAAGTTACCTTTATCAAGTAAGACAAAACGATTTTTTTTGAAGAAGATAGCTGAGTGTTCACCAGCTTCTTTACCATCATCACGTCCCACACCTTCACGTTGATAGGTAGGAAAACGCTCTTCCAAGAATTTAAGCTGATGAGCTAAGGCTTCTTGTACCCCAAAGATATCAGGATTTGCATCGTTGATAATGGTAAATACCTTTTCTTTTCTATTGCCTTCTGTCCAAGAGTTTATACCATCGTAGTTGTTGTCATAGCGAATATTGTAAGTCATTACGCTTAAATTTTGTGCTACAGTAAAAGCTGGTAAAATACATAAAATAAATAATAATTGTTTCATATAAGTCAGATATTTTAAAGGTCGTATTTTATTAATCTGGAGCATTAATTGTTAGAGTAACTCCTTTATTTCCTTCTTTATAAATCTTGTAATCAATACTTCCTGCTGATTCAATCCAGAGCATATTCACTGTTATACTATCTTTATACAATCGATATTTAATTTCTATAGATTTATTTTTAGTGAATAATGTATCTTTTTTTGGTAATTTCTTTAATAAATTCTGATCTTTTTCAACTGCTCTAAGAGAATCATATAAGGCAGTAAAGTTTATAACCTTAGGGTATTCACATATAGTAGTAAAAGTGAAATTATGATGGTTAGCTATATCTTTACAATTTTTGCGTTTTTCATTAACTTTCTCTTCTATTTGAGATGATACTCCACAAAATGTTTCAAAATCGTATTGGTCTAACAAAGAAGTGTTAAACTTTAGCTCTTTAGGGTTATCGGGATCTGAAAAAATATCATAAAGTTTCTTCTCAGTAACATTCAATTGCAACCAACCTATAGGCATTGTCTTGCTATCTCCATCAGTAGGAAGGTATACGCACATAGTAATGTTATCTAACTCTGCTTCATCTATATAGAGATAACAATCGGCAATAGATACTTCAGCTAAAGGAATAAAATTTGAAGAGCGCATCACTTTTGTAAGCCATTCTTCACAAGAAAGTTGTTCTTTTTGAGAAATGGTATCAGAAATAGAGGTAGACAGTTCCTTTTCTGAGGTTTCTTCTTTAGATTTTTGTTTGCAAGAAGAAATCAGTAAGATACAACATAAGAAGATAAAATAATTAGTTATGTTCTTCATAATACTATTACTCTTTTCGGTAAATTGGATAAATAATTTTATTTTCTTCTTGTACTCCTTCTCCAAAAATACTATCAAAAAAGTTCCAGTTGAAGAAAGAATCAACAGCAGTAGGTTCCAAGGTTTCTAACAAATATCGTTTGGCAAACTGTGAAGTAGGTACCACATAATCACCTTTGTAAAGTTGCATTTTTTCTTTATGATTACTTACTTGGGTGTCATAATGTAAATAATGCCCTTCAAATGGATGTGTTATAGTCTTAAAGTCTTCTATTTGATAATAATTTACATTCATCAAAGTATCTTTTGTGAGCTCTTTCATTTCTATATTGTGAGCATTGAGTCGTGCAATTACTTGTTGCCACGCTTTAGGAATTATGTAGTATTCAGATGATACTTCTTTAGCATATGTCTGAGCTTGTTTTATTTTTAGTTGTTTAATATACTGATTATCAGCATCGGCAACTTCTATAATAGTTTTCATAGTTTCATAGTTAGCTTCTACCCGTTGTTTATACGATTGAAATATATGAGTATTTAAGCGAATACCTATACAATTCCAAAGTGAAGCATAGCCAATAGCATTGTTTGCTCTGCCGATAGTATCATCAACAATTAAACGTCGAAAAGGTTTGTGAAGTGTATCTTTTTTGAAAATATCACTTCTATTCAGGAGGGTATCAGCAAGGCGTGGTGTCAATACATTTTCAATATACCCTCCTAAGAAAGCTCCTAACTTTTGTTTGTTAGAAAATGAGTAGCTAAGAGTGTATTGATACTCTTCTTTTCGGCTTACTTGGTTGTCTATAAAAATATCGGGTTGTATTTCTTGAAAGATTTTAGCGAAAGATAAAGTATTTTCTACATCAGCTTTTACAAAATCGTTGTCTAAATTATAGTGAGCAGCACTCTCTTTCCTGTTTTCTTGCATTCCTCCTATATTATAGACAGGAATGGTTACTACCATCACATTCCCAGAAAGTTTGATTTCATTTTGGGCTAAATTACGGAAAAGCAACATCGTAGCGTCCACTCCGTCAGGTTCATCGCCGTGAATTGCATTGTTGATGAAGATAATAGTTCGTTCTTTGCGGTATTTATTGAAGTTAAATTCAGCATCAGGGCTGTATATCACCAAATGCAAGGGTACACCATTATCAGTTTGTCCCATTGTTTTGAAAGATATAGAAGCAAAGTCTTGCGAAAGTTGTTTGTAATAATCAATCACTTCCTCATACGAAGAGCTTTTTAAACCATCTTTATTTTCAAAGGGAGTTTCATATTTCTCAGGAGACGAAAAAAAATGAGTTTCGCAACTTGCAAGGAGTAAGGCTGATAGTATGTAGGTGATATATTTCATTTTATACAATTCATTTTTTACTTTTTAGTATCTGATACCCAATAGTATTTCCCATATTTTTCATTAGGAAGTACTTTTATAAGCCATTTCGTATTGGTATATGTTCCTGTTTCATTCAAAACTACAATACCATCAGCTAATAGATTATCTGGATTATTATTTTCATCAGAGTCAAAATCAAAAACAGAAACTTGCATTCCTTCTTTCAAGCTTATTTCATTGCCATTAGAATCTGTTTTTATATCAGCTTGTGATAGGAAATATAAATCCTCCCAAGGGGTATTAAAGTCTATCCATATTCTTGGTTTATCCAGTAAAGAAGGATCACATTCAGCACCTTTTTGTACATATACAGTTGCACCTTCTCTCTGATATGAAATTATTTGAGCCACTTCTTAATTAATAGATCTTATTCCTTTGTCAAACAAATTTACTTTGTAGCCCAAGGCTTTGGCATCATTGGCACTATAAGCTACACAAAAATCACCTGCTAAACCACAAAATACGAGTTCTGTAATACTTTTGTCCTGCAAAAAGCCGTGCAAGCCGGTATTATTAAGTTTGTTATTATCAAAAAAAGCACTGTAACTATCTATTTCGGGGTTCATTCCTTTTCTAAAAATGGCTGATATAGGTCTTATGTCGAGGTCTTTATGTAGTTGAGCACCAAAAGTCCCTTGCACACAGTGGTCTGGCCACAGTATTTGCTCTATACCATTTAACTGAACTACATCAAAAGGCTTTTTACCCTTATGCTGACTTGCAAAACTTTTATGGGTAGCAGGGTGCCAATCCTGAGTAGCAACTACAAGGTCATAACCTTTCTGCATTTCTGCATTGATAAAAGGTATAATTTGATCTCCTTCTTTCACAGGTAAAGATCCTGTAGGCATAAAGTCATTTTGTACATCAATGATAACGAGTGCTTTCATATAGTCGTGAATTTGCGCCCAAAATTACAATATTTTCTAATATTATTACTATCTTTGCCCTAAAAAATATTTTGCTAATGCACTTTTTATCAGAAGATTTAGAAAATTATGCCAACGAACATACTGATAATGAGCCTCTTTTGTTGCAAGAGCTCAGTAAACGTACACACCTTAGTGTACTCCAACCACGAATGATTAGTGGGCATTTACAAGGGCGTTTTCTCAGTTTATTATCTAAGTTAGTACAGCCTAAAGTTATTTTGGAAATAGGTACTTATACGGGCTATGCTACCCTTTGCTTGGCAGAAGGATTATCAACGAATGGAGTACTACATACTATTGATATCAAAGAAGAACTCATCGACTTGCAACGTGATTTTTTTGACCGTAGTGGCTATGGAAGTCAAATAGTACAACATCTCGGTAAAGCTGCCGATATTATTCCTACTCTCAACACTACTTTTGATCTTGTTTTTATTGATGCTGATAAGCAAAACTACAGTCTTTATTTTGATTTGATTATCGAAAAAATGAACCGAGGAGGCATCATTCTTTCAGACAATGTGTTATGGAGTGGTAAGGTAGTAGAAGAAGTAAAACAGAACGATAAGCATACTCAAGCACTAATGATATATAATCAGAAGTTAAAAGATGATTCACGGGTGGAGACAGTGTTATTGCCTATTCGTGACGGCATTACGGTATCAAGAGTAAAATAAGGAAAATTTGTATATTTCGATAAAAGTATGTATCTTTGTCGCTTGAAACACTTTAGATAATTAAATGAAATGACTAATATAGAATCTTTCAGAGAAACTATTACCAACGGCTATACCTTTAAAGGTGATGCCATCATCTTAGGTGGTGCAGTATACGAAGGGCAACCTATTGAAAATGCTTTAGTAAAACTACCTTTAAAAACTTTAAACCGCCACGGGCTTATTGCAGGAGCTACAGGTACAGGGAAAACTAAAACACTACAAGTAATTGCTGAAAACCTTTCTAAAAAAGGTGTTCCAGTACTTTTAATGGACTTGAAAGGTGACCTCAGTGGGATTGCAGTATCGGGTGAAGTAAAACCTTTTATTTTAGAACGATTGGGCAAAATAGGATTAGATTTTCAACCACAAGCTTTTCCTACCGAATTACTCACCATTTCAGCCCAGAAAGGAGTGCGTATGCGCGCTACTATTTCAGAATTTGGTGCTGTATTGCTCTCACGTATCTTAGACCTAAGCGATATACAAGAGGGCGTTCTCGCAGTTGTATTCAAATACTGTGATGACCATGCATTACCTCTTTTAGACCTCAAAGATCTCAAAAAAATTCTTCAATATGCTACTGAAGAGGGCAAAACAAGTTTTGAAAAAGAATATGGTTCTATCTCTAAAACCTCTACCAGTGCAATCTTGCGTAAATTAGTAGAGTTAGAACATCAAGGTGCTGATCTTTTCTTTGGAGAGCGCAGTTTTGACCCTCAAGACTTATTGCGTACAAACAACCAAGGTGAAGGCTATGTGAATATCATTAGACTTACTGATATACAAGATCGTCCTAAGATGTTTTCTACCTTTATGTTGAGTCTGTTAGCCGAGATATACACTACTTTCCCAGAAGTAGGTGATATGGAGAAACCAAAATTGGTTATCTTTATAGATGAGGCACATCTTATTTTCAATGAAGCATCAAAAACCCTTCTCAACCAATTAGAAAATATTGTAAAACTCATACGTTCTAAGGGTGTAGGATTGATATTTTGTACTCAAAATCCAACAGATATACCTGATGCAGTGCTCTCACAGTTAGGTATGAAAGTACAACACTCACTTCGTGCATTCACAGCTAAAGATCGTAAAGCTATTAAGCTAATCGCTGAAAATTATCCTTCATCAGAATTTTACGATACTACAGAAACTCTTACAACACTTGGTACGGGAGAGGCTTTAGTGACTGCATTAAACGAAAAAGGAATCCCTACACCTTTGGTAGCCACAATGATGCGTGCTCCTATGAGTAGAATGGATATACTTACCGATACCGAAATAGAAAACCTTGTAAATAACTCTGAATTGGTACGCAAATACAACGAAGTTATCGATCGTGAAAGTGCTTATGAGTTACTCAATAAAAAAATTGAAGAAGTTCACGAGGAAGAACAAAAGCAAAAAGCAGCAAAAGAAGAAGCTGATAGAGCAGAGAAAGTAGAAAAAACATCATCAAACAACAATTCTAAAGCTCCAGCAAAACGCTCAGGACAAAACCCATTAGTAAAAATGGTAACCAGTGCTACCTTTATACGAGGTGTATTAGGAATATTGAACAAAATTATCAAAAAATAATGAAAAAGCTTATCATCACCGCTATAGCCTTGATCGGGCTTACTGCTTGTAACAACAGCAAAAATAATTTTCTCATTACTAATAACAGTATAGGGGTACTTCAAAAAAATACACCTATACAAAAATTAGATTCTATTTTTGCTAAGGATTCAATTGTAAATTCTAATGTGGAAGGAGAGTTGCGTTATGCAAGTTCTGAGCGCATTACAATCCTTAGCAAGGATGGTAAAGAACTTCTTGAAATCACACCTACTACCAATGAAAAAGGCGTAGAAGTGATAGAGAGCGTACTAGTACTCTCTCCTTTGTACACTACTGAAAAAGGTATATCATTAGAGAGTACTTTCAAAGATGTGAAAGATAAATACCCTGATTTAGAAATACAACCCTCTATTAGTAGTGTGCTCGTTACTCCTAAAGGTCAAAATTTCTATTTTACATTCGATAAAACTGCAATCAAAACTGCTTTCGGTCTTGCTGATAATATCTCTAAGGGCGATATAGAAGAGAGCGCAAAAATCAAACATATCACTATCAACTTTTAAAGTTAAGTTATATATTATATAAAAAATGAATAATTTTAAACTAAACAGCATAGAAGAAGCTGTAGAGGATATAAAAAAAGGAAAAGTAATCATTGTAGTAGATGATGAAAACCGTGAAAATGAAGGAGACTTCATAGCAGCAGCTGAGAAAGTAACTCCAGAAATGATTAACTTTATGATTACTCACGGTCGCGGATTAGTATGTGCGCCACTTACTGAAAAACGATGTGCAGAGTTAGACCTACCAATGATGGTGCAGAACAATACCGTACTACACGAAACTCAATTCACTGTATCAGTGGATTTGAAAGGAAATGGTTGTACTACAGGTATTTCAGCTTTCGATAGGGCTAAAACTATCCAAGCATTGGTAAATCCTGAAACTAAACCATTTGATTTAGGACGCCCAGGACATATATTTCCACTCCGTGCTAAACAAGGAGGTGTGTTACGCCGTTCAGGACATACTGAAGCTGCTATAGACCTCACACGTATAGCAGGACTTTATCCTGCAGGTATCTTAGTAGAAATACTCAATGAAGATGGTACGATGGCTCGCTTACCTCAATTGGTGGAAGTAGCTAAAAAGTTTGATCTTAAAATCATATCTATAGAAGACCTCATTGCCTATCGTATGCGCAAAGATACTTTAGTGGTAAAAAAAGAAGACTTTTTGTTGCAAACTCCTTATGGAGAATTTCGCTTGCGTGCTTATGAGCAAACTACTAACAAACAAATCCATTTGGCTTTTACAAAAGGCACTTGGAAAAATGATGAAGCTGTTCTCACTCGTGTACATGCTTCGTTTATTAGTAATGACATTTTAGAAGTCTTAGCAGGTGATAAAGATAATCCATTAGAACGCATCTTTAAGAAAATAAACGAGGAAGGCAAAGGTGCTGTAATTGTAATCAATAAAGAAAGGTATTCTCAGAACCTATTACAACATATTACTCAAATGAAGGAAAACCAAAAAGGAAATCCTCTACCTCAAATAGATAAAGACACTAAAGATATAGGTATGGGAGCTCAAATACTCAATGATTTAGGTATTCGTAAATTGCGATTGCTTAGCAATTCTAAAAATGCGTCAAATTATGTGGGTATGTCAGGCTACGGACTTGAAATCACAGAAGAAATTCCTTATTAAAAACAATTTGATGAAAAAAATACTATTCTTTTTTGTATTATTCAGTTGTGTTTTTACTCATTCACAAGAGCTCAATGCTATAGTAACAGTAAATACACAGCAAGTGAATTTGAGCAATCGTTCAGTATTCAAAACTTTAGAAAAGTCATTGCAAGAGTTTATCAATCAAACGCGATGGACAGATATAAAGGTGCGTGAAAACGAGCGATTGCGTTGTAGTTTTACATTGGTGATTACTAAGTTTGAAAATACACGTTATGAGGCTACTCTTTTGGTACAATCGTCGCGACCTGTGTATAATAGTGCTTATCAATCACCTATTTTTAACTTGCAAGATAAAGAAGTATCTTTTGAATATCAAGAATTTGCACCACTTTCATTTAATGAAAGTACTTTTGAGTCTAATCTTACTTCAGTAGTTGCTTACTATGCTTATTTGTTATTAGGCTTTGATGCTGATACTTTTTCAGAAAAAGGAGGGTATCCTTATTTTATCAAAGCCAAACAGATTGCTAATTTAGGACAAAATAGTGGCTATGAAGGATGGACAGATAATGGCAGAAATAATCGGTTTTCACTTATAAATGAACTTATTTCTGAGAATTATGACGATTACCACAAAACTCTATACCAATACCACCGTTTAGGCTTAGACCAAATGAATTCTAATGAAAAACAAGCTAAAGAAACAATTCAAACTGCTATTTTATTATTAGATAAAATACCAAGTCTTCGCCTTAATTCCTATGCAATGACACTCTTTTTTAATGCAAAAACTGACGAAATTGCAGCTATTTTTGCGGGTGGAGTAATGGTAGATACTAAAATACTAAAAGAAACCTTACAAAAATTAGCCCCTACCCAAGGTGCCAAATGGGGAGAAATTAAATAACGACTATGCTCACATCTCTTTCTATAAAAAACTATGCTCTTATAGATGACTTGAAAGTAGATTTTCCTGAAGGTTTTATTATTATCACAGGTGAAACAGGTTCAGGTAAATCAATTATGCTTGATGCTCTCTCTCTTATTTTAGGGAAACGTGCCGATATGGCTTCCCTTCGTAATAAAGATGAAAAATGTGTAATAGAAGCAGAATTTTCACTACAAAAATACAGCTTCCAATCGTTGTTTAACGAATTAGATCTTGACTATGATTCACAAACAATTATTCGTCGAGAGATACTCCCTTCAGGTAAATCAAGGGCTTTTGTAAACGATGTTCCTGCTACTTTAGAAGTACTTTCTCGTTTAGGAGAACTTTTGGTAGATATTCACTCTCAGCATCAAACTTTGGCCTTGAGCGATATTTCTTTTCAGTTTGAAATTATTGATACTATGGCTGATGATCAAGCACTTCTTACAGCATATTCACAGCTTCATCAATTATTAAAAAAGGAACAGAAAAAATTACAAGAACTTATCGAATTTCAAAAAAATGCGACTAAGGAATATGATTATAATCTACACCAATTAAAAGAATTTAAATCAGTTACATTAGAAGAAGGCATTTTGGAGGAATTAGAAGAGAGTTATCAAGAAGCTTCAAATATAGAAGATATAAAAGAAAGTGTAGCAGAAAGTATACAGTTGCTTAATGATGAAGAGGTAGGGATACTCAATAAATTACGTGAACTCAAGCGCGCATTTTCTAATCTTGCAGAATACAAACAGCAATACAGAGAACTCTATGAACGTATAGAATCAGCATTTTTAGAACTCGAAGATTTGAACAGTGAAATAGCCTATATAGACGAAAATATAGAAACTGATCCTGAGAGTTTGGAGGAAATATCGGCTCAACTCAACAAAATATATGCACTTCAAAAGAAACACAAAGTAACTACAGTTGCTGAACTTATTAAAATTCAGAAGGAATTAGAACAAGCTGTGTCTAAAACTGAAAGTGTGGATATAGATCTCAATCAACAGCAAAAAGTAGTAGAAGCTCAAAAGCTTGCTACCCTTGAGAAAGCCACCGAGATTCACAATGCACGTGAAAAGGTAATTCCTGCTTTAGATGAGAAACTCACGTACTTTATGCACGAACTCGGTATGCCAAATGGTAAATTTGCCATAGAACTCAAAGCTACTGATAGTTTCTTTACTAATGGTAATGATGAGTTATCATTTCTATTTTCAGCTAATAAAGGTGGAGACTTTGGTACTTTGAAAAAAGTAGCTTCAGGAGGGGAACTTTCACGTATAATGTTAGCAGTAAAAGCTATTATGGCAGAGCATACTGCATTGCCTACTATAATGTTTGACGAAATAGATACAGGAGTGTCTGGAGAAATTTCTCAGAAAATGGGTGATATAATGAAAGCGATGAGTAAAAACCGACAAGTATTTGCAATTACTCACTTACCGCAAATAGCTGCTAAAGGGAATTATCACTTTAAGGTATTTAAAGAAGATGAGAATGGCAAGACTACAACACATTTGAAATTGCTCACTGAAGAAGAACGTATTACTGAACTATCAGAAATGTTAGAAGGTAAAAATAGTGGAGTTTCAGCACGAAACCACGCAATAGAGTTATTAAAAAAGGGATGATTAATTCATCCCTTTTTTATTGACTAATCTGATCGTAGAATTTATCAAAAATAATTTTAAACCATTCAGTATATTGATGAGGAAATTTTGTAATATCAGCTTTGATGTTTTTAGGAGATGTCCAACGCCAATTGGATACTTCATCAGGGTTAATAATAGGTGAATCGTTGTAATAACCTATAAGAATATGGTCGAGTTCGTGTTCAGTAAGCCCATTGTCAAAAGGAGCTTTGTAAATAAAACTTAACACTTCACTAAGCTCTGTAACAAATCCCATTTCCTCTTGTAATCGGCGTTTACCAGCTTCAATAGTAGTCTCTCCTTCACGTGGATGACTGCAACAAGTGTTTGTCCACAAATTAGGAGAATGGTACTTATTAGCAGCTCTTTGTTGCAGCATAATCTCCCCTTTATCGTTAAGTATAAATACAGAGAAAGCCCTATGCAATAGTGCTTTTTGATGTGCTTCAAGCTTCTCCATCAAGCCTATAGGGTTGTCTTGTTCGTCTACTAATATTACTTTTTCTTCCATCGTAAAGGTTTATTTTACTTCTACCCTATCACCTTTATCAATTCCCCATTTATCGGCTAAACCTCCATTAATTTCGAGTACATACATCGCAGGTTTTTCTGAAGGTAAAGAAGTTTCATCGTATGGCCGGGCGTTTTTAGCAATACTTACTACCTTCTTATCTTTGTCTAAATAGATAATATCCAAAGAAATTTCAGTGTTTCTCATATAAAAAGAGCGTGGTGCTTCTTCAGAGAATATAAACCACATTCCTTGATGTTCATCCATTGAAGAACGATACATCAATCCTAAGGAACGTTCCATTTCATTTTTTGCAAACTCTACATCAATGGTTTGGATAAGAGAATCGTTTTTGAAAATAGAAAGCTCTCCATCTTTAGTAAACTGAATGTCATCAGGAGTAATCTCTACGATTTGTTCAGTTTTATTACTGCCAAAAAAACGAGGCAAAATGAGAGCGATTGCAGCTAAGGCAACTAATGCTAAAGCTACTGTTACAAAGTGTTTTCTAAAAAATTGCATTTTTGTTTTTGAATATAATTATACTTTTTGTGTTTTTCTAAATAGTAAATAAAAGCCTGCTATGATAAATGGAATGCTCAGCCATTGACCTGTAGAAAGTAAACCTAAAGAACTTTCAAATCCTCCTTGACTTTCTTTTACAAATTCTACCGCAAAACGGATGCTCCACAAAGCTATTAAGAAAAGACCGAAAATAAAGTAGGGTTTATTTTTTTTGTTAGTTTTCCAATACACGTACCACAATACCCAAAACAGACAGAAATAACCAAAGGCTTCATATAGTTGTGCAGGGTGTTGATAAGGAATGGAAGCTAATATTTCGGAGAAACGTGGGTCGTGAGCAATGAGTTGGTAAGCCGATTGTGGGTCAGATTGTTGAGTGATTTCCATTGCTTGGCGTGGAGAGATAGCTCCTCCTTGTACAAATTTGACCCCTAAAGGAAAAGTGTCACTTACTTCTTTACCATTGATTTCAGAATTGAAAAAATTCCCAAAGCGTACAAACATTCCTCCAATAGTAATAGGAATTACTACACGGTCTAATATCCATGATAGACTGATATCTTTATATTTACGTACATATAGTATCATAGCGATAATAATCCCTATGGCAGCTCCGTGACTTGCTAAACCTGAAAAGCCTGTAGGTTCCCAACCGCCACCGGGTTTCTCTTTAATAGGTAAAAAGATTTCGAGCAAGTGGTCTTTGAAATAATCCCAATTGTAAAATAAGCAATCACCTAAGCGTGCACCTACTAAGGTAGCAACTGCTGTATAGACAAATAAAGTATCAAGCTGTTGTATAGTTTTACCTTCGTTGAGGTATATTTTTTTAGTCAGATACCACCCCAAGCTAAAAGCGACGATAAACATTAAGCTGTAATAACGAAGAGAAAATGAGCCTACAATAGGTAAGTTTATAGTAGCGAGAATCTCATTAGAATTCCATATAAAATTTAAAGCAATCATATAGTGATAGTTTTGAGGGCGTAAAAGTACAACTTTTTATTGAATGCACAAGCAATTTGTATGTATTCGTATTTTTTAGTACTTTTGTCGCCTGATATAATTAATAAAAAATGCGCATCATTTCAGGAAAAAATAAAGGTAAACAACTGATAGCTCCAGCCAAACTCCCTGTTCGACCTACGACCGATTTTGCCAAGGAGGCTTTGTTCAATATTCTTAACAACTATTACTATTTTGATGAACTTTCAGTACTTGATCTTTTTGCGGGTACAGGAAATATCAGTTATGAATTTGCTAGCAGGGGGTGTCCTTCACTTATTGCAGTGGATAGTCATAGTGGTTGCGTGCAGTTTATTAACAAAACAGCACGTGAGCTTGACTATCCTATCACAGTGCTCAAAGCTGATGTGTATGAATACCTCAAACGCACTGTACAGCGTTTTGATGTAATTTTTGCTGACCCTCCTTATGAACTTCCTATAGAAAAATTTACTGAGATTGCCGAACTTATTTTTGAAAGAGATTTTCTCAATGAAAATGGTACTCTCATTATAGAACATTCTTCTCGTACTGACCTTTCAAATTTACCTCACTTTGTAACCTCTAAAAAATATGGAGGTTGTGTGTTTAGTATGTTTGAATAATTTTCAATTTGGCAATTTAAATTGAAGTAAATATTCTTTTGTTTCAGCTGAAATACGCAAACTCTCTCTCGCCTTTTGTATGGTTTTGTTTTGTACAAAAGGCGTAAGTGTTTTAGCTTCTATATAAGGGATAGTAGTCTTGTATTGTTTAGCTAAAGCTGTAGCGAAATACCACGCTATCATCATATTGATGTAATATTCTTCTGAACGTATGGCAGCTACCCAATCTAAATGAGTTGTTTTAAAATGCTCATCTAAGTAATTAGAGAGTAATACTCCAATAGCATAACGCACCGTATAAGTTTCGTTACTTTTGAGCCATTGTTGAACATAACTCAACACCTCTTCAGGGTATTTCAAGAAAATTTTAGGGGCAAAAATATCACAAGTAGCCCAATTGTCAATATATGGTAAAAATTGTGTAGTGTACTGCATAGTCTTTTCGAAATCCTTTATTTGTGCTATGATAAAGGCATGCAGATTGTTCTCTTCGTAGTAATAATGAGGCAGTTTTTCTAAGAAAACCATAGCCTCCTTAGGTTGTTGTTTTAGTAATTCTTTAGCTAAAGAGCGTATTGCTGGGGTTCGTACTCCAATGATACATTCTTTATCAATGGTAGGAATAAGTTTAGCTGTAAAATCGCGGTAAGGAATATCAGCTAAAGTTAGAAGACGTTCTGTTATAAACATAATAATAAATAATTGGTGAGGCAAATGTACAAAATAAATGATAAATGATAGAAGTTCAGATAAAAAATCTTGCTTTTTATGGAAATAGTTTGTAACTTTGTCGCCTTTAATAAATTATATGTATATGACACAAATATTAAATCACGCCGATATTGAACACAAGATAAGGCGCATTGCTTATCAAATTTATGAAACACATCTTAATGAAGAGGAAATCGTGTTAGCAGGTATCAATGGCAATGGATATGTATTTGCAGAGAAACTTGCAGTAGCATTGGCAGGTATTTCACCTTTAAAAGTGGTTTTATGCCAAATTATAATGGATAAAAAAAATCCATTGATAGGTACTACGATTTCTATTCCTGCTGAACAATATACTGATAAAGCAGTGATAGTGGTAGATGATGTGCTCAATTCAGGACGTACACTTATCTATGGAGTGAAACACTTCTTAGAAGTACCTCTAAAACGACTCACAACAGCAGTGTTAGTGAATCGCAATCATAAAGATTATCCTATAAAAGCTGATTTTAAAGGTATTTCATTATCTACTTCCTTACAAGAACACGTTTCAGTAACTTTTGAGCCAAGTAATTATAGTGTAGATTTGTCGAATTAATCATTTAATTTGTTATGTACACAACACTCATCATTCTCTTTATATCAGCCTTGTTTTTTATGAGCGGTAAAGTCCGTTCCGATTTGGTAGCAATGTGTGCCTTAGTGCTTTTAGTACTTTTTGGTATCCTTACACCCGAACAAGCCTTGTCAGGTTTTTCGGATAAAGTAGTGGTGATGATGATAGGGCTTTTTGTAGTAGGAGGTGCTATCTTCCAAACGGGATTGGCAAAGATGATGAGCAGTAAAATCTTGCGTTTAGCAGGTAATAGTGAGGTGAAGCTCCTTGTTCTGGTGATGCTTGTTACAGCTTTTATTGGAGCTTTTGTAAGTAATACAGGCACAGTAGCCTTGATGATGCCTATTATTGTGAGTATGGCGATGAGTGGTAATATCAATAGTAGTAGATTGCTGATGCCTATGGCTTTTGCCAGTAGTATGGGCGGTATGATGACGCTCATCGGTACACCTCCTAACTTAGTAATCGATGGAGAGTTAGTGAAAAATGGCTATGACAAACTCACTTTTTTCTCATTCACCCCTGTAGGATTGATATGTTTATTAGTTGGGATGTTAATATTGATACCTATTACTAAAATCTTTTTAACTAAGAAAGGAGAAGGAGGAAGTGACAAAGGCAAGGGAGGAAAATCTCTGAGTGACTTAGTAGGTGAATATCAATTATCTAAGAACTTATATCGCGTATTGGTAAGCGAAAACACTTTATTCAAAGGAAAGACACTTAAAGAAATAAACCTTTCACAACGTTATCATATTTCAGTATTAGAAATTAGGCGCAAGCCTACTTCTAATAACCCTTTCTTTAAAACAGGTAATCAGGAGGTTGTAAATGCTGATACTGTAATTTATGAAGGAGATATTCTTTATTTACGAGGTGATTTTGAGTCAATTGAACAAATGAATACCGAAAATCATTTGGACTTCCTTGATACACACCATCCTGAACAACGCTTACCTAATGAATTACACTTTCACGATATAGGGATAGCTGAAGTGTTGATAATGCCCGCTTCTAAATTAGTAAATACTCGTGTTAGTGATAGCAAACTGCGTGAGCACTTTGGGCTTAATATCTTAGGTATTCAACGTAAGGATACCTATATTTTACAAAACTTGAAAGACGAAAAGATGCACGCAGGTGATATATTATTAGTACAAGGAACTTGGGATCATATAGCCAAGTTAGATGCCGAAAGAAGTCAGTTAGTAGTATTAGGTCAACCTCTTGCCGAAGCATCGAAAGTAACCCTCACTCATAAAGCTCCTATAGCAGCCTTGATAATGGTAGCAATGGTAGTAGCGATGATGTTCGATTTTATTCCTATAGCTCCTGTAACAGCTGTGCTTATAGCCTCTCTTCTAATGGTTATTTCAGGAGCTTTACGCAATATCGAAGCAGCTTACAAAACAATTAACTGGGAGAGTATTGTGCTTATAGCAGGTATGTTGCCAATGGCATTAGCCTTAGAAAAAACAGGAGTATCTGCTTTAGTGTCTAATGCATTAGTAGGAAGTTTAGGCGATAAAAGTCCATATATACTATTAGCAGGGGTATATTTCACCACTTCATTAATGACGATGTTTATTAGTAATACAGCCACAGCAGTTCTTTTAGCACCTATTGCTATGAAAACAGCTTTATCGTTAGGTTTACAACCTCAAGCATTTATGTTTGCAGTAGCTGTAGGAGCGAGTATGTGTTTTGCTTCACCATTTTCTACTCCACCCAATGCTTTAGTAATGTCGGCAGGACGTTATACATTTTCCGATTATGTAAAAGTAGGCTTACCGTTACAAATTATTATGGGGATTGTAATGGTATTTGTTTTACCACTATTATTTCCATTTTGATAAAAAGTTGTATCTTTGCCGAAAATTTTAAAAATAAAGAATGAAAAAAAGAATTTCAGATTTTTTGTTAGATGTTTCTAAATACGTATTTGCAGGCTTGTTAATAGCTCCATTATTTAACTCTTCTTTTATGTGTAATGAAGCTTGCTGGTGTGCTTTTACAGTCGCTATATTAGCTTTTATAGTAGGACTTTTCCTTTCTAAACAGAAAAAAGGATTAGGAAATAAAAATAACAACAACCGCAATAAAAATTATCGCAAAAATAATAATAACAACAGGAATAATACTACTTCCAACAAAGCATAACAATTTCTCCTTCAAAAACTATGAAAGTCTATTTTGATAATGCGGCTACTACTTCCCTTTATCCTGAGGTTGTAGAAAAGATAACAGAAGTATTGAATACTACTTATGGTAATCCATCATCTACTCACGCCTTAGGGCGTGGTGCAAAATCACTTATTGAATATAGTCGCAAGCAAATAGCGAAAGAACTAAAAGCTTTACCCTCTGAAATTATTTTTACTTCAGGGGGTACTGAAGCTGATAATTTTATTCTTCACAGTTGCATACGTGATTTACACGTACAAGTAGTTATTTCTTCACTTATAGAACATCACGCTGTACTACATACTTTAGAGGTATTAGCTAAGGAATACCCTATACAAATAGTTTATGTGAATCTTACGGAAAGAGGAGAGATAGATCTTCAACATTTAGAAAACTTACTCGAACAATATATTGGAAAAAAAGTATTAGTAAGTTTGATGCATCTAAACAATGAAATAGGGAATATTTTACCTTTAAAAAAGGTTGCTACACTTTGCAAAGAAAAAGGGGCCTATTTTCATTCTGATACAGTACAATCTGTAGGACATTATCCTATTAACTTACAAGAGATTCCTGTAGATTTTATCACAGCTTCAGCTCATAAGTTTCACGGACCTAAAGGAGTGGGATTTGCTTTTATCAGAAAAGGTATAGCTTTACACGGCAGTATTATTGGAGGAGAACAAGAAAAAGGTTTGCGCGCAGGTACAGAAGCTGTACATAATATAGCAGGTATGGAAGTAGCTTTTAGCTTGTGTTATAAGAAATTAGAAGAGAATACTGAAAAACTCAAAAACTTGAAACAATATTTTATACATCAACTCAAACATCATTTTCCTGAGATAGTATTCAACGGGACATCAGAGAGTTTAGAGGAAAGTAGTTATGCTATAGTGAATGTAGGCTTTCCTACATTACAACAGCAAGATAACACTTTGCTTTTTCAGTTAGATCTAAAAGGTATTGCCTGCTCAAAAGGAAGTGCTTGTCAAAGTGGTAGCGTACAAGTTTCACACGTATTATCGGCTTTTATGCCAAAAGAAGCACTACAATATCCTTCGTTGCGCTTCTCATTTTCAGCATTTAATACAATAGAAGAAGTAGATTTTTTTATAGAGAATCTTAAAGAAATCTCCCTTAATAAATACTGATAATAAACTACTTATGTTTATTATAGAGAATAAAAGTGAAAATATTTTCAAAAAAAAGTAGGTATTTCAAAATATTGTTGTAATTTAGTAGCGTTTTTAAACAATAGTTGTATTTAAATCTTAGATATGTCAGAGGAAAAAAACACATTAGCCATAGAGGACAATCGTTTAGAAGAAGCTTCATTTGTAAATTATGAAGCAATGTCTCTTAGTGAATTGACTAAAGAGTTGAAAGAACTGCTCCTTACCGAGAAAACTCAAGCTATCAAAAAACAAGTGGATGCTATCCGCTATGAATTTGATAAAAAGTACGATGCGCTGGTAGAAGAGAAAAGAGAAGAGTTTATTGCCGATGGAGGTGAACCTCATAACTTTTCTTATGAAATTCCTATCTATAAGGAGTTCTATACAGCTTTCAATAACTATCGTGAAAAGCGCAATCAGTACTACAAGGAAATGGAAAAAACTCATAAGGAAAACCTTGTTAAGCGCCGAGAAATTATAGAAGAGCTAAAGAACCTTATCAATACAGAGGAACACATAGGCACAACTTTTAAACAATTCCAGCAATTGCAAGAACGCTGGCGCAAAGCAGGAGCTGTTTCTAACGCCGATTATGAAGACTTGTGGAATACCTACCATCACCACGTAGAAAATTTCTATGACTATATCCACCTAAGTAAAGATTTACGTGATATTGACTTCAAACGCAATTTGGAAGAAAAATTAAAAATCATTCAACGAGCTGAAGCTCTCGCTCAAGATGATGTAGATGCACTACTTGCCTCACGTGAGCTACAAGTGCTACATCGTATTTGGAAGGAAGAAATAGGCCCCGTGGATAAAGAACACCGCGAGAGTTTATGGCAACGTTTCAGCGAACTGACAAAAAAAATACACGACAAACGCCAATATTACCTCAAAAATTTAGATAAAATATATGAGGAAAATGCTGTGAAAAAACAAAGCATTATTGAACGTATTAAAAAATTAGGAGAAAAAGAACCTACTACACATAATGCTTGGAAGCAACTCTCTAAACAAGTAGAAGAATTGCGCCAAAACTTCCTAAATGTAGGAAAAGTACCTTTGCAACAAGCTGATGAAGTGTGGAAAAGCTTCAATGTAGCTTTGCGAAGCTTCAACAAAAAGAAAAACCAGTTCTACAAAGTTCTTAAAAAAGAACAACAAGAAAATTTGACAAAAAAACTAGCCTTAGTAGAAATAGCTAAAGCAAACCAAAATAGCACTGACTGGGAAACTACTACTGAATTGATGAAAAATATTCAGAAAGAGTGGAAAGAAATAGGAAGTGTACCTCTTAGAAATACCGAAAAAATTTGGAAAGAGTTCAAAAAGGCTTGTGACACCTATTTTACTCATTTGGCAGAAGCAATCCAACATTCTAAGAATAAAGAAAATAATGCTCTTGAGCAAAAGAAAGCTTTCTTGGACAAACTGAAAGAATACCAATTAAGCACTGATAGAGATAGGGAAATAGAAACCTTACAAAATTTTGTGAATGAATGGAATGCTTTAGGAACTACTCATCATTCTAAGAGAACTATCGATATCAAATTCCATAAAATAATCGATGCATTGTACAAAAAACTCAATTTTGATAAACAAGAAATTGAGATTATTAAGTACAACAATAAATTGGAACGACTTATCAATGATGATAATGAGAATTCTCTCAACAATGAGGTGATTTTTGTAAAACGTCGTATTGAGGAACTCAAATCGGAAGTATTACAATTGGAAAATAATTTAGCTTTCTTTGGTAATATTGATGAGAAGAATCCATTGGTACGTGATGTGATTAAGAACATCAATAATCAAAAAGAGGCTCTTAAAACGTGGGAAAATAAACTTCGAGAACTGAAACATTTACAAAAAACACAATTAGCTGAAACGGCTGAAGAAAATACAGAAGAAAAGGAATAGTTTTAGTTGTGAAATTAGTATTTGCTACCCATAACCAGCATAAATTAAGGGAAATACAAGCCCTTTTACCTCCAAACATTCAATTGTTGAGTTTGGATGATATTAGCTGTAATGAGGATATTCCTGAAACAGCTACTACCATTGAGGACAATGCCTTACTAAAAGCACAATACGTTCAAAAACAGTATCACTGTAATGTTTTTGCTGATGATACAGGGTTAGAAGTTCAAGCATTAAATAATGCTCCAGGGGTATATTCAGCACGTTATGCAGGTGAACACAAAAGCGATGTGGATAATGTGCAATTGCTTTTGAAAAATATGGAGGGAATCTCTCGTCGAGAAGCTCAATTTAAAACTGTTATAGCCTTGTGCTTAGAAGGTGTTGTATATACTTTTGAGGGTATTGCAAAAGGAAATATAAGCACAACTCCTATAGGAACTAATGGTTTTGGATATGACCCTATATTTATTCCTGAAAACTCTGATAAAACTTTTGCTGAACTCACTCAAGACGAAAAAAATCGTATCAGTCACCGTGGAAAAGCTTTTGGAAAGTTGTTAGATTTTTTAAATCAAAAAATTCAGTAAGGAAAAGATGAGTTTATTAGAAATTAAAAATATCAAACGCGATTTTAGATTAGGTTCTGAAATTCTACACGTACTAAAAGGTATCAACCTTTCCATAGAAAAAGGAGAGTATGTTGCTCTAATGGGACCATCAGGATCAGGAAAATCTACCTTAATGAATATCTTAGGCTGCTTAGATACTCCCACTTCTGGTGAATATATCTTAAATGGAAAGGATGTAAGCAAGATGAGTGATTCAGAGTTAGCTGATATACGCAATAAAGAAATAGGTTTCGTATTTCAAACTTTTAATTTGATGCCACGCACTACAGCTTTAGATAATGTGGCTCTCCCAATGGTATACGCTGGTGTTAAGAAAGAAAAACGACACGAGCGAGCTAAAGAAGTATTGAAATTAGTAGGCTTAGATAATCGTATGCTTCACAAACCTAATGAGTTATCAGGAGGACAACGCCAAAGAGTGGCTGTCGCACGTGCTTTGGTGAATCACCCTTCTATTATTTTAGCAGATGAACCTACAGGAAATCTCGACTCTAAAACTTCTTATGAAATAATGAACCTTTTTGACGAAATCTACCAAAAAGGAAATACCGTTATCTTGGTTACTCACGAGGAAGATATTGCACGGTATGCTAAGCGTATTATCCGATTAAAAGACGGACTTATAGAAACCGATAGTGCTAAGTAAAATGAATATCGGAATTGTTATCCCTGCTTATAATGAGGCAGAAAGCATTGGTAGTACTCTACATTCTCTGCTCAATCAAACTTATCCTCCTTTTCAAATTATAGTAGTAGATGATGGTTCTACTGATAACACTGCTGAGGTAGTAAATTACATTGCTTCTGAGTATCCTATAGTACAATTAGTACAACGTGGTGAAAAAGGAGAACACTTACCTGGAGCTAAAGTTGTACAAACTTTTAACTATGGACTTTCTTATCTAAAAGAAGACATAGAAGTGATTTGTAAATTTGATGCTGACCTTATTTTTCCCAATAATTATCTTGAAGTAATGAACCAAGAATATAGCAAAAATCCTCAGTTAGGAATGTTTGGAGGCTTTTGTTATATTGAGAAAAATAACTTGTGGGTACTTGAAAATCTCACAAATAAAGACCATTTGAGAGGTGCTGTAAAATCATATCGGAAAGCGTGTTTTGAAGCCATAGGAGGATTAAAAATGGCAATGGGGTGGGATACAGCTGATGAGTTGTTAGCACGTTATCACGGATGGATAGTACAAACTGACGATACTCTTCACGTAAAACATCTTCGTCCTACAGGGGCAGGTTATAAAAGCAATGCCCGTTATTTACAAGGAAGCGTATTTTATCGTATGCGATATGGTGTACTTCTCACATTATTTGCTGCAATAAAATTAGCTGTAAAGAAACGTAGTGGCAAACTTTTCTTAGATTATTGCAAAGGTTTTTACAAAGCAAAACAAGAAAAACAACCTTACTTACTCTCTGCAGAAGAAGGTAAATGGATAAGGCAATATCGTTGGAAAGGAATTTTTAGCAAATTTTATAACAGATAAATGGAACAAACAAAAGGAAATATATACTTAATCCCGAATTTGTTGGGAGATAGCGCTCTTGATGTATTACCAGCACAAGTGAGCAATATACTCAGTTCACTTACTTATTTTGTAGTGGAAAATGAAAAATCAGCAAGAAAGTTTATCAAACTGATGGTACCAGATAAAAAACAAGCTGATTTACAAATTGCTGTAATTGATAAGCACCAGCGTAATAGTGATTTTAGTAACTTTCTCGCTCCTTGTATGGAAGGAAATTCTATAGGTATTATCTCGGAAGCTGGTTGTCCTGGTATTGCCGATCCCGGTGCTGATATAGTACGTATAGCTCATCAAAAAGGATTAAAGGTTATCCCGTTAGTAGGTCCTTCTTCACTTTTATTAGCAATGATGGCAAGCGGACTCAATGGACAAAATTTTACTTTCAATGGCTATTTACCTATTGATAAACAAGAACGCAAGAAAATACTGAAAGCCCTAGAACGCAAAGCAAGTGAAGGACAGTCTCAACTATTTATAGAAACTCCTTATCGTAACCAACAAATGTTTAATGACCTTATGGATAACTTACAAGCTGATACTCTTTTATGTATAGCTTGTGATCTTACACTTCCTACTGAAGAAATCAAAACACACCCTATACATCTTTGGAGAAAAGTAAATATTGATATACAAAAACGACCTACAATCTTTATAATAGGGGCTTAAAAAGGTAAATACACTATTTTCTTAGTCTCGAAGAAAGGTTCATCGTAATAACTACTGATATCAGTCAGTTCTGCCTTAGGGGAAGGTGCTAACTCCTCAGTAAGGTCACCGCCTTTTAAGTAAAGGATACCATTAGGGAGGTCGTTTTTAGAAGTCTTCTTGAACTTTCCTTTTACCCAAGGTACAAAGTCCTTCATTTGAGTAACGGCACGACTTACTACAAAGTCGTAAGTATCTTTTAGTTCTTCGGCTCTTATCTGCATAGCCGTTACATTGGTGAGCCTTAAAGCTTTTACTACTTCTTGTACTACTTTTATTTTCTTTCCGATAGAATCGACCAATGTAAACTGACAGTTAGGGAACATTATAGCCAAAGGTATGCCAGGGAAACCTCCACCAGTGCCGACATCTAATAGTACTGTGCCATCAACGAACTGAATGTGCTTAGCAATAGCCAAGCTATGCAACACGTGTCGCTCGTAGAAATCGTCTATATCTTTGCGCGAGATGACGTTTATTTGAGCATTCCACTTTTCGTACAGCGGTTTGAGCTTTGCAAATTGTTGTTGTTGCAACTCACTAAGTGAGGGAAAGTATTTGAGTATGATTTTCATAGTTGCTAAAAATGTATTACTTTTGCACTCGTTTTTATATATTATAATGAATTTACGAGCCTTATTATTGATATTTTTGTGGGGAGGTTGCCTTTCGTTCTTTGCACAAGAGCGCGATACTACCTACATTCAACCTTATCCGCAAGAAATATGGCTCAGAGCATATACTCCTACCAAAATGCTCATACTTACGCAAGGGAAAGAGGTTTATTCACCCAACTCCCCATTTAGTTTAGGAGTTGGAATAGGTTTGCGCAAGATATTAGGACTTAACGTACTTTATGCACAGAACTTATTCCGACTAAAAAATGAAACAAATCTAAAAACTCGCAGTATTGATATACAAGCACATAAATACGGTAAACGCATTCTTATAGATGCTTATTATCAAGACTATACAGGATTTTATATCGATAGAGGTAAAGGGAATTACACCCTCTTCCCTACCCTTTCTACCCAACAAATAGGTGTAGAAAGCACTTACGTATGGCGTGCTGACAAGTTTTCGGCACGAGCTGCCTTTGAGCAAAGCGAACTCCAAGTGAAATCAGCAGGAAGTTTGCTTTTTGGCAGTGGTTTCTATTGGCATCGCATAGAGCCTGATGCTAAAACAGAGAATGTGAGTAGCGAGGCTTTTGAGAATTTCCAAATAGGTTTTCACGTGGGCTATGGCTATTCGTGGGTAGCTGGCAAACACTGGTTACTTACAGGGGCGTTTATCGGTGGGCTGAATTTTGGTAACCAAATGGACATACTGCAACAGCTGAACATTAAGGTTTATCCTACTTCTGTGACGCGCTTTTCGTTTGTATATCTGAAAGATGATTGGACTGTAGCCTTATCGGGAATTTTTAATAACAAGTCAGTTTATCCTACGGATAGCAAACCTATTCGCTTGATTACTCACAGTGTACAACTATCGTTTACTAAGCATTTCTACCTCAAAAGAAAAAACTTTCTCACTCGATTACCTTCCCTAAAAGTACGACCAACCCCTCAACGGAACGGGTAAAGATAAGATATTCATTACCACCTTCCACGATACGGTATTTCCTTTTAATTTCTGCTACCGATAACGGATAGTTTTTAGAGAGAATACAATATTTACTACCTTTTTTTAACTCTTTAAGATTGATAGGAGTTACCTGCAAAACACGTCCGGCAAAGGGCTTTTTTAGCTGCTCGGAAGTGTATAGATGGGTATTTACGTCCAACTTCTCTACCTCAAAATACTGCGTTATATAATTAAAAGCTCCTGATTTCAACAAAGCATTATTAGGAATATACAAGTATTGTTTAGGCGCACTATACACCACTTGAGAACTATGCAACGCTTCTTCTGTAAATTGCAAAATAGGCTCTTCAGTCTCCAAATTCACACAATGTATTTGTACTTGTGTTTCTTTTTTAGGTTCTTGTACTACCAATACCTCCTTTACTTCATTGCGCAAGGCTACCAAATGAATATGTGTTACCTTGGATAGCGTATGCAACAGATAACTAATGTCTATCATAGGTGATAGTTTGGTAAGCACTTTATCTGCCTTTTGCAATAGTACAGACTGTAACTCTAAGATATTAGGTGAGAGGTCTTCTAAGAGAAACTTCTTTTGTTTGAGTGCGTCTCTACGAGCAGGATCAAGATAAATAAGGTTGTAATGTGCTGTTGTTGCTTTCAAAAAAGCTTCTGCGCTTCCATTTATAAATGTAGCCTTTCGCCCTAATACCTGCCAATTATGTTTTACTTTGCTCAGAAGTTCCTTATTTTGTTCTACCAACGTAACTTCTTTAAACTTCTCTGAAAGAAAAAATGCATCAATACCGAACCCACAAGTAAGGTCTAAAAAACATTCTCCGTGTAAGCCTTGTGCCTTATATTGAGCGGTTGCCTCGGAGGAGGTTTGCTCTAAATTAAGTGTTGGGGGAAACAATATACCTCCCGCAGTAAGCAAAAAAGGGAGTTTTTTAGCTGCTGTACGTCTGCCTTCAATCTGTTGTACTAATTCTTTGTTAGAAATGCCATTAAACACAGTTTTTTTGAGGAGCAATGTTGTAGTTGTCCCCTCGTATTCCCTGATAAAGCGTTGTACATTCTCGTCTAACAAATTCATAGCGCGCAAAGATAGTGCATTTTTACAAAAATCAAAGCCATTTTTTGCGTTTGAAGTAGAAAATCATTGTTACTGAAATACCTATCATCACCAACCATACTAACGGATATGCCCACCATACTTCTAATTCAGGCATATACTTGAAATTCATACCGTATACCCCCACAATAAAAGTGAGCGGAATAAAAATAGTAGAAATAAGGGTGAGCAAGCGCATAATGTTGTTCATCTTGTTACTCATTGCCCCCATATAGGTGTCAGTAAGTCCCCATAAAATATCGCGGTAGGTACTGAGTGTTTCGACAATTTGCACCGTGTGGTCGTGGAGGTCACGAAAATAATGCTTAGTATCGATGTCGATAAGATGATGAGGGGTTTTCTCTATCTTGTTTACTACCTCACGCGAGGGCGTAATTGATTTCTGCAAAAAGATAGCACTCTTTCTCAGCAACTGGATTTCGGAAATCATATCTTCACGAGGGTGAATAATAATATCATCTTCAATGGTCTCAATCTTATCGCTTACTTTATCCAAAATCACAAAATAGTTGTCTACAATAGCATCTAAGAGTCCGAATAGCAAATAGTCAGCGGGGCGTTTGCGTAGACTGCTATCGGCGTTTTGCAAACGTTTGCGTACGGGGTCAAACACGTCTTCGTCTTCACTTTCTTGAAAAGTGATGAGGTAATTTTTGCCTAATAATAATGCTAAGTGCTCTGAAATAAGTTGCTTATCTTTGCCGTAGTACAGCATTTTAATGATCACGAGAATATGTTCATCAAGGATTTCTACTTTCGGACGGTGTTCGGTATCGAGTACGTCTTCCAAAAATAGGTTATCTAAATGAGTATAAGCACCTAACTTTTTTACTTCCTCGATATTGTTTAAGCCGTTTACATTCACCCACGTGATACGGCTATCGATTATAAATTTAAGGGCTTCCTCAGCCGAAGAAACTTTCTTTACCTCACAAGAATGCTCGTTATAGGCAAAGACTTCTATATTGAGAGGCTTCTCTTTATTACCGAAATACACCAGACTACCGGCAGGCAAACCTACCTTTTTGGAGCGATTTGTCTTGCGTTTCCTTCTGGTAGTAGAGACTATATTTTTACTCATATATAATTATTATATTAAAATATTGGTTATTAATATTTTATTAAAACATTTTAAAGCTAAAGTATAAGTATCATAACAAAAACGAAAGCGTTAGTAAGCGTAATAAATACTTGTTGCTTTTGTTTAAATTAGTGGTTAATATACTGATTATTAGATTATTTTCACATTTATATACATAGTAAGTAGATACTTTATAAAATACATATTAAATAAAAAGTTTATATTTTTATTATAAGTTACTTATATTCAGTAGCTATTAATTCATAAAGCACCCAACCTTGCATTCTTTCTTCTTGTATTAAGGATAGTCCTACTGAGTTTAAAAATTGACTAAAATCTTCTGTCCTTTTTAGCTTAGGAAGGTAATAACTAATCTTTGCATATTCACAAGCAATGAGAAAAATACCTTTGTCTGAGAGTATGCGTTTGACTTCCAAAAAAGCCTCTTTGAGTTCTTGCCAATGGAAGTGTGTTTGAAAAGCAGTTATCAAATCAAAAGTTTTATCGCCAAATGAGCTATGCTGAATGTCCTCTAACTGAAAGATAGCCCTTGTATGAAGCTTCTTTGCTTCCTTAATAGCGATTTCGGATATTTCAATTCCCCAAACTTCACTATGAGGGAAATATTCAGTGAGCAGGACAGTTGATTTGCCATTTCCTACTCCTATATCTAATATTTTTCGTGGAGCTTCTGACGGTTTATAAAATCCTAATGCCCATTGTACCATTGGTATATAAACGCGATTAAAAAGTCTCATCATTATTACACCTACAAAACCCGAAGGCTTTTTAGACTGCTGAATTAGGTAATAAAGCAGGAGTATTAAGATTGAGAAAGTAAGGGCTGTTAGAAAAATAATTTTCACTTGTTAATTGTGGTTTTAAGAGAGTACCTTACCGAACTCTTCAGAGAATTTGGTAGGAGTAAACTCAATGACCTGGTAGGTTGCTATTTGGTGCTGATAAAAAGGGTCTTGGGCAATGATAGCTTCTACCTCTCCCCTACTACCGCCCTTGCACAAAATTATACCACCTACACGAGGCACTTGTGCTCCTGAAGCAACAAAATGTCCTGAAGCATAATGCTTATCTAAATAAGCGCGATGTGCTTCTAAATGTTTTTCAACCTCTGAAAGGTCTTTTTGATACGTTAAAATAATGATGTACATATTTTAGTTATTAGTCGTTAGTTTTTAATTGTTTTATGGAGTTGTATTGGCTACTTGTACTACTTTTCCATTGAATACCTTACTACCATTAACGGCAAAATCGGCAATGTAGCGTGCCATTTGCTGTGGGGTGATATTAGCTTTATAATCAGGGAAGGCTTCAGTGAGCATTTCGGTCTGTACCGCACCTAAGGCTAAAGTATTGAAAACGATACCGCGCTCTTTGTATTCTTCGGCTAAGAGCTCCGATAAGGTAATAAGAGCACCTTTAGAGGAACTATACGCTGCCAAACCGCCAAACTTCAAACTCCCTTGTATGCCTCCCATACTGCTGATACTTACCACGTGCGAGCCATTCCTCATAAAAGGCAATACTTTCTGAGTGAGTTGTGCCACTCCGAACACATTCACCTTATACACTTCTAAAAAGTCAGTTTCAGTAAGTTGTTCAAAGGGTTTGTTAATAAGTTTCCCTGCGTTATGAATCAAGATATCTACCTTTTGCCATTGCTCTTTTACAAACTGCGCTACGGCTTCTCTATCTGTAGCTAAGGTAATGTCAAAAGGAAAACAATGTACTTTGGGTAATTTTAGTGCTTCTATGGGAGCTGTGTGCCGTGAAAGAGCTAAGATATTGTGTCCTTGCGATGCCAACTGTTGTACCAGTTCAAAGCCTATCCCTCGGCTGGTACCTGTGATGATAATGTTCTTCATTTTTTAATTTTTCTTACTTCTTATTTGTAAGGTATGCTAATTCATTATATTTTTTGTATTGAGCAGATTGCTTTATAATTACTTCCAAACTTTCATTATTTATTGTTTTTATTGGTTGTAAGTTCTCATCCAATAAAGTATAATCTTTTGCTTTGAAAAAAGATAATAACTGATAAAGTATTTTATTGTAATCACTTCTGAAATCTATTCTCAAAGAAACTGAAGTAACTCTATCTTCTCTATCAAAAAATACTTCCAAACAGTTAGAATCAGTATTGCCATATATATCTAAATTCTTACTCCAAGATTTAGTCTTTGGCAGAAAAGAGTTCACCTGCATAAAATCTTCTTTATGAATATTAGCGTGTTCCCATAATTCATATTCAAACTCCTCATTAGATATATCTTTCAATATATATTGATTAGGTATGATCGTAAATTGATATTGCCAAAGTGCCATAATTTATTACTTCTAGAGAGATTTTATTTTTCTGCTTTGTAATCCGTAAAACCTAATACATTTCCTGATGGGTCTAAAAACTCAATCGCCCAACCCGTTCTGATAGGAAACGGCGGACTTAAAAATGATATACCCTTTCCTTGCAACTCATCATATATTTGTTTTACGTCGTCCACTTCCAACCAAATTGTTGGTTTGGTATTGGGAAATTTCGTCTTATCTTTCAAAATAATGGCAGGTTCTTCATCTCCCATATTGAAAGCTATCATTCCTATCTCTGAAAAATCAAACTTGATTTTCAGATTTAAAACTTCTGCAAAAAATTGTTTACTTTCTTCAAAATTTTCTGCAGGAAGAAAAAAGTTGTCGTAATTCATAATTCATTTTTTTATCTAACATATATACAAGTAAGATAATGATGTTTTTCATATTATCCTAAGAGATGTGTTTCTCCTACAACATACAAAACAAGGTACCCTATCACCATACTGATAAGCCCTACGATAAGCCCCATTTTTAGCATATCGTTTTGTTTTACTAAGCCTGTAGAGTACGCAATGGCATTTGGAGGAGTAGAAATAGGCAAACACATTGCTGATGATGCTGCCAAAGCTATCCCAATAAGCACTGTAGAGGTACCCCCTATTGCGCTTAGGTTTTCTCCCATTCCTTGACAAATAGTTACCAAAATAGGAATTAACAAGGCTGCCGCAGCAGTATTGGAAATAAAGTTGCTGAGAAGATAACAAATAAGTCCTGAGGCAATCAATACTATTATAGGCGACCACGACCCAAATGGAATAGTATCAATAGCAAGTTCGGCTAAGCCCGATTCATTGATACCTAAACCTAAAGCGAAACCTCCTGCTACCATCCAAATAACACTCCAATTGATGGACTGTAGGTCTTTGGCGGTAATCACGCCTGTTGCTGCAAAAATACCCATAGGCACTAAGGCAACGGTATTGGCATCAATACCCGTTAGTTCACTGGGGAGTAGCCATAAAAGAATGGTAACGATAAAAGTGCCACTTACTACCCACATACGCCAACCTTGGTGTACTTTTCCTAGAATATGTAAGTTAATTGTTTTTTGAGTAAAAGGGAAGAATTTTAATATAAGTCGCCACGAGATGAAGAGTAACAAAAGTACCAATGGGAACATAAACGACATCCATTCGCCAAAATCAACGCCCATATTCAGTCCTTTTGGGTCATTAAGAGCTTGTAGAGCAATAGCGTTAGGGGGTGTACCAATAGGGGTAGCCATACCGCCCAAGTTAGCAGCAATCGGGATACTCATCGTGAGTGCGGTACGTCCTTTGCCACTTGCAGGCAATGCTGCAAAAACAGGTGTAAGGAAAGTGAGCATCATAGCTGCCGTAGCAGTATTGCTCACAAACATTGAGAAAATACCCGTAATGAGCAGGAAACCCAATAACACATTCTCGCTTTTATTCCCAAACGGACGTATCAAATTCTTGGCAAGCAAGACGTCTAACCCCGATTTGGTGGCGGCAATAGCCAAGAAAAAACCACCTAAAAAGAGTATAATTACAGGGTTGGCAAAGGTAGCCATAATCTCTTTACTGCTGAGTAGTTTTCCGAAAATCTCGTTCTCTTCTCCTTTAAAGAAGAACAGACTGTGGTTAGAAACCGTTAAACACATTAGGGTGATGATACCCAGCGAAGTAGCCCACGAAGGGATAGCCTCACTAATCCACATAAGAGTGGCAAACACAAAAATAGCGATAATTCGCTGATGTACCACCGTTAGTCCGCTAATATGAAACACCTCAGTAGGTAAATTCCACACTACAGCGGTTACAATCACTATACATATCAAAGCGATAAGGTGTTTTTTTTCAAAGTGATTGGTCATTACATTTTCTAATTCTTTAGACATAATATTTTGGTAAGTTTAAAAAGTTATTTGCTATTTAACAAACGAATGACAAAGGTATAAAAAAAGAATAATCCACCAAAGAAAAACGATAGTTTTTTATTGATGGATTTATTTATATTTTACTTTCTTTGTTTTAATTGAAATATATCCTATAACTCAATGTATTTAAAGAGAAGTAATAAAAGTTAAAAATCCTAAAACCACTCCTACAAAATTGGGAATAATGAGAATATAATCTGGCTTAGGTTCTTTTGTCCAGCCATACACCACCCAGATAAGACAAGACCCTGCTGCAAACAATGGTTGCCAAGGTTGCGCTTTATGCCCCTCTAAGTTTGCTATAATTTGAGGAATATAGGCTATAAATACCATTACTCCTATAAAGGCTCCAATAGAACCTATGAATAAGTTAATTTTTTGCTTAATATTTCTTTTTTTGTTCATAATAATATGGTTTTCTGCAAAGATATAGATAATTTATGCATTTTACAAAAAACATCAAAAATAATTAGAAAAATTTTCGTTTTACACTCCCCATAATGCTTGTTGTAATCGCTGAATTTGAGTATCTTCTATGTTATCCAAAATAGCTAAAGTATCTCTTGGAATAAAAATACATTTTTCCAAAAGGCTTTTCAGTAAGTTTTCCAATGCCAAAGTATATTCTTGATAAGTAATAAGCTCTTTTATCTGTTCAATAAATGATAAAACTAGTGAATCGGTTAAGAAATCATTGGTAAGTTGCTTTATAAACAAGTTAGTTGTGTAAGAAAGTATACTGATAGGTTCGCAAATACTAATTCCTAATTTCTCTTGAATGAGAGCTTCTACTTCTTCTTTGGTTTTTTCCCATTCTTCTCCTTCTCCCATAAGCCGTAACTCATTGATAACCTCCCACAGCTCATTTGTGGTATTATAGTCTCTGAAGTCTTTGCATATAAAATTGGAAGTATAATCTCCTACTTTTTTAGCATTATAGCCTTCTTTCCAAAGGGCTTGTAAGCCTTGAATGTAATAGACAATTGCTTTTATCTCTTCTAAAGTCATTTTATTACACTTAGTTTTTCAGGTTCATTAATAGGAATTCTTAGTCGTAAGCCAAGTTCAGAACGAGCGATTATATGGTTTGTATCCTCAAAATAGGCTTCCTTAAAATACTCGCTATTATCCAAAAACAAAAACCATAAAAGTTCCCCATTTTCTTTATTGATAATGTAAATAAAACCATCTCCTTCCCAACTACATTCACCTCCATAAATTTTATATTGGGCATTCTCTACCATAATTTTCGGATAGAGATTAGAGACATAATCCTCTTCGTTATAAGAAAAATAACTATCTAAGGACGATTTACACAAAATTCTTAGGTGATACTTCTCTTTAATCCATTGTCCCTCCAAAACAAGCATATCACCATTAGGGTAAGTAATAGATTTGATAATAGGATAAGTGTAATTTTCAAGAATGTTTTTGATACGTGGATGCATATTACATTTATTTTTTTAGTACATTTTATGGTTACTAAAATCCAATGACAAAGATACAGAAAAAAGTATCATATACAAAGATATTTTGGGATATCTTTTATGATGAACAAATTCATAACAATTATACAAACATACTTAGCATAGAGTTTCACCGAATAATAAATGAAAGAAGAACGAACCTACAGTGGGTCTACAGTGGGTCTATAGTGGCTCTACAGTGGCTCTACAGTGGCTCTACTCTATACGAAAAGTGAATACAAGGACTAATTTACTAATTACTAAATCGGCGAATAAGCCTTATTAACTCCTCCGAAATTCCCAATTTAAGAAGAAAAAATACACTGAATCCCCCTACGAGTAATGATTTTAAGCTGATATTTACAAGAGGGTGAAACGGAAAGTCCCAAAAGAAGAAACCTCCTATGGCTACGATACCAAAGAGGGTGGTCTGTAACGTTTCTTTATAAAAAGGCTGTAAGTTGTATTTGCGATACACAAAAACCGACTTGAGTAGGTTATACGAACTAAAAGCGATTAGGGTCGCTAATCCCGCCCCATTGATGCCGTAAAGCGGTATGAGCCACATATTCATTAAAACAGTGCCTATGACCAAAAAAACACCCAAAAACAGTACGGTACGATAGTAAGGTGAATTGAGCAATACCGCATTGTTGAAGCCCACTAAGGCGTCCGATAGCTTTACTACTGATATTATGACAAGCACCGTGAGTCCTGTGCTGTAATCCTTATCGGGCAGAAGAGCGTAACACTGCTGGGCGTTCACGATGATAAGCACACAAATCACCATACTCACAAAATAAGTGTTCACAGTGCTGCGCTTATACAGGTCGGATAGCTCTTTTGGCTTGTTTTGATTCATAAATTGTGCCGTCAGCGGACTCACAATCTGGTATATACTCCTATACGGAATGGCAATTACCGTAGCTGTAAAAATGGCTACATTGTAAACCGCTATTTCGCCAATGGGCAAGTATTGGTTGAGCATAAACTTATCAATATCCATCAATACAGAAGCTACCGACCCCGATAAAATCACAAAAAGGCTGTACAAAAAGACTTCTTTCTTGTTCTTAGGCAATCCCCAAGCAAATTGGGGTCGGCGTACATAAAAAGCGAAAACGAACATCAAGAGCATACGCAAGGCATAGACCCAAAATACGCCCCATATCAGTTGGTGAAAGTCGATGAGCTGGAAATAAATGGCTAATAGCAGGAGCATCACCCCTACCCTATGGAATACCTCTTTTAGGAAATTGCCAAAGACAGTTTTTAGCTGTACACGCGTCCACGCATAAGCAATTTCAAAGTAAGCCATCGCTACGGAAGTGAGGAAGATGAGAAAAACGTAATCGCGCACTTCTTCGTTTTTAGCCGAAAGCCATTGCGCAATCTGTTCGTACCCAATTACCCCGACAAAGGTGGCAGGCATAATGATGAGCAAAGGCAAAAAGCAAAGCATCAGGTTGAATTGCGCTTGCTCTTTCTTATCTCGATAAGCAGTATAATAACGTACCAAGGTATTGTTCACCCCGAAGGCGATAAGAGGGGATAGAATGGTGGCGGTGGAAGTTACATAACTCACTAATCCGTACTGAGCTTTGGAAAGGAAGTAAGTAAACAAGAAAAGGGTGTTCAGTGCCCCTATGGCAAACCCTAAATAGGTAGCCACCACATTCTTAAACGATTGACGGAGCACTATCCCCATAAACTATTGTATTTTAAAGTTGAATTTGTGTTCAAAAAACGACTGCCATTCGGGAGCTTTAGTAACGCCCATTTGGTAATATTGTAATGCTGTATGCTCATCACCTACACCATAATAAGCTAAGGAAAGACGAAAATAATTGTTGAGTTCGTGTGGATAAATATGTACTATATCCGCTACAATAGGTAATGCATCTCCATATTTTTGAGTGAGGAACATCAAATCTACCCATTCAATAAGCGTATTATAAGAATAATCGCCATTTTGTACTGCCTTGCGATAGCCATATTCAGCTTCTTCAAGATTTTGGAATTCAAAATAATTTAATTCGGCATAGCGACGCCAATAATAAGGCTCATTAGGTTCAAAAGTGAGTACTTTCTGAATATATTTCAAAGCTTTGCTGTGATTATGGCGCAAGTAATAAAAGTCGGCTAAGGTAATCCACGCTTTGTCTAATTGAGGATCTTCATGAGTAGCTCTAAAATAATACTCTTCTGCCTTAGTATCATTATGCATTTTTTCATAGCAACGACCTATATGTAAATAAGCTAAAGCTGAAGGATCGTCTAAGGTAAGAGTAATCTTATAGTTTTCGATAGCTTTTTCGTAATCTTCCATCATTTCGAGCACACGAGCTTTCTCGAAATAAGCCCCCGTGAAAGTATCGTCGCTGATAATAGCGAAATCGAGGCAACGCAAAGCATTTTTGTAATCACCAATAGCCAAGTAGAGTCTGCCAAGATAATACCAAGCAACTTCACAATAAGGATTTTGGTCTAAGTAATGATTTAAGAAAGAAGTAGCTTCTTGTACATCACCTAAAACTTCATAACAGAATACTAACTGTTGTAGTGCTGTATAGTCCTGAGGGTCTTGTTCCAAACATTTGATAAAATAGTTTTTAGCATTGGTATAATCCTCTATATAGAGGTATTCCATTGCTATTAAGGCATAAATATTGGAAACATCATCAGTAAGAGTGAGGGCGTATTGCAACAACTCAATAGCACGGTGATGTTTGTTCATTTTAGAATACAGATTAGCCTGCTGTGCGTGTACTTCGGCATTCATAGGTTCAAGCACAAGCAATTCATTGAGAATTTCTGAAGCTTCCTCCAAGCGGTCTTCAAACACCAATTGCTCAGCATTTAGCAATTTCAGTGAAGACGCATCGGGGTGTTGCGATAATCCAATCTCTAAGGCACGTTTGGCTTTACTAATACGCCCATATTCTACGTAATATTCTACAATCTCCTCAAATTCATCAACGTCGAAAAAGAGAATGTTATTCTCTTTGAGCATTGATTCAAATTTGCTAACGACGTAGTTTTCTTCTTCTGGTAACATTTAATTTAGTTAAGATCTATGAGTTATGAGTTAAGAGTTACGAGTTGTTGTTGTTTCTTAATTCCTCAGGTATTATCCCCAATACCTTATACCACGCTTGGGCGTTCTCACAAGTGGGGTCTAAGCCTTTGCCTTTGGTATAAAAAGGCTCCCATTGCCAATCCTCACCCCCTGTACAACCGATAGCAGCGTAGTTCATCAGGAATTCCTTAAAGTTATCGGCTATATAAAGCCCGTGGTTCTCACTACCATCATGACTGAGATACACAACCTTACCATAGTTCTCTGGCTCTAACTCAATAGCGATGTAATCGCCGTTGCCTACTTGGTGAAAGGACATTTTATTATGCCAAACGCAATCATATTCGTTATTGTAATCGGGATATACCTCTTTTACCCAACCTTTGCGATCGTCCTCATAGTCCAAAAGCAAATCCAATCCAAAAAGCAACTGTCCGCGAAAGATTTCAACTAATTTATCAGGTAGAGAAATGTCTCCCTCATCCGTAATATCATTAATATCCCAATAAAAATCCAAATGAGCAGTGTTTTCTAAGAGTACTTCGCGGAAATGTGAAGGCAATGTATAGCCTAATTTTGCCTCTACGGCTTTGATTTTGTCCTCTGTAGCAGGTTTTTCTATCGTAAGAGGTTCTATCTCGCCACCAAGGTCTTCTATCTTTTCTAAAAATAGATTTAAGCGCTTTTTAAAAAGCTCAAAATTGAAAGTTGTTTTCATAATAATACTTATTTTAAGATTAATTGTTTGTTTTTACTTCCCAAAAGCCATTTCGCTTACCATTTTTGCGTTCGATAAGTCCTTTTTCTACCAGATTTGCTGTAATAGTCTTTACGGTACGTTCCGATTTTCCTATATGCTCAGCAATAATCTTTTGAGTAGCGGTAGGATTTTGTTGTAAGTATTGTAATACTGCCATTTCCTCCAAAGTGCAATTCAAAGTGCAAAATTTGCCCTTTGGAATTTGCTCTTTTGCACTTTGAAGTTCATCCCCTACTAATAAATACCTATTTTTAAGCTCGTTTCCCTCGCCTAAAATTAGGTTTCTAAAGAAACGTTCTATGTATTCAGTAGTTGCTGTTATCCCTTTAGTAAGGTTGTTGTAATTGGCACGGACTAAAGCGTTACGAAAATACCAAGAATGATAGGCAAAGGCTTCATTGCTCATCGCAAAGCCAAAGGTACGCAAATATTGAATCGTGAAAACCGCCGTTGTACGGGTGTTGCCCTCACCAAAAGGGTGTATTTGCCAGAGTCCTGATACAAATTTAGCTATGTGTTTGATAGCTTCCTCCACAAGCAAGCCTTGATAAGAAAAACGCTTTTCTTGCTCGAAATCATAATCCAAAGTCTCACGCAAATTGTGTGTACTGGCGTAGAGAACCGTGTCTCCACCGAGTACCCACTCCTTTTTGGTGATATTGTAGTCGCGCAATTTGCCTGCAAACTTGTAAATACCAGTGAATAACTTGCGATGAATGCCTATATATGCCACTGGGGAAAAGCTAAAAGCTGACTCGGTAAGCAGTTCAGTGATGTGCGCCGAAACTTTGTCGGCTTCCTCAGTGCGCTCTTCTCCCTGCTCGTGGCGTACTGTCTTGGACTGATAATAACTATCAATGAGGTGCTTAGCCTCCTCCATAGTAATATCCCCCTCGATGTGTTGCTTAGCTGTTTGCACGAGATAATCCGAAGGTTTCAATCCGTCTACCGCCTGCAAGCCAATAGCTGTCTGCCACGCCTCACCTTTTTCACGACGATGGGGTTCAGTTTCCCTTATATATTGCTCGAAGTCATTCATTTTGCGACATTTCTACTTCTTATTAATCCTTTACACCTATAAAAATATCTACTTCGGAGGCATCCCCTTGCTGAGACTTCTCGGTGTAGCGCTCATAGTCATATATATAAGTGCGATTGAGCGTAGCGTCGTTGTCCCAGATATGTTGCCACATTGCACCTACTGCCTGAGGCATTGTGCCTTTGGCTACAAACTTTTCAAAAGTTTGTTCAGGAAATTCCCTACCTTCTAAGCCGTCGGGAATCGTGCTGAGCGTGGTAACTTCCACCCCTATCATACAAGTGTAAGGCTCGGTATAGTCCTTTTGGTAATCGGTGTAGATGCTGTAAATGGCATCGCTTACCTTATTGGGTATTTTTGCCAAAAGTTGCTCGCTAAAAAAGCGTTGCCAAAGGTTCCCGATGTCCTGCATCGCTTGTCCGTTCTGATTGGTAGTGCGTACACTGATTCCTATGATTTTCATTTTTTATATGATTAATTCTTTGTCGTTTTTCCTCGTTTAGTTTTTTCTATAATTATAGACATTTTGGATTTTTAGAATTTATCTTATAAAATCTTTACCTATTTCCTTTTTAACGGTATTAAAAATTTCAGGATTATTCATTTCTTGCCAATTGTATTTTAAATACTTAGTTCGGTCAAAGTTATTGTTTTTCCTCGTATAAATCCAAATGAAATCTTTATCGCATATAACTATCCTATTGGCATTTAATCTAAGAGCATACGATTGTGCTTGCTGAAAAGTTTCTTCTAGTTCTGCATTAGATTTGATATAAAACTTTGTTTCTAATATCATTTTGCCTTTCTCATAACCTTTTTGGGTTTCAGCAAAGAACACATAATCAGGAAAATTGCGCTCTCCTCGTCCCATTCTTACAGGAAGCTGTCGAACCCAATCATTTTCTGAATAATTAAGGTCTTTCAGAAAAGGTTCTACTATTTTAACCTCTACTTCTCGTTCGTTTTTGCAATCTTTATTAGGAGTAAAGTTGGCAGACGAGAGTTTAGGTAACCGAGAAATATCCTCTCCCTTTTGTTCTAGTATTTCTAAAATACGAGTATAGTCCTCATTATGAAGTCTTGTACCATTCACTCCTTGAAAGTTCTTTCGAACAATTGGAAGTCCCTTTAAATGCTCATCTGTTTTTATTTCAGCAAGAGTAATAGGTTTAATATGTTGGATATGCCCTAATGTTATACTTCCATAATAATGGAAAAAAGGGTCTCGGACACCATCATTTACAGCTCTACAAACAAATTCAATACTGCTTTTGGGAGAAAGACAATACATAAGGATAATATCTCCTTTCAAAGTATCTTGATTGCCTTGCCAAAAATAAGTTGTTTCTTCTTTGGCTTCTATTAAATAAGGATAATCATCTTTTGCTCCACCACATAACCAAATATTAGTAGGTTTAGGCAAGATTTCTTCTTTTTCTTTCCCAATAAATTTAGGGGCAAAATCATAAAGGAAAGCACATAGTTCAAATATGGTAAGGTTATTTTGTTTTCTAAATTCATTCCAAAGTTTACAAAATTCTAAGTAGTACAAAGCCCTTTCTCTTTTGTCTTTTCTTAGAGGAACTTTTGGTAGTTCAACATTAAAAGTATCTGCTATTTTCTGTAATTTAGAAAAATTCATAAAAAAGAAGTAAGGAATATATAGGGGGGCTTCTATTTCTTCTTCTTTTAAATTAAATAAAGCTAATGATAAAGGTTCAATAACTGAAATGATAAATTCATATTCTTTAGGATAAAAAATATCAAACTTTTCTTCTTTTTCATCATCAAAACCTTTTAATCCTTCTTCTAAAATATATAAGTAAAGGTCTTTTAGCTCTATTTCATTAGGAATCTCTGCATAATCTATAATATCTATTAAGATATTTAGATAATAATCTAAATTCTTATTTTTATCAACAGCAAATTTAGAAAGAATATCATCTAGATATCCTTCCTCAAAAAGCTTAATCACTTCTTGCCCTTCTTTACTCTCTTTATAGTTGTTCCAAATGAATTGATTTAGTTCCATATGGTTTTATTTTTTGGTTTTTAGCTGAAAAAAACTCTGGCAAAGCTCATTTTAATCACCTTTTTGTGCCATAAACTTTGCCAAAGTGCTGTGATTAACCATTAATCATTAATAATTAATCATTGTTTGTACATTTTTTCGCGGAGTTCCTGAATATTCTTGTCATCCATATACTCATCAAAGGTCATATAGCGGTCTATGATACCATTGGGGGTAAGCTCAATGATACGATTGGCGACGGTTTGCGAAAATTCGTGGTCGTGGGTGGTGAAAAGCACGGTGCCTTTGAAGTTTTTCAGCGAGTTGTTGAAGGCGGTGATGCTCTCCAAATCCAAATGGTTAGTAGGTTCGTTGAGCATTAGCACATTGGCACGCAACATCATCATACGGCTGAGCATACAGCGCACTTTCTCGCCCCCTGAGAGCACTTTGCAGTTTTTAAGGGCTTCCTCGCCACTGAAAAGCATCTTACCCAAGAACCCTCGTACATATACTTCCTCACGCTCTTCCTCTGTTTTTGCCCATTGGCGCAACCAATCCACTAAAGAAAGGTCTTGGGTGAAGAAATCAGAGTTATCCACGGGCAGGTAAGACTGTGAGGTGGTAATACCCCACGCAAAGGTACCCGCATCGGGCTTGAGGTTGCTGTTGAGAATCTCATAAAAGGCAGTGGTGGCACGTGAATCCTTAGAAATCACGGCTACTTTGTCGTCTTTGGCAAGGTTGATGTCTACATTTTGGAATAATACCTGTCCGTCGATAGAGGCAGCGAGGTTTTCCACGTGTAGGATTTGGTCACCCGCCTCGCGGTCGCGGTCGAAAATGATGGCAGGGTAACGACGAGAGGATGGTTTGATTTCCTCGATATTGAGTTTCTCCAACATCTTCTTACGAGAGGTCGCCTGCTTCGATTTTGCCACGTTGGCACTAAAGCGCGCGATAAATTCCTGCAACTCTTTGGCTTTCTCTTCCGCCTTTTTGTTCTGTTGCGCACGCTGACGGGCTGCCAACTGACTACTTTCGTACCAGAAAGTATAGTTACCCGAATAATGGTTGATTTTCCCGAAGTCAATATCGGAGATATGGGTACAAACGGCATCAAGGAAGTGGCGGTCGTGGGAAACGACAATCACCGTATTGTCATAGTTTGCCAAAAAGTTCTCCAACCAACCAATGGTCTCAAAGTCAAGGTCGTTGGTAGGCTCGTCCATTATGAGTACATCGGGGTTACCAAAGAGCGCCTGTGCCAAAAGCACTCGCACCTTGAGCTTACCGTCCATTTCGGACATCATAGTGTAGTGCATATCTTCGGTAATGCCCAAATTGGAGAGCAGGGCTGCCGCATCACTCTCAGCATTCCAGCCGTTCATCTCATCGAACTGTATTTGTAGCTCACCGATGCGTTCGGCGTGTTCATCGGAATAGTCGGCATAGAGGTCGTCCATCTCTTTTTTGACTTTGGAGAGGACTTTGTTGCCCATAATCACGGTGTCGAGCACAGTATAGTCGTCATAAGCGTAGTGGTCTTGTTCGAGCACCGACATACGCTTGCCCGGTTCCAGGATCACACGCCCCGAAGTAGGTTCTTGCTTGCCTGAAAGGATTTTGAGGAAAGTAGATTTGCCTGCTCCATTGGCACCGATGATGCCATAGCAGTTGCCTTGAGTAAAGGTTACATTGACCTCATCGAAGAGGACGCGCTTGCCGAATTGTACGGATAAATTGGATACTGATAACATTGTTAATGATTAATGTTTAATGATTAATTAAAGATCTACGGTAAAAATAGTATTTAATTGGTTTTTCAAAGCATATTTATAAAAATCTAATACCCCTTTGCTCCAACTCAACAAATAGTTAAGTTCTTCCTCGTTTTTAGTATATGAGTAGTCTGAGGGAATTTTGTCAAAATTTTTTTTGATAATCTCTTGTAGATTATTCTCTTCAAGATAGTCTACAATTTTTTGAATATTATCGAGGTCATTCACAAATATTATACAATCATTATGATCCAATAATAAATAACCTCCAAAAACAATATTAGGAGCTATTCCCTCTTCTTTATACCAATCTCCCTCACAAAGACAATAGTGAATGCCTTCCCACGCTTTATCTATCTGATAACTTTTGGGTGTACCCAAGAGATTTTCTTCAATAGTGTTGAGCATATAAGCATACATCTTGTCATCATCTTGTTCTGCAATAGCATCTACCTGCTCATCACTAAGTGCATAAAAAACGCCTAATCGTGCCATATTGTTTATTCTAAAGTTTAAAAAATGCAAAAGTACGGAATATTTGTAAGATATGGAAATAGTTGCCTATGTATAAGAAATTTATTCTCTTAGTTCTCTCTCCATTTTTCTTACAAAGCGGTGGAGCTCTTTGCTCTTATAAAAATCAAAACAATCCAAACAAATAAGGTTTGCCTTAGGATCTGCCATTTCATTCTTTAATAGTCCGCTGGGAAACTCAAACTGTGTATTTTGGATCACGAAATCCTTTGTCTTTTCTAAACCCTCTAACCCATAATGAAAAAATACAACCCCATCTATATGGTCATTAGGAAATCGAAAAGTGCTGTCTATTCGATTGTAATTATGCTCCATACATAAGTAGAACGCATATTTTTTGAGTAGTTTTATACGATCTCTTTTTGTCAAATCTGGTAAGGTAGGCTTACAAGAAGACAACAAAACAACTATAATAAGCGATATTACTTTGATAATTTTCATAAGCTACTATTTACTTCTCAGCAGTTACTATCAGTGCCATTGATTTTCCCTTATCAAAAGAATCTTTTTTGAAATTACCATATAGGTTGATGGCTTGAAATCCTATTTTGGTGAGCCATTGGGTGAGTTCGTGGGCGAAAATAGGTTGTAACAGTTCTTCATTTTCTATGGTATCGTCTAAAATAGTCTTGAAACGGATTTTTCCTTCCTTATTGAGATAGTAAAATCGCTCAAACTTCACCTTATCGTTGGCTATCAAGGGAAGATTACCGAGGTAATCGCCTTGTTGCTGGGCTAAATACTTTTCAAAATTGACCAATTGCAGGACGAGTTTACCCCCTTGAGTGAGTTGTCCATAAGCTTTTTGCAAAAAGAGCTGTACGGAGGCCTTACTATCCAAATGAGGGAGCGTATTACCGATACAAACAATGTTATCAAAGGTGGAAAGCTCATCAATAGTAAGCATATTGCGCTGTTGTACAGTAATGTCTTTTTCGGCAGCTTTGGCAATCAATCGCTCACTGAGGTCAATAGCGGTAACTTCGTATCCTTGTGAGCTTAGGTAAGCGGTAAGATTGCCGGTAGCAGCACCTACATCGAGGACAGTATGCCCTCGAAGTTCATTCGCAAAAAATGTTTGGTGAGCTGGAGATAGTGGAAAGATAAAGTCGTATTTTTCTGCAATTTTGTTATAGAATTTTGACATAATAAATAATAGATTTTTAAATAATGAAATATTTTTATAATAAAAGAGCTGCCTATTTTAGGTAGCTCTTTCAAAGTTGTTTAAATACTATTTTATTGTAATTCACGGAAAGCTTTATGCAATAGGCGACGCTTGTCGTTGATAGATTCTTCCATAGAAATCATAGTTTCGGAACGAGCGACTCCTTGGATATCATCTATCATATATATAACTTCCTTGGCATGCTTGGTGTCACGAGCACGGATTTTGCAGAAGATATTGTATTGCCCTGAGGTAATGTGAGCCACCGTTACAAAAGGAATTTCTTCCAAACGTTCTAATACAAATTGAGCCTGATGATTACGCTCTAAAAAAATTCCTACATACGCTATAAAAGTATAGCCCAATCGTTCATAATCTACTGTGAGTGTAGAACCTTTAATGATACCAAGTTCCTCCATTTTTCGTACTCTTACGTGAACAGTCCCCGCTGAAATTTCCAACTGCTTGGCTATCTCAGTAAAAGGGGTTCGAGTATCATCAATCAACAGATCTAATATTTGATGATCAGTTTCATCTAATTTGTATCTCGCCATCTATTATATTTTTATAATTTACTCAGCGCGCAAAGTAAGTATTTTATTTTGAATTATCCAAATAAAAAGACTTATTTTTTACATTTTCTGTATTACTTTGTGTTAAAGCTTTTGTAAATCTAAACTATTTTCAATAGAACTTTTATTGATAGGAGCATTAAGATATTTAGATAGGGGTATTTCTTTATGCCCATATTTAGTGGATAAATCACCAATTTCAACAATATAAGGGACAAACGAGATTTGAGTATTTTCTAAAACTTCTTTGTAAAGAATACCTACATCATTACCACTATGTGTATCATCACGCAAAATAATATCATAAAAACATTTGTCGTTTTCCGGTATATTGAAGTAATCTGCATAGTTTACATTTGTAATATAAGAAGTAGCGATGTAATCTAATGCTGTTAAAATAGCTATTGCTATATAAGATCTTGTGTGTTCACGGTTGTAATCATTAGGGTAATGTCCTGCTTCAAAAAGGATTGTAGGTGTACCTAATGAAGTATATTTATCTCCAGTACAGTTGATATTAAAACTATCGTCAAAACGCGCTATTTGATTAGGTATATGATGTTGTAAAATGCTATTCATTACAACAATTAGCTCCATTGCTTTCTGTCGTACTTCGTTGATATTACGTTCTTTATTATAAGCAGGAGCTAAGAAAGAAACTGTGGCTGGAAATGGAGTTCGTCCTACACTGAAAATAGTTCGTTGATCGTGCAGATTAAAGCAATAATCAGGCTGTACAAGGTCATAAGCTTTACGCAAACACTTGCTTTCAGGCTGTGTTAGCTCGTGAGCATCACGATTGAGGTCAATATTGTTGAAGTTTACACGTGTAAACAATTTAGCTCCGTCGGGGTTTAGCATTGGGATACAATAGATACTCAATTCGGATAAAATATTAGCTGTTTTAAGTTTTAATAATACATCAAAAAAAGCTTTAGTAGTAGTAGATTCATTACCGTGCATTTGTGACCAAAGTAATATTTTTTTATTACCTTTACCTACTCTATACAAGTTAATGGGAATACCTTTAACAGAGTTTCCTAAGTGAATAATTTCATCAAAGGGATATTTATCTAAAAGAGGAATAATCATTTGATAGGTAATATAACGTCCTGAAAGTCTTTTTTCCATTTATATATATTTTTTGAGGACAAAAATAAGAAATTTTTAATAGATGACAATTATATATATGTAAAAACTTAAACATGAAGATTTTTACAAATGTAATCTATAATTACATTTACATAAAATAGCATTAACCTAATGGATTTTTACAGGTGTAATCACAATAAAAACAAACATTTTTTAGTAGAAAATCTCTCATAAAGGTACTATAGGAAATTTTTATAGTTTATTCATTAATTGTTGTAAATAAATTAGTTATGTAAATTAAACAAATTAATACTTCAGTAGTTGGGAAAATATTATTGTTTTAAATTTGTATATCTCAAAATATTGATTTACATTTGTACATTCTTAATAAAAATGATATAAGTTATAATGTTAAACACATCAGACTTTTCTATTCGCTTACAACAAGTGATGGATTATTATGGATTGAATGCAGCAGCTTTTGCCGATACTTTAGAAATTCAGCGTTCAGGAATATCACATCTTCTATCAGAACGCAATAAGCCGAGTTTAGATTTTATCTTAAAGCTTATAGAAAAATTTCCAGAGGTGGATATGTATTGGATAACTCAAGGAAAAGGAACATTTCCTCGTAAAGAGGATAAAGAAGTTTCCGTACCTAAAAAAGTACAACAACCTGACTTATTCAGTGATATTCCAGAAATAGAAATGGAAAGTCCCTCTCCTACTCTATCCTCTCCTATTAAAGAAGAAAAAAAAGTTAGTTTAGATAAAGAAGTATCTTTATCATCTTCTATAGTAAATAATACTGTAGGAAAGAAAATTAAGCGTATTATCTTTTTTTATGAAGATAATCATTTTGAAGTTTTTGATAGTTAGATGCAGGAAAAAGCCCCAAACAAGCCCCATACATTTTAAGAAGTTAGGCGTAATTAGTTGATTATCAAACTAATTACGCCTATTTTGTAGCGGGAACTGGAGGGGGTATACTCACTTCATATCCTGCAAATAATTAGCTATCAGTTGTTATTCTCTCTACAAAAAGAAGAATTTATAATGTAATTGACACAAAATAGACACAGTATTCCAAGTACTTTACTTCACAAACAAAGGTTTTGTTTCTCTCTATCTTTATATATCTATTTCTTTTATATGTTTTGTATGCAGTATAATAAAAAGAATATAAATATAAGAAAATAAAGCAATTACGTTCTGAATTTTTACATACAAATCTGCATACAAATCTTTTTGCATACAAATCTTTTTGTATGCGGAGCAAAAAAATCCACCTAAATGGAGGTAAACCATAGGTGGATTTTTTTATTATTGTAAGTCTAACACAAATGTTTGACAATTTGCATTAACTGAAAATCTTTTATAATCGTAAGGCTGAGTATCATCTACACTATTATACAAACTTATTTGATGACTTAAATAATTAGAGCTGGTAGACCCTACCGTAGGAATTACAACAATTTCAACACTCTTTCCTTTTTCCAGTAAAACTTTCTCTGAATCAGTATCTATACTTATATAAATAGATTTATTTAATTTATTGTTTATATCTACTGCTGACATTTGGTCTACATTAGTAATTTCATAATTAGCTACCAATCCTTTTTTAAGAGTTACTTTATTTTGGTTTTTAGCTATTTCTTCCACATTACCCAGACAATGGTCATTAAGAGCTTGAATATAATACTCTCTTTCTTCTAAGTTTTTTAAGAGAACTTCTCCCTTTTCATCGGTTACCCCACTGGCTACCTTGTTAGTTCCTTTTTGCAAATCCTCTGCCGTTTTGTAAAGTGTAACCGTTATTCCTGTAATAGTTTTTTGTTCTGTTATACTTATATTAAAAAGAGCTTTTGCAGTATTAGGAGCATAAATAGCTTTTACTTTTAGCTCTATTACTTGATTGTCGTTGGTGTCGCTCTTGCTACAGCCTGCTATCATAGCTACCGCTAAGAATAGCACTAAAAATACTTGTTTTTTCATCGGTTTATAAATTTAAAAATTACTATGGCGCAAATATACAAAAAATTATTCACTTATTAATTTTTTTTGTTATTTTACTTCTTTATTTTCTCTTCCATTAGTGATATAATCTTATCCTTCAGACCAGAGTTTTCTTGAGTAAGTCGTTTATTTTCTTTTTTTAGTTCTTCATAATCTTTAGGAACATTTATAGTTTGATTTTGAGTAATAGTACTACTTACATTATTAAGCGCTTGTTGTACTATTTCCTCTTTTCTCAACATTTCGCCCTCTCCTGTGAGAAGCCAGTGTAGATTTATTTCTGGGTATTTAGAGTAAATTTTCTCTATACTTTCTGCTGAAAGCCCACTGTTTTTGTCTAAAATACCATTAGCAAGCCCTGTCTCTTTATAAAATTTATTTTTGCTAAGGTTTTTATAATCAATAAATTGCAAAATTCTTTCTTTCATAACTGAGAAAAATATCTATAAAAATTTGGGAGTTTAGAAAAATAGCTATACTTTTGTACCCGAAAAAGTAACACTAAAAGCGTCACTAATAATGGTAATCATATTTAGGCGACAAATATACGAACTATTTTTGAGACACAAAAATTAAACCTAAAAAAAACAAAAAAAGCCCCGCCACTTTGGGCAGAGCCTTTTTAGGAACTATTTACTTGTAAATTGTGGATTTGAATAGAAGAAATATTTCCATTCATTTAAGGTTCCCTCTCTATGGGAGAGATTTGCCCAAAGAAAGGGCGAGGCAAAAATAATAAATAAAACCTAAAAACAATGAAAAAAGAAACACCCTTACTAAACCTTCTCGGTATCAGCGCTTGCCTTGTTGCTATTCTTTATTTGTCCAAAGACATAGCCAATGAGAGCACTTACAAGCGTTGCATAAATAGTTTCGCTAATGCGTTGCGCGAATACCAAAAGGCTCAAGCAAATAAAAACACCAGCCACCAGCCCAGTATAAGTCCACAAGTGAGTGCGCCTATTACGCCTCCACGACTCCATACGCCGCTCCTCAAAAATAATTTTACGTTTCCGGATGCCCACACCGTCTACCGCGGGAGTAGTAACTTTACCCTCAATAGCTTTAGCGATACTAAAAAGCAAAGCCTGTACACCCTCATTCTTAAGAACATTTTCAATCATCTGTGGCACATTGCTTTGCTGTTTTGCATTGTCTTGATTTTCTTGTACTTCTTGCATATCATCTAATTTTAAAACGCAAATATAATAAATATAACCTTAGAACAATTAGAAACACTAATAAAATAACAAATGATACAAGCACAAACCATTTCCGTAACACTAAAAACCGAAATACAACAACGTATCGACGACACCGTCATCGCCATTCTACACCTCAAAACCAACACACCACAGCGAACCATAAAAAAATGGCTACAAGAGGCAAGCAGCAAACTCACACATTATTCATTCCTCATAGCCCTTTCCGAAATCTTTAGTACCCCCATCGAAAAACTCATCGACATACACCGCCAGTAGGGGCGTTTTGCAAACGCCCTCAAACCAAACACAAACCGAACACGAAGCGAACACGTAAAACCATAAAACAATGAATCACATAAACCAAGTTACCCGCATTCTAAACGCCTTGTACAACATCGAATACCTCAAAGTACTATGTACAACCGTCGAAAACGATATGCTAATCATCGACTTATCCTACCGAAACGAGAATGCTATAAGCGATATATACAACCGCCTCGCTGGTGGACACCTTAGTCTTAACAGCAATATAGGCGTTGCGCAACTCTCTTTCTTACTTACTGAATTAGACCAAGAAGACCCACAAAATACAACAATAATAGCTTTCGCCTACCCCGATGAAGATTAAATAATGTTAGTCAGTTCGTTAGTGAAGCCGTGCTACCTGCGCAATATCGGCACGGCTTTATTTTCCAATAAACAACTGGCAATTACCCCATACCCTAACACCTAAAAACTAATGAATAACGACTACAAGTACACCCCTGAAGAACTATACGCCCACACTAACAAAGGACTTGATATACTCTACCGTTACGAACCCGCCTGCATAGGCTGTATGGGTGCCAAAAACTTCAAATTCAACAAAGGTGAACGCACCGCCTCTGCCTCTCTTTTCATTCCAAAGGGAGAGAACTTTTGGGCGATAAAAGACTTCTCCAGTGGCGAATTTATTACCCCCATACAACTCGTTCAAAAGTACACCGGCAAAGAATTTGGCGAAGCCCTCAAGGACTTGTACGCCGAATTTAACGTACCCACAACCGACAAAGTATTCCAAAGCAACGTAACTTTTCGCGAAGACACCACCCTACCCGAAAACTATTGGAAAATTATCGCAAAACCAAAAATCGAAAACCCACAAGTATATTCCCGCTTTGTAACCGCCGAACTACTCGAAAGTTTCGGTATCATCGAAATTGATTACACCGAACGCCGTACCAAAAGCGGAAAAATAATGCGTGTAACCAACACACCCGCCTACCCAATGTTCGCCTATTCCGATAACTACGAGCAATGGGCAAAAACCTATTGCCCAAAAGAATCTAACAAATCCTACAAACACTCTTATTTCGGACAAAAACCCACCCACTACGTACACGGCTACAAGCGTATCCTCGATAAAATAGGCAATAATTATGAGCGCATAATGGAACTCCAAAAACGTATGGAAAAACCAGAAACCAGCGATTTAGAAAAAGAAATGTTCCAAGAAGAATTAAACGAAATGCTCCTCCCATACATCATAATATGCTCTGGTGGGTCTGACGGCGTATCCGTCGCCTCACTATCCGAAGAATTCAATCCTGTATGGTGCAATTCCGAAGCCGAAATCATAACACCTACCATATACCACGAACTAAAAAAACTCACCAAAAACCTAATAAACCTACCCGATTTAGACCCCTCAGGCATAAAATTCGCCTACAAATACTCACTACAATACTGGAAGTTACCCACCGCATTCCTCCCCAACTACTATTTCACCGATGAAGACGGAAACACCAAAGGCAAAGACTTTCGCGACTACCTCCTACATCGCGACTTTACACACGCCTCAAAAGAATATATAACCAAAAAATTCAAAGAACAATTAAGCGTTGCCGTATCCTGCAACTTTGTAATGCTAAATGAGCGAAAACAATACCGCGTAAACGCCCGAAACCTATTCTATTTCCTCAACTGTCATAACTTTTTCGGATACAAACCCGAATTTGTAACCGACAAAAATCCCAATGAAACCGACGATATACTAATCCAAATAAACAAACACAAAATAAAAGTACCCACCTCAAAAGATATACGCCAATACTGCCAAGAATTCCTTATCCGTCAAGGAACCTCCCCCGACGTGCTCGAAATGCTCGAAAAAACAAACGCCCTACGAGCCTCCGACCTCGTCAATCTACCCGCACGCACCCTCGACTTTACCAACTACGGCGCCGATTATCAAATCTTTTTCTTTGATAACATATCCGTAAAAGTAACAGCCTCCCAGCTACAAACCGTAACCGATAAAGACATCACCTGCTACGTGTGGGACAAACACATCATATCCAACCGATTCACCGCCCTGCCCTCATTCTTTGAAATGTACCAAGATGAAGCAGGCAACCAGCGCGTACATATACACCAAACCGATTGTGAATTTATGAACTTTATAATCAACGGAAGCCGCGTACACTGGGAAACCGAAAAAGAACAAAACCCCGATTTCCGCAAAACCTATATACTCAACAGCCCACACCTTACCGAGCAACAGCAAATCACCCAAGAACGCCACTTTCTCGGCAAATGCTTTGCCATTGGCTACCTCCTCCACAAATACAAAAAACGCGGCTTTGAAAAATACGTATACGTAATGGACGACAAAGTAAAGGACAGCGTAACCGAAAACAACGGACGAAGCGGTAAAGGGCTAATGATTAACGGGCTACGAGAACTCGCACCCTATTTCTATCGAGGCGGTAAAAACCCCGACCTATTCCGCGACAAACACCTATTCGGGACCTACAAAGGCGAACCACTCATCTATTTTGACGACTTGCACGCCTCAATACCCTTTTCCGAAGTATACACCTACGTAACCGACGGTATCACCGTAAACGAAAAAACAAAAGGCGACTACCATATACCCTACGAAAAAGCACCAAAAATGGTAGGAACCTACAACCACGCCATACGCAATATGACAAGTAGCGATATAGGGCGAATCCTATTCGTAACATTTTCCGATTATTACTACTTTTCACTCACCGACAAGTTTCAACCCATCGACGACTTTGGGCACGCCTTTTTCCAAGACTGGGACGAAAAACAGTACAACCTATTCTATAACTTTATGCTACAGTGCTTGCAATTTTTCCTTGCCAATCAGCACGCACCAGTGCTATCGCCTATCGAAAACCTACAAATAAACACCCTCAAAGCCTCCATAGGCGACAACTTTATGGAATGGGCAGAAGAATATTTTTGTGAAGAAAACCTAAACCGAGAAATACTAAAAAAAGAAATGTACGACGACTACCGCAATGTAGTCGGCAAAATGGCAGTACAAATAAAGAATTTCAAAAAGAACATCGCCCTATTTTGCCAACTCAAAGGCTACGTATTCAACCCAAAAGAACTATGCAATTCACAAGGCTACATCAAGCGCACCGTTTACAACCCCGATAACACCCGCACCACCAAAGAATACTTCTTTGTAGGTATCCCCAAAGACGAAACCAACCCACAAACCCCCAACCCAGCAGCCAACCCAGCAACCACCACCCCGTCCCACCCGTCCGCCTTGTCCGACCCGTCCAACGACGACAACGACCCCGATTTATTCAACGATTTACCCTATTAAAACCATAAAACAATGAGAACAATCCAAGAACTCGTGCCCCTTATCCAAGAATGGGCAAAAGAAAGAGAAATCTATAAGAAAATAACACGTTTTAACCAGCTCATCAAAACCCACGAGGAAGTCGGTGAGCTCATAAAAGCGTGTTATGACAACGACAAAACCGCTATTCAGGACGCTATTGGCGATGTAATGGTAACACTTATTAACTACTGCTATATGGAAAGAATAGACGTATTAGAGCAAATCAATGATGTTTTGAATTTTGAAAGAAATCGAGGGAATAGCAAAGTAGTGTTAGCATTAAACATTCAAGATAGTTTAAATCGTCTAATGCACGCTAATTTCAGATTATTAGGGATAGGTGGAGAAACGCCCTTTTTGTATTTTTACGAAATCATTACCATAATTGGTTATTTAGATGATATAGCCTTCTTAGAAAACACCACCCTTGAGGAGTGTATAAACATCGCCTACAACGAAATTAAAAACCGAAAAGGCAAGATTATTAACGAAAAATTTATCAAAGATGAACACCGAAAACAGCAAAACAGATTTTAAACTAATAAAATTCTCATTAGAATTTGAACGTGGTTATTCTTGGAAAGAATTACCAGAAGAGCAACAAAATAGATACGAGGGGTATGTAAAATTCAGCAATGATATAAATGAAGAATTTATCTTAAAAGTCGATGATGATATTTCATTGCAAATCATAAAATTTATAGCCAATAAACTCGCTGAAAATGCCGAAAACCTTGTGAAAAACATTACTAACTGCTTAAAAACGTAAAACCATAAAACAATGAACCTCGACCTATTCCCCAAAGCATTCTCCTACTGCCTACAGCGAGGCATAACAGTAGAGTGCGAAGCAAAAGACTACTACGGCAACCGCATACAACTGCACGTAAAGCGCAAAGGCAAAATAGTAGACTCCAGCAAACAATACTACAACAACAAAAACGTTTCCGACAAACAAAAAGAAATATACATCACCCTATACGAACGAGAATTAAAGAAAAACAAACAACAAACCCTATGAATTTGAAAGTACTCACAACCGTAAAAACCAAAAAACAACTATACGAACTATATTTGCCCTACTGGAGCGAACGACACCTACGCTTTGCAATCAACGACATTGTAAGAAGCTATCGCCCTTTTGTAGGCAACAAATGCAAAAACATCACCTTCCAAGAATTCCTCACCTTTGTAGAACTCTATGGAGCCCCAGAAGGATACACCCTATCCGATGAACTCCAACACGAAATAAAAAACCGAAAACTAAAAGTATAAAATTTGCCAATTCAAAAAATAGTCGTATGTTTGCACCGCAAAACATACATAGAGGGCGTAAACCGCTCTAATAAATAGTGCGGATTTTTTATATCCGTACCTCACCTATATAAGGTTTAGTACCCCCTTGCGGATAGTTAATGCTACCGCAACCGCCCTCGTGTGTGTTTTGCAAAGGGAAAGGCTAAACCTTTTAGTAATTTTAGCCTATTATATTTTTTTCAAAAGTGCAAAATAATGAAAAGAATGTAGCAATGGTGAATAACAGTATCCTTTGCCACACGCCCAACGGTGCGACAACCGTCCCTTACAACTTCAATATTGAAGCCGTAAGTAAGTTTTTCAAATCAGTAACCGCCAAAGAGTTTGCCAAGATGATACGCACACTCAACTACAAAGCCTCTCTTATATGGCTTGAAAACCCACAAGATGTATCACCTAATCTCACCGTCGCAATGTCCTACCTTAATGAGTTTGCTGAAGCGATAGACCCCTATTTCTACAACGACGAAATTTAATCAAAGAAATTTGCCAATTAGCACAATTTGTTAATTGGCAAAATTTTTGTATCTTTGCACCATACAAACAAAAAAACACTCAATATTATGCCCGCAACAGCTACAATCACAACCACACGCACCACAAGCAAAACCAGCACCCGCAAGGGCTTGGGACTTGTAATGCCCAAACCTAAAACCGTATCTTCTAAGAAAAAAACAGAAGATGTATCTTGGGGAGAATTACAAGATATTACTAAAAAACTAATAAAAGAAGGAAAACTAAAACCTTTTGATAAAAAATACGTATATGGTAATTTGTGATACAAACATTATAAGTAAATACCTTGAAAGAGTCCCAAAGGTAGTTGAAAATATTGAAGCAATAGGTATAGAAAATATTGCCATAACACCAGTAATACTCATTGAACTAAATAAATGGTTAAGTGTTTTTAAGGGTATTGACAAACCTACACGACAAAAGTACAAAAAGAAATTTGATACCTTAAAAATGCTACATCTCAACAAAGGTATATCCGAACTCTCCATTGATATATCTAAAAAAGACAATAGCCTTGATCCTGCCGATATTCTTATCGGTGCTACGGGAGTGTATTACGATTTACCTGTATACACCCACAATCTAAAACACTTCAAACTTATCAAAGGTATTACACTATACAACGAAAAGTAACAATCTCCTAAACACCTTCCTCCTCCAAGCCCGCCCATAAAGCGGGCTTTCTTACTTCCGTGTCTAACCAATAGCGACCGTTTCTCACAGCTTCGTGCCGTTTCTGACAAAAGTACCTCCCCACCATACTATATTTGCCCCCGAATATTAATAACCTTAAATCGCATAATATGAGTATAACAGCAGACGAGATTAATAGGGGGCTACACCGCGAAGTGCGCACTGGCGCGCTCTATGGTGCTTTTATGCCCCCCTCCGACTGCTCCTCTACCAAGCTCGGCAACGGCGACACCTCTTTTGCTATCCAAAATATGGCAAAAACAGCCCGCAAGTACCAGCACCACACCCGCGATTTAACCCTAAAGTTTTTCAGTGGAATGCCCCTCGAAAAACTTTGTAATGATATTCACCAATTCTTGTATTGGCACTTTCAATATAGTATCGACGGCGACAAACAGCTACTGCGTTCCCCCGCTTGTAGCTGGCTCTCCCGTTTCGACGGTATCGACTGCAAAAGCTACAGCATATTTGCCTCAACAATACTCCTCAATGCAGGAATAAAGCACTATATGCGCCGTATTAAGCAAGCAATGAACCCCAACGGCTTCACCCACGTATACGTAGTAGTACCGAAAAACCAAAAAACCGCAAATCTCACACAAGGTTATTACGTAATCGACGGTACCATCAACACAATGCAAGAACTGCCATACCTCGAAAAAGACGATGTATCGGTTTATCATAATGAAAAGTCTGGTTTATCATCGCCCCTACCTACAATGCTCACAAGCGACACCCGACATCAAAAACGGCAAGCGTGGCGAGCATTTGTAGAGGCGATAGATAATATCGGAAAACTCAACCCTAATAACCCCGAACTCGCCCACCTCAAAGCGCGTGTATACCAACTCGCCAAAGAGAAACAAACCAATGTACCTTTCAAGATAGACGGCTTTACAATCACCCTCGACGGACGTAAATACAACCTTTGGAAAAAAGAATACGAAGCCACCGCCCTCGGTGAAGCCGATGTAAACCAGCAGTTAGAAGAGTTGCTAAACCAATCCTATGAGGCAGGCAAGCAAAATGCCGAAGCCACTGGCGCGTATCACAAGCAAAAAGCACAACAAACAGTCAATGCTGTAGGTAATGCAGCTTCAGCCACCGCTACCGCCACCATTGTAGCCATAGGAGGAAAAGCCGCTTTAGCTTCCAACGCTGTCCCTGGAGTGGGTACCATTGTAGGACTATGTATTGCCGCTGTAACCGCTATTGTAGCCCTCGCCATAATGCTTTGGGGCGACCCTTGCGCGGGTGCTTTCTACACCTCCGACTATATCAATCGCGGACTAAAAGAACAATTCTTTGAGCAGTTCAAAACCACAATGAACACCCTGCGCACCAAGTTAGAGCAGGGATTGGAGCCTACCGCTACAAGTGAACTCAATAAACTTTTGAAAGAAATAGACCTCGGTAGCGCACACTATTACCACGAATGCCAAGTACACAACCAAAAATGTAGTACCGAAACACTAAAGAGTTACGACACATTCGTCAAAAACACCAAAAAAGCCGTTGATGATATGCTTGATATGCTCAAATTCAAGCTATCCGAAAACTTTAATGTAGCAATTATAGAACGCCAAGGCAGTGTATCCGAACGAAGTTGGTACTTCATAGTGCCCAGTGGCAAAGATGTAATATCAGCCAAATACCGCTTCCTAAAAGTAGAAAGCCGCGACAAGAAAAAAGGCATATATCCTTATGGAAGCGAACAGAGTTTTGACGCGTGGCTTGAAGAGAATGTAACCACCTTGCGGGTAGAATACGGCGCACAACAAGCTGAAGCCTACCGTCGTGAGATGTTACCTTTCAAAGAAAAAATCGCCGCCATACGCCGTAATATATACCTCCCAGTCGTTACCCAAGTAACAATGGAAGACGAACTAAGGCGTGAGCAATACAGTATCTATCTCAAGTACGATAAAAAGTACCAACAAGAACTGTTAGACCTCGCCAAAAGCAAAACAGAAGCCTACAACCTTGCCAATAAAACATTTTGGGAAGAACTCAAAAAAATACGAGCCCAACGCCTATACGAAGAGCAACACAGCGACGAAAATCGCCGTAAAATCGCACAATCAGAAGCAAATAGAATGGTAGGGCTCGAAAACAAAAAACTCCTAAACCTCGCCCTTGTTGGCGCATTAGGAATAGGAGTACTAACACTCATCAGCAAAAACTAATACTTAAAAAATATGTTTGATACAATAGCACAAAACAGAATTGCACGCGCCTCCTTATCCTCACCCTGCCAAGGATTAGGAGGTTGCGACCCTCACCGCGCACGCGCACAAAGAGCAGAAGCTCATTTTGTAGAAGTGCGAGACCGTTTGAATGAACTTATCAAAGAACGTGATAACTATAACAACGGAATGCAACAAAAAGAATACGTATTACTTGAGCAAAAGCAACAAAAAATAAGAGATGATAACAATAAATTAGATGCTGAAATCGCACGTACAAAAGTAATCGTAGACGCGTGGGAAAACAACCCAAAACAACAAGCCGAAGTTGAAGGATTAGGTTGGGGTTGGTGGGATAGAAACATCAAAGGAACTTGGAATAAAGCTTTTTCTTGCGACACCTACACTGAACGCGAAAAAGAGTGGATAGAAAAAGTGCGCCCTTATGAACAATGGGTAGCAGGAGTTACTTCCGATATAAATAACGCAAAGCAACGATTATCACCAGAAAATTTGCAACAACAGCGAAACACTTTGGCTGAACTTGAAAAATTAAACGCTCAAAAACGCGACCTACTCAATAGCTATAATAAGCGTATCGCCGACGCCCGTACCAGCTACCAAGCCAACAAAGACGCTCAAAAACTCGCCCTCGAACGCGAAGCACAAGAAGCAGCCGCCAAAGAGCAAGCCAAAGCAACCGCCAAAGAGCAAGCCAAGCAAACACAAACTATAATATTAGTAGGCGCAGCAATCGTAGGAGGCTACCTATTATTCCGTAAATCACCCACAAAAGTAAACGCATAATGAATACTGGAGCCCTATTAAACGGCATAAGCAATGGGCTAACATTAGCACAACAAGGCAAAGACTTGTACGATAGTTTTGGCAACAAAAACAATGACAATGGCAACAGCGGTAATACCGTAGTAAACGAAAATCACTACCACGTTACCAAAAGCAAAGAAGAACTCGAAATAGAACGCCAACGCCTCGAGTTAGAGCGCCAGCAAGCCTCATTTGCCAACGCCACCGCCCGAAGCCAGCACGCCGAAAAACTTAGAAACGAACGTAAAATCGTCGATAGTATCACCGATAAAGGTAGCGATAACACCGCCTTATATATGTTAGGAGGTATCCTCTTCTTAGGTTTTATTATCGTCTTAATGAGAAAAAAATAAAATGGAAGCAAAATTAGCAGTATATCAACTCGCCGCACCCTGCACCACTTGTAACAGTGGAGGTATGGGAGGATTCTTTGATTTTCTAAAGGCAAACCCCGAAAAAAAAGCACAACGCCAGCAAAATCGACAAATCAGACAAGAACAACGCCAGCAAAATCGTGTAATACGGCAAGAGTTACGAGAAAAAAAAGGCGGTAATATCTTTCAGCGTAACAATATTACAGCAGGCACAACACTCGAACGTCTAACACAGTTAGTAGATTTAGCAGGAGGAGCCGCCAATGTTATCAATTCTTTCAAAAGCGGTCAGCCAGTTCGTGTAAACGGTGAAGATTTAAGCCCAGAAGAACAAGAATACGTATACAAAACAGCAGTTGCACGCCAAAACGGCACCCTCAACGAAAGCAATAGTAATAGTATGTTCCAACAGCTAATGTTAGCTAAAATGTTAGACGACAATAAGAAAGACAATACCCCCCTATACATCGGGCTCGGTGCCGCCGCACTTATTGTTATCGTCCTAATGATGAAAAAATAACACCCTATAACAATTTAAAAACAATCAGAAAAAATGAGCAAAATTAATCAAAAAACACTCACCGAAAGTGCTACAACAGCAGCAGGTGTCGTAGCAGGCGCTATGGTTTCACGAGTTGCCGCCGACAAGCTATCAGGCGTACTCAAAAAACCACTCTTGCGCCACGGAGCTCTCGCCCTTGCAGGACTTGCCCTTGCCGCCTTTGCTACCCCAAAAGAAACAAGCGGTAAACTCCTCCAAAGTGCTGGTGCAGGTATGGCAGCTACCCAACTCACCGAAGTACTCAAAAGCGTACTCACCAAGGAAAATGAACCGATGAAAGACGGTATCCTCAAAACAGCCCTCGGAGCCCCAGCCGAAGAAACCACCGTATACGTAGATAGCAGTAGCAATTACGACTACTACCCTTACGAAGAAGTAGACAACCCCTTTGAAGAACAACCACAACAACAAAACTTGTTCCTCTCAGGAGCCGACCTATTCGCAGAAGCCTAATTATTAATAAACACTTAAAACACAAACACAAATGAATGAGTATTTTGTAAATGAAGAGCAATACCAACGTGTTGCCACATTCCTCGCCCGCCAAGCAGCCAAATTCAACCTCTCACCAGAAGTAATGGCACGTATGAAACCCACCCCAAGTGAATTATACGTAAACGCACTAATCAACTTAGGAGGTAACGTACCACTCCTCAACGGAAACAGCACCCAAGAAGTAGGGGTAACAAACTTTGACGGTAACCGCCTCGACAACGGTCGCTTCTTTGTCATCGATGCAGTAACCCTATTGTACGGCGAAGCCGCTGCAAGCAAAAAAGTATGGGAAGTCGCTTATAACAAGGAACTCCCAGCCGAATTGTTAGCCTCAACCCTCGTATTGCGTCAAAACGGTGAAGTAATTGTAAAATTACCTGTAGCCAGCATCAACAACGCCAAAAAATCTGACGAATTTTACCGTCGTCTTGGAGCCTTGGCACTCATTGAGCCTACACAAACCGTCGAAGTAACCATCGAAAGCCCTGCAGGAAGCACCATTACCCCTGCAACCAGTGGCGACAAATCTTTCGTACAAGTCCTATTCAAAGGCTTTGAAACTTATATGAAACGATAAGAGTAAGTGCCATTTTGTCAGTTTGCCAATGTGTCTATCACATTGGCAAACTGACAAAATAAACTAATTAACAAATTGAAAACAAGATGACAAGTAGTATAATAACAAACCGCGTTAATGTTAAGATACCCAACGGGCAAAAAGCGCAAACCGAATACGTTACACTTGAAAAAGGTAAATGCGTAGGCGTGTACTTTATTCCTTTCAAAAACTATAACCCCGAATTTGCTATCGAAATGAGTGTGCGCGACCCTCAATCAAACACTATTATTGAGCCCGTCGATTACCGCGATTTTCAGCACAAAGGAGGTGGACATATCCAAGGAATGAAGCAAGTTGGCTTTGAGTGCAACAACAACAAATTCCAAGTTGCTGTCTTGGCAGATCAAAACTTAACCGACGATTTCATCGGTGAATTAATCTTTACCATTCAACGCGATTGCAACTGTAACGAATAATGAGAAAAGGACTATTATATCGCCACCGTATCACCGATGATACCGTATTCGATTTCTATCGCGACACAAACGCCCAAGGAGTCGTCGGACTCACAGTTCGCAACGACGGTGAAACCTCATTTATCATCGATGACAGCGTAGGTGAAGAATTTGCCCCACGTGAAATGTTTATGGCTGAAAACGAAATGCCTATCATAAACAATGCCTTCCGTATCAAATTCAAAAAAGAAGCAGGCAAAACCAATAGTGCCATAATGACCTATATCGTCCCCATAGTAGAAAGTAATAACTTAGAAAATCAGTAAAATGGAAAACCCAGCAGAACGTATCGAGCAGTTCCTATCCGAGAACCCCGCAAATATCATCACCGTAACACAAGGCACCGCCCGTTTAGCCAAACAAGCAGCCCCAAAGTACGGCTTCACCTTGCAGGATATACACACCCTATACGGCTCTGTAAGCGATTTTCTCAAGGCATTACCCGCAAAAGGCTTTACCACCGATGTAAAAATCGATTTAAAACGCCTCTATGGTGCAGGAGCCAAGCAAACCACCTACAAAATCGAAACCCTCACCCTCAATTTCAAAAAAGAAACACCTATGAACGAAGTCGCCCCAGCTCCCACCGCTCCCACTATTCCCACCGCTCCCACAGCCCCCACTGCTCCCACTGCTCCCACTGAATCGCCCGTGCGGCTCGCACCTCCCACCGCTATGGGATACCCAATGGGGCTCGGCTACACCCCAGTAGCCACTACCGATTGGATCAGCAGTAAAGTAATCGAGGAGCGATACAGAGACCTATTGCGCGACAACGATACCTTACGTGAAGACAATAAAGATTTACGAAGCCAAGTACGCACCCTCACCGAGGAAAAAGCCTCTCTAAGATTGCAGTTAGATACAGCAGACAAGAAGCACGAGTTGGCATTAAAAGAGGAGTTGTTGAATAAAAAAGGTTTCTGGGAAAGCCCTGCCTTTGAAAAAGTGAGTGAATCGTTAGGTGCAATAGCCCCGTTAGTTGTCGAAAAAATGATGTCAGCACCAGCACAAGCACCCGTAGCAGCTTTAGCAGGGGCTAATCTATCATTAGCAAAGAGTGAATTTATAAAGATGATAAGCAACCCTCAAATCACCGACGAAATCATAGGAGAATTGTACGAATATCTAATGCAACGAAACAATGAACAAACAACAAGCCCTTGAAAAATTAGCAACGTTAGACGAAAAAGTATTAGTACGCCTCGCAAGCCTTTCAGATAACAAAAAGGCTTTGAGTTATTTTTCTAACAGTATTCTTTGGAATGCTTTAAAAGGATTCTTAAAAATATAGCAATTGCTAATCCTTAAAAAATATGAAAATGAGTAAAAAAAATAAATTATCGGGTGCCGCCAGCGAAGTATTTGCCAAGGTAGCCACCGAAGATAACCGAAAAGCTGTATCAACTACGATTAATATAGGCTTTATCCTATTCGGTACAGTTGTTTTAGGAGTTGCAGGATACGCCTTTTATAATTTATATTGGAAAAATCGCTTTAAGAAAATGAAATACAACCCGAAAGCAGCACCAAGCAATGTGCCTCCAGCTGCTGCTTTTTCCAAAGCGAATATACTTTATACAGCAATGAGAGGAGGAGGAACTAATGAAAAAGAGGTATACAAAGCTCTTTCAGGTGTCAATTACAACGGCTTTGTTGCAATATACAATGCTTTTGGAAAACGTTCTGGTGCTTTGAATTTTTCATTAGGAAACAATGGTGATGAAGATTTGATTAGTTTCTTACAAGGTGACCTTTCAGAAAAAGAATTAGCTACCTTGAGAAACCTAATGGCATACGATGCAAGAAGTTTATTTTAAAACTATTAAAATATGAAGATATGAATGTAACAAAAAAACAAGCATATATCATTGGAGGTATAGCCTTAGTAGGGTTAGGCGTTGGTGCTTATTTTCTATTCAAAAAAGACAAAGGCGAATATGACGAACAAGCCGCTGAAAAACAAGCAAACGCACCAGAGATGCCTGTAGGTAAAACGGGTGTAAAAGTTAAGGCTACTCCCGAATACCGAGAAGAGTTATTAAAATTCGCAAAGAGTTCTGAACTGAAAGAAACTACACGTGCTTTGCTTACCAATATGAATATGAGTTGGATAGGTAGAGATAAGGAGCAAATAAAATCTTTGATATATGACAGAATCGCTACCGATGATCATATGAAGATACTAAAAGCCTATTTTCATTGCCATATATTCAACCACGGCATATACAATAAGTGTTGGGACTTGACTTCGTGGCTCAAACACGCCTTGAGTAGTGAAGACTGGAACGCAATGACACTAAGGTACCCATCTCTACAGATACCTACTGTATGTTACTGCAAAAAGAAATAATAATATGAGAAACATATTACAAAACCCTCAAACCAATACAGTAGTACAAGTAGGTACTATTGATCAATTTTCAAAAAATTGCAAAATGAAAGTCAATACACAAACATTACAAATACGGGTGATAGACAAGCTTACTAATAAACCATTAGTAGGAGCTCACGTCGTTAATGTTGATAACAAAGGCAAGGGTACAATTACCGATAAAAACGGCTATTTCTTATATCGCAACCTTGGCTTGAAAACAAGGTTGGACAAGATAAGAATATCGTATGTAGGTTATAAAGCTGTTACTATTGATGCTACTTCATTGTTATCTATTAAAGCAATTTATCTAACAATACAAGTAGAAAACCTACCAGAAGTAACCTTGTCGCCTCCTAAAAAAGAGCCTCAAACCGTACCGGCTCCAACACCTGCACCCGCACCTGCACCCGTACCACAACCTAATATCAATGTTCAACCTTCGCTCAATAAGAAAGTGAAAGAAAGTGCCAGTTGGATATGGATAGCATTAGCTATAATATCCGCTGGAGGTATATATTATTTTGCAACTAAAAAGAAATAAAAATGACAGGAAAATTTTCTTTTGCCTCTATAACAGGCAATAACAATGGTAATAATAATGGAAAAGGTGCCTCTGCTGAAGGTTTTCGCATTATTGAAATAGATACACCTACCTATGAGGTAAAAGAACAAGAATCGGGCAGTATGTTACTTGTAACAAGTAGAGAGTGTCTATTAAATTTTTCAAAAGTCAATCAAACAAGTACTTTTATTCTCTACTTTATACCGTCAGACCTTAGAGAGCCTAATGTTTCTTTTGAAAGTAATAACAAAGAAATAGTAGGAGTGGATAACTTTAGTATGAGACAAATGCCATTGTTTATTACAGTTCACAAAGGTAAGATTTATACAGCCCCAATCTCTTAATTTACTAAAATATGCAAACACTTTTAGATTTATTTTACAAGTACAGTGGCTTTTTACTAGCTGGAGTAATAGGCGCTTCTATCAACAAACTACGTAAACGAATGAGTTGGAAGCGTTTTTTTCGTTCGTGTATCATCGCTGTATTTACCTCTTTATGTGCAGGCGTGTTATTCCTACACCTTATGCAATTACCTATCCCAGTCGTAAACGCCCTATGCGGTATTGTAGGAGTATTCTCCGAATCTATACTCGACGAAGCTGAGGAATTTATCAATAATGTATCAGAAATTCTGAAGAAAAAGTTTGAAAATTAATACCTTTTACCTATGAAAAACATATTTTTCTTTATAATTCTATTATGTAGTATGTTCATTTTGGGCTGTCGTACCTATAAAGCAGAGAAACAGTCTACCGTACAAAAAACAACCGACACTATATGGATAGATCGTACCCTCCCCATCCACGACACCCTATACATACCCATAACACCACCACACACCGGCAACAACCAGTGCGACACCCTATGCCAGCAACAACTACAACAACTCCTCGAACGCCTCAACACCACCAAACACAGCAGGCAAAACAACTACGGTATCTATTACGACAAATACCGCCAACAACTCATACTATACCAAAACCTACAACAACAACTCAATACCTATAAATCACACAATCAACAAATACAAACCTCACTCTACAAAATGCAACCCGTACCCTATGTACCCACGTGGATAAAAATACTTGCCGCCATAGGTATATTAGTAGTAATCTATATATGCTATAGAATCTCCCGATTTTTTACCCTAAAACCCTAACACCCTATGAAAGTAAAATACCTCATCATCGGTGGAACACTCATCGGCGCATTCGCCCTAATGAGCTTTATCAAAGCCAAAACCGCACAAGCCAAAGATGTATTCGAGAAAATACTCTTCAAAGTAGGCTTCCCCAAAAACTTCGATATAAGCACCACACGCCTGCGCTTCTATATCGATTTCACCCTACAAAACCCCACCGCACAAGATTTCACCGCACGCACTGGCAACCTCATCACAGCCAAAGCCTACCGCGTATATCGAGGCAATGAAGTAGTAGCCTTTGGCGACCTCGGCAATATCGATGGCGTAACACTCCCCGCTGGCGGAAGCTACACATTCAAAGATATATACGTCGAAATCCCCACCACCGACCTCGCCAAACATATCCTCAACATATCAGGAGGATTCTCAAGTTGGGGCAACCTCTTAAAAGGCACATTCTCAAAAGACAAAACCAACAACAACACCCAAACCTTTGTAAACACCCTCAAAGCCAACAGCCAGCAATTCCTAAAAGAATTGCGCTACGAAGTAGACGTCGAAGGCTTTGGACAGCTATACACCTTTAACAAAAACATCATATAGCAATTAGTAGTTAAAAATGGATTTCAGAAACACCACATACAAGCGCGGTATACGCAACAACAACCCAGGGAACATCATCATCAACAACACCCCTTGGGAAGGACTCGTGCCACTCCCTCAAAACACCGACGGCAAATTCCAACAGTTCAAAACATTAGAACACGGATTGCGCGCCCTAATGACCAACGCACGCACCTATATTCTAAAATACGGCGCCAACACCATAGAGAAGCTAATGAGCAAATGGGCACCACCACACGAGAACGACACGAAAAAGTACATCAATTTCATCGCCACACAACTCAACATCAGCCCCACACAAACCCTCACCAAAACCGACCTTACTCAAAAGTTTTTCATCACCATAGCCAAAGCCATCGCCCAAATGGAGTGCGCCCCCGACCACGTGCGTATTCCTCAAGCCTCTTACGAAAAAGCCCATAGTATGATGAGCCCCTTAAAAGACGAAAAAAAAAAGGAATAGGCGCAACTCTACTGTTTATAGCTTTAGCCTATGGAACATATTACTGGTATAAGAAAAATATAAAAATAAGAAAATGAATCTAACAAAACACTTTACCCGACAAGAATTCGACTGCAACGACGGCACCCCCGTACCTGCACAGTATATGAGCAACGTAATAGAACTCGCCAAACAACTCGAAGTATTGCGCACCGCCGTCGGCAACAAACCCATAAATATCAACAGTGGATACCGCACCCCCACCTACAACGCAACCCTAAAAGGAGCTGCAAAAGATAGTCAGCACCTCCAAGCCAAAGCCGCCGACATCACTATACAAGGACTCACCGCCTTACAAGTATACAACATCATCGAAAAACTCATCGCCCAAGGCAAAATGAAACAAGGCGGTTTAGGACTCTACGACACTTTTGTACACTACGACATACGAGGCAACGCCTCCCGTTGGAACCTCACAAAAAAAAAGTAAAACAAGTAGCAACACAAGTAAAGAATATCAGCATAATAGGCACAATAACCCTCTTAGCTCTTACCTCTTATCTCATAACTAAAAAATATGGCAAAAAATCAAACACAAAAAAGTAATACTAAAAACAACGATAAAGGCTACTGGCAAGCCTCTATAGCCCTATCAGCCCTCAACGTACTCATAATGCTATACCAATTAACATTGCACAAAAAAACAAATGCAAATTAAATCTATCATACAAGGCTACCGTAACGCCCTCTTCCGCGACGACCTCCACATCGAAGCCGAAGCCTTGCGCCGTCTCGAAATCTGTAAAAACTGCCCCTTGCAAAAAACAATAATGGGAGTAAAATGCTGTGGCGTTTGCGGGTGCCCACTTGCAGGACTCACCCGCCAAAACACAAAAGTCTGTAAAAAATGGAAAAAACAATAAAGATATGAGTTTCTTAAACACCTTAAAAGCAGTAGAAAGCCTAAATCAAACGACAGTTATACAAAAAAGTTTAGACACCTATAACCTTACTCCTTACACTATTGAGGAGTTGCAAACCTATGTCAATACCCACCACCCCGCTTTTGGTGACTATCGAGGTGCGTATTACCAATGGCAAGTAAAAGCTGAAATCGCCAAACGCAAAGGGCTACCAATTCCAGAAAAACCTTCAAATCCTTTTGGTATAGATTACTCAAAAAAAACAGAAAATCGCAAAATAAACGAAATGCTTTCTGAACTTCCAAAAGACGAAAGAGTAAAGCGAATGTTAGCAATTAGCAAGGAAAATAAAGAAAAACAAACCGCACCACAAACCACACCACAACAACCCGTGAATCCCGAACTAACATTACCTAAAAAAAACAACTACACCACACTATTATTCATCGGTGGAGGACTCTTAGTTGCCTATCTATTATTCAAAAAATAATATACAATGAAAGAATTTATTGCCCTACACAACCGCACTGTATCACGCGACGAAATACAAACCGTTATAGCCCTTGCCAAAGAACAAAACAACACCGAAGTCATCTATCGCCTATCCAAAATCCTCAACGATCACCCCGATAGCAACCGCTTCAATATCAACATCATCAACTACCCCACCGTAGGGGCGAATAGCAATTCGCCCTTAAATACAGCACTTGCGGGCACACGCCATTCAGGCGACTACCGCGAAGCCCTCGACGAATGCGGTCGCCTAAAAAAAGGCTGGCACTTTGTAGACGGCAAAGTCGTAAAAGTGCAAAAACGTAGCGGTTTATTATCACAATACACCGAAAAAGAGTTTGGACACCCATTTACCAAAACACTCAAAGCAAAGTTCAAAGAATTAAACTGGAAATACGACAGAAAAAACAAACGTTATTATACCCCCGTTCCCGAAAACGAAGCCGAAAAAGAACAACAAGCCCAAATGTTCGCTTTCATCGAACAAGAAAAAGCAACATTAGAGGTAAATAAACCAGAAAAATCGCCTAAAACCCCCTCCGACAAGTCCGCCCCGTCCGACTCGTCCTCAAAAACCTATACCGCTGAAACATTCGCTAAAGACTTAGATTTTAACACCATTAAACGCTCATATAGTTGGATTTCATTTGACCCTGACGCTCACGCTGAAAGAGATATTAAACAATGGGGCGAAATGTTCTATAGTCTATATAATTCACTATCTGGAGAAGCTAAAAAGCAAGGTGTTTTAGAAAAGTATAATAGCGCGTTTAACAACGGGTATAACTCGCTATTGAAACTCGAAAGAGAAATAATAGCAACTCGTAGCAAAACATTTAGCACGGCTATTACTGGAGGAGCAGGTATTACCGAAAAACAAATTTCTACTAATGAAAAGAGAATGCGCCTGCAAATTGAAAAAAGCGAATTATGGAGCCAAAAGTACGACAAACTATATAATATATTAGAGAAAATAGCTAAAAACAAACCCGCAGACCTATACCAAGAGGGTGATGTTATCAAGAGTACAGATAACAACGCGACAACAAAGCTACAGCAGAAGCTAAAAATGTTACAAGACAGAAAAACAATGTTAAAAAACGGCGTTGTAGCAGCTAAAGAATATCAAAAAAACAAAGATTTATCAGTATTCAAAAAATATAACATTGACAAAGAAACAACAAAAACTATTGTTAATCATATAGATAAGGGAGGCAAACCAACTGAAAAAGATATGTACAATTGGTTTACAATGCCATACCTCAATAGAGATATTAAGGAAGTGGAAAAACGTATTGCAATCCTCGGAAAAAACCAATCACAAGGAGAAAAGGAAACACTTATTGAGGGTGGAAAAATAGTATATAATGGCGAAGCACAACGCCTACAAATATTCTTTGACGGTATCCCCAGCAAAGAAGTGCGCGAAGCCCTCAAATCTCACGCTTTCAAATGGGCTCCCACCGCCAAAGCGTGGCAACGTACCCTTACCGAAAACGCCAAATATGCAGTAAACCAATACCTAATAAAAACTGGTATACTCAAATTGCGTACAGCCTTATCTGCACCACATCAAGAAGACGAAATCGCCTTCCTCTCCGCCGCTGGTATCGAATACTTCCCCGAAGCCCCCGATGACGAAACACAAGGACTCGGAAAGCCAGTGCCCGCAGCCGATATATACAAAATGGTAACCGATAAAATAATCGGTATGCTAAAATCAGCCAGCCCCACCGACTATCACCGCGCGTGGAAAGACGACGTTTTCTTTATACCTATCAATTACGCCAGCAAAAAACCATATCGAGGCGTAAACCGACTATTGTTGCAAGAACGCATAGGCTTTGCAGGAGCATTTCGCAACCCCTACTTCCTAACATTCAAGCAAATCAAAAAACACAAAGGAACCCTAAAAAAAGGCGCAAAAGGCTATGAAGTAATATATTACTCAATCCGCTATGTTGTCCCAGCCGACAAAAATAGCGGGCGTAAAGCCTATTCTTCTACCAACGCACAAAAAGTACTTGATTTCTTACACAAATATAACCTCCCCGAAAGCGAAGTAACCCGTATCCCAATGATACGCTATTACAACGTATACAACGGAGCAGATATAGAAAACATAGATTTCAAGTTAGACGAACTCCAAATCGGTCGCGCCGTCCCCGATAGCGCCACCGAAAACCGCGCCGCACAACTCATAGTCGAAAACTACCCCAACCCTCCCGCAATCAAGCACGAGGGCAACCAAGCCTATTATAACCCCGCCAGCGACTATATAAAGCTACCCAAACAAGAGCAATTCGATACCATAAACGACTACTACCGTACCCTATTCCACGAGCTCACCCACTCCACTGGGCACAACAAGCGACTAAATCGAGGAATACACCTAATGTTAGAAAAAGACGATTATGCCAAAGAAGAGTTAGTAGCCGAGTTTGGTGCCGTATTCCTATCCGCTTGGGCAGGTATAATGTGGTACAACAACAAAAACCACGCCGCCTACCTCAAAGGCTGGAACAGCGCAATCAAAGAAGCCCAAAACGACAACAAATTCCTAATGCGCGCCGCCTCACTTGCCCAGCAAGCCACCGACTATATCCTTGCACTGGATAAGGACGGCAACCCCGCTTTTCTCAAAAAGCTACAAGGCAAAAAAGCCCCCAAAAACACCCCCAAAACACCCACCGACAAGTCCGCCCCGTCCGACTCGTCCTCAAACAAAAACATTTTTTTAGAAGAATATAGACAACTCAAATCTAAATACCCAGAACACTTGATAATTGTTAGTATGGAAGATCAACAAAACTATACTATGTATGGTAAAGATGCCGTTATTGCAGCCGACATATTAAATTTACAACTTTTAAAGTTAAAAAGAAATGATGAGTTTTCTATTTCAGTAGGTTTTAAATATAAAAATCTTAGAGAATATTTAGAAAAATTAGTAAAGGCAGGGTACAAAGTCGCTCTTGTCGGAAAAGATTTAGATAAACCTAAGAGCTCCCCTAAAAAAAACACCCCCAAAACCCCCACCGACAAGTCCGCCCCGTCCGACTCGTCCTCAAACAAAAACACAAAAAAAAAAGCCCCTCGTACCACCCAGTACAAGGGCGTAAAAACCATACCCCTAACCGACCTATACACCGATGAAAAACGCTTTCAAAACCGCAAAAAACTCAATGAAGAAATAGTCGAAAATATCGTCAATAACTTCAAACCTACCGACCTCGACCCCTTAGTCGTATGGTACGATGAAAAGCAAGGAAAAACCTTTGTATTGGCAGGACATCACCGTTACGAAGCCCTAAAACGTTTAGGACATAAAACCGTACCCGTAAAATACGCCAATGATGATTATCCCACTGAAGCCGATGCTATTCGTTACGCCAAAGAAATAAGCAATGCCAACCGCACCTTAGAAGAGCCTTACGAACGCGCTGCAATCTATCGCAAATACCGCGATGAGGGATATAGTGAAAAAGAAATCAACGAAAAAGCCAATATCGAGGGAAAAAACCGCTCATATATACTCAACCTATCGTGCCTAAACCCCAAAGGTAGCATAATGAGCACCCTCGTACAATTCAGCCAAACACAAAGCAAAGCCGACAAAAACGAAATTGAACGTATTGCCGACTGGATAGGGCAAGCACGCCGTAACGCCCCAGAACTCACCAATGCACACGAGCAAGAAATGTTTGATTTTCTAATGAATAAAGAAGCCAGCAAGCGCACCAATACCAAAGCTAAATTCTTAGAGTATGTACGCGCCTGTTGGAATCCTTTTGCCCCAAGCGAACCTCTAAATCTCGCCCGTATGAAATACCAATCAGAGGGAGAAAAACAGTACGACGAAGAAGTCGAAAACCTAAAGACACAAATCAGCACCTATCAAGGATATATTGATAACCTAAAAGATAGGTTTATAAACCCCTCCAATAAGGACTTTGTAAACCCCACTGCTCCAGACTATATGGCAGTGAAAAAAATCGCCGACGACAAAATCGCCGAATACAACACCAAAATACAATACTATCAGTCCCAACTAATGAAAGTCTATCAAAACAAACAGACCTATATAAAACCAACGGGACAAACAGCACTTTTCGGCAAATACCCCGAAATAAATACTTTAGCTTTCAAAAAAATGAAAGTAACAGAACTTAGAGAATTCACCTTAGAGTTTTATAGACTCTTCCTAAAAGGCAAGAAAAAAGAAATCGAAAAACACTTAAAAGAGGTTGTGTTCACCTCTGAAGGAGGTCGTAAAATAGCCTATGGTGAAGCTATGTACAGTGCCAAAGCAGCCGTAATAGAACATTTGGATACTTTAATTAAAAACTCTACCTATAACAACTGGGGAGATAGAAAAACATCAGACAATGAAGAAATATTAGGTTATCTAAATTTCAAAAGCAAAATTACTATTGACGGCAAAAAACGCCACGTTCGTATTGCTATCAGCGTAGATAAAGATAGGAACTTGAAATTCAAAAGTTATGATGTAGGCAAAAAGAAAAGTGTTTCAACTCACAAAGGGGTGAAACCTTTCAGCGGTGGAGTTGAAACACTTTCTACTGAAAGTGTAGCAAAAACCGTGCCCAATTCCGCACTGTCAGCCCCCGAAGTATTCGTCGAACACTCACCAGACCCCGCCACCCAGTCCGCACCGTATATAACACCCCGTAACAACAGCATTGCCAATAAAATGGCAACGCTCCAAAATCGCACCTTTGAAACATTCATCATCGCAGAGCCACAAATGCAAGCCTTTCTCGGTGATGTAGAACGCAAAAATACAGGTAGCACCGCAATCACAATCACAGGAGGAGCAGGAAGCGGAAAAACACGCTTTGCCTTTCAATTCATCAACGCCCTGGCACAAAACTACAAAGTAGGACACGCCAGCCTCGAAGAGCAACCCGATAGCAAACTATATTTCGACAAAGTACAACAGTACCTCGACCAAACCGCACAAGCCAATGTCGAAGCCCCCGAAATAGAAAATATGCAGGACCTACAAGCCCTCATAGAACGCAACGATGTAATTGTAATCGACAGCTTTACCAAAATACGCGAATGGAACAGAAACTTCTTACTCGATAGAGATTTGCGCAAAAAGTACAACGGCAAGCTATTCCTAATCATATTCCAGCAAACCGTAGCAGGCAATATGCGAGGAGGCACAACCTCCGAGTTCGACGGCGATATAATTCTGTACACACAAGTATTCCCCGACTATCGAGAGAATTACATATACCCGTCCAAAAACCGCTACAACAGCACCCCCAGCGAACAATTGCGCTACAGCGTATATCACCAGCAACTATTACCCAGCGAGTCCACCCCGCCCGACTCCTCCCCAGTAACAAGTAACACCTATGAAGTAATTTATTAGAATATGAGCACCACAGTAGTAACCAAAGTAGTATCCTACCAAGTAGGCGTAGATATATTAGGCTTCCCCATATATCACGAACACCTATTTACCGAAGAACACATCACCGAAGATCACACCAAAAAACACGGCAAGAATATGACCAAGCACCACCGCACACACACCGTCGTACCCCGCATATTCGCCTACATCGTAAAACAATTTTAGTAACCAATAAATAATTATTTAATATGGCAACAACCCGTAAAGTAGGCTTAAAAGCCAATGGAAAATTAAAAAAAGGATTCCGTTACAACGAAAACGGACGAATCGTTAAAGCCAAGGCTACCACCGCCAAACGCAAAAAACGCTAATACCCCTTTTCTCCAGCCCCGTAAGGCTGGTTTTTTTCTAACAAACATTAAAAAACAACAACATTATGAGCATTAGCACCTTTTTAACAATCATTATCTTTGAAATCACTTTTACTTGTCTTTTCCTTTTCTTATGGATACTCCATAATTTTGACAAAATAAGTGATAAACAACGCGATTTAGAGCTACAAGTTAAAGATTTAGAGCGTGAATTTGAAATTTTTAAAAAAGAATTGCAATTGATAATGAGTAAATTACAAAAAACTTTCACTCCCAAGTGAAAGTTTTTTTTGCTTTTTGCTTGCAAAAAACACCTATTTTTTACCCTTACGCACACACACGCACACACACGAATGAACTCCTCTCTGCATTCCACGAACCTCACCTACATACAACACCCATTTCCACTCCCTGCAACATCATATAAAGAGGGGACTTTTACCCTTTGCATACAAAACTCCCCGCACCCAAAAGATATTACATACAGTGAAAAATTAAGTTTGTAGGCGGTTTTGTATGCTTGTTAGTGTGTTGTATTTCAGAGTTTTATATATGTTTTTTGTCCTCTGCATACAAAACATACGATAAAAAAGGCATTTTCACAGCCTCACGCACACACACGCACACACGCACATCAGAACGCAAACGAAGCCCTCTTAACAGTTTCATCAGCAAATTTATTACGGGCGGTGTAGCTTTCCGTAATCTTCAAATCGTAGTGTCGTGCTTGGTCGCGTACCTTAATAGCAGGAATACCACTATTGAGCAGGTCTGTAATCCCAGTATCTTTCAGCGAGTAAAACTGGAATTTGCTATCAAACTTGTGCAGCTTGCGAAACTTAGCCCACTCGTCCGAAATCTTTTTAGGGTTTATTTGGGTAGGACCAGCTTTAAACTTATCGGTGCTAAAAAGGTAGTCGCTATTATTTGCCGTGGTGAGGTGCTGGGCAAGGTCTGGCAAAAACACATCTGGTATGGTAACGCTTTCGGTTTTTCGGTTTTTAGAATTTGTGCCGTCAATTACTATATAGCCACCGTGCAAATATACATCACTTACTTTCAGCTTTGTCAGTTCAGTGCGCCGTATAAAGCAGTAATAAGTAAGCATACAAAGCACGTAGTAATGAAAATTTGTCTCGCGTAGTGTCTTCACTTTTGCTTTAATATCCACCGCCAACACTTCACGTTTCTTTTGCACCTTAGCTTTAGGTTTGATACTTTCAGCAGGATTTGCATTGATAAAGTTTTTGGTTTTGCACCAAAGAAAGAAAGTATTTAAGAATTTCAAGTGATTATTATAGGTACGTGCACTGTTTTTTCTATCGTAGAACAAATAATCTAAATAATTCTGAATTACAAATGTGTCTATTTCGATTACAAACTTAACCAATAGCTTTTTATCTTTTAGGTATTTTAGCAATAAATCAAGAAAAGACTTATAAGAGCGTAACGTATCAGTACGTTTTACCCCCTCTTCTACTTCACGTTCTTGCATTTTAAGAAATAAATCAGCACAATATTCTAATGATTTGTATTTTACATTTGTATCCTCATAGAAAGGAGACCAGCCATTATCTAATTTTTGATTGATAGAAGCGATCATCTTTTTGGCGTACTTTTCACGCTCGCGAGTTGGGGAGAGGGGAGGCACACGTTTGCGAAAACGTTTAAACTCATTTTGAGTCGGAATTTTGGCGTAGAAGACTATAAACCAATTTTCTTTAACACCTTTCTGTAAGACAGCAGGCTTGTAGTCAATAAATATCGTGCGATGAGGCACATTTTTTTCAGTTGTAGACATTTTTTTATTTATGGCTATCTTCCTCGTGCAGGGAAATAGCCACAAAACTGACACAGCTATTTTAAAAAACTTGGCGTAATTAGTTGATTATCAAACTAATTACGCCTATTTTGTAGCGGGAACTGGACTCGAACCAGTGACCTTCGGGTTATGAGTTTAAAACTATATAGTTTAAAAATTCATAACTTTTTGTTTTACAATACTATAAAAACTGATAAACTTGTTAAAAATATAGTGGTTTGTATGCGTTATTAGTATTCGTTTTATCTACCTTTTAGGGTAAAAATCAATTACTTTAGGTATGTTTTTATGCGGTTTTTCTATCCACATTTTCGGTTGAATAAGTGCGTTTTTTTAATTCTTCAACCTCCTGCTTCAATCGTTTTATTTCTTCATCTTTATTTTCAGCTACTTCTTTAAAAATAGCACCATACCCTAATATCAACCAAAGAGGTCTAATTTCAGGAATATTGTCCATTATTTTTTCTAAAAGACTTGCAGGAGTAGGTTTGTTGCCTGAAATAAGTGAAACTAACTCAACATAATCAACATTTATCAATTCTGATAAATCTTGATAATTCATATTTTTTACTCTACAAAGTTCATCCAAACGCAATCCTAATCTTTCTAAGGATGTTTTATCGTGATTTGGACTATTATACCTGCTTAAATCATCTACTATCCAATTTTCAGGTTCTAAAACAGGTTCTTCAAACATATTTCCTTCTCCTGTTTCTAACCATTTTATATTAATAGAAAATTCTTTTTTTAGAGTTTTTTTTATAGATAATGAAACTTTTATTCCCTTTTTCTCTCTATAAATATCACTCAAACTGCCTTGTTTTATTCCTAAAGCTTCGGCAAAATCCTTTTGAGAACTAAAACCTAACTTTTTTTGAACTTCAATTAACCTTTGATTTTCAGATGTTTCCATATAAATATATTTTTTTCTTCAAAAATAATTCTATAAAAATTTTGTAATATATAGAATGTTCTTTACTTTTGCCCTCGCAAAACTGCCTATGCAACTTTGCAGGGGTAAAATTATAGAATAAAATGAATTTGACCAAAGAAATTATTAATTTTTTCTCTGAGAAAGGAGAAAAGCAAACAAGAAGAATGCAACTTGCATTAGCTATTGGTGTTAGTTATGATACTGTAAATAGGTACATAGATAACAATAATAAGAAACTTGACACTACAAAATGTAGAAGTGCACTTGTTGAAATTACAGGAGTACCAAATGAGAAACTGTTTGAAATGTCTAACCTTTAAATCTATACGTTATGTTTAAACGAATCACTTATTATCATCTCGACCAAGATTGTCGTTTGTGCCGTGTAGAGTTGCACACAATCCTTTTTGGTTTTGTTATCAGTCGCCAGTTTTGCGATGTGATATAACTATTAAATGTTTTTCAATGAATGCTGAAACAGTGTACAAGGTTGCCCAGGCGTTGGATAATACCCAACGAGAACGCTTGCGCCAACTATTGAATACCAATGTAGAAAGCATTCCAACAACTAAAAAGAAAAAGAAGAAACAACTATGGGACGAAAACGAGTTAAGAGAGCGAATCATCGCCGATTTCCAAAGAAGAGCAAGAGAGTTCAAAAACAAATACACCCTCCTCACCTCCTCTTCGAGGTAGCTCCGATAAGTGCTACTGCTAAAGTAAAGACTACCTATAAGGTGTCGGCTGAAAAGCGGAAGATATACAATAACACTTACCGACTAAAATGCAAAGGGTATAGAGTAGAACCGCACAAACATACTATCTATGCCTATAACGAAGAAGTAATGAACACTACACAAGCCAAGAACTTAATGAAACTCGGCTTTGTAGTACAATTAGAAATACAATAACTATGGTATACGGATATATTCGGGTGAGTTCCGATAAACAAACAATAGAGAACCAGCGATTTGAAATTACAAACTTTTGCGTGAAGAAAGGGCTGTTAATAGATGATTGGATTGAAGAAACTATTAGCGGCACCAAAAGTTATAGCAAACGCCAATTGGGCAAGTTGCTAAAAAAAGTAAAGAAAGATGATATTATTATCTGCAGTGAACTGTCACGATTAGGGCGTAACTTGTTTATGATAATGGAAATTCTCAATATATGTATGACCAAAGAGTGCCGTGTATGGACTATTAAAGACAATTACCGCTTAGGAGATGATATACAGAGCAAAGTGCTTGCTTTTGCTTTTGGTCTATCAGCCGAGATTGAGCGTAACCTTATCAGCCAACGTACTAAAGAGGCGTTGGCACGCAAAAAAGCAGAGGGAATGGTACTTGGTAGGCAAAGAGGTTTCCGCTGTAGGCTCAACCCAAAATGTACCGAGAAACACGAATGGATCGTCAAAGAATTAGAAAAGGGTACGCAGAAAAAAATCATTGCTAAAAAATTAAAAATATCAAAAACATCCTTCTATCGTTACCTTGTATATACAGACCTTCATACGCCTGTAAATTGCCAACAGGAAGGATGGAAAGAATATCGAATATATCATTAAACAATAATTTAATAAATGTAGTACAATTAGAAATACAATAACTATGGTATACGGATATATACGCGTAAGCACTGACAAACAAACTGTAGAAAACCAACGCTATGAAATAAAGAATTTTTGCAAGAAAAATAATATGAAAATAGATGGTTGGATTTTAGATGAAGGTATTTCAGGAACTAAAGATCCTGAAAAACGTGAATTAGGAAAACTATTAACAAAGGCAAAATCAGGTGATTATATTCTTTGTTCAGAACTTTCTCGTTTGGGGCGCAGCTTAATGATGATTATGGCCATTTTAAACGAGTGTAGTAAGAAAAAAGTGAATATCTGGACTATTAAAGATAATTATCGTTTAGATAATGATATTAGTAGCGCAGTGATAGCTTTTGCTTATGGGCTTTCGGCACAAATAGAAAGACAACTTATATCTCAACGAACCAAAGAAGCATTGGCACGCAAAAAGGCTGAGGGGGTAGTATTAGGGCGTCCAAAAGGACACAAATCTGCTAAAACTAAACTCACAGGAAAAGAAGAACAAATAATAGAACTTTTAGAAAATAACATTAGTTATAGTGCTATCGGGAGATTAACTAAAGTTCATAGACTTACCGTAGCTTCTTTTGTAAAAAGACATAACCTAAAAAAATAAAATACCTATGAAATCTGTAATCACCCCAGAAAAAGCAGCGTTTATTCGTGAGCATTACCTTAAACTATCAGGTAAAAGAATTGCAAAAACATTAGGTGTATCACCTTATGCAGTTCAGAGATTTATGCGCAAAAATAACCTTAGAATATCAGCTGAATTATGTGCTTTTTTCAAAAGCGAGGGAATAAAAAGACCTCTCAACGAAGAAGAAGTTACTTTTATTCACGAACATATTCGCAATCATTCTTTAAAGTGGATAGCCAAAGCATTAAATAGAAGTTGTGTTACAATTAGAAAAGAAGCACACCGCTTAGGGTATACTGAACTACTGAAAGAAAAATCGCTAATTAGTAGATATCAAAAAGGGAAAATTCCTGAAAACAAAGGTATCAAAATGTCAGAAGAAACTTATGAGAAGGTAAAACACACTTTTTTTAAGAAAGGGCATTTACCTCATAATACCCTCACTGATTATACTGAGGTGATTCGCAATGAAAAAGGTATTTCTTACATCTATATAAAGATACCTGGAGCGAGAAAAGCAATTCCTAAGCACCGTTATCTATGGGAGCAAGCACACGGAACAATACCTAAAGGGTATAATGTTATTTTTAAAAATGGGAATACGCTCGATTGCTGTTTAGAAAATTTAGCGTGTGTGAGCAATGAAGAACTTATGCAAAAAAATACTATTCACCGTTATCCTAATGAGTTAAAAACAGCTATTAAACAGATTTCTAAAATAAAAAAACAACTAACAAAATGAACTTAGACGACTTAAACGAAACCTTATTCAAACTTTTAGACGACATCAAAGAGGAGCGCGTCGATACTTCAAAAGCACAAGCGATGACTAATGTTGCTAATACCATTATCAATTCAGCTAAGATACAGCTTCAAGGAATTAAACAAATGCAAGACTCTGGCATAGTACCTTTAACAATGAAAGACTGTAGTCCGAAATTGTTAGGTGACTTATATGATCAAAAGAGTTCTTTTGCTAAAAAACTCGGCTACTCTAATGTAGCAGAAGCTATTGGAAAAATGGGAAAAGAGCAATTTAATAAACTATTTGAAGAAAGAAACTGATTATGATTAAATCATCAGTCATAGATAAATTATACGAAGCCGACCTTTGTCAAGCTATTGGCAGGGTGTATACCGATGCTTCGTATAAGATACGCAATAACGGAACGGCGGAGGGGTGCTCGCCTTTCAAAAACGAACGCACCCCCAGCTTCAAGGTTTCCAATGTAAAGAATATATGGAAAGACTTCGGTTCGGGTAAAGGAGGTACAAGCATTATCGACTTTGTCCAAGCCTATAAGGGAGTTGATTTCCTCGAGGCGGTTAAACTCGCCTGCGAAACCCTCAACATTCCTATAGAATACGAGAAAGAAACCGACGAGCAAAAAGAAAAGCGCACCCAAAAGCAAAGCCTTACACAAATACTCAAGAAAACTGCCGAAATATACCGTCAGAACTTTGTGAGTTTGCCCCCTGAGAGCGAAGCCAAGAAGTATATGCTTAGCCGTAATTTCACCGATGAGATTGTGGATAACTTCGGTATAGGGTATGCCTTGGCAGGCTTGTACGAGGCTTTCAAAGAGCAGGCTATCGTGAGCGATGGCGAAGCATTAGGGCTGTTGCGCAAGAATAACCAAGGCAACTATTACGACTTCTTCAAAGGGCGTATTATTTTCCCTATTTGCGACAAATATGGGCATTGCGTAGGCTTTGGCGGCAGAATACTTACTAACGATAAGAAGCAACCTAAGTATATCAATAGTGCTGAGTCTGATTTATTCGATAAATCCAACTTGCTGTACGGCTTCCATTTGGCGCGTAATACCATTGCCAATACGGGCGAGGTGTATTTGGTAGAAGGCTATACCGATGTAATGCGTATGCATCAGATAGGGTTTGCCAATACCGTTGCTACCTTGGGCACGGCTCTCACCCCACAACACTTGGCACAGCTGAAGAAACTTTGCCGCAAGGTGATTATCTTCCGCGATAGCGATAGCGCAGGCCAAACGGCTGCCGAGCGCGATTTACAGCTGATATTGCAAGCGGGGTTATTTGCCGAATTAGTGGTATTCCCGTCGGAAGACAAAGAAGATCCTGACAGTATAGGGCAACGCCCCAATGCGGTAGAACTTATCAAATACTCGCGCAACGATGCTATATTGCACCTTATTGGCGAAGCCTACCGTGCAGCCCTCGACCGCTATACTGAAAAACACGGAGAAAGCAAAAAAGCACTGCTATTACCCGAAGACAAAAAAAACCTCACCGAATTGGCTGGGAAACTCGTAGGCTGCATTCCTGACGATACTACCCGCGAGGCGTATACCGAGCAGCTGAAAGAGATGTTTAATGTCAAGATAACCCCAAAAAAGGAGGAAAAACCTAAACATAGTAACAACTCCCCACGCGTTCAAAGAGGGGAAGGAAGTGGTATAGACGGCTCGCTCGATAACTATCTTTTCCCCGATGAAGTAGAAGATCCTTACCTATATAAGAATGAGATAATAGAATATGGACTTTTTCAGCACCAAAACCGCATTTATACATCAGCGGGCAAGGAGGGTAAGGAATACTTTATGTCGATTTCCAATTTCTCTATTGAAATAGTACAGCACATGCAAGATGAGAAGTTCCCTATGAAACTCATACGTATCTGCAACATCTATGGTAGCGAAAAGATTTTTGATATACTTTCCGATAAAATCAACTCCCTACCCTCGTTTAAGAACGTGGTAACCTCATTTGGTAACTACTACTTTTCGGGAACTCCATCTCAGCACGAACGCCTTTTGCGTTATCTTTTCGACCGTATGGGTACAGGGCGTAAGATTAGCATACTCGGCTGGCAAACGGAAGGTTTTTGGGCTTGGAATAACAAAATAGTAATACCCCAGGGCGAAGATATAGTACTCGACAAAACGGGGCTTTTCAATTACCAAAAGACTTGCTACTACATTCCTTCAGCCAATGCCAATTACGAAAATAACGCCTTTATGTACGGCGCGCAAAAGAGGTTTAAGAGTACAGACACTTCGTTAGCCCCTCCTGAATATTTTCGCCAAATGTATAAGGTACACCGCTCGCACGCCATTACGGCTATACTTTTTGGCATTGGGGCTTTTTACCAAGACATTATTGTATCGGGTACGGGCTTCTATCCTCTGCTCTTTCTCTATGGACCTGCTTCAACGGGTAAAGATAATCTATGCGAGGCGGTACAATCACTGATGGGTATTCCTCAAACCGCTATACAGCTTGAGGGAGGAGCGAGCACCATTAAGGCACAAATACGCGAGTTCTCTCAATTTAGCAATGGTATATCGCAACTATCGGAGTACAAGCGCGGCAACCCACAGATTGATGGTGTGCTAAAAGGCTTGTGGGACAGACGAGGCTATAAGCGAGGCACCATAGAAAGCCCCGTAGCTACCGAAGAAGTACCTATCTTATCGGCTACTATCCTTACTGGTAACGATTGCCCCGATGCTGAAGCCCTTATCACTCGCCTACTATGGGAGGAGATGAAGCAACAAGAGTTTGACGACGAGGCAAAAAAACAGTATAATGTGCTGAAAGATATGTGCAAGAAAGGTATATCGGGTATGGCAGACTTCTTTATCCATAAACGAAACTTCTTTGCCGACAAGTTCTTGGAAACTTACCGAGAGGCTAAGAGAAATTTTACCAAAGGAGAACTATTTAAGAATGTGCCTTCGCGTATTACCGATAACCTCTCAGTACTTCGGGCGGTATTCAATATCTTTAAAAACGATTGGATATTTCCTTTTACCGAAGAAGAGATGTTAACGCACTTCGAGATAATGGTAGATAGCCAACGCAAGAAGATAGAAACTGACTCAGCTGCCAATCGTTTTTGGGATTGCATTTTGGTATGTATGCGGCTCACCCAGGGAGAAGCCTTACGAATGGGTATCAACCTGCGCGAGGAAGGTGGCTATCTAAGTTTTAATTTTAGCACAGTATATAGTATAGTGCAACGCCAATGGTTTATACAATATAGAGAGAACGCACCAAGCAAAACCGAATTACGCCGACAGATAAAAGAAGCCGAGAGCTTCGTAGGAGAAGAAAAAGCCGTACGAATAAACCTAACCATCAACAGCCCTACCAGTGCCATTAAGGTAAACATCAACAAGCTGCCTATACGTGCAGAACTCATCGCAGAGATTGAAAATCAACGATTAAGAGGAGAAGTAAAAGACATACAAGACGATAACAATAGTTTTTTCTAATAGACAAATAACCTAAAAATCCGAAAATGAACTATTTTTTTTATAAAAACACGATTTTTTTAGAAAATGGCACTTTTTTTTTCCTACATTTCCTACAAACACTTAATATTATAATAATGAGTATATTAACTAAAAAAATACGTAGGAAAGTACGTAGGATTTGTAGGATTTCGTAGGAACTCGTAGGAAAGTGTAGGAAAATATTTTTGGTTTTCCTACGTAAAAAAAGCCGTTTCCTACACGGTAAAAAATGCTAATATATTGAAAATCAAATGTAGGATTTGTAAAAATGGCTCTGTAGGAAATGTAGGAAAAAAAAAAGCCCCTTTTTGGAAAAAAGTTACTTTTTTTCAAAAAAAATGGAGAAAACACCTTTTTTCGTTATAGATAAAATCTATACTACACCTAATACATAACCCTTAAACCATAAACAAATGAAATACTTCTTTAAAATGCTGACGAATATAAAGGTAGATTCTGCCTATCTGCACAAGACTAATTGTGTGGTGAGCGGGCTCTATCGTGAAGGCTCATTAGTTGGCGGACTATTACCTGCGGGAACTCAGCTTGACTTGTTGGAATATCTTAAATTTTTATACGATATATTCCCTGAGCAGAAAAGCGACTTTCCGTTATATCACTGTATCAACCCTACTATTACTTATGCCAATGATAGTTGGGGAAAATTCTTAATGAATGAAGAATTACGAGTAACGAATGATGAGGGCACAAAAAAGAAAAAAGAGTACTTTATCAGCAAGCCATTGCTATGTATTGAGCCTATCATTACGCATTTTAAGAAGAGTAACGCCTATATAGCTGCCCTCTACTGGCATCAGCATTTAGTAGGATTATGTGCTATTAGTGGGGTTACAAAATTGAAAGATTTTGTCCCCTACCTATATACGGTATATCCTAAAGACATCAATGAGTTAGAAACATTTGTAGAGAAGAACACCGCTATTGAGTACTATTATAACGATGAAATGATAACCATAAACAATGAAAGAAATGCTTAACATCACTTTAAACCTACCCAATTACCTTATTAAGTATATGCGTACGCTCTATGGTGAGCCGTACGCACCCAAAGCCAATGACGAAATAGGTATCTATATCCTCAACGTGCTGCAACGCAAAAGCAACCTATCGGAGTACCAGTACCGCCCGAAAAAAGAATTGTCGCAAACCTATCAACTTACTATTAATACAAGTAATTACGAGAAGCGTGGGGCTATCATTCTGCCACAACAGAACGCACTAATAGTGAAGTTCGTTGACAGTCATTTTCGCAGAGAACTCTTTCGTACCGCTGTAATGAACCACTATTATTATAGTATTCCTTATAAGTTTACCATCATCAACATATTAAGGTCCTACAATATTGAAGAAAACGATTTACCTTACGATACCATTCGCAAGGATTTTAACCGCAAAAAAGAAGAAATTCAAAAACGATTATTATTAAAATGAACACCCTACACCTCACCATCAAAAAGAAATGGTTTGATATGATACTATCGGGCGTAAAGACAGAAGAGTATCGCGACATCAAACCGTATTACAACCTTCGTCTTATAGGAAGAGAGTACGACAGTGTTGTCTTTCGCAATGGCTATGCTCGTGATGCTCCAAGTCTCACCATAGAATTAAAAACCATACGCTTTGGCACTGGTAAACCCGAATGGGGTGCAGAAGAAGGTAAAACCTACTTCGTACTATACTTAGGAAAAATTATTAACATTAAAAATATCAACAAATGATAACAGAAATTAAAGAGGGAGCGTTTATTTATTGCTCTAAGGATAATATGCCATATAAACTTATGGGAGTTATTACTGAAGATGGTTTAAACTTATTTCTAAAATTAATAAGAGATTGCTTCGTATTTGAAGGAGTAAGTTGTGACATTAGAGAAGTTTATGATGTAACTACATCACTTATTTGGAATAAAAAAACTGAGTTTAAGAACTTGAAGTTTAAATTAGAATTCATGTCTATAGCAATCAATTCAGAAAAGATATAGAATATGAAAAACCTATCTTTAAACAAATAATTAAACAACAAATGAGAACAATCAAAGATTTAACCGTAAAAGTAACCTACAGTGTAGGTTTATCAGATGTAAAAGTACCTGAAGAGGTAGCCAAACAATTAGAACAAATGGCTGATTATGGATTTTCCATTTGTGATAGTGAAATAAACAAATTTCCTGAAGCTTTTGAATGGTGCAGTGAAAATATAAGTGAGGATGATGCCCTCTACTGGGAATACGAAGTAGAAATTGACTAATAACACTAAAAATATCAACAAATGAGAACAATCAAATTTAGAGCATTATCAATCTTTAAAGGTAAAGGGTGGCTATATGGAATACCTTCTTGGGATTTTACTCACTTATTTTCTACTGATGAGGATAATTTAGACGGCTTTAGCTGTTTTGAATGTCACCCCGAAACAATAAGTCAATTTACTGGGCAACACGACAAAAATGGCACTGAAATCTATGAGGGCGACATTCTTGCCCACGATTATGGAGGTTACAGCCTTATTGTGTACCGAGAGGAATGTATGGCATTCTGCCGTATTGATGCCAAAGATGTAGGCAACATCAATGGGTATTACAATCTTCACGAAGAGGCTTGGCGTTCGTGTTTGCAACGTGCCAAAGTTATTGGAAACCAATATGAAAACCCCGAATTGTTAAATTATAAAGAAGAAGATTAGACAATGGAAAATACTTTAATGGTAGAAAAAATCAAAGAATCTGTATTAAAAGATATAACAGAAAAACAAAAAGAAGGAAAATCTATCTCAGAAATATTAGAAGAAAGTAGAGGTTTTACAATAACAAATACCTACTACTACAACAATTTTGTAAATTTAAATAGAAACAATGAAAACAATCCAAGAACTCGTGCCCCTTATCCAAGAGTGGGCAAAAGAAAGAAAAATCTATGAGCAACTAACGCCTTTTGACGAACTCCTGAAAACACACGAGGAGGTTGGCGAACTCATCAAAGCGTGTTATAACAATGACAAACCCGCTATTCAGGATGCTATTGGCGATGTAATGGTAACACTGATTAACTATTGTTACTTTATAGAATTGGATGCTATAAAGTATATTAAGCAAGCGGTTGATCTATCCGTAACAGGTTATTATACCATCTCATACGTAATAAACGCTCATAACGCTTTAGGTAGATTGATAAGCCTTTATGTATGGAATGAAGGCAAAGAAATATCTGAACCAAGCGGACTTAGAATTTTTAGTATCATACACTATCTCAACGGTATTGCTCATTTGGAAGGCACTACCATTGAGGAGTGCCTAAACATCGCATACAACGAAATCAAAGACAGAAAAGGCAAAATTATTAACGGAAAATTTATCAAAGATGAATAAATTGAATTACCTCACTTGGTTTGTCCCACTTGACATCGCCAAAGAACTCAAAGATATAGGTTTTAAAGAGCCTTGTTTATTCTCATACTCAGAAGGTGTTGGTATTACTGCAATGGTATGGGGCAGTTTAAAGGGGAAAACAGAGTTTTCAATAAAAGATTTTGTGTTAAGTGGCAATTCACCTGGAAGCCCTTTTACAGATATTCCAACTTATGAACAAGTCTTTGAATGGTTTAGAGTACGCGGACTATTTTCCTACATACGCCCAAATATGGGGGAAGTGAATTGGTATTCTTATCGAATTTATAACCGCTTTGGCATTGAAAAAGGAAAAGGAATGTCATTCGATTACAAAAGTGCTCGTCTTTACTGTATGAAAGCACTCATCAAAATATTCAAAGAACGGAAAAAGAATAAAAAAAAGAATAATGGGAAGTATAACAATTTAAACACTATTTAAAATGAAAATCTACATCTCAGGAAAGATTAGCGGTACAAACCTCACCGAAACCCGCAAACGATTTGCAGCCGTAGCCAAAGTAACGAAAAGATTAGGCTATGAACCCGTAAACCCTTTTGAAAACGGACTTACCGAGCACGACACTTGGGAAGCGCATATAGTCAAAGATATTGCCACCCTGCTACAATGCAAGGCTATCTATATGCTACAAGGCTGGCAAGACAGCAAGGGCGCACGTATCGAGCACTATATCGCTACCGAAATAGGATTATCTATAACGTATGAGATAGAGCAGCCTATAAACGAAAACGAGTAACTCACCAAGGCAAAGGGTATAACACTATCTTTTGCCTTTTTTATTGCAAAAAAATATTCTTATAACTAACTAATTAACATATACTTACAAGTGGTTGTTATATTTCAAACAAAATAAAATTAAAAAAAACAAGTAAAACACTTGCGTAATTAAAAATCTTGCCGTATCTTTGCAGTGTAAAATTAAAACAAGTAATAACAATTTAAAAATTCAAAGAAAATGAAAGTTACAATTAAAGACATCTACAACCAAGTATCTTACATCAACCCAAGTGTATCAACTATCAGCTCAATAGGTGATTTTGTAGAAGAAAGTAGCCGTCAAGCAGCAGCTTACAGCAGAAGAAAGTTAATTGATTATGTATCTAATGATTCTTTGGCATTCAAAATCTTAACAAGCAATCTTAAAGATTTTTTCAGTGAAAAGCAAATGTGGGTAATTGCTTACGAATTACAGAAGAATGCTGAATACGTCGCTAAGTTACAAGCAAAATTAGAAGTTGAAGAAAAAAGAGCAGAAGCCAAAGCGGCAGCAAGTAAAGCAAAATTGAACGCTAACAAAGAAGCAAGCCAAGAAGTATTAGATTTTGTGAAATCAAGCAAAAAACTTTTAAAAGACTATTATGCTTTTGTAAAATCAAACAAAAAGTATTCTAAAGAGTACTACTCTAAGAAGTTCACCTTAGAGAGTGCAACCGAATTTGTAAACTTGTAAAATTTAAAAACAATATTAACATTTAAACATTTAGAAAAATGACAACAACAGACAAAACATTAGGCTTACAAGAATGGGTGAACGACAACAACTTCACCACTGAAACAATTAGCGATGAAGCAATCGTTGAATTTGTAAAAGAAAACTACAGATATTACAACTATATTGATAGTATCGAAGAAGCAGAACAGCTGTACAACGACTCTATTGATGACCGTGATGAGTGGTTAGAGTTAAGAGCGTTAGACACCTCCGAACGAATCGAAACGTTCATCGTTAAAGGTGAAGAGTTTGAGGGGTATGCTCGATATGATGAAACCTATACAGTAGAGATTGTAGGTATAGCAGACCGTCAAGGCGGTGAAGAGCAGTTTTATATGATTGATATTTCTCATCGCTAATAAAAGAACAAAGCCCCTAACATTACATTAGAGGCTTTACTTTGTAAAATTAAAACAAGTCTAACGATTTAACACCCTTAGAAATGAGGGGCAAATATACAAAATAATATGGATAACAACAAACTTTTTGAACTAAAAATGCCAAAGTTTTTATTGGCATTACAGCCAGAGCCTGAGCAAATGCCCAATGGCTTTCACTTTATCTACTCTCCTCTCTACTTATCTCTGATATTGGTAATTAGAGAGCGCACACAGCAGATAGTTCTTAACAGAGAATTAAAGAGCAAGCCTCAGAAGTTATACGTATTCAATGAAGATGAGCAATTCAAGCTCATAATAATTCAGAATAACGTAAAATTAACAGGTGGGGAATTAGCCCCCGAAATATCAGAAACACAATTCTTAGATGAAGCGTGGCAATGGTACAATACTAATATGATAATACAAGAATAATATGACACCTCACGACAAAGTAATATACATCATTCAGCAATTAGAACTATCCGATAGCAAGGTAGCAAGAGCAATTCAAAAGAGTACATCAGCAGCAACACACAAGCGAATGAGGCTCAGAGATAACAAGTTTACGGAGGAAGATTTTAAAAGAATACGCGATTTTTACCTCGAAAAACTGAGAAATATAGAAAATTTAGAATAAAAAACTTCTAAACCTGTCCCTCGCCCAAAACAAAAGATAAAAGGCTAACACACAGCCTTTTATCTTTTTTATTACCCCACAGCCACCCCACAGCCCTCCCTTAGCTTCTCTACAGCCACCATACAGCCACCATACAGGCAACATACAGCCAATACCCCTAAAACACCCCGCAAACCCTTACTACACAACGCCTAACGCCCCCTCTTACCTCTTATCTCTTACCTCCCAACCGTCCTTTCTTAGTACTCCCAACCGCCCTACTTTTGCATCAAATTGATAAATAGCCCGTGTGGCTCGCACCAAATTAGTATGGAACTCTGCAACCTCTCCGAATCCTTTACGCGCGAAATATCTCACGTGCTCTTGTTTGAGGCTAATTCTTTCAGCTTCAATCAGAATATGCGCGCCCTTACCCCCAATGAAAACAGCTATCTGTTGCGCATCGACCTGCATAACCCCGCACCTTATAACCGCAAGGTGAGTATCAAGCAGCAAAACCACAACGATTACTTCGATATACAAGTCTCCTTGCCTATCTACGATTTATCTAAGGACACCCGCCAAAAGCTCATCAGCTTTCACAAGCAACGCCGTTATGTGGTCGCCCTGGTATCCGAGCAGGAAATGCTGGTAGTAGGCAACGCCCGCGAGCCTTTCACCCTCACTATCGACGACAATATAGTTGATAACGGCAAAGGCTCCGACACCTATATAGTTACCCTTACAGGGCAAACTATCATCTTCCCGAATATCAGTAAGATAACCGAAAAATTCCGTGTCCTTTTCTTTACCCCGCCTTTGCAATAATTTTGCATCATCATCAGGGTTCAGACTCTAACCCCTAACACCTAAAATATGCTATTCTCTATTAATTATAATTACCTCACTGGAATATTCCCCGAACTCCTCTTAGCCTATCGCAAGGGCAAGGTAGGGTTAGAGAGTTCGCATTGGTATGAAGAGTATTATCGCTATGATTTTGAGCAGCGCAACGCCTCTTTGCAACAAGGACGTGACAGCTTCCCCGTAGTGGTTGAACTCAAACAGCCCATCGTTAAATACACCTCTTACGGATATATCGGTACTCAATATATTATTACGTTATTAAAGGCGCTGGAATCGCACCAAGCCGTTACCGCTATCGTGCTCGACATCGATAGCGGAGGCGGAATGGTTTCAGGCACTGAGGAGCTTGCCAGCGTTATTCGCAGTTTGCAAAAACCTACCGTCGCCTATACCGGTGGTTATATGTGCAGTGCCGCCTATTGGATTGCCAGTGCTTGCGACAAGGTAGTCGCCGCCCCCTTTGCCGATGCTATTGGCAGTATAGGCACGATGTTGAGTTTCCAAGATTTTGCGCCCCTTTTAGAAAAGTACGGCGTGAAAGTACACGAACTCTACGCCCCCGAAAGCACCGAAAAAAACAAGGCTTGGCGCGACCTTAAAGAAGGTAACGAAAAGGCTATAATGCAGATGCTTTCAGAAGCCAACGCCCGCTTTATAGGTAGCGTAAAAGCCTACCGCCCCGATGCCAAAGAAGAAGTATTCAAAGGCAACACCTACAGTGCTAAAAAAGCCAAATCATTAGGACTTATCGACGAGGTAATGACTCTCAATGAGGTGATTAGCCAATTAACCAATTAGAAAAAGTTTAATCCGTAAGGCGTAATAGGCTCTTGCCTTTTACCTCTTACCTCTTATCTATAAAAAGAATGAAATACGCAAAAATCGCCGCTGTATTGGCACTCGCCAATATCGACCTAAAAAGCTCCTTATTTGGGATTGAAAAATTTGTCGAACTCAGAGAATCGCAACTCGACAAGATTGAAGCCGCCTTGGTAGCTGCCGAAGCTGCTGCCAACAACACCGCTCTTGAGCAACTTATGGCAGAACTGAAAGCCAACAATGAAAAGCTATTGGCTGAAAAAACAGCCCTTACCGCTGAAAAAGAAGCTCTCGCAGCGCAAGTAACCGCTCTTACTGCCGAAACCGAGAGCCTCAAAACCGAACTTAACAATCGCCCCGCTCACTCATTGCCAGCTAATGACGGCAAAGAAGAAGAGGTAAAAGGAGAGTTCGATGGCATCGTAGATATGAACGATGCGCACAATCAATTAGCAAATTAGTAAATTAAAATATGGGAAATACAATTAAAGCTACTGAAATTGCAAAAGAGCTCGTACGTTACGGCAACGCCCGTCCTACCGAACTCCAAGCAGCGATACTCTCTAAAGAAATCCTGCTAAACCGCTACGCCAAACCACTGAGCAAAGTAAAAGGCGAATGGCATATACCTGCTGTATTCATCAGCAATGTAGTGCAAGCCTTTTCCGACAAGTGGACGGGTGCTGGCGAAGTGTCTTTCAAAAAGAAACTTTTGAAAAACTTCCGTCAGAAAATCAACTTCCCTATCAACCCTAACGACATCGTTGGTAGTTGGGAAGAAGCTATGTACGAAGAGGACAAAAAACCCAATGAAATGCCCATTAGCCAGTTCATTATGGGGCTTATCATCAAAAAAGTGATTTCCGACCTCGACCTCATTAGTATTACGGGCAAGTACGATGCCTCCCAAGTAGGCAGCACTACCCCCGACTATACAAAAACAATGGACGGACTTAACGAAGTAGTGAACCGCGCCGTTGCCGATACAAGCAACCCTGTTTTCCACATTCCTGTAGATGCAGGGGTAACAAGTATTGTAGACCGCGTTACTAAGTTCGAAAAAGGCTTGCCAGGGGGCGTGAAAGTGAAAACACTCTTTATCTCTCTCGAAGAGTTCAACGACTATGTAGAGCTACGCGAAACACCTGCTAACCAATACATCGACTTCAACGATCCGCAACGTGGAAAAACCAAATACGGACGTGACTTGGTAGGTGTACCAGGATTGAAGGCTGGGCGTATCATCGCTTGGGTAGACGGTAACCTCTTCCGCCTATACGACCGCGTAGATAACCCTGCGCGTATCAACGATGTACAGGTGCAAGATTACCTCGTCAAAATATTCTCCGAATGGCACTTGGGCTACGACTTTGCCGTAAACCAATACCTATTCGTGGAAACAAACGATGCTCAGAAAAAACGAGGATTGAACAACGATGAGCAAAACAAGTTGTTCTACCCTAACCTCGTATTAGCTTAATAAGGTTTCAGGGTCAGGGTTCACCCCCTGACCTCTATTTCCTAACCCCTAACCCCTAATAAAAATGGCAAAAGAAGAAAAAAATACACCCGTCGTAGGGGCGAATGGCAATTCGCCCACAAATGGCAATTCGCCCGAAATTGATAATGCCTCTACCGAAAGCAACGACACTCAAGTACAAGCCCTCAACGAGCGAGAGGCTGCTCTCAACGAGAGAGAAGAAGCCCTCAACCAGCGTGAACAAGCCCTCAATGAGGTTGAAAAACATCTCAACGCGCGCGAGCAACAACTCAACCAATTAGAGGAACAACTCAATGGTAAACCCGAAGAACCAACAGCAGAAGCGCCTCACAAAGGTCACGAGTTTACATTCCGCAATGTGAATTACAAGTTTGCCGACGACGCGCCTCAAATATTGCTCATCGGCGGTGAAGCCCTCTCACAAGAAGAAATTGCTAATGACGAGGATCTACTCCTCCAACTCATCGGCGGACAATCACCCTTAATTAACAAATTAACAAATTAGTACTATGGCAAAAAATTGTTTTGATAACGTACCCCACGAAAACCTCGATGCTTGTCCTAACGACGAAGTCAGCGGAGGCATCAGCACGCGCATTTTGTACGCCCCTAAGGCGTTTGTCGATAAATGCGTATTGCCCGCCAATACTGGCGAACTCGGCAAAGCCAACACCATCGAAGACGGCAACCTTACCCTTATCGCTTCCAAAGCCTTCAAAGGTATCGATGCTCAGATAGACGAGGGCGAACTCAAAATCACACTCGTAGGCAATGCTGGCAACAAAAAAGCGAAAACCGAGTTAGAGTTTAAGATAGCTCGCTTTAGCGATGTAACCCTCGATTTCATCAACCGTTACAAAAACGTACCGATGATTTTCGTAGTCCCCGATGCTCAAGGCACGCTATGGGTAATAGGCACCAAGATCAACCCTGCTTATGTAGATAGTGCCGAAGCCACTACTGGCAAAAAAGCCGAAGATGATAGCGGTATTACCCTCAAGCTCATCACAAACTCTAAACCGTACAAGTATGCAGGTACTATCGCCGAAGCCTAAGACTATCACGAATGACGAGAAGCAAATAACGAATGCCGAATTACAAATTACGAATGATTCGGCATTCAAATCATTGCTACCTGAAGGAACTGCCTACTTCACCAAACCCAAAGAATTAGGGGGCGGTTTGGAAGCAGTCGATTTAAGCCGTATTCCTTACAATGTCAAAAGCCTATACATCGCGGGCTTCCCTTACTATGCTTTGAAAGAAGAAGCTGCCGAGTTATTAAAATCACTCAGCAGCGAAACCCTGCAACAGCTCATAGAGAAGAAAAAACAACAATACCCGCCCGATGTACCTATCTTAGAGCGCGCCTTGGCATTGAAAAAAGCTGTTAGCCCTGACACCTAATGTATAATTACCGAGAACAATATAAACGTTTGCTCATAGAGTATGAACGCCTTGGAGGCAATCTTCAGGGCGTTCCTCGCTTTTATTCCTTAGAGAACGAGGCAAAGCTAAAAGCAAAACTCAAAAGCCTCACCCCCCGTTCCCCCCTCTCCGAAAGCGAGGGGAACAATCCGCAAACTGACAAATCAGCAAACAGCCCGTGCGGCTCGCACCAAATTGACAAATCGGTAAATCGGCTCATCTCCGACTACCCTCAAGCCCTACACCCTGTATATCTCGCCAAAAAAAAACACTGGTTACAAGCCTGCTCGCTCAAACTAAAACTCAATGCCCTCCCAGCCGACCAAGAAAGCCAAGCCCGCGTCCTACAGCAACAGCTATGGCAACTATTCGAGGAAATGGACGCCTGCGATACCGTGCTCGACCATTGGCTCAAGTACAAACGCATATTGCTACCCGCCGCCCCCTCCCAAGAAGAAGCGTTAGATAAGTTGAGCCCTACACAACTCGTACAACGCCTGCACACCCTGCGCAGCAATATTGTATCACGTGAAAAAAGCCTTATAAAATGGAGACTACAAGCCGAGAGCCAAGAGGGAGAAAATTTTACTTTGATAGAAAAAATATTCAGAAAAATCGAAGAATTAAAGCAACTAAAGCTGTTGGTAAAAACAATTGAAAAAAAGATAAATGTAAAATAACATTTTAGGAGGATAAAAAAGTCCTCCGTTATTAAATAAAAAATTCCTACATCTTTTAAAATAATAGCCATCAGGCACGGAGGACTTATGTTTTTCCGCCTGCTGGCTATTTTATTATTTAGATGTAGGAGGTGCAAAGATACAAAATAATTTCAAATAACAAGTAAAATAATGAAATCTATATCAAAAATTTGGCAAAGAACACCCATAAGTTATTATGGAGGAAAACAAACTATGCTTTCTCATATTCTACCACTAATACCCCAACACAAAATCTATACAGAGCCTTTCTTTGGCGGAGGAGCTGTATTTTGGGCTAAAGAACCAACAAAAACAGAAATTATAAATGATTTCAATGCTAATGTTTTCAACTTCTATAAAGTATTGAAAACTGATTTTGAAGAATTAAAAATGTTAATAGAAAAAACTATTATCAGCCGTGATGCTTATAAATCAGCATTAGTAATTTATAACACACCCCATTTATTTTCAGAAAAACAAAGAGCGTGGGCATTTTGGTTTGCCACAAATTTTGGTTTTTCTAATCAAGTAATGAATTGCAGAATTACTTCTAATTCAAAAAATGTTAAACTTTTGAATAATAAAATAGAAAGTTTTACTGATGTATATTCCCAACGATTAAAAAATGTACAATTAGAGAACAATGATGCTTGTGAAGTAATTCAAAAACGAGATTCATTAGATACATTTCACTATTGTGATCCTCCTTATGTTGGGGCTAACCAAGGTCATTATGGTGGTTATACACAAGAACATTTTAATGAATTGCTAAAAACTTTGTCTCAGATTAGAGGAAAATTTATTTTGAGTTCTTATCAGAATGAGGAGCTGACAAAGTATGTTAATCAATTTGGTTGGAAACAACAAAAAATACTACTACACTTAGGAAGTAGTCACACAAAAAACAAAAAAAGGCAAGAAATATTAACTTTAAATTTTTAAATATGCAAGAAATATTAGCACCTTTAGAATGGTATACCGTTCAAAGAAAAGTTTCGGAACTTGTCCCTTACGAATACAACCCCCGAAAAATATCCGATTTAGACAAAGAACGTCTCAAAAAATCATTAGAAAAGTTCAATTTGGTAGAAATTCCTGTGATTGATATTGACAACACTCTCATTGGAGGACACCAAAGAGTAATAATTCTCTTTGAGTTAGGAAGGGGAGAAGAAATCATAGATGTTCGTATTCCTAATAGAAAACTTACAGAGGATGAATTTAAGGAATACAATCTTAGGTCAAACATTCTAAATGGTGAATTTGACTATGAGAAAATATCTGAGTTTTTCTCTGATATCAACCTTACAGAAATAGGTTTTGATATTAATTCGTTTGATGATTTTATTCAATCAGAAAACGCTGTAAAAATAGAAATAGAAGAAGAAGTAGATATTACTCCTCCTAAGAACATTCAATCTAAGGAAGGTGATATTTTTGAATTAATTTCAACACAGAAAGGAATTACACATAAAGTTATCTGCGGTGATTCGACCAAAGAAAAAACTTACAAAAAACTACTTGGAAATGAAATTTTTCAATTAATAGTTACGGACCCTCCTTATAATGTAAATTACGAAGGTGGGACTAAGGATAAACTGAAAATAAAAAATGACAAAATGAGTGATAGTGCTTTTTTTGAGTTTCTTTATGATTTTTATCAAAATACTTTTAACCACTCAATGATTGGTTGCCCTACTTACATCTTTTACTCAGATTCTGAGGCTGTAAACTTTAGAACCGCAATGCAAAAAGCTGGATATAAGATTTCAAGTGTATTGATTTGGGTAAAAAATCAATTTGTTTTAGGAAGATTAGACTACCACATGAAGCACGAACCTATATTGGTAGGAGAAATTGAAGATGTCGAGAATGTAAAAAAACATCAACCCATTCTCTATGGTTGGCAATCAGAAGGTAAACACCCTTGGTATACAGATAGAAAACAGTCCTCTGTTCTTGAGTTTGATAAACCTAAAAAAAATGCAGATCATCCTACTATGAAACCTATAGAACTTATAGGTTATCTTATAAAAAATAGTTCACAACAAAAAGACATTGTAGGAGATCCATTCCTTGGTTCAGGCTCTACTCTTATTGCTTGTGAAATGAATTGGAGAACGTGTAGAGGGGTAGAGTTTGATCCTCAATATATGGATGTAATTATACGCCGTTGGATAGCCTATATGAAAACAAATCATTTAGGTTTTAAAGTTATTTGTAACGGAGAAGAACTTCCACAGGAAAAAATAAACCTCTTTTTAGTAAAAGAAAGTGAATAAGTTTTTTCAAAAGTTAAAGTTTTCTAATGTGCTGAAAATAAATTGATTATAATTTGCAAGGTTCATAAATATGTTGTTACTTTGCATCGTAGTTAAATGATAATCAATACATTAAAGTTATGACAGTAGAACAAATTTTAAATCAGAATTCAACCAAAAAAGAAAGAGCATTTGCATTTTATTCATTAGGTTACACTCGCCAACAAGTAGCAGATTTACTATGCAATGGAAATTATGGTTATGCCCATAATATGTGGAAAAAATGGAATGAAATTCAATCTACTATGCCATTGGACAATGTTTTTGAATTTTTATTCAACAGACGTTTTGGAGTAGAAATAGAATTCTTTGGTGCAACACAAAGTACTTTAGAAAGAAACTTGAGAGCAGAAGGAATAAGATACGAGTTTGAACGTTACAATCACGAAACTCGTAATCATTGGAAGTTCACTACTGATTCAAGCATTCGTGGAGATCATCCATTTGAAATGGTGAGTCCTATACTACAAGGATATGAAGGGCTTCAAAGTTTAAAAAAAGCTACTACAGCTCTCCGTTTAAGTAAAACAAATGTAAATACAAGTTGTGGAGTTCACATTCATTTAGAAGTTAATGATTATTCCTTAGAGAATATGAAAACATTAGTTAAAAACTTTTATATATTGGAAAAGCAATTTGATAAGATGATGCCTGAGAGCCGTAGAAATAACCAATATTGTAAAGGTTTATCCATCTTAGGAAGTAAAGACACTTTCTTTTCAAACCTTAATAATTGCAGAAGTGTTCGTGAGATAGTAAGTTTATTCAATACTCGTTATTTAAAGTTGAATTTACAAAGTTATCTCAAATATGGTACGGTTGAATTTAGGCAACATTCAGGCTCTACAAAATTCAGTAAAATCAAAAATTGGATATTGATTTGTGCGCGTTTGGTAGAGTTCTCAAAACAAAATATTGTATTATCAAATTTAGAAACAATTTTAAATGAAGAACTTACAGAATATTTTGAGGAGCGGGTATTGGATTTTGCTTAGTAATTACTATCTTTGCCCCCGTATGAAAAAGGTAATGATAATAGATACAGGAGAAACTTTCACGGCAGATGATTGCCGTGAAATAGTTTCTTCTTTGAAAAAGATGAATGCTTTTACCTATAATTTGGATAATAATACTTACATGCTTCAATATGCCAAACGATCTGTATTATGGGATAACTTAGATATTAGAGCTACAGATGAAGATGCATTTGTAGAAGATCTAATGAAGAACAATATTATTGAGGTTTTTCCTTTGGAAAAACTAAATTGATTATTTTTAACTATTTAAAAAAGTCTTTCTTTGAATAAGGGAAAGACTTTTTTTATTATAATCTTGCAAGAGTAAAATATTGTTTATACTTTTGTATCTCTAAATAAAACTAACACGAATGGAAACAAAAGAACTAAACTCTTATTTTGGTAATACCCTTAAATCACAATTGCCAAAAGACTTTGTACAACTTATCGACAAAGTAGAACAACTAACCCACGAAGAAAGAGAAATCTTGCAAACCGCTATGATTCGTTCCAGCGAGAAACATTTAGGAAAAATTTCTAAGTATATTTCTTTCTTCTTTTGGTTTACAATCATCGGGGTTGTATGTGCAATTATTCTATTTTTACAAAACAATAAATAGGTTAGTATGAAAAAGATTTTAATTATTATCTCCTTCCTTAATGTTTTCTTTGTTTCAGCTCAGAATGAAGACCTTACTAAACCTTACACATTTACTGAAGTAGTTAATGTAACACCTAATCTTACAGCTAAAATGCTGTACACTAATGCTAAAATTTGGTTTACAACAGTCTATAAAGACCCTCGTGAAGTAGTCTTGTTAGATGACAACGAGAATTTTATTCTTATGGGTAGAGGCACTATAAAATATGATAGCCAAATTTTTGTTGGTTTTAAAGCAAGAGAAGGATGGATAACCTATGATGTTAAAATAATGTGTAAAGATGGTAAATACAAATATGAATTTACAAATTTTTATCATAAAGGAGCTTCTCATTCATTAGGACTTGTTACTAATGAACTTTATTTACCTACTTTTACAGGTGCTTTTGGAGGTTCAGAAAAGTATAAAGTAAAAGTAACAACAGAACTAAGAGCTATGATATATTTAAATATTACATCTCTAATTGATAATTTAAAAATAGCAATGGATAAACCTCTCCCCACACAAGAGAATTGGTAAACTTAAAAAAATGAAAGAAATAACCTGCAAAAATTTTGTAGGTTATTTTTTTGTTCTTATTTTTGCAACGCGTAATCAAGAGCAACACTTGTACAATGTTGCAAGAAAATAATTATTGTAAAATATTCCGTGAAGGTGTGTATAGTAGTAATGCTATACAACAAAAGCATCCGTGCTCTTGATTACGCAACACCCACTCACGGATTTTTTTATTTCTTCAACACAATGAACGATTACAAAGAAATCCTCAAAACATTACTTTTGCAGTATTATATGCCTCATCCTATAGGGGCGGTTGAAAAGCAATACAAAACTACCTCGCAGGTGCTTGCTATGGCACAGGGCATCATACCCTCCGAACCCATAGACCAGCACGATGTTTACGATGTACTTCAAGAATTAGGGTTCACTATCGAACTGGTAGAAACCCCCGATAATACGCTTGTCTATTGTTGGTGTTTATACCGAAAAGCCTTGCAGTAGCAAGGCTTTTTTTGTCCTTTCACTTTTTTACCACCCGCACTACCTTTGCAAAGTAAACCAAAGGAAGCAGTAAAACACCTATTACTTCTTACCTCTTATCTCTTACCTAAAATGGAACCCAAATACAAAGTCAATCCCCTAACGGGCGAGTTACAAGAATACGTTTTTGAATACAACGGCATATTAGCCTTGCGCAATTTCACGGCAAAGGTGGAAGATGAACGCCTTATCCTCCACGCAGCCGATGATGTGAACTTCTCTATCCTCGAAGCCTTAGTAAGCGAGGTAGAAATCAACGGAGTGGTATACGACAATCCCACCGCTGCCCAAGAAGCCCTTACCCGCCTTACCTTCAATCAAAACCGCCCAGTGCTCCTCGACAAAACGTTAAAGGATCTTATCCTTGGTGCCGTGCAAAAAGTACCAGGCAAGAAACTCTCTACAGAGGACTTTACCACAGAGCTCCGCATCAAGTTGGAAGGCTTGCAGCAGGTCGATACATCAAGCTTGTTACCCAAAGGCGATTATATGGGTACGGCGCAAGATTTAAAAAAGATGATAGATGATCTCAATGCTATTTTGCAAAGTGACGACACCGAACTCGACCAACTGCAAGAAATTGTTACCTACATCAAGCAAAACAAGCATATCCTTAGCACTCTCGGTATTACCAATATTGCAGGCTTAGAAGATGCTTTAGCTTCCAAAGCCGACAAAAATCACAATCACGACGAGCGTTATGCCCCCTTACATCACACCCACAGTGAGTACGCCCTACGTACGCATAGACACAACTGGGATGATATTGATGGGAAGCCTACAAACATTGTTACTGCTGAGAAGGTAAAAGAAATTATCGGAAGAGTAGGAATACCTATAGGTGATCATCAGATATACACAGTATCTAAAGAGCAACTTAACAACATTATTTTTGCAAAGTCTGATGCAACTATAGATTGCAGCCAAATACCACACTTAGGTTCGGTTTCCGCTATAAAAGTGTACGACGGGGGGCAAGTGAATTTTACTTGTAATGGAAAGAATATCATCTATAAAGGAGATACTGCTTTTAATGGACAAGGAGGCTCTACTGCTGTAGTGAGTGTGTATGATAACAATTGTTTTGTAAGAATTAGCAATGTTTAATCTATGAACGCAATACTATATTTTGACTGGGGAAATAATAGTAATAAAAACAATAGTCCGACAGATAATTTATTTTGTATAGATTTGATAACTCCTATTAAAGAAAAAGGAATTTCTCGTTTTGAATTTACACCTAATACATTTAATTTTTTACTGAGAAAATATCACGGAGATCTACAACCTAATGATATAAAGCTAAAGGTAGTAGGTTCTTTAACCGATTTGAATAGAAAAGATTTTTACTTCACAAATTTATCTAATTTATTTGAAGAGGAAGCTATTGACAAAGACTATGAATTTTCAGTCTTAACATTTTCAATTCTTGTTCAGAAAGAAAATGGAAACTATCCTAACATATCACATACTACAGTTATTTTGGGAGATAAAACATATCTACAAGGTATAGATTATTATTTTAACACGTTCAATCAAGGTAATGGTATAACACAAGTTGATATAACGTTTACTGGCTTCGTAAAATCTATCGAAGTCTCTAAAAAGTGTATAATATATTTAGAAATTAATTAAAAAATACGCATATTTTATAATATTAATATAAATTAAAATGGAAAAAATCTTTGTAATTCTTTGGATACTACTCGGTATCTACATTCTTGTACTCCTTATGATATTCGCCGACCTTTGGAGTGGTGTGCGCAAGGCTAAACGTTTGGGTATTGCGCGTAACTCCTACGGCTATAGGCGTACTATTAGCAAGATGGCGCAGTATTACAACTTACTTATAGCTTGTACTATTGTGGATAGTATTTATGGAATGCTTTCTTGGTTCTTAGAAACCTATTATCAAACCTCATTGTGGTTATTTCCTTTTATCACTTTCTTTATGGCAATAGTGCTATGTCTAATCGAAATCAAATCGATACGCGAAAAAGCCGAAGACAAAGTGCGTTTAGACCGAGCGGGACAAGTTGTTCAGCAAGTGTTTATCAATCGTGAGAACTTAGAGGAAGTCGCTAAAACCATCTCTAATTATATGAATGAAAAAGCTGAACAAGCTGAACAGTCCGAAACCCCTCAAACCTCTAATAACGAACAACAATGACAAAAAAAGAATTTATAAAACAGTACAAACCTTTTGCTTTGGAAAGCGAAAAGAAAACAGGTATCTCTCACCTCTTTATTTTGGCGCAAGCAGCGTTGGAGAGTGGTTGGGGAGAGCGTGGCGTTGGTAATAACTTTTTTGGTATAAAAGTACCTAAAAACCTTGTTAGCAACACACCGAAAGAAAAAAAACAATTGCTATTTACTACTGAAGTGCTAAACTCGCCAACTCCTAATCCTCAGCAGTTTCCTAAGATTATCAGTATTAGCAAACGCACTGATGGTAAATGGCTGTATTGTGTGCAGGATTGGTTCAGGAAGTACGACACACCCGAAGAATGCTTTACCGACCACGCGCAATTCTTTTTCAGGAACAAGCGATACGCTAAAGCGTTGCTTGTAAAAGCAGACCCGTACAAGTTTGCTGATGAAGTAGCAAAAGCGGGTTATGCTACCGCTACTAACTATGCGAAAATCTTGAAAGACGTGATCAAAACCATAGAAAATAATAGCTAATGAAATGTGTTACTTGTATATTGCTTTTTATGTTATTTTTATCGTGCAACACTAAAAAAGTGGTTGCCGAAAAAGTTGCTACGCAAACCTCTGAACTCGCTACGGTGGGTTCAGAGTTTGCTACATTACAGCATTCACTACTCTCCTATCAGTTGAGCACGGTAGGACCCGACACACCTTTGGAATATACTCACGAGGTAGGTGGTAAAGTGGTAGAGCGGATTACCCTCAAAGGGGGTACGCTCAGTGTTGTGAAAAGTGATGAGTTTAAAGTGAGTAGTAATACAACGAGTGTTACCTCAAAAACTTTTTCTTTTACGAGTACTAAACATAAACAAGTACAGCGCACTTCTTTCAATTATTGGTGGTTATTGTTATTGCTCTTACCTCTTGCCTTTTACCTCTTATATAAAAAAAGATGACCGATTATTTCGTTACCTCTCAATTCGTGTTAGACCTTTCGCGCATTGCTATCTCTTATCAAGAGGAGAACCCGCGATTTAAGGACACTTTCTTCACTCAGTATTCATTGCCTTTCGACTTCCAAATGAATGCGGACTTGCGCTTGCGTATGGGTAATTATACCGCCCTCAACGCTGCCAAACTCAAGAAGAAGTACGATGGTTATCACGTATTGGATGGTCGCGTGCGTAAAGGTACGCTCGAAATACTATCGGTAGAAGGTAACTTAGTTTCTGCGCAAATAGATTCGGGGTTTGAGCAGCTGCCTAACTTTGAGAAGAAGCTATGCGACCTACCTCTTTTACGAAAGCGTGTACCCGATATATACACTCACGCCAACGAGATAGTTGCTAAAAAGTACCCCGAAGTGGATTATAACTTCCCTAAAGTGGTATACCCCAAAGATAAAAGTCAGAAAGGGTGGGAGTTATTCTTTCAGTTTATCAATAATTATGGTTCTGAGGGGTTTATCCGTAATGAAGCTAATAGGAATTACAACATTATACACCCTATGCCTTACCTGCTCTACGTACTCAAAACGGGTTTTGCCGATGCAGGATATGAACTGGCAGGCGACATCCTCACCGATGAAGACTTCAATCAGCAGGTGTTGTACAGCAATACGCCTTACTACCTCACTACAGCTCAACAAGAACACACCCTCACAGCCGTAGAGTATACCTATGAATTTGCTACGGCAGGAATGTGGCGGTTAGTTTGTGATAACCAACCGATAAGCGGGCAGGTTGCCATTAGGTTAAAACTCGACAACGTGATCATCCGTGAATTTAATTTTGAAAAACCAGACACACTCAGTTTTACACAGCTGCTCACTATCGACACAACAGGACAAACATTGGCTTTAGAGATAGAAGGTACTCCGCAACCCCAACTCTCTATGAACCTCAATATCGTGGCACAACACAGCGAAGACGGCAATGTGATAGAACAGGTAATAAACCCTAATATAGTAGACCTCAAACGCGCCGTGCCCGATGTTACTTTTGGCGATTTGGTAAAAACGATTAAGAATTGGAAAAATTACGATATGGTTATCGAGGGACACAAATTATATATGAACCGTATCAAGATAGAAGAACGCACACACGCTAAAGATTTCCGCACTTGGGAAGTACGCGAACCTAAAAAAACATTTCTTACGAAGCAGTCGTATCTTATCAAGTTTCCTGAAATGGACGATAAAGCCTATCATTTGCCCGTGATACAAGTAACCGACAACAGTTACCAGATACTCAACGCGCAAGAAGCGAGCAAGGTGACCAATTTTACCGAAATACAAATAGGAGGCTACTGCTTGCCCCGAGTGATGTATAAAGGGGATTATACAGCTATAGCGCGCAAGAGTGGAGAACAAACCATAGGGCTGATATGGTACGATGGCTTGCACAACGGAGAAAACAATGCAGGTTTCTGCAAAGCCCTTACGCCTCCCTTAGTAGCTGAGTATTGGAAAGATTGGTATAAGATGCGAATTGCCGCCACTGAATACACGTGGAGCTTTGTATGTAACAAAAACCAATTCCGTCACATTGCCTTGCGTGATACCATTCTCGCCTATAACCAGCGTATGCTTATCAAGAGCCTTAACAAATCCGTGCTCGATAAAGAGCATTACCAAGTAGAGATCACTACAATTGCTATATGATGTACACCGCTTTCACCTCTCTGAATGTCTTTAATGACGACCGTCTCAACACCTATCTCGATACTATTTACAGTGCCGTGTTAGAAGTCTTCACTACTGAGCACCTACCCGTAGTGTGTGGTTCGGTAGCCAAGGTAATGCAAGGAGTGTACTCCGAAAATTACCTCGCTAAGGATATAGATTTCATAGTAGAGAGTTGGCAAGTGCACCGCTATTTAGAACATCAGCTACCTTTGCTATTTCCTAATGATAGAATAGAGGTGCGCCCCGAGCGGGTAATACTCTTTACTCCTTTCATTGCTATTGAGTTTTGGCGACCCAACGAATCGATACAAACCGCTCTATACAAAAACCTCATAAAATACAAATGCTATGCCTATTAGAACCTATATTGAAAAAATATGCCGAAGTTCCCAAGCAGGAAAACCTACCTCTCAAGGAGGATATGAATGGATAGAAGTGTGCTATGAAGTAGAAAAACCTATCCCCGATTGGAATATATCACCTGCTACTATCCTTAAAGAGTGGCACTCCTCTCAGCCTATACCTTCTACCGAAAACCTTACGGTGCATTATCCTGAATTGGGATTGCTCACCGTATACAAGAAGTACAAGGGATTTCGTTATTATGCGCGTATTGCTGCCAATGAATATGTAGAACTCATTGCGCCTACAGGAGAGGATTTAGAAAACCTTATCGGACTACAACATAACCTGCAGTTGCGTTACAACAATTTCAGTAAGTTGCCAGAAAAAGGCGATATAAAAGTAAAAGTAACCTTAGGGGTGATTGCTACCGAAGAAAAAAGCGGTAAAGTAAACGAAATAGACCTACCCACCGAGCGTAAAGAGGTAGTGATTACCTTACGCCGTACCGATAAAGCAACGCCAAAACCTAAAACCAACGACAAACCCGTGCTCAATATGGTGCTCAACACGGCTACCAAAGAACTCACGGGCGACACTTCATTTACATTCCCTACGACACCTCTTGATTATTATCACGAAATCGTATTACATCACGATTTTTGGCACTATAAAGGATTAGGAGACTACATCAATTTTGGTACAAGAACAGAATGGTACAAGGATCATTCTATCAATACCCCTTTCACAATTAAAGGAGTTGAATGGAATAGTATTGGACGCAGTCTATTTGATATAACCCTAACAGGAACAAAAAACAATGCAACAGCAGTATTCTCTCTCTCCCAGTTTTACAAAGAAAACCCTACTATAAAAACTCTTAATTTTGATTTGAGTAAAACCCAAACACTTACTTTTGAAAGTTATTTCAGAACAAAAGATTCATTTGGAGCTTCTCACAACTTTACTATCAACCTCACTGTTATCAACGATACTACCGCTTTTCATATTGATAAGAAAGAATTTAAATACCTGCTAAAAACGGACAAGAAAGAACGTGCCGAGGGCGTGTTTACCATTAAGAACCCTAACCGCCTCACCTTTACCATTAACAATGCTGATTTCTTAGAGGTTACTGAAATTAAAGGCAATGGCGAAGAGGAAGTTGTGGTAAAATTCCGCTCTCAATCTTCCGAACTGATGACAGTAGGCGAGCATAAAGGCTGGCTCAAGGTAACTTCTTCAGCGGGGAGCGAACAGATTGTGCAGGTACTCATTACCGTACAAACGGATATAACATTCACTACCAAAAAGGTGTACTTCTGTCTCGACAAAGAGCTCACCCGCGTACGCCAAACTGACCCAGAAAGCGAGTTTGTATCGGTTGCTCTCACAATGGAGTTCAACGGCTATGGGCGTACTTTCACCTCTACCCAAAACTACGATTACGTTTTTTTTGAGGGCGTGGCAACGATAGATATAGGGCAAGAGGTACAAGACTTTTTCAGAGACATCACTCCCTCATTGGAAGTGAATACTAAAAAGCTGCTCGCTCCTAAAGAGATTTTCAAAGCTACCAAGGTATCGGCAGTAATAAAAGAAACCAATTTCAAAGGCGCGGTATTCAAAACGCATACCCTTACCGATTTGCACTACCTCCCTGGGAAGAAACCTAAAGCCTATCCATACCTTACCCAAAGCCGTTTGCGCTCTACTTACAAGCAGAGCCTTATATCAGTATCAGCACTTACCCAAGAGGTACGCGCTCGTTCATTGGGACAAATAGGTTCTAACCTTATCGACCTTTCGGCTATTAAGGACCCGCTGGCAGTAGCTAATTTCAGTTTTTTACGCGCTACCGCCGATGTTACCTATGGGGCTACAACTATTATTTGTAAGGAAACCCTTAGCCTCGAACCCAAACCAGAACCCAATAGCACGCCTATTAGTGCGCTGTTTCAAAATCAAAACTTCTGTCCCGATTGGTTTTCGTTTGCAGGCGAGTACGAAGCACTGGTAAGTTACGAGCACACCCTCGCCGACAACGTGCTACTGAGTGAGGACTACAAGGCGCAAGTAAAAACCAAACGCACTTACAAGCTCAATACGGGTTGGCTTTTTCCTGAAGAAATAGAAGTATTGTGGGAACTCATCAAATCCCCCGTATGCTTCTTGCGTATTGCAGGCGAGTGGCTGAAGGTAATACCCATTACCCAAAAACCGCTGTCCTTTGATAGCACCCGCAACCTGCATAGTTTTGTCGTCGAATTTCAATTATCGTCTAATACCTAACGAACTATGTTCAATAATATACAAGAACTCAAGCAATATACTAATGTTTCTAACCGTTTAGATTTCGACCTGCTCAAAACTTATATCGAGGAGGCTCTACGTGTGAAAGTATATCCGTATATACCCAAGTCTACTGCTGAAACCTTAAGCGGTGACGAACTCGAACTGCTCAAAAAAGCAGTGGCCAACTATGCGGTAGCTTATGCTATCCCTTTCCTCAAGGTGAATTTATCCAATACCGGTGGCAACTACTACACCGATGACAAGATGGAGAAATCGCCTTGGTGGGATTTGCGCGATTTAGGACTCTCGTCTATTGCGATGGGCGACCGCGCTCTCAACGATTGTATCGAGTTGCTTATAACAGCAGGTAAGCTACAGCGCGCAAGCGGTGTTATTAGTAGCGTGAATGAGTTTGAAAAGTATTACAGCCTCAATAATTCGTGGGAGGTTTTCACTAAACTACAACCCTTAGTACAATGGATGTGGGAAAGCATCATTGCCCCACAAGTCAGCACCTGCACCCCCGATGATTTACGCGCTTATCCTGCTATTTGGGAAAAGCTACAGCGTACCGTCGTTTTCTTTACTGTTGCCGAAGCTGCTCAAATGCATAGCTTCTCATTCACCGCTACCGCTATTGTGCAGCAGTGGGAGGAACTACCTTGGCAAAAGAGCAAAATACTCAACGGCTCCGAGCTCTATACCCTTGCCAAACGCTTGCAACAACTCGCCCGACACGAACTTGCCCAACTCAAGCAGCTACTCGAAAAAGAAGCCGTAGCTTGTTATATACCTTCAGCTGCTGCCCAACAAGTAGAAAAAATGAAAAGCGGACTCTACTTCTAATCCCTAACACCTAAAATGGAACTTACTAAATTTAGCAAAGACAGCCTTTATCAGCGCATATCTGCCTCGTATATAGACGAGAATTTTCAGCTGCTTCCTGCCGAAGAGGCTGTTAAAACGCGTTTGCGCCATATACACGGCTTGCGACTGTCCAACAAGTACTCTAAGCACCAAGCTATACAGATACACATTCGTGAAATGGGCGTAAGCCAAGCTACCGCCTACCGTGATTACTCTTGGGCAATGCAAATATTTGGTGAACTCGATAAATCTGACATCAACGCCGAGCGGGCTATATTGGCGGATAGCTATTGGCAACTCTACCAAATGGCTTTGAAAGATAGAGATTTAGAACAAGCGCGCAAGGCGTTAGATTCTTATGCTCGCCTCTTCAACTTCGATAAGGAAGAAAAAGAAATCAACTTTGAAAAGATTACCGCTAATGAGTACCATATCAAGATGAGCCGTAAGAGTGCCAAGATGTTGCGCGCTGCCCTCGCTTCAGGGGTAGTAGACTTCAACGACTTGCCCGCTACCTATACCGACTACGAAGATATAACCGATGACCCCGACGATGAAACCTCTGATTAAACCAGTTAAACAAATCCTCCTCAACGCTATGCAGATGACAGCTGTATCTGCCAACCGCTATGCAGGTGTAAAACACATCTGTATAGAGGCGGGGCGTGGTACGGGTAAGAGTACCATACTCGGCTGGTTTGTGAAGGAAGCAGTAAAGCAAATGCCACGTGCTACGGGCGTACTGGTAGGGGCTACTTTTGTGCAGATAAAAAGCCGTACTTTCCCCTCTACCAAAGAGGGTTTGGAGATGTTCGGCTTTTACGAAGATGTAGATTATGTAGTAGGGCGTAACGGCAAGGCTCTCGGCTTCGAGATGCCTTTTCAAGCCCCCAACTCGTGGAGCAACGTGGTGCACTTCTCTAATGGCTTTATATTGGTGCTTGTATCTCTCGATGACCCTAATAGCGGGCGCGGATTAAACTCTTACATCGTTATTGGCGACGAAGCGGCACTGTTAGAACACGATAGACTTTTCAACAACGTACTGACAACCAACCGCGCCAAGAAGATAGAGTTTAACAAAGCAAGCCTGCTAAATGCTACTATCTTCACCTCGTCGGTTGCTCTTACTAAAACGGGGGAATGGTTCACCGCCCGCGAGAAACTCGCCAAACAAAAGCCTACCGAGCACCTCTTTATCAAAGCTAACGCCCACATAAACCAAGAAAACCTCAAACCAGGGTGGATACAAGAGATGTACGAACAACGCGTGTCCGACCTACTGTTCAACGCCGAAATAATGAACATTCGCCCTGGGAAGGTTGCCGACGGCTTCTATGCCAAACTATCAGCCGATAAACATTACTATAAGTACCAGTACAACACCACCGCCCTGCAAGACTTCTCGCAGAGTTTCACACCCTCTTGCACCTACGACAACGATTTAGTAAGCGGTGTAGCTCTCGAACTCTCTCTCGACTTTGGAGGGCGCATCAATTGCGGTATTGTCGCCCAAGAAAGTAATGTCGCCAACACTATAACAATACTGAAAGACTTCTTTGTCAAAAACCCCCTTAAATTGTCAGATTTGATAAAGAAAATCATCGACTACTACGAGCCTCACCGCGCTACCTGCAATAAAATATACCTATACCACGACCGTTCGGGCTTCAAGAGCGAGGCAAACAGCAAAACCACCCTGGCACAAGATGTAGAGGATATGCTGCGCACAGCAGGCTGGCAGGTGTTCAATCGCACCCCCAACACCAATAACCCAAGCCATATCCTCAAATTCCGCCTTATCAACGAAATATTAGAGGAAAACAACCGCTCCCTACCCTTTGTCCGCGTCAATGAAGACAATTGCCCTAACCTCATCGTCTCTATGGAAAACGCTGCCGTCAAGCAGAAAGAAGATGCCTTTGAGAAGGACAAGAGTAGCGAACGCTCCACTACCATACCCCAAGAGCACGCCACCCACCTCTCCGACTGCTTCGACTACCTCCTATGGTGGAAATACGCCTACCTACTCGATAACGCCTACCACGATAGCTTTATCATCACCACCGTATAAGTGCAACCCGCACAAAAAAAACTTCTAAACCTGTCCCCCGCTAAAAACAAAAGATAAAAGACTAACAAACAGTCTTTTATCTTTTTTTATACCCTTACACCTTATCCCTTATCACCTACCGCCTACCTACAGCACTATTTGAACCAACATACTGGCAACATCGAACCTACACCACGCAAACCCTTACCACATAACGCTTCACGCCCCCTCTTACCTCTTATCTCTTACCTCCCAACCGTCCTTTCACAGCAACCACAAACACCCTACTTTTGCCGTACCATTCGTTTTATACATAATAATCATAGTTAGTTGGTTTATAGTTAAAACTTCTTCATCTGGGATGTTTTTAGTTAGAAAGCGCGCCTACAATAGTGGGCGCGCTTTTTTTATATAAACATACAAAAAAAATCAAAAAAAGTTGTTGAAATATTTGCTTATTACGATTTTTCGTAGTATCTTTGCAGTGTCATTGAAAGTCAATGATAAGGCATTAGCCTTGAGTGTTTAATCAAATTTTGAAATGATGGTTTTTGAATTTAAACTAAGTTTCAGAAGACTAAAAAAAGGCTGGTCAATCCTGCTAAGAATCAAAGCCAGCCTCAAAGAAGTTTTAACAACCTTCTTGCAGTAGTCTTTGAAAAGGTGGGGGAGCGAAAGCTCTCCTGCTTTTCAAAAACAGTGCAAAGGTATAAAATATTTTTGTAACTATGAAATTATTAAAGCACATCAAGAACATTTTCCAAATGAAAGAGGGAGATGAGTACAACATTACCTTTCGCATCTCAGCCGAAGACATCTTAGCATTCTTGCTATTTATTACCCTTGCCCTTTGGCTCATCTTAAAGTAAATCACTATGGAACAAGAACAAACAATGCTACACCTGTTAGACGATATAGTAGCAGATGTATCGTGGGGAAGAGTATCAAAAGAATATTTTGGTAAATCATCTTCTTGGATATACCACAAACTACACGGGCGCGATGGCAACGGAGGCGTAGGAGGCTTTACCGAAGCCGAGAAGCAAAAGTTACAACAAGCCTTATACGACATCGCCGAACGCATCTGTAAGGCAGCCAGTACCATTACACAGTAACCATTGTTACTGTTATTGTTTAACAACCTTAGAGGCGCACTCATCACCGAGTGCGCCCTTTTTCTATTACCTCTCCCCTGAAACCTGCTACCTGACACCTGTACCCTGCCTCCACCATATATCCCCCCATTTTCCTAAATTCAAATTGTAAAAATCACTAAGGCGGCGATGGGCTTCATCGGCTTTCAATGAACACATACCCGCGCCATCACCCGCTTCACCTATTCAATATCAAGTACTTAACACTTTTATAATGATAAAAAAGCCTGTCCTTTCCCAATATATCCCTACCTATTACCTTTGCCCAATAAATCCCCAACCCTTATGAACAAAGTTTTTTTAAAGGACGTACTGGCTGAAATGAGAAAACTCGATGAGCGCAAGAAGCCAATACCCTTCAGCATAACCGTACGCACCTACAACAAGCAAAACAGCTTTGGCGGCAAACTCTGTACTTACACCGGCGCAACCCTTATGCAGCAACCCCGCAACAAGCAAGATTTTGAAAAGAACCCCAACCACTGGCAAAACAAAACCCGCAATATCAAACTCAGCGACGGTACTATAAAGAAAATTTGTATCCTCTTTATCGTCGCTTTCAACGGAAAAGAAGTAATCTATTAATTAGCAAATGAATATAGTAAGCAAAAAAGATTTATCCGATAACTACGGAAAACCTGTATTCTATTTTACAAAGTTTTTCCCTGAAGGATACAAACCTCCTGAAAATATAATGAAAAGAACAGCCAATGAAGAATATCAAGGGAGTATCTTTTTCAGTAAAGAAACTGCTAACCGCATTCTTTCATTAGATGTGTGGAAAACGTGTATATATCCTTCTATCTATCTGCTACGCGACGGCTTCTGCTACAATATCGATTGGAACGATAGCGAGTATATTGAAGTAACCAAACGCGCAGGCAATCAAATGAACGTGTTACAAATGGTATCAATTATTATTAATGACTTTGGCTACACTTACCAAAGTGAAAAATGGAAATAATGAAACAATTAGACAAAGATTTTTATATGCTTTCAGCCGCCAAAACGGCTGTTATTTTCGGCTCTGATAAGCAAAGCCTCTCGACTCCCAAAACCCAAAAAGATTCAAGCGACACCGATAAGTTCGCTGCTTGGGGCGACAATAACCTATACCCACAAGAGTTCACCAAGAAACTCAACAAAACGGGCGCAGCTATTGGAGGACTCGAGGTGCTCATCTCCGCCCACTATGGCTTGGGCTTCCGCCTTTACCAAGATATAGAAACCGAAGAGGGCGTAACCACGCGCGAACGCCTCCGCTCGGCTTTCCCTGAGATTGATAGCTTCTTCAAAACCTGCCGTTGGGATGTAACAATGGCAGAAATCATCGAAGATTTTGAAACATACGGCATTGCCTTTGTCGAGTACCTGCTCGCACCCAATTCCGACAAAATTGTATCCGTAAAACGCCAACAAGCCCCCCATTGTCGCTTAGGAGTGCCTAACAAAAAAGGCTTTGTCGATAAAGTCTATATCAATACCACTTGGGGCGACACCCTCAACGAGGAGCTAACCGTAGAAGTACCCTTTTTCTCCGATATTCACAATGTCGAAACCCTCAAAACCTATTGCAAGGAAAAGAAAATCGAAAAGTTTATCGTGCCTGTAATGCGCCCACTCACTACCGAGAAGAATTATCCAAAGGTAAAATGGCATAGTTCCTTCTATAATGGTTGGGTAGATGTAGTGCTTTCCGTGCCCTCGTTCAAAAAATATATGTTTGAAAACCAGCTAAACCTCAAATATGTGATATACATCGCCGATGATTTCTTCCTTCACAAATTTGGGCGCGAGGAATGGCAGGAAATGCCACAAGAAAAACGTGAAGCCGCCCGACAAGAAACCATTAAGGCAATCGACGATCATATGAGTGGCAACAAAGCAGCAGGGCGTTCGTTCGTCTCGCCATTCTTCCGCGATAGCAATAACAATCTTATCAAGGGTATAGAAGTAATCCCTATTGACGACAAGATTAAGGACGGCAACTTCTTGCCCGATGCCAGTGCGGGCAACTCCGAGATACTCTTCCCTATGGGGGTAGACCCTTGTTTGCTGGGGGCAGGTATACCAGGGGGCAAAAACCTCAGTGGTAGTGGTAGCGACAAGCGCGAGGCGTACACCATTCTCTCCACCCGTATGCCTGTAAAGCGATTGCGCACCCTCGAAGTATTTGAGCGTATCCGCGATTGGAACAACTGGGACAGCACCCTATACGGCAACTTCCCAAACATCAACCTCACCACCCTTGATAAAAACCCCAACGGACAACAAACAATAGTGAATTAAAATGGCAAGCAACAACACTACATCACAACTTACGATACGTATCAACGGTAAGGAGGTAGAGAATACTTTTACTGCCTTAAATCGCGAGGTGCGCACACTCTCTCGTGAACTCCGCAACCTCACTCCTGGTACTGAAGAGTTCCAACAGCGCGCAGCACAATTGCGTGAGGCACAAGCGCACTTCAACCGTGTACGCGATGAAATCAACCAAGTGAATGGCGCGATTACCCAAACGGCTACCAGTACTTCACGATTTGGCGACATCGTGCGCGGGGTATTCACTGGCAACCTTATCACGAGCTTCTTTTCCTCTTTTGTGGGCAAAGCCCGCGAATCAGTGGACGAACTCCTCAAAGTATCCGACCTGATGACGGGCGTAGAGAAAACCACAGGGCTCGCCTCCGAGCAGGTACGCGAGTTGTGGAACGAGTTTGATGAGCTCAATACCCGCACCTCCAAGCAGGAACTGCTCAATATCGCCCAAATAGGCGGTCGCTTGGGCATTACCGATAAAGAGCAAATCAAGGAGTTTACCGAAGAAATCGATAAGATATACGTTGCCTTGGGCGACTCGTTTCAAGGCGGATTGGAAGAGGTAACTACCAAGGTCGGCAAACTCAAAAACCTTTTCAAGGAAACCCGCGACCAAAACTATGGCGAAGCCCTCAATGCCATTGGCTCTGCCCTCAACGAGCTCGGGGCTAACGGTAGTAGTAGCGAACAGAACATCACCGATTTTGCCACCCGCATAGGGGCATTGCCTGCCGTGCTAAAGCCCTCTATCGAAAAAACATTAGGACTCGGAGCTGCCTTTGAAGAAAGCGGTATCGATGCCGAAGTGGCTTCCAGCGGTTACTCGCGCTTTATGAGCGTAGCGGGTAACAATATCGCTGCCTTTGCCAAACAGATGAAACTCACTACCAAAGAAGCCTCCGAACTGTTCAATACCCACCCCGAAGAGTTCTTTTTGCGCTTTGGCGAAAGCCTCAAAGGCTTAGGAGCCGAACAAACAGCTGGCGTACTCAAAGGTTTAAAGCTCAACACCCTCGAGATACAGAAAGCCCTCGGTACAGCAGGCGACAAAGCCGACCGCTTTCGCGAGTTGATGAACCTCTCAGGACAAGCAATGCAGGACGGCACTTCTATACAGAACGAGTTCAACAAAGTAAACGAAAACACCGCTGCTATATGGGAGAAAATCAAAAAAGTATTTGCCGAGTTTTTCACCTCCGACACTATGGCACAATGGTTCGGCGGACTTATCAAGCTACTGGGTTGGCTCACAGGGGTAACTTCCAAAGCAGGCGATGGCGTGAAAGTCTTCCGCGAGCGTATCGCCTTTTTAGCAAAAGCCATAGTGGTTTGTACTACCGCCGTAGCGAGCTACCGCGCCGCCGTCTATCTCTCTACTATTACTACCAAAGCCGCTTGGCAGCAAACCATCTTGTACAATGCCGCTATGAAAGTAACAAATGCTACTACCGCCTTGTGGAAAGGTACAGTGCTGCTGCTTTCGGCTGCCAAAGCAACACTTACAGGTAATACTATTAGAGCAACAGCCGCAATGCGCACTTTCAATCTCGTTACCAAAATGAACCCTTGGGGATTATTATTAGGGGCTATAACAGCAGTAGTAACGGCTCTTGTATTATTTTCTAACAAACAGAAAGAAGTAAATTTACAACTCAAAATACAGAACGATGCCATCAAAGAAGCTAATGTGCAAACAGCGGCACAAGAACATCATTTGCGACAATTACTCAAAACTGCCAATGATACTAATAAAAGCTATAACGAACGTAAGAAAGCAGTAGACGAACTGAACCGACTTGTTCCACAATACAACAAACAGCTTACAGTTGAAACGGCTAACACGGACAAAGCCAAACAAGCTCTCGACCGATATATAGAAAGTATCAAAGCGGCTGCACGTGAAAAATATTTAAAAGCACTGGTAGACCAAAAAGCTGAAGCCCTCGCCAAACAAGAATATTCATCATTAGAAGAAAATATTGCTTGGTATGAACGCGCTTTGAACGAAATGAAAAACTTTGGTAACCCTATCGCGGCAATGAGTGATGATATAGTAACGGCTACTAAAAACAAAGCTCAAAATGTCAAAAAAGCAAACGACGAACTGAAAGCAGCTACCGACCTTCTCCTTAAACAACAAGAAGAAAACGCAAAGAATGGTGTTGTTGTTACTGATGATAATGTTACTCCTATATCTCCTGCTGGTGAAGGAACAAAAAAACAGCCCAAAGACTACGCCGATGACTATCGCAATGCCAATAAGGCGCGCTTGGCAGCCGAGCAGGAATTGCAAAAAGAAATTACACAGGGCTTAGAAGAAAGCCTCGACAAACAGTTGGCTCTTACCGAGCAAAAGTATAACGACAAGCGGTTCAAGCTACAACAAGAAAACGCCGACTTAGAGCAGGATATTCTAAAACTAAAAACAGAAGCGAAAGGCAATAATGACCCAAACCTGCTCAAAACAATCCAAGAAAAACGCAAATTGCAAGAACTCAACAAGCAAATAGCTGTTGAATACGAAAAACAAGAACAAGCCGAACTCACTCAAGTACGCGAAAAACACGCCGCCAAAGAGGTAGAGCGCACCCTAAAAGAGATGAACGACTGCCTTGCCGTTAAGAAACGCGAAAAGGCAGAGGAACTACTCCTTATTCAGGATTTAGACACCGCCAAAGAAGCTCTGCGCGGACAGATATCTGACAAAGAACTATCGCAAATCAAAACCTTAGAGGAAGCTAAAAAAGCCCTCCGTCGAAAAGCCGATGAGGAGATTTTAAAAGAAAGTCTTGCCAGCTTCGAGGCACAAAAAAAACTCCTAATGGATTACCTGCAAACCGTTACTGGTGAAGCCAAAGATAAACTTATAGAAGACATTCAGAAGGTAGAAGATCAGATGACTAAAGTAAAAGAGCAGTTGGATAACTTAAATACCAAAGAGGTAGATAAAGCAGCAGGCTCAGAACTCGAAAGGGTTGATGTATTAGGTTTTACTGCTGCCGAATGGGAAAATGTGTTTGCCAACCTCGATAACGTTCACGCCCGCTTCCGAGCAGTAGAAATGGGCATAGGGGCAATGAACAACGCATTTAGTGCTTTTAGCCAGTTGCAGGAAAACCTCAATGCACGCGAGCTTTCCAAATATACGGCTAACCAACAGAAGAAAAAACAAGCCTTGCTCGACCAACTCAACCAAGGCTATATTTCACAAGCACAATACCAAAAGGAAGTACAACGCCTTGATGAGGAAGCAGAAGCCAAAAAGAAAGAACTTGCCCTCAAGCAGTTCAAAGCACAAAAAGCAGCCAATATGCTCAATATCATAGCCAATACAGCTATGGCGGTAATGCGTGCCTATTCAGATGCAGGACCTTTGGCAGGGACTGCTTTGGCGGCTATAGTAGGTGCAATAGGTGCGGTACAATTAGGAATTGTAGCAGCACAACAGCCTCCCAGCTATGCCAAGGGAGGTTATACCAAGGGGTTGGGTTTCACTGACGAAACAGGGCAAGAGGTAGCAGGGGTAGTGCACGGCAAAGAGTACGTAATACCCGCAATGCTCCTCTCCGACCCGCAAGTCGCCCGTGTTACCGAGTGGATAGAAGCCAAACGCACAGGCAAGGCGCAAAACACTTATGCTACTGGTGGTAATGTATCGGCAGTATCGGCAGTGTCGGACGAACCCTCAACTTTGGCAAAGTCCGAAAGTTTGTTAAAGTCTGAAACTTCTATGAGCGAACTCAAGCACACCCTCACTCAGCTCACTGCCACCCTCGACCGCCTCGAGAAAAACGGATTAGACGCCTACGTAATTGCCGATGCTAAAAACGGTAAAGAAATGCAACGCGCTATTAAAGAATACGAGAACATCAGAGAAAAAAACAGACGATAATGGATATAACAATACCACAAACTTATGAAGAACTCAATGAGCAGCAACGAGGGGCGTTGTGCAGGATTCTATTAACATTGGATAACACTGAAGAAACGCCTTTGTGCATTGTGCAGCTACTACTTTGGCATTTGCCCAAGCGTACCCAACAGCAGTTATTGCAAGAAGTCACTTTCACTACGTTATGGCAATACGCCGAGCCTTTTCTCTCTACCGAAAAGCTATACCATTTCCCACCCCTCTCCTTGGGAGAGGTTATACCTCCTGCCCCTCGTTTGGCAAATCTTACTATCAAGCAGTTTTCCGTAGCCGATAGTATCTATTACCGTCTGCGCCTTTCGCAATACAAGGACGAGTTGCTGTTGCGCCAGTTGGTAGCCTCGCTCTACAATCTTTCTGACACGCCTTTTGATGTGCTGAACCTCCCCCAAGTAGCCGAGCATACCGATAAGGCAGCTATAACTACCGCCTACGAGGTAGCATTTGCTTACACCTGTTGTAGGGAATATATCATCAAAAGGTTTCCAAAGGTATTCACGGCTAAAGACGAAAAAAAAGAGACAAAAGACGAGGGTTCGTCATTCGTCTTTCGTAATTCGTCATTAAAAAGCTATACGCCCTTTTCAAAGATTATCAGCGTAATGGCAATGGATAAGCATCAGCCGTTAGGCAACTGGCACCAGTGCAACGCCACCCGCGTGTATGATTTCTTTGAAGTCCTTACCGAATCTATATTACAAGCAGAACAGCAAGAAAAAAATAATTAATATGTATCTTCAGCTAAAAAAATATTTTTCCGATTTAGCAGACCAGAATGTTCATATCAAGGACAAAGTGGGGTATTTCTCTCGTGAGATTGCCGAAAAAGAACGTTCGTTTAATGGGATTGCTTCGCCTTTTTTGGCTATTTACGACTATGAATTAGGGTTAGATGGTGGCGAATTGAATACTATGGGTAGGCGTAAACTTACGTTTTCGATTATCTATGCGAATGCGCCACACGATAATTTTGAGGCACAGCAGGAGCTTATCAGTAAGGCTGAATCTATTGCGTTGCAGTGTTTGGCGCGTATCCGTTGGGATAACCACCAAAAGGGGCATTTTCTCTTCAATTCTTTTGAAAAGGATTTGACGAAAATCTACCCAGTAGAGGACCCTCAAGCGCAATTCTTTGGTGTAGATGTAGAAGTACATTTTAAGAATCCTACCCCACTGATTGTAAAGCAAGAGGATTGGACAGTACCAGTGGGGTGTAACTAATGACGAATTACGAATGACGAGTTATGAATGAAGAAAAGGAAATAGGCAAGAAAGCGGCTGTGATGTTGCAGAGCTCGCTAAGGAGCGAGACGGGGAAGTTTGGCAAGCACGTGCGTGGAGACAAGAACGCTTTGCAGAACGCGCAGGCAAAACCTCGTTACCGTACTTCTAAACGTATGGACGGCACCAAGCAACAGTACCTTAAAGGTATTGCGATTGTGATGGGCAAACACGGCTTCGTATATCATTATGGTATTGAGCAGGGCAGGTTGCGCAAGGCACACGAGCGTACGCGACACAAGCCGAGAGAAACGACATACCGTGTGAATGCTCACGGCTACCGCAAAGGGCAGCCTAAACGTCCTTTTATTCAGAAGGTAGTGGATAACAGTAGGGCAATGGAATATTTGGCTACGGAATTAGCACAAGCACGGGGCGAGGAGATAGTAACCTACTTAGCGCGAGGCTTGGAGAATGAGATTTGAGTAATCGGCGGGCAGTTCGGCATCAATATCGCGCAGATACTTATCGAGGGCGGTAAAGGTAGTGTGCCCAGTGATGAGCATTAGTTGGCTCTTAGTTTCGTGCGGGGTGAGTGTTTTGCGCAACTGGCGATAGAGCTTGGTAATAAAGGTATGTCTGAATGAGTAAATGCCATATTCGCTACCCATACCAAAAACTTCTTTCACTTTTTTAAACCGCTTAGTCCAATAGTCGCGTTTGTTAGATTCATTGGTTTCCCAACTTCCCACGCCTTGGGGTGCAAATAGAAAGTAATTAGGATTTGTACCTTTGAGGTGTTCTATTTCCTTAAAGAGGAGTTCGGGAATGATTTTGGTTTTTTGCAGTTGGTTTTTAGCATCTACTACGAGTTGGCGTTCTTCAAAATTGATATCTTTTATTTGCAATCTGCACACCTCGATAGGGCGTAGGAAGTTGTAACTTACAAATTTAATCATCAGCAGCAGTTGCTTGTCGTGAGTTTCAAGGTATTTAAATAACTCTTCTTCTTGTGCTTGGGTATAGGTTTTATTGCGTTCAGGCTTTGCTTTGAGTACAGGTATTTTGCTCACGAAATTATCAGTGATATATTCGTTTTCTTCCAAGAAAGAGAATAATATAGAAAGACTTGCGCGGAAATTATTGCGGTTTTTGGGGCTTGTGCGTTGTAGTACGCTATTAAGAAAGTTGAGGACTGTACGTTTAGTAATTACGGAGAGCACTCGATCTTTAAAGCCGTTTTCATACAGCCATTTTTGGAAGTTCAGTATTCTGTATTTGTGATCTTTGAAAGAAGTTTCTTTCATTGTGGCTTTAGCGTTTTCTAATCCTAATTCGAGGGCTTCATCTATGGTTATTACTTTTTCTTCAGTATACCCCTCTTCATACGGACTATAGCCGTTTTTCAGCACATCCTCTACCATATCGCGCAGTTGTTTAGCTGCTGCACGGCGTACTGAAGCATCTTTATGTCGGTTCATACCATAGTAGAGCGGTGTTTGCCTCTCCATCTTGTTAGTTTTAGGATTTAGGTACGAGAAGTACACGTACCAACGTTTGGAAGTATCGCCACCAGCATCATAGATTTGTGGTTTAGTATAGAGACCTTTGTTTTTCATTTCGTATGCGTTTCCGTATGCGTTTCTGTATGCGTTTTTAAGTTTTTCACTAAATTCAGACATAAAAAAAGAGTGATTTATGCGTATAAACCACTCATTTTCTGTTATCTAATTTTTGTAGCGGGAACTGGACTCGAACCAGTGACCTTCGGGTTATGAGCCCGACGAGCTGCCTACTGCTCTATCCCGCGATTTCTGGGTGCAAAAGTACAACCTTTTTTTTAAATACCAAACTTTTAGAAAACTTTTTTTTGTACTTTTTTAATCTTCTAAATATATTCTCTTGATTCTGTGTGCCATAGAGGTGATCAATTCATAAGAAATAGTGCCTGCTGATTCGGCTAAAGTTTCAGCTGTATGAGTTTTATCAAATACAATTACTTCATCACCTTCTTGACAAGAAATTTCAGTGACATCTACTAAGATCATATCCATACACACATTACCTATGATAGGGGCTTTTTTCCCATTGATAAATACGAAACCTTTCCCCTTGCCATAAATACGATTGATACCATCGGCGTGACCTACAGGGATTGTTGCAGTTTTAGTGATATGGTTGGCAATATAACCACGATTATAACCTAAGCTATCACCTATTTGCAAAGTGTGTAGTTGAGAGATTACACTTTTTAATGTCATAATAGGTGTAAGATATTGTTGTAGTTTAGTATCATTAGCAAATCCATACATTCCTATGCCACAACGTACCATATCAAATTGTGCGTGAGGATAGTTTAGTATGCCTGAAGTATTACATTGGTGATAGAGTACTTTATGAGTGAAAATTGTGTTTATTTTTTCTTGAAAAGCTATAAAGGTATTTATTTGGTTTTCAGTAAATTCTTTCTCATTCATATCTTCGGAAGCAGCTAAATGAGAATAAGCTGTTTTTACTTTTACAGTAGTATTGTTTTTCAACAAAGTAAGTACCTCTTCTATTTCACTCAAATCAAAGCCTAAACGATTGAGCCCTGTATTACATTTAAGGTGTACAGGATAGTCTGCTAATTGTTGTTTTTCAGCATAGCCTAAGAATAGTTTGGCAATACGTTGTGAATATAAGGTAGGTTCCAAGTTATATTTTACAATATCACCAAAGTTTATAGGTTGTGGGTGTAATACTAAAATAGGGAGTGTAACTCCAGCTTTTCTAAGTGCAATACCTTCAGAAGTGTAAGCTACTGCAAAATAATTAGCTAATCCTTTTTTTTGTAAGTGAGAAGCTATGGCTACAGAATTATTTCCATAGGAAGAAGCTTTCACTACAGCTAAGAACAAAGTAGTAGGTTTGAGTCGGTTTTTTAAATAATGAATGTTTTTTTCTAATGCAGTAAGGTTGATTTCTAAAATGGTTTCTTCTGTTTTCATTTATTCTTTAATTTTTCTAACATTAATTTTGTTTGTTCTGAAAGTACTAATCTACCTGAAATAGCAGCATTATCAATTAGTTCTTTTTCCCAATGTTCAGTGTGTTGCCAAGTAATACGTTTCATTTCTGACAAAGCTATAGGATTAGATTTTAGCAGGGTAGCTATGAAATGCTCTATAGCCTCATCCATATCTTTTGTATTTTCGAATACACGCGCTACTAATCCCTTTTGTTGAGCCCAATAAGCACTTTTCCACTGATCGGGCGCCATAAATAGTTCATTGAGAGTTGATTGTCCTGCTTTTCGAAGAATGGCAGGAGCTATTACAAAAGGACCTATACCTAATGATAGTTCAGAGAGTTTGATACTTAAAGCTTCGGTAGCAAACACATAATCTAATGCAGCGAGTAACCCTACTCCTCCCCCAACAGCTTTACCTTGGACACGACCAATGATGAGTTTTTTGCAACGACGTATTGCTAAAAAAAGGTGAGCAAAGCCCTCAAAAAATTGTTTACCTTCTTCTTCATTTGTAACTGCTAAAAGCTCATCAAAAGAAGCGCCTGCACAAAAAACTCCATCTCCTTCACTTTTAAGAAGAATGATACTTACTTCTTTGTTTTCAGAAAGAGTATCAATTTCTTTGGTAAGTCTATTGAGTAACTCTAAAGGAAAAGAGTTGGCGCTTGGATGTCCGAAGGTAGTGATAGCCAATTGTTTATCTATTTTTGTATATAAAGAACCTTGTAATCTATCAGTCATTATTATTAATATAAATTTTCGGCAAAAATAAAACTTTTTTTGCAAATAGGTTTGGTAATTCAAAAAAATATTTTACCTTTGCCGCGCAAATGGGGATGTAGCTCAGTTGGCTAGAGCGTTTGGCTGGCAGCCAAAAGGTCGTGGGTTCGAGCCCCATCTTCTCCACAACTAAAAAAGCTATCCTTCTTGGGATAGCTTTTTTAGTTTCTAATTACATTTAAAATTAGTGAAATCTTGTTTCTAATTTGATATATTCTAAAAATTCCTTTCTTACTTCAGGATTTTTAAACTTACCACCGAACTCAGCAGTAACTGTACTGCTATCAATATCTTCTATACCACGAGAGTTTACACACAAGTGTTTAGCATCTATAATGCAAGCCACATCTTCAGTACCGAGAGCGCGTTGCATTTCTTGGACAATTTGCATTGTAAGTCGTTCTTGCACTTGTGGACGTTTTGCATAATACTCTACTATACGATTCATTTTGGAAAGTCCTAACACTTTGCCATTAGAAATATAACCCACATGGGCGCGCCCTACTATAGGTAATAGATGGTGTTCACAAGTAGAATATACTACTATATTCTTCTCAACTAACATCTCACCATAGTGGTAAGAGTTATTAAAAGTAGACATTGAAGGTTTACGTTCAGGTAATAAGCCCCCAAAAATTTCTTTTACAAACATTTTAGCTACACGTTTAGGAGTACCTTTCAAACTATCATCAGTTAAGTCCATTCCCAAAGTGTGAAGGATAGCACGTACGTGTGTTTCTATTTCAGCTATTTTTTCACTTTCGCTTAACTGAAAAGCATCTGCTCTAAGAGGTGTAACAGCTGAGGTGGCAATATGGTTGTCGCCTAATATATCTTCTTCTTGATTTTTATTCATTATGTTTTTTTATGTTATGAGAATGCAAAGATACAAATTATTCATCAAAAGTTAAAACTTTTTTGTGTTTTACATCTTGGTTGGTAATTGCTAAACGTATTACTTCTTCCATATCGGTTACATAGAGAAAAGTAAGTCCTTTAAGGTATTCTTGTTTGATTTCCAAGATGTCTTTTTCGTTGTCTTTACATAAAATATATTCTTTAATACCTGCACGTTTTCCTGCTAAAATTTTTTCTTTGAGACCACCCACAGGGAGAACTTTCCCTCGCAAGGTAATCTCACCTGTCATAGCAAGGTGTCTTTTCACGCGTTTTTGGGTAAAAAGAGACATTAATGAGGTGAGCATTGCAATACCAGCACTTGGACCGTCTTTAGGAGTAGCTCCTTCGGGTACGTGTATGTGTACATCGTAATTGCTAAAGAGTTTAGGGTTAAGATTATATCGCTCAGCATTAGCTTTTAAATATTCTAAGGCGATGGTAGCCGATTCTTTCATTACCTGACCTAAGTTACCTGTAATATTCAGTACACCTTTTCCTTTAGAAAGGGCAGATTCTATAAAGAGGATATCACCTCCTACACTTGTCCAAGCTAATCCAGTAACCACACCTGCTACCTCATTGTCTTCATATTTATCACGTTCTAAGCGAGCAGGTCCTAATATTTTTTCTATAGTTTCTATAGTGAGTTTAGGGTCGTACGCTTCTTCCATTGCAAGGTTTTTAGCTCCATAACGTACTACTTTGGCAATTTCTTTTTCCAAAGCACGCACACCAGATTCACGAGTGTAGCCTTCAACGATGCGTTCTATTTCTTTTTTACCTAATAGCAAATCAGTATCTTTCATACCGTGTTCTTCTAATTGTTTTGGCAATAGATGTCGTTTGGCTATTTCAGTTTTTTCCTCTATAGTATAACCTGTTACGTTGATGAGTTCCATACGATCGAGTAAAGCAGGTTGTATGGTAGAAAGATCATTGGCAGTAGCGATGAACATTACTTTAGAGAGATCATAGCCCATTTCGAGGAAATTGTCGTAAAACTCCTTGTTTTGTTCAGGGTCAAGCACTTCGAGCATTGCCGAAGAAGGATCACCTTGGTAACTATTGCTACCTAATTTATCAATTTCGTCTAACACAAAAACAGGGTTAGAGGTTTTAGCTTTTTTGAGTTGCTGTAATATACGACCAGGCATTGCACCTATATAAGTTTTACGGTGCCCACGTATTTCAGCCTCATCGTGCAAACCACCTAAAGACATTCGTACATATTCGCGATTTAAGGCTTTAGCAATAGAACGACCTAAAGAAGTTTTTCCTACCCCAGGAGGTCCGTAGAAACACAAAATTGGTGATTTCATATCATTACGCAGTTTGAGTACTGCTAAATACTCTATGATACGACGTTTCACTTCTTCTAATCCATAATGTTCTTTATCGAGGATTTTCTGAGCACGTTTTAGGTCGAAGTTATCTTTAGAATATTCATTCCAAGGTAATTCTAAGAGTACTTCTAAGTAGTTACGCTGGATACCATAGTCGGGGCTATTAGGATTGGTGCGTTGTAGTTTGCTGAGTTCTTTTTCAAAGAGTTCTTTTATTTTGTCGTCCCATTTTTTGGTTTTAGCTTTCTTTTTGAGTTCTTCCATCTCTTGCTCATACGATACACCGCCTAATTCTTCTTGAATAGTGCGCATCTGCTGATGCAAGAAGTACTCACGTTGTTGCTGATCGATATCAATACGAGTTTTCGATTGTACTTCGTTGCGCAGAGTAAGACGTTGCAAGTCGATGTTTAAATATTTTAAGATAGCTGTAGCGCGCTCTTTCAGCTCATCAATTTCCAATACGCCTTGTTTTTCCAAAACGGTAGCATTCATATTGGATGATATAAAGTTAATGAGGAACGAGTAACTTTCTATGTTTCGGATAGCAAAAGCAGCCTCTGAAGGGATGTTTGGATTTTCCTGTATAATTTTAATAGAAAGGTCTTTTACTGCATCAATAGTTGCTTCAAACTCTTTATCATTAGGGTCGGGTTTTATATCCGACATTTCTTTGATCACCGCTTTGATATAGGGTTTTTCTTCAACAAAACTTTCTATTTCAAAACGTTTTTTACCTTGAATAATGATAGTTACATTGCCATCAGGCATTTTTAGTACTCTGAGTATACGAGCTACTGTACCAAAGCGGAAGAGATCCTTACCTTCTGGAATCTCCGTTTTTTCATCTAATTGGGCTACCACACCAATTGTTTTAGTAGTGGCATAAGCTTCATTAATAAGATGAATAGAAGCATCACGTCCTGCAGTGATAGGCACTACTACGCCTGGGAAAAGTACAGTATTTTTTAAGGGGAGGATAGGTAATACGTGAGGAATGCGTTCACGTTCTATTTCTTCTTCATCTTCTAAAGTGAGAAGTGGTATAAATTCAGTATCTTCATCGATATGTTCAGCAACAAGGCTGTCAAAATTTCCTATATTCATATTTGTATTATTAGAAAGTGCCATTTTGTCAGTAGTAATTATTTTATACAAGTAAAAAAATATATATAAATTACTGACAAACAAGACACTAAATAAAAAATAGTTAATGTTTTGCGTATATATTGCAATAGATGTGCCAAGATTAGGTAATTAGTTTAAGGATAGATTTTAAATAGAAAAGAAATTATAGTAGTGTAATTGAAGAAAATATTTTTTGGAAACTTTTTTTGTTTATTAAGTTTTTTATCGTACCTTTGCCCCCGATTTAGAACAAACAAAAGATGGATTTAATTAAACTTTCTATTAAGCGTCCCAGTGTGCTTATTGTGATGCTCTTATTGTTGCTACTTGGTGGCTTCTATTCCTATAAGTTATTGAACTACGAACTCATTCCCAAATTTGAGGTAAATGTAGTTACTATTTCTACTGTGTATGCAGGAGCATCTCCCTCAGAAATTGAGAGTACGGTAACTAAAAAAGTAGAAGATGCCGTTTCGGCTTTGGAAAATATCAAAAAGATATATTCATACTCGTATGAAAGTCTTTCGGTAGTAGTAGTACAACTTACTAACGATGCGAATGTAGATAACACTCTTAATGAGGCACAGCGCAAAATTAATGCAATAAGAGCTGATTTACCCGATGATGCTAAAGAGCCATCATTGAGTAAATTCTCTCTTTCTGATTTGCCTATTGTGTCTATTGGGGTAACTTCTAAGTTATCGGCACAAGAATTGTACGACTTGGTAGATAAAAAAATACAGCCAGAGTTATCACGTGTTCCAGGAGTAGCACAAGTAAATATAATAGGTGGTCGAAAACGCGAAATACGCGTAAGTATTGACGCTAAGAAGTTAGAAGGTTATGGTCTTTCTATAGCTCAAGTACAACAATTAATTGCAGCTTCGAATATGGAAATTCCTGCGGGTAAAATTAAAACTCGTGAGAATAGCACTTCTATACGTTTACTTGGTAAATTACAAGATGTAGAACAATTGCGCAACCTTATACTTGCTTCACAGAATGGAGTAGAGATACGACTTTCGGATGTAGCTGATGTACAAGACACCGAAGAAGAAGCTACCAAAATAGCGCGTATAGACCAAGAAAATACTCTCTTGTTACAAGTATTGAAACAAACCGATGCCAATGCAGTATCGGTGAGTGAGTTGGTACGCAAGAAGATGGCGCAAGTAGAGCAGACTTATAAAAATGAAGGCGTAAAAATGTTATTGGCAGAAGATACCAGTGAGTTTACCTTAGAAGCAGCCAACTCTGTAATGTCCGATTTGATATTGGCAATTGTATTGGTAGCGGTAGTGATGTTCTTCTTCCTCCACAGCCTACGTAATGCTATTATTGTAATGGTATCTATACCTACTTCTCTCATCGCTACTTTTATAGGTATGTATTTCTTTGGTTTTACACTGAACTTGATGAGCCTTGTTGCCCTTTCGATGGTGGTAGGTATCTTGGTGGACGATGCTATTGTGGTATTGGAAAACATTCACCGTCATATGGAAATGGGTAAGAACAAAGTACGAGCTGCTTTTGATGGCTCTAAGGAAATTGTGCTTACGGTAATGGCAATTACCTTAGTAATTGTGGTAGTATTCGTCCCTATTTCATTAGGTAATGCTATTGTGGTAAAAGTATTACGTGAGTTCTGTTTGACCGTAGCTATTGCTACAATGCTTTCATTATTGATGTCTTTTACAGTAGTTCCTTGGTTGTACTCTCGGTTTGGAAAATTAGAACACGCGAATCCCAATTCATTTTTAGGAAAGATGACCATAGGCTTTGAAGGATACCTCAAACGCTTTACACAGTTCTTCTCTGACTTATTGATATGGGTATTTGCCAATAAATGGAAAACAATCATTTTGGTATTTTTCCTTTTCGTAGGGTCTTGTTCATTGATTCCTACTGGATTTATCGGATCTGAATTTATGCCTAATATGGATAGAGGAAAGTTTTTAGTGCAGTTTGAATTGAACAAAGATGCTTCTTTAGAGCAAACCAACTTTATCACCCAAAAAGCTGAAAACTACCTTCGTAACCTAAAAGTAGAGGGTACTAATAAACCTTTGGTAGAGAGTATGATTACTACTGTAGGGCAGTCTACCAGTGGTATGGGAGCTTCACAAGCAACCCCTTACAAATCGGAAATACAGCTTACTATTATTGATAAGAAAGAACGTAATGAATCGACTAACGTAATTGCGGCAAAGCTGAAACGTAAACTGAGTCAGTATTTGGTAGATGCTAAAGTGAAGACGATACCTGTGGGATTGATGGGAGCTGAACAAGCACCAATTGCTTTGGTAGTTACTTCTGACAATGTGGAAGTAGCCCAACAGTACGCTGAGAAAACAGCTGAACTACTTAAAACTGTTGAAGGTGCTACTGAAATTAAGCTTTCCTCAGAATCTGGTAATCCCGAAATAAATGTGCAGATAGACCGCGATAAGATGGCAATGTTAGGACTTAATATTGCTACTGTAGGGGGAACGATGCGAACCGCTTTTAATGGTAATGACGACAGTAAGTTCCGTACAGGAGATTCAGAATACGATATTAATATAGTCTTTGAAGAAGGTAGCCGCCAGTCTATGGATGATATAGAGAATATGATGTTTATCAACTCGGTGGGACAACAGGTAAAACTATCACAATTTGCTAATATTGTTTATGCTTCAGGACCTACACAGCTAGAACGTTATGACAAATCACCTTCGGTAACCGTAAAAGCTCAATCGGTAGGTCGTCCTACAGGTACTATAGTTTCAGAATGGAAAACTAAGATAGACCAATTAGAAAAACCTGCTAACGTACACTTTGTTTTTACAGGTGACCAAGAGATGCAAGACGAAGGATTCGGCACCTTGTTTATATCACTCTTTGCAGCTATTCTTTTAGTTTATATGGTAATGGTAGTGTTATATGACAGTTTTTCACGGCCTTTTGTAGTATTGTTCTCTATACCGCTTTCGTTCATTGGAGCTTTAGTAGCTTTGGCATTAGCCAATATGTCACTCAATATCTTTACTCTTTTGGGTATCATTATGCTCATCGGGTTGGTTGCTAAGAACGCGATTATGTTAGTAGACTTTGCCAACCACCGCAAACAAGAAGGAGAAGATACAGTAACTGCATTAATACAAGCAAACCACGCGCGTTTACGCCCTATCTTGATGACGACTATTGCAATGGTAGCAGGTATGATTCCGCTTGCTATTGCCAATGGAGCAGGTGCCGAAGTGAACAATGGTTTGGCGATTGTAATTATAGGTGGACTTATTTCCTCATTGTTCTTAACACTTATTGTAGTGCCTTTGGTATATCTTATTTTTGACAATATTGGCAGACGTTTTGGTAAAGGCACTAAGACTGATTACGAAAAACTGATGATTGCTGATTACGAGCACCGAGACATCAAAGGCGAACACGAAGTATAACTATTCATCTTTATAAAAAGAAAGAGCTGTCCAATAGAGGACAGCTCTTTTTTAATAACATACAATAAACATTTAGTTAACAAAATTCATCATAAGCTTGTTGAAGATTTTCAGCAATTACTTCTGCCATACGACCTTCAATATGATGACGCTCTAACATATGCACCAATTCTCCATCTTTGAATAAAGCAATACTTGGAGAAGAAGGAGGAAATGGTAACATATATTGGCGTGCTTCTTCCGTAGCTTCTCTATCAACTCCTGCAAAAACTGTAGTGAGATGGTCAGGTTTTTTAGCATTTTGTAAACTATAAAGTATAGCAGGGCGTGCATTACGAGCCGCACAACCACAAACAGAGTTCACTACTACAAGCGTAGTTCCCTTTTGTTCAATAGCACTTTTTACAGCTTCAACTGTTTTTAATTCTTGAAAACCAAAGTTTGTTAGTTCTTCTATCATTGGTTTTATCAATTCAAGTGGATACATAATATTTCATTTTTAAATCGGGTGCAAAGGTAATAAAAAAAAATATATTACAAATTATTTTGTCAATTAGAAATTATGTTGTACTTTTGAGCCACTGACTAAACATTAATTTTAAATGAAAAAAATTACAACTGCCGAAGAAGCTTTAAAAGTAGTGAAAAGCGGTGATTTTGTCTATATACACGGAGGAGCAGCCGTACCTGAAATATTAGTAGATGCCCTTGTAGCACGAGCACCCGAGTTAAAAAATGTTACCATCGGGCATATCCATATAGAAGGAGATGCCCCTTATGCCGACCCTAAATATAAAGATAGTTTCTATATAGATTCTTTCTTCCTTTCTAAGAATGTCCGACATATAATAAAAGCAGGTAATGGATCATATACACCTATTTTTTTAAGTGATATGCCATTACTGTTCGATCGCAAACAGGTGAAAGTAGATGTAGTACTTATACAAGTATCGCCCCCTGATAAATTTGGATTCTGCTCTATGGGAGTGAGCGTAGAGGCTTGTAAATCGGCCATTCGCAATGCTAAATGCGTTATAGCAAAAGTAAATAAGAAAATGCCACGCGCTTATGGCGATGCTCTTGTGCATATAGATGAAATAGACTATTTGGTAGAACAAGATGCTCCTATTTTTTCATTACATCTCTCAGAACCCAATGCTATAGAAAAGCAGATAGCCCAACATATAGTACCCCTTATAAAAGATGGCAGTACTTTACAATTGGGTATTGGCAATATCCCAAATGCTACTTTAGGTGAAATGGGACACCTTAAAAATTTAGGTATTCATACAGAACTTCTTACTGAAGGAGTGCTTGATTTGGTAAAAAAAGGAGTTATTAATGGCTACGAAAAGAAAATTGATAAAGGTAAAATCATAGCTTCATTTGCGATGGGGTCACAAGAGTTATACGATTTTATAGACCATAACCCTTCAGTAGAAATGGCAGAGGCTTCATATACCAATGAAGTATCTGTTATTCGTCAGAATCCCAAGATGATTTCTATCAATTCGGCTATAGAAGTAGATATCACAGGCCAAGTATGTGCAGACTCTATAGGTAGCACTATCTATTCAGGCTTTGGTGGACAAATAGATTTTGTGCGTGGAGCTATGCTAAGTGAAGGAGGTAAATCTATTATTACATTCCCTTCAGTAACTAATAAAGGGGAAAGTAAAATTGTACCCTTTCTCAAGCAAGGAGCAGGTGTAGTTACTACTCGAGCACACGTACAGTATATAGTAACTGAATATGGAGTTGCTGAACTGTTTGGCAAAAGCCTAAAAGAACGCGCTAAAGCTCTGATAGCCATCGCGCACCCTAATCATAGAGAAGCCTTAGAAAGGGCTGCTTTCAAGATGTATAAGTAAAAATTAACTTTAAATATTATTTCGTTTATGGAAACAAAAAATGTAAACTTCCTAAGTATAGCGCTTAGAAATGGGATTTTATTAGGGCTTGTATCTGTAGCCTTTACTGTATTATTATACGTAACCGACTTTTTGTATACAGATAACACTTTATTAGCTGTTATTACTTGGTTGATAAATATAGCCATTTCTGTAGTTTTTATTGCAATAGCAGTAGAACAATACAAAAAAGCTAATGAAGGCTTTCTCTCTATAGGAGAAGCTATCAAAGTAGGGGTAGTAGTCGCTGTTATAGCAGGAGTGATTGGAGCTATTTACCAAGTGATATACGCAACTATTATTGACCCTGACTACTATGATAAGGTAGTGGAGGTTGCAATGAAGAAAATGAGTGCTATGGCAAATTTTAATGGAGAACAGTTAGAAGAATTCCAAGATAAAATGTATGCTAACAAACCTTCTATCGTTTCATCATTTTCTACTTCTATAATATTTTCGGCTATTGGAGGAGTCATTATCTCAGCTATTGTAGGAGCTGTAAAGAAAAAAGAACAGCCAATGCCTCTTTAAAGAGCAATTAAAAAAACTTAAAAAAACTTTGCTAAAGTCTAAGGATTTTAGCAAAGTTTTTTGTTTATAAAAAAGACAAGTTCTTAACTATTACTTGCTAATTGTTAATTAATTTGTACCTTTGCAACCTCTTTAAGACATTATAAGTATGGAAAAAATAAAGAAATTCAGACTTGACTTCATAGATGTGATTCGCGCCTTTGCTATCTGTATGATGCTACAAGGGCACTTTATAAATGGACTACTTGCTGACCGCTACCGCGACGAAAATAACTTTATATACTGGCTATGGCACTACTGCACTGGTATTACCGCTCCTGTGTTCTTCACTGTTTCGGGGTTTATCTTCACTTTTTTATTGGTAAAAGAAAGTGATGCTACAAAAGTAGGCTGGAATAACCCTCGCGTGATGAAAGGTATTAGGCGTGGACTGATGCTTATCGGTATTGCTTACTTCTTGCGTATGAGTTTCCAAAGTGTAGATGTACTGCACTGTATTGGGCTTTCACTCTTGTTGCTCATCGCTACTTACTTACTTTCATATAACCGCAAGTCGTGGGTAATGCCTATGATATTGCTTACCACTACCCTATTGGCGTTCACTTTTGAGCCTTTTTACAAGGATTTGCGCTTTGATTCACTACCCTTGCCGATTGCTAATTATCTGACTCGTGTACACGGTAGTTTCTTTCCTATTTTTCCTTGGTTTGGCTATGTGTCGTTTGGAGGGTTTATGGGATATCTATTTCAGCGATATAAAAATCACCCTCACCTATACCGCAATGCTATTCTGCTATTTCTAAGCGTAGGGGCATTCTTGTTGTGGGGTTTTCACTTTATGATAGAACAACTGTTCTATATCAACCATTCTCCATTTTTTGAGCAACTAATGCAGGACTTTGCTTATTTACGTTTGGGGAATGTATTACTCGTGTTTGGTTTCTTTGCCCTAATGCGCAATGTGATTACTTCACAACTGATTAAAACTATTGGGCAAAACACCCTATCGATTTACGTTATACACTGCTTTATCATATACGGTAGTATTACCTCACACGGGCTTATACAGCACTTCGGAGGGCAGTTGAAACCTTATCAAGTGGTATTAGGAGCGCCTGCCTTTATAGCCGTATGCGTATGGTTATCGTTTATTTACAACCGCATAAAACCTGTTATCAAATCAGGGATTGCTTTTGTATTAAAAGAAATCAGAGCGTTTTTGGCAGAGAGTTACCAATTTATTGTAAAACTATTAGGAAGGCTTGTTGCCTTATTTGTTAAGGAATGAAAAAACATCTTATTATTTTAGCTTCGGTTATGGCATTTAATAGCATACAAGCACAACAACCTCTCACCCCCGAAAAACTATGGGAACTACATCGCGTGAATGGTATAGGTATTACCCCCGACCAGCAATACGTATTGGTGAGTGTGAGTACTCCAAATATAAAGGAAAATACTTTTAACAAAGAATACTATAAACTTGCCGTAAAAGGAGGTGTACCCATTCCTATAAGCAAAGAAGAGGTAGAAAAGCTCACGGCTAAATACAATACCGATAAAAGCCTAAAATTGACTCATAAGGAAGTAAAATTAAAGTCGGTTTTAGGGAAAGATTTCTATACCGACTTAGAAAAATCATCGGGGAAGCTGTACGGTAGCTTAGACCACCGCCATTGGGATACGTGGAATGAAGGCAGTTACAATCACGTGATGATAGAAGATAGTAATGGTAAGCAAACCGATATAATGGAAGGATTGCCCTATTACTGTCCGCAGTTGCCTTTTGGAGGTGATGAGGATTATATATGGAGTCTCGACGGTAAAAAGGTACTTTATGTTACGAAGGCCAAAGTAGGCACTGATTATGTACTAAGCACTAATACTGATATCTACGAGTACGACCTCACCTCGAAAAAAACAACAAACCTCACCGAAGGAATGATGGGGTATGACACCAACCCTCAGTATAGCAAAGAGGGCGTACTTGCGTGGCTCAGTATGGCACACGACGGTAATGAAGCTGATAAAAACGACCTTTATATATTGAAGAACGGCAAGCGTATTAACCTTACAGCTAACTGGGATAATACTGTTTTCAGTTACCGATGGAGCAACAATGGGAAGCAAATATATCTAATTGCGGCTACCCAAGGAACAGAGCAAGTATTTGTAGTAGCTCCTTTTAGTAAAGATACCACCCCAAGACAACTCACACAAGGTGTATTTGATGTGAATAGTATAGTAGGACAAGCAGGTGACCAATTGGTTGTGATGCGTACGGATATGAACCACGCAGCTGAACTGTATACTATCAACTTAAAAGAGAAAAAAGGACGCATAACACTATCACAGCTTTCACATTTTAATGATGAACTATACAAAGGGATTGCTGAATGTCCTATTAAGGAGCGTATCATCAGAACTACTGACGGCAAGAGAATGCACGCTTGGGTAATTTACCCACCGAAGTTTGACCCTAACAAGAAGTACCCTACCCTACTCTACTGCCAAGGAGGACCACAATCTGTTGTGAGCCAGTTTTACAGTTTCCGTTGGAACTTCCAAGTAATGGCTTCGCAAGGTTATATAGTGATAGCTCCCAACCGCAGAGGATTACCAGGCTTTGGGGTAGAATGGAATGCAGAAATTAGCGGAGATTGGGGTGGACAGCCTATGCGCGATTACCTATCGGCTATTGATGATATTGCTAAGGAACCTTACGTAGACAAAGAACGATTGGGAGCTATAGGAGCCAGCTACGGAGGATATTCAATCTACTACTTAGCAGGTATTCACCAAAAACGTTTCAAGACGTTTATTGCCCATTGTGGGGTTTTTAATTTAGAAAGTATGTATGGCACTACAGAAGAGCTTTTCTTTAACAATAATGAAATAGGAGGAGCTTATTGGGAAGAGCGTAATGCGGTAGCTCAAAAATCATATAAAGAGTTTAACCCTATAAAGAAAATTAATAATTGGGATACTCCCATACTAATTATTCACGGAGGTAAAGATTACCGAGTACCTGAAGAACAAGGATTCCAAGCCTTTACTGCCGCACAATTAAAAGGCATTAAAAGTGAGTTACTTTATTTTCCTGATGAGAACCACTGGGTATTACAACCTCAAAACGGACTCTTATGGCAGAGAACATTCTTCAAATGGCTAAAAGAAACATTATAACATAATGGAACAACAAATAGAAACGCTGACTAAGATTTATTTCTTAGTCAGCTTTTTATTTAGTAACACTATTTTTGTTATCTTACTTCTTTAAAACACATCACCTTCTTTGAGTTTTTCAGCGTTTTCAGCAAGTTGTAATTCATCAATAAGGCGTTGTACATCTCCATTGATAACATTCTGTAAATCATAGAGAGTAAGCCCGATACGATGATCAGTTACGCGACCTTGAGGATAATTATAAGTGCGTATTTTAGCTGAACGGTCACCACTAGATACCATTGACTTACGGCGAGCAGAATCAGCTTCCATTTTTTTAGCAAGTTCTAAATCGTAGAGGCGAGAACGTAATACTTTCAATGCTTTTTCAAGGTTTTTATGCTGAGATTTTTCATCTTGGCAACGCACCTCTATACCTGTAGGAATATGCTGGAGTTGAATAGCAGAATAAGTAGTATTCACCGACTGTCCGCCAGGGCCAGTAGAGGTTGTACGAATAATATTTACATCTGCCATATTGAGTTCTACATCAAACTCTTCAGCCTCTGGTAATACCATTATAGTAGCAGCTGAAGTATGTACACGTCCCTGCGTTTCAGTTTGAGGAACACGCTGTACACGGTGTACCCCTGCTTCAAACTTCAAAGTACCATATACATTGTCACCTGTAACTTCAAAGATAATCTCTTTGTAGCCCCCTGCAGTTCCTTCGTTGAAATCCATTACCGAAGTACTCCAGCCTTTGCTTTGGCAATATTTAGTATACATACGATAAAGGTCGCCAGCAAAGATAGAAGCCTCATCTCCACCTGTGCCAGCACGTATTTCCATTACAGCATTCTTCGCATCTTCAGGGTCTTTAGGAATCAACATATATTTGATTTCTTCCTCTAATTGAGGTAAGCGTTCTTTGCTTTCTTCTAATTGTAACTTAGCCATCTCCACCATTTCAGCATCACTACCATCGGCAATAATTTCTTCAGCTTCAACAAGATTGCCAGTTACATTGATGTACTCTTCTCGTTTATCCATCAACTCTTTTAGATCTTTATACTCCTTATTAAGCTGAATGTAACGTTTTTGGTCAGCAATCACATCAGGTTGGATAATCAAATCCGATACCTCATCAAAGCGTTGTTTAACAATGTTTAGTTTATCAAGCATTTTATTCTGAATAATCTTTTTGAGGGCGCAAAGATAGCAATTAATTAGCTAATTAGCAAATTACAGAATTATCACAACAAAAAATCTCTTAAAAAAATTTTAATATTTAGAAAATAAAATGTACCTTTGTAGCGTTTTTTAAAAGAAGATTATTTTAACTAATACAAACAAAATGAGTTATAGAATTGAAAAAGACACTTTGGGTGAAGTGAAGGTGCCAGCCGATAAATATTGGGGAGCACAAACAGAACGTTCACGCAACAACTTCAAAATCGGTGCACCCGCTTCTATGCCGATTGAAATTATTCGCGGCTTTGCCTATCTTAAAAAAGCTGCTGCCTATGCTAACTTCGATTTAGGCGTACTTTCTGCCGAAAAACGCGATGCTATTGCTCAAGTTTGTGACGAGATTCTCGAAGGCAAACTTGATGACCAATTCCCATTGGTAATTTGGCAAACCGGTTCAGGTACTCAATCTAATATGAATGTGAATGAGGTTATAGCCAATCGTGCTCAAGTGTTAGCTGGCAAACAAATAGGAGAAGGAGACCCCGTGTTAAAGGCTAATGATGATGTGAATAAATCACAATCGTCTAACGATACTTTCCCTACAGGTATGCACATTGCTTGCTACAAAATGGTAGTTGAAAAAACTATTCCTGGGGTTCAAAAACTACGCGATACCCTTGCCGCTAAAGCTGAAGCCTTTAAAGATGTAGTAAAGATAGGTCGTACACACCTTATGGATGCTACACCACTTACTTTAGGACAAGAACTTTCAGGCTATGTAGCTCAGCTTGATCACGCTATTCGCGCTATCAAAAATACTTTAGCACACCTCTCAGAACTCGCTTTAGGTGGAACTGCTGTAGGTACAGGGCTCAACACTCCTAAAGGTTATGATGTGAAAGTAGCTGAGTATATTGCTAAATTCACCGGTCTACCTTTTGTAACCGCTCCTAACAAATTTGAAGCTTTAGCTTCTCACGACGCTATTGTAGAAAGCCACGGTGCCCTCAAGCAATTGGCTGTATCATTAAACAAGATTGCAAACGACATTCGTATGATGGCTTCAGGTCCTCGTTCTGGTATTGGTGAAATTCTCATCCCTGCTAACGAACCAGGTAGTTCTATTATGCCAGGTAAAGTGAATCCTACCCAATGTGAAGCGATGACAATGGTAGCAGCACAAGTAATGGGTAACGATGTAGCTATTTCAGTAGGTGGTACTCAAGGTCATTACGAATTGAATGTATTTAAACCATTAATGGCTTCTAACTTCCTTAAATCAGCTGAGTTGTTAGGTGATGTTTGTGTATCGTTTGAAGAACATTGCGCAAGTGGTATCGAACCTAATTACAAACGTATTAAAGAATTAGTAGACAACTCGTTAATGCTCGTCACAGCTCTTAATACTAAAATAGGTTATTACAAAGCTGCCGAAATTGCTCAAACAGCTCATCGCAATGGTACAACCCTCAAAGAAGAGGCTGTACGTCTTGGTTATGTTACTCCTGAGGACTTTGATAAATGGGTGCGCCCTGAAGATATGGTAGGAAGCCTTAAATAATTAATAAGTAATAACTTATGTAACAAATAGAGGGTATCTGGAAACAACTTTTTAGATACCCTTTTCTTTTAATACACATCTTAAAACTATATTTTTATGCTGAAAAGAAATCTATTTTTATGGCTGTTTACTATAGCTATATCGTTCGGGGTTACTGCTCAAAACTACGAGTGGAAAGAAGCTCAAAGTGGCGGGTACACTTATAAATATGTTACCCACGATCCTACCAATGCAAGGTTTTATACCTTGAAAAACGGGCTTACCGTAATCCTAAGTCCTACCAATAAAGAACCCCGCATTCAGTGTTATGTAGCCGTGAAGGCTGGTAGTAAAACTGATCCTGCTACTCATACAGGACTTGCACATTATTTAGAGCATTTGCTCTTTAAGGGAACTGATAAATACGGTTCACTTGATTGGAATAAAGAAAAGGTACAATTAGACAAAATTGATGCCCTTTATGAAGAGTACAATCACACCAAAGACCCTGCTAAACGCAAGGCTATCTACAAGATAATCGATTCAGTATCGGGGGTAGCCAGCAAGTATGCTATTGCCAATGAGTACGATAAAATGATGACTGCTATGGGAGCACAAGGTACTAATGCGTTTACTTCTTTTGAGAAAACTGTTTATACTGATGATGTACCAGCAAATGCTATTAATAAGTATATTGCTGTACAAGCTGAACGTTTTCGCAACCCTGTACTTCGTATTTTCCATACTGAATTGGAAGCTGTATACGAAGAGAAAAACCGCTCTTTGGATAGCGACAATAGCGAGGTGTTTGAAACTCTCTTCTCTGAGCTATTCAAAAAGCACAATTATGGCTTGCAAACCACTATTGGTACAGTAGAGCATTTGAAAAATCCTTCACTGAAAGAAATTCGCAAATACTTCCATACTTATTACGTGCCCAATAATATGGCAGTAATATTGGCAGGAGATTTCAACCCCGATACTGTTATCGCTCAAATTGATAAAGCATTTAGCTATATGCAACCCAAAGCAGTGCCTCAATATACTTTTGAGAAAGAAGCTCCTATTACAGCACCTATCATTAAGAAGGTAGTAGGACCCGATGCTGAAAGTGTTTCTATAGCATTCCGTTTGCCAGGTAACCAAGATAAAGATGCTCTATTAGCTGATTTAGTAGGTGAAATCCTTACCAATGGCAATGCAGGGCTTATCGATTTGAATCTTGTAAAGAAACAAAAATTACTTAAAGCTAATGCCTTTGCTTATACACTTATAGACTATGGAGTACTATATCTATCAGGAGCTCCTTTACAAGGACAGTCGTTAGAACAAGTAAAAGATCTTATGTTAGGGCAAATAGAAAACCTTAAAAAAGGTAATTTTGATGATGATCTCATTCCTTCTATTATCAACAATTTGAAAAAACAAACGATTCAAGCAACTGAATCTTATAGCAATCGCGCTAATATGTTGATGGCAGCTTTTACAGATAATCTCAACTGGAAAGACCAAGTAGCTTATGTAAATAATCTTTCTAAACTTACTAAAGCCGATATTGTCGCTTTTGCTAATAAATACTTAGGTAATAACTATGTGGCTATTTATAAAGAGAAAGGACAACGCACCAATGTAGAAAAAATTGAAAAACCTGCTATTACTCCTGTTGAAACTAATGCCGATAAACAATCAGCTTTTGTAAAAATGATCAACGAGATGCCAAGTACTCCGGTAGCTCCTGTATTCTTAAATTACAGTAAAGATTTACAAAAAGGTAAATTAGGTAATGCCGAAGTATTGTATGTACAAAATAAAGATAATGAGTTGTATCGTTTGAGTTTCCGCTACAAAATAGGTTCAGCTAATGATTTGAAAATGCCTATGGCAGCCCAATACATCCAATTTTTAGGAACTGATAAGAAATCAGCTGAACAAATTTCAAAAGAATTTTATAAGATAGCATCCAGTTTCCAAATCTCTACAGAAGAAGAATATACTTATGTATCAATAGAAGGTTTACAAGAGAATTTTGAAGCTGCTGTTAAACTTTATGAAGATTTAGTTCTCAATGCTCAACCAGATGAACAAGTATTACAAGCACTTAAAGCACGTGTTGCTAAATCACGTGTAGATGTAAAAGCTAATCGTGGGGCTATTATGCAAGCACTTACTAATTATGCTCTTTATGGTTCTAAAAATAAGGTGAACAATGTACTTTCTAATGCCGAAATTAATGCGATTAGTGCAAAGGAATTGGTAGATAGAGTTAAAAATTTGAATAATGTAGAGCAAACCGTTATTTATTATGGACCTGCTACACTTTCAGAACTTACAGCTAAACTAAAACCTTTACATAAAGTACCTACTAAGTTCGCTAAAGTAGCTCCTAAAAAAGAGTTTAAACAAGTAGAACAGACTAAAAACCAAGTACTCTTTACTGATTATGAAATGGTACAAGCTGAAACACGCTGGGTGCGCAATACTGTTCCTTTCAACCCTGCTGAAAGTACTGTAATTAGTGCTTTCAATAACTATTTTGGTGGAGGTATGGGGTCTTTGGTATTCCAAACCATTCGCGAAAGTAAAGCGTTAGCATATAGTACTTATGGTTATTATGCTTCACCACGAAAAAAAGCAGATAAATATTATGTGCTTGCTTATGTAGGTTCGCAAGCTGACAAATTTAAAGAAGCCGTTGAGGCTATGAATGAACTGCTCAATACAATGCCTGAATTACCAGCTAATCTCGAATTAGCCAAGCTACAAATCAAACAAGAAATAGAAACTGAGCGTATTACACAGGACGGCATTATTTATAGCTATTTAGCAGCACAAGAATTAGGTCTTAAGGATGATATACGCAAGCAAGTATATCAAAATATAGATGGTATTACAATGAAAGAGATAAAAACTTTCCACGATAAATACCTTTCCAAAAAGCCTTATACTTATGTAATTTTAGCTTCTGAAAAGAAACTTTCAAAAGAAGAACTTCAAAAAATAGGAGATTTCAAAAAACTTTCTTTAGAAGAACTCTTCGGATACTAAAAATAAAAATGAGGCTCATCAAAAAGGTGAGTCTCATTTTTTTGTTATTTTCTTCAGTTTTTACTTTTTCATAGCTTCTTTGATATGTGTTACTTCCGCTCCTATATCGCCTGCTCCTACTGCTAATAATAATTGAGGTCGTTTCTTAAGCAAAAAAGGAATGAGTTCAGTTTTGCTTACTAAAGTTTTTTTAGAAGTAGTTATTTTCTCTAATAAAACTTGTGAAGTAATCCCTTCTATAGGTAATTCACGTGCAGGATAGATATCTAATAGTATCACCTCATCAAATTGTGATAGACTTTTTGCAAAATCATTCATAAAATCACGTGTACGAGTGAAAAGATGAGGTTGGAAAACAATAGTTTTAGGAGTATTAGGATACATTTCGGCTACTGCTTGATATAGTGCATTGATTTCAGAAGGGTGATGGGCATAATCATCAATGAAAACAAAGTCTTTTTCTTTAATGATATATGAAAAACGACGTTTTACCCCTTTAAAAGTAGCTAAGTGAGGCAATAATTTTTCAGGAGCAATTCCTGCTTTTACAGCCATAGCAACAGCTGCCAAAGCATTGAGTAAGTTGTGTCGCCCTGGTTTCATAAAGGTAATATCTTTATAAATACCTCCTGTATATTTGAAATCAAAATGATAAACGCCTTCTACAATATGAATATTTTGGAAACTATAATCAGAACTATCTTCTAAACCATAAGTTTCACCAGCTATGTTTAGTCCATTGCGTACAATGAGACTGCCTCCAGGTTTAATTTTTCTGGCAAACTCGTGAAATCCTTCTATAAGATGTTGCTCATCACCATAAATATCGAGGTGATCGGCGTCCATAGAGGTAATACAAGCAATGTTAGGTGAAAGTCGCAAAAATGAATGGTCAAACTCATCGGCTTCAACTACTGTATATTCACTACCTTTGAGTACCAAATTACTATTGAAATTTTCGGCTATACCTCCTAAAAAAGCACTTACCGAAGCTCCACTTTCTACCATAATATGGGCTAAAATACTCGATGTTGTAGTTTTACCGTGAGTACCTGCAACAGCTAAACAAAAGGAGTTTTTAGTAATGAAGCCTAACACTTCTGAGCGTTTTACTACTTGGTAGCCATTTTCTTGAAAAAAAACTAACTCTTTATGATCTTTAGGAACAGCAGGGGTATATACCACTAAAGTAGTTTCTACATTTTTAAATGAATTAGGAATAGCATCTAACTCATCAGTAAAGTGTACTTTTATACCTTCTTTTTCTAGCATTTCAGTAATATCGGTAGGAGTACGATCGTAGCCAGCTACTACTTTGCCATTGGCATTGAAATAACGTGCAAGGGCAGACATTCCTATGCCTCCAATACCTATAAAATAAACGTTTGTTATTGGTTGTAAATTCATAATTTCTTTGTTTCTAATAATTTACCATTTTTATAAGTGCTCACAGTGGTTTCTTTTATACTGCGATCTTCACATATTTTTTGAGAAATTACCCCTTTTTCATATAACTCTTTGCAGTTACCTTTTTCAGTAACATACCATTTTTCAGTTATTTTTCCTTCAGGGTCATATTTGGTAGTAGTTTTACTATTTATTTGTTCGAGTTTGAGTTTACCATTTTGATAATACTCTTTGGTAGTATTTTTAATAGTATTTACTTCTTTACTAGGGTTGCCATTCTTGTGATAATTAGTTACTATTTGGTCAGCGCCTTCTTTTAAATTAGTGTATATTTCTATTTTTTGAGCAATATTTCCAGCGTGGTCATACACCAACCCTTCTATAGTATTACCTTTGAAGATATTTTTTTTGCGTAATCTTCCTTCAGGAGTAAAAATATGAATTTCAGCAAGTTTTCCATTGTTAAAAATATAAGTAGAAGGAATGTTACGCTTTTTATTCACAAATTTACCTTCACCTACTAATTGACCACTATTACCTATTTCAAACTCGAAATGTTGTTCGTTGTTATCAATGATGTAAGTACCTTTTTGTAAAGCTATCTTTCTTGTGATAAATGCCTGACGTATCATATCAGCATTGATAGCAGCTGAGTTACCTGATTTGAGATTGCGTTGTAATTGTTGATATACTTCATAGTTTGTATATTCTTTGATTTCTACAATACCTTTTTTGAAATCATCACTTTTAGTATCTATAAATACAGAGGGTTTTAAGGTAGTTTGTGCTATAGAAAGCACTCCTCCTCCTAAGAGAGCTATAAAGGTAAAAAATTTAGTCATCTGTTATTTATTATTAAATCTACAATTTCTTTGGTTGCATTGGGTTGAGCTAGCGCTTTAATATGAGACGAAAGATTTTGCTGTTGAGTTTCATCAGTTATCAAGCTACTAAAAGTATCTGCAAATTTACTATCTAATTCATTTTCCTTTATTAAAATAGCAGCTTGTTTATCAGCTATAGCACGTGCATTTTTAGTTTGATGATCTTCGGCTACATTAGGTGAAGGGATGAATATAACAGGTTTGCCTACTACACATAATTCACTTACAGAACTTGCGCCTGCTCGTGAAATAATTACATCGGCAACGGCATAAGCTTGTTCCATACGATCAATAAAAGCTAAAACGTGTACTTGTGAACTATTATACTTTTTGTATTCTTCATAGTAAAGTTTGCCACATTGCCATAGCACTTGCACCCCTAATTTTTCAAATAAAGGTAATTGAGCTTCCACTAACTGATTGATGCGTCGTGCTCCTAAACTTCCTCCTAATATCAAAAGTGTTTTTTGATGAGGATTAAGTTGGAAATACGATAAACCTTCTTGGCGATGTTGATCTATATTTAATAAACCTCCACGAATAGGGTTACCCGTTTTTACGATTTTCTCTTTTGGAAAGAAAACTTCCATACCATCATAAGCAACACATATTTTCTTTGCTTTTTGAGCGAGCATCTTATTGGTAATGCCTGCATAAGAGTTCTGTTCTTGAATAAAGGTAGGTATCCCCATTTGCCCAGCTACTTTCACTACTGCTCCACTAGCAAAACCTCCTGTACCTATGACGGCATCAGGTTTAAAACGCTTGATGATTTGTCGGGATTTCCATAGACTATGGATAAACTTTAGTGGAAAAATCAAATTTTGCCAAGTGAGCTTGCGTTGTATTCCTGAAATCCACAAACCTTCAATAGGATAACCAGCTTGAGGTACTTTTTGCATTTCCATACGATTTTTAGCCCCTACAAAAAGTATTTCGGCTTCAGGTAAACGTTTTTTTATTTCATCGGCAATAGCGATAGCAGGGAATATATGTCCGCCAGTACCACCTCCTGATATAATAAATTTTTTCATACAATTTAGTTATTTAGTTTTAAGTTCAATAACTGTGATTTCAGGCCATACCCCTAAACGACCAGGGAAAGCGTGATAACCAAAACCTCTATTTACATTGAGGTATTTACCACCCTCTTCATACATTCCTCCCCAATATTTGTAAATATATTGTGAGGGGCTCCATTTTAGCCACCCAGGTATTTCAATACCGCATTGCATCCCGTGTGTATGACCACTGAGAGTAAGTTGAATATCTTTATTTTCAGGTAACACAACCTCTTGCCAATGAGTTGGGTCGTGACTCATTAATATTTTAAAATCTTCGGTATTTACACCTTCCATAGCCTTATTCAAATCACCATATTTAGAAAATCGACCGTGTCCCCAGTTTTCTACCCCTATTAAAGCTATTTTTTCGCCATTACGTTCTAAATAACAATGTTCGTTAAGCAATAGTTGCCATCCCATTTGTTTTTGTAATTGGAATAAATGCTCTAAATTTTGTTGTTTAGCTTCAGGAGTTTCCCAAGAGGAATAATCACCATAGTCGTGGTTACCCATAATAGAAAATACTCCATCAGGTGCTTGGAGAGTAGCAAAAAGTGATTTCCAATTGTGTACCTCATTTGCTAAATTATTTACCAAATCGCCAGTAAAAAGGATTACATCGCTTTTTTGTGAGTTGATAAGCTCTACTCCATAGCGTATTTTCTCATAGTTATCAAAGCTACCACAATGAATATCGGATATTTGAGTAATGCAATAGCCATCAAATGCTTTAGGGAGATTATCGAAATACAATGTGTATTTCCAAACTTTATAGTTATATTTTCCTTTGAAAATACTATAGAGGATAGAAGCAAAAGGAATAGCTGCCAATCCCCAACCTAAAGTACTTACAAACTTACGACGAGAAGAAATACGTGGTGCATTAGTAGGTTTGCGAAATATAGCTTTTATAAGTCGTGTAATATCTTCTAATAACAAAGGAAGAGTTACGAACAAACAGATAATAAGCCACGTAAATAGCCCTGCAACAGCATATTGTTGAGGGGCACTCCATACAACTTTTCCTCTACAGAACCAATGGTACAACAAGTGAATTACCACTCCTATTGTGATGAGCCAAAATAGCCATTCTACCCAACGGGGAACTTTGAGGGTTTTTAAACTTCTACTTGCATAAAATGTTAGTAGAAAATAAATGATAAAAATACCAATAAGAATTATATAAACCATATTCATTTGTCAATTTACCAATTTGCTAATTGACAACAAACTGGCTAATTATTCATAATTTTTTTGATGTTTTCAACATTAGAAATAGGGCGTTTTGTTTCGTCTAAAAACGCCTCTGTTTTAAATGAGAAAGGCAAAGATGTACCCAAATCCTCAAAAACTGTACCTGAAAAGTGCACTTGGGTAAAACCAGCAGCTTTTATCTGTATAATGCTCTGTGGATTGATACCACCCCCAGGCATAATTGTGGGTTGACCTGCAGCTATACGGTTGAGTTCTTTAAGCAGTTCTAATCCTTCAATAGCTGATTTTTTACCCCCTGAGGTAAGAATACGTTCAACTCCCAAGCGTTTTAGGGTTTTAATTGCAGCAATGGGATCGGGGGCACAATCAAAAGCACGGTGATAGATAAATTCCATAGTACCTGCAGCTTCTTTGAGGCGCGCAGTACGTTCTTCATCAATTGTGTTATAGCGATGTAACACTCCTGTTACTACTCCTTGGCAACCTAATTCACGACAGAGATTGATGTCGCGTAACATCACATCAAACTCCTCATCGGTATAAGTAAAATTACCACTGCGAGGACGTATCAGCACACAGTTACCGATAGAGAGTTCGTCCATTACTTTTTTAATTAATCCATAGCTGGGAGTTACCCCTCCTACACCTAATTCGCTACACAACTCTATACGGGTAGCACCTGCTATTTCAGCATTTTTAGCCGACTCAAAAGAGCTGGCACATATTTCATAAATCATAGTCTTTGTTAATTTAGAGCGCAAATGTACAAAACAATTGATAATTAGCAATGAAGAATGAGTAATTAATATAAAAATATCCGAGAAAAGTATTATACTTCCTCGGATATTTATATTTGAAGATGTTTCTTTAGTTGTTAGTTTTGTTAAGATCGTCTAATACTGAATCAAAGAACAACAACATTTCGTGAGCGTGGTATTTGCCGTATTTGTTGAAAGTTGCTTGTGTTTTAGTATCGGGTTTCCAATCGAAGAAAGCGTGATTGGCACCTCCTACTTGTATATACTCCACCCTCTGACCGGCTTTGGAAAGGGCACGTTCGTAAGCTTTGACCTCTTCATCTTTTATAAGTCCATCTTCTGAACCTCTAAACAACAATTGGGGTACTGCTCTTTTAGAAGCCTCTGGAATACTGTTGATAGGTGCAATTTCATTTAAATAAGGATAGTCTTTAAAGCGATAGATAAGCATTTCAGGACGAAATACCCCATAGCTGGGTGCAGCAGCTTTGATAGCTTTAGCCAACTCATTACGCACTTGTGCCACAGTTTTCCCTTTAGGCATATAGGTAGGCATAAATTCGTAAACACCTTGCGTTTTACCAAAACCTCTATCGCCTATGCGTTCTACAAAATTTGCTGTTGAAGCCGATAAATGTCCTCCCGCACTATCGCCCGTAAGAAGTAACTTACTGTTATCGCCTCCGTATTTAGCAGCGTTTTGCATAATGTGGAGTAAAGCTCCATAGACATCTTCTACAATCTGGTACAATTGAGTAGGAGTACTATCTCCGTCAAGTTTGTCTATCCAGCGGTAATCAATGTTGAAAACCACATATCTGCCACTGTTTGCTAGTTCGCGTGCCAAACCTCTCATCACCGATTCAGTATTGGAGCTCCATCCACCTCCGTGGATAATTACAACACAAGGTAGGTTTTGCTTACCTTTAGGACTATATACATCGTATTTCAGCGGTTTTACTCCCGGTTTAGCATAAACAATATCTTGCACTACTTTCAGATTAGCTTCCGCTTTTTTAGGTACAAAACAAGCTCCTACATTCATATCTTTGTCTACTTTCACTTTGAACTCAGGTGTAGATTGTTCATAAAACATAGCCCCCCACTGTTCTGGTAAGGAGTAATAGCCACTATCAAAAATATAGCCAGTGGCAGGGGTTGCTTTGAGTGTAAGAACCGTGCCTGCTTTTACCATTCCGTCCTTAGGTAAGGTAGGGCTAATAGTATACGAACCATTACGTGCCTCATCACGCGTTACTTTGAATTTGTTTTGTGCTTGTAGCCCTATAACAAATAAGGTTATAGCACTGAATAGTATGCATTTTTTCATATCTGTTTATTTTAACTATAAAAACAATTCATTTACTTTCCCATATTCTGCCCATTGTATATCATACACTTCATTGGCGAGAGTTTTGTCGTTTACTATCTGCAATCCTTGAGCTTCGGCTTTGAGGGTTAGCAGGTTGCCGATAGTAGTTTTAGCATTTAATTTATTGAGTAGAGCTTTTACAGTATCGAGAGATAGATCATTAGCAAGCTGTCCTTGGAAAGGGAGTTCCATCCAGATAATCTCTTTAGCCTCTACATCTAAGATACCAAAGAGGAGTCCTTTTTGTAATGATTGAGCGATACGCACCTGATGAATCACGGTAGAAGGGTCATAAGCTACCCCTGTACGCTCAGATACTTTCATTTTATGCTTACTATCCATCCAACCTACTATTAAATTAGGTGATAGTGCCCCATTAGAATAAGCATTGCATACAAAGGTCACGTACTTAGCTTTCTTTTGGCGCAAGATATTTACATCGATATTGATATACTCGGCAGTACCTACTTTATTAGGAATACTGCGAATATCACCACTGTGTTGGCAACCCGTAGCGGTAAGTTTACCAAAAAAGCACATCTCATTTTCCATTCTACATTCTTCGTCAAAGATAATATGGCAGGACAAGTCCATATCCAGGTCTTGAGCTGGCAAGTCTTTCCCCCATTGCATAAAGAGGCGTATCTCGTTGCCTTCTAAAGGAAATTTCATCCCCATTAGGGTTGCATTGAAGTCGTGTATATTATTGCCTCTATCACCTATAGGCAAAGGGATATGATACAGCTGTTTATCTATAAATATCGTTTTATGAGGATTGGGTTGTTTAGCAAACTTTCGGCGTATTGTCCACAAGCATAGGTCTTCTACAGCTGTTTTCATCTGGGCTAATTGCTCTTCGTTATAACCTAAATTTACCCATTGATTTTTAGGAGCATTTATATAATCGCCTGTGATGATTTTTATAGGGCGTGTACCCTCTGGTGTAAAGTAAAGATCAGCATAATTATTAAGGGTAAAGAGCAAACGCATGGGTACTTGGTCTATTACTTCTTTGAAGGCGATAATCGTATCATCTGCACCCACCCATAACATAGTAGCGAATAGCGAACATGCAAACTGGGAAGGGCGTTCTTTTAGATATTCTAAAACAGTATCAGTATCTACATTTAGGTAAGCCTGTTGAACCTTGCCTTGCCACACTTCGTATTTCTGATGATAGAAAATATCTAATAGTGTAGCAAGCTTTTCAAAGCCTTTTTTCTTGCTATACTCGGCTAAACGCAAGGCACGAATAAAGCGCACCCACATTTCGCGCTTAGGGTGCATTAATTCACAAGCCTTCTCAGCTGAAAGAGACAAATTATTTAGCCAGCGTGCTACTCGGGCACATTCCTCACGAGAGTACTTGAGTTTGAGAGCTTGTTTTGCTTCAGCTTTAGCTTGCTCACTCTTATCTAATTGACGCATTATATGCTGGTTGTTTTTAGCATTTTTAGCAACAATTGTTTTAGGAGGAATTATCTGTAAGAAGCCTGTTTTTTTATACCACAAATAGCGGAGAATATCGGTAGGAGTGCGAAAACAGCCTCCTGCTTCTTTTTCCTTTCCTTCAGAAAGGTAGCTACCGACTACTAAGATAAGGGTTTCCTTCATCTCAATAGTAGTTTCTTTGGCTACTGAGAAATAAGGTGGTAGGAGCTTAAGAGAATCTGCTTTGGTAGCATCTAAGGCGGTTTTAGAGCTTAGCAAGTTTTGAAAAAAGGTGTTGGCTTCTGCCTCGCGCCATAGGTCGAGGATTTTGAGTTTGCTACCTTGATCGGTGTGTTCTATTTTACCTAACTTGAAAAGTGTACCACAGAAAGGACAACCATTATAACGCCACAAAGGGAAAGTTCCATAAGGAATATAGTGTCCACAAGCTAAAAATCGCTCGTGTTTAGGTATGTAAGAATCGTTATATCTTTCATCTTCGTCTTGATAGTAATCGTAATAATAGCTAGAATACTCATCATCATATTTTATCAGGTCAGGATACTGATTGTAGAAAGCTGTGATGATATGATCTATCGCACTCTCGCCTGTAGGTACTTCCCAGTTTTTGATAAGAGGTGCCCAATTGAGATTGACGTTGAGAACTTCCTTAATAATGCGTATCACCTCTTGGCGAAACTCGCTATTAGTACCATTGATTGCATGAAGGAGGTTCTCAGTAACGCCAAAGCCGTGCTTGCGAAGAGCTGCTACTAATTCTAATGTTCCTGGTTGTATAGCCCTTTGTGAGACCATAGTATCAGGGATATAAAGGGCGTTTTGCCTAAGAGCAACTTTTTGTATGTTGATTGTTTTTCCCATAGTATAAAATAAAAAAGAAAGGTAATCACGGAAGTAAGTTCTTACCTAAAGAGAAATGAAGTAACTTCCGTTTGACCTTTCTTTATTAAATTATGAACACAGATTTTTATTCTTCGGTAGGAGGTGTTACATCCTCAGTATCAGTAGCATCGGTTTCATCATCGTCTTCTTTCATTACTTTGGTAACGGCAGCAATAGAGTCTTTACCTTTGATGTTGATGAGTTTTACACCTTGAGTAGCACGCCCAGAGATGCGCAGTGTGTCGATGGAGAGGCGTATTGCAATACCTGATTTGTTGATAATCATTAAGTCTTCGCCTTCCAAAACACTCTTGATAGCAACTAACTGACCTGTTTTCTCAGTAATAGAAATAGTTTTTACCCCTTTACCTCCACGGTTAGTAATACGGTATACTGCTTCGTGTGTTTCGGGGTCATCGATGTATGAACGTTTTCCATAACCGTTTTCAGAGACAACTAATACGGTCTCTTCGCGTGGGTTTTCGATAGCTATCATACCTACTACTTCATCGTTTTCAATGTCGAGGTCGATACCACGTACTCCTTGAGAATTACGCCCTACAGCACGTACTTTGTCTTCTCCAAAACGTATTGCACGACCTGATTTCACTGCTAACATCAGCTGGCTACTGCCTGAGGTAAGTTTGGCTTCGATAAGCTCATCGCCTTCTTTAATAGTAATGGCATTGATACCATTCTGACGTGGACGGGAGTATTCTTTGAGCAAGGTTTTCTTTACAGTACCTTGTTTGGTAGCCATAATGAGGTAGTTATTATTGATATACGCTTCGTCTTTGAGATTTTGAACGCTCACAAAGGCTTTAATTTTGTCGTCTTGTTCTATATTGATAAGATTTTGTACAGCACGACCTTTGGCAGTTTTACTACCTTCAGGGATTTCGTAGACACGCATCCAAAAACATTTACCTTTCTGGGTAAAGAACAATAGGTATTGGTGATTAGAGCTTACAAATAGGTGTTCCAAGAAATCTTGGTCGCGAGTGGTAGAGGCTTTTTGACCTACCCCTCCCCTACTTTGTGTTTTATACTCACTGAGGGAAGTGCGTTTGATATAACCTGCATGAGAAATGGTAATGACCATTTTATCATCGGGGATCATATCTTCTACACTAAACTCGCCTCCTGCATACTCAATAGTAGAGCGACGGGCATCGCCGTATTTTTCTTTTATTTCAAGAAGTTCTTCTTTGATAATTTCAGTTCGGCGTTCTTTACGAGCTAAGATATCTTCTAAATCACGTATTTCAGCTAATTTTTGTTCGTATTCTTCTTTAGTTTGTAAGATTAACGCTTTGTTGATACGACGTAGAGCTAAGGCTAAGATAGCTTCGGCTTGAATATCTGTAAGATCAAATTCAGCTATCAAATCTTCTTTAGGTTTATCGTGAAAACGGATGATTTCAATAGCTTTACCCATTGTATCTTCTGTAGCCATCACTTTCATAAAACCTTCCAATATATGGATACGTTCTTTAGCTTTACGCAACTCGTAATCAGTGCGACGATACACCACATCGTGACGATGTTCTACAAAGTGATAAATGAGCTCTTTAAGGTTTAATAGCTGAGGGCGACCATTTACTAAAGCAATGTTGTTCACACTGAAAGAAGTTTGTAATTCAGTATGTTTAAACAAGTTGTTTAGTACTACATTAGGTACAGCATCGCGCTTTAAGATATAAACAATACGAATCTTACCACGAGCTGATTCATCGCGTACATCAGTAATACCCTCTAACTTACCTTCTTTTACCAAATCGGAGGTTTTTTTCAGTAAGATAGATGTATCTACTTGATAAGGTACTTCGGTAACGACTATACATTCTTTGCCTCTTACCTCTTGAAATTCAGCTTTAGCACGTACAATCACACGACCACGTCCTGTTTTAAAAGCCTCTTTTACTCCTTCATAACCATAGATAATACCACCTGTAGGGAAATCAGGAGCTTTGATATATTTGATAAGTTCATCTATTTCAATATCATTATTATCAATATAAGCGATGGTACCATCAATTACTTCACTAAGGTTATGAGGAGCCATATTAGTAGCCATACCCACAGCGATACCCGCAGAACCATTCACTAATAAATTAGGAATACGGGTGGGGAGTACGATAGGTTCTTCACGAGAATCATCATAAGTAAGTTGGTGGTCAACAGTCTCTTTATCGATATCAATAAGCATATCTTCTGAGAATTTGCGCATACGGGCCTCGGTATAACGCATTGCGGCAGGTGGGTCACCTCCCATAGAACCAAAGTTACCTTGCCCATCAACGAGCATATAGCGCAAACTCCAGTACTGAGCCATACGCACCATAGTATCATACACAGCGATATCGCCGTGAGGGTGGTATTTACCTAGTACTTCCCCAACAATGGCAGCTGATTTTTTATAGGGACGATTGCTGAGTACGCCCATATCGAACATACCATAGAGCACGCGACGGTGAACAGGTTTCAGCCCATCACGCACATCGGGTAATGCGCGCGAAACGATTACCGACATCGAATAATCGATGTAAGCAGATTTCATCTCTTCGCTGATATCAACAGGAATCAATTTTTCTCCTTCTGTCATAATTATTTACTATATAAAAGTAAGGTTTTTATTACAATTAGCGGGCTAAGATACAAAGTTTTTTTGAGATAGCAATAAAAAAAGTTGATGTTTTTTTTCTATTTTTTTTAAGTTTTTGATATTCAATATGTAATTGATAATTGTCTATTAGTAATAAGCTAAAATATTTTGGCAAATTGGATGGAAGTTAAATGGCTATTTCTGCAGAATATACAAAGAAAAATGAGGTTCTGTTTTGAAATAGATAATAGCCTGATTTACAAGAGTGGTTATTTTTTTACACTTTAAAAATCAGTTAATTAAAAATGTTTTCTAAAAAATAATTCTTTTTTTTCTTGGCGTATTCAAAAAAACACGTACTTTTGCAAAATAAAAGAACATAAAACAATAATTTATGGCAACATTTATTAATTACACAATTATTATTATCTATTGTACAGCTTTGATAGGCATTTTTTTATATAGTCTTTCAATGCTTAGTTTGCTACTGAACTATTTAAAACACCGCAAACAAAATGATGAGTCTCCTAAGTTTAACCTCCTAGACCCCAAAGAGATACCTTATGTAACCATCCAACTACCACTTTACAATGAAAAGTATGTAGTACCTCGTTTACTTGAAAATATTGCAAAACTAGAGTATCCACGTACTAAACTTGAAATACAAGTACTTGACGATTCTACTGACGAATCAGTAGCTGAAACAGCTGAAATTATCAAAAATTTGCAAGCTACAGGCTTAGATATTCAGCATATACGACGTGAAAATCGTCAAGGTTTCAAAGCAGGAGCTCTAAAAGAAGGTTTAGCTATTGCTAAAGGTGATTTTATAGCTATCTTCGATGCTGACTTTTTACCACAACCTGACTGGCTTAAACGTACTGTTATTTACTTCAAAGACCCTGAAATAGGGGTAGTACAGACCCGTTGGGGACACATTAATCGTAATTACTCTATCCTTACTAAAATACAAGCCCTAGCTCTTGATGTTCACTTCACTCTTGAACAAGTAGGGCGTAACTCTAAAGGCTATTTTATCAATTTCAATGGTACTGCAGGTATTTGGCGCAAAACGTGCATATATGATGCAGGTAACTGGGAAGGCGATACTCTAACAGAAGATCTTGACCTTAGCTATCGCGCTCAGTTAAAAAATTGGAAGTTTAAATATTTGGAAGATGTAGAAACTCCTGCAGAACTTCCTGTAGTTATTTCGGCAGCGCGCTCACAACAATTCCGTTGGAACAAAGGAGGAGCTGAAAACTTCCGCAAAAGTGTAGGTCGTTTACTCGCTGCTAAAAATATTGGATGGAAAACTAAATTCCACGGAGTAATGCACCTCTTGAATAGTTCAATGTTTTTATGGGTGTTTATCACTGCCATTTTCAGTATCCCAATGTTATACCTCAAAAATCAATACGGTCATTTAGGATGGATATTCCACTTCACTAGTTTCTTTATAACAAGTACTATTATTTTGTTTATCTGCTATTGGTTTACTTATAAGAACTTGCAAGGGAAGACTTTTGATGACTTTTTGAACTATGTAAAGCTATTCTTTACATTCTTCTCAGTGGCTTTAGGATTTTCTTTCCACAATACTATTGCTGTACTTGAAGGACATAGTGGCAAACGCAGCGAGTTTGTACGTACCCCTAAGTTCAACATTAGTTCGCTAAGTGATAGCTGGAAAAACAATAAATATATCAACACTAAACTATCACCTAATATGATAGTAGAGTTTTTGCTAATGTTGTACTTTGCTTTTGGATTATATAGTGCTGTTCGTCTCAATGACTTTGGTATGTTTCCTTTCCACTGTATGCTTACTTTAGGTTTTGGATTCGTATTTTTTAAATCACTTACCTCAAAAGCCTGATTAGATTAGTAAATTAGAATATAAATTAAAAAGGGTTGTCTATTAAAAAGGCGACCCTTTTTTAGAATTTTATGGAAGGACTGGTTGGATTATATGAAGCGTTTAGTAAGGAGGGTACTTTTTTAGATATAGAGAAAGAGTGCCATTATATAAAGTGCCTTATGAATTTTTGGGAAAAGGAAATCAAAGAGCACCCTACTTTATTTTTTGATATGGTAGAGAGGATTGATATTTCTCATCAGCAGAATGTATTTGAAGCTCCTTCTTATAGGGAAGTATACTATAATTTTGCTTACTATCTAATGAAGATAAGAGCATTTTTCCCTGAGCAGAAAGATTTCTTAGGGATGGTTGTTGAGAATATACGTGCTGAAGTATGGCAGGTTGAGATTTCTATCAAGGATTTTGAAAGTTATACAAAACTAATCAAAAAAGAAGCGGTGAACATTCCGGAGTATAATTTACTTTTTTGGGGGTGCTGGATAGTAGAAAGACTGTGGGAGAGGAGTAGTGATATATTAACTATCTTTTTTAATACAGAAGAAGTAGAGTGCTTAAGGGATATTTTGGATTATTTATGGCAGGTAATAGATGAGAATAGTTTGTGGGACAAAGAAAAGGTACAACAATATTATGAGGCTTTGCAAGGTATTGATAAGGCGATTTTGGACGAGACTGACTTTGAGGAAAAAGCTATTTATGAATTGGTAAAGAATTTAGAGGTATTGTTACAGTATTGTATCACAAAGGAAAGAGGTTTTGAAAGCATTATTTGGCAAGCAGTGATTGATGTGATAGATGCAAAGATGCAGATGGATGGCAAGGATATACATACCTCAGAGGGGTTTGCAGATGAGGAACTTCAATACGAGATGGAATGCTTGCGATATATACTTTACTTTTCACAAAGATTTAAACAAGATTCGTATAACAAGCAACTTTTCTCGAAAGGTAGAAGGATACACCTCAACAAAGGAAAACTACTAAAAATAGTAAAGGCTTATCAAGAGCAATACTTTCCTAAATTAGTAGGTGAAGAAGTTCTTAGCCATATACAACTTAGTCCGCGATTTGGGGTAGAAGGAGAGATAGCGTGGATTATAACGGGAGAACATAATTTTTTGGGTGATGTATGGGAACAATGGTATGTAGTATCGGATATTACAGAGGAAGTTGATAATGTATTTGATAAGTTTGGTAATCGTTATTACCCGCATAAGGAAAATTTAAATAAACGTTAGAATACAATGACCGCAAAATATTTTTATATATCATTTTTATTGCTTTTTACCGCTTGTAGACAATCATCTAATGTAAAGTATAACACAATAAACCACGAACAGGATAGTATTAAGGAAATAGCAGTAAATAATAATGATAGTGTTTTAGAAAAGATTCCAATAAAAGTTTTTTATAGAATCTTAGTTTCTAATGAACAACGGATTGAAATAGATACTCTATCTTCCTTAACAATCTACAAAGACTATATAATAGATAAATTGAGTATGGATTACTATCTTATCAATATAGATAGTATTGAACAAGACGATACCAAGATATATTTTACATCAAGTAAAGAGAGTTCTTATGTAGATTTTGAAGAGAATCAACTTATTAAGTGGAATACACTAACTCTTGAATGGTATAGAAATACCGTAATAGAAAAGGATAAAAAGAAGATGTTTATTTGGAATTTGCAACACGATAATAGTCTTTTTAGTATGCTTATTGATAGTATAGATATAAAGAAATCAAAATATCCTATATACCAGTGGAAAGAGTAAGGAAGTTAAGAGTATAATAGTAAAGTATTTTGAAGTTAGTTATAATCCTTTTTAGGAACTTGATGATAATAATAATTTTAAATCATAGACAATGAAAACACGTATTACAGAACTTTTTAATATTCAATATCCTATCATTCAGGGAGGAATGATATGGGCAAGCGGATGGCGATTAGCCTCAGCAGTGAGCAATGCAGGCGGTTTGGGACTATTGGGTGCAGGCTCTATGCATCCCGAAACTCTTGTAGAACACATACGCAAATGCAAAGCGGCTACCGATAAACCTTTTGGAGTAAATATACCAATTATGTACCCCGAAATGGACAAGGCTATTGAAGTGATTTTACGTGAGGGAGTAAAAATTGTATTTACTTCAGCAGGAAATCCAGCTACTTATACTTCTTTATTACAAAAAGAAGGTATAAAAGTAGCTCACGTGGTAAGCAGTAGTAAGTTTGCCCTCAAAGCACAAGCAGCAGGTGTTAATGCAGTAGTAGCAGAAGGTTTTGAAGCAGGTGGCCACAATGGACGAGAGGAAACCAGCACAATGGTACTCATTCCTGCGGTGCGTAGAGTATTAGAAGTCCCACTTATTGCAGCAGGAGGTATCGCTACAGGTAGTGGTATGCTAGCTGCAATAGCATTGGGAGCTGATGGTGTGCAAATAGGTAGTAGATTTGTAGCTACTACTGAAGCGTCTGTACACCCCGCATTTAAAGAGAAGGTTGTAGCAGCTGGGGAAGGAGATACAGAACTTACACTGAAAGAATTAGCCCCTGTGAGATTACTAAAGAATGGTTTTTATAAACAAGTGAAAGAGCTATACAATACCCAAAAAGCTACTATTGAGAACCTAAAAGCCTTAGTGGGTAATCGTCGTACCAAACAAGGAATGTTTGAAGGAGATATGGAACAAGGTGAGCTTGAAATAGGACAAGCTGCTTCACTCATCACTAAAGTACAAAGTGTACAAGAAGTTATCAATGAGATTATAACAGAGTATCACAAAGGTATAGAGAGACTTACAGATTTAAAATAAAACAATGGAGCGAAAAGAAATCTTTACTAGTAAAAAGAAAAACGTCTTTTTACTATTCTTAGTCATTATTTTCTTAGCCGTAGGGATATTTTGTTTCCTGAATGCTAATGAATTATCTAATGATGGCAAAAGGAGCATTGTTTTTATAGAAGTTATAAGTATTATCGTTGTGATTTTTGCTTTAATAGCTCTATTTTTTATTATAAAAAACTTGCAAAACAATCAATGGGTACTTGCCATAGATGAAAAAGCCCTACACATAAGAATACAAAAGTATTATCTTATTCCTTGGGAAGAAATAATAGGCTTTCAAGAATTAGAAATCAAAGGGAACAAGAGTATTTTGATACAAGTGAGAAATCCTGAAACTCTTATTGCTAATGAAAAGAACTTTTTTGTAAAAAAGATGATGCAATGGAGTCAGAAAATGTATGGAACTCCTATCAGTATTGCAAGTTCCATAATGAAAATCAGTCACAAAGAACTTGTTTCACTACTTTTAGCAAGTTTAACTACTTACAAAAATAAATATTAGTAAGAATATGCACTTTAAAACTTTATGCAAAGTAATTATACTATTGTCATTTGTTATATTTGCAACTTTGTATAGCATTCTTAGTTTATATACTTGGAGAAAAGGCTTATATTGATTGGTTAAAAGCTGATACAAACAAAGCTTGGGGATGGGGTTTTATAGTAGGTCTTATATTATTTTATGCTTTACCTTTATGTCTGCTTATCAGTAGTTTTTTATTTTTAAAAAAACGAATCTTTTTTTAGATTCCTTATATTATATTGTTGATTTATGCTATTGATGAAAGTTTTATAGGTTGTTGGACTCACCCTTTACGCGGAGCTTTGCTATTATTATCCATAAGTGCTGGGTATTTATTTTCATTTGTTTCTCTTTATTTTTATCAGAAGAAAAAAATGAGAAAAAATATTGATTTATAAGCATTTACTTTTATATTTACGGAAAACATAATAAAAAAAGTCTTAAAAAATTTGGAATATAATAGCAAATGCCCGTATATTTGCAATCGGAAAATATATCTATATCACTATAATTGCGGGAGTAGCTCAGTTGGTAGAGCGTCAGCCTTCCAAGCTGAATGTCGCGAGTTCGAACCTCGTCTCCCGCTCTACAAACAAAAAGCCTGATAACATATTGTTATCAGGCTCTTTGTTTATCATTTCTAATTTTATTTTTACAACATTGTATGCTTCCTGAGCTTCATTGCCAATTCCCAAATAGCAATTCCTGCACTTACAGAAATATTTAGAGAATGTTTAGTGCCATACTGTGGGATTTCTATCACCTCATCAGAAGCTGAAACCACTTCTTGTTCCACTCCTTTTACCTCGTTGCCAAAGATAATAGCATATTTTTGTTTTCCGTTAGGCTGAAAATCATTCAGCATTGTAGAATTTTCAGCTTGCTCAATACTAATAATATAAACTCCTTGCTCTTTTAGCTTTTCTACTGCCGAAAGTGTATTTTCTACATATTCCCATGCCACACTATCAGTCGCACCCAAAGCTGTTTTATGAATCTCTTTGTTTGGAGGAGTGGCGGTAATCCCACAGAGGTATATCTTTTCAATTAAAAAAGCATCACAAGTGCGAAAAACAGAACCTATATTGTTCAAACTTCTCACATTATCCAAAATTACTATTAAAGGTGTTTTTTCAGCCTTCTTAAATTGCTCAATATCCAATCTATTGAGTTCATTATTCGCTAATTTACGCATATTATAGTCTGTTTATTTTATCTACTCCTTTAATGTTCTTAATATCTTGCATCAGTTTTTTTAAAGTAGCATTGTTGTTGATTGAAATAGAGACTTTTCCGCTGAATACATTACCTTCAGTATCAATATTAATGTTGGTGAGCTTTACAAATTTGCTATCCAAAATCACTTTTGAGATATCGCTAATGAGTCCATCGCGGTCAATACCACTAATTCTAAGACTCACTTTGAAATCTCTTTCATCAGATTTTACCCATTTAGCTTGAATGATACGATAAGCGTAATTCGATTGCATCGAAATGGCATTCGGACAAGTTTTTTTGTGTACCTTTACCCCTTCGTTGATAGTAACGAACCCAAAAATAGGATCACCAGGGATAGGATTGCAACATTTTGAAAAAGTATAATCTAACGATTCTTCTTCTTTGCCAAATACAATGCTATCATAATGAACGTTGGGCGAATAAATAGATTCGTCGGTAGGTTTTTTAACTACTTTATTTTTGAATAATCCAAAGAAAGACGTGCGATGAGATACAAACTCTTTCAGCATTTGGTTGCTGATTTCTCCCGTTCCTGCTTGATAGTAAATATCTAAACTCGTCTTTGTTTTGAAGTAACTCACTAGCTCGTTCATTACTTCTTCATTAAGAGTAACCTTCAATTGCTTTAATTTTCGAACTAAAATCTCTTTTCCTTCAGCAGCAACAGCTTTTGTTTCTTCTTTTAAAGCATTTTTTATCTTACTACGTGCTTTAGCAGTGGTAGCATAGTTTAGCCAGTTCTTAGTGGGTTTTGCATTTTCGGCAGTGATAATTTCTACTGTTTCACCGCTCTTTAATACATAGTTTAAGGGCACTAATTTATTGTTTACTTTGGCTCCACGTGTTTTTAAACCCACTCCTGTATGTATTGAAAAAGCAAAATCAAGTGGTGTGGCACCTTTCGGGAGAGATTTTATCTCACCATTAGGGGTAAAGACGAAAATCTCTTTAGAATACAAGTTGAGTTTGAAATCTTCTACAAAGTCTACAGCATTTGCCTCGCTGTTTTCAAAGACTTCTTGCAACCTATTAAGCCACATTTCGATGCCTTCTTCTTTTTGGTCGCCGTGTTTATACTTAAAATGGGCTGCATAACCTTTTTCAGCGATTTCGTGCATACGTTCGCTGCGTATTTGCACCTCCACCCATTTGCCTTTTGGCCCCATTACAGTAATATGTAAGGCTTCATAACCTGTAGATTTAGGTGAGGAAATCCAATCACGCAATCGGGTGGGATTAGGACGGAAGTGGTCGGTAACAATAGAGTATATTTTCCAAGCCAAAAACTTTTCTTCAGCTGGTTCACTTTTATAGATGATGCGAATTGCAAATTTATCGTAAACTTCTTCAAAACTCACACCTTGCGATTCCATTTTCCTATAAATAGAATAGATTGATTTGGGTCGCCCTTTGATGTAATAATCAATTTTTTGTTGCGTTAAAGAGGTTTCTACGATTTTAGTAAACGCCTCAATGTATTCTTGTTGTTCTTCTTTGGATTCCTCCATTTTGTTTAGGATACTATTGTATCGCTCGGGGTCAGTGTATTTAAGGGCGAGGTCTTCTAATTCTGTTTTGATGTTATACAAGCCAATGCGGTGAGCAATAGGTGCATAAATATAGAGTGTTTCCGAAGCTATTTTGGCTTGTTTGTATTCTGCCATCGAATCCATCGTTTGCATATTGTGGAGTCTGTCAGCAATTTTTATGAGAATCACGCGCACATCGTCATTCATTGTAAGAAGAAGCTTTCGGAAGTTCTCGGCTTGTAAAGAGATGTCATTTTCACGGCTCATACTCGAAATTTTGGTAAGTCCTTCCACAATATGAGCTACAGTTTTACCAAAAAGCCGTTCCATATCTTCAATTGTATAGTCGGTATCTTCTACTACATCGTGTAACAAAGCCGACGCAATGGCTATAGCGTCTAATCCTATTTGTGAAGCAACAATTTTAGCTACGGCAATAGGGTGAAAAATATAAGGCTCCCCACTTTTTCGGCGTTGGTTTTTGTGTGCATCAACAGCGGTGTCAAACGCTAAGCGAATGAGTTTTTTATCTTCATCACTCAAGGTTTGATAGCTAATACGCAAGAGTTCTTTATACTCGCGGGCAATGGCTTTGTTTTCTTCTTCTAAGTCGGTGTTTGTTTCCATAAATAAGAATGAATGTAGAAAATTCTAACTTTAGCAAAATTTGGAACTTTACTGAAGTTTTAGAGCTATTTTTTATTTAATAGTAGCCGATAATTTGCGGAGCTTAATAGCCGTAAGAATTTTTTTGGTATACAACGGGAAGTCGGCACCGAGAAGCCAACCAAAATATCCTGGTTCTTCATCAAAAATATCTTCTACGCGTTTGCCTTTGTGTTTCCCAAAGGTAAAGATTTCTTCGCCTTTTTCATTATAACCAATAAAACCAGCAAAGTCGGCTATTTGTTTGCGATAAGTAAACTCGCTGAGCTTTTTGATGTTGTTCTCTAAGCTGTCATAACGGTCGAGCTGGGCTTTGAGGATTTCATAAGTGGCATTGGTATCTGCCGAAGCTGTATGTGCATCAATAAGGTCTTTACCACAATAGAATTTATAGGCTGCCGAGAGAGTGCGCTGTTCCATTTTGTGAAAAATAGTTTGTACATCTACCGATACACGGTTCCCCAAATCAAAATCTACTTCAGCACGCAGCATTTCTTCGGCAAGCAAAGGAATATCAAATCGGTCGGAATTGTAGCCAGCAAGGTCGGAATCTTTTATCATATTATGGATTTGCTTGGCAAGCTCTTTAAAAGTAGGTTCCCCCGCAACGCGTTCATCGGTAATGCCGTGCACATCTGAGGCAGCTTTTGGGATAGGAATAGTAGGATTTACGAGCCACGTTTTACTTTCTTTATTGCCATTGGGGTAGACTTTTAAAATAGATATTTCAACGATACGGTCTTTGGTAATATCAATGCCCGTAGTTTCAAGGTCAAAAAAACAAATAGGTTTTGATAGTTTTAGTTCCACGATTTTAGTGAATAGTTAAAAGTGAATAATTTTAAAAATGGTAATTATTAATTTTCTATTTGAGCAGAGAGTCCAGCATCAAGAAGCGCGGTGCAAAGAGGTTCTAGATATTCATAACTTCCTGATTTTACATCGCATTTTCCCTTGAAATGCACTATAATAGCACATTGCTCGGCTTGCTCAAAAGTGTGATGGCAAACCTCTACTAAGGTATCAATAACGTGGTCGAAAGTATTAACATCATCATTGTATAAAATGAGATGACATTCATCACCTATAAGCTCCATCACATCTTCCTCAGCAAAGGTTTCTTCTTGGTAATTATTTTGTAACATAATTTGCTTTTATAATGATACAAAAGTATGGTAAATAAATGAATTGTGCAAATGTTTACTTTAATATTTCTTATTGTAAAGCATTTGTTATCTAAACGATACGATATTAGGCAAGCGTTGAGAAAAACTATGCAATCTAAAATCGTCGTTGGTAACGCCTGTAAATTTGAAGATATTGTTACCTGTACCTGGGATATTAGGATAATACCCAAAGGAGAATTGTATAGCTCCAAAGGGAAAATAGTCGTTGGAGATATAGAAACCTATGGAAACCTTAGAGTATACTTCTGTTTTTAGAAAGGCAGTATTTTCCCTGCCTATAAAACCTATATCGGCTGAGAGAAACGGGCTAAACCTAAAACCTATCAGCTGAAAAGGAGCATATACTTGCGTTTGTGAGGTGAGAATAAGTTTGCGTGTGCCGTATACTTCACGACTACTGAAGCCTAAGATACCATTAGATTCGTTTAAGTTGATCCTGTCTCGCTGGTATACATTTCGGTTAAAACCTACTACAAATGAGGAGCGCAAGAACTGACGAAAATGCCAATCGCCTATGTCGAACAATTTACTGAAATAGGTGCCTTCACCTTTTAGCACAGTTTCTTTGTTCGTGCCGTCCTTGAAGAAAGTGCCTACCTCAAAGTTTATAGAATGATAACCACGCTTTGTATAGTTTGCCTCAGCAAAGCCTATACCGAGATAGGGCAAAGTAGCGTAGTTCTTTCGCAGTATCCCTGAGGTGAGAAACAAAGAGCGTCCTATTCCTACGTCTTCGATATCGCCGTTGCGAAATATATAGCGGTCTTTTATAAAACCTGTACTATTGAGGCTGAATTGGGTGAGATATAGGTTCTCGTTGCCGTAATATTGCTCGGGGTCTATCTCGGGAGAAGGTTTCTCGTAATAATTAATATTGCGAAAACGCCCAGCTATGATAAAGTTATTGATGCGCTTGTTTTCTACTTTTCTGAGGGGCTTTACCCAACTACCAAAAGCATCGAAGGTGCGTGTCATTAGGATAGGAATATAGATAGAGTCGCGATAACTAATACCTTCGTCTTCATATCGGTATTCGTAGTACCCTAAGCGCCCCGACCAGCGTGCCAAAGGTGAATACAGCGGTCGCTCTACCTGTATGCTCTTTGAAAAATAGTTCTCGTAATCAGAATAATAACTGGTTCGCACATTGATGTAAGTGTTTTTGATGTTTCTCACCACATAGTTAAAACCTTTGCCATTGTTTCCGATTCCTGAAAAGTATTGTTGATAGGTGAGCGAGAGTTCGTGTCCTATCCCAAAGAGATTTTGCTCGGTAAGTCGTGTCCAGCCTCTACTGCCTGCCAAGTCCCCGTCGACGTATATAGACCAGCTATCGAGCACATTCACTTGCACATCTACTGAATCGGAGGTTTGACTCACAGGGATAGCACGCACTTGTGCCCTACGGATATACCGCTGATTGCGCAATACGCGCTCGGTTTCACTCAGCAAAAGGGTATCTAAGGGCTTGTCTTTTTTAAACAGGAGAAACTTGCGTACCGTACTTTCGCGGGTTTTCACGTGAAGTGCATTGCCAAAACGCTCCAAACGAGTGTTTGGTACTTTGTTTAAATCTCTTTCGTCAAACCCAAAAGGGTCTAAGGTAGTAATAACGATATTTCTAATGATTTTCCCTTGATAAGAAGGGGCTTTTTTAGGAGTAACGGTAGAGGTGCTTGTACCTTCCGATGTCTTTTCCTCAATTATAATAAAGTTATTGAGATTTTTAGTGAGCTTATATTTGCTAAAGAAATTTTTGATTCTCTCATAAAATACTCTGTTTTTAGCTTCTCTTTCAGGTGAAATGCCTCCCAGTACAGAGTCTTTTACCCTTAAAGTATCTATTTCTTGAGAAAGAAGATAATTCATTCCCAAGAGAAAGAGTGCTATAAGAGTAAAGGTTTTTCTCATTTCCTTTTTTGCTGAAAAAATTGCTTTAATAAAGTAGTAGCTTCTTCAGATAAAACACCCGTAACAACCTCTGTTTTAGGATGTAATTTACCTCCTATTGCTTTGAAACCTCTATGAGGGTCATCAGCAGCATAAACTAATCGCGATAACTGGCTCCAATACAGAGCACCTGCACACATTGCACAAGGCTCTAAAGTAATATACATAGTACAATCTGTGAGATATTTACCCCCCAGATAGTGAGCAGCCATAGTTATAGCCTGCATTTCGGCGTGCGCTGTTACATCGTTGAGGCGTTCAGTAAGATTATGGGCTTTGGCTATAATTCTATTGTCAATTGTTATAATAGCTCCTACAGGGATTTCGTCTTCTTCAAAAGCGATTTGAGCTTCCTCCAAAGCCTTTTGCATAAAGTATTCGTCAGTATTCATTGAAATAAAAATTACTTTGGCAAAGTACAAAAACTTTGCCAAAGTAATGTTAAAAATACGGTTATAAGGTAATTATTTATTACCGCCAAAGAGGTTGCCAATACCTCCCATAATATCATCCATTACATTTCCGTCTTTGTTTTTGTCGAAGAAAGAGTTCATCATTTCACTGATGTTACCTCCTTTGCCTGAGAAAAAGTTGGATATCATTGGGGTTAAGTTTTGGAAAATTTTGCTTACATTATCCAATGAAACACCTGTTTTCTCACTGATAGCTTTTAAGGTAGACGATTGTCCATCGCCTGTGAGTTTGTTTAAAATCTCACTACCTTCGGCATTGCCGAGCATCGATTTGAGTGAATCCATTACCGAGCTTACTTTATCACTGCCGATACCTGTTTTCTCGCTCAATCCTTTTACGAGTTGTTGAAGGTTATCACCTCCTAAAAAATCTAACATTCCTGCCATATAATAATTATTTTAATAAGGTTATAATTTGTGAGGCTAACTCAAAGCCTATGCGGTTCTGAGCTTCGTTAGTAGCTGCCCCTATGTGTGGGGTAAGCGATACCTGAGGGTGCATTAACACTTGTATAGCGGGGTTAGGTTCGTTTTCGAATACATCTAAACCTGCAAAAGCTACTTTGCCACTATCTAAGGCTTCTATAAGGGCTACTTCATTTAAAGCACCTCCACGTGCTAAATTGATGACTCCTACACCATCTTTCATCAAGGCAAACTCTTTTGCATCGAGTATATAACCTCCTTCTGCTGGGCTGTTGTTGAGAGTGATAAAATCAGCTTTTGCCAGAAGGAGTTCTTTTTCTACGGTTTTGATGGTGAAAGGCAAGGTTTGTCCGTCGAAAAAGTCGAGGGTTATTACTGCCTCAGTTACTTTGGGGTCGTAAGCCATTACATTCATACCTAAACCAATAGCAATGCGAGCTACCGCTTGTCCGCTACGTCCGAACCCTATAATACCTATGGTTTTACCGCGCAATTCGGCGCCATTGTTATAGTTTTTTTTGAGTTCGTTAAACTGAGTGTCGCCTTCCAAAGGCATATTGCGGTTGGCATCGTGTAGAAAGCGTACGCCACTAAAAAGGTGAGCAAAAACGAGCTCGGCTACCGAATTAGCCGAAGAGGCTGGGGTATTAATCACGTGTAGGTTTTTGCTTTTGGCGTGTGCCACATCTATATTGTCCATTCCTACGCCTCCTCTACCGATGAGTTTGAGTGACGGACAGCTATCGATGATATCTTTTCGCACTTGTGTGGCTGAACGCACTAAGAGCACATCAATTGCGTGTTTGTTTATATAGTCTATCAATTGGTTTTGAGCTACCTTGGTAGTGATAACTTCAAAACCTTCTTTTTCTAACGCTTCTTTTCCTGAATCGGAAATTCCATCATTTGCTAATATTTTTATTGCCATTATTATCTGTCTATTTAAATATACTATATTTTTATTTATTTTTTATTCTTCGCTTTTTACTCTTCTTTGTACTACTTCAAAAATACGTTCACCATCACATTTTAATGTTTTAGATGGAAATTTAAGAATAAGAGCATAGTCGTGAGTTGCCATTAGTATAGTGCGCCCTGAGGCATTAATTTCCTTGAGTACTTGCATTACTTCAACGCTGGTTTCAGGGTCTAAATTACCTGTAGGCTCATCGGCTAAAATTAGTTCTGGGTTGTTCAATAACGCACGTGCAATAGCTACCCTTTGTTGTTCACCTCCTGAAAGTTCGTGAGGAAATTTAAATCCTGCATTCTGCATTTTTACCTTGGCGAGTACTTCCTCAATACGTTTATCTATTTTAGTTTTGTCTGTCCACCCTGTAGCTTTTAGAACAAAAGCGAGATTATCATATACACTTCTATCTGTAAGTAATTTAAAATCTTGGAATACTACCCCTAACTTACGACGAAGCAGAGGAATTTCATCTTCTGTAAGATTTTTAAGATTAAAACCTACTACTTTTCCTTGTCCTTTAGTAAGAGGTAAATCACCATAAAGTAACTTGATTAAGCTACTTTTTCCTGAGCCTGTCTTACCGATGAGATATACTAATTCTCCTTTTCCAACAGTGAGATTCACATTGGATAAAATAAGATTATTTTTCTGATATACAGACACTTCTTTTAAATGTAATACTGGATTTTCCATTGATATAAATACTGAAAGTTGTGTGTTTTACTTTAAAAAATTCCTGCAAAGGTAGTAAAATTATTTAGATAACAGAAATATAAGCACACTTTTATTCATCAAAAACTATAGCACGATCTGCTTGACTATATGCCCAAGGCGCTCCATTATTTTCTATATTACTCATCATTACATTGAGTTCGGCAGGAGCTGCTGATTGTTCCATTACTAAATATTGTCTCATATCCATAATAATAGATAGTGGGTTAATTCCTACAGGACAGACTTCTACGCAAGCATTACAAGTAGTGCAAGCCCATAATTCTTCAGGAGTAATATAATCACCTAACAATTGTTTGCCGTCAGGTTGAAAAGTGCCATGCTTGTCGATATTGCGACCTATTTCTTCTAATCGGTCACGAGTTTTCATCATAATAGCGCGAGGAGAAAGTTTTTTACCTGTGAGATTCGCTGGACACTCATCAGTACAACGCCCACACTCGGTACAAGTATAAGCATTCATCAGTTGTATCCACGTAAGATCAGTTATGTCCGAAGCTCCAAACTTATCTGAAGGGTTAGTATCTTGAGGCGTTGCAAAAGAATTAGTATTAGAATCTAACATTAATTTCACCTCTTGTGTTACCATAGGGTTTACCTTAGAAGTGCCTAACGGACGTATAGAAGCGAAATAAGTATTAGGAAAAGCTAATAATATGTGTAGATGTTTAGAATAGTAGAGATAGTTTAGAAAACATAATATTCCAATGATATGTAACCACCAACAACTGCGTTCTATGATAATAAGAGTTCCTACAGAAACATTTTGTAATAAAGGCTGTAGCCATTGACTTATGGGGAAAGTTCCTGCTTGTATATAATGAGGTACTTGCAGTGCTTGTAATTGGGCATCGGCAGCATTCATCAGCAAGAAAAGGCTCATCATCACTATTTCGGCATAGAGGATATTACTTGCATCTTTTTTAGCCCAACCTTTGAGTTCTGTTTTGTGAAATCGAGGTATTTTTAGGATATGTCTTCTTACCCAAAACACAGTTACTGAAACAATTACTAAAAGAGCTAATATCTCAAAAGAAGCTATCAGAAAATTATAAAATTTTCCTAAAGGAGCAAATACTCTATGAGTACCCAAAATACCGTCTATGAGAATTTCTAACAACTCAATATTGATAATCAAAAAACCTGCATATACAACAATATGTAGTATTCCTACTATGGGACGTACTAACATTTTTTGTTGTCCTAAGGCAAGCCATAACATATTTTTGAGTCGCTCTTTGTGATTACCAGAGGTATCTTCAGCTTTTCCTAAACGGATATTCCTAATAAGTTTGCGTATATTATAAATAAAAAAGCCTCCTCCTATACAGAGAAGTATTAAAAATACTATGTTAGGAAGGAAGCTCATCAATATGTTTATTCAGCTTTTTCTTCGTCGTTAGGTTCGTATACTTTAGCTTTTTTACCAAAAACAGAGAAGTGAAGATAACGTTTAGGATTCAAACGCAAATCTTGTAATAGTAGTTCAAGTTGTTTAGCCGATTTATCCAAATCTTTATAGAGAGCCTCATCTTTTAGTAGTTTACCAATAGTGCCTTTACCTCCTTCTACATCAGCTAAAAGAGTGTTGAGATTAGTAAGTGTAGTTTGAGCATTAGTGATTACTTTGTTGAGTTCAGCTTCTGAAAGCTGTCCTGATACTTTTGATAAATCGGTAGTGATTTTATTAGCATTGGTTAAAGTAGTATTCAAATTAGTTTGATTAGCAACTAACATTTTGTTGAGGGTAGCTGAGGCTTGATTGAGATTGCGCATAGTTGCACTGAGTTCAGTTATTGCATTTTTCAAATCGTTAGTAGTTTTAGCATCTAAAATACTATTAACTCCTGTAAGGGTAGTATCAGCTTGCCCTAAAAGGTGATTGAGTTTATCTTGTGTAGGTTTGATTGACGATGAGAGAGAAGCTAACATATCTTCTTGTACACGTGCTTCTAATACATCACCTGATACAGCTGCGGGTGCGTTATCAAAAGCAGGAATAATTTGTAATCCTGCTCCTCCAAGTAAACTATTGTAGAGTTCAGCTACACTATTTTTAGAGAATTTGAAATCATCTGAACACTCCATAGTAATTTTTATCTTAGCACTTTTTTCTTCTAAGTCTACCGCTTCTACGCTTCCCACTTTCACTCCATTCACAGTGATTTGTGTACCAGTTTTCAATCCACCTGAATGAGGAAAATAAGCGTAATAAGTATTCGTTTTATTAAATAATGACTTAGACTTCAAAAAGTTGAAGCCTACATAGAAAGCGACAATACCCGCTACTACTATAATTGCTGTTTTTATTTCTCTGGATAATTTCATTTGTTTCTATTTTGAATAAGGTTTATTTTTCTAATTGTTTAGCTTTTTCTACTGTAATACGTTTTTTTTGATAAAATGCTACGATATAGGCATCTTTATAGCCTTTTTTTTTTGCTTTGTTCAGTAGTTCAAGGGCTTCTCGGTGTTTAAAAGCATTCCCATAATAATACACATATACATTTCCATCTTTTTCTGCAGATATAGGAGAGAGTCCTTTGAAGTTAAAAGGTTTAGTTTCTAATTTCTTAGGACTTGAAGATATCTGTATTTTATAACTCAACTCATTGTTGTTTGTTCTATTATTAGAAACATCAGTTTGTTTAGAGCTACGCCCTCTTCCTCTCGCTTGAGAAATACTATCATCAGGAGCTACATACGAACTTTTTCCTTGTACCCATTTTTTATAAGTAAGAATCGCTTCTGCTATATTTTCAGCGAACTCTTCTTGTCCTTTAGCCGAAGTGAGAAACTTGCGTTCTTCATTATTAGTCAAAAAAGCAGTTTCTATTAGGATACTAGGCATATAGGTTTGATGTAAGACGATAAAACCTGCTTGGCGAACCCCACGATTAGTGCGTTTCATTACTCCTGTAAGTTGATTTTGTACTATTTTAGCCAGCTGAATACTCTGTTCTAAAAATTCCTCTTGCATAATAGAAACTCCTATCACTGATTCTGGAGAGTTGATGTTGTATTTGGCGTATTTCTTTTTGTAATCTTCTTCTAAATAAATTACTGAGTTTTCGGCTTTAGCAACCTCAAAGTTTTGCTCATTGGCGTGTAGCCCTAATACATAGGTTTCTGCTCCATCTACTTGAGTTTCGTGAGCATTACAATGTACAGAAACAAATACATCAGCTTTATTTCTATTGGCAATAGCACCACGCTCATAAAGATCAATCAACTCATCGGTTTTACGTGTGTAGATAACCTTTATATCAGGATAGGCTTCTAACTTTTTGCCTACTAATAATACTATTTTAAGTACTACATCTTTTTCGTAAATGTTTTTATTTACTACCTTGCCAGGGTCTTTACCTCCGTGTCCAGCATCTAAAACTACTTTAAATACAGGTGTTTTTTGAGATAGTCCCAACATTGGTAATGTACATAGTACCCATAAGAAGATATAATGGACAAATTTCATCAATTCTTACATTTTCATTTAAATAGGCGGCAAAGGTAAGATTTTTACCTTAATACACCAAAATTGAACAGATATTTAACTGATTATTAACGATTGAAATTCTTCTTCACTAATCATTTTCACTCCTAATTGTTCAGCTTTCTCTTTTTTGCTAGGCCCCATATTATCGCCTACTATCACGTAATTAGTTTTTGATGAGATAGATGACCCTACTTTACCCCCGTGTTGTTCAATGAGGGCTTTGAGTTCATCTCGAGAATATAAGTGAAAGACTCCAGAAACTACAAAAGTAAGTCCTTTAAGGGTATCTGTTTGTCCTTCAGTAGATTCCTCTGAAAGAGCAAATTGCAATCCATAGTCTTTGAGTCTATCAATAAGTTTACGATTATAGTCGTCTGCAAAGAAATTTACTACACTGGTAGCTATTTGGTTGCCTATCTCGTCTACTTCTACTAATTGTTCTATTGTAGCATTTTCGAGTGTTTCAATATTTTTGTAGTGGCGTGCCAGCTTCTTGGCAACAGTCTCACCTACATACCTAATCCCCAAAGCAAAAAGCACGCGTTCAAAAGGTATTTCTTTTGATTTCTGAATACCTTTAACAATATTCTCAGCACTCTTTTGTGCCATACGCTCTAAGGGGAGCAATTTCTCTACGGTTACCTCGTAGAGGTCAGCATAAGTATGGATAATACCGGCACAGAAGAGTTGTTCTATTGTCTCTTCACCTAAGCCTTCTATATCCATTGCTTTGCGTGAGATAAAATGCTGAATCTTACCTGTAATCTGGGGCGGACAGCCATAAGCATTAGGACAGTAGTGTTGCGCTTCGCCTTCGTTGCGAACCAATTCAGTACCACATTCAGGACAATGGGTGATATATTGCACGGGTTGAGCATCTGCCTCGCGCTTATCTAAGTTCACGCCTACAATTTTAGGGATAATCTCCCCGCCTTTTTCTACATATACCGAGTCGCCTATGCGAATATCGAGCTTTTCAATCTGGTCAGCATTATGCAATGAAGCCCGTTTTACTACGGTTCCCGCTAATAACACGGGTTTGAGATTTGCCACCGGAGTAATAGCTCCCGTACGTCCCACTTGGTAGGAAATACTCTCTAAAACAGTGTCTACTTGTTCTGCTTTGAACTTGTAAGCCATTGCCCAACGAGGCGATTTTGAAGTATACCCCAACTCTTCTTGCTGGGCAATACTATCTACTTTTACCACTACTCCATCAGTTTCATAAGGCAAAGTGTGACGTTTGGTATCCCATTCGTTGATAAAGTCCATCACTTCGGCAGTAGAATAGCACAATTTGGAAATATTAGGTACTTTAAAGCCCCATTCGCGCGCTTTTTCTAAACTCTCAAACTGACTCTTTATACCTGTGTTCCCTACCAAAAAGTACAACAGGCAATCTAAACCTCGTTTAGCAACCTCGGCTGTATCTTGCAATTTGAGACTACCGCTGGCGGTGTTACGAGGGTTCATAAAAGGGTCTTCGCCAGCTGCTATACGTTCCTTATTGAGGTTTTCAAAGGCTTTTTTAGGCATTACTATCTCCCCGCGAATGTAAAAACGTTCAGGGTAATCGCCTTTTAGTTGCAAGGGTACTGAACGAATCGTACGCACATTGGCGGTAATATCGTCACCTTGAATACCATCGCCACGAGTAGTAGCTTGTTTGAGCTTGCCGTTTTCGTACAACAAATCTATAGAAGCACCGTCGTATTTCAGTTCGCAAGTAAAGTTAATTTGGTCACTGCCCAACGTCTTAATAATACGTTGTTCCCATTCCTCTAAGTCTTCCTTAGAATAAGAGTTATCTAACGAGTACATACGGTATTCGTGTACTACGGTTGGAAAACTTTTAGTAACAGAACCTCCCACGCGTACAGTAGGCGAATTCTCATCGTAAAACTCTGGGTATGCTTGCTCTAAGGCTTGTAGTTCTTTGAGCTTTTGGTCGAACTCATAATCCGAAATCGTAGGATTGTCCAGCACATAGTAGTTATAATTGTGCTCATTGAGTTCCTCCCGAAGTTGTTGTATCTTTTCTTTCATAATTTTCCTTGTTACCTTTTACCTCTTACCTTTTACCTTAAGACCCTATCCGGCTCTTTGTTCTTCTCCCATTTTAGGTCTGAAAGCATTGAGGCTTTGATGCCGATAAAGAAATACCACGAACTGCGATAACCGAACGGAGTAAACTGAAAACTCATACGGAAACTGCTCAAATCGCGCTCAAAACGTAATTGGGTATAGGTGAATCCTTGGTTTACAAAGTCATAACCGCTCGAAACTCCTACCTGCCATTTGGGCGTGAGCGATACGTTCCCTGAGAACATTAGCGAGTTGTTGGATATCTTATTTTCGCGTGCCTGATTGCTATAAGTAAGCGAGTGTGCTAAGGTTATGTCCCAAGGGATAACTGCCTTGTAAAAGGTCTTCTTCTCATCTTTATCCTCGCCTTCTTTGCGGTTCTTATCCATATCCTGCACTTCGCTTAGTGGTTTCGACGACCCAAAGAGGTCATCAGTACGTCCTCCCGCTACGTTACCCGTCTGTTTGTCTTTATTCTTGTCTTTTTTATCTTTGTTCGAGAATGAATAATTAGTAGAAATATTGGCGTTAGTAAGCCTAAAAGGACTACCGCCGTTGTCTATATTCCATTTCTCCATTTGTCGTCCGTTGTTGTCTATTGCATAAGGGTTGAGTGTCGCCCCAAAATTCACCCCGAGCTTCCCGTTGAAGAACGAAGTACCCCCCGTAATGTTCAGCGGACTAAACTGCTTGGTAATCACGTTGTAGTTAGAACTGAAATTGAGACTGTTCAAGAGCATTACCTTTTTCGGCTCAGCATCAGTACTATCTTTTTGTTTCACTTTGGCTTCAAAGGTGTTCGCCAATGAGAACCCTATCGATTGCGACTCACCCAAACTTGGCGTACCGTAGATACCCCCCTCAAAACGGGTGTATTGTGAGCGGTTGCCATAAGCGTCCGAAATGTAATAATCGTAATACTGGTCAAAAGAAGGATTATAACCATAACTCACCGAGGGTCGCATCACGTGGCGAATAGCTTGTATTTTAGCGTTCTTGCCAAAACGGAAAGTACCGTAGATAGTCGTACCGAGACTCGCCCCGAGGTTGTACGTCATAAAACGGTCAAAACCACTGAGGGTGTCAATGCCCACCTTGCCCGTATTGCTGTTGAAGTCCTTACGGCGAATTGTCTTAAATTGCCACGTCTCGTTTACTGATGAGTTCAACCCTAAGGTAACGTATTTAAATAGCTTAGCAGTTGTACTCACTGGTATAGAGTGTCGCACCCCGTTTTTCGCCTCATCGAACATCTTTTTACTAAAAAACAAACTGTCATAGGTCGAAAAACGGTTATCAGCTTGCATACTGTACTGGAAATTCAAACTCTTGATAAGTCCTTTCTTCGTTTGTCCTTCACGAGCAAAAGGATAAATACGCTCCATACTCGCACGCATCGAAGGAAGTGTCATATCAATACTTTTGGTATTCGTATTTTGTGAATGCGATGCCGATAGCGATAAGTTAATCGAAGGATACGCTGGGAACGTCTTGGAGTACGAGATAGACGACATCATCGTGTTGTTCAAAAAGTTCGACGTGTTCGCTTGATTGTAGGATTCTTGGTAATATCTACTGTTACTCGATAGGTTCACCGAAGCCGAAAAGTTAGAATTAGGGTTGGCTTTACCGTCTTTGGAATGCGACCACTGGATATTGTACATACGGCTGCCTGAATAGTCAGGTAAGCCCTTCATACTGTATATGTTATTCTCAAATGAAAGATTGAAGTTTCCTGAATACTTGTAGCGCTTCACATAAGCCGATTGTGCCCTAAGCCCATAGCTACCATTGGTATAATAGTCACCCGTAAGCGAAAGGTCAAAATTGTCGCTAATTACAAAGTAATAACCTATGTTCTGCAAAAAATAGCCACGGTTATTCACTTCTCCAAAGGTAGGGAAGATAAGCCCCGAAGTGCGTCCCGATACCATAGGATAATAAGCAAACGGAATAGCCAAAGGCGTAGGAATATCCACGATATACATATTGCTGAACCCTGCGATAACCTTCTTCTTAGGCACGAACTTCGCTTTGCGCACTTTGATGTAATAATCAGGGTCGTCGAGGTCTTCGGCAGTAGTAATAATCGCGTTTCTCATAAAGTAAGTAGAGTCATTCTCCTTCTTGATGATTTCGCCTTTTATGTTGTTTTCGTCCTGCTTGGTATAAGCATTGCGGATAATCGCCTTCTGGTTGCGGTAATTAAAACGTATCGAATCGGGCTCTATTACATCACTACCTTGCTTAAATACAGGGTGTTGGGTATATTCTCCCAGGCTGTCTTTTAGGCGTCCGGCATACACTTCGCCTTTCTCATAGTTAATCACGTCTATTCCAGCACTGATGTCAATATCAGTGTATTGCACATTAGTTTCGTTGTACAAGATGATTTCGTTCTTCACCTTGTTAAACACAATACTGTCCTTAGCCTTGTATTTTACAATGTCTTCTAAGGCATTCTTAGGTTTTTTAATCGTATCGTTTTTAAGGGAATCTTTAGCTTTTTCCGAAGGTTTCTTAGGCTTGATACGTCGCCCACGGCGGTCGTTTTTAGGCTCTACAGTATCTTTTTTGATAGTATCGCGCACTGCCCACGCAGTTGTATAGTGAAAACTACCCGACTTAAAGGCGAATGATTCCGCATACCAAAGACAGGAGCTTATCACTAATAAGCTGATAATGAAAGTGAGTTGACGTTTATACTGTAACAAAGTTTTTCCGAATATAGTTTTATTGAGGCGACAAAAATACAACTTTTTTTTGAAATGCCAAGAACTATATCGCAACTTACTATTGGAAATGGATCTACTAGTCTCCAAAACTACCATTTATTACTCTCTTTTACTTAAATTATCATATTCATAACGAAATCGCCTTTTTCTTGAATTTTCCGCAATAACTGTAATAACGAATAATAAACGAAGAAAGAACGAACAATAAACGAAGAAAATACATACTTCACTTATTGACGAATACTTAACTAATTGAACAAATCATTGAGAATAATGTAAAACTAAAAATATTTGAACACTACTTGTTTTATTACCTATCACCTAAAAAATCTCTCTCCCTTCATTCGTAATTCCTAATTATTTTGTACTTTTGCCCTTACTTTAAAGAAGTAAATGATGATGACTCTCAAAAATATCAAAGTATTTATTAAAAAATCCCTTGTTTTCAAGATTTTAGCCTTTGCCATAGCCTTAGTGCTTATCTTGCAAGTATTCCCCGAAAAAGCGAAGTTTAAATACGAATTTCGCAAGGGTGAACTTTGGCAACACGATAATCTATATGCTCCTTTTGATTTCCCCCTAAAAAAAACAGATCAACAAATAAACTCTGAAAAACAACAAATTACCAATCAATCTACCGTTTACTACAAACAAGATACAACTGCCTTTATAAGTGCTAAGCAGAAGTTTGAACAGAAAAAGAACAGTTATTTCAATCAATTGTCTAAAGACAAAAAAGAGCTTTTACTCCACAAAGCCGAAACATTTTTAACTGAAAGCTATCACAATGGGATAATGCTCAACCCTCCTATGTTCAAAACTTCCGAAATCGCAATTATCAAGCAAAACAACCAAATTGTTGAGGTCTCTGCCTCTCGCGTATTATACCTTCAACAGCTAAATAATGCCATTAAAAACTATTTCAATACCGCTCCTTACAACGAACATCTCAAAAACTACTACGACCTTTTCTTTGATATCCTCACCCCTAACCTTGTAATCGACCAAAATTTTACCCAAAAAGCCCTAAATCAAAACCTCAAAGAGATTGTCTATACACGTGGATGGGTGAACAAAGGAAAACTTATCATCGCCAAAGGTGAATTAGTCGAAGGTGAAAAACTAAACACTCTCTTATCTCTCAAAGAAGAATATGAAACCCAAACGTGGAGTCAAAATAACTATAATTGGTCGCTATCAGGCTATTACACATTAGTTGCTATAGTATTGATACTAATGGTGTTATACTTAAAAATATACGAAAAGAAAATATACAAAAGCAATGTCAAATTGAGTGTTATCTTGCTCAATATGCTCACGATGATTCTTTTCGTTGGACTCATCTCTCGCTATTTTCCCGATTATATCTATATTGTCCCCGTAGGAATGATGGTGCTCATTCTCAAGTCGTTTTTCGATCTGCGCACCGTCCTCTTTGTGTATATCAGCACCATACTCATCACAGGCTTCATTGTGCCCAATAGCTTCCAGTTTGTGTTCATACAAATTGTATCTGCTATGGCTATCATCCTCACTCCTAAGGGAATGCACTACCGATTGAGCAGTTTTGTATCGGCGGGACTCATCACCGCTGCCTATTTAATTATTTATATCGCTTTCCATACCATTACCGAAGGAACACTCAAAGGACTAGACATTTCCTTGCTCACTCTTTTCATTCTCAATGGTATAGGAATCCTATTTTCACAACCTTTTACCTATATCTATGAACGTACTTTTGGCTTAGTATCCGATGTCTCTCTCTTGGAACTTTCCGACACGAACACCAAACTTTTACGCCAACTCTCCGAAAAAGCTCCTGGTACTTTCCAACACTCTATGCAGGTGGCAAATCTTGCCGAAGCTGCTGCCGCCGAAATTGGCGCTAATACGCTATTGGTACGCGTAGGAGCATTATATCACGACATAGGTAAGATGGAAAATCCTATTTATTTTACTGAAAACCAGAAAACAAGCCTCAACCCTCACGACCAGCTCACTCCTGAACAAAGTGCTAAGGTGATTATCAAACACGTTGCCGATGGTGTCGAACTCGCTCATAAAAATAAACTGCCCAAACGCATCATCGATTTCATCAAAACCCATCACGGACGCAGTCTTACTTATTATTTCTATCGCAAAGCCTTAGACCTAAATCCCGAAGGTACTAAGGAAGAAGATTTCCGTTATCCAGGTCCTATTCCTTTCTCCAAAGAAACAGCTATACTGATGATGGCTGATTCAGTGGAGGCCGCTACTAAAAGTCTTAAAAACCCTACTTTTGAAGCTCTTAACGAGTTTGTAGATCGCATCATCAAAAAACAATTAGATGACAATCAATTTGCTAATTCCGATATATCTTTCAAAGAAATCGAAGCTATCAAACGCATATTTAAAAACAAACTCACCAATATCTACCACGTGCGTATCGAATATCCCGAGTAATTGGCACACTTATTGACATCCGATTCTCCAAGTCTCTCCGAGATTCTCAAAAATCTAAAATAAACATCAAAAAATATGAAACACTACTTTGTATTATTTTCGCTAATATCAACAATGGCAATAGCGCAAAACCAAACGCCTACCGTCGAAGTTACAGGTGAAGGCATCGTATATGCAACCCCCGATATGGTAAATATCTCTATCAGTATCGAAAAAGAAGGGCTTGATTTGAAGAATCTCCGACAAAAGAACGGCGAAGCTGTGGCTCAAGTATTACAACTTTTGAGTAAGGAACTCCCTATGGAGAATTTCCAAACCAGCTATGTATCTCTTTATAAAGACGATTATAACAAACTGAACAAATATCGTGTCGTGCAAAATATCAATATCAAATTAGAAGATATAAGCAAGTACGATAACTTGATGAATACTATTTTCGATGCAGGAGTAAACCGAATTGACGGCATCAGCTTTGGAGTAAAAAACAAAGAAAAACTCTTACAAGAAGCACGTATCGCCGCTATCGACGATGCCCGTAAAAAAGCGTTACTCTATGCCGTAAGCTTAGATCAAAACATTGGTAAAGCTATCCAAATCAAGGAAGTAAACTCTCATTTCAACGATATACAACCCGTTGAAAGAATGAGCAAAATGAGTTTAGGAAGTACCGGAAATGATAATACTTTAGCCGTAGGTAAAATAGCTATCGAAGCTCAAGTAAATGTAGCATTCGAACTTTTAAAATAAATTCACTATGGGAACACAAGAAATTATAGCCTATATTTTAGTAGCAATAGCAGCTTTTTTCTTAGTAAAAAAACTGTTTTTTAACAAAAAGAAAGGCTGTTCTGGAGGCGCTAATTGCAACTGCGGACACTAAATAATTAAAAAAAATGCCAATTCACAAATTTGCTAATTGACAAATTATTCGTACCTTTGCGCCCTCAATTTTAAAAATTACAAATTATATCTATGACCGCTATTAGAAATATAGCTATTATTGCCCACGTTGACCACGGAAAAACTACCCTTGTTGATAAAATCTTGCACCACTGCGCACTCTTTCGCGACAATCAAGATTCTGGCGAACTGATATTAGATAATAACGACCTCGAACGCGAACGCGGTATTACCATCCTCTCTAAAAACGTATCTGTTGTTTATAAAGACATCAAAATCAACATTATTGATACCCCTGGCCACGCCGACTTTGGTGGTGAGGTTGAACGTGTCCTCAATATGGCTGATGGCGTACTTCTATTAGTAGATGCCTTTGAAGGTCCTATGCCTCAAACGCGATTTGTACTCCAAAAAGCTATCGAAATGAAGTTGAAACCTATTGTGGTAATCAACAAAGTCGATAAAGAAAACTGTACACCTGATGAGGTACACGAAGCTGTATTCGACTTAATGTTTGAACTCGGCGCTGAAGATTGGCAACTCGATTTCCCTACTGTCTACGGTTCAGCTAAACAAAACTGGATGTCTGAAGATTGGCATAAAAAAACGGATAGCATCGCTCCCCTACTCGATATGGTGGTAGAGCACATCCCTGCTCCTCAAATTGAGGAAGGTAGCTTGCAAATGCTCATCACTTCTCTTGATTATTCTACCTTTACAGGTCGTATCGCTATCGGTCGCTTGCACCGTGGTACCCTAAAATCTGGTATGAATATTTCATTAGTGAAACGCGATGGAACTATCGTCAAATCTAAAATTAAGGAATTACATTTATTTGATGGTTTAGGTCGTAAAAAAGTAGAGGAAGTACAAGCAGGCGACATTTGTGCGATTGCTGGCTTAGAAGGCTTTGAAATTGGTGATACCATCGCCGATTATGAAAATCCCGAAGCGCTTCCTACTATTGCTATCGATGAACCTACTATGAGTATGCTCTTCACTATTAACGATTCGCCTTTCTTTGGTAAAGATGGTAAGTTTGTAACCTCTCGCCATATCAAAGAACGTTTGGAACGAGAATTAGAGAAAAACCTTGCTTTACGTGTAGAACCTACCGATAGTGCCGATAAGTTTATTGTTTATGGTCGTGGGGTATTACACCTCTCAGTGCTTATTGAAACAATGCGTCGTGAAGGTTATGAATTACAAATAGGTCAGCCTCAAGTTATCATCAAAGAAATCGATGGCGTAAAATGTGAACCTGTAGAAGAACTCACTATCGATTTACCTGAAAACGTAAGTGGTAAAGCAGTCGATTTGGTAACCCTTCGCAAAGGTGAAATGCTAAGTATGGAGCCTAAAGGTGAACGTATGATTATCAAGTTCATCATTCCTTCTCGCGGTATCATTGGCTTGCGTAACCAATTGCTCACGGCTACCGCTGGTGAGGCGATTATCCACCACCGTTTCTTGGAATTCCAACCTTTCAAAGGTGAAATCGCAGGGCGTATCAATGGCTCACTCATCTCTATGGAACAGGGAACTGCTATCCCCTACTCTCTCGATAAATTGCAAGACCGCGGTAAGTTCTTCATTTTCCCTGGCGAAGAAATCTATACAGGGCAAGTGATCGGCGAAAATTCTCGTAGTGGAGATATCGTTGTGAATGTTACGAAGACTAAAAAACTTACAAACGTACGTGCTGCTGGTTCTGATGAAAAAGTGAAGTTAGCTCCACCTATTAAGTTTTCATTAGAAGAAGCCTTGGAATATATCCAAAAAGACGAATACGTTGAAGTAACACCAAAAAATATGCGTTTGCGTAAAATCTACTTAGATGAAAATGAACGCAAACGCCACGAAAAAGAGTTTAAATAATTAAGCAAATATTTTCTAAAAACAAAGAGGTTGCCCGATATTGAGCAACCTCTTTTTAATTGTCATAAACTTTGTCAAAGTCCAAAAACTTTGACAAAGTCTATAAATCTGATAATCAATCACTTTTAGAGTATGTTATGTAGGAAAGCCAGCGATAGCTGGTATGTGCTGCAAATCCCATATAAATAAAACTTTTCGGACAGGCTCTTTTTAATTGTAAGCTATTAATTATCAATTATTAATTGTTAATTGTTTTATTGTTTCTTCAACAGTCTTATCATAGTCAATGCCTAAACCTTCTTGTTGCGATACCAATTCTCCTTTCTTGTTAAACACACTGATGATGTTAGAATGTGAGAAATCCACTGGTGATATTTGCTTGTAGTTCACAGCAAGTACTGCAGCAAACTCTCGTGTTTGTTCTTCATTAGAACGAAGGAATAGCCACTGATCGTCGTCCATTTGTCTTTCTTTGGCAAAGGCTTTTAAATGCTCTGGTGTATCCGTCTCGGGGTCTATACTTACCAAAAGGTATTTCACTTGCTTACGTTTGTCTCCTGCTTGTTCATCTACGCGCTTGCGTATTTCCCGCATATCTTTAATAAGGATAGGACAAGCGGTCTTGCAAGAGGTGTAGATCATCACCACCACCAATACATTCCCTTTGAGGTCTTTAAGCTCTATGTTATTCCCATTTTGGGTAGTCCATACCGCTGGCAAGTGATATACTGATAAGTCCGAAAAACTATCAGTCGTCTTTGCAGCAGTACTATCTGCCACTGCTTTTGTATCTGTTGTAGCTGTGTTGCTATTGTGGTTATTACAATTGAGCAATAACAAACTCAGTAAAATAAAATATAGTGTTTTCATCAATAGTAATTTTTTCTAAGGTTTATCTTCATTTTATCATATTTTGCTTCTAAATCTTCTAAAAATCCCTCCAAAACATCGGCTACATCTTCATAATTCTCATAAAGATATTTATCGTCAATTCCTTGTTCCATAATCCCTTTTATTTCTTTCAATTTAGCTCTTATATATCTATACGAGCTTGTTGTCCCATCATAGTATAGAAACTCTTCAACATATTCTTTCAATATATCATAATCTGCATTAGCCTCTACAATCATAGCTTTGATATAGATATTCACCAATGCTATAATTGTTAACTCTGCTGATTGTTTATACACCTCTACTATCACATAATTACAGATTTCGTCTATATCGTTATATGACATATTCTTTAAGTTGTTATTATCGCCTAATAACAACTCACAATCTTCTATAACATCTCTATATTTTGTTACAATATCTTTCATTATTAAAGCTACCTCCTCTGCATCTCTCAGAGATCCTCAGAGTTCCTCCTATTTTCTTAAAATCTCTCCAAAAATTCTGAAACTCATTTGTCAATTATTATAGTAAGTCAGAATTGGTTTGCAAAATTTTCGTCACTACATTTTGCCAAAGTTTTAGGTTTTATCAAAATTGATTACCTGATAATCAATTACTTTTAAAGTATATTATGTAGAGGCGTTTTGCAAACGCCCCTAAAAGAAAACTTTTTTATTCACAATCTATTTTTTGTTTGAATATAATTTCGTAAATTCGTAATTCGTCATTTATTCCTGTTAAAACAAATAACAATCGCTTTTCCAGCTTGTCCCCCTTCGGGGGTTCGGGGGCTATCTCGTATTTCGTATCTCGTATTTCGTAATTTATAAAGCACATCTGAAACCCATATTCAGCATCGTATAGTTCGCTTTAAGGCTCCCTCGTAACGCATACCGCATAAAAGCTCCATAGTTAGTAAGATCGGAAGCATTGAGCGCACTCCCGCCACAAAAAAGAGCATCATCTCCTTGCTTGTCTTTGCGCGAGTCTCCCGAGAGTAGCACGCTATTGAAGTCCGCCACCCATTCCCATACCAAGCCGTGCATATCATATACTCCCCAATAGTTCTTGGGCGTACTGCCTACTTTCTGTAGGTAGGTCTTGGGCGTTTGCATACTTCGCACTATATACTCTTGATAATGTTTCTTCTTGCGGGCATCTATACTTTGGGCATCGGCTTGAGCTACATATTCCCACTCATCAGTAGTTGGTAGTCGCTTTCCCTCACACTCACAATATTTCTTAGCAGCAAACCAAGAAATGTGGGTAACAGGAGCTTGTGCCTCCAGCGGACTAAATTCTAAGTCGCTTTGCCAGTGCGAAAGATAACTCTTCTGCGCAAAGATTCCCTTCACTCGAGAACGCTGCCACTCGGGGTGTTTCTCCAAAAAAGCTTTGTATTGTGCATTGGTCACTGGGTATATATCTAACTGAAAGCTCTTTACATTTACGGGCTTTGTCGCTTTATTCTCCCCTTTTACTCCATACAAAGGGACATAGCTTCCTCCTTTAATCGTTACCATTGGGGTAGGAGTTTGCCCTAAGAGCCATCCACAAAAGCATAAAGTTATTATGTTAATAAGGTATTTTTTCATCATTATCAGCCAATTAACGTTTTTCTCTTACTTTCTTCACTCTTTCAGGGCTTACTACGGTTTTATTGTTCTCCCAGTTGTGATATACGTAGGTGAGCACATCGGCTATTTGTTCTGGGGTAAGTGGTTGCGGAGGCATCATACTGTTGTACTGCTTGCCATTTACCGTAATCCCCCCCGTATGCCCTTTCAGTACGGTCTCTATTGCTCTGTCTACATCGGCATTCAGGTAGTCGGCTTTTGCTAAAGGCGGAAAAGCCCCTTCCAAGCCTTGTCCTTGCACCTGATGACAAGCAATACAAGTGCGTTGGTACACTTTTTTACCTTCTTCTATCTGTTGTGCTAGCGTTTTATTACTTGTTTCTTTAGTAGAGGTAGCTTCGTTAGTGGTCACTTGACTGTTTGTTACTTTAGCTTGATAAGGTACGGGGGCTTGCTTGCCATAAATAACTGGATTTTCACGCCCTTGAGCAATGAGCTGTCCTAGTGCACCTTTATTGAAAGCACGGAAAATAGCGTGGTCTACCAAAGTATAAGAACCTGGTACTTCTACCTTAAATTCTACTATAGCTGCCCCACCTGCCGGAATAACAGTTGTTTGTACGTTTTCATTTACGAGCTTGCCCCCTTCCACCTGCACTCGGTCAAAGATTTCTCCTATCACGTGGAAAGAAGAAATGAGATTAGGTCCTCCATTCCCTACAAAAAGACGTACCGTTTCACCTGCATTCACTGTGAGGGCTTTATCGCCTGCTATAGCACCTACTTTCCCGTTGAAAAGCACATAATCAGGCTTCTCCGCAAGGGCTTTCTCCTGACTAAAGGCCTGTAATCCTTGAGCTCCGTAGTCTCCTTCTGTATAGAAATCGCCTTGCATCACATAATATTCCATATCTACTGGGGGCAAACCGCCTTCGGGCTCTACCAATATGAGTCCATACATCCCATTAGCGATATGCAAAGGCACGGGCGCTTGAGCACAATGATATACAAAAAGCCCTGGGTTCAAACATTTAAAAGTAAAGGTGCGTTGCTGCCCTGGAGCTACCAATGATGCATCAGCACCTCCTCCTGTTCCCGTTACTGCGTGAAGGTCGATATTGTGTGCTAATTTGTTATCTGGGTGATTTTTAAGTGTAAACGATACTTCATCGCCTACACGAGCTCGAATAAAACTCCCTGGCACTGTACCGCCAAATGTCCAAAAAAGGTACTTAGTTCCATCTGCCAATTCGCCTTCTTTCTCTATGATTTCGAGGGTAACACTCAGTTTTGTAGCCTTCCGATTTCCTACTGGGGCAGGTACAAAAGGAGGTGAAGTAAGTTGGGCTACCATTTCCCCTTCTACGGGAATATCAGTGGTAGAAGTATAAGTAGTTTGTTCATTACAAGCACTTAACAATAAAGAAGCACTCAATAGTAATAAATTGTATTTCATAAAATCTTTTCTCATCATTATAGTACCAAATTATATAGAACCAATTAAAATACGGGGCAAATATAATACTTTTTGTCTAATAATCCTCATTACAATACTATTTTAACGTGAGTTCGATATAACAGAACATTGATTTACAATTTTGTAACATAATATATTTACAAAATAATTCACCGTCAGGTGAAAATTCGTGAGATAATAAAAAATAAAGACTTTTATGCACTCCCAATTTCGTGAAAATTCGTGTAATTCGTGGGAGATTAAAAAATATTTTACTGATTGTTAAATAATTACTTACGCCGAACTCACGTTATTTTACCAATTACCCGTACAGTTCGCACCACTAAAGGTCAAACACAGAAGTCCGTTTCACAAAAAACACATCCTTAATTCTCAATAAAGAAGCCAATAATAGATATATACCAAAACCAGCCCCTAAAGTAGCAAAAGTACCATAAATGAAGAAAATACGCACATCTTTAGCGCGTACACCTAATTTCTCAGCCAATCGTGCCGATACTGCAAAGCCATATTTCTCTAAAAAAAATCTAACCTTTGAAATCATTTGTTACCCGTTGTTTGCTTGTCTTAAAAAGTAGAATTATGCCAAGTCCGAAGAAAATAATCAATGAGATAGTCGCATTTCGCATATTATTCGTAAATTGGTCAATGAGTCCATAAACCCCCATTCCTATAACTATCCCTATTTTTTCAGTCACATCGTAAAAACTGAAGAAAGAAGTTGTATCTTTAGTATCAGGCAAATAAGCCGAATAAGTAGAGCGAGAAAGCGTTTGTATGCCCCCCATTACAAGTCCTACTAAGGTAGCTATGATGTAGAATTGTATCGGTTTATACACGTAATATGAAAGTAAGCAAATTCCTACCCATATAGCATTGAGTCCTATTAACACCCAAATATTTCCCCATTTGCGCACTGCAATAACTGTGAGTCGTGCTCCTACTATAGCCACTAATTGAATTATAAGCACACTCACTATTAGTCCTATAGTACTTTCTTCAGCACTCGCCCATTGTATTTCTTGTTCTCCAAAATAGGTAGCTACCAGCATTACGGTTTGCACTCCCATACTATATACAAAAAAAGCAATGAGATACCATTTCAATCGTGGCGAAGTAGTGAGTTGTTGCCATACTTTCCGTAATTCCTTAAATCCATTAAAAAAAATACTCTTGGTAACTTTAGCTCCATTTTTCTTATGTGATGGAAGGTAGTAAAAAGGAATACTACTGAACCCTATCCACCATACTCCTACTGTGATAAACGAAATCCGCATCGTCGTGAGTGTCGTTTCGGTATCAGTAGTAGTAAAACCTATCCATTCAGGTTTCATCACCATTATCAAATTGAAAATCAATAGCAACACACTCCCCGCGTAGCCTAAACTATAACCTTTAGCACTTACTGCATCGTATTGTTCAGGCAGAGCAATATCTGGCAAATAGGAATTGTAAAATACTATACTTCCCCAAAAACCTACTACCCCACAAAAATAGCAAAATAAACTAAAATAGATGTGTTCTAACGAAAACCAGTACAATCCTATACACGAAATTGCTCCAATATAGCAAAAAAAGCGCATAAATGTTTTTTTGTTGCCTAAATAGTCGGCTATACCACTCAAAATAAGCGAGAGTACCACCACCACAGCAAAAGCCAAAGCGGTTACAAAAGCGATTACCGATGTACTTTTGATTATCATCCCAAAAAGGGATATATGGGTAAGCCCTGCAGTGCGAAATAATAGTCCGTAAAAAATAGGAAAAACAGTGGAAACGATGGTAAGTGAATATACTGAGTTTGCCCAGTCATAAAACGCCCAAGCGTTGAGTAGTTTTTTATTGCCTCTTTCTAATCTATTCATAGTTTAGTGTTTTTTACTGCGTTTGTTACTCCATTTTTCGAGTAGATAAATCACTAAAAAACCTGCTATTGCTAATAGTACAGCAATGAATATTTGAGGTTCTGTATGGGTGACTTCTTTAAAAGTACAGGGCGATATGCTCTTTTCCCACACTGCCACAGCATTGCCTTGAGCATCTGTATCCCATTTCAAAACCTCTTTCCAAGGCCATACTTTGTTTAGCGACCCCACGATAAAACCAGTCAACCCTGCAAAAGTAAGAGTCCGATATTTAGCAAACAACCATTTCAGCGCCTTAGAAAAACTTAAAATACCCGTGATTGCTCCTACCCCAAAAACACTTATGAGTTTAAAATTCCACGAACTCAAAGCGTCTAAAACTGTGTGATAAGCTCCTAACAGCACCAATATAAAAGCTCCTGAAATCCCTGGTAATATCATCGCGCAAATAGCCAAAGCTCCACAGAAGAAAATAAATATCAAATTCTGGTTACCACCATTCACTAAGGGTGGAATAACCGTAATAAAATAAGCAACTCCCCCCGATATGAGCATCACGAGTATTGTAGCTAAATTCCAACGATTGATTTCTTTTATCAAAAAAAGTACGCTGGCTATCATCAACCCAAAGAAAAAAGCCCATATCATTATAGGTTCATTTTCTAAAAGCCATTTCATCCCTTTGGCAAGCGATATGATGCTAACCCCTATCCCTGCCAAGAGTGCTACAAAAAAATTACCATTAATATGTTTCCAAAAAGCTACAATCCCTTTGCTGAATAAAAGCTTAAATGCTTGTAAATTGATCTTGCTAATAGACCCTACAAGCTCTTCATAAATCCCCGATATAAAGGCTATGGTACCCCCAGAAACTCCTGGTACAACATCGGCTGCTCCCATTGCCATTCCTTTGGAAGTAATAAATAAATAATCTAAAAAATTGCGTTTCATAACAATTTATAATGTCTCTTTCTAACTTAAACGGCGCAAAGATAATAATATTTTGCTAATTAATAGTCTATCTGTATTGATTTACAAATTTTTCGTTCTATACTATCCGTGTAATTCCAGTAGCGTTTGCTGCCATAATATATATTCTTTACGTCTAACTCTCATTAAGTTAACGTCAGTTCGATATAACAGAACATTGATTTACAGCTTTGTAACATAATATATTCACAAAATAATTCACCGTTAGGTGAAAATTCGTGGGAGATTAAAAATATTTTACTGATTGTTAAATAATTACTTACACCGAACTTACCTTAAGTTACATTGTAGGAGGGGCTAAAAGTCTCAAAATCGTATTTGTATCTACTTTACTCGTCTTAAAAAACTCTAAGATTCTCCAAAAAAAACACCTAATAGGAAACCTTACAATAAGTTAATCAATAAATTTTTCTATCCATCAAATTTGTTAATTTGCTAATTACTTCGTATCTTTGCAAAATAAAAGCATTTTCTTATGAAAACGGAACATCAATTACATATCAAATATAATGTTTTCAATAAATTAACCGACCTGCCTGAAAAAGCTCTAAACTTGATGAAACAAGCAATAACCACTCGCGAAAAGGCTTACGCCCCTTACTCTAAATTCAAAGTGGGTGCCGCTGTTTTACTTAAAAACGGACAAACTTTCGTAGGCTCCAATCAGGAAAATGCTGCCTACCCCTCAGGTCTTTGCGCCGAAAGAGTCGCTATATACCAAGCCGCTACCCAGTATCCCGACGAGGAAATCGAAATGATCGCAATCTCTGGATCTGCCCAAGACCCTACAGCCTTTCCCGTATCGCCTTGTGGAGCTTGCCGCCAGTCGCTCTCCGAATACGAAACCAAACAAAAAAAACTTATCCCCGTCTATTTTATGGGAGCTGAAGGCGAAATCGTTCAAACTGAATCTATTAAAGACCTCCTGCCTTTCCTTTTCGATGGTAGCCTAATGTAAACTAACAACTAAAAACTATATAACGAATGAACTCAGAAGAAATTATTACCTCTGCCAAACAAACTATTACTGAAGAAGCTCAAGCTGTTGCTAAACTAACTGATTATATCGACGACGATTTTACTAAGTCAGTACAATATATATTGCAATCCAAAGGTCGTGTAGTGATTACAGGTATAGGTAAAAGCGCTATTATTGCTAATAAAATAGTAGCTACAATGAACTCTACAGGCACCCCCGCCATCTTTATGCACGCTGCCGATGCGATCCATGGTGATTTGGGTATTATACAGCAAGATGATGTGGTAATATGTATCTCTAAAAGCGGTAACACCCCCGAAATAAAAGTGTTAGTGCCTTTGCTCAAAAGGGGTAATAATAAGCTGATAGCTATTACCTCTAATAAAAACTCTGTCTTAGCTCAACAAGCCGATAGTGTACTCTACGCTCACGTTGATAAAGAAGCTTGCCCTAATAATTTAGCCCCTACGACTAGCACCACAGCTCAATTGGTTTTAGGCGATGCTTTAGCAGTTTGTCTATTGGAAATGAAACACTTTGGCAGTAACGACTTTGCTAAATACCATCCTGGTGGCGCATTAGGAAAACGTTTATATCTAAAAGTATCCGATATTGTACCTCATAACCAAAAACCTGAGGTCTCTCCTGATACCGATATTAAAAAGGTAATCATAGAAATATCCGAAAAAATGCTTGGAGTAACTGCCGTACTCAACAATCATCAAATAGTAGGAATAGTAACTGATGGTGATATCCGCCGAATGCTTAGTAAAACGGATAGTATCAAAGGGCTTACCGCTAAAGATATAATGAGCGCTAACCCTAAAACTATTGAGGTCGATTGTTTAGCAATTGATGCCCTACACCTAATGGAGAAAAATAAAATTACACAACTATTAGCTACTAAACAAGGTGAATATGTGGGAATTATACACCTACACAACCTTATTCAAGAAGGACTTATTTAAAATCTAAGAATATTAATTATTTAAAAATGAGAGATCTATCCAAAATGACAAACATTGAGGACTTGCGTGTCGTTTGTAAACGCAACGTCCCTAAAATGTTCTACGAGTATGTAGACACCGGCTCTTGGACTGAAGCAACCTACAAACAAAATGTTTCAGACTTCAACCCTATCAAATTCCGCCAACGTATCTTAGTGGATATGGATAACCGTACCCTCGAAAGTACACTCCTTGGCAAAAAAGTAAAATTCCCTGCAATGACGGCTCCTGTGGGCTTTATGGGAATGATGTGGGCTGACGGTGAAATTCACATGGCTAAAGCTGCCCAAAAATTCGGTATCCCTTTTACCCTATCTACTATGTCCATCTGCTCTATCGAGGATTTAGTAGAAGCTGGTGTTGAACCTTTCTGGTTTCAGCTCTATGTAATGCGCGACCGCGAGTTTATGAAAGACCTTATTCATCGTGCTAAAGAAGCTAAATGCTCTGCCTTGATGATTACCGTCGATTTACAAGTCTTAGGTAACCGCCACCGCGATATCAAAAACGGACTTTCTACTCCTCCTAAGTTCACCATTCCTAATATGTTGAACCTTTCTACTAAAATTCCTTGGGGAATGCGTTATATCTTCGGTAATCGCCGCTGGACTTTCCGCAATATTGCTGGACACGCTAAAAACGTATCCGACCTCTCTTCTCTATCTTCTTGGACAAAAGAACAATTTGACCCTAGCCTTAGCTGGAAAGATATTGCCGAAATCAAAGAACTCTGGGGAGGACCCATCATCTTAAAAGGAATTATGACTCCTGAAGATGCTATAGAGGCAGTAAAATACGGCGCTGATGCAATTATCGTCTCTAACCACGGTGGTCGCCAGATGGATGACACTATTTCCACTATAAAAGCCCTTCCCGATATCGTAAGTGCTGTAGGTAACCAAACTGAAGTATGGATAGACTCTGGATTCTATACAGGTCAAAACATGCTCAAGGCTTGGGCTTTAGGAGCTAAAGGTATTATGCTCGGTCGTGCTCCTGTATATGGGCTCGGTGCTTATGGCGAAGAAGGGGTAACCCGCGCTTTGCAGATACTCTATGACGAAATGGATACTACTATGGCTTTCGCTGGTCATCGTAACCTCCAAGATGTAGATAGCAGTATCTTAGTAGAGGGTACTTATCCTCTGCCAAGTAATCGATAATTCAAAAAAATAATGTACCTTTGCCCCCGCAATGAGTAAAAAGAAAAATATAACCATAGAAAATGTTATCGTTACCGATGCGGGGGCTAAAGGCAAAAGCATTGCTAAAGCTCCTGATGGTCGCGTTATCTTTATCAACAACGCTATCCCTGGTGATGTAGTCGATGTACAAACTACCAAAAAAAAATCGGCTTATTACGAGGGGGTTGCTACTAAATTCCACGACTATTCTAATCGCCGTGTAACTCCCGTATGTACCCATTTTGGCTACTGTGGTGGCTGCAAATGGCAAAATATGAACTATGAAAGTCAGCTGTTCTACAAACAAAAAGAAGTCGAAAACAACTTAGTGCGTTTAGGAAAAATAACAATCCCTGAACTGATGCCTATTGTAGCTTCCGAGAATATCTATTTCTATCGAAATAAAATGGAATTCTCCTTCTCCGATATGCGCTGGCTTACCCCCGAAGAAATTCAAAATGCCAATACAATTGAACAACGCAACGGTTTAGGCTTCCATATCGCTGGCGCTTGGGATAAAATCCTCGACATCGATAAATGTTACTTACAAGAAGATCCTTCTAATGCCATACGATTGGAAATTAAGCGATTTGCTTTAGAAAATAATATACCTTTCTATAGCCCGCGTCAGCAAACAGGTGTCTTGCGTTCTATGATGATACGCATCTCTTCTACAGGCGAAATAATGTTGGTAATACAATTCTTTAGCGATAGCAAAAAAGGCTATTGTTTGTTAGACCATATCGCCCAAACGTTCCCTCAAATTACTTCTTTGCAATATTGTATCAACAGCAAAGGAAACGATGCTATCTACGACCAAGATTTAAAAGTCTATAAAGGCACCGATTGTATTTTTGAGGAAATGGAAGGTTTGCGTTTCAAAATCAATGCAAAATCCTTCTATCAAACAAACTCTAAACAAGCTCACAAACTATATCAAGTAACCCGTGACTTCGCCGATTTAAAAGGAGATGAATTGGTATATGACCTCTATACTGGTACGGGTACTATCGCTCAGTTTGTAGCTAAAAAAGCTAAAAAAGTAGTAGGCGTCGAAGCTGTACCCGAAGCCATTGCCGATGCTAAAGCAAATGCTAAGGCAAACGGCATTGATAATGTGAGTTTTTATGTAGGCGATATGAAAAACATCTTTAATGATGCTTTTATCGAAGCTAATGGTACCCCCGATGTAATCATCACCGATCCTCCTCGTGATGGAATGCACAAAGACGTAGTAGCGCAAATCCTGCAAATAGCACCCTCTAAGATAGTATATGTGAGCTGTAATAGCGCTACCCAAGCCCGTGATTTAGCGCTCTTAAACGAAATGTATAAGGTGACAAAAGTACAACCCGTCGATATGTTCCCTCAAACTTATCACGTTGAAAATGTAGTACTTTTAGAAAAAAGAACTCTCTCCTAAAATCTCTAAAAGCAAATGAATATATACGATATCGAAGCTACCAAAATATTGCTCGAAAAGCAACCTAAAATAAGTATCATCCCTCACAAAAGCCCTGATGGCGATGCCATAGGTAGCTGCTTAGGGCTTTACCATTATCTCAAATTACATCATTGTGATGTAACGGTAGTTTCACCTAACGATTTTCCTGATTTTCTCAAATGGCTACCTGCTGCCGATGAAATTCTTATTTACGACAACAATCCTGAAAAAGCTACAAAGCAAATCGAAGCCTCTAAACTTATCTTTACGCTCGATTTCAACGCCCTCAAAAGAGCCGATACACTCACTCCTCTATTAGAGAACTCTAAAGCTACCTTTGTGATGATAGACCATCATCAAGCCCCCGACGACTATGCCAAAGTTACTTTCTCTAATCCTAAAGCAAGCTCTACTTGCGAAATGATTTACACCTTTATCGACGCAATGGGCAATAAAAACCAAATCGATAAAGAAATAGCAACTTGCTTATATACAGGAATAATGACGGATACAGGTAACTTCAAATACCCCACCACCACTAGCAACACATTCAAAATTGGCGCTTTCTTAATAGAAAAAGGAGCTAACAATAGCCAAATCAATAGCAATGTGTTCGATAATAATTCTTACAACAAATTGCAATTACTTAGCACTGCTCTCAAAAATTTGGTGTATATCAAGGAGTACGACACTGCTTATATTACACTCACTTCTGAGGAATTACAAAAATGCGACCATCAAAAAGGTGATACTGAAGGTTTTGTAAACTATGGACTCACAATTAAAGATACTAAATTAGCTGTCATCTTTATCCAAGAAGGCGATTTTGTAAAAATCTCCTTGCGCTCCAAAGGCAATAACGATGTAAACTTGTTGGCTCGTAAATGTTTCAATGGCGGCGGACATATCAATGCCGCTGGTGGGCGATTCGACGGCTCTATAGACGAGGCAGTTACCTATTTCAAACAAGTATTACCCGATTTTATCCACAAAAATATGTAAAATAATACAATGAATATACTTAAAAAAATAATCATTCTAAGTGCCATTGGCATAGTTTTGGTAAGTTGTGCCGATCGGCAAGCACGCCATCCTATAACTAAAAAAACAAGTACTTTTTTAAAAGAATCAGCTATGAAAAATAAAGCTCTGTTGGCCTCCGAAGAAGCGCTAATCGATTCTATCATCAAAAAAGATACACTTCACTCTTTCGTCGACTCTCAACACGGATTTAAGTTCTACTATCTAAATCAAAATCCTGAGGCTCATTATACTGCTCAGTTTGGCGATATCGTAACTTATGATTACAGCCTCTCCGATTTGCAAGGTAACCAGCTTTATCAGGAAAAACCCGATGGTGAATACAAATATTATGTAGATAAAGAAGAAGTATTCCAAGGCTTGCGTTCCGCTTTAAAATTGTTAAAAGAAAAAGAAAGTGGCGTTTTCTATTTCCCCTCAAGTGTAGCCTATGGCTATCGCGGCGATAAAGATAAAATTTCTTTCAATCAACCTATTATAGCTAAAATCGAAGTCTTTAAGATTGAAAAAAATCAAGAAGACGTAAAACCTCGACCCGAATAAATAAACATTATTAATTAATTATTATATTATGAGACGACTCAATTTTGTAGCATTGCTCTCTGCAATGTTTGTATTTTTCAGTTGTAATTCGCAAAAAAAAGCCTACAAGGACTTAGGTGATGGCTTATTTGCTGATATCGAAACTACTCAAGGAAATATCATTGTAAAACTCAACTACAAAGAAACTCCTATAACAGTAGCTAACTTTGTTACTTTAGCCGAAGGTAAAAACTCTTTTGTAAAAGCCGAATACAAAGGAAAACCTTTCTACAACGGAACGATCTTCCACCGTGTAATCAAAGATTTTATGATCCAAGGAGGTGACCCTACTGGTACAGGTATGGGCGATCCGGGATATCGTTTTGAAGATGAATTTGTCCCTACTTTGCAACACGATAAAAAAGGAATTTTATCAATGGCCAATGCAGGGCCTGGTACAAATGGCAGTCAGTTTTTCATCACTCAAGTACCTACCCCTCACCTCAATGGTCGTCATACTGTTTTTGGTGAAACTGTTAAAGGTTTAGAGGTAATCGATGCAATAGCTAATACTAAAACTGTAGCTAACGATAAACCTGAAAAAGATATCAAAATCAATAAAATTACAATTATTGCTAATGGTAAAGACGCTAAAAACTTCAATGCTGTAAAAGTTTTTGAAAACTATTTCAAAGATATCGCTAAAAAAGAACAAGAAAAGGAAGCTAAAACCAAAGCAGCGGCTGCCAAATTCTTAGAAGAGGTAAAAACTCAAGAACCTCAAGCTAAAGCACTCCCTTCTGGAGTAAAAATATTTACTTTAGTAGAAGGTAAAGGCAAACAGCCTAACCACACTCAACAAGTAATGGTTAACTATGCTGGATATTTGGCAAATGGTACTCTCTTCGATTCTAATGTAAAAGAAATAGAAGAAACTTATGGCAAATACAATGCAATGCGTGAGCAACAAGGCGGCTACCAAGCTTTCCCTATGGAATATAGTTCTAATGCCCCTCTTATACCTGGTTTTAAGGAAGCTCTTCTAAAAATGAAAGTAGGTGACAAAGTGCGTGTATTCATCCCTGCTGCCTTAGGCTATGGCGAAAGAGGTGCCGGTAATGTTATTCCTCCTAATAGCGACCTCATTTTCGACATCGAAATCACCGACATAGCTAAATAACCCTTAACCACTAACACCTAACACCTAAAAATGGTATACAAATTTAGAGTAATACTCGACGTTAAAGAAGACGTTTTTAGAGATATCGCAATCCAAGGAGAAGCTACCTTGGAAGATTTGCACAATGTAATCAACCAGTCTTTTGGGTTTGCTGGCAACGAAATGGCTTCATTCTACCTTACAGATGACGATTGGAATCAAGGTGAAGAAATCACTCTTTTCGATGTATCCGAGAGTGGCGAAATACGCTTAATGGAAGAAACTACTATCGAATCAGTAGTAAGTGAAGACGAACCTAAATTGTTGTATGTGTACGACTTTATGTCAATGTGGACATTCTTCGTTGAATTGGTAGATATTGAAGAAGAAAAATCTGGTATATCCTACCCTGCTTTGATACACGCTCACGGTTCTATCCCTGCCGAAGCCCCCGAAAAATCCTTCATCGCCGATGATTTCGATGAGTTTGAAGATGAGTTCAACGATTTCGACCTCGATGAAGACGATTATGGTAGTTTCAGTGAAGAGGAATACTATTAATTTCGCTAACATCTATCTATGCTTAACTTATATACAACAAACATCGAAACCCTTTCTATCCATAGGGTAGGCAACTTGAGTAAAGGGGAACCTATTTTCTTTTCTGAAAAACCTTATGCGTTAAACGACGAAATTATAGGCTTGCTAAAAGAGTATTTCTTCAAACCTTTTCGTGAAAAAGAAGAAAACTACTTCCATTTTGTACACGATGCCGATGTAGAATTCAATACTCTTTATCAGTTGGTAACCCCTATTTTTGAGGACGAAAGTACAATTCACGAACAATCAGGGAAAATTGCTCAACACTTGTACAACCAATCTAATCATCCTCATATCAAAAGTGGAGAAGTCTATATAGCCCTTTTGCACGATACTTATTTGGATAATGAAAAGGTAAAAGCTGTTGGTATTTTTAAATCTGAGGTAAAAAGTAGCTTTCTACAGTTTGAAGAACAAGGTAACCAGTTAGAAATGATTATCCAAGAAGGTGTAAACATCCATCGCTTGGATAAAGGTTGTATCATTTTCAATGTAAATAAAGAAGATGGCTACAAAATACTTTCTATTGATAGCAATCGCTACGATACTAAATATTGGTTAGAAAACTTTCTAAACGTCGATGCTTTGGTCGACGATAACTTCTATACTAAAAAATACCTCAAGTTCAGCCAAGATTTTGCAAAAGATGTAATCTTGCCCGCCGAAGATAAAAAAGAAGAAGTACTTTTTATGAACCGCGCTATCAACTACTTCGCTAAAAATGATGATTTCGAAGAAACCTCATTTATGAATGAAGTATTTGAAAATCCTCAACTAATACCTGAGTTCAAACACTACAAAGTAGAAAAAGGCCCTAAGTATCAAATAGAAGATGTTTCTACCTTTCCAATCGCTAACAAAGCTGTCTCCGATGTACGTAAAAAAATTAAAAACGTAATCGATTTAGATACAAATATCCAAATACGTATGGACTTCATCAATCCCGAATCTGCCGATAAGTTCATAGAAAAAGGTTGGGACGAGGAAAAGCAAATGTATTACTATTTAGTGTACTTCAACAAAGAACAAAAAGGTTCATAAAAATAACCTCATCAAAAATAAAATGGCATATAGTTTTTTATATGCCTTTTTTTTTATACTTTTGCGTTTTAAAAACATAAAACTATGATTGACGCACATAAATTCTCAATAGGTATATTATTACCCATTGAATCTTATCAAGGGGCTATCCCTAAAATGGAAAATCAAATACAGCTGATCCAACGCGCAGAAGCCTTAGGGTATGATACTGTATGGGTACGCGACATTCCCCTCTACAACCCCGATTTTAAAGAAGTAGGTCAAATGTTTGACCCTTGGATATATTTAGCTCATATAGCTTCTCTTACATTCTCTATCAAAATAGGAATAGCAAGTGTAATTCTACCTTTACGCCACCCTCTACATGTCGCTAAAGCTTCCGCAAGTCTCGATGTATTGTTCCCTAACCGCTTCGTAATGGGAATTGCCTCTGGCGACCGTCCCGTCGAATACCCTGCTTTCAACAAACCTTTTGAATTGCGTAGCGCACACATAACCGAACATATCGAAACTCTTAAAAAATTATGGAGTGTAGATTTCCCTACTTACAATAATGATTATGGTACCCTAATGGACAAAGTAGGTGATGTACTCCCTAAACCTATCCATAAAAATATCCCAATCTATGCCACTGGTCACATCGGTGGTATAAACCTCAATTGGATAGCTAAACACACCGATGGCTGGATCTACTATCCCCGTGATTTCTCTTTCCAAAAAAAAATCGTAGAAGATTGGCACGAAGCTCTCAAAAATGAAGGCGAACCTGCTAAACCTTATATACAACCCGTATATATCGACCTTATGGAAAATCCTAATTTTGAACCTCAAACTATGGACTTAGGCTTCCGCCTCGGGCGTAATTACCTCATCGATATGTTCCAAGAACTCAAAAAAATAGGAATAAATCATATTATGCTGGTACTCAAATATTGCAGCCGCCCAGCTGGTGAGGTACTCGAAGAAATCGGAAAAGAAGTATTGCCTCAACTCAAATAAACACGATGAAAAGACTCTTTTTTATACTGTGTTTCTATGGATTCTTCACTGAAGGATATACCAATGATGGTGCTTTCTATATGGCAGGTAACCAACTCGTCCCCATCAACGAAACTGATATTTCAGTAAAGAAAGAAATTTTGTATATCAAAAAAACACAAGAATTTGCGGAAGTATCAGTCTATTATGAGTTTTTCAATCCTAAAGATGAAAAAGAAATCATAGTTGGTTTTGAGGCGGGCATCCCTTCAGGTGATGCTGGATTTTCCCCAGTAAATGGACATCATCCTTATATGTTCGACTTTACAGTATCGCTCAATGGTAGCTTCTTACCCTATCAAATAGCGTTTGTAAAAAACTCAACCTATGCCAAAAATCATAAAATACAAAATATAGACCCAAAATCTCTTGATAATGATGTCATTGGTGATGAGTTAGACTTTCAATATGTTTATCATTTCAAGGCAAAATTTAAAAAAGGAAAAAACATTGTAAAACATACTTATAGATATAAACTATCAAGAGGAGTATGTTATTATTACGACTTTAATTACGTACTTACGGCAGCCAATCGCTGGGCTAACAAGCAAATCGACGATTTTACCCTGATCTTGGATATGGGTGATTTCCAAACAGCTTCTATCCGTAAAACTTTCTTTAAAAACACTAACGAATGGACTTTCAACGGAATAGGAAAAATAACTGAAAATCCTGATTATACTAATTTTTATATCCAGCAAGGTATTTTAGTATTCGAAAAGAAAAACTTTGTACCTAAGGGAGAGCTTTCCGTAGAAGAAGAAAGTTCCTACTGTCGAGAAGCAGGAAGTAATCAAAAGTTTATTTTTTCATTAGGAAAAAACCGAGAATTAGGCGACCCTACCGAGAAAACTCCTGAAGAAAAACGCATTATCAGGAATCTGCCATTTGCACGACGTGGGTATATATTTAAGGATAAAACTTTGCAAGATGTTTTCAAAACAGAAGATTGGTATCAACCCAACCCTTCCTATGTACCCGAAGTTGAAGCCCTTACTGAAGAGGAAAAACAACTCATTAAAACATTTAAATAACACCTTTTATTATGACCATTACTCAATATCAATATGTCTTAGCAGTAGCCAAATACAAAAATTTTACTACCGCCGCCGAGCATAGTTTTGTTACTCAACCTACCTTGAGTATGCAGGTGCAGAAATTAGAGGAGGAATTGGGAGTTACTATTTTCGACAGAAGTAAAAAACCTCTACAGGTTACTGAAATAGGTGAACAAATTATCAAACAAGCCCAAATAATCGTAAACGAAGCTGGGCGAATGAACGATATCGTCGCTCAACAAAAAGGCTATATAGGAGGCGAATTTCGTGTCGGAATTATCCCTACCGTCTCCCCTACCCTATTGCCTATGTTCCTTACTAATTTTATTAACAAATATCCTAAAGTTTGCCTGAAAATCGAGGAACAAACAACTGAAAATATCTTAAAAAAAATTGAAGATGGTAGTTACGACGCCGGTATTTTAGCTACCCCTCTACACAATTCATTAATCGTAGAACGTCCCTTATATTATGAACCTTTTGTCGCTTACATCCCTGTAAACCACCGCCTCCAAAACTCTAAAACTATCTACTCTGAAGATTTAGATATCAACGATATTTTAATGCTTGAGGATGGTCATTGCTTTAAGGACAGTGTACTCAATATCTGCAACCAAGATGTAATCGATTCTAAAGAACACTTCCAACTAAAAAGTGGTAGTTTTGAAACTTTAGTGCGATTAGCTAACGAAGGCTTAGGAATGACCCTGTTACCCTATCTACACTCTTTGGAACTGAAAGAGGAAGAAAAGAAACGCATTCACTATTTCGCCGAACCCTATCCCGCTCGCGAAATTAGCTTAGTTTATCACAAAAATGAACTAAAATTACAAATCATAAAAGCTTTACACAATACTATAGCTGGTGTAATTCGCGGAGCTATTGTTTTCCAAAATGTAAAAATTATTAGCCCAACAAGAGAAAGGCACACAATTTGATAAAGACAGAAGTTAAAAATTAAAAAAAATAGAAAAAACCATTTTATGATGAAAAATATTTCAGCAGCATTATTTTTATTATTTATCTCATTCGCTTCTTGCAGCTTTACAAGTAAGAAGTTTGACAATCCTAATAAGGATAAGGACACTGTGCTATTAGAAATTATTGAGCACGTGCTCGAAAATGCTCATTTTAGTCCCGTGAAAATGGACGACTCTTTCTCTAAAAAAGTCTTCGATAGCTATCTGAAAAATATCGACGGACAAAAACGCTATTTTCTCCAATCCGATATCAATGAGTTCAAAAAATATGAAAACCGTTTAGATGATGATTTAAAAAAAGGTGACATCTCTTTCTTCAACCTTTCTTATAATCGTCTCAAACAGCGTATGAAAGAAGCTGAAGGAATTACTAAAGCTATCTTCGCTAAACCTATTGACCTCAATAGCAATGAAACTATCAATACCGACTACGATAAATTGCCTTTTGTTAAAAGTAAAGCCGATTTACAAACTCGTTGGAAACAAGTGATTATTTTCACTACTCTTTCTACTTACATTACTAAACAAAAAGAAGAAGTAACTAAGAAAGAAAAAGATGCTAAATATCAGCCTAAAAGCAATCAAATACTCAAAAAAGAATCTATAGAGTCTACTCAAAAAACATTGGCTGATATGTATAGTATGTACAACGATATTACACGTGAAGAGTGGTTCGCTATGTTCGTAAATGCTATAACCGAAACTTTTGACCCTCACTCTAACTATATGGCACCCGACATCAAAGAAGGTTTCGACCGTGATATGTCTGGTAAATTCGAAGGTATTGGCGCTCAATTACAAAAGAAAACTGATGGTATAGCTATTACTAATGTGATTTTGGGAGGACCTGTTTGGAAAGGTAAACTCTTGGAAGTAGGCGACCAAATCCTAAAAGTAGGTCAAGGCGCTGCCGAACCTGTTGATGTCGTAGGAATGCGCTTAGATGATGCCGTTAAACTTATCAAAGGTCCAAAAGGTACCGAAGTGCGCCTCACTGTAAAACGTGTAGATGGCACTATCGAAGTAGTACCTATCATCCGAGATGTAGTAGAAATCGAAGAAACTTACGCTAAATCAGCTGTGATTACTGCCAATGGCAAACGTTACGGCCTCATCAATCTACCTAAATTCTATATTGATTTCGAAGATGTAAACCGTCGCAATGCCGCTACCGATGTAGCCCTCGAAATTGAAAAACTTAAAAAAGAAAATATTGATGGCTTAATTGTCGACTTGCGTTCCAATGGCGGTGGATCCCTAAAAACTGTAGTCGATATAGGAGGTCTATTTATCCCTAAAGGCCCCATCGTACAAGTTAAATCATCACGTGGTAGTCGTGACGTTCTCTCCGACAATGATCCTAAAACTCAATGGGATGGCTCTTTAGTAATCCTTACCAATGAACTTTCCGCTTCAGCTTCCGAAATCCTAGCAGCTGCTATGCAGGATTATAAACGCGCTATTATCATAGGCGGTAAACAAACCTTCGGTAAAGGTACCGTGCAAAGCTTCGTAGACCTAAATGAGTTCCTTCGTCAAAACAATTACGGCGACCTTGGAGCTTTGAAAATCACTATCCAAAAATTCTACCGTATCAACGGAGGCTCTACCCAACTCAAAGGAGTTGAAAGTGATATTGTTGTACCCGATAAATACAAATATATCGATATAGGTGAACGTGATATGCCTAACGCTATGCCTTGGGATAAAATAGAACCTGCTAAATACACTCCTTGGGCAAACAATGCCAATTTTAATATGGCTATTGAAAACAGTAAAAAACGTATTAGAGAAAACGAATATTTAAAACTGATAGATGAAAATGCTCAATGGGTAAAACAACAACAAAAAGATTATGTTTTCCCACTCAACTACGAAGCCTACAAAAAAGTAATCGACAAAAACGAAGAGCAAGCCAAAAAGTTTAAAGCTATCAGCGACTATAAATCTAACTTAAAATTCTCTTCTGTAGCTTCCGATGAAGCTAAAATTAAAAACAGCGAAGAGTTAAAACTTCGTCGTGATCGTTGGCACGAAAGTCTTGAAAAAGATGTCTATATAGATGAAGCTGTAAAAGTGTTAGAAGATTTGAACAAATAAAACAATAACTAACAGATTATAAAAACATTGGTGAAGCTAATACCTTTACCAATGTTTTTTATTTTTGGGTATATGAGAAAATTGTCATACCTTTGCACTACAATCTTACTCTTTAGTCAAATTAAAATGCATTTTAAAATCTTCATTGTTATATATCTATTCTGCGTTGCGTACACACAGGCACAGCAACCAGATAGCCTTTCTCAACAAGAAATTCACAAAGAGTTAGAAGCTATCAAACAATTCCGCCAGAAAGATTCCGTACGCATTGCAATGCTATTAAACGAAATACAACTACTCATAAATAACGACAAACATACATCTTCAATTACTAATTCCTCCACTACTAATGAAAAAGAAATGGAAAAACTACGCAATAAAATGCGTGGACGACCTATTGTTTTTGAAAAAGATACCTTATACTATCTCTATACTTCCTATGGACCTTATGATATTGATACTCGCGTAAAATATATAGAAAATAAACTCAAAGAATTATATAACGACCCCTCTTTCGCCGCCGATTCTATCAAAATAAAACCCAATGGCGACTACCTATCAGTAATGTATAACGAAAAAATCATCACTCGTGTTACAATGGTAGATGCGCTCTGGGAAAATAGCTCCCAAACTGAATTAGCTCAAAGATATGCTAATGTAATCAAAAATACAATTGTAAAATATAAAGAACAAAATAGCCTAAAAAGCATCCTAATCCGCTTGGCTGAGTTGTTATTAGTACTCTTTATCGCTTTTGTACTTGTATGGGCGATCAACCGATTATTCAATTTCTTAAAAAAAATAACGCTCAACTCCGAACACCCCTCCCTCACAGGTATCCGAATTAGAAATTACGAATTTATCAAAAAACGAGGAGTTGTAAAAGCTTTAGTGAAATTACTTGCTATATTGCGTATCATATTCTTGTTTTTCTTGCTAATAACTATTATACCTCTGATTTTCGATATCTTCCCTTCTACTCAATACTTGTCTAAAATCATAGTACAATGGATTTCTGAACCTATAAAAAACGTCGGTATAGCAATTATTGGATATTTGCCTCATTTATTCTATATTGTCATTATTGTAGTCATTACACGCTACGTATTGAAAATATTGCGCTTTTTTGCTTTAGAAATAGAAAGAGGTATCTTAAAAATAAAAGGCTTTCACCCCGAATGGGCTCATACTACTTATGCGCTGGCACGTATGATGTTATGGGTATTAGCATTGGTAATAATGTTTCCTCACCTCCCTGATTCCGATAGTGATGCCTTTAAAGGAATTTCTGTCTTCTTAGGGGTATTGATTTCTTTAGGATCTTCTTCTGCCATTTCTAATGCCATTGCAGGCATTGTAATTAGTTATATGCGTCCATTTCAAGTAGGTGATTGGATTAAATCTGGAGAAATTATAGGAGCTGTGATAGAAAAAAACGCCTTAGTAACAAGATTGAAAACTATTAATAACGAAGATATTACCATCCCTGATTCGGCTATCTTGAGCGGTGCAACTATGAACTTCACTTCTATAGGCAAAGAAATAGGCTTAGCGCTAAATGTACAAGTAAAAGTACGCTATGATTATTCTGATAATTTAGTGGAAGAACTCCTTATAGAAGCTGCTCTGAAAACCAATGGTATTTCTCCTAAACCACATCCTTACATTTTTCAAATTTCTCTTAATGAACTAAATGCTATTTATGAGCTCAATGCTTATACTTTCCACCCCGAAAATATGTATTTTATAAAATCTGATCTAACTAAAAATATACAAAGTACTTTTTAGGCAAGCTAATGTGGAGATATTCTCAACACAATACGTAGAAATTAAAACTCCCTTTTCAAACACTAAAAAACAAAATTCATAATGAAACAACGACTGATATTTATTGATGTAATACGCGCTTATGCCATTTGTATGATGTTACAAGGGCACTTTATCACTGCCTTACTCGCCGAACGATATTGCGACGAAAATAACCCTTACTATCATATTTGGCATTATTTTACAGGTATTACAGCCCCTGTATTCCTTACTATTTCTGGATTTATTTTCACCTATTTACTCATTCGTGAAGGCGAACGCAGTGGTGTAGGACTTAAGAACCCTCGTGTAAAAAAAGGAGCAAAACGCGGATTAATGCTTATAGCCGTAGCGTGTATTTTGCGGAAAAGCATCTATTTCGTAGATATCTTGCATTGTATAGGGTTAGCCCTCATCATAATGGTAGGACTCTACTTATTAGCTCGAAATCACGTGAGGCATTTCCTTCCTACAATGCTCATCAGCATTACTTTACTACTTTTCACCTTCAACGAGACCTATAACCAATATGAATACTCTTGGTTACCCCAAGTGGTAGCTAATTACTTTACTCCAAAATACGGTACTTTCTTTACTATTTTTCCTTGGTTAGGTTTTGTAACCTTAGGAGGCTTTATGGGATCGTTATTTTACTATTACAGAAACGCCAAACATTTATATACAGTATATACACTACTACTTATTGGCATCGGAGCTATTTTTCACTTTCAATATCACACTTTCCATTTCCTATATAGCATTACTGGTTGGAATCACTTTGAAAGTTTAGCACGAAATGGTTTTCTTTTCTTGAGAATGGGCGATACTCTCTGGACATTTGCAGTATTTGTAATCTTGCGAAATATACTTACTGCGCAATTCTTGCAACGTATCGGGCAAAATACTCTTTCCATTTACATCATTCATAGTATTGCGCTCTATCACTTTATTCCATATTTCAACTTAGACCATTATTTTCATAAGAGCTTCAACCCTACCCAAGCAGTAATAGGTGCTATTCTCTTTGTGATAACTGTGCTCATTGTATCGTTCTACTATCACAAATTTAGTAAATACATAAAAGAAAAATATCCTAAAAACAACTGATAGAAAAATTAAAAGCTTTCTTACATAAATAACTTAAAACTAAATACAAATGAAAAAACTTTACTTTTTATTATTCACAACATTCTTGTTAGCTTGCAATAGCAAAGAACAAGCTCAAGAACATCCCGTTGCCCCTCCTAATAGCAATATTATAGTACCAAAAGCACTACAAAATTATTACAAAGGAATTCTTTTTACTAAAAATGGAAAAGCTTTGTACGATGATTTAGCAGTACTTACCATCAGCAAACATACTAATTTCTTAAGTTATTATGATCGTCATAAGTACCTCTACAAAGCCGACACTAGCCTTAAAAATCCTGAATATGTAGTATTGGTCTACACCGGCGAAGAGCGCTATTGGAAAGAATATAAGAGTGGTAATAATAATTATAAACCTCAAACTTTCAACACCGAACATATTTTCCCTCAATCAAAATATAGTAATGGAGATGCCAAAGGTGATTTACATCATCTAAAAGCTTGTGATAGTAAGCTTAATAGTAGTAGAGGAAATATACCTTTTACCAATGAATCCGGAAGAGCTGGACGTATCAATAGCGCTTGGTATCCTGGCGATGAGTGGAAAGGTGATGTCGCTCGAATGATTATGTATATCAATTTGCGTTATAACGATAAAATCGATAATAAAATTGTAATAGGAGGTATCGAAACACTTTTAAAATGGAATGATGACGATCCTGTTTCCGACCTCGAACGCCAACGCAACAATGTAATTGAACAAGCCCAAGGCAACCGCAATCCGTTTATCGATTTTCCTCAATTAGCACGCGCTGCTTACAAAAATTACCAAGAGTAATACTATGGAAAATGAACCTCTATACACACTAAAAAAATATTGGGGATACGATAATTTTCGCAACTCTCAAGAAGCCGTGATCAAATCGGTTTTAGAAGGTAATGATACCTTAGCCTTATTGCCTACAGGTGGAGGAAAATCTATTACTTTTCAAGTACCCGCTATGATGCGCAAAGGTATATGTATAGTGGTCTCTCCATTGATAGCTCTGATGACCGACCAAGTTGAAGCGCTTAAAAACAGAGAAATACGTGCATTATCATTAGCCGGAGGTCTCTCCTACCCCGAGTTAGAACGCCTGCTAAACAACGCTCTCTATGGGCAATACAAATTCTTATACCTTTCTCCTGAACGTCTGCAACAGGAAGTCGTGCGTAATTACCTCAAAGTAATGCCTATCAATCTAATAGTGATAGATGAAGCTCATTGCGTATCGCTCTGGGGCAAGGACTTCCGCCCTGCTTATTTACAGTGTAAATGGCTCAAAGAACAATTCCCTAATATACCTTTATTAGCTCTCACTGCTTCTGCTACCCTTCAAGTACAACAAGATATTTTACATCAATTAGGCATCGAGAAAGCAAATGTAATCAGTACTTCTTTAGCTCGCCCTAATATAGCTTACAAAGTATATAAAGTAAAAAGCAAATTTCATCACCTTTTACAACTGCTAAGAACAACCGAAGGTACAGCTATTATATATTTGCGAAGTAGAAATGGTTGTGTACAATTGGCGCGTTTATTAGAAAACCACAATATTTCAGCTACTTATTTTCACGGCGGGATCCCCGCTGAAGAAAAAAATAACAAACTGAGTATGTGGTTGCTAAACGACGTACGTGTAATGGTAGCTACAAACGCCTTTGGTATGGGAATCGACAAACCCGATGTCCGCTGGGTGATTCATTGGGATATCCCTCAAACCTTAGAAGATTATTTCCAAGAAGCAGGTAGAGCAGGTAGAGATGGTAACCCCGCCGAGGCCATCGTTTTCTACAATGAGGTAGATATAAAAAATGCCGAAAAACTTCTAAATGAATATCTTATAGACATTCCTTATCTAAAAATCGTTTACAGTAAACTCAATAGTTACTTCCAAATAGCCATAGGAGAAGGTACCGAAAATACCTATAGCTTCCTATTCCCCGATTTTTGTAAACGCTACAACTTATTGCCTTTAAAAACTTATAACGCTTTACAAGTATTAGATAGATTTTCAATCATTTCCTTCAACCACCATTTCTACAACAAAGTTACTTTCCAAATGAAAGCTACCCCCGAACAATTAGTGAAGTATATAACTACTCATCGGTATATCAAAAACATTACTATTTATCTTATGAGGTGCTACGAACTGATATTTCACTTCCCAGTAGAGTTAGAAATGGCTAAATTGATGGAACGTACCGAAAAATCTCACAAAGAAATTATGGGGTATTTAGAAACTCTGCACAACGATGGAATAGGCGTTTTAAAATGTGAAACTGCCGATATACAAATCATTTTCAACGTGCCTCGTGACGATGATCGCACAATCAATAGCATTGGCAAACACATCAAAGAGTATAACCACTCCAAACGATTATTGCAAAACAAAGTATATCAATACTTGGAAGATGAAAATACTTGCCGAAGTATATTCTTATTAGAGTATTTTGGCGAGAAAAATGCGAAACCTTGTGGTATATGTTCTAATTGTGTTACTCAAATGCACTCCCCTAAAACCAATAAACAAAAAATAGAGGCTGATATCCTTCAATTATTATCTTCTAAATCTTTTAATTGCAACGATTTAATAAATACACTACCCTACTCTGATCAGCAGATTAACACTGTCTTAGACGAACTTTTTGCAATGAAAAAAATAACGTTCAACATTTTTAATGAATTGTGCTTAAAATAAAATATTTTTAATAAGATTTTGTTTTATCATATTTATTTACTAATTTTGCCGTGTTTTATCCATATTATTTGGTTTTAATACAAAAGGAGATTTTTACTATGAACGATAACTTTTCACCAAGAGTTAAAAGAATATTTACATATAGCAAAGAAGAAGCAGTACGTTTAGGGCAATCTACTGTGGGCACTGAGCATTTCATATTAGCAATACTTCAAGAAAATGAAGGTAGTGCTATCAATTTGTTACACAACTTAAATATCGATATGGAAAGACTTAGGCAAAACATCCATACCCTTACTTCAGCGCGCGGTCTCAATCCTCCTAATTTTAACGCTGTTCACTTTACCGTGCAAGCCGAAAGAGCAATGCAAGCTACATATTTAGAAGCTAAAAGAATGCAATCTGATGTGATAAATACCGCTCATTTACTATTGAGTATTTTGCGCAACGAAAATGACCCTACTACAAAAGTTTTCAATAAATTAGGCCTAAACTACGAAACAGCACGCGACAGCTTTCAACCTATAGAGGACAATAATTCAAAACTTGTTACTCCCACAATGCCTACTAATGAGGTTGATGAATACGATAGAGACTATCGCTTGCCCCACGAAAGTAGAAACAATAGAAATCTACAAGGGCAAGGACAGTACAATCAACGAAAAAATACAGTATTAGATAATTTCGGTAGAGACCTAACCACACTTGCTGAACAAGGACAATTAGACCCTGTCGTAGGACGAGATAAAGAAATAGAACGCGTATCTCAAATATTGAGCCGCCGCAAAAAAAACAACCCTATCCTCATCGGTGAACCTGGCGTAGGAAAAAGTGCTATCGCTGAAGGGTTAGCTTTGCGCATCGTACAAAGAAAAGTGGCACGCATATTGTATAACAAACGTGTTGTAACTCTCGATTTAGCCTCTTTAGTAGCTGGCACAAAATACCGAGGTCAGTTTGAAGAACGCCTCAAAGCAATAATGAATGAACTCGAAAAAAATAGAGACATCATTCTTTTTATAGACGAAATCCACACCTTAGTGGGCGCTGGAGGAGCTTCAGGAAGTTTAGATGCCTCTAATATGTTCAAACCTGCCTTGGCAAGAGGCGAAATACAATGTATTGGAGCTACTACTTTAGACGAATACCGACAGTCTATCGAAAAAGATGGCGCTTTAGAACGCCGATTCCAAAAAGTACTAGTAGAACCTACTAGTGTAGACGAAACCATTCAGATTCTTCAAAATATCAAAGCTAAATACGAAGAACACCACAATGTAATTTATACCGAAGATGCTATCGAAGCTTGCGTAAAGCTCACCAATCGCTATCTCACCGATCGCTATTTACCTGATAAAGCTCTTGATGCCTTAGACGAAGCCGGAGCGCGAATACATATTATGCAGGTAAAAGTACCTCAATATATTTTAGACGTAGAAGAACGATTAGAACAAGCTACACAAGCCAAAAATAGAGCCGTTTCTCGTCAACAGTTTGAAGAAGCTGCACGCCTTCGCGATAACGAAAAACACATCGAAAAATCATTAATAGATCTCAATAAACGATGGGACGAGGATTCTAAACTACACCGCGACACTGTAACTGCTGAACATATCGCCGATGTCGTTTCTATGATGAGTGGCATCCCCGTGAATAGAATCGCTCAAACTGAAATTAACAAACTCTCTGGCTTATCTGACGCTATGAAATCTAAAATCATAGGACAAGACGAAGCTATAGAAAAAGTCGTAAAATCTATTAAACGCAATCGCACAGGTCTCAAAGATCCTAATAAACCTATAGGTTCCTTTATTTTCTTAGGACAAACAGGTGTTGGAAAAACTCAACTTGCCAAAGTTCTCTCCAAAGAACTTTTTGACTCTGAAGATGCTATGGTGCGTATCGATATGAGTGAGTATATGGAAAAATTCTCTATCTCTCGACTCATAGGAGCACCTCCAGGATATATCGGATATGAAGAAGGTGGACAACTTACCGAAAAAATACGCCGCAAACCTTACTCTGTAGTACTCTTAGACGAAATCGAGAAAGCTCACCCCGATGTTTTCAATATGCTTTTGCAAGTGTTAGACGATGGCTTCCTAACCGATAGCTTAGGACGAAAAATCGACTTTAGAAATACCATCATCATTATGACATCTAACATAGGCGCCCGCCAAGTAAAAGAATTCGGACAAGGTGTCGGTTTTGGTACTTCTGCACGATTGGCTCAATCTGAGGCTAATGAAAAATCAATCGTTGAAAATGCCTTGAAAAAAGTATTTGCACCCGAGTTCCTCAATCGTATCGACGATGTCATCACTTTCAACCCTCTCAGTAAAGAAGACATCTTCAAAATTATTGATATTGAACTCTCTAAACTTTATTCTCGTATCAACGATTTAGGTTACCACGTAGAACTGAGTGAAAAAGCTAAAAACTTTATAGCCGATAAAGGTTACGACAAACAGTATGGAGCACGCCCTCTAAAACGCGCTATACAAAAATATATTGAAGACCTCTTGGCTGAAGAAATTGTATCTAACCAAATACACGCAGGTGACAGTATTGTATTCGATTTAGATGAAAAAGGTGAAAACCTCCTTATTACTGAAAAGAACACTAATTTAATAACTTTATAACCCCTTATTTATGTACATTTTAAGACTTTTAGGACTATTTACACTACTATTTTGCTTTTCTTCTTTTACAGAAAGCATACAAAAAAATGAAAAGAGCACTACTGTGAAAGTAAGTGCTGAGAATACTCTGATAGCAAGTAAAAAACCTAAAAAGAAAACTTATAGTCCTCCTAAAAAAGGAAAAACTAAGGTAGTAGTCTCTACCGCTAAAGGTAAAAAAACACCTCCTAAACATAGGGTAGCAAGCCATAGTGCTAAAAAGAAAGCCGTAGCAAAAAACAGAAGAGCAGTAGCCGCTAAAAGAAAAACTTCTGTAAGAGGACGTGCAGTAGCTTCGAGAAGTAAGAGGTATACTCCTAAAAAAATAAGCCAACAATACGCTGAAAATATAGCTATTACTGAAGAAAATTTAGATGATGATTTAGATGAAGAAGAACTCCTTGATGAAGAAGAAATCGTAGATAATACTGATATCGCTCTTCCTGCTCTATCAAAAAGTAAAGTTGATACTAAACAACAAAAAATATTGCTCGACACTGCTTTTTCTTACTTAGGAACTCCTTACCGCCACGGAGGAGTCTCTCGTAAAGGAATGGACTGTTCTGGTTTTGTAAGTACTACTTTCAAATCTATCGCTGTACCTCTCTCTCGTTCTTCACAAGAAATGGCTACCCAAGGACGGAAAATACGCTTAGAAAATGTACAAGTAGGTGATTTATTATTCTTCAAAACTACTCGCCGAAATAGAATTTCTCACGTTGGTATGGTAGTAGATGTAGATGGTGATGTGAAGTTCATTCATTCTTCCTCTAAAAGAGGGGTCGTAATATCTTCATTAAGTGATGCTTATTACAAAAAAGCCTTTCGTATGGCAAAACGTGTGATGTGAGATTCGTAAATATTCCCATATTAACTATATTATTTGGACTCATAGGAGGGATTGCTATTACCGATATAATAGCTCCCTCTTTTTTGTTTGTTATAAGCAGTAGTCTGTGTTTGTTAGCTACTCTAACAATACATTACCTATTAGCTACCAAGCGATATGCTTTTCGTCGCGGAATTCTATTCCACATAGGTCTCACTTCTGTAGCTGTAGGTATGCTAATAACGTATTTTCACACTCCTACTTATAACCCTAAACATTACACACAAAAACTAAATACCAATGAATATTACACCTTAGAAGCCGAGGTAATAGAAATCATTTCACAAACCAATTATGGCACTACCTTTAAAGCTCACCTCTTAACAGCTAATCACAACAATACTGAAGGAAAAATCTTGTGTTTTTTCCCTTCTAAAACAATTACTGATGATGTAAAAGCATTAGCTCCCACCGATAGATTAATTTTTGTAGGAAAATATACACTTATACCACCTCCTAAAAATCCATATCAGTTTAATTATAAACGATATATGGAACGAAAAGGGGTATTTGGTCGGGTAGAAGTAATAGCGTTTTCTATTCTTAAAAATAATACAGTAGATTTTATGGGAAATATTGAAAAAATGCGTTCTCATCTAACTGCTGTGATCAACCAAAATTTCAATCGTGAGTCTGCTGCTCTCTTAAATACATTACTCTTAGGAAAGCGTAGTGATTTAGATGAAAATATTTATCAACAATATGTAGATGCTGGTGCAGTACATATTTTAGCTATTTCGGGCTTGCACGTCGGAATTATCACGGCTATACTTCTATTACTACTACAAAAAATGCCTAATTTGGGATTTTATCGCCCATTGCGATACTTCATCTTGTTAGCAGGATTGTGGACTTTTGCTTTAATGGCTGGGGCTTCTCCTTCTGTATTGAGAGCAACTATAATGTTTAGTTTTGTAGGGTTGGGTACCCTTATACGCCGAAAACAAGGGCGATTCGATGCTTTAATGCTCTCAATGTTATTTTTGTTGCTTATCAATCCTTATTATTTATATGATGTAGGCTTCCAGTTGAGTTATGCAGCTGTATTTTCTATAATGAAATTCTACCCTGTAATGCGCAAATGGTGGCAACCCGAAAATAAATACATCCGATGGATTTGGTCTTTATTTTTAGTAGGATTATCTGCTCAAATAGTTGTTTTGCCCATCAGTTTGTACTATTTTCATCAATTTCCTATTTTGTTCTTTGTTGCTAACTTGGTAGTAGTACCTTTGTTACAACCTATACTTATAGGAGGTATCATTGCTCTATGTTTGGGAAGTTTAGGTATTTTGCCTTACCCTATAATTTTTATCTTAGAAAAATTAATAACTCTGATGAACATTTTAGTAGCTTTTATCGCACATCAAGAAATGTTTATCATACGCAATATACCTTTCACAACTCCCCTACTTCTTTCTTCTTTAGTAATAGTACTGATACTCATCATCTTTGTACATTATAGGAAATATAAAGTATTGGTAGCTCTTCTCGTTTCTGTACTTTTGTTTCAGGGAGTACTTTTCTATCACAAATACCAATTGGAAACTACCGAAGAAATGATAGTATTTAGCAAGTATAAAGATAAGATAATCACTATTAGGCAAGGTAATAAGCTGAGTATCTATCAGGTCGATACAACTTCTATCAACCCAATGATAAACAACTACATTAAAAACAAAGGCATTAGTGATATTACACTTTACAAAATGCCCTATATATTGCGCTTCAAACAAAAAAACTACTTGCTAATGGATAGTTTAGGAGTATACCCAAAATCCAAGCAAGTAGTTATTGATAGTGTTATCTTCTTACAAAAACCTAAAATCAATTTAGATAGAATGAAGCGGGATTTATCGCTTAGGTAGTAAGGAAAGAATAATATACAATAAAATGATTATAGGAATAGCAATCATTTTTAAACTTACAAGTAGAATAACACAAAGTGCTAAAAATACATACTTCAATGCATTATTCTTAAATGAATAATCACTGAACTTCAATGCAAAGAGGGCTATTTCAGCATTCAGTAAATATGCACTCAACAATGTAATTCCTAATAAAACCCAACTATTATGCAATAAACTATCAAATAGTTCAGTTGATTGGTATTGCATTATAAGCGGTAGAGAAAGGATAAACATTGTATTAGCTGGAGTAGGAAGCCCTATAAAACCAGAAGTTTGCCGCGTATCTATATTAAAATTCGCCAATCGATAGGCTGATGCCAAAGTGATAAGAAAACCTATATAAGGTAAATAGGCTACCCAAGTTGTTGGATTTTCTACTACGTAACTACTTTGGTTAAACAACTGAAACATCGCAACACCTGGTACTACTCCTGAGGTAACCATATCAGCTAAAGAATCTAACTGCAATCCCATTTCTGATTTCACGTGTAGCAAACGGGCAAAAAAACCGTCAAAAAAATCAAGGAAAATACCTATCGCTACAAAGAGAGCAGCCCAATCAAGTGCCCCTCTCACGGCAAAAACAATCGCTACAGTTCCGCAAAAGAGGTTTCCTAAAGTAATTAAATTAGGGATATGCTTTTTCATTTTACTTACAATCGGCATCTAAATAATCTGGAAGATATGATTGGTCTTTCTTCTCATCGCAATCAGGATAAGTAACCACTCCATAGTTATCACGTACGATTTCATCTTTAGAAGGTTTGCCATCGTGATCGTGATCAGCGTGACGAGCAGCAATAAGTCTTACTGTAAAAATTAAAGGTGAATAAGCTGGTATTTTTGCCTGACTGTTATTAAAGTAACCTAAACCTGATGGAATGAAGAACACTCCTACCCCTCCATCGGTAGGAGCGGTAAGTGTACCATCAGAATTTTGTGTGAGTTTGGTCACTGAAGGCTTTAACTGAGCTACTCCTTCTCTAAATCCTCTGATAGTACCTGAAGGACGATTGGTAACAATATTTCCCAGTAAATCCATCCAATTAGATGCTGATTGAGTAGTAGTCTCATCAAATACTGTCAAGTTGAGTAACTGACCTTTATAGTTTACATATACCGAGTCGGCAATAGAAGTGGTATGGGTACTAGTACCTTCTTGTAATACCATATAGTACAAAGTATGACGAATGCGATTGTTATTGGCATCAAATACATCTAATTCCATTTTCTTCAAATTACTATTGTTAAAAATGGATTGTGAAACATTAGTTGTACTTGTAAAAGTAACAGCATCCGAAATAGCTGCCGTAGCTGAATATGTATAAGTATGTGTTTTTAAGAATGTTTCAATAGCTTGATTGTTTTCATTCCTCACTTCTGTAACATCTCTTGGTGGTGTTACATTAGAACTGTCATTTTTCTTACAACCTATAGTTAATAGCAGAGCTATTACACTGATGCTAAATAGAATTTTGTTTGTCATATAAAATATTGTCTTATTTTTGGGGCGCAAGATACAAATTATTTCTTACTTTTGCACCTTATTGTTATTTTTAAAATTATAAAAGAATGCGAATTGATAAATATTTATGGTGTGTACGTTACTTCAAAACACGTAATATTGCTACTGAAGCTTGTAAAAAAGGTCACATCAAAGTAAATGGCGAAACAGTAAAACCTTCACGTGAGATTTATAAAAACGACCAAATAGTAGTGCGTAAAAACCAAATCAACTACCAATTAGAGGTTTTAGACATCCCCGAAAGCCGTGTGGGGGCTAAGTTAGTAGACCTTTATCGTCAAGATAACACACCTCCTGAAGCTTTTGAGCAAGCCGAAATACAAAAACTCGCTCAGGACTATTACCGCGAAAAAGGAGAAGGTCGCCCTACTAAAAAAGATCGCCGTGCTATTGATAATCTCTTAAATGATTTTCAAGAAGATGACGATTGAAATTCACTTTGTCAAAGTCCTAAAACTTTGACAAAGTGAAAAATATAATACTACAACAATGTAGGGTATTTTGCAGGATTAACTTCGTGCATTATACTGTATATCTTCTCAATGATGCTATCGGCATTAGGTTTAGAGAAATAATCACCATCAGTTGCATAAGCAGGACGGTGGTTACCTGCCGCCAAGGTTTGTGGTGCACTATCTAAATACTGATAAGCATTTTGTTCTTCCAAAATTTTCTGTAAAATATATGCCGAAGTAGCCCCAGGCATATCTTCATCAACTACTAATAGTCTATTGGTTTTCTGTATGCTCTTCACTATATCGTGACGTACATCAAATGGCGCTAATGATTGTACATCAATAATTTCAATATCAATACCCAAGGCAGCCAATTCATCAGCAACCTCACACACGATACGCAAAGTAGACCCGTAAGATACTACAGTAATATCTTTTCCTTCACGAAGTGTTTCTACTACCCCTATAGGAGTCTTAAACTCAGTGAGATTACTAGGCAACGCTTCTTTCAAGCGATAACCATTGAGGCATTCCACCACTACAGCTGGTTGATTACCCTCCAAGAGTGTATTGTAGAAGCCCGCTGCTTTCACCATATTACGTGGGGTAAGAATGTACATCCCTCTTAAAGAAGCTAACAATACACCCATAGGTGAACCCGCGTGCCAAATACCTTGTAAACGATGCCCTCTCGTTCTGATAATAAGAGGTGCCATTTGCTTACCAAAAGTGCGATAGTGCAGACTGGCTAAATCATCACTTAGTGTTTGTAATCCATAAAGAATATAGTCTAAATACTGAATTTCAGCAATCGGACGCAAACCTCGCATTGCCATACCTATACCTTGTCCCACTATAGCTGTTTCACGAATACTCGTATCAGCTACTTTTACAGCTCCGTGTTTCTTTTGCAAACCTTCTAACCCTTGATTTACATCGCCTATATTACCTACATCTTCACCAAATATCAAAAGATTAGGATATTTAGTAAGCAAAGCGTCGAAATTCTCTCTCAACACAATACGCCCATCTACAAGTTCTTTTGATGTGTCATAAGTAGGAAGCACCTCTGCTATGTGAATAGGATTTTGTTCATTCTCTGTGTGGAGAAATCGACTATATTTAGGCTCATTTTCCTTTATATACTTCTTTATCCATTCTTGTAAAGGAAATATTTTGTTTTCACCCTCTGGTAATAACAATCTCAAGGCTTTTCTCGCACTACTCAACACATCTTTGCGATTAGGTAAAGCTACTTCCAAAAGAGATTTTGATAAACTCTCTACTCTTTCTTTTATAGTGTTATCGTTCGTATTGGCTAACAATGAGGAGAGAAGAGCAACAAGTTCTTTTCTTTCTTGTTCAATAGGCTTAATATAAGCTTCCCAAGCCTTTTTCTTGCCTTCATTCACGCGTTTCTTAGCCTGTTGTTCTATAGCTACTAATTCTTCTTCAGTAGCGTATTTTTCAGCTAAAATCCATTTGCGCATTTTGGCAATACAGTCAAAATCTTTTTCCCACTGAAGTCGTTCAGCACTTTTGTAACGCTCGTGTGAGCCTGAAGTTGAGTGCCCTTGAGGTTGAGTAAGTTCTTTCACGTGTACTAATACAGGTATATGTTCCTCACGGGCTATTTTAGCTGCCTTTTGGTAAATGTCATACAAAGTAGGATAATCCCAACCATTAGCAACAAATAGTTCAAACCCTTTGTGTTTTTTATCGCGCACAAAACCTTTTAACGCTTCTGAAATACTTTGTTTAATAGTGTGATATTCTTTAGGAACTGAAATACCATACTCATCATCCCAAACCGACATTACTAAGGGTACTTGCATTACTCCTGCCGCATTAAGGATTTCAAAAAAGTGCCCTTCGCTGGTACTCGCATTACCAATAGTCCCCCAAGCTATTTCGTTTCCGTGGTTTGAGAATCCTTTACTTTCTGCATTAGGTAAGTTGCGATAAACTTTAGAGGCTTGTGCTAAACCTAACAATCGAGGCATTTGACCAGCAGTACACGATATATCACTACTGCTATTTTTTTGTTTTAATAAATCTTTCCAATGTCCTTCGTTATCTAAACTATGGGTAGCAAAGTGTCCCCCCATTTGACGTCCAGCACTGGTAGGGTCTGCCTCTATGTCAGCGTGTGCATATATCCCTGCAAAGAAATTCTCAACAGTATGCACGCCGAGAGCCATCATAAGTGTTTGATCGCGATAATAACCGCTCCTGAAATCACCATCTTGAAAAGCTCTTGCCAAAGCTACTTGAGGCACTTCTTTCCCTTCTCCAAAAATACCAAATTTGGCTTTACCTATAAGCACTTCTTTTCTTCCCATCAAGCTGCATTCTCTACTGAGAACAGCGATGCCATAGTCTTCTAAAATATTTTCTTTTTTCATCGGTTTATCCTCTTTTAATAGTTTTTAAAAAAATTAATATAGAGTGGTTTTTTTGTTTGAATAAAAATATTGCGCAAATGTAATACTTTTTTAAAAGTAAACAAAAGAAAAGTATTTTAATTTTCAATTTTAGTGATAGTTATATATACTAATGTGTTGCTCTACAAAAAGAAAAATTACAAAGAAATTATTATCTAACTACACAAAAGACACTGATACAAAAGCTCTTATATAAAAATAATATAATGACCTCAATTGTCAATTGTTAATCTTCAATTATTTCATATCTTTGCCAAATGAAATATACAATTCTTCTTTCCGTTTTTGTAATACTGTTGGTGAGTTGCCAACAGCAAAAAACTATTACTATACAAAAGAGTGATACTACTAAAAGTAGTACTACTATTCTTATGCCTATTGATAGCACTGTTGTTACAGAAACTACCCCCTCTAACCTCAAACCTAAACTCTCGAAAAACGATAGCTTGTTAAAAATCTTGCAAAAAAAATACGGTGAGGACTACGAGAGTTACCAAAGAGCTGTACGAAAATTAGTTTTGCACCAAATGAAATATAGTATTCTAAAAAATACCTGTTTAGAAGAGTTTTACTTACAAGGATTCGCTAAGACTACTAAGGACAGTATCAAAGTGCATTTGCCTTTCAACCTTCACACTTTTGATTGTGGAGCTCCTGATTGTTATACTACCGAAGTGAGTTTTCGTCTAACAAATGAAAAAAATATTATATTCCCCGATTCACTCCCTTTTCACGAAGAACAATCGGGGTGTATGGAAAATTATCAATTCAGTGATGTTTATGAGCTTATAGAAACAACACACAAACACGTAATTTACCATTGCCCTACAAAACGACGTACTTTGGTACTCTATTTTCCTAAAATCAAGGGCTGTTGGAGCGGTGACGCTTATTATTTTGTAGGAGTAACCCGAAAGAGATTTAATGGCAAAAACATTTATACAGTACGCGAGAATTACAATGATAATAAGCCTGAAAGTGAATGGAATAAAGTACCCTATATGATTACTAACTTCAACCGATTAGAGTACGAGTTTATGCTAAAAGAATAAATATTTTTTCACTTTTTTCATAAAAAAATTTGGAGGTTTCAAAAAAAGTAGTACCTTTGCACCCGATTTAAAAACATAAGGGTTCTTAGCTCAGCTGGTTCAGAGCATCTGCCTTACAAGCAGAGGGTCACTGGTTCGAATCCAGTAGGACCCACTTAGGTTTAAAATTTTTATCATTGTTATTTTGGGGTTCTTAGCTCAGCTGGTTCAGAGCATCTGCCTTACAAGCAGAGGGTCACTGGTTCGAATCCAGTAGGACCCACCAAATTTAAGATTTTATTGTTGTTACTATAATCTAAAAAAAAGGATTCTTAGCTCAGCTGGTTCAGAGCATCTGCCTTACAAGCAGAGGGTCACTGGTTCGAATCCAGTAGAGTCCACTAAAAGCTACTCAATAGCCTGAGTAGCTTTTTTTATTAGTAATATATTAAATACAGAATTGATTATCAAATATTTACATTTTTAATAATTGTTAATTAATCATTAATAATTGTATATTGATAATTATTTCTTACTTTTGCGATATTTTTAAACAGAAAACGAAAAAAATAATATGTTAGGATTACAAACTTCTGTAGATGTTGCTACAACTGCAACCGACACTCTTCCAGCTCAAGAAAAAACACTTTCTATAATGGATATGATTGTAGATGGTGGCACTGCTAATATTGTGATTATTGGCATTCTATTCGTAATGCTCGCTGTAGCACTTTTCCTCTATTTTGAACGCCTATTTGCTATCAAGGCAGCTTCTAAAGTGGATAAAACTTTTATGTATAAAATACGTGATTGTATCTCTGCTGGACGTTTGGATGCAGCCAAAATGCTTTGTGTACAATCGAATACTCCTGTAGCACGCCTTATTGAAAAAGGGGTTTCTCGTATAGGTAAACCTCTTGAAGATATTAATAAAGCTATTGAAAATGCAGGCACTTTAGAGGTCTACAATCTTGAAAAGAATACGGCTATTCTCGCTACTATTGCAGGAGCAGGACCTATGATTGGATTCTTGGGCACTGTTGTTGGTATGATTATGTCATTCCACGAAATGGCATCTGCTGGTGGTCAAGCCGAAATGGGCGCTTTAGCAGGAGGTATTTATACCGCAATGGCTACTACTGTAGCTGGTCTTATAGTAGGGATTATCGCTTATGTAGGTTACAATCACTTAGTGGTAAAAACTGATAAAGTGGTACACCTAATGGAAGCTAATGCCGTCGAATTCTTAGACTTGTTGAACGAACCTCTATAGGTTTCAAAAAACTACTGTACAATTATGAAATTAAAAGGTAGAAATAAAGTAAGTCCTGAGTTCAGTATGTCGTCTATGACGGATATTGTGTTCTTGCTGTTAGTATTCTTTATGATTACTGCTAATAGCCCTAATGCGCTCGATTTGCTATTGCCTAAAGCTAAAGGAAAAAGCACCAACACACAAAATGTTTCAGTGAGCATTGATAAAGATTTGAATTTTTTCATCGACAAAAAACCTATATCTGTAGATAATCTCGATGCAGAACTCAAATCAGCACTAAAAGGAGTAGAAAATCCTACTATTATTTTACGCGTAGAAGAAAGTGTACCTATTGAAAATGCGGTAACTGTGATGGATGTAGCAAACCAAAATCAATTTAAGGTAATTTTGGCTGTACGTCCTAAATAGCAAAGTATATGAACTTATTCAATACAGAACATAAACGTAAAGCTTTAGCACTCACTACAGTTGTGATGTGTTTGGTGATCTTTATCCTATTTTTCGCAGGAATGAAGTACCTAGATCCTCCACCCGAAAATGGAGTAGAGGTCATCTATGGGGTAGATATAACTGGAATGGGAGAACGTACTCCTCCCCCAAGTGCTGCCAAACAAGAAGAAACCCAAACACCACAAACACAACCAGAACAGAGTACTTCACAAGAAGTAAAGGAAAACCTTTTGGCTCAAGATAACAACGAAGAAGTTTCTGTACCCGAAGTCCCTAAAAAACAAGAAAAGAAAAAAGAAACACCTAAAAAAGAGCCTACTAAAGAAACTCCTAAACCCGCTCCTAAGCCTTCACGTGAGACTTCTGATGCACTTTCTAACATTTTAGGCGCTGCCAATGCAGGTGGTAGTGGTACCTCAGGACAAGGAGATGGCAACCAACCTGGTTATCAGGGGCAAATAGATGGTAGTCAATATGCTAATTCTTACTATGGTTCTGGTGGTGGCAGCGGTTCTGGTAAAGGCTGGGGTCTCAATGGGCGCTCCATTGCTTCACAAGGTAAAGTTCCTCAAAATTGTAATGAAGAAGGACGTGTAGTTGTACAGATAGAAGTAGATCGTAGCGGTAGAGTTGTAAAAGCTACTGCAGGTGTAAAAGGAACTACTAATTCTGCCCCTTGTTTATTAGATGCCGCTCGAAAAACAGCAGCTATGCACCGTTGGAATGCCGATGATAATGCCCCTGCACGTCAAATTGGCTTTATTGTTATAAACTTTAAACTTGGAGAATAAGAAATCAATTAATAATTGGTAATTAATAATTAACAAGGATGAGATAATAGTTATACTATAACTGATTATCTCATTTTTGATTGTACAACAACTAAAAACTATCTTTAACATTGAATTATCAAGAAACACTTTCGTGGATGTTCAACCGCTTACCAATGTTTCAAACACAAGGTAAAACCGCTTTGAACAACAAATTAGATAATATCCTCGCCTTTACTTCGGCGTTAGGAAACCCTCAAACAAAATTCAAAAGTTTGCATATTGCAGGCACTAACGGAAAGGGTTCTTCCAGCAGTATGCTCGCTTCTATCCTACAAGAGGCAGGATATAAGGTAGGATTGTACACCTCTCCACACCTCAAAGACTTCCGCGAACGTATCAAAATTAATGGGAAGGAAATACCAGAAGACTATGTGGTAAGTTTTATAGCTAAAAACAGACCCTTTTTAGAAGAATATCACCTCTCATTCTTCGAAATGACAGTAGGAATGGCGTTCAGCTATTTCGAGAATGAAAAAGTAGATATTGCTGTAATAGAGGTAGGCTTAGGAGGGCGTTTTGACTCTACTAATATTATCACTCCCGAAGTTTCTCTTATTACTAATATATCCAAAGATCATACAGATATTTTAGGAGATACATTGCCTAAAATAGCTTTTGAAAAAGCTGGTATTATCAAACAAAATGTGCCTGTAGTAATCAGTGAATATCAAGAGGAAACAGCTCCCGTTTTCACAGCAAAAGCTAAAGAAATGAATGCTCCTATTATTTTTGCCAATCACATAGAAACTTCTCTTACAACCGACCTTCAAGGTGCCTACCAAGAGAAAAACATCAAAGGAGTAATAGCCGTTACCGAATTGCTTATCTACCAGGGGTGGGATATTACTCCGGAGAATATTGCACAAGGACTTCTACACGTGGTGCACAATACAAACCTGAAAGGTCGTTGGCAAACCCTTGGTTCCTACCCTACTATTGTATGTGATACAGGACATAATGTGGGCGGACTTACTTATGTGATGGAACAACTCAAAAAGCAAACCTATACACATCTTCATATTGTAGTAGGTTTTGTAAAAGAAAAAGATGTAAATAGTGTTTTAGAACTTTTCCCAAAAGAAGCTACCTATTATTTTTGCAGTCCTGCTATTGCAAGAGGACTTAATGTAGATACATTAATGGAAATTGCCACTGCAAAAGGACTCCAAGGGGAGAGATATTCTTCAGTAGCAGAAGCCTTAAATGCCGCTAAGGCACAAGCGCTTCCCTCTGACTTTATCTTTGTTGGTGGAAGCACGTTTGTAGTTGCGGAAGTGTTGTAAAATAACAAAAAGCAGATACTGAAAAACAAATGAAGGCTGTTTTAAAACCCTAATATCATTTTTGCGATAAAAAAGTAAATCAAGATACCTAAAACATCGTTGCTGGTAGTGATAAAAGGACCCGTAGCAACTGCTGGATCAATACCGCGCTTGTGGAGAAGTATCGGGATAAAAGTACCTATCACAGCAGCATTTACAATCACTGTAATGAGTGCTATGGCTACCGTAATACTTACCAAATACTCGGCTTGAAAAGCAAAATGGCTTACCAATATCACTATTCCTGCAATAGTTCCTCCGTTGATGAGTCCTAATAGAAATTCTTTAAGCAACCGCTTGATAAGTTCGCCGTCGATAGAATTATTTGCCAACCCTTGTACTATTATCGCCGATGATTGTACTCCCACATTTCCTGCAGTAGCTTGAATAAGCGGAATAAATATCAATAATATAGGGTAAATCATCATCGTATCCTGAAAACCATTGATAATACTCGCTGCTCCTAATCCTCCAAACATTCCAATAAGTAACCAAGGTAAACGCGCTTTAGTGAGTTTCCATATATTATCATCTGCCTCTACATCATTGGTGATACCCGCTGCTAACTGATAGTCTTTTTCAGCTTCTTCTTTAATCACATCCACTATGTCATCAATAGTGATGCGTCCTACAAGGCGTTTCATCTCATCAACTACGGGAATTGCCTCTAAGTCATACTTACTCATTATGTGAGCTACCTCTTCGGCAGTATCAGTAACGTATACATAGTCTACTTTTGGAATATAAATGTCTTTCACTTCTGAACGTGTGGAAGTAGTAAGCAAATCTTTAAGTGAAAGTCGTCCTTTAAGCACATCATTATCATCTACTACATAAATAGAATGTACTCGTGTAACGTGAGCAGCCTGTTCACGCATTTCTTTTACGCATTTTAGCACATTCCAATTCTCATTTACCTTTACAAGTTCTTTCGCCATTAGTCCCCCCGCAGTATCTTCGTCATAACGAAGTAGTTCTACGATGTCTTTAGCGTGTTCTACGTCCGTGATATGCGAAATAACTTCTGTTTTTCTATCTTCGGGTAGTTCAGAAATGATATCTACCGCATCATCGGTGTCTAACTCGATGATTTCATCGGCAATTTCTTTTGCAGAAAGGTTTTTTAAGATATTTTCACGGTAATCATCGTCTAATTCGGTGAGTACATCCGATGTTTTTTGAGCATCAATGAGACGAATAATATATACTCCCTCTTCAATATCTAATTCGTGAATGATTTCGGCTATATCGGCATAGTGTAAATCATTTAAGAGGGTTGTAAGTTCTTTATTTTGTTTTTGCTCAATCAGTTGCTGAATCTTTTCAATGAGCTCATCTGTTATTTTAAAAGTTGTCATATTATCTCCTAAATTCTATTTTTGCAAAATTATAAAATAATTGTGAATACCGAATAAAGAATCTCAAAATATTTTATATTTTTAAGTACTTAATTCGCCTTTTAAGTATTGAAAAAGTAGTTAAAATAGTTATTCAATACGTTCATTTTAGGATAATAAGTTCAGATTATCAAATAAATAACTTCCATAGATAAAAATTTTCTATTTATTTATTTGGTGGTTTCAACAAAAAGTGATACTTTTGCGCACTGAAAAATAAAAATCGGGATGTGGCGCAGTTGGTAGCGTACACGTATGGGGTGCGTGTGGTCGCTGGTTCGAGTCCAGTCATCCCGACTTTTTTCTTTTTATACAATAGCTATTTTTATAAAGAAATGAACAAAGTTTATCTTCTTTTTTTATTTTCCCTATTCACCTTCATTTCTCAGGCACAAGCTCTTAAAAACAATTTTGTTATAGGAGCACAACTTCCTTTTTTATATAATAACGACCGAGAAAAACCTGATGACAACTCCTCTTCATCAGTTTCTTTATCTTTTCGCCCACGTGTAAATGTATATATCCAAGCTGATAGATATGATGTTGAAAAGTACGGACGATTGTCTAAATTTAGTACTCGTATAGATTATACTTTTCTGCAAACTCAACAAAATGATGATTACGACCGTTATAATCATATTCATCAAGTATCTTTTCTGTATATTCTAGGAGGAATGCACAAAACTAATGGTCTACAAGTAGGTATAGGACCTAATATTAACTTTGGAGATGCACAGGGAGTGAATGCTCGCTTGTTTTTAGGTGGTTATGGCGAGTGGAAAAGATTTATAGGTAGTGTAGATATCAACTTTTATATTCCTAATGCTAAAAGAAAAGAAGGTATCCCAAGTGATAATTATAAATATGGACACATAGCCATAGGTGTGGGATACCGTTTATAAACTAACAATAATTTTGTAGAAAATATATGAAACTTTCAAACTTTAATTTTGATCTTCCTAAAGAGTTATTAGCTGAATATCCCAGCGAAAACCGCGATGAAGCTCGCCTAATGGTGGTACATCGTAAAACAGGAGAAATTGAACACAAATTGTTCAAAGATGTAATTGATTATTTTGATGATGGTGACGTGTTTGTGCTCAACAACACCAAAGTATTCCCAGCTCGTTTATATGGTAATAAAGAAAAAACTAAAGCAAAAATAGAAGTATTTTTATTGCGTGAATTGAGCGCCGAACAACGTTTATGGGATGTACTCGTCGATCCTGCTCGCAAAATACGTATAGGCAACAAACTCTACTTTGGCAAAAATGCCGAATTAGTAGCCGAGGTAATTGACAATACCACATCTCGCGGTCGTACACTTCGTTTCTTGTATGATGGTACTTATGAAGAGTTTCGCCAGCATCTCACTGAACTTGGACAAACTCCACTACCTAAATACATCTCTCGTCCCGTAGAACCTGAAGACGAGGAGCGTTATCAAACTATTTACGCTAAATACGAAGGTGCCGTTGCTGCCCCTACTGCTGGTTTGCACTTCTCTAAACACTTGATGAAACGTTTGGAAATAAAAGGTATTACCTTCGCCGAAGTAACATTACACGTTGGCTTAGGAACTTTCAACCCTGTGGAGGTAGAAGACCTTTCTAAACACAAAATGGATAGCGAAGAGATTCACATTCCTGAAAGTCAAACAAAAATCATCAACACCGCTAAGGAAAATAAAAAACGCGTTTGTGCTGTAGGAACTACTGTAATGCGTGTTTTAGAGAGTTCTGTATCTTCTGATGGCTTTGTAAATCCGTTTGATGGGTGGACAAATAAATTTATTTTTCCTCCTTACGATTTTAGTGTTGCCAATGCAATGATCACTAACTTCCACACTCCTAAATCAACTTTACTGATGATGGTATCGGCTTTTGCTGGTCACGATCTCATTATGCGTGCCTATAAAGAAGCTGTAGAACAAAAATACAAGTTTTATTCTTATGGCGATGCAATGCTAATCTTGTAAAAATCAATAACTAAAAATAATCATTAATGAAATTTTTTTATCACTATGGCGTTAGGAATGAGCACCCTAATAATTTTTGCGCAAGAAGCTGCTTAGCGAGGATTTCCTCACCTTTGAACATACCGACGGACTCAACTATGTAGTAGTGAAAGGGGCTCGTATCGATGACATTTCTCGCTTGTTTGGCATCCGTAACACTGATATATTACAAGTGAGCTTAACAGAAGGACTTGGTTTTGGCGCTTTATATCCAAAATCTAATACAAAACTCCTCAATAAAGAACGTTACGACGAATTTCACATTGCAGGGGTAGGAGTAAATGCTAAAGCTGGATTACACCTCACTTTCTTAAAGTATTTTCGTGTAGTTGGTGAACTTAAAGGTGGTTATATCAATATGTACGACGTACACACTACTTATGATATAGCCGATAAAGCTAAACACGATTTTTTCTTCTTTGAAACTGTATTAGGTATTGGCGGCGTCTTTAGATTCTAAAATTTCACATAACATAGATAATAAAAACTGGCGTAGTTTTGAACTATACCAGTTTTTTTTATTATTTTTGCACCAAATTTACTAATCACTATATTAGCTAATTACATTATGGCAGACGATAAAAAGATTATTTTTTCGATGAATAAGGTAAGTAAAACCTATTCATCTACTAATAAACAAGTTCTAAAAGACATTTACTTGAGTTTCTTTTATGGAGCTAAAATAGGTATTTTAGGTCTCAATGGCTCTGGTAAGTCTTCTTTACTAAAAATTATAGCAGGAATTGATAAAAACTATCAGGGCGAAGTGGTTTTCGCTCCTAATTACACTGTAGGGTATTTGGAACAAGAACCACACCTTGATGATGAGAAAACCGTGATAGAAGTAGTACGCGAAGGCGTAGCCGAAACAGTTAAACTACTCGATGAGTTTAACCATATCAACGACCTTTTCGGCTTGGAAGAAAATTATTCTGACCCCGATAAGATGCAAAAGTTAATGGATAAGCAAGCCGAGCTACAAGATAAGATTGATGCCTTGAACGCTTGGGAACTCGATAACCAGCTGGAAGTGGCTATGGAAGCCCTCCGCACCCCTGAGCCCGATACACCTATCAAAGTGCTTTCGGGAGGAGAACGCCGTAGGGTAGCACTCTGTCGTCTGCTCTTGCAACAACCCGATGTACTCCTTTTAGACGAACCTACGAACCACCTCGATGCCGAATCGGTATTGTGGTTAGAACAACACTTGCAACAGTACGCCGGAACCGTGATAGCCGTAACCCACGACCGTTATTTCTTGGATAATGTAGCAGGCTGGATATTGGAGCTCGACCGCGGAGAAGGAATTCCGTGGAAAGGTAACTACTCGTCTTGGCTCGACCAGAAAGCCAAACGACTCGCTCAAGAACAGAAAACCGAAAGCAAACGCCAAAAGGTGTTGGAGCGTGAGCTTGAATGGGTACGACAAGGCGCTAAAGGGCGACAAGCCAAACAAAAGGCACGTTTGCAAAACTACGACCGATTGCTCAATGAAGACCAAAAACAATTAGAAGAAAAACTTGAAATATACATCCCTAACGGACCTCGTTTGGGAACCAACGTGATAGAAGCACGCCACGTAGCCAAAGCCTTTGGTGATAAATTATTATATGACGACCTTAATTTTGTGTTGCCACAAGCAGGTATCGTAGGGGTAATAGGACCTAACGGAGCAGGTAAATCTACCATTTTCCGTATGATTATGGGGGAAGAAAAACCTGATAGCGGTGAGTTTTTGGTAGGCGAAACTGTAAAAATTGCTTATGTAGACCAAACTCATAAACAGATAGACCCAGAAAAATCTATTTGGGAGAACTTCTCGGGCGGACAAGACCTAATAATGATGGGTGGCAGACAGGTGAACTCGCGTGCTTACCTAAGTCGTTTTAACTTTGGCGGTAGTGAGCAAAACAAGAAAGTAGCAACCCTTTCAGGTGGAGAACGCAATCGCTTGCACCTTGCGATGACCCTAAAAGAAGAAGGTAACGTATTGCTGTTGGACGAGCCTACCAACGATTTGGACGTGAATACACTTCGCGCCTTAGAAGAAGGCTTGGAAAACTTCGCTGGCTGTGCAGTAGTAATCTCGCACGACCGTTGGTTCTTAGACCGTATCTGCACTCATATTTTAGCTTTTGAAGGTGACTCTCAAGTGTATTTCTTTGAAGGTAGCTTCTCAGAATATGAAGAGAACAAGAAAAAACGCCTTGGCAAAGAGGTAACACCTACAAGGATTAAATACAAGAAATTGGTACGATGAAAGAAAATGATAACAATATTATCATCGGAGTAATTGCCATCGTAATGGTTCTTTTAGTCTTAATATTCTTCCTTTAAAATGCCAAAAAAGAAATACTATGTAGTGTGGGAAGGACACAAAACGGGTATCTTTAGCTCGTGGGATAAGTGCAAAAAAGCCGTTGAAGGCTATCCGTATGCTAAATTTAAGAGTTTTGAGAGTCAGGCAATGGCTGAAAAAGCCTTCAATGAGAACTTTGAGCAATACAAAGGCAAGAAAGTAGCCTCCTCTCCTACCCTATCCCCCTTAGAATTAGAGCGTATTGGCTCCCCCATATTGCCCTCTATAGCTGTTGATGCTGCTTGCAGTGGTAACCCTGGAATTATGGAATACCGAGGGGTAGATACCGAAACTCAAGCCGAAATATTTAGAATTGCACCTATAAAAGACGGCACGAACAACATAGGGGAGTTTTTGGCTATCGTACACGCTTTAGCCTTTATGAAGCAACGCAACCTCAGCTTACCGGTCTATTCTGATAGCAAAATAGCGATGAGCTGGGTGCGCCAAAAGGTGTGTAAAACTAAAGTGCCACGCACCTCTCATAACGAAAAGATATTTGAACTGATAGCCCGTGCTGAACAATGGTTACACAACAATACTTATCCTAACCCTATTTTGAAATGGGAAACCCAAGCGTGGGGCGAAAATCCTGCCGATTTTGGACGTAAAGACAAATAAAATGACAGACCTTACCCTGAAAATACAACCTACTGCTAACCCCGACATCATCAAACTCGAAGCTAACAGACCTTTGGTAAAAGGGAGTTATGAGTTTAAAAACGTGGATGAAGCTAAAAACGCTCCTTTAGCTAAGGAGCTCTTTTATTTGCCCTTTGTAAAAACTGTTTATATTTCGAGTAATTTCATTGCTTTGAAACGCTTTCCCATTGTTGAATGGAAAGAAGTGCAGGAAGAGGTTGCTCAGCAAGTATTAGTGTATTTACAATCGGGTAAAGATATATTATTAGGCGAAGCTGGAAAACCTATGGGAGAAGCTATTACTGTATATACTGAAACAACCCCCAATCCCACCGTGATGAAGTTTGTCGCCAATAAGCGTTTGGTACCTACTGTAATAGAGTATAAATCAATAGAAGAAGCCGCAGAGGCTCCTATGGCAGCAACTCTCTTAACGCGTTTTCCATTTATTGAAGAAGTTTTTTTTGATGATAATTATATATCACTCACTAAAAAAGGTATGGAAGAATGGGATATGATAGCTGCCGACTTGCGCGATTATATCCGTAAATACCTAAGTGAAGGTCGCCCTATCATTAACCCCTCCGAGATAAAAAGGCGACAAGAAGAAGCCCAAGCGCGCTTGCTCTCTATGGTTACTACCGACGAAATATCGCAACAAATCGTAGCTATCATAGAACAATATGTAAAACCCGCTGTAGCATCCGATGGAGGTAACATACAATTTATTTCTTACAACCGCGATACCCATCACGTAGAAGTACTCTTACAAGGGGCTTGCAGTGGCTGTCCGTCATCTACTCAAACCTTAAAAAAAGGCATTGAAGTTATTTTGAAAGACAAGTTAAACAATCCGCTTATCAACGTTGAAGCACTACTTTAATATTTTATAATTTACTGTGAAATCATTCCTACAACAATTTACTGAAAACAGCACCTATCAATCTCTATTAAAACACCTACAAACAAAAGAAAATGCAGAGGTTACGGGATTGGCAGGGGCTTCTTTGTCAATAGTAATAGCTAACTTGTTCAATACAGTCCATAGACCTCTATTAGTACTGCTACCCGATAAAGAAGAAAGTGCCTACATACTCAATGATTTAGAAACCTTAGTAGGAGAACAGCAGGTACTTTTCTTTCCTGATAGCTATCGTCGACCTTATCAAATTGAAGATACCGATAATGCCAATGTGTTATTGCGTGCAGAAGTCCTCAACCAATTGAGTCATAGTACAAAACCATTACTCATTGTCTCCTACCCCGAAGCTCTTTTTGAGAAGGTCATCACACGAAAGCAATTAGAAAAAAATACGCTAAAAATCCAAAAAGGAGACTCACTCACTATTGATTTCCTCAATGAGGTGCTTTTCAGCTACCACTTCAACCGCACTGATTTTGTTACCGAACCTGGTGAGTTCTCAGTACGTGGTGGGATTGTAGATGTATTTTCTTTTTCAAATAATGAACCTTATCGCATTGAATTCTTTGGAAATGAAGTTGATAGCATCCGTACATTCGATGTAGAAAGTCAGCTATCTACTGCTCAACTATCTAAAATTACAATTATCCCTAATGTAGAAAACAAAGAAAGTGATGAGATACGACAGTCATTCTTGGAGTATATCAGTGAGCAGACATTATTCATTGGTAAGGATATAGGATTTTTTGATGCTAAGATTGAGAAACTTTTTGCTAAAGCTACCGATATTTATCAAAAGCTCCCCAATGAAGTAAAGCGTACCCCCCCAGAGGAACTCTATTGTCAAACAACGGATTTATTGAAACAAATCCAGAGATTCCAACAAATAAACATCAATGCTACAACTCCCGCTTCTAAAAACAAAAAGGAGTTCTCTTTTCATACCTCCCCACAACCTTCTTTTAACAAGCAGTTTGAACTCCTTATTAGTTACTTCAACAACAAACACAAAGAAGGATTTCAAAACTATATCCTTTGTGGAAGTGAACAACAAGCCAAGCGATTTCAAGATATTTTTGAGGAAATGGAGCAAAAAGTACCTTACCAAACCATACAATTATCGCTACACGCTGGCTTTGTAGATACTGAATTGAAATGCAATGTCTTCACCGATCATCAAATCTTTGAGCGCTATTATAAATTTCAGCTAAAGAACGGTTATGCCAAAAAACAAGCCATTACACTTAAAGAGCTGATGCAATTAGAGGTAGGCGATTATGTTACACATATAGATCACGGTATTGGTAAGTTCGCTGGCTTACAAAAGATTGAAGTAGAAGGTAAACAACAAGAGGCTATCAAACTGATTTATGGAGATCGTGATGTGTTATTCGTTAGCATTCACGCGCTACATAAGATTACTAAATATAACGGAAAAGACGGCAAACCACCCAAAATATACAAATTAGGCTCAGGAGCGTGGAAAGCGCTCAAACAGAAGACCAAGGCTCGTGTAAAAGAAATCGCGTTCAACCTCATTCAGTTATATGCCAAACGAAAAGAAGCTCAAGGTTTTGCCTTTGCTCACGACAGTTATATGCAGAACGAGTTGGAAGCCTCATTCTTGTATGAGGATACTCCCGACCAAAGCAAGGCTACTGCCGAAGTAAAAGCTGATATGGAAAGCTCTAAACCTATGGATAGATTGGTATGTGGTGATGTAGGCTTTGGGAAAACTGAAGTAGCCATTCGCGCTGCCTTCAAAGCTGTCGATAACGGCAAACAAGTAGCTGTACTCGTACCTACTACTGTGTTGGCTTTCCAACACTTTCAAACATTTAGCCAGCGTATGAAAGACTTTCCTGTGCGCATCGATTATCTCAACCGATTCCGCACAGCCAAGGAAAAGAAAATCATCTTAGAAGAACTAGCTAAAGGTCAGTTAGATATTATCATCGGCACACATCAAATAGTAGGTGAAAAGGTTACTTATAAAGATTTAGGTTTACTGATTGTTGATGAAGAGCAAAAGTTTGGCGTAGGTGTGAAAGATAAGCTCAAAACCCTCAAAGAAAACCTCGATGTACTTACGCTTACCGCTACACCTATCCCACGCACACTACAATTTAGTTTGATGGCTGCTCGCGACCTTTCGGTTATCAATACCCCTCCTCCTAACCGCTACCCTATTGATTCACAAGTAGTGCCTTTCAATGAAGAGGTAATACGCGATGGCATTCGGTATGAAATTCAGCGTGGCGGACAAGTATTCTTTATGCACAATAGGGTTGAAAATATTCAAGAGGTGGCTGGAATGATTCAGCGATTGCTCCCTGATGCTCGTATCGCCATTGGTCACGGACAAATGGACGGAAAGAAATTAGAAGAGACTATGCTCGCCTTTATGGAAGGTAGGTATGATGTATTGGTTGCTACCACTATTATTGAAAGTGGTTTAGATGTTCCTAATGCGAACACTATCTTCATCAACAATGCACATAATTTTGGCTTATCCGATTTACACCAAATGCGCGGTCGCGTAGGTAGAAGTAATAAAAAGGCTTTTTGCTACTTCATCACGCCTCCTCTGATAGCGATGAGCGACGATGCCCGCAAGCGTATTGAAGCAATAGCTCAGTTCTCCGATTTAGGAAGCGGACTCAATATCGCTATGAAAGATTTAGAGATTAGAGGGGCTGGCGACCTCTTGGGGGGAGAGCAAAGTGGTTTTATCAATGAAATAGGCTTTGATACCTACCAAAAGATACTACAAGAAGCCATAACAGAACTCAAAGAAAATGAGTTCTCTGAACTATACCACACTGCCGAAGAAGACAAAACTTACCTCACCGATACTCAAATAGATACTGACTTTGAACTGCTCTTCCCTGACACTTATGTCAATAGAGTAGCCGAACGACTCAATCTTTATAACGAACTGAGTAATCTGTCTAATGAGGAAGCCTTACAAGTCTATGAACGCAATCTTATCGACCGTTTTGGCAAGTTACCCCCTCAAGCTATCGACTTGCTCAATAGCGTACGTGTAAAATGGTTGGCTACTCGTATGGGAATTGAGAAACTCGTAATGAAAAACGGAAAGATGACTGGCTATTTCATTGCCGACCAAAATAGTCCGTTCTACCAAAGTGCGCGCTTCCAAAAACTATTGCTCTTTGTACAACGCTACCCCGATAAGTGTCGTATGCAAGAGAAAGAAACCCGCAACGGCTTGCGTCTATTGCTCATTTTTGAAAACATCAACAGTGTATACCAAGCTCTAAAAGTTATGCAAATGATAGAAGCGTAATATAACTATTGAACTTAACCTATAGTTTCACATTAAAATAATTTTCCAATAAACACTCTCTTTTGGGGCTTGTCCCCTTTCGGGGGAACGGGGGCTATTAATGAAACAATTAGAAATTGCTAAATCTAACTCTTGATAGGTATCTAATATTAAACACTATGGAAACATTTAAAAATTGGGTAGGTAAAAACCCTATTACATTTGGTGGTATTGTAGCTCTTTTGCTTGCTGCTTTTGGTATTTGTCTCATCATAGGTGCTCTAAAAAACTGGGATTGGCTATACGAACCCGATAAACATTACCAAAACAATTGGACTATGGGGCAAATAAGCCGTTATTTAGGTCGTGATATGGCGCGTGTTATTGGTTTTATTACAGGTATTTTCTTTATAATCGTAGGAATTTACTTCTCCTATATAGCTTTTACCTATAAAGCATAAACAATATGAATGTAAAAAACGAATCTATTTTCCTCGATTTTACAACTTTATCTATTGGTGAGTCAGAAAGTTTAATGAAGCTGAGAATTTTCAATCAAAATATAGGGGTTATACTTATAGAAAATCAAGACGTCTTTTCCTCCAAAATAGAAATACTAGAAAAAATAGTATCAGATTATTATTCTGATAAGAATTTAGATGAAATAAAGGCTATATTCTTTAAAACAATAGTTTCAGAACATTGCTTTTTGCCTATTATAGCTACAGACTTATACGAAGAGAAAATCCTAATACTTATTTCAAAACAAAGAATAAAAGACAGTATTAATATCTCTCTTAATAGTTATGATAGAGTTCAAATACCTTTTTCTCTAAAAACAAGTAACCTATCCTATTTTTATAAATACTAACCTCAAAATGGAGATATTTGCTAATTCACATCTCAAAAATATTTAAATATGGCAAAGAAGAAAAAAATTGAAGCAAAGATAGGTATAATAGTTTCTGTCTCTTTAATTAATTATAAATGTGTTCTTAAACCTTAATTGATTATGTTATTAGAAGAAGAATTTAAAAAAGCCTTAAGTCTAAAAGAAGAGCCTAAATCATTTCTACTAATGATAGATTTAGTACTTTTAGCAAGGAGTAAAAATATTTCTGATAAAGAAATAAAAGCTACATTACTACATTTATTTGTGAAGTATTATGAAGAAGGTGAGAATAACAATGAAGAATCTCGCGATAAAGCTGATAAAATAGCTGACCTATTAGATGCTATAGAATATGATCGTGTTTGAAACAAAGAATATTTTGTACATAGTATAAAACAAAACAAACAAAAATATGCAAAATACAACCCATTACAATCAGAGATTGAAAATCAATGAACTAAATAACACTACTAATTTAGAGGAAGCTATAAAAAATACTGAACATTTGTATATTAGTAACCTATTAGGTGATGAAGAGCTTTTGTCATCTATTAATTCATATTTAAAGAAGTACAATAAGAAACTTTGGCTGTCTTTAAATAAAAGTACAGAGATGAATCAGGAAAATTTAAAACAATTACGTTATTTAACCAATTTAAAGAAACTAAAAATAATTGTATTCAATGGCTTTATAGAGGATTTATCAGAGTTATCACATATCAATGATTTAGAAGAATTTACGATATATGATAATGTAAAAAAAGGTATATCCTTAGTTCCTTTGGCTAAGTTTAAAAACTTATCTTCTTTAAGTTTACATACTGGGTTGTCTATAAGACAATACGCTGTACTCAATACATTTGAAAAGCTAGAACACTTGAGCGCTCAAGAGATAGATTTTTCTAAACTCAATAATTTACCTATTAAAGAACTTACAGTTAATAATAAACTTATTCATAACGAATTGATTATAGAGAAATTTCCTAATATAGAATATATTTCTTTACAGAACTGTAAAGATGTTAGTATAGAAAATATTGCTTCATTACCTGTGGTTTCTGATGTGCGATTGAGGTATATGCCTCATATTACAAGGCTTACTTCTTTTAAAAATAAAGAAAATATATTTCATCTCGAATGTGTTCATTTAAAGAATCTTGAAAGTATAGAAGCTCTTTTTGAATTGAAGCAACTAAAATATCTGATGATTACAGATTTAGAGAAACTTAAAGCTGAAGACTTTTATAGATTAAAGGAACTTCCTAATTTAAAAGTAGCTTATATAACATTTAAAAGTGCAAAAGAAAATGATAAATTTATAACATTTGCTAATGCTCATAATTGGATATATAAACAGCCTTCTTTAGCTAAAACAACTCTTTAACCCTACCTTAGAAAAAGCTTGAAAGAACCTTGGAAGAACCTTGGAGCTATCTTAGAGAAACCTTTGTTTTTGTCAAAATATTTATTATACCAATTTTTTCCGTACTTTTGCCCCTTGATAATATTATCATTTCAAAATGAAGAAGAAAACTACAAATATCACCCCTGTAGAAAACCTTGAAGTTCAAGGCGCAAGGGCGCATAACCTCAAAAATATAGACCTTTCCATTCCCCGCGAAAAACTTGTTGTCTTCACTGGGCTTTCTGGTAGTGGCAAGTCCTCATTGGCTTTTGATACTATTTATGCCGAAGGACAACGCCGTTATATCGAGACTTTCTCGGCTTATGCTCGTCAGTTTCTCGGGGGATTAGAGCGCCCCGATGTAGATAAAATCGACGGACTATCGCCTGTGATTGCTATCGAACAGAAAACTACCTCCAAATCACCGCGCTCTACAGTGGGTACAATCACCGAAATCTACGACTTCTTGCGCCTGCTTTTTGCCCGTGCTTCCGATGCTTATAGCTATGCTACAGGCGAAAAGATGGTAAGTTATACCGATAACCAAATTCAGGAACTCATTACCAAAGAATACAAAGGCAAACGCATTAACCTATTAGCGCCCGTGGTTCAATCGAGAAAAGGACATTACCGCGAGCTCTTTGAGCAGATTGCCAAACAAGGCTTTGTAAAGGTGCGTACCGATGGCGAAATTCGTGATATCGAAAAAGGTATGAAGCTCGACCGTTACAAAACACACGATATTGAAATCGTGATCGACCGTATGCTAATTGATGATACTGACGACACCCAAAAACGCCTACAAGAAAGTATTAAAATTGCAATGAACTACGGCGACGATGTGCTAATGGTTTTAGAACATGACCAAAAAAAAGCTCACTATTTCAGCAGACATTTGATGTGTCCTTCTTCGGGCATTTCATATCCTCTTCCTGAACCTAATACCTTCTCATTCAATTCTCCTAAAGGAATGTGTCCGCACTGCAATGGGTTGGGTGAAGTGCAAGAAATTAACCTCTCCAAGATTATCCCCGACCCTTCTATCTCTATCAAGAATGGAGGAATTACAGCAGTGGGAGAGCAAAAGAACACTTGGATTTTCAAACAATTAGAGCTCATCGTCCAAAAGTTCGGTCATAAACTCTCCGATCCTATTGAGGCACTTCCTAAAGAAGCAATGGACATTATTCTCTATGGTGGTAAAGATAAATACGCTATCAAATCGGATGTATTAGGCATTACGCGCAATTTTGAAATTGATTTCGAAGGTATCATCAACTTCATCAAAAGTCAGCACGAAAATGCCGATATGGCAGCTATCAAGCGCTGGGCAGAAGAGTTTATGGATACCATTCCTTGTGAAGAATGTCACGGCACTCGCTTGCGCAAAGAGGCGCTTTACTTTAAAATAGCTGATAAAAATATAGCTGAACTATCTGCCTTAGATATTACAGATTTATTGGCGTGGTTCAAATCATTACCTGAGCATCTCTCTACCAAACAACGCAAAATATCTGAAGAAATCATCAAAGAAATCACCACCAGACTCCAATTCCTCATAGATGTAGGGCTTACTTATTTAGCTCTTAACCGAAGTTCTAAGTCGTTATCTGGAGGGGAGGCACAGCGCATCAGACTGGCAACACAGATAGGTTCACAACTCACTGGAGTACTCTATATACTCGATGAACCTAGCATCGGTTTGCATCAGCGAGATAACAAAAGGCTTATCAACTCGCTAAAATCACTTAGAGATATTGGCAACTCAGTAATTGTGGTAGAACACGATGAAGAAATGATACAAGAAGCCGATTATGTAGTAGATATAGGACCGAAAGCGGGCGTAAATGGAGGGGATATAATCTTCCAAGGAACGCCTAAAGAGTTGCTAAAAGCAAATACCATCACCGCCGACTATATGAGCGGGAGAAAGCGAATTGAAATACCAACCCAAAGGCGCAAAGGCAACGGCAAAGAAATTATTCTAAAAGGCTGTACAGGCAACAACTTGAAGAACGTAACCGTAAAGTTTCCTTTAGGGGTAATGATAGGGGTAACAGGTGTATCAGGAAGTGGAAAATCAACGCTTATTAATGAGACACTGTATCCTATCTTAAACGCTCACTTCTTCAATGGCGTAAAAAAACCGATGCCTTACAAAAGTATTGAAGGCTTAGAACATATTGATAAGGTAATCGATATCGACCAATCACCTATTGGGCGTACACCACGTTCAAATCCTGCTACCTACACCGGTGTTTTCAGTGAAATACGCAACCTCTTCACCCAAGTACCCGAAGCGCAAATACGTGGCTATAAACCAGGTAGATTTAGTTTCAACGTGAAAGGCGGTAGATGCGAAACCTGCGAAGGCTCAGGCTTAAAGGTGATTGAAATGAACTTCCTTCCTGATGTCTATGTGCCTTGCGAAACTTGTAAAGGAAAACGTTTCAACCGCGAGACGCTTGAAGTGCGATACAAAGGGAAATCTATTGCCGATGTACTTGATATGACCATAAGTGAGGCCGTAAAATTCTTTGAACCTATCCCTAAAATATACCGCAAGCTAAAAACTATTGAAGAGGTAGGTTTAGGTTATATTACTTTAGGGCAACAATCTACTACCCTTTCAGGAGGAGAAGCCCAACGGGTGAAGTTAGCCACAGAACTTTCTAAAATAGACACGGGCAATACTTTTTATATATTAGATGAACCCACCACAGGACTCCATTTCGAAGATGTAAAAGTACTCCTCGAAGTACTCGACCGTTTAGTAGATAAAGGCAATACTGTTCTGGTAATAGAGCACAACCTCGATGTTATCAGAAAAGTAGATTATATCATAGATATAGGGCACGATGGGGGTAAAGCAGGTGGCGAAGTAATAGCCTTTGGTACTCCTGAAGAGGTAGCTAAAAACAAGAAGAGTTTCACTGCCGAGTACCTAAAATAAAAAGGGCGTGCTTTAATAGCACGCCTCTTCTTTATAAAGATTTCTCTATTTGCTCCGCTATTTCTTTGAAGAAATCGCTCTTTGTTTTCTCGTATAATTCGCGGAACTTCTTTATGTATTCCTTAGGGAAAGGCTTCCAAAACTCAGTATCTTCTACCATTGTATGGTAATAATATAAATGAGTCTTAGAGATCTTTGCTATTGACTCATATAACACTTCAAACTTATCAGGTATATTGCTCTTCATAATAAAGCGATACAGAAACTCTCCCCTATAAATAGATACTTTAGGAAGTATTTTCAAAACAAGCTCATTAAGTCGAGAACTATTTTTTTCTAAAACTGAAAGAACTTTAAGTGCTTCTAAACTGTAATTATCATCATATTTCTTGAGATTTAACAGATAATTGTAAAACAAGTCTGCCCAACGTGAATCTATTTTATCAGCCGTAATAGGATGCAGTTTTTTATAGAAAAAACCTACAGCATATATCCCTTTAGTTCCTGCTAATCCTTCTATAGCATCATAAGGAGCAAGTACTTTTCCAAATTGAGGAGCAAAAATCTCATAGATTTTCTCTTTGCTATATTCGGCTTCTCCGTTAAGAATACGATAAAAATAATCAGTAAAAAGAGGATATGCCCAATCACTATGTACTAATGTATCAGTGTATTGTTCATAAAAAGGTATGATTTTCTCTTGTTTAAATGTATCTAATACATCTACAAGGCGTGGTATAATATGATAATTAGTAACCGAACGCTTCTTAGCCATCGCATTGAAGAGTTTATTACCAAACATTTCTCCCAAAAGTGCATAAGTCTCAGGGTAATCTTTATTTTTCAACACTTCCAACTCTATAGGCAAACGTTCAAAAGCTGCTACTACTGCTTTCTCGTCAGAGTCATCCATTGCAAGTAACGCTTCAAAGTATTCACGCACTTTTTGAACAAACGACTGATAGTTCGTGGGTAGCGGAACTGTAGCAATAGCATTTGCTAAGAGTTCCGCATTTCCTTTCTGTTTGTTATTGCTGTACAATTCGTAAAGTTTGTCAATACTGCGTTGCGTACCGAGTTTGGCTAACGCTTTATAAGCTGCTCCTCGTACCACTTTATTCTTATCACTTGCCAAACTAATGATAAAGTCTTCTGTCTTTTCATCTTTCTTATCTGAAAGTATAATGACGGCTTCAGCTTGTAGGTTAGGCAAGTTTTCGGCAAATATTTTATCTACCAAAGCATCTATTCCTTCATAACCTAATTGGTGTAACAAACGCAATCGGCGTACGTGCTCTGTTTTGTCTTCCAAACGAAAGTCTGATAAAAGGATGGGGAGCATTGCTTTCCCACAAGTAGGGATAATAGTTTCCTCTACATAATCGGCAAGTTCAGTGTATTTATCTGCTAAAGCATAACTCAAGTAACCATAAGTCCGCGAATCGTCAAACAGCTTGCGTTCAAAAGCATCTTTAAGTACCTCTAAGCGTCCCGACTTGCTCTCAGTAAGAGCTTGTAACACGGGTTTCAGCTGTAAATAGGAATAAGTAGTATTCACATCTGCCAAAGCGATAGTGGGAACCTGCTCGCTCTTTTGGGCTTCAGCCTCTACAGTAACGCCTTGTGTGTAGAGTACTGAATAGAGCAAAGTAGCAACATTCAATAACTTTTCGGCAGCTTGTGTACTTTCTACTTGTAGCAAAGATTCTACTTCTTGGGCTAATTTATTGAATACAGGAGCTTTTTCACCTAACTTTTTCAGTATAGGAACGTGCTTCTGTAGGCGTGGATCATTCTTCGCAAACTTACTTCCCGCTATAAACAAGCGATTCAGTTCTTGTTGTAAATCGTATAAGGGTTTCATTTTAATCTGCTATTTAACTGATTTCTCAATCTCATCTGCTATGTCTTCAAATACATTTAGCTTGTTCTTCTTTGCTAAAGCTCTAAACTTCTCTACATATTCCTTAGGAAACTTATTCCAGAAATCTGCATTAGAAAGATAGTAAAGATAGTAATAAGAATTACCTGCTTTTACTCTCTCTAAGGTATGATAAATCACCTCAAACTTATTAGGGAAATTGCGCTTTAATACCAAGTGGAACAACCATATCATATCATCTGAATATGATTGAGACAGAGCTTTCAATAACAAATCATCTAATCTTTGGCTTGTTCCTTCTAAAGCATCAAGTATAAAGAGTGCTCTATAGGTATAATTGTTGTTGAGCTTTTTAAGACTATTGATGAAAGAATACAAAGTGTCTACCCAGCGAGGATCTAACCTATCTACTCTCACTTCCGATTCTTTGCGAGCGTTATAAGCATAAGCTCCTGCTATACCGCTAAAAGCCTCTAAAATACTATCCGTCGCCGCCGATTTTCCCAATTGAGAACTGAATACCTCAAAGAGTTTTTCTTTGCTGTAGTTCTCATTCTTGAAAGCACTATAGAAATAGTTAATCCACATATCGCTATAGCCATTGGTATAGGAGAGAAGTTGCTTATGGGTATCATAAAAGGCGAGTACTTTATCGCTGTTCAAGGTATTTAATACCCCCGTCATATTGTTAGCGGTAGGGTCATACGTATTCTTGAACACTTTCTTGCGTCGTGTATTAAACTCTTTGTTCTGCAACATCTCCGCAAAGAGCCTATATACTCCTTCACAATCCTTATTTGCTAAAATATCTATATCAATAACAAAGCGTTCAAAAGCTGCACTAAGCGCTTTCTCATCTGAATCATCTATGGTTAATAACTGCTGATAACGCTCTTGTATTTTCTCCACAAATGGTAGGAAATACTCAGGAGCAGCTACTTTGGCCATAGCTTCTGCCAAGAGCTCTGCATTGCCTTTCTGCTTATTGGTGTTGTACAATTCGTAGAGCTTATCAATACTGCGTTGCGTACCAAGTTTTGCTAAGGCGCTATATGCTGCTCCTCGTACTGCTTTGTTCTTATCACCCGTCAAACTGATGATAAATGCTTCGGTTTGTTCATCCTTCTTGTCTGCTATAATATCAATAGCTTCTGCTTGCAGATTGGGGAGATTTTCACTAAATATTTTGTCTACTAAGGTGCCTATTCCTGCATATCCTAATTGGTATAACAAGCGCAATCGGCGTACATTCTCATTTTTGTCTTCTAAACGGAAGTCGGCAATAAGGAAAGGTATCATCGCTTTCCCACAAGCAGGAATGATAGTATTTTCAACGTAATAAGTAAGTTCTGAATACTTGTCAGCCAAAGCATAACTCAAATATCCATAAGTGCGTGAATCGTCAAATACCTTGCGTTCAAAGGCATCTTGCAATATTTCCAAACGTCCTGAGTTGCTTTGGGTAAGGGCTTGTAGTACAGGTTTCAGCTGTAAATAGGAATAGGTAGTATTCACATCCGCCAATTGTATGGTAGGGATTTGGCTTTCTTTTGTAGTCTCTGTCTCTAAAGTAACACCTTGAGTATAGAGCACTGAATAGAGCAAAGTAGAAACACCCAATAGTTTTTCGGCAGTTTGTGTGCTCTCTACTTGTAGCAAAGCTTCTACTTCTTGGGCTAATTTATTGAAAACAGGGGCTTTTTCGCCTAACTTTTTCAGTATAGGAACGTGCTTCTGCAAGCGTGGGTCGTTCTTGGCAAACTTACTTCCCGCTATAAACAAGCGATTCAGTTCTTGTTGTAAATCGTATAAAGGCTTCATAATAATTGACAATTGATAATTAACAATTAACCCAAAGTCCGCTTTGAAATAATTATTTACTTTTGCGGATTATCCCTTTTCGAGGGAACGGGGGCTTTTTAGCTATCGTATAATTTAGTATTAGTAGAGTAGTCTAATTACTTTCTCTGCTGTGATGAGTGAAAGTGGTTGCGCTGATAGTAATCCGCTGGCTACATCGTTGTGCATCATTACCACAAGGGAAAGCCCCTCAGCATTTGCTGGTAAAAACGACTTCAAATTGCCCGTTGGTGATACAGCGCCTTCCTTAATATCTCTTAGGGTGATAGCAAAACCATTGGCATCTTCTACTACCAAGTCCTCCCCTACTCTATAAGTCTTATGCAACGACAAAAGCACTACGGGGTGTTTATCCATTAGCGGATTCTTAATAGTGTTCTTTACAGCCTTTATAGTCTCGGCAAATTGCCCCGAAGCAAAAGCTTTCACTGTTGCAAGGTCAGCTTGTGATAGCGGACGCTCTGAAGCTCCATCAGCCTCCCAACGAATACGCGGATTGGTATCCCCAGGATAGATGTAAAGATCTTTTAGTTGTAACACGCTGAACACACTATTGTCTTCTTTAATATACTTCGCAGCTTTATAAGGACGATAGTTCAATGTTTTATAGATTTTACCCGTTTTGAGATTGAGCCATACGCCCTTATCTACATACTCTTTGCGCGCCTCATTGTCATAACTGTTGAACGACAATTGCACCAAAGAAGCATTCTCTTCATATTGCCCATACTGCATCAACTCAACGAGTTTCCACACATAGCCTATTTGCTCTTCAATTGCTGAAGACAGTTCAGGAGTCCCTTCTGGGTCTTCCTTGCGCGCCCTGAGGTAGTCAGTAGCTTTTTTAAGCAAAGCCGAAAGATAGTTTAAGTTGTCTACCACCGCAGTATATTCCTCATTCTTTACTTCCTCAATAGAAAGCAACAGATTGTTGAAAGCCGTTTGAATACCGCCTATGTAGTAGTTTCCTAAGTCTTTTATCTGTGTCTTGAGGGTCGCACGCATTTTAGCATCCACTGATGAGAGCCCTGTATTCACCATATCGCGCAACAACTTTTGGGCAGTTTCAATACCTGTGAGCTGAGCATCTATCTTCTTAGTAAAAGCAGCCTTATTCACTTTTTTAGGCTTCTCGGCTTTCTCTTTGATAGATTCCTTTTCTTGAGCTTTCTTCTCTTGTTTCTTCTCTATCTTCTCACGCTTAGAGAGAATGTCATCAGGTACTTCTCCTTCGGTAAACTGACCTGCATTCGTTTCAAAACAGTAAAGCAAACCCACAGAGTGTTTACACGGAAACTGACGACTCGGGCAGTTACAGCGGAATACAGGGTTATTAGGGTCTACATAATCGGCAGAGCAGTAGTAAGGATTCTTCCCACTCCCTGCGCATTCACCCCATATAAGGTTCTTTTCTGCGTTGATTTTTAAGTTGCTGAATTTATTTTTCTTCACCAACTCACGTCCTTTTTTAGCCGCCTCAGCATTAGGGGCAAGCTCTTCAATCTTCTGTTGCGTTACTTCTATCATATTTTTATTGTGATTTTTATATACTTTAAAGCGCAAAGATACTAAAAACAATCTAAAAAGCAAATATTACTCTTTTGAACTCTATCTAATATCAATCAACCATCCAAAGTGTAGTTCCCCCTACAAAGCTCTATGTTATTCAGGTACTTCATCATATTTCTTATCATCCTTAAAGTCTGAAATAGGGATAATATCTCCCGAAATAGGCTCTATAATCCGAATATCATCACCATTATTCCTATTTACATAAAGAATATAATACGTTTCAAACCGAATAGAACTATCATACCCTATCCTAATCTCATAAAACTCTTCACCGTCAATAGTAGCAGCATCCGAAAAATAACTAATACCCCTCTTCCCATCCGAAATTGTCTCTATATACTTAGCCACTCGTTTAGCCAAAGGCAAAGCAAGCACTCTATCCTCAGCTTCTTCTAAACTGATATAAGCCGAAGTATCTTTTACAACAAGTGAATCAACAACAGGCACACCTTCCTTAGGCTCCTGACTACCAAACCATTGACAGCCAAAAAGACCACCAATACATAGTAATAATAGAATCTTTACTTTATTCATAATGTAACTTATTACTTAAAAAAAGTGCACAAAAATATAATAAAATCTTCAATTACAAAATTTTACCCTTAAATTATCAATAAATTCACTCTGTTTCTTATTTTCTATTTATAAATATTTCTTACCTTTGCCCCCAATTTACAAATCAGCTAATCAGCTAATCAACAAATAAACACTATGTCTTTACAACAAGAAATACAAAAGCGCCGTACCTTTGGCATCATATCTCACCCTGATGCCGGAAAAACTACCCTCACCGAAAAACTTCTACTCTTCGGAGGGGCTATACAAGAAGCTGGCGCCGTAAAATCAAATAAAATAAAAAAAGGAGCTACTTCCGACTTTATGGAAATTGAACGTCAACGTGGCATTTCCGTTGCCACTTCAGTACTCGCTTTCAATTATAAAGAACATAAAATAAACATCTTAGACACCCCTGGTCACAAGGATTTCGCCGAAGACACCTTCCGCACTCTCACCGCCGTCGATAGTGTCATCGTAGTTATCGACGTCGCCAAAGGGGTGGAAGAGCAAACCGAAAAGCTCGTCGAAGTATGCCGTATGCGTAACATCTCTATGATTGTCTTTATCAACAAGTTAGACCGTGAAGGGAAAGACGCCTTCGACCTGTTGGACGAAGTAGAGCAAAAACTCGGCTTAAAGGTAACACCACTGAGTTTTCCCATAGGTATAGGCTATGATTTCAAAGGAATTTATAACATTTGGGAGAAGAATATCAACCTATTCTCTGGCGATAGCCGAAAGAACATAGAAGAAACTATCGCCTTTACCGACATCAACAGCCCCGAATTAGAGAAGATAATATCCAAACAATCAGCCGAAAATCTCCGCTCCGATTTAGAGTTAGTATATGAAGTATACCCAAAATTCAACCGCGAAGCCTATCTCAATGGAGAGCAGCAACCTGTTTTCTTTGGCTCTGCACTCAACAACTTTGGCGTACGTGAGCTACTCGATTGCTTTGTCGAAATCGCCCCTTCACCACGCCCCAAAGCCAGCGAAGAGCGCATCGTAAACCCCGATGAACCTTCCTTCACAGGTTTCGTCTTCAAGATTCACGCCAATATGGACCCTAACCACCGTGATCGTTTGGCTTTTGTAAAGATTGTTTCAGGCACTTTTGAACGCAACAAACCCTATTTGCACACACGTCTTGGCAAGAAGCTAAAGTTCTCCAGCCCGAATGCTTTCTTTGCCGAAAAGAAAGAAGTAGTGGATATATCTTATGCAGGAGATATTGTAGGCTTGCACGACACAGGAAATTTCAAAATAGGAGATACACTCACCGAAGGCGAAATGCTACATTTCAAGGGAATACCAAGTTTCTCTCCTGAGCACTTCCGTTACATCAACAATGCCGATCCACTGAAATCCAAACAGTTAGAAAAAGGCATCGACCAGTTAATGGACGAAGGCGTAGCGCAGCTCTTCAAGTTAGATTTCAATGGCCGCAAGGTCATCGGAACGGTGGGAGCGCTTCAATATGAGGTCATTCAATACCGATTGGAGCACGAATACGGAGCGAAGTGTAGTTATGAAAACTTTCCTATCTACAAAGCCTGCTGGGTAGAAGCGCCCGAAAACCCTAAAGACCCCGAATATCTCGATTTCCTACGCGTAAAACAGAAGTTCTTAGCGCGCGACAAACAGAACCAATTAGTCTTCCTCGCCGACTCTGCATTCTCTATCGAGATGGTAAAACAAAAATACCCGAACCTGAAGCTACACTTCACATCCGAGTACTAACACCTGACACCTGTCCCCTGACACCTATTACCTACCCCCTGTTACCTGAATAAACGTTTCCTCCAAGTCTCTATGTTTATGGTTGATTTGGAGGATTTTCAATCCGTTCTCCTTAGCAAAGTCAAACACAACAGGACGCATATCTTCCTCAGTGTCAAAGGTGATTTGATATAAGAAATCATATACATTTTGCGCTGCCGACACATTAGGCAAAGCGCGTAAAAGGCGTTCCTCTACACGGAAATCGAACGCTACTTCTATCACTTGTTCCTTGCCTTGCAGCTCACTCATCTTCTTATCAAGCACTATATTGCCTTGGTGCAGTACGATTACCCTATCGGCAACCGCCTGAATTTCCTGCATAATATGTGACGAAAGCAAAACCGTCTTCTCTTTGCCAAGCTCTTTAATGATATGGCGTATCTCTATCAACTGATTTGGGTCGAGTCCTGTTGTCGGCTCATCGAGAATGAGTATCTCAGGATTGTGAATAAGAGCTGAAGCGAGTCCCACACGTTGGCGATAACCTTTCGAGAGTGCCTCTATCTTCTTATTGCTCTCTGGTGTGAGTCCCGTAAGGGCAATCACCTCCTCTACCCTACTCTTAGGTACATTTGGATATAGATCTGAAGTAAAACGCAAATATTCTCTCACATACATTTCGGTATACAAAGGGTTGTGCTCAGGCAAATAGCCAATAGTCTTTTGTGCCTCAATAGGATGCTGAAGCGTATCAATCCCGTTAATAGTAACCGAGCCACTGGTAGGCATCAATGCCCCCGTTATCATCTTCATTGTTGTAGATTTCCCTGCTCCATTAGGACCTAAAAAACCGGTAATTTCTCCCTTTTGGAGCTCAAAGCTAATAGCATTTACAGCCGTTTGCTGTCCATATATCTTTGTTAATTGATTGACTGTTACTGACATTTCATTTTATTTTGGGCTCAAAAGTACAATATTTCTTTATTCTAACAAATTATTTTTAAATATATTTTAATTTCTCCCACCACTCCCACCACTCTCTTTTCCAGATTGTCCCCCTTCGGGGGATCGGGGGCTATCCCACAACTCCCATAATTCCCATAAACTACTCATATACCTCGTACAATTGGCTAATCATCAAATTTGCTAATTTACTAATTATCTCGTACCTTTGCCCCCTAATAAATCATTATATCACTTTTTTATGAAGAAAATAACACTTGTAATATTAGCTTTCTTGTTGCTCACTCCCGTAGCAAGAGCTGATGAAGGAATGTGGTTTTTGATGTTCATCGAACGTCTCAACCAAAGAGATATGCAGAAGTTAGGCTTACAACTCACTGCTCAAGAAATTTATAGCATCAATAACAACAGTCTCAAAGATGCTATCGTGCAGTTCAATGGAGGTTGTACTGCGAGCATCATCTCCAAAGATGGTTTAGTACTCACTAACCACCACTGTGGCTATGGCAATATTGCCCAACTTTCAACCCCCGAAAGCAACCACTTAAAGAACGGATTCTGGGCGCACTCTCACGCCGAAGAACTCTCCCCTAAACAATCATTCGTCCGTTTCTTCGTCCGTATGGACAATGTAACCGACCGTATGTTGGCTGCTGTTACTCCCTCAATGAGCGAAAAAGAACGCGAAGCCGCTCTCAACCAAGAAATGTCTAAAATACAAAAAGAAAACAGCGAAGGTGGTAAATATGTAGTTTCTGTGCGTTCATTCTTCCAAGGCAATGAATATTATTACTTTGTATATCAAGACTTCAAAGATGTACGCCTCGTAGGTACACCTCCTGAAAACATCGGAAAATTCGGTGGTGATACCGACAACTGGGAATGGCCTCGCCAAACAGGTGATTTCTCTCTCTTCCGTGTATACACTGATAAAGATGGAAATGCCGCCGACTATTCTCCTAACAACATTCCTCTAAAAGCCAAACGTTACCTCAAAGTGAGCCTCAAAGGCGTACAAGATAAGGACTTTGCGATGATTATGGGATACCCTGGACGCACCAACCGTTGGGAAAGCTCTTATTGGGTTGATCAAAAAGTAAAATATACTTATCCTGCTTGGGTCGAAGCCTCCAAAACAGCAATGGATGCAATGAAACGCTATATGGATAAAGACGATGCCGTACGCTTGCAATACGCCTCTTTATACTCTCAATTAGCCAACTATTGGAAAAACCGCCAAGGTATGATTGATGCTCTTACAGCCCATAAAACAGCCGCTGAAAAACGCAAAACCGAAGCTATTTTTGGAAAATGGGCTAATAAAACCGAAAATAAAGCCGAATACGGCGAAGTGCTCAACACTTTAGCTAAATATTTTGAAAAGACAAACTTGCGCTCTGCCGATGAGAACTATGTGAGTATCTTGTCCCGCGCTTCTTTCTTTATCAAAATGCCTTCCCTATACATCAACACTGTCGCTGCCGCCCAACGTGGTGGTATGCCCGAAACCGACTTGCAAAACAGAATTGACAACATTCTTGCTAATTACGATAAGATAAACGCTAATGTCGAAAAAGAAATCCTTGCTGATATGTTGCAACTCTATGCAAACAAGGGGAATAACGTACCTGCTTTGCTAAAAGATGTTAAAACAAAATACAAAGGTAACTTCCTCAAGTATGTCAATGAACTCTTAGCAGGTAGCATTTACCGCAGTAAAGAAGCCTTACAAGCTAATACACAACGCAATGTAGAAGAACTCTTAAAAGACCCTTTGTTACAACTCGCTGAAGCCCTTGTCGAAGACTTCCGTTTACCTTCTCAAGAGATTATAGACTTAGAAGATAGCTATGCCAAAGCCTACCGCAAGTTCGTAAAAGGAATGCGCGATTCTAAAATTAGCACAATCTTGTATCCTGATGCTAATTCCACCTTGCGCCTTACCTATGGTACAGTAAGTCCATTGGCTGCCGATAAACGCAACCCCGATGTGAAAAAGAACTACTATACCACTTTCAAATCTTTAATGGCTAAATATAAAAAAGGCGACCCTGAATTTGATATGTCTCAACGTATGCTCGACCTTTATAAAAAGAAAGAGTTTGGTAGATATATAGACAAAGATGGCTCTATGCACGTAAACTTCCTTACCAACAACGACATTACAGGTGGTAACTCTGGATCACCTGTGATGAATGGCAAAGGAGAACTCATAGGTCTCGCTTTCGATGGTAATATCGAAGCAATGGCTGGCGATGTAATTTTTGATAAACAACTACAGCGCACCATCAATGTCGATATCCGCTATGTACTTTGGGTAATTGATATTTATGCCAATGCTAAAAACATCATCAACGAAATTGAAACAGTACAATAAAGAGTAAAAATTAGAAATTAGGAGTTAGAGGATAGGGTAACCCTATCCCCTATCCCCTATCCCCTAACACCTGATGCCTAACTTATCAAACTACACAAAAGAATTTAAATACAACTTCAAGATTGCTTACCCTGTCATTTTAGGAATGTTGGGGCACACCTTTGTAGGCTTTGTCGATAACGTAATGGTTGGCAAAGTAGGCATTACCGAGCTCGGTGCCGCGGCTTTGGGAAATACCGCTATCTTTATCGCTATGTCCTTCGCTATAGGCTTCTCGGTAGCAACTACTTCCTTGGTAGCAATGAACGATGAAGCTGGCGATAAACAAACCGTGCAATCCATCCTCAACCACAGTATGCTACTCAATATCATACTCAGCACGGTACTTTTCTTGCTGATGTTCTTTGTAGAACCGGTGATGAGAATCACAGGACAAAGTGAAAATGTAATCGCTTTAGCAGTTCCCTATACTCATTTGGTTGCCTTTTCATTGATACCTTTAGGCGTATTCAGCACTTTCAAACAATTCGCCGATGGTCTTTCTATGACCAAATATGCAATGTATGTTACCCTATTGGCAAACCTTATCAATATATTTGGTAATTATCTCTTCATCTATGGCAATTGGGGTTGCCCAAAATTAGGAGTATTAGGTGCTGGAGTAGGAACGCTCATTTCGCGTATAGCAATGCCTATAATGCTCTATTATATGCTCAAGTATTTACCTAAAACTAAAGAATACGTTACCCATATCAGTTTCAAAAACATAACTGAATCAATGATAAGAAAGATAAGCAACATTGGACTTCCTACAGGATTACAAATGATTTTTGAAACAGGTATTTTCTCTGCTGCTATATGGATAAGCGGTGTATTGGGTGAAAACCAACTCTCAGCTAACCAAATAGCTCTCAACCTAGCAAGTATGACTTTTATGGTTGCTAACGGATTAGGTATCACAGCTATGATACGTGTCGGTAATCAGTTAGGAGCTAAAAACTATGTCAATTTACGTCGGGTTGCCTTTTCTGTATTCTTATTAGTGTTGTGTACCCAAGTCTTTTTTGCAGGACTCTTAGCCTTATTACGCGATTGGTTACCCTCATTGTATTTGGAAATGGACAATATCGAAAAAGCAACTACCAATGCAGCTGTAATAAGCGAAGCCGCAAACCTACTGCTGATAGCTGCTATTTTCCAAATCTCCGATGGATTACAAGTTACAGCTCTCGGGGCATTGCGTGGAGTCCAAGATGCTAAAATTCCTATGGTCATTACCTTTATAGCCTATTGGCTCATTGCCTTCCCTATTCTTTGTTTTTTAGGGCTTCACACTTCTTTAGGTACTATGGGTATTTGGATAGGATTACTCACAGGGCTCACTGCTGCTGCTATATGCCTCTTGTATAGGTTCAACCATATCAGCTTGCGACTCATTACCAACCGTCATAAATTACCCAATTAACAAATTGCCTAATTGACAAATTATTATTACCTTTGCACGCTCTTTAATTTAAAAAACGAATATGAAAGCAGGAATTGTTGGACTGCCCAACGTGGGAAAGTCTACTCTATTTAATTGTTTATCAAATGCTAAAGCTCAAAGTGCCAACTTCCCGTTTTGCACTATAGAACCTAATTTAGGGGTAGTAAACGTACCCGATCCCCGTTTAGAAAAACTCGAAACTCTTGTAAAACCTGAACGTGTATTACCTGCAACCGTAGAAATTGTAGACATCGCAGGTCTTGTAAAAGGCGCGAGCAAAGGTGAAGGTTTAGGCAACCAATTTTTAGGAAATATACGTGAGTGTAATGCTATTATCCACGTGTTGCGCTGCTTTGAAAACGACAATATCGTACATGTAGATGGTAGTGTAGACCCCATCCGCGATAAAGAAACTATTGATATAGAACTACAACTAAAAGACCTCGAAACTGTCGAAAAACGCCTCGAAAAAGTAACCCGTGCTGCCAAAGCTGGTGATAAAAGAGCCGCTAAGGAAATGGACTTGCTCAATTGTGTGAAAGACGCTTTGCTTACTGGCGTTTCTGCCCGCGCTGTACAAGTAGCTGACGATGAAAAAGAATTATTAGAGAGCTTTCAATTGCTCACTGCTAAACCTGTGTTATACGTGTGTAATGTCGATGAAAAATCAGCTAAAAATGGTAATGCTTATGTAGAACGTGTAAGAGAAGCGGTAAAAAATGAAGAAGCCGAAATCATCGTTTTAGCTGTAGCCACCGAAGCTGATATCACCGAATTAGAAAGCTATGAGGAACGCCAAATGTTCTTGGAAGATATAGGATTAGACGAACCTGGTGCTTCTAAATTGATTCGAGCTGCTTATCATTTGCTAAACTTGCAAACTTACTTCACCGCAGGAGTAAAAGAAGTACGCGCTTGGACAATCCACAAAGGAGATACGGCTCCTCAAGCTGCTGGCGTTATCCATACTGATTTCGAAAAAGGATTCATCCGCGCCGAAGTAATCGCTTATAATGATTTTATCACCTATGGTAGTGAAGCTAAAGTCAAAGAAGCTGGAAAAATGCGCGTTGAAGGTAAAGAATATATTGTAAAAGACGGTGATATTATGCACTTCCGCTTCAATGTATAACCAAAATTGCTAATTATTAATATTTCATTATATGAGAAAAAAAATTGTAGCAGGTAACTGGAAAATGAACAACGACCTCAACAAATCGTTAGCCCTCATTTCCGACCTATTGAAAAAAGTACCTCAAACTGATGCCGAGGTAATGATTGCCCCTACCTTTGTAAACCTTATCCCAGCAGTAGAAGCTGCTAAAGGTAGCAAAATCGAAGTGATTGCCCAAAATATGCACTTTGCCGAAAGCGGTGCTTATACTGGTGAGATTTCAGCTGAAATGTTGAATAGTATTGGTGTAAAAACCACTATTTTAGGTCACTCCGAACGCCGTGCTTACTTCAACGAAACCGACGAAAGTTTGGCTAAAAAAGTAGACACTGCCCTCAAACACAATATGCGTGTAGTATTCTGTATTGGCGAAGAATTAGCCGATCGTAAAGCTAACAAACACTTCAATGTTGTAGGTAGCCAAATCAAAAACGGCTTGTTCCACTTGCCTGCTGAGGCTTGGCAACACATCGTATTGGCTTATGAACCCGTATGGGCAATTGGTACAGGCGAAACTGCAACCCCAGAACAAGCGCAAGAAATCCATCACTTCATCCGCAAAACTATCGCCGATAAATACGGTAAAGAAGTAGCCGATAAAGTATCTATCTTGTATGGTGGTAGCGTAAAACCTGATAATGCTAAAGAAATCTTCGCTAAAGAAGACGTTGATGGCGGTCTCATCGGAGGCGCTGCCCTCAAAGCCGATGATTTTGTTACTATCATCAAAAGTATTTAATTGTTATTGTTAATACACAAACTTTGGAGCTGTCTGAAAAGTTTCAAAATCGTATTTTACCCCTACACTTTGTCAAAGTCTCGCACCTTTGGCAAAGTTGATTACTCTAATAATCAATTACTTTTTTGGGGTATGTTCTGTAAGGGCGTTTTGCAAACGCCCTTATAATATAGAACTTTTTGGACAGCCTCAAAGTCTATTTTTTTAAAACTAAAAAATGTTACAAAACGACTTATTCCTTAGAGTACTCAACAGCGAAATTACCCAGCGTCCTCCCGTGTGGATGATGCGTCAAGCTGGTAGATACCTTCCTGAATTTAGAGCCCTACGCGACAAATATGACTTTTTCACGCGTTGCCAAACCCCCGAGTTAGCAGCCGAAATTACCGTACAACCTGTCGATATAGTAGGTGTAGATGCCGCTATCTTATTTTCCGATATATTGGTAGTACCCCAAGCGATGAACATACCTTTTGAAATGAAAAAAAGTGTCGGACCTTGGTTGCCTAACCCTATTCGTACCGCTAAGGATGTAGCGCAAGTAACAATTCCTAATATCCAAGAACGTTTGGGGTATGTGATAGAAGCTGTCAAACTTACCAAACAAATGCTCAACAACCGTGTTCCTCTCATCGGCTTTGCTGGATCTCCTTGGACGATACTCTGCTATGCTGTCGAAGGTGCTGGTTCACGTGACTATGCTACTGCCAAAGAATTTTGCTTCACACAACCTGAATTAGCGCATCAACTATTGCAAAAAATTACCGATACTACCATTCTCTACCTCAAAGAAAAAGTAAAAGCAGGTGTCGATGCCGTACAATTGTTCGATAGCTGGGGTGGCGTTTTAGCCCCTGACGACTATCGTACTTTTTCTTGGCAATACCTTAACCAAATAGTAGAAACTCTTGCTCCGCTTACCAAAGTGATAGTATTTGCTAAAGGTTGTTGGTATGCCCTCCCCGAAATGGCTACTTCTAAAGCTGCTGCCTTAGGTGTCGATTGGACTTGTGCCCCAAAAACAGCACGTCAGCTCACGGGTGGCAATAAAGTACTACAAGGTAACTTCGATCCTTCACAATTGCTCGCTCGTCCTACTCAAATTAAGAAAAAAGTAAAAGAAATGATCGATGCTTTTGGTAAAGACCACTACATCGCCAACTTAGGACACGGCATCCTGCCTAATGTTCCCGTTGAAAACGCTATCGCCTTTGTAGAAGCTGTAAAAGAATATCATTAAGAAAAAAATATGAAATTAAAACACGCATTCCTTATTATTCTGTTGGTACTTATCATCGACCAATGGAGCAAAATATACATTAAAACACACTTTATCCTCAACGAAGCCGTAACCGTTTTCAGTTGGTTTCAAATCTACTTTGTAGAAAACGAAGGTGCAGCTTGGGGTACTAAAATCCCCGGCGAATACGGCAAACTCATTCTTACCCTCTTCCGCATTGTAGCGGTAATAGGTATCGGCTATTGGCTGGTATCGGCAGTGAGAAAGCAACAACCTAAGATACTTATCATTTGCATTTCTTTAATATTGGCAGGAGCTCTGGGCAATATCATCGATTCGGTGTTTTACGGCATAATTTTCGACCATAGTTATGGTAACATTGCTACCCTATTTGCCGAAAATCCTTACGGAACCCTCTTGCACGGCAAAGTGGTGGATATGTTCTACTTCCCTATTATCGATACTACACTTCCCAGCTGGGTACCCTTTTGGGGAGGCGAACGCTTTCGTTTCTTCGAGCCCGTGTTCAATGTGGCTGACTCTGCAATATGTATAGCAGTGGGGCTGATGATTTTATATCACAAAAAGATATTTCCTAAAAACTAAATGAATACAAAAACACTTGAAGACTTAGAGTTCCCCATTGTACTCTCTCATTTGTCTGACCTTTGCCTTACTGAACTCGGCAAGAAATACGCCTTACGTATCAAACCTTTCGACAATCAGGAGACGCTGTTATTGGCACTGAATCAAACCAATGAATACCTATCGTCTTTTGATAATAACAACACAATCCCTTCACACTATTGCGAATCTATCACTTCCGAAATTAAACTTCTATCTATTGAAAACGCCTTGTTAGAAGTGTCGAGCATTAGGAAGATTCATCGTATCAGCGAGGTTGTAAACACCCAAATTCTCTTCTTTAAGAAGTTCAAAACGCTATACCCTACCCTTTTCGAAACCGCTGATAGTATTGAGTATACTACCGAACTGCTGAACGCTATCGATAAAGTGTTGGACAAGTACGGCGAGATAAAAAACGAAGCCTCTCCTACGCTTGGCAATATACGTCGCGAGCTGAGTGCCTTGAAAGGAAAACTAAACGAAAGTTTCAACCGTGCTCTCGCCGAGTATAACACTGCCGACTATCTGGATGATATCCGCGAGACCGTAGTAGAAAACCGTCGCGTGCTGGCAGTGAAAGCGATGTACCGTCGAAAAGTACAGGGTACCGTATGGGGGAGCTCAAAAACGGGTAGCATAGTGTATATAGAACCGCGACAAACCGAAATCTACTCTCGAGAACTCTCCAATCTGCTTTATGACGAAAAAGAGGAAATCCAGCGTATATTAAGAGAACTTACCGCCTTCATCAGTCAGTTTGCCGACCTGCTGAAAGACTATCAGCGATACATCACAGCCGTTGATATTATTTGTGCCAAAGCTAAGTACGCTCACCAAATGAACGCACTTTTGCCAGAAATCACTCAGGAGCGCGAACTATTCCTCCGTGAAGCATATCACCCTTTGCTGTACCTGAGCAATGCCAAAAAAGGTGTTACTACCTTCCCTCAAACCATAGAACTGAATGATGAAAATCGTATTATCGTCATCTCGGGACCTAATGCGGGCGGAAAGAGTATTACGCTTAAAACCATTGGCTTATTGCAATTAATGTTACAAAGTGGAATGCTCGTTCCGGTGCATCATCGTTCTAAAATGTGTTTGTTTGAACGCATTCTTACCGATATCGGCGATAACCAATCTATTGAAAACCACCTTAGCACATACAGCTACCGACTCAAAAATATGAATTACTTCCTCAAGAAGTGCAATCACTGCACCTTGTTTTTGATAGATGAGTTCGGGACAGGTAGCGACCCTGAATTAGGAGGTGCTTTGGCTGAAATATTCTTAGAAGAGTTCTACCACCGAAAGGCTTTTGGGGTGATTACCACCCATTACACCAATTTAAAAATGCTGGCAGATGAATTGCCTCACGCCAGCAATGCCAATATGCTTTTCAACGATAAAACCTTAGAGCCCATCTATAAGCTAATAATAGGCGAAGCGGGAAGTTCTTTCACTTTTGAAGTGGCGCAGAAAAACGGCATTCCGTTTAGCCTCATCAATCGGGCTAAGAAAAAAATAGAGAAAGGAAAAGTGCGTTTTGATGCCACTATCGCCAAATTGCAGAAAGAACGCTCCAAAATGGAAAAAACTGCCGAAACCCTGAAAGATGAGGAAACCAAAGCCCGCGAAGAAGCCAAACGTTTGGAAGAACTCAATGATAAAATAAAAAGCAAACTCGTAAATTATCAAGAGCTCTATGACCAAAACCAACGTATGATTACCTTAGGTAGTAAGGTAGACCAGATAGCCGAACGTTATTTCTACGATGGTAAGCGTCGCCCTTTGGTATCCGAATTTCTCAAACTCATTGAAATGGAAAACGCCAAGCGTAAACAAATGAGCAAAGAGGAACGTACCAAGCAAAAAGAGGAGAAAAAAACTACTACCGAAGAAGTTCATAAACAAATGGAGGCTATCCGCCAGCAACGCAAAGAAGAAAAGAAAGAGCGTATTGCCCAAGAACGCGCCGAAAAGGAAAAGCTACAACGCGCCCTTTCAGTAGGCGACCGTGTGCGCATTAAAGACAGCCGGAGCGTGGGAAGTATCGATAAGATTGAAAAAGGCAAAGCCATAGTAAATTACGGGGCGTTTACTACCTCTGTTTCTTTGGACGAATTGGAACTCGTACAGAAAATAAGATAATTTTATCGAAATTTTATTTGCTACATAAAATATAATTGCTAATTTTGCATCATTCTAAATTAATAACTATATTTTATGTTCAAACACATCATATTATTTGTAATGCTCGTGATGAGCCCACTGCTTTTTGGGCAACATCACAAAATCAAAGGAACTATTTTAGATGAAAACAAGTTTCCTGTAGCTGGGGTGTCTATCCAATTGCAGACGAACCCTAACATTGCCACTCAAACCGATGCTAATGGACTGTATACACTCAGCTTTACACCTAATGGCAAAGAGGTAACCTTAGAAATTATCAAAGAAGGGTTTGAAAAACAAACGATCGTTGTTACGCTTCAAAACAACGAAAACCGCGTCACTTACGTAGATTTTACACTCCCAAAGGAGGCTATTGCTTTGGAAGAAGTAGTAGTGAGTGATAACCCTAGCTTGATTGCTAACTCCGAGAGTTTATCGCGAAAAAAATTAGATAAAGTTCCTGGGGGTACCAATATAGCCAACTTAAAGGATTTGTCCGAAAAGCGTTCTCAAACCCTCAAAGATGCTCTTGTGCGTCAACCAGGGGTAGTTATTCAAGAGTTTTTCGGTGGTAACGACCAGCCTCGCCTCAATATCAGAGGTTCAGGAATACAAAGCAATCCACAATCGCGTGGGGTTGCCCTATATCAAGATGGTATTCCTATTAATTTCGCTGATGGATCGTACATTATAGGTGTTTTAGAACCTCAAGCTTCTAATTTAGTAGAAGTATACCGCGGAGCTAATGCTATGGAATATGGCGGAGCTACCTTAGGAGGTGCTATGAACTTCGTGACCAAAAATGGCTATAACGCCTCTCCTCTTAGTGTAAAAATGGAAGCAGGTAGTTTCAATTACTTCAACAGTAGTCTTTCTTCAGGATTTTCTTCTGGCAAAAACGATGGCTTTATTTCTACCTCGTATAGCAAAAGCGATGGATACCGCACCTACAACTCTTCCAAACGCTTCAACGCTTTGCTGAATATTGGCAGACAGTTTACCAATAAGTTTGAAACTCGCCTATATGCCTCATTTACCGATTTGTATTTCGATATTCCAGGTCCTCTTACCAAACAACAATACGAAAGTGATAGCAAACAAATAAATGGAGCTCCTAAACTCACCGTTCCCTATGCTTTCGGACCTAATGTACAACGCGATAAACCTAATAGATCAAGCAAAATTGCACGTTTTGGTAGTAAGTCGGCTTATAAATTTAACAACCATAGTTTGCTCACTGCTACTTTGTATTACCAATATGCTGATGATGCCTTTGTATATCCCATAGCTACCAATATACGTCACGATTACAACAACGATTATGGTTTGCGCCTTACTTATGATTATAATACTCGTAAAAACGATTTGTCAATAGGAGTACAACTCAGCCAAGGCAAAATGCATCAATTGCGAAACATCAACGAAAAAGGAAGTTTTGGCACATTATTTGCTAAACAAGACCTCTTATCAAACCACGCTGTAGCCTACATTTCCGATGTATACAAAATCACCGATAAATTCCTTGTGAATGTAGCCGTACAAGGTAGTTATGACACCCGAAAGGTAGAAGATAAATTTGAGGGTAGCAGCCGACCTATATCCTTCTTTGCTGGTCAAAATTTGCGCCGTGTCCAAAGCCCTTCTCCTATAAAAAAACTTGATAGTGAGTATACGTACAACGCTGTCAATCCCAAAGCAGGTGTGATTTATAAGTTTAGCGATAATGCCCAAGTATATGGTAATTATAGCTTTAGCTATGAACCCCCTACCTTCCTTGAAATCATTCGCTTAACAGGAGGTGCTGCAATGAGTGGTACACAAGTAATTTTCCCTAATAGTAGCAATGCCAATTCCAGTGCTAAAAATATTGCAGCCTTTGAATTGAAAGCTCAAAAAGCACAGACTGCCGAAATTGGAACTAAAGGAAATATTGATGATGCCTTAGTGTGGAATGTAAGTGCCTATCACTCTTGGGTAAAAGATGAGATTTTTACCCTCACCGATGGCGAAATTGGCATCAATGGTATTACTGTAAACGCTCCTTATACCACTGTCCACCGAGGAGTTGAGGTAGCATTGCAATCTACCTTTGCCAAACGTATATTTTCAAGCAAAGGTGATGCCTTTACCCTTTTTGTAAACTACAATTATAGCGATTTCTTCTTTGATGGAGGCGCTCTAAAAGGCAACCAAATAGCAGGTATCCCTAAACATTACATCTATGGCGCTTTAGACTACAAACACCCTTCTGGATTCTTTGCCGAGTTCAATATTGAAGCACTCCCTGAAGATACCCCTACCGACCATAAAAATACTTATTACCAAGATGCCTATCAACTGTTAGGGGCTAAAATAGGATTTAAAAAAGGAAACTGGACGTTCTTCTTCCAAGGTAATAATTTAGCCGATACAGTTTATGCATCCAGCTATTTAATTCAAGACCAAGTAACTCCTCCTCCTGCAAAAGTAGGCAACAGAGTCTTGCAACCTACCCCCTCCATTGTCGATAAAACAAACTTTATTCCTGGTGTCGGACGTAACTTTGTAGGTGGTATAACTTACACTTGGTAAAAATCTTACAATTTAGTTTTGCACATATCAAAAAAGATTGTATCTTTGCGCCCGAATTAATAACCGAGGTCGTGAACCTCACTAATTAAATTTTTTTATGCCAGTAAAAATCAGATTACAACGTCACGGTAAAAAAGGCAAACCTTTCTATTGGATTGTAGCCGCCAACTCACGTGCAAAAAGAGATGGTAAATTCCTTGAAAAATTAGGAACTTACAACCCAGTTTCTAACCCTGCTCAAATCGAAATTGATGTAGATGCAGCAGTAAAATGGTTGAAAAACGGTGCTCAACCAAGTGATACAGCTCGTCGTATCCTTTCTTACAAAGGTGTATTGCTTAAATATCACTTGTTAGGCGGTGTTGCCAAAGGTGCCCTTACCGAAGAACAAGCTGAAGCTAAATTCAAAGCTTGGTTAGACGAAAAAGCTAACAAAGTATCTTCTAAAGAACAAAAATTAGCTAAAGAAAAAGCAGATGCTAAAGCTAAAGCGTTAAGTGCTGAAAAAGAAGCTAACGAAAAACGTAAAAACGACGCTGCTGCTAAAGCTGCTGAGGCTGCTGCCGAAGCTACCGCTGAACAAGCTGAAGCTGAAGCTCCTGCCGAAGAAAACAACGAAACTGAAGCATAGACTCATAATATGACCATTAAAGATTGTTTTTATGTAGGAACAATTGTGTCAAAGTTTAGCTTTAAAGGGGAAGTGCTCATCAAATTAGATTCTGACGACCCCGAAATGTACGAAGAATTGGAATCAGTTTTTATTGCTTTAGGCAATAATCTGGTTCCTTTTTTTGTTGAAAAAAGCTCTTTGCACAAATCCGATTTACTTCGTGTAAAATTTGAAGAAGTTAATAGCGAAGCCGATGCCGATGCTTTGCTAAAACACAAAATCTACTTGCCCTTAGCAGCTCTTCCTAAACTTTCGGGTAATAAGTTCTATTACCACGAAGTAATAGGATTTGAGGTTGAAGATGTAAAATATGGGAAAGTAGGTAAAATTGTGAGTATCAACGATACTACTTTTCAACCGTTATTCGAAATAGAAAATGAAAACGGTAAAGAAATTCTCATCCCTATGAACGATGAGTTTATTGAAAAAGTAGATCGCCCTAACCAAAAAATCATCGTAAAAACCCCCGACGGTCTTATCGATTTATATGTAAATTAAACTTTTTATTAGGAGAAATTAATAAAAAGCATTACCTTTGTCGCTCAATAACATTAACACTCATTTTTCCAATGAAAAAATATATCGATACAGGAAAAAAAGATACCCGAAGTGGCTTCGGCGCTGGGCTTGCCGAATTAGGTCGCAAAAACCCTAACGTAGTAGCCCTTTGTGCCGACTTGATTGGCTCCCTAAAAATGGAAAAATTTATTGAAGAAAACCCTACCCGTTTCTTCCAAATAGGTATTGCTGAAGCTAATATGATGGGCATTGCTGCTGGTCTTACTATCGGTGGTAAAATCCCCTTTACAGGCACTTTCGCAGCTTTCTCTACAGGTCGTGTTTATGACCAAATACGTCAATCAATTGCCTATTCTAATAAAAATGTAAAAATATGCGCCTCTCACGCCGGACTTACCTTAGGCGAAGACGGGGCTACTCACCAAATATTGGAGGACATCGGACTGATGAAAATGTTGCCTAATATGGTGGTTATCAATCCTTGTGACTACAATCAAACTAAAGCAGCAACCCTTGCTATTGCCGATTATGTAGGTCCCGTATACCTCCGCTTCGGTCGTCCTACTGTGGCTAACTTCACTCCTGAAAACCAAACTTTTGAAATAGGCAAAGGAATCTTGCTAAACGAAGGTTCTGATGTTACCATCGTTGCTACAGGTCATTTAGTTTGGGAAGCGCTTTTAGCTTGTGAAGCCTTAGAACAACAAGATATCTCTGTCGAAGTGATTAATATCCATACTATCAAACCTTTAGACGAAGAAATCATCCTCAATTCTGTAAAGAAAACCAAAGCAATCGTTACTTGTGAAGAACATAATTACTACGGAGGTCTGGGTGAAAGTGTAGCTCGTGTACTTACACAACACTACCCTACTCCACAAGAGTTTGTTGCCGTAAACGACACCTTTGGTGAAAGCGGTACACCTACTCAACTTATGCAAAAATATGGGTTAGATAAAGAGGGTATTTTAAAAGCAGTTCAAAAAGTACTGAAAAGAAAATAAATAGTATGATACAATCAATGACAGGATTCGGAAAGAGCGTGTTATCTCTTGCCGATAAACATATCAGTATAGAAATCAAATCTTTAAATAGCAAAAGTATTGATATCAACACGCGTATTCCTCAGGTATATCGCGAAAAAGAACTCGACTTTCGCAAACTTATTGCTGAACAATTGCAACGCGGAAAAGTAGATTTTAGCATCTTCATAGAAAATACAGGTACTCAAACACCTTCTAAAATCAATCCTAACATCGTAAAATCGTACATAGAACAAATGCGTGCGATTGTGGATGGCGACCTTACCGAGTTGCTTAAAATGGCAGTGCGTATGCCTGATGCCTTGCAAACCACTTCCGAAAGTATTTCTGAAGAAGAACTTTCTGTTATTTTTCAACATATCAACCTTGCCATTGCCGATTTGCAAAACTTTCGTACTCAGGAAGGTAAAGTGTTAGAGAAAGATTTTGTATTACGAATTAACAATATCAACCGCCTATTACAAGAAGTACAAGGTCTTGACGAAGAGCGCTTAGCTTTGATACGCGAACGCCTTGAAAAAGCAGTTGCCGATATCCAAAATGTAGATGCCAATCGCTTTGAACAAGAACTTATTTTCTATTTAGAAAAATTGGATATTACCGAAGAAAAAATCCGACTCAAAAAGCACTTAGACTATTTTCTAGAAACCCTCCATAGCGAAGAATCTAACGGACGAAAACTGAGCTTTATTGCTCAAGAAATTGGACGAGAGGTAAATACCTTAGGATCTAAAGCTAACTTTGCCCCTATGCAACAGTTAGTTGTCCAAATGAAAGACGAACTCGAAAAAATTAAAGAACAAGTATTAAACGTATTATAATTTGCTAATTTACCAATTTGCTAATTAAAAAATGAACAAACTAATTATTTTCTCAGCTCCCTCAGGGAGTGGCAAAACTACCATAGTAAAACACTTGTTATCTCTTGAAAAACTTAACTTAGCCTTTTCTATTTCGGCTACCTCTCGCGCACCTCGCGGTGTGGAACAACACGGCAAAGAATACTATTTCCTTTCAGCCGATGAGTTCAAAAATCGCATACAGCACGATGATTTTATGGAATGGGAAGAAGTATATGCTGGCTGTTACTATGGCACCCTAAAATCTGAAGTAGAACGTCTTTGGGCAAATGGTAAAAATGTAGTATTTGACCTTGATGTTGCTGGAGGTCTCCGCTTGAAAAAAAAATATCCTGACCAAACCTTGGCAATTTTTGTAGAACCACCAAGCCTCGTTGCCTTAGAAGAGCGTTTGCGCAATCGCAAAACCGAAACAGAAGAAAAAATACAAATGCGCCTCAACAAAGCTGAACAAGAAATGGCAACTGCCCATCAATTTGATGTAATTATCAAAAACGACGATTTGCAACAAGCCCTACAAGAGGCTGAACGTATAGTAACCGAATTTATCAATCGATGAAAAAACAAATAGGCTTATTCTTTGGATCATTCAACCCTATCCATATTGGGCATCTCATCATTGCTAATCATCTGGTAGAACACAGTGCAATGGACGAATTGTGGTTAGTCATAACTCCTCAAAACCCTTTTAAAGAAAAACAATCGCTGTTAGACAACCACTTGAGGTTAGAAATGACAAATTTGGCAATAGAAGAATATCCCAAGTTAAGAGCTTCAAACATCGAATTTCAGTTGCCTCAACCCAATTATACAGTAAACACTTTAGCCTATTTGGAAGAAAAACACCCTCAAGCTAACTTTGCCTTAATTATGGGTGAAGACAACCTAAAGAGCTTTCACAAATGGAAAAACTACGAGTATATTTTAGCTAATTACCCTATTTATGTATATCCTCGTATTTCAGAGGGAGATATCCCCCAATCCTTAATCAATCACCCACAAATCACTCGTATAAATGCCCCTATTATTGAACTCTCTGCTACTTTTATACGTGAAGAACTCAAAGTAGGGCGCAATATACGTCCATTACTCCCTGAAAAAGTATGGCAATATATCGATAAACTGGGACTCTATAGATAAAAAATTTATCAATTTCTCTCCAAGTCTCTCTGAGATACTCCCAAAACTTCATTTTTCAGTAATTTGATCATCAATAAAATTAAAACAAAATGTCAAAAACAAAAATACTAATGGTTTGCTTAGGTAATATTTGCCGTTCACCTTTAGCCGAAGGTGTGATGAGAAGCAAGCTCCCTTCCGATAACTTTGAAGTAGATTCAGCTGGTACTGCCAATTATCACGTCGGTGATGCCCCTGATGATCGTTCTATTGCTTCTGGTAAACAACACGGAATAGACATCTCTATGCTTAGAGGACGACAATTTTCTGCCAAAGATTTCTCACACTTCGATTATATCTTCGTAATGGACAGAAGTAACTACCAAAACGTGATCCGTCTTGCTAAGAACGAAAAAGAACGCGCTAAAGTACATTTTTTAGCCGATGCTTTAGGAGGAATGGCACAACGTGAAATCCCCGACCCTTATTATGGTACAGAAGCCGATTTTGAAAACGTCTATCAGCTCATTGATGAGGCTTGCACAAAAGTTGCTCACAAACTATCTCCTAACCCCTAACTACTATCTCCTAAAATGGACTTCTCATCTAAACTCTTAGAAAACGCCGTATACGAAATAGCACAATTGCCCTCTATAGGCAAGCGCACCGCCTTGCGTTTAGCCTTACACCTGCTCAAACAACCCGAAGAGCAATCCTTGCAGTTAGCACAAGCCATTGTAGCTTTGCGCACCCATATACAGTATTGCAAAAACTGCCATAACATTTCCGATGTCGACCTTTGCGAAATATGTGCCAATCCCACTCGTGACACAGGCATCATCTGTGTTGTAGAGGATTTCCGCGATGTAATGGCAATAGAGAACACAGGACAATTCAGAGGGCAGTATCACGTCTTAGGAGGCAAAATATCCCCCATTGATGGGATTACCCCCTCCAATTTACACATCGCATCACTGATAGAAAAAGTAAAAGCAGGCAAAGTAACAGAACTCATTCTCGCCCTGAGCAACACTATGGAAGGTGATACAACCAACTTCTATATCTACAAACAAGTAGAGCCCTATCACATCACTATCTCCACCATAGCACGCGGCATAGCTGTAGGCAGCGAACTCGAATACACCGATGAAGTAACCTTAGGTCGCAGCATCGCCCATCGCATCCCTTTTGAAAAAGCCATCAAAGCAGTATAATCCTCACCCCCAAGTCCCTCTCCCCCATTATTACGCGCAGCTCCTACTTCTCCTTTACTTCGCCTCGTCTGACCCGTCTGCCCCTCCCTCTACCTGCTCGTGCGGCTCGCACCTCACATTACTCCGCCCCATCCTACTTGTCTGACTCGTCCTACCTCATCCTACTATCAAACTTATCCTCTCTAAAACTCTCTCAAAAAAAACTAATTTCATTAGGTTATTCAACTTTTTTACACTACATTTGCCGCACTGTATAAAATAAAGACATCTTTATTTTATACAAAATATATAACAACTTGATTATGAGTTCAAAGTTTTTTACCAATACTGAAGGGAATACCTTATTCAAAAAGTTTGAGGGTATTATTCAAGCAATGAAGCCAGCTGCTTTCAAAGCTGTTTCAGCTTATTTTCGTTCTTCAGGCTACTTCAAAATGCGTGAAATGCTAAAAGAAGTAGAAGAAGTTAAGATATTAGTGGGTATCAATGTAGATACTCTTATAGCTGATGCTCAAAAAAGAGGAATTCTCTACTTTAAAAATTCGGATAAAACTAAAGAAGAGTTTGAAAAGTGGTTTATTGAGGATGTAAAAGAAGCTCAATACTCTAAAGAAGTAGAAGAAAGTATCTTGCAGTTTATTCAAGATATTGTAGATAAGCGTATTGAAGTAAGGGTACACAATAGTCAATCTATTCATGCTAAATTTTATATTATTTTACCAAAAGAACATAGTGAATACACTGATGGTTGGGTAGTAATGGGCTCTTCTAATCTTACTGATGCAGGTATTGGTAGTAAAAAAGCTCCTAACTATGAATTGAATATAGCTTTAAAGGACTTTGATGATGTAGAATTTGCAAAAAAAGAGTTTGATAAACTATGGGAAGACTCTGATGTATTACTTCCTGCTGATGTAGAAGGACTAATTAAGAAAACTTATATTGGACAAGCGTTTACTCCTTTTGAAATATTTATAAAACTACTTATAGAGTATTTTGGAAAAAATATTGATTACGATCCTAATACAGTGGGTGACTTGCCTTCAACCTACAAAAAGTTAAGTTATCAAATAGATGCTGTAAACCAAGGATTTGACATGCTACAAAAACACAATGGTTTTTTCTTAGCTGATGTGGTTGGATTAGGAAAAACAGTTATAGCCTCGATGATAGCTAAACGTTTTTGTATAGCCAATGGTTTTGCACAAACTAAAATATTAGTAGTTACTCCTCCAGCAGTAGAAAAGAGCTGGAAGCAAACTTTTAGAGATTTTAGGTTAGATAAGAATACTAAGTTTATTACCAATGGTAGTCTCAATAAAATAGTAGATGAAAAAGATTTGGATAACTATTGGGAAATAGATGAATATGATTTAATTTTAGTAGATGAAGCGCATAAATACCGCAATCATAGATCGCAAGGTTTTGATTACTTACAACGAATTTGTAAAACCCCACGAAAAGCTGAAGGACTTATAGAGGGAGATAAGAAAAAAGTAATACTTATTTCAGCGACCCCTCTTAATAACCGTCCGGAAGATCTTTATTATCAAGTACAACTATTCCAAGATATTCGTACAAGTACTTTGGAAAAAGTAAATAATTTGCAAAACTTCTTTGCTCCATTGATTCGTGAATACAAAGATATTATGAATACTACCACTCCTGATATGGGAAAAGTAAGGAATATCTATAAGCAAATTCGTGAAAAAGTAATAGCTGAGATTACAGTGCGCAGGACACGAAAAGACCTTAAGAAATATCCTAAATATTTAGATGATTTAAAAGACCAAGGTATTATTTTCCCTGAAATTGCACCTTTACAAACTATCGAATACCAATTTGATATTCCTCTTGGTAGATTGTTTTATGATACAATATTTAACTTAACAAATGATGATAAAATAGGTTATTATCGTTATCAGGCTATTCGCTTTTTGAACAAAGAGATACAAGAAAAATACTATGAAAAAGCTGAATTAGTATCTCAATCGTTAGCGGGTATTATGAAAACTTTAATGGTGAAGCGTTTGGAAAGTAGTTTTGTAGCATTTAAGAAAACATTAGAGAACTTATTAAAATCAACCCAACGGATGATTGAAATGTTTGAAAATGACAGAGTTTATATTGCGCCTGACTTAAATATCAACACTCTATATGAAAAAGGTTTTTCGGAAGAGGAAATAGAAGAGATAATCCTTCAGAAAAATGCAAAAAATGCAAGAAATAATATCTTTTCGGCAGATGATTTTGATCCTGCTCTCTTAGAAGGATTAAAAAAAGATGCAAGTTCACTGAAAACACTTTTTGAAAAATGGGAAAAAATAAAGAATGACCCTAAAATAGATAAGTTATTTAGTATTCTAAATAGTACTTTACTTGATAAAGAAAAGAATCCTTCACAACAGTTAATTATTTTTACTGAAAGTAATGATACAGCTGATTATTTAACAGAAAAACTTTCAACTAAAATAGCTCCTAACAAAATATTGAAAGTTTCTTCAGAAAATAGAAGTAAAATATTTGATGATATTCAAGCTAACTTTGATGCTAACTATACAAAAGAGCGAAGAAATGATTTGCAAATACTCATTACTACCGATGTGCTTGCTGAGGGTATCAACTTACATCGTGCTAATGTATTGTTAAATTATGATACCCCTTGGAATGCTACTAAGCTAATGCAACGCCTCGGACGTATCAACCGAATAGGAAGTGAATCAGGTATTGTATATAACTATATTTTTTACCCTTCAGCACAAGGTGATGAAGAAATAAAGTTGTACAAAAATGCTTATGTTAAACTGCAAGGTTTCCATTCTGCTTTTGGAGAAGATGCACAAGTATTCTCTAAAGAAGAATTAGTAGAACAATTTGAGCTTTTTAAAGAAGGAGGTGAAGGAGAAGAAGACAAACGTTTGCACTATCTGCGTTTTATTCGTGAATTTAAAGATAATAACCCTAAGGAATTTAAACGTATTTCTAACATTCCTTTCAAAGCCCGTACAGCTCGTAAAAACGAAAACACTCCATTTGATGATGTAAAAAATGGTTCTATCATTTTTATGAAATCACCTTATAAAAGTGAATTTTATAGAGTGAACGGAAAAGAAGAAATAGAAAGTATTGACTTTTTGGAAGCAGCCGAACGCTTCGAAGCTACTGTTTTGGAGAAAGGTTTTGAGGTGCCAGCATCTCATTATAAAGATGTAAATTTGGCACAAAGTAAGTTCGAAAACGATACCATACAAGCTAATATTGAAACTGTAACCCCGACTGATAAAGCAGATGGAAATACAATGCAAGCTAAGAAATTCTTACGTGATATAAAAGGAACTTTAAATAACGAAGAACTAAAAATAGCTTGCGATCAGCTTATCAAACTTATTGACAAAGGTACTTTTACAAATATACCTACTGATATAAAGAAGATAAGACAGCAGTTAGATAAACAAAAAATAACATTTGGAAATGCACAACAACTTATTCTGAATTTAGCTAATAAATACGGAGTATCATCTTTTGATAGTATAAAAAATAATAAGGAAAAAGCATTGGATATATTACCCGAAATAGTAATCACTGAAACATTTATTAAATAGTATGAAAGATTTAATACAAATACTCTCATCTCCTTATCGTCAGGAAGATTGGATTAGCTTCTTGAAAGAACTTTTTGCTCATAATTCAGGTACAGGAGTTATATTGCAAAAACCTCAAAGAATAGAGCTTTCTAAAAGTGAAAAAGTGAAAGAAGCTTATGAATTAGGTAATTATGAAACTACCGAAGGGAGGCTTATTGGTATTTACCAAGTAAATATTAGTGAAGATATGTTGCTATATCGCAACAAAGTAGGACTTCGCCAATTGATGAAAAATATCTACAAATATAACGTAGATGGTGTGTTGGTAGTTTTTGTACAAGAAAATAAATGGCGATTGTCATATATTTCCGAAATTATAAAAGAAGTAGATGAGAAAGGTAAGATTATTAAGGAAATTACGAATGAAAAACGCTTTACTTACTTGTTAGGAGAAGGAGAAAAGACAAAAACAGCCACAGATAGACTTCAACTTTTAGTAGGAAAAGAACTTTCGTTAGAAGATTTTAAAAATGCCTTCGCAGTAGAGGCACTTAATAATGATTTCTTTGATAGATATAAGGATATCTATGAAGATTTTGTACAACATATTACAGGAGTTCGTTATGAAATGGATAAAAAAACAAAAAAATATATTGAGATAAAGAAACACGAACCACACCCTAATTTTGATGGTTATAAGAACTATAAAGATTATCCTATGCCACATCCTGATAGTGAAACACAACCTTTTAAAAATAAGGAATATCCTAATCTTTTTAATGGAAATAAAAAAGCTGTTCGTGATTTTGTAAAACGAATGATGGGACGGATTGTCTTTTTGTACTTTATACAAAAGAAAGGCTGGTTAGCAGTACCTAAGGGTAAAAATTGGGGAGAAGGTAATTATGATTATTTATGCCAATTGTATAAAGAAACACCTAAAGAAGACCAACCTTATTTTTATGAAAAACGTTTGTTACCATTATTTTTTGAATGTTTTACAGATAAAAAGTCAGAGAGTGAAACAAATAACTTGCGTTTCCCTTATCTTAATGGAGGGTTATTTGATAAAACACAAGACCAACACTTTGATAAGGTAAATTTGCCTTACTCTATTTTTACTGAACTTTTTGATACCTTTAACTCCTACAACTTTACCGTCTATGAAGATGCTCCTAATGAACATACTGTAGCTGTAGACCCTGAGATGCTAGGGCATATCTTTGAAAATCTTTTGGAAGATAATAAGGATAAGGGGGCTTTCTATACCCCTAAAGAAATTGTACATTATATGTGTAAAGAAAGTCTAAAAACCTTTTTACTTTCTAAAATAGTTTCAGATAATAATCAATCAGAAAAAGCAAAAGATGTTATTACAAAAATAATAGAGCATCAACCCCTTAATGAAGAGGAAAGAAAATATATAAAAGAAAAAGGGAATGTTATTACTACCTCTTTAGAAAACGTAAAAATATGTGACCCTGCTATTGGGTCTGGAGCCTTCCCTATGGGACTTTTGCAAGAAATATACTATATCAAAATTACCTTGCAACAATTAGGAGTGACAACAGAACAGACCGATGCTCAGATTAAAAAACATATCATTGAGCAAAATATCTATGGAGTTGATATTGATGCAGGTGCAGTAGACATAGCCCGCTTGCGCTTTTGGTTAAGTTTGGTAGTAGATGAACAACTTCCACAGCCACTTCCAAACTTAGACTTTAAGATTATGCAAGGAAATAGCTTGTTAGAAAGCTATCACGGAGTAGATCTGAGTAACCTTTTACAGGATAATAACAATTTAATGCTTGTTGAAAATGCACAAAAAGACCTATTTGGGAACTATGTAGAACCACAACTTAGAATAACCTTTACCAAAAAAGACTTTACTGAAAGCTTGCAACAAGATATCAAAAAATATTTTAGTATTACAGATGCTGAAACAAAGAAGAGTTTAAAAAAACAAATTAACAACAAAATACAGGAGCATATAGATTATAATTTGGAGTTGCGTAGAAATCATTTGGAAAGATTAAAGTTAGAAATTACTCCTAAATATAAAAATACTACTTTGACTCTTAAGCAAGAAAGAGAAAAAGAATCCTTAGAGCAGGAGATAGCAAAATTAGATATAAGCCGTAAGGAAATAATAAAACTACAAGAAACAGATGAAAAACCTTTTTTTTTGTGGCATATATATTTTGCTGATGTATTTAAAGGGGCAAATAATTTAGACAATTCTGGGTTTGACATTGTTATTGGGAACCCACCATATGGAGCTAAACTTTCACAAGAAGACAAAGAGGTTTTAAAGAAGAAATATATATCAGCTCAAACCATTAAAGGAATACAGAAAGGTTCATTAGATACGTATACACTCTTTATTGAATTAGGCTATAACCTATTGAAAAAAGGAGGAAATTTAGGTTTTATAGTGCCTATATCTATTACATCAAGTGAAGCTGTAACAGGAATTCATAAACTATTAAGAAATAATTGTAGAGCAATAAAGCTATCCTCTTATGCGGTTCGTCCTAAACCTGTTTTTGAAAATGCAATGGTAAATACTTCCATTATTCAATATGTGAAAACAAATACACCTTGTGAGAGTATTTTATCTACTAAAATGTATAGAAGAGGAAAAAACTTTAATCTTGAACAGCTTATCAATAACTTAGAATTTGTTGAAACAAAAGATCTAATGTTATTAGGGCGTATTCCAAAAATCAGCTATAATATAGAAAGAAATATTTTAACAAAAATACTCAATCAAAAAACTATATCTAAATATCTATCAGAGAAAGGAAGTCCTATATATTATAGAGCTGCAGGAGGAAGATATTTTAAAGTTGTCACAAATTATTCAACAGGTTCTTCTGCTGAAAAAATGCTATTATTTTCTTCTAAATTATCTAATTCTATTGGAGGAATACTAAGTAGTAATCTTTCTTTTTGGTTTTATCAGATTTATTCTGACAATCTTAATTGGAAAAGTTATGAAATAGAGAATTTTACAATACCCTATCTTAATGATAAAGATATTGTAGCATTAGAAAAACTTTATCAAAAATACTTAGCTGATATAGAAAATAATGCTAAGAATAGGACTGTAACAGAAGATTCAAGCTATCATATCAGTGAATTTAAGGAATATAAAATTCAGAAATCAAAGCACATCATAGACCAAATAGATGATCTTATTTGCCCTTTGTATGGTCTTACACAAGAGGAAATAGATTTTATAAAAAACTATGAAATTGAATTTAGACTATCTGATAATGATTAACAAAAAAGTGAGTTTTTTAACTCACTTTTTTGTTTCATATTCTTCTTTTGATATAATACTTTCAATATTAGGATCTATTACTTTTAGCTCTTCATACGTTAGGTTATAAAGTTTATAGACTAAGATATCTATTTGGTTTTCTATATTTGTAATATCAGCTTTAGGATTCTCTCTTTTTGCCTTAATAGCCTCATTTACTAAATTAACAATAGGAGATTGATTCTCAGAAATAATAATAGATAAAGGTCTTAGTTTTTCTAATTTTACTTGAGGGAATACTTTTCCTGTTTCTCTTACATTATTTTCATATAGATACCTTAAGTATTTAGAATTTAATAAACCACAAAGATATTCATATGACACTCTATTAATAAAAGAATCTTTTATAATTCCTGCTTGAATACTTCGTCCAAACCAAATGCCTATATAATCTATTGTACAAATAGGATATTGAGCTGTCTGTCTCCAAATAAGTTTAGGAATTATTTTAAAATATTTTCTATTTAAAATGACTCTTTCATTTTCATTGAGTTTAATATCATTTCTTACAAAACGGTTTGTATTTTCTATGATATAATAGGCATTAATATCTTCTCCTTTCCAAAATTCCTTATCACTTTCAGTTTCTTTTTCTCCTTTATATAAAAGACGTTTTGATAAATCTGATTTCCCTTTATCAGATAATCCCACATTTACTCTTTGATAGTTAATTCCTGCATCTTTTAGCTCCATTATCTCGCCTAAAGAATACTCATTTTCTGCTTTTCTCCTAATGTTCATGCCAAATATATTGCTATCAGTATCGTTAAAAGTTGTTTGTTCTATCTCTGAGAAAACTATTTTATCAAATGAACCTAAAAATTTTGAGTTTGTAGAAAGGTCTGCTATTTTTATTTTACTGCTTTCTTTTTTCTTTTCAAGAATTATAATAGCAGTAGAAACTACAGCATTATTAAACACATTTTCACCTAAATTAATGATTATATTCAAATCATATTGTAATAAAAATTTGCGTAAATCTTTATATCTTGGTTGTAATAAATATGTATTAGGAGTGATATAAGCTAATATACCTTTTTTATTTAAAAGCTCTATTCCTTTTTGAAAAAATATTTTATATATTTCAGTAAAACTCTTAGTAGTTTCAGGATATATTTTTTTTAATATAGGAACCCATTTATCAATGTCAGATCCATACGGTGGGTTCCCAATAACAATGTCAAACCCAGAATTGTCTAAATTATTTGCCCTAAATACCTAACTCCTTTTTATCTATAGAAATTGACAATATTATTTAAGTTATACAATTATTTCTAACAAAATTTGTATATTTAAAATTAATATCAAATTTACTTATACAATGATTTATGGATATATTCGGGTAAGTTCCGATAAGCAAACAGTAGAAAACCAACGTTTTGAAATTAGTAATTTCTGTGAGAAAAACAGCCTAACTATTGATGTTTGGGTAGAAGAAACTATTTCGGGTATGACAAGAGTAGAGAATAGAAAACTCGGCAAACTCCTTAAAAGAATGAAAAAAGGCGATGTGCTTATTTGCTCAGAATTGTCGCGTTTGGGGCGTAACCTCTTGATGATTATGGGGGTACTTAATGAGTGTATGAACCGCGATATTCAGGTGTGGACAATTAAAGATAATTACCGCTTGGGGAGTGATATCAATAGCAAGGTGTTGGCGTTTGCCTTTGGGCTATCTGCTGAGATTGAACGTAACCTTATCAGTCAGCGTACCAAAGAGGCGTTGGCACGCAAGAAAGCAGAGGGAGTAGTTCTCGGTCGCCCTAAAGGTAGTAAGTCCGCTAAAACGAAACTCACAGGGCAAGAAAAGAAAATTAAGGAACTTTTAGAGAAAAAAGTATCGTATTCGACTATTGGGCGTATTCTTGGGGTGCATAGGCTTACAGTAAGTACTTTTGTAAAAGAACGATTATAAATGTATTATCCGATTTTATTAGGCTTTTCAACTTTTTTATAATACATTTGCAGCACTTATCTTAAAATATTTACAAAGATATGAAACGTATTTTAATTGCTTTTTTTACAGTATTGCTCACTCAACTTAGCGAGGCTCAAACTCAAAAGTATTCAACTTTTTATGTGCAGCGTGCTAGTTTGTTCAGCAAATTGGCTATCACCCCAAAAGACATTGTTTTTATTGGCAATAGTATTACCAATGGTGCTGAATGGAATGAACTTTTCCCACGAAAACGAGTCAAAAACAGAGGGATTAGCGGTGATACTTCCGAAGAGGTATACGACCGATTAGACCCCATTGTAAAAGGCAAACCTACCAAAATATTTATCCTCATCGGGATTAATGATATTTCTCGTGGGATAGAGGTGGAAACTATTGTGCAGAATATGAAGCGAATTGTTGAGAAAATACAAAACGAATCGCCTAAAACGAAGATTTACAAAATAATTCACCGTCAGGTGAAAATTCGTGAGATAATGTAAAGCAAAGAGTTTTTTACAGTCCTTATTTCGTGCAAATTCGTGTTCACATACCCAGCTGTGAGCCCTCGCTGGCTTTGTGGGAGATAAAAACTATACTTCTCCCACACCTCCCATTACTCCCACACCTCCCATCCCTGCCCGTGCGGCTCGCACCTCCCATTATCGCCCGTGCGGCTCGCACCTGCCCGTGCAACTTGTATTAAATCACAAGTTATCTTCTTTACAGATTGTCTTCTTTCGATGAAATTGACGGGCAACACTTTTTTTATTAAAAATTTTTGTGGTTTAGAAAAATGTCGTATATTTGTAAAATATATCTGATGACAGAAAAACTCAACACTAAAACAGGAGAATATTTAATATGAAAATGACAAAAAATGATTTACACAATGCCCTGAAACACTACTTTGGGTTTGAAGCGTTCAAAGGGCATCAAGAAGAAATTATTACCAGCGTGATCAACAAAGAAAATACCTTTGTAATTATGCCCACAGGTGGTGGTAAATCATTGTGCTACCAATTGCCTGCCTTAGTTCTGGAGGGAACTGCTATTGTGATTTCCCCCCTTATCGCCTTGATGAAAAACCAAGTAGATGCGATGCGTGGTATTTCATCTACCGATAGTATTGCCCACGTACTCAACTCTTCTCTTACCAAAAACGAAATCCGCGAGGTAATGGAGGATATCAGCGCTGGCAAAACCAAATTGTTATATGTCGCCCCCGAGTCCCTCATCAAAGAGGAATATGCTAACTTTCTCAAAACTGTTCCTATCTCCTTTGTCGCTGTAGACGAGGCGCATTGCATCTCTGAATGGGGACACGATTTCCGCCCTGAGTACCGCAATATCAAAACCATTATTGAGCGTCTGGGCAGCAATATCCCTATCGTCGCGCTTACAGCTACAGCTACCCCAAAAGTGCAAGAGGATATCCTCAAAAATTTGGGAATGCTCGAAGCCAATGTATTTAAATCATCATTCAACCGCCCTAATCTCTATTATGAAGTACGTCCTAAAACCAAAAATGTAGATGCCGATATTATCCGTTTTGTAAAACAGAACAGCAAAAAATCAGGAATTATATACTGTCTCAGCCGTAAAAAGGTAGAAGATCTTGCTCAAACCTTACAAGTAAACGGTATTTCGGCGGTACCTTACCACGCGGGATTAGATGCCAAAACACGCGCCAAACACCAAGATATGTTCTTAATGGAAGAGGTAGATGTGGTGGTAGCAACCATCGCCTTTGGTATGGGTATTGACAAACCCGATGTACGCTTTGTAATCCACCACGATATCCCAAAAAGTATTGAAAGTTACTATCAAGAAACAGGACGTGCCGGTCGTGATGGTGGTGAAGGGCATTGCTTAGCTTTCTATTCTTATAAAGATGTAGAAAAACTCGAAAAATTTATGATAGGCAAGCCTATAGCCGAGCAAGAGATAGGACAAGCGCTCTTGCAGGACATCGTAGCTTACGCCGAAACCTCTAGTTCACGTCGTAAATTTATCTTGCATTACTTTGGTGAAGAGTTTGACGAGGTAAATGGCGAAGGTGCCAATATGGACGACAATGTGCGTTTTCCTAAAGAGAAGAAGGAAGCTAAAGATGATGTAGTAAAATTGCTCAACGTGATTATTGCTACCAAACAGAAGTTCAAAGCTAAAGAAATTGTAAATACACTTATCGGTAAAGTGAGTGCTCTTATCAAAGCACATCGTATTGATGAGCAAGACTTCTTTGGCATTGGTAAAGATAAAGACGATGCTTATTGGATGGCTCTCCTTCGTCAAGTAATGGTAAACGGACTCATACGCAAGGATATAGAAACTTACGGAGTAATGTTTATCACCGATAAAGGAAAGGAATTCTTAAAAGAAGTGCCTTCATTTATGATGACTGAAGACCATAGTTATGAAGAAGAACCGGAAGATATCAACAGTGCTAATGCTGTAGCAGCCGACCCTGTACTTCTTGATATGCTAAAAGATTTGCGCAAAAAGGTAGCCAAACAGAAAGGGGTGCCTCCGTTTGTGGTATTCCAAGACCCTTCACTCGAAGATATGGCTCTCAAATATCCTATTACCATTCAGGAACTTACCAATGTACACGGAATAGGAGAAGGCAAAGCTAAAAAATACGGTAGTGAGTTTGTAAAACTCATTGAGCGTTATGTAGAGGAAAATGATATTGTACGCGCTGAGGATTTAATTGTAAAAACTACAGGGTCTAACTCGGCTCTAAAATTGTTTATCATTCAGAATATAGACCGCAAATTGCCATTGCCCGACATCGCCCAAGCCAAAGGGTTGGAGATGGACGAATTTCTCAAAGAAATGGAACAAATCGTATACAGCGGTACCAAGCTAAATATTGACTATTGGGTAAACGAAATCTTTGATGAAGAACAACAAGAAGAGCTTCACGAATACTTTATGGAAGCTGAAAGTGATAAAATATCTTTAGCTTCTAAAGAATTTGCCGGTGAATACGAAGATGATGAACTAAGAATCTACCGATTGAAATTTATCAGTGAAGTAGCAAATTAACAGAAGTACACATAAAATAAAAAAAGAGAATTAGGCAAAAATGCTTAATTCTCTTTTTTATCGTTACACTTTGCCAAAGTTTAAAATTGTCTGTGCGAATCGCACCTTTGGCAAAACCCATTAATTTGATTATCAATAATTTTTGTAGTATGTTATGGGACGTTTTGCAAACGCCCACATAAATAAAACTTTTTGGACACCCTCTTTTTATATCTTATAAAAACAATAAATGTAGTGGTTTACAAGGCAATCCAAACCATTCTGAAACAGTACTATGGGTAAGGATTCCGTGGTAAGAATAAAGTCCGTTTCTAAAACCTTTATCTATTTGTAAGAGGTTTTCTACTCCTCCCTCCTCTCCTATTTTCAGCAGGTAAGGCAATAAAATATTACTCAACGACGTTGAAGCTGTACGGGCATAACGTGAAGAAAGATTAGGTACCCCGCAATGTACAACTTCGTATTTAGTGAAGGTGAGTTGTTCTAAAGTTGTAAGTCCGCTTGTTTCCACACAACCTCCATTGCCTATACTTGTATCTACAATCACAGCGCCTCGTGACATCTGTTGTACCATATCTTCTGTAACAACTATAGGTGAGCGATGAGTTCCCGTCATAGCTCCTATAAGTACGTTACAACGCTTCAAAGATTCTCGAAGTAATTGAGGTTGTAAGGTTGCGGTATATACTGAAGAAGGTAAATGTGTGCGTAGTTTCCTTAAATCGGTAAGGGAGGAAGCAAATATCTTTACATTAGCACCTAATCCTAAGGCAGCTTTAGCAGCAGCTTCTGTGATGTTATTAGCTCCCAAAAGTACCACCTCTATAGGAGGTACTCCTGTAATATTTCCAAATAGAAGTCGATTTTCTTCTGTGATGAGTTCTGAAGCAGTAAGCACAGCAGCTATACCCGTAAGCTCATCCACCGATTGTTGTATAGGATAGTTTTCAGCCTCATCTTTGATATATTCAAAAGCTAAAGCAGTAATCTGCTTTTGTGTAAGCATCTCAAAATAGGATATATCTTGTGTATTGAGTTGTAAAGTTGAAAACAATACTGTTTGAGGATTGAAGTAAGCGAGTTCTTCAGTAGTAGGAGGCTCAACCTTCAGTACCATTGGACAAGCAAAAACTGCTTCGGTATCATACACAATTTCGGCACCTGCCTCGCTGTAATCAGCATCAGGAAAGTGAGCTTCTTCACCTGCCCCAGCCTCTACGAGAATTTGGTGACCATTAGTTACTAATACCGCCACTTCATCAGGCGTTAAGCAAATTCGTTTCTCTTGAAAAGTGCGTTCTTTAGGAAGTCCTATTTTCAACGATTGTTGCTCATTGCTCACCGCTAAGCGTTCTTCTTGTGGTAATAGTTGAGATATGGTTTGCATTAGTCTGAGAATTTAGTTTCTAAATCACTCACATATTTCTTGAAAGCGCGATCGGTTTCTATTAAGTTTTCCACTGTTTTGCAAGCGTGTAGCACTGTGGCGTGATCACGTTGCCCTATCTGGCTTCCAATGGTAGAAAGTGAGTTTTTAGTGTATTTCTTCGAGAAAAACATTGCCAATTGTCGAGCTTGTACTACATTGCGTTTACGGGTCTTGGAATGTAGTGATTCGATATCTAAATTGAAGTAATCGGCTATAATTTGCTGAATGTGGTCAATAGTCAAATCGTTTTTATTATTTTTCACCGATTTATCGATAATGCTTTGTGCGAGTTCTATAGAATATTCTTTGCGATTAAACGCTGCTTGTGCAATCAATGAGTTGCTCACCCCTTCTAATTCACGTACATTCGTACGTATATTTTCAGCCAAATAAGCAATTATATCTTCTCCTATTTCGGCTCCATCATTATAGAATTTATTTTCTAAAATCTTGTAACGTGTTTCGTAATCAGGAGTTTGTAATTCAGCCGAAAGCCCCCATTTAAAACGAGAAAGAAGACGTTGTTCTATATCAAATAAATCTACAGGAGCTTTATCCGAAGTGAGGATTACCTGCTTGCCGTTTTGGTGTAGGTGATTGAAGATATGAAAGAAAGCATCTTGAGTTTTCACCTTCCCCGAAAGGAATTGAATATCATCTACGATAAGTACATCGATGAGCTGATAGAAGTGAATAAAGTCGTTAAGAGTATTTTTATCCTTGTCTTTAGCTGTAGAAGCACTGATAAACTGTTGAGTAAACTTTTCAGCAGAAACATAAAGCACTTTTTTCTTGGGGTATTTTTCTTTAATATCCACCCCTATAGCGTGAGCTAAGTGAGTTTTTCCTAAGCCTACCCCTCCAAAAATAAATAGTGGATTAAAAGCCGTTCCACCAGGTTTATTGGCTACTGCCATACCTGCAGAACGTGCCAAACGATTAGAAGCACCTTCTACAAAATTATCAAAGTTTTGATGTAAATTGAGTTGAGGATCAACAGTTATCTCACGAATTCCAGGTATTACAAAAGGATTTTTAAGCCCAGGGTCTTTGGTCTCAGTAGCTAAAGTCAAAGTCTGTTTTGCTAATTCTGGACGATTTGTACTTGGAAGTTGTTCTTTAGTAAGTGGATTATCAACAATATACACAAGGCGGGAGTTTACTCCCAAAGTAAATGTCATTGCCGATTTGAGAAGAGAAATAAAATTTTCTTCTAACCATTCATAAAAGAATCTACTTGGAACTTTGATTTTCAAAGCGTTCCCTTCTAATTCAACAGGGATAATAGGAACAAACCAAGTATTAAATTGTTGCTCAGTGATGTTGTCTTTTATAAATTCAAGACACTTACTCCAAACTTTTTCAGCTGCTTCTTTCATTTTTTAGGGTGCTACTTTTTAGCTAAAAATTTGATTATTAGATTTTTTTACTAATTTTGCCGGTGATAAAACTGTTCTTTTTTCAGTCAGCAAAATTGTGAATAATTTTTGAATAAAAAAAATATTTAACATTTGTTTTTCTGAATTTATTTTATAAGGGAACGATGTTAATCTTTTGTTAATGTTTATATCTATCTAATTATGAAAGAATTACACTTCGATTATGTACTGCGTACTCGCTATGCAGAAACCGACCAAATGGGGGTAGTATATTATGGAAATTATCCTCAATACCTCGAATTGGGAAGAGTGGAATGGTTGCGCTCTATTGGTTTTACCTATAAAGCAATGGAAGAAGAAGGGGTTATGATGCCTGTGGTTTCTTTGCAAATTCAATATAAAAAACCAGCCCTATATGATGAGTTGATTATCATTCGCACCAAACTAAAAGAATTGCCTTCTACAAAAATTGAGTTTGATTATGAGATTCTTAATGAAAGAGGAGAGTTACTTTCCATAGCTAACACCATATTAGTATTTGTAGATGCAAAAACTTTTAGACCAGTGCGCTGTCCTGAAAAGGTATTAAAACTGATTGAAGAGAAGATGAGTGATTAGTCGCTAATAATGAATCGTTAGTCGTTAGTATCTCTTTACTAACGACTAACGACTAAAAAGCTAAAGACTATCTGTAGTTTTTAATGAGATTTTTCACTAAAAGAATTACATTAGGCATTGCTATATTAGCTGCATTGAGTACTTCTTCGTGTGATACATCTGGCGAAATTTCTGGACCTCCTAAATCGGTGATAACTGAAAGGGCACACACCTCCATATTTTGATGACGTGCTACAATCACTTCAGGTACAGTACTCATCCCTACTGCATCACCTCCTAAAATACGCACCATACCATATTCGGCTGGCGTTTCAAACGAAGGTCCTTGCAACCCTACATACACACCTTTTTGAAGTTTGATATTATGCTCTTTAGCTGTTTTTTCTAATTCAGCTATCATAGCGTGATTATAAGGTTTGCTCATATCGGGAAAACGTACCCCAAACTGGTCTAAGTTCTTACCTCGCAAAGGGTGTTCTGGAAACATATTGATATGATCGCGAATCACCATTACATCTCCTATAGAAAAATTAGGATTCACTCCTCCCGAAGCATTAGAAACGATGAGTCGCTTGATACCTAATTGTGCAAACACACGTATCGGAAAAGTTACTTCTTGCATTGTATAGCCTTCGTAATAGTGCACACGCCCTGCCATCATCAACACATAACGGTTCTCTATTTTGCCATAAATAAGTTTGCCTTTGTGTCCAGCTACAGTCGATTTAGGAAAGTTAGGAATATTGTTGTATTTAATTTCCGAAATCACTTCCACTTCATCTTCTAATTTGTGAAGTCCAGACCCTAAAATAATAGCAAACTCTGGAGTGTGTTCTGTAATGTACGACTGTATGATGCGAGCCGTCTCGTTAATTTTGTCGTAAATTTGTTGCATATTTCTTTATTTTTTTGTCGATTTTGTAGATTGTCTGCCTTTGGAGGAATGGGAACTATTGATAAATTTACTAATTATTGAAAATTAGTAACACCAAATTTAGCAGCTTCTGCTCTTGCTTTAGGCACTAAGGCGGTAAGATTTTTAATCCGTGAAGCATCAGAAGGGTGCGTACTAAGTAACGAACTGGTTGATTTACCTCCTTTTAATGCTGCCATACGTTTCCATAACTCAGGAGCTTCAGAAGGATCATAGCCCGCAATTGCCATAATTTGAATACCTATAGCATCAGCCTCTGTTTCATTGGAACGGCTGAAAGGCAACATCACTCCTAAATTAGAACCTAAGCCATAAGCCAGCATAAACTGGTCTGTATAAGCGGCATATTTGCTGCTTTGTAAAGCTATAGAACCTGCTATAGCTCCTATTTGTTGTAAGGTACTTGCACTCATACGTTGTGCACCGTGATCAGCTAAAGCGTGTGCAACCTCGTGTCCCATAACCACAGCTAAACCTGCTTCGGTTTTTGTTACAGGTAAAATCCCTGTATAAACTACAATTTTGCCCCCTGGCATACACCAAGCGTTTACTTCAGGACTATCTACTAAGTTGTACTCCCAGCGATAATCATCTAAATAACCTTGATAACCATTGGTATCGAGCCATAATTTGGCTGCTTTGGCTATACGTTCGCCCACTCGCTTTACCATAGCAGCATCATTAGTGCCTTTCAACACCTTATTTGAATTTAAAAAGGTGGAATATTGACTAAATGCCATTGGAAAAACTTTGCTATTAGGCATAAAGTTAAGGGTACTCTTCCCTGTAAAAGGATTCGTTTTACAAGAAGAGATCATTAAAAGTAATGTGATTAAGATTAATTTCTTCATAAAAATTTATTTGAGGGCAAAGATAATAAATAATTAATAACTGACAATCATCAATTAACATTATTTAACAAATTGTAAATTATTCAATTCTCTATCCCTATCTCCTAATCCCTAATTTTTGTCCATTGTTACTTGTTAATTGTTAATTAATTCGTACCTTTGCGCGCAAATTAGATAGAAATGGCAAATACCAAATATATATTTGTAACTGGAGGGGTAACCTCTTCTTTGGGAAAAGGCATCATTGCAGCTTCACTTGCCAAACTCTTGCAAGCTCGTGGCTATAGGGTAACCATACAAAAGTTCGACCCTTATATCAATGTCGATCCTGGTACTCTCAACCCTTATGAACACGGCGAGTGCTTTGTAACTGAAGACGGAGCTGAAACTGACCTCGACTTAGGTCATTACGAACGGTTCCTAAACGTACACACCTCTCAAGCAAACAATGTAACTACTGGACGCGTCTACCAAAGTGTAATTGAAAAAGAACGCCGTGGTGAGTTCTTAGGAAAAACAGTACAAGTAATTCCTCACATTACCAACGAAATTAAAGAACGTATTCAGATACTTGGCAAAACGGGTGAGTATGATATTGTAATTACAGAAATTGGAGGCACAGTGGGTGATATAGAATCTTTGCCTTATATAGAGTCTGTACGTCAACTTTTATGGGATTTAGGAGAACATAATGGTATCGTGATACATCTCACTTTAGTACCTTATCTCGCAGCTGCAGGTGAACTCAAAACCAAACCTACGCAACACAGTGTAAAAACCTTGATGGAAAGCGGTATCCAAGCCGATATATTAGTTTGTCGTACTGAGCACGAACTCTCCGATGACCTTCGTTATAAGTTAGCGCTCTTCTGTAATGTAAAACGTGAGGCTGTAATCCAATCTATTGATGTACCTACAATCTACGATGTACCCAATGTAATGCTCTTAGAAGGCTTGGATAAAGTAGCTCTCAAGAAATTAGATCTTCCTTGTAAAAACGAACCCGACCTCACCCAATGGAACACTTTTTTGCAACGTTACAAGAATCCTAAACACCGCATAAAAGTAGGTTTAGTAGGTAAATATGTAGAATTACAAGATGCTTATAAATCTATTTTAGAAGCTTTTATACACGCTGGAGCTGCTAACGAAGTGCGCGTAGATGTAGAGAGTATTCATTCCGAACATCTCAACGAAGAGAATATTGAAGCTAAATTAGGTCATTTAGATGCTGTACTCGTCGCTCCCGGTTTTGGCGGTCGTGGTATTGAAGGTAAAATAAAAGCTATTGAGTATGTACGCAAGCATAACATTCCTTTCTTGGGTATTTGTCTTGGAATGCAAATGGCAGTCATTGAATTTGCACGCCACGTAGCAGGACTTAAAGACGCCAACTCTACCGAAATGAACGAACAAACACCTTACCCTGTGATTAGTTTGATGGAAAATCAGAAGGAGATTACTCATAAAGGTGGTACTATGCGCTTGGGCGCTTGGGATTGTGAACTCACCAAAGGTAGCAAGATATATGAAGCCTATGGTAAAAAAGATATTTCTGAACGCCACCGTCACCGCTATGAATTTAATAACGACTACAAAGAACAACTTGAGAAAGCTGGCTTACAATGCACTGGTATCAATCCTGATACAGGTTTAGTTGAGGTAGTAGAATTACCTAATCATCCTTGGTTTGTAGGGGTACAATACCACCCTGAATACAAAAGTACTGTTGCCAATCCTCACCCACTATTTGTGGCTTTTGTAAAAGCTGCTTTGAACAATAAACTAAAAAAGAACTAAACAACAGATAAAAACAATTATATGGACGAAAGAAAATTCGATGTAAAGAGTATTATAGGTTTTGCCTTAATTTTTGTACTCTTAATGTGGTTTATGAACAATAATAAACCTTCTCAAGAAGAATTAGCCAAGCACAAAGCTCAACAAGAACAACAAGCTAATAAAACTGCTGCCAATACTCAAAATAACACTTCTACTGTTCAACCTACCGATTTGGGAAACTTTGCCTATTCAACTACCTTGCCTTCTGCTAAAAATGAGGTAACTGTATTAGAAAATAAAGACCTTAAAATCACTATCAGTAACCGTGGCGGACAGCTTAAAGAGGTGTTGCTCAAAGAATTCAAAACCTATGATTCTTTGCCTGTTTACTTAGTAAAAGATTGGAATGCTACTTTTAGTCTTGACTTTACTACTGCTCAGGACAAAAAATTAAACACCAAAGATTTGTATTTTGAGCCTGCCCTAAGTGAAAACAATGATAGCCAAGTGCTTTCTATGAAGCTTAAAACTTCCAAAAATACTTATTTAGAATATGTATACACCTTGCCTAAAGAGGGATATATGCTCGACTTAGTAGTGCGTTCTCAAGGTTTAGCAGGAGCTGTAAACACTTCTAAACCTATGAACATCGATTGGAAATTACAAGCTCGCCGTATGGAGAAAAGTGTAACCTATGAAAACCGTTACACTCAAGCTGCTATACAATATGAAGGTGACCGTATCAATCGTATGAGCCAAGCTGGTAACGACGAACAAAAAGAAGAAAAAGTTAGTTGGGTGGCTTATAAACAACACTTGTTTACTTCTGTTCTTATCTCCGACAATCCGTTTGAGAAAGGTGATTTCGTTTCTCACAATATTGCTATGAATGAAGGAAAAGAAGTAAAATACACTAAAAACTTCCTTACTTCTTTACCTGTAAAAGCTAAAAGTGGAGAATTGAGTGAATCACTGCACTTCTATTTCGGTCCTAGTGATTACAACGTTCTCAAACAATATAACGATAAATACGAACTTACTGAACTCATTCCATTAGGTTGGGGTATCTTCGGTTGGTTGAACAAATGGTTATTCATTCCTCTTTACAATTTCCTTGCTGATTATTTTTCTGTAGGATTAGTAATTATATTGATGACCTTTATCGTGCGTATATTGCTATCGCCTATCGTTTATAAATCGTATGTTTCTCAAGCTAAAATGAAGGTATTACGCCCTGAGATTGACGAAATCAATAAAAAATACGACGAACCTATGAAACGCCAACAAGAAACTATGGCTCTGTATAGCAAAGCAGGAGTAAATCCACTCAGTGGTTGTATCCCAGCTCTTTTACAATTGCCTGTGTTCTTAGCGCTCTTTAACTTCTTCCCTACCGAATTTGGATTGAGACAAAAAAGTTTCTTATGGGCTCACGATTTGTCATCTTACGATGCTATTTTCGAACTTCCTTTCTCTATACCTTTCTATGGTAGTCACGTGAGTTTATTCCCATTGTTAGCTTCTATTGCTATATTAGTTTATTCATTGATGACTATGGCTCAAACTGTACAGCCTCAACAACCTGGTATGCCTAATATGAAGTTCCTCATCTATCTATCTCCTATAATGATGCTGTTCTTCTTCAACAACTACGCCAGCGGACTCAGTTTGTACTACTTTATATCTAACTTATTGACTATAGGAATTATGTTAGCTATCAAGTATTGGATTATAGACGAGAAGAAGATTCACGCTCAAATACAAGAAAATAAGAAAAAACCTAAAAAAGAAAGTAAATTCCAAGCTAAAATGCGTGAGATGATGGAACAAGCTGAAGCACAACGCAAAGCTCAACAAAATAAACGTTAGTCTATAGATTAACGATTAAAAAACAAATACACTTTGCCAAAGTTCTCTATTGCTATTGCACTACGATCTTTGGCAAAGTTTTTATATAAAACTATATAATGGTATAGTTTTTGCTAATAACGTTTTCAAACAATGAAAAGAAAATTTATCAACATATTATTATCAGTACTCATCTTGTTTTCTAATTCAGGATGGGCTATTTCTTTTCATTATTGTCAAGACCACTTATCGTCAGTTTCTTTAGAATATATCACTTCTTCTGTAGATGAAGAAGTAAGTGATTGTGCTGATATGGACTCTTGTTGTGCTTCTGAGGACGACGATAATGATGAGAGTAAAACAGAAACTTCACATAAAAAATGCTGTGACGATACAGCTATATCATCTTCTATTTCTGATAGTACTTCAGTAGTAAAAGCGTTGGAATTACAACCACAACCTTTTGTAGTAAGTTCTTTGGCTTTTCCTACTTTGGAAGTGGTAAGTATTCCTCAGACTGTAAAGAAAGCCATCACGAGAGATTTCTTTACGCAGTTGAATGCGCCACCTCTTTATGAATTGTACTGCCAAAGAGTGTTTTATTCAGATAAAAAATAAGAGATAAGAGGTAATAAGAAAGGAGTTTATTATCTCTGTTTTCTAATTCTTAAAATCTAATTTCTAAACTGAATAAAACAGAAAAATAATGTACAAAAAATATATTTTTTTAATAGGGCTGTTGTTGCCCTTGTCTGTCTTTGCCCAACATTTTAGCAAAGGAAAAGTGGTAGACGAAAACAACGCACCTCTTATAGGGGCAGATGTGTATTGGGAGGGTACTGAAATAGGTGTATCTACTGATAATGAAGGAGCTTTTACACTGAAACGCACAGATGCTTCTAATACTTTGGCAGTAAGCTATATTGGTTATAAAAAGAAAACCGTAAAAGTAAGCGGTAATGCGTCTTTACATATTCAATTGGAACCAGAATTGGCTTTGGAAGAGGTAGTAGTAAGCCAGAAGCGTGCTAATACGATGAAATCGCAATGGCAAGTAGCTGATGTTCACACAATGAGTAGTGGAGAACTACTAAAAGCAGCTTGTTGCAACCTATCTGAGAGTTTTTCTACTAACCCATCGATTGATGTAAACTTCTCGGATGCTGTTACGGGTAACAAACAGATAAAGATGCTGGGCTTAACCAGTCCGTACATACTAATGGCAGAGGAGAATATCCCTACAATGCGCGGTGCTTCGCAAGCCTACGGACTCTCATTTGTACCAGGTACGTGGATTGAGAGTATCCAGATAACCAAAGGAGCAGGAAGTGTGATTAATGGGTATGAGAGTATTTCGGGACAAATCAACTATGAGATAGAAAAGCCTATCAGTAGTCGTCCTTTCTTCTTAAACTTGTATGCTTCAGAAGATAATCGTTATGAACTCAATGCTCATATCAATCAAAAATTATCTGATAAGTGGGCGACTACCCTTTTTGCACACGGCAATGTACGCCAGCAGAAAGCCGACCACAATCACGATGGTTTCATAGATAACCCCATAGGTAATCAAATCAACTTGTTGAATCGTTGGCAGTATGCGAATGCAGAAAAAGGGTGGGTAGGTTTTTTGAATCTCCACTATATGAAAGATGAGCGCCAAGCAGGAGAGTTGCGCTTTAATCGGCTAACCGACAAAGGAACTACCAATGCATGGGGCAGTGAAGTAAACTCCGAACGCTTTAGTGCATCTAATAAAATAGGGTATGTATTCCCAGACACACCTTATAAGAGCATAGGGTTGCAGAACTCTTTTCAGTCTCATCGTCAAGACTCTTATTTTGGGTTGAACCGCTATGATATACACCAAAAGAGCTGGTATGGCAATTTGATATACAATTCTATAATCACCAATACCAAACACAAATTTGCCACAGGACTCAACGGAACTTATGACGACTATAATGAGGAGCTCACTACTTCGGCTCTTGCAGGAGATTTTTCGCGTGTAGATCGCTCAGTAGGTGCCTTCTTTGAATACACTTATGACAATTTGAGTAACTTCAGTTTTGTGGCAGGTGTACGTGCTGATAGTCATAATCATTTAGGAAACTTTATTACGCCACGTTTGCATGTGCGTTATAATCCTTGGAAACAAGCGACTTTCAGAGTATCGGCAGGGCGAGGCAAACGCGCTGCTAATGTGATAGCAGAGAACCAACAACTCTTGGCATCTGCACGTCAGCTTACCATTATAGGAGGTGATGGAGGCAAGCTCTATGGATTGAATCCCGAAATCGCTTGGAACTACGGAGTGAGCTTTTTACAAGCATTTAAAATATTAGGTAAAAGTGCAGAGTTTTCAGTAGATTTCTACCGCACAGATTTTGACAATCAAGTGGTAGTAGATTTGGATAACTCAGCCCAACAAGCCTTGTTTTACAACCTCAATGGGAATAGTTTTGCGAACTCTCTACAAGCGGAATTTAGTATTACTCCAGCTAAAGGGTTGGACTTCAAAGCTGCCTATAAGTATTATGATGTGCAAACGCAGTTTACTAAAGGACAAATGGAGAAGACTCTTACCCCAAAGCATCGCTGGTTTGCCAATGTAGCTTACGAGACTCCTGAGCGCCACGAGAACAAGCATTCTCAATGGAAGTTTGATGTAACCTTCAACTGGTTAGGAGAACAACGCTTGCCTACAACCGCTACGAACCCTATAGCCTATAGGTTAAACGATTATGCGCCATCATTTGCTACACTCAATGCTCAAATCACCAAAGTATTTTCTAAGACATTCGAGGTATATATAGGAGGGGAAAACATCACCAATTATAAACAAGAGAATGGTATTTTGGCAGCCAATAATCCTTTTGGCGCATATTTTGATAGTACAATGCAGTACGCTCCTGCCTTTGGACAGATGTATTATGCAGGATTAAGATTTAAATTATTATAAGATGAAAACACGTATTTTATTATGGATAGCTTTGAGCTTTTTTGGACTCACTATCACAAGTGCACAACAAGCACCTAACAAAAGTAAAAAAGTAGAGTTTGCTGTAGGAGGCAACTGTGAACAGTGTAAGGCGCGTATAGAAAAAGCGGCTTATAGCGTAAAGGGCGTAAAGAGCGCTAATTGGAATATCAAGAGCGGCAATATGACCCTTATTTTTGACGAGCGCAAATGCAGTGAAAGTGATGTGCAGAAAGCTATTGCCAAAGTAGGACACGACGCTGGTAAAGAACGCGCTGACGATGAAGTGTACAAAAACTTACACCACTGCTGTTTATACGAAAGATTACCTTAAAATTTGGGTAGCCTAAAAAGTTTTTTGAAAATATGATTATGGTATACTGATAATCAGATACTTTTAGTGATGTTGTAGAGGGGATTTATAAATCACTTCTACAACATCACTTTTTTAGATAGTCTCATTTCGGTATAGATTTTGCTGTTAAGAAAGAAACACTAAATCACAACAAAATGAAAAAGATAACTATTCTACTAATGTTAGCAGTAGCTTTGGGGCTTACTTCTTGTGCGAGCATTTATGTAGCTACTGATTATGATCGTCAAGCCGATTTTTCAGCTATGAAATCTTTTGCTTTTTTTAAGGAAGGTATTGATAAAGTACAAATATCCGACTTGGATAAGAAACGTATTTTACGTGCTATAGAGCAAAATCTTACTGCTAAAGGGCTAACACTTTCTGAGAACCCTGATTTTTTAGTAAATATCTTCACTCGTGACCGAGAGAATGTAGATGTGTATGACAACAGTCCTTATTATTGGGGCTGGGGAATGGGCTGGGGGCCATTTTGGGGAGGCGCCACTTATAATGTAAGCCGAAATACTGAGGGTACTCTTTACATTGAGATTATTGATGCAAAGAAGCGTGAATTGGTATGGCAAGGAAAAGGCACAGGCTATTTGCCACAATCGATGGATAAGAAGGAAGAGGCTATCAAAAATTTTGTAAACAAGATATTAGAACAATATCCACCTTCAGCAAATAAAAAATAACAATCACTAACTTTGTCAGAGTCTAATGACCCCGACAAAGTTTTAATTTTTCATATAGTAATTCGTAATTTGTAACCTATGTTTAAAAACCCTTTTTCTTTTGATGGACGTATTAGGCGTACTGAATTTGGACTCTCCCTTATCATTTTCTATATAATTTTTAAATTTTTAAATGAAGTATTCGATTTTGACAGTTCATTTTCGCTAATCTTTTTTATTCCTCTTTTCATCTTCTATTTTGCACAATCAGCAAAGCGTAGTCACGATATAGGTGAAAGTGGATGGCTATCTTTGATCCCTTTATATAACCCTTTTCTTTTGTTATTTAAAGAAGGAAGTGCAGGAGAAAATGTGTATGGTGGAGATCCTAAAAAACGTGTAAATAACACATTTTTCAATAATCCTTCTACAACTACCCCTCCACCCATTATATTTTTTCCCATACAAGTAACTCCTTCTGTTCATACCGAGAAGAAAATTACCCAACAATATCTTCTCAGTGAGGATGGTAAAACTTTACTAAAATGGTTTGACACTCAAGTTACTGCTATAGATATGCAAGCCGATCCCATTTTGAGAAATGTTACAACCATAGGCAGAGATGCTTTCTACAATTGCAACAAACTCAGCAAAGTAAACTTCAATGGACAGCTCACTACCATACAAAAAGCCGCCTTTGAAGATTGTGACCAATTGCGCCACCTTAGCTTCCCAAGCCGTGTGAGCTTTATAGGTGAATTCCTCTTTGGTAAAAATTGTATTGAGTCTATAAGTATTGAAAGTGAAATACCTCCACGATTAGAAGGTGACTTTTCCTACAACGACGAAAAACTACAAGCTATTTATGTTGCCACAAGTGATATAAGTTTGTATCGCAATAGTGAAAATTGGAGAAAATATGTACACCTTATAAAATAAAATATACTGATTATCAGATATATAAAAAGTTACACAGAAATATTCTTACAAAAACTTTTGGCTATTTAGAAGATTATCACTACATTTGCCACGATTTTAGGGGAGATAGAGTATTTATTTTATCAATTAAGTTTAACTCTTTCCTATAGTAATCCTCTTATATAATACTCTAATTACTATCAGGAAATACAAATTTTATCATCAGCAAATGGCTGAAAACACTCAAAATCCAGAAGAATTTTTACAAAACTTCAACTGGGAAAAATACCAAGAAGGTATTGACAGCGTACAAGAAGACCAATTAAAAAACTTCGAAGAATTGGTTAAAAACAATTTCGTTGACACTCAAGACAATGAAGTAGTAGAAGGTGTTGTAACTCGTATTACCGACAGAGAGGCAATTATCGACATCAACGCTAAATCTGAAGGCGTTATCTCTCTCAACGAGTTCCGCTACAACCCTAACCTCAAAGTAGGTGACAAAGTAGAAGTACTTATTGATATCCGCGAAGATAAAAACGGTCAGTTAGTACTTTCTCACCGCAAAGCACGTACGCTTAAGGCTTGGGATAGAATCAACTTAGCACACGAAAACGGCGAAATCGTAAATGGTTTCGTAAAAAGCCGTACCAAAGGCGGTATGATTGTAGATGTATTTGGCATCGAAGCATTCCTCCCTGGTTCACAAATCGATGTGAAACCTATCCGCGATTACGAGCAATTCGTAAACAAAACAATGGAATTCAAGATTGTGAAAGTAAATCACGAGTTCAAAAACGTAGTGGTTTCTCACAAAGCGCTCATCGAAGCAGATATTGAAGAACAAAAGAAAGAAATCATCAGCCAACTCGAAAAAGGTCAAGTACTCGAAGGTGTTGTGAAAAACATCACTTCTTATGGCGTATTTGTAGACCTTGGTGGCGTAGATGGATTGATTCACATCACCGACCTTTCTTGGGCTCGCATCAACCACCCAAGCGAAGTGGTTTCTGTAGATCAAAAATTGAACGTAGTAATCCTCGATTTCGACGACAACAAATCACGTATCCAATTAGGTCTAAAACAGCTTAGCAAACACCCTTGGGACGCTCTTGCTGATGACCTTAAAGTAGGCGATAAAGTAAAAGGTAAAGTAGTGGTAATTGCCGACTACGGTGCTTTCGTAGAAATTGCTGATGGTGTAGAAGGTCTTATACACGTTTCTGAAATGTCTTGGAGTACTCACTTGCGTTCTGCTCAAGATTTCGTAAAACTCGGCGACGAAGTAGAAGCTGTTATCTTGACTCTCGACCGCAACGAGCGCAAAATGTCTTTGGGTATCAAACAACTTACCCCAGACCCTTGGATTAACATTACTGAAAAATATCCAGTAGGTTCTAAACATACAGGTACTGTTCGCAATTTCACTAATTTTGGTGTATTCGTAGAACTCGAAGAAGGTATCGATGGTCTTATCCACATCACCGACCTTTCTTGGACTAAGAAAATCAAACACCCATCAGAATTTGTAAACTCTGGTGATAAAATTGAAGTAGTAGTACTCGAATTGGATGCTGAAGGTCACAAATTGTCATTAGGACACAAGCAAACCACTCCTAACCCTTGGGACAAATACGAAACTGAATTTGCGGTAGGTACAGTTCACAAAGGTACTATTTCTAAAATGGTAGACAAAGGTGCTACTGTTCCTTTCAACGAAGATATCTTAGCGTTTGTTCCTTCACGTCACTTAGAAAAAGAAGACGGAAAGAAATTGGGCAAAGGAGACACTGCTGATTTCAAAGTGATTGAATTTAACAAAGAATTTAAACGTGTAGTAGCTTCTCACACTGCTATCTTCAAAGAAGAAGAAGAGAAAATAGCTAAAGAAGCTGCTGTAAATACCAGCTCATCTACAGTCGAAAAATCAACACTTGGTGACCTTGAAGCGTTACAAGAGTTGAAAGACAAGATGGAAAAAGAGAAGTAATTTAGTTTTTTTCATAATTTTTTGTTTTAATGAGGAAAAGTCGTTGCTGGGAAGTGACGACTTTTTTTATTTGTTATTTTTAGAAAAATATTGTATATTATAAGAAAAAACATTACCTTTGCACTCAACTTCAAAGTATTTTTTACACTGATAAACTATGCCTTTTTAAAAGACTATAATCTAAAATAACAAGCAAATATAAAACTAATTAATAAAAATACATTTATGAAAGTTATATTATTACAAGATTACGCTGATAAAGGGAAAACAAGACTATCTAATAAAATAGATGAATGGCTATTACAAAATAATTTTATAGAAGAATTTAAAAAACTTGATCCTAATAATGAAAATGCTAACCCTTATCAAAGAGATTTTTGGGCTGTTTACAATAAAAATATAAATGGTGAAAATGTAAGAATTTTTCTTAATTCTTGGTCTGATACGGGTGATATCATCAATGCTTTTAGAGATATTTATAAGGAAAACCTAAAAGAGGGATACAACTTCCTAATCACTGCTATACGTTCAAAAAACAATCCACGTCTACATGAATGGACAAAAGAAGTATATAATAAAGAACTTCCTAAAATAGAAGAGTTTGTTTTAGATTTAGATACTCATCCACAAGATGCTGAATATTGGTTAGGTATATTCATTTGTATTTTTAATAGTTTAATTTAAATAAGTTCACATAAGTAGATTTTTCATAATCACTTTAATAACTGTAAAACTATAAAAACTTGATGGTGAAATTAGCTTATCCTCGCTACCCTTTATATGCTTCAAGTAGCTTAATATTAAAATCTTACAATACTGAGAAACTCAAAAAGTAGACTTTCTCTAGCTTTTCTTAAGATAAAAAAAACAGGTTATCCTAACAACCTGTTTTTTTTATTTGCTTTTCTTTTTGATTTACTATATCTTTGCCCTCTGAAATACAAGATCTGTATTTACTACTCCGTGAATTTTAACAACGTTAGTTGCAAATCCGTACGTATCACAACTATTAATAGAGATTTATCTGTGTTAAATCTGTGAGATCTGTGCAAGACTTTTGTAGCGGAGCTGTCTAATCATTAATCATTTTATCACTAACGGTTTTTCAAAATGCTTAGAATAGAAAATATCAGTAAACAATACGGCAACTACACCGCGCTCAACGATGTATCGTTACACATCCCTAAAGGTAGTATCTTTGGATTGCTCGGACCTAATGGGGCAGGAAAAACTTCTCTTATACGTATCATCAACCAAATTGTACTGCCCGATGCAGGACAAGTTTTTTTTGACAGTGAACCTTTGCAACCCAAGCATACAGCTCAAATAGGCTATTTGCCCGAAGAACGCGGTTTATATAAATCGATGAAAGTGGGCGAACAAGCCTTGTATTTAGCACAACTCAAAGGATTGAGCAAAGCTGAAGCTAAGGAACGACTTAAATTTTGGTTCAACCGCCTCGATATTGGCGACTGGTGGAACAAAAAAGTACAAGAACTCTCCAAAGGAATGGCTCAAAAAATACAGTTTTTAGTAACCGTACTCCACAACCCCAAACTATTGATTTTTGATGAGCCTTTTAGTGGGTTCGACCCCATCAATGCCAATGTTATCAAGGACGAAATTCTCTACTTGCGTGACCAAGGCGCTACCATTATCTTCTCTACTCACCGAATGGAATCGGTAGAGGAACTGTGTGACCATATTGCACTCATCAATAAATCACGTAAAATATTAGATGGTAAACTTATTGATATCAAACGTGCTTATAAAAACAATTCTTACGAAGTAGGTTTAAAATTGCCTGAAGACCAGAAACCTGCTCTCTTGAACGAACTGAAAATGCATTTTGAACTAAGTGAAGCGCATTTCAAAACATTGTACGACGAATTAAAACTGCATATCAAGCAAAAAGAAGGACAAACCGCTAACGATTTGTTGCAATACCTTATAACTCGTGCCGAGGTAACTCATTTTGTAGAGGCTATCCCTACCGTTGATGAGATTTTTATCTCAACCATTAATAAATTGTCAAACTAAAAACTGCCCGTGAGGCTCATATTATGAAACATTTAGGAATTATTATTCAAAGAGAATACTTAAATAAAATACGTAATAGGTCATTTGTGATAATGACGTTCGTAAGTCCACTTATATTCGTTTTATTTGCTTTTATCATTGGCTTTTTAAGTGATATGAACCGAAAGAGCAAGGCTAAGGATATTGTGATTGTAGATGAAAGCGGACTCTATGCCAATACTTTTGAGAATACCGAGACAACTCAGTTTCAATACCTCAATAATATTTCACTCAAAGATGCCAAAGCTAATGTATTAGAAAAAGGTCAATATGGATTGTTATACATTCCCGCTAAAGGTGACCAAAATATTGCTTTTTATAGTGAAGAATCACCCTCCTTATCACTTACTAATGAGATGACAGCTGCAATGGAGCGCACTCTTTTCCAACATAATCTCACTCAAAAAGGAATTGATAAAAAGGAAATAGACGCAGCTAAAGCTCATATTGATATCGAGTTACAGAATTTCACAGGGGAAAAGAGCTCCGAATTTGATAGCGTGATGAAAATAAGCATTGGAGGAATTGCTGGTTATCTAATTTTTATGTTTATCATCATCTATGGCAATATGATTATGCGCAGCGTAATAGAGGAAAAAACCAATCGAATTATAGAAATTATCATTTCATCTGTCAAACCTTTTGAATTGATGTTAGGAAAGATTTTAGGTACTTCGTTAGCGGGCATCACTCAATTTGTAATATGGGTTGCTATAGGGGGGATATTGTTAGCATTAGCTCCTTCTTTTTTTGATATAAACACTTCTACACAAGCAGTACAAGGAGCAGGTAACTTATCGGATATCAACAATATAGTAAATTCTTTATATCATTTCCCTTTTGCCGAAACCTTCGTAGTCTTCCTCTTGTTCTTCATAGGAGGCTACTTGCTATATAGTTCGCTTTATGCAATGATTGGCGCAATGGTTGATAACGAAACCGACACTCAGCAGTTTATGATGCCTATATTAGTCCCTTTAATGTTAGGCTTCTATGTAGGAATGTTTTCTGTAATCGAAGAGCCCCACGGCACCATTTCGGTAGTATTTTCGTACATTCCTCTCACTTCACCTATAGTAATGCTAATGCGCATACCATTTGGAGTAGCGTGGTGGGAAGTAGCAATTTCCCTTGTTATTCTGTATCTTTCTTTCTTCGGAATTATAAAATTGGCAGCCAAAATATACCGTATTGGTATCTTGATGTACGGCAAAAAACCTACTTATAAAGAACTGTGGAAATGGCTTAAAATGAAATAAAATGAAAACAGAAAATCAATATATCAACCGCGAATTGAGTTGGCTCAGATTCAATGCTCGCGTACTCCAAGAGGCTGCCGATGAACGCGTGCCTCTATTAGAGCGCTTGCGCTTTGCGGGTATTTTTTCTAACAACTTAGATGAGTTCTTCAAAGTGCGTTACGCTACAGTGAAACGTGTTGCTATGAACGAAACTTCCGACAAAGAATTAGGAGTACACGCTAAAGAGCTTTTAGAAGAAATTACTAAAGAGGTAATTCTTTTGCAAGATGAAAGTTTGAAAATCATTGACTCTATCACCAAAGAATTAGAGAAAGAGCAAATTTTTATAGTAGATGAAAAGACCTTATTGCCTGAGCACGAAGCCTTTGTAAATACGTATTTCTACGACAAAGTGCGTCCTGCCCTCTTTACTATTATCCTCAACGATTTGGAGATGTTTCCTCAACTGAAAGATGATGTGGCGTATTTGGCAGTAAAAATGACACTAAAGGAAGAGGACGAGAAAGCTTCAGGTGTAGAAAAGTTCTTTTCATCACGTGTCTACAAAGAAAAAATACAATATGCACTGATTGAGTTACCTACTACTCTCGACCGCTTTATAGAACTACCTCAGATAGGTGACAAACACTATATCATTATGCTGGATGATGTAATTCGTTTCTGTTTGCACAAAATATTCAACATCTTCAATTACGAATCGCTTACAGCAAATATGATTAAAATCACCCGTGATGCCGAATTAGACATCGACGATGATTTGAGCAAAAGTTTCATCGAAAAAATCTCTACCAGTGTGGAAGACCGGCGCAAAGGGGAACCAGTGCGTTTTGTATACGACAAGATGATTGATAAGGACACCTTACAATTCTTATTCGAGAAGATGGGGATTGCAAAAACTGATAGTGTAATACCTGGAGGGCGTTACCACAACCGTCGCGACTTTATGAGCTTTCCCAGCTTAGGCCGTAAGGATTTGACCTATGCTCCTATACAACCTCTACCCGTACAAGGACTTACCTCTGAAGAGAGTTTACTAAAGAAAATTGCCGAAAAGGACTATTTACAATACACACCTTACCATACTTTTTCTAACATTATATGGTTTTTGAGAGAAGCTGCCCTTGACCCCAAAGTGAAGTCGGTAAAAATAACCATTTATCGTTTGGCAAAAAACTCACAAGTTGTCAATTCACTCATCAATGCGGTGAAAAACGGCAAACAAGTAACTGTACAGATAGAGTTACAAGCACGCTTTGATGAGGAATCAAATATACGATATGCTGAACAACTAAAAGCAGAAGGTGTAAAACTCATTTTTGGCGTACGCGGACTCAAAGTGCATAGTAAAATATGCGTAATTGAACGTAAAGAAGGTAAAGAACTGAAACGTTATGGTTTTATCAGTACAGGTAACTTCAACGAAAGTACAGCTAAAATCTATACTGATTATACATTGTTTACTGCAAATCAAGAAATTCTCAAAGAGGTAAACAAAGTCTTCAACTTCTTTGATACCAACTATAATGTGCAAAAATTCAAGCATCTAATAGTCTCTCCTCATTATACCAAAAAGCAACTTAAACATCTGATAGATGAGGAAATCAAGAATGCTAAAGCAGGGAAAGAGGCGTATATCAAGCTAAAGATGAACAACATCACCAGCTACAAGATGATTGATAAACTATACGAAGCCAGCCGTGCAGGAGTAAAAATACAAATGATTGTACGCGGCATTTGTTGCTTAGTACCTGGTATTGAAGGAATGAGCGAGAATATTGAGGTAATTAGTATCGTCGATAAGTTCTTAGAACACCCACGTTTGTTTATATTTGGCAATGGAGGTACCCCTAAAGTATACATCTCCTCAGCCGACTGGATGACGCGCAACATTTCTTTCAGAGTAGAAGTAGGTTGCCCTATTTACGATAAATCAATACAGCAAGAGTTGATAGATACCTTCGAAATAAGTTGGGCTGATAATGTAAAAGCGCGTATCATCAACAAAACGCAAGACAATACTTATCGCCCTCACACCACCCCTGCCTTGCGCTCTCAAGTAGCCTTATATGAGTATTATCAGCATAAAAACAAGCTCACTGAATAGATGAAAAGACCTCAAATTAAATTAGCTCAACACGTAATAGAAGCCTGTAAAGTTAAACAAATAAAGCACATCGTCATCTCTCCAGGATCGCGCAATGCACCTCTAACTATAGGCTTTGCTAACGATCCTTATTTTAGCTGTTATAGTATTGTTGATGAGCGTTGTGCCGCTTTCTTTGCCTTAGGCATTGCTCAACAACGGCGTGAGCCTGTGGCAGTTGTATGTACTTCAGGCTCTGCTTTACTCAATTACTACCCTGCTTTTTCAGAGGCTTTTTACAGTAATATCCCTTTGGTAGTTATCTCTGCCGACCGCCCATCAAGCAAAATAGATATAGGTGACGGACAAACCATACGTCAGGTGAATGTACTAACAAACCACAGTGCCTACAATGCCAATCTATCAGATGAAACACATAGTGATAAAAGCAATTTTTATGAACTAAACAGAGCATTGAATACAGCTATAGAGGAGCAATTACCAGTGCATATCAATGTGCCTTTTGAAGAACCCTTATACCTCACTACCGAAGAACAATATCCTTTTGAGAACATCGTTGCAGAAATCAAAAATCCTATTATTAATGAGGATAAAGCTATTAATTTCGTGAAACATTGGAACACTTCGGCTAAAAAAATGGTATTAGTAGGGGTATTAACACCCAATAGTGTAGAATCTCAATATGTTGAATGGCTTGCCAAAGACCCCTCTGTAGTAGTACTTACTGAAACTACATCAAACTTGCACCATTCGCATTTTATTCCTTATATCGATAAATTGCTCACTTATACCGAAAAAGACCCTACTCTAAAAGAATCCTTACACCCTGATCTGTTACTTACTTTTGGTGGTCTGGTAGTTTCCAAAAAGATAAAACAGTTCTTGCGTTCTTATCAACCTGCCTATCACTATAATGTAGATTTACACAAAGATTATAATTCATATTTCTGTTTAACTGCTCATTTTAAAGCAGATATCAATACTTTTCTGAAAGAGGTTACCCCTAAATTAATGAGTGTATCTTCTAACTATCAACAACAGTGGTTAAAGGTGAAAAACGAGATACAACAAACTCATTTAGAGTATATCAATCAAATCCCTTTCTCCGATTTAAAAGTGTATTCTGAAGTATTTAAGAGCATCCCTAATGATTATATTGTGCAAATAAGCAATAGTTCAGCTATCAGATATGCTCAATTGATGAAAGCGCACTCCTCTTGGAAAGTGTTTTGCAACCGTGGTACCAGCGGTATTGATGGTAGTATGAGCACAGCTATTGGGGCTGCTGTAGGGAGTGCATCCCCCACAGTATTCATTACAGGTGATTTAAGTTTTTTCTACGATAGCAATGCACTTTGGAACAAGTATATTCCACAAGACTTCAGAATAATTCTTCTCAACAATCAAGGGGGAGGTATCTTTAGGATACTCCCTGGTGATAAAACTGATCCTAACTTTGAATATTTCTTTGAGACACCTCACAAACTCACAGCCGAGCATTTTTGTGAAATGTACAACATCAATTATCAGTTAGCTGCCAATATCACTGATTTACAACGAAAAATAAGTGATTTTTATGAAAAATCGGATGTGCCTAAGCTCTTAGAAGTACATACACCACGAAAAATAAATGATAAAGTTTTGTTAAAATATTTTGAGGTATTGAAAAAATAACTACCTTTACCGCATTAATAATTTTAAATATAAAAAATTATGAGTAAACGTGATGATTTAATCGCTGTGTACACCCAAGATTTGAAAGAAAAATGTGGTGAAAAGAACCCAGATGTAGAGTTCTTAACAAAAGTAACGGTAGGCTTAGGCCCTTCTATCTACAACAACGATGCTTCTAAAGTATCAGGATCTGACCAAACTGAGTTAGACCGTGTAAAACAAAATTTCCTAATCAAAAAATTAGGCTTGAAAGATGGTCCTGAGTTAGACAAAGCTATTGATGCTGTACTTGAAAAGTATGGAAAATCTAACAGAAATAAGTACCGTGCAGTTGTGTATTATTTGTTAGCTAAACACTTCAAAAAAGAAAGCGTTTATAACAAATAAAAAATCAAAAAAGGCTGTTCATCTATTGAGCAGCCTTTTTTATCAGATAACAAGTAATAGAATAAATGGAGAATAAAAAAAGAAAACTACAACACCACAAGAATATAGCTACGGGGCTCTTTGTTTTGATGCTCATCATTTATATGGTAATGGTGGTATGGCATAAAAAAGATCCCGAACTCACTTTTATAGGTTATATAAAGGCTTTTTCCGAAGCCGCTATGGTAGGAGCGCTTGCCGATTGGTTTGCAGTAACAGCACTCTTTCACAAACCATTAGGATTAAACATCCCTCATACTAACCTCATTGAGGAACGAAAAAATGATATAGGTGAAAACTTAGGTGATTTTGTAGTAGAGAACTTTTTGAAACCTAAACAAATACGTCCTTACATTAGCAATATTAAAGTCTCTACCTTTATAATAGAGCAACTTTCAAAAGAAAGTACACTAACTAAGATTAAATCTTTTGTAAAGGACATTCCTCTCAATAAAAAAGTAAGTGAAGCACTGATTTCCTTTTTAGATGGGAATAAACACCAAGAATTTCTCCAACAATTTTTTGAGAAAATAGCCACATATCTCTTTGAAAATGAAGAACTCATACATCAAGAAATCAAAGAACAGTTTTCTTCTCTTACTCCTTCATTTGTAAAAAACAAAGTTGCTAAAAAAGTTGCCAATGGGCTTTACTTATTAGCTTTAAAAGCATCGGAAGATGAAACGCACCCTATCAGGGCTGAAATTACAGCACAATTGTATGAATTTGCCGAAAAACTTAATACTCCTGAGTGGGAACAACATCTTGCAAAGCTACTGCGTACCGCTACGGAGCGCCTCACCGATGAACTCCGCCAAAATACCGAGCTGCAACACCAAATAGACGCTTGGGTACAGAAAACTGCCTATCAGTTTGTGCTAAAAAACAAAGAGGAAGTGGGGAAACTCATCAGTCATACGGTGGAAAACTGGGAGGGACGCGAATTGAGCGAAAAACTTGAATTGGAAGTAGGTAAAGACCTCCAATTTATCCGTATCAATGGCACTTTGGTAGGCGGATTAGTCGGTTTGGTTATTTACGCCCTTACTCAGTTATTCTGAAAGAGATATTAGCCTATTTGCTAACTTTCCTAATTTGCTAATTTGCTAATTCTTCCCTACCTTTGCGCCCGAAAATGTTTCAACTATGGATTTTGAAATACTAAAAACAGACGAACATACTAAAGCACGTGCTGGGAAGATTACTACCAGCCACGGCGTGATTGAAACCCCCATTTTTATGCCTGTGGGAACGGTGGGGAGCGTGAAAGGAGTGCACCAACGCGAACTGAAAGACGATATTAATGCCGATATCATCTTGGGGAACACCTATCACCTCTATTTACGACCTCAAACACCCATTTTGGAAAAAGCAGGAGGCTTACATAAGTTTATTAACTGGGATAGAAACATACTTACCGATAGCGGTGGTTATCAAGTATATTCATTAGCTGCCAACCGAAAGATAAAAGAAGAAGGTGTAAAGTTTAAAAGCCATATCGATGGCTCTTTTCACGTCTTTTCACCCGAAAAAGTAATGGAAATAGAGCGCAGTATAGGTGCTGATATTATGATGGCTTTTGATGAATGCACGCCTTACCCTTGTGAATACGGTTATGCAAAACGTTCAATGCATCTCACACATAGGTGGCTCGATAGATGCATTGCTCACCTCGAAAAAGTACCTCCTAAATATGGTTATCATCAAAGTTTATTCCCGATAGTACAAGGGTCAGTCTATAAAGACCTTCGTACACAGTCTGCCGAATATATTGCAAGCAAAAATGCCGACGGAAACGCTATCGGGGGGCTATCAGTAGGCGAACCCGTAGAACAAATGTATGAAATAACCGAACTTGTATGCGATATTCTCCCCAAAAACAAGCCCCGATACCTTATGGGAGTGGGTACACCCGTTAATATATTGGAAAATATTGCTTTGGGAGTGGATATGATGGATTGTGTAATGCCCACGCGCAATGCTCGCAACGGAATGCTCTTTACTGCAAAAGGAATTATCAATATTAAAAACAAAAAATGGGAAGATGATTTCTCGCCCATAGACCCTGATGGGCATACATACGTAGATACCTATTACACGAAAGCCTATTTACGTCATTTATTCGCTGCTAACGAGTTTTTGGGAAAACAAATCGCTTCAATTCACAATCTTGGTTTCTATTTATGGCTTGTGAGGGAAGCTCGCCGACAAATTGTAGCGGGTACTTTCCTTACGTGGAAGACAAAAATGGTTACTGATATGTCAAATCGTCTTTAAACAAATTAAATTAATTAATATACTTCTGATAAAAACGCTTTTGCGTCGCTAATTCCCCCTTTGGAGGGGGATAGGGGGAGGTTTAAAAAACAAAAAAATGAAAATACTCGACTGGTACATTTTAAAACGCTATCTTCTTACCTTCTTTATGATGATAATTCTCTTTATTCCTATCGGAATTATCGTAGATTTATCTGAAAAAGTAGATAAGATGATACAAAAAGGCGCCCCGATGAACGAAATACTGTGGTATTACCTCAGTTTTATCGTTTATTTTGCCAATATATTGTTTCCCATCTTGCTATTCCTCTCTATCATCTGGTTTACATCAAAGTTAGCCAATAATACCGAGATAATCGCTATCCAGAGCTCAGGTGTATCGTATATGCGCTTCTTGCGTCCGTATATCGTGGGTGCGAGTATCATTTCGGTGATAGTGTTTTTTATGGGAATGTTTATTGTACCCGCTGCCAGCACTGTGTATAATGATTTTTGGAATAAGTATATACGTTCTTCGAAGGTGGAAAGCGTTTCAGACCTTTACAATCAGTTTTCTGACAACGATTACCTTTATGTAAGCTCGTTTAACTACCAAGACAAACGCGGGTATAACTTTTCAGTAGAACATTTTGATGGTATTAAGATGACGGAAAAGATAAATGCCGAAACGATTCAGTGGATAGACAGTACGAAAACCTATCGGCTTACCAATTACTCCAAAAGAAAGATAGGGGAGGGCGACGATGTAATAGTGAAACGCGACCAGTTAGACACGATATTCAATTTCAAGCCTGATGACCTAATGCCGATGGAATATACAGCGGAAAATAAGAACTTGTTTGAACTAAACAAGTTCATTGAACGCGAAAAGATGAAAGGTTCGCCCAATTTAAATATGTATCTATTGGTAAAATACCGTCGTTGGGGTGCAATAAGTACTGCCTTTATTCTTACGCTTATCGGCGTGGCTGTTTCATCGGTGAAAAAGCGCGGAGGAATGGGAATCAACCTAATGGTGGGAGTAGTCGTAGGGTTTAGCTTTGTATTCTTCGACCGTGTGTTTGGAACCCTTGCTCAAACCTCAGGGGGCTTATCCCCATTGATGGCTGTCCTATTGCCTAACCTTATTTTCCTTACCTTAGCTATTTTGTTACTCCGGAAAGTAAGAAATTAAATTTATGGAATTAGTAAAAGCAAAAAAGCATTTAGGGCAACATTTCTTAAAAGATTTAAACATTGCACAGAAAATAGCTGATACATTATCGCTAAAAAACTATAAAAAAGTAGTAGAAATAGGAGCCGGAATGGGCGTACTTACTCAATTTTTGCTCAAAAAGGACGTTGATGTGCACATAGTGGAAATTGATAAGGAATCGGTAGCTTATTTGGAGGCAAATTATCCTGCATTAAGAGGAAAAATAATTGCCGATGACTTTTTGAAATATGATGTAGCGGGTTATTTAGCCGAACCATTTGCTATTATAGGTAATTTTCCTTATAATATCTCTACTCAAATCGTTTTTAAACTACTTAAACTGCGAGAATACGTTCCTGAGTTTAGCGGAATGTTTCAGAAAGAGGTTGCCGAACGTATATGCGAACAAGAAGGTAGCAAAACGTATGGTATATTATCAGTTTTAGTACAAGCCTTCTACGATGCTAGCTACTTATTCACTGTTTCAGAAGGAGTTTTTAATCCTCCTCCAAAAGTAAAAAGCGGAGTGATACGATTAGTGCGCAAAACTAACTTTCATTTAGATTGTGATGAAAGTTTGTTCTTTACGGTAGTAAAAACAGCATTCAATCAAAGGCGAAAAACCCTTCGCAACAGTCTAAAATCACTGCTTATAGATGAGAATTTAAAACAAGACTCTATATTTGATAAACGCCCTGAACAATTGCCTTGGCACGATTTTGTGCGTATTACTAAAGTAATAAGTGAGCAACATTAATTTGTTAGCTCACTATTTTTTGCCAAATTTTCCACGATTTTTCAGCTTGTAATACTAACATCTGCAAACCATTACAAATGGTAGCCCCTCGCTGTTTCCCTTTTTGTAAAAAAGTAGTTTCTGCAGGATTATAGATGAGATCATAGAGCAAGTGCTGTGATGTGAGATATTCATAAGGAATTGGAGGACAATCCGTAATATTTGGAAAAGTCCCTAAGGGAGTACAATTTACAATCAAAGTATACTTTTGAAAAAGTTCAGGGGTAAGTTCATCATAAGCTAACTGACCTTCTTTAGGAGTACGAGATACAAATTGAGTACTAATTCCTAATTGCTTAAGAGCGTACGCTACAGCACTTGAAGCCCCTCCTGTACCCAATATAAGAGCAAAAGTGTGATGGGGTTGTAAAAGCGGACGTAATGATTCTCGAAAGCCATAACAATCAGTATTGTAGCCTATAAGTCCTTTAGGCGTTACTTGTATGGTATTTACAGCTCCTATATCATAAGCAGTAGGTTCTACCGCTATTAGGAACTTCATAATATCACGCTTATAAGGAATAGTTACATTCATTCCTCTTAAATTAGGTGTAGCACGCAATAAATCTGTCAGTTCATCAATATTTTGAATATCAAAATTCACATACTGACTGTTTTTTACATCTTCGCGTTTAAATTTTTCGGTAAAATAATTTCTTGAAAAAGAATAATCTATATTCTTACCTACTAATGCATATATGTCATTCATTTCTTTTTTTGGCAAAGATAAGGATAATTAATTAATTTGCCAATTGACAAATTATTCTTACTTTTGCCTCTCAAAATTAAACTATAATGGAAGTAAGTAAACGCTATGCACAACGCGGAGTTTCGGCTGCAAAAGACGAAGTGCATAAAGCTATCAAAAATATCAATAAAGGATTATTCCCCAAAGCCTTTTGTAAAATAGTCCCCGATTATCTTACGGGTGATGACCAATATTGCCTTGTAATGCACGCTGATGGTGCAGGTACTAAGTCGGCTTTGGCTTATATGTATTGGAAAACTACGGGCGATTTAAGTGTTTGGAAAGGCATTGCTCAAGATGCCCTCATAATGAATATAGATGATTTATTGTGTGTAGGAGCAGTCGATAACATTATGCTTTCATCTACTATAGGGCGTAACAAGAACCTCATTCCTGCAGAAGTTATTTCAGCAATCATCAATGGTACTGAAGAACTTATCAATGAATTAGCTAACTTTGGGGTACATATTCACTCTACAGGAGGTGAAACTGCCGATGTAGGTGATTTAGTACGCACTATCATTGTCGATTCTACTGTTACAGCACGTATGGAACGTAGTAAAGTGATTGATAATGCCAATATCAAAGCGGGTAATGTAATTGTAGGATTGGCTTCTTATGGGCAAGCTACCTACGAAACCGAATACAATGGTGGTATGGGTAGCAACGGACTTACCTCAGCTCGACACGATGTTTTCAACAAATCGTTAGCTAATCAATTCCCTGAAAGTTTTGATCTCTCAGTTCCTGAAGAACTCGTGTATACAGGAACTAAACACCTCACTGATAGTATTGTAGGCTCTCCTATAAACGCGGGGAAACTTGTCCTCTCCCCTACCCGCACCTATGCTCCTATTATCAAAAAGATATTAAAAAAATATGACAATACTCAAATATATGGAATGGTACATTGTAGTGGAGGAGCACAAACTAAAATATTGCATTTTATAGATAACTTGCATATTGTTAAAAACAATCTCTTCCCCGTTCCTCCTCTCTTTCGACTTATTCAAGAAGAATCTAAAACCGATTGGAAGGAAATGTACCAAGTATTTAACTGCGGTCATCGTATGGAACTCTATGTACCTGAAGCTATTGCCGAGGATTTGATAGCTATATCAGAATCTTTTGGCGTACCTGCTCAAGTAATAGGATATGTAGAAGCTTCTGATAAAAAATGTCTAACTATAAAAAGCGAATACGGTACTTTTGAATACTAAATTAAACATACAAACCGATATACGATGGGCATTTGCTTATTTTGCCATAGTTGTGTGCTTGGGTATCTTTATGCGCTCAGTACAAGTAGCCGACTATCCTTTTGTATTCAATTATCGGAATATTGTGCATACCCATTCTCATTTAGCTCTTTTAGGCTTTGTATACGTACTACTTTCGGCTATCTTAGCGCGAACTTTTATCCCTTTCAACAATCAACTGCACAAACGCTACCGTTGGCTATTCTACATCACCCAATTTTCAGTATTAGGTATGCTCTGTAGCTTCCCTTTTCAAGGATATGGAGCTATTTCTATCAGTTTTTCATCAGTATTTATCATTTGTACCTACTTCTTTGCGAGATTCTTTATAAAATATGCAACCTCCCCTTTTGTAAAGATGGGTATCTTTTATCTTATTTTATCAAGTTTAGGAATATGGTTTATGCCTGTAACTATCGTAAAGTTTGGTAAATTTTCTGAAATGTATATGTGTTCCATTGCCTTCTTTTTGCACTTTCAATACAATGGATGGATGCTTAGTAGCCTAATGGGACTCTTTGTGAAAAAATATGGTTGGGATATACAATACCCTCAACTTATCAAGCGCATATTTATTCTATTTCAAGTGGGAATTATAGGGTCGCTTTTTATCTCGTGGGTAGGCTATTTCAGTTATCCTATCTACTATATCGTTGGAGGTATTTCTGTACTTATTTGGCTTACCTCTGTAATAATGATATTGTGCCTATACCTAAAAACTCAACCAAAGAACTTTTTAGCAACAGTTTTTATTTGTTTTTTTATTGCCAAAGTAGCAATGATGTTCACTGGTGCTTTCCCTATGCTTACTCCCTATTTATTTAAAAACATCGACCTGTTAATTAGTTATTTGCACTTCAATTTTCTGGGGATTGTAACCATAGGTCTCCTGCTGTTTTTAGAAGATGTTTATAAAGTAAACCGTTGGCTTATTTATCTATTTCTCTTTTGTTTTATCACCACCGAAGGATTAATCACCTATAAGGGATTTTCAGTTATTGGAAACTACCCTATTTTTAGCAATTTTTATGAGTATTTGTGGTTATTCACTGCTCCTTTTTACTTCCCTGCAATAGGGTGGCTCATCGGTAGTTTTAAAATAAAATAACGTAGAATGTTTCATTTTTCCAATATAAATACTACTTTTGCAAATTAGTTAGTGCAATTAGGCACATCTTTTGATATGATAATAGAACGTTTAAAGTTAATAACAAAGTTTATGAATAAAACAAAAATTTGGTCGGTTCTTGTAATGTTGTTGTTTTCCACTCCATTTTTTGCCCAAAACAACGAGCGTAAAAAGGTAGATGGCGTGGCAGCTGTAGTAGGTGATTATCTAATTTTAGAATCGGATATCGACAAAGCGTATATTGATTTGCAACAACAAGACGTAGATACCCGTGAAATCAACCGTTGCCAGATGTTAGGCAAACTGATGGAGGATAAACTCTATGCTCACCAAGCAGTGCAAGATAGTGTGAAGCTCACCGATAGCGAAGTACGCGACCAAGTGAACCAACGTATTGAGTTTTTAACTGCTCAATTAGGTGGTGACATCAAAAAACTATTACAGTTCTACAAAAAAGATGATGAACAATCTATGCGCGACGAACTTTTCAACCTTTTAAAGGTGAGTATGCTCGCTCAGCGTATGAAACAACAAATTATAAAAGATGTAGAAGTAACTCCTGAAGAAATACGCACCTTCTTCAATGCTATACCAGCCGATGAGCGTCCGCATTTTGGTACTGAATTAGAAATAGCACAAATTGTGGTAAACCCTGTAGCTCCAAAAAGTTCAGTACAAAAAGTAATAGATCAACTCAATGATATTAAAAAGGATGTAGAAGAAAATGGTATGAGTTTTTCTACCAAAGCCATTCTCTACTCTCAAGACCGTGCTACTGGCGGACAAGTACTTACTTTCAACCGTAATTCTGCTTTCGATAAAGCTTTCAAAGATGTAGCTTTCTCCTTGCAAGAAGGAGAAATATCTAAACCTTTTGAGTCAAGTTTCGGTTGGCATATTATCCAAATGGACAAGATTCGTGGTAAAGAAGTGAGTGTACGCCACATTTTATTAATGCCTGATATCCCTGAGGAAGCTCTCAACGAAGCTAAAGAAAAAATAGCCAAAATTCGTGAACGCATCATTAACAAAGAACTTACTTTTGATGAGGCTGCACGTAATTTCTCTGATGAAAAAGAAACTCGTAACGATGGCGGTCAGCTTATCAACCCTGAAGATCTTTCTACTCGTTTTGAACTTACCCGTATAGAGCCTACCCTTTACGCACGTATTTCAGACCTAAAAGATAACGAGGTGTCAGTCCCTTTCCTTGATGAAGACAGAACTGGCAAAAAGACTTATAAGATTTACCAAATTACAAATCGTATTGATGAACACCAAGCCGATTTTGTAAAGGATTACGTAAAAATACAAGATTTAGCCCTCAAAGAAAAACAGCTAAAAGCTATCAACAAGTGGATGAAAGAACATATCGAAAAGACTTACATTTCAGTAAATGGAGAATATAAAAATTGTAAGTTTGAAAATAACTGGCTGAAGAAATAATTTTTCCTTACTTCAATGCGAAAATATCTAAAAAAAATAAAAAGTGAGAAACAAAACTATCTTAAGTTTTATTTCTCACTTTTTTATTACCAATATAAATACTTTATCAAGAAATTCTAAACACTAAAGACTCCAAAGGGGCTATATCTACTCGCAATCTTCCTTTGCCATTTTCTATATATAAAGTAGTTTGCTTTTCGTGGTAAAGAACATCGCTAAGGGTATATGTACCGTCATTCAAGAACCAACTGCCTAGCAAATAGGCTGGCAATTGCAAGTCAAAACCATAGCTTTCGTGTTCACTAAAATTGCACACCATCACCCATTGCTCTTCTTCATTCCCTCTCGCAAAACTATACACTTTGTCGTTGTAATAAACGGTGTGCTCTCGATTGTATTGATGCAAATCAATATAAGCACCATTGACCTTTAAATTGAGTAATCGCTGATAGAAATCGCGTAATGCTCGCTCCGAATTACTAAGCTGACCTCCGTCATATTGTTTGTTGTTTACCCACCGTTGATGAGCTGGGACTCCTATATAATCAAAAATAGAAGTACGCGACGGACTGCCAAAACCTGCCCATTCTGCCGCTCTCTCTCCCACCTCCTGACCGAAATACACCATTACTGGCGATTCGCTAATGAGGGTAGAAACTACCATTGCAGATTTAGCCTTTTCGGCATAGCCCGCAAATTCTGGTGAGGCTATACGTTGCTCATCGTGGTTTTCTAAAAAATGCAACATACGGTCTGAAATATCGGAGAGGTTGTGTTGTATAGGGGCTATGGCATCAGTGGTATGTGCGTGTGCTACGATATTGCGCAAAGTGTCATACAATTGCACTTTGTCGTAGAGGTAATCCATCTTCCCTAAGTGTAAATAAGGACGATATTCATTGGGGTTGTATACCTCAGCCAGCAGAAAAGCCTCTGGGTTATGATGTTTAATGGTCGAATTGAGATAACTCCAAAACTCCACAGGTACCATTTCAGCCATATCATAACGGAATCCATCTACACCTTTTTCAAGCCAATACAAAGCAATATCTTTAAACTTTTGCCAAGTATTAGGTACGATTTGCTCTTGCCAAAAACGGTAATGCACTTCTGTATCTTCACTCTCAAAACCTATAGGTAGTTCTGGAAAATCCTTAATGCCATCAGGGCGTACCCCATAGTTGAGCTTTACGGTTTCATACCAATCATTGCGATCGGGCTGAGAAGCACGCGCTCCATTACCTGTCCATTTAGCAGGAAACTCGTGATATTCACCATAAATACCTTCAGGTAGTTTAAAAGCCTCATTAGGGTTGTAATAGAAATTATTGTTTACAGCATAAGTCACCGAAATATCATCATCTTCACCAAAACCTTTTACACCCTCAGGTTTAGCAATACTCTCATAACGGCGTGCCACGTGATTAGGCACTATATCCATAATCACTTTCAGTCCGCACTGGTGCGTACGTGTGATGAGGGCTTCCCACTCCTCCAAACGTTTTAAGGGATTGTCAGCAAGGTCTGGGTTTACAGTGTAATAATCCTTTATGGCATAAGGAGAGCCCGCGCGTCCTTTTACTACTGCGGGAAAGTCATTACTGATGCCGTAAGCCGTATAATCAGTAGTGAGAGCGTGATGTAACACCCCTGTAAACCATATATGTGTGGCTCCTAACTTTTTTATTTCTAATAGAGCCTTCTCAGTAAAATCAGAGAACTTGCCCACTCCATTTTCATCCTTAGTGCCCCACGCTTTATTGGTAGTATTAGTATTCCCAAAAAGCCTTGTCAACACCTGATAAACTACTATTTTTTCGTTCATTTTAAACTGTTTTAGCTTCTTCTAATAACTCAATAAATACATCATAATCAACCTTATGAGTTATTATATCCTCATTAATTGGTTTGACCGTAGGCGTTTCTACAAAGAAATTACCATTATCATCATAACTAACTAATGTATATATTTATCATCTATATAAATCTCAGCTACTAAATTGTCATAATTACAATCGCTACATATTAATATTTCTTTCTTCATATAGCAATTCTTCCTCAAAAAATCTTCTACTACTACCTAATAAAATATAAAAAGGCTTACTATCTTTAAAATGCCAATATCGATCTTTTATAATAGCTTGTTTTTTACTAGCTACTACCAATACCAAAGTACCTATTTCTATAAAACTACCTTCTATAACTTTCATAGCTTCTTTCTGTATAATAAATACTTTATCACCATAAGATATTTTATAATATGTACTTAAATCTTCAAGGATAGTAAATAACTTTCCTTGCGGATTCAATGCTTCAAACATTTCTATTCCACTGTTGTCTAATAAAATATTGTCTTTATTCTTGTTCAACAACCAAAAACAAACTCCATATAGCATTACTAAAATAGTTTCAATCGTTGTTTCTCTTTTAATCTAATCGTATTGTATCTTACCTATCTCGGGAAATCTCTCCAAAAAGTTTCTTGTTTCTTTCATCGTTTTGAGTTTTATTGTAATACTTTCCAAAAAAGGAAATACTTCAGGAATGAGCCAAGACAAATCTTCTAATCTAAACGAATTGGTAGCAATACGCAAACGGCACAGTTGCTTCACCTCTCTGATGCTGAAAATATCAGTGAGTCCTTTCATATTCATCAGCGAAAGATAGGTAAGTTGTTTTAGTTCGGCAAGTGAAGGGAGTTTAGCAATTTTATTAGCTCCTAAAAAAGATAAACTTTCTAAATGTATTAACCCCGAAATAAAACTAATATCTTCTAACTTATTGCTATTGAATAGCAACAATTCTTTCAAATTAGGCATCTTTTTGTCGAGGTCTGTACTTTGTAGCCCTTGCACTTCCAAAAACTCCATAGTGGGCATTACTTGAACTAAATCTGTTTGTAAGCCTCTCACATTCATTTTCTTTAATGATTGCAACATCGATAGCTCTTGATGTTGTTTTTTTGTTAGAGGAAGTTCTAAGTTTATCTTTTCTAATTTATAGCAAGATTCCAAAGGAGTAAGACTTAGATTTTTATCATACCGAAGTGCCAAAACTAATTCTTTTAGGTTTTGAAAATACTCAATACCTTTGAGCGAATCAAATCCCCAATCTCTATTACTAATAAACACTTGCTCTACATTCCATATACTTTTAAAATCCTCTATATTTATCCAAGCCTCCTGATTATTTTCTCTTAGCAATTGCAATATAAACACCGATTTATGAGGCTGTGCCAGCACCTCTGATAGCACTTCTAACTTTTCAGATTTAGGAGCTTCCTCAAAACGAAGCCTAATAATATGATTCTCTATTTCTTTTAGTTGTAAAATAGTTTTATCACTCGCATTATTTATCTCTAATAAAGCGAGATTTTTTCCATCATAATCTGAATAAATTTGAATTTCTTTGTTCATTATCAACTCTCATCTGGTATTATCCAAAGTGCAATATCTCGTTTCTCTATTTCATCTATTATTTTTAGAACCTTATGTTTTTCTATTTCTAATACTTTTAAATTCTTAATAAACGATATATCATCTATTTCTTTGATAAATTCATTGTCATACAAACAGAGCCTTTTTAAATTTGGCAATTGCTCTAAGCCTTCTAAACTTTCTATTTCGGAGCCATAACTCACATCCAAATGCTCAAGAGACTTCAATTTACTAAACGGAAGAAAGTTTTTAAAAGGACAAGATAGCATCTCAATATATTTTAATTTTTTGCATACCTCCAAGCCATCAAAAGTTTGCGAATCATCATAATAAGTATGAACAGCATACAATTCTCTCAAATTAGGGGTATTTTTGAGTGAATAGAAATCAAAACCTTTCAACTTTATATGTAATTTTTTGAGCTTGGGCAATGCAATATCTATTTCTTTAAAATGTTCAGCATCCAATTTCTCAAGCAAAGGAATATAAGCTCCTTTCAAACTATTAACCGAATAAGGCAATGCCAACTCCCGTAAAGAAGGTAAATATACATCTTTTAAACTATCTGTTTTGAAACCTCCTATGCCTAAACTCCTCAGAGAAGGCAAATGAGCCTCTGCCAACGAATATACATAAGGATTTTCTTCTGGATAGTTTCGATTAAAAATAGTCAATTCTTTTAAAGAAGGTAACTGAAGAAATTGACAAAATCGCTTTGAATAGATAATGCTATCAGAAATATATAATTCCTTGAGCTTTTTAAATTCAGTAAGTGCACTCAAATCATCTAAAGTGCACCTCAAAAAATTTATACTTTTTACAGTATCAGCAAAAGGCAAAAAATCATCAAATGATTTTATATCCTTATCCATAAAAAATAATTCCACAGGTATTCCTCTGTATAATCGTATGAAATTGCCATACCCTTGATGGGAATAAATGATTTTTAAATTGTATTTGTCGGTAAAATAGGTGTACATAAATAGATGTATTATTAAAAAATACTTTGCCAAAGGTTTTATAGCCTGTTGTGCTACAACCTTTGGCAAAGTTATATTTTATTAATCAGTATCGCCTGCACGACTCGTACCCATAAGCATTAAGTAGGCTTTAAGAAATTCGTCGAGTTCGCCGTTCATTACGCTATCTACATCAGTAGATTCGTAATTAGTGCGTACATCCTTTACGAGTTTATAAGGGTGCATCACATAGTTGCGTATTTGTGAACCCCACTCTATTTTCATTTTGCCTGCTTCTATCTCATCGCGTTTGGCTTGACGCTTTTTGAGTTCTATTTCATACAGTTGTGATTTGAGCAATTGCAATGCCTTGTTTTTATTATCGAGCTGACTGCGGGTTTCGGAGTTCTCAATAATAATTCCCGTAGGGTGGTGGCGGAGGCGTACTGCAGTCTCTACTTTGTTCACATTCTGTCCACCGGCCCCGCTAGAACGCATCGTCTCGAAAGTAATATCGGCAGGATTAATTTCTATTTCAATAGTATCATCTGCTAGCGGGTATACATATACCGAGGCAAAAGAAGTATGGCGTTTAGCATTGCTATCAAAAGGTGAGATGCGCACCAAGCGATGTACGCCATTCTCTCCTTTGAGATAACCAAAGGCATATTCACCTTCAATTTCAATAGTAACTGTTTTAATGCCTGCTACATCACCTTCTTGGAAGTTGAGCGTTTTTACCTTATACTTTTGGTTGTTGCACCACATTGTGTACATACGCAAGAGCATTGAAGCCCAATCACAACTTTCAGTACCGCCTGCTCCTGCAGTAATTTGTAGTACAGCACTCATCGCATCGCCTTCATCAGAGAGCATATTGCGGAATTCCAATGCCTCAATAGCGTGTAGGGCTTGTGCGTATTGCTGGTCTACCTCGTCGGCAGTAGCTTCGCCTTCTTTAAAAAAGTCGAGCAACACCTCTACATCTGAGGTAAGGCTTTCAGCTTCCTCATAATCTTCTACCCATTTCTTTTGGGTGCGAAGTTCACGCATCACCTTTTCAGCCTCTTTGGCGTTATCCCAAAAGTCAGGTGCAAAAGTCTTCTCTTCTTCGTTACTTATTTCAATACGTTTGGCATCTATGTCAAAGATACCTCCTTAACGCACCCAGGCGATTCACTAAATCCTTAACTTGTTCGTTATTTGTCATTTCTTATTACTTATTATATTACTATACCCTATCCTCTCTTATCTCTTACCTAACCTAAACTTTTAGTATCTCAGCTTCTTTAGTAGCCAATACTTCTTCTACTTTTTTGATGTATTTATCAGTAAGTTTTTGTACACGCTCTTCAGCATCTTTCTTGATATCGTCAGAAGTTTCTACTTTTTTGATTTCCTTGTTAGCATCTTGTCGAGCATTGCGTACACTGATTTTAGCGTCTTCACCTTCACCTTTAGCTTGTTTTACAAGCTCACGGCGACGTTCTTCGGTAAGTGGTGGAACAGTGATAATCACCATTTCGCCATTGTTCATAGGGTTAAAGCCTAAGTTAGCTATTTGGATAGCCTTCTCAATAGGTTGAATCATTTTCTTTTCCCAAGGCTGAATAGAAATGGTACGTGAGTCGGGAGCTGACACGTTAGCTACCTGACTAAGAGGGGTTTGCGCTCCGTAATAGTCTACCATTACGCTACTTACCATTTGCGGACTAGCCTTACCTGCGCGAATATTGCCCAAAGCCTTGTCCAAGTGTTGCAACGCCTCTTGCATCGCCTCGTTTGTAGTGTCTAAGATAATATTAATTTCTTCGTTCATTGTATATTGTTTTATTTATTAGTATTAGTTTTATTAGATAATAACTTTTTAATTTTCATTTGTAGATTATTGTTCTTCTTATGAAAGAAGAAAATACCTACAATCAATAAAATTGTCAATAATGGTTGTATAATCACAAACAAATAGATATTCACTGCTTCATAAGTAGTTCCAAAAGAATCTGCTAATAAATGCAAGCCTTCCACTACAAGGTCAAAATATCTATGTAATAGATTTTGTTCCATTAGTAGTGTGATTCTAATTGTTTAATAAAGCGCTTTTTCTCTCTGTATTGTACGTATTTAACTACAAAAAGTACCAAAAGAGCTATATCTACCATAGGCATTAGAAAAATAAAGACAATAGCATTCACTTCTTTATAGGTAAACCCTGTAAAATTTGCCAATGATTGCATTACTTCACAACACCAATTGAACAATACTTCCATTAATCAGTAATCATTAATCATTAACTACGGTTCCTACATTTTCCCCTGCTACTACTTTAGCGAGATTGCCTTTTTTGTTCATATCAAATACAATAATAGGCAAATGGTTCTCTTGGCTAAGAGTAAAAGCCGTCATATCCATTACTTTAAGGTTTTTATCAATACATTCATTAAAAGAGATGTGACTAAACTTCACTGCCTTAGGGTCTTTCTCAGGGTCGGCAGTATAGATACCATCTACGCGAGTCCCTTTGAGGATTACATCAGCATTGATTTCAATAGCGCGAAGTACGGCTGCCGAGTCAGTTGTAAAGTAAGGATTACCAGTTCCTGCCCCGAAGATAACTACACGCCCTTTCTCTAAATGGCGTACAGCACGACGCTTGATAAAAGGCTCTGCGATGGCTTCCATCTTAATAGCTGTTTGCAAACGAGTGAAGATACCTTCATCTTCCAACGCACTTTGTAGAGCAAGCGAGTTGATAACAGTAGCAAGCATTCCCATATAGTCGCCTTGCACCCTATCCATACCATTGCTGGCTCCTGCTACCCCACGAAAGATATTCCCGCCACCAATCACGATAGCTACTTCTACTCCTTGTTTTACTACCTCTTTTATCTCGGTAGCATATTCTTTTAATCGAGCAGGGTCAATACCGTACTGACGACTCCCCATAAGAGCTTCCCCGCTGAGTTTAAGTAAAATTCTTTTATATTTCATTTCAATTGATAATTGACTTAATTCACTAATTTTGAGGGCAAAAATAAAGAAAATAAGAGTATTACGCAAATTATTTAGAGGAATTATAGAACACTTTGTCAAAGACTTAAATTTTTAATAAAGCATCTATAAGTCGAAAACAACTGATAATCATTCAATTGTTATAATTTTTTCTGGGGTTGCTATATGTGTAAGACGAACATCAGTAGGAAGAGAAATAGACGAAAAATTCTCTTCAGGTAAAAAAAATGAAAGCCCTATTTTAAGAGTTTCTGGACGGCATTCTGCTAAAAATCGGTCATAGTAGCCTCCTCCGTAACCTATACGATTACCATATAGGTCGTAAGCGAGAAGAGGAACAAATACTACTTCTATTTTATGTGCAGAAATAGCAATTCCATCTTTAGGTTCTGGCACTCCCCAACTATTCGTTTGTAAAAGAGTATCTTTGGTAAATGGTATAGAAGTAAGAGTTCGCTTTTCAGAGTTCATTTTTGGTACCACTACTTGTTTATTTTTCTCATAAAGAAGTTGTAGAATAGGGGTTGTATCAACCTCATTGAGTTTTTTAATAGATAGGAATAGGTGATAACAATTATACCCCCATATATCACATAGTGAAAGCTGCTGAGCGATTTGTAGGCTCATCATCTCTCGCTTAGCTACCGATAAGGCTGTGCGCTTCTGTTTGTAGAGTTGCCGTAATTCTTTCTTGGTCATTTGATTAATAGGGATTGTATTTCGGTAATGTCTCCATTGAAAACATTAAAGTCTATCTTCACTTTAGCCCCTGCGGTAATGCCATTTTCAGTAAATTGCCACATCTTCCAAGTAAATACCGAGGTAGGCACCGATACATTGTTGTAGTTAGCTACCCAAAGAGGATAACTCTTAAAAATAGGGTACAAATAATCTTCATAAAAACTGATATAAGTATAAAGTATAGGTTTGCGTTTGTAGCGTTTTTCAACGAGGTCTAACCACGTTTGTATATCTTTAAGGAATTGTTCTTTTGTTTTTTTCTTGGGCAACTGTTCTACATCTAATATAGGTAGGAAATCACCCTTTTCAAGCGTAGTGTTTTTGAGGTAAGATTGAGCTTGTAACACAGGATCTTCATCGGGACGATAGTAGTGATAAGCCCCTCGTATCAGTTGATGTTTTTTAGCTTCCTTCCAAAAGTGAATGAAGTTTTTATCGGTAGCTTCGTTGCCCATTGTCGCCCTAAAAATAGTAAATTGCAAGGGGTAACGAACTGTTTTGTTTTTGATGTAAAGACTATCCCATTGTATTTCATCGCGCTCCTGATAATGAGAAAGGTCAATACCGAATACTTTATCGTAATACAAGCTCACTATGCGTTCAATACGCGCACTCTCGTAAGTAGAATTCATTTTGCGAGAAGTGAGTTTATTGAGGATTTTTTGGTAAAGGGCTGGATAATAGTTTCTAATATAAAAAGCACCTCCTACCCCCAACAACAAAAGACACGCTAAAAATACACTTAAGTATTTAAAAGCGTTAGACTTTTTCCTTCTGAGGGCACGAGGTGCCTTTCTTTGTTTTTTTCTCATTTATATGATAGAGAGGTTATTATTTTATAGGTGTTTTAGGTAGGGTTACCTCTCCAGGGTCTTTCCAAAGACCATCTTTAATAGCGCGTTTTTTAGCAGCTTCAGCACGTTTTTCGCTATCGGGGTGTGAACTCATCATTTTCTGAAATTTGCTTCGAGTGTCACCCCCTGAAAGTAAAGCCATTTTTTTGAATGCAGTGTAAACTGCTACTACGTTATAACCGTGTTTTTTCATAAAGTTATAAGCGTATTCATCAGCTTGTGATTCTTGCTTTTTACTATGTTTAGCATCAAGCATAGCATTAGCCATCTCTCCAAGTTCGGTGTCGCTCAAAGCTCTCACTGCTCCTGAAGCTGCTCCTGCAGCATCTTGGGCTGCTGCACGCATATAAGCTGATTTAATAGCATCTTTAGTATCTTCATTTTTCACGTGACCTATTTCGTGACCAATGATTGCCAAAAGTTCATCATCAGTCATCAAATCCATCAATGAAGAGAATACACGCACACTACCATCAGCACAAGCAAAAGCGTTGATATCAATCACGTGATACACTTTGTAGTTAAGGTTGAGTCCATCTTCGCTCTTGTGCTTGCCAAAAAGGCGATTCAAACGCTTGGTATAAAGACTTTTACTATCGGTTACTGGATTGTGCTTATCCATCCATTCTACCGATTCTTTCGAAAGTTTTTTAGCATCTTCGTTGCTAAAAGCAAGTGCTTGAGCTCCTTTAGAAACAGCGCTTGCAGCCTTTCCTAAATTAATTTTCTGAGCTTGGCAAAAACCAAATACTCCTACGCATAACGCAGTTAAGATAATTTTTTTCATCGAAAAATTCTTTTTAATTAATGCGACAAATGTAATACTTTTTTAATACACTACAAAATGTTTCTCTTTTTTTTATTTTTTTAATCCCCTCTTTTTTACTAATTTTGCCGCAAAATTTAAAAAAATGCTTATCATAGGAATTACAGGCGGTACTGGTTGTGGTAAAACTACCGTTGTTAATCAAATAATTAAAGAACTTTCTGGCGAAGAAGTGACCGTTATCTCACAAGATTCTTACTATAAAGACTTGAGTCATTTATCGTTTGCCGATCGCACTAAAATAAATTTTGACCACCCCAATTCTATAGATTTTGAATTGCTAAAAGAACACCTTTTGGCTCTCAAAGAAGGTAAATCAATTGAAAGTCCTACCTATTCGTTTGTAGAACACAACCGCACTCCCGAAACTGTTTTGGTAAACCCTACAAAAGTGGTAATTGTAGAAGGCATTCTCATCTTTGCCCATCCTGATATTCGCCAATTATTTGATATTAAAATTTTTGTCCATGCCGACTCCGATGAGCGACTTATCCGCCGTATTAAACGTGACATTACTGAACGCGGCAGAGATGTGAGCGAAGTACTCAACCGTTACCAAACTACTCTCAAACCTATGCACCTCGAATTTATAGAACCTGCTAAAGAATTTGCCGATATTATTATTCCTAACAATCGCCGCAATACTGTAGCTATAGAAATCCTCAAAACTCTTGTTCACAATCGTATTTTTCAACAATAATGAAAAAAACAGCTAATTTTTCGTCTATTTTCAAAGGATACAAAAAATACCTCGTCGTAGGGGGGGTATTTACTATCTATATGCTCTTTTTTGACAATGCTTCCTTTTTGGTACATAGAAATATGAACAGTGAATTAGATAAACTCACTCGACAAAAACAATTCTTGCAAAAAGAAATTGAAAAAGACAAAAAAGAATTAGAGGCTCTCTATACTGATGAAGGCAAAGAAAAATTAGGACGTGAAGTGTATTATTTAAAACATGATGATGAAGAAGTTTTTATCATTGAATATGATACCATTAATTAGGTGTTAGAAATTAGTACAATAGTTCTATCTGTTTGAGAGAAAATTTTTTAATTGTCTCTTCAGTTGCTACTATCAATTCTCCTATAGATGTAACTCCTTTTATAATTCCCATAAAATGTATTCCTTCAGGCGACCTAAAAGTAGATACTTTTTCTAAACGAAACAAATAATTTCTGTACTCATTATATATCTCCTCAAAGGAAAAATTCTCTATTACACTTAATTCTTTTTCTATATCACTAATAATGCGCTTCATTAGCTGTTCTATATCCAAATTCTTCTTGATAATATTCTTCAATGAAGAAGCTTTAGGCAACCCTTCAAACTCTATTTGATTCACATTCAATCCTATACCTATGACACTTTTAGCTATTTGTTGCCCTTGTAATACATTTTCTATCAGTATCCCTCCTACTTTTTTATTATTAATTAAAATATCATTAGGCCATTTGATGTAGAGCTCTTCAGTGAGTGAGTGTTCTCTTAAAACATCTTCTACTGCTCTCACCACAGCTATAGCAACCGACATATTTAGCAAAAAAGCCTGCTGTAGCAATAGCTTTTTAGGAATAAAAAGCATACTAAAAGTAAGATTTTGATAAGGTTCTGTTTGCCATTTTGCCCCATACTGTCCTACACCTGCCGTTTGTTGTGGTGTCCATATAGTGAGAAAGTTAGGTAATGAAGTTTCAGAATGTACAAGCTCTTTTAGATAGCGATTTGTAGAATCTACAGTTTTTAATTCAATAATATTCATAGTGCAAAAGTATAAATAATTTGTCAATTTATCAATTTGTTTATTAACAAATTAAAAAAATATTACTACTTTTGTCCTTTCTATAATTTGTTAAAATGAAAACACCTATTTCTTACTATACTTTACAAGGTAATCTCTCTAACAAAACACTTGTATTTCTTCATGGTTTCTTAGAAGATAGCACTGTATGGAATACACTTTCTAAATCGCTTTCCGATACTTATAAGATATTGTGTATAGACCTTTTAGGACACGGAAAAACCCCTACTATTGCCCCCGTACACACTATGGAAATGATGGCTGATGAAGTAAAAGCTGTTTTAGACTATGAGAACATTTCTAAATGTATCTTAGTAGGACACTCTATGGGAGGCTATGTTGCACTTGCTTTTGCTGAGCGTTTCCAACAAAATATTGAAGGTTTAGTATTGCTCAACTCTACTCCCCTACCCGACTCTGAAGAAAAAAAAGCCAATCGCGACCGTGTATTGAAAGTTATTGAAAAAGAAAAAGAACTATTTGTACGTACAGCTGTTACTAATTTGTTTAGCGAAAAAAACCGCACTACAATGACAGTTGCTCTACAACAACTCATCAACATTGGTATCACAACACCTAATGAGGGGATTGTAGCCGCTTCTTTAGGAATGAAAGAGCGCCCCGATCGTACCTCAGTACTTCAACATCTTTCAGCTAAAAAACTCTTTATCTTAGGAAAAGAAGATACTTTAATTCCTTACCAAAAAATGACAGCTTTAGGCGAATCTATAGGAATGCAAAGCGCTGTATTAGAGGGCGGACATCTGGTATATATTGAAAACGAAGCAGCCACCATAGAGGTGTTGCGTAATTTTATGAAACAAATATGAGAAAATGCTTATTATTGATAGGCTTATTGACTGTAGCTTGTAACGAGCCTTCACCTAAAACAACTACTACACAAAGTAGTACAACAACTTCAAAAGACACTACAACAACTGTTGCAGAAGAAAAGGTAGCTCCTGTAGAAACACTCACTACTGATAATGTAATCCCCTTTCTCAATCAATATGAGAAAGAAAACAAAGAGCGTTTTGTACGAATCATTACCGATTATGGGAATATCGATATTGAATTGTTTAATGAAACTCCCTACCATCGCGCTAACTTTATCTTTCTCACCAAACAAAAATATTTTGACGGCACTGTTTTTCACCGAGTGGTAAAAAATTTTGTCATACAAGGAGGCAATTCCGAAACTTGGGAAATAAGCCGCCGAAGAGCTGCCATAGGGTCTTATTTATTACCTCCAGATACCAAAAAAGGTTTCAAACACCATCGCGGTATTGTTTCTATGCCTAGTAGCGATATCGACAATCCACACCAATTCGCTTCACCTTATGAGTTTTTTATTGTAGTACAAAAACCTGGTGCATATCATTTAGACGGTAACTATACAGCTTTTGGCAAAGTAATAGCAGGTATGGACGTGGTAGATAAAATTAACCAAGTCCCCACTGAAGGCAGAGATAATTGGCCTACTAAAGACATCAAAATGAAAGTAATAATCCTTAATAAATAAACAAATGAAATACTATATTATCGCTGGAGAAGCATCGGGTGACTTGCACGCTGCTAACCTAATGAAAGCCCTTTTAGCTAAAGATCCTCAAGCAAACTTTCAATTTTGGGGAGGCGATCGTATGCAAGCAGTCGGAGGTACCCTCGTAAAACACTATAAAGATCTAGCCTTTATGGGTTTTTTAGAGGTATTACTCAACTTACGTACTATCCTCAAAAACATTAGTTTTTGTAAGAAAGACATCTCTGAATTTAAACCCGATATACTCATTTTTATAGATTATCCTGGGTTCAATATGCGTATTGCCAAATGGGCTAAACAGCAAGGCATCCCTACTCATTACTATATATCTCCTCAAATATGGGCGTGGAAAGAAAATCGCATCAAAGCCATCAAACGCGATGTAGATGCTATGTACGTGATTTTGCCTTTTGAAAAAGACTTCTATGAAAAGGAACATCAATACCGTGTACATTTTGTAGGACATCCCCTCCTTGATGCCATTGCTCAACGACAAGAAGTAGATGAGGTTACTTTTAAAGCTGAAAACGGCTTAGACCATCGTCCTATTATAGCCTTACTACCTGGCAGTAGGAAACAAGAAATTGCTAAAATGCTAAAGATAATGCTCTCTATAGTAGACGACTATCACCAATATCAATTCGTAATTGCAGGCGCTCCTTCTATTGACTATCACTTTTACCAACGCTTCATCAAAGAGGAAAACGTACATTTTGTAAGCGGAAAAACCTACGATTTATTGTCAATTTCGTATGCTGCTTTGGTAACTAGTGGTACAGCTACCCTAGAAACAGCCTTATTAAATATCCCCGAAGTAGTATGTTACAAAGGAAATTGGATTTCTTATCACATCGCTAAACGTATTATCAAACTAAAATATATCTCATTAGTAAATCTCATTATGGATAAACCAGTTGTAACCGAACTCATTCAAGGAGATCTTACTAAAAAGAACCTGAAGATAGAATTAGATAAACTCTCTACCTATCGCCACCGGTATGAAGTATTTAAAGACTATGTTCAACTTAGAGAGAAATTAGGAGGTGAAGGTGCTAGTGAAAAAACAGCATCACTCATACTAAAACAACAACAATGAATTCCTTATCACAAAAATTCAATGCCGCTAATAAAGTGATTATATTCACACTAATAGCTTTTGGTATCACCCAAGGTTTAGTATATGGAGGAATATTCTCTCAATCACAACTGAACCAATGGTTATGTGTACCTCAACAACTACCCTTATTTTTAGAACGACCTTGGACGCTGCTTAGCTATGCTTTTTATCACGTGAGTATAGAACATTTATTTTGGAATATGTTTTTTTTGTTCTTCTCTGGACACGTATTTTTCCGTCTTTTCAAAACAAAAACTTTCATAAGCGTTTATTTTTTCAGTTTGATAGGAGGAGGTATTGCATTTTTATTATGGGGTTATATCACTCCCGAAATAGCGAGCAACAATGCCTTATTAGGTGCTTCGGCAGCTGTTATAGGTCTTTTGTTCTTCGTGGTTACTATTTTTCCCTCATATAAAATATATGTCTTTAGTTTTAGAATCCGATTATTGTTTTTCCTTCTCGCCCTTATATTATTTGATTGTATAGATATTTCTAATAATTTTGGAGGAAAAATAGCCCATTTTGGAGGAATTCTAAGCGGAATATTAGTCGGTTTTAGCTATAAACACCTCTTTTCTCCCAAGAAAAACCCCAATACTCTTTCTACACCTTCTATTATAGAACCTCAAACGTCTCATATATCCGAAAACCAAAGAATTAAACAACACCAAATTCAAAAATTATTCAACAAAATTAATACCAGTGGCTATGATAGCCTTACCGATGAAGAAAAAAAATATCTTTTTCAAGCTACTAAAGAAAATGAGTAATTGTATGTTAAAAAATATCTACAAAAGTTAATTAATGTTAATATTCTACATTGACTATTTATTTAACATGCTTTTAACTTTTTAGATTAGATAGTTTTTGTACTTTTGCCACCAGTAGTTGAATGATTTTTTGATTTATGACGATGAGAAAACTTTTATTATTAACCCTTATCATTACCTTAGTAGGCTGTAAAAAACAACCTACAAACAGTACCTTTTTTACAGGTTTCTTTCCAAACTCTAAAGATTCATTAGTGGTTTTATATGCTAATGATACTCCTATTGACACCACCTTCCTGAACAAAGATAAGAACTTTACTTTCTCTTTAAATATCAAAGAAAGTAAATTGTATAATTTTGAAATAGGAGGAAAATATCAATATGTATTTTTAGAACCTTTGGATAGTTTAGTGGTTTATGCTAATACTTTGCGCTTTGAGGAGAGTATTTCTTTTTCAGGAAAAGGATCGGCTATCAATAACTTTTTGCTTTCACAGCTAAGTAACATCGATATCCAAAGTGATGAATTGAAAAAATATCATTCCCTCCCCCCTATAACATATAAAGAAAAAATTGATTCCATTTTGATAATAAAGAAAAAAGAGTGTGATAATTTCATAAAAAATCATCCTTATCTCTCTGAAAAAGCTAAAAATATAGCCTTAGTGAGCAGTATATTCCCTCTCTATAAAGAGATTGAAATATATCCATTTATATATCAAGATAAGAATAAAAATCTTACAAACCACCTTTTACCCTCTGATTTCTACAACTATAGGAAACAAATTGACTATAATAACTTCTTTTTAGAATACTACCGACCTTATTATAGCTATATGGTAATGTATGTGAATAACTTAGCCTTTACAAAGTACACTCACAACAATAGTACCTTAGTAGATCTAAACCGAGAGTTAGGTTTTCACTTAGAGAAAATTAAAATTATTGATAGCTTGTTTAATAAAGGAAGTTTGAGAGATAATCTATATCGAAATGCCGCTTATGCTTATATCTTTAACATTCAAGAACATGCTCAATATCAAGATTATTTTGATAAATTTGCAAAGTATAATAAGGATAATGAACACAAAGCTGAATTAGATAAAGTGTTTAAAAATGTAATCGCTTTGCAAGCTGGACAAATCCCCCCCGATTTCGATTTGATAGACACCAAAGGCTCTCTCACTAAGTTTTCAGCAATACAAAAACCCGAAGTAACCATATACTACTTTTGGTCAGTAAACCAAAGAGAACTCTCTAACTTGATTTTTAATAGAATCGCTCAACTGAAAAGTCTATTCCCTAATGTAAAATTTGTAGGTATTGATATAGGGCAAGATAAAAACCAATGGCGCAAGAGAATTTCTGAAAATCAATGGACAGACCAATATCACTCCATCAACTTTATGGATTTGTCTCAGAAATTCCTTATCAACAATATCAATAAATCAGTAATTATAGATAAAAACGGGCGTATCATATCAGCTTTTGAAGATATATTCAGCCCTAACTTAGAAAAAATTTTATTGTATAAAGCATCTTAAATTTATGTCTGACCAAATTGTCAATTTCATTATGTATTGTATCCCTGCGCTTATTGTAGGGGCTATTGCTTTCTATTTCTTTAGAATGCACATTCAAAACGAGGATAGAAAACGTTTTTTCTTACTACAACAAGAAAACCAAAAATACGCTTTACCTATCCGTTTGCAAGCTTATGAGCGTATGACACTCTTCTTGGAACGCATTGCTCCTCAACAACTCTTTTTGCGCATCCCTCCCCACAACTTTTCTAAACAAGAGTACGAAATACTTCTCGTGAATTCTATAGATGAAGAGTTTGAACACAATTTGGCACAGCAAATATATTTAAGCGGACAATTGTGGCAAATCATCAGAACAGCTAAAATAGCTACTATTCACATAATTCGGAAAGCTGCTCATAATGATGAACTAAAAGATTCACAAGCAATGGTAGAGGGTATATTTAAAGAGTTTGCCGAAAAAGCAACTCCATCAGCTAATGCATTAAGCCACTTAAAAGAAGAAGTAAAACAATTTTTAAGATAAAATTGTCACATAATTAAACGTTATAGAATTAGCCAAAGTTTTTTTACTTTGGCTATTTTTCTTACAAATCAACTAATTGACTAATTGACAAATTATTTAATTGGCTAATTTCAAACCAATGAATATCTTTATTCTTACAAAACCAAGTGTATTGTCGCTTTGCAAAACGCCGTGTATTTTTCTTAATTTCTTCGATAGCAAAATCTAAAGATATTTTTCCTTCAAAAAAATCAAATAATTCTCTATATCCCACTGTTTGTAAGGCATTGAGTTCCTTATAAGGAAAAAGCCTTTGAGCCTCTATCAATAATCCATTTTCAAGCATTAGTTCTACTCGATCGTTGATGCGATTATATACGACTTCTCGTTCGGCAGTAAGTCCAATAGTGATATTTGTAAAATCTCTAAGAGTTTCCTTCCTATTTAAAAAAGATGAATAAGGTTTACCTGATGCTATACACACTTCCAAAGCTCGCATCATTCGTTGTGGATTTTGAATATCCATTCGTCCGTATTGAATTGGATCTAAATCCTTGAGTTTTGTTTGCAAATAGGCAATTCCTTGTGTTTGATAGTGTGCATCCAATTCTTTTCTAATTTCAGTAGAAACTTCAGGAAAATCATCTAATCCATAAAGCACCGCATCAGCATAAAGTCCACTTCCTCCCACCATTATCACTACATCGTGTTGTCGGAAAAGCTCAGTGAGCAAAGTAATAGTATCACGTTCAAAATCGCCCACTGAGTAGGGGTCAAATATCGATTTATGTTGTATAAAATGATGTTTCACTTGGGCTAATTCTTCAGCTGAAGGAACAGCAGTACCTATGCTCATCTCTTTGAAAAACTGGCGAGAATCACAAGAAATAATTTCTGTACCAAAGTGTAAAGCTAAATTTATTGCCAAACTCGTTTTGCCTATGGCTGTAGGCCCTATTATAGTGAGAAGTGTTTTCTTATTTTTTATCGGCATCTGTTATAGGTTCATTCAGTGGTGAGCCACATTGGCTACAATATTTTGCTTCAGGAGGATTTTGAAAGTTACAGTGTTTGCAACGTCGACGCTGGGTTTTCATTTTGGTATATTCAGCAGTAACAATACCTGTGGGCACTGCAATGATACCATATCCCAGAATCATTATAAGCGAAGCTAACATTTGTCCTAAGGTAGTTGCAGGAGCTATATCGCCATAGCCTACGGTAGTCATTGTAACAATACACCAATAAATACTACGAGGAATACTTGTAAAACCATTTTCGCGCCCTTCTATCACATACATCAGTGACCCCAAAAGCACACATATCACCGATACAAAATAGATAAAAATAATAATCTTATTTCTACTAGTACGCAATGCCATTTTCAATTCTTCGCCTTGGTTCATAAAGCTCACCAAATCTAAAATACGAAAAATTCTAAGCAAACGCAATGCACGTGTTACCGATATAGCCTTAGCACCTGGAGTAATGAACGACAAGTACATAGGTAATATAGAAATCAAATCAATAATACCATAAAGGCTAAAAATATAACGATAAGGTTTTTTGTTAGTAATAATTCTTAAAACATATTCCATTGAGAAGAAAACAGTAATCACCCACTCCATAAACACGAGTACCCCGTGCAAGTGTTCATTTACTCCTTGCACCGTTTCAAGCATTACCATTATCACACTGATAACAATCAGAGCCAATAACACTAAGTCAAACAACTTGCCTAAAGGTGTGTTAGTGCCATAAATAATGATATAAGCTTTCCGTTTGAAAAGTTCGTATTTAGCGTTGAAAATCTTTTTATCCATACTATTGCTCGGTAAGCCAATCACGGAAAGAATAAAAGTTTTGTGGTGATACACCGTGTCCTATAGGAAATTCTTCGTACTTGTATTTAATACCAAGATTCTTTAAAAATTCGGGAGTTTGTCGTGCCCATTCCACTGGAATCACTTGATCGCTCGCACCGTGTGATACATAAAAACGAGTAGCTGAGTGATTCTCACGTACATAACCTTCCTTTAAAATCTCTTTATTCACATATCCACTAAGCGCAATTACATTGCGTATTTTCTTAGGATAGGAAAGTGCTATTGCCATACTGAGTATACTTCCTTGACTAAAACCTAATAATGTAATATTTTTGTTATCTAAATCATATAGCTTGCAAAGCTCTTCTATACATTGCATAATAAGGTCGCGCGAAGCTATTGCTTGTTCATTATCACTAAAATTTTCTTGTTCAGTATCAAAATTAATCATATACCAAGCATAGCCAAAAGTTACCAAATGATAAGGTGCTCTAAAAGAGATAATCATATATTCAGCTGGTAGAGCATCGGCAAAAGAAAAAAGATCTTCTTCATTGCTTCCATAGCCGTGTAACATAAAGATTACAGGAGGACGTTTAGTCCTCACTTGAGGTTCTCTAACAATATATTCTAATGGGATTTTTTTGTTGTTACTCATTTTAATTATAAGTTTTCTTTTTGTAGTTTCTAATTCAATACCAACTGATTACGAGCTATTACACCTATAACTTTTCCTTTCATTGTCTCGCCTATAAAAGCACTATTTTTAGAAGCCGACAAAATATCATTTATTGTAAAAACTGAAGAGCCTTCGGGAGTAAATAAAGTCATATCAGCAGAAGTCCCTTCAGTAATAGGTGTAGAAGGAATACGAAAACGTTTGCGAGCTGAAGTAAGTAATTGTATAGATCGTTCTATAGAAGTATATTGGGTAAGAATTCCAAAAGCATTCTCTAATCCTATTGTACCAAAAGCCGCCCAGTCAAACTCTTTAAATTTCAATTCTATATCTAATGGATTATGGTCGGAAGTAACAAAGTCTATCACTCCCTCGTTCAAAGCCTCTCTAAGTGCTTGTACGTTAGCAGTATCACGTAAAGGAGGTAATACTTTGTAGTTAGTATTAAAATTCTCTAACACTTCATCTATAAAATGCAAGTTATGTATTGCTACACTGCAACTTACATCTAATCCTTTAGCTTTGGCTTCTCTAATTAAGGCAACCGACTTTGCAGTGGAAATTGTTGGAATATGCAATTTACCCCCTGCATATTCTAATACAGCTAAATCGCGTGCGACCATAAGTTCTTCAGCCAAAGCTGGAATTCCTTTCAGTCCCAAACGAGTAGCTTCAATATGTTCATTCACCACTCCTTTGCCCATAATTTTAGTATCATTAGGAAAGGAAATTACAATACCTCCAAAGGGTTGGGTGTATTGTAAGGCTATTTTTAACAAATTACTATTGCTAATAGCTTTTTTATAATCGCCAAAAGCCACTGCTCCTCCTTTTTTCATATCAAAAAGCTCAGCAAGATACTCGCCTTTACTCTCTATGGTAAGTGCCCCAATAGGATGAGCTGTTGCAGCACAATGAGCAGTTTTATTCTTTATATATACTACCCCCGACTGACTATCCACTACAGGATGCGTAAGCGGATTGATTAATAGATGAGTAAAACCACTTTTTTCAGCAGTACGCATTCCATTAGCTAAAGTTTCTCGTTCTTCAAACCCTGGCTCTCCAAAACAAACACTACTATCTGTCCATCCTTGTGAAACATAAATATTCTCTAATACTTGCATTTCATTAGTAAGGGGAATAGATGCACTAACTTGCTGAATAACACCTCCCGAGATAAGAATATCTCTGACTTTATTGTGATAGGCACTTTCTGGATCAATAATCCGTGCTGATTTTAATAGAATATCCATAGTGGCTTTTTAGGCTTTCATAAATTTTATGGCAAAGGTACAAATTAATTAACAATTAACAATCAACAATTAACAATTTTAACAATTAAGATTAAATGAACTATCTAACTCATCATATAGTTTAATATGCAACTTGCTAATCGACAAATTTGCTAATTGACAAATTATTCGTATCTTTGCCCGAAAAAATATAAATATATGAAAGTAGCTGTGGTAATGGGAAGCAAAAGTGATTTACCCATAATGCAAGACGCTATTGATGTTCTTAAAAACTTTGGTATTACAACAGTTGTAGATATAGTATCAGCACATCGCACCCCCCAGAAACTGATGGATTTCAGCACAAATGCTCATAAAAATGGTATTCAGGTAATTATTGCAGGAGCAGGAGGCGCAGCTCATCTGCCTGGTATGGTCGCCGCTATGTCACCACTACCTGTAATAGGGGTACCTGTAAAGAGCAGCAACTCTATTGATGGTTGGGACTCTATCCTTTCTATTTTGCAAATGCCAAATGGAGTCCCCGTTGCTACTGTAGCTTTGAATGCTGCTAAAAATGCAGGCTTATTAGCCGTACAAATATTAGCAAGTGCCAATGCTGTACTTTTACAAAAAATGATTGATTATAAAGAAAGTTTGAAACAAGCAGTACTCACTGCTGCCGCAACCCTTAACGATGAATAACAACACTTTTCAAGGCTCACGCCTTTTATTATTAGATTTTGGGTCACAATACACTCAGCTTATTGCTCGCCGAGTGCGTGAATTAAATGTGTATTGCGAAATGCACCCTTATAACCACTTACCCGAGAATCTAAGTGATTTCTCAGCTGTAATACTCTCTGGTTCTCCCTATTCAGTGCGAAGTGCAGAAGCCTTACACCCCGACTTATCAGCATTGAAAGGCAAAATGCCACTTTTAGCTGTATGCTATGGAGCTCAGTATTTAGCACACTTTTGCGGTGGTGAAGTAGCTCCTTCTAACATACGAGAATATGGTCGTGCTCACCTCTCTTATATAAAACCTGAAGAACCTCTTTTTGAAGGAATTGCTGAAGGAAGTGTTGTATGGATGAGTCATAGTGACACTATCAAACAATTGCCTATTGGTGCAATCTGTTTAGCAAGTACTCCTGATGTAACAAATGCTGCTTATCGCATAGAGGGTGAAGAAACTTACGCCATCCAGTTTCACCCCGAAGTAACCCACTCCGCCGATGGTATGAAGCTATTAGCTAACTTTCTTTTCAAAATAGCAAAACTCATCCCTAATTGGACGTCCGACAACTTTGTAGAAATGACAGTTGCCCAACTGAAAACTCAAATAGGTAATGAAAAAGTTATCTTAGGATTATCGGGAGGGGTAGACTCAACGGTAGCCGCTGTATTGCTTAACAAAGCCATTGGAAAACAATTGCATTGTATATTTGTAAATAATGGACTTTTACGTAAGAATGAGTTTGAGAGTGTTTTGAAACAATATGAGGGTATGGGATTGAACGTAAAAGGTGTAGATGCTGCAACTCGTTTTCTCTCTGCCTTAGCAGGTAAAACCGACCCTGAAGAGAAACGCAAAACTATCGGACGTGTTTTTATTGAAGTATTTGACGATGAAGCACACAAAATAACCGACGCCCAATGGTTAGCACAAGGCACTATTTATCCCGATGTGATTGAATCTCTATCTGTAAAAGGACCTTCTGCCACTATCAAATCTCATCACAATGTAGGAGGTTTGCCCAATTATATGAAACTGAAAGTAGTAGAGCCTTTGCGTATGCTCTTCAAAGACGAGGTGCGTCGCGTAGGTCGCAGTTTAGGCATTAGTAACGAGCTCTTAGGGCGACACCCTTTCCCAGGTCCTGGTTTGGCCATCCGCATTTTAGGCGACATTACTGCAGAAAAAGTAGCTGTTTTGCAAGAAGTAGATGCCATATTCATCAATGCACTAAAAGAGTACAACCTTTACAACAAAGTGTGGCAAGCAGGAGCAATCCTCTTACCTATCAATAGTGTAGGGGTAATGGGCGATGAACGTACTTACGAACGTGTGGTAGCCTTGCGCGCTGTAGAAAGTATAGATGGTATGACTGCTGATTGGGTAGATTTGCCTTATAAATTCCTCCAAAAAGTATCTAATGATATCATCAACAAAGTGAAAGGCGTAAACCGCGTAGTGTACGACATCAGCAGCAAACCGCCCGCCACTATTGAATGGGAATAAAACAATTAATAGTTAAACAAATTAATAATTAAATCATAAGCCATTATGAAACGTTTTTTAACACTAACCACCTTACTATGCATTACCTTAAGCTTTGCACAGCAAAAACATACCGCAAGTAATTACGAAAGTATTGAAAGCATCGCTAAAATTTATCGCCTTTCACCTGCCGATATTCTCAAACTCAATCCTGGAATAAAAGAGGGTATCCAGAAAGGTGTAACTATCAACATTCCTACAAGTAAGGTAAAGCACTACAGCACCCAGCGCCCAGTAGGCTTTACCTCTCATTTGGTGAAATCAGGAGAAACTTTCTTTGGTCTTTCGCAAAAGTACAACATTTCTATAGACGATTTGAAACGTTATAATTTAGACCTTTACACACGCGAACTTCAAGAAAATGAACGTATCACTATTCCACTTTTCAACAAAACAAATGATATGGTACAAAAAGGAATACAAGGACAAAAACGCTATGTGGTAAAACCTCAGGAAACCTTGTGGAAAATTGCTAAAAACCACAATGTAAGCGTTGAAGAATTGGAACGTATCAACAAAAAAGAAAAAGGATTTAACCCTAATAACATAAAAGAAGGTCAAGAAATATGGGTGCCCGCATCAGCTGTAGATAGCTCTGAACCCGAAGTTCCTACACGTCCTGCAACCAATAAAGAATTAGTGCTTTACCTCATAGAAAAAGGTGAAGGTTTTTACAGCTTAGAACGCAAATTCGGCTTATCACAATCTGATATTGTAAAACTAAACCCTACGATGAAAGATGGTCTAAAAAGCGATGCTCAAATATGGATCCCTAAAGAGAATTACGATCGCTATAAAAATACACCTTTTACTAGTACCCCTAATTACGATTTTGAAAACTCTAACAACACTTTACGCTCAACTTCATCTCCTAATAATGTAAAAGAAATCAGCTATATCTTACCTTTCAAAGTAGCTGATATAGGATCTACAAACAAAGCCGCTGCCCTAAAAGCACGCCTTACTGATAATAAAATCACACCCGTCGCTACTGATTTTTATTCTGGTGCGCTCATCGCTTTGGATTCTCTCCAAAAAATGGGATACAAGTTCAAAGTAAATGTTTATGATAGTGAAGGTGACATCAAAAAGATTACTTCCAATGCTGGCATACAAAACTCACAAGTGGTAATAGGTCCCTTTACTACCAAATCCTTTAATGCTGTAGCCGAGCTAATTACAAACAACAAAACTGCGGTATTAGCTCCCTTAGCAAACAAGAACATTGTGTTAAATCCTAATGTATATCAAACCTTACCTTCTGACGAAGTACAACAAAATCAAATGATTAACTACCTCAACAAGAATTATTCTGATGAGAATATGATTATCTTAGCCGATAGCAAAAACACAGGTTTGCGCGACAAATTAGAACGTGCATTTCCAAACGCCAAAGTAGTAACAGAAATGTCAGCAAATGGATTCGCTAATGCATTGAACTACAGCAAAGAAAATGTAGTATTGTTACAATCTAACGATATAGGTTATGTGTCATTAGCAGTACGCTTATTACACAACGCTTTGAAAGTGAAAAAAAACAATGCCCACCCTAAAATTATATTAGCAACAGTAGAAAGAGGTAATGTATTCGATTCAAACAGTTTGTCTAATAATCAACTTTCCGATTTGCACTTCACCTACCCTACTGTAAACAAATACTCTAATGGTAGTGATAGTTTTTCAGTCCGCTATCAAAAAACTTATGGCATTTTACCTAATAAATATGCTATCCGTGGCTTCGATCTCACTATGGACGCTGTATTGCGTTTAGGAGTATCTGGTAACTTAAATAGTACCAATACCCGTATAGGTGAAACCTCATTCTTAGAGAACAAGTTTGCCTACCTCAAAAACTCTTATAAAGGAGGAGGATATGAAAACCAAGGCGTTTACATTGTTCAGTACGACAATATGGAAATCAAAGAAGTAAAATAATGAATGTACAAATAGATTCAAGTTGGAAGTCGGTATTACAAGAAGAGTTTAATAAGCCGTATTTCAGTCAGCTCACCGATTTTGTAAAGAAAGAATATGCCGAAAATATCTGTTATCCCAAAGGAAAGCAAATATTTTCGGCTTTCGACCATTGTCCGCTGGACAAGGTGAAAGTAGTTATCATCGGGCAAGACCCCTATCACGGCGAAGGGCAGGCAAACGGTTTGTGTTTTTCAGTACACGATGGCATTGCCCATCCACCTTCACTTATCAATATTTTTAGGGAAATAGGGCAAGATTTAGGAACCTCCTACCCTATCAGTGGCAATTTGGAGCGCTGGGCATCGCAAGGAGTTTTGCTGCTGAACGCCACTCTCACGGTAAGAGCCAACGAAGCAGGTAGTCACCAAAATCAAGGTTGGGAAACATTCACCGATGCTGTTATTAAAGCTGTTTCAGCACATTGTAATAATGTAGTATTTATGTTATGGGGAAGCTATGCTAAAAAGAAATCTAACCTTATTGATAGTTCTAAACACTGCATACTCACTTCTGGTCATCCTTCACCTTTGAGTGCTAATAGAGGGCATTGGTTTGGTAACAAACATTTCAGCAAAGCTAATGCCTACCTTACATCTGTAGGTAAGGAAGCCATAAACTGGTAATTAGATAGTATCAAAAGATAAGATATAATAAGGCATAATACTGTAGAAAATGATACAATCCATCATCGAAAAGTATAAAGACAGAATAGCTGTAGGAACCAAAGACTTCATAAATATAACTTGGATTGAGCAAACAGAAAAGAAATTAGGTTTTCCTTTACCTGATAGTTATAAAGAGATGTTATTAAACTATGAATTTATCACTGTTTGTGGAGTCGATTTTAAAACTATTGTGCCACCTGAATATCAAGAGGATGCTGATATTGATATTTATTATACTTATCTAGTAAATTTGCAAAACAATCTATTTCAAAAAGACGAATTAGCTTTCTTAGAGATGGACGAAGAAACCTATTTCTTTAAAATAGAAGAAGCTGGTCAAGCTAATGAATATCCTGTTTACATTCGAGATTATATAATGAATGAAGAGCATCTATATGCCAATAACTTTCAAGAATTTTTAGAACATTTTTTTAGTATAATACTGGAAGATGATTCAAAAAAATATGATAAAAAAAGTAACTAGATCTAATTGTATCAAATATGAAACCATTACAACTAAGTGATTTTACAGTAGACCCTAATGACAATCACATATATCAAGCTGAATTTGAGTATGAAAAAATTACAGCTGAAATAGTTCTTACACACGAAAAATGGGATTTTAATAGAGTTTTTAAACTGTCTGAATCTGTATTTGCAAATTTAGAGAAACTAAACAATAAGGCTAAGTCATTTCTTGCAATGATAGAAGTAGGACAAATCAATGAACAATTAGAAGAGCAAGGAGGAAAAAAATTACTGAAGAAGATTTTAAAAATCTAACCTCCATACTTAAGATCAATATTTGTGATGGAGAAATACAATTTTACTATCTTATGGTTTTAGGAGAGTATTTTTTAGGAGTTCAAATGTCAGCTGAAGATGATTTTAATAATCCTAATTTTTTATATTTATCAATAGAGACTACATTAGAAAGTGATGCTGAAGGACAAAAAATATTTAAAGCAACGGATATAAGTGTATATGAAGTTACTATAGAAAGTGCTGAAAAAAAATCTCCATCTTCTACCTCTAACAATTTTTTGCAAGTATATGATAATAAAAACTTTTTTGAACGAATAGTCTCATTCTTCAAAGGATTATTCAAATAGATATAATTACTATGCAGTACCAAATAAAAACCGTCAAGGAAATCAAACATCTCATTCCAAATGATAGCGAATATGCTGGCTATAGCCAGTTCTATTCTTATGCCCATACTTTTTATGAAAATAGGTATGTAGTAGTAGTGCAAGGTGATTGGCATCCTAAAAGTACTGTAAATTTAGACAATATCAGCACACACTTCCCTGATTATCATTATCAAGAACTAGATGTCCCTACCTTTATCTTCGTACAAGGCAATGCTGTAGTGAGCAACCTCTTCAATCAGCGTAGTGAAGGGGCTTGTGGGCTTATCGTTTTGGGTAACCTATCAGCTGAAAATATAGCAGTTAGTGGACAAGAACTATATATACAAGGTAATCTTTTTGTAGAAGGTTTCTTTTGGGGGGACACAGCTATCGGGAAACTCACCGCAAAAAAAGCATTAGATATTCGAGTATTTATAGAAACTGAATATATTTATCCCCTTGAGCGTTTTGATACTGCCGATGAGGTAACAGTAAGTTATTGGCTCAAAAAAGATGACCCTGATAGATTTAAGAAAAATCATTTATTAAAATCATTACTCCCTAAAACTTTCCTCTACACTAAAAAAGAGGTTGAGGAAGAGAAAATAGAATTATGGGATTGGTCAGCTTGGTTAAAACGCGGTAAACTTTTTGAAGCCTTAGAAAAAGGAAGTGCAATTCTTTATGAAGAAGAGCAAATCGAAGAAAAGATTTTAAACAATGATGGTTTTACTTTCTTATTTAAGAGTACCGATATCAATTTAGAAAACTTACAACGTTTCATTAACCCTGAAGATTTTGCCCTACTTGAAAACAATGATGATGAAACGGGGAGATATTATGAATATTGGGAAGGAGAAATCTTCTATCGTATTACACTTTCTAAAATAAATCCTGCTATAGGAGGCGTGTATTTCTATTGCAACGAACAAGTTTTCTATTTATTTACTGATGGTGAAAAGTTGCATATCTCTTGGCAACCTAATGAGGCATCACCTTTTGTATACTTAGAAGCTCATAAAAACCCTCGTGAATATTATTTTGTACAAGAGTGCTGGCAATACTTCCAGCGTAGGTATTGTGAAGTAGTGCATTATGTAAGACTCTTTAGAGATAATGTAACAGTAGAACGTTATAACCAGTTGCTTTCTCTCCCCGAAGTACAAAAATATTACAGTGATTATACTGATGTTGATGCTGTGCTCTATGTAGGGCGATATGGTTTTCAGTTCCGAAAAGCTGAAGGTAATACTTCTTCACGAATGACGATTACTAAAGAATATTGGGACGATAAATTATGTGATTACCAGTTTGTTTTCTATCATTACGAGCCAAACAAAGAAGGTACTGCTATCAACCTATTTACACAAGACGGCAATGGTTATGAATTTAGTACTTATAAAGTAGATGCTCAACATAGCAAATTCTACAAATTAGCAACTGCTATATTCAAACGTGCCGAAAGAGTACTCCTCTCTGATGAATTCCTCTCTGAAAGAGAAGCTTCTGCACGTGAAATGGATGAGATAAGAAAACCAAAATCTGTGTTCAAACGCTTAGCAGAGAATATAGGTGCTTTTTTCAGCAGACGACGAAAATAAAAATATGAGTTTCAACTTTAATCAATATATAGGTTTTCTCCTTTTTGTAGTCATTTTCCTGATAGGTTTTTGGCTACTGTGCTTTTTGTGTTCGGTACTCCCTTATTGGTTAATAGGAGTAATAAAAGAGCGATTCAAAGAACGAAAATCTACTAAAAATATAGATTCCTCCTCTCAAAACTAACTACTGATGACATTGAAAGAAAGAATACAAAACCTCCCAATCATCAAGCAATTCGTCGGATTTCTAAAAAAAATACGTTTAGCTAAGAATGCTTTTTCTTTGTACGACTTGCTTGAGTTATATATTGTAGGGATTATGAAAGGTACTCTCACATATCGTGCGAGTGCTATTTCATACAGCTTCTTTTTAGCTATATTTCCCTTTTTATTGTTTATTTTAAACCTTATCCCATATATTCCCATTGATGATTTTCAAGTAGATTTTTGGGGATTTATTGATGATATGCTACCTCCTGGTACTCACGATTTCTTTTCTGATATCTTTTTTGATATTGCCGAAAAAAAACGTGGAGGTTTATTGTCGTCTGTATTTTTCTTATCTATTTTCTTGATGACCAATGGTATTATGGCTATTTTTGGAGGGTTTGAATTTTCGTACCACCGTCAAATCACACGCACTTATATCAAGCAATATCTTTATGCTCTAATGGTTGCTATCATCTTGTCATTATTAGTGTTGTTTGCGGTAGTTACTTTCATTTACTACGAAATATATTTAGTGCCTTACCTTGATAAAATCAATTTTATCACCGATTACGAAACGCTTCTCAAAATATCAAAAATCGGATTTGTTGCCCTGATTACCTACTTTGGTACTGGTGTGTTATTTTATTTTGGCACAGTAGAGGGTAAAGAAAGTAAATTCTTTTCAGCAGGCTCTCTCCTTACGGTGTTACTTTTTGGTTTAACCACCTATTTATTTGGTATTTACATCGAAAATTTTTCACAATATAACCAGCTATATGGCTCTATTGGTGCGCTGCTTATTTTCTTGCTATATATTTGGATTAATGCCAATATTCTCTTGTTAGGATTTGAACTAAATGCGTCTCTTTTAAAACTTAAAAAACACGACTAATGTACTTTGTAGAAGTCATATTACCACTTCCGCTTCCTAAATTGTACACTTATCGTATCAACGAGGATGAAGCGCATTTCTTGCAAACGGGAATGCGTGTAGCTGTTTCATTTGGCAAATTAAAAGTATATACAGCTTTAGTTTATAAAATACATACTAATGAACCTACTTATGAAACTAAAGATATTGAATATATTCTAGACGAAACTCCCATCGTTACTCCTGAACAAATTACTCATTGGCAGTGGATTGCCGATTATTATATGTGTACTTTAGGTGAAGTGATAAAATCGGCTTTACCATCAGCTTTTTTGCTAGAAAGTGAAACTATTATCGAAATTGCTGAAAAAGACCTCAATCCCAATCTATTTAGCGATGATGAATTTCAGGTGTACGAAGCTCTACACTACAAAACAGCCTTAAAAGGAAGTGAAGTGAGTAAAATCATTCCTAAAAAGAAGACCTTAAAGGTCATAAAGAGTTTGGTAGAAAAAGGTGCTGCTCGTATTTCAGAAAGAATTTTTGAAAAATATGTGCCAAAGCTCGTAAAATTCATACGTTTAGCAGAAGCCTACCAATCTCAAGAAGGTTTACAAAAAGCTTTAGAATTGCTGAAAGGTGAAAAGCAAAAAAAACTGATAATGGCTTACTTCAATTATATCAATAGAGAGGTTTTACCTTTAAAAGTTGAAAATCTATTAGAAGAAGCTAAGGTTTCAAATGCGGTACTCAAATCGGTAGTAGAAAAAGGTATTTTAGAAATATATTACTTGCAAAAAGATCGTGTAAGTTTCGCTGATAGTGAGGTTTTAGCAAAAAAAACACTCAACAATATACAAAACGAAGCACTATATCAAGTACAACAACAGTTTCAAACTAAAAATACAGTACTTTTACAAGGTGTCACGGCTTCTGGTAAAACCGAAATCTACATTGAACTTATCGACCAATACCTAAAGAAAGGTAAACAAGTGCTTTACTTGCTCCCAGAAATCGCCTTGACAATTCATCTTATCAATCGATTGAAAAAACACTTTGGTAAAAATCTATCAGTATATCATTCTAAATACAATACTAACGAGCGCGTAGAGGTTTGGAACAACGTGTTGAACAATCACCCTAAAGCACAATTAGTGGTTGGGGTACGTTCTTCAGTATATCTACCTTTCAAAAACTTAGGTTTAGTGGTAATTGATGAGGAACACGATAGTTCTTATCGCCAATTCGACCCTACTCCTCGCTTGCAAGCGCGTGATAGTGCCATTATGCTAGCTAACATCTTCAAAGCGAAAACTTTATTAGGTACAGCAACTCCCTCAATAGAAAGTATGCACAACGTAAAAGTAGGCAAATATGGTTTTGTCTATCTATCAAAACGTTATGCTAATTTTCTCCCCCCTATCATCGAACTTATCGACATCAAGGACAAGCTACATCGCAAACGTATGAACGGGCATTTTTCCGATATTCTTATTGAAGAAATGACCAATACTTTATCACAAGGAAAACAAGTGCTTTTGTTCCAAAACCGAAGAGGTTATGCACCTATTGTACAGTGTATGCATTGCGGCACAGTCCCTCAATGCCCACATTGCGATGTGAGTCTCACTTTCCACCATAGTAGCAATCAGTTGCGATGTCATTATTGTGGCTATGCAATACCTATGCCCAAAACTTGTATTGCTTGTGGAAGTGTAGATTTAAAAACAAAAGGTTTTGGTACTGAACAGATTAGTAAAGAATTAGAAGTACTTTTCCCCCAAGTAGCCATCGACCGAATGGATCAAGATACTACCAATGGCAAATACGGATATGAAAAAATATTAGCCAAATTTGAACAGCAAGAAACCCAAATATTGGTAGGTACCCAAATGATTTCTAAAGGATTAGATTTTGAAAATATAGGATTAGTAGGAGTAATGAATGCCGATGCTCTCATTCATTCTCCCGACTATCGAGCTTATGAACGTAGTTTTCAGTTGTTATTACAAGTCTCAGGGCGTGCAGGTAGAAGTGCTCAACGAGGAAAAGTTTTAATACAAACCTACAATCCTCAACACCCTGTAATTCAACAAGTATTACAAAATGATTTCAAGGGGATGTATCAAAATCAAATAGAGGAACGCCAATCTTTCTCGTATCCTCCATTTGTACAAATGATTAAAATAACACTGAAACACACGAACTTCAATCGTACAAATGAAGGTGCTGAGTGGTTCGCTAATGCTCTTAAAGAAGCTTTTGCTTCCAAAAAGGGAATAGAAATTTTAGGTCCTGAGTTTCCCTTAATTTCACGCATCAGAAACGAATATTTGAAAGATGTTTTAGTGAAGGTAAAACCTTCTGAACTTTCTATACATCATACTAAAGAACAAATCAAACGTATAGAAACCAGTTTTCAGTCTATTAGTAATTTTCGTACCATAAGAGTTAGTTATTTGATTGATTAATTTTTAGTTTGCTAATTTGCTAATCAACAAATTGGCTAATTGACAAATTATTCTTACTTTTGCACTCTGATTGAGAATTTAAGCCAATGGCACATCTGAGACATATACGTAAATATTTTTATAAATATAAATACCACTTACTACTTGGGATACTTATTACCATAGTGTCGCGAGTGTTTTCACTCTTTATGCCGCGATATGTAAAAAACTCTATTGCAGCCATTGAGGACTTTGCTAAATCGGCTAACAAAGATGCCTCACAAATGACTTCCTTACTTATAGAATACGCGCTTATTATCATCGGTACAACTATCATATCGGCAGTGCTGATGTTCTTTATGCGTCAGCTTATCATCAATGTATCTCGTTACATCGAATACGATATGAAAAACGAGATATTTAAAAAATACGAACAGCTATCGCTTAGCTTCTACAAACGCAACCGAGTAGGTGACCTGATGAACCGTATCAGCGAGGACGTATCGAAAGTACGTATGTACGCAGGTCCTGCTATTATGTATAGTGTGCAAACTATTACACTTTTTGCTTGCGTAATTCCGCTAATGTTTATCATCTCTCCCAAACTTACTATCTACACCCTTATCCCACTGCCTATTCTCTCTTTGCTTATCTACAAAATGAGCAAAAAGATTAATATCGAAACGATGAAGGTACAAGCCTACCTATCCGACCTTTCTACTTTCTCGCAAGAAACTTTCTCAGGTATCGGGGTAATAAAATCGTATAATAACGAGGCGGCTACCGATGCACAATTAGCAGTACTCGCTGAAGACGGTCGTCAGAAAAATATCAAGCTCGCTAAGATACAGGCTTTCTTTATCCCTACAATGATACTGATGATAGGATTGAGCCTTATCTTTGTAATCTTTATTGGGGGAAAGCTCTATTACACCGGTGAAATACAATCTATTGGAGTAATTGTAGAGTTCAGTATTTACGTGATGATGCTCACTTGGCCTGTGGCTACAGTGGGCTGGGTAAGTTCTATTGTACAACAAGCGGAAGCCTCGCAAAAGCGCATCAATGAGTTTCTTTCCGAAGTACCTCAGATACGCAATCAGGTAGGAGAGCTTACGCCTATTAAAGGAGATATTACATTTGATAAAGTATCTTTCCGTTATGAAGATACGGGGATAGAAGCTCTTAAAGACGTATCTTTCCATATAGAAGCAGGACAAACAGTAGCCGTTATAGGCAAAACCGGTAGTGGTAAGACTACATTGTTAGACCTCATTGCACGTATGTACGATGCAAATCAGGGTGAAGTACTGATAGGAGGCAAACCCGTAAGAGAATTGAATCTACACAGCTTGCGCAGAGCTATTTCGGTAGTGCCACAAGAGAACTTTTTGTTTTCGGACACTATTCGCAACAATCTGCGCTTTGGTAATAAAAATGCTACTGAAGAACAAATAATAGAAGCCTGCCAAAAAGCCGTAGTGCATAATAATATTATAGAGTTTACAAACCAATACGACTCGGTGCTTGGAGAGCGCGGGGTATCACTCAGTGGCGGGCAACGCCAACGAGTAGCCATCGCAAGAGCTTTGCTCAAAGAAGCCGAAATTTATTTGTTAGACGATTGTTTATCAGCCGTAGATATCGATACCGAAGAGAAGATTTTAACTAATTTGCGCGATACCTTAAAAGGCAAAACCGTAATTATAGTAAGTCATCGTGTGTCTATCACTAAATACGCCGATAAAATACTGATGCTCGACAAAGGAAAATTAGTAGAACAAGGTACCAAAGACGAACTTTTAGCTCAAAATGGTGTCTTCAAAGCCTTTTACGATACCCAAACCATATAAGCTATTGTGCAATTTAACTTATGAGAATAGAAACTGAAGATTATATTTCATTTGAAGAACTTCTAAAACAAGTACAGCACAAATATGCTGAACACTTACCTTTTGTGTGCTACAAACCTCCACATCACACTTCAGTAATATTGTTGGAACAAGAAGATGATACACTTCATTTTTTCAACACTGGTAAAGAAGAACAAGAGGGATTTGTTTTCGCTCCTTTCGATACTAACGAACCTGCTGTTATCATCACTCCTAACAAATTTACCATAAGCCATTTACCTACACAATCGATTGTAGAAAATACTAATATTGATATTTTAGAAGATACCAAAACCGAAAAACAAAAGCATATAGATTTAGTAACCAAAGCTATTAATGAAATACATCAAGGAACTTTTGAAAAAGTAGTACTTTCGCGCAAGATAACTATCAAAGAAGTGGTAAATCCATTTAAGAGCTTTACCAATATGGTAACACGATACCCTTCAGCATTCTGCTATTTGTTTTATCACCCTAAAGTGGGAACTTGGCTCGCTGCTACTCCCGAAACACTTTTTCAAAGTAATGGTAACAATTTTCAAACAATGGCATTAGCAGGAACACAACCTTTCAAAGAAGGTAAGATTCATTGGCTTTCTAAAGAAAAAGAAGAACAACAAATAGTTACTGATACCATTGTACAACAATTACAAGGATATGCTGAAAAAATTGAAGTTTCAGCCCCTCAAACCGTGCAAGCTGGAAAAGTAATGCACTTATGCACTATAATTAAAGGAAAAATAGAAGAAAATAAAGCTTTTGAAGTGGTACAACGTCTGCACCCTACCCCTGCTGTCTGTGGCTACCCTACTGATAAAGCTCATAAATTTATTATAGAAAATGAACTTTATAATAGACAATATTACACAGGTTATTGTGGATGGGTATCTAATAATAACCAAGCGCTCTATGTAAATCTACGCTGTATGCAAATCACAGCCAACGAAACCTTTTTATATGTAGGAGGTGGCATTACCAAAGATTCCATACCCGAAAAAGAATACGAGGAAACACAGAACAAAGCTCAAACAATGATAACAATTCTGTAACATCACACTTTTTAATAACTAAAAACTAAATTATAATGAAGAGATTAGTAATGGCAATGTCGGCACTATTGATGATAGTAGCTTGCGAGAAGGACGACAAAAACACGATGATTGTAGAAGGCAATATCGAAGGGTTAAAAATGGGAACTATCTATTTACAACAATATGTAAATGATAAACTTACCAATATCGACTCAGTAGTAGCCAATGGTGATGGTAAATTTACTTTCAAACGGCATTTAGAAAGTCCTGAAGTTTTTTACATCTACCTCGATTTGAAGAAACAAGCTGGCACTGACCTCGGTGACCGCTTAATGTTTTTTGGTGAACCTACCACTATCAACATCAATAGCGCTTATGATATGTTTGAGGTAAGAGCCAATATCAGTGGCTCTCAATCACAAAAGGAATACAATGAATACCTACACACTATGCGACAATTTGGGATGCGTAACGCTCAACTACTTGAACAACAAGTAAATGCTTTCAAAGCTGGTAAAACTTCCTTAGTCGATTCACTAAACACTGCTTCCGAGAAGAATAACTTCCGTCGCCACCTTTTTGTGTTAAATTACGCCCTCTCTCACCCCAATTCTTACATTACTCCTTATGTAGTATTAGCAGATGCTCCTAATACCCGTGTAAAATATTTAGATTCTATCTACGGGAAACTGAACAAAGATGTTGCTAATTCTAAATATGGCAAAGAGTTCAAAACTTATATAGAAATAGCTCGAAAAGCTGAAAATGAGAGTATTAAGAATTAAAATCTACCATAAAGTATTCTCCTCAACCATTTCACCCGCTGTATGAGACGTTGTATAATATCACAGGCGATAACAGCTAAAACCGTAAAAATCACTACGTTCAAATAGAAGTTATCGCCTATATATTTTTTAATATAATCTACCAAAAAACGCATATAGTAATGAGTAACATATATTTCTAATGAAATACTTCCTAAATACTTCAAACATTGTGTTGCTTTATTTTCTGAATGACAGATCCCTTCCCATAGAACATAAGAAGCCGCAATACCCGTAAGTGCCAAAGCATACAAGCGAAGAGAATCGAGTACATAATGAGATTTATCAACTGAAAAAAACAATAAAAGTGGAAAGACCACAAACCCTACCCAGCCTATAGGGCGCAAAATTTTTAAGGCTTGAGATTTATATTTATGGGTAGCATAACCTAATGAAAAATAGATAAAATACCAACACAATTCGGGTAATCCATAAAAGATAGGTTGTGCTCCTGTAACTCGATGCAAAAATACAAGAATACTCCATAAACCTATCATTACCCATATTTCACGGTATTTGTTGATTTTCAAAGCAAGATAGAGCAGAACGCACTCCCAGAAAAGCAACCACAAGAACCACATTCCTTGTGTGGGTTTATAAATAAGCACGCAAAGATGTTCCCATACTTTTTCTATATCGAGGATATAACCGTGATAGGTGGCAGAAATTAAAAACCAAACGAAGAAAGGAATTACTAATACTTGAAAGCGTTTACTGAGGTTCAACTCACCACGTGCATTAAAGTTCACATAGCCTGAAAGGAACATAAATAAAGGCATATGAAAAGCGTAAATAGTTACATAAAAAGGGTTTGTACGGTCATCTCCTGAAAACCATTGTGAAGCGTGTCCCATCACTACCAATATGATAGTAAAACCTTTGAGCACATCAATAAGAGGATTGCGTTCTTTCATACCTATTTCTTTATAGGAGCAAAAATACTTTCTTTTTTTTAATTAGCAAAAATACTTTCTGTTTAAAGCATTCTTCTTTCTTAATAAAAATACTTTAAAAGGTTGATTTTTAACAATTAAAACTCTCCTCGTTTTTTATACTAACAAAAAATATTATCTTTTTTTTAAGAATATTTTTGTAATCCCCACAAAATATGTATTTTTGCCGTTTGAAGAAGTAAAACAAGTAAATTATCAATTAAAAAATGCAAAACAAAGGACTTGTAAAACTATTTGCCATATTGTTTGGACTGATATGTATTTATCAACTCTCATTCACCTATGTGGCAGGTAGAGTAGAAGATGAAGCCAAAGCTTTTGCCGAGGCTAAAGTGCCTAATACTCAAGCTGACTATATCGCTAAACGCGAGGCTATAGAAGCTAAGTATTTGGACGATAAAATGGGGCAAGAGGTCTACAACCTCGGAATTGCAAAATTCACTCTCTCTGAAGTGAAAGAAAAAGAATTAAACCGCGGTCTCGACCTTAAAGGCGGTATCAACGTAATTCTGCAAATCTCCGTAAAAGACATCTTAAAAGGTCTTGCTGACAACTCCAAAGACCCTATCTTTAACAAATCATTAGCCGAAGCCGATGAACAGCTCCGCAAAACCGACAAAACCTACTTGGATTTGTTCTTCGAGGCTTACGCTAAAAACGGAGGTAAATTAGCCTCCCCCGATGTGTTCGCTAATAAAACCCTCAGCGACCAAATCAACTTCCAAATGAGTGATAGTGAGGTGCGCCCTATCATCAGAAAGCGCGTAGACGAGTCTATCGTATCTGCTTTCGAGGTATTGCGCAAACGTATCGATAAATTTGGCGTTTCTCAACCTAATATCCAGCGTCTTGGTAACTCAGGTCGTATTCTTGTAGAACTTCCAGGTGCTAAAGATATCACTCGTGTGCAATCTCTCTTGCAAAGTACCGCTCAGCTTGAGTTCTGGGAAACTTATAAGAATACTGATGTTTTCCCTTATTTACAAGCCCTCAACGAGCAACTTAAATCTACTGCTAAAACTACAGATAAAGTAAAAGATACGCTCACAGCCGCTACTCAATCAGGTAGTAGTGCTATCGACTCTCTACTTACTGATGTAAAGAAGGATTCTGTTCCTACTCAATCAGGAAAAGGAAATCCTTTGTTTGACCTTATCAAAGCTAATTCTTATGAAGGTTCTCCTGTACTTTTTACAGTAAGTTTAAAAGATACTGCTCAAGTAAATAGCTATATCAATTCTCCTGAAGCAAAACATTTGATTCCTGCTTCATTGCAGTATGTAAAATTCGCTTGGGGTAAACCTGATAAAAAGACCTCCCTTATCGAACTTTATGCCCTAAAAGGTAACCGCGATAACACCCCTCCTCTTACAGGTAACGTAGTAACCCAAGCCGAACAAACTTACGACGTTCGCAACCAGCCTGCCGTATCTATGCAAATGGACGGTAAAGGAGCACGCATTTGGGAAGCGCTTACTGGTAAAGCATTTACTCAAAATACCAATATTGCTATCGTACTCGATAACATCGTATATTCAGCACCAGGAGTAACTACAGGTGCTATTTCAGGAGGTCGCTCTGAAATTACAGGGCATTTTACTTTAAATGAAGCTGTCGACCTTGCTAACGTGCTCCGTGCTGGTAAATTACCTGCAAGCGCTGATATCGTACAATCTGAAATCGTAGGACCTTCTTTGGGACAAGAAGCTATCGATAGCGGTATGAACTCTTTCCTTATCGCTACTATCTTCATCTTTGCGTGGATGATATTCTACTACGGTCGTGCAGGTATTTATGCCGACCTCGCTTTGGTATTCAATATACTCCTCATATTTGGAGTGTTAGCAAGTATAGAAGCTGTACTTACGCTCCCTGGTATTGCGGGTATCGTGCTTACCATTGGTATGGCAGTCGACTCGAACGTGCTGATATTCGAGCGGTCGAAAGAAGAGCTACGCAAAGGTAAGAACATCAATCAAGCAGTAGTCGATGGTTTCAAACACGCCCTATCATCTATCTTAGACTCTAACATTACTACAGCGCTTACTGCTCTTATCTTGTTGTTCTTTGGTAGTGGCCCTATACAAGGTTTTGCAACTACCTTGCTCATTGGTATTGCAACTACTTTGTTCACCGCTATCTTCATCACTCGCTTGTTTATCGACTATAGCGTTGAGAAAAAACACACGCTTACTTTCACCACTCCTATTACTAAGAACTGGTTCAAAAATGTAGATCTCAACTTCATCGGCAAGCGCAAAATAGGATATGCTTTTTCTATTATCCTATCAATAATAGGTATCATTTCTCTCTCTACTCGTGGTCTCGACCAAGGTATCGATTTCGTAGGTGGTAGAACTTACCAAATTCGTTTTGAGCACGAAGTAAACCCTACTCAAGTAGCCGATGCCCTCAAAACTACTTTAGGAAATGTAGAAGTGAAGACTTTTGGAGCTCCTAACCAAGTGAAAATCGCTACTAAGTATAAAGTACAAGAAGAAAGCACTGAGGTAGATAATGAAATACAAGAGCTCTTGTACAAAGGATTACAGAAATTCTTACCCGAAGGTACTTCATTCGATAGTTTTGCTAAAGCTAGTTCTACTGATAAGATTGGTATTATGCAATCTATGAAAGTAGGGCCTACTATCGCTGAAGATATTAAGAGCAGTGCGTTCTGGTCAGTTATCGGTTCGCTTATTGTAATCGGTCTATATATCTTATTTCGTTTCCGAAGATGGCAGTTCTCTATGGGTGCGATTGTATCTTCAGCGCACGACGTGCTAATGGTACTCGGTATCTACTCGCTCACTTATAGCATTATGCCTTTCAATATGGAAATCGACCAAGCCTTTATTGCGGCTATCCTTACAGTAGTAGGTTACTCACTAAACGACACGGTGATTATCTACGACCGTATCAGGGAAGTAATGCGTGAGCCTCATTGGTCAAGAGAGAAAATTAATCACGCGCTCAACACTACCCTTAGCCGTACCTTAAACACCTCATTTACCACTATGGCAGTACTCGTTACTATCTTTATCTTTGGTGGTGAAACCTTGCGTGGCTTTATGTTCGCAATGATTATCGGGGTACTCATCGGTACTTACTCTTCTATCTTCGTGGCAGCTCCTCTCATTTACGATACTGTAAAAGATGAAGCTGACCATACTAAAGAAGAAGAACATAGAAAATAATATTTAATTACTAAATATAAAAAAGGCTGTCCGGAATAATCTGGACAGCCTTTTTAATTTTATATCAATTTCATTTTCTTTGCTTTCTCCATCATAAAGGCTTTAGCTGCCTCGTACTCATTGGGGATTTTACCTTCTAAAATTGCTTCTTTTATCGCTTCTTTTAGTACCCCTACAGGTCGCGAAGGAAGTAAATTGAAGGTTTGCATTATTTCTTCACCACTCACCGGAGGTTGAAAATTTCGAATGTGATCTTTTTCCTCTACCTCCACTACTTTCTGACGTACTATTTGAAAATTGTCGTGATATTTCTTAAACTTTTTAGGGTTTTTAGTAGTGATATCAGCTTCACAAAGAGTCATCAAATCTTCAAATTCTTCTCCTGATTCAAATACCAAACGTCGTACTGCCGAATCGGTTACAATATCTTCCGCAATGATAATAGGTCGCGAACTCATTTTTACGATTTTCTGCACGTATTTCATCTTATCGTTCAGTGGCATTCGCAAGCGTTTGAAAAGGTGATATACCATTTTGCTCCCTACAAACTCGTGTCCGTGAAACGTCCAGCCAATCTTCTTATCAAAACGTTTAGTAGGGGCTTTACCAATATCGTGTAACAATGCCGCCCAACGCAACCATAAGTTATCAGTATGTTCTGAGATATTATCTACAACTTCCAAAGTATGCCAAAAGTTATCTTTATGGCGTTGTCCATCTTGTTCTTGTACTCCTTGCAGCGCAATAAGTTCAGGAAGAATATAATGCAATAAACCTGTTTCGTATAGCAATTTCAGTCCTACAGAAGGTTTAGGTGATGCTAATATTTTATTCAGTTCTTCTACAATGCGCTCATTAGAAATAATTTTCAAGCGTTCTTTATTATCAGTAATAGCTTTCAGCGATAGCTCTTCTATCTCAAAATTCAGCTGAGTAGCAAACCTAATTGCACGCATCATACGTAATGGATCATCTGAATAAGTAATATCAGGGTCTAAGGGTGTACGAATAAGTTTCCGCTCTAAGTCTCCTAAGCCGTCAAAAGGGTCAATAAGGTCGCCAAAAGTATCTTTGTTCAGTGAAAAAGCCATCGCATTGATAGTAAAATCACGGCGGTTTTGGTCATCTTGTAGTGTACCACTCTCTACATAAGGTTTGCGAGAATTTGATTCATAACTCTCACGGCGTGCTCCTACAAATTCTATATCTAATCCATCGGCTTTAATCATCGCTGTACCAAAGTTTTTGAATATAGATACCTTAGGATTATTAGGCAATTGTTCAGCTACTTTTTCAGCTAATGAAATACCACTACCAATAGACACTATATCAATGTCTTTAGGGAGTTTTTTCTTTAGTAAATAATCGCGTACAAACCCTCCAATTACGTAACTTTCAAGCGGTATTTCAGCTGAAATATTACTGATAAGTTCAAAAATAGGATTAGAGAGTGCTTCAGTATAGTTCATTAAAATTCGTTAATTGTTTTGCGAATGGCAACCAAACGCGTTAAAAGTCCTTCGAGGAGGTCGAGATGTAGCATATTAGCCCCATCACTTTTGGCATTAGCTGGGTCAAAATGGGTTTCTATAAATAGTCCATCTACATCGTTTACTATGGCTGCACGAGCAATAGTTTCAATCATATCGGGGCGACCTCCTGTTACCCCAGTAGTTTGATTAGGCTGCTGTAATGAGTGGGTAACGTCCATCACAACAGGAGCAAATTGGCGCATTGTAGGAATTCCTCTAAAATCTACTATCAAATCCTGATAACCAAACATCGTTCCGCGATCGGTAATCAAAGCCTTTTTATTACTACTATCAAATACCTTTTGGACAGCAAACTGCATACTTTCAGGACTCATAAACTGACCTTTTTTGAGGTTTACTATCTTACCTGTTTCGGCTGCTGCCACAACCAAATCTGTTTGGCGTACCAAAAAAGCTGGTATTTGCAATACATCTACATACTCAGCGGCCATCGTGGCATCACTCACCTGATGAATATCAGTAACGGTAGGTACTCCAAAAGTTTGACCTACTTTTCGGAGTATTTTCAGCGCTTTTTCATCGCCTATACCCGTAAACGAATCTACACGGCTACGATTGGCTTTCTTAAAACTCCCTTTAAAAGTGTATGGAATATTCAGTTTTTGAGTGATATTCACTATACGTTCTGCAATTTTCATCGCCATATTTTCTCCTTCTATGGCACAAGGTCCTGCTAAGAGAAAAAAATTATCTGCTTTATTTAACATTTTATTTAATTTATTAGAGGATTAGTGAACAAAAAGCATTGCCCTAATATTAGTGGTAAACAAATTTACAGCAATAGCTAAAAGAATGACCCCAAAAAGGTTGTGAAGTACAGTAATACCTTGTTTGCCTAAGAATTTTTCTATACGTTCCGACGATTTTAGTACTATATAAACAATAACCATATTGATAATTATCGCTACAATAATATTCTCTACATAGAATTTTGCTCTGAGCGAGAGTACTGTTGTAAGCGCACCTGCTCCTGCCACCATAGGGAACGCTAATGGCACAATAGAAGCACTTTCAGGAGTTGTTCCTTTGTAGAGGGTAATTCCTAAAATCATCTCTAAGGCGAGAAAAAATAAGATAAACGCTCCTGCTACAGCAAAAGCTTCAACGGTTACCCCAAATAAATTCAGCAATTGCTTACCAAGAAATAAAAACACCACTAATAAACTTCCTGCTACAATAGCTGTTTTCTCTGATTGTATACGTCCCGCTTTTTTACGTAGGTTGATAATAATTGGCACACTCCCAATGATATCTACCACTGCAAAGAGTACCATAGTAGCGGAGATAATCTCCTTTACATCAAAATTCATAACTTAAAAAATTTGCGCAAAAGTACAAATTAATTAACAAATTTACAAATTGACAAATTTGGTAATTGATAAATTATTGTTACCTTTGCCTCTCATAAGACTATGCTAAACGAAGATTTTATCATAAAAGGTAGAAAACTTACCGCTGAAGAGTGGGGAAGTAGACTTCTATTGGTAGCTATCAACCTACCAATAGCCATTATTACCTTTTATACTCTTAACTTCAATTCTTCTACTTTCTTTTTCCAATTTATTTTCGGAATAGTCACTGCCTTTTTAGCATTTTTTGCTATTATTATGACCTTTAAAGAATACAAATATTCACTACTTACACTTCATTTTTACAATAATCAATTAAAAATACTATACAAAAATAAAATTCTGAAAGATGTAACTCTAAAAGATATTAAATTATTACATTTTTTTAATTTATCTGAAAAGAAAGATAAAATGTGTAGGCCTTTTTTGGATATTTATGACCATAATAACATTATTATTATACATATACAACTGAATTTTAGAGACTACAATCAACTAAAAACATATCTTACCTCCTACCCTATTAATATAAACGACGAAGTTATACACAATTATTCTGACATAAAAAAATGAACTTACTATCCGTAGAAAACATATCTAAAGCCTTTGGCGAACGTATAATTCTTGAAAACATTTCTTTTGGCATCAATAAAGACCAAAAAATAGCCTTTATAGCCAAAAATGGTACTGGAAAAACTACTCTTCTCAACATTATCGCTGGGAAAGATCTCCCTGATAGTGGTCAAGTGGTATTCCGCAAAGGGATACACATTGGTTTTCTCTCTCAAAATCCTTATTTTAATGAAGATTTAACAATAGAAGAAACTATTTTTGCTACAGATAACCCCATTTTGCGCCTTATCCGAGAATATGAACACGCCTTGCAACACCCCGAAAATGAAGATGCCTATCAAAAAGCTTTTGAACAAATGGAACGCCATAACGCGTGGGATTTCGAAACACAATACAAACAAATCCTCTCCCGACTTAAATTGGATAACCTCCATTTGAAAGTAAAAAACCTTTCTGGCGGACAAAAAAAGCGCCTTGCCTTAGCCAATGTACTCATCAGTAAACCTGATTTATTGATATTAGATGAACCTACTAACCACCTCGATTTAGAAATGATAGAATGGCTCGAACAATATTTCGCTAAAGAGAACCTTACCCTATTCATCGTTACTCACGACCGATATTTCTTAGAACGCGTTTGCAACGAAATATTAGAGTTAGACAACGGTGAACTCTTCAGTTATAAAGGAAACTATTCTTATTTTTTAGAGAAGAAAGAGCAACGACTCGCACAAGAACAGGCTTCTGTAGAGAAAGCTAAAAACCTATATGTAAAAGAACTCGACTGGATGCGCCGCCAGCCCAAAGCGCGTACCACCAAATCTAAATCGCGTATCGACGACTTCTATAAAATTAAAGAAGCAGCTCACAAAAGACGCAAAGAGCATTCCGTGCAATTAGAAATCAATATGGAACGCTTAGGCAGCAAAACTGTAGAGTTTCACAACGTATGCAAGGCTTTTGATGAGCTCTGCATACTCAATAAGTTTAGCTACAATTTCCTACGAGGAGAACGAGTGGGGATTATAGGAAAAAACGGCACAGGGAAGTCTACATTCTTAAACCTCCTCACAGGAACGCTCACCCCCGATAGTGGTAAAATAATAGTAGGCGATACTATCAAATTTGGCTACTATACCCAAGAGGGCATAGAGGTATTACAAGGGCAAAAAGTGATAGAAGTAATACAAAAATACGGCGATTATATCCCCTTACTCAAAGGTCGTACCCTCTCAGCTGGGCAATTATTAGAACGTTTTCTCTTCGACCGTAAAAAGCAATACGACTATGTAGAAAAACTCAGTGGAGGTGAGCTCAAACGCTTATATCTCTGCACTGTACTTATACAAAACCCTAATTTCCTAATCCTTGACGAGCCTACAAACGACCTCGACATCGTTACTCTAAACGTCTTGGAAGACTTTTTGTTAGACTATCCCGGTTGCTTAGTTGTTGTCTCTCACGACCGCTATTTTATGGATAAAATCGTAGACCACCTTTTTGTATTCAAAGGCAAGGGTGAAGTAGAAGATTTCCCTGGTAACTATACCGACTATCGTGTATATGAAGAAAGTACCCTACCGGTAGACGAATCTCTTAAAAAAGAAACCACCAAAAACACTTGGCGTAAAGACGGAATGAAAGGTCTATCGTTCAATGAACAGAAAGAATATAACCGTTTAGAAAAAGAAATCGCCCAATTAGAAGAGCAAAAAGCGAGTATTGAAGCTACTTTTGCCGAAGGAACACTTAGCAATGATGAAATACAAACCCAATCAATTGCCTTACAGCAAACGCTCACTGCCATAGAGGAAAAAACAGAACGCTGGTTTGAGTTAACTGAAAAATTAGAACAATAATTAAACCGATTTGCGATAAGTACGCCACCAACGATCAGGAACGATACCGCGAATAGCTTCTTCATAATCTTGTGGTAAACAAGGCACAAGTCCTGAAGGCACATGATTTTGAGGAGAAGAATATTTGTCACCTCCTGGTTTCATCCACCAACGTTCAGTTTGGGTACTCTTGAAAAACTCTATTTGTATATCGTCTATAGGCACAATATATTTAGTGTAATTCTCATCGTTGATTACAGGCAATTCCTTAATGCGGAAGGTAAAACCTTCATAAAAATACCAAACCATTTCTGCGAGTAATTGGGCAGCTAAATCTGTATTAGGAATATCAAAAATACCCGCTACTTGTACATTACTACTAATACCTGCATAACGCGCAATAGCACATATTTCTCTGCTATTAAATCCATTTACGTTACCCATAGCCATCATATCCTTTGCTTGTACTGAAGTCATATCCACACTCACTATATCAGCATCGCGCATAGCAGGCTCTATAATCTTCAAATCATTCACTATATTACCTAAACGATGCACCTCAAAACACATTTTCTCAAGCAAATCCAATTCTTCTTGGGCTACATAATACGATTGATAACCTAAATTTGTAAAATCTAATAAGTTTACAGGCGGTTCTGAAATAAGCTTGCTCATATACGAACTCTCCACAAACAGTTCCTCAGCATTACCAAAATCAAATTTAGAATCCACACATACAAGGTTTACCATCTGTTCAAGGCTATCAAAAGCACGATAAAGTGAATAGGTAAAATCTTGCGATCCTCCTAACACTACAGGAATTACCCCCTCCTTAATCAATTCAGCTACAATCTCTTTAATAGCAAAATGCGTATCTTCTTCAGTAGCTCCTAAAGGCAAGTTTCCTAAATCTGCAATACCAAAATTCCAATTACCCATAAAAAGTGAGTACAAATGTTGGCGAAAACGATAAAACGACTGCCCCATCGTTTCTATACAGAAGAAAGCTATTTTTACATCTGTAAGATCTGGCAATCCTAAGGAAGGAAGGTGTTTATGAAGTTGAAAACCTACTTGTTGTGGCTTGTAATCATCTAAGGTAAAAGACTCATCTATAGGTTGTAAATAGGATAATGACATAATTTTTTTATTAATAGACGGCAAAGGTAGGAGATAATTAGCAAATTAGCAAATTTGTGATTTAGTAAATTATTTATCTTTCCTCTCTTGTAGTTTGTAATTATTTATTAATTTTGCCCCAAAATAGTACCTTTATCAAGTTCCTTATACTTGAAATAAAATACTTTTATCTCAAAATGAAGATATTACATATAGACAAAAATCACCCCTTGATGCTTTCTCAACTCTCTGCACAAGGTTTTGAAAATGAAGAAGATTACACTAATACTAAAGAAGCTATAGAATCTAAAATTGCTGATTATGATGGCATTATCATCCGCAGTCGTTTTCCTATAGATAAAACTTTTTTAGACAAGGCTACTCGATTGAAATTCATAGGTAGAGTAGGTGCTGGTCTGGAAAATATAGATGGTGCTTATGCCGAAAGTAAAGGAATTACTCTTATTGCTGCTCCTGAAGGCAACCGCAATGCTGTAGGAGAACACACTCTTGGTATGCTTTTAGCTCTTTTGAACAAGTTTAAAAAAGCTAACAACGAGATTAAAAATGGCAAATGGTTGCGTGAGGAAAACCGCGGTTGGGAGCTTGATGGCAAGACCATAGGTATCATAGGCTATGGCAATATGGGTAAGAGTTTTGCTAAGAAATTACGAGGTTTCGACTGCAATGTAATTTGCTACGACATTCTTCCTGACAAAGGCGATGAGAATGCTAAACAAGTAACTTTGGTAGATTTTTTCCGTCAAGCCGATATAGTGAGCTTGCATACCCCTCAAACTCCTCAAACTGAGAAAATGATTAATACAGCGTTTATCAATAGTTTTGCCAAAAGTTTTTGGTTCCTAAATACCGCTCGCGGCAAGAGTGTTGTTACCGATGATTTAGTGAACGCTCTAAAAAATGGCAAAGTGTTGGGAGCTGGTTTAGATGTATTAGAATACGAAAAAGCTTCTTTTGAAGATTTTTTTAGCGACGGCCAGATGCCTGAATCTTTTAAATACTTATTAGATGCTGATAACGTAATTCTCACCCCTCATATCGCTGGCTGGACACTTGAAAGCAAAGAAAAACTCGCACAAATAATAGTTAACAAAATAATTAGCCAATTTAGAAATTGATAAATCAACAAATTAAATAGAAATGAAAAAAAATTATTTACTCATTGGGGTAGCCGCTTTATTACTCAGTTGCAACGCTACCAAAAACACTACTACAACACAAACTACTTCTGGCGAAAGTGCCCTAATTGCTAATGGCAAATTGTGGTCGTCTTATTTTCAACAAAATGCCGCTGAATACGAAGCCTTATGCTTGCAAGCTTTCAATATTGCTCAACTGCGGTTAGATGAAGCTATCGCTAAAAAAGGAGATAAACCTTTGGCTATTGTTACCGATATAGACGAAACCTTTTTAGACAACTCTCCTTTTGAAGCCTATTGTGCCAAGCAAGGGATTAGCTATTCACAAAAAGCGTGGGAAGAATGGACTGTTTTAGGCGAAGCTAAACCTCTAACAGGTGCCTTAGAATTTTTTAAATACGCCGATAGCAAAGGGGTCGCTATTTTTTATGTAACCAATCGTCTTGAGAAAGAACGCGAGGGTACTGCTAAAAACCTAAAAAGATACAACTTTCCTTTACCTTCTGATAGCCACCTCATTTTGCGTTCTGCCGAAAAAAGTAAAGAAAATCGCCGATTGCAAATCGCTAAGGATTACGACATCGTACTCTTGATGGGCGATAACCTTTCCGACTTTTCTAAAGATTTTGATGGGGGTACTCCTCAACAACGCTCCGAGGCAGTTAATAAAAACAAAACAGAGTTTGGCAAACGTTTTATTGTACTACCTAACTACTCCTATGGTGATTGGGAAGGTGCTGCGTATGGGCATAAATACAACATTCCTGCCGCTGAAAAAGAAGCGATTATCAAGAACAATACAAAGGCTTTTAAATAAGTAACTCCCAACAAATAACTGAAATGGAAAAAGAGTTTGTCATTCCTAAAAGAGAAGTAACTTCTATTGATATAGATGAAGTGAATAAATTGTTGGAAGGACACTCGTATTTTGAGCTTTTAACAGAAGCTCCTACGACCACCTAGCAAGCTCAGCTTTTTGACTCCGAAGGTATGGGTACATCACTGATGTTCAGGATAGTACTAAGAGAAGATTTTACTTCTTATATCGGTATTCAGATGTTGGGTGCAGGTGAACAACCTAAAGATGATGAGTGGAGGGCAAAATTTTTCGGACTTTTGCCTAACAAAGATACAATCGAAAAAGAAATAGCCAACGAGATACTTGATCTTCTACGTAAGATTTACAAGTTAGGAGCTGAGAAGAAAATAGAAAAATCAGTTTAATTGTTCATTGTTACTTGCTAATTGATAATTAATTACTATTTTTGCCAAAAATTAAGCATATATGTCTGAAAACACCGTTACACCCTACCAAGGATCAACAGATGGAAAAAAACAACAAGTAACCAAAATGTTCAACACTATTTCGGAAACTTATGACGGTTTGAATCGTGTAATTTCGTGGGGTTCAGACGTAAAATGGCGTAAATTCGTCGTCCAAAAAGTAGCCGAAATCAATCCTTCTACAGTATTAGATGTCGCTACAGGAACAGGCGATTTAGCCATTGCGCTTACCGCTATACCTGAGGCTAAAATTACGGGGTTAGACATCTCTGAAGGAATGCTTGCTGTAGGGCGTGATAAAATTGCAAAAAAACAACTCTCAAACCGCATTGATTTGGTGCAAGGCGACAGTGAACAATTACCCTTTGCCAATGCTACTTTTGATGCTGTAACTGTTGGCTTTGGAGTACGCAATTTCGAGGATTTAGAAAAAGGGCTTTCTGAAATACGAAGAGTACTAAAACCTAACGGACGATTAGTGGTTTTAGAAACTTCTGTACCTGAAAAATTTCCTTTCAAACAAGGGTATTATTGCTATACTAATTACGTGATGCCACTTATTGGCAAACTCTTTTCTAAAGACCGATCAGCCTATCGATACTTGTCTAACTCGGCAATTCATTTCCCTTACGGAAAAAAATTCCAACAGATATTAGATAAAGTAGGCTATCAACGAACACAGTATTACCCTAAAACCTTAGGAGGGGTTGCTACCATCTATATTGCTAATAAATAGAATTTTTTAATAAATAATGAATAAAGTAAACTTTAAAAAAATCCTTTTATTTTTGTTCCTTTGTATAGGTTTTGCTAATTTGTACGCCCAATTTAAACAACCTATGATGAACTTGGAACACTTCGACGAAAAGCGCTACCAATGGGGGTATTACTTTGGGGCTAATACTTTCGATTTCAAAATCGATTACAAAGATCTCAATTATAGAAACGCAAGTTTACGCGAAATCCAAACTGACCGCAAAGTGGGGTTCAATGTGGGGCTTACGGGTTCTGCTCGCTTGGTGAACTTCCTCGATTTGCGCATAGAACCAGGATTGGTATACAACAAGCGCGTACTTATCTTCCCTGGTTTTTCCGATAGTAAAGATGCACTACGTGATGCTCAATCTACCTACATCTATATTCCTTTATTATTGAAATTCAGTGCAAAACGTTGGTATAACTTCAAACCTTATGTAACCGCAGGAGCTTCTGTGGTTTTTAACCTCAGTAGTAACGACAAACTTACTATTGATAACTCCGAGAAAACTTTCCGTGCTACTAAAAACGTGTTTTTCTACGAAATGGGTATAGGTTTAGATATCTATACTCATTACTTTAGGGTATCTCCTTCTCTTAGAGCCTTGTTCTCTGTAAACAACGAATTAGTCCCCGATAAAGATGCTAATAGTAGATGGACAGGTAATATCAACGGACTCAAAACACGTGGTTTCTTGTTGAATCTCAATTTTGAATAAGTATGAAAAAGATAGTATTTTTTATAGGTATTCTAATGGGGTGTACCTCTTATGCTCAAAACTTTAGCTACCCAATGGCAAGCCCGCGACAAGTGATTACTCAACAGTTTTCAGTAAGCCAAATAACAGTTGATTATGGTCGCCCTAGTGTGAGAGGTAGAAAGATTTTTGGCGAATTGGTTCCTTATGGAAAAGTATGGCGCGCAGGAGCTAATCAAGCTACAAGTATAAGCTTCTTACAACCTGTAAAAGTAGGAGGGAAATCCGTAAAAAAAGGAGATTATGCCATTTTTATCACTCCCGAACAACACCAATGGAAAATAGTACTAAACTACGATGCCGATGCTTGGGGTGCTTATAGTTATGACCCTAATGAAAACGCTATAGAGTTTACAGTACCTGTAATACAAACTAAAGATTTACAAGAATCCTTAGAATTTTCTTTCGAGAGTCTTTCTAATGAAAAATTGAATCTCATCATCCGTTGGGAATACACCAAAGTAGAAATTCCTATAGAAATTGACAAGAAAGAAATTATCGATAAAATTATTGAACAACTCAAAGAAGTAAAACAATTTGAGAGAGATTTAGAAGGTAAAGAACAAAAATAATGGAAAGAAAACAAGTGCGAAAATATAGTATATTAGCTATTTATATAGTAATTTGGCTCGTTTTTCGTTGCTTTCCCTCTGTTACTGAACATATCTACAGTAAAGGTATCTACCCGTATATAGCCAAAGTATTACACTTTCTATTGGGGTGGATACCTTTTTCTGTGGGCGATATTTTGTACACTTTGCTCATTATAGGTATAGTAGTAACTGTGATAAAACACTACAAAAAACTATGGACAGAACCTCTCAAAACCTTAGATAAAATATTTTCTAAAACTGTATGTCTAATCTTTGTTTTTTTCTTTCTGTGGGGCTTTAACTATTTTAGAGTACCTTTGAAAAACTCATTAGGCACCTCCCAACAATATACTGAGACTCAACTGCTCAAAGCTACCCAAGTGTGTATTGATAGAGCCAATGCTCTCCATACTCGATTAGCTCCTAACGATAGTACCAAAGTAGATTTTTGGCTTTCACAAAAAGAAATATACCGAATCGCTGCTAAAGGCTACCCCCTAACAGTGGAAGGTATTTGTGATTTTAAAGCTATAAAAAGTGTGAAACCCTCTATTTATAGTACTGTACTCACCTATATGGGATATAGTGGATATTTAAATCCGTTTACTAATGAAGCTCAAGTGAACGGAAAAATGATAGGTTATAGTACCCCTATCACCGCTTGTCACGAAATAGCTCACCAAATGGGCTATGCTGCTGAAGAAGAAGCTAATTACTTAGGCTATTTAGCTGCAAAAAAAACAAAAAATCCCTATTTTGATTATAGTGCTGAACTCTTTGCTCTCCGTTATTTCTTAAACGAAGTAGCTGTAGTAGCCCCCATTGAGTACGAAACGCTTCACTCTCAAGTACACAAAGGAATTTTTGAAAATTATAAAGAAGTACATTTATTTTGGAAACAATACGAGAACAAAGCTGAACCCGTATTCAAAGCCAGTTACGATGCATTCCTGAAAGCTAACAAACAAAAAGAAGGCATCAATAGCTACGACTTAGTAGTAGGTCTATTGATACCTCATTATAGAAGTTGAGAGAGTTTAGATTGTTGCTCTCTTATTTTTATATTAAAGAAATTTATTGAGCTCCATTAGTAACACTTCGCTGTCTTGGAAGCCCTCTGCTCGCCAAATAAGACTGAGTTTATTGAATATAATAACTGTTGGCAAAGCACTTATCTTCAAAGCTTTGCTCAATTCAGCATTTTTATTTACATCTATTTTCACTACCTTCACACGCTCTCTAAGTACTGAAGCCACTTCGCGTAACACTGCATTCATATGCAATGAAATCTCTATACCTTCTGAATAGAAACAAAGGAGCACTGGAGTATTTACATTGATGACATCACCAAATTTCTTCATACTTTTGTGTTTAATAATGCGACAAAAGTACAAAGTTTTTTTGAATTACAAACACATTTTATTTATTTTTTATCTCTTTACTTTTTAGTTTCCACTTTTTTTACTACTTTTGCCCAAGTTTTTAAACCAGAAAAAAATGTTTGATAATTTAAGTGATAAATTAGAAAAAGCCCTACACAACCTAAAGGGACACGGAAAAATTACTGAAATAAACGTCGCTGAAACGCTAAAAGAAGTACGTCGCGCGTTACTTGATGCCGACGTGAATTATAAAATAGCCAAAGATTTTACAAACAACGTAAAAGAAAAAGCCTTAGGTCAGCAGGTACTCACCACCTTACAACCTGGTCAGTTAATGGTGAAAATTGTAAAAGATGAACTCACTCAACTGATGGGAGGTGATGCTGCAGGTGTAAACCTATCAGGAAACCCTACTGTTATCTTAATGTCGGGATTGCAAGGTTCTGGTAAAACTACTTTCTCAGGAAAATTAGCTAACTATCTCAAAAATAAAAAAAATAAAAAACCTTTACTCGTCGCTTGCGACGTTTATCGTCCTGCTGCAATTGACCAATTACACATCGTTGGTGAACAAGTAGGTGTACCCGTATTCTCCGATAAAGACAACAACAACCCCGTAGACATCGCCAAAAAAGGAGTGCAATACGCCAAAGAAAACCACCTAAACGTCGTGATTATAGATACTGCTGGTCGATTGGCTGTCGATGAGCAAATGATGAATGAAATTTCCGACATTCACAAAGCACTAAATCCACAAGAAACTCTTTTTGTAGTTGATGCGATGACGGGGCAAGACGCCGTGAATACCGCTAAAGCTTTCAACGATGTACTCAACTTCGATGGGGTTATCCTCACCAAACTCGATGGTGACACCCGCGGTGGGGCAGCTATCACTATCAAATCGGTAGTGAATAAACCTATCAAATTTGTGGGTACTGGTGAAAAAATGGATGCTATTGATGTGTTCTACCCTGAACGTATGGCCGACCGTATCCTCGGGATGGGTGACGTCATATCATTGGTAGAACGCGCTCAAGAACAGTTTGATGAGGAACAAGCACGCAAATTACAAAAGAAAATTGCTAAAAACCAATTTGGCTTCGACGACTTCCTCGAACAAATTCAACAAATTAAACGTATGGGTAGTATGAAAGACCTACTTGGTATGCTCCCTGGGGTAGGTAAAGCTGTAAAAGATCTCGATATCAAAGACGATGCTTTCAAACACATTGAAGCTATTATCCACTCAATGACTCCAAAGGAACGCAGTACCCCTGCTATCATCGATTTGAACCGTAAAAAACGCATCGCTAAAGGTAGTGGTCGCGATATTCAGGAGGTAAACCAACTGATGAAACAGTTCGAACAAATGAGCAAAATGATGAAAATGATGCAAGGTGGAGGCGGTAGAAAGATGATGCAGATGATGCAAGGAATGAGACAAAAATAAATTAATACAAATATGTTAAAAAAATTCATTGAAACTATAGTTAAGAACAAGGAAGTGTTCTACTTAGAGGTAGACGAATCCTTTGCAATGTGTGGCTCACAAACTTTCTATATTGAGGAAACCAAAGAGGCTATTCCTGTAGCACTCTTTTGGGAAGATGAAAAAAATGCTGCCGCTTGCAAAGCCGACGAATGGGCTAAAGGAATCGTAAAATCAGCTACCTTAGAAGAGTTTATCGAAATTTGCTTTGGAATGCAAGTAGAAACAATGGCCGTAGGTATTGGTTTCAAAGCTGATTTATCAGGAGGAGAAGAACTTGTGCCTGTTGATTTGGTAAAAGCATTGGTAGACGAAATCGACAGAACCAAAACAGCCGTTACTTTTAGTGACTCGTTCGAATCATTAGCCCAAGTAAAACAACTCTTAAATCAAATAGAACTCGATATCACCGATGAAGAAGCTCTCTAACCACTAAAAACACAATCAATAATGACTATTTTAGACGGGAAAAAAACTTCTGAAGACCTCAAACAAGAAATTGCTGAGGAAGTAAAGCAACTGAAAGCTAAAGGTAAAAGAGTACCACATTTAGCAGCTGTATTGGTAGGCAACGATGGAGCAAGTCTTACCTACGTGGGGAGTAAGGTGAAAGCTTGTGAACAAGTAGGCTTTGAGTCTACTTTAGTAAAACTTCCTGCTAACATCAGTGAAGAGGCGTTACTGCAAGAAATTGAAAAGTTAAACGCTAATCCTGAAATTGACGGCTATATAGTACAATTACCACTACCTAAACACATCGACGAGCAGAAAATACTTTTAGCCATAGACCCTACAAAAGATGTAGACGGCTTTCACCCTGCTAACTTCGGTAGAATGGCATTGGATATGGAGGCTTTCATTCCTGCCACTCCTTTCGGTATTATGGAATTGCTAAAACGCTACAAAGTGCCTACCAAAGGCAAACACGTGGTAGTAGTAGGACGCTCACACATCGTAGGTCGCCCCATCAGCATATTACTCAGCCAAAAGGGAGCCCAAGGCAATGCAACCGTTACCCTCACTCATAGTCATACCCCTAACCTCGCTGATCTTACACGTCAGGCAGATATTGTGGTAATGGCATTAGGTATTCCAGAATTCCTAAAAGGCAATATGGTAAAAGAAGGCGTAACCGTGATAGACGTAGGAATTACACGCCTAAATGACGATAGCAACCCTAAAGGATACCGTATAGTAGGTGATGTAGCATTCAATGAAGTAAAAGAAAAAGCGAGCTACATTACTCCTGTTCCTGGTGGTGTAGGACCTATGACCATAGCAATGCTACTGAAAAACACACTATTAGCTCACAAATGGTATAGAAATTGATACTTTTAAGAATAAACATTTAAATTTAGAATATTATGGCAAAAACAGCAAATGTATTATTAGGTTTGGCAGCAGGTACTGCCATTGGAGTAGGATTAGGCATTCTTTTCGCTCCCGACAAAGGTAAAAACACTCGCGAAAAAATTAAAGACTCTGTGAGTGATAAAGCTGAAAAACTAAAAGAACAGCTTGAACGCTTAACCGATAGTGTAAAAGAAAAATCAGCTGAGTTTAAAGGTTCTTTAGAAGATAAAGTAGAGTCTTTACTTTCTAAATCAAGCTACAAAGCTGAAGATGTGATTACTTTCTTAGAAAAAAAATTAGCTGCCTTAAAAGAAGCTAACGCTAAACTACAGAAATAAACACTTATGTCTATCCATTCTATCAAAGAATCTTTTGAGGAAGTTCCTACAAAAGCAAGTTCCGCCCTCGATTCGCAAATCGCTTACTATAAATTATTTATTTTTAGATTCATAGGTAAATCATCCTATGCTCTCATCACTTTTTTTATAGTAGCTTTTGTTAGTTTGTTGGTATTGTTTTTCTTGTCCTTTGCTATAGCCTATGCAGTAGGCGAAGCATTGGGTAGCAACGCCTTAGGATTTGCTATTGTAGGAGCTTTCTATATATTAATTGCTATAATAGTATTGGCTTTCCGAAAAAAACTTATTGAAAGACCTCTATTAGAAAAACTCTCCGAAATCTATTTTAAAGTAGAACCCGATGACGAAGAATAAAATCTATCACTCTTTTGAAGAAATCGATAACGACCTTAAAATACTGCGTTTAGAAAAGGAAATAGATCGTTTGTCACTCACCCAACAAGTATCGGTAGCTGCTAAGAGTCTCACTCTTGGAAATCTACTCGCTAATACTTGGTTTTCTTTCTTGACCAACGAAAAAAGATGGCTTAACTTAGCTATCGAATACACCTTATTTTTCCTTTTTAGAAAAAAACTCAAATAATCTTATAACTATCAATGAAACATAGCCTTATAAAGAATCTGGATTGGATTTCGGTAATATTGTATTTATTATTAGTAATGTGTGGGTGGATTGCTATTTTCTCCACTACTTATAGCGACCTAAATGTTACTTCCATTTTCGACATCAATCAGTTTTATGGGAAACAGATGCTTTTTATAGGGCTCAGCTTCTTGCTGATTACTTTTATTTTGGCTTTAGACCCAAAAGTGTACTCTAATTTTGCAGTACTCTTCTATCTCATTGCTATTGTTTTATTGGTAGGGTTATTTATTTTTGGTAAAGAGACCAATGGCGCCAAAGCGTGGTATGCTATAGGCTCTATCACAGTACAACCCAGTGAATTTGCTAAAGTAGCTACGGCACTTGCTTTTTCTCGCTATGTGAGTGATATTCACACCGATATTCGGCGTACTCCCGATCTCTTACGCGCTATCGCTATCATTTGTATACCTGCTTTTCTCATCTTGTTACAACCCGATGTAGGGAGTTTATTAGTATTCTTCTCATTAGCATTTGCACTCTTCCGTGAAGGAATGCCTTCTGCCCTACTCTTCTATCTCTTTTTATCAGGTGTAGTGTTTATCTCTTCGCTGAAATTTGGTACTACTTTCACTGTTTTAGCCTCTATTATCAGTATTGGGGCTTATGGATTTTGGCATAAAAAGAAAACTAACCGAATTCCTTTTCAGAATATTTTTATACTCTCATTATTGTGCTTGCTAACAGCTTTCGCTACTCACCCCGTGTATGACAATGTACTGAAACAACACCATCGCAATCGTCTAAACTTGTGGTTACGCCTTGAAACCGACCCTCAGAAAATTGCAGCTATGAAGCGTGATTTTGCTTATAATACCAATATGGCGGAATCGGCGATTACCTCTGGAGGTGCTTTAGGAAAAGGATTTTTGGAAGGCACACGTACTAAAGGAAGTTTTATCCCTGAACAACACACCGATTATATTTTCACCACCATAGGCGAAGAATGGGGATTTGTTGGTACAGCTACTGTAGTAATACTATTCACCTTCTTACTCTTGCGACTCATTGTACTCGCCGAACGACAGAAAACAAAATTCAATAGGGTTTATGGTTATTGTGTAATTTCAATTCTGTTTGTACACTTCTGTATCAATATAGGTATGGTAATTAGTTTGATACCTACCATTGGTATTCCGTTGCCTTTCTTTAGCTATGGGGGGTCTGGACTTTGGGCATTTACTATCCTACTTTTTATCTTCTTACGATTAGATGCTAATCGCTTGAATGATTGGATTCGATAATAATTACGAATAATAAAAATGACAAACTCATATAAAGAAAAACTCACAGAAGCCACAGCACAATATCAAAAACTCAACAAGCAATACAACCAAATGGGGTTGCTACGATTGACTGATATGTTACTGATTATTGGCTTAGTATACCAACTCATCAAAGCCCCCTCTATACTGATGGGGCTCTTTTGTGTATTGGCTATTATCATCTTCTTTTTATTGATTGTAAAACACAAAAAGATAAGAGCTCGTCGCACAATTGCTAAAACTAAAATGCGCCTCAATGAGCAGGAAATTGCTTTTTTAGAACAACATATTTTCTTCACTGATAATGGTAGTGCTTTCCAACAAGAGAATCACCCTTACGCTTATGATTTAGATATTTTAGGTGAACGCTCACTTTATCACTACCTCAATCGCACGCATACTTTTTTGGGGAGAAAACTATTAGCAGAGCGACTTCTCTGCCCTATTCCAGAGCGTATTCTCGATACTCAAAAACAAATACAAGCCCTTACTCCCGACCTTGATTGGCGACAAACCTTTACTGCTTATGCCCAACAAATAGACGATAGTGAGGAGTTCTACACCAAACTGAGTGCGTGGGTAAAAGCCCCTGTTAAACTGTTGAGCAATGCTATGCGCTATATGCTTATAGCTTTACCGATACTGCTCATTGTAAGTATGTTGATAGGTTATGGTGGGGATAACGAACTGCTAAAGACTATAGGAAAGTTGCTGCTCACTATAAATTTAGTAATTTTCTTTAGTTTTGTAGGTAGAATCTCCAAAGAAAAATTAGGATTTGAGCGCACTTATACAATGTTGTATGCTTTCAGGGAATGTATAGCCCAAGTAGAAGCCCGTTTTCCTGAGAAAAACCAGCAAGCCAGCACTAAAATAGCCGAGCTTTCGCGCTTGTTAGACGATTTAGACAGTGTAGGCAATATATTAGTCTCTATACCTCTCAACGCATTTTCTTTCTATCACATACATCGTTACCAACAACTTTTGCAATGGAAAGCTCGTTATGCAGCCCATATAGAAGAGTGGTTGCAATCGGTGGGGGAGATTGAAGTGTTATGTAGTTTTGCTAATTTTAGCTATAATCACCCCGATTTTGCATATCCTACTCTTAATAACAAGTACGAAATAGCTTTTGAGGCGGTAGGGCACCCGCTTATTCCTACTGAACACCGCGTTACTAACGATATTACTCTCAATGAGCAGGCTTTTATACTGCTTACAGGCTCTAATATGTCGGGGAAGAGTACTTTTTTGCGTACTTTGGGAGTGAATATGTTGCTCACTTTGGTAGGTTTACCAGTTTGTGCGCGTAAAGCCAATGTATACCCTTTGCGTTTGCTCGTTTCTATGCGTCTCGTTGATTCTCTTAACGATGGCAAATCATATTTCTTTGCCGAAATCAACCGTATACAGCAAATTGTAAAAACTTTAGAAAGCGAACGTTGCTTTGTACTCTTAGACGAAGTATTACGCGGTACCAATTCCGAAGATAAACAGCACGGCACTATCAAAATTGTAGAACGTTTGCTTTCCTTACAGGCTTTAGGAGTACTTGCCACTCACGATATAGAAGTGTGTAACCTCAGCGAACAATATCCGCTGCAATTACAAAATAAGTGTTTTGAATCAATCATTGAAAATGGGGAACTCACTTTTGATTACAAACTGAGAGATGGGGTGTGCAAAAACAAAAACGCTACCTTCTTGATGAAGAAATTAGGCATTATATAATAGAATTTACTTAAAAAAGAAAAACTTATGATTAAAAAACTGTGGCCTCTTGCCATAGGAGGTTTAGCTTTAGGAGCTACCGAGTTCCTAATAATGGGATTATTACGTGTAATAGGCGAAGATATACTTTTAGAAGATGCTATTACAGGGCGGCTTATTTCGGCTTATGCCATAGGTGTAGTTGTAGGTGCACCAACACTCATCGCATTGGCAGCTTCATACAATCCTAAGAAGATACTATTGTTCTTTATGTTGCTCTTCACGCTTTTCAACGGGCTTTCTGCTTTTTCTCCTAATTATACTACCTTGCTTTTAGCGCGTTTTTTTTCGGGGTTACCCCACGGTGCGTTCTTTGGGGTAGGTGCTATTGTAGCCAAGCAGTTAGCCCCTAAAGGTAAAGAGGCTTTTGCCATTTCAATTATGTTTGCAGGGCTTACTGTCGCCAATTTGATAATGGTACCTTTGCTTACTTACATAGGAGCGTGGATAGGCTGGCGAACAGCAATGGGCTGTGTATCGTCGTTAGGATTGCTTACAATGCTATCGATATTCTTTTTCTTACCCAATATAGAAAACAAAAGAGACCTTGGCATCAAGCGCGAAGTACGTTTATTTTTCAATAGAAGGTCGTTATTAGTTTTAGGTATTACTGCTTTAGGTTGTGGCGGGCTTTTTGCGTGGTTCAGCTATATACAACCCTTGATGATAGAGACGGCGCATATCAACCCTGATATGAAATCGGTGGTGATGGTAGTAGCAGGTGCGGGAATGGTAGTAGGTAACCTCTTAGGAGGCTGGATTACTGACCGCCTATTGCCTATCAAAGCGACTATTTACATCTCGTTGATGCTCATCAATGTATTGCTATTAGTCTTCTTTTTCTCACATATTCAGCCTATAGCGTGGGTACTTACGTTTGTATGTGGAGCGATGTCGATGTCGTTAGGCTCTCCGCTGAATATGCTTATTTTTCGCTGTGCTCCTCAATCCCAAATGATGGGAGCCGCTTTTATGCAAGCGGGATTCAACACTGCTAATTCTATTGGAGCTTATGTAGGAGGATTGCCGCTGCTCTATGGACTCAGCACCAATTACCCGTCGCTTATGGGTGCAGGTTTAGCAAGTTTAGGGTTGCTCTTGACTTTCTACCTTTGGCGTATTCTCAGGTTCTAATTTTTTTACTTTGAGGAATGATTCGTGTTGTTCGATAGCCATTTCAATTTGAGCTACAATTTCTTCAACTGTATCATTTTCATAATCAATCTGCAAAGGGGGTTTGATAATCATTGATTGTTGAACCCCTTTCTTTTTGATATTGATACCTTTCTTATCAAATGAACGGCGGAATCCATCAATTACGATGGGCACTACTACAGGTTTGTATTGCTTGATAAGGTGTGCCGTACCCTTGCGGATAGGTTTCCAAGGTGATGTAGTACCTTGCGGAAAGGTAATCACCCAGCCATCGGCAAGAGCAATCCCTATATTTTCCACATCAACTCGGCGTACTTCACGGTGTACTTCTTTCCCTTTTTCACGCCAAGTTCTATTGACAGGAATAGCTCCCGCATACCCTAATATTTTAGGCAATATTCCCGATTTCATCGTTTCGGAGGCTGCCACATAATAAATATTAAGTTTGGGATTCCACAAATAGCCTATATTATCTAAGGTGTTTTTGCGCCCTTTTAAGCTGGCGTTGAACACGTGATACATAGCCGTTACATCGGCGAAATACGTTTGGTGATTAGAAATAAACATCACATTTTGTGGAGGCAATTCGCGAATAATATCCGAGCCTTCAATCTTCAGTTGATTGAAACCATCATAACGGCTGTGAGTAATGAGTCCAAAAACGCGAATGAGCCATTTCTTTACGAAAAGGGTGTGTCCGAAAGGGTCTTGTTTGAATAAAGGCATTGGTCAATTTATTAATTAGGTAATGAGGGGGTCCAAAAAGTTTTTCTTGAGGAGGCATTTGCAGCACATACCCAGCGATAGCTGGCTTTCCTACATAACACACTCTAAAAGTAATTGATTATCAAGTTTATAGACTTTGTCAAAGTTTTGGGACTTTGACAAAGTTTATGACAAAGTTTATGATGCAAAAGTGATTTTGAGACTTTTTGGACAGCGCCATTAGTTTAGTTTATTGAAAAATTTTTGCCACTATTAACGTAGCGTTCTTTACATTCGTGATAAATCTTCACCGATTCCTCAAGATTTCCCCAACCATTGATAGCTACTTTCTTCTTTTCTAAATCTTTATACACGCTAAAGAAGTGTTCGATTTCTTTGATAAGATGAGGGTTTAGATCGCTAAGGTCGTTCATTTTATTCCATAATCGGCGGGATACATCATCGATGAGAAAATCATACGATCGTAACGCACTTTGCGCAACTCAAAATCATACTCGTATTTATTGCGACTCCCCTTGGGAATTTCGATGAGTACATCAAAAGATAGTGATTTGTTTTCTGACATTTCTTTTTTATTCAATTAGCGTTTAAGAGGGCAAAAATAGTAAAAAAAGTGATATATACCCCATAAACCCTACTTTTTTGTTTTATAGTCTATTCGGTTTGCTATTGAGATTTGTAAAGTTTATTTTGCCTTCTTTATTTATAAGTTCCTGTCCTGCAGAGAGTTTTCCATACCAAAGACCATCAGATACATACCAATTAAGCGTTTTTAAACTTCTATTCGGTTCACCTAAGAGGTGAGAGTAATAAGTAGAATAGCTATCAAACAAAGTATTCCCTTTTTCAAATTCTTCTTTATAAAGAGCTAAGACATCGGTTATAGGCATTGGCGCATTGAGGGTTACACTTCCAAAAGTAGGTGTTTTAAGGGGGATTTTACTTATACGTGTATTATCGTCTGACGAAAGGCTTTCCCAAAAAGTAAAGACATCAGTTTGCGGAGCAAGTTCTGGTTTAAACAGATACAGCACGGGCGTTCCTTTGTAAATAGGCAAAGGGTAATCTTTTAGCATTTTGTTTATATCTACAGGTTCTTTACGGCTGATGAGAGGTTTTCTATTAAGTTCAGGCAGAGCATAATAGCGCACTTTTTGAGCTCCTACTACGGCATATTCTAAGGTAGTAGTAGAAGTGTTTTTTATCACGAGATAATCGCTCCCTTTAGGCTGATAATCATAATAAGGTTGATTGTAGAGATACCACCTATCTCTACCATTAGATTCGTATATACTGTCGTACTTTGCCATCACTTTCTCTCCTCCTATCACAAAAGGAGTAGTTTTGCGCTCGGTTATCACAGTATTTTCTTTATTTCCAGCGATATAAGCTGAATAGCTCACCTCAACTTCAGCAGGAGTGCCATCGATAGTATTTACAATGAGATAGTTGTGTTGTAACAGAGCACGTTTATGTTCCGTATAAACCTCATCTTCTTTAATACAATCAACCTGAAAGCTAAAAATAATTGCTGTAAAAATGAATAATCTTTTGAAATAGGTCTTCATCGTTTTTCTTATTGCGTGACTACAAAAGTAGTATATTCTGTTTGATTAAGCAAATTATTTGTGTAATTATGTGCATTTTGTTACCTTTGCCACAAATTTAAGCGATGGAAGATAAAACACTTATAAAAAAACGTATTGATTGGTTTTGCAAGAACAAAATCAATGCTTTTTCGCCGACTATTTCACCAGCTCCTAAATCAGTAGGGCGCAATGAAATTGAAAGTCTTTATGAGGGCTTGCGATGGTTCTTTGACAGAGACATCAAAGAGATTTTAATACAGAAGAAATATATGGGTTCTTATTGTGATATTTACTTACATAAGAACTTAGAAGATAGTTATTTAGTAAGCCGAAATGGTTATAAAATCAATCATTTAGACCGTTCACAATGGGTGCCAGCGCTCACTCAGTTGCACGCTAAGTTCAGCTGGGATAATACGACTATTCGCATTATCCAATCGGAATTGATGCCGTGGTCGGCTTTAGGTAAAGGACTTATTACGAATGAGTTTTCGGCTTATTACATCTCTCATCAAATACATTGCGACTACTTGCAACAGAGCGACTTGTATGAAAAAATAAACGCTATTAGGGAAAAGCCTGAATACCTTGCTTTTGTGGCTGACGCCAAAGTACTCTCGGGCAAAGAACTGAAAGATAAATACCCTACCCACATCATTCGTCAATACCAATCGATACGCGATATGAAGCTACTCGATTTGCCTCACTATGAGAAGAATATTGCTCTGTTTAAAAGACAATTGGACATCTTTGGCAAAGACGCAACTGTTTACTTCAAACCTTTTAATATTTTAAAGGAAATCTACGACGACGGGACTGAACATTTTGTGAATGACAACCTCAGTTTTGCACGTATTAACAGTGATGAATTTTTGCACTACACTTTTACGGATACCGCTGACTTTGAAGCCAAATACCCCGAAATACGCGCTTGGGTAGACCGAATGAACGCCAATGACGAAGAGGGGGTAGTTATCAAGCCTCGTAAGGCTTTTATGCAAGGCATACCGCCTGCTTTCAAAGTGCGCAACAACGATTACCTCACACTCATTTACGGGGTGGATTTTCAAGACCGATTAGAAGAACAAATCGCTAAACGCAATATAAAAGGTAAGCTGAAATGTTCTATCAACGATTGGGCTATCAATGCCAAACTTTTGCAAACGCCTTATAATGAAATTCACGAGGAGAATTACGAATTTAAAAACTTAGTACTCGACCGCATTTTAGGGGAAGAGGTAGAAAATCAATTAGACAGCAGACTATGAGTAAACTTCTTATATTGGTGGGTGCCCCGGGGTCGGGTAAATCTACCTTTGCACGTTATTTTTTACGTACCGAAGACAATTGGATACGCGTGAATCGCGATGACTTTCGCTTGATGCAGTTTGGTGATTCACTAATGATTCCGTTCTATGAAGAGCGCATTAGCAAAATGGTAGAAGCCTCGGTGCTCACCTTGTTAAAAAGCGATACCAATGTGATTATCGATGCTACAAACACATCGTTGCGCACTATTCAGGATATGATTCACACTTATACTGAATACGCTGATATCAGTTTTAAAGTATTTGATTTACCTGTAAACGAATTAGTAAAACGCTGCGATAAACGCTATGAAGAAACAGGAAAATTCATATCTAAAAGTGTGGTAGAGAGAAATGTGGCTAACCTAAAGCACACTCTCGAAAAATTTGATTTTGCTCCTATTCCTCGCAAAGTACAAGTGGCAACTACCAGCTATGCTACTCAAGATAAGAACCTACCTAAGGCTGTGATTTGCGATTTAGATGGTACTCTTTCCTTGCTCAATGGTCGTGATCCTTACAACGCGGCGACTTGTGATAACGACTTACTGAACGAACCTGTAGCTGCTGCTTTGAAAATGGCTAAACAACAAGGTTATCAAGTGATTTTGCTCTCGGGGCGCGAAGATAAATTCCGCGAACCTACAGTGCGTTTTCTCGATAAACACCAAATAGGTTACGACTTACTGCTGATGCGCACCTCTAACGATTTTCGCAAAGATAACATCATTAAAAGGGAACTTTTTGAGGGAGAAATACAAGGAAAATACTTTGTAGAATTTCTTTTAGATGACCGCAATCAAGTGGTAGATATGTGGCGTAAGGATTTGCATTTACCTTGCTTTCAAGTGAATTACGGGGATTTTTAAGTTGATTATTTTTTGGGAGAATCGCAGAGAAACTCGGAGAATCGCAGGGTTTTTGGACAAGGTCAGACAAGGCGGACGGGGCGGACGAGGCAGACGTGAGTTTGATGTAAGTAATTATTTAACAATCAGTAAAATATTTTAATCTCCCACGAATTACACGAATTTTCACAAAATAGGGAGTGTATAAAAGTCTTTATTTTTTATTATCTCACGAATTTTCACCTGACGGTGAATTATTTTGTGAATATATTATGTTAAAAAACTGTAAATCAATATTCTGTTACATCGAACTCACGTTAATTAATAGCTATTTTATTCATTATCCTATTTTTATTTTGGAGGAATATGTAGAAAGAAGAAAAAGGTAAAGTTTTAGAAATAAAACTTTACCTTTTATATTTTGAGAAGATATTAGTAACAATACTCTAGAAAAATTATGGTTTAGCTTTTATTATTTTTGCATAGGAACTCCAACTTGGTGATTTTTTATATATTTCTACACTCTCGGCAGGTACATAAATTGTTTTTAAGGTATTGTCAAATGTTTTAGAACTATATCCTTCATTCAACATAGGAGGAACTTTTGCATTTATTGTAAGGCTCTCTAATTTTAAACAATTTTTAAAAGCTTCCCTTCCTATATTATTCAGACTACTTGATAAAGTTAAAGAGGTCAATTCAAAACAACCTGCAAAAGCTTCAGAACCAATTGTTTTAACACTATTTGGAATAACAATTGTTTTTAAAGATTTACAACCAATAAATGCTCGTTCTTCTATATATTTTAAATTATTAGATAAAACAATAGAAACAAGAGACTCGCAACCTGCAAAAGCTTGTATCCCTATAGTTCTCACTTTATTAGGTATTGTAATAGATGATAAAGATTTACAACCATAAAAGGTTTGCATTTTAATAACTTTGATTTCGTTAGATAAAGTCATAGATGTTAAAGATAAACATCTATTAAAAGCATTTTCACCAATACTTGTTACACTATTAGGTATTGTAATAGAAGTTAGAGCTTTACAATTACTAAAAGCTTCAATACCTATTTTTATAACAGTATTAGGAATTGTAATAGTTGGTAAATAGTTACAACCAAGAAAGGCTCTATCACCGATTGTTGTTATGTTATTGTCATTTAAAAATGTAAATGATTTAAAACGACAGCCTCTAAAAGCACCTTCGCCTATATGAATTACATTGCTCCACTCTTCATCATAATCATTCATATCTAATTCTTCTAAATGATTATATTTCCACTCTAATAATGTGCGACCATCTCCACTAAGTTTATATTTATCAGTTTCTATTGGATTAGAAGGTGTAGGGTTTGTATTATCATTGTTTCCTAAAACTATATAAGAAGTTCCCCAACCACTATTTGATTTAGGTCCATAAAGGCGCTTGTTTTGGGTGTCAATATACCAATCTCCTACTTTACCTATATTAGTAGGAGTTCCTACTCCTGCAAATATTTTAGTTCCATCTTGCCCTGCAACACCTTGTTCTCCTTTATCGCCTTTTTGTCCAGAGTCACCTTTGTCGCCCTTATCACCTTTGTCGCCTTTTTGACCTGTAGCTCCAGTATCTCCTTTGTCGCCTTTCTCTCCTTTTTGTCCTGCTGCTCCAGTATCTCCTTTATCTCCCTTTTGTCCAGCATTTTGAGTATCTCCTTTGTCTCCCTTTTCTCCTTTGTCTCCCTTTTCTCCTTTGTCACCTTTCTCTCCTTTTTGTCCTGCTGCTCCAGTATCTCCCTTATCTCCTTTATCACCTTGTATTCCTTTTAAACTAATAGGAGTTCCCCAACCTTGTGCTGTTTTAGCACCATAAAGATTGGTATTAGAGAGATCAAGGTAGTAATCTCCTATGTTACCAAGATTTTCAGAAGGAGCTCCTATGCCAGAAAGAATTTGGTTACCTTTCTGTACTTCTACTCTTTCAATAATTTTTTCAGTTTCTTTTCTACAACTGCTAACAGTCAATGCAGCTAGCATCGCTACTGTTATAAAAATAAAATACTTCATTTGTTTAATATATTAAGTTAGTTTTTACTGTAATATATTCCCCGTTTAATTCATTTTTACTCAGTTCAAAGCAATAAAAAACGTGGAACATTCCATTACTTACCGTAGAAGCCCGACCAAAGGCTAAAGTGCAAAGTAAAAGGAATGCCCACGCTCAGAACGTAGGCATTTCCACTTTCACTTTTCCTGCACTTCTAAAAAATTGGTCGTTTTCTACGGAGGAAAATGTAAAGCGAAACGCTAATATTTATATTTTTTAATTGTTATATATTTATTCTTTATTCAATTTTGGTGCATAATTACGATATTTTTTTATCCTATACAAATTTTTTAACTTTTATTTTCCAAAACAATTATGTAAGATATTAATTATCAGTAAATAGTATTTTTAACAACAAAAATATTTAGTAATAAGATAATTTCAAATTTAAAGATTTCAGGAATGGGGTAATCTAATGAAGTAAAAGTGACAGTATAATATTAATGGGAAATCTTCAACTTTGTTAAAGATACAAACCGTAGGAGCAGGAATTTTTGGTAAAGTATGACCACAAACAAAAGAAGGTGTCTAAAAAGTTCTATTTGTATTGGGGTTTTGCAACAGCTATTGCTCGCTTTCCTACACAACATACTATAAAAATAACTGATTATCAGAATAATTAACTTTAATCAACTTTGGCAAAGTGTAGCGACGCAAAAGTGATTTTGAGACTTTTCAGATAGTCTCTTTTTTTATATAAGTTCAGCTTCAAACATTTCTTTGAAATGCTTTAGGATATGCGATTTTACTTCGTCTATATCCACTTTATCTTTGGCTAATTCTACATTTAGTGAGGTTACTGCCTTACCGCGAATTCCACAAGGGATAATATTATCAAAATATCCCAAATCAGTATTTACATTTAGGGCAAATCCGTGCATCGTTACCCAGCGGGAACAGCGGACACCCATTGCACAAATTTTGCGAGCAAAAGGAGTTCCTACATCGAGCCAAACGCCTGTTTCACCTTCACTGCGCTCTGCTTTGAGACCATAATCGGCAAGAGTGCGAATGATCACTTCTTCTAAAAAGCGGAGGTACTTGTGAATGTCAGTAAAAAAGTTATCTAAATCTAAAATAGGATAGCCTACAATTTGACCAGGACCGTGATAGGTGATATCCCCTCCCCTATTAATTTTATAGAAAGTAGCTCCTTTTTTCTTTAATCCTTCTTCATCAATAAGCAAATTCTCTATATGTCCGCTTTTGCCCAAGGTATAGACGTGAGGATGCTCTACAAAGAGAAAATAATTATCGGTAGGTAAGTGAGTGTTATTAGCTCGGTTATTTGTTTTCTGATCGACAATTTTTTGAAAGAGGTTTTCTTGGTAGTCCCAAGTTTCTTTATAATCTTTATTGCCTAAATCTCTAACGATTACTTGTTTGTTCATAAATAGTTTGAATATTACCCTGACGGATATCGCCAGTGGTGTAGCCTTTGGTAAACCAATATTTTCGTTGTTCGGAAGTACCGTGAGTAAAGGAATCGGGGACTACGTGTCCTTGCATACGTTTTTGTATAGCATCATCACCTACAGCATTTGCGGCACTAAGTGCTTCGTCGATATCATCGGTATCCAAATATTTTTGATTGTGGTGAGCCCAAACTCCTGCATAGAAATCGGCTTGCAACTCTTGAGCTACAGACCATTTATTGGCAGCAGCCTTGGAGAGCCCTTGTTGTTTTTGGCGTACTTGCTGAGAGGTACCCAAGAGCGTTTGAATATGATGCCCCACCTCGTGAGCCATCACATAAGCGATAGCAAAGTCGCCGCCTTTAGCTCCGAATCGAGTTTTGAGTTCTTCAAAAAAGTCCATATCCATATAGAGCTTTTGGTCGGCAGGGCAATAAAAAGGACCTACGGCTGCCGTAGCATTACCGCAACCGGTGCTGACATTTTCGGTGAAGAGTACTAGGGTAGGTTTTTTATAGGTACCTAATCCATTTTGAGCAAATACTTTTTCCCAAACATCTTCGGTATCAGCGAGTACTGTAGCCGTAAATTCGCCTATTTTTTTCTGTTCGGCAGTGAGTTCTACACGTTCTACTGCTTGTTGTGTTTGGTTACCACCTGCTACTTGGTTTACAACAGAGGCTACTTGTTGTCCTGTTTCGCCACCAAATAGTTGCAATAATACGACGATGATACCGACGATACCACCGCCAGCGATAAGTCCGCCTTTGCCGCGCATACCACGGCGATCGTCAACATTGCTACTTTGACGTCTTCCTTCCCATTTCATAGTTTTTTCTTATTTTGAGTTTTCGGGGGCAAATGTAGTAATAATTTGTGAATTTGCCAATTTGCGAGGGAGAATTGTGGGGCATTTGCATTTAAAAGCCTACCCCCGTTCCCCCTTCCGAGAGGAAGGGAGGCAATCCGCACAGGCAAGAAATTTTGGTAAAGTGTAGCGATGAGAAGGGAGGAGGGAGAGACTTAGAGAATCTCGGAGAATCGCTGGGGGAGGCAGACGGGTTGGATGGAGGGAGTGTTGTTTTGAGAAATTAGACGGGTTGGACGAGTTAGACAAGTCGGACAAATTAGACGGGTTGGACGGGCAGACGGGTTGGATGGAGGGAGTGTTGTTTTGAGAAATTTAAATTACTGATGATGATAGGGTTCATTACGGAGAATCGTAAAAGCACGGTAGAGTTGTTCTACAAAAAATAGGCGTATCATTTGGTGTGAAAAGGTGAGTTTGGAAAGTGACAACTTGCCATTAGCACGGTCGTATACTTCTTTTGAAAAACCATAAGGTCCCCCAATCACAAAAGTGAGCTGCTTGATGCCGGCATTCATTTTCTTTTGCAATTCATCGGCAAAAGCTACTGAGGTAAACTCTTTGCCACGTTCGTCTAAGAGTATCAGATGATGAGACGAGGCTACATTGCCGAGGATAAGCTCCCCTTCTTTTGCTTTTTGTTGCTCTTCCGATAGTGATTTGCTATTCTTAATATCGGGCAAGAGTTGCAATTCAAAATTGATGTAATACGAAAGTCGTTTTTCATACATATCAATGAGCTGTTGCAAAGCAGGATTATCGGTCTTGCCCACCGCGAGAAGTTTGATGTTCATTATTTTCCAGGATAAAAGCTAAAAGGTAAAAAATAAAAATAAGGTTATAAATCACAAACAAATACTTCGATGTTTTTCCTTAAAAGTGTTTGCCTTATAAGTTTCTCAATTCTGTCCCAAGAGCCTCCTGCCAATCCGCAACCTATGCGAGGCATTTGCACTTTGGCATTTATTTCATAAGCAAAATCGGCTATTTGTTGCAAACCTTTTTCCACTGCCTCATAACGAATAGGGGGATTGCCGTTTTCATCTCTATATATATTGTGTTGACCAATGAGATTTGCAACCCATATCTTCTCTTCTACCGACACAAATTGTACCTCTCCCAAGGCAAAATTATCACCTTCTTTATACCATTGTTTGTATTGCTTTTCGGGATATTTCCAGCGTTTGGAAAGTGCTAACACAAATCCCTTCCCCCAAGCGCCTATATCATTACAAATATGGACGATAACAATGTTTCCTTCGGCTTGTGGCACCGTAGCATCTGCTTTTAAATAGTGTATCATCGCTTAAATCTTTTGTTATTCTTTATCTATAAGTTTTGCCTTTGAAATAATTTCATCAAAACTATCTGCCACTTTATCAGTAGAGTCATCATCAAGCCAATATTCCCATACCGAAAAGTCAGTAAGGTCAAAATACAATCGGGCGTCATCGTGCGAGCTGCCCAAAGTAAAAGTATGTTCAGCATTAGGAGCCGAAAAATACTTAAGCAATTCCCATTGATAATAATCTCTGTTTATATAAGAAAACAAATTAGCAAAGCTCCAAAGCTCTATTTCTCTACCTTCATATTCATATAAACAAAAAAACTCAAATTGCGTAAGAACTTCCTTATAAGAATCAGGAAGATTAAGGTGTTGAATTCTTTTTAATTCAGAAGCTCTACTCATATATTATGGCTTTAACTATAATGGCACAAAGGTAATATTTTTTCTTATATTACAAAAATATCACTTCAAGCCGTCACAAGCGGTGAAAGTGAAAAGCAAAACTATTTTAACTCATCACATACGGTGAAAACGAAAAGCAAAACTATTTTAATTCATCACATATGGTGAAAACAAAAAGCAAAATGGCTTTACATCGTCGGCATTGGTGAAGAACAAAAGCAAAACTACTTTAAGCCGTCACAATCGATAGCGAAAAAAACAAAATAATTTTGAAATTTTTACATTACAAAATGAAACAGAATGATATTTTTTATTACCTTTGCCAAAAATAGTCGTGTAAAATCAATTCAATATTTATATTAGTAAGATATGAAAGCATCCAAATTAGTAGTGTTGCACACCGCAAACCTACACAACGCAGAATTTAGTCAGTTTATTGCCCGCTTTTTTGAAGATTTTTGAGCTGGAAACTTCCAACACGGCATTCAATGAGCTTTTCTCTCATCGTTCGCTCAAAGACCTTCAAAAAGAAGTGTATAGCGTGAAAGGATTGCGAAAAGAGCTCACCAATATTTACCAAAAACTTTCGGCTTACATCAATGCCAATGCACAAGTAAAACCCGATGAGTTTTTCGTAAAAACCCTCGAGGTGCTCAACAACAGTCGTAAATACTACGCCGATGTATTGGCACGCCGTAAGGCAGGTGGGAAAGTTCTCTCCGAACCACCAAAAGAGGAAGGGAAGTAGAAAAATTTCCTATTTCTCTGCAGATTGTTTATTTCAGTTGGTAAAAAACGGAGAAAATCCACTTATCAGCGTAGATACTTATAAAAAATAATTGTTATGAACCTCTCTAACCTTCCCTATCGAACTACTTCTTATGACGAAATTGCCTATGAGCTACCTGAGTCGTCTCTCTACAAAGAGCATTATGACACTCGTTGGCGAAATCGCGTAATCGTGATTGACGGCGACTGGATTCTGGACGAACCTTTAGATTTAGACGCTGTCGATGAGCTTTCTCCTTACTACAACCCCGATGACTACGATTCTCTGCCCCTTTTTATCCTCGTAAAAGGCAATATGCAGGCTACGAATATCTACAATGGTGAGATAGAAGGTTCTTGCGGATTAGTGGTTTTGGGCAATCTCACTGCCGAAAACATAGTGGTCGGCGGGCAAGAGATTTTCGTAGGCGGTGATTTGCGCGTTTCGGGATTCTATTGGGGCGATTACAATCACGGAAGCCTTACCGTGATGGGGCATATCAGCATTTACGTGTTCTTGGAAACTGATTACAATCACGATAACAAGCGTTTTGAAGAAAGACGCAATGCCGATATTACCGAATACCTCACCGATGATGATTACGGAGGGCTTTTGTTAGGGGAAAAGATCGTTTTGTACTTAAAACGCGAATTTTCTTTTGCGTTAGACGATATTTTAGATTATATCTCTTGGAGCTGGAAATGCTGGATAAACGAAGAAAAATTATTTCCCGCTTTAGCCAAAGGTGAAACTATATTCGTAAGCCCTGAAGAAACACAAAAACGTCGCGATGAAATTAGTAAAAAACAAGTGCATCTGTTCCCTAATACCGAAATTTCGATAGAAAATTTACTTCGTTTTACCTATCCGCCTCTCTTCTCGCTTGTATGTAAGCTAAATAAAAACAATCACCCGCGTTTTGAAATGTGGGACGACAATGATGTGCTTTACCGCGTGCATTACGACCCCGATTACGATGTTCATTCTGTTTTTATTCAAAACGATGAAGAATATGGTGTGCTTGCCCAAGTATATAAAGGCGAGTTGCACACCTCAATCAATACTTTTACTGATGAGGATTTGATAAGTATAACCCCAAGATCACATCCTGCATATTTTGCCTTCTTAGAAAAAGAGTTTGCTTACTTTTGCAGGCGTTATGAAGAGCTCATCAACAGTCGCATCTACTATCTTTCAAAAGTGAATGAGGTAAACTTCAAGTCACTTTTAGCTAATGAAAGACTTCAAGATTTCTACGCACAAAAAGGAAAGAATGCTGATGGCTATGTAACGCTTCAAAAAGATGATTTCATACTAAAAGTAAGTAACGAAGAGGCAACCACTGCGAGAATTAGCCTCGGTGAGCACAGCAAATACAATGAGGATGGCTCTGTTGCTTATCTGTACTTTCATTATCAGTGGGACGCAGAAAGAAATTGCGTGCTACTCATCAACGAAGACGAAAACGGCGAGGAATATGAATTGAATTTTGGCAATATCCCACGATACTATCGCGCAATGATATATTTCAGGAAGTTGCAACTATTATTTCCACCTGTGGAGGAGCAAAGCACTAATGTAATATAATTTCCCGACGGGAGATTTTAATAATACCAATAGAGACAAGAGATACAAATAGCATTTAAAATTGAACTATTATGAAAGCATTTATTTTTTGGCTAATACTTGGGATATTCTCAGTGCACGCACAGCAATATCAATTGGATAGTATAAACCATATAGGTTATAGGGTAGATTCGCTCAGTAGTGCCTATCAAGTTACAGATTGGCAACATTATAACGCTAAAAAACATTTATTAGTAGTAGGCGATAACCACATTTTCCCCCATCGTTACGCTACCAAAACTGTTATTAAGAATGACAAAGAAGGCAATGAGATTTATAATGTTTTTTACCGCCAAGATTCTTTGAGCAAAAGGTGGATAGCAATCCAGAAAGATGAGACTAAGAAAAGAAAAAATAAACTCATCAGTATTACTTACCTCAATGAAAATGGCAAAAAGCTATCCCCCAGTAGCAAACGCATTAACAATATAAGAGGTCGCACCACCGAAACTATGTATTACAAATATCTCAATAAGCGTTGGTTTAGAGATACTCGCAATACTTATACAGAGAATGAGAAAGGACGTACAGAGCTTTCTGTTGATGAAGTTTGGGATAGTGACATCCAGCAGTGGCAAAGCGACAAAAAAATTGTACGAAAGTTTGAGAATGATACGCTCCTTAAAGAAGAAATTACTTATACTTTTGGGAATAATGAGTGGTATGAAGACGAAAAAACAGAATATATTGACCCTAATGAGAATGAAAGAACCTCTATACAGTATGTTTATAAAGAGGATGGGTGGCTACCTACGCAAAAAATCACTTATACAGAAGATAAAACAAACAGAATTTTCACTAATATAGTACAAGTTTGGGATAAAGAGCAAAGCAAATGGCAGAATCAGAGTAGACTCACTGATATATTAGGCGAAAACAACCAGAGTACCTCTATTACTTCAGAGAATTGGAATAAAAAGACCCAAACATACGAGATATACTACACTAATAAGTACCGCTATAACAAAAACAATGAGCTTATTGAGTATTTATTCATCAAACCAAACGAAGAAGAAGGGAGAAGCATTTTTGAGTATGACAGCGAAGGCAATCTGCTGAAAGAAACGAGATATAAACGCACTTCATTAGTGCAAGAATGGCAACCTACTGACCTTATTGAAAATACGCTATCCTCTATTTTATTTAAGGATATTTTAGATAAAGGATTTTTAAGCAATTCGGCGGGAAGAATAGGCAAAAAAGCCCTCAGTGAACAAAAACTCTACCGATATATAGATGGCAAATATTTGCTTTACAGTCATAAAAAGTTTTATTATTCTAAAAGGTAATTTGTATATTAAAAAATACCCTACACTTTACATTCCGTAAAGTATAGGGTATTAACATAACCAATTACAGGGTATCAGCATACCCTTTACCATTTAACCATATTAGAAAAAGAACCTTTCTTTTTCTCCTTTTTCATTCAAGATTTCTAACGAGTTGCGATTGCGTGAAGAAAGGGTAGACATTATATTTTTCAATTCATCTACATCCTTAATGGTCTTTCCATTCACTGAAAGCAACACTTTTCCTACTATATTGATATTGTTGTACTCATAAAACTGACCTGCAGCGGTAACCTTCACACCGTTTTTAGTTTTAAAACGTTTTTGGTCGGCTTCTGAAAGGTTTTTCACTTCCAAACCTAAGGATTGTATTACATAAGTAGTATTTTTCTTAAGTGTGATATTAGCAGTGCGTTCTTTACCTTCGCGTACATAAGTTACTTTTAGCATATCGCCAGGACGTTTAGAAGCGATGTGACCACTAAGGTCAGAGTATTTATGTATCTTCACATTATCGATTTGTTTGATAATGTCACCTTTTTTAAGTCCGGCAGCTCCTGCTCCTGAGTCATCATCTACAGAATCTACATAGAATCCTTCAGTTTCTTTGATGTTGAGTTTTTTGGCTACTTCGGAGTCTAATCCTTGTCCGCGTACACCCATCACTCCGCGTTGTACATTTCCGTATTCTATCAAATCCTCTACCACTTTCTTAGCGATATTGCTAGGCACAGCAAACGAGTAGCCCATATATACCCCTGTAGTAGATGAGATTGCGGTATTGATACCAATGAGGTCGCCATTGAGGTTTACCAAAGCTCCCCCACTGTTTCCCATATTCACCACGGCATCGGTTTGTATAAACGATTCTATTTTATCGCTACCGCGCTCGCTGATATTACGCGCTTTTGCACTGATGATTCCGGCAGTAACGGTAGAATTCAAGTTGAAAGGATTCCCTACTGCGAGTACCCATTCGCCTACTTGCGTATTATCGGAGTCGGCAAAGGTGAGGAAAGGTAGTTTTTCGTCAGCTTCTATTTTTAGTAAGGCAATATCGGAAGCGGCATCTGTACCTATGAGTTTAGCTGTATAAGTTTTATTGTTGTTAAGGGTAACCTCCAAAGTAGTAGCATTGGCAATCACGTGATTATTGGTTACTATATAGCCATCGGGAGTAATGATAACGCCAGAGCCTGTACCTACTTGGGTCTGTTCGCCTCCCCCATTACCGTAAAAAAGGTCGAAGATAGAGGTAACGCCTCCTTGTGATTTTACAGTGTTCTTTACGTGCACTACGCTATTCACCGTTTTGTTAGCCGCTTCTACAAAGTTGGTTTCGCCTGCTACCGTTCTTTCAGGGGTAGTGTGATTAGTTTGTACCAAAGCGGGACGTGAGAGCAAATCAAGTGCCTCTTGTTTGGCGTCGTGTTTATCTATAAAGAGTTTATACCCTCCTAAGGTCATAGCTCCGCCGAGGAAGGCAGTAGCTATCATCGTTGCATAATTTTTCATCATATTTTTTGTTTTACTAATTTGTTTTATATCGTAAGACGAATAGGCAACAATTGTGCCATTTTAATGGCTAATAATAAGAGCTTCTTTAATCTTTTATGTTTCAAAACAAAATTAGATTGTGAATAAATAAGAGTATTTTTTTGAGGAAGGTACAAAACATCTCTAACATAATACAATTTAAAATTAATTGATTATCAATACAATCAACTTTTTATAGATATAATCTGCAGAAGCAAAAAACTTCGATAGAATGTAGTGAAGTAAGTGTTATTTTGAGACTTTTCGGATAACTCTTCAGGAATATTCGTACTAATTTTTATGTTAAATCTCACACCAATTTTAATACGTTTTTTTCAATTATCAATTATCCAGTTGTATACATACAGATCAGCAACTTTTACTGCTATATTTCGCGAAATAGACACATCAATATAATTAACTATTTAACTAAACTATTATTGATAGCCTTAAAAACTTCACTGTTTTGATGAGGCACACAGTCCTGTACCCAATACCACCAAAAATAACCGCCTACATAGTTCTTTACATATTTAGGCATCGAATAGTAATGTTTAGCTCTTTGTACTTTACTTTGTACAGAGTACTTCTTATAGTCGTTATTGCCACATTCCCCTATGCCTAATTTAACATTTGGAAAGATAGCTTCTAAATTGTTAAATACGTTTTGCCAATTAGGTTGGTAATCATCGTTATCATCTTCGTAATAGCTTACTAACACATAATCCAATTGTTTTTTCATATCTTCAGGAATATATTTTTTTAGCCAATCTTCCATTGTTACTTTTTGCTCATCAAGTTTAAAATAGTAGCTCACAAGCACTGTTTTTGCTTTTTTACTGTGGATAAACTTATAAGCACCATAGGCTTTATTGGCAATAAACTGAGGGTCGTCACCCAACCAACCTTCTCCGTTAATTTCATTGCCCACTTCCCAAAAATCTGTATATGCCGATAGCTCTTCATACGAATCCTGAAATCTCTTTACATAACTATCTACGTTAGTGTATTTTTTCATATCTTCGGAATCGGCAGGTGTTGCCATCACATAAGCTACTTGATGAACAGCCGAAAAAATCGGTTTGTAATTTGCTATCGCTGTACCCTTAGACATCACAATGCGCACCGTAGGCTTTACAGGCATTGCCTTGATAGCATTTACAATCTGTTGAACAGTAACTCTGGTTTTATCCCAACTGTCATCTATAGTAATACCATACAAATAGGTATTTGTAGGGGGATTAGGGTTTGATTGGGGAGCTTCATCATTACTTTTATGACAAGTTATAAAAATAATTATCATACATAAATATAATATTCTTTTCATTTTATTAATAATTTCATTCTGAGAAAGCAAAGATACTATTTTTTTAAAAACTATTCCTAAACAAATTATCTTATAATTTCAAAATCCATACTCACTTTCTATTTCATTTTTTTAACATACAAAATTATATAGTATAACTCGCATTATAAAATCAACAACAAATATATTCAAAATATAGAAGATAATAATAGAAAAAGGCTGCTTCCAATGGGGAAGCAACCTTTTTCAAACTATGTCCTTTAAAGTCAAATTACAATTTAGGAGCACCAGCGAGGACGTCGGCACTTGCACCTTCAGCGAATTTTTTATCTTTGAAGTTTTGTACAAATGATTCAGCTAATTCTTTGAGTTTAGCGCTGAATTGAGCTTTGTCACTCCAAGTATTTTCTGGGTTCAAGATGCTTTGGTCAGAAACACCGTCGCAAGATTGAGGCACTTTGAATCCGAAGATAGGCAATTCTTTGTATTCAACGTTGTTAAGTTTTCCGGTAAGAGCCGCAGTGATAAGAGCGCGGGTATCTTTCAAGCTACATCTTTTCATTTTACCGTTGTAACCAGTGTTTACCAACCATACATTTACGCCAGTTTCTTTGATTTTTTCAGCCAAACGTTTACCGTATTCAGCTGGGTGAAGAGGCATAAAGGCAGCTCCGAAGCAAGCAGAGAAAGTTTTTTGAGGAGTAGTGATACCTACCTCAGTACCGGCAACTTTAGAAGTATAACCAGAAACGAATTGGTAAGCAGCTTGTTCAGGAGTCAATTTAGAGATTGGAGGCAATACACCGTAAGCATCGAAAGTAAGGAAGAAGATGTTTTTAGGATTGTGCCCTATAGAACCAGGTTGGATATTTGCAATGTGGTAAATAGGATAAGAAACGCGAGTGTTTTCAGTGATATCAGTGCGAGAGAAATCAACAACACCTTTATCATCCATAATTACGTTCTCAAGGATAGCGCCTTTTTTGATAGCACCGAAGATTTCAGGTTCTTTTTCAGCGGTAAGGTCAACTACTTTAGCATAACAACCACCTTCGAAGTTGAAAACGGTATTTTCAGGAGTCCAACCGTGTTCGTCGTCACCGATAAGGTGGCGGTTAGGGTCGGCAGAAAGGGTAGTTTTACCAGTACCAGAAAGGCCGAAGAAGATAGCAGTATCACCGTCTTTACCAACGTTAGCAGAACAGTGCATAGGCATAGTGTTGCGGAACACAGGCAATTCAAAGTTCATAGCAGAGAAGATACCTTTTTTAATTTCGCCGGTATAACCAGTACCACCGATTAGGGCGATTTTTTTAGTGAAGTTCAAGATAGCGAAGTTAGCTTGACGAGTACCATCTACAGCAGGGTCAGCTTCAAAACCAGGAGCGTTTACAACTAACCAATCTTCTTTGAAAGAAGGGAGTTCACTATCATCTATACGCAAGAACATATTGTAAGCGAAAAGGTTGCTCCAAGGAAGTTCAGTAATAGTACGGATATTAGTGCGGTATTTAGGGTCGGCGCAAACATAGCCATCGTGAACGTAAATTTCTTTACTTGAAAGATAAGCTACTACTTTTTCGTATAGTTTATCGAATTTTTCGGGTTCGAAAGGGATGTTGATACTACCCCACCATACGCGATCTTTGGTGATATCATCTTTTACGATGAAGCGGTCTTTAGGAGAACGACCTGTAAATTTACCTGTGTTGATAGCAATAGCTCCAGAAGAAGCTTCAACGCCTAATTTTTTGTCCAAAGTTTCTTGGTGAAGTTCGTCAGCAGACAATTGGTAACGAACATTAGCGTTTTTAATTCCGTATTTATCAACGGAAAGTGTTTTTGGTTTACTCATAATGTCTTAAATTTTTTATTTAAAATTCTATAATTTACTAACTTATGTTTTTTTGTTTTACACAGTAGGAAAGCTCCTCTGAAAAACGCTGCAAATGTACGCAAAAAAAATGTAATGAACAAATATTTTTAACATTTTTTTTTGCAAAAATGATGAGGAAGGAGAATCGCGGAGAGACTCTGAGAATTGAGGAGGGGGAGGTGTGGGAGCGGTGGGAGGTGCGAGCCGCACGGGCAGGAATGGGAGCGGTGTGGGAGATAGCCCCCGAACCCCCGAAGGGGGACAAGCTGGAAAAAGATAGTGGGAGGTGTGGGAGTGGTGGGAGCGGTGGGAGCGGTGGGCATGGTGGAAATAGTGGAAATGGTAGGAGGGGTGGCGATTGTGTTGATTAATAGAATAATTAACTTTGGCAAAGGTCATTGTTTGATAAACTATTAAAACCTTTGCCAAAGTGTGGTGATGCAAAAGGGGTATATACAGACGAAGAGTTATTTTTTGATGTAAAACCAGACTTCGTCGTTGCGAGCACTGGTGAAGATGTAATAACCATTGTTTTGATCTTCTACCTTATAAGGACTATATTTTGCTAATTGCAACAATAGATTTTTTACATCGGAAAAGAAGTAGATGTAGTTATAATAGTCTTCTCCAATGTCTCTAAATAGGATTTCGACTTGATTAGGTTCGCCAGCTACCCCTACGAAATCGGCTTCGTAATAACAATTATAGCCACTTACATCGGCATATAGTTGAGAAACACTTGTGCCATCGTTTCCATTAGCCAATGGCATAAAATAAAGCGACTCGGACAGAACAAAATTAGCTCCATACTCACGTGCAACGGCTCTTTTTCTTCTATTGAAATAGTTTAACAAAATAGGTGATACCCATCCACTACTGAAGTTTATTTGATGAGTGTTATCAGTAGGGATGAAAGGGGAGATTACAAAAGAGGTTGTAATCGTTCCATCGGGGGTGGTGAGTCCTGTTTTGGCATTGTTGATATAAAACTCGTTGAAAGTAACACCATTGATGGTTACGGGTTCATAGAGTTTAAAGCCTTTTTCGGTCATTAGGAAAGCGCGTTGCTCATACTTTTGGTTGTTGTTGTACAAGAAGGCTATCTGTCTATAAGTAGGGAAAAATTTTAGGTTTACTTCTGTTCCGTTTACGCTGATAGGAGACAGTGCTTTGTTTTTTAGGGTATTAGTATTTTCTCTCAGTTTGTTTAAGAAAGTTTCTCTATCACCTTCTAATTTTCTGAGTGTCATCAGGTTGTTAGAGGTACGACCACGCAAGGTAAATACGCCATTTTCTTCTTTGAGGAAGATAAAATCTATATCGCCACCTCTTCCCTTAGGAAAGCAGTTGGAGACAAAAGAAAAGTGATGTAATACCTTACTATAGGTGTCAAAACTCAAGGTAGGACCTTCTGTTATGGTATATCTGAAGTAAGAGGTGTCTTCGGTATTATCCTTTAAGACTTCAGAGGAGGCTGTTACCTTTCCATCGGCGAACTTCACGATATAGTTATAGCCACCGATACTGCGGTCGAAACGGGGATAGTCTCTTTCGGTAGCAAAAACAGTAGGATTATAGGGGTATACCCAAAAGCCTACATTGCTTTCGCCAGGGTAACTACTCAAGACCCAATAGGTATTAGGGGCTTCTAATTGGCTTTTGTACTTTTGAAGGATGCTATTGTTACGTTCGGAAGGTTTTTGAGAGAACACATCGTCTTCTTTGTAACTACAACTGATAAGCATCAATGTTGATAGTGCTATATATAGGTATTTTTTCATTTTAATCGTTATTTAATTTTGAAAAATCTTTTGCAGGCACGGCTACGCCATCGAAGGTTTTACCAGCTACATAAGGATAACGGCTGCGAATTTCGGCTCTAAACTCATCTAAATTGATGTTCCAAGTCTCAGACAGGTATTTTTTCATAATAGCTATCTTTTGTTCTAATTTTTGTTTGCCGGTATAGGTTTCGGTATCTCTTATTTTTACGTCGGCTTCTTTGAGTACTTCTTCCCAAACGCTAGCAGATTCATAGCCTGTTATATCGCCATAATTCACAAATTTGGCTTTCCAAGCGGTGTACAAACTATCGTCGAAGCCATCACCATCGGTATCTAAGCTGCTATTGGTAGTGGCACAACCGCAATCCAAAGAGGCGTTGTAATAGACAATGTAACGGGCTAATAGTTCTACGAAATCTTCGTCGTGGTCGTAACTAGAATAAGCGGTGATGAATCCAGCTTTTAGGTAGTCGCGAGTGCTACCCCAATGGCTAAAACAGTTTCCCCCTTGATAGTCGTTGAGCGATATTTTCTCGTAATCGGTAGTGTACTGTATTGACTGGTGCAAGGTATGTGAATTTTCGTGATAGAGAGTAGACAACAAGTTATCGTTCAGCCAGTAGATATTATTAGGCTGGATGTTGTTTATCTCGGTGAGGTGCACTTTTCTACCTACATTAGCAAGCCCTACGTTCTTAGAGCCATCACTATTGAAAGCAGGTTGCCCCAACAAGATGAGCATATTGAAGGAATGTTCCTTCAAGAAAGTTGTAGAAGTTATTTTTACATAGGGTTCTACAAATAAGTACTTAAACACATTGACGAACTGTACAGCCTTATCGTATTGGGTGGGAGTATAGGAGTACTCACGATTGATGAGCTTGTTATCTTCATACCTATACACTATCTCGATACTATAAGGGGTTGCAATATATTTATCTAAATATCTATCCAGCTCATTTTGAGGGTTTAAGGTAGAACCGTCACTCTCGGGTGTATCATCACTGAGTTTATCGTGGTTGCTACAACCTAAGAAGAAAAGAGCTGCACAAAGGGGATATAGTATTTTTTTCATACGTTGAGTTTTTATTTTTATTATCTTGGGTTTGCTTGCATTCCTGCACCAATAACGGCATCGGGTAGTTGTATGGTGCGTTTCAAATCATCAGGAGGCAAGATGGCTTTGATGGTTGAGTTGTTTCGGTTTCTGTTGTCACGCTGATATCTGGCGACCTCTATATTATAACGGCGTATATCTTGCCAGCGCAATCCTTCGCCAAGGGTGAGGATACGGCGGCATTGCAATAGGTAGTGCAAGAGAGGTTCTTGAATACCATCGTTGGCAATGGCAAAAGATGGAGCGAGGCGTTTTTTTTGAGTTGCTCCATTATCGGTAGCGGTAGAGGAATAAGCCAAATTGTTGTAAAAGTCTACAATTTCTTGTTGGGTGAATTGGTTTTTAGAAGTATAACTTCCTATAGTAACATCTTTTTTGATGAATTTACCTGTCCACATATTGAGGTCGTTGATCGCACTTGCATATTGTTGCAGGTGTATTTTAGCTTCGGCACGTACCAAAAGAGTTTCATCGGTAGTGAAAGGGACAACGATGCTTTTTTTGACGGTAGTACCTTCTTCATTTTTAGCATTGAATTTGGGAAATTTATCGACTACTACCCCATCGGCACGGGCGCTGGTAGGGGTAAAAGGTTCGAAATAGTAATAGCCAAACGAGAAGTTGTTATTAGGTTGGCGTTGAGGATACCACAAGTTTGCAGTTACGAGTGTTTCCTCACCGTTTGTGCGTTTGTTGTGTACAAAACGTGTATAGGGTGTAAAATAAGTTTCGGATATTTCGGAACTCACAGGCAAGAGCAACAAATTGGCATTGATTCGTTCATTGGTGTAATAAATGGCAAACCTACCGAATACTTTTCCTCCTGTTTTCCTCGCATCGGTGAAGTCGCTCCAATTGCGCAAGAGTCCTTCGGTAGTAGCATCGTTAGTGGAGAGCACTACATTGGCGGCATCTAAAGCTTTTTGCCATTGTTGGTAATACAAATAGAAGCGTGCCGCAAAAGCATAAGCTGCTTTTTTGTTGAAGTGGTATTTAGGTGTTTGGTAATAACTATCATTAATGAGAGGTAGGCCTGTGGTGAGGTCGGCATCTATTTTGGCATAGACCTCGGCTACCGTACCTCTTGCGTATTTTCTATTGAGTTCGCTTTCAGGTTGTAGCATATAAGGAATACCCAAATCGGTACTGCTACTATTGGGATTATAAGGTTTAGAAAAGAGGTTCACCAGCACAAAGTGAGCATAGGCGCGCGCTACTAAGGCTTCTCCTTTACAAGCGTTGAGTTCTGCTGAAGCGCTCATTTTTTCAATGGCTTCGAGCACGGTATTAGCCGTATTAATTGCTTGGTAATGAGCTGTCCAAACATTCTGTAGTCCGTCGCTATTATTATATTCGCGTATTACCTGCCAATAGCTAGCTTCATTGCTCAAGTAGTTAGCGCCTGATATGATAGTACCGTTATCGTCAATATTATCGGAGGAGAGTTCGCTTATGACAATTTCGCTTGTTTTAGGATAAGCGTTTGTGAGCAATCGGCGTGCTTTTTCGGGGGTATCGATGCGCACTTGGTTGTCAGGCAACTCATCGAGTAACTGGTTGCAGGCGGTCAAGCTGCATACGGCTATACCTATAAGTATATATATCTTTTTCATCGTTTTTCTGTTTTTTAAGATTAAAGACCTACTCTTAAAGTAAATATAAGGCGTTTTGGCTGGATAGGAGTTCCATTAGCCAGATAATCGGGGTCGTCGCCGTTGAGTCGTTTATCGGCATATAGCAAGGCGAGATTGGTTCCTTGGAGTTTCATACTCAGCTGGCGGATATGGTTTCTTTTCAAGAATTCTTTATCAAAAGTATAACCTATAGAGATTTCTTTTAATCGAATGTTATCACCTTTGGCTATGCGAATATCGGAATAATCATAGGTGTAGTACGCTTGTATTACATTGGCTCTTTGGTATTGTTCAAACATATAAGAGGTAAAAAGCGTAGGCATTGTAGTGTTTTTCTCATCGCCTTCTCTCAACCAGCGATTGTTGAGTTCTTTAGGGGCGGTACTATAATCGGTTGCATAAGCATTGGTGATTTTACGCAAGCGCACCACATTGCCGTAAGAATAGGTAAAGACAACGCCGAGCGAAAGTCCTTTGTAAGTAAATGAGTTGCTGAAACTTCCTTTATCGGTAGGGATAAGTGTACCCGAATATTTCAAGAAATCAACATTGCGGTTATCAAATCGAATACCACTGACTGTGGTGTTGCCATTGGCGTCCAAGAAAGTGGGTAGCCCCTTGTCATTCAGTCCGTTGAAAGGAATAGAGAATATAGATTTGAGGGGGTAGCCTTCTTTGGCGAAACCAGCGGGCGAGCTACTGGTGGTAGAGTAGCCTATCATATCTCTAATGGTAGGGGCGGTAAGCAGTTTGGTTACCTCGTTGGTAGCGCGGGAATAGACGAAAGAAGTTTTCCAAGAGAAATCGGTTGTTTTTATATTGGTTGTTTCCAAGCCAAGTTCTACGCCTCGTATGCGCATTTCTGCCATATTTCCTTTTTTGGTAATCGTTCCTCCTACGCCTTGGGTTACAATATCGCCAATGAGGTCATAACTCTTTCGGTTGAACCATTCTGCTGATATGTTGATGCGATTGTTGAATAAGCCTAACTGAGTACCGAGGTTGAGTTCTTGGTTTTTTTCATAGGTAAGGTCGTGGTTGGCAGCATTTTTTATGTGTAAGCCTATCTCACGCTCAGTTGAGTTTCGCCAAGGCATATCAGTATAAATTTGAGAAAGCGAATTGCTCACAGAAGGGGAAATGGCTGTTATTCCAAAAGAGGCTTTAAACGATAAGAGCGAGAGCGGTTTGAGTTTGCTGAAGAATTTTTCTTCGGTTACGTTCCACTTTACTCCTGTGTTCCAAGTAGGCATCCATCGTATGTAACGCGATTCGCCGAACTTGTTAGAGGCATCATATCGAAGAGTTCCATCAAAGGTATAACGTTTCTTAAATGTATAGCTCACATTTCCGTAGAAGGCTTGGTTGTTGTTCACGGTGTTGTTGATGCTGTAATAGTTTTTGTTTTCTTCTTGTCGTTTTTTAAAGAGGAGATAGCTGTAATAGCTATAATATCCTGAGTTATAGAGGACGCCGTAATTGTCGTTAGAGTCGGTATTGCGCTGTGTATTATCCATTTCAAAACCGCCAAACAGCGATATGAGGTGCAAACCGTTTTTAAAGCTGTCGTTATAACTTATTGTAGCGCGGAAGTTGTTGCTACGGGTGGTCATTTCTCGTTTAGAGCGCAAGCCACCTTCGGGCAATACGATGCTGGGGAGAGCAAAAGGGTCGTTAGGGTCTTTATAGAGATTATTATTGCTATCACGGATGAAGGAGTTTGACATCTCGCGGTAAGACATTGCCTCGTTTGATTTTTCGGTGCGGTCGGTATTTCGGATATAAGACTGGTATCGTATAGCGCCCATTAGAGAGGCTTCGACTTTAGGGGTAATTTTCCAAGAGAGTTGTGCCTGCAAACGCAAATTGGCGGTATAGCTCTTTTGATAGGCATTATCTATTTCGTTGAAGATATTGTAAGGAGTGTATTTTTGGGTGTAGTAGTCCTTAGGGTCTAAGGCACGGGAGTTGTTAAGGGCGTAAGAATATAAATCTTGATAAGGAGAAAGTTGTTCTCTATAGGACAAGTCGTTGATAACATTCAGGCGTACTTTTCGAGAGAGGTTGTAGTTAGCATTCAGGTTTCCAGAGTATTGATTTAAGTAGCTTCCTTTCGTCCAACCTGGGTCGCTGAGCACACTCAAAGCGGCGTAATAAGTAGATTTTTCATTTCCAGAGGAGAAAGATAGGGTGTGGTTTTGCATTATACTTGTTTGAAAGAGCTCGTTGAACCAATTAGTGTTCCTAAGTCCGGCAGCTCTGAGGTAAGCAGCGCGCCCTGCTTCGGTATTAGGTACCATAGGGTTGCCATTGGCATCCAATATTTTATACAGTTGGTACATTCGCGAGAGCACGCCCGTTTGAGCGTAGATATCATCGACTTTGAAGTGTCCAGCTTGTAAAAACTCTTTGTATAGTGCGACTTGGTCTTGCGAGTTCATTATATTATACTCGGCATAGGTAGGGATAAAACGAAAGGTAGATTCATTGGTATAGGTGATGTTGCTACTTCCTACATTTCCTTTTTTAGTGGTAATAGCGACAACCCCCCCGATGGCTCGCTGGCCATAGATAGCGGTAGCTGAAGCGTCTTTAAGCACTTTAAAACCTTCTATACTTTCGGCGGTAAGGCCAGGTATAGCCGCGGCGATGAGCATTTTAGCGTCGTCGGAGACTAAATCTTCAGGTTTTAAATCTATATCGTCTTCCAATATTACCCCATTGAGCACCCATAGGGGTTTGGTATTCCCTGAAATAGAAGTTTCCCCGCGCGTAATGGTGTTCATAGGAGTTTGTGCTGTAGTGGTTTTAGAGGTAGTAGCAGTAGTAGTTACTGTTTGCGTTTGGGCGGTAGTCCATTGGGTTAGCCATACAAAAACGCACAGTAGTGAGAGAGTTTTAAATTTTAGTACCTTCATATTATTTTTTGTGGTATGAGGTCGCAAATATACGACATTAAACGAAACGATACAAATATTTTGTTAAAAAAATTGGGGGAATGTATTTTAATTAGATTGTGAATAAATAATAATCGGAAGTGGAGGAGTGGGATTATTAGACAGTGCGGACGAGTTGGGCGAGGCAGATGGTGATATTAATAGACTTTTTAGTTAGAGAGAGGCTTGAGAATCTCGGAAAATTGTAAGGAGAGTTATTTTTGATAGTTTTTGTGATATTGTTTTTAGGGAAACTTCGTTGTGTGTTCGTTGTGTGTTCGTTGTGTGTTCGTTGTGTGTTCGTTGTGTGTTCGACTCTGCATTAAATTGGTATATTGACAAATTATTATTATCTTTGCACTCCAAATAAATGAGGATGAGAATGAGAATACTACCAGCTTTTATATTTATCATATTAAGTTGCTTCCTTTCATTAGTAGGATATAGCCAAAGTTCCACTACTGAATACTATTTTAAACGCATTTCTATAGAACACGGTTTGTCGCAATCGGGGGTTACTACTATGGTTCGCGACCATAAAGGGCTTTTGTGGATAGGCACTCGGCAAGGAATCAATAGAGTGGATAGGAATCACCTTAAGAAGTATATTGACGATTATGTTTACCAGCTCTTGGAAGATGCTCAACAAAACCTTTGGGCTATCACCCCCAAAGGTGTATTACGCTACAATTCAGACCAAGATACTTTTCTTCCTATTATCAACCAGCAGTTATTTTCTATCTGTACTACCCAAAAAGGTGTGTACTTTGGAGGTTATGCTGCTATCTATCAGTATGATTACGCTACTAAGAAGATTGAGCGTTTACCTCTGCGCAAAGACCCTCTCTCTAAAGATAAAGAATGTCTCATCACACATTTATTTCCTATAGATAGCGATACACTTTTAGCAGGTACAGAAAGTGATGGTTTGTATCTTTATTCTTTTAAAAATGAATTGCTAAAGGCTTTTATCACTGAAAATGCCAGTCCGTTGAGCAGTCTTTATTACGATGCTAATCGCAAAGAAGTATTGTTTTCAGTTTTTCAAAAAGGGCTTTTTCGCTATAGTCTTTCAGGAGCATTTATAGGGCATTACCACACTCAAAACAGTTCCTTACCTAATGATATTATTTTAGATATCAAGCCTTATAAAAATAGAATATGGCTTGCCACTGATGGCGGAGGGGTATCAGTATTCAATCCTGCTGATCAGCGTTTCTTCAACATACAACACAGTGCGGGTAATGTGCACTCCATCCCTGTAAACTCTATCACTGTACTTTACGAAGACCCTAATCACAATATGTGGGCGGGTACTGTGCGCGATGGTGTTTTTCTCTTTAAAGAAACCTATATCAAAACCTATACTGATAGTGCCTTGGGTAGTAATAATGGACTTTCGGAACGCGCAGTCATCAGCCTTTATGAAGCTCCTAATGGCATACTATGGATAGGTACTGATGGTGGAGGTATCAATGCTTTTAACCCTCAAACAGAACATTTTACACATCATTTAAACACTTATACCGACAAGGTATCGTCTATCACCTACTTTTCACCTAATGAGCTTTTAGTATCTCTCTATAGTAAAGGGCTTTTTATATACAACACTAATGCTCGTAAGTACACTCCTTTTCTACTTCGTGATGAAACGACTAACCAGCAAGAATGTCACACTGGGTTTACTCCTTTTGTATACCGAATTAACAATGATTTAATACTCATTACTGCTAAAAATACTTATCTCTATCAACTAAGTAACAAACAGTTTACTAAAATATCTTTTGCCCCAAATATTGCCCCTAAAATAGCTTTACAACTAAAGGCAGAAGTAGGCAATACTCTCTACCTCAGCAAAGGTAACTCTCTTTACCAAATGAATGTACAACAGCCTGAACTAAAACCCTTTCTTAGTTTAGAGAATGAGTGTAACATCAGTGCTGTGTGTTATGATCACACTCATAACAGCTTTTGGATCGCAACAGATAAGGGGCTTTTTAGTTATTCCTTATCCAATAAAAAACTTGAGAATGTAGCTACCGAGAACCTTTTTAGACAAATCAGTTATATGCAATTAGATGATGCACAACGCCTATGGATAAACGCTAGCAATGTACTCTTTTCTTACCACATCCCCGACAAAAAAATAATGATATGGGATGATAATGATGGTTTTCTACCTAACGATGTGCTTACAGGTTATGTACAGACTAAAGCTTCTCCTTACATCTATATGGCAGGAGTGGGAGGATTAGCAAAAATCAACAAAGCGATACGCTCAAGTGAGAAAACCTCTCCCTTACTCTTCTTGCAAAACATTGAACTAAATGGCAAAATATACAGTGCTCACAATTTTCCTAAAGAAATACCTCCTTATTTTAACTCATTGAAAATAAATGTAGGACTTAATGAAAAGGATATGTTCCGCCGTTTGCTTTTCCGTTTCAAAATTAAGAATAAAGAACAGACTTCTGTGATTGAAACTTACGACAATCGCCTTGATATCTCTCTTCTATCAGTAGGCAAATATCAAGTTGCAGTAGCTTGTATGACTCAAAATGGATCGTGGACTCCCGATACACCTTTGCTTTCTTTTGAAGTATTACCTGTATGGTATCAACGGACTTGGTTTTTTGTAAGCGTGGGTTTATTGCTGTTAGCTATCACAGCAGGAGTAATATGGGGCTATCTGCGCCGCAAAAAGCAACAACTGAAATGGCAAATTGCTCTTCATCAGCAAGAACTGAACGAAGATAAGATTCAGTTTCTCACGAATGTAAGCCACGAACTACGCACACCTCTGACACTTATCTATGCTCCCTTGAAACGACTGTTAAGTGATAGCAATACCTCCACTCTTCCTCCTGCCCAAAAAACACAATTAGAAGGAGCTTTTAGACAAGCCAATACAATGAAAAACATCATCAATTGGATATTAGACTACAATCGCTCTACCTCATTAGAAAATACACTTTCTAAAACCTATACAGACCTCAATCATCTTATCACTGATTGTAGTAAGGATTTTGAACAAGAATTTGAAAGCAAACATATACAATTTGACCTACAATTAGACAAAAACTTACCGCCTATAGCTATTGACACAGCTAAAATACGCGTAGTGCTCTCTAATTTACTTATGAATGCCGTAAAATTTAGCAATGAAGGAGCCACTATAAGACTACGCAGTACTCATACTTCCGAAATAGTACGTTTTCAAGTAGAAAATACAGGTATCGGACTTCAAAATATAGATCCCAACAAACTCTTTAGTCGATTTCAGCAAGGAAAACACCAGCAAGGTGGCAGTGGTATAGGTCTTGCTTATTGCAAAGAATTAGTAGAAAAACACGATGGCAAAATAGGAGCTTATGACGAAGGAGCACAAACTATTTTTTATGTGGAATTGCCTTACAATAATAGTAATGTATTAGAGAAATTTGATAACGAAGAAACAGATACCCAAGTACCCGAAAAAACTGCTGTGAGTGATATGAGTCAATACAGTATACTTTTAGTAGATGACAACACTGATTTCCTCAACTATCTTTATAGTGAAGTACGTCCGTTGTTTAAGAATGTACTTAAAGCGGTGAATGGAGAAGAAGCTCTATTGCTTTTAAAAACTCACCAACCCGACCTTATCGTAAGCGATGTGATGATGCCTATAATGAATGGATATCAGTTGTGTAAAGAGGTAAAAGAACAGCTCAACATCAGTCATATACCAATAATATTGCTCACCGCTAAGAGTGATGGTGAGAGTCAGAAAATAGGTTATAAATTAGGTGCTGATGCTTATCTTTCTAAGCCTTTTGACATTGACTTATTGCTATCAGTGATAGGTAATTTGCTCAAACAGAAAGAGCTCATCAAGCAACGATACCAAAAAGAAGTGCTTCTCCCCTCGCCTGCCCTCACTACCATTAGTAATGCTGACGAACAATTTATGATGAAACTCAACCAGCTCATCAAAAAACGCTACAACGAAATTGACCTTGATGCTAATAATATAGCTGAAGCAATGGCGATGAGTCGTGCTAGTTTATACAACAAGATGAAGCAAATCACAGGTTTAGGTATTGCCGAGTACCTAAATAAGTACCGTATAGAAGTAGCTTGTCAACTCCTCAAAACTACCGACCTTCCTATCAACGATATCGCTACCGACATAGGCTTCAACTCATCTAAATATTTCAGTACTGCTTTTAAGCAAGCTATGGGAGTAAGTCCACGAGAGTATAGAAACGGCAAATAAAAAGAAACACTCTGGCACATTTTTTGATGCTAACCTTTGATTTATATTTTAACATTTATTAGTAATTTAGCATTTTATGAAAAAGATTGTTTTTTTAGCAATGTTTGTAGGTCTTAGTCTTGTCTCTGTGCAATGTACTAAAATCGTAGAAGAACGCATTGTAGAGCGCGAGCGTACTAATACTATTCTCTCGGGATCTACAGCCCCTACCGCTACTATAGGTAACGTAGGCGATTATTATATAGATCTTACCTCTGTAAACCTATATGGGCCTAAAACTGCCGAAGGTTGGGGAAACCCTGTAAGCCTTAGAGGACTACAAGGACAAAACGGTACTGATGGGCAAAACGGTCAAGATGCTCCTATACCTCACATCGGAGATGATGGCTATTGGTATATAGGCAATACTAAAACTGCTGTAAAAGCACAAGGGAATAACGGCGCTGACGGTCAAAATGGCGTTACCCCTACTATCTCTGAGGACGGCTATTGGATTGTTAACGGACAAAAAACTAATGTAAAAGCCAAAGGAGAAAAAGGGGCTGACGGTCAAAATGGCACCAATGGACAAAACGGCATTACACCTACTATTTCTATTGACAACAACGGCTATTGGGTAATCAATGGCGTAAAAACTGACATCAAAGCCAAAGGTGAAAAAGGGGAAAAAGGGGAGGACGGTCAAAACGGTACTACACCCTCTATTTCTATCGACAACGACGGCTATTGGGTAATCAATGGCGTAAAAACCAATACCAAAGCCAAAGGTGAAAAAGGAGAAAAAGGTCAAAATGGAACCACCCCTACTATTACAATTGATAACGATGGTTATTGGGTAATAAATGGCATAAAATCAAACACTAAAGCCAAAGGTGAAAAAGGAGAAAAAGGTAATGACGGTCAAAATGGAGCCGATGCTCCTAAACCCAATATCAAAGATGGCTATTGGTATATCGGTAATGTAAATACCAACATCAAAGCTCAAGGCGAAAGAGGACTCCCTGGTAAAGACGGATCTAAAATATACGCAGGTCAAGGGAAACCTAATACACAAGGTGTAGAAGGCGATTACTACATTGATACTGAGGACAAAATATTCTACGGACCTAAAACCAATACTGGCTGGCCTTCTACTGGTATATCTCTCTCTGCACAACAAATAATCACTACCGATTATGAGCTTAGTTCTGACGGCAAAACACTTCTGAAATGGAAAAACCCTAACACCCGTTTTATCGATATGAACGCCGACCCTAAACTAAAAGACGTAGAATTTATAGCTGAATTAGCTTTTAATGGAGAGCAAGTGTCATACGAATTAAGAACTTTTGTCATTGGAAATAAAGTGAAAAGTATAGGTGCTAAGGCTTTCAATGGATGTTTTAGATTAACAACTGTAGAAGCAGATGAAAATAAAACTACACAGATTACAGAAATAAAAGAACAAACTTTTGCTAATTGTAATCATCTGCAAAATATAGACATTCCTTCAAATGTTACTACTATTGGTAAAAGGGCTTTTATAGGTTGTTATAAACTTACAACTATTATACTCCCTGAAAAAGTAAACAAAATAGAAGATCAAGCCTTTATGCAATGTAAGAATTTGCACACTCTAATTACACATAACCCTACTGCTTTTAATATAAACAAAAAGGCATTTATTCAAACACACTTACGTAATATTTATGTACCCTCTCAAAAAGCAGACAGTTATAAAGCACTAAATGCAGATTACAAAGATATTATCAAATAAAATTAAAAATAAAAAAAGCTACCAAATGGTAGCTTTTTTTGTTACTTTTTATTCACATACCCAGCTATGAACTCTCACTGGCTTTACTTGTTACCTGAATAAATACTTCTTCTAAATTGAAAGCTTGTACCTCTTTAATAAGATTTTTAGGAGTATCTTCTTTTATCAATTGCCCCTCACTCAATATCCCTATGCGGTCGCAAAAATCCTGCGCCTCCTGCAAATGGTGTGAAGTATACAATACCGACATTCCTCTTACGTTCAACTCTTTTAAATAATCAATGATTATATTTTTAGATTGTACATCTACCCCTACAGTAGGTTCGTCCAAAAAAAGAACTTCGGGTGTATGTAATATCCCCGCTACTAAGTTGATACGGCGTTTCATTCCTCCTGAAAAATGAGCAATTTTCTTATCAGCTACAGTTGATAAAGCAACACGCTCAAGAGCTTCATCTGTTTTTGCTTTTAGCTCCTTCCCTTTGAGTCCATATAGGCTCCCAAAGTAATGTAAATTCTCTCTCGCGGTAAGTGTGGGATACAAAGCGTATTCTTGTGGTACAATGCCTATTTTATATCTCAGTAAAGTATCTTTATAGGTAAGCCCTGCAATAGTAAAACTCCCCATTGTAGGCTTAATACTTCCAAAAAGTATTGACATCAGGGTCGTTTTCCCTGCTCCATTAGGTCCTAAAATACCATAAACTTCTCCTTTCCTCACCTCAAATGACACATCATTCAAGGCAAGAACTGTAGTTTCTTTATATTGTTTGCTGAGGTGTCGTACCTCAATCGCATTTGGGGTTGTATTCATAACATAAAAAACTTAAAAGCGGGGCAAGTTAGCGAAAATTTGTCAATGAGCAAAGTTTTTTCTATTTTTGCCCTCTGTTACCTGCCTTTTGTCACCTGATTATCTAATTGAATATGACTCAAAAAATACAACTCAAAGTAGCAACTCCAGCCGATGCTTCTGCCATTTGGACAATCTTATCCGCTGCTATCCAGCGTCGCAAAACCGAAGGTAGCAATCAGTGGCAAGATGGTTATCCTAATGAACAAGTAATAGCGAATGATATTGCCAAAGGCTATGGCTATGTACTTGTAGAAGACGACGAAATAGTAGGTTATTGTGCCTTGCTTATCAATGATGAACCCGAATATGCTCGTATCAAAGGCAAATGGCTCACCTCTGGCGATTTTGTAGTCTTTCATAGGGTAGCAATTGCACCTAATCATTTAGGGAGAGGCTTAGCAAAAATACTATTGCAACAAATAGAACAATTCACTTGCGATAATGGTTTTCACTCTCTGCACGCTGATACCAATTTTGACAATACCCCTATGTTGCACCTCTTTGAAAAATTAGGTTATCAGTATTGTGGCGAAGTCTCTTTCAGGGGAAGTCCCCGTAAAGCTTTTGAAAAAATATTATGAACAAAAAAATACTTTCTTACTTAGAACGATTTATTACTGAAGAGCGCAAAGAGCGTTTTTTAGAGATTATAGCACAGCGTACCAATCACTTTACGGTAGCGATGGAAGATGTATTCCAAATGCACAACACTAGTGCCGTTGTGCGTACCTGTGAAGTATTTGGCGTGCAACAAGCGCATAGCATTGAAGGGCGCTTCGGCAAACGCCTTGATGCCAAAATAGCAATGGGAGCTCAGAAATGGGTAGACGTATTTCGTTATAACGACACTCAAAGTTGCATTGATACGCTTCGTGCGCAAGGTTACCAAATTGTTGCCACTACTCCACATAAAGATGCCTATTTTCTCAATGACTTTGATATTACTAAAAAAAGTGCTTTTTTCTTTGGCACTGAAAAAGAAGGACTATCAACACAAGTACTTTCACAAGCCGATACTTTCTTAAAAATACCAATGGTGGGATTTACCGAAAGTTTAAACATCTCGGTAGCTGTGGCTATTGTCTTACAACAACTCACTGATAAACTTCGGCGCAGCGAGATAGCTTGGCAACTCAGCGATGAAGAACGACTTAATACGCTTATTCACTGGACAAAACAATCAATTCGCAATGTGAATGATGTCCTTACACGATATGAAGAAATAAAAGATACCTTATGAAAAAAACACTTCTAATTTACTTTATTTTATTCGCTTTGCTACCTCTGTGGTCACAGCATAAGGCAACACTCATTCACGCCGATGCTAATTTGTACAAAGTGGACAGTTTGCTCTACAGAAGCGAACAATTAGTAGCTGAGGATAAGGCTATTATTAAGAATATTCCTATCAAATCAATTGTAAATCTACGCTATTTCACCCGTTCAGGCGATAAGAAGATTTTTAACGCTTCCGATAATATCAAGCTCATCAATCATCCTTTGCTCACTTGGCGTATCAAAGCCCCTGAAATAGCACAAACACTGAAAATTATACGCGAACACCAAAAACAAGGAGCCGTACTAATTCACTGTTATCACGGTGCCGATCGTACAGGTATAATGGTGGCAATGTATCGTATTATTTATCACAATTGGACGATAGAACAAGCTAAAAAAGAAATGCTTAATGGTCCTTATGGCTACCATAGTGTATGGAAAAACTTAGAAGCATTATTCACTGAAAGCACTGTAAAAGAAGTGCATAAACATTTAGGAATGCAATGAAAATAACAGACATTATTCAAGAATTAGAAAAACTTGCCCCTCTGCAATATGCTGAAGGGTTTGACAATGTTGGTTTATTAGTAGGTGATGCCAATGCTGAAGTAAAAGGAGTGCTCATTACCTTAGATACTCTCGAAGCTGTTGTAGATGAGGCTATTGCCAAAAAATGCAACCTTATTGTGAGTTTTCACCCTATTATCTTTAGCGGACTCAAATCTCTCACAGGAAAAAACTATGTAGAACGTGTGGTGATGAAAGCCATTCAGCATCAAATTGCGATCTATAGTATGCACACGGCTCTCGATAATCAGTTCTTAGGAGTAAATGCATCTATCTGCAATCGTTTAGAATTGCAAAACAGACGTATTCTCATTCCTCAACCTCATACCATTCAAAAACTCATCACCTATGTACCAAAATCCGATGCCGAAAACCTTCGCAAGGCTCTTTTTGCAGCCGGTGCAGGCAATATAGGCAACTATGCTGAGTGTAGTTTTAATCTTGAAGGTAAAGGCACTTATAAAGGAAATGAGGAATCTCACCCTACCATTGGCGAACCTAATGTGTTCCATACTGAAGATGAAACCCAAATAGGAGTGATTTTCCCTAAACACTTACAACGACAAATATTGCAGGCTCTTCGTCAAAATCACCCTTATGAAGAAGTAGCTTTTGAGATATATACACTCGAAAATGAACACCAACATATCGGGATGGGAATGATAGGTGAACTTAATAAAGCTATGCCCGAAAAAGATTTTTTAGCTTACCTCAAAGAACGTATGCAAGTGAGTGTAGTGCGTCACTCGGCATTGCTTAGTAAAGATGTGAAAAAAGTAGCAGTTTTAGGTGGAAGTGGCGCTTTTGCTATAGAAAATGCCAAACGTGCAAAAGCTGATGTTTATATAACAGCCGACCTCAAATACCACGAATTTTTCAAGGCTGAAGGACAAATTCTCCTTGCCGATATAGGTCATTTTGAAAGTGAACAATACATAAAATCACTTTTATTTGACTATCTTTCAAAAATTTTTCCTACCTTTGCCCTCTCAATATCAAATGTGGATACCAATCCTATCAAATATTATTCGTAAATATGGCACAAAAAGTGGATATTACTGTAGAAGAAAAACTAAGAGCTCTGTACGATTTACAGCTAATTGACTCAAAAATTGACGAGTTGCAATACACTCGTGGCGAACTACCTTTAGAGGTATCTGACCTTGAAGATGAGGTAGAAGGACTCAAAAAACGTCACGCTAAATTTAAAGAAGAATTAGATGCTTTACAAGCGGGTATCGCTGAGAAAAAAGCAACAATTGAAGAGGCTAAAGCCCTCATCAAAAAGTACACTACCCAGCAAAAAAATGTTCGCAACAACCGCGAGTACACTTCTTTGTCTAAAGAAATTGAATTCCAAGAATTGGAAGTACAGTTGGCTGAAAAACGCATCAAAGAAGGTAAAGCTCAAGTTGACCAAAAGAAAGAGGCTATCAAACAAGTAGACGAACGCAAAGCTCAACGCGATGCCCACCTCAAACACAAAAAAGCAGAACTCAACTCGGTATTAGCCGAAACTGAGAAAGAAGAGGCTTTTCTTAAAGAAAAAGCTGAAGAATATGCTGCTAAAATAGAGGATCGTTTGCTAAAGGCTTACCAACGCATCCGCAGTAGTGTAATGAATAAATTGGCTGTGGTGCCTATCCAGCGTGGTGCTTCTGGAGGATCTTTTTTCACTATTCCTCCACAAGTGCAAGTGGAAATCGCTTCTCGTAAAAAAATTATCACTGATGAACATAGCGGACGCATTTTGGTTGATGCCGCTTTAGCCGAAGAAGAAAAAGAAAAAATGGAAGCTCTCTTCAAAAGTTTCAAAGCTTCTTAATAAAGAAATATAAAAATCAAAAATCACAAAATCAGCTGTTTAGTACAACACTAAACAGCTTTTTTCACTTCTTATCTCCTATCTTTTACTTCCTATCTATTAAAATCTTTTGCTTTTGTGAAAGGAAAGTATTATCTTTGCGCGCTTTCAAGAAGCACTTATAAATTTAAACTGTAAAAACAATAAAAACATTGAATAAAGAAATATCATCAAACCAGCTTATTAGCAATATTATTGCTGGTATAGAAAAAGTAAAAGGCACTGATATCACCATTATGGATTTACGCGAGGTTGAAAATACCGTATGCGATTATTTTATCTTGTGTAATGGTTCTTCTAACACCCAAGTATCGGCTATTTCAGGAGCTATTCAAAAAATCGTTAGCCAAGCCGATGGACATCAACACCCTTGGCACATTGAAGGCGAAGCCAACGCCGAATGGATTCTCATCGACTATGTGGATGTAGTCGTTCATATCTTCCAAACAAAAGTACGTGAGCATTACGACCTCGAAGGTCTTTGGGGTGATGCCAAATTTATCAATTTAGAAACTAACTATTAAATATATGTCGGATAACAAAAGTAACGGAAATCGCTTTTCAGCCTACTGGCTATACGGCGTATTACTGCTCATTCTCATAGGCTTCAATTATTATTCAGGAGCGAGCTTTTGGTCTCAACCTAAAGAAATTCCTCAATCTAAATTTGAGGAATACCTCAGCAATGGTGATGTAGCTAAAATCATCATCTTAAACCGCAAAGAGGCTAATGTATACCTCACCGAGGATGCCCTTAAAAAAGAAGAACACAAAGAGGTAAAACCTACGGGCAATTCTCTTATGCAGGGGGCTAATGCGGGCGAAGTACCTCAATATCGCTTTGAATTAGGCGACTTGAGCAATTTCGAAAATCGCTTCGACCAAATTGTAAAAGATAACAACCTTAGCACTACTCGTGAAAACAAAACCCAACAAAATGTAATTGGCGATTTGCTGTTCACTCTCTTGCCTTTCGTCGTTATTATTGGTTTGTGGATATTTGTAATGCGTCGTATGGCAGGTGCTGGTGGACCTGGTGGTATTTTCAGTATAGGCAAGTCTAAAGCGCGGGTGTTTGACGAAAAGAAAGAAACCCGCGTAACTTTCCAAGATGTAGCAGGCTTAGAAGGTGCTAAAGAAGAGGTACAAGAGATTGTAGACTTCCTCAAAAACCCCGATAAATATACCTCATTAGGAGGTAAAATACCTCGCGGAGCTCTGCTTGTAGGTCCTCCAGGTACAGGTAAAACACTCCTTGCCAAAGCGGTAGCTGGTGAGGCTCAAGTACCTTTCTTCTCTCTGTCTGGTTCTGATTTTGTAGAGATGTTCGTAGGGGTGGGAGCTTCTCGTGTGCGCGATCTCTTCAAACAAGCTAAAGAAAAATCTCCATCTATTATCTTTATCGACGAGATTGATGCTATAGGTCGTGCTCGTGGTAAAAATGCAATGACTGGTGCTAACGATGAGCGTGAGAATACTCTCAATCAATTGCTTACTGAAATGGATGGCTTTGGCTCTCACACCAATGTAATTGTGCTTGCTGCTACTAACCGCGCCGATATTTTGGATAAAGCCCTAATGCGTGCTGGGCGTTTCGACCGTCAAATTTATGTGGAACTTCCAAACTTGAACGAACGCAAACAGATATTCCAAGTACACTTGCGCCCTATAAAAACTGCTGAAACCTTAGATATCGATTTCTTAGCAAAACAAACTCCTGGTTTCTCAGGTGCTGATATTGCCAACGTTTGTAACGAAGCAGCCCTTATTGCAGCACGTAAAGGTAAAACAGCTGTGAGCAAACAAGAATTCCTTGATGCAGTAGATAGAATTGTAGGTGGTTTGGAAAAGAAAACTAAAATCCTTACCCCTGAAGAGCGTGAAGCTATTGCTTTCCACGAAGCAGGTCACGCTACTGTAAGTTGGTTGTTAGAACACGCCGCTCCATTGGTAAAAGTAACTATTGTGCCACGCGGACAGTCACTCGGTGCAGCTTGGTATCTACCCGAAGAGCGACAAATCGTACGCACCGAACAAATACTCGATGAGATGTGTGCTGCCCTTGGCGGTAGAGCTGCAGAAAAAGTAGTATTCAATAAAATATCTACAGGTGCTCTCAGCGACCTCGAAAAAGTAACCAAACAAGCCCGCGCAATGGTAACTATTTATGGGCTCAACGAGAAAATCGGTAATCTTACCTACTACGATTCTGCCCAGTCCGATTATAGTTTTACCAAACCATATAGTGAGAAAACAGCTCACCTCATCGATGAAGAAATTTCTAAAATCATAGAAGAGCAATACCAACGTGCTATTGATATCCTCACCGAGAATAAAGATAAACTCACCACTTTGGCTAACTTGCTCTTAGATCGTGAAGTTATCTTCCGAGATGACCTTGAGAATATTTTTGGAAAACGCAAGTTTAAAGACCCTCACAATAGTAATGAAGAGGATACTCCTTTAAAAACTGAAAATACTTCTCCAACAGAATAGAGTTTTAAAGGCTTCCTTTTGCAAAAGGAAGCCTTATTTATATAAAACAAAATGAAAATAACAGCTCAAATAAAAGAACCTATACACGAAGAGATGGAACTTTTTGAACAGAAGTTCCGCAATTCAATGTCGTCCAAAGTAGCCTTGCTGAATCGCATCACCTATTATATAGTAAATCGCAAAGGCAAGCAAATGCGACCTATGTTTGTTTTCTTAGTAGCCAAAATGCTTTCTGATGATAGTAAAGTAAGTGAACGTACCTATAGGGGTGCTTCAGTTATAGAACTCATTCACACTGCTACTTTGGTGCACGACGATGTGGTAGACGATAGTAACAAACGCCGTGGTTTCTTTTCTATCAATGCACTTTGGAAAAACAAAATAGCCGTATTAGTAGGTGATTATCTGCTGTCTAAAGGCTTGCTCCTCTCTATAGACAATGGTGATTTCGACCTATTACGCATTATCTCAGTTGCTGTACGTGAAATGAGTGAAGGTGAGCTTTTACAAATAGAAAAAGCGCGTCGGTTAGACATCGTAGAGGACGTTTACTACGAAATTATCCGTCAAAAAACAGCAACCCTTATTGCGGCTTGTTGTGCAATGGGCGCTTGTTCAGTACAGCCTGAACAACCTGAACTCATAGAAAAAATGCGTCTCTTTGGCGAGTATATAGGAATGGCTTTTCAAATAAAAGATGACCTCTTCGATTATACCGAAGATGCAATCGGAAAACCTACTGGTATAGACATCAAAGAGCAAAAAATGACCCTCCCTCTTATTTATGTACTCAATACTTGTACAGAAAAAGAAAAGCAATGGCTCATCAATTCGGTAAAGAAATACAACAAGGATAAAAAGCGTGTAAAAGAAGTAATTGCCTTTGTAAAAACTCACAACGGATTAGAATATGCTACTGCCAAAATGAAAGAGTTTCAACAAAAAGCACTCAATATTCTCAACAATTTCCCTGCTTCCCCTTATAAAGAAGCTCTTACCTTAATGGTAAATTACGTAATCGACAGAAAAATTTAGACTCTGTATTACATAATTAAATACAGCGGTATTCGCTTTTAAAATAGTAGGCTTATATTTTTAAATAAACTCTAGAATAGTAGAAAATATTAAATGTTTTCTCATTAAAAAAGTCACTTTTGTGAATTGCCTCCTTCCCTTTCGGGAGGGAGAGCGAGGGTAGGTTTTTAAATTCAAATGAGCAAATTTACTCATTACCAAATTTGCTAATTTACAAATTATTTGTACCTTTGTCCTCAAAATTTAAATAAAAGTGATATGAAAAGAAATATTAGCACTTTAGACAAGAATATCCGCTTACTTATTATCGTGATTACGGCAATTTTAGGGTATTTCAACGAGTTTTCTATAACCATTGCATCGGTGTTATCAGGCGTTTCTATCTTGCTATTGGTAACCATTCTTATCAATTTCTCTCCTATTTATGCGCTATTAGGTATCAACACCTATAAGTCTAAAGAAAAAAAATAGTTAGATTATGACTTCTTTTTTTAACGAAACTCCTTTTGTCTTCCCTTATAATAAGAATTCGGTAAAACGCTGGGTGAAAAGTGTTGCTAAGTGTGAAGGTAAAGAGGCTGGCAATATCAACTATATTTTTTGTGATGATGACTATTTGCATAAAATAAATGTAGAGTACTTGCAACACGATACACTTACCGATATCATCACCTTTGATTATACTGAGGGAAAAGTACTCCATTCAGATATTTATATTTCGGTAGAACGCGTAAAGGAAAACGCCGAAATCTTTAAAGTGCCTTTCCAAAGAGAATTGTTGCGAGTATTGGCACACGGGTTGTTGCACCTCTGTGGGTATAAAGATAAAACCCCAAAAGACAGTGCGCTAATGCGACAAAAAGAGGAAGAAATGATGTTGCTGTTTGATCAACTTTAACTGCCTATCGTATTATGCTTTTGACCGAAGTGATTTTTGCTTGATTACAAAGCTCGCTAAATAACCATAGATAAGCAGAAACAAAACACCTATATAAATGCTATTGCCAAAGGCATAGAAATTTATAAAAGAGAAGAGTACACTCATACCAAGGAAGATTTTTATCTTCCTTTTTTTGTAGGGTATCGGGTAGTATTTTTGTCCGTAGTAATACGAGATACTCATCATTGCAGCATAGGTGATGAGAGTAGCCAGCGCAGCTCCTCTATAGCTAAGCCAAGGAATAAGTGCAAAGTTGAACACTACCGTGATAGCCATTCCTATTAAGGATACAATCGCGCCAAAGCTCGTGCGATCGGTTACTTTGTACCATACCGAAAGACTGTGATAAATACCCAAACAAAGGTTAGCTAACAAGATAATAGGTACAATCCAGAGGGCATCCCAGTAGGCTTTATTAGGTATCAAAATAAGTTTAAAAACATCGGTGAATACGGTAATAAAGAGCAAGATAAAGCCTCCGCACACAATGAAGTATTCAGTGATACGTGCGTAAGTTTTAGGTGCATTCTTATCTTGAGCACTACTGAAAAAGAAAGGTTCTATACCAAGTTTATAGGCAGTCACAAAAAGATTCATAAATACCCCCATTTTGTAGCAAGCTGAGTAGATACCAATCGTTTCATCAGCTGTATCAGCAGGAAGGAGCATTCGCAAAAACACACGGTCAAAACCTTCGTTCACAGCAAAAGCGATGCCCGCCAAAAGTACGGGAAAAGCGTAGATCATCATCTCTTTCCAAAGAGGATAGTAGAATTTGAAACGTATTTTGAGGTAGATAGGTAGCAGCACAATAAATGTCGCTAAACTAGCAATCACATTGGCTAAAAAAATGTAGTATACACCACCGTTTGTTGCGAGATTTTCAGGAGACAAATAATTTAGATAGTAGATATTAAGCGCTAAATTTAAGGCTGTATTCCCTATCTTTACCATTGCGTAGAGTTTGGCTTTGCCTTTATTTCTGAGCCAAGCAAACGGAATGACCACTAAGGCATCGAGCACCAATATATAAATGGCAAAGACAATATATTGCACATCGTAGTTCAGCCAAGAAGCAATAAAGTGTCGCAATAAGTAGGCAATCAGCAGAAAAAACAAAGAGCTGATTGTAAGAGAAGTAAGCGCAGTAGATTGCACCTTTTTCTTCTGTTCGCCTTTATTCATAAAGCGGAAGAAAGCGGTTTCCATACCATAAGATAGCAGTACATTCCCCAAGATAAGGTAGACAAACAACCCTGAATAGATACCAAAATCGGCAGTATCAAGTTTATTCACGTACAGCCTTGTGAGCAATAGGGTTAACACACGAGGAAGTACAGTAGCAATGCCGTAAATAATAGTATCTTTAAAGAGTTTTCTCAACATAAGGCGTTCTTCTTATCCAAATAATTCTTGTATCGCATCTTCTATTTTAGCGACCGTTATAACTTTTATCTTCGTATTTTTGAGAGCTATTTTGTTGTATTTAGAAACAAAAATGGTATTAAATCCTAATTTTTCAGCTTCAGTAATGCGTTGCTCTACACGTTGTATAGGGCGTATCTCGCCACCTAAACCTACTTCACCAGCAAAACACACATCCTTCTGAATGGCTATATCTTCATTGGACGATAGGATAGCCATTGCCACCCCTAAATCGGTTGCAGGGTCGTCGATAGTAATGCCTCCGGTAATATTAAGGAAGACGTCCTTAGCACCTAAGCGGAATCCTGCGCGTTTCTCAAGCACCGCCAAAAGCATATTGAGGCGTTTGGCATTGAAGCCCGTAGTACTGCGTTGTGGTGTACCATAGACCGCTGTACTCACGAGGGCTTGTATTTCAATCATCAGCGGACGCATACCTTCTAAGGTGGCAGCTATAGAAGTACCGCTAATGGTCTCATCAGTTTTGGAAATGAGAATCTCCGAAGGATTATTTACCTCGCGCAATCCATTACTAAGCATTTCATAAATACCTAATTCGGAAGTAGAACCAAAGCGGTTTTTTAATGAACGCAAGATACGGTACACGTGGTTGCGATCGCCTTCAAACTGCAGAACGGTATCCACCATATGCTCTAATATTTTAGGTCCTGCTATTTGTCCGTCTTTAGTGATATGTCCAATAAGTATTACAGGGGTATGAGTAGTTTTAGCAAACTTAATCAATTCGGAAGTACATTCTCTAATTTGAGAAATACTCCCTGCTGATGCCTCTATATAATCGGATTGAAGGGTTTGGATAGAGTCGATAATCACGATTTCAGGCAAGAGTTCTTTTATCTGTTGGAAGATATTTTGCGTCTTAGTTTCAGTGAGAATAAAACAGTTATCAAGTCGGTGTGGAATGCGGTCGGCGCGCATTTTTATCTGTTTTTCACTTTCCTCTCCCGATACGTAGAGCGTACGATAGGGCAAGTTAAGAGCTATTTGCAATAATAGTGTACTCTTGCCTATCCCTGGTTCACCTCCTAAAAGAGTAACCGACCCTGGCACTATGCCCCCACCTAGCACATTGTTCAGTTCGTGATTGTTGCTGTTGAGGCGTGGCTCTTGCTGGGTATCGATTTGGGAAATAGGGATGTACTTAGGTGCCTTGTTTTTAATAGGTGATTCTTTTTCTTGCCAAGCAGGAGCCGTGTCTTTTTGTACTACTTCTTCTACAATGGTATTCCACTGCTTGCAAGTGTAACACTGTCCTTGCCATTTGCTATATTGCGCACCGCAATTCTGACAGAAATATGCTGTTTTTAGTTTTGCCATTTTTAGATGTTAGGATTTTAGTTTTAATTCAGCCATTTTCATCTCAGTGAAAGTTTTAGGATTGTAAGAAAGTTTTTTCATTTTCTTTCCTTTAGTATGATAGAGATAGACCCCGTTTTTATCTTTAAAATAGTAATCATGTCCCAGATAATCATTTATAAATATTGTACCTACAAATTCCATTGTATCAAAATCACAAATATTCTTGATTAACTTATTTTCTAACCATAAATAGTCTTTAGTTGCAAAACATATTTTCAAATCTTTCAGTTCTGAGGTAAGAGGGAGTTCTTTTTTAATTCTCAAGTTACTAATTTTATTAGGTTCAAGAAATTTTATAGCGTTATAACTCTGATTTAAATACACTATCTTATTATTCCACAACACAAAAGAGTCCCAATAATATTTATTGAAGTTATTCTCGTATTTCTTTGATTTTAGAATTTCTTTTACAGACTCGTTAAGAGCAATCGGAGTAAATTCATTTCTATAATAGTCAATTATATAAAAATCATTCTCATCACAATACAAATTATAATCTCTCAAGTACTTTAATTTATTGATATTCTTAACTTTTGCAATACTCATTCCATTTTTATATTCTTTATAAACATCCTTAAAATTACAAAAATACTGATTATTTCTCATCGCCAAGTTTAAATCAGAACGAAAAGTAATATTTTGATAGGGATAAAAATAGGTTAGTGTTCGATCATTGATATCAAAAGCAAAAACACCTTTTGTAAAATCAACTTTTTCTACTCCTAATGGTGTATTTTTTTCAGTAAGATCTCCTATTACTTCAAAATCAAGATCAGTAAGGTAAAAAGTATCCTCATCATACAGACTATGAGCATCATATTCGCTAAGAGCTGGTTGAAAATGTACTGTTTTAGGGTCTAAATTAGAAATAACTTTTAAAATACTTGTTATTTCATTATAAGAATAGACTGCTTTATCATCTTTCAGTAAATAACTCTCTCTATCTTTAAATTTGTATATAATTTCAGGATGATTAGGGAAGCCTTTAAGTTCTTTTTTAAACAATTCTTCTCTTCCTAATATAAAATCAATCCAATACCATATCCCATCAATACAATAGGTTTGTTCGCCAAATGTTGCTGTAAGACTTTTAGTAGGGAAAACCTTATGAAAGTCATAGGTATTATCCTTATCGATATAAATAAAAGCATTCTTGTAATAACAATAATCATCATTGGCGACCATAACATACGCATTAAAACCACCTCCATAAGCAATCACTCGAGGATTCTTGTTTTCTATAGGCAGTTCTATTTTTCTATATAAATTAATACTTATACCATCGTAATTTCTACCTATTTGTACCAAGTATACTTTCCCATTTTCAACTTCTATGTAGTATTCACTTTTTACATAAATATGATCTCCTGCCTGCAAAAAGAAAGTAGTAAAGAGGGTTAAGATAAGTATTATATAATTCTTCATTTTCTATTGAGTAATATGGTATACAAATTCTCTTCACTAAAGTTTTGAGGATCGTATGAAAGTTTTTGTAGTAGTTCTTTACCTGTGTGATAGAGATAGACTCCGTTTTTATCTTTGAAATAGTAGTTGTATTCTACCTCTGCCCAATCGCCACTGGGATTTATAACATCTACTACAGAGCCCACAAAGGTCATAGTATCGAAATCGCAAATATTTTCTATAACTTTATCTTCTATCAGCAATTTATCCTTTGAGGCAAAACACAATTGTAAATCTTTTATTTCAGAAGTAAGGGGTATACGTCTTACAAGTCTCGCTTTGAACACATTTCGCCTATTATCTATTTCATAATATCGTATTTCATTATTCACCAGAACAAAGGGCTGTAATTGATGTTGATAAGACTCTCTACCTTTATTGGTATATTTCTTATGAGTTATCAATGTTATATAGTTTTTGTTCTTGAGACGATGCCATTTATTACTATAAAACTCATCTTCCTTATAATAGTTTTTCCCATCATAGTACCAATCTTTTTGGAATAGGCTTGACTTTTCTTTTTGCGGAGAGGAAAGTTGCTCAACAGGATTATTGATAGGTTCTTTTTTGATAGGTTGCTCCCTATCATAAGGGTTATAACTGACTCTGTACCAAACTCCATCGATAAGAAAATTCTGGCTACCCAAAAACTTAGTAACACTTGCTACTGTAAAAACTTTTTCAGGAGTGATTTTTTCCCTCCTGTTATAAAAAATATGACTGTTCACAAAGTAATACCAAGTATCATCAGCAATAAGCAAATGATTGGTATCTCTACCTTCAGTTACTGATACAAAATAAGCATTTTTCCCAATGTTATTAGGCAATAACACTTTTTTATATTCAGCAATACTAATACCATTAGGGTCTCTTGCTATTTTCACTAAAAACAACCTCCCCTTCTCATTCTTCACTTGATACTCCTGAGTAGTATGCCAGTTATAACTATCACTCGCCTGCAAAAAGAAAGTAGTAAAGAGGGTTAAGATAAGTGTTACAAAAGGTTTCATTTTGTTAATTATCAATTGTTCTTTGTTAACTGCAAAAGGTATTGCCCATATTGGTTTTTGAGCATTGGCTTGGCGAGTTCTTGCAGTTTTTCGGCGGTAATCCACCCCTTGCGATAGGCTATTTCTTCCAAACAAGAAATTTTGAGTCCTTGGCGTTTTTCTAAGGTCTCCACAAAGTTAGATGCTTCGCTAAGTGAATCGTGAGTACCCGTATCAAGCCACGCAAAACCACGTCCTAAAAGTTGTACTTTTAGTTCACCGTCATTTAGGAACACTTGATTCACAGTAGTAATCTCTAATTCACCTCGTGCTGAAGGTTTGATATTTTTAGCTACTTTCACTACCTTATTAGGATAGAAATAAAGCCCCACTACTGCATAGTTAGATTTGGGTTGTGCTGGTTTTTCCTCAATGCTAAGTACATTACCTGCATTGTCAAACTCGGCTACTCCATAGCGTTCAGGGTCTTTTACGTAATAACCAAAAACAGTAGCTTTACGTTCTTTCGTTACATTTTCTACCGCTTGAAAAAGCATTTTTGAAAAACTCTGTCCGTAGAAAATATTGTCGCCTAATACCAAACACACATCATCATCTCCTATAAACTCTTCTCCTATGATAAACGCTTGAGCTAAGCCATCGGGACTGGGTTGTTCTGCATAACTAAGGCGAACGCCAAAATCAGAGCCATCACCTAATAGACGCTCAAAACCTAGTAAGTCTTGAGGGGTAGAAATTACCAATATCTCACGGATACCTGAGAGCATCAACACCGATAGTGGATAGTAAATCATTGGTTTATCATAAATAGGGAGTAATTGTTTAGAAACTCCCTTTGTAATGGGGTAAAGGCGTGTACCTGAACCTCCTGCTAATATAATTCCTTTCATTAGTTATTAATGTTTAGTTGTTAATCATCATCTTCAGGGATTTCAGCATTCTCAATAATAACTGATTTTTCTCCCTTGTTATTTACTTTATATTCTTTGCCATTCTCTATCAGCAAACCTTGTACTACTCCTTTGGCGTGAGCTACATCAAGGTCGATAACACGTTTGTTCATCAGGTAAGTTACCTCGCTGTGAAGAGTGTGTCCTATAACAAACTTACCTACTTGCCAACGTTCTAAAATAGTTTCGGCTTCGGTTGTATCAATAGTTTGTTTGCCCCAACCTCTGTACCACGTAGGACTTATACCAAACTGATAGAGAATACTATATAAGCTATCTTTGCATTTTCGTGCTTTTAGATTATCAAAATAGTAGTCACGAGCTTTGTTATTTAGTTCTTGTACAGTGAGTCCTAAATTGGCAATTTCTATAGAAATACCAGCGTGTACAAATACATAATCACCTATTTTTTCAACGATATTTTTGGTAGCCAACCAGCGCCCTAATTCTGTATCAGGCTTGTAGAAGTGTAGGTATTCATCTTGTAATAGAGAAGCATTCTGGAAGTATTTTTTGCGCACATAGCGGAAGTCGTTATTCATATTCATCAAGTCGTGGTTGCCAAGTATAAAATGTACTTTACCCCCTGCTTTTTCAGCTTGTTGTTCTAAATGATAGATAAGCCAAAGTGTTTGTGTAACCCAAAGTCCGCGATCAAAAAAATCACCTACCGTCACTAAATGCCCCTTACCATATTTCCATTGGTATTTAGCATTCATCACCCCATTAACTATCAAAAACTGCTTAAAAGCCTCAAATTCACCTTCGATGTCCGAAATAGCAATGAGTTTTTCAGGCATATTATACACTGCTGTTTCATTCTTTAATTCTTTTTTAATTCTAAAACTAAAAGATTCTTTATCACTGAGTTGTGCTGTGAATTTTTTACCTTTGATATCCTTAGTAAATGTTTGAATAAACGGTAATGCTACACCTTTCTTCTCAGTAATTTGCTTTACAACAATTCCTTTATCAGTATAAAAAATATAAGGTCCATCAAAGCCTGCTTTAGAGTTATCTTTGTGCAGACGAGCCTGACTGAGAATAGGCATTAACCCTTGTGCTTGTAACCTATTATTGCCTAAAACAAAACAGCATAAAAACGCTAAAAAAGTAATATATGTTTTTTTCATTAGATAAAAAGTGAAAAACTTTGGCAAAGGTATAGTATTTATTTGAAAATAACAAATTTACAGATTAGTAAATTTGCAAAATCAAAAATAAAGCACTACCTTTGTAGCCTTAAAACATTTAAAAAGAAAATTATGAATAAATTAGTATCCTTAGTGACTTTGTTATTACTAACAATCGCTTGTGAAAAATCAGGGGAAGACAACACCCCCTCTACACAGACTTCTACTACACAAATACCTTATGATTGGGATTTCTATTTGGAACCTTCTCGCTTAAATGCAGTGAAAAAGGAGCCTAATATAGAACTGAAAAAGCTGTATTACCAAGTGTATGGTACGCCCTGCGGAGGTTGGTATGACGGCGGTGTTAGTCCTGGTAGTGGTGGTAAAGAGAAAAATGACCGTTGGCTTAAAAACTTCGTTGAAGGAGCTGAACGTGCCCGCAAAACGCCTATTGTGGTGCTTTACGGTATTCCCAATCGCGATTGTGGGTCGTTTTCAAAAGGAGGGCACCCTAATGCTGCTTCTTACAAAGAGTGGATAGACCGCGTAAGTGCCATTATTGGACAACGCCGTGCGGTGGTTATTATTGAGCCTGATGCCATTAACTACTGCGGTCACCCAAGAGGCTCAGCTAAATACAATGAGCGTGCTGAACTGCTTAGTTACGTCGCTGAAAAACTAAATAAGAACAACCCTAAAGTAATGAGTTATATTCATGCTGGGAATTCTGTTTTGGTTACCCAACATCCTGAAACTGTTGCAAATGCTATTATAGATGGAGGCTTAAAATATATGCGTGGTTTTGCACTGAATGTTTCGGGAGTGGGAGGTACTGCTGAAGAACAAGCTGGAGCTGAGAAGTTTGTAGCTTATTTAGCTACTAAAGGTTTCAAAAATACACATTATGTTATTGACACAGGGCGCAGTGGTATAAATCGTCCTAAACACCAAAATGCTAATGCTCCTTATAACTCTTGTAACAACTTCAATGCAGCTTTAGGTCCGCGTAGCACTACCAAAACCACTGGGGCACACGCCGATGCTTATTTGTGGATTAACGGAGGAGGTGGCTCTGACGGTGAATGTAAAATGGGAGCCCCTGCAGCGGGAGAACCTTATCCTGAATATACTCGTGCTTTAGTTAACAACGCAATCAGAGTTAAAAGCATACAAATTTTAGAACTTCCTAACAATCTCAAATAACTACCATTATTCGTAATTATTCACATTGCCATTGAAAGTTTTCTACTTTGGATTGCATTTCAGGGCGGTATTCGTAATGCCACCATTCCGAATAAATAGATTTGAAGTTGTATTTATTGAGTATATCTTTCAGCAACTTGCGATTTTTAAGTACTTTTTTAGAAAGAGTGGTACAAGTATGATGGGCTTTCTCACCAAAAAAATCAAAAGGAGTGCCCATATCCAATTCTTTACCATCCTTATCTACTAAAGTGAGATCGACTGCTGCTCCACGATTGTGTTTAGAACCTTTGGCAGGATTGGCTACATAATGAGTACCTGGAAGTATTTCCCACATCTTTTTTTGTACTTCAAGAGGTCTATAGCAATCAAATAGTTTAATGCGATATCCCAAAGTTTTAAACTCCTCATTAGCTTTTACCAAGGCTTCCGCTGTTCTTTTGCGCAGATAGCATTCTCCACACTCATAAACAGCTTGTTTAAGGAAGTTATCAGGAGTTGCATATTTCATATCAAATACAAAATCGGAAGAAAGACTTTTGAGGAGCACAAAATCAGTTTGTTGTGCCGTAGCAATAAAAGTGACAAAAAATGCAAAAATATATTTCATAAATAAAAGAATTTTTAATAGTTATAAGTATCTTTACGAATTACCCCCTTCGGTGAACGGAAACACCAAATAAAATAAAAGCGACTTTTTTCGGAAAAGTCGCTTTTATTCTAATTTTAAAGTCTTAAGGCAGACTATAACACACTTGCTAAAGCTTTATTTACTTCACGTACGGCTTCAGTACTTTCTGCAAATTTAGCTTTTTCAGCATCGTTGAGTTTTACCTCTACAATTTTTTCAACTCCATCTCTACCGATAATTACAGGAACCCCTACGCACACATCTTTTTGTCCGTATTCACCTTCGAGTAACACTGAGCAAGGGAAAAGTTTCTTTTGGTCGCAAGCGATTGCCTGTACTAAAGCTGATACAGCAGCTCCTGGAGCATACCAAGCTGAAGTTCCTAAAAGTTTAGTAAGGGTAGCACCACCTACTTTAGTATCTTCGGCTACTTGGTTAAGACGGTCAGCACTCAAAAACTCAGTTACAGGCACACCGCGATAGCTTGCCAAACGTGTAAGAGGTAACATACCACTATCACTGTGAGCAGCAATTACCATACCATCTACATCTGAAATCGGACTGTTAAGCGCTTCTGCCAAGCGGTATTTAAAGCGTGCGCTATCAAGTGCTCCACCCATACCGATGATGTGGTTTTTAGGTAATTTAGTAGCTTTGTGTACCAAATAAGCCATAGTGTCCATAGGGTTGCTCACTACAATTACAATCACATTAGGTGAATATTTCACCAATTGTTCAACAACTGATTTCACAATGTTTGCATTGGTACCGATAAGCTCTTCACGAGTCATACCTGGTTTACGAGGAATACCAGAGGTAATCACAGCTACATCACTGCCTGCAGTTTTTGAATAATCATTGGTTACCCCTGTAATACGAGTATCAAACCCATTGAGGGAAGCGGTTTGCATCAAATCCATAGCTTTACCTTCTGCAAAACCTTCTTTGATGTCAATTAATACTACTTCAGACGCGAAGTCTTTAATAGCAATGTACTCTGCGCAACTTGCTCCTACGGCACCTGCGCCTACTACTGTAACTTTCATATAATCTATTATTTAAAAATGATGAGTTATAAAAAACTCAATCAATGGTTATTTTCAAGCCACAAAAGTAGAAAGTTTTTAATAATTGTGCAAATATTTTTAAGAAAATTTTTGGATTTTAAAAACTAAAAACTAATCGCTATTTTTTGCTCATTTGCCAATTACTTTGTACTTTTGCACTCTCAAAACAAACCATTCAAAATGAAAGACACTTATTTTGTGGTGGGCATTTCCACCGAAGTTGGCAAAACCATCGTTTCAGCAATTCTTACAGAGGCTTTTCAAGCTGATTATTGGAAACCTATACAATCAGGAGACTTAGAGAACTCAGATACTGACAAAGTAAAACGACTTATCAGCAATACACGCACTGTATTTCACCCTAATAGCTATGGATTACACACTCCTGCAAGTCCACATCTTTCAGCTCAATTAGACGGTGTGCGAATTGAGCTTTCTAAAATTGTACGCCCTGAAACCAATAATACACTTGTTATAGAAGCAGCAGGCGGATTGTACGTTCCTCTCAATGAAAAAGATATGATGCTTGACCTAATTTATCCTACGGATAAAGTCATTTTAGTTTCTCGTCATTATTTGGGTAGTATCAACCATACGTTACTCACTTACGAAACACTAAAAAACAGAGGGTTAAACATTCATAGTATAGTATTTAGCGGCTCCCCTACCCCATCTACTGAAGAAGTGATTTTACACCATACTAACTTGCCTGTATTACTACATATTGATGAAGAACCTTATTTCGACAAACGAGTTATTTCTGAATACGCTATAAAAATTAACACCCCTTGAGATTGATAATTAATATATGCAAAATTTAAATGACATCCTAAAACAACATATACTACAAGCCGTACAAGAACTGTACAACGTAAGTTTAGAAAATGTAGAATTGCAACAAACTAAAAAAGAGTTTGTAGGCGATGTGACCCTCGTAGTCTTCTCACTTTTGCGCCACATCAAAGGCAATCCTGTGCAGATAGGCGAACAAATAGGAACTTACCTCAAAGAAAAAGTAGGTAATTTAGTAACCGATTTCAATGTGATTAAAGGCTTTCTAAACCTTGTTATCGCTGATACTTATTACCTCAACTTTTTAACAGAAATAAAAGACAATCCTCAGTTTGGATTAGCAACACCTAATAGTAAAGAGGCTATTTTAGTAGAATATTCATCTCCTAACACTAATAAGCCTTTGCACTTAGGACATATCCGTAACAATCTCTTAGGTTATTCAGTAGCCGAAATCTTAAAAGCTGCCGGACATAAAGTGTATAAAACCCAAATTATCAACGATAGAGGAATACACATTTGCAAATCTATGGTAGCTTGGCAACGTTTTGGCAATGGAGAAACTCCTGAAAACACAGGATTAAAAGGAGATAAACTAGTAGGAAACTACTATGTAGCATTCGATAAAGCGTATAAAGAAGAAATCCAAGAACTAATAGCTCAAGGAAAATCTAAAGAGGAAGCTGAGAAACAAGCACCTATATTTGTAGCAGCTCAAGAGATGCTTCGCCAATGGGAAGCAGGCGCCCCTGAAGTAATGAAACTTTGGAAACAAATGAACGGATGGGTATACGATGGTTTTGCTGTTACTTATAAGAATTTAGGAGTAGATTTCGACTCGTACTACTACGAAAGCAATACCTATTTATTAGGAAAAGACATCGTAGAACAAGGTCTACAAAAAGGGGTATTCTTCAAAAAAGAAGATGGCTCTGTTTGGTGCGATCTCTCCGCCGATGGTTTAGATGAGAAGTTGGTACTCCGCGCCGATGGTACTTCAGTATATATAACCCAAGATATGGGTACTGCCATTCAACGTGTGAAGGACTATCCCGATGTGAAAGGAATGGTCTATACTGTGGGTAACGAACAAGACTACCACTTCAAAGTACTTTTTCTCATTTTAAAAAAATTGGGGTACGATTGGGCTTCACACTTGTACCACCTCAGCTATGGTATGGTAGATTTGCCTAGTGGAAAGATGAAAAGCCGTGAAGGAACCGTTGTAGATGCCGATGACTTAATTGCTGAAATGGAACAGACTGCTAAAGTAATTTCACAGGAACTCGGCAAACTCGATGGCTATACCCAAGCACAAAAAGAAGCTTTATATCACACTATTGGCTTAGGAGCCTTAAAATACTATATATTAAAGGTAGATCCTAAAAAACGTATTTTATTTGACCCTAAAGAATCTATCGATTTTCAAGGAAATACAGGACCGTTTATCCAATACACCTATGCTCGTATCCAATCTATTTTACGCAAATACGCTGAAACGAATAATAACAAAGAAATAACTGCTATACAACCTGATGCTCTACAAGAAAAAGAAAAAAACTTACTGAAAAGTATCACCCTTTTCCCTTTTATTGTACAAGATGCCGCGGATAATTATAGCCCTGCTGTGGTCGCTAATTACGTATACGATTTGGTAAAAGACTTCAATTCATTCTACCAAAACGTTTCCATTTTAGGTGAAGAAGACACTAACAAACGCTATTTTAGAGTAGCTTTAAGCAAAAAAATAGGTGAAATCATCGCAGAATCTTTTAAAATGTTAGGAATACAAGTGCCTGAAAGAATGTAGGTTATAAAAAATATGTAAAAAAGTTAAAAAAAAGTTGCTCAAAAATTTGCAGGAATGAATATTTGTCGTACCTTTGCACCGCAAATGAGAAACAAAGTAACTCTTCAGATGCAAGTTTATTGAAACAATTTATATGCGAAAATAGCTCAGTTGGTAGAGCGCAACCTTGCCAAGGTTGAGGTCGCGGGTTCGAACCCCGTTTTTCGCTCTTTTTTTATGTCTATCATAAAGGCTCGGATGGTGGAATCGGTAGACACGCTGGACTTAAAATCCAGTGGGCAGTAATGCCTGTGCGGGTTCAAGTCCCGCTCCGAGTACAACCCTCAACTATAACCCTTTGAAATTCAAAGGGTTTTATTTTTTTAAGGGCTGATTTAGCCGACATTTAGCCGAAAACTTTCAAAAAACCATTTTTCAGGGGTGTTTTTTTACCTCCTGAATGTAACTATAAAAAAATAAAATCACCGCCTCGTTATAGGTAGTGATTTTTTCTTTTTTATAAGGCGTAAAAATTCCACTGTTTTATGATTGCCTCCTGACTTTATACAAGTGTACGTTTTTTAACACTTGTTCTTTTTATCTCCCACACTTAACACGTAACTTCTACGTGTTTAAAAATACTGCCATTTACTGCATACCTACTGACAAAAGAGAATAAACATACACGGGGCGGGGTATTTTGAAAAATATTGAATGATGATCACCTCCAACTATATTAAAAACTATAAAAAGCACCTTTTGCGTAGCCCTGCTGTTAGTTAGTTCTGTTTGGATGTTAGGTTGCAACTTACAACCTTTTGCCCTGATAGGTTGCAACCTTTTAAGGTATGCTCAATTTTGAGCAGTGCTGATTATTTAGCAGTCTTCCTCAGTTCTGAGTGTGCTTTTTTATAAAGGCGACAAAAATCAAAAAAAAGCATTTGCTTTTATAAAGAGGCAAAAATTTACAATCGCTTCAAAAACGAAAAAATATTTGTTCCTGATTTGCCTTTTTTATAAGGCGCATAAAATACCCTAATCGCTTGAAAAACGAAAAGAATAACAAGTGATTTTTAACTGTAAATCTAAAAAAATACCCCTGCTCAAATATAAGCAAGGGTAAAAATATAATAACATAAAAACACAATAAAAAAAACAAGTCAATTTTTCATTATTTCGTTCTTTGTGATATGGTGTATTACTATACGGGTGATAATCAAAAATTAAGCCGTTTCCGTGCGTTTCTGAATAGTGCTACACGTTTTTCAAGTTCTGACTTTTTGCCGTGTAGTTAGCAAACTTAATCTTATTTATCAATTCAGTTGCCTCGTCCGTGTCTAATATCGCACGGACTTTTGTAGGTTCGCCCTCTTTGGGGGTAACCTCAATTTCTAATGATACAAACCAAAAACACGCCTCTTTGTGTACTTTTGTCGTAATTCTAACTTTTGCTTTGTTTTCCATAAATCGTTTTTTTTTTGAATTTTTATAAATCTAATGATAATTGATTTTTTAAATCACTCCCCTGCATTATAGCCCTTGTGCCTTCTGATTTGTTATAATAACGATTGCGCACTTGCTTCGCCAACTGGTTTATGATAGTTTTCTCAAAAACTGGTTTAACCCCCGTGTGTGGTAATAACAAACTACAAAGCAATGAATATAAATGCTCGTCTGTCTCTTTTACGTGCATTATAGTATTCGTACGAATATAACGCGCATTCTCTTTTTCTAACTCTAAACTTATGCCCGTTATAACACACTTACGCGGGTAGTCTTTTGATAACGGTTTAAGGTCTGTTTTTTGAGGTGTTTTTTTATCCAAATTTGCCACCCCGTTTTTAACCTCTTTTTGAGGTGTTTTTTTGGTGTCTTTTGAGTCTGATTTTTTACCCTCTTTTTTTAACCCCTCTGGGAACGTTCTTACACTATACTTAAACGGTAAGTTTATACCCTCTTTTTGGTTTTTAGGGGTGTCCTGATAGGTCGGTAAGTTTATACCCTCTTTTTGGTTTTTAGGGGTCGGTAAGATTGTGATACTTTTTTCATTTTGTAGGTCGTTTTTTACCTCCTGATTTGCCTCCGTTGGTTGCGGTGTTGCTGGTAGTGTATAATCACCTGCTTTGCCCTCAATCGTGGCGTTATACCCCGCTATCATTTGCCGTTGTATTTGCCCCTTATAGTTATCCGAATACTTCTCAATTAGGGTGTTTAATCGGTCTCTTTCTTTATATCGTTGCTTATAGGTTAGCCCCTCCCAAAATGTTCTATTTTGGTACTCTAACACTTTGCGCTTCTTTGCCTCTGTTAGTCCCTCCGTTTTTAGGCTATAATCGTAATAAATCACCTCGTTAAACTCGCTATAAAGCAAATCAAACGCCTGCTTTAAAGTCGTTTCGTTAATATCTGCAAGGGTGCTAATGTTTATACCCGCCTCGATTAGTTTTTGCATTTTCATTACTTTAATTTCCACCCTTATCACCTCGTTAGGTAGTTCGTATTGCCTACCCTTGTTATAAAGTTTAATGTAATATTGTGCGTGCTCAAACTGAATATAATTACCCCCGTGCTTTATGGTAGGGCTGTAATCGTTGCGGTGATATAGTACCCCTTTGAGAAAATCAAAGGGCGCAAAGGTAACCACGTTATTAACGCCTATCTCAATATTTTGCAAGGTGCAAACGTGCGGGCTAATATCAAGCACCCCGCAAAGGTGCGTAATTGTGTCCGTAATATCCTGCAAGGTGAATAGATCACCATTGTAGCCCTTATATTTATCTATTTGCGCACTGGTGGCAATATCTTTGATAATACTACGATACTTATGCAAACTACCTGCAAGCACAAAGCCCGTGCCCGTTGGGGTGATATTCATATTTTTGTACAAATACGCCTCTTTTACCTCGCCCGTGTCTGTATCGGTAGTCTCAACCGCAACGGCAAAAATACCCGCCTCTTTGAGTTCCTGAAAGCGGGTATCGTTGCGGTAATTGATAAATGCCTTAAAATAGTCAATCATAGCCCTAAAGTCTTTTTTATGTGCCCTATTTGGCTACTAATGAACGCTCCTACCTCGTTGGCAGGCGGGTAATAATTGGGGTATTCAAAAATTACCATTCTGCTGTTATCGTATTTAAACACGAAAAACAAAAACGACACTTTGCGCGTGTAGCCGTTCGCCTGCTTTTCTGATATATCACCAAAATAAATTAAGTTGTGGTTTGTAGCAAATAGCCCCGTAATTGGGTCGCTCCATTTGCCACGCTTGCCGTTATTCATTGAAGCGTTTTTATACCAAAAATAAACGCTTTGTGACTTGTTAAAGTGCCTTTGTAGTGATATGTTTGCAAAGTCTTTAATGCGTGTCTTTGCTTCGTTACCACTTATCCAAAAACGCTCGAAATGCTTCACCTCCTTAAACTTGTTGGAGGTCTCTAACTTGTTAAATGAATGTATTATAATTTCGTGTCCCATTGCTTTATTTGTTTTTAAGGTTATCGCACTCTCTGAAAAAAGTATCTATATTTATACCCCCGTCAAAGAATGCACAAATTAAACTACTGAACGCTTCAGAGGTTACCACCGTACCGTTTGACTCGTCTCCGTTGGTGAGTCCCATTACATAACCGATAAGGGTGTAATGCGGTACTATATCCAACGATGCTAAAACGTTGTGTAATTTATCCTGCCAGTCCCAAAGATTGGACACTAACGTTAAAAACTCCACAACCTCGCTTTGTTGTAACGCTACCCCCTGCATTGCCATTTTCATTACTTTGTAATAAGGCGATAAGTTTAATTTAGGGAGGTTCGCCTCCTCAAAAAAAGTATTAAGGCGGTGTCCACTATGTAGCCCCTCGATAATGTACAAGGGTATGTTAAACTCTGTACCAGTACTGTCGTGAAAATCTAAAATATCACCTACCACGTACGCATTTTCTGTAGCCTCTGATACTAATTCAAAGGCAATGTTTTTAAAAAGATTGCTGTTTAAAATTCTCATTTTCTTATTATGTTTAAAGGTTATTATACTAAGTTAAAATATTGTGCTTGTGCTGGTGTGCAAAGGGCTATTACTTTGTTAAGGCTTCGCTTGTGTAGGCTGCTCAATATGGTATGCAGTTTATTATCTAAATCATTCCAAAAGCCCCAAGTATAGCCCGCTGTATTACCCCCGTCTATGTACTGATAACAAGTATTAAATGCGTTAATGTTACGGGCTATTTGCTCGATACGTTCAGGCGTTGCGGTTACCTTTTTGCTCTTTTTAGGGTGTCTTAATCGGTAACTTTGCCAAGCAGCCTTTAAAGCACTTGCAAAGGTGCGATACACGGGGCGCAACTCGTTATAAAGGCGGTGCGCTTCTTTAAATACCTTGCTTCTAAAATCGTTATTTGTTACTTGCTTTTTCATAGTGTTTAAAATTATTGTTTTACTTTTACGATGCAAAGATAAAACTATAATTTTATATATACAAGTTTTTTGCAAATTATTTTTTTATTTTTTTTGATTAATATAAAAGTATAGTTTTATTTTACTATCTTTGCGCCCTAATAACTAATATTTAAATGCTATGTTACGAATAAAAGAGATTGCAAAAGAAAAGGGTATTGCTTTAAACGATTTGGCTAATATGTTAGGTATAACCTACCAAGCATTAAACGCTCGCATTACTGGTAATCCTTCATTAAAGGTGCTTATTGAGTTGGCAAACGTTCTTGATGTAGATGTAAGGGACTTAATAGAGCCTACGAAAAGCACTTTTAAACGCCCCTTATTTATCAAAGACGATAACGGGGTATTATTAGAGGTCGGTACACTCAATTTCCAAAAGTCCCAAAGCACCCCGCCTGAAAGCATTCAGGAGTAGGTTGCCAGGGATATGCACCGCAACGGCTACTATTGTCCAATTTTGGACAGTAGCACGGCAACGGCTAACCTTTTGAGCCTATTAACACCCCTCCCCAGATACGGGGAGGGTGTTTTTTTTAATTGATTTTAATCATTTCCACTTCAGCCACCGCGCCCGCCTTGTACTTTATTTTGTTAAGCAAAAAGTAGCCCCCAAGTTGTTCAACGTATATACGTGAAAAAAAAGAAAATTCGTATATATCTATTTCGTTTAAAGCAAATTCAACGGTAACAATGTAAGGGTGTTCCAATAAGCGGGGCAAATCTTTGTAATAAGTGTTAAGTAAATTTTGCCACTTAAAGAAACTAAAACTCGCAAACTTGTATCCCTCACTATATTCGCTTTCTATTTTTGACTTTAATTTTAGTAAAACACTTGCATTTGATGAGTAGTAATTAAGAATATGCCAGCGCGCTGTTTTTTCTTTATATTCGGCTGTTATGTTACCGTCTTTATCTTTCTTTAGTTCTTTTACAAAGAATTCCATATTCTCTATACCTACATTTTGCCCCTTTAATAAAGTATAATCATTAAAAGGACTATAAAACTTACTTTGAAAGTCTTTGCGTTCAGGCAAATAATTGTCATTAAAAAACAAAAAAGAGTCATTGCGTTCCTGCTTGTACGCATTTTCGTCATCATATTTTTTATAAACGAAATTGTTTTTTTGTCCGTAACTTAAATTGTGATACATACCCTCCTTAACTCTTACAAACTTATCGCTCCATTGTAATTCAGGCGCATTTACTAATTCGTTCAGTGTGTAGAAATGATAATCACCAGTTTTTCTGTCTCTTATTGGAGTAATAGAAAATATCCTAAAAACCTCCTTAAAAAGGTCTGTTAATGCAAAATCGGTTAATAGAATATCTATATCATCATTACGCTTTACCTTTTCAATTTTTAAGGTAATACCGTCATTATATAGAATGCTCGGTGTAGGATATTCCCCTATATTTTTTGAGTAGTAAAAGAATAAAACAGTCTCACCCTTTGAAAGTGGTACTATAAATTCCCTATTATATTGAGGAATGCTACTATCCCCCTTAACTACTACCTTTTTAGTGTCTTTTCTCTCTGTACCTAATAAACTGAAAAGCATACCTATTTCGGCTTCTATATTCCCAGTAGTATTTAGATTATTGATAGTGATAGTAATTTTATACTATCCTCTTTCTTTTACTATGTAGGGGGCGCTAAGCCTTAACCACCTTAATTTAAAGGTTTTATTTTCTTCCTTAAATCCCCACTTACCACCATTTTGATAAGACATTCCCTCGTCAATTCCTCCTCCCTCATAGGTGGCATTAAAAGAGTCTCCCTCAATGTTATCATTATATTTAATGTTTGAAGATGCTATAAATGTATTTTTCCATTCACCAGTTTTAAAAATATCACCCTCGAATGTAATACCACTCATACTTTGAACGATTCTGAATATCCTATCCAATCTTATAGATAAGGGAGTGTTGTCAAAATCATATTCAATTAGATTTTCTCCTTTGCTGTCAGTTATTGCAGCATCGTCCCCATAGTTGCCAATTAAATACAATAAATCAGATTCATCATTGTAGTAATCGTGCTGATCTTTAATATTAGATATTGTCCTTTTAGCGTTATCATCTAACAAACCAACTAATCCTTTAATATCTCTATTTCGCAAGAATTGGTATAGTTGTAATGCCCTATCCTTAAACTCGAATATGTAGTAATTATCACGTTCGCCAATTAGGTAGCCGATAGCATTCTGTACTATTGGAATACCATTAACATAATAATCGACCTTGTGAGTCTTGTATGCTTCGACCTTGTCACTAAGAGGTTCGTTTGCAAATCCGAAAATAATATTATTGGTAGGGGTAGTAGGTAGGTATATAGTTTCTGAATACGACACTTCACGAGTGTCGAAATTAAACATATCATTTACCTGCAAAGTGTAGGTAAACGGCTTTTGTTTTACATCTGACTTTTGTCCGTTTATATACAACTCTATCATAATTATTTTTTTTTATTAAAAAAGATTCATACCTTTGCCACGTGTGAATTTGCACACCCACAATTTTTAAAAACGCATACAAAGGGGCTACGTGCCTCTTTGTTTGTTTTTACCCCTCTTTTAGCCGTATTAGGGCACTATCTACCTCGTGCCGTTTGTAGTATATACGCGCACCTATACCGTACGCTTTTAACTTCCCTTGCTTCGTCCAATGGTGCAAAGTACTCATATTGATATTAAGCATTTTTTGCACCTCCTTACGTGTTAGGTACTCCGTTGGTTCTTTTGGCTGAAAATCTTTTTTTAGTTCTTTAAGTTCAGCACGCACCCCCTCCAAAATCATTGCTTGTAATTGCGCGGGGGTAGTTTGAATAAATTGTACTGTTTCCATTTTTCTAATGATTGTTTTTATTTGTTTGCGGTGCAAAGGAATATTAGGTAAAAATTAAGTAGTACTTAAAAAGAATGAATGAATAATAATAAAAACGAAAAAGGCTCTAAGGAATAACCTTAAAGCCTTTGTATATAAGCAATTAGAATGTTTTATAACTTCTTAGCGACATAGCCTAACTTCTGTAATATTTGCCGTGCTTTCTCTTTATGTATCTTTTTGGGTGCATTTCGTTGGTCTGTATCGGGGCTAATAATCGGGTTTATATAAGTTTGTAAAGTCTTTGCTTCACCCCCTATAATAGCGCTCAATAAAGAGGCTATTTTATTAGCGTTGTTAATCGGATATGCTGTTTTTATTAGGTAATCAAAAATACCCAACTCCTGCAATATAGCAAGTCTCGTTTTTGTATCCATATCCTCTGAAAAGTCTATCAATTCAGGTTCAGGAGGTGGAGGCGTTGCGGTGCTTTCCTGCTGTAATATAGTAGTATTTATTTCGTTACCTAACTCTACAAGTTCATTTTTCAATTTCACACACGATTTGCCTTCATCTAACATTTTCCCTACTTCAGGCATTGATAGTATTCCTTTGCCCCTTTCCTCATAACGTGCGCTAAAAACCTCTTCTACTAACCAAATAACACCATTGAGAGTTTTTACCCATTGTTGTATTTGTTCAGACAACCTTTTTAACATAGATATATTATAGTTGTCTGTACACTTTTTTATAAGTTGTTCTTTTTTGAGCGTTTCACCATTATAACCGTGTTTGATAATCTTTTTAATATTATCACGGTCTGTATTTTTAGACTCTCTAACAACTAAAATATAATCAATTGTAAATTTTTCAGCATTATCTTTTATCTTATCATCTTTATCAAAAACATTTTGATATAAATAATCTGTAAAAGATTCTTTTTTAATATTTTCTTCTGTTTCTAATATATCTTCTAATATATTCATTTTACCACAATTTTTTAAAAACGTTATTCAATATTATTGAGGTTCACCCTCCCATACTACCTTAATACCAGTAACCTCAAAATCACCCTTAAACTCCTGCTTTGTGGGGGCGTTCCACCCCTCCATTTTTGCAAGTTGTTCAATTGCTCGCAACTGGTCTCTAAATGTAGGGTATACTTTGCCCTCGTCTGTATCGTACGGCTCGCCCCTTGCTATATCTGAAAGATATTGCAACACCTCCAAACGTGTCAGCGAATACGTTTTTTCCTCTTCTACACCCTTTGCCACTTCCTTTGCAATTAGGGTGTCCATTACCTTGCTATTCCACGCCTTTAACTTTTTTTGAGCCTCTTTCCAATCGCGTACAAAAGTCCTTTCAGACTTTCCAAAAGTCGCTATATACATTGTTAGAAAGTCTCTATAACCATTCATAGGGTATTTTCTAAGTTCATTAAATAACCACTTTTGTCGTATTTCTGTTTTTGTCATATCTTTACGAATTTTTTTATTATCCTATTTTCGTCCTCAAAGGTTTTAATGTAGGTACGTTTACCGCCTCCAACTCTTGCAGCCTATTAGCCGTTTGCAGTAGGTAGTCCGTTGCGGTTTTGCCTATGTACGCTAAAAACGTGCTTTCCTTTGTGTGTCCTGTCATTTGCATAATAAAAGCCGTCTCCAATTTGCCATATAGGTTTGTCGCAAATGAACGCCTACACGTGTGAGAGCCTACCAATTGCCACTTCTCAAACACGCCCTTAACCGTTCTTTTCACTCCCTTACTGGCGTAGTTACCCTTATCGTCCTGCTCTATAATATTACCCTTATCGTCCACCATACACACTTTGGAATGCTCGATAAGTTCGTTAATACCCGCCAATTTGCATACCTGCTTTATATACTGGTCAAACTTCTGTACCGATATTTTGTAAGGGAGTCCGTTATTCCTGATAGTGTTTATTTCCTGCAATGCTCCAACAATCGGAATGCGTGCTATTTTGCCCGTCTTTTGTTGTTTAAGTTCTACATACTCCACCCCGTCAATATGCTGTACAAAATTGCTTTCTGTAAGGTCTAACAAGTCGCCCCCGCGTTGTCCTAACAAGCACCCCAATAATAACCATTTGCGGGCGTTATCCAAACTTTTATTTTCAATCACACAACCACGCACCCTTTCCAAGTCCAACGCATTAAGATACACGGGCGTTTCTTTGTCAGGCGTTCCCTTTCCTACTTTTGTCAGTTGCGGGCTGGTTTCCATTCCCAACGCTTGCGCCTCGTTACATACTGCTTTCAGGTTATCAATAATTTTTAAAGCATAACTATCTTTATACCCTCTTTCATTCATTAGCCAGCCCAAAAACACTTTTTCAAAGGGAGTGTTTATATCCTTTGCCTTGTATCGTTTGCGGGTGTACGCCTGATAGTCTATAAAAATGCTTTTGAGGGTGTGATAGGCTTTTACTCGGCTAACAGATATACCGAGCGTTCCTCGTCCGTTTTTACGTGTCGAGTGGTTTTGAATGATATGGTCTATTAGTTCAGTAATTAGGTCGCTTTGCTTTGTTGCGGTATCTGTTATTCGTTTAAAGTGTATATCCACTTTGTCTTTTAACCATTGTGTATTAATCACCTCGCCCCGTTGGTCTGATAGGTTTACACACTTTTCAATGAATTGCCGCAAGGCGTTCAGGTCTATTGCTGTATTTTTATGCTCTATTGCAGTAGTCTTTGGCAGTTGCTTTGCCACGCTCCACGCTTTAGGGTCTATAAATAGCCCCGTTTTACATTTGTAGTCTTTATCTCTACTAATGATTAAACGCACGTATATAGGAGCGTTATCACTTTTGCTTTGAAGAATGAATTTTATAACCATATTACAACCACTATTTTTAAAAACACCGCAAAGATAAAAATAAAAAAATACACCTCCAAAAAGTTAGCCGAAAATTAGCCGAAAATTAGCCGAAAATATGCAATTTTATACAATATCATACAATCACCGCACACTACTAAAACACTCTTTAAATATCTGTTTTTCATATAATTACATACTAAAAATTAAGCACTTACAAAAGCCTTGTAAATACGTGGTTACAGTCCCGCTCCGAGTACAACCCTTAATCACTACTTATAAGTAGTGATTTTTTTGCTTTTACGTAACCCTTAAAAATATTTGACTATGGAAACAGCTGTAACATTCGCTACCTCTGATGTAGGTAAATTAAATTCAATAAAAGATTTTATAAGGTCTTTAAATGTCTCTATCATTCAAGAAGAGGACATACCTCAGCCTATTGAAATGACGCCAAGATTAGTAGCTTTTCTTGATAAAATAGAAGCTCGTAATACTCCTTTCGAGGAATGTGATGATTTTGATGTTATGATTAATGATGTTGCTTCTGAATATGGAATTACCTTATAAAATAAAGTAGTACCTAAACTATGAAGAGATACCCTTATTTTGTGACCTATGTAGTAGATAAGATAGAAGGAGATTATTAAAGGTATTTTTAATATCTATCAAGATACCAGCAAATATCCCGAATAAAAGAACAAAAAGCTTTCTAAAATTTAGATAGATCTTCCTTTTTATCATCAAACACACAAAAAAAACTGATTATCAATGTAATAAATTTATTAAAGCACTAAACTTTGATAAATCACTCTTTCTAAAAACAACTCTAAAATCTTCTCTATTTTTCTTTTTTATGGAAAAACGAAATTAAAATTTGCACAATCAAAATAAAAATATTACTTTTGCCTCATCAACCGTTAATTGTAAAATTGTTATGAGTACACGTTTCTCCGACACTCAAACGGCTTTTGCTCTTAAAAGCCAATCTGAACTCAATTGGGCTTACCGCCTCTTTAAACTCATAGGTAGTAACACTCTTACTCGTTTAGGCACCGCCCTCACCAACTTCTCTTTAAAACTGCGTTTGCCTATAGAAGGTCTTATCAAGCGCACAGTTTTCAAACAATTCTGTGGTGGCATCTCCGAACAAGACTGTCTACCTGTAATCAAAAAAATGCACCAAAAAGGTGTTGGCTCTGTACTTGATTACTCAGTAGAAGGAAAAGATGAAGAAACTTCTATCGAAGCTACTTTTGAAAAGACGATGGAAACCATTGATTTTGGCAACCTCCACCGCGATGAAGGCATTCCTATTGTAGTGTTTAAACCTACAGGTTTTGGCCGTTTTGCTATCTTCCAAAAAATTACTGAGAAAAAAGCTCTTACCGATGCGGAAACAAATGAATGGGAACGCATCAAAGCGCGTTTTGATGCTGCTTGTAAACGTGCTTATAACTACAAAATTCCTATCTTAGTAGATGCTGAAGAAAGCTGGATGCAAACCGCTGCCGATGACCTCGTAGAAGAAATGATGGAAAAGTACAACAAAGAAGAAGCTATTGTGTACAACACCTTGCAAATGTATCGTCACGATCGTTTACCTTATCTAAAAGGACTCTATGAACGCGCCGTAAACAAAGGATTTTATATAGGTGTAAAAATCGTACGAGGCGCCTATATGGAAAAAGAAAATGAACGCGCTGCCGAACAAGGATACCCTACCCCTATCTGCCCTAACAAGCAAGCTACTGATGATAATTACAATGCTGTTGTACGATATATTATTGAACATATCGACCGAATTGCACTCTTTGCAGGTACTCACAACGAAGAAAGTGCAGCTTTGATAATGGACTTAATGAAAGAAAAAGGACTACAACCTAACGACAAACGCGTGTGGATAGCTCAACTATACGGAATGAGTGACCATATCAGTTTCAATGCTTCTAAAGAAGGCTATAATATCGCTAAATATTTGCCTTTTGGCCCCGTACGCGAAGTAATGCCTTACTTAATACGCCGTGCTGAAGAAAACACCTCAGTAGCTGGACAAACAGGACGCGAGCTTTCTCTTTTAAAAGCTGAGAAAAAACGCCGTAGCCAAGAAAAAAAATAATAAACAGAATATTTTTTAGGGTTATAGTTGCTATTATCATTAATATTTGTAATTTTGCGCCCTGAAAAATTAGAAGTTTTTATACCTTAATGCTTACTGATAAAAATGTTTAGTGAAACCATCCCTAATTCAAAAATCTTCGCTTGTTCTAAAAGCATAGAACTCGCTGAGAAAATTGCAGAAAAATACGGCACTCAGCTCGGTGAAGTTAAACTATCTTATTATAGTGATGGCGAGTTTCAGCCCTCTTTTGAGGAATCAATTAGAGGAGCACGCGTTTTCTTAATATGCTCTACTTTCCCTAATTCGGATAATTTAATGGAGCTTTTACTAATGATAGACGCTGCCAAACGCGCTTCAGCACGCCATATCACTGCGGTAATGCCTTACTTCGGTTGGGCTCGCCAAGATAGAAAAGATAAACCTAGAGTGCCCATTGGAGCAAAATTGGTTGCTAACCTTTTACAAGCGGCAGGTGCTACTCGTATTATGACAATGGACTTGCACGCCGACCAAATTCAAGGTTTCTTTGAACGCCCCGTAGATCACCTTTTTGCTTCAAGTATTTTTTTGCCTTATTTGCAAAGTTTGAATTTAAATAACTTGTGTATCGCTTCACCTGATATGGGTGGTTCTAAAAGAGCCTATGCGTATTCTAAGTTTTTAAAATGTGATGTAGTAATTTGCTACAAACAGCGCAAACAAGCCAATGTGATTGAAACAATGGAACTTATTGGGGATGTAGAAGGTAAAAATGTAGTATTAGTCGATGATATGGTTGATACTGCTGGCACCTTAGTAAAAGCTGCCCAACTAATGAAAGATAGAGGTGCTGTAAGTGTAAGAGCTGTTGCTACTCACCCTATCCTCAGTGGCAATGCTCACGAACGTATAGAAAATTCAGCTTTAGAAGAATTAATCGTAACTGATTCAATACCTCTAAAACAACCTTCAAGCAAAATAAAAGTATTGAGTTGTGCTGAACTATTCGCCGACGTAATGCACAAAGTACACCACAATGAACCTATCAGTTCTAAATTTATAATGTAAAAATTAGGGATTAATTAAAAATAAGTAACTTAATAACTATATATAAATAAATGAAATCAATTACAATCAAAGGATCTCAAAGAGAAAGCGTAGGCAAAGCAGCTAGCAAAGCCTTACGTAATGCTGGACAGGTTCCTTGCGTACTATACGGAGGAGACAATGTTCTGCATTTTTCAGCACCTGAATTAGCATTCAAAAACATCGTGTACACTCCTAATGTATACACCGCTGCGATTGAATTAAATGGTAAAACTTACGATGCCATTCTGCAAGACATTCAGTTTGACCCTGTAACTGATAAAATCATCCACATCGATTTCTATCAGTTAAACAAGAACAAAGAAATCACTATTGAAGTGCCTATCCAAATCGAAGGAACTTCTCCTGGTATTATGGCTGGTGGTACTTTGCGTATTGTTAACCGCAAACTCAAAGTAAAAGCACTTCCTGATAACTTGCCTGACTTCGTTCCTGTAAACATTTCAGGTTTGGAAATGGGTAACAAATTATATGTTACTAAATTAGCTCAAGAAAACTACAAAATTATGCACCCAGATAACACTGTAGTTTGCCAGATAAGAGTATCTCGTGCCGCAATGAAAGCTGCTCAAGACGCTGCTAAAGCTGAAAAAGCTGCTAAAAAGAAATAATATTTAGTAAATAGATTTTCTTACAAAAAGAGGCTGTCTAAAAAGTTTAGTTTTAACTTTTTTAGACAGTCTCTTTCATATTAATTCAACTAAAAAAGAATTTTTATACTGAGTATAATACTTTTTTCACTATATTTGTCGCCTGATTTTATACATTACTATTTTTTATGGAAAGTATTTTTAAACATTGTCCTAATTGTACTTCTACTCATATAGAGTTCCCTAACAACGTACGCTTTCTCTGCCACAATTGTGGTTTTACCTATTTTCATAATATTGCTGCTGCTGTAGCTGTAGTGTTTCGTCACCAAGATAAAATACTCTTTACAGTGCGCAATATGGATCCCGACAAAGGCAAACTAGACCTCCCAGGAGGATTTATCGACCCCGAGGAAACTGCTCAAGAAGCTGCTTGCCGTGAAGTAAAAGAGGAAATGGGAATGATTATAAAGCCTGAACAATTGCGATTTATCACTACCTTTCCCAACAACTATCTGTACAAAAACGTACCTTACCGCACTATGGATATTTTCTTCGAGTGCAAATTAGCTGAAGAACAAGTACACATAGTTGCTCCCGACGAAATCAAAGCCTTAGAATGGTTCAAACTACAAGAAATCCCTGAAGAAAAAATAGGTTTTGTATCGGTGAGAACGGTAATCCAACAACTAAAAAAATCCGCCCTATGAAAACAGTAGAACAATACAGAGAAGCCTTCTTAGATCATCTCAACTCTAAACTTTTCGTAAAAGAACCCCGCAATTTGTATGAACCTATGCGTTACATTTTGCAATTGGGAGGCAAACGATTGCGCCCTATCCTCACTCTCATAGCAACTGATCTTTTTGATGTCGATTACCACAAAGCTCTCAATGCAGCTATGGCTATAGAAATATTCCATAATTTTTCCCTCGTTCACGATGATATTATGGACAAGGCTTCTTTACGACGTGGAGAGACTACTGTACACAAAAAATGGAACACCAATATTGCTATCCTATCTGGCGATGCAATGCTGGTTAAAGCCTATCAATTATTAGACGACTATCCTACTGAGGTTTTTTCTCTTCTTACTAAAATACTTTCACGTACTGCTTTACAAGTATGTGAAGGACAACAATGGGATATGGATTTTGAAACTCAAACCGAAGTAAGTATCCCCGATTATTTACAGATGATACGCTACAAAACAGCTGTACTCATAGGGGCTGCTTTACAAATGGGGGTTATCATAGCTAATGCTTCTCCTGAAAACCAAATGCCAATCTATACTTTTGGTGAAGAATTAGGTTTAGCATTCCAACTGCAAGATGATTATTTAGACACTTTTGGCGATGAGTCTTTTGGCAAACGTATAGGTGGTGATATCATTGAAAATAAAAAGACAATTCTTTATCTAACTGCCTTAAAATTAGCCGATGAACAACAGCGAAAAACACTGTTACAACACTACGCTACTACTGAAGATAGTCAGCAGAAAATCAACTCAGTAAAAGCATTATTCGAAGCCACTGGAGCAACTACAGCTGTACGTCAAGAAATAGAGCACACTACCCGTAGAGCCCTTAGTGCACTCACCGAGCTCACCATCAGCGATGAAAAACGCCATTATCTAAAAGAATTTGCCCTAAAGCTAATGAATAGAAAGGTCTAACTTAAATTTGCTAATTGGCAAATTATTCTTATTTTTGCGCGCTAATTTAAAGAAGAGACCCAAAATGTTTAAATGGATAAAAGCCAGTTTTTGGAGTACCATAGCTGGCTTAATATTGCGCAACCGAATTGCTTTTCTACTACTCATAATTGCTATCACTGGAGGCTTAGCTTCTCAGTGGAAGAACGTTCGCTTTACCTTCACTGAAGCGAATATGCTCCCCGATGATCACCCTGTGAATATGGAGTACAAACACTTCCTCAATAAGTTTGGTGAAGAAGGTAACTTGATATTAATGGCGTTAGACGATGAAAAAATCTATACGCCCAAGGTGCTCAACAAATGGATTGCCCTCAGTAACGAACTGAAGCAATTTAAACAAATAGACGCAGTTATCTCTATTAATAACCTCCCTATCTTGGTAAAGGACACTGCTCAGCAGCGCTTTGTTACTCATAAATTCATTGAAGGAGAAGTAAAAACTCAAGCTCAAGCTGATAGTCTCCAGCAAATACTCTCCGAAAAATTGCCTTTCTACGAAGGTCTGATCTACAACAAGAAAAATAACACCTTACAAACAGCTGTGTATATGAACAAGAAGATTGTCAATACACAAGCTCGCAAGGATTTTATCCTCAACGATTTTATTCCCATTGTAGAAAAATTTGAACAGCAAACTGGACTCAAAGTGCATACTTCGGGTATGCCTTATATTCGTACCCTTAGCGCTCAAAATATAATGGATGAGATAGGGCTATTTATCTTGGCTGCCTTACTTTCTACCTCAGCCATTTTCTTTTTCTTCTTCCGTTCATTCAGGGCAATGTTCATCTCTATGGGCGTTGTATCTATTGCGGTAATGTGGGTTTTTGGATTTTTGGGACTTTTCGGCTACGAAATTACTATTCTCACAGGACTTATTCCACCGTTAGTGATTGTAATTGGTATCCCTAACTGTGTGTTTCTAATTAATAAATATCAGCAAGAAATTAGTAAGCACGGCAACCAAGCCAAGTCGCTTATTAGAGTTATCCGCAACGTGGGCAATGTAACCCTGCTCACCAATCTTACCACGGCTATCGGTTTTGCTACCTTCATTTTTACTGAAAGTACTTTGCTCAAACAATTTGGTGTGATTGCTTCTATCAATGTAGTGTCTATTTTCTTCATCTCTCTATTGGTTATCCCCATTATTTATAGCTATATGAGTATTCCTAAGGAAAAACACCTTAGGCATTTGCACCGCAACTGGATTGGTGGACTCATCAAATTCATTGAAAATACAGTTAAACACCATCGCATTGCGGTATTTATAACAGCTATTGCATTGCTCATTTTGAGTATCATAGGTATTTACAAAATTAAAATTTCAGGGAGTCTCATTGAAGATATGCCTAAATCAGCTGCTTTCTTTGATGATATTGGCTTCTTTGAGAAAAATTATGGAGGAATTATGCCTTTGGAAATCACCATTAATACTAAACAAAAAAATGGCGTTACTAAATTAGCTAACCTCAAACGCATTGATGAACTCTGCACTCATATTGAGGAAATCCCTGAAATATCAAAACCTCTTTCATTAGTAAACTTAGTAAAATACGCCAAACAAGCCTATTACAACGGCAACCCTAAATATTATAGTTTACCTACTGCTCAAGAGCAAAATTTCATTCTTTCGTATGTAAAGAACTCTAAAGGCAATGCCAATATGCTTTCTGCTTATGTAGATTCTTTAGGACAAACAGCACGTATCACTACCTTTATGAAGGATATTGGTACTGAAAAGATGCAACAAATAGAGGAAAACATCTACACCAAAGCCCAAAAGCTCTTCCCTAGCGATCGTTTTGATGTAAAAATAACAGGAAAAGCCTATTTATTTACCAAAGGAACAAACTATTTAGCTACCAACCTTATTTGGTCGTTAGCTTTAGCCATTTTGCTCATCGCTCTCATTATGGCATATATGTTCCGCTCGTTCAAAATGATAGTTATCTCGCTTATCCCTAACCTCTTACCTCTTCTTATCACTGCAGGGTTGATGGGCTATTTTGGCATTCCGCTCAAGCCTTCTACTATCCTTGTGTTCAGTATTGCCTTTGGTATTTCGGTAGACGATACCATTCACTTCTTGGCTAAATACCGCTTGGAATTGGTAGCGCGCAATTGGAAGATTAGCAAATCAGTATATGCTGCTTTACGCGAAACAGGAGTAAGTATGTTCTATACCTCTATTGTACTGCTCTGCGGTTTCTCGGTATTCTTACTCTCAAGTTTTGGAGGTACCAAAGCCCTCGGCGGACTCATATCGGCTACTTTGCTCTTCGCAATGATGACCAACTTATTGCTCTTACCAAGTTTGCTTTTGTCGTTAGAACGCAGCTTGTCTAACAAAGAAACTATCAAAGAGCCTAAGATTGAGATTTTCCCAAAAGAAGAAGAGGAGGAAAACAACGAAAATGAAAAATAGTTTATAATTTTAATAATAAAGATAATAAAAACAATAATTAGTCATTATCAAATCGGCTAATTAACAATAATTATTATGGAAAACAAAAAACATATCGTAATTGTAGGCGGTGGCTTTGCTGGCTTAGAGTTAGTAAAAGTGTTGAACCGTTCTGGAAAATATAAAATTACCTTGGTGGATATGAATAACTACAACTTCTTTCCACCTTTATTATACCAATTGGCAGCAGGATTTATGGAGCCGTCATCTATCTCCTACCCTTTCCGTCGCCTATTCCGAAAGTATAAAAATGCACGTTTTAGGATGGCTACCTTACAAGAAGTTGTTCCTTCAGAAAACAAAATTATTTTGAGCAATGGAGAACTGCATTATGATGTATTGGTAATGGCTACGGGAGCTGAATCAAACTTCTTTGGTAACAAAGATGTAGAAGAAAAAGCAATGCCTATGAAAACTGTAGGCGACGCCCTTATGCTTCGCAACTTAGTATACACCCGTTTGGAGCGCGCTACCCGTACTGAGGATAAAGAATTGCGCCGTAAGCTACTCTCTTTTGCTATTGCAGGAGCAGGTCCTACTGGGGTAGAGTTATCAGGCATCTTTGCTGAAATGAAACAGAACATTATGCGCAAGGATTACCCTGAGCTTACTTATGACGATTTAGGTGATATTTATCTCATCGACGGACAAAACACCGTACTTGCTCCTATGAGCAAAAAAGCCCAAGCATATACCGAAAAAATCTTGCTTAAAAAAGGTGTAAAACTCAAATTAGGAGTACAGGTAACCGATTTTCTGAATGACGAAGTATACCTTTCGGACGGTACAGTGCTTGATGCTCGTAACCTAATATGGGCAGCGGGGATTTCGGCTAAAACCTTCAAAGGTATTGACGACAAGCAACACTTGGGTCGTGGGCGACGTATGAAAACTGATGCTTATAACAAAATGGAGGGCTTTGATAACATCTATGCAGTAGGCGACTCAAGCATTATGACTGCCGACCCGAACTTCCCTGAAGGTCACCCTCAGCTTGCGCAAGTAGCCATACAACAAGCAAACAACTTAGGAAAGAACTTCAATAAAGATTTTATAAATCCTACCCCTTTTAGTTATGTAGATAAAGGTTCAATGGCAATCATTGGTCGTAACCAAGCCGTCGCCGATTTGCCTAAGAATATCTTCCTCAAAGGCTTTATCGCGTGGGCTATATGGGCGTTTATACACATTATGTCACTGGTAAACTTCCGTAACAAAATGAGAGCTTTATACAACTGGGTAGGTTATTATATCAGTAAAGACCAATCTTATCGTATGGTATTGCGCCCTAACGAAAAAGCAAAAGGATAGAGCGAGAAACTATAGGTGTTAGGTAATAGATAAATAGGAATGGATATCGTTGCAAAACAATGGAAACAACAATTGCAATATCTGCTGGAGGGAAGAGACTACGAGTCGCTTATATTCACTTCAGCAGAAGATATTCCTATTTTGCCTTTTTACACTGCTGAAAATATAAAAAGTCCTTATGCTATCAACACTAAAACGCAAGTAGCTGTCTCTCTTTTCATATCTGATAAAGAAGCAACACTCAAGCGTATCGCTTTTTGGCAAGACCAATCGGTATCTTTCTTTTTGTTGGATATACATCCTAAACTTACTCAAAAAGATGTAGAAGAATGGCTACCTGCAAACTTGCAGTATTTATTTACTAACTCATTTGCTATTGATACTACAATTTACCAAAAAGCAGGTGCCTCAATGGTGCAACAAATTGCCTTTGGGGTAGCCCAAATCAAAGAAAATCCTCACACTGCTGATGTACTCAATGTAAAAGTAGCAGTGGGAGGCACTTTTTTATTAGAAATAGCTAAATTGCGCGCTTTTCGTCGGTTACTAAGTGAGCAAGCCCCTACCCCACCCCTTTGCCTCATCGCTGAAGTATCAAGTAGAGGTTTATCGCTACTGAAATCATCGTACAATGAAAACTATGTACAATTAGCTTATGAAGCTGCCGTGTTAGGAGGTACTGATTATCTACTGTCTAAAAATCCTCTTTTCTTTAAAAATAACAACCTAAACACTGAAAAAGCGAATGTAGTAACCATTCAAAACATCACAGCTACACGCAATGCAACTCTTCTCAATGGGATGTATGCTATAGAAAGTCTCAGTTATGAAATGTACAAAAAAGCCCTTGTGATGTTAGAGCAGATTACAAAAAAAGGGGGACTTTCGGCTATCACAAAAAATTTTAGTTTGGTAAGGGAAATCAAGAACAAAGCACAACAAGAACAGGCTCATTTTAATAAACAATGTAGTTCCTTACCTCCTATAGATTTATACAGCCGTAAAGATTGGGATTTCTATCCTTTTAGTAAAAAAAAATCATCTGAAGTATTAGAGCTCAAACGCTTGTGGGAACCTTTTGAAAAACGCTTAAAAAAAGAAGACTATGACAAAAACACATAATGCCATAGCTGGCGTACCACCTTATGAACGCGGATTTCACGCAATGGGGTATTTAAAAGAAGTACCCCCTTTGCGCATTATCACCGATGAACTAATGGTAGTTAGTACTTTAGAGGAATTACCTCAAGTACTTACTTGTGAAGAAACATACATTTATATTCCTGCTTCCCTTCTTTTAGAAAATAGTACTCAACAAGATTTTATCAGAGAGTTACCTTTTAACGACAAACTGCGCATTTTAGTAGATAGTCCTGCGAATAGTTTTGAAATGATTGCACTTCTCCGCCAATTGCGCGCTATTGCCAAAATACCAATCAGCTGCTGGGTGCATTCTATCACCGATTATCTCTATGCTCTCATAGCTCAAACCGATGATTTGATTACCAAAAATAAAGAGTTGGCTTTACCAGAAAACCAACTCTTGATAGCAAATAGTTTAGTTACAAAAACTATTGATCCTTTTTATCTATAATTCTTCTTCGGTATCTAAACCAAGTTCTCTTGCAGATATTTCACGCATTTCCACCTTGCGTATTTTACCCGAGATAGTCATTGGAAATTCGTCTACAAATTTCCAATAACGAGGTACTTTATAGTGGGCAATACGACCCTTACAAAAATCGTGAAGTTCTTGTTCGGTGAGGATAACTCCTTCTTTAGGTTTGATCCAAGCCATTACCTCTTCACCGTATTTCTTGCTTGGTACCCCAATCACTTGAGCGTCCATTACGCCTACATACGTATAGAGGAAGTCCTCTATTTCTTTAGGAGAAATGTTCTCACCACCGCGAATGATCAAATCTTTGATACGACCTGAAATATGGATATAACCATCTTCATCCATCATTGCCAAATCACCTGAGTGCATCCAGCGTTGTTCATCTATCACCTGTTGTGTAGCCTGCGGACTATTCCAGTACTTCAACATCACCGAATAGCCACGCGTACAGAGTTCACCATTTTCTCCTCGTTTTACAATTGCTTTAGTCTCGGGGTTGATAATCTTAATTTCCAAATGGTCGTGGATAGTACCCACTGAGTGAATTTGTTTCTCAAAAGGCGCCCCTATCTTGGTTTGTGTAGATACGGGAGATGTTTCGGTCATACCATAACATATCGTGATTTCGTGCATATTCATTTGCTCTTTCACGCGTTTCATAATCTCGGGAGGACACAAAGCTCCTGCCATTACACCTGTACGCAAACTTGACAAATCGTAAGGATGTTTGTCTAATATATAAAGTTCAGAAATGAACATTGTTGGCACTCCATAGAGCGATGTACACTTTTCTTTTTCTATTGCTTCGAGAGTTTTGGTAGCATCGAAACTATCATTAGGGATTACCATTGTAGCACCGTGCGTTGTGCAGGCAATATTGCCGATTACCATTCCGAAACAGTGGTAAAAAGGTACAGGAATACACACTCTATCTTTTTCAGTATAATTCATTCGGATACCTATAAAATAACCGTTATTGAGGATATTGTGGTGAGAAAGTGTAACGCCTTTGGGGTTGCCCGTAGTTCCTGAAGTATATTGTATATTTACGGGGTCATCAAACTGCACTTTCTCTTCAAAAGAAAGTAGTTTCTCGTCAGTGACTTTTTCACCGCGTACTAAGAAATGTTGCCAGCTCTCTCCCCAATACACTTCTTTACGCAAAGTTTCAGTGAACTCACGCGCATCGTCTATCATCTTTTTATAATTACTACTTTTAAACTGAGGGGCAGCAAAGATGTATGATATCCCTGATTGATTGATTACATAAATCAGTTCGCTGGTACGATAAGCAGGATTGATATTCACCATTATCGCTCCTATTTTGGCTGTGGCATACTGCAAGAGCGTCCACTCATAGCAATTAGGCGACCAAATACCTACCCTATCACCTGGCTTTACACCTAAAGCGATGAGCCCTTTGGCTACTGCTGTTACTTGCTCATAAAACTCGGTGTAAGTAACTCTATAGTTTTGATGTACAGAGATAAGCGCCTCTTTGTGAGGAAATTTTTCTACTGTTCGACGGAGGTTCTGGTCGATTGTTTCTCCTAAAAGAGATACATCTGAAGCTCCATAAGTGTAAGCTAAGTTTCTATTCATAAGGATTATTTTTAAGTTATTCTTTTGTTATTTCAACAGATCAGGGCGTTTGGCTTTAGTGTGTTTATAAGCCATATCTTCCCGCCATTGTTCTATTTTAGGTATATTACCGCTAGTAAGGATTTCGGGTACTTCCCAACCTTTGTAGTTAGCAGGACGTGTATAGACGGGGGGTGCTAACAGATTGTCCTGAAATGAATCGGTGAGAGCTGAAGTTTCGTCGGAGAGGACACCAGGTATGAGGCGAATAATTGCATCGCAGAGTACAGCAGCTCCTAATTCTCCCCCTGAAAGCACATAGTCTCCTATGGAGATTTCTTTAGTGATAAAATAGTCGCGCACACGCTGGTCTACCCCTTTGAAGTGCCCACATAATATGATAATATTTTCAGCTAACGAAAGCTGATTAGCCATCTTTTGCTGGAGTGTATCGCCATCGGGGGTGAGGAATATCACCTCGTCATAATCTCTTTCGGCTTTTAAGGCTGAAATACACTTATCGATAGGTTCTATCATCAACACCATTCCTGCTCCTCCACCAAACTGATAATCATCTACTTGACGATAAGCATTATTAGCATAGTCGTGTAGATTGTGGAAATGCACTTCCACTAATCGTTTATCAATAGCACGCTTCATAATAGAGTAGGCAAAGGGGCTCTCTATTATTTCAGGGACTACCGATATAATATCAATACGCATTGGTTTAACGGTGTTTATTTATTTCGTCCTGCAACTGGCGACGCACTTTTTGCTCGCGTTCTATAGCTGCTTTGCGATAGTTTTCGTACTCTTCTTGCAATTCGGCTAAGTCACTGATGGATTTTTTAGTAACTACATTTCCGTTAGCATATCTATAGATATAGAAAACAAGCAATACTGTCAAAACAACCACAATTCCCCACATAATAGTATTGTAGAGCCCTTTAGAAAGCAAAGCTCCGAAGAAGTTCATACTATCTTTTTGGTTTTTAGTTTCATCAAGTGCTGTTTGTAGCTCTGTGATATTATTGTTGAGGGTTTTGATAGTATTTTCGTGTATTTTTACGGTTTGTTTTTCAGCTTCAAGTCGAGACTTCACACTGTTGATACTATCGTTCATACTGCGTTGAAAGGTTGCTAATTTAGTTTTGTCAATCAGTTTGAATCTCTCATAAGAGTTTGATCTATCTACCATATACTGAAATTGTTCAGACAGAGTAGTAGGGATTTTTTCTTCTTGTACTGCTTCTACAGGAGTTACTTGAGTAGTAGTACGTGTAGTAGTACGCATAGAAGTTTCTTCTTGGGCAGTAGCTGAAAAGAAAGCAAAAGCTGCTATTGCAACAAACGTAAGTTTTTTCATATTAAAATTATTATTATATAGTTTCTAAAATCTTTTTGAAATCATCTACAATGGTAGCACCTTTATCTTGGTTATACCATCTTTGTAGGTTTTCTTTGAACTCAGTAGAGAGTTTGCCATTTTTAGCTTTTTCCTCTTCTACCATTTTGGTAGCGACCGATGGGCGAGATCCCCAATGTGCTAGTACCTTATCCTCTAAGTCTAAAAACACTACTATAGGAATTGCTTTGCCGCCATTGGTAAGAAAAAGGTTCATCAAAGCTTCGTTTTCATCTCTAAAAACGAGTTTCATAGTAATTTTAGGGTTGAGTTCAGCTATTTTATGTACCACAGGTACAATTTGAGCTGCATCGGCACACCAACTTTCAGTAATCACTAACAAACAAACGCTTTTAGGATAATTTATAAAGAATTGTGCTTTTTCTTCGGGTATCTCTATAGTTTTATCCAAACGTTTGTAGCGTTTTTGGTTGAGAGCTGTGTAGTACACACGCTCTTCGGTCTGTTCTTCCCCACTTGATTTACCTTCGGCTTCGTACTTATCTATTAGATTACGATAGGTTTCGTAGGAAACGGCTTTTAGTAGGCTATTGCGGATGATTTGTGTTTTTTCCATTGTTATTTAGGTAAGAGTTAAGAGTTAGGAAGCAATTTGCAAAGTTGATTTATTGAGTTTTTCTTCGGCATATTCTTCAGTAACTATCAATTCTTTAACTCCTGAATTAGGAAGTTCGAACATTGCGTCGGTGAGGATATTCTCACATAGTGAACGTAAGCCACGTGCACCGAGTTTGTACTCTAAGGCTTTTTCGACGATAAAATTGAGAGCTTCCTCAGTTATATCAAATTTAATACCATCCATTTCAAAGAGCTTTTTATACTGCTTGATAATAGCGTTCTTAGGTTCGGTGAGAATCATACGTAAGGCGTGCTTATCCAATGGATTCATATAGGTTAGCACAGGTAAACGACCTATAATTTCTGGGATTAAACCAAAATCTTTTAAGTCTTTCGGGATGATATACTGTACCAAATTTTTCCTATCGACTTGTGTATTTTTAGACGAGTTGTAACCAACTGTTTGCATATTGAGACGTTTAGAAATCACGCGTTCGATGCCATCAAAAGCACCTCCAGCAATAAACAAAATATGTTCGGTATTTACCTCAATATATTTTTGGTCGGGATGCTTGCGCCCGCCTTTAGGCGGCACGTTCACCACTGATCCTTCCAAGAGTTTGAGCAATGCTTGTTGCACCCCTTCACCCGATACATCACGAGTGATAGAAGGATTGTCGCTCTTGCGGGCAATTTTATCAATTTCATCTATGAAAACGATACCACGTTCGGCTTTCTCTACATCGTAATCGGCAGCTTGTAAGAGGCGAGATAGAATACTTTCGACATCTTCGCCCACATATCCTGCTTCAGTAAGTACTGTAGCATCAACAATAGCAATGGGCACGTTGAGCATTTTGGCAATAGTACGGGCTACCAAGGTTTTACCCGTACCTGTTTCGCCAACCATAATGACGTTGCTTTTTTGGATTTCGACCTCATCATCTGCATCGGGTTGTTGTAGGCGTTTGTAGTGATTATAGACTGCCACAGAGAGGATTTTTTTAGTAAAATCCTGACCTATCACATATTGGTCGAGGAATTGTTTGATTTCTTGAGGTGTTTTGAGGGTCATATCACCTGATACTACAGGCTTACCTTTTTGAGCTTTACTACCAAATGCTTCTTCAATAATGATATTGGCTTGTTCAACGCAATAATTACATATATTACCAGCCATACCGCGAATGAGCATTTCGGTTTCAGATTCTGCACGACCGCAGAACGAACAATATTCTACTTGTTTTTTAGCCATTATTTTCTTTCTAATACTTCGTCGATCATACCATATTCTTTAGCTTCACGGGCTATCATCCAATAGTCGCGTTCAGAATCTTTATACACTTTAGCAAAAGGTTGCTTAGTGTGTTTGGCAATGATTTCGTAGAGTTCATTTTTGAGTTTCAACATTTCTTTGAGGTTAATTTCCATATCACTGGCTACTCCTTGTGCTCCTCCTGAGGGTTGATGAATCATTACACGAGAGTGTGGCAAAGCTGAGCGTTTACCTTCAGCTCCTGCACATAGTAATACAGCAGCCATTGAAGCAGCAATACCTGTACAGATAGTGGCTACATCGGGTTTGATAAACTGCATAGTGTCGTACATACCCAATCCTGCATATACGCTACCACCGGGAGAGTTGATATAGATTTGGATATCTTTGGCACTATCCACGCTTTCCAAGAAAAGCAATTGAGCGGTAACGATATTTGCTACTTGATCGTTCACATCAGTGCCAAGGAAGATGATTCTATCCATCATCAAGCGGGAAAAAACGTCCATTTGAGCTACGTTTAGCTGGCGTTCTTCCATAATATAAGGAGTCATACTACCCACTATTTTATCGTAGTAAAGGCTGTTTACTCCGTATTGTTTAATTGCGTATTTTTTAAATTCGTCTGCTAAATTCATTTGTTTAGTTATTAGTTGTTAGTCATTAAGTTTTTAGTGTTGTGGTGATTAGGTTATAATTTATCTATATTTTTCTAAAATATTGATGAGTTCTTCTATGGTTATCTTTAGTTTACTAATATCATCGCCAAGGGCTTGTAGTCGGTCGAGAATTTCTTGTTTCATCTTTTAATAAATGTAGTCCAAAATTGCCAAATAAGATACAACAATAGTATTTATCATTAGCAATTTTGGACTGGTTTATAGTATTTTGCAAAAATTACTATTCAGGGAAAGCTATTTTTACGAACTCATCAAATGTTACTTTTTTAACTTCTGTTTTAACATTTTCTTTGTAGAAGTCGATGAGTTTTTTGAATACTAATTGTTGCTGAATACGTTGTACTTCTTCACGGTTTTGCAATACGCGATCAACGATACCATCTACATAGCTATCGTCATTGGTAGGCATACCATATTGAGCTAATTGACCTTTGATATAATCACGTGCAAAATCTTTCAACTCTTCGAACTTAGGATGTAAGTTATTTTCATCCAACACTTTACCTTCGATAAGTTGGTAGCGCAAACCTTTTTCTGAACGGCTGTACTCTTCTTCAGCTTCTTGCTCGGTAAGTTCTTTTTCACCTGCTGTACGCAACCATTTTTTAAGGAAAGTTTCAGGGAGGTCAAACTTAGTATTATCTACTAAATAATCGGTAACTGTGTTGAGGAAATGCTGGTCGGCTTGCTCGTTGTATTGGTGTTGAGCGCCTTCTTTTATTTTGTCGCGCAATTGTTGCTCAGTAGTTACACTTCCATCAGGGAAGAGTTTGTTGAACAACTCTTGATCTAAAGCAGCGCCTTGACGTTCGTTTACCTCTTCCAAAGTGAAAGTAACTTCCACCTCTAAGTGGTGAGCCTCGTCGTGAGATACTTTGAGGTAGTGCATTAGACTATGAGCATCTTTGAACAAACCTTTAGTTTGCAATTGGAATTGGTCGCCTATTTTTTTACCGATGAACTCTTTGCGTGCAGCATCACTAAGTTCTTCTAAAGTGAAAGTAGCTTGAGAATCGATAGATTTTTCTTCGTTGAAGAAAGTACCTGTAATTTCAAGGCTATCATCGTTGATTACTTCACCTTTAGCAACGAGTTTACCAAATTGTTTTTGGATACGTTCTACTTGTTTATCGATTTGATCATCGGCTACTTCTATTTCATAGCGAACTATAGCTTTTTTAGGTTTTAAATTCACTTCGATAGTAGGAGCTAAGCCAATTTCGAACTCGAAAGTAAAATCGTCGGCATCTAAGTTGATATCTTGTTTTTCTTTAGGCAGTGGATTTCCTAAGATATTGAGTTTTTCGTCGTTTATATATTTGTACAACGAGTCTTGCAACACACGGTTGATCTCGTCAAATTTTACAGCTTTGCCGTACTGTCTTTTAATCATACCTGCAGGTACGTGACCTTTTCTAAATCCAGGGATAGAAGCGGTTTTTCTGTAATCGTTTAGTACTTTTTCTACTTTATCGGCGTAGTCGTTTTTTTCAATTGCTATCTTAATGATCGCATTTAAAGCATCTACTTGCTCTCTGTTGATATTCATTTTTAAAAATATTTAATCTAAAATTTCAAATTGCAAAGATAGTACAAAATGTTTATATACACAAGGTTTTATGTGTTTTTTTTAGGAATTAGGAATTAGGAATTAGAATTTTGGCAGTTCCCAATGGTATTTTACCGATAGCAATCGCACAGCAATTACTACCATTATAGTGATGAATACAACTAAGTTGTGATTGACAAAATCATCGATAAGAAAATAGACTGTACCTCCTGCAATACAAGCGGTTGCATAAATTTCTTTATGAAAGAGGGCGGGTAATTTGTTAGCTAATATATCTCGTATCACTCCTCCAAAACTACCTGTCATTGTACCTAAAATAATAGCGATGGTAGGCGATAAGCCAAAACGCAGGGCTTTTTCTATACCAATGATAGTGAAGACCCCCAACCCAATGGTATCAAACAACATCAGCGATTTGCTCCAGTGCTCTGAAAACTGTTTTTTGAAGAGAATGGTAATCACTACACTAATGACAATCATCAATATATAAGTGAGGTTATTCATCCAAAATACGGGTACACTGCCTATCATAATATCGCGGAGTGTTCCCCCTCCTACTCCTGTTACAAAGGCTAAGATGAGCATTCCAAAGATATCCATACGGCGTTCTAAGCCCAGCAATACGCCCGAAACACCAAAAACAGTCGTTCCGATTAAATCCCAGAGATAAATCTGGTCGATTTGTGATAAAAATTGAATCAAATCATCCATTTTAATGCCAAATTTGAGTAAGTTTCCAAGTGTTTCCTATAGGAATAAAGACGAGTGTTATTGATTTTTCAGTGTTTTCACACAACACACTATCAGGATAATAACTAAAGTTATATGTTTGTAATTCGTTGAACTCATCGGTAAGGAGTTCTTCTTCGGTAAGAAGTACACTGCCGTCATTCTGCCTCAATAAGCGCAAGAGCGGTTCAGCTAAGTGCTGCTGCCTAAAAGCCATATCAGTAGTGAATTGCTTAAAAAAATCGGGGAATTGCTTTTGCTGAGTTTTTGTTTGCTCAGTTAGTTTTTTCATTTCGGCATAAGGTAATAGCATAGCTTTTTTTTGTTCCCAAAACACCTGTTTACAATCATCTTTTGGCACTGCAAAAGTATAGAGATGTACATCGGTATACGACAATTTGTTGAGTAGTTGCAAACGATAATAGGTTTTATTATCTCTTTGCACACTATCCTGCACCCAATAAGTGGGATTGTTCCCTGCAAGGGTTTCTAATTGCTTTATTTTAGCTTTTACTTCTGCTAATTCGGCAACTGTTTGCTTTGCAATATCGGCATTGCAAGATTTTTTGAAGCCTATAACGGAGTTATCGCAGGAAAAAAGCAGTAGAGATAGGGTAATTGTTAAAAGGATTTTCATCTTTCAGATATTACTTTTACTTTATAATCCAACTTATCTACATTTATGTTTTCAGGAATTATAGGCAAAGTATCCATCTTTTCAAAAAACAATTCATAGCCACACTTACTCTCAAAAATATCAGGCTCATTTACATCTAAAAAGCCTAATACTTTTACCCCATAATTACCTGCTGGAATATCAAATCTATCTCCTGTATCTCTATTTAGTTCTCCTCCTTCTACATTAGGTTGAGGATTTAGACTTTTTTCTGTAGCAAAATCGGAATAATTACTTTCATAATCCCAATTCATTATCATAAAGATATCTTCCACAGCTAATCTTCCGCTTTTTACTTGTAGAGGTAATGAGACTTCTTTTTTAAAAACTACCCATTCGGTAGGAATTTCACTTTTGGTAGTTGTGTTTATGAGTATTTCATAATCAAAAGGCTCTATATTATAGATAGGTAATAATATTCCTCGTTGGATACTTTCCTCACCTATAGTAGGATTATTGATGAAGTATTTCAGTAAATCGTCATCTTCTATTCCTTTTTCGAGTAGGAACTCTTGTAGTACTACTGGATCGAAGAGTACAAACCCAGGGAATTCTAACATTAATTCTGTTTTATAGTGTACCATTGTTGTTTTATTATTTCTAATTTTCTTTGTTCTACTTATACAAACTCAAAGCGCACCATTCCGTCTACATCTATTTTGGTAAGTTTTACTTTGTGGAGGGTATTCACTAAAGCAGGATCCCAAGGAGCTTTTACTTTTACATAATTCTCGGTAAACCCGTGAATATATCCCTGCTTGTTGTCGCTCTCGAAAAGGACTGTTTTTTCTTTACCTAACTGACTCTCATAAAAAGCATTACGTTTCTTAGCTGACAATCCGCGTAACATTTTGCTGCGTTTAGCACGTACTGCATCGGGGACTACACCATCCATAAGTACTGCTTCGGTATTGTCACGTTCGGAATAAGTAAATACGTGCAAGTAAGAAATATCTAATTCGTTTAGAAAATGATAAGTTTCTAAGAAATGTTCATCTGTTTCGCCAGGGAAACCTACAATCACATCTACCCCGATGCAAGCATCAGGCATCACTTCACGTATTTTGGTTACCCTACTTACATAGAGTTCGCGCAAATAGCGGCGCTTCATTTTTTTTAATATATCGTTACTACCACTTTGTAATGGAATGTGAAAGTGAGGTACAAAACTTTTAGACTGTGCTATGAAGTCGATAGTTTCGTCTTTGATAAGATTGGGTTCAATAGAGGAAATGCGCAGGCGTTCGATACCTTCGACCTTATCAAGAGCCTGCACTAATTCTAAAAAGGTATGTTCGTGTTTTTTATTACCAAATTCTCCTTTGCCGTAATCGCCTATATTCACACCCGTAAGCACAATTTCTTTGATACCTTTGTCGGATATTTTTTTAGCGTTGTTCAATATATTTTCGATGGTATCACTTCGCGAAATACCACGTGCCATTGGGATAGTGCAATAAGTGCACTTATAATCGCAACCGTCCTGCACCTTCAAAAAAGCACGTGTACGGTCACCAATAGAATAACTTCCGACATAGAAATCAGTTTCGGAAATTTCGCAGGAGTGCACGATGCCCTCGTTGTTTTTGGTGAGGTCATCAATATATTGAGTGATATTGAACTTTTCTTTGGCACCTAATACCAAATCAACTCCATCTACTGAAGCGAGTTCTTCTGGTTTTAATTGAGCATAACAACCTACTGCCGCCAAGAATGCCTTAGGGTTTGTTTTCAGTGCTTTGCGTACAATTTGTTTGAACTGTTTGTCGGCATTTTCGGTAACCGAGCAGGTGTTAATCACATATATATCAGCAGGGTCGTCGAAATCAACACGAATATAGCCATCTTCTTCAAAGCTACGTGCAATAGTAGAAGTTTCGGCAAAGTTGAGTTTGCAACCCAAAGTATAGAATGCTACTTTTTTCATTTAGTTGTTAGCGTTTAGTCATTAGTCGTTAGAAAAAAAGTCTCTATCCAAAAAGTATTGGACAATGGCTTTTTTCATCAGTATGGTTTGTTCTCCAGGTTTGAGAGCGGGGAGCTCTTGTACTAAACTATAATGAGGCCAACCATCAGGGTCAGTAAATTCATATTTATAATAACCAAAGGGTTCAAGGAGTTTACAAATAGCGATGTGCATTAGGTCTACTTTTTCATCTTTGGCGTAAGGGCGACCTATTTGTCCGAGTTCTTGTACTCCAATAAGATAGATGATACCATCGACATTCAGAGTTTCACCCTCTGTAAAAGTATCGGAGAGGCGTTGCACAATTTCCTCCCAACGGGCTTTTAGCAGCTCGTGTTCCGTCATAATAAAAAATCATTTTGGCGGCAAAGGTACAAAATAATTACGAATTACGAATTACGAAATACAAATTACGAAATACAAATTACGAAATACAAATTACGAAATAATAACAAGAGAGCTACTCTGGTGAATAGCTCTCTCATTATTTTGTTAATTTGCTTT
>NZ_JAEFDB010000010.1 GCF_016126015.1 Capnocytophaga periodontitidis
AAAATCCTATAAATCTGATAATCAATCACTTTTAGTCACATTGTAAGGGCGTTTTGCAAACGCCCCCACAAAATGGAACTTTTAGGACAGTTTTTTTAGAAACACATATAACATCGTATGAAAAAAATCATATTCATCATTTTAGACAAGTTTGCCAATTGGGAACTTGCTTATCTTTCTGCTGCCCTTGGCGAAAAACAATTAGGTACAGAGCAATACACTGTTTTGTATGCTTCAACCGATAAAGAGGTGAAAACCTCCATCGGCAATCTCAAAGCCTTACCCGACCTTAGTATCTGGGAAATTCCCGAAGATATTTCGGCTCTTGTATTTATTGGGGCAGAAGGTTCGTGACATAATCTTTCTAAGGAGCAAACCTCTCAGCTGGTAACCCTTGCCCAAAAGATAAAAGCCAGTGGCAAAATATTAGGAGCTATTTGTGATAGTGCAGAATGGTTTGCTAAATGATGTAAAGCATACCGCTAATACTTTTGATGAGATAAAAGATGCCGTGCTTTATACCAATGGCGAGAATTTCGTACTTACCGCCAATGAAGCCGTAACTGATCACAAGGTAGTAACCGCCAAGGGGGATAGTGCATTGCATTTTGCGGTAAGTGTACTGCGTGCTTTAGGCGATGTCCCCGAAGAGAATATACAATTTTTCTATACCCTACACACCAAAGGCTTTCTCAAAGCTATTCAAATGAACTAATTTGCTAATTATACTATGAAATATTTTAAAACCGAATGCAAAAACCTTTTCCTATCACCCAAACGACTGTTTTACGTTTTGGTGTTTCCCTTGGTTATCTTTGGGTTCTTTGCGGCTATTTTCTACAAAGGAGTACCCCGCGACCTGCCTATGGCGTATATCAATTACGACCAAAGTCAGCTGTCCGAAAACCTTTTGCGTATGCTTGATGCTACCCCAAACATCAACCTGAAAATCAAACTCACCGATGAACAAGAAGCCCAACGACTTATCCAGCAACAGCAGATAATGGGCTTTATCGTTATCCCTGCCGACTTTCAGCAGAAACTATTCAAAGGTGAAAACCAATCGGTGATTTGCTATACCAATAGTCAGTTTATGCTGGGGGCAAGTCTTATCCAAAAGGATTTTCAAACTACTGTAGGAATGTTCTCTGCTGGACTGGTGATGAAAAAGAAAATGCAAAAAGGGCAACAAACCGAGAAGGTACGTGCCGAAGCTCAAACCGTAAAGGTAGACGACCACGGATTATTTAACCCTTATGCTAACTATGCCTATTACCTGCTCACAGCACTTTTGCCTATGATGCTCCAAATGATTGTGATGATGGTAACTGTGTATGTATTAGGAGTAGAATTCCGTTACCGCCAAGGGAAACAGTGGCTCAAAAAGGCAGGCGGCAGTCCGCTAAAAGCCTTGATAGGCAAACTCTTGCCTTATACTTTAGTGCTCCTCTTTGTCGCGTGGTGGATGAACTATCTCCTTTTTGGGCTTATAGGCGCACCCCTCCACATCCCGATGTTCAACGTAGTGCTTATCACTTTTGCTTTAGTCATCATTTATCAGATTATCGCGATTACACTCGTCTCTCTCCTACCTAATTTTAGGTCGGCACTCACCATAGGCAGTGGTTTTACAGCGATTGCCTTCTCATTTGCCGCTTATACTTTTCCGATGGAAGGATTACCAAAGAGTATGCAGTATTTAGCACAAATTTTTCCCTATGCTCATTTTATGAAATACTACGTAAATCGTGCGATCAAAGGGATACCTGTAGAGATGACGTGGCAACCCCTTTTAGCCTTGTTGCTCTTCGGCTTATTGCTGATAGTTGCCTACCCTATGTTTGTAAAGAAAATAAAATCAGGAGGATATGAAACAATTTAGAAGTTATATATATCAAAGTTCAGCTGACTTCACCCGTGCAATGCTCTGGGAAGCCAAATACATATTCCGCGACAAAGCGGTGTTCTTTTCGTTTGTTATCGTAGCGGTAGTAGTCTCTTTCTTGTACACCTACCTCTATTCCGAAGAAACGCTACAAAAGCTCCCTATTGGAGTAGTTGATGAAGATAATACAGCGCAAAGTCGTCAGCTATTGCGTATGATAGATGCCAATAGTGGCGTGGCTATCTACAGCAGCTATCTCAACCTCAGCGAAGCAGAAAAGGCTTTTCAGCGCGAGCAAATACGCGGTATCGTAACCATTCCTAACGGTTTTGCACGCGACTTACAACGCGGGGAACAACCCGCCATATCAGTCTACGCCGATGCCTCGTATATGCTCTATTACAAGCAAATACTCACTGCAGCGAAACTCTCGGCTGCCTACCTCAATGCGGGCGTGGAAATGAAACGCTCTTCAGCTCAAGGCAAGCTCCCTACCCAAGCACGTGAGGAAGCAATGCCTGTGAGTGCTAAAGTAGTGAGTTTGTACAACCCTTCATCGGGTTATGCTACTTTCTTGATTCCCATAGTGTTGGTGATTATTTTCCAAACTACCATTCTCACAGCAGTAGGCATTTTAGGAGGTACAATGCGCGAAGGTAACAAGCTACGCAAAATATACCCTAATTCGCATAACTTCTGGGGAGCACTACCTATTGTAATGGGTAAAGCTACTACCTATTTAGGATTTTCAACCGTAATTTTGCTCATTATCTTAGGAATTATAATGCCATTGTTTGGCATTCCAGTACGCAGTTCAATGCTCAGCACCTTGGTATTTATGATACCTTTTATCCTTTCGATAGTGTTTATGGGGCTTTGTCTGCTCAACTTTGTACGCCGACGTGAAGATGCGATTATGCTCATTATGTACACCTCGTTGCCATCGGTAATGCTCACTGGCTTTTCGTGGCCCTCAGTAGCAATGCCACAATGGCTAAATGTCTTTTCGTATATCGTGCCTACCACCTTAGGGGCAAAAGGATTTATTTCCATCACCCAAATGGGGGCTCACCTCACTACCATTATGCCTTATTGGCTGGGAATGTGGGGACTCTGTTTAGTGTATTTAGTATTAGCGACTTTCACCCTAAAGAAGGTTTTGAATAAGTAAGAGATAAAAGAAAAAGCTGCCTGAGCACAATATTCAGGCAGCTTTTTTAGTATCTCCTATAATTTGTCATTCCAAAAGAAAAAAGCCACTGCCGATATAAAGATAATACAAAGTATATTCAGTACAAAACCAGCTTTCACCATATCCTTCTGACGCACTTTACCGGTACCATAAGCAATGGCATTAGGCGGAGTCGCAACGGGCAACATAAAGGCACAAGATGCTCCTAAACCTATGATGAGTGAAAGTCCTAACGGGTTAAGTCCCATATTTTCGGCTACCGAAATGAAGATAGGCACCAATAATGCTGCACTGGCGGTATTGCTAGTAAACTCGGTGAGAAAGATGATAAAAGTAGCCACCACAACTCCAATGACAAAGTAACTACTATCAGAAATAAGGAACTGCACCGACTCTACGAGTGCCTTGCTCGCTCCCGATTGAGTGAGGATTACACTTAATGAAAGTCCGCCTCCGAAGAGCATTAGCACACCCCAATCGGTGTTTTCTTGTATTTGTTTCCATTCGGCAACGCCAAACAAACACACAAACACGGCAGCAATCATTGCTACCACAGCATCAAAATCTTTTATTTTTTCGATATGCAAGAAAGAAGTAATCACCTCATTGATTACATCGCCAAATATCCAGCAAAGGGCTGTAATTAAAAAGATGAGAATAGTGAGATACTGTTTAGTATTCAGTTTTTCAGTCATTGCTTCACTCTCTATCTTGATATTCAGCTTAGGGCGAAATACCACATACATTGCTCCAATCATCAGAGGGAACAAACCTAAAACTGTAGGCATACCATAGCGCAACCATTGGGCAAAAGTGATGTCCAATTGAGAAGCGACAATCGCATTAGGTGGGCTACCTACCAAAGTACCCATACCACCTATACTCGCGCTGTAAGCAATCCCCAATATCACAAAGGCATAGGTACCTTTATTAGTTTCATAGTCAATGTTTTTGAGCATTCCCATAGCCAAAGGGATAATCATCGCGGCTGTAGCTGTATTGCTAATCCCCATAGAGAGAACAGCGGTAACCAATAACAAAAGGAATACTGCTACCATAAAATTCCCTTTCGCCAAAGAAATCACCTTATGAGCGATATATTGGTCGAGTTTTTGAACACTTAAGGCTGTAGCAATGGCAAAACCACCAAAAAACAAGAAGATTGTAGGGTTTGCAAAAGCCTGTAGCGCACTTTTAGTATTCTCTAATCCTAAAAGTATTGCCAATACAGGCACTAAAAGTGCCGTGACAGTAATATGTAAGGCTTCAGTAAGCCATAAAATTGCTACAAAGGCAAGTAAAGCCAAACCTTTTTTAGTAGGTTCTTCATAAGGAAGAAACCAATAGAGCAAGAGCCCTATCGCTAATGCGATGGCTATAATAACAGAACGTTTGATGTATTTGGTTAGCATATCAATTAGGTTGTTTTAGTTATTTACAGTGGTATTAGGATTTTAGTTTTACTGCGTATTCCTCTTCCGAGACAATTACAATTCCTTTTTGTAACAAAAGATTGTTTGGCAAACTTATCTGTTCACCTTCGGCAGTTTTCAATAGCGTATAAAACGATTTGATATCTATGATTTTAGCTTCAATAGGAAAATCTTTATCTAAAATCTTGATAGTATCGCCTATTCTAAACGGAGAAGAGAAAAACACAATAATGCCTGCTGTAATATTGCTGAGTATAGACCACTGAGCAAAAAAAGCTACCCCTATTACAGTAAGGACTGAAGTAACGAACAAGAAGAGTTGTTCGGTTTTTATTCCCCAAATAGAGACAATAGTAAGAATAGCCAACGCATAGATAAAATAATTTATATATTTTTTAACCAAACTCGTACGACTCACCCCTAAACCTGCTCTTTTGCCAAACTTTTCGATGATAGAGTTCACCAAATAGCGCAAGGCAGTGAAAACCACCAATACAATGGCAGTAGCGATGATTTGGTATATGTAATTTTGTATATAGGTCATTTCTATTTCGCTATATTCACAGCACGAGTTTCACGGATTACCGTTACTTTCACTTGACCTGGGTAGGTCATATCAGTTTGGATTTTTTGTGATAAGTTGAATGATAGTTCTGCGGCTTTATCATCGGTTACTTTTTCGCTTTCTACGATTACGCGCAACTCACGACCCGCTTGAATAGCATAAGCTTTTTTCACACCTTGGAAAGTGAAGGCTGCATCTTCGAGGTCTTTGAGGCGTTGAATGTACGAATCGAGTACTTGGCGACGTGCTCCTGGACGTGCTCCACTGATAGCATCGCATACTTGTACGATAGGTGAAAGCAATGAAGTCATTTCTATTTCGTCGTGGTGAGCCCCAATAGCATTGCACACTTCGGGTTTTTCGCCATATTTCTCTGCCCATTCCATACCGAGGAGCGCGTGAGGGGTTTCGGTTTCCACTTGTGGCACTTTACCTATGTCGTGCAAAAGTCCGGCACGTTTAGCGAGTTTAGGGTTCAAGCCTAATTCGGCTGCCATTACCCCGCAAAGTTTGGCTACCTCACGAGAGTGTTGTAAGAGGTTTTGACCATAAGAAGAACGGTATTTCATACGACCTACACATTTCACCAATTCAGGGTGTAATCCGTGGATACCGAGGTCGATTACAGTGCGTTTACCTATTTCAACGATTTCTTCTTCTATTTGTTTGGTAGTTTTTTCAACTACTTCCTCAATACGTGCAGGGTGGATACGACCATCGGTTACGAGTTTGTGCAATGAGAGGCGTGCAATTTCGCGGCGTACTGAATCGAAGCAAGAGAGGATAATCGCTTCAGGGGTATCATCTACAATAATTTCGACCCCAGTAGCGGCTTCGAGGGCGCGGATGTTGCGACCTTCACGACCGATGATACGACCTTTCACTTCATCAGATTCGAGGTTAAACACTGATACACAGTTGTCTACTGCTTCCTCAGTGCCTATACGCTGTATGGTATTAATGATGATTTTTCGAGCTTCTTGATGAGCGGTGAGTTTAGCTTCCTCAATGGTATTTTGGATATATGCCATTGCATCGGCTTGAGCCTCACTGCGAAGAGAGTCGGTGAGTTGTTTTTTAGCTTCTTCGGCGGAGAGTCCGGAGATAACTTCGAGTTGTTGCACTTGGCTTTTGTGTAAACGTTCGATTTCTTCTTGTTTTTTGTCGAGAGTTTGGAGGCGGAAATCAACTTCTTCAGTTTTCTTTTCTAACTCGTCTTTCAGGCGTTTATTTTGAGCTAACTCATTGGATACTTGTGATTCTTTATCACGGATACGTTTTTCAGCCTCTGCCATTTTTTTATCTTTGGCAGCGATTGTTTTTTCGTGTTCGGCTTTTAGTTCAAGAAACTTTTCTTTAGCTTGGAAGATTTTGTCTTTTTTAATGTTTTCGCCTTCAACTTTAGCATTTTTTAGAAGAACGTCGGCTTCATTCTGAGCGTTGAGAATAATTTTAGAGGCGTTCTTCTTTTCCAGCACTTTGGCGATAGCAAACCCTATGGCAAGGGCGATAATAAAAACTGCAATACTTATAATAACTGTACTATCCATCTTGTTGATTTAAAAAAATAAAATATTAATATAAAAAAATGCCTATATTGATTAATGTGTTTCACGTAAAACTCTGAAAAACAGGTTTAGGGATACTCAGTAGGTCAAGTATCCGGCAACTGAAAGACCGGCACGCTTTAGCTACTGTAACTCACCCTTTTGTGAAATGTTAATGTTGAGTTTACCGAAAGGACAATCAATATAGGCAGTAAGTTTTTGTATGTAAATGTACGTGCTTTTACCCTATTTGATTTAGGGTGTTGTATACCTTTTGCAGGGTATTTTTGAGGGTTTCATCTTCTTGGGTTTCATTGAGGCGAGTTTGTTCTATTTGTCGTGCTAAGGTGATAGCGCACATAGCCAACCCGTCTTGTTTATCGCGCAATTGATAAATGGTTTCAAACTCTTGAATCATATCATTTATTTTTTTTGCGGCTTTTCTAAAACCCTCTTCTTGGGTAGGTACAATGGTAAGGGGGTATAGCCTATCGGCTACAGAAAGTTTGATTTTCAATTCGTCCTGTTCCATTGTTATTGTTTTGTAAGCTGAACGATACACGCGTCGATTTCGCGTATAAGGGTATTAATTTTCAGTTTAGTTTCTCTCTTGTGTTCTTTACTGCCTAATATACGGTTAGCAACAGCGAGTGTTTCGTTTTTTTCTTTCAGTGAAGTGATTGTGCTCTGAAGCGATGTTTTTTCACTGCGAAGTTGTTCAATGGTTTGCTTTAATTTGCCATTTTCCTCTCTAAGACTTTGAAATTGGGCTTGTAGGGCAATGGCTTTTTCGTTTAATAAGGCTACCAATTGTTTTAAATCACTCATCGGAATAGCAAACTTTGTATATTTGGGGCAAAAATACAATAGTTTTTTTAAAAAAGCAATTTTTTTAGTAAAGAACGTAAGTTCAACTTGATAAAAAAAACACCTAAAATAATGTAAGTCAAACAAATAGATAGTTTTACTATTTTTGAAGAGGCTTACAGATTATACGGGCTTTGATACAGATAATCTTTAATTATCAGTTTATTCAACTTTGGCAAAGTGTAGTGATAAAATAATTTTACGAAATTTAATTCTATTATTAGCCATATCCCCTCTCAATAAAAATTTCTCTGTTTAGAAAATTAGTACTACTTTTGCACTCTAACACCTACAATCAATGAAATTTAGTACTTTTATCAAATATTTTTTCCAAGGAATCCTTATTATCGGTCCCTTGAGTGCTACTATTTGGATTATTTGGTCGATATTCAGGAGCGTTGATAACCTCGTCCCCGATCTCTCTAAGGCTTACCCAGGTTTAGTGTTCGTATTAGTGTTATTAGGTACAGCAATCATCGGATTTATAGGTAGCCGACTCATCTTAGGAAAACTCTTAGTCAGTTTGTTGGACTATCTGGTAGCGCATATCCCTGGCGTAAAAGTTATCTATTCTTCTATCAAAGAGGTATTAGCATCGTTTGTTGGTGATAAACGCAAGTTTTCCAATCCCGTATGGGTTCGTGTAAACGAAACTCCTGAAGTGTGGCGCATAGGCTTCCTTACTCAATCCTCTATGGATTTTGCTAATCTTGAGGGGATGGTAAGTGTATATTTGCCCCATTCATACGCTATTTCGGGTTGGGTAATTGTTACTTCTGCCGAGAATGTAAAACCCGCCGAAGGCTTTACTGCCCAAAAAGCGATGGAATTTGCTCTAAGTGGCGGAATCACAACAATTAATAAGTGATTAACTAATAAAACAATAATTAACAATTAAAGGCGCGAGCTCATAGCTCGCGCCTTTTTTATCCCCCATTCCTCTACTGTTACAACCCTGTAACCCCCGGTTACAACTATTTGCCCACTTCTTCAGAACTCCCCAATTTTGCACCACAAATCAAAAAGAAAATGGAACTCCTCAAAGAACAATTCATTACCTTTATAGGGCTCTTGCTCTCTGGCTGGGTAGGCTGGCTCTTCGGCCGACCAAAACAACGCGTTGAACTCCAATCTAACGAATTAGACAATGTTGATAAGGCAATTCACATCTACCGCGAAATGATTGACGACTTAGGTGTAAAATACGCCAAAGCCATTGCCGACCTCAATGAGGCTAACCAACGCATCAAAGAACTTGAGTCTTCTATCGATAACCTTTTAAAACAACTTAGAAAATGACAAACAACGAACAACAAATCGCACATTTTGTAACTACCTACAAACCCTATGCTTTAGAAACCGAACGAAAAACGGGCATTTCACACCTCTTTATTTTAGCACAAGTAGCCTTAGAAAGTGCTTGGGGAACACACGCTCCCGGTAATATGTTCTTTGGCATAAAAGCTAAACCTAATACGCCCACCGAGGAACGACAACTCTTGCTAACTACCGAAATCCTCTCTTGTGATTGGCAAACTTATCAGCGCAACCCTGCATTACAAAAATTCCCCGAAGTACTAAGCGTTACCAAGCGTCCTGATGGCAAATACACCTATAAAGTAAAAGACTGGTTCAAAAAATACCCCTCTCCCGAAGCCTCTTTCACCGATCACGCCCTGTTTTTCCTGCACAATCCTCGCTACGCAGAGGCTCTAAAGGTCAAAACCGACCCTTACTTATTTGCCGAAGCCATCGCTCGTGCTGGTTATGCTACCGCCCCCGATTATGCTACCCAACTCAAAAAAATCATAAAACAACTATCAAAATGAAACAAATCCTCTTTTTATCGCTTTTTTCACTTCTGCTATCTTGTAAAACGCACAAAATCAAACAAACTGAAACTCTCCAAATGCGTGAGCAACTTGATAGCCTCTACCAGCAACAACACGCCGTATTACACAGCATCGAATGGCTCAACAGCCTGCAAGAAGTGCATCTCACTCTTGAATCGTTTAAGGATAGCACGGGGCGTACCCAAGTACAACTCCACAGCACTACCCGTCTAAAACACCTGCGTGAATACACCGATAGTCTGCAACAAAATGAGGTACTTCATCTACGACAAAGAACCCTGCATTTCCACAAACGCCAATCACTCAAACAAAAAGAACACAAATTTGAGTTATCTCCTAATAACTATTGGCTTATTGTACTCGTTTTGGTAGCGATTGCCTATTACCAATATAAAAAACGTATTCTAAAAAAATAAAGAAACTATTTACACCACCCCTCCCACCTCCAAGATTCTCCGAGATTTTCCAAGATTTTCTGAGATTCTCCACAACACCTCCAGCGGGGGTTAGGCTTTGAAAAAACATCTCTAAATAGAGATTATTTCTAAATAAATTTGTACCTTTGCCCCAATTCTTATCTCTTATCTCTTACCTCTTACCTAAAAAAGAAGTATTATGGAACATTCACACGACCACAACCACGACCACGATCATCACCACCATACAGTAACCGATCTAAGTGCTCTCAACCGCGCTTTCTACATAGGTATTGGGCTCAATTTGCTCTATACCCTTATCGAATTTGTAGTGGGGTTTAAAGTCAATTCATTAGCGCTTATTTCCGATGCAAGTCATAATCTGAGCGATGTTGCTAGTTTAGTGATTTCACTCATCGGAATGAAACTTGCTCACCACGCTGCTACCCAGCTATATACTTATGGCTACAAAAAAGCGTCTATCCTCGCTTCACTTATCAATGCGGTACTGCTGATGTACATCGTGATAAAAATCTTTATCGAAGCCTTTGAACGCCTTTCCAATCCTCCCGAAATGGCTGGAGCTGCTATTGTGATTACAGCCTTTATAGGGGTGATTATCAACGGGCTATCGGCTTTCCTCTTCTATAAAGGTCAAAAAAACGACATCAATATCAAAGGGGCTTTCCTACACCTCCTCCTCGATGCTTTAGTATCGGTAGGGGTGATTATCTCAGGTGCAATTATGTACTTTACCGGTTGGTATATCGCCGACCCTATCAGTAGTTTTATGGTGGGTATCGTGATTCTCTTCTCTACTTGGGGACTCTTAAAAGAAAGCGTAAAACTCATTTTAGACGGCGTCCCTCAGAATATAAACCAAGCTCACATACAACAATTGATAGAACAACATCCAATGGTCGAAAGCGTGCATCACCTCCATATATGGGCACTGAGCAGTGCTCAAAATGCCTTAACAGCCCATTTGGTACTCAAAGAATGTATTACTCTAAAAGAATTTATGACCATCAAAGCTGAACTAAAACACTCACTCTCTCACGAAGGAATTACCCACAGCACTTTTGAAATAGATACCGAAAATTGCCACTGCAAAGAAGAAAACTGTAATTAAAAAAATATTGCTATCTTTGCCGCCCTAACACTTTTCACTATTCACTTTTCACTTACCTATGGGAAGCAAAAATAAACTCAAACGATTCGAAGAAAATAAAACCTTTGCTAATGTAATTCAGCCCTCACGCAACGAACTCCTCACCGATGCTTTTGCCTATAAAGGACGTTGGAATGAACTCTATTTCAAGAATAACAACCCTATAGTTTTAGAATTGGGCTGTGGCAAAGGCGAGTATTCAGTAGGATTAGCCAAACGTCATCCCGAGAAGAATTTTATAGGAATAGATATCAAAGGAGCGCGCTTTTGGCGAGGAGCTAAAACTGCTATAGAAGAAAATATCGCCAATGTAGCTTTCCTCCGCACTCAAATAGAACTCATCGAAAAATGCTTTGCCCCTGATGAAGTGAGTGAAATATGGATTACTTTCCCCGATCCGCAAATAAAATACAAACGCACCAAACACCGCCTCACCAATGCCGATTTTCTCGCGCGTTACGAGCGTATCCTTGCCCCCGATGGCTATGTGCACCTCAAAACCGATAGTGAGTTTATGCACGGTTATACCTTGGGCTTGTTACACGGAGCAGGACATAAAGTGCTCTATGCCAATCACAATATCTACAACAGCGATGGTGTACCCCCAGAAGTAACCGAAATTAAAACCTTCTACGAACAGTTCTATTTAGAACAAGGCAAACCCATTACCTATATTCGTTTTCAGATAAAAAAACAGTAATGCTTCACAAACTCAACTTAGACGATATACTTTTTTTGGATATAGAAACTGTACCGTTACACCAGCAGTACAGCGAATTGTCGGCTGAAGCTCAAATGCTTTGGGAAGAAAAAACGCGTTACCAACGCAAGGAAGAGTTCTCTGCTGAAGAATTTTACGACCGCGCAGGTATTTGGGCTGAGTTCGGGAAAATTGTGTGCATATCAGTAGGGTATTTTTCATTCAGGCATCAGCAACGCACCTTTAGAGTAACCTCGTTCACAGGTGAAGAAAAGAATTTGTTAGAAGATTTCAGCAGATTAGTAAACGAACATTTTTCACGTCCTAATAAATTGTTTTGCGCCCATAACGGCAAGGAATTCGATTTTCCATATATCTCCCGCCGTATGATTATCAACGGGATAGAAATTCCGCAAAAGCTACAGCTCTTTGGCAAAAAACCTTGGGAAATCCCTCATCTCGATACAATGGAAATGTGGAAATTCGGCGATTACAAACACTATACTTCACTGAAACTCTTAGCTCATATTTTGGGCATACCCTCTCCTAAAGACGATATCGATGGCTGCGAAGTGCGCAATGTGTTCTACAACGAAGGTGATATCGACCGTATAGCTACCTATTGCGAAAAAGATACCATTACGGTTGCGCAAATACTTCTGCGCTTCCGCAACGATACCCTTTTAAACGATGATGAAATCCTGATTTTAGGACACTGATAAGCGTTATTCCCCTTCTTTTACTTCTTGGGGTGCAGGCTCTTCTTTTACCTCTTGGTATACTGGTTCTTCACTTGAAGGATATACCGGCTCTTGAACATTAGGTTGTTCATTCTTGTTTTTAGAGAGTTTTAAACCTGCACCTATAGAAATAGCAATATAGTAACTTTTAGCATCTTTAAAATAAAGATGAGGAATGTATTCTTGATTGGTAAGGGGGGTAAGGTTCGTAGAAAAACGAGCATCAACGGTGAAAATCCATTTAGGAATCTCCCACATCACTCCTCCACCTACGTGGAAACTAAGTGAAGCTTGGTTGAAATATTTCGTCATATTAAACTTCTCACTGTTCTGTTTTTCAGAATACGATGCCAAAAGCAAGATTTTAGGAGCTAATCCTATTTGTCCAAAACCTCTAAACCACTTTTTACCCTCAAATTGTAATAAGAAAGGCATTTCTAAGTAATCAAAACGAATGTGACGGCGGTCTTGCAATTTTAAATCAGAGCCTTCAGGGCGATACGGAATCGCCTCGCGCTTATACATCAACTCTATTTGTGAAGCGAAATGAGTTTTAAAGGGTATTCGCAAGAATAACCCTGAGTTCACTACGCCTGTTTTTCCAAAATACTCCACGTTATACCCTTCCATCGATTGTATGGGTGTAATAATCGTAAAAGTACTTGCAGGGCTATTGATTTTCACCCCTATCGCAGTTTGCGCAAAGCTAAATGTAGTAACACTCAAAAAAATGATGATGATTAAAAAACGTTTCATAATATATGAGTTAAAAAACTAAAATTCTTGTTCTTGTGATGTATTCACCTCAGCAGGAATGCTATCATTAGTAATTGTTGGGAGCTCTTCCTGAGGAATAGCCCTTTCTAAAGGCAATGCTTTCTTTTTAAAAGGTTTGTAACCTGCCCCTAAAGAAAACGCAAAATAATAGCTTTGTGCCTTACTGAAATCAATATCAGGGGTGTTCTTTTTAGAGGTAAGTGGTGTAAGGTTGGTAGCGAGTCTTCCATCAGCAGTAAAAACCCAATCTCTTCTGTTCCATAAAACACCTCCCCCAACATTTAAATTGAGAACAACCCTATTAAAAGAGCTCGTAACATTATGGTCGCCTTTTTCTAAAACTGCAGAATACTTTGCTGAAGTTAAGAATTTAGGAGACACTCCTAATTGAGCAAAACCTCTTACGGTGCGCTTTCCTTCCCATTGTAACAGGATAGGAACCTCAGCATACCAAAATTTATATACTCCGCGATCAGAGAGAAGTTCTTCTATTGTTTCCTCTTGATGAAAAAACCAAACCCCTTCACGCTTGAACAACACTTCGGTTTGTAGTGCCCAATGTGTTTTTAGAGGTATTCGCATAAAAGCTCCTATATTAAAAGCCCCTATATAAAACTCACCAAAAATACCTCCTCCGTTTCTAATCCCCTTAGGTGTATTTGCAATTTGATGTTTCATTACATTAACTGCTACAAACGGATTAGCAACTTTCACCCCTACGGCTATTTGGCTATAGCTAAATGCCGAAATACTTAAAAGCATAGCAGTAATTAAAAAACGTTTCATAATATCTTTAGTGAAAGATTATTCGGTTATGGGTTCTTTATTTACCTCTTCAGTAGGTGTGATAACTTCTTCAGTAGGAGTTACGACTTCTTCAGTAGGAAGAGTATTATTTTTCTTTTTAGAGAGTTTGTAGCCTGCGCCTAACGAAATGCCAAACACAAATGTTCTCGCTTTATCAAAATTGATATATTCTGTACGGATTCCCGATGCTAAGTTCGTTATATTGGTAGAAAGACGAGCATCAACTGTGTAAATCCATTTAGGGCGCTCAAATAGCACGCCTCCTCCAATATGTCCCATCAACATCACTGTATTAAATTGGGAACTTCCTCCATAAGTAATATTCTTAGAAGCATCATAAAAAGCAGAAGAGAAGAGAATTTTAGGTGAAAAACCTACAAAACCAAAACCTCTAAACGCTTTCTTACCTTCGTATTGTACTAAGAAAGGCACGTCCAAGTATTCAAATCTATAATAAGAATCTTTGCTGCTATTCTCTATTCTAAAACGCACAGCCTCGTGCTTAAAAAGCAATTCACTTTGTAATACCCAACGCTCTTTTAAAGGAATACGAACGAATCCTCCAAGGCTAACAAAGGCATTGTAGGTTTTTATATCAACATTGGTTGCTGTATATAAAGGAGTTATTAAGCTAACAACCGACAGTGGGTCGGTTACTTTTACCCCTATCGCAGTTTGTGCAAAGCCCAAATAAGCAGCGCAAAGCCATAAAATTGTAGTTAAAAAGCGTTTCATAATATATTTAGTTAAAGATTATTCGGTTATGGGTTCTTTATTTACTTCTTCAGTAGGAGCTACGACTTCTTCAGTAGGTGTGATAACTTCTTCAGTAGGAGGAGTATTGTTTTTCTTTTTAGAGAATTTATAGCCTGCACCTAACGAAAATGTAAAGGTATGATTTCTCGCTTCTATGAAATTTAAATAAGGAGAACTGCTATTCGCTGCCATTTTGGTGAGATTAACTGAATAACGTGCTTCGGCAAACAACAACCATCTGGAGCGTTCTACGAGCAACCCTCCTCCTATATTGAAGTTGATGTGTAGTTGTCCTGTGCCAAAATAGTATTTCATATCTTGCACCTCATTGCTTCCTTTATCTCTAAAAGCTGCTCTTGTACTAATTTTGGGTGAAAAACCTAACTGTGTAAATCCTCTAACGGGTTTTTTGCCCTCGAATTGTATCATAAGAGGGATTTCTAAGTAATCAAACTCGTAATAAGGGCGTTCTTCGTAATCCCAACTGCTATCTTTAGGACGGAATGACAATGTTTCTCTGCGATAAAGCACTTCAGTTTGTAATGCCCAACGTTTGGCGAGTTGGAAATGTGCAAATACACCTGAATTAAACGCAGCAATTCGCGGATAAATCTCAATATCATAATTTTCGTTAGAGGTGAGCTCGTTGAAAAAATTAAAAGAATGTAATGGAGTATTCACTTTCACCCCTATTGTGGTTTGTGAAAATCCAACATAAGTAGCACAAAGCCATAAAATTGTAGTTAAAAAACGTTTCATACTATATATTTAGTTAAAGATTATTTTTATCTCTTATCTCTTATCTGTTACCTAAGTCTAAGTATTTTTCAAAGTAATCAGCGATGTCTTTCAGTTCTTTCCGGTAGTGGTCATCTTCTTTTTCGGTGAGGATACCATAACCATAACGGCGGAAGTGTTGTAGTATTTCCGAGAGTCGGTTGGTGGTGATTTTTAGGGTGATAAGCACGTTGTTTTCCGTGCGATTAGAGAGATAAAGCCCTAAGAGTTTTCCTCCATTTTCCTCTACGATGCTGCTAACTTCAGCAAGTGAATAGTTAAGAGTATCTTTCTGCAAGATGAGCACATAGCCAGCTTCTTGTATAAAAGGCGTTTTAGTGAGTTGTTGTATAAAGTCTCCCAAGTAGTAATAACCTATAAATTGCTGAGTCTCATTTATTACGGGGAGCATATCGGTGTGATAGGAAGCGAAAGCCTCTATTACAGTATCCCACGTTGCGGTTAGCGGTACAAAAAAGCGTTCTAATGCATATTGATAATCGGCTACTGTAGCTTCTTTATCTTCCTCATCTACTGCTTCTTTGCGGAGTACCCCTATAAAAGTATTGCCTTCGCACACGGGCAAAGCTGAAAGCAAATGCGCCTCAAAAAGCAACTTTACTTCCTCTATTGAAGTATTAGGTTCTATGTATAAAAAATGTGTTGTCATATTCTATTTATTATCTATCTCCTGTTTCCTGACACCTGCTAATAGCAGTCTGTTTTGATTTGCCCTTTATTTTGGTAGTAGCTCAGCGGTTTTTCTAAATGTTCTCTACAAATTGTCTCCAAAACTTCGGTTACTGCTTTCTCCATCGCTACTGACCCGCATATCATTATAATCCCTTTGTTTTTAAGGAGTTCTGCAAAGAAAGAGGCTTCTCTTTGCAAGATGTCTTGCACGTAGAATTTATCCCCTTCACGTGAGAGAGCTTGCCAATAGTTGGCTATCTTTCCTTCTCGAGTAAACTGTTCTATATAAGGGCGGTAGATTTCCAAAGAGGCTTCACGGCGACAACCCCATATCAGGGTGATAGGTTTCTTTTGAGTGTTTTCGGCTATCATTCCTATAAAGGGTGCCATCCCCGAACCATTGGCAATACACACCACTTGAGGTGCTTTTTTAGGAAAATGGAAGTGTTTGTTGGCTACCAAGGCAGCTTGCAATGTATCGCCTATTTGTAAATTGTTCAGCAGGTTAGACACCACCCCTTGTGAGTGTAGCTTTACGCTCAACCACACATCTCCTTGGTATTTGGCAATAGAATAGAGTCGTTCGCGCCCGTCTTCTGGGGTAATGCCCAAGAGGTCGCCAGATACAAAACTACTTTTTTCGGAAGGGCGTAGTGCTATTAGGAAAATATCGTCGTCCATTACGGGGGTTTTCTCTGTTACGGTGAAAGTGAGCGGTTTGCGCTGAGGTTGTACGCTGAAATCATCGGGCAAAGCCAAAGAGAGCTTTTGCACCATAGCCCAAGCCGTTGCCCACGCTTTAAACTGACCAAAGTCTTGGTCGTTTACGGTATGCAAAGGCAGCGCACATTCAGCTTGTGCAGTAGCCGACAAAAGTTGGTCTACTTCTTTGGCATATTTGCAGAAATCGGGGTAAGAGTCAGAGCCAAAGCCGAGTACGCTATACGCCAAAGGTTGTGCGGGGGGATATTTCGCCCATAGTTGCGCAAAGTGAGTCGCATTGATAGGCGCCTCGCCATCGCCATAAGTGCAAGTAAATACAATGAGTTGCTCTGCTTTAGCAAAACGAGTGTAGGCATTCATATTGGTGAGGTAGGAACGCTTGCCCAAACGGAGGAGTTCGTTATGGAAAAGGATAGCAAATTTGCGGGTGGAGCCTCCTTCGGTGCCTACTAACACGATGTATTCACATTCGCTTTTATCAAACGGATTGTTGATGCCTTTTTTTCGTTTTCTGAGGGTCATCGCAAAACCAGAGTAGAGGAAGAACAACAACGCCACACACGAGAGCAACAACACGGTCGCCCAGAGGTAATGCCCTTTGCCGATGTGCAGGGTGCGCACCAAATACGCCAAGCCTTTATAAGGAGAGGTTGAGGTACTAATCACCTCGCCCGTAAACTGATTGACTACTATATTTTTATCGATGAAATCTACTTTATAAACCTCTTCTACATCTTCAAAAGCAGGGAATTCTACTTGACGCACTTCGGCGAGAGGCACTTGGAAGGCGGAGAAGTCTTTAGCAGGTTTTGCGGGTGTTTCTTGTAGTGTGCTAACATCGTAATTGTGTTGGGCTTTGAACTTAGGAAACACTCCTACTGTTTCGAGCATCATATACACCCCCGTGAGGGCAATGATAAAGATAGGCACGAGCGCCCAGCGCCCCAGAGCACTGTGGTAATGATTGTAGAATTTTTCTTGAGGAAGTTTGTGGAAGAACCTGCCCCAGCGTTGCTGTTTGCGAGCGATGAGCCATATACCCGACAAGGCTACTACACACAAACACAAAGCCGTAATCCCCATTATCACCCGTCCCGTTTTGCCCATATAGAGCGAGCGATGTAGCGTTTTGACGAACTGTATAAACTTCGAGGGTTTATAATCCCCTTGGATTACCTCCCCCGATTGGGGATGGATAAAGAGTTTTTTACCCTCAGTCGTCTCCACCTGCACAAAGTGATTGCGGTCGATAGAGAGTTTGAGAGCATCTATATTCTTTTCCTTCAAAACGGCAATGGTTTGGGCAAGGGTAGTGCTTTCAAACGCTGCACTTTTGTAAGGCAACGTCTGATTATACACCGATTCACCTGCCAAGATGCCCCCTGTAAGAGCTCCCAGCAATATGAATACCCCTGCTATCAGGGAAAGAATTAAATGAAGTTTTCTTGCCATTTGTCAATTAGTCACATCTTGGTTCAACAGCTATAAAGCCTTTATGTATTTTCACCTTTCTAAGGCGTTTGAGTTTCTTTTCTTTTACAAAATCATATAGATAGTTATAACCATTAAAAGATACTATAGCAATATTTCCATTTACGTATTCTATACTATCATATTTAGGTTCAGCTATTATTTCTCCTTTCAGATTGATAAGACCTGCACCTCTATCAGTATAGTATTCAGCCCCCCCATTTTTAAAGGAGCCTACCTCCTTATTAGTAAACTCAAACGGAATCACTATCTCATTTTTTGGATTGATATACCCCCATTTACCATCTTTGCGTACCGAAGCCAAACCTTCGCTAAAATTATTAACTTCTTCATATTCAAAGGGGACTATTACCTTGCCATAGCCATCTATATAGCCCCATTTACTACCTTTTTTAACCCCAAAAATAGCATTACCACTCCAATTGTTTATAAAACCATCATAGGTGTCTAATAAATTACCATTCAAATCATAGACCATATACTTACATTCCTTACGCACACCTACTATGTAAGTGTTGTCAGAAGGTTCAATCACATAATTTTGAATCACATAATTATCAAAATCTTGAATAACAGGTTCTCCTTTAAGGTTGATATACATATAATTTCTACCTTTTTTTACTCTAGCTAAACCTTGTTGAAAATCAAATGCATATTGATAAGTAGGAGGTATCACCCATTCATTTTTAGTATTGATATATCCTGCTTTGCTCTCGTTCAATTCTGCTACAATAGGAATATTGTCATCTATCTTATCCGTGTAAACCCAGTGATAGCTTATAGGGATAATTTCTTTTCCTTCAGAGTTAAAAAGACCTGCTTTTTCATTAAGTTTTACGGTATAGCCATTTTTGTTAGAGTTTATGTTGCTGTATTTTAAGGGCAAGATTACGGCACCTTTTTCAGAAACCACCCCATACTTTCCATCCTTTTTAACAATAAACTGACCTTCACAGCCAAGTTCTATAGAGTTATAACCCCCTTTAAGAACGAGTTGTAAATTTCCGTTATATACTGAACAGCCTTTTGTTTTACTACAAGCAATGAAGTATGGTTGTTTTTCTTCTATAGAATTAAAAGTAGGGGCTAACACTGTTTTTCCCTGCAAATCTACCAATCCTAACTTACCCTTTTCTTCAAAAATAAAGTATTTAGATTGTGCCAAAGCCGTAAAGCCACACAACAGTAAGGTTAATTTGAATATTTTCATATTTGCTAATTTGTTAAAGGTTAAAATTTGTTTAAGTCTCTCCCCAAAGTTTTTCGTGTATGCTAACCGTCACCTCTCCTTATAGCCCCACATACGTGAAGCACGTCTTAATATGCGGTCTCTTATTCTATCTTGATTCATCTTTAATTCATTTTTAGATGTGTTTATTAATAAGACAAAGGTGCTATAAACAAGTGTGTTCTATACTCATAAGGGTTGTTAGTCTCTCTTATAAATCCTTTGATATAGATTATTACTTTCTTCTTTGTACGGGTCTTTTCTAAGGTACTCAGGTTTTGATTGGTTACCTCTACTTCAACCTCTTCTACAAATAAGCGTTTTTCGTGTCGCTGTATAGCTTCTTTCAAGCTCTCTTTTACCAAGAGTTTTAGGTTGGCATCACTTTTAAGCATATCAAAGTCTGCTTCCCAAAAGCCCGTGCCGAAGCCTTCATCAAACTTACACTCTCCCCAAGCTGTGGTAGCCAGTAGGAAGAGTTGCTGGTCAATAGAGGTCTCTAAGGAGGTCTTGGCAAGGTCGCGCTTCTCTATCAACGCCTTGAAGTCTATGGGGGTTTTGTAGTAAGTGCCTTTCATTTATCTTAATTATTACAAATCAATATCTTCTTATTATTACAAATTCATCACTACCTTGTGGTAAATATAGCTTAACGGGGAATGTAGCGGCACCTCCTTCTTTTCCATATTGTATAAGAGGACTCTCTCCTTTTATATCCCAATCGATACCATTAACCTGTTTAGTGTGATTACTCCGTTCTAAGCACACTAATCTACCATCAGCATATATTTTCATCTCATAATCTTCTAAAGCAGCCATCATACCCTTGTCTTTGATAATTTCTTCTTTTTCTTCTTTGATGTACTTATTGAGGTATTCTTTATCAGAATAATTGAAAAAAGCTGTTTCTTCTTGAGATTTTTTTACTAATTTTTGCCATTGATCAACATCTCCTTTATTAAGAATTTCCCATAGCTTTTTATAATAGGCGATAACTTTTTTCTTTAGTGTATCTTTGTCCCATTTTCTAAGATCTTGCCCATTACTCCAACCATTCAGTTCATAAGGTAAATCGATTGTAAACTTTCCTTTTATTTCATAATATGGAACAGGTTTCTCCAAATTTGGAATAGGATAAGAGTATAGATACTGATATGTTCCCTCTTCTGCTCCTTCTCCCACAGCAATCTTCTGATATTTAACTAATCCTACTTTTAAGAACTGAAAGGTATCAGGCTGTATACCTCCTTTTCTCAGTTCTTCATTAGAAGAAAATAGTTTTATCCTAAACTGATAAGTACCACTCTTTAGAACAGCTTGATTAATGTTTATTATAGTATTATGCATAGACATTTCATTGTTTGTTTCTACTAAAATATCATTAATGTAAGCTTCATAACGACCAGGTATGGTAACATCTAAAGCATAAACAATTCTTTCATTTGATTTCATATTATTTTTTTGTTTCCAACTCAGTGATAATACTGTTAGAAGTATTAAAATACAATATTTATTTCTCATCTTTTTTTAGATATTCTTTTTTTAAGTCAAAAATAGGTATTTTGTATGAAAAATCATTGCGATTGACAATGAACAACCAATTGCCATCTAACAAATAGACCGCTATGTAATCAGGATTATCAGAAAGACATATTGAAAAAAGTGTTTTACCACTAAGTTTTTCTTTTTCTTTAAAATTGATACGCCAAACTTCCTCGTCCTCATTGTTCATATACACTAAGATATTACTGCCTAAATAGTAGTAACCTTTGTTGTCGCAAGCTACTTTACAATCAAATATACGTATTTTTTTATCAGTAGATACGGCTGAGAACGCAAGTGTATCAAAGTTGAATTTGTACAGATTAGGCTGTTTGAAAGCACTAAAATACACCGAATTGCTCTCAGGATGATAAGCAGTGTTACCCCATTGTGTTTTTTCGTCGAGAGTAGCTATTACTTTACCCGTTTCGGCATCTACACAAAAAGGGTTTCCATAAATATTCTTATAAATATCGCTTTTAGTTACTGAAAATACTTTGCTGCCTTCTCTATCAAGACAAGGATAGATAAAAGTATGATTAGAAATGGTATTTTTTATAGTTTTTTTATCAACATCAACCATAAGTAATGGTTCATTAGTACCAATGTTACGAGAAACAGCTATCGTTTTCCCGTTATCAGCTACTGCTCTAACCATATAATCCTTGTACAAAGAGTCTTTTAACACACAAAATGCTTCTTCTTTATCAAAATCCTGACACCAAATACCCTCTTTCCCGAAGTAGTATCCACGCCAAAAATACATTCGTCTGTTAGTAAAATCTGTAATTATACTCATTTTATTGATTTGTCAATTTACTAATTTATTGGCACGAGCTACAAGCTCGCGCCAGCATTGGTTTTTTTTACTGATTTGTTTTCAACTTTGGCAAAGTGTGAAACTTTGCCAAAGTGTAGTGACGCTTTTCTTACCTCTTATCTCTTACCTAACTCAAATCGTATTTTCTTTGCGTTTTTCAACGCCTCGTGACTGATAAAATAGGATTTGTAAGGCTTGTCGTCGATGTAAATGTTCTTAATGTAAATATTTTCGGGTGAAGCATTACTTTCTATTACCAAATCACCAGCAGGATAGTATTGTGGATTGCGTTTGAGGGTGATTTTGGTAAATTTAGGCGAGGTGAAAGTATAGTTAGGTTCAGCAGGAGTGATAGGGTAGAAGCCTGCCATTCCATAAATGAGCCAAGCCGACATTACCCCTGTATCTTCATTGCCAGGGAGTCCCGCAGGTTTGTTTTGAAAATACTCATTGATGAGTTGGTCTATCTTCTGTTGTGTTTTCCACTCTTTGCCTTTAAGGAAGTTGTAGAGATACGGATAAGCAATATCGGGTTCGTTTGCCATATCGTACTGCTTGCTGTCGAAAATATGGTCGAGTTGCTTTTCAAAAGGCTTTTCACCGCCCATTAGCTTGATCATTCCTTTTACATCGTGAGTTACCATATAGACATACTGCCACGCATTGCCCTCGATATAGCCCACGTTTTCTTCAAAGTTAGCCCCACTTTCGGGGTTGAAAGGTGTATACCACTTGCCATTGGCGTGACGCGGACGCAATAAATGGGTTTCTTTGTCAAATAATTTTCTATACGAATAGGCTTGTTTGTTAAACTTCTCGTAATCGGCTTTTTTGCCTAATTTTTTAGCAATTTGCGCAATAGCGAAGTCGGCAGCATTGTACTCTTGGGTAGTAGATACAGGTCCTCTTACCCCTCCGTCTACACTCAGGTAACCCAATTTCCAATACTCTTTCACCCCTGGGCGTATAGGGTTATTTTCAAGCGTATTCGCCCCTTTGAGCATCGCCTCGTAAGCCGTTTGTATATCAAAATCGGTGAGACCGCGCAGGTAAGTATCCGCTAATACTATGCTGGCAGGGTCGCCTACCATCGTAAAGGTTTCGGTAGAATTGAGTTCCCATTTGGGCAGCCAACCGCTTTCTTTATATATGTCCAGCATCGTGCGCACCATTTGCAGTTGCTGTTCGGGGTAGAGCAGGGTGAGCAATTGGTGGTAATTGCGATAGGTATCCCAAAGCGAGAACACCGTATAACGCTGGTGATTTTTGCCTATTTTGTTAGTCTTGCTCTCAGGGTAATCGCCATTCACATCGTTGAGGAGATTCGGGTGAATAAGCGCGTGATACAGAGCCGTGTAGAATATTGTTTTTTGGTCGTCGGTACCGCCTTCTACGGTAGCGCGGAGGGCATCGTTCCACGTTTGGCGTGTGGTGGCATACACCTCGTCGAAAGTGCGGTTGCCTATTTCTTTTTCGAGGTTTTCACGGGCGTTGGCAATGCTCACATACGAAATGCCTACCTTGAGTTCTACTACTTCATCTTTATCAAATTTATAGCGGAAATACGCCCCTATACTATCGCCTACTACCTCGCGGGCGAATTGTTCTTTGAGGCGGGTGTCACCGTTGTACCACATCCATTGAGCTTCTACCCCTTGGTGTTTTTCAGGCGTATGCCAAACGCCATAAGAAGGGGCTACTTTGTTCACTTTAGCTACGAAATACACCGGATAAGCTAGCTCCGGACTGTTATAGCAGAAAGTCCCTACCATACGCATTCCTTCCACCTCGGTAGGCGATACGAATTTCAGCATTGCGCCTTTCTCATTGGTGAGTCCAAGTCCGAGATTGATGAGCAAGTTAGCTTCTCCTTTAGGGAAGTGATAGCGAGTAATACCTGCGCGAGTGGTGGCGGTAGCTTCAGTTTTGATATTGTATTTAGTGAGGAAATTGCTGTAATAACCCGCTTTGGCGACTTCTTTTTGGTAAGTAGAGCCGTATTTTAAGTGATTGATTTCCAATTTACCAGTAGTAGGCATTGCGATAATCACCCCTAATTCAGGACAGCCCACCCCGCTGAGGTTCACGTGAGTAAGCCCCGTGAAGAATTTATTTTCATTTACATAAGGATTTGAAAGCCATCGACTATCTTTTTCAAGCGGAGCTTTCACTCCCGTAGTGTCAAAAGCCACATTAAAGGGCGAAATGCTAAGCATACCGCGGGGAGCAATTGCGCCAGGGTGGGTAGCGCCAAAGTTAGAAGTACCAATCAGTGGATTGATATAATCCACAGGTTGTTGTTGAGCGTGTAGTGATAAAGCCACCCACAAAGTGGCAAAAGAAAGAAGTTTCTTCATTCGTTCAGAACTCTAAATGGTTAATCAGGCTACAAATGTACGATTATTTTTTAAAAGAAGCAACACTTAATAACTTATTATACATTTCTACCAAGGCTTGCCATACCATTTCCCTGTGATATCGTTGTTCTATCAAAGATCTGCTATTACTCTTTAACTTATGATACAATGGCTTATCATCTAATAATAACGTCATTGCTTTTTGAAAAGCTTCTACATTTTTAGGAGGAACGATAAGTCCGTTTTTGTTTTCTATAATAATTTCGTTACTACCGTTGATATCGGTTACAATACAAGGCAATTCCATAGCTCCTGCCTCTAATACTACATTGGGGAAACCTTCGCGATAACTTGGAAATACAAAACAGTTGGCAATTGCCAAATAAGGGCGTACGTCTTTTTGCTCTCCTACGGATATAATATTAGGGTCTGTATCTATGGCGCTTAATGTTTTAGTTTGCAGGGGGTCTAAATGAGCTTCTTGTCTGCCTACCAATAGCAGTTTTATAGGAGATGTTGTTTGCTGTTTCAGTGCTTGAAAAGCGGTAACCAATTCATTAATGCCCTTATCGCCTACTAATCTTCCCACAAATACGTATACAAAATCATCTGCTCCTATGCCTAAGGATGCTCGTAAAGTAGCTTTATCAGCAGCCGAAAAATGTGTTTTAGAAAAATAATCGGTATCTATCCCGTTGATATTGCCATTAGCCAATACTTTTAAGGGTTTTGCTGTAATATGAAATCGCTGTAAATCTCTTTTTACCCCTTCACCTTCGGGATATATATCGGTAGCCGACCAACATAGTAGCTTATCCATCGCTATGAGTAGCCGTTGCATTACACCTTTGCGAGTAGGAAAAATGAGTCCGGTGAAAGTATGTATCCTGATAGGTACTCCTGCCATTTTTGCAGCCAGCATACTCAATAAGCCTGCCTTTGGAGTAATAGAATGTACTATAGTAGGTTTTTCTCTCTTAAACAAGCGGTAAAGTTTCAGCAGAGAGCTCAAATCTTTCAAGGGAGCAATAGGGCGCGACATTGCAATAGCAAAGGTATTTACCCCTTCTCGCCTCTTTACCTCTTCCAAGTCTTCTCCTTCACCCGAAATAGCAGTTACCTCAAAAGTCTCGTTCAAGAACTTTAGTTGCCCTTTTAGCAGTGAGTTTAAAGACGAGGGTACAGTGGCAGTTCTAAATAGTTTTATTTTCATCTTGATAAGCTGTATAAGGTTTTACAGGGGTGATTTTTATATTGCGCCTATTTACAAGCCATTGCTCCATACCAAAAATATGAGCTATTCTATATACAATACCTTTGAGAAAGTTTGATCTAAAATACTGTTTCCAATAGCCTTCATTAGGATATTTATTAAAAATATAGGCTTTACTTTGCTGAGCTAAAAAATACTTCTTGTAATAGTTATTGCCTACTTCTCTATAAAACATCAAAGGCTCATTTAAACGCACAAAATGGTATTTTGAGTGGGTGCGGTACCACAGTTCAGCATCTTCCATACGAAGCGCTTTGGTATCATAAGGATTTTCTAAAAACCACTGTTTTTTAGCTATGATGGTAGGGTGTATAAAGCTTTTTACACGTGTTAAAGTATTTTTGGGAGTGAGAGGGTATCGCGTGCTTGTTACGGCATTCTCATCGTTTATGATATAGGCATTAGTACCGAGTACATCTATCTCGGGGTGAGCTTTCAATACTGCTAATTGTCTTTCAATGCGAGCTGGGAGCATTATATCGTCGGCATCCATTCGGGCAAGATAAAGTCCTTGCGCAAGAGAAGGAAGTTCGTTGAGTCGCGTTGCCAAGTTCTTATTCTTTCCATCGCTTATTACTTTTATACGACTGTCTTTCTGAGCATAGCTTTGAGCAATAGATAAAGAATTGTCAGTACTTCCGTCGTCCAATAGCAATAATTCCCAATCGGTATAGGTCTGTTGTAATACCGATTCAATGGCTAAAGCTAAATACTTTTCGGCATTGTAAAAAGGGAGTCCAATGGTTACCATCTATGCGTGTTTTAAAGTGTTGTACAAAGTGAAAAAGGCGTATAGCAAAATAAAAAAAACAATCACGGCGGTCTTAGGTTTAAAGCCTTTGGAAAAACAAGGCAGTACAATAAACGGAATTGCTATCCAAGCAAAAAGTCCCCAACGGTCGGAATACGGAATCTGGAATGCCATAAAAAACAGAAAACTTACACTTATAAAGTATTTTAAAAGCTGGTCGTAAGAAGTGCTCCAAGCGCTCGCTACCATAAACGATTGCTTACGTATATAGAGCCCTATCCCCAGAAAAAGTGTGGTAAAAGCTACAAACTGTGGTTTGAAGCCCACTTGATATAAGCCATCATCATTTAGAAAATAAGTACTAAATCGCCCTGAGTCTTTCCGCAAAAGAACTTCTATAACCGAAACAATATTTAACAGCCCTACATTTAGATAGGCTAAAACAATCCCCAATACGTATAAGGCTAAAAAATAGTACAATGGAATTCTTTTAGCTATTAATTGCAATAGCAGAAATACAACAATAGGAATTATTACAGTGGTGTGGGTAACAAAGGCTAATAATAAAAATAAATAAGCTGTGTATTGCTTTCTTTCCCATAAGCTATAAGCAAATATTAAAAAAGCTAAAGAAAGTCCTTGCCTAATAATATTAATAGCTAAACTCTCTGCAAAAAACAACGACACAAAGGAGAAAAAGACAAAAAAAGCATTTGCTTGGTATTTGTTACTTAAGTTTTTGAAAGCATAGGCTATGACTCCGTAGAAAAGTCCTGCAATTATTAGTAAAAATACTGAAAAAGGGGCTCCTATACTACTTAATCCTGCCATCAACCAGCTGAACATTACCTCCATTTTCGCCTCTTGGGGTACATCGCCTGCCATCCAGTAGTGATAATTTACCGTATCTGTACCTACACTTACGTCTCTAAACCCTACAATCGCGATAAAATAAAGCACAAAGAAAGGTAAAGCGTGTTTTGAAATAAAAGAAGGTAATTTATCTTCATTACCTCTATCTATTTGGTATGCCCAAACAAGGGCTATAATAGCCATTAGTGCATAACCAACGTTATACAATAGCTTAAAATACGCTTCTGAAATTCCTAATGGTGTAATCATAGTTCTTTATTTTTATACATAATATGTTTCACTTCTTTTGCATAAAACACAGCGAAAAGCGACCCTATCACTAAACATTTTAACACAAAAGAGAGGTATAAATTATGAAATTCAATAGCTCGGGTAAAATAGGCTATCAATAATAGCCCTACAAATATAATGGCTACTTTCAGCACATTCCATAACTGATGCTTTAAAATTCCTTTGAGCACTTTATCAAGAGAATAACTCACCCAAAGGAACATTATCACACTGTGGATTACAATTCCGTAGAGCACCCACTGAAAACTTCCGCAGTAGGCAATTAAAAGAACGGGAATAATGAGCAGTTTCCCGATGAGTTCTATCCGTAAATATTGGTTAGTGTCACCTAATACCGCAAAATAATCGATATTTAAGTTATAAAGCACTATAAAGACTCCTGAAAGGGAAAGGATTTGTAATATCGGGATACTTTCTATCCATTTTTCTGATAATATAATAATTATTATCTCCTTTGAAGCAAAAAATAGCACACAACTCACAAAACTCACCAATAAGAAAGTAACCTTTTCAAAAAAGAAGAACTTATCACTTTTAGCTTTGAGATTTTCTTCCTTAGAAAGAGTTGAGAAACTTACTTTTTTTACAATCGTAGAAATATTGGAAGAAAACAAATCGCGAAAGGTTACTGCACGAGTGTAATAACCCAAAGCACTTGCACTAAAAAACTTACCAATAAACACGTAGTAAATATTAGTTTGGAGGATATTTAGCAGGTTTGAAAACAGTAGATTCCCTCCATACAAAAACAACTGTTTAAACGATTGCCAAGAGAACAACCAACTGGGGCGCCATTTATTTAAAATCCAAAAAAGTACGACTGTAATAGCTTCTCCAATAAGCACTCTATACACCAAACTGTACACACCCCAGCCTCTTTTTGCCATTACGATAGCGCAAACGGCACTGATAGTTACAGAAATGAGCGAAACAACAGCAATCTTTCTGAAAGCTAATTCTTTTATAAGTATAGTGCGATGTATGAGCTCAAAAGAAACTAATACAATGTTAAGCCCTAATAACTGTAATAGAGGCTCAATTGATGGATTACTGAAAAAAGAGGCTATCCCTGCTGATGAGACATAGAGGAGTAGGTATAAAAATACTGAAAAACATATATTTATAAAGAAGATAGTGCTATAATCGGTTTGTGTAGTGTTCTTTTTATTGATAAGTGCTGCTCCAAAACCACCTTCTACCAAAACATTTGTTACAGTAATGAAGAAGGTAGCAATACCAATAAGACCAAAATCTTCAGGCACGAGGATACGAGCCAAAATAATCCCTACTACAAAATTCAATATTTGTTGTAGGAAATTATCTACTGAACTCCAAAATAAATGCCTAAAAGAATTGTTTTGTAACATTATAAAGTTTATCTCTTATCCAGCTCCTCAAATATTGAGTTATTACTTTTAAACTCTTTTACTATCTGTTTCAGTAAGCGTACCACAGCTACTTTGTCCTCTTGTTTAGCCAGTTCATACATTTGGATAGTAAAAGCATCTATTTCGGTAAATGACATTGAAGGGTCTTTACTTATCATTATTTTATTATGGTGTGTAGGCATTGTCCTAGTACTGTCACTCAACAATTCCTCATATAGTTTTTCACCAGGGCGTAATCCTGTATAGACAATCTTAATATCTACATTGGGTTCAAATCCTGATAGTTTAATCATACGCGTAGCAAGATTGAGTATCTTCACGGGTTCTCCCATATCAAATACGAATATTTCTCCCCCTTTGCCCATAGTTCCTGCTTGCAATACGAGTTCACACGCTTCGGGTATGGTCATAAAGTAGCGCACTATATCGGGGTGGGTAATGGTTACAGGCCCTCCTTTTTCTATCTGCTTTCTAAAATGAGGTATTACTGAACCATTAGAACCTAATACATTGCCAAAACGGGTGGTGATAAAGGTCGTGGTATTGCCTTCTTTGTTTTGTAAAGCCTGTACAAAAAGTTCTGCTACACGTTTTGAGGCGCCCATCACATTGGTAGGATTTACCGCCTTATCAGTAGAAATCATCACAAAGTGAGGTACTTTATAAGCACTTGCTAAAAGAGCTACATTCTTGGTGCCTTGTATATTCACTAAAGCTGCTTCGTGTGGATTTTCTTCTATCATCGGTACGTGCTTATAGGCTGCAGCGTGATACACTACCGAAAACTGATGCGCCTTAAATACACTTTCTAAACGCTCATAATTTGTAATATCCGCTAAAACAAACTCAAAGGCTATATTGGGGAAAGTTTCTTTAAGTTCTAATTCTATGTCGTATAGAGGCGTTTCTGCTTGGTCGAGCACAACTACTAAGGCGGGGGTGAAGGTAGCTATTTGTCGCACCAACTCACTACCGATAGACCCAGCCCCTCCTGTTACCAAAATACTTTTATGATAGTGCTTTTGCCGTACTTCTTCATTGTCGAGTACTATTTGTTTCCTACCTAAAAGGTCTTCTATTTGTATATTGTGAAGATTGAATCCTTCTTTCTCAGGGCGTAGTTTCTGTAAAGCAGGGGTTTTGAGCAATTGTAATCCTTTGTCTAAACAGATGTTTACCCAAAAGGTCATTTCCTCTTTAGAGAGTTGGGTTTTGTTAATGAGTACTCCATCAGCCCCTAATTCTTGTTGAGGGATATCTATAAATTTTTCTTTTGAGATAATAGGTCTTCCCATTAGAGTGGCCTGTTTAGGATTCGTGCGCCCTGTAAGGAAGCCTACTACTGAGTACGGAATCACGGCATTACCTATAATTCCATTGGCAAAAGCCACCGCTTCATCATCTACTCCTAAAATGAGGATACGCTTTTTTGAAGTACGTCGACTAATTTCTTTAATCAGATAAAAAAACTCCTTTACTGATAACCTAAATACAAACAATATGATAAATGATAAAGTAAAATAAATCAGTAGGATAGGATTTAATAATACTTTTTCACCAATAAAATGTAAACTTATCTTATTGGCGATAAACATCATTATTACTGTACATCCACTTGAAAGCAGTATGCGAAACAAATCGCGAAAAGTAGAGTATCGTATGATCCCCGAATAAGTACGGAAGATAAACATAAAGAAGAGATTTACCCCTATTACTAAAAAATAGCGTTTATAAAGCGGAATGCTATTGGGTATATATACCCCTAAACGTTCTACTACAAAAAAAGAAAGATAAAGTGCAATAGAAAGTAAACACACTTCAATGCACACCACTATCCATCGCGGTGTATATCGCGCAGTAGCTAAATTTATTAAAGTATTGTCGCTATATGTATGAGAAGGAAGCATTGTCTATTAGTAATAAAAATAAATTTTCTGCAAAAATATAAAAATCAAGTGAAACTTTATAGAGATATACTACATTTTATTCAAAATAGCTGTAATACGTTCTCTATCTTCATCTGTAAGATTAGATCCCGAAGGTAAGCATAATCCTTTGTCAAACAGGTGTTCACAACTATTTTCACCATAGTAAGGAGCAGTAGCAAACACAGGTTGCAAATGCATAGGTTTCCACAAGGGGCGTGTTTCAATATTTTCTTCTAAAAAGGCTAAACGCAAGTCTTCTCTATCAAATCCTGTTTTTACTTTATCAATGGTAATAACTGAAAGCCAATAATTACAAAAGTAATCTTCGTTGGGTTCTGTAAGTAAATTTATCCCTTCAGTTTCTTTGAACAAGTCTGTATAAAAAGCGTGCATCTTTCGGCGAGCTTCAATGCGTTGTGGCAATACCTCCATTTGTCCACGACCTATGCCTGCAGTAATGTTGCTCATACGGTAGTTATATCCTATATGTGAATGCTGGTAGTGAGGCGCATTGTCGCGCGCTTGGGTACTCAAAAAAACCGCTTTATCTTTCTCTTCTTGGCTGTGGCACACCAATGCCCCACCTCCCGAAGTCGTGATAATTTTATTCCCGTTGAATGAGAGGACTCCAAACCTGCCAAAAGTACCACAAGGCTTTCCTTTGTAAGCGCTTCCTAAGGCTTCTGCAGCATCTTCTATTAAAGGGATGTCGTATTTTTCACATACGGTGAGCACCTTGTCTACCTGAAAAGGCATTCCGTAGAGCGATACAGCGATTACCGCTTTAGGCTTCTTGCCTTTCTTGATGCGGTCTTTAATAGCTTCTTCCAAGAAAATAGGCGATATATTCCACGTTTCTTCTTCCGAATCTACAAACACGGGCGTAGCACCTTGATATACGATAGGGTTAGCAGAAGCTGAAAAAGTCATCGATTGACAGAGCACCTCATCACCTGCTTGCACCCCACACTCTATAAGAGCTAAGTGCAAGGCTGCCGTACCTGCCGAAAGCGCCGATACTTTCACTCCATTGCCCAAAAAGTGTTGTAAATCTTCTTCAAAGCCATTTACGTTAGGGCCTAAGGGCGCTACCCAATTCTCCTCAAAGGCTTGATGAATATATTTAAGTTCGTTTCCTCCCATATGTGGGGAAGAAAGCCATATTTTTTCTTTCATAGTATGATGTTATTAATACGTTGGTATTGTAATTAGTCTGTCACATTTTGAAGACATAACATTAGGGCGATATGTGGTATATTTATCTATATCTTTATTGCCTTTTAACCATTCTATATAGATGGCAGGAATATTAATCCCAGCTTGATGAGAGAAAGGATACCCTCCACCAAACCTGGGATTTAATTCAAGAACATATAACTCATTGTTATATTCAAAAACATCGCAATCTAAATTACCTATATGCTTTAAATTTTTACTTATAATACGCCCCAATTGCTCAAAACGGTTGTCAATTAAAGTAATTGCTTTATCTGTTTCTCCTGCACGCATAGCTAATTTTTTACGTACAAAAGTACCTACATAATTACCTTTAAAATCATTTAATATGTCAACTCCATACTCTTGTCCCTCTAATTTTTCTTGAATTAGAATAGCATTATTAATATCTTTTTTGCTAGCTTCAGCAAGAATTGTACGTTGTAGTTGTATTTTTTGTAATTGATAAGTAATTTCTAACTCATCTAATGTTTCAGGAAAATATATACCGATAGAGGCACTTCCCCAACGAGGTTTCAATACTAATGGAAAATGAAGCTCTCCTATAGCAACGGCTTCTTTAGCTTTGACTAAATCTGTATATGTTTTAGGTGTATTTATTTGATTTTGTTGTAAGAATCCTACTGTTTTTAATTTATCAAAACAAGTTTCTATAATCTCCTCTTCTGCAACAATTACTTTTGCCCCATATTGTTCTAATACCTGTTTGTGTGCAGATAAAATCGGCAGTTCCAAATCATTTAAAGAAATAATAGCTTTAATATCATTCTCTTTTACTATTTTTTCCAAAACAGAAATATAATTTTTATCAAATATATTAGGCACTACAAAAGCAATGTCGGCATCTGCCATCGCTGGAGCTGAAATTTGCATATCTGCTGCAAAAACTTTCCCTTGTCCATTAAGAGCTTCTTTAAAATAGTTAATAAGATAGTTCCTGCGTCCTGCGCAGGTAAAAAGCATATTTATATTATTCATTTCTATTTTTTCTATAATCATCCAAATCTATATAACCTACAGCAATATCTTTTCGAAGCAGAACATTAATTATAGTCCTAAATAGTATCTTAATGTCTAACAAAAAAGATAAATTTTCTACATATTGAGCGTCTAACTCCAATCTGTCATCCCAATTTAGTTTATTTCTACCATTTACTTGGGCAAGCCCCGTAATACCTGGTCTAACAGTATGCCGAAGTTGTTCACGTTTGCTATAATAAGGTAAATATTTTACTAATAATGGTCTCGGCCCTATAAGTGACATATCTCCTTTGAGTACATTCAGTAGTTGCGGAATCTCATCCAGCGACGTCTTCCGTACAAAAGTCCCTATCTTAGTGAGTCGCTCAGCATCAGGCAAAAGCTGCCCATTCGCATCTCGGCGATCATTCATCGTTTTAAACTTGATAATCTTAAAAATCCGTTCTCCTTTCCCAGGTCGCAATTGGTAGAAAAAAGACTTTCCTCCATTGGCAAACCACAATCCCACTGTCACCACTACAAAAATAGGACTCAGTAAAATAAAGACAATCAGTGCTATAAGAAAGTCTAACGCTGGTTTTATAATTTTTTTATACATTAAAAAAATAGTTTACCGAATTAAATTGTCGTGCAAATGTACGATTTTTTTTTGAAGTTACAACCTTGTTACCTCCTTTTTTCGTAATTCATAATTCGTCTTTATTTATTATCTTTGCCCCGTTAAACATTATTTTTTTAATATTATGACGCAAGCCCAAACACTCAAGCATATCATTACCTCCCGCAAAAGTGTGTATCCACCCGAATATAGCGATACCCCTATACCTGATGAAGTGTTACAAGAGATTATCAGCTCAGCTAACGAGGCACCTAATCACAAACGCACTAAACCTTGGCGATTAAAAGTGTATAAAGGTGATGAGAAAGTGCGTTTGGGAGAAGAATTAGTGCGTTTATACAAAGAAAATGTACCAGCAGAGAGCTTTTCTGAGATAAAAATGAATGAAATAGCGAAAAAAGTGGCTAAATCTTACGCTGTTGTAACTATCAGTGTTCATTTTAGTAGTAAAGTAGCCGAATGGGAAGAAATTGCTGCTACAGCGATGGCGGTACAGAATATGTACCTCACCTGCACTGCCCACGCGGTAGGGTGCTATTGGGGCACCCCTGGTTTTATGTTTCAACTGAAAGATTTTCTACAATTAGAAGAAAATGAACGCTGCTACGGACTCTTTTTTATGGGAATGAAGAAGTAAATCGTGCTACAATTGCTTGTCGTACTACGACCAAAATCGCTTTATGGCTAAAGGTAAGCCTTTCTCACGCTTGTATAGAATAGTCCCTATCACACCTGTGACAATTAGTAGTATAAAAATGGGAATTTTAAGAAAAGTCAATCCATTGGCTAAGTTCAATACTAAATGCGAAAATACTACCACCCAAAGATTGAATTTCCATTCTACATAAAGCCAATAAAGAAAACTAGCCGTTAGAATAAACCTCAGAAGGCTTAAAATTCCTTTTAATAACAAGTCCATAGGAATCATATTTAATAATTTCAGGTCATCACCTATTTTCGATAAGATTTCACTGTTAAATAACAAACTTACGAATGCTGTTACAAGGGCTACAGCCGAATAGATAGCCACGTAAAACAAAATTATGCGAAAGAAGCTCCATCCAGTGTAGGTGGTTATTTTCCTAAAGAAGAATGCTTGTACACACAAATCAATGACAAAAACCTCTATAAAAATATAAAAAAGCCATTTTACATAAACCAAATCGCGTAAAAAATCCAAAGAAAAAATCGAAAATATCCAAGCGGCTAAAAATAGAACTCCTCCTGCAATCAACCCTTCTTTGATGTTGCCTTCTACACCAAAAACTTGAAGGTAATTTCCCTTATCGCCCAATAATTTGTATCCTATTACAATAGGAATCATCACGATAACCGAAGTGATAAAAGTTATGAATAATCGCACAAAATCATAGTTGAGTAGCATCAAAAAAGGAGAAAACCAATTCAGTAAAATATACCCCACAAAGCAGAGAACTACAATGCAAATATTGCGATAATTGTTTTTAAAAGTCGTTGTTGCCATTTTTTATAGTTTTGTAAAAATATCAAAATCTTTATTGATGAGTAGTATGAAAAATTCGAGAATTTCAAGATCTTCTCAGAATACTAATTTTATCCAAGTAGTTAGTCTACAAAATTGTTATATCAATAGGTCTCAAGGTTTGATCAGTTACTTTTTGGTAATCACCAAAGGCTTTAGGTATTCCTTTGTTTCCCTTGTTAGGAGCAAAATATAGGTTTGATAGGTTTAATAGCCAAAGCGCCTATACAAAAGAGAATCTTTTCATATTGCTTTTTATTTAAATGAATAATTTCGACAAAAGTATGCGAAAATTAGAAAATTAGCAAATTAGCAAATTTTAAATCTCTTATCTCTTACTTTTCATCGCCTACTTTAGTGTTAAAATATTCATCATACCTCACAGAAAAGGGTATTCTTTTCTCAATAAAATAAAAACACAATAAAATCAATTAAAACATAAATATTATTCAATAAAATATAATAAAATTCAAAATATCATCAATAAAAAACATTTTTTATTGAAAAATAGACAATGGAAAACACCCTTTAAAAATGTTAAAAAAAAACTAAATACGTTAAATATTCGTTTTTTTTTACTCAAATAGTAGTGTAACACAAAAAAAATAAATATCTTTGCTGAAAATTTTGCGAGTTGTACCTATATATTAATAGGTATGTTTCACAAAATCAAAATTGAGTATTATAGCAATCTAATAGTTTAATTTTATCAACAATGAAAAAAATAGTTTTGTTTGTTTTAGCAGTATGCGCTTTTGCTCCAAAAGCCTTCTCTCAAGAGCTAAATTTACCACAACAAAATCAGTACTTAGCAGATAGCGAATTTCTTATCGCTCCTACTTACGCTGGTATTGGTGACTTCGTGCGCATCCGCCTCTCTGGGGTTACTCAGTGGGTAGGTGTAAAAGGCGCTCCCGACTATCAATCGCTCGCTGGCGATATGCGCCTCGGTGAACGAAGCGGAGCAGGGGTGATGCTCTATAACGACCGCAATGGTTTTACCAAACAAATGGGAGGTAAAGCTACCTTTGCTCACCACCTCACCCTCGACCGTTATGACAACCACTTCGTCTCTTTCGGTATCTCCTACGCTTTGAATACCTTTAAAATAGACATCGATAAATTCGATAAAAATATATCTGGTAATGACCAAGCAATTACAAACGACCGCTTTACCGTGAACCACAACTTCGATGTCGCTGTCCTTTATCGTTATAAAAGATGGTGGGTAAACCTTACCGCCCTCAATATCCTCAACAAAGATATCGAACGTTTCTATAAAGAAGAACCTAAAGCGCTTCGCAACTATATGGTGTATGGAGGCTACCGCTACAAACGAGATAAAAATAGTAAATTCGAAATCGAACCCTCTGTACTCTTCCAACACTACGAAAGCGACGGTCGTTCCACAACCGACTTCAATATCAAATTCCGTTGGCTCGATATCGAAGATTACTATTGGGTAGGTTTAAACTACCGCTCCCTCAACGATCAAATCTTCCGCCCTCTCAACATAGGCCCTATGGCAGGAGCTAAACTCGGTATGTTCTACGCCGCTTATTCTTATCAAATTACTCTCAATGAACTCATAGGCTATAACTCTGGTACCCACATGTTAACCTTAGGCCTTGATCTCTTCCAAGGAGTTAGTAACTGTAAGTGTGCACAACGATAAAAATGGAAGAAATTATCCTAAAGAATATACGTGTCTATGCCTATCATGGCTGCCTTGCTGAAGAAGGTGCTATCGGTAGTGATTATCGTGTCGACTTAAAAATCTATGCCAACTTAAAAAAAGCAATCCAAACCGATGAACTCATCGATACTGTGGATTATGTGCACCTAAATAAAATTGTAAAAGAGGAAATGGCTATCCGTGCTAAATTATTAGAAAATGTAGCAGGTCGCATCATCGACAAAATCTTTATAGAACTCCCTCAGGTTCAGAAACTAAAGATTAAAATAGCCAAAATTAATCCTCCTATAGGAGGCGATGTAGCACAAGTAATCGTAAAAATAAAACGAAAAAGATTTGGAAGTTAAAAAAAATAAATCTACTTTTGCACCCTGAACAGTAAAAGGCATCGTGGCCGAGGGGTTAGGCGGAGGTCTGCAAAACCTTATACAGCGGTTCAAATCCGCTCGATGCCTCACTTAATTTTTTATTCAATAATAACAATAATAATAATAATTTAAAAAGAACTTACAAGATGACAAATGTTTTAGACAAATTTATTCAGGATGTAAAAAACAACATTCCTGGATTCGTTGCCGTTTCAGTAACTGAAGTACGTTCAGGGGTTTCTTACGGCGCAGAATCAGTAGATCCTAGTTTTGATCCTAACTTAGCTTCTGCTTATAACTTAGAGGTAATAAAAGCTAAACAAAATGCGCTTCAAGTACTCGGATTGGCTTCTAAGGAAAAAATAGATGAAATTATAATCGTTCTAACAGATCAAAATCACATTATTGATGTGGCAGCAAATGGTAGTTATTTCATTTATTTAGTAGTAGACTCAACCAAAGCAAACTATGGTATGACAAAAGCTTTACTTTCTAAATACAAAAAAGATTTAGCAGCTATATTCTAATCACAGCTCTAATTCCCGCATAATTAAGTTAGTAAAAGAATGTAAAGAAGTTATTATTAAAAGAAAGCTACCGTATTGGTAGCTTTTCTTGTATCTTTGCCTAATTACAAAATATAATGGAAGCTACTGCGAAAACCTATACCGTACAAGAGGCAAAAGAACGATTGGAAGCCTATTGTGCCTACCAAGAGCGTTGCCACCGCGAGGTAGTAACAAAACTGCGCGCGATGGGTATGATACCTTTGGCTATTGATGATATAGTGGTACACCTGATACAAAACGGCTTCCTAAACGAAGAGCGCTTTGCTAAAAGCTTTGCCCGTGGTAAGTTTCGCATCAAAAAATGGGGACGCGTGCGCATAGAACGGGAACTAAAAACTAGAGGGCTTTCAGATTACAATATTGAAGTTGGCTTAGAAGAAATTGACGAAGAAGAATACATAGATACTTTTGAGATAGTGGCTGAGAAAAAACAAGCTACCATCAGAGAAAAGAACCCTTATAAAGCTAAAGCTAAACTGGCTAATTACCTACTGTACCGCGGTTGGGAGCCGGATTTGGTTTATGAGAAAGTAGAAGAATTATATGAAAAGTAGAGCACAAGAATCCACAAACGCCATCGAGCGTATGTACGTAACAATGCGACACCTCTTCTCAAGAGGCTTCTATAAACCTATGGGCATCTCAGGCGAGGCACTCCGCGAGTCTCTACTCGTACTCCGACCCGAAATCTACGGCACTATCGCTGAAAGTAAATCTGAACTCAGCGGACTCATCTATGTACTCGACCGCCTTCCCGAGGGTATTGAGCAATGTAAGTACATCAATCTCATCGCCGATGAAGGCTACCGCCAATCGCACTTCAAACCTATTATCCCCCCTAAACGCCGCCGTAATTGCTATCGCATCGACCCTGAGCAAATGAACATCGAAATTACTCGTGGCCGTTCCGATATCTACGACGTGCTCACTCACCTCACTTTCCTATTTATAGAATCTCATAAAATCGCCGACCGCATTTTCTTAGACGATAATAAAATCTCACACGATTGGGCTAAACTCGAGGCTAATATCCAAAAGAACAAACTTACTCTTGCTGAGCGTGAAGCTACTTTTATACACATCGGTAACTTATTAGGGCGTACCTTTGAAGAAGTTCTCACTGCCTACAAAGCTTTGGCTACCCCCGCCTTCCCCGATCGCTTTATCCATATCATCTACTGGTTGGGTAAATTAGCGTTCAACGAACGTGTGAACGACGATAAACGCGTAATTACCTTCAGTACCGTACTGCGCGAACGCATCGGGCATCACCTTCACGGCGAAATCTGGGCTGAACACATCAAACATATCCTCCTCAAAAACGGACTTTTAGACCGCCCTCTCCACATCATCAGTGCCAATATGCACAGTGTGATGAATAGCTTATTTGCCGAAAAAGCTCTTGCAAACGAAGTAAAAGTGAGTTCCCGTATAGAACTTTTTGAACTCCTCAGCTTGCCCGAGAGTGAACCTCTGCGCAAAAAAGTAAAAGCCTATGCTCACAAACACGGAATGATTTCAGTAGACGACACCTCAGGTACCAATATCGATGTACAACTCTTTGATACTGCTAAAATCGATTTTTCCGATACTCCTTATAAAGTGCATCACCTTGATGAAAACCAAAAACCTATAATCTTTGTGATGGACTACGCCTTTGGCGAACAAGCCTATGAAACTATCGACGAACTGCTAAAACCTTATCACAAAGCTGGTAAAACTTATTTTCTCGATGTGCTTTCCATTTCCATTATGGGCAAGGCGGGCATCTTGGAAGGCGAAAAAGGCGACTTGATGATTCCTACCGCGCATATCTTTGAAGGTACTGCCGATAACTATCCTTTCCACAACGAATTTTCTAAAGCCGATTTTGAAGGTAACGGGCTCAAAGTATTTGAAGGCTCGATGATTACAGTGCTCGGAACTTCTCTCCAAAATAAGGACATCCTAAAATTCTTTCTCCACTCTACGTGGAATGCCGTCGGTTTGGAAATGGAAGGTGTTCATTATCAAAAAGCGATACAATCGGCTTCTAAAATACGCAAGAGTATACGCGAAGATGTAAAAGTGCGTTATGCTTACTACGCTTCTGATAACCCCCTCGAAACGGGGAGTACCCTCGCTTCTGGTGGTTTAGGTACTACAGGCGTAAAACCTACCTACCTCATCACCTTTAAAATATTAGAACAAATTTTTAATTAACCAAAAAAAGGCTGTTTGATAATGTGTCAAACAGCCTTTTTTAGATGAAAACAATTAGTAAAAATTATTTGTTGATAAATTCTTGGTCAGTATACATAGTGCGTACTTCTACTTCACGATTATCTTTTAACGTACATCTACACTGCTGACGTACAGAGGTTCATACGCACCTAAGTCTTCAAAATCACCCCATTGATTCGCATTTTTAGGATCTACACTGATACTGTAAAACACTTGGCATACCTTTATAGAAAAAGATACCAATTTTAGCTCAGAGAATCATTTTTCAACTCTTGACTCATAAATTCTAATTCCTACCTCCTAATCTCTATTCACAAACGATATATTGGTATTATTTTTGCATACAAAAAACCATTAATAATAAAATATATGAGCAAAAATGTATCCGACCAATTGGTCGAAATGTTAGTACAAGCAGGCGTAAAAAGAGTCTATGCTATTACGGGCGATAGCCTCAACCCTGTGAACGACGCCATCCGTCGCGATGGTCGCCTTGAGTGGATACACGTCCGCCACGAGGAATCAGCAGCTTATGCAGCCTCTATGGACGCCGAACTAAACGGCATAGGCTGTTGTATGGGTAGTTCAGGACCTGGACACGTACACCTTATCAACGGACTCTACGATGCTAACCGCTCAGGGAACCCCGTAATTGCCATTGCCAGCACCTGCGCTACCCATAAATTCGGTACCCACTGGTTCCAAGAAACCAACCCCTTCTTGCTGTTTCAAGATTGCAGTAAATACGTGTATGTAGCCAATACCCCCAAACAGTTCACCACAATGATGCAACGCGCCATACAAACGGCCATCAACGAGAAAGGCGTGGCGGTGTTGGGACTCCCTGGCGATGTGGCAGGCGCCGACCTTGAAGAGGTACCTACTGCTACGCAAACCTTCTTAGCAAAACCTGTAGTGCGCCCTTCTGATAGTGAGCTCGACAAATTGGCAGCGGTGCTCAACGACAACAAAAACAAGAAAATAGCCCTTTACTGCGGTCACGGTTGCCAGTATGCCGTGAAAGAAGTAGAACAGCTTGCCGAAACCCTTAAAGCGCCTATCGTGGCTTCTTTCCGTGGCAAAATATTCTTCGACCGCACCGATAGCCCTTATATAGCGGGAATGAACGGCTTGCTCGGACACCGTTCAGGTTATGATGCTTGCGCCAAAGCCGATGTGCTCGTAATGCTCGGCACCGATTTCCCTTATGCGGAGTTCTTACCTAAGAAAAACACCATTATCCAAATAGATGAACGCCCCGATATCATTGGTCGTCGAGCCAAAGTAGATTACGGTTTTGCAGGCGATGTGAAAGACACCATTACTGCCTTATTGCCTAAACTCACCCCTCGCACCGACGATAGTTTCCTCAAAGACATTCACAAAGAGTATTTGGATCTCGAAAAATCATTAGATGATTACACTAAAAAGAAAACCGAAGAGAACCAAATAGACCCCGAATATGCGGCTAAACTCTTAGATAAATACGCCGCCAACGACGCTATTTTCACCGTCGATACAGGTATGAATGTAGTGTGGGCAGCGCGCTTTATCAAAGGTACGGGCAAACGTTACCTCACCGGTTCGTTCAACCACGGTTCTATGGCAAACGCCCTCCCAATGGCAATTGGCGCAGCAGCTTCGTCCAAAGGCAGACAAGTGGTAGCAATGTGTGGCGATGGTGGGCTATCAATGCTCTTGGGCGACTTGGCTACCCTGATGCAATACCAATACCCTGTGAAGATATTTGTGTTCAACAACCGTTCGCTCGCAATGGTAAAACTCGAAATGGAAGTATCGGGCTACCTCGATTGGCAAACCAATATGGTAAACCCACCTTTCGATAAACTCGCCGACCTGATGAACATCAAAGGCTATGAAGTGCGTAAAACCGAAGACCTCGAAGCCACCGTAAAAGCAGCTTTCGAGCACGACGGACCTACTTTGGTGAATATCTACACCAATCGCGATACCTTAGCGATGCCTCCTCATATCACTTTTGAACAGATGAAAGGTTTTGCAACCAACATCATCAAGAAGATAGGTCAAGGTGACTTTGCAGAAGCCAAAGGCAGTATTACCAACAGTATGAAACACATCAAGGACGTGTTTTAGATTTTAATTTTGATAATAAAAAAGTCGCTAAGCGAGATGCTTAGCGACTTTTTTGTTAATAAGGTTATTTGTTAATAAAAAGGCTGTCCTAAAAAATAGAACAGCCTCATTTAATTATAATTTTCAAAAGATTACCAACCTGGGTTTTGTTGCCAATTGGCTCTACCTTGTTCATAGCGAATATCACTAGGAGGGATTGGCCAAGTCATTTTATAATTTCCCGCAGGGATATTAAGTTGGTAATACTGGTCAGCAGGATCTGAAACAATAGCACTGAGGTTCTGAGGAGTACCACGTACTACGCCTAAATTCCAACGCTTGATATCTGCCATACGGAAGCCCTCGAAAGCAAGTTCGCGGTTGCGTTCGTTTTGTATTTCAGTCCAAAGGTCGGTATAGGTTACACTACCAATTCCGCGAGCGGTACGCAATCTATCTAAATAGATTTTAGCATTGGCTTGATCGCCGTTTTTATAGGCAGCTTCGGCGGCAATAAGGTATATTTCGGCAATCCGGAATACTTTAGGACGGTGGAGATAGGTAGGATCATCTCTAGTGCTGTTCTTTAGAACGTCGTTATCAGGATATTTATATACTAAATAGATATTTTCGTATTTAGTACTTGCATAGTTAGCAAATAATTTTTTGATGTATATACTTTTTCTAAAATCCGAATCATCAAATAAATCTACAAATGATTGAGTAGGGATTAGCTTAGGATAATAATAGAGTACTTTTTGTGTATAATAGCTTTTCTCTTCGCCTAAGTACACATCGTTACCATTAGGTAATTCGGCTGTATTCCCTTTATCATAACGTGCGTATAGCTGTGTTATTGTTTCAGCAGTACCATCTTTCTCCCATGCATTTTGCAAAGTAGGAGAAGTAGTAGTTAAGGGGTAAGTTCCTGCTGAAATAAGCCCATTTGCCGCTTGATAAGCTCCTGCCCAATCTTCTTTATAAAGTAGTACACGGGCTTTAAGAGCTGCCACGGCATCTTTAGAAAAAGTAGCTTTTCCTGCGCTACCAGTTATATTAGATAAGAGTTGTTCAGCTCGTGCTATATCGTTTAAGATAAACTCGTAGGTTTCTTTTACAGTACTTCTGTTAGGAAAATCATTAATAGTAGGTTTATCAAGCAAGGGTAATCCATATACTGAACTTTCGTCATAAGCAGGGCAATAGTGTGTTACTAAATAAGTATAATAGTAAGCACGTGCCAAATAGAGTTCCCCCATATTTTGTTTGATTTGCGCTGTGGAGGTTGCTGACCCTTGTGCCGATATAGGGATAGTAGGAATACCTTCTAAGCCTATGTTTATATTTTGAATGGCATTGAAATAATTTTGCCAAATTGTAGCTATTACACCATTTGATGAAGTTAGCAACGTCCAATTGTGAATTTCTGTTAGGATATCAGAGTTAGAGGAACGCCTTGCTAAGTTTGCGAAATCGGCTTGGGCATCAGTAGCATACATCGATCTTCCGTACACATTCGTACGCAAGGTAGCATACATTCCGTTTACCCAAAATTGCGCGTCTTGTATACTTTTAAAAGAGTTTTTTTCGCTAAGCTCTTTATAAGGCTCTTGATCAAGACTAAAACAAGCGTTAAGTAAAAACGGAATAGCTATAAAAATGAGTATTTTATAAATATTTTTCATCGATTTATATTTTTAAAAGTTAAGATCTATACCTAAGGTGAACTGGCGAGAAGGAGGATAACCTCCTAAAGAGATAGCACTTGCCGACTCAGGATCTGGTCCTTCATACTTGGTAAGAGTAAAGATATTACGAGCGGTAGTATAAATACGTATACCTTCAAAGAATTTTATTTGATCGATCACTTCTTTAGGTAAACGATAGCTAAGGCTGATGCTTTTCATACGCATATACGAAGCATCTTGTATGAGGCGTGAATCTAAGCTATATATAAATACATCTGAATTTACTTTAGGATGACGTGTGTTATCACCAGCTTGTTTCCAATAGTCAAATACTTTTCTGCTCATATTGTACACCCCGAACCTACCAGGATTCTCTACATATCTCATATCATTATTTACTACATATCTACCCAATGAGAATGAAAAAGCCATATCTAATGAAAAAGATTTATAAGTGATATTCCAACCAAACCCTCCATTGGTAGGAGCTTGCATTTTCTTACCGGTAGTTTGTATCAGTTTGCTGTCATCATAAGTTGTAGTTACATTGTTGTCATCGGTTACTTGTTCCATACGGTCGGTACCTGGCACATAATACTCGGTTTCACCCGTAGTTGGGTTCACCCCTTTGCGAATCACAGCAGCCCATTCTAAGGGTCTACCTAATTTATACGCCACTCCTGATCCTGTACTTACATCCGATATTTTGTTACCAAAAAGAGAAGTTACCTCTTGTTTGTTGTAATTCACGTTGAAATAAGGACGGATAGTGAGGTCGTTATTCTTACTTCTGTACACTACTGATGAAAAAGTAAAATCAATACCTCGGTTGCGCATACCCCCTGCATTGTCGTAAAACTGATTTTGCCCAGAGGTAGTGTTGAGTTCTCGGCTTGAAAGCATATCGTAAGTTTCGCGATCGTAGTACTCTATATTAAACGAAGTGCCTCGGTCGAACACAACGTTAAGACCTACAGTAGTTTTGCGTTGTTCTTCCCAATGCAAATTAGGGTTTCCTAAGCGATAAATAGTATATCCCATATTTTGTTGATAATAACTATCACCTTCAATAGTGGTGAGATGATTGTAACTACCCCCTCCTGCATTACCCGATAAACCTGTACTAAAGCGCAAATTTAGGTCGGTAAGCCATTTTACCTCTTTCAAGAAGTTCTCTTGTTTGAGTTTCCACATCACTCCTACTGCCCAGAAATTACCGTAATGATTATTTCTACCAAAAGCTGATGAACCATCTCTACGTGCTGAAAGATCTAAGAAATAACGACTACCATAAGAGTATTCTAACCTTCCAAAGTAAGAATTAAAAGTAGTTGTTGTTTTATCATCTTCTACCGTTTTATTTTTGTTCCCGTGTGAAAGTGTTGAAAGTCCATCGGAAGGTTGCCCATAAGTTACTATTGTCAATGATTTTGAACTGTTTTCTATAGATTCTTGTCCTAATAATACATTGAAACTATGCTGTTTTTCTCTTCCTAATAGAAAACGATATTCTAATGTGTTAGTAAGTGTTTTTCTAAGTGATCTACTGCTACTAAAAAGTGTATAAGAATTAGTAGTAGGAGCTGGGGTTCGCTGTCTGTATATAATAAAAGAGGAAAGCTCTTTATTTTCTACATCGCCATAACCGTACTGTACCCCTCCTTGTGTTTTGAATATCAAATTTTTTACAGGTTCAACACTGATGAATCCTGAAGGCATAAAGTCATCACTAATAGTCGATCTCGGGTGCTTTTCAGCGTAGTACTCTGGATGATAGAAACCTAACGAAGGACTTATGATACTAGTGATATAGTCTTTTCTTTTTCCATCAGCGTAAGTAGGAGTGTAGAAAGGAAGAGTATTCATACGTATGGTAGAGTCTGAGCCACTACCATCGCGTTCATTATGCCCTGCTACAAACGAAACACCTGCTTTCAACCATTTTGTAACTTGAGTATTAACACTACCATTGAGAGTGTAACGTTTGTAATCGGAAGAAGGGTTCAAGGTTCCCTCTTGTTTAAAATATCCTAAAGAAAGATAGTACGATGTACTCTCTGTCCCTCCTGAAAGAGAGACATCTGTTCGTGTAAGAGGAACAAAATCTCGAAAGAAAACTTTATCCCAACGAGTATTATAAGGGTTTTCTGCTAATATTTTGTTAGCAGCAGCTTCAGCTACTTCGCGAGTGGAGCCCATACTGGTCATCCCCGCTGCCGAGATAATAGAAGATGGACTTCTTTCAAGCCAAAAGTCCATATATTCACGTGGCGTCATCATATCGTCGAAGAATTTGCGACTGGCATTGGTAAGTGCTGAAAAACCAAGCTGATGGCTAATTGTGATATTGGTACGCTCATTACGGCGTCCTTTTTTGGTAGTAATCAAAATCACCCCATTGGCAGCACGTGCCCCATAGATAGAGGTAGAAGCAGCGTCTTTAAGCACCGTAATCGTTTCTATATCATTAGGGTTAAAGTCGCTCATCACACTACTACTCACCGCTATTCCATCCATTATATACAAAGGTTCTTGAGTACCTGTTTTTGCCAATGCTCCTTGGAAGTTATTATAACCGTGGATAAGGATATCACTATTGCTACCGGGTCTTCCTGATGAGGTAGTAACCACAACCCCTGCTAATCGTCCTTGTAAGGCATCGGATACGCTGGCTACCGGAGCTGCACTCACATCTTTACCTTGTACTTGTGCCACTTGTGCGACGGTGCGGCTGGCGAGCTTAGGAGCTCCATAGCCGGTAACCACCATTTCTTCAAGCTCTTGTACATCGTCCTTCATCACAATGTCTAAATGTTTAGAGTTTGCTGTAATTTTCTTTTCGGTAGTTTTCATCCCCAAAAAGGAATATTGCAGCACATCGCCTACTTTAGTTTGAATGGTGTATTTACCATCCATATCGGTGGCAGCACCGCGCTGGGTACCTTTCACCAATATCAATACGCCTAATAAAGGCTCGCCTTTTTCATCTTTTACAGTTCCTGAAACTTCTATGTTTTGTGCAAACATTGCAAAAGTAGCTGTTAAGAAGAAAATCCACGTGTAAAATAACTTTAGCTTCATTTTTCTGTTTAAAAAATTAGGGTGCAAAGATAATAACAATTCGCAAAATCACAAATAAATGACAATAGGATTTTATTGCTTTTTCCGTTTTTGCAAAAAGTTGTAAGCATTGGTAACAAGGTTGTAACACAATAACAACAGTAAAAAGAGGGATAATAGCTATCTACTAATTTGGTAATTTGCTAATTACGCCGTACCTTTGCCGCCTGAAACTTAAAAACAAAACACTATGGACTTTCTGCAATTAGCACAAAATCGTTATACTACTAAACATTACAGCGATAAACGCATCAGTGATAGTGATATCGCTAAACTCAAAGAAATATTGCGCCTCGCTCCTTCATCTATCAACTCTCAACCTTGGCAATTTGTTTTCATAAGTGATGAAGCTACTAAGGAAGCTTTCGCCAAAGCGTCGTTCATCAATGAAGAACGCGTGAAGCAAGCCAGCCATTTAGTGGTATTTATGGCGAATAGCGCTTTGCCTTCATTTGAGAAAAAGCTCGCTAAAGCTGCTACCGAAACAGGACTCAACTTCTATCATAAAATACAAAAACCCAAAGGTGATGTAGGGCTCTATGCGTGGATGAACAACCAAGTGTATATCGCATTAGGATTTTTCCTCAGTGCGTGTGCGGCAATGGGCATTGATAGCACCCGTATGGAGGGCATTGTCAATACTGAATACGACAGACTTTTAAACGAACCTGAATACACTACGCTCTTTGCCGTGGCGATAGGCTATCGCGACCCTGAGGACAGCAATCAGTTGCACTTGCGACCTAAATCACGTTTGCCTTTAGAAGAGGTAGTAAAGGATTTTAAATTATGATCCAAAAACGCGATATACGCGCTCTTACTAAAGAAGAACTCCGCACTTTTTTTGAAAGTAATGGCGACAAGGCTTTCCGCGGCAACCAAGTATACGAATGGTTGTGGCAGAAAGGGGTGCATACTTTCGACGAGATGACCTCCCTGCCCAAAGCTACACGCGAGATGCTCGCTGAACACTTCAGTATCAACCACATCAAAGTGGATGTGATGCAGCGCAGTAACGATGGTACGATTAAAAACGCAGTGCGCCTGCACGATGGCTTGTTGGTAGAGTCGGTGCTAATTCCTACCGATACCCGCACGACAGCCTGCGTATCAAGTCAGGTGGGGTGTAGTCTCAACTGTTCGTTTTGTGCGACAGCGCGCCTCAAACGTATGCGCAATCTCCTGCCCGATGAAATATTCGACCAAGTGAAAGTAATTGACGAGCAGAGCAGGGCTTTCTTTGGTCGTCCGCTTTCTAACATAGTGTTTATGGGAATGGGCGAACCGCTGATGAACTACAACAATGTACTGAAGGCAATCGACAAGATTACTTCGCCTGAAGGCTTAGGAATGTCGCCCAAACGCATCACGCTATCTACTTCGGGTATCCCCAAATTGATAAAAAAAATGGCTGATGACGAGGTAAAATTCAAATTGGCAGTATCTTTGCATTCAGCCATTGGCAGTGTACGCACAGGCATTATGCCTTTCAATGAGCAATTCCCGTTAGAAGAACTGCGAGAAGCTTTGGCATATTGGTACCAAAAAACTAAAAACCGCATCACTTACGAATATGTAGTGTGGAAGGGTATCAACGACCAGAAAAAGGATGTAGAGGCGCTGATAAAATTCTGTAAATTTGCCCCTTCTAAAGTGAATCTCATTGAGTACAACCCCATAGACGACGGTGATTTTCAACAAGCCGACCCTAAAGCACTTGAACTTTACCAAACAATGCTTGAAGCAGCAGGCATTACCGTTACCGTTCGCCACTCACGCGGTAAAGACATCGATGCTGCCTGCGGACAATTAGCGAATAAGAAGGCTTAGGTGTTAGGTGTCAGGGGATAGGTATAGAGCCCTAACAATAGTATAAAAAATAATTAAAAAACCAACAAAATGAATAAGATAAAAGACTTTAAAGATTTGATTGTTTGGCAAAAAGCAATGGATCTTGCTGTTGAAGTTTATCAGTTAGTAAAAAAACTACCTAAAGAAGAACTTTTTGCTTTAAGTGACCAAAAGTTCTAATGCCGAATTAGAAACACAATTATTACTTTGTGTTAAGATTAATTATTTAAACAATTCAGATATTGAAAAAGCTTTGGGTTTAATAAAAGAAGTAGGAAAAATGCTTAATTCTTTACAAAAGAGCTTAATTTCTCCCACCCTGAAGCCTGAGACCTAAAACCTGAACATGGAAGTATTTTTAATAAAAGCGGCTCAATTAATTCTGAGTCTTTCAATTTTAGTAGTCCTACACGAATTAGGACATTTTATCCCTGCTAAACTCTTCAAAACAAGAGTAGAAAAGTTTTTTCTTTTCTTTGATGTGAAGTTTTCCCTCTTCAAAAAGAAGATAGGTGAAACTGTATACGGCATCGGGTGGCTACCACTGGGCGGCTACGTGAAGATTGCCGGTATGATTGATGAGAGTATGGATAAAGAGCAAATGGCGCAACCTGCACAACCGTGGGAGTTCCGCTCTAAACCTGCGTGGCAACGCCTTATCATTATGATAGGTGGGGTAACCGTGAATTTGCTCTTAGGGTTCTTTATTTACTCAATGATTCTCTTCGCTTGGGGGCAAGATTACCTCAAACCCGAAGGGGTGAAAGATGGTTTCGCCGTTACTCGCACTATGCGTGCTTATGGTTTCAAAAATGGCGACATTGTAACAGCTATTGATAGTAAGCCTTTGGAGAATGTGTTAGAAGCCAGCAAATACATTTTGTTGCGCGACCCAAAACAGCTTACCGTACAAGGCATTGACGGCAATACACGCACTCTTTCTCTCCCCGAAAACATAGGTAAAACCCTTTATTTACGCGGTGAAACTGCTCCTTTTAGCATCAAAACAAAAGCCATTATCGATACTGTTATCCCAGAATCACCAGCGGCTAAAGCAGGCTTGCAAAAAGGCGACAAATTAGTAAGCATTGGCGGAGAACCTATCTACTATTTTTCGGATGTTCCTCCTGCCCTTACAATGGCTCCTAAGGGTATTCCCGTGAGTGTGATGATAGAACGCGACGGAGTAGCTAAAGAACTAAAAATAGTCCTCGGTGAAGAGAAAAAAATGGGAATTTCGGCAGGACAACGAGAAGGCGAAATACAGCTTTCGCATAAAAACTACTCTTTAAGAGCAGCCTTAAGTCACGGAACTGCTTATGGCTACAATGTATTGCGCGACTATGTTTCTCAATTTAAATTTGTATTCACCAAAAAAGGTGCAAGTGAAGTAGGAGGTTTTGGCTCTATAGGCAAACTTTTCCAAGATAATTGGAACTGGCTTTCTTTCTGGCAAATCACTGCCTTCCTCTCTATCGCTTTAGCCTTTATGAATATCTTGCCTATTCCAGCTTTAGACGGCGGACACGTGGTGTTCCTCCTCTATGAAATGGTAACCGGCAGAGCTCCTAATCAAAAAGTATTAGAATACGCTCAAATGGTAGGATTTGTAATCCTCATAGCTATCTTGCTATATGCCAATGGTAGCGACTTGTATAGAGCAATATTTAACAAGTAAGAGGTAAGAGATAAGAGGTAAGACTTATAGACTAAATGAAACACATTTACTTCATCATATTATTCTTGAGTTTTGGGGCTCTGCAAGCGCAGAGCCTTGAAAAGGTGCGCGCTGCCTATATTACAGCTTCCGATAGCAAAGAGAACGCTACAGCTTTTGTAGAGCTGATAGCCAATGCTCCTACTACCGATGTAGTGCTAAGCGCCTATAAAGGGGCAAGCAAAATGATATTAGCAAAATTTGGAGGGGGTAGAATTGCCCTACTCAAAGAGGGTAAACCGCTGTTAGAAAACGCCCTCAAACAGCAACCTCAAAATGCTGAACTTCACCTCATACGCCTCAGTGTACAAGAACACTTGCCTAAAGTAGTGCCTTATCGCAACAACATCACTGCCGATAAGGATTTTATACTCGCACACTACGCTCAGCAGTCTCCTGAACTACAAAAACATATAGCAGGGTTTGTAAAGAAGTCGAAAGTGTTTAACGATGAAGAGAAAAAGAAGTTAGATTTGTAATAAACTCATAAATATGGAACTTACTATAAATATCAATGCACAACCATCTAAAATAGATGCTTTTCTAAATTTTATAAAATCTCTTGATTTTATAGAAGTTACTAATATTAAAAAGAGTGAAGAAACTTTAAATCCACAACAGAAAAAGTTTAAGAAAAAACTTTTTAATGCTTTGAATGAGCTAAAAGAAGCAAGAGAAGGCAAAGTAAAATTAGGTAATTTAGACGATTTGCTCAATGAAATATGAATTTATTGTTAAAAAATTAGTTGAAGAATATCGTGGAGAAGAATAAAATTTGCGTTTTAATTCCTACTTATAACAATGCTAAAACCCTCGCGCGTGTGATTGATGGGGTGTTGCGTTATACCTCTCATATTATCATAGTGAATGATGGCGCAACCGATGCTACTCCCGATATACTCGCTCGTTACCCCCAGCTCACTATTATTCATCTTCCCAAGAACAAAGGCAAAGGCAATGCCCTGCGCATAGGCTTTGACAAAGCCCGCTCTTTAGGCTACGACTACGCCCTTACCATCGACTCCGACGGACAACATTACCCCGATGATATCCCCGTATTTATAGCCGCTATAGAAGCTGAAAATGAACCTACTTTGCTGGTAGGCAGCCGCAATATGACCCAAGATGGCGTACCTAAGAAAAGTAGTTTTGGACATAAATTTTCTAACTTCTGGTTTCACCTCGAAACGGGTGTCAATCTCCCCGATACGCAATCGGGATATAGGTTATATCCTTTGCATCACATTCCTAAGAAATATTACACCGAAAAGTTTGAGTTTGAGATAGAAATATTGGTGCGTAGCAGTTGGAATGGAGTACAACTAAAAAATGTACCTATACAAGTGCTGTACGACCCCGAAGAACGCGTTTCTCATTTTCGACCTTTCCGCGATTTTATGCGTATCAGCTTGCTGAACAGCGTGTTGGTACTCATCGCACTTTTCTACATCAAGCCGCGTAATTTCTTTAGAGATGCCAAAAAAAAGAGCCTCAAACGCTTCATCAAAGAGGATATTTTAGAAAGTGACAGCAGCGATAGTGTGAAAGCAGGTTCAGTAGCATTAGGTGTATTCTTTGGCATTGCGCCTTTTTGGGGTTTTCAAACCATACTTACTATCACTTTGGCAGTATTCTTCAATCTGAATAAAACTCTGGCTTTTATCTGCTCTAACGTGAGTATCCCCCCGATGATACCTGTGCTTATCTTCTCTTCTCTTAAAATAGGTACTTTTTTTGTGGGAGGCACCATTCTGCCGCAAGGCGACCTCACAGCAATGGAATATATCCAAAACAATTTGTTACAATATTTAGTAGGAAGTTTTATTTTGGCAATTAGCGCCTCATTGTTGTTAGGGTTGCTCACTTATGGATTGTTGAAATTGAGAAAAAGATAATTTTGAGGTGTCAAAATAAATTCACATATTTGCACTCTGAAAACTAATATATTACGAATTTATTCAAAGGACAAAGCCTCTTAGAGTTTACTGAACGCTTTAAAACTGACTTAGATTGCGAAGAATATTTAGCTTCTTTAAAATGGGAAGGCGGATATTGCTGTCGCAAATGTGGTCATAAAAAATATCAAATCCGAAAAGATTTTTCGCGTACTTGTAATATCTGTGGAGATTAGGAGAGAAAATTATGCAGGTAAAATTAGATAAAATTTCAGAGTGGACAACTACGGGATTCAAGCTAAGCAATGGTGCCTATCAATATGCTCCCATAAATGCAAAAAATCATTTTGCACGAGGAAAAGACGAATTTGTTATCTGGAGCAGCGACAATGACGGCAATAGCTACGGTATCGTTTGGATAAAGGCGGGGCAATGGTCATTCATTCCGTCTCCCGCACAAAAGAAAAGCTGGAATAAGCCCGTTTTGTTGGATACAGGTTCCGATATTTTAATTATTAGCGGAGAAGACAAAAAAGTCTGGTGGGTGTCATCTCCCGAGCAGAAACCGTGCGAAGTAGTAAGTGAAAACTTGTGCGCTGCAGAGAATATCACGGAGATTTCCACACTTGGCGAAAACGGGGTTTATCCAATTATTTGCCGTGTCGATGGAGAGGTATTTGCCGCAAATAGTTTTACCTCTCTACACTATGACAATGAGACACATACGCTGCATTGGGACAAGCAACTCACCCCTGTGTTTACAAATGAAAAAGTCCGAAGCAATTTTATGCTATCCTTAGGACGGGCAGAGGGTATCTATCACAAAATGGATTTTAGTTACTCCTATCCCCAGATAGGTAGCCTTATGATAAAAGATAATTTGATTTATGCCTTCGTGGAAGCGGATACAATAAATCCTTGTAGCTTATCACGATTCAAGTATTATTGGTACCTCGAACTCACCCAAGACGGTATCTACAAGAGGAAAATATGGGGAAAGGAAAAATTGGAAAAGCTTGCACAAAAACAAGGCTTGAGGGGAAAATTCAGCGCCCAAAAAGAATATCTAATCCTATCCCCGATTTTCAAGACAGATGAATGGAAAGGAAACCAAAAACTGTTGAGATTGTCTGACTTGGAGCTTCTGGATATTACATTCCCAAGGGGATATTCTAAATTCAGAATTATGGATATTTGGGATAATTACGTATTTATCAGCGACGAGGCATACCATATCGCCCTCTGCAAAATGGTGGTATAGATGATTTATTGTATCTTTGCACAAAGTTCCTGAATTTTGGTGTTCTTTTTTCTCAAACACAAATTTACTAATTTTCCGGAACTTTTATTTTTTTAAACAGCTTCTTCATAAAAAAACAGAATATATGATTTATTACAAAATATCTATTTTCATCATTTTATCACTTGCTTTAAAATGTGCAATGGGGAAAGGCAATAATAACCCAAAGAATAGTATAAGTAATTCAACTCTTATCGAAGGGGTAAATACTTCAGAATCATTCATAAAGAACATTGAATTAAAACAATACAAATACAAAGGCTCCTATATTGAAGATTTAAAATTAGATACTTTTCAAAAAAAGGATTTTCGCTTGGAGTTTTTCAAATTTTTAAAAGAACAAGATTTTGAAAAAGAAGAATATGCTCAAGTTTTTTTCATAAAACTATTGTTAGTTCGCATCCAACAGAAAGATGAAGCTATTTTATATGATATTTTGAATCATATTTTTAAAGACGACTCATTAGGATATTATTTAGAAGATTACAATGTATATTTATACCAACTTTTCTTATATAAACCTCATTTTTTCATTAAAAACGCCTATAAATATGGTGATTCTTCAATAATTGATTACATCAATCATTCTTTGCCAAACGCTTTGCTCACAGACGAGAAAACTATCAAAAACGATATGGGTGAAATCCTAAAAGAGAATGACAACCAGCTTTTGATAAGTGAACAACAAGTCGACCTTTTTTCATTAGCAGCATTAAAGGATAAAATCAAGAAACAGAGTGTTATAGAAGTTTTTTATTCCCCTTCGCTTAAAACAGGATGGAAAGAGAAAACTGCTGTTTATTACAATATTTACAATTATATTAACGAAGAAATTTTAACATCCTTAACCGTAGAAGAAAGAAAATATTTTGAAGAAAATTTTTACCCAATATTTCAAGATTATATTGTAAAAAACAAATAAAAAGAAGCCTATCCCACCACGGATAAAATGTTAAATATCCTTTTTTTCTTGCTTTGTAAAAAACTAATTACTAACTTTGTAGCGGAATTTTAAAACCTTCATAATATGAAAAAATCTATACGTTATATATTGCTCACTATAGCCATTATATCATTTATTCCTATTTATATGAATGGTTTTGCTGAATATCAACTCAATAAATGGTTAATAGCATTGTCATACACAGTGTTAGTTGGTAATATTTTTGTTATTGACTATTTTGTCAGTAAGAGAAAAAAGTATTAACTCACTTCAATCTCAATTTTTAATCTTAATACCTTATTTATTATGAAACCTTTTTTAAGAAAAGATGTAAAAAGCGTCTTATTTGTGTTAGCAACCATCGGATTTTTTGTAGAAATAGCCTTTCTATGCTTTGCAAATTTAAATGGTAGAGATGTATTAAGCAATAGCCTTACAGCATTGGTATGTTTGCTTTCAGCTATTTCTATAGGTTTTGTTTTACAAAAAGAAAGACAACAAGAATAATATTTGTTCATAAGTAACTCTATCTTCTCAAATGAAACATCTTTTATTTATGCTAATATGTCTAGTGAATACCTCTTTTGCACAAAAAATAGATTTTTTTGAAAAATTAGATTTTAAAGATTTAGTTTTTTATGGAAAAGAAATTAGTTTTGCTATGCAAATAACGGGTAATACCGAAAAAAGTTGTAAAGGGAATTTTAAAATTTCATCTAACACGTACGAAATAGAAAATTGCACTCTTAGCGAACAAGAACCTACTAATATAAAAGATATAAACCAGATTAAAGAATTACTAAAATTTGCTGTGCGTACCTCAAACGCTATGTATAGCTCTCTTTATCAATATGATGCACATAATAAGGGAAAGTTTAAAACTTCTTATATGTCCGATAATACTTGGAAACTCACTTGTGCCGACAAGGCGACAAGAGAGATGATGCAGTTAAGTAAAAACGATAAATGTTATTTTATGGTCACCCTAAACGAAAAGGGGTATATTACTCAAATAAAATCGGTTATAGAGGGTATAAGGGAAGATATTGTGCATTATACAACGCAATATCTATCACCTGAAGATGCTGAAGCCTTAGGAGGAGCGATGGGCAAACTCTTTGTAGGCAATACTCTTGTAGCTTTTTTTACTGATATAGAAGGTAAGTTTTTGGATAAACAGACTGGTAATACTCTCCATTTTCAATTAAAAACTAATCCATTATAAAACCTTTTTTAACCTTTATGAATCCCCGAAAACCAATTGTCATTATCACAATGCTATTGCTCGCTTTGGGCATACCATTTATGCTGTTATAGAATACCCTTACAATCAAGGGAAAATCGCTCTTTTTTTATCAGGAGTTTTATTCGTTATTCTTTTTTCAAAATTGTATTTCGATACTAAAAAGAAAAAGAAAATAATTGATTATTTCGCACTATTCTCTTCTTTTTAACAAAGTATTCGCATTTTAATAAACTACAAAAAATAGTAGGGTATATTAGATGTTTTCTCATTAAAAAATCACTTTTGCGGATTGCCTCCTTCCTTTTGGAAAGTTCGCGAGAGTGGAGTATGTGAAGGGAACGGGGGTTAGTCTTTTAAATGCACATTTTAATGATGAAAATTCAAACTATAAACCTAATCAAGAGTAAGTTATTATTTCCTATATTAGGAATGTTTGTAGGCATTTTATTTTCTCTTTGTGAGGCAATAGTTGCTTACAGTGATACAGCTTCTCCAAGTGAGCCTATAAAAGAAATATTTTTCAATACAATATCAAATAACTTCTTTAATAAAAATACATTAGTTTATACATCTATGGGTATAGGAGCTGGATTACTATTAAATCTTATAATAAGTATATTCAATAGAAAGAGAAGAGATTAACTTTTAGTTCTAACTATAAAAGAAGAACAAGGATAGAAAAAAGTGGAGGAATTATTGGTTCATCAGGGGTAAAGTCTAATGGTTGCCTATTTTTTAACACGGCATTCGCATTTAAGATAATAGGTTTATACTTTATTAATAAACTACAAAAAATAGTAGGAAATATTAGGTGTTTTCTCTTTAAAAAGTCACTTTTGCGGATTGCCCCCTTCCTTTCGGAAAGTCCGCGAGAGCGGAGTATGTGTGGAGAACGGGGGTTAGGCTTTTAAATGCGAACGCCCTCTTTTTTAATAGATTCCTTTGTCCTTTAAAATATTATTTATAATTTTGCGGGAAATTTGTACTAATGAAAGAAACTACCGAAATTACCCTCAATAAATCACAACTTCCCTCTTGGCTGGCAACATTCAGCGCTACCCAAAAACCTCAGCATATTATCATTACACTACCCGAAGAGGAACATTGGCTCAAAAAAGACCTCAAACCGCTTGCTTCGTTTGCAAAACAGTACAGCCAACAACAAGCAAAATCAGTGGTGGTGGTGCAACGCGCTTTGGCTCTCGAAGATTTTGAACTCAGCCTGCACATCGCCCCTACCCTACAAGAAGCCTACGACCTTATTGAACTCGACGAAATAGAACGCGACTTATGGAAGTAACTATCTTAGGTTGCCACAGTGCGACCCCTCGCTCTAATGCCCGCCCCTCGGCTCAACTGCTCGAAATGCGCGGTCATCTGTTCCTCATCGATTGTGGAGAGGCTACCCAAATCGCTCTCCGCAATGCCAATGCTAAATTCTCCCGCATCAAGCACATCTTCATATCTCACCTCCACGGCGACCATTTCTATGGACTTTTCGGACTTATTTCTACTTTCCAACTCCTTGGGCGTGAAGCCGAAATGCATATCTACGGACCTAAAGGCATCAAAGAAGCGGTGCTACTCGTGCTTAAACTCGGTGGGGCTTACACACCTTTCCCTTTGTATTTTCACGAACTATCTTCTAAAAATTCTGAACTCTTATACGAAGATGATAAAGTGCTGATACGCACTATCCCGTTGCAACACCGCGTCTATACCAATGGCTTCCTATTTCAAGAAAAAGAAGGTGAACGCCGTCTGAATATGGATGCTATTGCCCAATACCCCGAGATTGAAGTATGTGATTACCAGAATATCAAAAATGGAAAAGACATTACTTTAGAGAATGGTAAAACTATTGCTAATACTGAGCTCACTTTCGAACCTCATCGCCCGCAAAGTTACGCCTATTGCAGCGACACTGTTTATTTAGAAGATTTAGCAACCGAAATACAAGGAACAAGGGTGATTTACCACGAATCTACTTTCTTGAAAATCAACGAAGAACTCGCTGCCAAAACAATGCACGCTACCGCCTACCAAGCAGGGCTTGTCGCCAAAAATGCTCAGGCTGAAGCGCTTATTTTAGGGCACTACTCCTCTCGTTACCCCGATGTAAATATGTTTAAACAGGAAGCGCAAGAGGTTTTTAAGAATGTTTTTTTAGCTGAAGACGGAAAAAAGTTTGTCTTTGAAAATTAGCATTGGCACTGTTTTTGAGGAAATTGCCAACTGAAAAACTAATTATCAACAACAGCAAATGAAAACCTATTTTTTTAGCCTTTTGGCAAGTATCTTCACTTTGGGATGCGCTAACGGAACCGCTACTAACCAACAAGTTTCAACTAACAACAAGAACCTCAACACCGAGATGAAAGAACAAAATTACTCCAATGCTAATACTACCGACATTTATTTCGCTGGAGGCTGCTTCTGGGGTACCGAACACTTTTTCAAGCAAATACGCGGAGTGCTCGCTACCGAAGTAGGTTATGCCAATGGCAACCTCTCTCAAGCTCCTTCCTACCGCCAAGTGTGCGTGGGCGATACAGGTTTTGCCGAAACGGTAAAAGTTACCTACAACCCCCAACTCATCAACCTGAACCAACTACTCGACCTCTATTTCAAAATCATCGACCCTACTTCTCTCAACAAACAGGGTAACGACCGCGGCACCCAGTACCGCACGGGTATCTACTATACAAATGAAGCTGAAAAACCTCTTATCGAGAAAGCTATTGCCATAGTGGCAAAACAATACTCCCAACCCATAGTGGTAGAGGTTCTTCCGCTAAAAAACTTCTACAAAGCCGAAGAATATCATCAAGATTATTTAGACAAAAATCCACAAGGATATTGCCATATTTCACCCGCTTTGTTTGAGTTGGCTCGCCAAGCGAATCCCGCTCCTGCCGAGAAGACTTTCAAAAAAGTTTCTAAAGCCGACCTCCGCAAGCAGCTCACCCCCGAACAGTACGCTGTAACCCAAGAAAGCGCTACCGAGCGTCCGTTTGCTAATGCTTATTACGATGAGTTCCGCGAAGGTATTTACGTGGATATCACCACTGGTGAACCGCTTTTTGTCTCTACCGATAAGTTTGAATCGGGATGTGGATGGCCAAGCTTCTCTAAACCTATCGACAACAAGCTCATCGCTGAAAAAACAGATACTTCTCACAATATGACTCGTACCGAAGTGCGCAGCAAATTAGGCGATGCTCACTTAGGGCACGTGTTCAACGATGGGCCTAAAGATAAAGGCGGCTTGCGTTACTGTATCAACAGTGCATCGTTGCGCTTTATCCCTAAAGAAGATATGGAAAAAGAAGGTTATAGCCAATATCTTCCTTTATTAAACACTAAAAATACCCAAAACACTAAAAATAAAACTAAAACTACTAAGAAAAATAAGAAGAAATAAACACTGATGAAGAATTTTTTATCATTTATAGGACTCCTTTTTTGCGCCATAGCCTGCAAAAACGCTTCAGCTCCTGCAACAGGACAGATTATCGCTCAGCAAGAGATTACAAACCAAATCTACTTTGCTGCCAAACCTATTGTATCGGCTCACCGCGGTGGCGGCGGCGAAGGTCTCAAAGGATACCCCGAAAACTGCTTGGAAAGCATTCAGTATCTTTCTACTAAGGGAGTGCACAGTTTTGAAATTGACATTTTTGAAAGTGCCGATGGTGATTTGCTTTTGATGCACGACAACAGTTTAGGTCGTACTGCAACGGGCAAAGGTGAAGTTTCGGCTATGTCTACCGCCGATTTACTCAAAGAAAATCTAAAAGATGAGTTCGGCAATGTAACTCAGTTTAAAATTCCTTATTTAAAAGATGTATTAGCGTGGTGTAAGGCCAATCACGGATACCTAATGCTCGATTTCAAAAAAGGAATTTCTTACCAAAAAGTAGTAGATTTAGTACGTGCTGAAGGTATGGAAGCCCAAGTGGTGCTCATCAGCTATAACACCGAACAAGCCAAAGCGCTCTACAAAGTGGCTCCTGAGATGTTGCTCTCGGTAAGTGTGCGCAACAACGATGAGTTAGAACGTATATTGCAAACGGGTATCCCCAAAGAAAAATTGGTAGCTTTCACGGGTATCAAAGTAGCTCCCGATGCACTCTACCAACGTTTGAACAAACTGAAAATCCCAGCTATTTTGGGTACTTTAGGAAACTTGGACAAGCGTGCCGCAACTAAAGGTGACCATCTTTACAAAGAATGGGCGCAAAAAGGTATTCAAATTTTCTCTACCGATAGACCTCTTTCCCTTTCATTTTAAACTTCGGGCAAGTACTGCCAATAACGCTTAGGCATATTCCTGAGCTGGTACTTGCTGTTCTTGCGTTCGGCTATGTTGATGTGCTGGAAATAGGTTTTCCAAAGCATTTCATAGCCGTCGGGCAGGGAGGTGGATAGCTTTCCAAAGTGTTTATCGGCGGGAGTAAAGGGAAAGACTTCTTCTAAATTGTAAGCAAAACCATAAGCGCGTTGCGGGTCGTAGAGCACCCACTGCTGGTCGGAAAATCTATTTTTGAAGTGAGGAACTACCAAAGCCAGCACATCGTACTCAGGAACTATTTTGGCAAAATACAAATCGCCTACCTTCTCAAAACGCACAAACTCTTTCATACGGTGTACTTCTCTGCCTACACTTTTGGCAGCCTTTTGTATGGCAGCAATAGCCGTGTTCCCATAGTTTTCAAGTACTTGTTCTTCAGGGTGTTGTATCATCAACCGGATAGCGACTAATAGATAGTTTTCCATTCCCTCTTCTTCCGATAGGAAAGCCCTCAATACTATTGCTTTCCCTTCTTTCCCCCAACATTGTTCTATTTTGTTCAGCACACGCTCAGCCTTAGCTGCATCGGTGTATACGGTTATTGCTTCCTCAAACAGCGAAGGAGCAAATAGGTGTTGGGCAACGATAGCAACTTCCTCATAACGGTATTCAAAAACTACAAAAACCGCTGTGAGGAAGCCTTCAAAAGTACTATCGTATACTAAAATCTTCAAAATTAAGGTGCTATTTTTAGTAAATTAGTTCTGTATTCAGCTATTTGGTGATAATTATTACTAATTGCCCATTCAAAAATCTCTTTTCGTTGGGTTTCGGTTATAGCTTTATATATTTTGTCAAATTCAGCTTCAGGAAGTAGTAAAATATACTTAACGATGCGCGTATTGAAAGCAAAACGCTCACTTTTCATCAGTCCAATAAGGTCAGCAGGAGTTTTGATAGCAAAATAATTGAAGTGATTTTCAATTTTAGGGTCTATATCCTTATTGGTAAGTTCGGCGTAGTACAAGAAAAAGAAATCGCCTTGTACGTTGTATTGTTTGAGAATGCGGTTCACGGTGTGTTCGTGGCTACCAGTGATTTTGATATCGTCAATAAGCAAGCAGCATTTCCCTTCTATAAAAGTGCGATCGATGTAATAAGTATCATTAGCAATGAGGTTTACGCGTTGTTCATAGCTCATATTGCCATAATCCTGCACGTATGTTTGATTGCGGTGTATTTTGGCAGTTACGCAAGATTTGCGGTCGTGTTGAAAAAGAAAGTAGTTCAGTTCTTTCTTAAAATAATGACACAGATAGTCGGATGCAGTAGGAATTGCGTAATACGGACTTGGCAAAAGCACAATTTCATCTTGTGCTAAAATGAAATCACTGTGCTGGGCGATAAACCCAGCAAAGAGTTCTTTGCCAAATTGTTCGGCAACAGCTGTGTCGCCAAATTTAAATCTACTGTAGGCGGCTTCGCTAAAAGTACAAGCCTCGGCGCTCTCTATAGAGTGCAGACTAAAACGTTTATTCATTTAATTTAGATAAAAGTTAAGAGATAAGAAAGGCGCACAAACCTACATTGGTAGCACCTTGTATATCGGCAATAGGATTATCGCCTATGTGCAGCCACTGAGTTTTTTCAACGGGGCGCAAGGCGTTAGTAAGCTCATAAGCCTTCTGGAAAATCGCGGGGTTAGGTTTGGCAATTCCCTCCTCATCAGAATAGAGTTCAAACGAAAAATACGATGCTAATCCGTAGTACACCAATACCTTATGCAAGGTCTTCCCCTTAATGAAAGCCGTATTGCTCAACAGACTTATGGTCTTCCCTTGCGATTGAATTTCGGCGAAAAGCTCATCAATCTCAGGGTCTAATAGCTGAGGCATATAATGCAAAAAGAGAGTTTCCTGTTCTGCAAAACACGCTTCCCAATCAATCTTTTCATCTATGGGAACATTCAACAGCGTGAGTACTCTCTCAAAAAGCACTTGCTGAGGGATGTGTAGCCCCGTGCGTTCACTTTCGGCATTAGCTTGCAAATCTACCGTACGTATCGCTTTGTGCACCTCTTCTAAAGGTGTAGTAATGCTAAAATAGTAGCGCAACCATCGGTCTCGTTGTTCTTTGAAAACAGGATGAGAACGGATGATTGTGAGCCACATATCAAATGAAAAGTGCTGGTATTTCTGTAGGTCGATAGTAGTCATTATTGGGGGAGTTCGGGCATTCGTTCGTGATAAGCCGGTGAAGAAAGTGTTTTGAGGAAAGCTACCAAGGCTTCTTTTTCCTTTCTACTGAGGTTCAGAGGCTGCAATAGGCGGTCGGTAGTAGGGAAAAGCGTATCTTTTTTTTGGTTTTCGCGAGGTTCAGGGCGTGGCATTCCTATGTTGTACATCTCCACAACCCCCTCAAGGTCGGGCATAAAGCCATTGTGCATATAAGGGGCAGTGCGTGCCACCTCTCTAAGCGATGGTGTTCTAAAGCTCCCCACATCTTCTTTCTTTTTAGAGTGTTTGTACTTGCCTAAATCCTCGTACATACGTCCGTAATAGGAAAGTCCCACATTGTGAAACTGGTTATCGGAGAACAGAGGGGTATTGTGACAATTGATGCAGCGCGCTTTGGTGCGGAAAAGGTGTAAGCCTACAACTTCCTCATCGGTGAAGCGTTTTTTATCCCCACTGATAAAGCGGTCGAATTTGCTTTTGCCACTCACAATAGTGCGTTCGTAGGTAGCGATAGCTTGGGTAATACGTTCGATAGTTATCTTATCGTCACCAAAAGCCTTTACAAAGTAAGGTTTGTAGCCTTTAATTTTGCGAATGCGTTTTACCGATAAATCTTGGGTAGAGTGCATTTCCACGGGGTCGGTCATAGGACCTAAGGCTTGAGCTTCTAAAGTAGCAGCCCTACCGTCCCAAAAGAACGAAGTATAATAGCTCGTGTTGAGAATAGTCATTGCGTTGCGTACCCCCATACGGCGGTTATGTCCAAACGACACACTGCGACCGTCGCCCCAGCCCAATTGAGAATCGTGACAAGAAGCGCAGGATATTTGTGTTGAACGCGACAAACGGGGGTCGAAAAAGAGCAGTTTGCCCAGCGTTTTTTTATCTTCGGAGAAAGGATTATCAGTGGGAAAAGGTATTGGAGGTAATGAGCCTATATCTTGAAAACCAGCTACAAGAGTGCTGTCTAAGGTAGGAGCTTCCCATTTTGTAGGGTCGCCAGAGCTATACATCGTTCGCAGTTGAGCGATATATTCGGGGTCGGTGAAGATATCGTCTTTATGGCGTAGTGTAAAAGCCAAAAGAGCTAAAATACCAAGTATGATAAGAGGAATTTTCTTCATAGAGAAATGTTATTTCAAAAAACTATCTCTCCAATATGGAATGCGATAACCAAAATCGGTTTTGAGTTTGGTTTTATCTAATACTGAATAAGCAGGACGTGTAACTTTACTAGGAAACTCGGCTGAAGTACAAGGTAATACCTCACAAGCATTGCCCGCTTTGGTTACTATAGCCACAGCAAAATCGTACCACGAACATACTCCCTCATTAGAAAAATGATATACTTCACGCTTACCGCGATACCAAGCATTTTCTATAGCTTGCACTATAAAATCGGCTAAATCGGCAGCATTAGTAGGCGTTCCTACTTGATCAATTACTACTTTTAGCTGGTCGCGCTCGTTGCTAAGTCGCTGAATCGTTTTTACAAAATTATTGCCAAAGTGGAGAGAATAAAGCCAAGAAGTACGGATGATAAGATACTCAATTCCACTGTTTTGAACAGCTTGCTCAGCTGCCAATTTGGTTCGACCATACACGCCGAGGGGTTGAGTAGCATCGGTTTCACGATAGGGCGTATTTTTAGTACCTCCAAACACATAATCGGTAGAAATATGGATAAGAGGCAAGTGAAATTCGCTGCACACATTTGCCAAATGAACTACAGCTGTGTGATTGATAGCTTCGGCGGTAGCAGAATCATCTTCAGCTTTATCTACATTGGTATAAGCTGCACAATTCACGATGAGGTCAATAGCGTACTGTTGAACGAAAGCACGAATAGCCTGGGCATCTGTAATGTCCAAGCTGTCGGCATCGCTAAAATAATAATTGCTTATACGGTGTGTGTTGTTTTGTATTTCGGAACCTAACTGACCGCTGGCTCCGGTTACTAATACATTCATTATTAGTAAGCGTAGCTAAACGCATTGCTACCTACGGTTGCAGCGTACTTATTGTACATTCTGTTAGCATCACCTTTATATTTATCAGGTACACTGTTGCCAAATTTGTTGTACAAGGCTACAAATTTTTCTTTCAAATCAGGAGTAACTTCAGTGTTGAAATTTTCCATATACAAGATTTGTTCGATTAACTTTACAAATTCTTCCATAGCTTTTAACTTTTTTATTAAAATGAATTTTATTCTGTTTTGCGAGGGCAAAGATACGAAGAAAATGCAAAACAACAATGAAATAGTTATCAATTAAAATCAACACGTTATCAACATAGTTATGAACAGGAGTGATTTTACTAATTTACTAATTGGCTAATTGTCAAATTATCCCTATCTTTGCCCCCTGAATTATTAATAAAAACACAATAAAAATGGGAATTTTTGATAAACGCGAGAACTACAAACCTTTTGAATACCCAGAGGTTATGGAGTTCGTAAACGCTATGCACAAATCGTTTTGGGTGCACTCCGAAGTAGAATTTACAGCCGATATTCAGGATTTTAAATCTAATTTATCGACTGTAGAGCAAGAAGCCGTAAAGCGTGCCTTATTAGGTATTGCACAAGTAGAAGTATCGGTAAAAACCTTTTGGGGCGATCTCTACGACCTTTTTCCAAAACCTGAATTTAACGGACTTGGCGCTACCTTTGCCGAGTGTGAGTTCCGCCACAGCGAAGCCTACGCGCGCTTATTGGAGGTTTTGGGCTACAACAACGAGTTTGAAAACCTCCTTGAAGTGCCTATTTTCAAAGAGCGCAACAACATACTAAAAGAATACCTCGCTAAAAACCGCGAGAATGCTATGGAGCGCATCCTTTTCTTCACCCTTATTATAGAGAACGCCTCTTTGTTCAGTCAGTTTGCTACTATTTTATCATTCACACGTTTCAAAGGTTATTTGAAAAATGTAGCCAACATCATTGCTTGGACTTCTATTGATGAGCAAGTGCACGCCAATGCTGGTATTTATATTCTCAAAAAAATATTTGAAGAACGCCCTGAAATGAAAACCGTTGCCGAGCACGAAGCTACTAATTTTATCCGCAACTATATTCTTTTGGAAGACAAGATGCTCGACTGGATTTTTGAACAAGGCGAATTAGAATTCTTCAGCAAAAAAGACCTCGCTAACTATATGCGTTACCGCCTTGACGACTCGCTTACTCAACTCGGTTTAGACAAGCCTTTCAACATCAGTGGTGATGAAGCTAAACCTATGATGTGGTTTGAAGAAGAGGTATTTAGCAACGAACTCGACGATTTCTTTGCCAAACGTCCTACCGCCTATACCAAACACGACAAGAGTATCACCGAGAACGATTTGTTTTAAGGATTCAGTTATTAGGGGATAGGTGTCAGGTATCAGGAGATATTGAAAAATCTATTTCTCTTATTCAAGAAATTGGAAAAATGATTCACTCTTTGCAAAACTTAAACTCTAACCCCTATTCCCTAAATCCTATCCCCTAACATCTATGATAAAACGCTGTATACAATTAGCTTATAATGGACTTGGCACTACATATCCTAATCCTCTGGTAGGTTGTGTGATAGTGCACGATGGGAAAATCATCGGTGAAGGCTGGCACCAAAAAGCAGGTGAGCCTCACGCCGAAGTGCGTGCTATAGCCTCAGTGAAAGACAAGTCGCTACTAGCAGAAAGTACGCTCTATGTGAGTTTAGAGCCTTGCAGTCATTATGGCAAAACGCCCCCTTGTGCCGATTTGATTATCGCCCACCGCATTCCCCGCGTGGTGATTGGCACGATCGACCCCTTTGCTAAAGTCGCTGGTCGTGGCATTGAAAAACTGCGGGCTGCGGGCTGTGAAGTAACAGTGGGGGTAATGGAAAAAGAATGTAGGGAACTCAACAAACGCTTTTTTACCTTTCACGAGAAAAAACGCCCTTATATCTTCCTCAAATGGGCAGAAACTGCCGATGGCTTTATTGCTCCTGCTCACAAAGATACGCTTGCCCCTGTGTGGATTACCGATGCTTATACACGCCAAGAAGTACACAAAATGCGCAGTGAAGAACAAGCTATATTAGTAGGCGTGGGCACTGTATTAGCCGACAATCCTTCACTCGACACTCGCGATTGGTATGGCAAAAATCCGCTACGGGTAATTATCGACCCTCACTTGCGCTCTCCTAAAGAGTTTAAAGTGTGGAACGACCAACAGCCAACACTTTTCATAACTAACAAGGAAAATGTAAGTGATAAAAGTTATGGGCTACAAACAGAAATAATAGGCATCGACCTCACCCACAATGTACCTCAACAAATCTGTGACCTGCTCTACCAACGCAATATCCAAAGCCTTATAGTAGAAGGAGGTGCATACACCCTGCAACAATTTATCAATGCAGGTTTATACGACGAAATGCGTATCTACAAAAGCGAAGTGACTTTCGGCAAAGGTGTGAAAGCCCCACAAATCAGCTAATTTACAAATTATTACTACCTTTGCACTTCTTATTTAATTAATTATACAATGGAAAACAACAGACAAAAGAAAATAGCAGGCATCATTCAAGAAGAATTAGCCAAAGTGTTGCAGCAATCCATACGCGATGCAGGACAACAAAATTTACTCGTTTCGGTGACTAAAGTAAATGTAACTGTAGATTTATCGGTGGCAAAAGTGTACCTCAGCGTATTCCCTGAAGCAAAGGCTGCCGAGGTGCTCAAAGGGGTAACTTCAAACGCTCCCCTCATCAAACACGAACTCTCACAAATCACCAAAAACCAGTTCCGCCGTATGCCGGAATTATTCTTCTATATAGACGACTCATTGCAATACATCGAGGGCATTGAACAATCACTCAAAGAAGAAGAAAACCCTATTGAGAACAGAGCTTTGCTCTACAAGAGAAAAATGACATAGGACTTAGGTGATAGCTATGAGGGAGAAATTGCAACAACTCATTGAAAGGTTTGTAGGGAAAGAACCTTTTTCTTCACAAACTGCCCTTAATAAAGAGCTGCATATTGAGGGTGATGATGCTGAGGATTTATTAGTCGCATTCAGTGAGGCTTTTGAGGTAGACATCAGCGATTTCCCTTTTGATGATTATTTTTATAGTGAATCAAAGGTTCCATACCTTTGGTTTATAAAGTTTTTGGGTTTAGAAAAAGAAAAGAAGCCTTTTTATGTATATCAGTTAGAAACAGCTATCAAAATCAAGAGATTACTATGAGAACACTTCTATTTTGCTTATTTTTATTGCCTTTTACTGTTTTCGGACAGAAAATGAGAACTGATCTTCAAGAAGAAAATTTAAAAGGAAAGGTAAAAACAACAGTTACTACCTACTATGAGGTTATTTATAAAAATGGAAAAGTAGTGCCTGATAACAATTCTAAAGACAATTCCTCAAAAGAAGCTTTCTACAACAAAGATGGTAACCTACTGACTTTTAAAGAAATAGCTAATATTATTTCTTTAGAAAAATACCTCTACGACGAAAAAGGTAGGAAATTAAAAAAACTAAAGTCTAATAATGGTGGAATGTTAACGCTCGCTTCGGAGTATAGTTATACACAAAGGAAATATATTGAAAAAATATATATAGGAGACCTCTGTTGTATTGATACTTACAAATACAATGCACAAGGAGACCCTATCGAGAAAAGATCTATAGGAGTGGGGGAATGCAAGCAGGATATCGATTATAGCGTTAGTCTGAAATACGATTCTTCAAGAAGATTGATTGTCGCTAATTTATCAGGAGGACAGCGGATTACTAAATACACTTATAACAAAGAGGGACATTTAGAAAAAGAAATACTCTATGAAGATGGTGATTTGATAGAGACCACACAATACCAATACATTTCTTTTGACACACATAAGAATTGGACAAAGCGCATTATATATTTAACTGACTATGAAGGAATAAAAAAACCTTTTAGAATAGAGACTCGTGTATTGACATATTATGAATAATATGCTTTTAGAACGCTTATTACAAGAACAAACATCTCAATTGAAGGGCGGAATTTACCACCGCACTCAAATAGATTTTTGCTATAATTCTAATCATATAGAAGGTAGCCAACTCACTCGCGAACAAACGCGTTATATCTTTGAAACTAACACTATTGGCATTACCCAGCAAGCTGTAAAAGTAGACGACATCGTAGAAGCTATCAACCATTTTAGAGCTTTTGATATAATGTTACACTCAGCTACTGAACCTCTCTCTCAAACAATGATCAAATCATTTCACAGCATTCTTAAAGCAGGCACTTCCGATAGTAGAAAAGATTGGTTTGCAGTAGGTGATTATAAAAAACTACCTAACGAAGTAGGGGGCAATGCCACCACACTACCTGAAAATGTAGAAAAAGAAATGACGCTCCTACTAAGCAATTATCACCAAAAACCGACGAAAACTTTTCGTGATTTGATAGATTTTCATTGGCAATTTGAAAATATTCACCCCTTTCAAGACGGCAACGGACGTGTAGGGCGATTACTCCTCTTCAAAGAATGTTTAGCCAACAATATAACCCCTTTTATCATTACTGAAAATCTGCGTTTGTTCTACTATCGCGGTTTGCAAAATTGGCCTCAAATAGAAGGATATTTGCTCGATACTTGTCTCACAGCACAAGATGAGTACAAAGCAGTAATGGAATATTTCAGAGTTTAATTAATTACCTAAACTAAAAATGGAAATACAAAAAGGAGAAATCATACTTTATCAGCGTGAAGATGGTTCAGCCCAACTCAATGTAAGGGTTGAAGGGGATACGGTATGGCTCACGCAGGAACAGATGTCGGTATTGTTTGGTAAAGGACGTACTACAATCACTGAACATATTTCTCATATTTTTGAGGAAGGTGAATTAGATGAAAAAGAGGTATGTCGGAATTTCCGACAAACCACTCAACACGGTGCTATAGAAGGAAAAACTCAAGAAAGAGAAGTAAAACATTACAATTTAGATGTTATTATTTCAGTTGGCTATCGTGTTAGGTCTGTACAAGGAACGCGCTTTCGCCAATGGGCAACACAACGACTAAAAGAATATATCGTAAAAGGCTTTACAATGGACGATGAGCGCCTCAAAGGCAACGGAGGAGGTGATTATTGGAAAGAACTGCTCAACAGAATTCGTGATATTCGTTCAAGTGAAAAAGCTCTATACCGCCAAGTACTCGATTTGTATGCTACCAGCAGAGATTACGACCCTAAAAGTGAAACAACCCTCACTTTCTTCAAAATAGTACAAAATAAACTACATTACGCTAGCAGTCAGCAAACATCAGCTGAACTTATTTATCACAGAGCTGATAGCACCAAAGACTTTATGGGACTCACTACTTTCAAAGGCGCTTTACCCACCTTAAATGAAGCTAAAATTGCTAAAAACTATCTCACCGAAGAAGAATTATTCCGCCTAAACCGTCTTGTTTCAGCTTTTTTTGACTTAGCAGAACTCAAAGCTCAAACACAAAGCCCTATGTATATGCAGGATTGGATTGAAGAACTAGATAAATTTTCAGCCAATTATGGCAAAGGTGTATTACAAGGAGCAGGCACTATTAGTCACGACGAAGCCGAGAAAAAAGCAACTCAAGAATACCGCGCTTATGAAGCCAGAACTCTTTCTCCTATTGAAGAATCATACTTAGAGAGTTTAAAAGCATTAGAAAAGAACACAACTAAATTATTAAAACACAAAAAATGAGTTGATTTAGCTATTTGCCAATTAGCAAATTATTTCTACCTTTGCCCCAATTATTACTCACACCCCAGCTGTGAACCCTCGCTGGCTTTACCTATTACTTGTTACCTGTTACCTAAAAAAATGTCTCCCATTCTCTACATAGCAAGGCGCTATATGTTCGCCAAAAGTTCACAGAACGTTATCAACATCATCAATAGGGTTACTGCCTTTGTAGTGGTGCTGGGAGGTGCTGCCCTATTTATCGTGCTCGCAGGATTTGCCGGTCTCAAAGAATTTACCCTCTCTTTCACCTCTACCTTCGACCCCGACCTGAAAATATTCCCCAAAACAGGCAAATACCTATCAATTACCAAACAAGACACTCTAAACTTACGCCAACTCTCCTCGGTTGCTCACTTCACTAAAGTATTAGAAGAACAGGTATTCCTCACTCATAACCAAAAGAACCATATCGCCTATATCAAAGGGGTAGATACTGAGTATCCATTGGTAAATGCAGTGGATAGTATCCTCGTATTAGGCAACTGGGATCTCACTCCCCCCAGCGTAATTGTGGGAGGCACCATCTTCAATAACTTAGGCTTGAACCTCGCCGATGGCTCTTCTCCCTTGCAAATAGTCGTCCCTAAAGCAGGAAAAGGTAGTATCCTAAACGACCCTATGCCCTACCGACAAGCCTTTTCGGTAGTGCAAGGCATCTATCAACTTACAGAAGATTTAGATAAGAAATACGTATTTTCGTCCTTAGATGAGGCGCAGTTTTTGTTGGGAGCAAACAAAAATCAAGTATCGGCTATAGAAGTGAAATTAGCCCCTAATGCCAATGAAAAAGAAGTAATTGCGCAGCTCACACAGCTCTTTCACGAGCCCATAATTGTAAAAACCCGCGTACAACTAAACGATGCGCTTTACCGTATGCTCAACACCGAAAACATAGCGGTATATCTCATCTTTATTTTGGTGCTTATCATTGCACTTTTCAATCTTGTAGGGGCAATTATTATGATGATTTTGGATAAAAAGGAAGATTTACAAACACTCTATGCCCTCGGAATGAACGAAAAACAAATGCGACAGATATTCTTCTGGCAAGGCACTATGGCATCGGTATTAGGTGCTATTTTAGGGATTGTATTAGGAGCAACCATTGTGTTATTACAACAACATTTTGAGTTTGTGAAGATAAGTCCTACCCTCCCCTACCCCGTTGCTATTACAGCGCTAAATATAGTAATTGTTTTTGCAACAATAGTAATATTAGGTGTTTTAGCTTCGTTAGTAGCCTCATCACGCGTACGTGTGAAATAGAGGTTTAGTTTTCTTGTGGAAAAAAATCCATCATCGATACTCCTAATACCATAACAATCATTATAAAGGTAGTCATCTTTAAATGAACATTTCCATTTTCTATCCTCGTATAAGTAGAGGTATCCATACCTAATTTTTCAGCCATTTCTTCACGACTGTAGCGTTTTTCTTCTCTTAGCTGTCTTATTTTATTTAAAATCTTGCTATTTTTTTCAGCAACTTCTTGTGTGAATTTTTTCATCGGATTAAGTGTTTAGTAAGGCAAAATTAATAATTAAAATGAAAATAGCAAAAAAAACTATATATTTTTTATTATAAAAAAAAAAAACTACTCTTTTTGCGTATATAAAAATAATATTATTGTTAAGAAAACAATAGAAGTATTATATATTAATCAACAAAATTGTTAATTTTTTGAAAAGTGCGCATTCTGCACAAAATTTGTGCATTTTCTGCACTACAACTTTTGAAAACTCGTAGTAACTTTGCCTCGTAATTCAAACCAAAGTATTTTTATGAAATGGAATAACAGCACTATTTTTATTGTATTATCGGGGGCTTATATACTACTCTCCTATATTTCATCTGTAATACTAAATTTAAATGGGGTAATGGCACAATCATTATCTGAGCAACTTACCTCAGAGCAAATAGATAAATTTATTTCTTTTAGAGATAAGTGGCAATGGATAGGCTATGTAGCAGTTCCCATACTACTAATAATAAAGATAAGTGTAATCGCCCTGCTAATAGATATAGGTTGTGTGTTCTACAACGAAAAATTGCCCTATAAACAACTTTTTCGTATGGCGCTGTTAGGTGAAAGTATTTTTTTAGTTATTCCTATTATTAAATTGTGTTGGTTTACATTTTTTCAACCTGATTTCACATTGGAAGATATACAGTATTTCTATCCACTATCAGCTTTAAATATCACAGGGTATAAAGGCATTGCAGTTTGGTTTATCTATCCTTTGCAAGTGCTGAATGTATTCGAAATAACCTATTGGTTCTTTATGGCTATACAGCTCAACAAAGCTATTGGGAGCACTACTGGTAAAGGACTTAACATTATGGCAAGTGGTTATGGCTTAGGAATGCTTCTATGGATAGTGTGTGTAATGTTCTTTACCTTAAATATGGCATAGTATGAAAAAAACAATTGTAAAGAAACTCATTATAGCAATTGTACTACTATTTCTAAGTTTTATGGGGTTTCAAATTGTACAAAAGCTACAATACAAAAAGCAAGTACAGCAACAACTCAGTACTTTGCCTGAGTTTAACTTTCAAACCTTAGAAGGGAGCGCTTTTACGAAAGCTAACCTTCCCAAAAATAACAAAGCAGTTTTTATCTATTTCAATACCGAATGCGACTATTGTTTTTATGAAACCAAAGACATCAGCGAGCAGTTAGAACGATTTAAGTCAACTATACTACTACTTGTCTCAAACGAGAGCAAAGAAGCCATTAAATCCTTTGCTATAAAGCAAAACTTATTGGGTAAAGACAAGGTAATATGCTTGCAAGATAGCGCTTATACTTTTGCCAAACAATTCGAAGCCAATAGTATACCCTATATATTGGCGTACGATGCGCAAGGCAAATTACTATTGCGTCATAAAGGACAATTAAGAGTTGAAAAACTATTACAGCTCTTAGGCGAAAAATAAAATCATCTGCTAAGGAGAGGAGCAAAAAAGCTAGCGTTTGTGGATACTTCTTTTAGATGATACTCACTAATTTATTAATTTAATACTTTTAAAACTATGAAAAAGTTAGAAATCAAACAAATGGAAAAAATCCAAGGTGGAGATTTTTTGAATGGTGCTTGTGCTGTTATGGGGGGAACTAGAGCTGCTATAGCTGTAAGAGCTTTAGTAGCTCCAGTGATTGCTATACCTTTATGGGGACAAGTAGCTTTTGCTGCAGGAGCTGTTGCGTGTTTAGGTAGAGGAATGAGAATTTGGTAAACATGAAGAATAGTATACAAAAAGTATTATTAATATTAATTATAATACTTTTCCCTTTTGTGTTACTTAAATTACCAAATGAAGCTATTGCAAGCAAGGTATTAGATCCTATTTTCTTTTTAGTATTATCAATTCATCTCATTATAATTCTCTATGATAGTTTTAAAAAGAAAAAAGAGCATTAGCTTGCTTTAATGTAAAATTTTAACCTTAACAACCCTCATTTAGGGTTTCTTAAATGAGGGTTATTTTTAATACTATGAAGAATAAACTACAAAAAGTATTATCAATATTAGTTGTAATTCTCTTCCCTTTTGTGTTACTTAAATTACCAAATGAAGCTTTTTCAAATAAGGTATTAAGCCCTATTTTCTTTTTGGTATTATCAATCCATCTCATTATAATTCTCTACGATAGTTTTAGAAAGAAAAAATAATATTTTTAACACCATATCAACCTATCTTTATATATGTCTCTCCCTCTAAAACATATCTATAAAACTTTTGTACTCCAGCACGACCAAAGTGATTGTGGGGTAGCCTGCTTGCTGTCGCTCGTTCAATATTATAGTGGTACTCACTCCTTGGAAGACTTACGTATACAAAGCGGTACTACCGTGCAAGGTACTACGCTTTTAGGTCTTTACCAAGCTGCCAATTCCATAGGTTTTGAAGCAGAAGGTAACGAGGCGGATATAACAGTGCTTAAAACCTATAACGCTCCGCTTATATTACATCTAACAATAGGTAATTTAGAGCATTATGTAGTGTGCTATGGTTTTGAAAAAGATATATTTATCATCGGTGACCCCGCTAAAGGTATTATAAAACTATCTCCAGAAGAATTAGACAGTCTTTGGCTCTCCAAAACTTGCCTAACACTCACACCTACAATACAACTTAAAAAGAAAAGTACAGAACAGAAAGCTCAGTTTAAATGGTTTTTAAACCTCATTCAAAAAGATTTGCGCTTGCTTCTCATCAGCGGATTGTTAGGTACTGTCATAGCTGTTTTAGGTTTAGCTATGGCTATCTTCTCTCAAAAACTCATTGATAATATCCTCCCCTCAAAAGACATTAACAAACTCATTCAAGGCGTGCTATTGCTCACTTTTTTATTATTAGCACGCATTGGTATTTCAGTAGTGAGAGAATACTTCTTACTCTTGCAAGCCAAAGACTTCAATACACGTATCAATGAGCAGTTTTTTAGCAAACTCCTTCACTTGCCTAAATTCTTTTTCGATACACGCAAAATAGGAGAACTCATTGCTCGCCTAAACGATACCCAGCGTATTCAACGGGTAATAAAAATGCTTGTGAGTGCTACATTCATTGATATTCTGGTAGTACTTATCACATCTGCATTCTTGTTTTACTACTCTTGGCAAGTGGGGGTATTTACATTACTATCCATTCCTATTTATTTTTTTGTCATTCATAAAAACAACACTAAAATCGTTACCCTACAACGCGATGTAATGCAAAGTTATGCTTTGGTCGAAAGTCATTATATCAATACCTTTCAAGGTATTACCGATATAAAAATAGGCAACAAACAAAATGTATTTTCAAAAATAAATGAAACTCTTTTTCTCTCTTCACAAGAAAAGGCTTTCCAGTTAGGAAAAGTGAATATCAAACTCTCTTGGATATCTGGAATAATAAGTGTGATTTTCTTAGTAAGTATACTCATTTATAGCGCTATACAAGTACTCAAAGGCACTTTACTATTAGGTGGATTAATGGCTATCCTTTCAATGGCCGGCTCTTTATTGCCTTCTGTTCTCAATTTAGCACTGATAAGTATTCCTATCAACGAAGCCAAAGTAGCTTTTGCGCGTATGTACAATTTCACAGCCATACCTCCTGAGCAAGAAGAAGGTGAAAATATCAATACTATTGATAGAATAATCTTAGAAAATGTATCATTCCGTTTTGTAGGTAGAAAACCTATCTTGCATCATCTTTCTTTACAAATAAACAAAGGTGAAATCGTGGCTATTATAGGTGAAAACGGTTGTGGAAAAAGTACGCTTGCTAATCTTTTATTGCAGTTTTATCTTCCTGATGAAGGACATATTATTATCAATGAGGAACAGCCTTTGCATACTATCACCTTAGAAAGCTATCGCAATTTAGTAGCCTATATTCCACAAGAAGTGGCTATTTTCAACGGGAATGTATTAGATAATATTTTATTAGGTGCTCAATCTAACCCTGAAGAACTCATCGCTTTCTTAAATAAATATGGTTTTGATAGCTATTTCAATCAGTTTCCACAAGGATTAGCTACTCAGTTAGGTGAAAAAGGGGTAAATATCTCTGGTGGACAAAAACAGCTCATTGCCTTTGCTAGGGCACTATTCAAAAAACCTCAATTGCTAATTTTAGACGAAGCTACTTCTGCAATGGATAGGCATACTGAAGCCTTTATACATAGGGTTCTCCACCAAATCAAACACAATAGCCTAATACTCTTCATATCCCACCGCCTGCACTCCTTACCCAACCTTGCTGACCGTATTTGTGTTTTAGAAAAAGGAACTATCACCCACTCAGGCTCTCACAAGGAGTTAATGCAAAGTCAAAATTTCTACAGCAACTTTTTCGCTAACTCTTCTGCAAATTTGTCAATTTCCTAATTATTCGTACTTTTGCCGTAAATATTTAAAACAATCAAGGTTATGAACAGCAGAAAAATCGTTCTTATCGTAATGATGTGTCTTTCATTGTGCTTTTCTGGCTATTGCTTAATGGAATATCTCAACAACAAAATGCATTTCTTAACCATTATCTCAGGTTTGTTATTTTTTGTAACATTCTTAACCTCTTACCTCAGAATTGATAAATTGACAAATCAACAAATTGACAGTTTATGATTAAAAAATGGATTGGCTCTTTCGCCTTATGGGTGATGGGCTGGAAAATAGAACTACAGGGCGATCTAAAAAACCTCAATCGCTGTGTGTTGGTAGTAGCGCCTCATACTACCAATTGGGAATTCGTTCTCGGTATTTTGGCGTATTGGAAGTTTGAAAAACCTATCAAACTCATTATCAAAGATGCCCACACCAAAGCTTGGTATGGCTGGGTGGTACGCAAATTGGGCGGCATAGGCATCAACCGCTCTCAGCACAACCACCTCATCGAGTTTATCACCCAACGCTTTAAAGAAGAAGATTTTAGCTTGGTGGTAACCCCCGAAGGTACGCGCTCTCGCGTGAACAAATGGCGTATGGGCTTCTACCATATTGCGCTTTCTGCCCAAGTGCCTGTGGTTTTGGGGGCTGGCGATTTTAAGAAAAAAACAATCTACATAGGTAAAACCATCTCCCTCACCGACCTGCAAACGCGCTCTCAAGAGAGTATTATGCAGGAAATTTACGATTTTTACAAGGATATCAATCCAAAATACCCCGAACAGTGGAACCCCCTATCCCCTATTTCCTAACCCCTATCCCCTAATTATATGGATTTTGAACGTATCAAAGAAAAATTGGCTATCCTCGCCGATGCTGCCAAATACGATGTTTCTTGCTCCAGTAGCGGAAGTTCACGCAAGGCAGTGAAAGGCGAATTGGGCAACGCCGCCAATTTTGGCATCTGCCACTCGTTTACCGAGGACGGCAGGTGTATTTCTCTGCTCAAAATACTGCTTACCAACCATTGTATCTACGATTGTGTGTACTGCGTATCGCGACGCAGCAACGACATACAGCGCGCTGCTTTTAGCGTGCAAGAGGTGGTAGACCTTACTATCAACTTTTACCGCCGAAATTATATAGAGGGTTTGTTCCTCAGTTCAGGAGTCTTCAAAGACCCCGATACCACAATGGAACGATTGGTGCGCGTGGCTAAAAAGTTACGTTTAGAAGAGCGTTTCAATGGTTATATCCACCTAAAAACGATTCCAGGGGCGAGTGAAGCTCTCGTTCACGAGGCAGGACTCTATGCCGACCGCCTTTCTATCAACCTCGAAATCCCCACCAAAGAAGGACTCAAGTTGCTTGCTCCCGAAAAAGATCACCAGCAGATGATCACCCCAATGCAGCAGCTGAAAAATGAATTGGCTATTCACTCTATTGAAAAGAAGAAATTCAAGCATACACCAAAATTTGCCCCCGCCGGACAAACTACCCAAATGATTATAGGCGCTACTAATGAAACTGACCAGAAGATAATAAAAGTCGCCAGTTATATGTATGATAAGTTAGAGATGAAGCGGGTGTACTATTCGGGATATGTACCGGTATTGCAAGACAGCCGATTGCCGTCTATTCACTCTCAGGTGCCTATAGTGCGTGAAAATCGTCTCTATCAAGCTGATTGGTTAATGCGTTACTATGGCTTTGCCCCCGATGAGATTTTAGACACGCGTCAGTCTTTCCTCGACTTAGAAATAGACCCTAAACTCGCTTGGGCATTGCGCCACCCACACATCTTTCCGGTAGATGTAAACACCGCACCTCGTGAGATGCTTTTGCGCATCCCAGGGGTAGGCGTACGTTCAGTACAGAAGATACTCACAGCGCGCACCTTCCAAAAACTCACCTATTACAGTCTCAAACAGATAGGAGTAACCCTCAGCCGAGCCAAATACTTCATCACTTGCAGTGGGGCAACCCCTTTAGCAGGCACTATGGAGCCCACAAAACTCCGCCATTTGCTCATCGCCAATAGCCATAACAAACACAAAGAACTCTTCAACGGACAGTTATCGCTGTTTTAAGATACAAAAAAAGCTATCTAAAAAGACAGCTTTTTTTGTATATTTACTTTTGCTTTTAAGAATTAACCTTGTATTGGTTTTTAGAAAATTAGCATTAGTAAATTAGAATCGGGATTTTTTAATCGTTTCTAACCTTAGGGAACAAAATTAAGATTGTTTTTTTCTATTAGGATTCATTTGTTTGCCTCTATTCCCTTGGGCTTTGTCAAATTGTTTATTTGTGCCATCACTTCCTTTGTTTGGATTTTGCATATTGGCACAATTGTTTTCTGGGGTAATCTTTTTTCCCATTGTTGAAAAATTTAAGTGTTATTTACAAGCGCAAAAGTATAAATAATTTTCCTATTAAACAAATTGTTTGTTCCATCAGCTACTTATTGCCAACAGCCACAAAAAGCTCTTCAAAGAATAATTATCTCAGTTTTAAAGGATAAAAAATAGGATATTTTTGACGGAAAATCTATTTTGATAGATTATCAGTCGGCAAAAAAAGGCGTTACCTGGTGTTGTGTAAAATAACTAGTTATTTCTCCTATATCTTGAAGTTCTACATAATCTATTATTTTGGTATTACGCAGGTTATTCCAAAGATGATGATTTTCTTTTAGTTTTTTGTCTGGTTCTTCGCCTATAAGATAGTATTTCCCTTTCTTATTTTGATTATCGTTTAATGCTTTCGTTAGAGATATAAAACTATTTATATTGTTACTTATAGTTTGAATGTTTCTTTTTAGGTTAAGTATATCTCCCGCTGTGGGGACTTCATTTTTACCTATAAACCCAACTTTTGTAGGAATTAGAAGGGTATTTAAATCTTTATTGGTAATTTCTCTATCTATATTGACCCTTTCTGATACTTCCTCATAAAAAGATATAGTTTGTGGTTTTTTCAATATATCTATATCCTTTTCTTTATCTATCAATACAGGATAACGAAATACATACATTTCAAAGAATTTTTTAAAGATGTCTTCATTAAGTTCTATATCGACAATTGTTGTCTCTCCAAATTGTATGAGATTATTTGAGTATTTTCCTAAATAGGATAGGTATTGTTTATTTACCCAATTATTTAACATTTCTTTTCTGGCAAATAAAGTGTCTGACTCATCGGTATTAAAACTTTTATATAGTGATTTTAGATATTGTTTTACGATAAGAAATGCTTCATTAGTGAATAAGTGTTTAACTTTTGTTAGTTTCTCATCGGAATAGTTGAAAAACAAAGTGTCATTATTTGCCATAATGAGCCCAACGCTGAATCTATCTGATGATAGAGCATTTGTTGATAAGTAGATAGGACAGTATAAGGTTTCCATTATGGTTTATGAATTATTGATGTTTGTATATATTTTCTAAATGTATGTTCACAAATTTTAAGCCAATCTTCTGTGAAAATTATGTCTATTTTAGTTTTGTGACTTTGTAAGTCTATATGCCATTTTTGAGGAACTTGATTTAATATAGATTGTAAATTGTCTTGACAATTCTTTGTAAATATAGGGAACTCTTTCAATAAATCATTCATTTCTCGCACTGTTTCTGTGTCATTCTTAAATACAAATGTAGCTAATTTGGAATTGAGTATGCTGTCGTCTTGTGTTATTAGTTCCATTGATTGATCATATGCCATTGATGAATTGAAAATCTCTGTATTATCAATAATGTACAAAATTGAGAACCCTCCTTTTATTGCTTGTAATAACAAGTTATAGTTGTTAAAGGTTCTATCTTCATTGGATAGCCAAATATCAAAAAGGGCTATTTTGAGCAAATCATTTTTATTTTTAATCCTTCTAATAATATCTTTGTCTGTAAGTATTGTTTTATTAACTTCAATTGCATTCTGTAGAAAAAGCGACCCAAAACATTCCCTTTCAAAAAATCTTCGTTCTAATCCTCGTTTGTCTTCAAGAGGTTTTATATGTTTCTCATAGTCTATTTCTATAAAAGCCCCCTCTGGTATATTTATTTGCCATATTTTAGCAAATTGATAAGCTAATAATTCATTAAAGAGTTGGTTTACATCTCTATACTTACACACCCATTGGTTCAGGTCATTTGCCATTATCAAAACGGGGCTACTACCCTGTGTATCATATTTTTTTATAATGGATTGTATACTTTTTAATCTTTTCAATTGGGAGTTTTTGCAGATTTCTGTTGCAAAAATATAAAAATATTTTTATGTATATATTATATTTTTGTTATTTTTTATTTTTCACGTTAAAAAACGTTATAATTCAGTCTTTAGACATTAGACATTTAATGTATCAGATAATTTTCCTATTAAACAAAAAAAGCTACTAAGCAAGATGCTCAACAGCTTTTTATTATCAAAATTAATTCCTAAAACACATCAAAAATGTGTTTCATACTGTTCTTTGTTGATGTCTACAAAGTCACCTTGACCTATCTTTTTGATGATATTGGTCACAAAACCTTTCATCTGTTCAAAAAGTCTCAAAATTGTATTTATGCCGCTACATTTTGGCAAGTCTTAAAACTTTTCTAAATTTGATTATACTGATAATCTATTTATTTAATCATCACTCTTTAGTTCAAAATAAGAAATATAAGTTCAAAATAAGAAATAATTAGTGTTGTATATCTTTTTTATCCGTGGTATTTTTGCCCCGTTTAATTCATAAAATTTCAAATAATGAAAAGATTATCAACAATTTTCACGGTGCTTTCACTTATAGCACTTACGATTATCGGTTGCTCCAAAGACGATGGAGGGAGCGACAACAACGGCAATAACAGAGGTAATGGCACTGGGAACGGTAATGGCAACAGCAATACTGGTCAGGCTGTAACAGCTATTACACCCGACTTTCTCAACGGAACGTGGTCACACGTAGAATTTGAGTATGACGGAGTGAAGTTCTCTAACAATGCTAACCACCAAACTGAATGGAATTGTGTTAAAAAAGGGTCTTTTGTCTTTACCAAAAATCAAGTTACTCTTATCACCAATCAGTATGACGATGAGGACAATACTTGTACTGAAAATCGAGGCACTTTTAATTATACAGTAGAAAATGGCAAGGTTTATCTTGTAATTCAAGGGAAGAAAGAACTTTTGGATATTACTAAAGCTGGGGATAACATCATAGTTTCTGTAAAAGATGAAGATGGTAAAACTACTAAACGCACCCTTACTAAAACCTCTTCTAATAGTACAGCACCAGCTGCGAAAAAAGCTACTGCAAAAATCACTGTATCAGGGGTTACTAATGGAATAAAAGTAATCGTAGCTAATAGTACTTTTAAATCAAGCCACGTAGCTGTAAAAGAGGCTACTGTAAGCAATGGTAGTGCTATTATTGATGTATCAGAATATATAGGTAGAAAGCTGTATTTCATTGTAGAAAAAGACAATGAATATCTTTCTACTGAAGTAGAAAAAACAATTGCTGAAGGCGATAATACCATCGCTCTTACAGCTACTGCAAAGGATTATACTGTAAAGATAAAGGTAGTAAGCAATGGTACTGCTGTAAGTGGTAAAAAGGTGTATGCTGCTGATTCTTATACTTTTCAAGCTCTCAGTTATGGACTTAAAACGGGTAATGGCAATGAAAATCTTTTAACTTCTACTAAAAATGCTACTACCAATGTACAAGGTATAGCTACTTTCAGCAACTTCCGTCCTACATACAACAATCAAAAATATACATTTTTTGTAGTTACTTCTTCTTCACCTTACTACAAAGAAGTAGAACTCGCTATTGATGGTACTGCTAAAGAAAGTACTATTACTCTTGCAGGAAGCCAAGCACAAACAAGAAAAGTAAACGTTGAATTCTTGGTAAGAGATAGTAATGAATACCTAAACAATGTAAAAATAACTATTGAAGGGCAAACAAAAAGCACTAACACAATAGGTAGTGTTAAAGGTTATGTAGTTTTTGAACTTGAACAAAACAAAAGTTTTAGCTATACTGCTACTACCCCTTGTGGTCATACTAAAACAGGTAGTTTTACTACTAATGCTTATAGCAATATGGTTCAAGTAACCCTCAACACTACTGAAAACTGTAATAATCAAGCAAAAGGAACACTTATCATTAAAAACACTTCTAAAAATCCATATACTGTAAAAGTAGGAAGTAGTACTTTTGTAATGGAAGGAAAAACAACAAGAACTTTTGAGGTAGCATTAGAAACTTATACCGTAAGCTGGAAACAAAACAAAGGTTATGCTTTTTATCCTACTGAAGGCTCTTACGATGCTGAATTTAGTAGAAACAACAGAGAAATTACAGTTTCTTTCCCCTAATCAATTTCGTAACTAATTAATTTTCATAAACCAATGAAGAAATTTTTAATTCTTGGTACAGCACTGCTAATGTTAAGTGCTTGTCGTACCACTAAAACAGATGTAGGGCAGTTTCGCGAAACCCCTACCGAAGATTATGTGTATGCCAAAGGTAAACAAGTATGGCTTTTTTGGGGACTACTTCCTATAGGACGGACTAAAGTAAATACACCCTCTTCAGGTAACTGTCAAGTAGTTACTCGTACTAACCTTGCTGATTTTTTGATTAGTGGAATTACAGCTGGTATTGTAACCACTGAAACTATCAAAATCAAAGCAAAACGTGAGAATGCTCCTCAACAAGCTCAACCTCAGAATGCAGGTAACACAACTATTGAAATACACAATCACAGTAATAACCAATAATCCACAAAGCAATGAAGAAATTTTTAATGTACACAACAGTATTGTTACTTACAGCAATCACCACATTTGCGTGTAGTAAAGACAAGGATGAAGACAAAGCAACTTCTGCTACTATTCAATTAGTAGACCTCTTAGGTAAACCTGTAAAAGGAGTGAGAGTATACGCTTACGATCAAGATACTTGGAATATGATGGGCGACGAAACATTTCACGCTACCTTCCAAGTAGTTTCTGATGATGCAGGTAACGCTACTTTTACCAATCTTGATAAAGGAACGCAATTCACAAGTGTTAATAATGAGACTAATACCTTTACTTTTTCAGCGCACTATACACTTAACAATAGTAGTAAAACTAAAAGAGTTTCTATTACTTTGAAAAAAGGAGATACCAAAACTGAAAAGTTGGTACTCAACTAAAACGATAAAAAGCTGCCCTAAGGCAGCTTTTTTATTATTTATTAAGCATCTCTTTGAGCATTACTATTTGCTCTTTCAGGGAAGCTATAGTTTCTTCGTATTGAGCTATTAATTTTTCGGGAATTTGATTCAAATGATATTCTCCATTACAAGTGCCAGAAGAATTATTATTGATGTTGAACACTTTTTTATCGTCGAAACCTAAAACTTTCATCGGGTCTACTTGCAAAATAGCACATATTTCGTTGAGGCGCGTAATGGTAAGTTGCGTCTCTCCTGATTCAATCTTTGAATAAGCGCGTGTAGAAATTCCTAACTGAGCCGCGACAAAGTCTTGAGAAACTCTTTTTACTTCGCGTGCTTGCTTTATCTTTACTTCTGGTTGTTCAATCATCTTAATACCATTTTAATAATCAGTAGGCAAAAGTATAAATAATTTTCCTATTAAACAAAAAAAGTCGCTTAGTGAGGTACTTAGCGACTTTTTTTATTATTTATCCAGAATAGGTATGTACACTCATTTGTGCTGTTGGTAAGTAGTTTACACCAAACCAGCAAACAAGGAGCAGTATAAAGGCAATTCCTACAATAAGGAAACTCTGGAATGGTTTCTTTTCTTTGTGATTGTACTTGTGGTGGAGATATACCAAATAGCCGAGCCAAGTGATAAATGCCCAAGTTTCTTTAGGGTCCCACGTCCAATAGTGTCCCCAAGCTTCTTTTGCCCAAAGGGCTCCAAAAAGCAATCCAAAGGTGAGGAATACATAACCTATTTTTACGAGTTGATCGATAACAATGAAAATTGATTGTACTTCTTGTCCTTTTTTATAGCGATAAATGCCATAGAAAGCGGTGAGTGATGCCATTCCTAACATTGCATAAGCAAATATATACACAATTACGTGTGGAATGAACCACACGCTCTGCAAGGCAGGCATTAGGGCTTTGTTCATTGTATCGGGGTGGGTGTAGGTAAGTACTACAAACACAATCCCCATTACAGCCGAATAGCTGAGCATCCACTTTTGACGATAGAGCCAATAGATGGCACAGCCTATGAGCCCCATAAAGAATGCGTACCAAACGCGCGTTTCGGCAAGGGTGCGCAATGGTGGACGGTCTAAGTTTTGCCATAAGGCAACGATAAAACCTCCTATGGTTAGGGTGGCTACTAAATGAGCTGTAATACTGAGGTTTCTAAGGCTTTTGCTTTTGCTGTAGATAAGCGTACCAGAAAGTAGCCACAAAGCTACTGTGATATATGTTATAAGATTAAAATAATGCCACATAGTTTAGAAAATAGGAATTAGGAGTTAGGAATTAGATGTTTGTTTTTTAGTTTTTACTTCAAAGAGTAGGGCAATACCGCCAGCAAGTAGTAAGAAAATTCCTACATAAACGACAGGTAACCAAGGGTCGGAGATGAGTTCGACGACACTGAGTTCTGACCAGCGCCCCATACGCTCGTCGTAACTCAATTGGTAAATGCGCCAACCACCTACGCTGATAGGGTGGTTTACTTCTATTTTTTCTTCGAGTACTTCGTTTATATGATCTTTTTGATATATCAATACATCGGATTGGAATTTGCGTGCTTCGGCAGGAGCCATTACTAAGGTATGTTCATCGTCTAAATGAATGGCACGGGGTGAGAATTGGAAGTTTCCTGCTGAAATCCAATCGGTTTTCTTTTTATGAGTACGGAGGTCTTCTACGGTTACTTTGGCTGCATTGGTAGCTCCCCACATTGTGTGATTGACATAAGTACTATCGGTATCGGGGATTGCTTTTTCGAGGTATTGGAGAAGGGTAATTTTCCAGTTCAGCAGGGTCATACTCTCACCTTGTTTTTCGAGCATAAAGCCTATAGGTTTTTCGTGAGGTAGTGCTGAGCCTGTGCTATCGATAACAAATAGTTTATTAGGGTAGATATCGATACTAAACTCTTTGAGTTCCATAGCGATAGGAAGTTGTACTACGCGATTATCCTCGGTAGTAGCGCGCCATTCAAGCTTATCCTTATAGAGGTTCATTTTCAGACGTATAATATCTCCCTGACCTAATACGCCAGCGAACATTGTAAGCCATAAGCCAAAGTGATTGAGGAGGAAAGGTATGTTTTTGCGTTGGTAGACCATCGAGCGTTTTAGGATAGAAAACCAGAGGTTCATCAGTGCCAATACGAAGATAATGCCAAAGTACCAAGTTTTGGTAAGGTCGTCTAAGCCCAATTTGCCCACAAAGCTATGAGCTACCTCTTGAGGATTTACGTTGATGCTCCCCAAACCAATGGTGAGTACCCCAAGGGTTACGACCGTAACAATAGCAAAAGGCGCTGATGAAAAGCGCACGATAAAATTCGTTTTTCTAAAAATAAAATATACAGCTGTAGTGAGTACCACAAAGGCAAAGCCTCCTATTACATTGTAAGGAAAGCTAAACCAGCTTTTGCTGATACTTCCTAAGGTAAGTTGTAGTATCAGCCCTATGATAAGGGATAAGCACGCTACGAGAATAGCGAAGGGATATTGTTTCATAGTTAGGTAAGAGATAAGAGGTAAGAAATAGGGGCGAATGTAATTCGCCCCTACATCGTGATTTGTCATTCGTAATTCGTTAAATTACTTTTGGGTTACTAAGCGTCCTTTTTCTTTAGCTTCTTTAATCCATTTAGGAACGATAGTTTCTAAGAATCTTTTCTTAGCAGCTTCTTCTTTAGGGATATCTAAGCCTATTTCTTTCTGAGCTTTAGCTTTAGTGCTGATATCAGGCATCACGAAAGCTGTTTTGATGTTTAGTTTTTCTTTAAGCACATCTAAATTATCTTCAGCTTGATAAGCATAGATAAGACCATCGCTAAGGAGGCGTTCAGATTCGATAGGAGCGTGGAAAGCGGCACCGTGTGAAGAGTGTACCATATCCCAACGCCATTGTGATTTGCGGATAAGTGCCAAAGTAGGTTTCATTTGTTCTTCAGTAGCACCGTTATCCCACAAGAATTTAGCTTTAAAGTGTACTTTTGCTAATTGTTTTTCGAGTTTCATACGCATACCATATACAGCATCTTGGCGATCGTATACGTTTTTCACCAATTCTTCTTCACTTTGGCGGTGACAAGTTTGACAACTTGCTGACACGTTACGCAAAGGGCTACTGATTTGGTGATCGGTGAATTTCACAGCACCATCAGTTTTGTAAGGCATATGGCAATCGGCACAAGAAACGCCACGTTGTCCGTGAATACCGAGTTGAGAAAGTTCATAGTCGGGGTGTTGTGCTTTGAGGATAGGAGTACGGCTAAGTGGGTGTACATAGTCAGTCCAACCTTCTGCATCGTAGTACTCTTCCATCTTTTCAATAGTCATACCTTTATCCCAAGGGAAAGTAAGATATTTTTTATCACCTTTGAAGTAGTACTCTACGTGGCATTGCGCACAGACGAGAGAACGCATCTCTTGATGAGTAGCTTTATTGATATCGCGCCCTTGACGTTTGAAGGCTTCTTGTAAAGCCAATTGACTTACTTGCAATTTCATAGTTTTAGTATCGTGGCAAGTAGCGCAACCGATAGGATTTACGATTTGGCTACCCCATTGATCCCAAGGAGCGCTGTAATAAGTTTCGGCACCTACTTCTTTCATAAGGCGAGGCACATCGGGGCTTTTACAAGTCCAGCAAGTACCTGGTTGAGGAGAGTGGGTAGAATCGGTAGGGGCACCAGTACGGAGGATTTTAGTAACGTCTTCAATAGCGTGCATGTGTCCGCGTGGAGCGTTGTATCCCTTAGAGAAAGAATAACCAGCCCAAAGGATTACCATTTCTGGACGTAGCTCAAGCAGATCATCATCGTTACTACTCATATACTTAGAGCGGAAAGTAGTGTCGGCAGTAGCTGCCCACGAAGCGTATTCACGAGGATAGAACGGTTCGTAAAGCTCATTGCGGCATTCACCTTCTTTAAGGTTATTACCACCTCTAGCTATCAATTGAGCTTCTGTAGATCTGTTCATTATCGAATTAGCCAATAGACCTAATAAAAAGGTAACCACTGCTAATAAACCTGCAATTAACCAATGTTTCTTTTTCATCGCTGTATAAATTATATTTCGTTTTTTTTAATTATTTGATTTTTCTCTGTTTTTCACCATTTTGTCAAGCCACTCAGGGGTATTGCTTGGCATATTACTAATAATAGGCACGGGTGAATGAGGAGCTGCATTAAGTCCACGTACACGGCTGTGAGGCACTTCGCGGTGGCAGTCCCAGCACAGTCGCCCGTTATCGGCGTGAGCCATTTCGGCAGTTACCTTTCCTGCTTGTACTTCACTTACCAAAGTACTATGGCAACGAATACAATTTTCTTGTACTACTCTTTGCCCTGGAGAATGCATCTTAATCACTTGTGGTTCCATACGGAAGGTGAACATCGTGGCGTGACGCAGACCGTCGTTCGCTTTAAAATAATATTTGCGAAAAACGTTGTCGTGAGGCACGTGGCAATCGTTACACACAGTATTGCGACCGTGCGAAGAGTGCATCCACGTAGCGTACTCAGGCTCCATAATATGGCAGTTCACACACGCCTTGGGGTCGTCGGACAGATAGGTATGCGCTTTCGATATATAAAAAATATATCCGCAAAGCCCTATCAGTATCCCTACTAACGAGGGAATTAAGAAACGAAACCATCGTCCTTTTTTAGTAGATGGGGTGTTGTTATCTGTTGTCGCCATTATATAAAAAAATATTTTTTCGTTGTTTTTCGTTGCAAATGTAAAATAGTTTCCTTACATTTGCAAAAGAAAATAAAGATATATCCTTATTTTATTGTAATTCTAAATAAGAGACTGTGGTCTTATGTCTTATTTTTAGTATTTTAACCTATTTTAAACGTAAAACATTTTAAAAACACTATACCAATGAAAAAACATTTATTATCATTTTTTGCTTTGGGTACCGCTTTCGTTTTGTGCCCCACTTTAGCAACTGCGCAGGTAGAAAATCCTCCTGCCCCTAATGAAGGTATTCCTCCTCCACAACCTCCTATGGAAGAGATGATGACACCTCCTTCTCCGCCACCTGCCGATAATGAGTTCACGCTATCAGCACAAATTCGTCCGCGTTTCGAGTACCGCAATGGGGCATATCGCCCTTTAGTAGAAGGTGAATCTCCTGCTATCCTCACCAACAACCGCGTGCGCTTAAACTTCGACTATAAGCATAGCGACCGCCTACATTTGTACGTTTCTCTCCAAAACGTAAACGTTTGGGGGCAAGCGCAACAAGTACAAGCTGTCGATAGAACAGGCGGTATGTCGGTTTTCGAGGCTTACGCCGAATTCCCTCTTATGAATACTCTTAGCGCAAAAGTAGGTAGACAGATGATTGTTTTAGATGATGATCGCATTTTTGGGTCGCTTGATTGGCATCCTGCCGGACGTAGCCACGATGCGGTGAACCTCAATTGGACACCTTCTGAAAAGTTGACACTTCGCGGTTTCTTTGCTTATAACCAATCGGGAAGTACCACGACCCCTACTCTAAATGTAAATACTCCGAGCGGACAGAATTTCACTCCAGGATGGGGTCAGGATTATCAACACTTGCAAGCGCTTCACGCGCACTATAGCATCAGTGAAGCGCACCAATTGTCGCTCTTGTTTGCTAACTTAGGTTACCGTACTGATGATAGTGCTGACCAAAATATGCAAACTTTCGGTGCGCACTACACTGGCAAAAGTAACCAGTTGACCTATGGAGCTTCTGCTTATTTGCAAACTGGTAAAAACGCTGCAGGTGCCGATAAAAGCGCTTATATGTTTGCAGTGAACGCAGGCTACAAGTTCTCTCCTATCTTTGGCTTAACCGCTGGAGTAGACTACCTCAGTGGCAACGCCTCTGATGACACTTCGGGTAAAGATAAGAAATTTAACCCATTCAGCGGTACCAACCACAAGTTCTACGGCTTTATGGATTATTACTATGTAGGTTTCACTCCTTCTGTAGGTTTGCTCAATCCTTATCTCACTGCCAATGTGCGCACTGGCGAAAAGAGCAACCTCAGCGCTACTTATCACTTCTTTGCACCCGCTGCCAAGTTCGAAACTGATAAGAAGCACAGTAGCCTCGGTAGTGAAATCGACTTAGTGTACAACTTAAAAGTACAACCTTTTATAGGGTTACAAGTAGGTTACTCTACTTATTTTGCTAACGATGGCACTAAAGCCCTCAAAGGTACTGCTAACCAACGCGGTTACCAAGACTGGTTCTGGTGCAGTTTGAACATCAATCCTAAGTTGTTTTCAGCAATGTTTTAAAAGGAGTAACAACTCATAACAAAAAAGGATAGCTTTCTATGGAGAGCTATCCTTTTTTACATTTGCTACTACTTGTTCCTTGTACATTTAGAGACTACAAAATATAACACTCTTTTTAATAAGATGAAAATTAATAATACGGATAAAGTGTAAATGAGTAATCCTATGCTATATGATAAGGATTGTAAATTGTTTCATAAATAGTTAGAATGAATACATATTTTCATCATCTCAGTTGATTCCATAGCCTATTTTAATATATTCCAAAGCATTATCGCTATATTGAAGACTGCAAAGAATATAATGCCCTTGTTCTTCACAGAAATTTTTTCGATAATCATCCCAAAACTCACCGTCTCCTTCCGTTTTCCCGTGTTCGTTAATTCCATTCATATTTACATCACGAAAAGTAAACTTATTAACCTCTAAGGCTCTACGATTTTTATTAAACTCTTTTAGAGACATTCCTGCCTTTACCTCTGCCCCATCTATGGTAACTGATTTATCATATATATTGTAGGGCAGGAAAAAGAATTCTTTTAAGATGCTAATATTTGTATAACCTTCTCCTTGCTGATAATTTAGTTTATCCCAAACCTCATCATGAGTAAGATTGTATTTCTCTTCATATTTTTTCATTGTTTCAAGGTAATCTGTTGGGATAAAAGACAATTTTTCCTTTCTTCCAGCAGGGCTATCTAAGTTGGCATAAAAGATATAGAGAACATCGTATTTTCTCGTTTTAGGTGAGGGGTCATAAGGATCGCTATTAGTAGTCATAGGATTCTGAATAGCTGTACCTAAATCGTCCCAAATATAAACACATTCATACTGTTTTCTTGAAACTTTACCAAATATCTTCTCCCATTCTTCAATGGGTTTGCCAAAGGGCAGTGGTTTCCCTTTATACAAAGCACTACACTCTGTAATTTGAAAATCTGTATTTATCATTTTTTTTTCTTGTCCACAGGATAAGCACAGTATACTTATTGCTAAAAATGTTACCAATCGTTCCATTGACTAAAGTATTTTTTTTCTTTATTTTTTCAATCTCCCCACTTAAACAAGGAGGTTTTATGAAACATTGTCGTATCAATACTTTGAAAATTAAAGCATTTTGATGCTGAATTTTTTGATTTTATTGTATGAATATACTTGTTATATTCTCTGAAAATTTCATCTTTTTTCTGTGCAAAATCATTTTCTTTGAAATCATTATTCCAACAGCAACTTGTGCTTACCACCCATTCAACTTTTTGAAGTAAACTGTCCTTAAACAGAAATCTTTTTTGAGACAATATTTTTATAAAACCTTCCTTTTCTTCAATCTTAGTAATATAAAGGCTATCATTATTGGGAAAAAATTCCAAATCTTTGTAAATATTAAATCTTTTTTGAATATCTTTAATCGTAGATTCTCCTAATACAAACGATTTTTCATCGATAAATCCCTTACATAAATCTTTATGACACTTTTTTATGTGCAATAAAAATATAAATGGAATCAATATACATACGGATACAATTATTTTTCTATTTGAAATTTCCATTTTACGTTTTTTTGGGTTGTACAACAATTTTAAAAAGTTTCTAATATTGATTTTCTATAATAATATGAGTTTGGCGTAAGAAATATTTATTAATCAAAATAAAGAGTTTTTTTAAGTCTCCTACAAAGTCAGCAAGGGCTCTCATTTGGGTATGTGAACACGGATTTTGACGAAATTGGGATTGTATAAAACCAAAAAGACATCTCGGCTACCTCCTTTTTAGCCCAATATATGTGTTTTTTAACACCTATTTAGTTCTCTTATTCCTTAACTGTTCCAATCTAAATTCTTTAAAATTTTTGTAAAAAACGAAATCTTCAGGGAGCAGTTGATATTTAATATTCCATACAATAGTATCTTTCTGCCTAAAAAGAAGGAAACGTTCATAGTTGCGATTATAAATATTTTTAAAATTTAGAAAAGGATATGCTTTAGCATTATTGAGATATGCTTCAGGTATTGATGAAAATAGAGTGTCAGCTTTGAAAGGGATATCTACTAAGATTGAATCTTTAAGTTGAATACCCTCATCATAATTTTCTTTATAGATTAAATATCTATTTTTAGTAACTTCAACTCTCTCTAATGCTACTTTGCCTACATTTATAGGGATGTCACATCTTACATAAAAATATTTAATCTTTAGAATTTCATTTTCATTGGATTTTTGTGCTTTCTCTATCATATTTTTATTGCTTTTCTGTTCTTTGGTAGAACAAAAGAAGAGTGAAAAAGCCATTAGTAACAAGTAAAATTTCATCTGTTCACGAATTTGAAAGGTAATACGCTGACAAAGGTAATGGTTTTTTAGTAGAAATCAAAAAAATAATGTGAAGAACTAATTCAATTGATAATTAACGGGTAAAATTTTATTTGTTTGATTAATAAATTATATTTTCGTGTCAAACTCAGGTTAGTTATTATTCTTTTTATATTTATCTCACAACACTATACCATTTACCACCCTGCATTATAACGATATTTTGCTTTCTCAGGACTTAAAACCTCTAATTCTATAGTATCTCCCTTAGTTAGAGTCTCTACAAGTTCTGGGTTCTTTCGTTTGAACTCAGAAAATGATTCATTATAGACAAGTACAATGGTATCTTCATAAGTTTCCCCTGTTAGGTCACTCTTTTTTATAGGGTGTTTTGCTAAAGGTATATATTGTTCTAAACTCTTGTATATTCCCAAAAATTCAAAAGGTTCAATAGGAATATATCTTTCATATATAATTTCTCGTTCTCCTAAAGGTGATATTTTTATTTCGCCCCACACTTCCCCCTTATCACTGCCAATAAAAGATAAAGCTCCATACCGGTCGTAATCTAATGCACAAGCATAGATATCATCTATTTGTTCTCCTTGAACAAAATAGTTTAGTTTTACTTTTGCAGTTGAAAAGTAAGGGTTTTTCAACTTCATTTTTTTTTGAAAATATAAAGAAACTTTTTTCTCATTATATTCAATAAAATTTATTTCAACATTCTCGTTATTCAATGGTATCAATTGAACTTTCTTGTTTGTATTACATCCTAACACAAATAGAATTACGATTATATATACATACTTTTTCATAATTGTTTCTAAAAAAACTCAGTTCGATATGCCTTCCCCCCGATTTACAATTACATTTGTATCACATTCTGTGTAAAACCAGTATCGCGAGCTTCTTGCTTATGCCATTACAACCTCATTTGTCTAAAGTATAAAATAAAAAAATACGCTCTAAGGCGTATTTTTATTAGGTTTTCCCTTTGGGGTGGAATATGGGGCTCGAACCCACGACCTTCGGAACCACAATCCGACGCTCTAACCAACTGAGCTAAAACCACCATCTTTATTTTTTCGGGGCAAAATTAATACCTTTTTTTGAAACTACCAAACTTTTTACTAAACTTTTTTAGATAAGAAGTAAGAGATAAGAAGTAAGAAAGTGTATTCTCTTAATTATCAATCGTTAATTGTTAATTGTGATAAGAGTGGGGCTTGTTCATCTTTTGTTGATAGGATAATGTCTTTCTCGGGCAATAGCCAATCTATGGCTATAGTAGGGTCGTTCCAACGCACACTTCCCTCGCTGTGAGGGGCGTAGTAGTTGTCGCATTTATACTGAAAAATAGCTTCTTCACTGAGCACTGCAAAACCGTGAGCAAAGCCTTGTGGAATAAAAAACTGTCGTTTGTTTTCCTCGCTAAGCACTACCGATTCGTATTGCCCAAAGGTGGGTGAACCTTTGCGTAAATCAACCGCAACGTCTAACACTTTGCCTTTCACAACTCGTACTAATTTAGATTGTGCGAAAGGGGGCTTTTGGAAGTGCAAGCCGCGCAACACACCATAACTTGATTTTGATTCGTTGTCCTGCACAAATGTGATGGGGGCTACTTGCTCGTTGAAGCGTTGTTGTGAAAACGACTCGAAAAAATAGCCTCTGCCGTCAAAAAATACTTGTGGTTCTATAATCACCACACCTTCTAATTTAGTTTTGATTACTTTCATCGGTGGGGGTTGTTTGTTCGTCGGTGGTTTCAGGCACTTCTTCTATTACTTTTTTAGATTTTTTAGAGGGTCTACCTACATTTCTATTGGTTTTAAGTGCATTGATACGTTCGGTGATAAGGTCGGCGGTGATGAAATCTATACTGGGTTCGGTATACGATTTTTGATAGGTTTTCAATGCTTTTTTGTAATCTTCGGTTTTTTCGTAGTATTCGGCTAAGAAGAAGTTAGGCATTGCGGTTTTTACATAGCCATTTGTTTCTACATATTTTGCTAATTTTCTAAGCGACTCCCAATCGGCTGCCGATTTGATAGCGGTATAGGTTGCCATCACATCGTTAAGCAGGGGTTTCTTTTTGAGTCCGATATATTGTTCGATAGTGTTGTACTTGTTTTCTAAATATTCAAAAATATTATTGCTCAAGGTTTCCATTTGAGTTTTATACTCCTTGCCTCCTATGGGTTTATAGATGTCAAAACACTCGTCGAGAGCTTGGGCAATTCCTTGTAATTTGGCGGAGTTGACGGAGCTTCCTTTCATATCGGCAAAGCGGTAGAGTACCGATTCGTGGATAGGCATAGAGCGCAATCCTTTTTCAAAATTAATTGTTTTGTCGTAGCTGAGTTTGTTTTCTACATCGGCGGTTGCCATATAGTAATACAAGCGGTGTTGTTCTTTTGAGGCGCCTGTTGCCAAAGCGGCTGCAAACTCGGGTGCCATACGTGGGATTACTGTGGGGTTTAAACTCACGTACATACTGAAGGGCGATTTGGGGTTGAGCAGGTAGTAATTGATTAAAAAACCGGCTTCTTCCGATGCGATAATTCCTTTGAAACCTGCAATGGGGTATTTGCCTTGTATATAGGGTACTAATTCGGTGGAAATAAAATCGAAAAAGCGTGCGGACTCATTCATAGGGCGTCCTACTTCATCGATAATGGCTACTTCTTCTAACTTTTCATCGTATACGCCTACTACTATACATTTGGGCATTTCTTCAAATTGTTCGTAGTAGCGAACGGCGGTTACCACGGGCTCCATTAGGGTGTTGGCGTTGAGGACTACTATCAGTGGATAGACTTTTTTATCGGTGTAACCAGTGGGCTTATAGAGTCCTAATTTCTGGCGTTTGCCGGTTTTGGCTGAAGTGAATGTTTCGTTGCTGATTTGTGCAAAAATACTTTGTGCCATTAATAAGGCAATGAGGAGTGTACATAATTTCTTCATCTGCATAGATTTGTTACTTTTTGTTTGAGCGTACAAAATAACTAAAAAAGGCTTATATAAAAAAGTTATCCACTGCATTTTAACGAAACTTTAACGATAGGAGGATAATTAGTAAATTTACTAATTGGAAAATTTGCTAATTATACTGATACTTGTGCTTTGATGGCGGGATAGGGGTCGTAGCCTTCTAAACGGAAATCCTCGTAGTCGAAAGCAAAGAGGTCTTTTACCGCTGGATTGAGGTGCATAGTAGGCAATTCACGTGGGGTACGGCTGAGCTGTAGGGCTACTTGTTCGCGGTGGTTGTTGTAGATGTGTACATCGCCGAAAGTGTGCACAAAATCACCTACTTGCAGGTCGCATACTTGGGCGAGCATCATTGTGAGCAGGGCATAAGAGGCAATGTTGAAGGGTACTCCTAAAAATACATCGGCGCTGCGTTGATACAACTGACAAGAAAGCTTGCCATCGGCAACATAGAACTGAAATAAGGCGTGGCAAGGGGGTAAGGCGGCTTTGCCATTGGCTACATTCTCGGCAAACGATTTTCCTGTATCGGGTAATACCGAAGGATTCCAAGCTGATACAATAATGCGACGACTTTCGGGGTTGTGTTTGAGGGTTTCGACGACGGTTTTTATCTGGTCGATAGCTTCTCCATTCCAGTTGCGCCACTGTGCGCCATACACGGGGCCGAGGTCGCCGTTCTTATCAGCCCACTCGTTCCAGATACGCACGCCGTGATCGGTGAGATATTTGATATTGGTATCGCCTTTTAAGAACCACAAGAGTTCATGAATCACTGATTTTAGATGTATTTTTTTAGTAGTTACCAAAGGGAATCCTTGACTGAGGTCGAAACGCATTTGGTAACCGAACACGCTGGTAGTACCGGTACCAGTGCGATCGTCTTTAGAATAGCCATTTTCAAGGATATGGCGCAAGAGGTCGTGATATACTTTCATTTGCCAATTTAATAGCCTCACCCCCGTTCCCCCTCTCCCAAGGAGAGGGGCAAGCCGCAAAAGTGAGTGTTTATAAGATAAAATATTTTATAATTTGTTGATTAGTAGATTAGCAGGGCGCAAAGGTAAGGATAATTTAGCAATTAGGCAATTGATTTGATTTTCAGTAGTTAAAGAAGATTTTTATCGATTTATTTAAAAAAATCTTGTAAAAAATTTGCAGATTACAAAAATAGCAGTACCTTTGCACCGCAAATGAGAAATCGCTGGTCTATGGTGTAATGGTAACACAGCAGATTTTGGTTCTGTTATTCTAGGTTCGAGTCCTAGTAGACCAACGAAAGAGGCTTCCGAGAGGAGGCCTTTTTTATTTTATAAAAACGGTGAAAACAAACGCACTACCCGCTCTATCATTTGCTTAAACTCGCTCCGCTTTTGCCACTGTTCTAACTGCAACAAACGCGCATCTTTTAAATCGTTATAGAAAATTCTCTGCAAATCGCTGGCGACTGTTTTGTTGTACACGAGAGCATTTACTTCAAAATTGAGGTCGAAACTGCGCGCATCGAGGTTGGCTGTACCTACCGATGCTACTTCGCCGTCTATCACAAAAGTTTTAGCGTGTACAAATCCTTTTTCATAAAGATAAATTTCTACTCCTGCCTTGAGCAATTCTTCAAAAAATGACTCACTGGCGATATGTACAAATACCGAATCGCCTTTTTGGGGTACTAATAATTTCACTTTTATTCCGCTAAGTGCGGCAATGATAAGCGACTCTTGCAAGGAGGTATCGGGGATGTAATAAGGGGTGGTAATTAGGATTTCGCGTTTAGCTGCATAGATGAGCTGCACGGTAGCGTAGAGGATATTTGGGAGGTCGGAATCGGCACCGCTGGCGACGATTTGTGTGAAATAATCGGTGGGATGGGGCTCTATACCTATTGGGAAATAAGGAGCGTTGATAGCTACATTTTCACCGCTACAGAAATTCCAATCCTGCAAGAATACTGCTTGTAACACGTGAGCCGAATAGCCTTTTACTTTTAGATGAGTATCGCGCCAATAGCGCTCGTTAGCTTCGGCATTGTTGTACTTATCACTGATGTTGATTCCTCCTATAAAAGCGGTATAGCCATCTACCACTACTATTTTGCGGTGATTGCGGTAGTTCATACGATTGGCGAGTTTTACGAAGTTGATTTTGTAAAACGGAAAAGCGGGGACTCCATTTTCGCGTAGCTCACGCGCAATGTTTCGGCGTATGCCTTGACTGCCAAAATCGTCGTAAATGAAACGTACTTCTACCCCTTCACGCGCTTTTTCTATTAGAATATCTTTAATAGCGTTGCCTATGTGGTCGTTCTCGTAGATGTAATACTCTATGTGGATATGATGTTGAGCACTTCGCAAACTCTCAAGCAATTCAGGAAAGAGGTTTTCGCCATTGCATATTACTTTTACTTCTTCATTAGGAATCAATAAAAGGCGTTCCTCTATATTCGACAGAAATCGCAAACTTTTTTCATAAGATGCTGTAACCGAATTTCCTAAGGATTCTAAATGCGCTTGTATACGCGGGTAAATCTGTTCTAATTGTCGGCGGAAAGCTTGGTCTACAGTCAGTTTTTTGTGGTATATTTTATGCCGACGGTAGTTGATACCAAATGAAAAGTAGAAGATTGCCCCTGCAATGGGCACAAAGATAACTAAGAGCAAATAAGCTAAAGCTTTACTCACCGAGCGTGTGTCCCAAATAATTCGCAAGCACACAGCTATAACAAATAGTATGTAGAGTATTTCGTAGAGGAGAATCAGTTTCATTTATCCATATAATTAGTAACTTGTACTGAGTTGCCGTTTTGGTATTTTACTTCTTTAGCGACCTGACCTTGCTCGTTATAGTATTTCCAAACGCCTTCTCTCTGTCCGCGAGCGTATTGTCCTTCTATAGAAAGTATTCCTGAGGGATAATACTCTTTGTAAGCGCCCTCTTCCCTACCCTTGTCGTAATGAGCTTCTTTAGTTAACACACCATCGGTGGTGTATGATTTCCAAGTTCCATCGGGATAGCCTTTTAGGTAAGTTCCTTCTACTAATAGGCGTCCGCGTTCGTCGTAAGAAGCGTATTTGCCGTGTTGTTCGTTGTTTTGGTAATAACTTTCGGTTTTTAGTTTTCCGTTAGGGTAATATGTTTTTTTCATTGTAGGGAAATCGTTGTCGTAAGTACCTTCCTCAGTGAGTATTCCATCGGTGTTGTAGAGTTGGTAATCACCTTGGTATTTTTCCCCTTTGTAATGCACTATTTTACTAAGTCGACCGGTTTCGTAATATTCTTTGCGTACTGAAGTGCCATTGGCTTTGTACTCTCTTTCTTCACGGAGGGTGCCGTCGCTCAATTTAGAGAGCCATTTGCCTGTAGGTTCACCGTTTTTGTAGTATTCTACATCGGTTTGTACAAGTCCGCTACGGCGGCGAGTGACAGCTGACCACTGTTTACCGTCCTTTTTGCCCATTTTGTAGTGTTCTTCTTTGGTGAGTTTGCCGTTCTCGTCGTATTCTTTCCAATCGCCGTCGGGTTTGCCATCCTTGTAGTTTCTATCGACTACTAATTTACCATCGGAATATTCGCGGAATTTGCCGTCGAGTTCGCCGTTCTTGTAGTTGTATTCGCGATACATTTCGCCTGAGTAAGGGGCGTATTGCCTATAAGGACCGTGGAAGATGCCTTTTTCAAAAGTGGCTTCGGTTTTTAGTTTGCCATAACGGTTGTAGAATTTCACCAATCCGTTGGCAATTCCATCAACGAAGGTAACCTCGTAGTATTCTCCTTGGTTGTTGCCTATTTTGTAGGCGCCGTTCAAGCGAGTGTTGTTGCTTTTGAGGAAATGGATACTCTCATTGCCGAATTTTTTTTCTTCTATCTCACTCTCGGTGAGGAGTTGCTGTGCGTACTGCTGTAATGAAAGCAGTGATAAGACTGTAAAGATTAAATGTTTCATATTGTTATAGTTAAACAAAAATAGATTGCGGATAATAGATTTATTCTTAGAGGGCGATTTGCAAATCGCCCCTACAATATACCGGAAAAGCAACTGATTATCAGGGTATCATCCTAAAAGGGTTTTCAAAATTGTTCATTGTTCATTATCAATTGTTAATTGAATAGAAATGCCATTGCAAAACCTATAACAATCACGCCTAACTTTCTATAATTGAATTGGTGATTTTCGGAGGTTTCAAACAGTATTACTGACGAGATATGCAAGAATATCCCCACTACTATAGCGCTCATCAGGTTGTGATAGGGCAATAAGGCGGGTACATAGTTTGCTAAAAAAGCGCCCAGCGGGGTCATTAGCGAAAAGACAAACAGAAAAGCGAGCGTGCGTTTGAGTCCGATACCAGAATCTAAGAAAAAGATTGTCAGCACCATAGCTATGGGCAAATGGTGGATGAAAATGCCGTATACCATATTGCTATGTTCGTGTAATGGGAAGCCTTCAAGCACTGAGTGAATGCTCAAACTGATGAATAGCCCCCACGGGAAATGGGTTTGTAATCCTTTGGCGGGTGAATGAAAATGACCGTGTTCGGCGCCGTGCGAAAAGAACTCTAACACAATTTGCAGGAGTATGCCCACAGCGATCCAGAGTCCGATGGTTTTATCGCCAAAATCACTGTGTTCTTCGTGAGCGTGTAGTGCCTCGTGATATACTTCGGGGAGGAGGTGAAAAATGGTCATCCCCATCAAAAAAGCGCCACTGAATGCCAATAACAGCTTAAGCCTGCTTTTATGCGTGGGTTTGAGCCACAACACAAGGCAAGCCCCTATCACGATTGAAAGGAAAGGAAGGAGGTAATTTTTCATTGAGTTACTGCTAATGATTGAATTGCTTGGATAAGCGCATCTACTTGTGCATCGGTAGTAGCCCACGAGCTAATCAAGCGAATGGCGGTGTGTTGCTCGTCTACTTTTTGCCACTGGTAGAAATCAAACTGCTCTGCCAATGCGGCAATTTGGTTGTGAGTGAGTATCGGGAATAACTGATTTGTACAAGTATTTGAAAGCAAGGTATAACCATTGACTACAAACGCTTCTTTGATACGCTTCATCTGCTGGTTAGCGTGCAATGCCAAAGCATCGTACAATCCGTTTTCAAACAAGGTGAGGAATTGCAATCCGAGCAAGCGTCCTTTGGCGAGTAGCGCTCCTTGTTGTTTGAGGTAATACTCAAAACCATCGTCGAGGGCTGGGTTGTTGATTACAATGGCTTCGCCTAACAATCCGCCGTTTTTGGTAGCTCCTATATAAAACACATCGGTATAACGGGCTAAATCTTTCCATTGTATATCGTTGTCTTCAGCATTTAATGCCGATCCTAATCGCGCGCCGTCCATAAACAGCAGGAGGTTATGCGCTTGGCAACACTCGTAAATGGCTTTGAGCTCTGCCAAAGTATAGATGGTTCCTATCTCGGTGGCGTTCGTAATATACACGAGTCGTGGTTGTACTTGGTGTGGATAATTTGTATAGCGGGTGGCAAAATCGGCAATGCTCTCAGGAGTGATTTTACCGTTTGTTGCTGGGGCTAAGTGTATTTTGTGACCTACTGCTTCTATGGCTCCGGTTTCATTATCGGCGATATGCCCTGTTTCGGGGGCTATCACACTTTGATAAGTGCGCAACAAAGTGCCTATTACCAGCATATTAGCTTGCGTACCACCACTTACAAAAAATATTTGCGCCTCAGGGTTTTCTATCTTCTTTCTGATGAGTTCTTTGGCAGCTGCCGAATAACTATCGTAGCCATATCCTGCTTGTTGTACAGTGTTTGTGCGTACGAGGGCTTCTAAAATTGCGGGGTGAGCGCCTTCGGCATAATCGTTTTTAAATGATATTTTCATTTTTAGTATTAGTTAATGTGAGTTCGACGTAAGTAATTACTTAACAATCAGTAAAATATTTTTAATCTCCCACGAATTTCACGAATTTTCACGAATTTGGGAGTGTATAAAAGTCTTTATTTTTTATTATCTCACGAATTTTCACCTGACGGTGAATTATTTTGTGAATATATTATGATATAAAGCTGTAAATCAATGTTCTGTTATATCGAACTGACGTTAGTTAGAATGAGGGGGCAAAGATACGAATAATTTCGATTTGGTGCGAGCCGCACGGGCAAGAATTTTTGCGATTTTTCAATTTGTTAATGGGCGTTTGCAGCACATACCCAGCTATCGCTGGCTTTCCTACATAACATACTCTAAAAGTAATTGATAATCAGATTTATAGACTTTGTCAAAGTTTTGGGACTTTGACAAAGTTTATGATGCAAAAGCGATTTGTGCGAGCCGCACGGGTAGGAAATTTTGCTAATTCTCTAATTTGCTAATTCTCTAATTTGCTAATTCTCTAATTTGCTAATTCTCTAATTATATACACTTCTCGGCTGTTGTAAAACAATTGATAGAGTAGCTGGGTATTGCTGTAGAACATTAAATCTTGATAGGTTTCCAAATGTTCATCTCCGTTTTTTAAACAGTACAATGGCTGGTAGTCAATCGAGCCAAACATAGGGTTATTGCGCGAAATGAGGAGGTGAAAAACCACCCCACTCGTTTCTAAATCTATGTATAAACCTCGGTTATTTTCAGTTACATAAAGCGGATGTATGCTGTGATGCTTGCAGGTTGTTTCTTTGGTAAATCGCGCGCTAAAGTCACCGATAAGCGGGTTGTTTTCACCTTTAGATCGTTCGTTTTCAGGTATTTTTTGATAGGTATACTCGTTGGGTGACAGGTAAAAATACTGCCATCGTTCATTTCTGTAGAAGAATACTTTTTCTTTAGATTTTGAGGTGTTTAGCTCATCACTTTGCTCGGATTCCTGACTGCGAATCTCATAAATATAGTAGTAATCGGCGGTATTTTGCACTTCGTTGAAGAAGGTTCTCCGCTGTTTATCAGTCCACTGTGGTGAATGGTTTACTATAGTTATGGGTTTGAGTTGTGTATCGCCATCGATTGCCCACGAGAGGCTTTGGTTATCGTTGAGATTCACATAATGACTACCCAAGAAAGCGTATTCAAAATCGCATTGGTTCGTTAGTTGCAGGCTATCGATGAGTATTCCTTGACGGTTAAACTTGTAGAAATGAGGGTAATAGACGTTTTGCATCAATACCAACTGGGCGTGTTCGTTTAGAAATAGGAAGTTGTATTCCAAGTTCTTATCGGGATTAGGGGAGAGCAGGGATAGGGTTTTGCCGTTTTTGCGGTAGGGCGTATGAGTTTGTAGTGAGAGGTAGTTGTCGTACTTTTTAGGAGTCATCATAACAGAATAGACATTTTCTAATTCGTTTTGAAGTGCTAATAGCAAAAATAAAACGAGCCCTACCAGTATGCCTGCTAAGAGCCATTGGCGCGCCCAACGGTAGAAAAAACTGTAGTAAAAAAGGAACAGGAATGAGAGTACAACACTGCACAATACAGCACAAACGACCGCAACAAATGTATCAAACTCACTTTTTATCCAGAACGCAACACCTGCGCATACCACCATCACGCTGATGATGATAATGAGGTATTTTAGTGCTTTTTTATAAGGAGGGGTGTTCATATCAATACTAAATTTCAGGTTACAAAGGTAAAAAATAGTTTGCAAAATAGCAAGAATTGGTTCTTCAATAAAGGTAATTTTACTGATTTATGCGTTACTTTTTTACCTATTGTTATTCCTTTAAATTTGTTACGGCACTACGTCATTAGTACGTCATTATTTTGTAAGAGTTTTATTTATAGAGAGTTATAGAAATGTGTAAATGAATACTTTTTACACGTATAAGTTCTAATTGGCTATTTTTAAGCTTGCAATCTGTTAAAATGGTATTAAAAAGTGGTTGTAAATTGTTAAAATTGTTAAAAACACTACTACTTCACTACTTCAATGATGTGATAAAGTTAATAATGTCTTAAATTAATTTGGAGGGTTTATTTTCCCGTTTGTACCTTTGCACCAGATAAATAACCCACGCCATAGTGCGTATATAAACAAAAAAAAGAATATGAGAAAAAGAATTTTTGCTTTAATGGCATTTGTATCTTTAAGTCTTGCCTGCGTTGTAGGCTGTAAATCGGATGCCGATGACGGGGTAGGTGAAAAACCACGCCCAAGTACTGAAGACAGCTTCTATTTTAGAAATGGAGGGAAACACACTATTCATATGGTAGAACGAGACGATCGCGTTGTATTTTTAGATGGTGTTTCGGATAACTTTACTTTTACTGATAATGCAGGTACAGGTCTCACTATTGTACAAGGTACTGTGTCAACCACCTTAAATATCCGTGCTAATACTCAAGGTACTTACGAAATTGTAATTGCCGATACCAAAGAGGGTGTTGAACGCAAGGCTACCCTTATTGTAGAAGTAGCTCCACGCGATACCGGTTGGAGAGATGGTGTATACACTATTGAAGATATTGATGGCGATAAAACTGAAGCTAACTCTAACGACTATGTGGATGTAGAATACCCTGATGGTTATCAGTACGATAGTTCTTCACTTTCTTCTGAGGCTTCTACTCGTATTACAGTTAGTTCACAAGCTGGTAATATTGTAAGGGTAACCGCTAAGAACCACTACGATTCTTCTGCTCCTTTAGAGTTCAAACTCAAACACAAAACCGATGCTTCAAAAACACCCCTTACTGTAAAAGTAAAACGCGTGACCAAGTTCTGGAATTACAGTGGTCAATATCTCTATGGTATTTCTAATAAGGATTATGTAACCCTATACAGCTTTACCAATGCGCCAAGAGTACCTAAAGTGCCTTATGCTGTAAAATATGTATATAGTGGTAACCATAGTGGAGGAGATGCTACTAAACTCTATGGAAACCCTATCATTACCAGAATAGACCTTAACAATGTGGAATATGTAAACTCTCACGCTTTTGCTAATTCAAGCAATTTAACAACTGTTATTGCTCCTAAAGTAAAAACAATTTATTTCGGTGCTTTCTATAACACTAAACTTGCTAAAATAGAATTACCTGCTTTAGAAGAACTTCATGCCTATTATTCTGGTCAATTGAATGGTGATTATAGTGATTATTATAGTTATTTTAATATTTTCCCTGCTACGATACGTTCTATAATCATAGGGAAAAATATTAAAAAAATAGGATACTATGCTTTTAATGGTACTGAAAACTCATTGGCAGAATTGCGTATAGGGGTAGAGGCTCCTACTCAAATAGACAAAAATACTTTTAAGTATACTCCAGAAGGTGTTAATCATTATAATAGAGCTGTGCCTCAAGGACCTATAGGAAAGCCAAACAATGCTGCCTTGTATGTGCCTAACAGATCACTTGCTGAGTGGAAAACTGTACATCCTTGGATTACTACTGTATTTACAGGCGGTGTAAGAGGCTACTAATAGCTGTTTTTAAGGAACTCTGAGAATCTCGGAAAAACTCTGAGAATAAAACAATTAAAAAAAATCACAAGAAATGAACAAAATTAAAATATATACCATTGCTGCCATTGCAGCGCTCAGCGCGAGTGCTGTAACAGCACAAGATAACTATCGCCCTTGGCTCGTAGGGGCGGGTGTGAGCACCGTAGATTTTAAGGTGCCCGAAAGAAGTATGATGAAAGACTGGTTTGGCTACCCTGATATGAATATCGGCTTCCGCCTCAACGCCGCTCGCTACATCAAAAAAGGTATTACTGCCGAAGCTGGTTTTGCGTATGCAAGCATCAAGAAAGACCAAAATTACTTTCCTGATGTAGAGGAAACTAAACTCGAAAACGCAAAAACTTATTGGGCGTTTGATGTGCGCGGTCGTTATCACCTCAACCGTTTGTGGGATGCGCTTCCTTGGCTTGACCCTTATCCACAAGTGGGTGTGGGAGTTGCTTCAGTAGATAGCGAAAGCAAATTTAAGTTTATAGCGGGTCTTGGGGTGAACTTCTGGTTTACAGATGTAGTGGGCGCCAATGTGAACACTGCCTACAACGTAGGGGGTGGCACTGGTCACGACTACTACCAATGGGGCGCTGGTGTAGTGCTTAAATTGCCTCTTACCGCTCGCGAAAACCCTATCGTAGACCACGTAGAACGCACCAAAGAACCTAAAGTAAAAGAGAAAAAAGACCGCAAACGCGTATCAGCTAACAAAGCGATTACTCGTGTAGAAACTCCTGAAGAACGCGAAGAGCGTACCAAACGCGTGGTAAAACAGATAAACCTTTATGCAAAGACTATCTTGTTTGACACCGATAAATCGGTAGTGAAACCACAAGCTGAGTTTATTTTGGACAATATTGCGGTGATTATGAACGAAAACCCCGATTTCAACTTCGTAGTAGAAGGACATACTGATAACACTGGCACTCCTGAGCACAACCTCAAACTCTCACAAGATCGCGCTGATGCTATCAAGCAATACCTTTCACGCCACGGTGTGAGCAAAAAACGCCTCGAGGCTAAAGGTTACGGGCAAACTCGCCCTATTGAGAGCAACGATACTGAACGCGGTAAAGAGATTAACCGACGTGTAGAAATCAATGTTATCAAAGAACAACAATAGTTAGTGATGAAAAGTACCTTCCATATTCTCTTTTTTTGAATACTTGTTAAAATTAGAGGGTTCTTCACAATGCAATCATCATAAATGTTTTTTAATAAGGTAATTATATTTGCTTTTTGGAGAACTATGGGAGGGCTTTTTTAATTAACAATTAACAATTGACAATTAACAATTGGCAATTGACAGTTGGCTGAAAAGTTTTTTTCATAGGTGGCTTATTCACCACAAAATCTCATTTTAATTATACAATAATTGAAAGGCTCGCGATGGGAATTGCTGAGTCTTTTTTTTGTAAAAAGTTCGAGGTAAGGATTTATTTAAGAAGCAGCGAAATATTTTTAATCTCCCACGAATTTTCACCTGACGGTGAATTATAATGCTCTATTATACCGAACTGAGGTTTTTTTATATCGGACTGATGTTAAAAGTGTAAGCTACAGGTGTGTGGAAAACAGAAGTATAATAGGCTCATCTTTTGATGGGAGATGAGCCTATTGTTTTTCTAATTGTTGTTATAATAACGATTTGTGATTAGAGGGTTGTTTCCTTTACGGTTTTGTTACCAGGGCGGTCGGTAGCCGTTACGACTACTTTATCGCCAGAGAGGGCGGCGTTAGTAGCGGTGGTGCTATAGACCCATTTGCCTTCTAAGAGGGTTGCTTCGCCTTGTTCAACAGGGGTATCATCACTGTTTATAATTGCGACTTTCACAGTGGTTACCTTAAAATTATCGGTGACGGTGATGGTTATTTTTTCGCCGCTGGCAGCCCCTTTATAAGCTGAGACATCTACGTTTTCAATCACTGGAGCTTTGAGGAAATCGGCGACAGCGAGGTTGTAAGCAGATACGCCTTTTCGTTTCTGAGCTTCGGTGGTATAGAGTACTTTGAGGGAATTGTCCTGCAAAGCATTTTTACCGTAGGCGATAGCACTTGAGAATTTGGTTTGTTGAGCTATTTGTTTAGCGGTTGGTTTTTTGGTACGCACTGGGAATTTAGAGACGATGGTTTCACCATTGCGTTGACTGAAAACGATTTGTTTTCCGATTCGACCAGAAAGGCCTTCTGTTACGATGTTGTTAATACTTTTTGCCATTTTTGTTTGATTTTAAAGTTGTTTATAATTAGGGGTTAGGGGATAGTGAATAGTGAATAGTGAAAAGTGGATAGTGCTGGACACGTCAGCCTGTCCAGAGGGGCTGACCACTATTCTATTTCCTATTTCATTTCTGAGCTTTATTTCCTAACTTTTACGGTGCAAAATTGCGGCGAATTTTGCGTGTGTGCAAAAAGTTGTAACAAGGGGTAACAGGGTTGTAACAGAGTAGTACAGATATGAGGTTGATTTACAACAAATAATGTTCATACATCAGTTTTACGCCTTCTTGGAGTTCAACAGAGTGTTGCCACCCGAGTTGGTGTAACTTGCTGGGGTCGGTGAGTTTGCGCATTGTACCATCGGGTTTGGTGCTATCGAAGACTATTTTTCCTTGATAGCCAATGGTCTCTTTTATCATATAGGCGAGTTCTTTGATAGAAAGTTCCTTACCTGTACCAATATTAATATGGGTGTTGCGGACTTCTTTGGCATCAGCAGGATAGGTATCTTTAAAATTGATGCGTTCCATTAGAAACACACAAGCATCGGCCATATCTTCACTCCACAAGAACTCACGCAAAGGAGTGCCCGTACCCCATAGCGTAACTGTTTCGGCTGTAATACCATATTTTGATAAGATTGTTTTTATTTCTTCTTGGTTGTTTTTACCACTTATTCCTTCTACCGGACGCTTGTTAAGGTCTGTTTTTACTGCTTCCCAATCATTTTTAAGCAAGGCATTTGCTAAGTGTATTTTGCGTACCATCGCTGGCAATACGTGAGAATTTTCGAGGTGAAAATTGTCGTTAGGCCCATAGAGATTGGTGGGCATTACAGCAATATAATTAGTGCCGTATTGCAGGTTGTAACTCTCGCATAGCTTGATGCCTGCAATTTTGGCAATAGCATAGGGTTCATTCGTATATTCTAACGGAGAGGTGAGCAAACAGTCCTCTTTCATAGGCTGGGGTGCTTCCTTAGGGTAGATACAAGTACTCCCTAAAAACAGTAATTTTTTCACCTTATTTTCGTAAGCCGAATGAATTACATTGTTTTGAATCATCAGGTTTTCGTAGATAAAATCGGCGCGATAGGTGTTGTTAGCCATAATGCCGCCTACTTTGGCAGCTGCCAAGAAGACATAGTCGGGTTTTTCGTTTTTAAAGAATTGAGCGACGGCTTGTGCATCACGTAGGTCGAGTTCGGCACTTGTTCTGCCTATCAAATTGGTATATCCTTTTTGAGAAAGATTCTTCCAAATAGCAGAACCCACTAACCCTTTGTGTCCTGCGATATATATTTTAGCGTTTTTATCCATTGTTATTCAAAGTAATTCATTACAGTGAAACCACCTTCTTTGAGGTAGGCATCGCGTTTGAAGAGTTTGATATCCGAGCGCATCATATCTTCAATCAGTCCTTTAAGGTCATACTCAGGTTTCCAACCTAAAACAGTTTGCGATTTGGTAGGGTCGCCGATGAGCAAATCCACTTCGGTAGGGCGGAAATACTGAGGGTCTACATTTACCACTTCGGGGTTATTGGCAATACGTTCGCGTATGGCACTGAGGTACTTTTCGCCTACTTTTTCGCTGAAAACAGAAGTATCTACTGCTGTGATATAGCCTTTTTCGTTTACGCCTTCGCCTTTAAATTCGATAGTAAGACCTATTTCTTTGGCAGCCATTGTGATAAAATCGCGGATGGCGGTAGTGATACCTGTAGCAATTACATAATCGCTAGGAGCGGGTTGTTGCAAGATGAGGTACATCGCCTTGATATAGTCTTTGGCGTGCCCCCAGTCGCGTTGAGAGCTGAGGTTACCCATATAGAACTTATCCTGCATACCCAACGCTACCCTGCTGAGCGCACGGGTTACCTTGCGGGTTACGAAAGTCTCGCCACGTATAGGAGATTCGTGGTTGAAGAGGATACCATTAGAGGCGTGCATATTATAGGCTTCGCGGTAATTCACAGTAATCCAATAGGCATACAATTTAGCGACTGCATAAGGTGAACGCGGATAGAAAGGAGTGCGCTCACTTTGAGGTACTTCTTGTACCAAACCGTAAAGTTCAGAAGTAGAAGCTTGATAGATACGCGCTTTTTCAGTAAGCCCCAAGAGGCGTACAGCTTCAAGGATGCGCAAGGTGCCGAGACCATCGGCGTTACCGACGTATTCGGGGGTTTGGAAACTCACGTGCACATGACTCATCGCTGCGAGGTTGTAGATTTCATCGGGTTGTACCTCTTGGACAAGGCGTGTGATATTCATACTATCGGTAAGGTCGCCGTAGTGTAAGATAAGGTTGCGGTGTTCTAAATGAGGGTCTTGGTAGAGGTGGTCGATACGGTCGGTATTGAAGAGGGATGATCGGCGTTTCATACCGTGTACTTCATATCCTTTTTTGAGGAGGTATTCGGCGAGATAGGCGCCATCTTGCCCTGTGATACCTGTAATGAGTGCTTTTTTTGTCATTTTATTATTGGTGTAATAAAGGAGATTGTTCAAGGGGCGAAGTTACGAAAAATATTGGAGATAAAGATACTTTTTGTAGATATTTTTTAGTAGGTATTGACTGCCCTTGCCCACGAATTACACGAATTTTCACGAAATTGGGAGTGCATAAAAGTCCTTATTTTTTTATTATCTCACGAATTTTCACCTGACGGTGAATTATTTTGTGAATATATTATGTTATAAAGCTGTAAATCAATGTTCTGTTATATCGAACTGACGTTATATTAATGTGAGTTCGGCCTAAGTAATTATTTAACAATCAGTGAAATATTTTTAATCTCCCACGAATTACACGAATTTTCACGAAATTGGGAGTGCATAAAAGTCTTTATTTTTTTA
>NZ_JAEFDB010000011.1 GCF_016126015.1 Capnocytophaga periodontitidis
AATAGCCCCCGAACCCCCGAAGGGGGACTAGCTGAAAAAGAGGTGTGAGTTGTGCGGGTGGGGATGGGAGGGGTGCAAGCTATGCGGGCAAGGATGGAGGGGTGAGATGAATCAGAAAATTAGGAAAAGAGAGGGTGGTGGTGGAAATTGGGGGTGGGATTTAGAGAAAGAGAGGGTGGTGATGAGATTTGGTGGTGGGATTGGGAGGTTAGGGAAATTAATTTACTAAGGTGATATAAAGCAATCTGCCGCCTTCATCATTTGAGAGCTTTATTTTTTTCTCATTGGTGAGTTCTACCATTGTACCAATGGGAATGGGTTTGTTTTCTGTAACGTCTTTCATATCGGGGAGGGATTGATTGACGAGTACCCATCTGTTTTGGTAAAAGGTGAAATAACCTACAGGCTTTTTGTCGTCGTTAGTGAGATTCTCGTTGCGGATGAGCTTGCGCGATACGTGCCACTTGAAAAGGTATTGGTTGTGATATATCATCAGGCGATGGTTTTCGGGTTTCCACACATTGTTGCCGGCATTGTAATACAAGTCGGCGATGGGGAGACTACCGCGATGAGGGGTACCACAAAACGGACACTTAGGGCGAGCGGTATTATCGAATACATACCACTTTTGTGTACAACTTGGATTGCTGCAAGGTTGTATCAAATCTACAGTTTTAAGCAGGGCTGTTTCCCACTCGTTAGCAATAGGGCGTAACATTGGGTTGTGCAATCCGTCGATGAAAGCGCGATTGAAGAGTTCGGTGAGATAGGGTCCTGTAACGGTATAAGGCAATTTGGCGGGGTCACCCCAAAAAGCGTCCCACTTGCGCAACTGGTCGGGTTTTACGCGATTGGTGGCATCGGTGGGGTGTTCTATAAAGAGAGCCTTCTCCCCCATCGCCAACAACTCGTCTTTTTCGGCATCTAAATCCCATACTTTGCTACCTTTGAGCGGGTGGCGTCGCAAGAGATACATATATATAAGTACTGCCAAAGCGTGCAAGTCTGTTTTTTGGTTAGGCAGTGCACGTTTAGGATCTTTGAAGTCTAAATGTTTGGTGCTAAGCACTTCGGGGGCTATAAAATCGGCGGTACCGATGACCTCTGGGGGGAACATTCCAGGTACAACCAAACCATCTAAGTCGATGATATTTGCCGATTTGGTTACGGGGTCGATGAGGATATTGTTGTAAGAGAGGTCGGAATGGGCGAGCCCCATTTGGTGCATTTTCTTAATGCCGCGACAGATATTGATAGCGATTTGGAAATAGCTAAGCCAATCGCCTAACTCTGAAGGATCTAAGCAAAGGGGATACTGAGGGTCACGAAAGGAAGGGGTAGTGAACCACTTACCTTTTTTTTCTTCGCCTTTGAGTCCGTCGTCGGCAATACGTCCTTTGGCAAAGAAGAATTTACGGTCGTAGATAGGAACAATCACGCCTGTTTTACCGTCTTTTTCGACGGCATCGTAAGGCCAGCGAAAAATCTCGTTGAGGAAATAATCGGGGGCATTACCTTTTTTGATATTCTCTAAATACAGAGAGACGATGCGCTTGATGCGTTCTTTTTGGTTAAAATCTAAAGGTTCACGGAAGAAAGCTACCACATAACGACGATCGGGAGAGAAATATACGTCTTTCACTCCCCCACGTTTGGGGTTGCCATCATCTACATATTGGTAGGATTTGGAAGTATCTATAATTGATTTTACAGTGATTGTATTCATTTTAGTAAATAATCGCGAGGGTTCTATCGTCGGAATTGCCTTTGCTCCAGAAGTCGAGCCACTGAAGGAGCTGCTGATCTATTTGGTTATCATTTTGGAAATCGACTTGACAATGGTCGTCGTTCTCTCCATTGAGGTCGGCTAAGAAATTATTCCAACATTCTATTTTAGTAAGGTTGTTTTCGACTACAAACTTAGGGTCGTAGATGCCGTCGGTCATTAGGAATAGTTTAGAAAAACCGTTAAAGCGATGAATGCCAAAGCGTTTACCGACGGGTATTTCGGCATCGTTAGAATAAATCTCGGGCATAGTGATGAAACGTGTACCTCCGCCAAATTCACCTATATCTAATAGGTTGAGTAATTGCACTTCGGTTTGTGCTTCGTTTAGAATACAAATAGGACAATCGCCTACACCGAAGGTGAGTAGCACATAGCCAAAATCGTACTTCTTAGCCAAGGCAAAAATGAGTGTTGTATGGAGGTCTTTCAGCGCAATTTCTTCGGCGTTAGCAAAATCTTCTAAATAACGGAAGAGTTCTCGGAGCTTGCGATAAATGGCATTTACAATATTGCTCTTATGTGTGAGGTCTTCGGCTGCTGCGAAATAAGCAACCACCTCTTGGTCGATTGTATTTAGAAAATCGCTATCGTTGAAACTGTCGCAAATGAAATGAGTGGCAATTTCGGAGCCTTTGCGTGCAAACTTAGCTGATCCTGCCCCATCGGCGACGGCTATTACTTGCCAATCGTTAGGCAAAGGCAAAGTGTAGAAATCGTCGTCGCGAGCGCTTCCTTGGTGAGCGTGTGACCTGCCACGTTTAGAAGCTACTACGAGTTTTTTGTCTAAGAAAGAAGCTTTTAGAGTAGCTTCTTCGGTTTTGTAGAAACGCGCTTCTTTATCTAAAGGAATATCTTGCCAAAGGTCTTTAGGGTCGGGGTTGATGATGAAAGGCACTCGCTTTACACGTTCGATCAAATCGGGGTCTTGAGTGCAATAGAAATGAATTTCCAACTCGGTACTCGCTGCCAGTGTAGGTTTTCCTATAATGGTGTGTGTATCGGGGGAGAAAATGAGCCCCAATTCTTCTAAAGGACTGATATGAGTGATGTGTATATGCGGAAATTCCTCTAAATTAAAGCTAAAATTATAATCTTTTTTAGCATTGGCATTGGCAATTGGCAAATGAGCATCTAAAAAAGATTCAATTTCGTAATATATATGGTATTTTTCTTTCACTTCTTCTTGTAGTTGATGCACTAAACTGCTAATTTTTTCGGACTGAGAGAGTATAGAGAGCACTTTGGCTTCTACTCGTGGATTGGGTTGCCCATTGGTGTGTTCCCCTTTGATGATGGTTTGTATAATTTCGTCCATTAGCCTAAGGTTCTATTGATGTCAAAATCTTCATCGGACATAGTGTAGTTAGCCACTGATCCACACCACGGACAGCTGTTCTCGCCTTCGCCAGAGATGCAGTGCACGCCTCCACAAGAGCAGGTTGCCAAAGCGTAGGCATTGCCACAACAAGGGCAAGAAGGGTTGCCCATCAGCTCGTCCGACGACACTTTGAGGGCGTAGTTCGTTTCGTTAGAGAATTCTTTATAACTATTCTCGTCTATTTTATAAGCTCCTTGTAGCATATAGATACGGGTTTGCATTCCGTAGATGCCCGAACTTCGAGAGCTTTTTTGGAATTTGATAAGATATTGTTTTTGGGTATTAGAGCACTTACCGCGAATGACCACGAAGTTTTCATCGGGGACATCGTGGCGCTTGGTGAGGTCGATGCTTTCAATGAGGTGATGATCGGGTTTGGCGAGCTTGATAGCATCGGTATTGGTGTTGTTCACCTGCTCGCTGGTGGTTTTAATAGAAGCGGTAATCCACTTAAAGAACTCTTTGTAAGCGGCTGCATTGGTATTGTTGAACTGCAAGACTTGATCGGTGAGTTGCCCTAAGAGGTTGTAGTTTGTGTTCTCACCCAACGAAATCACCACTAAGTTTGCTTTACGGCGGTAATGAGTATTCCAACGTTCGATAGCTTGGGCGGGGTCGTCAGTAGGGATACCATCGGTGAAAAGGAAAATGAGGGGTTTCCAATCGCCTTTGCGTTCGAGGGTAGTTTTGACTACTTCGCGGTCGATAGCGTTCATCAGTTCGTTGAGCCCGCTGGCAAGGGAAGTACCCCCACCAATAGGAATTTTAGGCGGGTAGAAAGTGATGATATCCTGCAAAGGCGTAATGACCTTACTTTTCCCAGCAAAGCCAATGATAGAGAGCCAAACGGTTTCGAGTGCAAAAGGATCGGCTTTGAGTTCTTTGATGATTGTAGCCATACCATCTTGCACGTGTTCTATGGGGTCACCGACCATTGATTCGGAGACGTCGAGGAGAAAATAAATGGGGAGTCTGCGCATTTTTTTTAGATAAGAGTTATTGACAGTTTTTTTGGTAGTCTTGAATCACTTCAATAAGTCCTTCTTTTGTGAAGGTGTTATATTTTGTTGGATCCATAGAGGGGCAATTTAGGTATTTAGAGAGCAAACGTTGTATTTTTTCAGGTTTTTTAGTGCGGAAAATTCCTTTTTCACCTAAATAAATAGCTTTGTCATTACCTTTTACTTTCAGTAAATAATCATCGGGATAGGCGATGTGATTCAATACGTAATTTCCATCTTTTTCATATAGAATTTCAAAGAACTGATAAGTATAAGGGTCGGCGAAGCTACTGCTTTTCATATAATCGTTTTCAAGAGGTTCTACTCCTAAATAACAATGACCTTCAGCACAGAATTTCACTTTGTCATCAGCGTTAAAAGTAATAACATTACCTGTTTGGTCTTTTAATTTAAGAAGTCTTCCGAGTGTAGATCTATCGGGGAGAGTAGCGCCCATTCTTTTTTCAATTGACTCAAATTCGATGGTCAAAGCACCTTCTTTTTTCTCATTGTTTTTATCGATTACATAGCCAGCTACATTGTATAAATTCATTGAACCAACTTTAGCTTCTTCTCTTTTTTCATTGTATTTTCTTTTAGCTTCTTGTTTTTTAGCTTCTAAAAACTGTTCAAAAGCTACAGTCATATCGCCAAATGGATAACCATTAGCATATAAACGTTGTACAATACGTTTAGCTAAAGGGTCATAGCCAGGAGCTTTATCAGGTTGTGGTTCTATAAGTTTTGACAATATGCTAAACTCTTTTTGGTCATAAGTTTTTATGATGTAAAAGCCATCAGCTTTTGCTTCATATTCTAAAGAAGCAACCTGACCTCCGTTTTCATCGGTTACAGTATATTTGTAGGCAGCAGGTTTGTTCATAAAATTATCCATTTTGGAAACTTTTGCAGAAATAGTTCCTATTTTATTGCCGTCCTTAAGTATATTGTTTTGTTCTATTCTTAATTTATCGGCATTTGCTAACTCTTGTTCTGTTCTGGTAGCTTCGCGTTCTTCTTCGTAAATAGCGTCCCATCTATCAGAGAAAGGCTGGTCTTGAGAAGCGAAAAACTGATTAATAAACTGGTTATTTGCTCCTTTTAGAGGGAGTAATTCAGGGATTGTTTTTAAGATAGCATCTGTAACATACTTTTCTATTGAAAAAGTAAGTTTAAAGGAGTAAGGGAGAGATATTTCTCTTACATTGTTGTTAGCACCTTTAAAGCGCAACCATCTCTCGGGAGTGCTGTTGCCAGAAACTGTAGCATAAGGGGCTTCGGCAGTAAACAAGAAATTGCCTGACAAATCGGAATAACTAACCACTTTATCCTTACTGCTTATTTTTGCGATAGGAGTACCATCGATGAGTAATTCTCCTTTTTTTATTTTTATATCTTGAGCTAATGACTTTGTTATCAAAAAGAAAACTCCAATGCTGAATAAAATTATTTTTTTCATATTTATGTAGTTTTATTAATTTTGTAATGTTACTTAACGTAAGTTTTTTTAGATAGATTTAGTTTGCTACTATTTTAATTTCTGTACAATAGTCGTAGTTATTAGATTTCATAAAGGTAAAGAAATGATCTTGCCATTTTTTTATAGAAGTTCCTTTGGGAGAGTCTACTCTGCAATTTAGAAGTTTGAGAGCTTCAACACCTACCATAGCAGGCTGACTTGTTCCTTTTACATAGACATTTGAACGATTAACAACAAGTGTTTTATCTGCAATTATTTGACCATTTGATTCAATAGAGCACCCTCCTTCTATGGTAAGATCCTTTATTACATTGATATTTCTTATTAGATATGCTTCTGTAAATAAATTGAGGGTACCATTTCCTGTAATTTTTAAACTTCCATTAAGTACCGCAATAGCAGGATAATTTTTAGAATAGATTTTATTATTCTCTTGTAGTACAATGGTAAGATCAGCGGAATTTTTTTCTGTTTGAGAAATACCATCTGTATCCTTTTCTGTAACTTTAATAGAGACTCCATTGAGGATAAGAATACGTTTTTTGGGTTTATAGCGAATAACACCAGATTCAAGAGCTGGGAAGTTCTCAGAGGTAATCTTCCAATAATTGGTAGCTGTAAGTTGTTTACTACCTATATAGATGCCATAATCACCTGTGGGGATATTTTCCATAGGGAAAGGGTCGTCATCATAAGATTCCTTGTACTCATCTCTTTCATAAAACTTTGCTTCCCAGTTTTTATCAGTTAATAGGTCTAACACCTGTTTGTTAATTTTATTTGCCTCGGAAGTACCTTCTTTAAAAGATTGCAGAAAGATAGTAGCCTTGTTGTTAATTTCTTTTTTAGGAATATTTTGGGCAATTGCAAGCATAGCTTCTTCTTTAATTTGGTTGTTATTGATCCAAACTTCAGAGAGAGCAATATTCTTACTAAGATCTAAGTGTGCGAGTTCATTTCTTTCAAGAGATAAGGTTTTCAAAGCTGGAGAATGAGAGAGATCAATATTTTTTATCTTAACTTTGTTTGCTATAAAATGGGTAAAGTTTCCATAGAAAGTTACCACCGCACTTTTGAAAGTATAGTTTTTAGGGGAATTAGTAAACACTTGGGTTTGCTCATCTTCATCCTGAAGGCCGTTGTTATTGAGGTCTACCCATCCTTTACCGATAGCATTTATCTCAATCTGTGCACTTGTGGATTGGGTGTAGAAAGTGATGTAGTGCTGTTCTTTTTGGTTGATATTAGGGTTGATTGCCCATCCTAAATCAAGAATTTTAACCTCAGGATTAGGTTTGGGATCTGGTTTAGGAGTAGGCTCGTTGTTATCACTACCTTTAGAGCAAGCTACCAATGTAACAGCTGCTATAAGTAGGAGGAATATTTTTTTGATAAGACCAAGAGTTTTCATTTGATGAATTTTAAATTAATAATGAGAATTATTTACTTAATCATAATCCTTTCTATACTACTAAATTGAGTTCACGGGGTGGAGGTGGGAGAGTCATAGATTCGCCGGTGCCTTGTGATTTGCCGCCCATTTCTATAGATGAACTCACCCATTTGAAAAAGGTAGTGAGCATATTGGCATCGGTGGTATCGAGTTTTACCACATCGGGGGTGAGTTCTTGGAGGTAGGACACTTCGGCTTTTGGCCCTGCAGCACAACCTACAATCACACCAAAATCTAAGGCTTTTACTTTAGGGATATATTCACGATACTTCTGTATATCGGAAGGTTTGCCATCGGTAAAGATAAATAAAAGCGGTTTCCAGTCGCCTTTTTGTTGCGCTGAACCTCTGATGAGTTCAGTTTTTACCAAATCACACACCATTTCAAGAGCTTCGCCAGTGTGAGTAGGCCCACTTTCGGGACATTTGATTTCGATAGGCTGAAAAGAAGCTAAATCTATCAGCGGGATGATATTGCGCACTTCACGGTCGAAAGTAATGACACTCAAATAGAGGGAATCCATTGCTTGAGGGTCGTTGCGTAGCATATTGATGAGCCCATAGAAGCCGTTGTTGAGGGCTTGGATAGGTTCACCGCTCATTGAGCCTGAAGTGTCTAAAAGAAAATAAGCTAAGAGTCGTCTGTTCATCGTTATGAAACAATTACTAATTCACTTGGTGGAGGAGGAAGTTGGTCTTTTTTGGTAAGGTCGATACCTGTTTCTTCTACTTTGGTAGAGGTAGTGGCAATAGAGGCAGATACCCATTGGAAGAATTTTCCAATGCTATCGGCATCGGTATTGCTAAGGCGTACAACTTGGTCGGCTATTTCCTTGAGCACTTTATCGTCGGCGTTATTACCAGCGGCACATCCCACTATCAATCCTTTTTTTACGGCTTTGAGTTTTTGGAATCCCGCTTGCCAATCGTCGGTAGGAACACCATCGGTCATAATAAAAACGATAGGTTTCCAGTCGCCTTTTTGTTCGAGAGTTGTTTTGGTAACTTCATTTTCCAATTTATCGGCGAGGAGGCTTAGAGCTGCACCGAGAGCTGTTGTGCCAGCGGCTTTAAGGTCTACCGTTTGGAAAGAAGCTAAATCGGTAAGAGGGATAAGTTGTTTAGCATCGGAATCGAAAGTGATGATGCTCACAAAAGCGGTTTCGATAGCCTGAGGGTTTTGGCGCAGCGAATGAATCATCATTTGCACGCCATTTTTCACTGCCTCAATAGGTTCGCCGGTCATTGATCCGGAAGTATCTAAGAGGAGGTATACGGGAAGTCGTCTCATTGTATTGCATATTTTAAGAGATTGTCCAAAAAGTTTTTTGTACGAGCGTTTGCAATGGGCGTTTGCAAAACGCCCCTACATAGCATACTCTAAAAGTAATTGATTATCAGAGCAGTCAATTTTACGAAAGTGTAGGGACACAAAGGCAATTTTTGTACTTTTTGAACAATCTCTTTTAGATTATAAATAACTTTGAACAATACGGTGAATGGTTTGACCAAGGAAAGAATCGTCGACAGGATCACCGATAGCATCAAACTTCCATTCGCCATTTCTCTTGTAGAGTTTTGCCAAAATAAGAGCGCGTTTGCCAGCATAAGCAGGTTCAGCAGCTACGTTGTAAGAGGCAAATACAGAGTTTACACGCTGTGGTGTTCCTTCGAACATACGAATTTTAGCATAAGGGATTTGTGAAAAGTCTTCTTTACCTACGTTGTTGAGGAAGAAGAAGATTTTAGATACATTAGGAGCTACACGATCTAAGTTTACAGTGATAATTTCGTTGTCGAGACCATCGTCACCCCCTTTATCGCCTTGCAAATCGTCGCCAGTGTGGTGAAGAGCGCCGTCATTGGAATCTAATTTTCCTTTAGGAAGACCAAATTGTTGCAAGATTTGGATGTTGTACAAAGGAGAATAGAGGTGGTCACACACATTATTATTGTCGTCGATAAGCACACAGCTAAGGTCTAAATCCACATCTTGTTTGTTTTTCATCAAACCAAAGAGAGCTTTAGTTTCGATAGCGCCCCAGTTCACTCCAATACAGAAGTTTTGTAGTTTTTCACCAGATTCTTTGCGTAGGTCGATTTTTTGACCTTTTTGTAAATTGATTGCCATAAAAATAATTTTTAAATTAATCAATTAGCAGAGATTTTGCTAATTGAGAGGTTTATAATTCAGTTAATTGTATTTGTTAAGATAGTCTTCCAAGCCACCTTTCATTCCCATACCTACCGCTTCGAACTTCCATTCGCCATTGCGTTTGTAGATACGACCAAACTCTACGGCTGTTTCGATAGAGAAATCCTCTTCCAATTCGTATTTTAGCAATTCTTGATTGGTAACCGAATCGAAAATGCGAATGAATGAATTGCGTACCTGCCCGAAGTTTTGACCGCGTTGAGCAGCCTCGTGAATAGTTACCACGATGCAGATTTCGGCTGCATTAGGTTCTATTTTAGAGAGGTCGACAAGGATTTGCTCGTCGTCGCCTTCGCCTGCTCCTGTACGGTTGTCGCCGGTGTGCACTACTGCTTCGTTAGGAGATTTGAGGTTGTTGTAGAACACGAAGTGATTGTCTGACAACAATTTTTTGTTTTCGCCTAAGATAAATACCGAGGTGTCTAAATCGAAATCAGTACCTGTAGCAGAGCTGTTCGTATCCCAACCCAGACCTACAGTAAATTTAGGAGCATTGATGCTCTCTCTTTGTCCTTTTTGTAAGTTGATTGCCATAAAATTAATTTATTAATTAGTCAATTAGCAAATTTGCCAATTGGGGTGTTACTTGTTTAGGTTTAAATCGAGCATAGAGGTGAGGATGTTTTTTTCTTCCTCTATATTCAATTGTTCATCAGTAAGGTCGTTGTTATCAATGGTTTCACGGTACTTTGCCAAGAGTTCTTTTACATCCTCGGGGAAGCTGTTGCGTATCTCTTTGCGTTTTTCTTCTAAGTCTCTTATTTTGCATTCCAACTCTCCTACTAACGAATGACCATTACTCACGTTTTTTTCGCGATTCAGTTGGTGCTTGAAGGCATCTTTTAGCAAATAGAAGCCACTGGTTTGGAGATTCCAAATAAACTCATCATCGGAGCCGAGAATTCTAAAGAGCTCGAAGAGTTGGAAATCTACATTGAATCCACACATAAAACGCACTCTGAAGTTTTTACTCGCCAAACGGGAGAGCAGTAGGCGCTCAATATTCAGCCCTTCTAAGGTGTAGAGTTTCGTTCCTGGCACTACTAATAGGTGTGTGATATCATCATCGTCGCGAAAATACTCCTCGGCATAGTGGTTAGGGAAACTGCGGATAGCCGTGAGATTGTAAGGCTTGTAACTACCTGTGAGGGTACTATAAGCAGCTTGAAACACCGCCGATACCTCAGCCTCGTGATACCGCTGGTCGGTTTCAAAACGGTTTTCGGTTTTGCCTTGCCGTGCCAGTTGCGCAATATAATCCTTATGGGCTGCAATTTCAGTATCAATATTGATGATGGCAGCTTCCTTTTGCTTTTTGAGTTTGGTGAGTAGCTCAATAAGGCTATCGGTATACTGCAAGTGGAACAGTTCTAACTTGTTCACATCTAAGGCTTCGGTATTTTTTTCAAAAAATGAATGGATAATCTCGGTACGTACCACTATACCTACCAAGTCGGGTTGTTTGAAAAAATTCTCTAATATTTTAAGTTTTTGCAACCTTCGTTTGCTATCATTCAGTATTTTTGTTTCTGTTCCCAAGTGTTATGACTTTCTGTTTTGCAATTGGTTTTTAAGGGTTGTTTCTAAGTTTTGCAATTCGTTGTCCAACAAGCGGCGACTTTGCTCTCCTTGTTGTTGGATTTGTTTTACTTCGTTGAGGGTGTTGATGAGTGATGTAGTGGTTTCACGCAAGGTATCGATAGACACGATTGTTTGTTCGTTAGCACGAGCGACATTCACGGTATTCTGTTGGAGACGCTGAGCGTTTTTGCGCAAAATTTCTTCGGTGGTTTGCGATACGCGTTGTTGTACCTCAATATGTTGTTGCTGGCGGTGTAAGGCTACAGCCAACGTAAGTTGGTTTTTCCAAACAGGCAAAGTGGTAGTGAGGATGGTTTGTGCTTTTTCGGCTATTGACACGTTGTTGTTCTGTATCAATCGGATTTGAGGTAACGATTGCAACATAATAAAGCGCACGACTTTCAAATCGGCTAAACGGCGGTCTAAGCGGTTGGCAAAGTCGCGTTTATCGGAAATTTGATAATCTTGATACGCATCGGGGTTTGCTTCCATCAGAGCGAGTTCTTGCTTGGTTTTCTCGTAGCGCAAACTACCTGCAATGATGTACTCTTCAATCTTTTTAATGGCATCGACATTGCTACCGAAAATGGTTTGCAACACCGCATTATCTTTAGTAGAATTGATGATACCTGCATTCACCTTATTAGAAATATCGGTGATGTTGTTCACTATTTTGTCGTATTTGGCAAAAATATTATCTACTGTAGTTACCATACGCCCCAAGAGCGGTATTTTGCGCAAGAATTTTTTAAAGCTATTACCTTCGAGCTCATCTACATCTACATAGTTGAGTTCTACGAGCAATTTATTGATGAGCTCGCCTACCTCACCAGCATTAGAGCGGCGTACATTGTTTAAAAAACTATCACTTTGTGAAGCCAATGTATTTTGTAACTCAGCACCAAAGTTGATTACCGAGTTAGGGTTTGTTTCCTCTATATTGGCAGCGATGAGTTCGTACTTAGAGGTATCGGCAGGTGTAAGGTTTTGAAGGGTTACATTACCGTTCTTATCGATTACTTGAGCGTTTGTATCGAGTACTTGTAGTTCTAAGGTTTGTTCCATAGTGTTTAAGATATTTTGATGTGAGTTATTAAAAACTCGCACTAATTTGACAAATGAAATATTAATTATATTTGTTAGTTAGTTATTTAATAATTTCGCCTTTGTAGTATTTAGAAAGGAAAAATGCTAAATCTTCTTTGTAGCCAATGCCTGAGGCTTCAAATTTCCATTTGCCATTGTGTTTATAGAGACGACCAAATTCTACGGCTGTTTCTATAGAGAAATCCTCGCCTAATTCGTATTTAGCTACCTCTTCGCCGTTAGCGTTATCGACGATGCGGATGTACGAATTGCGCACTTGTCCGTAGTTTTGTTTGCGGTTGAGCGCATCGTGAATGGTTACCACGAAAAGAATTTCGGTTACTCGAGGGTCTACTTTCGCGAGGTCTACTTGTATACTTTCGTCATCGCCATCGGCACTGTTACCTCCTGTAGGGTCATCGCCAGTGTGGTGGAGAGCACCATCGGGAGAATCGGTATTGCCGTAGAACACAAAGAAAGGTTCAGAAGGGATAAGGCGCTGAGCATCTATCATAAAAGCTGAAGCGTCTAAATCGAAATCGTAGCCGGTACCCTCATTAGGGTCCCAGCCTAAGCCTATAGTTAAATTTTGTAGACCAATGTCTATACGTTGTCCTTTTTGTAAGTTGATTGCCATAAAAATAATTTATTAATTAGTCAATTAGCAAATTAGCCAATTGAAGAGTTTGTTATTTTATTAATTAATACGGGGCAAAGATAATAATAATTAGGAAATTTGCAAATTTAAAAATTAGCAAATTACGAGAGTCCTGTGATGATACCCTCATCGTCTATATCCATACCTTCGGCAGCAGGCACACTGGGGAGTCCCGGCATACGCACCGTATCACCCAAGATTGGGATTACAAAGCCCGCTCCTGAGGCAAATTCAAACTCGCGCACGGTTACCTCAAAACCAGTAGGGCGGGCGAGTTTTTTCTCGTCATCACTGAGCGATTTAGGCGTCTTCACTATACAAATAGGCATTTTATCAAAGCCTAATGTTTTGATTTGCTTCAACTGACTTACGGCTTTACTGTTGTAATTCACCTTGCTCGCTCCGTAAATCTTAGTAGCTACTGCTGTTATTTTTTCTTCTATACTCGCTTCATTGCTGTATAGCGGACTAAAATGACTCTCACCACTCTGGGCTATAGCCACGACAGCGCGAGCAAGTTCCTCGGTACCTTTACCTCCTTCACTAAACCCTTTGCTCACAATAGCTTCTACCCCTTTTTGAGCACATACTTCTTTTACATAGGCTATCTCTTCTTCACTATCGTTAGGAAAATAGTTAATCGCTACCACTGCTTTGAGACCAAAAAGTTGCACATTCTCAATGTGTTTTTCCAAATTAGCAATACCGAGTTTCACTTTTTGCAAGGAAGGAGTGTTGTACTCTTCTTTTTTAGCCCCTCCGTGATGGCGCAAGGCGCGAATCGTTGCTACAATCACTACTGCATCGGGGGCTAAGCCTGCTGAAGTACATTTGATATTGAGGAATTTCTCAGCTCCAAGGTCGGCACCAAAACCTGCTTCGGTAACTACATAGTCACCTAACGATAGTCCCATTTTGGTAGCCAAAACAGTGTTTGTACCTTGCGCAATGCTAGCAAATGGGCCTCCGTGCAAGATAGCAGGATTGTTTTCAAGCGTTTGCACGAGGTTAGGTTTGATAGCTTCTTTGAGCAGTAGCGCCATTGCCCCTACTACGTTTAAATCGCGGGCAAATACGGGGGTGCCGTCAAACTTTTTGCCTACATAGATGTTACCAATGCGCCTTTTTAGGTCAGAAAAACTTTCAGCAAGACATAGTATTGCCATAATCTCGGAAGCAGGAGTGATGTTAAAACCGTCTTCGCGAGGTACTCCGTGAGTAGCACCGCCTAAACCTACCACTATATGGCGTAGTGCGCGGTCGTTCATATCCATTACGCGCTTCCAAACTACGGTGCGAGGGTCGATGCCTATAGAGTGGGTTTTGCTCTGGATATTATTATCAATGACAGCCGCCAAGAGGTTGTTAGCCTTCTCAATAGCCGAAAAGTCGCCTGTAAAGTGCAAGTTGATGTCCTCCATAGGCACCACTTGCGAATAGCCACCACCAGCAGCCCCTCCTTTGATACCAAAAACAGGCCCTAACGACGGTTCACGCAATACGGCAATCGCTTTTTTGCCTATTTTGTTAAGTCCTTCGGTAAGACCTATGCTCACAGTGGTTTTACCCTCACCTGCAGGAGTAGGCGTAATAGCCGTAACCAGCACCAACTTACTGTGTTTCATCTTCTCGGCATTGATGAGGTGCAACGGCAATTTAGCCTTGTATTTCCCGTAAGGGTCGAGGTCGTCCTCGCTGATGCTCAATTTTTTAGCTACCTCTTTGATGGGGAGCATCTGTGCCTTTTGGGCGATTTCTAAGTCGGTCATAAACAATGAACAATTGAGAATTAATAATTTGTGCGACAAAAGTAGTGATTTTAGTTGGATTTTCCAAACACAATACAAGTAGGTTTATCTATCTCAATCTCTTCTGGCGTTTCAGTGAGTTCTCCAGTTGCTTCATTACGCTCAAAAACCTGAATTTTATTATCATCTCGGCAAGCTACTAAAAGGTATTTACCATTAGGAGTAATAGCAAAATTGCGGGGGTGAATACCTGTGAGTTGGTAGCCTATTTTGGTTAAAGTACCTTTCTCAGGGTCGATAGCAAAAATTGCAATACCATCTTTCTTTAATCGGTGAGAGGTGTACAGAAAACGCCCATCGGGGCTGATATGTATATCGGCACTACCACCCCCGCCACCTTCATCAGCCATTATACGCTGTACTTCTTTCAGCTTACCTTTGCGATAGCTGAGTACCACACATTCACCTCCTAATTCGTTGATAAGATAAGCAAAACGACCATCTTTGCTAAAAGTAAGATGGCGAGGGCCTTGTCCGTCGCTCACCTCATAAGCTACTCGCTGAGCGGTGAGCACCTCAGCGTTTTTACGTGCTTTTTTGTTGTAACGAAAACGATACACGCGGTCGTTGCCCAAATCAGTTGTTAATATATACTTTTTATCGGGGGTGGGAATAATGCAGTGGATATGTGCTACACGCTTGGGTGTCTTTCCTACAAAAGCAATATGTTGTGTCTCTGCTTTTAATTTACCTTCTGCATCCAGCGAGAAAACACTGATGTCGCCCCCTGTATAATTTGCTGTGATGACGTATTTACCGTCGGTTACAATATGGCAAGGGTCGGCACCTGCTCGTGGCAAGGATTCTTTAGGAGCCGTAGGCAGGAATATAGGATTGCTTAGCTGTACTTTATCTTCACTCACATCAAACGAATAGGCTCCTTGTCGCCCATCGTTATATTCGCTTACGGCATATAAGCGTTTTCCATCGGGCGATAAGGTTACAAAAGAAGGATTGGCAGCGGTGGCACTGCTCAGCAGTTCAAAAGTACCGTTCTCCTGATTGAAATGATAGGTGTAAATACCATTAGAATTACTCTCTTCAGTATAAGTGCCTATATACATTATCAATTTATTATCTTGGGCAAAGGTGATGAATGTTAATAGTGCAAAGACTATAGTTAAAAACGTTTGTAATTTCTTCATAAGTTCTAATTTTGTGTGTTATTAAAAAATTGTATGGTGTGCTCTATTTGTTTCTTGAGGGTCGTTACTTCCTCTTCTGCCATAAAACTGAGATATTCTTTAAACAAATCAGAATGATAGTCAAATTGCTTCTTTTTCCACTGTGAAGTAGCCAAAATCAATTCAATAGCTAATATTTCTTCTATATTCTTCACTACTTGTTCGCATTTGATAGCCGAACTACCTCCCATTCCTTTAATATCTATTGTTTTTTCAAATAAAATCGGACTTTCGATACTCGCAGGAATGGAAAGACGGCGGTTTTCATTCAATATTCCTTCTATGATACGCTGGAAAATAGGGTAATCTATTTCTGTTTCTATCTCTTTGCCGAGATTAGAAAGCAAGTAGAACACACGTCGTTCGCTGATATTGCCCAAGCTGGTGAGGGTAATCGCCAAAAAGTCCATTGCCAAGGTGAGGGGTAGGGTATGCGAGTTGCCTCCAAAGATAATTTCTTGGGTCTCAGGGAAGAGAATAGGGTTATCGGTAACTGAGTTCATCTCGGTTTTAATCACCTTGCGAATGGCTGCAATCGACTCTCGGACGGCTCCGTGTATTTGAGGAATAGAGCAAAAAGCTTCGGGCATAGATGAGAAGGCTTGCGGTTGTGCAGCGAGGGTACTATCTTTTAATAGGGTGCGCAGGTGTTGAGCCGTTTCCACAAGTCCCTTATGGGGGCGTACTACTTGCATAGCCTCCGAAAATGCCGAGAGGTTACCACCAAAGGCTTGGGTAGAAACCGATGATACAAAGTCTGCCCACTGGATGATTTTCAGTGATTTACTAAGGTTGTAGATGCCATAAGCCGTGGTGAGCTGAGTGCCGTTGAGCAAGGCATCGGCTTCGCGCATTTCCAAGGATAGAGGTTGCCAACCGTATTTAGCTTCCAGCTCTTGAGCTGAATAGATTTTGTTGTGTATACACACTTCGCCTTCACCAAAGAGCGGCAGAGCGAGGTGTGCCAGAGCAATGCGTTCATCGGGGATATCTTTAGAATACACCACCGGAAAGACCTCTTGATTATAAAAGTCGATGAGGCGTTGCACCAAAGCCAATCGCACCCCACTATAGCCATAGGAAAACGATTGTATTTTAAGGAAGAGCATCAGTTTGACAATCTCATTGGGGATACGCTCGCCTATTCCACAAGCATAGTGGCGCAACAGCGATAGGGAACCTACTGAAAGTCGGTTTAGAATTTCAGGGTCTTTTTTACAATAATCGGTGAGGAAGCGGTGACACGTTTCGATATTAATCACCGCCTCTTCCGAGAGTTTTAGTTGTGTATCGCCTTCTACAATTGCTATAAGCTGTTCTAAAAGAAGGACTTCGTTAGATATATAGTGTTCCATATTAGGAGGTAGGGGTTAGAGGGTTAAAAACGAGCTACTTTATCATATATAGTCGCCCTTTTATAGATAACAATTGATATTGTAGCAGTTTGTTGCTATACAGATCTACTTTTTCAAACTTTTCGAGTTCTTCATTGCCTTTGGTAAGGTAATAAGTAGGGGTTTTTAGAGCAACACCTTCAGATGTCAACATATAAGTATCAACTTTAAAGGAGATAGAAGCATTGTTTAAACGCAGTTGCATAAATAGCTTTCCTTCTCCCCCTTTATCAAGAGTTTCTTCTATCAAAAAATACTGAGGTAATATCTTACGGCGTGTATAAGTGCTTTGAAAGTCACTATAATAAAAATCGTCAGCACCCAATTTCATAAAAAGAGGGAATATAGAAGTCCTATCAAAAAGAGTATTTTGAAAAGAGTAAATGTAATTAGTAGAACAAATATAATGAGGCATCCCGTCTTGAATAAACACTACAATACTCTCATAATTAAAAGTAGTATAGTACTTTTGATTATCGGGGCGCCATTCTATGTTTCTAACTCCTATTTTATAACAAGTAGGCGTGGGTAGATGGTTTTTGGATATATAAGTTCTCACATCGTTTTCTTTCCAAAAATCAGTACCCTCAATGGCTTTCATCGGACGAAATTCGGGGTTGCCATCTATAGCCCAAGTACTGTAAGAAAGTGTATAAGTATCAATGATATACTTGTCTTTGATATGAAACTCTCGTTTCTGTTTCTCGGCTGTATTGAGAGGCAAACTGTCAATTATTTTTCCTGAAGTATCAAATTTAAAAAAATAAAACGAAGTATTTGATTTATTATAAAGTGTTACTAACTGATATTGATCGTTGAAGAACTTTTTCTTAAGCGAATACCCTCCTCTTTCATAAAGCGGAGTAATTGTCTTTTTACCTTGTGTAAGCTCTCTTGATGAAAGTTCAGGGTAGTTTTTGAGATTTTTAGGAAGGAACTGCTGTGATTGCCATACTGTATAAGATTCTTCTATTTCGTCTTTGTGATAAGTATAAAGCATTGTTAATACTGTAAGACAAACACTCACCCAAAATATTTTTTTGACGGTCTTATAATAGAAACTATAATAACAAAGCAGCCCTAAAACAAAAATTATAGGTGTAAATAACAGAAGTACATCAATAATTCTTAAGGATAAGGAAGACCCTAACCCGCAAATAATAGAAAGCACTATAAAGCCGATGCCCGTTAAAATCGCTAAAAATATATTAGGTTTCTTCATTTGTCGTTAGTTTTTAGATGGTTTCACGTTTCCTTAATACTGCATACAAAAACACAAAAAACGCCAAAAAATAGGCAATTCGGGCGATGTAATCACCCATTTGCACATAGAAAGTTACTTCATCGTTTAGAGCAATAGTACCTTTCAAACTGCCTTGAGTACCATAAGGAAGTGTTTTGAGCACCTCTCCCCTACCGTTGATAAATGCCGAAATCCCCGTGTTAGCACTGCGGGCTACACTCCGGCGGGTTTCAATGGCACGCAAACGGGTATAGCTAAGGAGTTGCTTGTGCCCTTGTGTGTTACGCCACCACGCATCGTTAGTAAGGATAGCCAAAAAGTTAGCCCCTTTCTTGATATAGCCCGTTACAAACTCACCGTAAATCGTTTCGTAACAGATGATAGGTGCTGCCTTGCCCTCGGTGTCTACCCCTGCGAAAGCTGTGCGCTCAGGTTGGGTAGTTTTCAGCGCTACCGTACCGCCAAGATTGATGAGCGTTTCGCCTAATATAGGTTTTAGTATATTTTGATAGGGGAAATTCTCTACAGCTACTACCAATTTACTCTTGTGATACAGTGGCATTTCAAGATTGCGATTGAGCAAGAAAGCCGAATTGTAATCGTTGTACCAAATACCATAATTATAGAGGTAGTTGCTTTGGGAAGTGGTATGTGCTTCATCTCTCACAAACTCAATCATTGCAGTGCCTCCTACCCAATTGAGTTTAGGATAGCGCGCTACAGAAGTGCGCAACCTATCTATCTCAGGAGCATAGGGTAATTCGTTCAGTTTGATATTCTCGGCAAAGACCGTTTCGGGGGTAAGGACGAAATTTACTTTATCGTCCAACTTATCGGCGGTGAGTTGCAACAACAGATTGCTTACTTCTTGATTAGAAAGTGAATATTTCTCGGCATAAGGGTCGATATTAGGTTGCAAGACAATCACATCAACTGTTTTCTTGCCTGCTTCGCTATAATTGAGGTATTGGAAATACGAAATCACTATAGGCACAGCAAAAAAGAGCATTGCCAAGCCCACTTTTTGAGCAAGAACTTTGCGGTTTTTAGCCGTAAGATAGTTTTCAACAGCCAAAAATAAGATGATATTCACAATCCACACCCATAAAGAGCCTCCAAAAGTACCCGTATATTCGTACCATTGTATCCACGTAACTTGCTCGGAGAAAACGTTACCTAAATTCAGCCAAGGCCAAGAAACTTCCCAAGTGAGGTGGAATTTCTCAAACGAAAGCCATATCGCAACTAAGAAGATGAGCGATACCTTGCGGTTCATTCGTTTGGCAACAATATGATAGAGGAAGAAAGTAAGGGTCATTAGTAGCGTATTTGCTAAAATAGCGAAAATTGCCCCTATTTGGGTAGAATACCATATCCACCAAGTAGTAGGAATATTCCAAGTGAGGAATGCTAAATAAGAGAGTGCAAACACTTTGCGTTTGGTATGGCGATAGTTGCGACGGATGCGCGCTTCCATCAGCAATAAAGGAACAAAGCCAATGAATATCAAGATAGTAATTCCATAGGTTACCCACGCACTTGCGAGTAAAGCCCCTGAAAGTAGGGCAAGGAGTATGTTTTTCTTCATAATGATGAATAACGAATAACGAGGCGAAGATACAACTATTTTAAAAAATACACAAAAAAATTTTCGTATATTACTTTTTCTTACTTATTTTGCGGACTGTTATAAAAAATAAATAAAAATGGACAATTCACAAAACAATTTTCAGAACTATTTCCAACCTCAGCAGCAGCAACACTACAGCAACGACAATCCGATGGTAACCACCTTAAGTATAATAGGATTAGTGTTAGCAATTCTTACCGTTGCTATCGCTTTCATCCCTTGTTTTGGAGCTTTCGCTTTTTTCATTGGGGTTATTAGTCTTATTATTTCGTGCATAGGACTTTATTTAGCCTATAAAAATCAAGTAAACAAAGATATGCTCATAGCAGCTTTAGTAATTTCCTTAGTAGGAACTATCATCTCTGGTGTACAACTTTTTACACTTAAAGCTATGGATGCTATTATCGAAAATTCTCAAAGAATACAAAACGACAGCTTAGATACTGATTCTTCTTATAACAGAGATTACGACGACGATTAACATTGAAACTCACTAATTCACATAAGTACCTATTAGTAAATAGTATATTAATAGCATTGTTTTTTTGGGGAATACTATATCTAAAATATTTTCCTGCCAAAATACAATGCTATTACAAATCTCATTACGGTTTTGAGTGCCCTACTTGTGGGCTTACACGTGATTTTTCACAATTTCTCTCCTTAGATTTTCACTCTCCTCTCAACCCTGCTTCCTATTATTACTTTACAGCTTTTGCATTAATTTTCGTCACTCGCATTCTTCACAGTTTAATTGTATATCGCAAGCCTCATCAGCTGAAAAGTATTATTTTTTTAGATGGTGTAGTATTAGTATTTTCTATTTTTGTAGTAGTTTTAGGATTTTTATAGTATTGGCGATGAATTGTATAATTTGCTAATTAACAAATTATTCTTATTTTTGTCGCCAAAATTATTATTAGAATGAATACATATCAAAAAAACAACACTTTTGAAGCTCAGCGCCCTCAAAGTGTAAAAAAAACCATCATCAACCTCTTAGGAGTGATTACCCTCGTTTTGGCAATTTTTGTACTTATCGCTTCTTTTATTCCTTTAATTGGTGAAATTGCTTTTATAGGAGGTGCCGTAGTAATTCTGTTGGCAGCCATTGGTTTGTACTTTGCAGCTATCTATGGTATAGGTAAAGCCTTACTCATTGCAGCGCTATCACTTTCTATGGCTGGCACAGGCATCTCAATTAAAAAGTTTATCGATTATAACGAGGCACACGCTTCCGAAATACACTCAGGTGGTTCGGGTGGTGGTCACCATCACAGCTGGGGCGATGATGATTAACTAATGTCTCAAATTCGCTAATTATATCTATCTTTGCACTTTAATCATTTTAAATAACTATGGCAGAAAAACACCATTACAAAGGACTTACCGATGCGCAAGTTCTTGAAAGTCGTGCCAAACACGGCGAAAACTCACTCTCATCAGTAGAGGGAGAGCCTCTATGGAAGCAATTCTTAGAGAAATTTACTGACCCTATTATCATTATTCTGCTGGTAGCCCTCGTCTTCTCATTTGGGGTATCTACCTATGAATTTACAGTACACAATACGGGTATCCACGCCTTTTTAGAGCCTGTAGGTATCCTCTTTGCCGTACTTTTGGCTACTGGAGTGGCTTTCTATTTTGAACAGAAAGCCAATAAACAATTTGAAATCCTCAATCAAGTAAACGACGATATCTACTATAAAGTTATTCGCAATGAGCGTATTACCCAAGTGCTCAAAAAAGATATCGTAGTAGGCGATGTGGTTATCTTAGAAACAGGAGAAGAGGTACCTGCCGATGGAGAACTCCTTGAAGCAGTATCGTTGCACGTGAACGAATCAACGCTCACTGGAGAACCTATGGTACACAAAACTACTAACCCTGCCGATTTTGAAGCCGAAGCTACTTACCCCTCTAACTACATCTGTCGCGGGACTTCAGTATCCGATGGACATTGTATTTTTGAGGTGAAAAAAGTGGGTGATGCTACCGAATACGGCAAAGTGTTTGAAGGTGTACAGATAGACAATAGCGTAAAAACCCCGCTCAACGAACAATTAGACCATTTGGCAGGAATGATTACTAAAATCAGTTATGCAATAGCTGCTTTGGTGATTGTAGGTCGCCTTATCGTGTATTTCACCAATCCTGCAAATAGTTTAGACGCTATCAATTGGGTATCCTTTGGAGGTTACCTGCTCAACACCGTGATGATTGCCATTACCGTAGTAGTAGTAGCCGTGCCTGAAGGCTTGCCGATGAGTGTTACCCTCAGTTTGGCATATAGTATGCGCAGTATGATGGCTACTAACAACCTCGTGCGCAAGATGCACGCTTGTGAAACGATGGGAGCTACCACTGTGATTTGTACTGACAAAACGGGTACGCTCACCCAAAACCAAATGACCATTTACGAGACTTTCTTCAACGCAGGTACTGATGAGAAACTCATAGCCGAATCTATGGCAGTGAACTCTACCGCTTATCTCGATTTCACTGATAAAGATAAACCCAACGTATTGGGTAACCCTACCGAAGGAGCTCTCCTTTTGTGGCTCTACGGCAAAGGTATCAACTACTTGCCTATACGCGAAGAGAGCGAGGTATTACAGCAACTCACCTTCTCTACCGAACGCAAGTATATGGCTACTTTGGTACAATCGCCTACACTTGGCAAACCTGTGTTGTACGTAAAGGGAGCGCCTGAAATAGTAATGACTTTCTGCCACGAAGGCGGTAAATTCCTTTCTGATATTTCACAAGCCGATTTTGAGGCTAAACTCTTGCAATATCAAAACCAAGCGATGCGCACCATCGGTTTTGCGTATAAAGTGATTGACGACCCTAAAGCGATTATCTCAGAAAACGGTAAGCTCGTAGTAAACGGCTTGCACTTTATAGGTATCACTGCTATTTCTGACCCCGTACGCCCTGATGTACCTGCTTCTATTGAAGAGTGTATGCACGCAGGCATTCAGGTAAAGATTGTAACCGGAGATACCCCTGGTACCGCAAGAGAAATCGCTCGCCAAATACATTTGTGGGACGACAGTTGCACCGATCGCAACCAAATTACCGGTGTAGAGTTTGCCGCAATGAGCGATGCCGAACTTTTAGACCGCATAGGCGATCTACGTGTAATTTCGCGCGCACGTCCGCTCGACAAAGCACGTCTCGTGAACCTATTGCAACAAAAAGGTGAAGTTGTAGCCGTAACCGGTGATGGTACGAACGATGCACCAGCCCTCAAAGCTGCCCAAGTAGGTCTTTCAATGGGTGATGGAACCTCAGTAGCTAAAGAAGCCTCAGATATTACCATTTTGGACAACTCATTCAGCAGTATTGGTAAAGCTGTGATGTGGGGACGCTCGCTCTATTTGAACATTCAGCGTTTTATCCTCTTCCAGATGACCATCAACGTAGCAGCGTGTATCATCGTGCTTATCGGGGCTTTCTTAGGAGTAGAATCACCGCTTACTGTAACCCAAATGCTTTGGGTGAACCTTATAATGGACACCTTTGCCGCTTTGGCATTAGCATCATTGCCACCGAGCAACCGCGTGATGAACGACAAACCACGTGCGCGTGGCGCTAATATCATCAGCTCTCCAATGGCAAAAGGCATCTTTGGGGTAGGAGGATTCTTTGTATTGTTGCTCTTTGGTTTCATTCAGTACTTTAAGAATGAAAATATAGAGAGTCTCACTCAATTCTCAATTACTGATTATTTCAGTCATTTCTTCCATTTTGGAGCTCCCAAAGACCGTTTAGATCCTTATGAACTTTCCTTGTTCTTCTCGATATTTGTATTCTTGCAATTCTGGAATATGTTCAATGCCAAAGCCTACCGCACCGGCAAGAGCGCATTCAACAACCTCGGTAAGAGTCAAGGATTTATGCTCATCGCCTTAGCCATTGTATTAGGACAAGTGTTCATCACTACTTTTGGTGGACAGATGTTCAATGTAACACCTCTCAAATTGGTAGACTGGGCAATTATTATTGGTGCTACCAGTGTAGTGCTCTGGTTAGGAGAAATCCTTAGAGCAGTTAAGAGATAAGAATTAAGAGATAAGAAATTTTAAAAGCACAATAGCTAAAATGATTAGCTATTGTGCTTTTTTTGTTTTACAAAGTTTGCTAATTAAAATAATAGCATTATCTTTGCAAAGAAAAATTAATCAACTATAGCAATGAAATATTCGGAATTAGAAAAGAAACTAAAAGAATTTGGTTGCTTTGATACTGGTAAACAAGCCAATGGACACCCTTTATGGTTCAGTCCGATTACAGAGAAAAGATTCAAAATGAGTAATCATAAAAGTAAAGAAGTAGCTACTGGCACACTAAAAAGTATCTTAAAAGATGCTGGTATTAACAATAACTAAAAATTATAACTATGAATAAAGTAAAAGCATTTATTGAAAGAGCTAATGATGGCTCCTATAGTGTATATATAGATTTAGATGACAAGACTTTAAACTATGGCATACACGGAGAAGGTGAAACTGTAGAAGAAGCATTAGCTGATTTTAAAGCCTCGTATGCTGATATAAAAACCCTTTACAAAGAAGAAGGAAAACCTTTTGTAGAGGCTACTTTTGAATTTTTGTATGACTTACCCTCATTTTTGCAACATTATTCTAATGTATTCAGCTATGCGGGATTGAGTAGGCTTACGGGAGTTAATCAATCGCAACTAAGTCAGTATGTACAAGGGTATCGCAAACCTACAAAGCGTACTTCTATGAAAATTCAAGAGAAATTACACTCTTTATCACAAGAATTACGACAAATACAATTTGTGTAATCAACCAAAAACTCCTAAACTATGGAACACTTCACTAAAAACTTAGCAATCTTACAAAAACTCCTTACAGAAAGTAATGGCGCTTTTATGCATTTTGGCAATGAACAATACCGTTTTACCCAACAAGCAACTGTTACTCCTGAAGAAATAGCTGATTTTGAAGCTCAGCACCACATCAAGCTGCCCGAAACTTTCAAAACTTTCCTCATTACCTTGGGAGCTTGCACCCTTTTTGAAGACGAACTAGGTTTTGCCTATCAGTTTTTTCCTCCTAATCAATGGGAAGCCTTTTCAGCTGAAGTATTTGAAGGAACTGGTGAATATCTCTTCCCAAAAGTTTTATTAGTGTGTTACCCTAATGTCGGTCATCAAGCGGGATTTATCACTACCCAACCCGATGCTTTTGGCACATTTTATTCGGATATTCCTCTTGAATACTGGGAAGAAGACACTGAATTACTGCCTTTTGCCGATTGGCTAAACGAGGAAATGGCTACACTATGAAACAGCGAAAACTCATAGTCTATATACTTTTATGGCTAGGCTTGGTAGGAATGTTTTTAGGGATTATTATCGCTTCTATAAGCAGTAGTGAAGGCTATATGGTAAATGATGTTATCAAAATAGGGGCAAAAGATACTCTTCATAACTTTCATATTACCGACCCCAAGAAGGTGCTCAACACAGCGGATAGCGACAAATTAAATCGTTTATGCGACAGTTTATATCAATATAGTGGTATAAAAATAAACGTTCTTGTACTTCCTGCTATTTCTGGGGCTTATGATTCTCCTTTTGAGTTCACTCACAATCTGAGAGACTATTGGGTAAGTAAATCAAAATATAACAACACAGATATTTTTGTATTACTACTTACCGATAAAAAGCAACGAAATATCACCTTTAACGTAAATAGTTACCTAACTGAAAGGCTTAGTGATGATGCTTGCCTATACATACAAAGAAAGCTGATGATCCCTGTAATGAAAAAGGGGAATTATGGGCAGGGACTTATTATAGGTGTGAACGAAATTATCAATTTTTTAGACGAAAATCCTCAATCACAAGCTTCTTTTAAAACTTATCAAGAAACAAAAGCGCTAAAAGAAAAGCTATGTATTACATTTTTGCTAATTGTCTTTATAATAGGTTTAAGCTATATCAGTTACCAAATAGCTATTTCTGAAGTGAATAACTGTGACCCCTCTGTGTCTTTCTACGAAAAGTATCTCTCTTGGCGTCGCAAAGCAACCCCTACTAATTCATTAGTATTTTGCTATTTCTTTAGTTATTTTTGGATAATAATGTGTGTGATAAAACGCGAAATTATCTATGAGGGTATTCTTATGGCGGCATTTTTTATAGTCTCTTGCACTATATATATAATGGTAAGAACTACAATTTTTAAAAATGCTTTTAAGAAACTTGTAGCCAGCACCTCTTGTCCTAATTGTCATCAATCCAATTGTATTTCCTTAAAAAACAAAGAGAGTATTAGTGCCGATAGCAATACAGTACACAACAAATACACTTTCATCTGCTCTTATTGTCAGCATACCGATATTTATAAAGAAAAATATCGTATTAGTTACGGTTATGATGGTGGTGGAGGCTTTGATGGTGGTGGTGGAGGCGATGGCGGTGGCGGCGGAGGCGGCGGCGATGGAGGGGGCTCTTCAAGTTTCTAATCCCCTCTTACTCACGACACCGAATTACTGCCTTTTGGCGATTGTCTAAACGAAGAAATGGCTACACTATGAGAAAACAAGTCATCACCATTATTGCTATTATCTTACTCCTTTTAGCGGGAGCAGGATTCCTATTTGTTAAATATGTCCAACAGAAAACAGCTGTTTATTACGCTGAAAAAGAAAGCAGACTCTACCGCTACTACTACGATTATTACTACGCTCATAACAAACGTTTTTCGGCTACTGAATTTTTAAAAGTTCTATCACGCAAAGACCCTGAACTATACGAATTGCTGAAAAACGAAAAAATCGTATATTACCCCAAAGAAGAAGGTTTTGCCTACCAAAGATACGCATCATCACAAAATTTTGTAAGTTTTGAAGATTTTACCTTTGCAAAATTCCTATTCTCTGATGCCAATATAGCCATAGACCCGATAATGTCCTTTAGCAAAATAGACTATGAAACTGATGTGATATATCAATACAAAAACGATAGTTTTATAGAAAAAGAGGTATTCAACAAACGGTTACTGATAGATAAATACACTCAGCTATTGCATTGCAAAAAACCTTTTTTAGAAGAAGATTGCCCCTCCTCCGACTACAATTTATGCAAAGAGGCAACCGCAGTGATTTTTCCAAAAGAAGTAGCTATTGTAAAATCGAGTTTTGAACCTGAAAGTGAAGCGATTATCAAGCAAGTTTTGCAAACACACTACATTAATGCCAACGATACACTTATGGTAGTGGTGATTTTTCCCAACCTTAGTGAAGCAAAATGTTTGAATATCAATTGACTATTGATAATTGGTTAATTGACAAATTATTACTATCTTTGCGCCAGAATTAATTTTTTTATGCAAAAATTGAAACTACTTTTATAATAAACGTGTTTAAACTTTTTTGAGGAACTTGGATATAAACCCTAATAAGAGCATTCCAATCCAAGTTACATCAAGATACTCATATCTCATTATCAAATCTTTATATCCGTCAAGCCAACCATTTGCTTGTTCAATCTTAAACCTATTTTTGTACAATTCTTCATCAAAATAAATATCTGGTTGCTTTCCATTTCGGGGATTAGGTTTAATATTTGCTATAATTTCTTTGCTTTCTAAAAACTCTCTAAGAGATTTGCTGTCAAATCCTGCATCAGCATTGAGAAACAGTCCTTTGTACTCTATTCCTGCTTCTTCTAAAAAAGCTAAGATTTCTTTTAGTACTTCTTCTATTTCATATAAGTCATTGTGATTTCCAGCTTTAGGACTCCTCATTGCTATCATTTGCCCTTTATTATCACACAAAAAAATACTATTTGTGGTTACGGATTTTTTTTCTTGCTTGATAGCCTATAGATTCTCCTTTTTGCCGACAACGTGTATGACTACCATCCAATTGAACGCAAGACATATCTAATTTTCTTTTCTTCTTGCTTAATAGATTTAACCATATTCGCTGAAAGCTACCGTCTTTACTCCATTTGTTGAAGTAGTAATAGACATTTTGCCAGATTTCTCCTTTTTCAAAATAGCTCTCAACTGGAAGTTCTCTCCATTGTACCCCTGTTTTAACCTCTTGAGAATCAATAAAAATATTGAAGCCAAATCAAAATTACTTTTAAATCCTCTTTTTCCTACACTTAAAAAGGAAATAATCCATTTATTTATTGTATCTTTGCCCAAAGTTCCTGAATTTTGGTGTTTTTTCTCAAACACAAAATTACTAATTTTCGGGAACTTTTACTTTATTATAGGAAAAGTTTAAACAGCTTTACAAATAAAAAACCATACCAACAAAAAAATAACCATTAACCATTGCCCATAAAATAGTATTTTGTACCTTTGCCAACAAAAATAAAACATAATAAGCTATGCCCGACGAAAAGATAAAAATAACAAAAGGAACTCCCTCCCATACTTTAGGAGAAAGACTAAAATTTGAAGTGATAAACCCTGTATCGAAAAATGAAGGATATTATCTATGGAACGTTTTTTACAATAATGATGAAAAACAATGGAAGCCTATAAGAACTATAAATGGCAAATCATATAAATTTGAATGCCATTTTGAAAAAGAGAGTAGTGATGGCGTTACTTTTCAAGTAAGAGTTTATAAGAATGACAAAAAGCCTGAAATAGAAGAAAATACACTTTTAGATTTTATTGAAGTTACCCCTCATAAACGTATTGAGAAAGCCCCTAAAATCATCTCAACACACTTCTTCCCTGAAGGAGAATACGATACTAACAACAAAGTCAGTGTTTATGATTCCCTCCATCTACGTGCTAAAACAGAAGGCTTAACAGGTAAGGAAATACAATTCCACGTGTGCCAAGAAGAAAACGGAAAAGAAGTCGTAAAAGATACTGTTTCAGCTCGTGTAGACCATACCGATTACGCCACTACAAAAATAAAACTACCCATCGACACTATCAAAAGCATACTTACTAATAAAAACCAAGAAAACCAAAAAGATTACTACATTAAAGCCAGCTTTGGGCTTGATAAGAACGGAAAGAAATCAACAGGAGAGATTACCAAAACCTATTTTATTGATAAACAGGGCAACCCAATCGAGAAAATATCCATTGGTGATACCATACGCGTATGTATTGACTCCAAAGGTGAAATAGCTGATTTTCTGCAATATACTATTTACGAAAAAGACAAGCATACATCTGATGACGTTATCTTCCAAAGTCCTAAATTTAAACTCAACAACAACCACTTCTTTTGTAGAGAGATAGTAGTAACCAAAGAACTCTTTAACAAAGGTTACGGAGTCTCTCACGCTACCTTCGATTCTGATTATAATGTACAAGATTACTACATCAAAGTAGAGCGTTTTAGCGGAAGTGCAAACTCCAAAACCTTTGCGGTAACCTCCGATACCCTTAAAGTTCACTATGGCAAAAGCCCCGTTAAAGTAACTGTAAATGAAAAGAAAGTAGAACAACTCCCTCTATTAAAGGATATATTTTTACCAGCACTTAAAATAGAAACAGCTAATAAAATCTCATCAGGAAAGGAAACCTTACACATTAACAGTGAAAAAGAAACCTATCAAATACTTTCCTCAAAGAGTATTATGGATATAAAACAAGATGGTAGAGCAAGATATATCGATATACCTATTACAAGAATTGATAGAAATAGTATGTACATACACTTTTCCCTTTTTCATCTTGGAGAACGTAAATATGGCTATATTTATCCCATAATAAGCACTATGCCTAACACTGAAAAGGATTATAAAGATCATCAGCAAATAGAAAAGAGCCTTACGGGTAAAGTTTCTGTCAATGACAAAGAAAGAACAACGCATTTCGGTGACTTAGTATATAGGATATATTCTTTTACTACTTTTATAGATTTTGAAATAACAATTAAAGAGGATATTGGTAAAGATATTTATATAGATTTTTATTGTACGATCTTCAGTTCAATAAGAAATCCTACCACAGATGGATTAATATTTAAAATTAAACTACCCACTAGAAGATCTGGCTTTGATATTGATGCTGCAGTAACGCGAATACATAAAGAAATAGATGAAAGACCTGATAAAAACCCTACTGGTTCTTGCGCAAAATATGTAAGATGGGGCTTAGAATCAGGAGGAATAGATACAAGTGACCGTCCTGATTATGCTTGTAAATATGGTCCTTTTTTACTGAGAAAGGGATTTAATCAAATAAATATAACAGACCCTAATGATTATACTCCTATCAAAGGGGATATTGTTGTTTTTGACACATACCCAGGTCAGCCAAAATATCCTGCTGGGCATATCCAAATGTACAATGGAGAGAAATGGGTGTCAGATTTTGTACAAAGACGTTTCTGGCCTGGTACTGCTTATGAAAATGATTATAAAAAGAGAAAAGAAGAAAAAAGAGAAATTAATTTTAAAATATTCAGATGGTAAAGATTTATTATTTTATTTCAGCGTGTTTATTGTTGTTTTCTTGCAATAATAACAATACCCAAGTATCATCTTCTGATGATATTAGAGATACTATTTCCTCTATCAAAAGAGATACCATAGTAGAAAAAGATACAATTGCACCAATTCAAGTGCCTAAAGAAGAAACTGATGAAGCTACAAAGATGATTTTAGAATTTTATGACAAGTATATCAGGCTGCAAGATAAAATGCTTTGTCATGATTGTCAAGAAGAATTGATAAGAATTAAGAAAAGATATTTATCAAATAAATTGATAAAAAAAATAAAACCTACTGAAGATAGAGATATGGATTTTATTGTAGATGCCCAAGATGTTTTCATAGAATGGTTGGACTCTATTAAGGTAAAGAAGATAAATTCAAAAAGATATAATGTGTATCTTTTTAACTTTTATGATAACAGATATGATAGCATACAATTAAAAGTTGCTAAAAAGAAAGACAGGTATATTATTGATGACATTATATTTTAAAATATTCAGATGGTAAAAATTTATTATTTTATTTCAGCGTGTTTATTGTTGTTTGCTTGTAACAATAATAATAATACCCAAGTATCATTAGAAACTGATACTACAGATACTATTTCCTCTATCAAAAGAGATACCATAGTAGAAAAAGATACAATTGCACCAATTCAAGCTTCTAAAGAAGAAACTGATGAAGCTACAAAAATGATTTTAGAATTTTATGATAAGTACATCAGACAGCAAGATAAAATGCCTTGTGGGGAGTTTTGCGAAGAAGAATTAAGGGAAATAGAAAGGGAGTTTCTATCAAGTAAATTAATACGGAAAGTAAATTCAGATGAATTAAGTTCAGATCCTATTGTAAAAGCCCAAGATACCAACCTAAAATGGTTAGACTCTCTTAAAGTAAAGAAGATAAATTCAAAAAGATATAATGTTTATATTTTTGATTTCTTTTTAAATAGATATGATAGCGTACAATTAAAAGTAGCTAAGAAGAAGGACAAGTATATTATTGATGATATTATTTTTTAGAAAGAGATTTACAGCCGTTTTGCCTCACATCTCTTTCAGGCTGATGTTACTATCCACTACAACAAAGCCTCCTTTATGGAGGCTATCCAACTTGCCAATACCAAAATAGACGAGATACGCACGGAGTTCAGCCGCTGGCTCTTAGAGTAGTCCTCTGAGTTTAAAGAGCGCCTTGCCAAGCGGTATAACGAAACCTTTAACTGCTTTGTACGCCCACAGTACAACGGCGCACATCAAGACTTCCTTGGTCTTTATCGTGAGTCGTTCGGCACAGGGGCCAATGCACAGAAAAAAGCCGTTGCTGTACATCACTTGGATACCCCTTGGCGTCCCAGCGACTTGCAACAAAGGGACGGACGTGCCATTCGCAAAGGCAATGAAGTGTCCAAATATTTTGCTGATAATAAGGTGGATGTGATTATCTATGCCGTTCAAAAATCTTTGGACTCTTACAAGTTCAATCTACTGTTTAACAAACAGCTTTTTATCGATCAGCTTAAGAACAATAAGTTGGGCAAACGCACTATTGATTAGGGAGCTATGGACGAAAAATCGGGAATAAAGAACAGCAAAAGATCGCTGACATCCAAAAAGACTTGCCTATACTTCAAGAAATCCTCTCTGGCAGTTGGAATAAAGAAGCTGAACTTACCCAGCTTAAAACTGACCTTGCAGCTATCGACCGAAGGATACTCTTGTCCATTACTCCTGAGAGTAGTGGTGCTGAGGAAGGGGAGTCTGTAGAGCAGGGGGAACAAGAGTCTCAAGAGCAGCATAACACTCCTGAAAAGCAGGAAGCAAAATCAGTGGTGAAATTCAGGATGTAGTACCCTACATTACCTATATAACGCCTATATACGTGAATTACGTATATAGGCTTAAGAGGTAAGCTAAGTTGGGTTATAAACTCACCCTACAAACTTTTACTAACACTAAATTAGTAAAATATTAGTCGTATTATTGTAAAACGAACCAAAACATAAAAAGACAAAAGTGTCTAAATATTTTATATCTATATGATTATCAGTAGATAACAAAATATTTTGAAAAAACCTTGTCTTTTATTTTGTGATGTAGAATATTTTTAGTAATATTGCCGCACAATTCATCAATTTTCCTGTTTTATGAAGAAAAGCGTGCTAAAATACTTCCCAAAACTCGATACTACAGTCTTTCTCACCTTTGGCGGGATACTTTTGCTCGGGCTCATAATCTTAATATACCAACTCAATCACCGCACAGACTGCACTGAAGCCAAATATATTATCCACACAGACGACTTCATCACTAAAAATCTCATTGAGTTCATCGATAATACCAAAGGAGCTACTTCTTGGAAGTGGGATTTCGGGGATGGCTCTGCCGTAGATTACAACCAAAACGCACTTCACTCTTACAACAAAGCAGGACAATACATCGTTACCCTTACCATCAACAACACTTGCAGTTTTCAAAAAATAGTAACTATCACAGACCCTGATGCCGATTCAGGCTATCTGCCTGTTATCATCGCCCCCAATGTAGCCTTTGAGGGGGATACCATCAAGTTTAACGCCCGCAAAGAAGGTGGCATTTCTTTTGAGTGGAGCTTTGGCGAGGGTGCTGGTACTGATGCCCTTGGTGAAAAAGTTACTTATAGCTTTAAAACCACTGGCAAAAAGACCGTTTCCTTGATTGTCAATGGCGATATAGAGCATATCGCCACTAAAACCATCTACATTGCCCCTAAACATATTGCTGCTAAAAAGAAAAGCGATGCATCCTCTTACGAATTTGAAAAACCTCATTCCGACTTTGAGTTGCCACGGGGTAAGGCTCAAAAAGACCCTTTGGTAGATTTTATTGGACACCTACCTGTAACCCCTGCACCCCAAAAGGAGAAAGACAGCATTCCTTCCCCTAAAAAAGCACCAGATATCTCAGTAGAGCAGTTCCAACTTTTACTGGGTCAAGTAGCCGCACAATCTAAGACAAAAGACGATTTTAAAGAGTATCTCTGTGGTAATTTTAGCACTCCTGTGGTAGTAAACGACCAAAAACTCGTCCCCTTTGAACAGCTTTGTAGGGATATTGCAGGTAAAAAGATTAAAATCTCCACAATGCGCCTACAAAAAGATACTAAAAACTGCATTCAGAATATCCATATCTACTATAAAGTCAAAAAATGGGGCGTATGGATAAAGGAATAAAAATCAAACTACTAAAAATACAGCAAAATGGCACAGAAACATTTAGTATGTCAAGGGGCAACCTGCCAATGTCAATTTGGCAATGCTCCCGATAAGTTAAAGGTACTTACACAGACCAAGGCATTCATCAATGAGGAAGAGCCACAAGAGAAATTGGTAGCTACAACTGCGGATATAGGAGCTACTTTTGAGAAAAACACCTTTGGACTATGTCAGATGCAACCACTGCCAGGTGGGGGCTATAAACCCTGTCAGGCAATGGTAACTCAGTGGAGTGGTGCTTATGAGAACGTTACCTATGAGGAAAACAATGGGCACCCTCTTTTAGAGGACAGCAAAGCCACCTGCCCCATAGGCGGCAAAGACTGCATCAGCATCATCAATCACGGACAAGTCTCTGAGATAACTAAGGTGAATATAATCAATGCCAATCCTGCAAAGATTACAATGATAAACCCCTTTGTGAATTTCCATAAACTCAGAAAAGAGATACTTACAAAACCTGATATTATAGAAGCCTATTTCACAGACTTACAAGGTAATAAAATAGACTTGGGAGAAGATGAACAAGAGGTTTACTTAGTAATTGAAGGCGAAAACCTATCAGGATTAACATTGGATTTTAACCTCAACAATAAAGATCTTGACTTCAAATATAAGGACAACATCTTAGAAAATGACACATTAAAAGATTACACCTTTACAAATGACACTCAAGAACAAATACCGCTAACCGTTATAAACACTAAAAAATAACTCCTATGGCAACAATAACAATTACACTTAGAGAAACAGGCAAATCCGTAACAGCTACCTTGAGAGCTACAGGAGGAACGTCTCCTATAAAGTTAGTTATAACAACAGAAATAACAGGATATACTTGTTTGTTTATCTATGGCGATCATAATGACTTGGATTATGAATCAATAGTTGTTCCAACTTATAAGATGAAAGTTGAAAAAGATGGGAAAGTTGTTGCTTCATACAATGTCACAAGAGATTCTTGGTATTCAAGAGGAGTAATAAATGACAATTGGGGATGGAATGACGATATAGAATTATCTAATAGATGTTTTGAGCCTGCTAATGGAAACGTTAATTTATATGCTACAAGAGCAACCGCATATCCACCTGGAGCTGGTGTAGATGCATTTGCACTAAGACAACATAATTCAGAGGAACTAAATGCTGTACCTCATACTAAAAGGATGCAAACTTTTGTTAATGGAAAACCCATTCATGGTTGTAGAGAAAACTTATCCATAGCTAAGGGGGTTATGATACATATAGGAGGTTGGTTCAAGGGTGCTAATGGAAATAAATTAGCAGGTTCTTATGGATGTTTTGGAATTGTTCCAAAGGCTCAAATAAGTACTACAGCAGCAGAAGCCGAAAGAGTAAGGAAAGACAGTTTATACCAAAATTATGTACCTGCAAATGAGGAATATAAAGCAGCAATAAGATATATTCTAGGACAAGCAGAAGGGAGAGCTATACAAGTGGTTGTTGAGAAAAGAGGTAAAGTAGAAGAATTAAGAACCTTAAAAAATCAATAAGATGAGTAAGATTATAAATTTAGTAACAATTGTTTTGTTATTTATTAGTTGCAACAACACTTCTAAGAAATTAGAGATGCTAAAAGAAGGCACATTTATTTATGAGAGAGAAAGAGTTCTTGAGAAAAAAAATATTACAGTTGAACAATCAGAAATAGAAATGATAAGAGAAACTAAATATGTTGTTGAAGAAAAAGTTATTTACGATAGTTTAGGTATTTTGCAAATATATGATGGTGCTGCAGAGGGTTTTATTATTCACACAAGAAATAAAAGTGATGGAAATATTATATTCAAAAATAGGGGGTATAGTAATAAAATATTAATAAATAGAAAACTGGATTGTCTTATAGACGGAAAAGATACAATTAGGAACTTTGAAGTGTTTTTAAAAGATAGGCTTATAATGGTCTATCCTAAAGAAGATGATAGAATTTATGTATACAAATTTAAATAATTAATATATCTTATTTTAAAACCCTATGCAACAAAAGCCCTACACTCAGGAAGTCCAAAAAGCCCTTCAAATAGCCCAAAAGATAGGCAAGGAGCATATCCACGCTCATTACTCAGGAGCGCATTTGCTGAAAGCAATGCTCAACCGCGATTTGTCTTTGCTTAAAGCCTTAGAAGCAAAGGGTATTGACGTGTTTTACTTAGAGGAATGGGCAGAGGTGCGTCTTGAGGAACTTCCTAAATCTACACACACTTATAGCTGCGAACCCGATGAGGTCATAGATACCATCTTCACAGAGGCAAATCAAGTCGCTGAAAGTCTTTTTGAGGAAGAAATAAGTCTCTTTGCAGTGATGGTAGCCATTAGCAGTCCAGGGGTAGCTTTTAGCTTTGACCAAATGAAGACCTTTCCTGTCTCTCGTGCTGAACTCCTGAAAGACCAAACCATCAGCGGCACTATCTTCACTAACACTGCTGACGAACCCCCAGTAAAAAAGAAAAACAACTTCTTACAAAAATACTGCATTCACAAAAACGCACAGGTAAAACCTCCAAAAGAAAAAGACCTTTTAGTAGGGCGCGATACTGAAATCAACAAAATCATTGAAATTCTTTGCCGTTTTAACAAGCCTAATGTGCTGATTATCGGTGATTCGGGAGTAGGTAAAACAGCTGTTTTAGAGGGGTTTGTCCAGAAAGTGGTATGGCAGCAAATCCCAGAACTGCTCGCGGGCTTAGAAGTCTTCGAGTTGGATATGGGGGCTATCGTGGCTGGGGCTTCTTATAAGGGCGAGATTGAAGACCGCTTAAAGAACATCGCCCAAGAACTTAAAGCTCTCCCAAAAGCGGTGCTTATTATTGAAGAAATCCACTCTATTTTGGGCGGACAAGGTTCAGACTCCTCTATTGCAAACTTGCTGAAAAGCGAACTCTCCAAAGGCTTACGGCTTATAGCGACCTCTACCATTGAGGAATACACCAAAAAGATAGAAAAAGAACAGGGACTATCGGGTATGTTTGAACTTTTAAGGTTAGAAGAAAGCGATGACGACACTCATTTTAGAATGCTCAAACAAGCCTTAGCCGACTATCAAAAGCACCACAACATCAGCATTGACGACCTGACCATCAAGGAGGCTATTCGCCTTTCCAAGCGTTTTATGAAGGAGCGCAGTTTGCCTGCTTCGGCAATTGACCTGATAGACCAGACAATGGCATCGCTTAAAACAGCAGGGGAGTCATTCTTAAAAGAACGCAACTATTTTATAGGCAAAGTATTGGAACTGAGGGAAAACAAAAAGCTCCTCAGCGAAAAAGACCGCCGATTGCTGGCGCAGTGGCTTTATAAAGACCTATGCCAAAAACTGCAAAACCTCAGTGGCTCAGAGAGTGAAACACAGAACGAGCATAATCCCATTGAAAACACCCCTACTGATGAACTTCTTGACCTATGCCGCAGTCTTATTGATCGTATTGAAGACATAGCAAAAGAAAAGCGAAACCACATCACTCAGTACGACCTTGCTTTTATCATCTCTCAAAAGACCAACATTCCTATTGGCAAGCTTAAAGAAGAGGAAAAGCAGCGACTCAATGATATGGAAAACGTATTAGCCCAGCGGGTGGTAGGGCAAGATCACGCCATTGCAATTGTCTCTGAGGCTATCTTGGAAAGTCGTTCAGGCTTAAATAAAGCAGGACAGCCCATTGGTTCTTTTTTCTTTTTAGGTCCCACAGGTACGGGAAAGACAGAGCTTGCCAAATCGCTTGCTGAATTTTTATTCCAAGATGAGAATGCCATTATCCGCTTTGATATGTCTGAGTTCAAGGAAGAACACTCAGCTGCCTTGCTCTATGGGGCACCACCTGGTTACGTAGGTTATGAAGAGGGTGGCTTGTTAGTCAATAAAATACGCCAAAAGCCTTATGCCATCGTGCTTTTTGATGAAATTGAAAAGGCGCATAGCTCGGTATTTGACGTCTTCTTGCAGATAATGGATGAGGGTAAACTCCACGACCGTCTGGGCAAAGAGGGAGACTTTTCTAACGCTATTGTGCTCTTCACTTCCAATATAGGTTCTGAGTTTATCGTACAATCCTTTGAAAAGGGAAATATCCCTACTTCTTCTGAGCTTTTAGAGCGGATGAGTAGCTACTTCCGTCCTGAGTTCTTAGGGCGACTTACCGAAACGATACCTTTTGCCCCTATTAGCAAGGGGAATGCGCTAAAAATCTTTGAGATACACTTAAAGAAAGAGCTGTTGGACTTGGTAAAGAATATCAACATACAGTTAGAAATCACCGATACTGCCAAAGAACAGCTTTCAGAAGAGGGGTATGATATCAAATATGGAGCGCGACCTTTAAAGGGCGTTATCCGCGCTAAACTGCGTCGTCCCTTAGCTAAAAAGATTATTGCAGGAGAGTTTAAGGAAGGTGATAGCATCATAGCCGATTGGCAGGAAGGGAAAATCGTATGGAACAGAAAAGAAGATAACAACATAAAAGATAATGTATTATGAGCCAAAAACATTTAGTATGCCAAGGAGCAACCTGCCAGTGTCAATTTGGCAACGCTCCCGATAAGTTAAAGGTACTTACGCAGACCAAAGCCTTTATCAATGAGGAAGAGCCACAAGAGAAATTGGTAGCCACAACTGCCGATGTAGGAGCTACTTTTGAGAAAAACACCTTTGGACTATGTCAGATGCAACCACTGCCAGGTGGGGGGTATAAACCTTGTCAGGCAATGGTAACTCAGTGGAGCGGTGCTTATGAGAACGTTACCTATGAGGAAAACAACGGGCACCCCCTTTTAGAGGACAGTAAAGCTACCTGCCCCATAGGCGGAAAGGACTGTATTAGTATTATTAACCACGGACAGGTGGCTGAGATAACTAAGGTGAATATAATCAATGCCAATCCTGCAAAGATTACAATGATAAACCCCTTTGTAAATTTCCATAAACTCAGAAAAGAGATGCTCACAAAACCAAATATTATAGAAGCCTATTTCACAGACTTACAAGGTAATAAAATAGACCTGGGAGAAGATGAACAAGAGATTTATTTAGTGATTGAAGGCGAAAACCTAGTGGGCGAGCAAATAGATATAGACCTTACTGATAAAAAACTGTATTTTGAATATAATGGTAGCATATTAGAAAATGACCTACTAAAGAATTATACATTCAAAAATGACAATAAAGAACAAATAAAATTAAAAGTAATAGATACTAAATTGATACAAATATGGGAGGTTTAAAAATTACATTAAAAAGTACAGGACAAACAATAACAGCTAAGTTAGACACTGATGATGAAGATTGTTTCATTTGTAAAGATCCTTTTATTTTTAGAAAAGCATTGATTAAGATAGCTCAGACTGATGGAAAAAAATTAGCTGAAAAAGAAATTTATGAGTCTAAAACATTTTCATCAGAAGTATATCCTATGACATTATTCTCTTTAAAAACAGGTGAAGAAATTAAAATAGAAGGAAATTTTCCAAACTATGAAGAGAATAAAGGAGTATATAATAAGACAATGAAATTATTGGGAGGATTAAATGTTAAAGAATTTGATTCATATATGGAGGTTTATGAGAAAAGAGCTTCTAAGGAAAAAAATATACCTTATAAAGCAAAGATTTTTATAAAAGAAGAGGCTTATTTTCATATTTCTTCTGTTGAGGTTATAGAAGGTAGAGTAACCTATACTGATAAGGATAGTAACTTAATTAGGTTTAGTAATAATATAAATCAATATGTAGCAATATTGTCTTTTCAAAATAAAGAAGATCTAAATCTAATATGGGAAACTTATTATTCAGAAGTAAGAAATAGTATTATAAATGATTATATGAAAAAGAAATCTAAAAAATAAAATTGTAATAATATATGAGAAAAATAATAGTTATATTTATCATACTAACAGCAATGGTAATATCTATTTCTATTGCATTTGTTTTGTATTATAATCAAAAGAAAGCTATCTATTATGCTGAACACAGTTTGCTATATAAATATTGTATTGATAACTATAATGCAAATAATAAGAATTTTTTATATAATAAATTCTTAAGCACAGTAGCACAAAAAGATGATACTTTATATAATCTTCTCAAAAAAGAAAAAATAGTTTTTTTACCTTATCATGGGTTTATATGGAAACGTTCCCAAAACATTAAAAATTACATTGACAATAATGAGTATACCTTTTCTAAATTTTTATTTTCTGATAAGAATATTTATATACAAAAGGATGTAGAAGCGCCTATAACAAGTTATAAACCATCAGTAATCTATAAATACAAAAGTAATATCTTTATTGAGGATACTCTATTTAATGATAAGTTATTAAGAAATAAATATGCAGAGATTATCAACTGTCCATTACAAAATTTTAATGCTTATCTTAATAATAAAAAAATAGAAGATTTAAATGCATTAATTCTGATGCAGACTAATAAGATATACTTTATATATTCTGATTTTGACAAAGAAAGTGAGGAAATTATAGCACAGATTCTAAAAGATAATTACACTTCTACGAAAGATACATTTATAGTAAAAATCAATTATTATAATCTTAAAGATGCAGAATGTGTGTATATAAAATAAGCTCATTTTTATCCCTCTCAATCAATTATTCCCTATATAACTCCTATATACGCCCTGTATAAATAAATTGCGTATATAGGGTAGATATAGGAAATAGATAATACATAATTTTTAATGAATAATTTAGTAAAAAACATCTATTTTCAAAAATATTTTATATCTTTACCCCGCGTAAAGGTCTTAGAAAGAACTTAATAAGAACAAAAACCGCAATGACCTATAAGAGACTCATTTACATATCAGCACTCATCTTTACAGCCGCTTGCTCAACAGGTAAGTACATTCGTGAGGTGCCCTATCATTATTCTACGGATAGCTTTCGCAAAGCCGCGCAAGCTCATAAGGATAGTATAGATGCTAAATACACAGAAAGCAATTACAAGGATGAGCAGCTTTCAGATGAGGAAATACGACTTAAAGAAAAATATTCCATCATCTTAAAGACGATGCCACAGGATATACGTAACTATCCCTTATACGCTTATATTGATGCTTGGATGGGTACGCCTTATAAACCGCAGAGCTTGGATAAGAAAACAGGTGTAGATGCCTCTTACTTTGTGCAAGCACTGTTTAGCGATATTTACAAAGAGACCTTTCCTAAAACTGCTGATGGCATATTTCGTTCTAAAGCCTTGCAACTCTTTACAGGAAGGGATTTTTTAAAAGAAGGTGATATATTGTTTTTCAGATATTCCAAAGAACAACCTATCTCAGATGTGGGGATATACCTGCATAACGACCGTATCTTAGCCTGCACAGAGGAAGGGTTAAATATCTATGATTTTAACGACCCTTATTTTCAATTGCGCTATGTAGCTGCAGGCAGACTAAAACAAGAGCAAAAAAAATAATGGCAACAGACTTAGAACATATCGCCCAAGAAATCACTGCTTTGAAATACGACATCAAGGCAGAAGTCCTTGTCAGCGACCTGATACAGCACAAGCATATCAAAGAAAACCAGTGTATTGTAGAGAAAGAAGGGCAGTTCTCACGCAGTTACCGCTTTGATGTGTTGGACGCTTCTGTGAAGGATTACCTGTATGATGCTACTCAGATGCTTTACATAAGTCTCTCCCGTGATAGTCTGTATGATACCTTACCTGAAGGAATGGTACACAGCAAGAATGCGGATACCTCAAAGAAGGGCATAGAGACAATGGTTAAGGAGTATCGCCAGCAAAAGGAAGAAGAGAAAGCAGCCAGATTGTTCTTTGCTCCTTTGGAGAATGAGCTGTTTCAGTTTAACGTACAAACAGAAATCTTTGAGAGTTCGTTCTTAAAAGAAATCAATAGTACCCTTGTTCCTGATGTACTGTACACCCTATGGAATGTCCCTACGAGTTTTGAGCCAGTATTAGCCTCAAAGTTTATCAGCATATTACCTTATGCCTATAAGATTATAGGCGACCTTGATAAGACCTGTGAGGTGCTATCACTGCTTATTGGTGAAGAGGTTAAGGTAAATATCAGAGAATATGACAACTATGCCGATGCCACCCAACATACCTTACTTGGGGATTGTTATTTAGGCTTAGATACGATTGCAGGTACTGATTATACAGATTACACCAAGCATTTGGACTTGCAAATAGGTCCTTTGCAGCAAACTGAGTTACCTGAGTACCTACATCAAGGAACTATTAAAGAGTTTTTAGCATTTTTTTATAGGCACTTCTTCCCTATGGAAGTAGAGGTAACCACAGAGGTCGTGCTACCTAAAGAAAAGCAATCATCAATCTTAAATGCGACAGAAAGTCCCTCCTATTTGGGATACAATACTTACCTAACAGCTTAATATTAGAATACACTATGAACCATATAAAGAAATACTTTGGACACTTACTTGACCCGCAATTGATTATCATTGTGCTGGTTATCATTATGGGCTGTGTAGCCTTAAAGATGTTTTTTGCCTCAAAGGTAGATGGTTTTAAGGAAAAGTATAAAACCAAGTTCTATATCTATATAAGTGCAGCCGTATTTGTTTATGCAGTTGTACCTCTGATGGGCTATAGCCGCCTTTTTATAGACAACAACCTATATGAGTTTATCTTTTATCAGATAGCTTCATTAGGACTGGGAATACTCCACTGCTTTTTATACCGCTACTACTTTAAGAAGTTTGAGTCAAAAGAGGCACTCACAGAGTATCTCTTTGCTATCCTGATAGTAGCTTTTGCAAGCATTCCATTCTTGCTTATTTATTCTTTCCTCAATAACGTAACCTTTGCTTATTGGATGTTGATGCATTTCTTGTGGTTTTTTGTCCCCACCTTGCTTAATGATAGTTTTAACAGAGCTATCAGCATACCTCCTGTGGAGTACGAGTCTTGGCAGTTCCCTGCTGATTACAAACAAAGAGGAAGTATCAAGGATGAGGAAATGCGAGACTTGGTACTCATCTCTTTAGTAGTAAAAAAGGAAGAAACAGATGAGAATTTTAGTTCTTTTAGAGCAAAAGCACCCTCACGTATTGATTTTGGGAGACTTTTCTACAGTTTTGTATTAGACTACAACGAAAAACACTCTAATGAACCTATACAAACGGAAGATGAGAATGGTTTGTGTCATTGGATTTTTTACTTACAACCTAAGTGGTATGAGAAAACGCGGTTTATTATTCCTGATGGTACACTTCTTTCCAATAACATCGTTGAGAACAGTGTAATATTCTGTATACGAAAAGAAGGCGTAGACAATAAAACTAAAGAAGAGGAGGAAGAGGAAGAAACCTATGAATTTCAATAGTATAACCCTAAAATGACACGCTTATGAGTAGAATATACAAGGTAAAGAAAGGGGATACCTTACAGTTGATTGCTGAGAAGCTTCAAATCTCAGTAAATGACTTACGGCATTATCACAATATGCGTTGTGAGTTATGGGAACTATTGGAACAGAAGCTAACCTCTAAGACAGAGCGCATTATAGTTCCTTCAGAAGAAGAACTCGCTACCTTGCAAGGACATCAAAAGGCTGTACAAAAAGAATTAGAGCGTCCTTCCCGTTATTTGGATAAGAAGTTTTATGCAAAAGATTATGATGTAAAAGAAGTAGTTATCACCTCAGATAAGGAAGTAAAAACAGATTATTCCCTTTCTTTGCAGATGGAGAAAGCAGAGAAAGGTTGGAGTATGATTGTAAATACAACTTATGAGGAGGCTGATACTAAATTCACCGAGTTAGCAACGGCTTGTATGCAGGCGATGCAACCATTAAAATACCATCTATCCATAAATGGGGGAATCACTGATATAGAAAACCACCGAGAGATCATTGAGCGATTTGCACAAAAACGTACTGATATAGAAGGCTATTTTGAAGGTGAGTTAGCCAAAAGCTATACCGATGCTTTCTATGAAAAACTCATAGATAAGGAATATATGATAGAACGCTTACAGATGTCGTTCTTAAATCAAGTGCTCTTTCCTCGTATGGAGTGGTTTCATAAAGAGAACGAAAAATGGGAAGAGGAGTTTTGCCCCGTGCAGGGCAGTGCTTTTATTCCTTATGAGTTAGAAGCAGAAGTAGTATTTGAAGAAGAGGAAATTGTAACAATTGTAAAGGGTGAGTTAAAGAGGAATTATAACCTATGGGATTTGTTAGATGGCATTAGAGCTATAGATGATGCAACTCCCATTAGAAGTAGTTTTGAAATTACATATAGAACCAAAAGAGATACACAACAACTTCTCAAAGTAGATGCAGAAATAATGCTGTATAATGAAGGAAAATTGTATAGAAAGAATAGTATCAATCTAAAATCTATAAAACACTAAAAATATGCCAGACAAAATAGCAATTACATTCGATGAAAAAAATAAGCCAACAACCAAAGGAGGAACTTTTTACGTTACCATAAATGGCGAAAAAACTTCTAAAAGATATAGATGGTGTATCTATAAGAAGGGAAATGGTAATCCTTTTATTAATGAGATAAGAGAAGATAAAAAACCATTGGAACCAATGAAATTTGGATCTTTTGGAAAAGACGGAGGTACATTTATTATTAAAATATATGATGCTGAAAAAGTAAAAGGAAAAGAAAATTTTGAGCTAAGTAATTTCTCAGAAGAGGCTTCTCTTGAAATAGAGATTAAAAAAGAAGAAGAAAAGGTAACAACAAGGCATAATATCGAACCTAAAATTTTAGAAGTACACCTTATGAAAGAGGGTGAAGGTAGTATAACAAAAGTAAGTTATCAAGACACTTTGATTGCTTTTGCAAAAACACAAGGATTACAGGGGAAAAAGATACATTTTCATCTATGGGAAAATGATAAACAAGAAAATGATTCAAAACATAGTTATTCAACTAAAGAATTTTCGGCTGAAGTTGAAGCTGATAACATAGCAAGGTTAAGAATCCCCTTAATAACCCATCAGAAAACATTACAATATCTTGCAAATCGTTATTTACCACAAGGAGCAAATGGTGAAGGTACAGAACACGAGTTTTGTGTAACTGCAAGTTTTGGAATTTTAGAAAAACATAGTAATGAGGTTCAGGTAAAAAGAGAAATACAAAAGGCTTATTTTGTTGATAAGGATAAAAATAAAATCACTAAAATAGAAGTTGGAGATGTCATTCAAGTATGTATAGAGTCTACAGGTATGATAGGAGCTGCCGTCAAGTATACTATTTGGGAGAAAGATGGTAAAACAAAAAAGGAAAGAATGGAAGAAGACGATCCTGTATATCAAAGTGGTCTTTTCTATTTATGGGAAGATCAATATTATTGTAATAAAATAACAGTTGATAAAGAATTTTTTGAACGAGGTAAGTATTTATGGGAAGGAGATTCTGAAAGTCAGAACTACTCCATAGAGGTACATACTTTTAGAGATAGCAAGAAAAGTAAACCTTTTGAACTTGTATATGAAGATGTAGAAGTCAAATATGGTAAAAGCCCTGTAAAAGTAAAGGTTGGAGAAAAGAATAAGGAAGAAGAAAAGAAGGTTGAAGCTGATAAAGAGTTCTTACCTTTGTTACAGCTAAAAAAGATTAATAAAGTTGTAAATGATAAAGACAAACAAGTTATAAATCTATATGAAAACCAATCAAAGAAAATAAGCATTTGTGTTGATAAAGATAAAAAGACAGAGTTTGAACAGAAAAAGATTTGGGAAACAAGACAATATAAAGAGATGACCATATTTCTTGAAATTGATAAAGTAGGAACTATTGAAAATGGCTATATTTTCCCTATGCTTAATACTTTGAGCGATGGAGAGAAAAAAGCAGCAAACGAATTACAGAAAAACTTTGAGGAAAAACTCCAATCAAAAGTAGAATTTAAAAATGCTGAAGCTATTAAAGTGTCAAAAGATAGTAAAAAAGAGCTAAAAATTAAATTTAAAGGAGAAATGCCTAAAGAAGATATTTATTTAGATATCTTTAGTTCAAAGAATAGCTCTCTGAATTCAGGAAATCTATTTCATCGTATGAAAATCACACTTCTTCAAATGGATACAAATACTATTTATATAACAAGAAGATGGGAAGAAAGAGTTGAAGATATTGATAACATATATAACAATGATGAGGGATATTTCAATCCTTATAGTGCTACTTTTGGAACATTCACTTTTGATGATTTAGAAGGATACATTTGTGAACCTTATAGAGATGACGAAACAAGAAGGGAATTGGACAAGCGTATACCTGAAGGAGACTACAATGCTATCTGGCATTCATCAGTAAAAAAGTTTCCAAAAACTAAATATGTATCTAAAAAATTTCCTGAGTTAGAGAATGGTTTTCCTAATTTATATAATAATAAAGTTCCTTCTGATCGTGGTATATTAATTCATGCTGGAAATATTGGAAAAGATTCAGAAGGTTGTATACTTCCTGATATAGGAATAAAAAAAAATGAAAATGGAAAAATAATTAGAACTACTTCTTATATAAGTAGTATTAATACTTTCTATAAGATAATAGAAAATATTAAAGAAAAAGGAGGTTTAGAAAATATTAAAATTAAAATAACTAATGAAATCGAAGATGAATACAACATTAAACAACAAATTAAGAAAGAAGATGGAGAAAAAGAAAGAGATAAAGAAGAAAAAAGAAAGAAGAAAGAAGAAAAAAGAAAGAAGAAATAAAATTGCTATTATTAGCTTATTAATCTTTTTATGTTTCACAATATCTAATGCACAAGAACATTGTGATTTTGACAGTTTTATTAAGGAAGAGATGGGCTATACAAATGGCGTTTTTAATAGCAAAGGAAGACTTAATTTAGGGAACATTAATATAAGTTCAATGCTCTCTAAACCATCTTTTCCTTATGGGGTTATTCCTTATATTGGGTTTATTGATATAAAGATTAAAAGAAGATTAGAGATTAATTTTCTAAAAATAGAAAAATCAACAACAAATGATAGTCTTTATATAGCAAAAGGGAAAACAAAAGTTGGTAAAAATGTAAGATTGTTTGAAGGAGATATAAAAATCAAACATGTATATTTTTTTGCAGAGCATTCTAGAGGAGCAGACGATGATATGGTGGGGAAAATAAAATCACAAGGAATTATTATTGCTGATTATTATTTTAGAGAAGATAAGAAATTATCAGCTACTGGTGTTTTTGAAGGAAAGGTTTTATTAAGATGGTATGTTAATAATAAAGGAGTGTTTTTATATGATGATATTGATGAATATTCAGATGACTATAGAAATAACCAATTTGTAGGGACTTGGACAAGTTATAAGACAGGTGTAAAAAAAGTAGCTAATTGGGGCGTTTGTCGTATCCCTTGCTCAGGAGACTTAGATTGGGGTGCAGCTGAATTTTCTCCTGCTCCTGAATATAGAAAATATGGTTGGGAAGACTATTAACCTTAAATAAAAAACCCTTACCTTCGCAAAACAAAATAAAACAAGATAGAACAATGAACAACCTACTCACCCATTATCCTGTAAATTGGATAGACGGAATGAAGCTAAGCAGCAGCCATTTTATTGCTGTGCGACAGCGTTAGAGATGCCATAGCCCTAATAAGACGAAATATAAGAAAAATAACAAACAAAAAAACAAATGAAAAAACAAATGAAAAAACAAATGAAAAAACAATATATGAAATTATTACTTATTAGTTTATTTTTAATAGGGACAGTGAGTTCTTGTGAAAATGTTGTTAATAATAACACTGAAAAAGATCCACAAAATGAATTATTAAGTATCGAAGATACCATATCTGATACCATATCTGATACCAAATCTGATACCATATCTAATGCACAAGAACATTGTGATTTTGAAGATTTTATTAAGGAAGAGATGGGCTATACAAATGGCGGTTTTAATAGCAAAGGAAGACTTGATTTAGGGAACATTGATATAAGTTCAATGCTCTCTAAACCATCTTTTCCTTATGGGGTTATTCCTTATATTGGGTTTATTGATATAAAGATTAAAAGAAGATTAGAGATTAATTTTCTAAAAATAGAAAAATCAACAACAAATGATAGTCTTTATATAGCAAAAGGGAAAACAAAAGTTGGTAAAAATGTAAGATTGTTTGAAGGAGATATAAAAATCAAACATGTATATTTTTTTGCAGAGCATTCTAGAGGTTTAGAGGATGATATGGTGGGGAAAATAAAATCACAAGGAATTATTATTGCTGATTATTATTTTAGAGAAGATAAAAAATTATCAGCTACGGGTATCTTTGAAGGAAAGGTTTTATTAAGATGGTATATTAACAATAAAGGAGTGTTTTTATTTGATGATATTGAAGAATATTCAGATGACTATAGAAATAACCAATTTGTAGGGACTTGGACAAGTTATAAGACAGGTGTAAAAAAAGTAGCTAATTGGGGCATTTGTCGCATCCCTTGCTCAGGAGACTTAGATTGGGGTGCAGCTGAATTTTCTCCTGCTCCTGAATATAAAAAATATGGCTGGGAAGACTATAAACCTTAAATAAAAAACCCTTACCTTTGCAAAACAAATAAACAAGATAGAACAATGAACAATCTACTCACCCATTATCCTGTAAATTGGATAGACGGAATGAAGCTAAGCAGCAGCCATTTTATTGCTGTGCAGGATTTTGTTACCGATAGCGTTAGAGATGCCATAGCCCTGCAAACCACAGACCTTAACTATGGCTTACAGCCTATGGCTGGTGATTCGGTAAAGATGCACGTGCTGTTGGATCACTACAATCAGCTGCAACTAACCCTTGAAGAGTGCCACGCCGTTACTCCTAATGGGATACGCATACAGATTAGTGCCTCACAAGAAGGACAGACCTTAACGCTGAGCAAGGATATGACAGAAATGAAGGGTAATGCCTCCTTCTCTGTGTTTATCACCGCTGAATTGTTTAAACCAACCCCTTACGGAGAGGCAGCAGCACAAGAATACCCACCGCGTATTCCTTTTTTGCGCCCTACCTACTCCCTTTACCTCTATACAGATGAAGAATTAAAGAATAAGGATTTTGGCGATGAGTACCTTATGATTGGAAAGGTAATTGTAGAAAACGGACAGGTGCGCTTGGATGACACCTATATTCCACCTTGTAGCTGCGTGATAGCACACCCTTCCTTACAAAACCTCTACCATCGCATTCGTAGCTTTTATGCTAAGATGGAGAACTATGCCATACAAATCTCACAGAAAATCCATATCAAAAAGCAAAATAATGAGCTATCAGCAATGATAGACAAGATAGATGAGCGTATGTTGGTGTTTTTAGGGCAGGAAATCAACCGCTTTGAACTACTGTCGCCTTATAACCCACCTTGTGAATTGCTGCTTTCGGTAACAGCCTTTGCACGTATTGTGAAGAACTTTACAGATGCCCATTCAGGAGCAGGCAAAGAGGAACTACTGAACTATTTTTCTGAGTGGTGCAACCTTACCCAAGGTGCTTTTGAGCAGGTATTCAATACCCTTATCAATACCCACTACAACCACAACCATATCCGCAAGCATATCAAAGTAACAGAAGAGTTTATGGACTTGATAGAAGACTTGTACAACAACCTAAGCCGCTTGGATTATATAGGTAAAAAGCCCGATGGCGGTATATTTGTGGCTGAAACAACCAATGAAAATCAAGATATAGTAAGGCGTACCCGCAGCCTCTTGGTAGATTAATTTGTTAAACAATTAAAGTTATAAATACTATGGAAATAGTCAATAAAGAACAGCGCACAAAAGCCTATTGGTTTTTCGTCCTCTTTTTTGCTATCACAGTTACTATTGTGGTGATAGCGATGTTTGCCAATGTGCATTTCCCTTTTGAGGAAAACAAATTGCTTAAGGAGAAGAATGCTAAGTTAGAAAAGGATATCGCCATACAAAACCATTTTGCTGCTGATTTAGAGAAGGTAAAAGTCGCGATGGACTCCATTGGGGTATCCAATCTTAAAGACGATTTTTTCAATGAGAAATTAGCTTTTTCTATTTTGACAGATATGTATAAGCCTTTCTTGAAGAGTGATACACTGACCAATAAGAATATGTACAACAACACCATTCTTATTTGTAAGCAGTATATTGATGCTAAAAAGCACATCAAAAAACTTACTGCTGATAGGGTTTTGTTGGATAGCCTAAACGACATCAATCAGATCCTACAAGAGGAATACGATAAGATGAAAGTAGACTTAGAGGTTTGTAAGCAACTATATCAAAATCAGTAAGTAAGCCAATGCCACAGAGAACGTATATCGCTATAGCTTTTGCACTTTTAAGTTGGCTTACCACAAAAGCACAGTCCTTACCTTTGCCACAACCCAAGGTAATTGAACAGTGCGATGTCAGTCAACCTAAAACCAAATTAAACGGCTTGCCGTATGTAAATGTGCCTCCTATGTACCTGAGAGTGGACAATGAGGAGTACACTTATGCCGCTTTGCAATTAGGGAAGAGGAAGAATAGTATCTTCCTATTTTTGAATATACTTGCCCCTTCCACTTGTCTGAAAAAGGAAAAGATTGTAGATGTCTATTTTGAGTCAGGAGAGATGATAAGCCTTAAGAATCAATACCCTCTCAATTGTGATGGTTATTTTGTAAGGCAACTAAGTCGCTCAGAGCTTAAAAAGATGCGTAATGATAAGATTACAAAGATTTTGGTGTATTCATTCCAAAAAGTGTATGAGTTTTATCTGGGAGAAGGTGGAGATAAAGAACTCAAAGAACACCTAAAATGCCTTTATTACTATCGTTTAACCACTAATTAAAAGCAGTTATGTCCTTTATGGAACTTGACCTAAATATCCGAATGAGTGAAAACCCGCTGGCATTAAACAAAAAAGATGCGGGTGAGGATATTGTGGTAGTACGTGAGGAAAGCAGATTTAAACAACATACGATTAATATGCTTATCTCAGATAGGGAGACAGGAAGCGTACAGCTTAATATAAACGGCACTTTATTGGAAATACCCACCTACAAACTCACTATAACCGATGACAAAACAGAAGAGATAAGGGTATTTCAGGTAACAAGGGATATTCCTCACTTTACAGAAGAAAAACAACACAAAAGCCTACTCTCATTTATAGGCATCAAACGTTTTGACACAACTTCCTATTTATATGAGAATATCTGCTTTGAACCCGACAAAGAGGGTATTACTGAATACACACTAAGCAAATACCGCAAAAAGACCGAAGACAGCCTCTCTTATACTTTTGCTCACAGAGGACAAACTATACTTTTGTATGCTGGTAATATTGAAAACTTTCAAAAACCCCAAGATGTGGATTACTTCTTTGTCATCGTAGATGCCCACAATGGACAGAGTTTTATGGGAGATATACACTACCGTGAGCAACTACTCAAACTCACCCCAAAAGTACAATTGCAACTTATCAAACGCAAACAACTCACCAAAGAGATAGAGTATACCGAAAAGGGAGAGATAAAAAAGAAAATATATTTATGATAATGAAAGGCACTTACTACAAAACTCCCATAGACTTCAAGGCACTGATAGAGAAACGCGACCTTGCCAAGACCACCTTAGAGACCTCCATTGACCAGCAACTCTTCCTACTGGCTACCACAGCTTGGGGAGAATGCAAGTTTGATGAAGGCTTTGGCATAGGCTTTTGGGAGGCAGATTTTGATATGCTTAAAAGTGATGCCAACCTAAAACTCTTGGTAAAAGAGAGCTTGAAAGAAGCTATACAGCGATACGAAAAACGCTTATTTGTAGAAGAGGTTGAAGTAGAGGTAACCAATCAAAACCTGAGTACCTTAGAAAAGACCCGTACAAAGAAGAAAGTAATGATCTACGTCAAAGGTTTTATAAAAGAGACAAACAACCCTTATGAGTATAGAACACACTTGTTTATAGCACCTTTGTCTTACTAACAAATACAAAAAAGATGGATCAAGATAGAATAAGAGACCGCATATTAAGACGTGCCTCACGTATGTGGGGCTATAGTGAGAGCGAAACAGAGAACTCCTTTGACCCCTTGGTGGGTTTACTGATTTCTGCTTGTGCCTCAGAACTTGAAAAACTCAGCTTTGAACAAGAAAACTCACGTGCAAGGATTATCGACCGCATTTTAGAGGTGATGTTCCCCGAAGAAGTTGCTGGGGCACTCCCTGCGCATACACTATTACAAGTGTACCCTTCCCAAAACAACAAGCCTATCTCATTATATAACAGCTTTGCAACCAAGAAAAGAGTTCAAGATATCTATAACCCCCAAGAGAATAAAGAAATAGAAATTACTTTTTCCCCAACTATACCCTTAAAACTCACTACAGCCAAAGTAAAATATATCGCTTATGGCAATGAACTAATAGAACAAGAGAGCTTTTTCTTTGATGAGAAAATAGCCAAAGGGGTAAAACCACTCCCAGCAGGTGAGCTATGGATTGGGATAGAAAACACCAATAATGAACCTTTGGAAGACCTTCAGTTTTTTATCAATGTAAATAACAATGAACATAAAGAGCTCTTCTATCACTATTTAAAATTAGCTACTGTAAGTGCTCAAAACAAGAAGTTTACACTGCTCAATGGATACAATGTTGTAGATAAACATCTTGATTTACAGCATATTATTACCAAGAATAACAACTCATTAGCTTCTATATACAATGAGGTCAATCAATTCTACCAGCCTAATTTCTATACGCTTAAAGGTGTATTGGAGCCTATTAGTCCAACTAATAACAAAGAAGCAGAAACTCAGTTATATAGTCATTTTCCTAATATAGAAGAGCAGGTCAAAGAAAATATTTTGTGGATTAAATTTGAGTTCTCCACAGTAGTACACACAGAGGTTTTTCGCAGTGTCCGCTTTATGCTCAGTTGCGTGCCTGTCATCAATATAGGGTACAAAAAATTACCTCAAATACTCAAGGGAAGTCTTAATATATTTCCATTACCCACAGAGCATCACTTTTTGGACATTGATTATATCATTGATGGCAACCAGAATAGAATTGACTTAAAAAAACACCAAAGCAAAGAGCAGGACACCGTTGCAGTGGTCAGACGAGGAGGAGTTGCCCGACTTGACAACAGAGAGGCAACCGAGCTATTGCAATACCTTTTAGAGGTTATAAAAAATGAAGCTGCAGCCTTTGCTGCTGTTGGAGGCGATTACACTAAGGATGTGCTAAAAGAGATTTTTCAGCATATAGCCTCTTTGGAGCAGAGAAAAGATAAACAAGGTATCGTAAAGGATAACAATACATATCTTATCATTTCCACGACTAAGAGCGAAGAGCAAAATAATTGTGAGGTAGCTTTCTGGCATACCTCAGGAGCGGAAGGCAATGGACTAAGAGCAGGAACAAAATGTAGCCCACCTACTCAAACTTCTTATTTTACAGCCCCTGCTACTATCCTAAAAACCTCAGTAGGCGGTAGAAATAGACTCACTTCTGAGGAAAAACTCTTAGAGCTAAGAAGTGCCTTGCTCTCACGCGGTAGGATAGTAACCATCGCGGATATAGAAGCTTTGGGGATGAGCCATTTTAAGAGTGCTATAACCACCATTGAGGTAACAAAAGGCACTAAGAAAGAGGTCTCTACTACCCAAGGTTTTAGTCGTACCATAGATATCTACCTTACAAAGAACAATACAACTCAAAATATAAGCCCAGAAGAATGGGAGTACCTCAAAGAGAGTTTTATGCTAAAACTAAAGAGTGCCTCTGCTAATATGTACCCCTATCGACTTTTTGAGAGGGAGTAAGAACTCCCCCCTCACCCAATAGCTTATATGCACACTATATAAACACTATGTATGTAAATTCCGTATATAAGATGTATATAGGTTTGCGAGTTATCTACTTTTGATGGTGGAGTATCACAAAAAACTCACAAATCCGTTAAAATTTTGTTAAACTTGATAAAAGCTCTTGTGTGTTAAATAATATTGCGTAATTTTGCATTGAGATACATCTATAGATTTATCCATTCTTGGATTTGAATGGGAATGTAGGTGCAAAGAAGCGTAATAAAGAAACAATATTAACTTAATACATAAATACTATGGCAGTTAGCAGTAAAGGTATAGGCGGAAATGAAGTCCCCTTAGATGCCAATGAGGCAATTGCAGACATTCCTCAGAATAGAACCCTGATAGCACAAAAGCTAACAGCAGATGACCCCATCAAGCCAGAGCTGGTAGAAGGGCTTACTTCTATTGAAAAAGTATTTGAACACTTTAGCCCGCAGATAAACATAGACTTTGAGGATGCTGAAGGAGCTATGAAGAAAGAGACACTTTCTTTTAGCAATCTGGGAGATTTTGGGGTAAAGGGAATCACAGCACAAAGCGACTTCCTTACAGGTTTGGAGACTGAAAAAGACCAATACCAAAAGATTGTTAAGCAACTGAAAAGCAATAAGGTGCTTAAAGCTGCCTTAGAAGACCCCGAAGCCAAGGCAGCACTGCTGAGTACCTTACGAGGCTTGATTAGTGAATTAACAGAAAAGAAATAGTTTAGTTTTTACCTAAAAATATAAGACAATGGCAGATAATACAGCTAAACAAGCACAAGGTGCTCCCTTAGCACCACAAGAAAAACCTATTTCCATAGAGAAGTCTATAGAGGCTTTGGCACGTTATGGTGGATTTGACCTCTTAGAGAGTGCTATTGAGAATGTACAAAATGTAAATCCAGAGCGCAAAGCACGTAGAAATATTTTCCTTTCAGAGGCTAACAAAGCCAAAGAACGTGAGACCTTAAAAAAGACTTTAGAGTTATGGCTCAATGTGCTTAGTGATAATGAGACCATTACCGATATGGTCGCTTCTTCAGAAGACCATAAAAAAGCCTCTGAAGCGTTACTTACAAAGAACTTAGCGTATGCCGTAGACGCTACCAAAGAGTTAGAGGCTAACTATCGTACGGTAGCACTTTTCTATAAAAACACTGAAGAAGATAAGGTTAAGAATGTAACTATTGTCAATGCTACTCTTGAGCAATTAAAAGACTTAGACAACACCCGATTTATTGATACTATTCACGCAGAGCTTACTGATAATTATGACCGATTAGACCTTAAAAACAACTATTCTATCTTGGTTATCCCAGGTTATTTAGGTTCTAATGCGGTACTTGAAAAGTGGGCAAAAATAGCCCATAGCAATAAGGTAATGCTCGTTACCGACTTTCAGCACTTAGATGAACCCGATGATGTAATGGAGATGTTTGATGAGGCAAATCACACAGGGGGAGATGTATACCGCTCCAATGTACTGATGACTTGTAATTGGCTCGTAGGTCGTGGTCGTTTTGAAGAAATAGAAGAAACTGATGATTTATTTGTACCCCCTTCAGCAGCTTTGGCTGGTAAGATTTACAAGACATTGATGTCTCAGGTAACGGCGGGTAAGAAGTTTGGGGGTATCAATGAGGTAGAAGGAGTGAAGTTTGACCTTAAGAAGAGTGAGATTGCTAACTTAGAGAGTCTGGGACTTATCCCAATGGTCAATGAATATGGCAAGGTAATGGCATTTTCAGCCAAAACCTTATTCAATGGGGATAATATAGGTTTGCAGACCTATTCAGTGGTACGTGTGTTTGACTATGTAACCAAAGTACTGATGGATTTCTTGAACAGACGTGCTTTTGAGAACTATTCCTCAGTAACCCGCAAAGAGATTATGGGACAGATAGTTCGCTTTTTAGATAGCATCACAGGTCCTTATAAGCTGATTGAAAAGTTTGAAATCAAACGATTTGAGCAAGATGCTATCCAAAAAGACAAAATCCATTTGGATATTCATATGACCCCTTATTTCCCAGCAAAGAACTTCCTGATTAAGATGGACGGACAAAAGGGAGATGATGGCAACGAGTGGGATGTAGAATACGCACAGAATTAAAAAATAGATAATATACATAATTATTGTAATTAAGATGATAAACTAATAAAAGCCAATTGAAAATTAATAGATAGTAAGGAGAGAAAGAAGGCAAAATATATTTTCCATAGTTGGTAGTATTGAGTATTTAAATTTTAAAATATATTTAACATGGCATTTAAAGCAAAATTAGTGGTTGCGGGTAAAGAGCGCAACATTCTTTCCGTAGACTACGGAATGTTACAGGAAACCGATGCGTCAGGCAGACCATCAAGTATCTCAAGAGGAGGAAAGATCCACATCACTGTGGAAAGCACAGGAGATACCGACCTCTTTGAGTGGATGACCAATTCTTTTGAAAGAAAGGATGGGAGTATTGTCTTCTTAAAACGAGACAGTGAAGCGACTTTAAAAGAGTTGAAGTTTAAAGAGGCTTATATTGTTAAGTACCAAGAAGATTTTGATGCGACAGGAAATCAACCTCTTAAAGAAACCTTTACGCTTTCAGCTAAAGAGATTGAGCTTGGTACAGGCAAACACGTCAATGAGTGGGTGTAGGTGCTGAGAGAAGTAAACATTTCATTATTAATTTTTAAAAAGGAATATTTATGGCTTTTAAGGCAAAATTAAAAGTAGCAGGTAAGGAGTTTAACATCCTTAAAGTGAGCTACGCGTTGTTCCAAGAGACAGACGCAACAGGAAGACCGTCAAGTGTTGCCCGAGGTGGTAAGATTGACATAGAGATTGAAGGCACTGAGTCGCCTGAGTTTTTCGAGTGGATGGTTAATTCATTTGAGAGAAAAGACGGCAGTATCGTCTTCTTAAAACGAGATAGCGAGGCAACGCTTAAAGAACTCAAATTTACTGAGGGGTATTTGGTAAAGCACAGAGAGAATTTTGAGGCTTCAGGACAAAAACCTCTGACAGAATCCTTCACAATCTCTGCTCGTAAGATAGAGATGGGCACAGGTGCGTTTGAGAACGAATGGGTTTAGAAGTATAGAGAGCAGGTGTGAGCAGTTCATACCTGCTCTTTCTACAACTACACAATAGATAAAGATACAAAGTATTAATAGAACAACTCAAAAATAAAAAGATTAGATTATGTCATTTCTTGCAAAATTAGAATTAGATGATAAGACTTACAATGTTTTGGAGTGTGAATACGATTTCACTCAGAACATTGATGAAACAGGTAAACCAAAGGGAATGCCTTATGGTGGAGAAATATACATTAGAGTAGAGAGCACAGGAACACCTGAACTGCTCAATTGGATGTTAGACCACAACCAAACTAAAGATGGTAAAATTATTTTTTACCGTAGAGATGCTATGAGTAAGCTCCAAGAAGTGCTTTTCAAAAAAGCCTTTTGTATTAAATACAAGGAACATTTTGATGCACAAGGCACTGAGCCTTTGCAGATAGAAATACGACTCATCGCACAAGGATTTGATGTAGGTGGGGTAGCTCACAATAAGATGTGGAGAGGATAAAGCTATTTTAAATTACTAATACTAATATCTTAAAGAGCATTTTTTATGGAGTTAAAAGATTTCAAATTAAAAAGTTTTACAGAGTTTCTTAACGATAAGACCAATCCTGTGGTCTACTGCTTACTGAGTTCTAATGGTAAAGACTTCTTGGCTACAGAAAGCTATAAAGTGGAGCTACACCAATACAACTGCCAGCACGATACCTTTACCATTGAAACCCCAGAGGACTCATTTGATAAGTTCCACGAATACATTATGGAGCACTCTCGCGATCTGCTTGGCGATCCTCTTACCATTAAGTTTTATCAGTATGGCAAGGTGGTGCAACACTTCTCAGGGATTATCACTAAGATTCACTGTAAGCGAAAAACAGGGGGTGGTTATGGTACGCTCTATATCTCAGGAAATGCACCAAGCATCCTCTTAGATAGCGGTAAGGAATGCCAATCTTATGAGAATAAAACACTACAAGAAATCGTTGCCGCAGCTACTGAGGAATATGATGAGTCCGCAAAAGTGGATACCTCAGCAGGGGTGAATACCACAAGGACGCTTCCTTATACGGTACAATACCAAGAGTCTGACTACGACTTTATTTGTCGTTTGGCTAAGTATTATGGGGAATATTTTTATTATGATGGCAGTAAACTTATCTTTGGTAATAAACTCCAAGAGACCATTGATTTGGGTGAGAACCTGAACCTGATCGATGAAGAGTTCTTCTTAGAGGTAAAACCACAGGATTTTCAGTATATAAACTACAATATACATCAAGGAACATCTGAAAATAATGACTCACGAGATGCTGCTAATGAGTATAAGAATAACCCTATACAAACCGATGCAAAGAATGCTTCTAAAAAAATCTACAAAAAAATACCTCAAAAATATCACTCGGCTACTTCATTAGAGCAATCAAGTGTAGATTTAGAGGATGTAGTACGCTTAGAGAAAGACAAACGCGAATTGTTGCTCAAAGTAAAGGGACAAAGCCGTGACCCACGTCTCAGGATGAATACCTTTGCGTGTCTTACTGACATCAATGCCCGAGCAATGGAGACTTATAGGGTCATAAAAATATCGCACTATCATAGTGGTATGGAGTATTACAATTCCTTTGAGGGAATCCCGATGATGCGTACCCCTGCTGATTTTGATGAGAATGCTTTTCCGCACTCAGAGCAGCAACCAGCAATTGTAAAAGACAACAACGATCCTTTAGGAATGGGACGTGTACGCGTGCAATTCTTATGGCAGGCAAAACGCAATGAAATGACCCCTTGGATACGTGTAGTGCAACCCTATACAGGAGGGGGTAAAGGCTTTTATTTTATCCCTGAGGTAGGAGAAGAGGTATTAGTGGATTTTGAAGGAGGTAATGCAGAACGTCCTTTTGTGCTGGGGGCACATTACAATGGTGAGGCAAAGAGTGGGTATCACAATGCTGATAATCGCGTAAAGGCAATTCATACGAAAAGTGGACATAAGCTCATCTTTACCGAAGATGAGAGCATCTTGCTTACTGACAAGAATGGCAATGTAATTAAGTTGGATACTCAGGGTAAGAATATAGAAATTTCTGCGCCTGAGACTATTAATATTACGGCTAAGAACATCAACCTAAAAGCAAGCGATAGTATTGATTTTGATGCTAATGTTAATATCACTGAAACGGCTGGAAAGGCTAAGAGAAGTGATATTTGTGGAGATATGTTTGTGTATGTAAATGGTGCTTTAACTGAGGTGATTGAGGGAGATCTACATAGCCATTCAAAAGGAGGAAGCCAATATACAGCGAAAGAGACTATTGTAGATAGCTCTAACAATATGAAAGTTAATTCTGCTACATCCCTTAAAAAGAAGAGTGGAGAATATAGTGCTCAAGGCTAAAAGATAATAGTATGAGAACAAGAATTGTAAAAGGAACAATGCATATCTCAAGTGATGGAGATATAGAATTTCATACCTTTGGAGGTGATTTAACTTTCAGAGCAGGTGGTAAAAATGAATGGACAAGTCCTCAAACTATCGTAGGAGATTATGAGCCAATGGAGTTGCCAAATAAAACCTCTATACCAATAGTAAAAAGTAAATGTCTTGTAGAATTTAGACCTCATTCAAACTGGAAAGGAGAATACGGTTTTGATTGGATACGAACAGGAGATACAGGGAGAAGCGGAGATAACCCGTTGTACTGTATACTGGGTAGATATTATATCCCCATTCCCAATTCTGGGGGTGAAATAGATAGCTGTGGAACACCTAAGAACGTAGAAGAATATGGTACACCTGTGAATGTAACGCCGGAGGATTATTATAGTTATAAGTTTATAAAAGACAAAGAAATGTTTAATAGGCTGACTAGAACTTTCTCTCGGTTTAAAATCACTTGGAAGAATCCTGCAAAGGAATTACCTTTCTATGTTGTCCCTATATTAACATTATGGAAAGGGCGAAAAGCTACATTTAGTTTAAAATTTGAAGGAAAAGAGAAAGCTAAAAATATTACTTTTGAATTTGAAAATTCTTTTGTAGAGGATAAAGGATATTTAACATTAGAGAGACCTAAGTTAGATCTTAATAAAATAAGTTTAGAAAATGGGAATCTAAATTATCTAAAGAAGGATTGTTTTACAATTTGTTGTAATAAAGAATTTGATACTCCTCAAAAGTTATTAGTAAAAGCGGACGGCAAATTGTGTGGCGCAATGCTTATCCTCCCTAATTCTTATAAAGTTAGAAGAGAAATTAAAATTGTTATAATCTATACCGAAACAAGTATTAGTGATAAAAAAGGAAAACTTGTGGGTGGGGAAGAATCTCTGAGAAACTTCCTTAATCAGGCAATGATAGACCCTAAAATCACTTATGAAAATTTAGTTTGTAAGTATAAAAATAAGGAAGAGAACAAAAAGTTTAAAGAGGAATGTACTTATTTTAACAAAGAAGATAGAATATATTATTTAAAGAATATGAATATGAATATGGGAACTTTTGAAAATCATATATTGAAGTTTTATAATGAGAAATTTAAAGATAAATACAATGATTATTATAAAATTTTTCTTGTAGGAGAGAGATCAGAAAAAAATGCGGGTTTCACAGATGATAGGAATAAGTACTCTTTTTGCTTGTTAAACGCTGATGAGCGAACTGCTGCACACGAAGTTTTGCATAGTATTGGGTTAGATCATACTTTTGAAAAGAATAGTGATGACTTTATTTATAAAGGGCAACAAACAGATAATGTGATGGATTATCTAAACAAAGGAGTTGCTCTCTATCAATGGCAATGGAAATTAATAAACCCCGCAATAAAAGAAATATTAAATAGAATAATTAATGAGCAATTATGAGAGTATTTTTAGTATTACTATATTTGTATGCTTCCTATGTAATAGCACAACCTAAAAATGAAACGTTTGATTTTAAGCTCGCTAAAGAGCTTGAACATAAAAGAGGGGGATTATTGAAAGATATATATATGAAAGAAGGGTGCAGAGTTTATGATATAGATTTTGACAAAGAAGAAGGGGGATATATAGAGGAAAGTTTGCCCTCCCCTTCTTTTATAACACGCCGTAAAGATTATTATCCGAATGGAAAAATTAAAAGCATCAAGCATTTTATAGGAGAAAATGTACTTATCGGAAAATCTGTTTATTACAATAAAAAAGGCGTTAAAAGAATTGTAGATGAAGATAAGAAATTCAAGAAAATTAAATATCCTTATATTTTACAATTCTTGGAAAAGAAAGGACATATCAACCTTAAAACTGGAAAAGGTAGAATTGTTGATATTAGAGGAACAAATTATTTTGGATTTCAATTACTTTATGTAGAAGAAATGAATATGTGGGAGGCTATCATAAAAGATGGTTACCCAGAAGATAAATGTTTAGAGAAATATATAGAATTAGCAAAAAAAGAGAAATATATAGAATTAGCAAAAAAAGAAAAACAAAAAAGAGAAGAGGATCATCTGATAGTTTGTTCATATAGAAATTGTGATCTACATTATTTTATAGATGCAATTTCTGGAAAACAGATTTCAAAACAAGAGTACGCAAAAAGATATAGAGCAGCGTTTGGTGAAAACGATGAAAAACTTGATTATATCTTTACAGAACCTTGATATAATTTTTGAGTTGGCAGCTTCTAATGCTGATGAGCAAATCGCTGCACACGAAGTTTTGCATAGTATTGGGTTAGATCATACTTTTGAAAAGAATAGTGATGACTTTATTTATAAAGGGCAACAAACAGATAATGTGATGGATTATCAGAACAATGGAGTTGCTCTCTATCAATGGCAATGGAAATTAATAAACCCCGCAATAAAAGAAATATTAAATAGAATAATTAATGAGCAATTATGAGAGTATTTTTAGTATTACTATATTTGTATGCTTCCTATGTAATAGCACAACCTAAAAATGAAACGTTTGATTTTAAGCTCGCTAAAGAGCTTGAACATAAAAGAGGGGTATTATTGAGAGATATATATATGAAAGAAGGGTGCAGAGTTTATGATATAGATTTTGACAAAGAAGAAGGGGGATATATAGAGGAAAGTTTGCCCTCCCCTTCTTTTATAACACGCCGTAAAGATTATTATCCGAATGGAAAAATTAAAAGCATCAAGCATTTTATAGGAGAAAATGTACTTATCGGAAAATCTGTTTATTACAATAAAAAAGGCGTTAAAAGAATTGTAGATGAAGATAAGAAATTCAAGAAAATTAAATATCCTTATATTTTACAATTCTTGGAAAAGAAAGGACATATCAACCTTAAAACTGGAAAAGGTAGAATTGTTGATATTAGAGGAACAAATTATTTTGGATTTCAATTATATTATGTACAAGAAACTAATGTGTGGAAAGTTGTGATAAAAGATGGTTACCCAGAAGATAAATGTTTAGAGAAATATATAGAATTAGCAAAAAAAGAAAAACAAAAAAAAGAAGAGGATAGTCATCTGATAGTTTGTTCAGAAAGAAATTGTGATCTATATTATTTTATAGATGCAATTTCTGGAAAACAGATTTCAAAACAAGAGAACGCAAAAAGATATAAAGCAGCATTTGGGGAGAATTATAAAAACCTTGATTATATCTTTACAGAGCCGTGATATAATTTTTGAGTTGGCAGCTTCTAATGCTGATGAGCAAATCGCTGCACACGAAGTTTTGCCTCGGAAGCCGTAAGACAATGATGAAAAGATTTAATAGAGAGGAAATGGAATGGGATTGCAAAAATAAAAATAATCATATTAGAAAATACACCTGAAGCTAAAATAAAAATAAGAGCTACTATAACCTATCATACAATGAAAAATGAAAAAGGGAAAAAAGCTTGTTCTGATTGGGTTGTTTATGAAAAACAACTTGCTAAAATAGAGAAAGATTGATAAAAATATGAAGAGGTATTAGTGGATTTTGAAGGAGGTAATGCTGAGCGTCCTTTTGTGCTTGGGGCACATTATAACGGTGAGGCAAAGAGTGGATATCACAATGCTGATAACCGTGTAAAGGCGATTCATACCAAAAGTGGACATAAGCTCATCTTTACCGAAGATGAGAGCATCCTGCTTACCGATAAGAATGGCAATGTGATTAAGTTGGATACTCAGGGTAAGAATATAGAAATTTCTGCGCCTGAGACTATTAATATTACGGCTAAAAACATCAACCTAAAAGCAAGCGATAGTATTGATTTTGATGCTAATGTTAATATCACTGAAACGGCTGGAAAGGCTAAGAGAAGTGATATTGGTGGGGATATGTTTGTGTATGTGAATGGAGCTTTAACTGAGGTGATTGAGGGGGATCTAAATAGCCATTCAAAAGGAGGAAGCCAATATACAGCGAAAGAGACTATTGTAGATAGTGCTAACAATATGAAAGTAAATTCTGCTACCTCTCTTAAAAAGAAGAGTGGAGAATATAATAATCAAAGCTAAAAGATAATACTATGAGAACAAGAATTGTAAAAGGAACAATGAACATCTCAAGTGATGGAGATATAGAATTTCATACCTTTGGAGGTGATTTAACTTTCAGTGCAGGTGGTAAAAATGAATGGACAAGTCCTCAAACTATTATAGGGGCTTATGAACCTATTGATGTTGAGAATTTTTTGGAAAAAAAGGATGAAAATAATATGAATTTTATCATTCATGCTTTTATCTCTAATAATGAAGAATATAGCTTAAACTATAACATTGAATGGAATTTTGAGCCTTTTACTAAGGAACATCGAATAGAAAATTTATTCAGTAAATGTACAAAGAATAAGAACGAATTTATGTCTTTTTACAAATCAATTAAACTTAATAATCAAACTTATTACTATCCTGCTATTTTAAGAATCATAAATAATCAAGATCAAGAGACAGAAAGGAATACAATTATACCTATCTGTGTAGTATCTAATGACATTAATAAGATCAAAAAAGAGAAAATTTTACTAGAATATGACAATACCATATTTGATGCTGGATTCACAAATGATGGAAAGAGAATAAATAACACTACTTTTGAATTAAAATATGCATTCAAAAATACAATTCAAAAGATTAATGATACTGAAATGTTTAATTTAGACACATCAAATAATACAATTATACTACATAATTTTATAATTAAAAGCAAAGCTATTTTTGAAGAAGAAAAAGAGATAAAATTCTTAAATACTAAAAATAAAGTTGTAGGAGTTATTGTAGTAAAACCTAATAACACAGTAATTAAATCTAAGAGAAAGTTTAAATACATTAAAATTGTCAGAACTTCTTTAGAAGATACTGATAGAATTTTAAATAAAAGAGAAATTTTTAATACTCAAGTATATAACAGTAATTATGAACGTATAAAATCAGAAAATAATAATGAAAATCAGTATCTCAAGGAATTTCATAAAGCTATGGTTGAGACTAGTTATTGTAGGTTAGGTATTGTTTTTTCAGAAGAATGTGAGATAGAAGATATGTTACTATCATTAGAAGATGAAAATAAACTTGCAGCTTGTATTTCTGAAGACAAAAGTAAAATAAATAATGGTAAATCAGGTACATATCATAAACTTATTCGTGAATTCTATTGTAAATCAAGAGGAATAGAAGAAGAGCAATTAAAAAATTATGTCTTAGTATTCATTAGTCCTATAAAACCAGTAGATACAAGTGCTGCTGTAATATACGAAATGGTTGAAAGTTTTTCATTGATGACTTATGATTTTTCTCAAAACAGTTTATTACATGAAATGGGACATAAAGTTGGACTTTGGCATACTTTTAATGATACAGAAATATTGGATAGAATTATTTCTAATTCACAAAATAAAAAAATGAAATTATTTTTAGAAAAAATGAAGGATTACAACTCTATTTTTTTTGAAAATCCATTTAAGATAAACGCTGAAGGGAAAATGGAAAGAAATAACATAACTGATAACATAATGGATTATAGCAGTATCCAATATTGTTTCTATGAATATCAATTTGAGATTATAAAAAAATTATATAATGAATTCAAACATATATAGATGTAAATTTTTATTTATTTTTTTTGTATGTGTAACATTATTGTCTTGTGGAGAAAAAATAATTTATGATAAACTTTTAAATGTATTAAAAATACAAGAAAATGTAGACAATAAAATTAAAAAGAAGGAAACAGGTATTTTTTCTTATCCAAAATTTGGCTTCTCTTTTTCTTTAAAGAAAGGAAAATTTAATGGTCCTTTTAAAATTATCACACAAAATAATGATACCATTTTGTATATTAATTTTGTAAATGATAAAATTAATGGATATTATCAATGTATAGATTATAGACAAAAAATAATGTATCCTTATAACTTTATTTTCACTACAAAGTATAATAAATTTATTAAATTCTATGGTAAAGGCTATGTAAGTTCAGAAGAAAAAAAGGAAGGCTATTGGATAGAACCATTAGGAAGAGGGTCATATATAAGTGGTAAAAAAGAAGGATATTGGGAAGAATGGGATATTGAAGGCTATATTTTAAAAAAAGGAATGTATGTAAATAACCAAAAAGAAAAATTATGGAAAGAAGATATTCCCTTTTTCAATATTTACACAGAAGGTATCTATATAAATAACAAAAAAGAGGGTATATGGATAGAAAGAGATAAGGATACCACTTATAAATTGGAATTACTTTATTTAAATGATAGAATAAAAGACACTTTAAATAAGATTCTTCCTTATCCCAGAAGTAGGTGAAGAGGTATTAGTGGATTTTGAAGGAGGTAATGCCGAACGTCCGTTTGTGCTTGGAGCGCATTATAATGGTGAGGCAAAAAGTGGGTATCACAATGCTGATAACCGCGTAAAGGCGATTCATACCAAAAGTGGACATAAGCTCATCTTTACCGAAGATGAGAGCATCTTGCTTACTGATAAGAATGGCAATGTGATTAAGTTGGATACTCAAGGCAAAAACATTGAGATTTCTGCTCCTGAGACTATTAATATCACAGCTAAGAACATCAATTTAAAGGCAAGTGATAGTATTGATTTTGATGCTAATGTAAATATCACTGAAACGGCTGGAAAGGCTAAGAGAAGTGATAGTTGTGGAGATATGTTTGTATATGTAAATGGTGCTTTAACTGAGGTGATTGAGGGGGATTTACATAGCCATTCAAAAGGAGGTAGCCAATATACAGCAAAAGAGACTATTGTAGATAGCTCTAACAATATGAAAATAAATTCTGCTACCTCTCTTAAAAAGAAGAGTGGAGAATATAATAATCAAGGCTAAAAGATAATACTATGAGAACAAGAATTGTAAAAGGAACAATGAACATCTCAAGTGATGGAGATATAGAATTTCATACCTTTGGAGGTGATTTAACTTTCAGTGCAGGTGGTAAAAATGAATGGACAAGCCCTCAAACCATTGTAGGGGCTTATGAAGGAGGAAAAATAAATGAAAAAGTTCTGTATAAAGATATTTTGATTCTTAGAGGTAAAAGAAGAAAGGGAAAAAATATGGAGGGGAAGCCTCACTTGGATTTGATGTATGGTGATTATACTGAAGATGAAAAAGGGTTTGAAAAACTATGGAAACAGATTTATATAGAAAACTTTAATCATACCCAAAATAAGGCTTTTGCCTTGGCTAGAGCTAATAAAGTAGTTCGGAAAATAAGCGAATTTTGTAAAAAAACGAGTAAAAAATTATTTGAGGACTTTAAAAGTGATATAGAATATTATTCTAAAGGAGTTTTAGAAGATGTTGCAAAAAAAATGGTTGATACAATGAAAACTAACAAAAGTAACACATATGAGTTTTCAGATAAGCGATTAGATATAGAAGTAAATAAACACTCAAATCATATTAATTTCAAAAATGCTGTAATAAATGAGGTCAAAGAAGAAATAAAAAAGTTTTTAACAATTGACTATGCTGTTTCAAATATGAAAATAACAAATGATGGCGAAGGAATATTATATAAAAAACTGGTTGACAAAGAAATTGATAGTCCTAGATTCCCAGACAAAATGAGTGGATTAGGAATTATGCTAAATGATATTTGGGCGTATGAAATATGGATAAAAGAAATTAAAGAAGTGATTTATCCTTGGAGTCCAAACCATAAGTACACTTATTTAACTTTAAATTTTATTTACTTTGATCATTTTGGCTTAGACTACCCTGATTTAGAGAAAAAAAGAGCTCCAAGTCCTTGGATTGCTTGGGACCACAATATTTTTTGGGAATGGTTTGTATTGCAACATTTTAGAGGTTATGTACCTTTTATTACTAAAGTTGAAAACTCTGAAAAAATATTGCTATGAATTATCTTGTATATTTTATTATTTCTTTTCTGTTTTTTTCTTGTAGTAAAAATATCAAAATATCCGAAATGGATAAATCTTACAATGCTAGAATTTTACAGATTATGAATGAAAACTCATCTTACAAGTTTAATTATTTCTACTATGAAATAAAAAACTATACCCATAAGGATTATAGCAAGGTAGCATATGAAATAGAAGATTTTGTTGATAATAGTTATATTTCATCTATTGCGAAAAAGAAAAGAGCAGAGATATATTGCTTTTTTTATGCTAAAAGATGGTGGTATAGGAGAATTAACTTGAATGATACCGAAGAAATTAGCGATAATGGCTTAATTTACGATAGAGATTTAATCGCATTAGTTGAGTTCATATTAGATGAGAATAAAAATTATATTAAGAAAATTATTGTATATAATAAAAAAGAGATAATGTATGAAAGAAAAGAGATTTTGGATTAAGTATTAGTTATTTATACTGTAGTTTAGTTAAAATAGGTATTAGAAAATATCATATTAAACTCATTTAAACTTTTAGTAAGACCAATGCAAAGGCAAGATAATGCCAATTTAACCAATGAGAATCTAATACATCAAATCGAATGAGTAGAGTTCTAAAACTATCAATCTAGGCAAAAGAACGTTCATTTACAAATCTTTTTTTGTAAACCTTTTCATCAAAAAAACGCTTTTTACCTCGTTTGTTTCCTTTGCAATTTCTAGGATTCTCTTTGATATTAGGAAACATCTTTCTACGATGAATAGCTCTTCTAAGTTTCTTACAATCAAACCCTTTATCAGCGTTTAGATAACTATTTTCTACACAAATACCACATTTTTTATTTGATTCATTATCTTAGAAAATTGACCTATTATATCATACAGATCATTATGATTTCCACTAATAATATCTCCTATTCCTATAGGGTATCCTCGCCCATCGGTCAGAACAAGAACATTAGAAGTTCTTCTTTTCTTGCGATGTTGGTATTTAGCACTCTCAGTTGCCTTTTTCACTAATGTATGAGTGCCATCGAGGTTCAATTTCTCAATGTCCAATAGCAATTGATATTCTATCAGAATGGCAAAAAAAGCCTTTTCATAAACTCCTGCTTTTATCCATTTTGAGTGATAATAATAAACAGTTTGCCATGAAAAAGGATATTTAACACATTCTAAATCAACAAATAAGTGTTTCCATTGACATCCTGTTTTTGCTTTATGAACAATACACCTAAAGATGTCATACATGTTAAATTTAGATGTAAAACCTCTTTTATTAGTAGGGATGTAAGGTAAAAATTTGGTCGTGAAATCATTTTTGTCTATCTTTGCAAACGAGTAATCCATATATGTGTTATATTTTTGATTTTCACCACAATATTACATAAAATATTTGGATTACTCAAATTTTTTAAAAGTTTAAATCACTTCATTTATAAATTTATACAGAAGAAAACAAGTAATATAATGGATTATGATCTCAATGATCAGAAGTTTTTTAATAAATATCAGATTGATATAATGCAAAGTGAAGCTAAGAAATATTATGCCAAAAAATAAATTATTATATCTGTTTTTTTTTTACCTTTTGTGCTTGCAAACCTATAATAATATATAGGTTGCCTCCTGAATATGTAATTATTATAGATAGGAGAGCTACAGGGCATGACATAAGTGTAGATCATTTTGTTAGGGATTATTATTTTAATAGCAACGGAAAATTCCTACGCGTAAATGATACAATAGTTCCTTCTGACTATCATATATATAAATGGTTTTATATAGATAATAAAAGAATTGAACTTGAATATATTAAAATCATAAATGGATATTTAGAAGGTACATATACAATAAATCCAGATATGCCTTTAAAAGAAATCTATTATAAGAAAAGTAAAATGGCGGGAAAATATATAGTATATAATACAGATAGACAAATATTATATCGGACATATTTTACAAATGGGAATGGTTATTGGAAGGATTATTACTATAAAGAAGGTAAAATAAGAGAAGAAGGAAAAGTTGTGGACCACTATAAATACGGCGAGTGGAAATATTACAATGAAAATGGAAAAATAGATAGTATTAAGGCATACCAATTAAGCGATTCCGTAGATGTTCGCTTTCCTCATTGCTTATTTAATAAAAATGAACCTTGCTATTGAGAGAATATGGCTATCCAATTTTCAAGCAGATAGCCTTTTTTTGTTTATTCTCCTTCTTTCTCCACCAAATGCCTCAGCTCAGGGTCGTTGGCGATGCGTTCCTTTTCGCGTTCAATGATTTCAATGACATCTAACTTTATCTGGCGGTAGTTGGCTTCTACTTGTTCTTTGGTGGTGTCGTTGCCGTTGGCATCGGTAAAGGAGAGAACTTCGGGGATTTTCTGGTAGGCTTTGGTCTCCTCGGCTACTTTGGCGTTGTCTACAACTATCTGTGCGTGGAATATCTTCTGGTCAATGCGTTCATCAAAATTGTCAGAGACTGCCCCAACGAACATCCCTTGGGTGAGGTTGGCAATCTTGCTGGCAGGGATAAGACTATCCAACTGCGTGGATATAGAGGTGGAAGTATCATTGCGGTTAATCGTAGTAGATTGCCTTTTCTGCAATACCTTTCCAAAACGTTCAGAAAGGGTTTTAGCAGTTTCCCCTACTACTTGACCACTGAAAATATTTCCTACCGTGTTTTGTATTACCTTGCTTTCTTTATCTCCGTAATCACGGGTAAGTTGTGAGAAATCTTGAAAGCCCAAACACACTGCTACTTTATTACTTCTGGCAGTGGCTATCAGGTTATCCAATCCCCTAAAATATATCGTTGGCAGCTCATCAATAATCACAGAGGATTTGAGTTGCCCTTTTTTGTTGATGAGTTTTACAATACGTGAATTGTACAAACCTAAGGCAGCTGAATAGATATTTTGCCTATCGGGATTGTTGCCTACACAAAGGATTTTAGGTTCTTTAGGATTATTGATATCCAACGAAAAATCATCACCTGTCATTACCCAATAGAGCTGCGGAGAAATCATCCTTGAAAGTGGTATTTTAGCTGAGGCTATTTGTCCCTGTAATTGGTCTTGTGCTCCTCCCTGCCAAGCATCCATAAAAGGCGATAGGTAATTCTCAAGTTCAGGATACGAGGTGAGAATGGTAAAGACATCAGCATAAGGCTTGTTCAATAGCTCGATGGCGTGTGGAAAGGTACAGTACTTACCCTCTTTGTAAATCTTCAAAAACCAAATAATAGCAGCCAAGAGAATGATAGGCGACTCTACAAAGAAATCCCCTTGCTTTTGTATCCACGAGCGGTTAAGGTTGAGCATAATGGTATAAGCAGACTCGTAGGCATCGGAAATATCGCTCATAAAGTTGGGGTTGATAGGGTTACAACGATGACTACGGCGAGGATCATCAAAGTTTATCACATAGAACTTAGGCTTTACCTTGTACTTGTCTAAGTTTTTTAGCAAGTGATTGTAGGCAATGGTAGAGAGATCATCAAACTTGAAGTCGTAGATGTACATTGCAAAACCCTTTTCAATCTGTTGTTTGATGTAGTTGTTCACAATAGCATAAGATTTACCAGAACCAGGAGTCCCCAGCACTATGGTCGCCCGAAAAGGATTTACCACATTGATCCAGCCTTTGTTCCACTTCTTGCGGTAGTAGAACAAAGTAGGCAAATTCACAGAATACTCGTTTTTCATCAGTCGAGTTTCCTGCATAAACGACTCGTTTTCATTGTTAAAAACATCGTCTAAAAGATTGTCTTTTAGCAAGCGACTCATCCACGAACCTGCCATAAGGAGCGCTATGTAGCCCAAAGATAGGGTAAGGATATAAAAAAAGGCAACCACTGAAGCAGGAAGTCGCAAGTACAAAATCCAAAAGTTACCAAAGTAAAGAGTAGCTCCTATTCCCAGAGCGATGTAAATCTTTCGCCAAGTAATTTTGTCATTCTTTACGCCTGTTGTGCCCAAACAGCTCAAAGCTAAGAGCAGGAGGGCAAAGCATTTGGTGTATAGCGGGTGAGAGAACAGTCCTGCTGTTCGTTGGAAGTTGGTCAGGATTCTATCTACTACGGCTAATATCCACTTTTCGCCTTGGAAAAAGCCATAACAATACCAATAGAGGTGCATTAGTACTATGAGAATACTTACTGCACGCATAAAAGCCATAATCTTGGCTAATGCTCTTAAATCATCATCGTTTTGCATATTTGTTTCTGTTTTTAGTGTTTGTCAATATTTTATACTTAGCTGAGCCAATGAGCTGGCTACACTTAAGATTTGTTTTTCATTTTTCTCCGTTTGGCAGTAGCACGTTTCATTCTTCTGGTAAAATCCTCTTCTTCGTAATCTACCCCTTGATCATCCAAAGAGAAAAGAGTAAAGAAAGCATTTAAGGCTGAGTCCTTGCCAAAATCCTCTTGGTAATGTGTCCAAGAAGTGTCAGAAAAAGTATCCTCTTCAACAGTATTAGTATTGTTGTGATTTTTACTTGCATAATGAGTTACAGCCGGCATATTTACCTGAGAGGTTAAAGCAGGAGCAGGCTCTTCTAACGATTTTAGCCACTGATGAAAAACATTGGCAGAAAACTCCTTCCCCTGCTGAGATCCATTATACACACATCGGCTGTTGTGGTCGATAAAGGTTACCCCGTAGGTTCTCCCCTCTTTGTTTTCACGAAAGACAACCTCAATACCTTTAGCTTTTAGTTTTTGAATAAATTCACTTTTGCTATGAGTTGTTTCTTTGGCAAAGATGATATGTGCCTTTAAGGAAATGGTGTCTTGTCCTTTTAGGTATTCGTGTTCCTTTTGCAAGTGTTTTTCGATATAAGGTAAGCTGAGTGTTTTGCCGAGCTTGGAGGCTTTAAAAGGATGGCTTGCTTTGTTACCATTCTCATCCAATACCACATACACCAAGCCCTTTTTAGGAACGCCTTGCAGTTCGCCTTCTACCTTTTCTACGGCTATGTTAAACTGATTGAGCAAGGCGTTAAATGCTCCTAACGAGGCAAAATGATAGTGTTTTAGCAATTGTTTTACAATATGTACCAACTCCTTTTTAAGGTCGTTTTGTCGGTAATCTAAGGGTATTAATTTAGACAAAGGCAAGAACTCATCATCTGTTAGCTGTGAATCATTGGTGATAGCAGGGATAAGTTGGTATTTCGTTTCCAACTCTCGGCATACTTTCATTGAACGTATTTTTTCAAAAGTATCAGGGATTTTCTTGCCGTTTTCATCTATCCCCAGCGATACGATGTGAATGTGTTTGCGCTCGATATCCGAATGTTTGTAAACCACAAAAGGTTGGTCGCCAAAGCCCATTTGCTGCATATAGTCAGTAGCCAACTTTACAAAGGTCTCATCACTCACCTTATCGTTAGGATCGGGGTTGAGGGAAATGTGCAGGATAGGTTTTTCTGTCCTTATGTTGGCATAGAGATAAGGCGCAAAAGAACGAGACACTTCCGAAATGCCTACACTTCCTTGCAGAGGTTGTATCACTTTTTGAGCGTATAACACCTCACCTTGTCCTTTAGCTACCTTGTTGTGATTGTACAAAAGTACTCCTAACAGCTGCGCCCCTCGATGTATTTTTGCTATCATAAACTGCTGTTTTCTTCTTAAAAACTACTTTAGTTTTTGCTCCATTTGCTGCGAAAGTTCTAATATTTGTTTGCAGATAGCAATCAATTGGGTAGTTTCTTTCTCCAATTTATATAGGTAAGCAGCCGCTTTCTTCTCCGAAAAATTACGGTAGAGTATCTTTACAATCTGATTGTAATTCACCCCTACCAAACGAAATTGCGCATAGAGTTCAGTGAGTTTGGTGTAATAATCTAAAGCAGATTTATCAATTTTCACCACTTTTATCTCTCGGTTAAAAAGCAAAGAGGTGATAAAATGCGCTTTGACTTTCATTCCTGATTGCTCGAAAAGCGAGAGAAACTGATTGTTTTCTTCTTCATTCAATCGAAAAACATATCTAAAAGAAGCAGGGTTTATCTTTTTATTTCTACCTGTGGAGCGTTTGTGAGTTGTTTTCTGTAAGGTCATATAAATTCAGTGTTAGTAAAAAAACACGACTTCGGAGTGCGTTTTAAGCTCCCTGCAAGGGCAAGTGGTTTTGAGGTGCCTACACGCCTAATGCGTGCCTCAAAACACAACTTGCTCTGTTCGGGTGAACAGAAAATTCTCCCTAACGGTCGAATTTTAATTAACCATAAAGAGAGAAATTAACACTACGAGCGGGTAAAGTGATTTCAGGGTGCAAAACAAGTGATTTCTTAGCAAAGGATTTGTATGTAACATAAAGTCAATCACTTCCTTACAAAGCCATTTACAACCCTACATAAGGCTATATGTATATTTGTATGTTCCTTTGCACCCGCATACCAAAGCAAGTATGTACGAATGTAAAAATGCAATTAGGTAGCTATGTAGCTACAAAGCTATAAAGCTACAGAAGTATGTACATACGCAAGTAATTAGTCAATCAGATAATTAGTTAATTACTTATATAACGGCATAGTTACAGAGATAATTACTTAAATACAGATAGTTGTATTTGAATAGCTATGCACTTATATACTTATTGAATTACAAACATATTTAAACACATATATATGACATCTATGACAAAATTCATTAGCTTTTCCACCCAGAAAGGAGGGGTAGGGAAAAGTACCTTTACCACCTTAGTAGCCAGCTTGCTACACTACCGAATGGGCTACAATGTAGCAGTGATGGATTGTGATTATCCACAATACAGCCTACACCGAATGCGAGAACAAGACCTCAAAACAGTGATGAACAACGAGCATTTTAAGAAAGCTGCTCATAGACAGTTTAGTGAGCTAAACAAAAAGGCATACCCCATAATACAATGTAAGCCCAATGAAGCTCTTGAAAAGGCACAACAGCTTATCACAGAGACACCTTTCCCTATAGAGGTTATACTTTTTGATATGCCAGGGACAGTAAACACCGCAGGAATATTGACCTTGCTGGCACAAATGCATCACATTTTCTCTCCTATCACTGCCGATAGAGTAGTAATTGAAAGTACTTTGAGTTTTACTGAGGTACTTTCCAATATCATCGCAAAGAATACCGAAAGTACTATTAAAAGCGTGCATTTGTTTTGGAATCAGGTAGATGGAAGAGAGAAGTCACCTTTGTATAAGATTTATGAGCAAGTGATCGCTGATTTAGGTTTGAACCTGATGCAAGCCTACATATCTGATAGCAAGCGTTTCAGAAAAGACGGCACAGAAAACCAACGATTGGTATTCCGTTCTACTTTAATGCCTGCTGATGAGAAGTTGATGAGTGGTTGTCATTTGGACGACTTTATTAATGAGTTGGTACAGATTATTCAATAAACCCTAAAGATATGAAAACAGCAAAACCTATAGACGAAAACGAACTAATGGAGTTAATGGCAGGCAAGCAACCCACGCCTGCCTCTGCCATTGCTACAGCTCCGATAGAGACAGAGAAAGCACCCCAGAAACCAGCTCCTGCCAAAAAGAAAAAGGCAGAACTCTATGAGTATGAAAGTTATTTTTTTGAGCAGGGAGAGACTTCAGCAAGGGAAGGAAAATCGGTGTATATACGCCCTGAGTTTCACCAGCGAATAGCCCGTATTGTACAGGTGATAGGAGAAGACAAGATCAGTCTATACAACTATTTGGACAATGTACTTAAAGCGCATTTTGAGCAGTACCAAGAGGAAATTACACAGAGTTTTGAACAGAAATACAAACCTATATTTTAACAATGGAAAAGATTATCATTTTACTACTTATCGTGGTGATTTTGCTGTTGCTATCGGACAAAATACCTATAACACTTTCTAAAAAGAGAACTCCCAAACCTAAAGCTACCCCTATACCCAAAACAGCTCCTTCAACTTCGGTAATGGGGGAAAGTAGATTTGTGCCTCCTGCAAAGGTAGTCCCTACAGCTATCCCCTTAACAGAAAAAGAGCAACAGGATATTCTGACAGAATGGGATGAGGAACCTACCATAGACCTTGAAGATGAAGAAGAGGATTTACGCAGTTATCGAACAGAGGAAGAGGACAATGATTTTGCTACGGGGCTTTCGTTTGAGGACTTGGAAAAAGTAGCTACTTTCCTCTCTGAGGACAAAGAAGAGGTTACCACCGAGAACATAGAGCTACTGCAAAAGGTAGAGGGCACTAGTCTATTAGAAGCCATAGAAAAAGCCTTACCCCAAGCAACTCTTAAAGTGAGTGCGCTCTTGGAGAAGGCGTTGCCTAAAACCGTGGAAAGTAAAATGGAGTTTGATATTAGGGAATTTGTGTGATCTTTTATGTTATAAAATACTCTTCATCTTTCTTTTTTTCTTGAATAATTCGCTTGCTTAACTCGTTTATATTCTGTCGCGCCCATTCTGAAACCATAGGATTACTATTGTCCACAATACTTTCAAGTAATTTTTTATTAGATTCAAGTAAGGGTACAATAGAACCTGACCACGAGAAGCTATTCATATTAGCCCCTAATCTGTCAAGAACCTCTTTTATATTTCCAAATTCATCTATTAATCTTTTTGCAATAGGATTCCATTCAGTTCGGTCTTCGTTATATATAGGAACTAATTCAGCAATAAGAGTAGGTGCAATAGGTTGATTTTTATTACACCAGTCTATAATTTTTTCAACATTATCATTGTTAAATAATATATCTTTTTTTGTATATATGTTACTAACATATCCTCCCAACAGTTGCTTTATTCCCCAGAATTTCATATATCCATCATTCTCATTGATTATAGCAGAGGATATAATAGCCCAAGTGCTATCAAAATAATCACTCAATGCAATTTCAAATATGCTTCTATATGGTTCCAAACTAAATGCAGTATCCCAGTTTATATAATTGATAATATCATTTATAACAAATGAACATAATTTCTCATCTTTTTCTTCATTTTTAAGAATACTTCTTATATGATTAAAATATTGAAAGTTATCAATGTTATTATTCCATTGTACTCCTATTTTATATATACACTCTTTCAAAAAACCATCTATGACAATTTGTTTTTCAGTATCTTGAGTACGAATAGAACTTAATAGCTCAAAAATCATTATATACCCCTGTATCTCATAATTTAATAGCTTATTTTGTAAAGATTCAATCTCTTGTATACTGAGTTTTTGTAAAGCCATCCTATACTTTAAATGCCCTAAATAACTAAACAATTGAGGGTGATTATCTATTAATTTAAATAATTGATCGAAGTACTCAACTCCTTTCTCATCATTAGCAACAAAAATAAACAGAAGATAATTTAAATACGATTTTTCTCCTACTTTTTGATAAAAATATTTCTTAATTTCTCTTTCTGATTGCTCAATAAAGCCTAATAGAATTGAATAATCAAACAATTCTTCGCCTAATTCTTCTGCTATTGATAATGATATATTAATAAATTTTTCACTTTTATCTATATTATCATTAAAAAAATCACTTATTGATTTGCCAAAATATGATTGATATATTACATAGATCCCTCGCTCTCTTTTGTAGAGTTTAGATAGAAGTTCTCTTTGCTCTACTTCTTTAAACTCCATAAAAACCTCGGCTAAAGAATACATTCGTTCCTTTTCTTTCTCTTCAAACTTTTCAAGAGAGTAGTTTTTATCATAGAACTTATCATAACTTCTAAAACGAGTCATAAAATCTTTTGATAATTCTTCTATAATCTTTTGTAAGTGCGTTCTATGTTCTTCTAATATTTTATTACCTTCAAAAGCTAAGGTCATTCTAATGCTATCTAATCCTTCTTGCCAAATTCCTTTTTTTATAGCGATAACATCATCTATATATGGTAGTACTATAGCTATCAAACCTATGTTAGTCAAACCTCTAATGGAATCAGCAATAATTTTACTTACTTCATCTATATATATACCTTCACTTCTAATAAGATTGATAAGTTCATCTAATATACTCTTATAGTATTCTGATATTTCATCATATGTAGGGACATAATCTTTTATTTCATCTATTCCTTGCCTTTCTGCACCTTTCATTCTTGCAAAATGGTTAGTTGTTAAACCAGAAGCCATTGCTTTAATAGCTAATTGGGTAAACTTTTCGTCTTTCATACCTAACCCCCATTTGATAATCTTTAATCTCTCCTTTAGAGAAACTTCTGTCCCAGCTAAGTAAATATGAAATAATTGCAGAAATTGTCCTGTTGCATTATTAGCCCACGACTCATTCTCTGCAACCGCAAGTCTATACAATATTTTAGTACTATTAGCGAACGTTTCCTTACCAAAGCATAGCTTTTCTAATGTCCATATTATATTTCGTCTTCCTTCTTTAAATTCTAATAGCTCTTCTGTTTTTTTATTGTTAAATTGTCTATAAAGGTTATCAGATATTGCTACTGGATTCACTTCTACAAATGAACGGAAGAGGCGTGAACCCAACTCAGTATTTAAAACTTCTATACTATCAAAATAAGATTTATCCCCTACAAAATTATCAATGATTGTTCTGATATCTGTGTTATATCCTAAATATCTAATTTGTTCTGATAAATAGTTCATAAGTTCTTCTTTGTGAGGTTTTTCTAATTTATCTTGTATATCTTTAATAATATTGTGAAAATGTTCTGAACTGATACTTTCCAAATATTTACTTGCTAATAGAACTGACAAAAAGAACGGTCTTATAGATAAATAACGACCTCTTTTTTCAAAAATTCCTCTTTTAATATAATATTTGACGGCTTCCTCAGATTCCTTAAGTCTTACAATATGATTATTATTAGAGATTGTTAGATTTTCATTAGTAACAATAAAATTATATTGTTCTTTCTTTTCATTTTCATAACCAACCTTCCTAAATAAAGAACAAGAATCTAAAATATACCTCCATTTTTCACCCTTCTTACCTAATATCTTATCTAATAATCCTTTGTTATCTGGTTCTTTCGTTAGTTTCCCATTTACAATATTTTCACACAATAGAATAGCTATAAGAGGTACTCCTTGTGAAATTTGTTTAATTATTTCTATTGTACTTTGTTCTAAATTGTCTGATTTAGCCTTTATAATATCTTCTATGGAGTCCAATAAATCTTCGTTCCCAATTTTAATATATTGGCTATCTTCATAATTCTCTTCAGGATTTGAATCAATAGAAATTAAGGATAGTTTGAACCCTTTTAAATTTCTAATAAATTTTTCATAACCATCTGCATTACAATTATCTATAATTAAAATAGCGTCTGACTTTTCTCTATTTATCGTATTAATAATTTCAAGATGATTATTTGAGAAATCATCATAATTTAAGTAGAGTACTCTATTTGAGAGTAGAATAGTTTTTTCATCACCTTCTATTTTTCTAAATATCTCAAATAAAATTCGTGTTTTTCCAATTCCTGAAAGACCTGTAATCCTAATTGGTGATTTATTAGGATTATCAATTTCCTTCATTATAATATCTCTAATTTCTTTTGTCTTCTTATTCTCTATAAACTCACTTTGTATATTAATCTCATCTTTCCATTGTTCCCAAGTTTTGAAAGGTCTATATTTATTTTTTTGTTCTTCAAGAATATGTTGTATAATATCCCTTATCGCTACCTTTAAGTTGTTAATTAATTCTTCTTTAATATCAGATTCATTCTTATCTTTTTTAGAATATTTGTATTCAATAGGATATCTTCTATGTTGTATATCAAAGGGCAGTTTATCTGAAGAACCATAAGAAGTGTTTATTATACCTATAATTCTTTCTTTTCCCAATGCATTATATGCAATTCCATATTCTAAAGTGACATTATTATTTAGAAAGGATTTTCTATTATTTTCTAATTTTAAAATTCTTTTCCAACATGGCAAATAATTCACTATAGATAGATCTGCTATAAAAATATCAGCATTAGGTATCCTCTCATCCATTATTGTATCTGCGATAGATGGGGAGCCAGGCTTTTTATTTATTCCTTCTTGTAACTCAAAGTCAATAGATTTAAAAGGATTTTTCTTTTTTATTTCTTTTGTAGCTTTCTCTATACAAGTTTTAATAAAAATCTTATTATATTTTGGATCTGTTGTTGATTGCCATGAATAGAATATTGTTATTTTCATAAAGTCTTTAATTGTTAAAATTTCACCCTGCAAAATTACAAAAACTTTTCCATATACAACCATATTAAGCCAAACCCTACCACTTTCATTCTCCTCATCTCCTATTCCCCTACCTTTGCCCCGAATTTTAAAAACACATTTTATGAAATCACTCAGCAAAATCCTGCTTTCAGCAGCATTTTTATGTATTAGCAGCCTTGCCTTAGCGCAGGGCAATGGCGTAGGAGGTATCAACGAAGCTACTCGTATGGTTACCTCGTATTTTGACCCAGCTACCAAGCTCATCTATGCCATAGGGGCTGTGGTGGGACTCATCGGTGGGGTGAAAGTGTATAACAAGTTTAGTAGTGGCGACCCCGATACCAGCAAAACGGCTGCCAGTTGGTTTGGGGCTTGTATCTTCCTAATTGTAGCGGCTACGATCTTGCGTTCGTTCTTCTTATAAACTTATGGAGACAAAAAATAGCTATTCTATCAACAAAGGCATCGGCAGAAGTGTAGAGTTCAAAGGACTTAAAGCGCAGTACCTCTTCATCTTTGCAGGAGGACTGCTCTCGGTGCTCATCTTGGTGATGATCCTCTACACGCTAGGAGTCAATTCTTTTGTATGCTTGGGGGTAGGCGTTAGTATGGTCAGCCTTGTGGTTTGGCAGACTTTTTCACTAAACCAGAAATACGGTGAACACGGCCTGATGAAACAAGCAGCTCGCAAACGCCACCCCAAATACCTACGTCACCAAAGATCGCCACGCCAATTTATTCGTTACCCTAAACCTAAAACAACCCTCAATGAGAAATAGTTCTAAAATCAACACCTTAGAGAGTAAATTCCCTATTCTTGCCATAGAACAAGACTGCTTGCTCACCAAAGAAGCCGACATCAGCATCGGCTTCGAGGTGCAGCTTCCAGAGCTCTTTACCATTTCGGGTGAGGACTATGAGATACTCCACTCACTTTGGCATAAGGCTATCAAAGTATTGCCACAGTATACCGTTATCCACAAACAGGACTGGTTTATCAAGGAACAATATGAACCTGAACTGCAAGGAGAGAACCTGAGTTTTCTCTCTCATTCGTACGAAAAGCATTTTAACGAACGTCCGTTCTTAAATCACAGATGCTACCTGTTCATCACCCAAACCACCAAAAACCGAATGAGAGCCCAAAGCAACTTTTCCTCCCTTTGCAAAGGGAACTTCTTGCCTAAGGAGCTCACTAACCGAGAACACGCCACTCAATTTTTGGAAGCGGTAGCGCAGTTAGAGCGTATTTTAAACGACTCTAACCTAATAAAGCTCCATCAGCTAAAAACAGAAGACTATATAGGCACTCCTCACAAAAAGGGACTCTTTGAGCAATATCTCAGTCTTTCCACCGATGAGAAAGAGAGCCTGCAAGATATATGCCTCTCTGCCGAACAAATGCGCATTGGTAACCAAAGACTCTGTGTGCATACCTTATCAGATACAGAAGACTTGCCCTCTAAGGTACAAGCCGATAGCCGTTACGAGCGACTCTCTACCGATAAGAGCGATTGCCGTTTATCCTTTGCAGCCCCTGTGGGCTTGCTACTGAGTTGTAACCATATCTACAACCAATATCTGTTCTTGGACAATTCGGAAGAAAATCTTAGACAGTTTGAGAAGTCAGCACGCAATATGCACTCGCTTTCAAGATACAGCCGTAGCAACCAAATCAACAAAGAATGGATCGAGCAATACCTCAATGAGGCACACTCTTACGGACTTTCCTCCATCAGAGCGCACTTTAATGTGATGGCGTGGTCGGACAACCCACAAGAGCTTAGGAGCATTAAAAACGATGTGGGTAGCGCTTTGGCTTCAATGGAGTGCAAGCCTCGCCATAACACCATTGATACGGCAACTCTCTATTGGGCAGGTATAGCTGGCAATGCAGCCGACTTTCCCAGTGAAGAGACTTTCTACACGTTTATAGAGCCTGCTTTGTGCTTTTTCACTCAGGAGACCAACTATCAAAGTTCTTCCAGTCCTTTTGGGATTAAGATGGCCGACAGACTCACAGGCAAGCCTATCCACTTGGATATCTCCGATGAACCTATGAAGAAAGGGATTATCACCAACCGCAATAAGTTCGTCTTAGGACCTTCGGGTAGTGGCAAATCCTTTTTCACGAACCACTTAGTGCGGCAATATTACGAACAAGGTACACATATCGTTTTAGTAGATACAGGGAACTCCTACCAAGGGGTCTGTGAGCTTATTCACCACAAGACCAAAGGCAAAGATGGGATTTACTTTACTTATACCGAAGACAATCCCATTGCTTTTAACCCTTTTTATACTGATGATGGAGTGTTTGACATCGAAAAGCGAGAGAGTATCAAAACACTGATACTCACCCTTTGGAAGCGAGACAATGAGCCTCCTACACGTGCGGAAGAGGTAGCCCTTTCCAATGCAGTAAACCTTTACCTGCAATTGGTAAAAGACAATCCCTCGCACACGCCCTCTTTCAATGGCTTTTATGAGTATATCAAGAATGACTACCGAGCTATATTACAAGAGAAGCAGGTAAGAGAAAAGGACTTTGACTTGGCTAACTTCCTCAACGTGTTAGAGCCTTATTACAAAGGAGGTGAATACGACTATCTGCTCAATTCTGACAAGGAGTTAGACCTGCTTTCCAAACGCTTTATCGTTTTTGAAATTGATGCGATTAAAGACCACCCCATACTCTTTCCTGTGGTTACTATCATCATTATGGAGGTGTTTATCAACAAGATGAGGCGCCTGAAGGGTATTCGCAAGATGATTCTCATCGAAGAAGCGTGGAAAGCGATTGCCAAAGAAGGAATGGCGGAGTACATCAAGTACCTATTCAAAACCGTGCGTAAGTTCTTTGGTGAGGCAGTGATTGTAACCCAAGAGGTAGATGATATTATCCATTCACCTATCGTGAAGGAATCTATCATCAACAACTCCGATTGCAAGATATTGCTTGACCAGCGCAAGTATATGAACAAGTTCGATGCTATCCAAGCGATGTTAGGACTTACCGAGAAAGAGAAATCGCAAATCCTATCTATCAATCTCTCTAACGACTCTCGTCGCAAATACAAAGAAGTGTGGATAGGCTTAGGAGGCACACACTCTGCGGTATATGCTACAGAAGTAAGCCGAGAAGAATACTTTGCCTACACCACTGAAGAGAGCGAAAAACACCAAGTGATGGAACTCTCCGAGAAGTTAGACGGCAATTTGGAAAAAGCTATCGTACAAATGGCTAATGGACTGTAATAAATTAATAATCATACGTAAATCATAATAATTAAAGTCAATGAAGAAAATGTTATTAACGGGGCTTTTTGCTATAGCTATGCTGGCAAGCCCCAAACTAAGCGCACAATGGGTAGTAACTGACCCGACTAATTTTGCTCAGAGCATTATCAACACTACCCAACAGATAGTGCAAACCTCCTCAACAGCTAAGAATATGCTCAACAACTTCCGAGAGGTAGAAAAGCTCTACACCCAAGGTAAGGAGTATTATGATGCTCTAAAAAAGGTAAATAACTTGGTAAAAGATGCCCGCAAAGTACAAGAAACGGTGCTACTGGTGGGCGACATCTCCAAGATGTATGTAACCAACTTCAAGAAGATGAGCCAAGACCCTAACTTCTCCTCTCAAGAATTGTCGGCTATTGCCAATGGCTACTCCAAGCTCTTGGGTGAAAGTTCTAAGCTACTCAAAGACCTGCAACAAATTGTCAATAGCTCCTCACTCTCTATGAACGACAAAGAGCGTATGGACATTATCGACAAGGTGCATAAGGAAGTGAAAGAGTACTATAACTTAGTACGCTACTACACCCAGAAAAACATCTCAGTAAGCTACCTACGTGCTAAGAAGCAAAACGATGCGCAAAAGGTACTCTCACTCTATGGAACAGAACTCAAATACTGGTAAAAACTGATAAATGGAAAATCTACACCAAATACTTCGTACTTTATACGACGAGATGATGCCCCTAACAGCTCAGATGTCTGCCATAGCCAAAGGCTTGGCAGGCTTAGGAGCACTGTTCTATGTGGCAATGCGTATATGGCAAGCCTTAGCCCGTGCCGAACCTGTGGATGTGTATCCCTTGCTCCGTCCCTTTGCCATAGGGCTGTGTGTGATATTTTTCCCTACTCTGGTGTTAGGAACAATGAATACAGTGTTAAGCCCTGTGGTAACAGGTACCCATAGCATCTTAGAAGGACAAACACTCGATTTGCACAAACTACAAGAGCAAAAAGACCGATTAGAGCGAGAAGCACAATTGCGCAACCCCGAAACTGCCTATCTCGTCTCGGATGAAGAGTTTGACAAAAAGATTGATGAATTAGGTTGGATGCCCGAAGATATGGCTGTAATGGCAGGAATGTATATTGAAAGAGGGATGTATGACCTCAAGCAAAGCATCCGATCGTGGTTTCGTGAGCTACTCGAAATGCTCTTTCAAGCAGCCGCTTTAGTGATTGACACCATACGCACTTTCTTTCTTGTGGTGATGTCTATTTTAGGACCTATAGCCTTTGCCATTTCGGTATGGGATGGATTTCAATCTACCTTACTACAATGGGTTACCCGCTATGTAAGTGTCTATCTATGGCTTCCTGTATCCGATTTGTTCAGTGCTATTTTAGCACGTATCCAATCCCTTATTTTACAACGAGACATCGAACAACTCTCCGACCCGAGTTTCATTCCTGATACTACCAACACAGCCTACATTATCTTTATGGTCATTGGTATTATAGGCTATTTTACCATTCCTACTGTGGCAGGTTGGATTATACAAGCAGGAGGTATGGGTAATTATGGTAGAAATGTAAACCAAGCTACCTCTAATGCGGGTAATATAGCAGGTGCAGGAGCTGGCTCTCTTTCAGGTAATATTACAGGTAGGTTAATGAAGTAAAAACAAGTCTAATTGAATACTAAAATTAATGGAATTTAAAATCTTTAGAAACATCGAAAACGGATTCAAGCAAATCCGTATGTATGCCATAGCCTTTGCAGTGCTTTGCTCAGGCGTGAGTATCTTCGCTGTAGGCTATGCCTATTACTTTGCCGAAAAACAGCGCGAGAAAATCTATGTGTTAGACAATGGTAAATCACTAATGCTGGCACTCTCTCAAGATGAGAAAATCAATCGCCCTGTCGAAGCTAAAGAACACGTGCGCAGGTTTCACGAACTCTTCTTCAACTTAGCCCCCGATAAAAAAGCAATTGAAGACAATACCAAACGTGCCTTCTTTATGGCTGATAAATCTGCCTTTAACTACTATAAAGATTTGGCTGAAAAAGGCTATTACAACCGCATCATCTCTGGCAATATCCTCCAAAGGGTAGTCATCGATAGCGTGCGCTGTAACTTTAATAGCTATCCTTATCAGGTGGAAACCTTTGCCAAACAGTTCATCACCCGCGCCAGCAACATCACCGAAAGGAGTCTTATTACCTCTTGCAGGTTGATTAACTCCGTGCGTTCTGATAACAACCCTCAAGGATTTATCATCGAACAGTTCAATGTAATAGAAAACAAAGACCTTAGAACCGTAGAGAGATGATAGCCAAGATCCAAAGAGAGATACATTCTCTAAAAAAGCAAACCCAAAGCTATTGTCAGGGACTTTCACCCTCACAAAGAAAACGCTTGGTACTCTTAGCTTTTGCAGTCTACTCGCTACTTACTCTTTTTATACTATGGCACGCTTACCAAGAGTACCACCAAGGCGAAGCCCCTGCCATACAGCATATTGACAACAAGGCTATTGTACCTACTGAGGGGAATACCCCAAAAAAGGATTCGTTAATTTTTAAACAACTTAATAATGGAAAAGAACACACCCCTTCCAGAGCAAAACGGTAATACCCCTGCCTCAGATAAGGCTAACGCTCCTTCTTCTACACCAAGTTTCTTGGTCAGTGAAGAAGAGGAAAAAGCCCTCCAAGAGCGCAATGAGGAAAAAGCCCTTGCTAAAAAACAACAACTCAAGAAAATTGTCATCTATGCCCTAATGGGGATAATCTTCCTCGCTTGTATGTATCTGCTTTTTGGTGGCGGAAGTGAGCAAGAGCAAACACAAGTAGGTATCAATGAGGCAATACCACAAGCTACCGAAACTCTCTTGCCTTCTGACAAGGAAAAAGCCTACGAAGAAGCCCTCTTAGAAGAAAAAGAAGCTGATAAAAAAGCCTCTCTCAATGCACTGTCTGATTATTGGCAAGAAGACGAAGGCGAGGAATATCCTGAAGCTATCGAGGAGGAAGAAGAACCCACTCCGCGTTATCGCAAGGCTACCCCTAATGCCTTTGAGCGTTCCGCTCAGTCTTATCGCGATATTCACCAGACTTTAGGCAGTTTCTACCAAGACAATAGTGCTTACGAGGAGCAACAACGACTCAAAGAAGAGATAGCCTCTCTTAAGTCTCAACTCTCCAATAAGCAAGATCCTACCTCTATAGATGCCCAAATGGCATTGATGGAAAAGTCTTATGAAATGGCTTCAAGATATTTGCCCAAAGGACAACAGAAACCTTCAATGATGGGGGGTGCAGGCTCGCAAGAGGGCGAGGGAAACAATAGTAGCGAAGCTGATAATGCAGAACAGAGTAAAAACATTGCTCCTGTCTATACTCCAGAGGAAAAGGTAGTCAGTCGTTTGCCCCGCAAGCAGTCCGAGAAGGAGGCTCTGCAAGAATGGGTAAAGGAGCAACAGACCTCTTTTTTCAATGGCGAGAGCTTTAAGCCACAAGGTAGTATCCTAAAGAATAGCATTCGCGCTTGTACACATATCGAACAGCTATTAGGAGAAAACTCAAGGGTGCAGCTAAGACTTTTAGAGCCTATACGAGTAGCAGGCGTACTCATTCCTAAAGGAGAACTGCTTACAGCCTCTGCTAAAGTGAGTGGTGATAGATTGTTACTCACCGTAAAATCCCTAGAATACAAGGGTAAAGTGATTCCTGTCTCTATAGCTGCCTACGACATCGATGGGCAACAAGGGTTATACCTGCCCGCTTCTTCCGATGCCAATGCCTTTAGAGAAATAGCAGCAGGAATGAGCAAAAGTTCAGGGAGTAGCTTTACCTTTAGCTCTTCCGCCAAAGACCAAATTGTCTCTGAGCTGAGCAAAGGGGTCGTACAAGGAGGTACGTCTTATCTTTCTAAAAAAATTGCACAACCTTCCATAAGGGTTAAAGCAGGTTATCAGCTCCTACTCATCTCTAAGAAATAGCCTTTCAGACAAACCCATAAACACAAAGCACAAAACAACACAATTATTTATTTTTCAACCTATTAAACACACTTAATATCATTTATTTATGCGTAAATTACACTTATTATTATCGGTAACAATGCTTACTGTTACCATGCAAGCCCAGAATGAGGCAAAGGAAAACACAGCCCTCAGTACTGAGAAAAAGGAACTTTTAGCTCAATCAGGAAAGGTAGTGCCATATCCTTTGCAGGTGGCTTATGACCAAACAACCCATCTTATCTTTCCTGCTTCTATCCGCTATGTGGATTTAGGCAGTGAAAACTTAGTAGCTGACAAGGTGAAAGATGCCGAGAATGTACTAAGGGTGAAGGCAGCTAAAACAGACTTTACCGATAGCACCAACCTATCGGTCATCACTCAAGACGGAGGCTTTTATAGCTTTGAGGTAAGTTATCACTCCACGCCACAACCTCTTACCATTGATTTTGGTAGAGGAATGCCCCAAGGCAACAATGTGAAATCGGATATTCTCTTCTCTGATACAGGCTGGGAATCACCTGCGGTAGCACAGATTATTATGTCGTCTATCTACCATCAGAAAAAGAATTATATCAAGCATATAGGTTCGGAGAATGCAGGTATACAATGGCTACTAAAAGGCATCTATGTACACAATAGCAAACTCTATGTAGATGTGCAATTGTCCAATCGTTCTAACCTGCCTTTTGAAGTAGATTTTATCACTTTTAAAATCATTGATAAGAAGACTACCAAAAAGAGCATTGTACAGGAAGTGCCTGTTGATCCCTTGCGTGTATACCAACCTATATCGCTACTAAAGGCTCATAAAGAAGCCCGCTCGGTGTATATGTTAGACCAACTCACCCTCTCTGATGACAAGGTTTTGCGGGTAGAAATCTTTGAAAAAAACGGCTCTCGTTACCAATCGTTCCTTATCACCAACGAGGAGATTATAGCCGCTCGCCCTATTGAACAGTTTAACCTTAAATTCTAATGCCAATGCTAAGAATTATCACTTGTATTTGTCTGTGCTTTTTAGGAGGCTCCATTGCCCAAGCACAGCGATTGTTACCCAAGCAAAAAGGTATCTCGCTCTCTTGGGTTGCACCTGCAGAGGCTTTTACTTCCTCTTTTTCTGATGATTTTGGGGTGCAGTTGGGCTATAGTATCAATGCTAAAAGGGGTAACTACAAGCATTTTTCCCTTGAATATCAAAGGCGATTGTACCCTTACAAGAGTCTGAATATACCCGTTGAGAGGTATATAGGTGCAGGAGGTTATAGCTTTGCCTTGATCAGTGACAGCAGTAAAACGGTGGCTTTGAACTTAGGAGCAGAAGCTCTTTTGGGCTATGAGGTAGTCAATCACAGCAAAAGCCTCCTTCCTGATGGGGCTTTGCTAAAGAATGAAAACCATTTTCTCTATGGCTCACAAATTGGCTTGCAGGTAGAGACTTACCTAAGTGATCACTTTTTAGTGCTTTGCTCTGGCAAGGTAGCAGCTCTGTGGGGAAGTTCCTTTGAGCTACTGCGTCCTTGTGCTACTGTAGGACTGCGCTATATGTTTTAACCTTTAAAAAGACAATACGATGAAGAAAATAAATCAGAAAATTGTAATAGGACTCATTGCAATGCTATGTGTGAGCCTATTCACCTCTTGTAAAAAAGAGTTGGACGTACAACAAAATTTTCCTTTTGAGGTAAAGGTATTGCCCATCCCTAAACAGCTACCTCTCGGTGGTACTGCTGAACTGCGTTTGGAGATACACCCCACAAAGGTATATGCCGAGAACGCCTACGCTCTGCGGTACTTCTCCTTTGAAGGCAAAGGGGATTTAAGATTTGAGAAAGGTGCGCCTTTTATCCCCAACGACAGCTATCCCATTGCTCAAAAGGTTTTCAGACTCTATTACACCGCCTACAGCATCGGATCTCACGCCTTTACCCTCTGGCTCACCGACAGCTTCGGCAACGAAAAGAAAATAGAATGCTCCTTGCAAGTGCAGAAGTAATGAAAACGTTATTACATATCCCTATAAGACGAAGATTCTTGTAGGGATATTTTTTGTTTCATTGCCAATTCAAAAATAATGCTTACATTTGCAGCATTAATAAAAACAATGTATATGACACAGAAACATTTAGTATGCCAAGGAGCAACCTGCCAATGTCAATTTGGCAATGCTCCCGATAAGTTAAAGGTACTTACCCAGACCAAAGCCTTTATCAATGAGGAAGAGCCACAAGAGAAATTGGTAGCCACAACTGCCGATATAGGAGCTACTTTTGAGAAAAACACCTTTGGACTATGTCAGATGCAACCACTGCCAGGTGGGGGCTATAAACCCTGTCAGGCAATGGTAACTCAGTGGAGCGGTGCTTATGAGAACGTTACTTATGAGGAAAACAACGGACACCCCCTTTTAGAGGACAGCAAAGCCACCTGCCCCATAGGTGGTAAAGACTGTATCAGCATCATCAACCACGGGCAGGTGGCTGAGATAACAAACCGCAATCTCCTTAATGCAGATTCTATTAAAATGGATACTATCAATCCTTTTATGGATTTTAGTAAGTTCGTAAATGATATATTTACAAAACCAGATATTATAGAAGCCTATTTCACAGACTTACAAGGTAATAAAATAGACCTGGGAGAGGATGAGCAAGACGTTTACTTAGTGATTGAAGGCGAGAATTTATCAGGACTAACAATGGATTTCAACCTCGATAATAAAGATCTTGACTTCAAATACAAGGGCAACATCTTAGAAAATGATACATTAAAAGATTACGTCTTTATAAACGATACCAAAGAACAAATACCCCTAACAGTTATTATAAACACTAAAAAATAACACCTATGGCAACAATAACAATCACACTTAGAGAAACAGGACAATCCGTAACGGCTACTCTTAAAGCAGCTGCACCGCCTCCAAAAATAAAAGATTTTGTAGTAGATGAAGAAGGGTATATTACAAAAGTTTCTGAAACTAATGGACATAATATGTATAGACTACATACAAAGGCTAATTGGGATAAGGGTGTGAAGAATATGTTTATTACACTTAATGAAGGGAAGGTGATAGAAGAGTTGGCTGAAAGGAAGAACCCATACAAAAGCGATACCACTTATTGGGGAATAAAAGACGGGGTTTATATAACAATCTCTAATAAAGATGATGCTTATAAATTGTTTAAATTTGTATGTGATGCTTCTATTGAAGCAGAGTGGGCTTTATTAAATTATGAAAAAAGAACTACTAAAAAATCTTTGTATGTTTTAGCTACACTTAATTACTCAGAATCTCCAGGAGTTCTTCCTCCACCTGAAAATTATACTGACCTTGATTTAAAAATTCATTTTCATAGCCATCCAGGTACTGCTAAAGGGAAAGATGATGTAGCATCAGGGGCAGGTAGTAGTAGGGGAGATGTTCCTATGGCTATACACTATGTGAATTTATTCTATAAAAAAAGAATAAAAAGAATGCCTGCATTTGTAATATATCGTCCTCACGCAGAGAAGCCTCCTTATAAGTTTCAATATGATGCTTGGAAAAATTTTCTTTATGGCACTAAAATGAAGATCCAGACTTATCACGATTTATATAAGAATGTAATACCAATACAATATTAGAAAATAATTATGAAAAAATACATTTTATTAATTCTTTTATCTCTTACTGCTTGTGGTGAAAAAGGTAAGAAAGAAGTAATTGATGATAGGTATATAGTTTTTAATCTATATACTTCAAAAAAAGTGCCTTCTTATAGTATTACCTTAGATTTTAAAGATAAATCAGTTTTTATTCATAATATTGCAAATGAAGGAATGTTTGAATTTAACCCTCCGCCTCCACCACCAAGTTATAATATCAAGTGGACTTCTATTTATAGTATTTATCCCAAAGGGATGATAATAGACAATAAAATAACTCAAAAAACAGATAGCTTATTTGTAAAAATAAATAATATTTTACAAGAGAAATTTCCTTTTTCTTGTATTAATCATCCCCCTATGCCAGATGAGGATGCCTATATGTCTTTTACATATTTTAAAGATAATCAGCTTATTTATTCTTGTTTTAGACCTACACAATATGAATGGGATATATTTTATTTAGCACAAGATTTTATTATAAAAAATGATACAATAAATGCTGATAAATGGAAGTTATTCTATAATAAATGAAATAATTATGCAAAGATATATTTTTATAATACTTCTCTTACCTCTTGTTGCTTGTCAGGAGAAGAAGAAAAATGAACCCATTGATGATAGACAACTCATTTTCAATTTATATATAGGAAAAAAACTAGGGTCTCACTCTATAACATTAGATTTTAAGGACAAATCTGTATTTGTTCATAATATAATAAATGAAGCTAACTTTGACCGATTTGTAGAAGATGAAGTAGAAGTGGTAGAAGGGACTTTACCTGAAGAAGCTATTAAACAGAAGAATGATAGAATTGATTATAATACTATTTATGAGTTAGGATTTATAGCTGATAATAAAATGACCACTGATACAGACGTTTTATTTGAGAAAATAGATTCTATTCTGCAAGATGGAACACCATTTTCGTGCGAAAAAGCAATGCCTGCCCCAGATCAATATGTTTATATGTCATTTAACTATTTTAAAGGAAATAAGTGTATGTATTACTGCTTCAATCCCACAGGAAAAGAATGGGATATCTTTTACTTAGTAAGAGATTTCAATATGAAAAACGACACTATAAACAGAGATAAATGGGTATCATTCTTTAATATAGGAAAATCTAAATAATTAAATTATGCAAAAATATATTCTTATAATACTTTTGCTACTTGCTGCTTGTAGTGGTAAAAAAGAAATCATTGATGATAGATATATAGTTTTTAATGTTTATTCTTATAAATATGTATGTCCACATTCTATAATATTAAACTTTAAGGATAAAACTATATGCATACATAACATAACTAATGAAATATCAACTATTGAAGATATAGAAATAACTTCAAATGAAGATGAAAATAGAATAGAAGAAAAAAAACTTTATAAAAAACCTCCATTAGCAATAGTGAAAGATAATATGATAGTTGATAGCTTGGGTATTTTATTTAATAAAGTTGACTCTATTTTACAAAATAAAGAACCTTTTTCTTATAAAAGTGAGATACCTATGCCTGACCAATACGTATATTTATCATTTAACTACTTTAAAAATAAAAAACATATACATTATAGTTATAACCCTCAGTCTAAGGAATGGAATATTTTCTACTTAGTAAGAGACTATATTATAAACAATGATACGATAAACGGTAATGAATTGAAAACTCTTTATAAAAAATAATTAATTATGCGAAAATATATTTTTATAATTCTTCTCTTTCTTATTTCTTGTAAAGGAGAAGTACCTCAAAAATACATTGATAATAGGATTATTGTATTTAATATGTTTGTAGCTAATGGAAAGGTTACTCCTTTTTCTATTATTTTAAATTTTAAGGATCAATCCATATTTTTACATAATATAAAAGATGATAGAAAATCCTTACATAATAACAATAATCAATATATTCTCAATAGAGAAGATGCTCTAAAAGATTGTATATTGACTAAAAATACAGCGCATCTATTTTCAGAAATAGATTCTATTTTGAAGACAATAGATATTAATAATATAAAAAACAATTACTCTGAAAATGAAATTATATATGCTGACTATATTTCTATGTCATTTTATCTTCTTAAAGATAATAAACAAATTTATCATTCTTTTCTCCCCGAGAGCGGCAAGGAATGGCATATTCTTAATTTAACACAGGATTATATTATAAAAAACGACACAGTAAATGCTGATAAATGGAAGTTATTCTATGATAAATGAAAATAATTATGCAAAAATATATTTTTATAATACTTTTATCTTTTATTGCTTGTCAGGAGAAAAAGAAGAGTGAACCTATTGATGATAGATATATAGTTTTTAACTTATATATAGGGAAGAATTTAGCTTCACATTCTATAACATTAGATTTTAAGGACAAATCTGTATTTGTTCATAATATAATAAATGAAGCTAACTTTGACCGATTTGTGGAAGATGAAGTAGAAGTAGTAGAAGGGACTTTACCTAAAGAAGCTATTAAACAGAAGAATGATAGAATTGATTATAATACTATTTATGAGTTAGGATTCATAGCTGATAATAAGATGACCACTGATACAAATGTCTTATTTGAAAAAATAGATTCTATCCTTCAAAATGGGTCTCCTTTTTCTTGTAAAAGGTCTCAACCTGCTCCTGATGAATATGTTTATATGTCATTTAATTATTTTGAAGGTAATAAGCGGGTGTATTACTGTTTTAATCCTACGGGAAAAGAATGGGATATTTTTTATTTAGTGAGAGATTTCAATATGAAAAATGACACTATAAATAGAGATAAATGGCTATCATTCTTTAATATAGGAGGACCTAAATAATTAAGTATGCAAAAATATATTCTTATAATACTTTTGTTACTTGCTGCTTGTAGTGGTAAAAAAGAAGTCATTGATGATAGGTATATTATCTTTAATCTATATACTTCAAAAAAAGTACCTTCCCATAGTATTACCTTAGATTTTAAAGATAAATCAATTTTTATTCATAATATTGCAGATGAAGGAATATTTGAATTCAACCCTCCACCTCCACCACCAAGTTATAATATCAAATGGACTTCCGCTTATAGTATTTATCCTAAAGGAAAGGTAATAGATAACAAAATATCTCAAAAAACAGATAAGTTATTTATAAAAATAAATAACATTTTGAATGATGGACAGCCCTTTTCTTGTTCCAATCACCCGCCTATGCCAGATGAATATGTCTATATATCTTTTACATATTTTAAAGATAATCAGTTAATTTATTCTTGCTTTAGACCTACACAAAAAGAATTAGATATTTTCAATTTAGTAAGAGATTTTATTCTTACTAACGACACTGTAAACGCTGATAAATGGAAGTTATTTTATGATAAATAAAAAATGATACATTAAAAGATTACGTCTTTATAAACGATACCAAAGAACAAATACCCCTAACAGTTATTATAAACACTAAAAAATAACACCTATGGCAACAATAACAATCACACTTAGAGAAACAGGTAAATCCGTAACAACGACTCTCAAAGCAGCTCCGCCAAAAGATAGAAATGTAATTGTTCTTTGCGATGAATTTTCTTACTATATTGTAATATGGACACTTATAAAAGTAGAAAGTAAATATGTAGTAAAAACACCTGATGGTTTTATTGATAGAAAAACATTACTGAAAGCAGAAAAAGAACTCCCTAAGTTAAGTGAGAATTTCAAATGCCTTTTAAAACTTTCTGAAAGTGATACCATCATTGAGATTAAAATTGATGATCATTATGAAACAAGCAAAGGAACCTTTGATATGGGGATTGTTAGATATAAAGAGGCTAATGATCATTATGAAGATTATAAAGCAATAGGAGGTGACTTGTCTAAAAAAGAGTTCTTTGAACAATTTCATGATGGATTAGAAGGTATGTGGGAAGGGCTTTTTGGAATAACTTTATATTCAGATGAGGAATCTGGTATGGGGAAAACTACGAATGAACATCACCAAATAGTTATAAATAAATCATTTCTTGAAGGAAGGGAAAAGCAAAAAAGTTTTTTTATTCAAATGTTGTATACTTTTGCTCACGAGGCGTATGGACATATGTATTTTAAGATATTAAATAAAAAACACTCTCACACTACTGAAAGAAGAAAAGGGTTTCCTGGTAGAAATGATGAACTTGAAGAACAAATAATTGATAGAAGTAATGAAGCAATTAAGCATTTTGATGAGCATTATGATACTTACTCTAAGTTTTTATAAAAGTTCTGCTCAAAAATTACAATATGATAAAAAATTTTATCATACTATAGCTCCTTATGAAGTGTTTTTACAAGAAGAAGATCTATTAATTGTAAAAAACTATGATATTGATAGTGTTTTGATTTCAGAAGATTTCATTAAGAACAAAAAATATATAAAATCTTTATGGCATATTAGAGATGGTAAGAAATATGAATTTCAATTATTTCCAACTGAAAAGATACAATTATTTAAAACAAGTAAAGAATTTGAATATTTCCTATATGAAAATAACTTTCAAGAATCTCAAATGACTTTTCAAGGGTATTTTTTTATAAGAATATTAGTGTCTAAAAAAGGAAAAATATTAGATAGTCGGGTTATTCTCTCTCCTAAAGGATGTATAGAATGCAGAGAACGAGTGATGAAAATGTTGAAGAAAATGAAGAAAATCACTCCTAATATTTATGACAAAAAGGTAAACTCAACAACTGTAATACCAATTATATATGGAAAATATTACCCACAATTTCAAAAAAAATGAAAGTGAAAGTTGAAAGAATTTATATGAAATAAATGAGTCATAATAAAAGTACTGGTTATTCTGATCTTGATAACAAATTTAAAATAAAATTACTAAAGAAAATATAAGAATTATAAAAAATATTTCTGATTTATATGAAAGAATAAAAAAATACAGATTAAAATAGCAGTATCACCAATGAAAAGAATTTATATTTTTATATTATTATTAATCTCTTGTAAAACTAAGGAAAATTTAGTAGATGATAGATATATCATTTTTAATATTTATTCTTATAAACACGTATATCCACATTCTATAACATTAAACTTTAAAGACAAAACTATATGGATACATAACATCACTAATGAAGTATTAACTATTGAAGATGTAGAAATAACTCCAAATGAAGATAAAAATAGAAAGGAAGAAAAAAAACTTTATGAAAAACCTTCATTAGTAATAGTGAAAGATAATATGATAGTTGATAGCTTAGGTATTTTATTTAATAAAGTTGACTCTATTTTACAAAATAAGGAAGCTTTTTCTTATAAAAGTGAGATACCTATGCCTGACCAATACGTATATTTATCATTTAACTACTTTAAAAATAAAAAACATATACATTATAGTTATAACCCTCAGTCTAAGGAATGGAATATTTTCTACTTAGTAAGAGACTATATTATAAACAATGATACGATAAACGGTAATGAATTGAAAACTCTTTATAAAAAATAATTAATTTGAGGTGTCAAGTTAAGGGCATACCAACTGAGATTGGAAAATAGGTTTTCTTTCAATCAATCTTTTTATTAGATTGTTAAAGATAGTCTCTTTGCTTTGTGAGCGATTGATTCTAAAACTATACTCAGCTAAATAGCGGTCTATATTAAACTCTGAAACCCAAGAATATATACCTCTTATCCAAGATTTTACTTGGTGTATTACTTTGTGTAATGTAGGAAAATTCTTTCCGTCATTACTCGGTTTTTGAGTTATATTATAGTCTTTTATAGGTCTATAGCCTTTCCATTCATCAGTGGTTATATAGGCTGTCTTATCAATGTGTTTATCAAATATTGTTCGTAGTGATTTTGAAGAATAGTCAGGAATTTTAAATGCATAAAAACGTTTAACTTTACCTTGGTTACTAAGTTGTATCGCACAAAGAACTTTCTTTTTCTTTGCGTCATAACTTCTACCTTGTTTTCCTTCTTCTTTTCCTCCTATGGTAAATTCATCGACTTGCACTTTGCCATCCATTTTCTGTGACTCACTGGATTTCATAGCTTCACGAACCTTGTGCATAAAATAATGTGCTGTCTGTCGACTAATATCATAACGGCGAGCAACTTGTGATGCTGATAGACTTTTTGTAGTTGTTGACATCTCAAAACATATATAAAATGCTTTGAGAAGTCCAAATTTTAGCTTGTGAAACAAAGTCCCAGTTGTAGGACTTTCTGTATCTGAACAGATATTGCAAGTGCGTGAAAAATCTTTGCGAACTTGGTATTTTGTATGTCCGCATTTACGGCAACAATACCCTTTTTCCCATTTTATGGAAGCTAAGTATTCTTCGCAATCTAAGTCTGTTTTAAAACGTTCAGTAAACTCTAAGAGACTTTGTCCTTTGAATAATTCCATAATACATTAATTTTCAGTATGCAAATGTATGAAAATATTTTGACACCTCAAAAAGATTAAAAGATAAGCTACATATTTTTAAATTATTATTAAAGCATAATCTCTATTTTGCAGTAGATTCCGCTGGTTGGTATTGGTCAAATAATTTCAATAAATTCAAATCTTTTGGTGGTGTAAATGCTAAAAATGAGAATATAAACATATATGCAGATAAAGATGATTGTGGAATGGTAACAGAATGTATCAATGGGCCAGCAAGATTAGCCTTGAAGGAAAGAGAACAATTTACTAATAAAGTTAAGGAAGCTATAGGATATGATAAATTTCACAAAAATAATTAGTATTTGTTTCATTCTAATAAGCACGTTATCTTTTGCTCAGAAATTGTCTAAAGAACACTTGAGAAATTTCCCAAAAGAAAATGGTTTTTATAAAACATTTGTGCTGTCAAAATATAATAATAAGTTAAGAGCAAATGTCGTACTCCACTCTGACTTCCTTAAGGATAAAGATGGAGACCTTACAGAAAATGTTCTCATCTCGTTTCTAAAAAAAGAAAACAGTTGGTTAGCAAATGATGTTCAAGTTATTGTTAAATGTAGAGGAAAATGCATTAACTATATTGATGAGGATACAAACGCACTCTATAGAAATAATTTTTTCTATTTTGAATTTTCTTTTGATGGACCTCGTTACTCAGGTTACCTCTTTGCATTTAAAAAAGAGGACGATGGTTATTTTAATTTAGTGAAAATGCAAGAAGTCTTTAAATCTTTCTATTGGGATATGCCCATTCGCTGGTATAACCCAACTAAAAAGTAAATTATCAGTATAATTCGCCTAAGAATACCAAATCAATTAAAAAACAGTAAGCCCCGCGCTTGCTGTTTTTCTTTTTAAGCTGCCACTACTAACTTTACCACCGCTACCAACCGCTCTGTCATCACCGAGGACGGACGTTTCTACAACTTTGACATCGTCTATAATCCCGCTCCTATACATCTGAGCTTTGACATCAGCAGGATCTTACTTGCTCAGTCCCCCACCGACTTTCATCGCGCTCCCCAAACCGACATCCTCTTTGCCGATACCCGTGGCGATTCGCCTGCTGTTATCAATCTGATGATGCAGTCCATCTATAAACAGGAACGCCATCTTTTGCGCCACATAGGCGCACGAAACGGCACGCTCCAAAGCGAGCTGCGCGGTATCTACACACGAAAGGTAAATACTTCCTCTCATTGTTTCTTCTTCAGAGGAAAAGGTCTCAGTGCTGAATAGCTGTATTTGCGCTCTCCAATCTGTACCAAAAAAGCGATTGATACGGCTTATTAGAGCAGTGGATTTGTACATTCCTAACTCACAAGCTGAAAAGAGTTGTCTGCCGAGATTGGCAGGGCTTACAAGGTCATTATCCCAAAGGGTTACCGATAACCCTGCGTGTCCTAAAGCAACCAAAGCGTGGTTGATACGTGCTAAAGCAGTGGCTACTTGCGAGCCTGTGCCTCCTGCTCCTATCAGATGTACTTTAATAGGATTGGTAGCGTTGAGCAAAGCTGTATCAGTAAAATGTACCCGCTCTTTGTGTGCTTGGACTGAGGTGTTGAAAGGGTTGAGGCTGTTTGAGGTGTTTAGGGTTTGTTTCATTGTTATAGGATTTGTTGTAAGGTGAGATGATTGGGATTGAGCAGTTCGCAAGGGAAAGGCTTATTACTATGAGTGAGTTCCTGCCAAAGGCTTATTAAGGGTATTTTGGTTATAGGATATGAGCCTAATTGATGAGAAAAATAGCTATTGAAAAAATAATCTTCCCATTGGGTGATAAAGTCTTCTAAGCAAGAGGTTTTACGCTCATTTACCTGCACTGACCCCATACACACATTGCCATTTTCATAGACGTTAAAAAAAGGCGCATAGCACAGAGGTGTATTAAGGTGTGGCTTTTGGTTTTTGGCTAAGGCATATATCCAAAGGCTCTTGGGGGTAGCTTTCCACAACAGAGGAGGTAAACTTACTTCTTTGTTTTCTATAGCGAGGGAGGAGGCAAAAAACAACTGTTTTTTTTGTGCTTTAGAGTACCAAACAGCCTGCCCCTCGCCTTTATGGGATAGATGGAGCACCCTGCGGGGGATAATACCTTTAGGGATTAGAAAGGCTTGTGCTTGCTCTTTTTGGCAGGTGAGCGTTTTGGCAAGTGCTTGCGCTTGGTCGAGGGTAAGCGGTTGTGCGCTTGTAGGGTTACCATTGCTATCAAGGTGTAAGTACTCTACATAACTCTGTGGGTTGTAGCGGTTACTATCTTCGTAAAAAACAAGTGCTGATGTAGGGCGATATACTTCCCCTACTTCTGGGGTGAGGTCTCTATATTTCATTTTAAATGCGGTTTAAAAGGGTTATAAATTCGGTTAAGAGAGGAAAGAAACGCTGTTCAAAATCAAAGTTAGCAAGGGGTGTTGTGCTGTTGAAATGTTTGTAAATGGTAGGGAGTTCTATCTCACTGCATTGGGAGTATTCTCCATTGAGCCAATCTAAAAGATAGGTATGGAATAGGTCGCTTTGGTCTTCATAGACAAAAGATAGGTATTTCTCTACTTCAAAAAGTTCCTCTTCACCTTGCTCATAGTCCTCTGCTCTGTGCAAATGGGTATAGATAGAGTGGTTAGGAAAATCCTGCCACAAGGTATAAAAGGCTTGAGAGAGGGCAAGGCATTCGGCTTCTAAATCATTCTTAGGAATAAATCGGTCTATACGCCTTTGAAAAAAGTCTAAATGGCAAGGGTTGCGTATCTTTTTGGAAAGAATAGTACCTATTTGTTGTGCCTGCTTTAAAAGGTGTAGGAGGTGGTCTCTTTCTGCTATTTCTTCATAGTCTTGGCTAATACAATCCTGCAACATTTCATAGGCATAAGCCACAAAACAATCTTCTTGTACATAGTTTACTATAAAAGCACGTTGGTTCAGGTAGGCATATACCGATAAAAATAGTTCATAAAGTGGTTTGTTTTTATGTACTTTCAGAAGTCTATAAAGCGGTTGCAGAGGGACAAAAAACACTTCGTTAGGCAAATAAAAACGTTCTTCGCAAGAGAAAAAAGCATCGCTATTGGGGGCTTTCAATACTTTTAGTTCAAAGAAAGTGCTTTTGGTATCTCTCTTTTTGATTTGCTCTTGGCTGTAAGAAAGGGCTAAGGCAATCCCACAAGAAAGGTCGTACTGCTCTATGGGAAAGGGAGTAAAGCCGTAATGGTCTGCCATTTGAGCAAGGGAACACTTGAGAGTGGTTTTTAGCTGTGCTTGCTCCTCTCCACTAAAAATGATGTGCTTGCTTGAATGATACACTTTAGGAGGGAAGGTCGTCTTTAAAAAACCATTGGCAAAAGAGTTTTCGGGGCTACTTGTTGCTGTTCTTGACGTATCTGTGAGCGGTCTTTGGAGCGTTGGACTGCTTTGGAAAACTCTCTTAACCTGCAATAGAGTTCTCTCTGTGCTTCGCTTTGTATGGGTGCGAGGTTTTGTTGGGATTGCTGTTGCATACATTTTTAGTTTGTTTTTAGTTTTTGATAACGTTTTTAATTTTAGCTACAAGCCTTGTTTTAAGCTGTTTTACAAGGCTCATAGCTTTAGAATTAATAGAGATTTAGCCTTTTGTACCCATTGTGATTTGTAGGGGATAGACAACGCTGTCTCCCTCTACGTAAGGTGTGCCTGCTTTGGCATTGGTGAGCAGGGGGTAATGGGTGCTGTAAAAATTCTTGACTTGCTCTACTGACCACAATGGATTAGGGTCGGCAAGATGAATAGTTTGTCGGTTTTCTTCAAAGACAAACATTCTTTTCAGTTGGGTAGCTATGAGCATAACAATACTTTTTTAGGGGTTAATACTTATTCTTCAAACAAGGTAGGGGCAAAGTGTGTGGATAGTTCTGACCTTTTTTTGCGGATTTTATCAGCATAGTTAGGGAACTCATCGGGAGGAGGTAGTTTTGACCACGCTTCTCGGTACTTGCCCTGCGCTTCTAAATCAGCTACTTTTTTCATAGCCTCATCGTATTTCTTTTGTTGTTTCTCGGCTTTTTCTTTCTCCATAGCTGATTGCCTTTGAGCTTGCTTTTGCGCCTCGATGTACTGCTCCATATTCACAAGCAGAGAGGAGGTTTCTTCTAAGGGTTGGGTGATGCTTTGAAAAAAACCTGCATCTAATTCTTCGGCAGTGCCTCTAAGTACTAAGGGAGGCAAAAGGTGCTTGGCAGGGTCTGAACATTGTTCATTCTCAAGCAATACCGATACAACAAGCTGGCTATTTGCTTCTTGGGTTATGACTAAGTGCAGTTTGCCTTGTATGGCTAACTGAGCAATTTGATTGAAAAAATGGGTTTCCATTGGATACTTCGTTTTTAAATTGATACTTCTGTTTTTATATACTTATCTTTTAAGGGGCTTTTTTAATAGTGTTTTCAGTGTGATAACTCACTATGTAGCCGTTTGCCTTTACGATAGCTTCTAAGGCTTGTCGGGCTTTAAGGGTTGCCTCTCGGTCTTGGTCGCTAAGGTTCATAAAGTGCAGTGGTTCAAAAGTTCGGATAATTATCCCTATATAGGATAGGGCTTGGGTGTCGGTTGCTAAGGGCTGTTTGAGTGGTTTCATTGAGATACACTTTTTTAGGTTAAACTACTTCTTGGGGTTCTATCTCAAACTCAATGCTTCTTTTGCTACATTGGGTTTGGTTGTACCATTGCAAGTTGGTTAGGTCGTCTTGAGTAAAGGGTAGCTTGTACCGCTTGCAATAGGCTTTTATCACTTCGATTGCTTTGTACTTGCTTGTGCATACTTGCATAAGGACACGGCTACTCATATAGTGCCAGCTGTCGGTTTTATAGACTAAGTAAACGCTTTCCATAGGCTGTTAGGTTTTATTAAGGGTTGAGTTTTGGGCTTCTTTGAGTTGCTTTAGTTTAATATATAAGTCCTGCCAATAGGCTTTTAGCCTCTTGTCTAACGCCTTGTGAGTGTTGTCAGTATGCTTATAGTCTCTAAAGCTATCGGCTTGCGCTAAGGCTTTATCAAGGTCGGTTACCTCTATAGGAGCACCATTGAGGTCTGTTATTATCATTTTTCAAAGGTTTTAAAAAGTTCTTCAAAACGGATGTCGTCCGTCCAATACTCATCGGAGGAGTATTTTCCATAGGCTTTTATATAGAAATCATCGTATCGGGTAAATATGCTTCGGTAGATTTCTAAACGGCTTTCAGGCGTATTGAAAGAGGCTAATTCTTCCTCAGTGAGTTCCACAAAAGTCCAAGTACGTTCTTCCAAAAAGGATAAATCGGGCTGTTCCTCATCGCTGAGGGTATAAAAGTCGGTTCTTGCCTCATAGAAACTAAGGTTCACAAAATCGGGGTCGCTCTTTAGGGTAGCCACTTGTTGGGCTACTTTTTTCACTTTCTCAAGCCATTGCTCGGTAAGGGTGATAAGGGCAAAGTCGCAACTATCCCATTCGCTATTGGTATAGGCACGCACCAATAGGTGTGTTGTAGGTGTTTTGCTGATATTCATTTTCTGTTCAATTTTAAAGGGTTATACATTTAGAAAGGCAAATCGTCCTCGTCTTCCTCTGCTACTTGCCCTGTTGTGACTTGGGGCTTTGGTAAAGGTGTTATGGCATTTGCGTTATTTGTCTCACTTGCAGAGGTATTAGGTGTTACTTCTGCTTTCTTGCTAAAGTGGAATTTGATTTTGGAGGTGTGAAAGTTCAAGCCTGCTTGAGGTTCTCCCTCACGATTGAGCAACGCTCGTGCCGATACTCGTCCTTCCAATTCAACCAATGTGCCTTTGGTAAGGTACGGAGCAACCCCCGTACTGAGCCAATAAGCACAGTCAAAAAAGGAGGTTTGCTGTACGTTTTCACCTGCTTTGTTTCGGTAGTTGTCGTTCACTGCTACAGAGAAATTAACTACTTGTTTGCCATTTGATAGGGTTTGCACTTGTGCATTTTCGGTAAGTCTTCCTACGATATTCATAAACGTTCTATTTGTTATTAGGTTACTAAATTTCTACTATTTGGTCTATGCGCCCATAAAGATAGGCACGGAGGCTGGTGCGGTCGATAGCATAGTATTCATACCAAGTATTATACTGCTTTACAATGAACTTTCTCAGTACATCGGAAAAATCAAATCGGTAGCCCAATAAGGGGATAGCATTTCTGAAAAAGCAGTTACTATTGACCGCTTGGGTAATCCAATTTTTCTCTGTTCGGGTGAGTTTCTCACCGCTATTGAGCTTTACACGGAGCTGATAGACTTGGCAGTCTTTCAGATGCTCTAAGGGACTTATTTCGTGAGACACGAATTTGGTTGCGATACAGGGTTCTTTTTTCATCTTGTTACATTTTAGGAGTTTTATGCTGCTTTACGGCTTGTTTAGACACGATACGCACGATTTTCGGCTTTTGGGTTGTCTTTTTGAAAT
>NZ_JAEFDB010000012.1 GCF_016126015.1 Capnocytophaga periodontitidis
TAATCTTCTGAGGTATAGTAGTACAAAGTATCATTATCTGCTAATAATTCCTTTTCAAAATTAGCCTTACTAATCATTCTCCAACTTGTAGCACAAATCCCATCAGGAAAAAATCTCATATACTTAGAAGAGCAATTTTTATTGCATTCTATAGATATAGAATCGCAGTAACAAATCTTATAAATTCCATTGAATTTCACAACAGAATTTTTGCTATAATCTGTATGAGAGTCGTAGCAATAGAAAAAGTTCTTGCTTACTCTTTTAGGGATATAATCGGCACAAGAGACAAGCAGTACGCAAGCAATTAATATTTTAAATATCTTTATCATAATGAATAAGGATTATGAGTTCTGTATTACACTAAAAAACATTAAGTTTACCAATCAGGTTCCCAACCTTCTAAAAGTTCTTTAGGAACATTCCTTTTTACATAAATTTCTCCAATATTATTACCTCCGAAAATATTTATAGAGTCATTATATATAGTTCCTTTTCTATGATTGACTTGCATAGTAGAATAAGCTCCTATAGTTGAAAATTTAATTTCTATTTTATTGTCATTCTCTTTAACATAATAATAGCCCATTTCTGCTTTTTGAGGGTTAAAAAAAGATCTTTGTAAATTTAGCGATTCTTGCTTAGATAGTATAAACACCCCTACTTTATTCTTACTATAAAACTTTAAATAAGTAGTAGTAGGAAGATAAGGTTCTCCTTCTTTTTCAATAATACGAATGTTTTTGGGTTTTGTACCACATAAAGAAGTCGTATATAAGTAAACTACTTCTGATTTATACAATGCCATTGTATCTATTTTGCTATAATCAGTATTTTCAGGTAAAGGTCTTATTTTTCGTCTTGGTAAGCCATATTCACTTGTATTCCCTATATACCAACAAGCAGTAGTAGAAAGAAATAAAACTAATAATATGATGATTTTTCTTACCATAATGTAAAAGTATTATAAGTTCTGTACTGAAAACTTTCTATTTCCATTCAACTAATTTCCTTGGGATTTTATTATATATTTTATCAATGGGGTAAACTTTAAAGTTATATGTTTTAGGAATCTTATATATTGTATCGTTATTAGTTTGGTAATCTTTAAAATAGAAAAAATCAATCGTCGTAGAGTCTGTTACAATGCCTTTTTCTTCTACTAAAAAATAGTCGCCAAAACTGTTATAAAACCACTTTACAACTATAGTATCATTTTGAATATGATATTTTCCCCAATTCCAAATATGATAATTTCTATTACTTTGTTTATCAGTTTCTTCTAAAAACTCATTTATATTTTTATCTAACATATATTCTGAGGCTTTAACAGCACATTCCTTCTCTATTAAATCACCACAGTAATCTCCAAAACCATTTTTGACAACATAGGTATATCCATTATCTAAAAAGAGTTGCATATTGATATATACACCTTTTTGTCGCATATATTCTTTATCAAGATTGTAAACATGATAATAATATCCATTTGTTCTTAATTTTCTTTCGTTGGGTGTATCACTAAATACAAAAGATTTTTTATTATAAATAACACTACACGCACACAGACAAATGAATAAAAATACAGAAATAATAATTTTTACCATAATGTAAAAGAGTTATAAGTTTTGTATTACGCTAAAAAATATTAAGCTTACCAATCAGGTTCCCAGCCTTCTAAAAGTTCTTTAGGAACATTCCTTTTTATAAAAATATTACCATAGAAATTATGATGTCTTATATCTATAGAATCATTATATATAAAACCTTTTTTTCTACTAATATGCAAGGTAGCATTACCAATAGTTGAGATTTTAGTTTTAATTTTATTACCTTCAATATAGTAATACCCCATTTTGGCTTTTTGAGGATTAAAAAAACACCGTTGCAGATTTAAGGTATCTTGTTTAGATATTACAAAAAGACCTAATTTACCTTTACTATAGAATTTTAAATAACTTATGTAAGGATAAGAGTCGTTTTCTTTTTTTGTAAAATCGTTTATTTTCTTTTCTAAACTATTGTAAAAATAGTAGCTATCCAATTTATACAATGCCATTGTATCTATTTTGCTATAATCAGTATTTTCAGGTAAAGGTCTTATTTTTCGTCTTGGTAAGCCATATTCACTTGTCTTCCCTATATACCAACAAGCAGTAGTAGAAAGAAATAAAATTAATAATATGATGATTTTTCTTACCATGATGTAAAAGGATTATAAGTTCTGTATTGATAAAAAGGTTTCCAATCCCAAGATTGGTTTTCAAAACTCATTTGACGTTTATCCAGTATTGATTTACCTCCAAACCAAGGGATTCTAAAATTATGAAATGTTTGAGTTTGAATAGCGTCTCTTACCATTTCACTATTACCTCCTACACGCCAACCTCCATACCCAATGGTTAAAGCTCCTAAACGGTATTTTTCTTTTGCTTCTAAAACTGCCCCATTAGGTAATTTTCTACCATATTCATCAATACACATTGGATCTCTGTGCTTAGAAATACTTCCATTTTCATTATCATAATCTCTATATCCTGTAAAAAGATTAAAGCCAGTTGTAAAATTACCTATACTCATATTTAGAGCTGCTGTTCTATAGCTATCTCCATCATCACCTAAGAATCCTATAGAGCCATCATTCTCATACATTAGTTTAAAATCGCCACTTCTAAATCCTATCATCCCTGTTCTTTGTGAAAAATCACCTGACCAAGCATTAGTGCCTAAACTAACTCCGGTAGTACCATCATCCCAAGAGGCCATTATAGAATTGCGTACTTCTATAGCATTTTTGCCAAACCCATAATAATTATTATATGCCATTATTCCTACTCCAGCTGAAAAGCCCCAATTACCATCGTTATAGCCTACTGCAAAATTTGCCCCCATACCCGAAGCATTGCCAAAAGCTACAGCTAAAGATAGGCTTATATTCCAATCTCCTATAGGAAAATTGACACTTGGTAACATAGAAGATACTGCTCCTGTAGCTATACCATTGGCAATAGATTCAGCCGTCAGCACTGCTGTTGATCCTAAAGCTCCCGTAATAGCACCTCCTACAGCTCCTCCTAAAACTGACAGTCCAAAACTTCCCCAAGACCAAGAGTCGTTAATAGCAGCACTTACCGCATAACTTGAAGCACCTATAATAGCACCAATAATAACCGCTGCCCAGAAAAACTCCCCATTAGGGTCAGTATAGAGTAGGGGGTTGTTCAAGCAGTACCCATATCTATTAAAGTTCTGCGTGTTAAAAGGGTCTTGTACAAAGTTATCGGGTTGTAAGAAGCGGTGTAGCGCAGGGTCGTACAAGCGTCCGTTCATATGTATAAGTCCTACCGTTTGCAGGTGTTCGTGCCCTGTAAAGCCTCTATCTAATAATGTTAAACCTTGTAACACTTTTCCCGCTCCATCTTCTACTTTTATGGGTTGCCCCCAAGGGTCAAAATGGCGTCTTTCAGCTATATTGCCGTTCTCATCAGTGAGCATTACAATGCTTCCGAGATAGTCGCGGTGTAGGTAATAGAGCTTTTGCGTTTCACCGTCCGAAATGAGTATCGCAGGAGCACTATAGGCGTCACCGCCTAAGTAAAACACAAACTTGGTGCTGTTATCGGTTTTGTTACATACTACTTCTACACTACCGTCGTGGCTGTAGTGTTTTAGTAGTGGGCGTTTGGCTTTCTCTACTTCGGCATTGCCGTAATAGCAGTGCGAACGCTCGCCAAAAGCGTTGTATATTCAAGAGAAAATAAATTTTATCATTCTTTACATTTTTTCTTTTCTTTCATTATTTGTTACCCGTACTTGATATGTATTATTTACGTAAAAGATATAATCATACTTTTCGTATCCTTCAAAAATAGTGTTATGTTCATAATTTTTTAAATATTCTCACATTCTAAAACTTTTACATAATCATTTACTTTTTTCTTAGTTATATCTCCATTTATTTCAGGATTAGCTAACTCAAAAATAAATTCTTGTATCAGCGAAGGAATTTCTATATCATCTCTACATTCTACCAGATTAGCCCACTCTTCTAATTCATCAGTTGATATATCCCCTTTGATGTATTTTGTTAAAACAAAAATCATAGACTGTGTATCTATTTTGACAATAGGTGACACACTATCCCAAGAATATTTAGAAAGTTCTTTTTTTTATATCTCGGGGCTTACCTCTTAAAAGAATTAAGTCTAAAAGTAACTGTTTCCTGTCTGTCATCATAATTTTGATTTTACGTGAATAATATCTCCTTGTGCTGAAAGCGTACATCTCATAGCTACCACATTCTTTTCAGTTCAAATAAAAACCATAGTAAAAATTCTCTTTTAAATTAAATAAGGAGGAATCTCTTCCCATTTGTAACCATAGATATCATCGGCTAAAATTTTATTTATTTTATCTAATGAATAGGCGCATTCATCACCATTATTAAAGAATAGACATTTACTATCGTTTGTTTGCAACATAATGTAATAGATTACTTGCTCTTCTGTATAAAGAGTTTTTCCTATGCCAAACTCAATATTTGTAATTTTATCTCCTATTAATTTTGATAAAGAGGAATTACTACCTATTCTTTGTATAGTATATGCTTCATATTTAATATTGTTCTTATCTTTCCAATAATTCCCTATTGAAAAAAGCAATGTTTCTCCCACATCAGAAGCCAAGATACTAATAGATTTTTCACTGTCCAAGTGTTTGAGGTTTAAATGCAATTCTAAAAGTATTCCTTCTAAAGTTACTTCTATTATATTGCATATTTTATAGTCTTTTATTTGTTCTATCGTTGCCATATAGTTGTAGCGTTATTAAAATGTTTATTACCAGTAGCATTTTTTAATATTGTGATCATTGTCCCATCTGACCTTGTAACAATAACATGTCGTCCATTAGAATAAAATAATGCATTATAAAAACCTCCAGAATCAGGATTACCCCAAGTTCCCTGACGTATTGTACTTGCATTTTTATAAATATAATTAGCTATTTTTCTCATTGCACCTAATTGAGTCTTTGTTAAGGCTATCCCTTTCTCTCCAATTCCCCATTGATAAGCGTGTTGAGCCAATTTATTATCAGCTAATTTAAGTCCAGGAGTTAAAAGTTTAAGATTTTCATCAAGAGGTCTTATAGGAATTAACTTAGGTTGTTGTATTTCTAAAGATACTGAAGTTGGAGCTTTTAGTTCTAAATTACCTGTTATGTTATTTTCTACATCTAAATGAACACCCATTGGTGTTGTTTCTAAAGTTTGAACAGGTTGAGGAATTTCTCGTCCTGTCCAAATATTATGCCCTTTAGGGGTAGTAAGAGCTCCTGTAGCTCCTCCTAATATAGCTCCTCCTACAAAACCAGACAAAGCTCCCCATCCTGCACTGCTCCAAAACATCCCATCCCCTCCGGGTAATAACGACATAAAACCACCACTTATTGCTCCTCCTACGAATCCACTAGCTGCTCCTACAGCTGCTCCTCCTACTATTCCACCAGTAATTCCATAAGTAGCTAATCCTGTTGCCGCTAATCCTCCTACATAAGTAGCAGCGGCTCCTGAGACCCCGCCTATCAGAGCTCCTCCACCTATACCAAGCCAAGTATTTCCGCTACTATAATCCCACCTAAAAGGATTGTATGTACCATTGGCTTGAGAACCTCCTATATAAGCACCTACTACAGCGCCTACTATAGCACCTACTATGATAGCTGTTATAATAAACTCTCCATTCTCATCTACATACACCAGTGGGTTGTTCAAGCAATAGCCATACCTATTAAAATTCTGTGTATTAAAAGGGTCTTGTACGTAGTTGTCGGGTTGTAAGAAACGGTGTAAGGCTGGGTCGTACAAACGAGCATTCATATTGATAAGCCCTACGGTTTGCAGGTGTTCGTGCCCTGTAAAGCCTCTATCTAATAAGGTGAGTTTGTCTAAGGTATTGCCTGCGCCGTCTTCTACTTTTATGGGTTGTCCCCAAGGGTCAAAATGGCGTCTTTCAGCGATGTTGCCGTTCTCATCAGTGAGCATTACTATAGAACCTAAGTAATCTCTATGTAAGTAATAGAGTTTTTGCGTTTCACCGTCCGAAATGAGTATTGCAGGGGCACTATAGGCATCACCGCCTAAGTAAAGTATAAACTTGGTGCTGTTATCGGTTTTGTTACATACGATTTCTACACTACCATCGTGGCTGTAGTGTTTAAGCATTGGGCGTTTGGCTTTTTCTATTTCAGCATTACCATAATAGCAATGTGAACGCTCGCCAAAGGCGTTATATTTATAGCTTATCCGTTCTTTATCCTTTACATATATCTGCTCAGGAGCTTTGAAAGCGTTATACCTTACAGTGGGTAGTGGGTGTTTTTCTAAATACGTCTCACCTGCTTCGTTGGTGGTGAGCTTTTGTTGTTGGTAGCCATTACGTGTGTATTCATAGGTACCAATGGCACTGTTTTCGGTAATGCGACCCCGTTCGTCGTATTGGTGGGTGGCATTGCCCCAGCGGGTGAGGCGGTCGGTGGTATCATACGCAAATTCTTCTTTTTGGTTATAAAAACTATAAATGCGATGATTGAGTAGCCCTCGTTGTGGGTTGAAATCGTATTGCAATACGTTTAGTGGGGTATCTTCCCTTTGTACGGTTTGTGTTTTAGGGAAATGACTGTTGTAGTCTAAAAGTTCTTTGGTTTTGCCTTTGTAGAGGCTCAATGGCTGTCCGTACTCATTACTTTCGGTCAGTTTCCAAAGAGTTATCCCCTTATCGTCCTTCATCTCCACAAGTTCGCCATTTTGGTAGCGGTATTGCACGGCACTGCTCACACGTTTACCTGCCGTTTGGGCGGTAGTGGTTTCTTGTTGCACACGTCCAAAGGCATCATAAGTATAGTTTTTAGTAAATACTGCTTGAGGGTTGGTCTCGGTAGTTTGAACCAATTGTTTGAGTCCGTTGTATTCATAGCGGTAACTGTCGTTATTGCCGTCTTTGTTTTGGTTGTCTATTTGGGTGAGCAATTTGTCGGCGTTATAGGTGTAGCGTATGTGCATATCGGTATAGTCTCCCGTGATATGTTTTTCGGTAAGGCGGTCGGTACCTTGCGCATAGTTAAAGGTAGTTTTTCCTTTAGGGGTAGTTTCTTCTGTGAGGTTGCCCCACGTGTCGTATTGATAGGTATATCGCCCTGCTGAGGGGTCGGTAAGGCTTGTTTTGCGTCCCCAACCGTCTTGGGTGATGCGTTGTACTGCACCACTATAGTCGGCTGTTTTTAGGTTGCCGTTAGCAAAGTAGGTATAGCGCACGGTACCCCCATTATCTTGGTGTTCTACGATGTTACCTTGCGCATCGCGAGTGCTTATGATTTGTTGCTGTCCGTCATCGGCAGTGGTTTTGAGTTTGTCGTAATTAAAGCGGGTAACTTTACCTTCGGGATTAGTGATAGTGGTAGGTCGTCCATATACATCGTATTCAGTACGTTTTACCTTTTGAGAAGCACCTCCTGCAAGGTGAGGAGTGCTTACAGCTACTTGTTGCCCTATGCCGTTGTACTGGTAGCTAATTGCATAACGGTTGTTGAAAGCATCGTTACTTTCTTTTTCTAACAACCAACCTAAAGTGTTATAACTCTCTGCACTATAAGTACCTTCTTCGTTTTCGGTAATGGTTTTAAAAATACTTCCGTTAAAGCTATAATGTGTTGTAGTTTTCTTACCTAAGAAATCTGTTGTTTGGATAGGTCTACCTGAAGAATCGTAGGTATATAGAGTAGTTTGCCCTAATGGAGAGGTTTTGCGTTCTAAGAGACCTTTGTTGTTATAACTGAACTTGGTTACTTGTCCTTCGTGGTCGGTATGGGAGGTAACCAATCGATGGGTAGGGTCATAGGTATAGCGTTCGGTGCGTTGCTCACCGTTTTCAGCAGTGGCGGTTTGCTCGGTTATGTTGCCGTACTGGTCATAGCGGTAGGCAGTGGTACGCCAAGCTGTACCATTGCCTTGAGTTTTATGGGTAGTGAGCAAGCCTTTGTCGTAAGCAAAAGCTTCGGCTGTGCTAAAACTATCGCCTGCCAAAGTGGTGGTCGTTTCTTTCTTTTGAGGCAAGCCTACAAAATACGGAGTTTCGCTTTTAGGCAAATAACTTATGCGCGTACTTTGGCTATAACCGTCGGTTTGGGTACGTTGTTCGGTAAGGTTTCCATCGGTATCATAAGTAAAATTATTGGTAGTCGTTAGTCCTGAAAGTTTATCTTCGGTGGTTTGTTGAGTAAGCTGAAGTTTGAAAACTTTGTTAGGACTGAGGGTATGGGTGTATTGGTAGGAGGTATGCTGTATATATCCTGTGGGGGTAAAAGGCGATGGGAGATCAAAATTCTCTTTAAATAGAAAATCTTCTATTGAGGCTCCTCTCAAGTGAGGATTCATTACTTTATATGTGTAAAGCACGTTTTCTTGAGTTTTATGTAGTTCGCACCACTTAGTGCTTGTTACTTTTGTAAAGCCTAAAAAACCTAAACCTTCTGTATTTGTAATAGCGTTATAATAACCAAAATAACGCATAGTTTTAGGAATGGTGATTCCTTCGCGTTCTAACTTATAAACCAATCGTACAGATTGCATATTCACAATAGCTACATAAGGATATGTTTCACTGTAAATTTCTGACCTATAGAAAGGATTGTTATCAATATCAGTATCAGAAACCATAGATTTATATGAAATTTTCTCTTGTAAACCTCCTTTGTAAACTTCTCTAAGCAAGACATCTTCCTTATTATTTTCTTGTAAAAGAACTGTTTCTATCAAATCTCCCGAAAAGAAAGAAATATCTATTACTTTATTGCGTTCATCTATAGCTGAAAAAATAATGTGAGCTGGAAGTCCATTAGTGAGTTCTTTAGAAGCTCCTCCTATAAAGAGATATTCTGCACCTTTTGTTTGATTGTTGAATAGTGTTATATTCCGAATATGGTCAGATTTAGCTTCTGGAAAATTAGTTTTTGTAGATTCGTACTGTATGATGTCTGTTTTGCCATCATTATTAATATCTACAGGGATTAGAGAATAATTTCTGTAGTAATAATCATAATGATAAATAATATCTCCTGTATAATGATCTACTCCATCTTCTACCTGCTCTTCCTCTTCAACTGTACTGGCATAAAATGTAAAATCAAAACTTCTTAATTTGTAATCAAATTCTTTTCCTGTATTAGTTAGTACAGCAAAAGTATTACTTTTATCAGCTGTTGGTAATAAAAAATCTAATTTACCATCTCCATTAAAATCTCCAGCTATAGGATGAAATACATTGGTTTTAATATAGCTATTATTGTATTTATACAATAAATTTAAATTCTGATTGTTATCCATCCCATAAACAAAAAGAGAACCATTGGTAATATGAATCATATCGGTTTTACCATCTCCGTTTGTATCCATTGTCCAAAACAAATCATCTGAAGAAGTTTTTTGTTGCATAAAACCTATCTGTTTTGAATAGTCTGTCTTTTTCCGTCCATCCAAATCAATCCAATACACACCGTTTCGATAATCGGTGAAATAATTACATTCTTCACAGGTAGGTATAGAATGAGTCTGATTTGGGCGGGGGAATTTTATGGTACAACTCTCTCTTTTTATAGGATATTCTATAGCAATAATATCAGTAAGTCCATCTCCATTAAAGTCTCCAGATAAAAATTTTAAATCTTTGTATGAAACACTTATTTTTCTAGGATTAACACGAGCACGTCCTCCTTCTTCTCTCCATTTTTGTCGCAAAAGATCACAGAATTCTCTCCCCCGTTCTATATAAGTAGGAAGTTTCCACTCTTTTACATCTTCACGAGATAAAGCTGTTTGGGAGGATTTTGTATAGGTATTAAAAATAACTTTATCTCCTTCTTGATGAGTAGTTATAAATCCTTGTCCATTAAATAACTTCCCTGTATTTGAAACAAATTTAGAAGCAAAAATATCATTGAAAGTGTAGCCTAATGGAAGATCTTCTGCGAGTTGGTAAGGACTTTTTCTAAAAATGTCAAAAATGTATATTTGCTTATAAGCATTATTTCCTTTCGTAGGATACATAATAAAATCAGTATAGTTATCTCCATCAAGATCTAATGAAACTATTGCTGAATTTTGATTATCAACTTTTTCTAATGCTACTTTCGATTTAAAATTTCTATTTTTAAATCCTTTTGCAGAATCCCAATATTTAAACTCTATGGGGGAGTATTCTTCTTCTCCTACTTTTTCTTGTATTGAAGTTAATCGGTTATACTCCAAACTATTAGTATTATAACTAAGTTTATAGTTTCTATAAGGAACATTATTATCTATTACATTAATCTGTGATAGTATTTTCCCATTTGTAAATTCCATACCTCCTATGTAGGCAACTTCAGGACGTGTACGATTATCATATTTAAACTCAATTTTTGTATTGTAGCCATATTCAATATGTTCAATGCGAAGGTGATTATTTTCTATAGTATAAAAATATCGTATGCTCACTCCTTGCGCATTCTCCCAGTAGCTTATGGCATATTCCATAGGTGACTGACTATTGTTATCTTTGCCATAATAGGCTTTAGAGCCATCGGGATAGAGCACCTCGAAGTAATCGGGTCCAAAAGCTGAATTTTTGCTTCTACCTACCGCTTTGATACGCAGTTGTGAAAAAGTCTCTGTTTCGTAGACCGCTCCACTCTCACCGTGGGTACCTTCTTTAAGCATCAATCGCTGTCCGTCCAACGCAAACTGGTCGGTATTAGTGAGGTTTACCTCAGTAATCTTGCCGTTGTGGTACATTGTACTACCTACGCGACTTATTACTGATAAGCCTGCGAGATGCCAGCCATAGCCTGCTATCCCATTACCACTTTGACTATTATAGGTAAGTGCTAAGGTAGGTGCTACACCTCCAATACCTTGAGGTACGGCAATAGGCACGGTATACACTGCTGCGCCGCTACCCGATACACTCAATTCACCTGTAGTCAAACCAATCGTATTTGCTCCACTTTCTCGTGCCGTAATACTCCCTGAGGGTAGTTCGGTATAAGTAGGTTCATCTAAAGGTTCGGCATAAAACGAAGTACGTTCAATAGGTTGTAAAGGATAAACCTCTTGAGCTGTAAAGTTAAGAGAATAAAAAAGTGTTATGAGGAATAAAAAGCGTTTCATAGTAATATAGGTATTGTTATTTTTTTACAATTTTAAAGATTTTTTTGCTACCATCCGAGAATGTAGCCACCATAAAGTAATAGCCTGCTGACCAAGTGGAGATATTGATATGGTAAGGTTCTGTAGGTGGGAGGTTATCAATTTGTTGCATTAACTGTCCGTTGAGGGTGAAGATTGCTAAATGCGTGAGTGTACCATTTTCGCTGTGTTGCCAATAGACTCCTATCTGGTCGGTAGCGGGGTTAGGTACACCATAGAGTTGTACTTTTGAGTTATCGCTATTTGAAGATTTGAGATTATCAGGGAGTTCATCAAAAATTTCTTCATCAGTAGCTTCATCGGTTGCATTGAGACACAAGAGCGCACGGCGCTGGTTGCCAGCGCTATCGTACTGAAAACAGTACTCTTTTTGAGCGTAGATACTTAAAGTACCAAAAAAGAAGAGAAGATACTTTAACATTGTTTGGTAAGTTTGGTAATAATCGGCACAAAGGTAGGAATAAGAGATGAAATATGCAAGAAAATATGGGAAATATTTTCATAAATATATGTTTTTAAACTTAAAAAAAAGTTTTTTAGGTTAGATGCCTTTGATACAAAAAGTTATTACCTAATCCGTTCCAAGTACTCTGTCGGACTTTCGTTATAAAAATCTTTAAAGCATTTCGCAAAGTAGGAAGGAGAAGAAAATCCTACTTCATAAGCAACTTCCGAGATGCTCTTGGCTTTGCTGTTGAGCAATTGTTTGGCGTATTTTACTCGTATGGTGCGAATGAGTTCGTTGGGCGAATAGTCGGTGAGGGATTTGATTTTGCGGTATAGGTTAGAACGCGACAAGCCTAAGGCATCGGCAATTTCGTCTATATTCAGTTCGGGGTTGGCGATAGAGTTTTCAACATACTGGGTAAAATCGGTGATAAATTGTTGTTCTACTTTGCCTAAAGTCTCTTGTTTGGTTTCGTTTAGGAGGAAATTATTAAAGCTCTCACGTATCTTCTTACGGTTTTCTATGAGCTTACGCACCCGTGTTTTCAGCAGTTTTACGTTGAAAGGCTTGGAGATATAAGCATCAGCACCACTCTCGAAGCCTACTTGTTTCTGTTCGTCTAAAGCATAAGCGGTGAGCAAAATCACGGGAATATGATTAGTAGCCACGTTAGTTTTTATCAACTGACATAAATCAAAGCCATCAGTCTTGGGCATCATCACATCGCTGATTACTACATCGGGGAGGTGCTTTTTAGCGACTTCAAAGCCTTCTTCTCCATTTTCGGCTTCTATAAGATTGTAGTTATCACTGAGGATATAGCGAATAAACTGGCGCATATCCTCGTTGTCTTCCACAATCAGTACGGTAGGTTTCTCTGGAGCTGAGGATGCAGCTGTTGGCAGTTTGAGTTTCTCGGCAGATGCTGGCAATGAAGGCAATAAATCGAGGTGGGTTTCGATGTAATTGCTGTCGTATACTGTTTTTGCCGATATTTGTTCTTGGGTGAAAGGCAGGCGAATGAGGAAGGTTGTCCCCTCGCCTTCTGTACTCTCCACGTTGATAGTACCGTTGTGTGAGGCTACTAAGGCTTGTACCAACGCCAAGCCAATACCCGAACCTTCGCTATCGGGATTTATTTTGTAGAAGTGTTCAAACACCTCATTTTGCTTGTCTTTTGGGATATATGAACCGCTATTGAACACACGTAGCACAGCTACTCCTCCTTTGGAGGGGGTTAGGGGGAGGTCTTCTTTTTCTAACGACACGGTGATACTTCCTTCTTGAGGTGTGAACTTCAGCGCATTAGAAAGCAGGTTGAAGTAGATTTTCTCTACTTTTTCCTTATCAAAAGCCATTTCAAAAGAAGTATCTTCGGCAAGAAACTGAAAGTTGAGTTTCTTTTGTTTGATACGGTCACTAAAAAAAGAATTGAGTTCAGTAAGAAACCGTTTTAAGTTGCCCTTAGTGAAGTACATTTGCATCTTGCCATTCTCATAACTGCGGAACTCAATTACTTCGGAAATAAGATGCAAAAGTCGGTTGCTGTTCTTTTTGATGAGGAATAACAAGTCTTGTTCTTCTTTGGGGAGTGAATTGTGAGCCAAAAGCGTCTGCACAGGACCTAAGATAAGCGACAACGGTGTTTTGAACTCGTGAGAAATATTGGTAAAGAAGAGTAATTTGGCTTGGGTAGCCTCTTCTAATTGCGTCGAGATTTCCTCTAAGCGTTCTTTCTGTTGTTGCAATTCGGTAGCCTGACGTTTGATTTCTTCGTTTTGTTTTTCTAACAGATTATTTGCACGACTCTTGGTGCGATATGCTCTGATAGCTATTGCCAAAAATATAGTAATCAAACCAATAGCAGTAATTGAAATATAGAAGAGTGTACGCTGAGTAGTATGCTGAATAAGGCTCTCACTCAGCTGCTGATTGATATCCTCTATCTTAGCTTGTTTTTGGGCAATTTGCTCTGTTTGCAACTGTAAAATACGCACGTTACTCTTATCTACCACTGCGGTATTGAGGATATTTTCGCGCTCAAAAGGTTGTTTATGGAGTATTTTCATTGCAAGGTCAATAACCTTTTCACCTCCCGTAGGATAGATAAACGACGCGTCTTGCACGTTGTTCTCTATATTGCTAATTCCTTCTTGTTGTAGTGCATCTACCCCTATGATAAATGGTATCTTACCGTTGAATTGCATCGCTGCTTCGTGAGTACCCGCTGCCATTGGGTCATTCATTGCAAACACAAGGTCGATATTGGGGTGTTGCTGAAAAAGTTGTTGCATTTGCACTTTGGCATCTGCTTTGAGGAAGTTGCCCCAGGTCTCGGCTACTATTCGCACCTCAGGAGCATTTTTAAGGGCATCTACAAAGCCTTTATGGCGTTCCGCATCGGAGGTTGAGCCTCTGGTACCTCGCACTTCGGCTATATTGCCTTTACCTTTGAGAATACCTATTGCATAGTGCCCCGCTTCTTTTCCTATTTGGTAATTGTTAGCTCCCACATAGGCAGTATAACTCTCAGTAGCGATTTTCCTATCTACCAAAATCACGGGAATACCCTGCTGGTAAGCCTTTTCAACCACAGGAGTACAGGCTTCCGATTCATTAGGTGAAACGACGAGCACATCTACCTTTTGTTCTATGAACCACTCTATATCAGCGATTTGTTTGGGAGTATCGTCTTTCACACTGCGAATGAGCAACTCAGCATTGGCTTGGTAAAGGGCTACTTCGCGTTTTAGCTCCTCGTTCATCGTTTGTCTCCAAAGGTCTTCACTGCACTGTGACACCCCTATCACATAACGGGGGTTTCGCTCCCTTTGGCAAGCTAAGCAAGCAAAGAGAGCGAAATATAAAAAAAGTATATGATACTTCCTAAAAGTCATTTTATCTAAACAACTCTAAATGAGCATCGGCAAGGCGAGGCATCGCACCGTGTTGCTGACATACGTAAGCCGATACTTCTACCGCCAATTGATGCGATTGGGCAATACTGCGACCATTGAGGTAAGAGGCTACAAAGGCAGCCGTGAACGAGTCGCCAGCTCCTACCGTATCGGCGATGGTAACCTTAGGTGTCCCTAAGAACGATTTTTCATTAGGCGTAAACACATAACTACCTCGTGTGCCTTGCGTTAAGATGAGGAATTTGAGGTTGTATTTCTCCAATAGGCGCTTACATACCTCTTCATCAGTTCCTTGTAAATTGAACATTTCAGCTACTTTCACTATCTCCTCATCGTTGATTTTTAATGCGGTTGCCTTGTCTAACGAATCGGCAATTACCTCTTTGCTGAAGTATTTCAAGCGGAGGTTGATATCGAATACTTTTAAACTCTCGGCAGGCATCAAATCTAAGAACTTGTGGATAGTGGCACGCGATATTTCACTGCGCTGTGCTAATGACCCAAAGCACACGGTATTAGTGTTCTTTGCTAAGTTCTCAATACGCGAAGAGAATGGAATATTGTCCCACGCTACATTTTCGCTAATCTCATAGGTAGGCACCCCACGACCGTCTAACTGTACTTTTACAGTACCTGTGGGGAAATCAGTCTTCTCAATGATGTAGTTGAGTTCTTTTTCTTCTAAACTTTTTAGTATTTCCTTACCGAGGAGGTCGCCCCCAATGGCACTCACAGCATAGCCGTTGAAACCAAATTGCGACACGTGGTAAGCGAAATTAGCGGGCGCACCACCTAATACTTTTCTTTCAGGGAAAACATCCCAAAGGATTTCTCCCAATCCTACTACTGTATTTTTCATTGTATGTTATGTTATCCTCTCCCCTGCCCTGCCCTTGGGGGGAAGGAGGCAAGAGTATTGTTGTTAATTCTTTTTCAGCGTACAAAGTTATAAATTCTTTTTGAGATTTCCTACTAATAGTAATAAATACTATCAGTCATCAAACCTTTCTGACTAATCCGACTTATACAATTTGTAGGGCTCTCTAACGACTAAGTGTTAGCATTTGCTTTGAGTCGGGTGCTCATTAGCAATAGGTATAATACTCCTATGCTGAGGACAATAAGGGCACCTATCTGTGAGCCGTTCATCGCATCGGAGGCTAAGCCCATTGCAAAAGGGAAGATAGTACCGCCAAAGAGTCCCATAATCATCAAGCCTGATACTTCGTTTTTCTTAGTAGGGTTCTGCAAAAGGGCTTGCGAGAAGATGATTGAGAATACATTGGAGTTACCAAAACCTACCAAAGCAATGGCGATGTAGAGCATTGTTTTATCACTGAAAAAGAACAGTATCGCCATTGAGGCTACCATACAAAGCACACTAAGGGTGAAGAAACTCTTAGGTGATACTTTGGTGAGAATATAAGCTCCTGACAGACATCCTATGGTACGGAACAAGAAATACCAGCTGGTGGCAAAAGAGGCTTGGGTAGTGGTAAGCCCTAAACGTTCCATAAAGATTGTAGGGGCTGAGGCATTAACTCCTACGTCTATCCCTACGTGGCACATAATACCTATGAAACACAAGAGTACATAAGGGTTGGCAAGCAGTGCAAAACACTCAGCAAAGGTGGCGTTTTTACTGTCGTTTTTCTCTTCTTCAATATGGGTAGCTCCAAGCCACAAGAGGGATACTACCGAAATAGCTACAAAGAGCAGGAAGAAGAGTCTCCAATCATTGAATTTATCAAAGCAAAAACTCATCAGCAAGGGGGCAGAAAACGAGGCTATCGCCTTGATAAACTGACCAAAAGTGAGTGAACTCGCGAGTTTGTCGCCTTTTACTATAACTGACATTAGTGGGTTTAGCGATACTTGCATCAGTGTGTTACCAATACCAAGCAAGGAGAAAGCTACCAACATAGTGGTATAATTGTAGCTGATAAAGGGCACTACCATCGCTAAGATAGTAATCACCAAGCTGAGGAGTACGGTTTTACGACGACCTATTTTGCTCATCAGTACGCCTGTGGGCACTGAGAAAAGCAAAAACCAAAAGAATACCATTGCAGGAAGTGCTTTGGCGGTGGTTTCGGTCAAGCCAAAATCGTCTTTTACAAAGTTAGAGGCGGCGCCTACAAGGTCTACGAAGCCCATACAGAAGAATGATAGGAGTACAGGTAATAAATATTTTAGATAGTTGTTATTCTGTTGCATACTATGAATATATTATTAGTCTCACGCACTTCCCTCTCCTTGGGAGAGGGGCAGAGGGAGAGGATTATTATTTCAATTTATAGACAGTTACATTGTTAAGAGTGAGGGTACCTTTGCTGGTATTGAAGCGGAGGGTATTGTACACTTCGGTAGGGAATACAGCATTGGTTTGTACTACTTCGCCGTTGTTCACAAAGAGCTCGGTTGAGGCTTTGTCTACCAATAAGCGTACAGTATAGCTTTTCTTAGCTACCATTGGTGCTTTGATGAGCGTTTCGGCGAAGTTAGCATTGAAGGCTACACTGCTCTTACTGCGGTCTACCGATAGGGTTTTATTAGCGCCGTCAAATAGATATTTGATAGTTTCACCTTTGGCATTCTCAAGGGCGAATGAGAAAGCATCAGTTTCGTTAGGGGTTACCGTGAAAGTGAGTTCATAAGCTCCTTGATTATTGGGCAAGAAGTTTTCGAAAGTTATGGCATCGGAGGTGTTGGTACGTGTTTTATCACCTAAAAGTACCGCTTCACGACGCAAACTCTCCAACTCTTTTACGGGCTCACTGGCTACTACCAAATGCTCGCCATTATGCACCAAACGCAAAGCGCGGGCAACAGTCATCGCGCTACGGAAGTTTTGAGTAGGGATTTCATTGGCGTAATCCCAGTTGCTCATCCAGCCTATGAAGAGACGACGACCATCGGTGGCGGGGACATTACTCCACGTTACACCTGCATAATTATCGCGACCATAGTCTAACCAAAGTGGATAGTTCATAGTATCAGGGGTGAAGGTTTTGCCATCAAAATTACCGATAAAGTACTGAGTAGCACTTCCGCCGTTAGGCCCACCTGGGTTGATACTCACAAAGAGCACCCATTTGGTTTTTCCTTCGTAAGTAAGCGGGAAGAGATCAGGGCATTCCCACACGCCACCGTGTCCGCCTAAGCCTTCTCCAAACTCACTGAGGCGTGTCCATTCTTTGAGGTTCTTAGAACCGTAGAAGGTAATCGTTTGGGTAGTGGCAAGGCTCATCACCCATTGTTTAGAGGGCGCGTGCCAGAATACTTTCGGGTCGCGAAAGTCGATGATATTGGCATCGGTGAGTACGGGGTTGCCTTCGTATTTGGTGAAGGTTTTTCCGCCATCGAGGCTATAAGCAATAGACTGTGTTTGGCGTTCGCCTGCTGAGGTGAAAATAGCCACCATAGCGCCTTTGCCAAAGCCGGCAGTATTATCGTGGTCAATCACAACACTGCCTGAGAAAATCGCTCCTAACTTATCGGGAGCTAATACATAAGGCTTGTATTCCCAATTCACCAAGTCTTTAGAAACGGTGTGCCCCCAGTGCATATTACCCCAGCGCGCTCCGTAAGGATTGTATTGGTAGAAGAGGTGGAATACTCCGTCGAGGTATACCATTCCGTTAGGGTCGTTCATCCAGCCGTATTGAGGGGTAAAGTGGTATAGCGGACGGTATTTTTCGTTGTAGTTGAAGTTATATTCAGCCGACTGTTTGATTTCGGCTAAGCCTATATCGGTAGTTTTGGCTACTGCAAAAGTAAGGGTTACTTTTTTGCCCTTGTATGCCTCGATAGCGATAGGCACCCAGTAGTCTATTTTGTTTTGGGCAATGCGAATGGTCATTGGCTCGCCTATAAGGGTACCATCTACTGATAGTTGGACTTTGTTTTCGGTTGCTTGGTCTTCCACAGGAATGAGCAGGTACTTGTCTTTGGCTTCAAAGGTACGGGTGTAATCAGTCATAAAAACGCTTTTTTGTTTGTTGCCTTGTTCGATTTGGTCTATAAGGATGTGCCCCCAACCGCCGCGTTGGTTATCGACAATGCGGATAGTAGCTTTCTTGTTTTTATAGGCTTTGACATCCCAAGTGAGCCATTGTAGGGTTTCGGTTTCGTAGAGAGAACGCGTTTGTAGCACGCTTTTTCCGTCGACTAATAGCTCGATGTAGGTATCGGCGTGAGTGCCTCCCCCAATGAGGAAGTTGATGTAATCGCGCTCGATGGTGAACTCTTTTGAGGTAAGCGCTCCTCGAGAGTCGTCGCCGTTGTTGAAGCTATTGGCAAGGTGCTTGCCTTCAAAGCCTGTTACGGGCTGCTGACCGGTATAGCTACCCGTGGCGGGAGTCGCGCCAAAGGCGTCGCCTTCTACCGTCCAATTGGCATAAGTGCCTGATTCAAAGTCCTCGATGATGATATCATCGGTGTTTTGCTGGCAGGCAGTGAGTGCTAAGACTCCTAATCCTGCTATTAGTTTGTTATTCATATACTTTTTCATATCTCTTTTTATTTAAAAGATGGTACAAATATACATTATTTTTTTTTTGAATTAGCAAATAAGTAAACTAATTCCTCATCTTCATTCCCTCTCACTAAGGAGAGGGAGGAAGTTGAGACTTATAAAGTAATGAAAGTATCTGTTTTTGAGGTAAAAGATAAGATGTTTATACCCGTCCTTCGCCTTAGGTTCGCTTTAGCTTCGCCTTAGACTCATTTTTCCTTCGTCTTTTGTTCGTCTTTCCTTCGTCCTTCCTTCGTCTTTTGTTCGTCTTTTCTTCGTCTTTTGTTCGTCCTTTGTTCGTCTTAGGTTCACCCTTCCTCCTTTTACCTTTTATCTTTTACCTTTTACCTAAAAAGTAAAGTTTGCTGTACCGTTAGCAAAGATACCCCAAGGATTTTGGTTCATCTTGTAACAACGGATTGAAAGAGCTACTTCATCGTTCACATAGATTGCTGCTGCTGAGCCTTCTTGCACTATTTTCACAGTGTATTCCTTGCTGGCGTTCACGGGGAGTTTTATGCTATTGATGGTAGCATTGCCTCCGTCTCTAATTACGCGGTTGAGTTGCAACTCTCCTTTGTTGAGATTAATCGTTACGCGGTAGGTTTCATAAAGGTTACCGCAAGCGCCAAACATCACCCCAAACTCGGTGGCGGTATTGGCTTTTATTTTAGTAACTATCTTGTTAAACCCAGTGCCAAGGCGGTCGAACACACGGTTATTGTTGTCTAAGGCTATGTTGCCAAGTGAAGCAGATATGGCTTGCTTGCTATCAAAAGCGGTAGGCATTTTCACGTTAAGGGTACCATCGGCGTTTTGAGTGAGCTCGTGCACTGCCAATGAGCCTCCCCAGTGGTAAGCGGCGTTATCTTCATAATTGATACGTGATGGATTCCACCCCCATATATAGCGGTGAGTGCCGTCGGTAGCGGTTTTTCCGGCATAGAACACACGATCGTCTAAGTCTTGTTGTGCAGGGGTAATCCAATCGGTGCTTCCTACACGGCGGTATCTGTATTGCACACGGCGCACGCTTTCTTCGATGTTGGAAAATATCAAGTATTGGTAGTTTCCTTGTGTAAACACATCGGGGCATTCTACCATAAAGGCAGAAGGGTCAGTATAAAAGAAGGGAGTATTCGGGTCTTTCGTCCAATTCTTAAGGTCGGTAGAGGTGAATTGAGCTACAACAGCTTTCCAAACACCGCTTCCTATATCGGCACGAGTGCTGAGGAGCATCTTGTAGGCATTTCCTTCTTTAAATACAATAGGGTCGCGGAACTCATTGCGGTCATAGCCGTCGGGGGCACGAAAAGAGTTTTGGGTATCCTTTGTCCACGTTTTCAAATCGGTAGAAGTAGCCCAATAGATGATTTCTTTAGGGTCTAAATCGCCGTTATGCCCCGTATAGAAGGCGTAATAGGTATTGCCGTCTTTGAATACTGAACCTGTACCAAGGGCATCTTCGTGCGAACCATCGGATCCACAAGCAATTGCTTCACCATTATCGGTATAATTCACTAAATCAGTAGTGGTGGCACTATACCAAGGGTGGAAGGTTGCAGGTGCGGGACGTTGGTCGTAGAGGTAGAAGATATGAAATCTACCATTATCGTAGAACGGCATAGGGTCGCCTACCCACGCATTTTTGGGCTGGAAGAAATGTTTATAAGTACGACCGTAATCTTGTACGGCATAACAAGTAGCGGCATCGGGAGCTGCATTAGGGTCGTTACTACAATATTCTTTTTTTTCACAAGCTATTAGGGCGGTAGCGCAAAGCGCTAATGTAAGTGTTCTTTTCATCATCTTTATTTATTAATTTGCTAAATATTCTAAAGCGTTGGCAGTAAGCAATTCAATATTGCTTTTGTAGGTATTAGCGGGTGAATTATCTTCGTTATACCAGTCGTAGCCTTCAATACCTATACAAATGGTGCGACCTGCATTGCCACGTTTGGTATATTCAAAAATCGCTGCGCGGTTCATAGCATCATTCCAGTGGAAACTTGCTAATAACTTAGCACCACTGGCAGTTTGCCAGCCTGCTACATTATTGGCATAATCACCCCACTCAAAGTTCCATAAGGCGTTATGTGCTTTGGCTTTTACCCCTCTAGAGAGTAAGAAGGCGACATCGTTAGTACCTGTTTTCTTAGTCAATCCTTTGAAAAGTGGATGGCTTTCGTTGCCTTTATAGCAAATACCCCAGTCATCACCAATTGCAAATGGACTGTTGCCTTCTCCCCACATATTGTTTACCACTTTGCCGTCTAAGGCGATACCTAAATCGACTACGTACTGTACAGCCCAAGAAGACAATAAGAACGAGCCTCCAGCAGCATAGAATTGTTTCATCTTGTTTACAACGGCATCTGCTTTGGCTTCAGCAGGCAACTCTTTGTTGTTATCCCAATGCCACCAAATCACTTTGTAGTCGGTAAGATTAACTTTGCCGTCCTTGATGTCACTAAATGAAATGTATTTGGCGGTATCGTAGTTTTCGGCAAGCCAAGTGTAGGCAGCTTTCTCGTCTTCATTGGCGATAGCAGAAGCACTCTTAGCTGTACCTACAAAGGCAATAGGCGCAAAGTTTGTAGGTATAATCTCTACGTTATACGCAAAACTCTCACCGCGGTAATTCATAGTGTAAGTAACGCTTTGAGTGAAGTTTTGGGCAACTCCCGAAGCAGGGCTTACGGTAGCGTTAGGGGTAGTGCTAAAAGTAGGAGTTAGCGCAGTTACTGCTTCTCCTTTGGGATATTTCACACTTATTTTACCTGTACTGTGGTCGATAGTAGCTTTGTATTTCCCGATTACAAAGTTCTCTATCTTAGGGTACTGAGCGGTAACGGTATAATCCCAATAGAGGTTACCATTAAAGATGCGATACTTGACACCTTTACTCAAATCTACTCCTGTAGCACCTTTAGGCACTGAGGTAGCTCCCTCGGGCAAGCTAAGGGAGGTGGACATATTGGTAAGCGTAGCCGACCAAGGAGCGTAAACAGTAATGGTTTGTTTCTCCTCGTCGATGATTCCATCGATACCATTGGCTTGAAAGGCATTGATTTTAGCCTCTTTATCATTGATAAGTTCGCCTTCGTGTTTCTCGTCGCAGCTAAACAAGCCGAGCAAAGCTGCCATACCGAGGGCGAGTTTGTGTACTGTTGTTTTCATATTAGAATCCTGCATTTTGTTTGTAAATACCTTTTACGTACCCTATTTGGTTTTGTGGAATAGGGATGTACTCATTCTTGTTTTTAGTGAAATAAGCACTGCTAAATATTGCTGGGCGACGTGTTTTCTCTTTAGTGAAATAGTCGTTAAGCACTTGGTCGGCGATACCCCAGCGTACAAGGTCGAAGAAGCGACTGCCTTCCATAGCAAACTCTAAACGGCGTTCCCAACGGAGTGCTTTGCGCGCGTTTTCTTGATTCCAAGTGATATTTACGCCATCTTGGTATAAGGCAATATTAGCATTGGTAGCATAAGGAATCATAGAAGTACTTTGTTTGGCACGTTGGCGCACTTGGTTGATAAGTGGCAAGGCTTCGTTGCTACGGTTGAGCTCGATAAGGGCTTCGGCGCGCATTAGGAGTACATCGGCATAACGTATTACGATACGGTTCTTAGAATTACCTCGGAAAGGGTTGATATTGCGGAAGCAAGAGCAAGAAGGGTCTACATTTTCTTTGAGTGAAGCATAGAAGCCATATACGTTGCTATTGCGATTCCAGTCGTTTTTGTAAATCAACTCGGTGTTGTACTTATAAGGCAAGCCAGGTAAGGCAACGGTGTGGAACAAACGAGGGTCGGCTTTATCGTTAGCCGCATTATAATCGTTGTTGTTGAAGTTATCAAAATCGGGCAATCCATTCACTGTTTTGAAGGCGTTTACCAAATTCTGACTCGGTTTGTGGAAGTCACAGCAGCCTAACTTTTGTGGTGTAGAGAGTACATCACCCCAGTTGAGACTTCCGTATTGAGTACCATCGTCTACTGAGTATTGCACAGCAAAGAGCGACTCTTTACCATTTTCATAGCCCCCAGGAAGGAAGTTGAAGGCAAAGTCGTCTTCCAAACCGTAAGTAGAGCCTAACACAGCGCTGGTATAGGTGAGCACTTCTTGTAAATCTTGGCTGTTGATACTAGTTACGCTGTTGTTTTCACTTTGGCGATAGGCCTTGTACAAGTAAGTTTTAGCGAGGTAAGCCGCTGCTGCCCCTTTGGTTGCTCTACCTTTTTGTGCTTGAGTGGCAGGCAATAGGTCGTAAGCTTTCTTAAAATCGGCAGCTATCTTTTGCCATTGTTCATCGTTAGGCAAGGTGTTAGGGGTAGTTTCGTAGGCACTATCAGGAGTGTTTTCGTCTACGAAAGGTATATGCCCAAAAATGGTTTTAAGAATAAAGTAGAAGTGCCCGCGCAAAAAGTACATTTCGCCTATGCGTGATTGACGGTTAGGCACTTCGGCATCCGATGCTTGTTGTAGTGCTTTCAGTGCGGTATTGGTACGCGAAACAGCTTGATAACACATAAACCAGAACTTATCTGCTTCCGCATAAGTAGGGTCGATATTTTGAGCTATTTCGTAGAAGTGAAACACTTGAATATCACTCACATCCTGACCGCCTTTATAGGCATCATCGGCGCGTACGTTGCCATATATCCAAAGGCTAAAAGGTGTATCGTAGTGGTCGTTACCTAAAGCAGCATAGGCAGCGGTTGCAAGTCCATCGGCTTTAGAGATTGCCTCTTTTTCACTCATAATCCCTTGTGGATTATCGTCTAAAAAACTGCAGCTTGTTGTAAAAAGCGCTGCACATATCGCGGTGGTATATATTATCTTTTTCATTTGTCTGTTATTTTTAGTAGGCTAAAAACTAGCATTGAGTCCCATCGTAAAGGTGATTGGGATAGGATAGCCGTAGTTAGGATTTTCAGGGTCTTTACCGGTGAACGATTTGCTTTTGAGTGTCCATAGGTTCTGACCGCTTACATACAAGCGCAACTTGCTGAGTTTTATCTTTTCAGATAGTTCTTTAGGCAAGGTATAGCCCAATTGTACGTTGCGAAGTTTGAGGTATGAACCATTTTCTACATAGTAAGTAGACATACGTCCTTCGTTGTTGTCGTCTACGCTTGACACACTTGGAATATCAGAATCAGGGTTGGTAACGGGGTCGAAAGCATCGAGCAAACGGCGACCTTTGTTACCATACGTATCTTGTACACTCCAGAAATCGGTGTGGCGTTTTACGTTAGACACCACATCTACATTCTGTACGCCTTGGAAGAAAGCAGTGAAATCGAAGTTTTTATACTCTAAATTGAGGTTAAGACCATAGATAAAATCGGGTTGTGGATTGCCTATCCAAGTGCGGTCGTCTTCATCGATTTTGCCATCGTTGTTCAAATCGCGGTAGCGGATACGACCGATACCTTTACCGTTTTGTATAGGATGATGATCTACTTCTTCTTGAGTTTTAAAAATGCCATCGGCTACATAGCCATAGAAGTTGTTAGAGCCTATAGGGCGACCTAAACCATTGTCCCATTTACCATTACCACCATAAGAGTTGATTACTGAAGTAGGGAGCTCTGTGATTTTATTCTTATTAGTAGCGACATTGGCGTTGATATCGTATTTGAGTCCGCCTTTAGTTTCATTGCGATAACCTACTGATACTTCTAAACCTTTATTCTCAACAGCAGCACCATTTACCCATTGGTAAGCGCCTTCTCCTTTGATACCTGCATAAGGAGGTTCTACTAAGATGTCTTTAGTTTTCTTGATATAGTATTCGGCTGAGCCATACAAGCTATTATCGAAGAAACCGAAATCGATACCAAAGTTAGTTTGGGTAGTGGTTTCCCATTTGAGATTTTTGTTACCAAGACGTGTACGACGGAAACCTGAAGCCAATTGTCCTGAGCCCTTACCGTCGAGGTCATAAGAGGTTTTCCAGATACCATTCCATATAAAGTCGCCTGTTACCCCATAGTAAGGGTCGAAGATGTCGTAGATAGCGTAGTTGTTGATATCTTGGTTACCGTTTTGTCCCCAACCGAAACGCAATTTGAGGTCGGAAACAGTATGGTTGATTTTCTCCATAAAGGACTCTTGAGAGATGCGCCATCCTAAGTTGAACGCAGGGAAAGTACCCCAGCGATTATCTTTGGCAAAACGTGAAGAACCATCGTGGCGGAGGGTTACTGAAGCGAGGTATTTATTATCGAAAGCGTAGTTGATTTTTCCAAAGAAAGAAAGCAACTTGTAGCCCGTAGTTGAACCACTACCACTCACACCCCCAGTTGCCAATGAAGGCCACATATATTCAGGTGTTTCTACCGCGAGGTTATTCCCTTTGATAGCAAAATTAAGGTCGTTCTGTGAGTACATCTCCATCCCTGCAAGGGTTTCAAAACGACTCTTGCCGAGCTCAAAGTCGTAGGTAGCAGTATTAGCCCAGTTCCATTTTGTCCAGTGGGCTTGCTCGAGTTGAGAGAAAGTTTTTTCTTTGCCTTCTTCCATAAATCCTGAAACATACGAACGGTTGAGCACACGTTTGTAGAAGTTGCCATAGTCTATACCAAAGTTAGAACGCACATTCAATCCTTTGATAGGCTGGATATTCACAAAAGCATTTCCAAACATACGCCAATAGTTGTAGCGATTATCCTTATTATCGGCTACAAGGCGTGCAGGGTTCTGACGGTCGGGCAATCCGTTTACAGGTCCTCCCCAGTGTTTGCCATCGGTAGTGCGTACTGGAATAAAAGGTACCGCTATCATTGCCGATTCGGTGATTTGGTGCGGTTGTTCTACCTCACTGGTACGATTTACGGTGAAATTTTCACCTATGGTTACCACATCGCCAAAGAGCTTGTAATCAGTATTGATACGAGCTGAAAGACGAGAGAAATCAGTATTCTTTACCATACCGTCGTTGTTGTAATAGCCCAAAGAGAGGAAGTAATTCCCTTTTTCAGTACCATTAGTAACTGAAAGGTTGTACGATTCGGTTACCCCCATACGGGTGATTTCTTTGAACCAATCGGTATTAGAAGGTAACATAGGGCTACCTGTTTTATCAAAATACTCGCGTGGGTAGTACAAATTGTTGAGGGTAGCGTGTCCATTGGCATCGGTAGTGTAATCATAGTGAATGCCCAATGGGTTTTGGTTAGGGTTGTTGCCTCGATTCACCGCCGCTTTCCAAAGCACTTGTGCGTACTCGTTGGAATTGAGCATTTTCATACGTGAGTGAAACATCGATATGGTAGTATAATGGTCGAAATCCACTTTTAGCACACCTTTCTTACCTTTTTTAGTGGTAATAACAATCACCCCATTGGCAGCACGCGACCCGTAGATACTAGCAGCCGAAGCATCTCGCAACACTTGTATGCTCTCAATATCGTTAGAGTTGAGCTCGTGCATACCGCCTTGGGTAGGTACTCCGTCAATAATATAAAGAGGGTCGTTGTTGTTGAGCGTACCGATACCGCGAATGCGAATGGTTGCTTTCCCTGCAGGACCACCGTTATCGGTTACTTGCATCCCTGCTACACGACCTTGTAGGGCTTTCATAGGGTTGTTTTCGGAGGTAGACATCATTTCGTTTACCTTTACTACCGATACTGCCCCTGTAAGGTCGGTTTTGCGTTCAGCGCGATACCCTACCGATATGGTAACACCTTCTAAGGCAGTTACTTCTTCTTCTAAGGTCACACTTATATTCTTTCGTCCTTTCACAGCTACAGTTTGGGTTTTGTAGCCAATATATGAAAAGACCAAACTATCGGTGGCAGCGACGGGATGAAGGGTATAATTCCCGTCAAAATCAGTAGATGCTCCTACTGTTTTGTTTTTCACCATCACCGTTACACCCATCATAGGGCTGTTATCGGCTTTTGCTTTTACCACTCCTTTTACCTCTTGGGCAAAAAGAGCACCCGAAAAGTTACAGAGCAAAAGCGATAGTAAAATACGTTTGTTTATTTTTCTACTCATCATATTGGTATGTTTTTTTCGATTAATTTTCGGTGGCAAAGGTAGGTCAAAAGAAAGCAAACCACTATCAAAAACCGGTCAAACACTATCAAATTTGTGGCTATTTTTTGATACTGAAGCATAAGTGTAAAAATTTAAAATGCTGTAAATAAAGTGATTGATTATTTTTAACAAAAAATGAACAAAAAATGATAGCGATTTTTCCATTCGTTTCGTTTTAACAAACGTAAACAATTTACTAATTTGCTAATTTGTTAATTCTTTCATACTTTTGCGATCTGTTTAGTTCAACACTCAATGAAATATGAAACTTCAAAACTTTTTTATCATTACAGCCTTGCTCCTCACATTGCAAAGCTGTATCAAAAGCGAAGCCCCAAATACCGAAGCCGATATTCTCACTTGTGAAGTAGATGGCAATGTATTGATTCGCAAACCTGTGATCCAAAATACCGAGATAAAACTCTATGTAAACTCTTTGGATAACGTAAAAAACCTCGCACCTCGCTTTACCCTTACACAAGGGGCAACTATCAGTCCTACCAGTGGTACAGCACGCAATTTTTCTACCCCTCAAACTTATGTGGTAACGTCTGAGGACGGTAATTGGCAGAAAACTTATAAAGTGAGTTGTCTTACTGACGAAATTATCGCTCACTATCACTTCGAAAACGCTCGTATTACTGATGGCTACTACACTTTTTACGATACCTCAGTAAGCGGACAAGAAATCGCTTGGAGTAGCGGAAATGCAGGTTTTAAATTTACCAACAGTAATGCTAAACCCGATGAGTTCCCTACAAGTCAGAGTGAGAGTGGATACAGGGGGAAATGCGTGAAACTCGTAACACAAAGCACAGGGGTTTTAGGAAAAACTTTTGGTGCTCCTATCGCAGCTGGTAATCTCTTCACAGGAAGTTTTGAAATAAATTTGTTCACCCCTGCAAAATCTACCCATTTCGGGATTCCTTTCAAAAGAAAACCTACTCATCTCTCAGGATATTACAAATACAAAGCTGGTGAAAAACTTACCGATAAAAACGGCAATGTAATACCTAACCAAAAGGACAAATGTGATATTTATGCAGTGTTCTACGAGGTAACTTCTCAAGTACCTCATTTAGATGGTACTAACATCAAAACACACAATAATATAGTGTTAATGGCGCAACTAACCGACAAGAGAGAAACCGATAATTGGGTACAGTTCTCTATTCCTTTTAAAACAATAAAAGGTCGCTCTATCGATACTAAAAAACTAAAAGAAGGAAAGTATAGTCTCGCTATAGTACTTAGTTCCAGTGAAAAAGGCGCTGATTTTACAGCAGCCGTAGGTAGTACTCTTTATGTAGATGAAATGCAATTGTCTTATGAATAATGAAGTTATGAAAAAGAATATCCTTATTATATGCTTGATGCTATTGAGCTGTTTTTCATACGCGCAAAACGAACGTACTGAAACACTTGTACAATCAGAAGAAAAAGGTTGGGAATACGAACTAAAAGCTGGCGTAAATATAGGAGGTGCAAGCCCAATACCACTCCCTAAAGAAATACGCAAGATAAAGGGATATAGCCCAAAGTTTAATGGCTCATTTGAGGGGACTGTAACCAAATGGCTTACTCCTAAATGGGGTATCTCAGCTAGCTTACGATTGGAAGAAAAGGGTATGGAAACCGATGCAAATGTAAAGAACTACGGAATGGAGATTATAGAACAAGGTAACCACGTGGCGGGCTATTGGACGGGTGATGTACATACTACTTACAAAAGTTCATTTGTTACCCTGCCCATATCACTGAACTATCGCCTTGCTAATCGTTGGAAACTGCGCTTAGGTACATTCGTTTCTTACCGTATGGACGGCAATTTCTCTGGCTATGTAACCGAAGGTTATTTACGTGAAGGTAGCCCAATAGGTGAAAAAGTTAGTTTTTCTAACGGACAAGTAGCTTCTTATGATTTTAGCAATCATCTACGCCATTGGCATTGGGGCACACTGATAGGAGGCTCTTGGCAAGCGTTCAAGCATTTCAATATCAATGCTGAACTCACCTACGGAATAAATAATATCTTTAAAAAGGACTTTAAAACAATTACTTTTGATATGTATCCTATCTATATGAACATAGGTTTTGGGTACCACTTTTAAGCACTTTATAATATCTTAATCCTTAAAGGAAATATATGACAAAGTTATTTGTAAAAAATATGGTCTGCCATCGTTGTATAATAGTACTCGATGAACAGTTAAAAGCATTAGGCTTAACACCACAAAGCATCAATTTGGGTGAAATTACTTTTACACAGGAACTTTCGTCTGATGAGATACAAGCTATCAAACAAGCTCTCTTACCCTTAGGATTTGAGGTGATGAACGATAAGAAAAGTGTTGTTATTGAAAAAATAAAATCTATCATTATCAATTTGATACATAACCAAGACAACAAACTATCGTTTAACCTTTCTGAAATACTCAGCAGTGAATTAGGTCGAGATTACGGGGCTTTATCGCGTTTGTTTTCTGAGGTAGAAGGCAGAACAATTGAAAAATTCTTTATTGCTCAAAAGATTGAGAGAGTAAAGGAACTCTTAGTATATGACGAACTGACGCTTAGTGAAATAGCTTATCAACTCAACTATTCAAGTGTAGCGCACTTAAGCAATCAGTTTAAAAAAGTTACAGGACTCACCCCTAGCTTTTTCAAGCAGATAAAAGATAACAAACGTAAGTCTTTAGATGAGGTTTAAAATCTTACAAATTAAATACAAAATTGTGTAATATCCAAGTAGATGTTTTGCTGTATCTTTGCAGCGTAAAACAAATAACTTTTTAACATTTACAATTTATGGAATACAATATAGAAGGTATGGGGTGCACAGGTTGTGCCAATACCATACAAAAAAAGCTCTCTGAAGTAGCAGGCGTAACAGCTGTTACCGTAGATTTTGCTACTAAAAAAGCTACTGTCGAAACTGATAGAGAAATCCCTTTTGAAGCTCTTGAAAAAGCCTTAGAGGGTACTCATTATAGCATTCATCAGTCTTCAAATTCTGAAGGCTCTGGTGTTTTCTATTGTCCTATGCACTGCGAAGGTGATAAAACCTACGATCACCCTGGTGATTGTCCTATATGTGGTATGGATTTAGTAGAGCAAGTAGGAGGAGCTCAACAACATCATCACCACCAAGAGTCTCCCAAAAAAGTTAAAGGCAATGGCGTTTTCTATTGCCCTATGCACTGCGAAGGTGATAAAACCTACGACCATCCTGGTGATTGCCCCGTATGCGGTATGGATTTGGTAGAACAAGTAAGCACAGAAGTAGCTTTTTCCCCTTCGGAGGTTAGAGGGCTAAGTGCAGAAGACCAAAAGCGCAAAAAGTTACGCCGTCACTTTTGGGGTGCCGTAGCTTTTACACTCCCTATCTTTATCATCGCAATGAGCGGAATGTGGCACAACAATCCGCTGTATGAGTTAATGCCCGTAAGTGCTTGGAACTGGGTGCAGTTTGCGCTTTCTTTACCAGTAGTTTTCTATTTCTGCTGGATATTCTTCGAAAGGGCTTGGCGCAGTATCCGCACCTTGCACTTCAATATGTTTACCCTTATAGGGATAGGCGCTGGTGTAGCTTGGCTTTTCAGTGTAGTAGGACTGTTAGTTCCTGATATGTTCCCTGAACAATTCAAAGAACACGGCTCAGTACACTTGTATTTCGAAGCTGCTACCGTCATTCTCACTTTGGTACTCTTAGGGCAAGTGCTCGAAGCCGATGCCCACAGTCGTACGCAAGGGGCTATCAAAAAACTGTTGAATTTAGCCCCTAATGAGGCTACTAAAATTGTTCACGGCGAGGAAATAAGAGTCTCTATAGAAGAAGTAACCTTAGGCGATTTGTTGCGAGTGAAACCTGGTGAGAAAATCCCCGTTGATGGTGTAATTACCGAAGGTAGTGCGAGCATAGATGAGAGTATGATTACGGGCGAACCTATTCCTGCTGAAAAAGAAGTAGGCAGTAAAGTGTCGGCAGGTACGCTCAACGGTGCTCAATCATTTGTGATGAAAGCGGAAAAGGTAGGTAGCGATACCCTGCTCTCTCAAATCGTACAGTTGGTACAACAAGCCAGCAGTAGCCGTCCTCCCATTCAAAATTTAGCCGACAAGATAGCCTCTTACTTTGTGCCTATTGTGATAGGGATTTCAGTGCTTACCTTTGTGATATGGTCGGTTTTTGGAGGTGAAAATGCTTACGTATACGCCCTGCTCAATGCCGTAGCAGTATTGATTATCGCTTGTCCTTGTGCACTCGGTTTAGCCACCCCTATGTCGGTAATGGTAGGCGTAGGCAAAGGAGCTCAAAACGGTATCTTGATACGCAATGCTGAAGCCTTAGAAGTGATGAACAAAGTAAACACATTAGTCATCGACAAAACAGGCACACTTACTGAGGGGAAACCCAGTGTGAGCGAAGTATTTACCTTTGGCAACAGAAGTGAAAAGGATTTGTTACAAGTGCTCTATAGTCTCAATCAGCACAGTGAACACCCTTTAGCAAAAGCTACCAATGCATACACTCAAGCACAAGGTGCTACTCCCCTATCCTTTACTAACTTTGAAGCCTTGGCGGGCAGAGGGGTAAAAGCCTCTTACGAAGGAAAAAATTTTTTCTTTGGCAATGAACGATTGATGGAAGAAATCGGTGCTCCTTTATCCGAAGAAATACAAACTGTGGTAAAAACAGCGCAAGCAGCAGGAAAAACCGTTTCACTTCTCGCCATAGAAAAAGAAATCATTGGGGTAGTAACCATCACCGATAGAGTAAAAACCTCTACTGTTCAAGCCTTACAAGAGTTGCAGGACTTGGGAGTAGAAATTGTAATGCTTACAGGCGACAACCCTATTACTGCCGCTGCGATAGCCAAAGAAATAGGCATCAGTAACTATAAAGCGGGAATGCTACCTCAAAACAAGCAAGAAGAGGTGAAACGCTTGCAAACCGAAGGCAAAATCGTGGCAATGGCAGGCGATGGTATCAACGATGCACCTGCTTTGGCACAAGCTAACGTAGGCATCGCAATGGGTACAGGTACTGATATCGCTATCGAAAGTGCTGAAATCACCTTAGTAAAAGGCGATTTAAATGGCATTGTAAAAGCCAAAAAACTCAGCAAAGCAGTAATGAAAAACATACGCGAAAACCTATTTTTTGCTTTGGTATATAATGCTGTAGGTATCCCCGTCGCTGCAGGAGTGCTCTACCCTATCTTTGGTATTTTGCTCTCCCCTATGCTGGGAGCTTTAGCAATGAGCTTTAGCTCAGTAAGTGTCATTAGTAATGCTTTAAGATTGAGAAGAACCAAACTCTGACACCTGACCCCTAACACCTAATAATACAATGGAAATAACAAAAGAAAACAGAAAGTGGTTAGACAATTTACACCTCAACCACCCCGTCGTAATTGCGGGACCTTGTAGTGCCGAAACTGAAGAGCAAGTGCTAAAAATAGCACACAGCCTCAAAAATACCGATGTATCTTTCTTCCGTGCCGGAATTTGGAAACCTCGTACCCGCCCTGGTATGTTTGAAGGCGTAGGTGCCTTAGGACTCCAATGGCTACAACGTGTAAAAGATGAAACAGGTTTAAAAACCGCCACCGAAGTAGCTAATAAAGACCACGTGAAGCTCGCCTTAGAACACGATATTGATATGTTGTGGATAGGTGCGCGCTCTACAGTGAGCCCTTTTATCATTCAAGAGATAGCCGATGAACTAAAAGGTACTGATAAGATTATCTTGGTAAAAAATCCCGTAAACCCCGACCTTCCTTTGTGGATAGGAGCTTTAGAACGCCTGCAACGTGCGGGCATTGAGAAATTAGGAGTGATACACCGCGGTTTCTCTACTTACGAAAAAACCAAATACCGCAATATCCCCGAATGGCAATTGGTGATTGAACTGCAAAACAAATACCCTAATTTGCCAATTATCTGCGACCCTTCACATATCACCGGCAAACGCGATTTGATTTTCGATGTATCGCAAACGGCTCTCGACCTCAACTTCGATGGCTTAATGATTGAAACCCACTGCAATCCTGATGCCGCGTGGAGCGATGCCGCCCAGCAAGTCACCCCCGAACGCCTTGTTGAAATAATGAATGATTTACGTATTCGGAAAACATCTACCTCTGAAGAAGATTATGTGAGTCAGCTGGGAAATTTGCGTTCACGTATCGATATTATTGATGAACAATTATTGGATTTACTCAAAAAACGAATGGATATCGCCGATGAGATTGGCACTTTAAAAAAAGCCAACAACGTAGCCATTTTGCAAAATACCCGTTGGCACGAAATCCTCGGCAAAATGATTTTAGAAGGCGAACAACGCAACCTCAGTGAAGAGTTTGTTATTCAGGTATTCAAAGCTATTCACCAAGAGTCTATCAATAGGCAAGCTAGAATCGTAAGGTAATTTGCTAATTTACTAACATCTAACAAATAAAAATAATGAATTATCAAAATGTAATTGATTTGCCTAATAACAATACTGTATTTTTGGTATGGGCATTTAAGAAGAATATAACAAAAAAACTGCTAAACAGCACTTTTGAAAAAGTATGTGGGTTAGTAGGCAACCTCAACAACTCAGTAGCCGACCGCTTTCCCGAAGGTCGTGCCAGTGTAACCATAGGCATTAGCCGCAGCGCGTGGCTTACTTTAGGGCTGCCAAAACCACTCCCCAAAGAACTCAAAGATTTTCAGCCTATCAAAGGGAGTAAACACACTGCTGTAGCCACCGAAGGCGACTTGCATTTTCATATCCGCGCACACAACCAAAGTTTGGCTTACGATATGGCAGCTGCCATTAGTGAGGTAATGCAACACATTGCCGACTGTATCGTAAACGTACAAGGGTTTAGATATTGGGATGGGCGCGCTATCATTGGTTTTGTAGACGGTACCGAAAACCCTCGTGGCGCAGAACGAGAACAGTTTGCGGTAGTAGGTGATGAAGACCCCGATTACCAAGGAGGAAGTTACCTATTCGTACAAAAATACGTACACAATATGAACGCTTGGCGTGCGCTCCCCGTTAGCGAACAAGAAAAAGTAATAGGGCGTAGCAAAGAAATGGACATAGAAATGGACGAGGATACCAAGCCTACCAATGCACACTCAGCACTTGCCAATGTAGGCGATGATTTGAAAGTAGTGAGAGACAATATGCCTTTCCACGACCCCGTAAGTCACCAAATGGGCACTTACTTCATCTGCTATGCCAATACGTTTAGTACAGTAGAAAAGATGCTTACTAATATGTTTATAGGAAATCCCGCTGGCAATTACGACCGTCTATTAGATTTCAGCACTGCCGAAACAGGAACACTTTTCTTTGTACCATCTTTGGATATGTTAGACGAGTTTGCAGGATAAAAGGAACTATATAACTAATTATCCTTAACAATATACCTAAAAAACTATGAATATACTAGTACAACCTTTAAACACAGAAGAGCTACTTTTAGTGGAAGAATGGCTCAAGGAACAACAAATTTCTTTTGAAAGGAGTGAAACACATTTCACTGAAGCTCAATTATCTTCCGTAGAAAGAGGTATTGAACAAGCTAATAACGGATTGTTAAAACCTTATACTGAAGTTAGAAAAAAAGCGCGTGAAATAGTATGTGGAAATTAGAATGGACACCAGAAGCAGAAATGCAGTATTATGATATTTTGTCTTATTGGACAAACCATAATAAATCAAACTCTTATTCTATAAAAATTATGAATGAAGTGGAGAAAAGTGAGGATTTGCTTATATATAATCCCTTTATTGGACAAGAGCATTATTTGAGCACTCCATATTTCAAGATAAGAAGTCTATTAGTTTTTAAAAACTTCTCTATTATTTACCGCATAACCGACAGAATTGAAATACTTTCTTTTTGGGATAATAGAAATGACCCTACAGAATTAGAAAGATTAACACTATGAAACTCCTTTTAAACACCTTACTATTAGTTTATTTTATGACCACTACAGCGCAAGAAGTAGTGCCTGAAACTCCTTTGGATACAATTGTGCTCAATGAGGTAATTGTAAAAGCACAGCGCAAAACACAGTATACCGATAAAGCGAGTTTTACCTTTGAGAAGAAAGCTGTGGAACAAGCACGTTATGCCAAAGACCTCTTGCGCAGTTTGCCTAACCTGCACCTCAATCCTGTAACCAACGAGATTGCTACCCTTAAAAGGGGTACGCTCTTGGTATTGGTAAACGGTGTAGAGGCAACCGACCTGCAAATACGCGGTATTGCTCCTCAAAACGTAGCACGCATAGACTATTACGATATTCCGCCTGCGCGCTGGAGCAATAGAGCTGACACAGTGGTGGATATCATCACTCGTTCGGCTGAAGAGGGGTATTCAGTAGGGGTGGATGCACTTTCGGCTCTTACTACGGGTTTTGTAGATGCTTCGGCTTATGGTAACTACACCAAAGGCAAACATACGTTGGGAGTGGAATACAAATTGGAGTTTCGCGATTACAACGACACACATTATGAAAAACACTCCGATTACGAACTATCGGGTGTCCGTTATGCAAACGACCAACAGTCAAAATCAGGGTTTAGCTATAATGCGCACAACGCCTCAGTGCGTTATAGCGCAGTAGTACCACAAAACTACAATTTTCAAGTTAAAGCCGAAATGGAACTTTTGAATCGCTCTGCACATAGCAATGGCGTAAATCTATTTACACAAGGAACAACGGTTAGCCATCACACATTATCAGGTAAAAGTCACGACCACTGGTTGCGCCCCAAAGTAGACCTATACTTCTCTAAAAAATTAGGCAAACGTGATGAATTGAGCGTGAACGTCGTAGGGAGTTATTACAACACTACCAAAGAAAACCTCTCAAAGGAATGGGAGACCTCAACTGCACAAAATGTGTACAACGATGATATGGATTTGAAAGTAAAACAACGCGGTTGGGTAGGTGAAGTAGCTCATACTCATCAGTTTACTATAGGCAAACTCAATTCGGGCTACCGCATTAGCAGTACTTTTATCGACAATGATTTGCTTAACTTAGCAGGTACTTCGGCTTACAATGTTACCTATACCAATCAGTATTTGTACACCGAGTTTGTAGGCAAAAAGGCTAATTTTATGTACAGAGCCAGTGCTGGGCTTACCTACACCCATAACCGTAGTGCCGAAAATACTTTTACCGAATGGGTATTTACCCCAAAAGTAGTGTTGGGTTATGAACTCGCTAATAACCAGAGTTTGCGCCTCACAAGTTACTATGTACCCCGCAGTCCGCGTAGTGCAGAACTCAGTAGCAATATAGCACAGCAAGCGCCGAACATTTTGGAGACAGGAAATCCTTACTTAAAATCACAACATATATTTTGGACTGGACTCTCTTATGCTTTCAACAATGAGTACACCGATTTTAACCTTCAACCCTTCTACAAAAACACCCAACGAGTAATTACTGATATTTATATCAAAGACCCCGTGCGCAATGGAATACTCAGCACTTATGAAAATAGTAAATATCACGAGGAATTTGGTTTTTCATTAGATGGCACTTTTAAACCATTAAGAAATGATTTATTTGTATTTTCAGCTAATATAGCCCCTACACGTGAAACTTTGGTTACTGATGCTGGACTACGTGCCCGCAATGATTATATCGACAACAACCTATCACTTACTTTCACCTATAACGATTTGAGGATTGATTACAGTTTCAATTTTCCTATTTATTACATAGATGGGAATACGATGAGCACTTATGAAAATAACAATGATATTTTTGTAGAATACCAGTTAGGTAATTGGACACTTAAAGGTGGCGTGTTTTGGTTAGGAATGCCTTCGGAATACAAAATGAAGAGCAGTTACGAAGGTTTGGTAAACCAACATAGCTATACCCACATAGAGAACAACCGCAATATGTTAGTCTTCGGTGTTAGCTACGATTTCTCTAAAGGAAAAAACAACTCTATAGACAAAAAACTCAATAATGATACCGCTCCTGCAGCACAGTTTTAACAATTAACAAATGACTGAACCAGCAAATTATACCATTTACAACGCTTCAGCAGGCTCTGGAAAAACCTATAGCCTCGTAAAGGCTTACTTGCAAATTATCCTCAGCAGCAAATACCCCGATTTGTTTAGGCAATTGCTCGCTATTACTTTCACCAATAAGGCGGTCTTTGAAATGAAGAACCGCATCATTGAGCTTTTAGGCGTATTCAGTGAGGACAAAATGCTCACCAATCCTCACCCTATGTTTAGCGAGTTAGCAAAGGATTTGAAGCTCCCCGATGAGGAACTGAGAATGCGTTCAGCTAAAACTTTGGAGCATATACTGCACAACTATGCGGCTTTTAATATCAGCACTATTGATGGCTTCAACCACCAACTGATACGCCGCTTTTCACACGATTTGCACCTCAATCCTTTCTTTGAAGTACAATTGGACAGCAAGGCTTTACTGGAGCGTGCGGTAGATAATTTGATGAGTAAAGCAGGAAATGACACTGAACTCACCCAACTACTCATCGATTTTGCCAACGAAAAAATAGACGACGACAAGAATTGGGATACTACTAAAGAACTGCTTGACGTAGCCGAAATGCTCACTAACGAAAACTATTACGAGCCTTTACAATTGCTGAAAGACAAGGAAATATCTGATTTTAAAGCCCTAAAAAACACCCTACTCACCCAGCGCAACAATGCCTTAAAAACGATTAAAACTTCCGCCGATGACTTTATGCAACTGATGCGCAATAACAGTTTAGACAGAGGTGCTTTTAACAGAGGTTATTTATACGATTTCTTCGATAAACTCACCGCCAACAACCCTAAGGAGCCCTCGTGGGGCGTTGGTTGGCAAAACAATCTATTACAAGGCGAACCACTTTATGCTAATTCGGCAGCTAAGAAGTACGACACTGCCCTGATAGACAGTTTGCAAGATACGATTGCCAACCTGTTTTTGGCTATCAAAGAGGCTTTTGGCACCCTTGCTTTTGCTAACAACGCGCTGAGATATGTTGTGCCTTTGGCTTTGCTCAACCGCATACAAAAAGAAATAGAAAACATTAAAGAAGAAGAAAACATCTTGCCTATATGGGAGTTCAACGGGGTGATTTCTTCAGAACTCAGCAACCAGCCCGTACCTTTTATCTACGAGCGTATTGGCGAGAAATTCCGTCACTATTTCATCGATGAGTTTCAAGATACCTCAGTGCTGCAATGGCAGAACTTTATACCGCTTATCCTCAATGCAGTACAAAGTGAGGTAAACAAACAACGCGGGTCGGTATTGCTTGTGGGTGATGCCAAACAATCGATTTATCGTTGGCGAGGAGGCAAGGCTGAACAGTTTATGAGTCTGTATAACAATGAAGTAAACCCTTTTCTCATCAAAGGAGAAGTAAAAGACCTCGACAAAAACTTCCGAAGTTTAGAAGCCATTATCGATTTCAACAACCTCTTTTTCAACTTTGCAGCAGACCTTTTCCAAAGTGAGACTTACAAAAACCTTTATAAAAACGCTGCACAAGAATATCCCAAAAACAAAAAAGAACAATCCTTACCCAAAGGTTATTTCAATCTCTCTTTTATCACTACAGAAGAAGAGGATATGTTTACGGAAGAGGATAACAACAGTAATGCCGTTATACTCTCACCGCGCGAACACAGCTATTGTGAAGCCATTTTAGAGAAAATAGAACACGCTAACCGTGCAGGGGCTGCCGATAAGGATATTACTATATTGGTGCGCACTAACCGCGAAGGAGCTGCTGTTGCCTCTTTCCTTTCAGAACACCAAAGAAATGTGATTTCCCCCGATTCGCTATTGCTGAAAAACGTCGCTTCAGTACAGTTTCTCGTCACCTTGCTACGTTTGCTCTACCACCCTGATAGTAAGGAAATCAAACTGCAATTACTCTTTGATTATTTGTGTTTTAAAGAAATTAAAGACCCTCATCTATTCCTCAGCAAATATGTAGAAGAACCCATAAATACTTTCCTTGCCGATTTTCAGTTCTCTATAGAGCTGTTCAACCAATATTCTCTATACGAAGGAGTAGCTTTGGCGGTGAATTGTTTTGACCTCGCTCGTCCTTCCGATGCTTATCTCACACACTTTATGGATATTGTATTCGATTTCAAGAATGCGCGCAAAGGAGGCTTAGCCGATTTTTTAGAGTTCTGGGACGACCAGCAAGAAAAACTCAGCATCAGCTCACCCGAAGGATTAAACGCTATTACGGTGATGACGGTTCACAAGAGCAAAGGGCTTTCTGCCCCCGTGATTATCTACGCTTTTGCCGATAGCAAACTCATTGATACTCACACTGAAAAACTTTGGTTTCCCGTAAACCACGAGCAGTTTAACGGTTTTGACTATCTGCTGGTAAACAGCAATAAAAGTTTAGTGAACTACGACCCGCAAGCCGAAGAACTGATGACACAATTGCACGAACAAAACCTCCTCGACCAGCTAAATGTGCTATATGTAGCAATGACGCGCCCCGAATCGTTCCTTTATGTAATCACCTCACTCCCCAAAGGCAGTGCTGGAACGTATGGCACGCTCTTCAAAGAGTTTTTAGAAAAAAACAAACAGTGGAATGAGAATGTAGTGGAATATACCTTTGGAAACCCTGTATTTCCTGAGAAGAAAGAGAATGCAGCAGCTGAAGAATCACCTATTCCTTTTCAAAAAGGTTGGCAGCAGCCGAACTACAAGATTGCGACGGGAGCTTCCCTGCTATGGGACACTCACCAACAAGAAGCCTTGGAACGCGGTAACCTCATTCACGAGTTATTCTCAAAAATCACTTACGCCACCGACCTCGATACTGTACTCAACGATGCACTACAAGAGGGCACACTCACTGCCGAACAATACGAGTTATTGCACCCCCAAATGGCGCGATTGCTCAGCAACAGCACTTTAGCACCCTTCTTTAGCAAGGACTACGAATATTTTATGGAACGCGAGTTTATAGATGCTAACGGCAACTATTTCCGTCCCGACCGACTTGCCTACAAACCCACCACTCGCGAAGTCTATATCATAGATTACAAAACCGGACAACCCAACGACCAATACCGCACCCAACTACAGCACTACCAACAAAACCTAACAGCCATAGGCTGGCAAGTAAAAGGAAAATACTTAGTATATTTAGATTTGGGAAAAGTGGTAACTGAAAAGTGATTTTGTTGATTGGCAATTATTTCGTATTTTTGCTAAAAATTCTAACCAATTATTATATAAAAGATGGCAACAAGTATTCAACCTACTCCCACCTTACTTGGAAAAGAAGCTGAAGCTTTTTGGGAGAAAATAGCTAATTACGACAATTATCTTAAAGAAAAAGGTATTGTTCTAAACCGTAAAAAAATAGAAGAAGAAGCCACACGTTTTAGAGAACTTTTTAAAAGAAAAGATAATGACAACAAATAACCCTGATAACGGCGGTATTTTGTTACTCACAGAAAACCATACCATTAAACCTTTCGATTGTGAAGATGATGATTTAAACGACTTTCTGTTTAATGAAGCTATACCATACACTAAAGAAATGCTTGCTACTACTTCGCCAAATGTTCCTTGATCTATTTATGATATTTTTTTCTAATGTACTTGTTTAATTCTTTCATTCGTTTTTTTTTCAATACCGAGTGCGGAAGCAAGACAATTAAGTAATTCTTCATATTTTTCTATATTTTCACCTTTTTCAACAAACTCTTTACCTTTTTCAACATATTTTTCCTCTTTATTTATCAGAGAGAAGAAAAGTTTTAATTCTGACAACTCTTCTAATTGTTTAGCTCTCTCAGAACTAATATTATAAATCTCTTGCAAACTCTCTAGTATAAAACGTTAAGGAGAAAACTTACCTGCTTTAGCACTTAACAGATTATCATCAAATTCTATTTCATTATATCTTAATGTTCCCATTGCATAACCATAAGGAATATTTAATTCTTTTTGTTCATAATTAGCAATAGCTCTCTCGCAAAGTTCATATTGAGCTTTTGAACCTTTAAACATATAAATCCACAACATAGAGAATATAGCACTAACAATGGATAGTGCTATACATAGTATATTTGTTTTGAGTGAAAAACTCTCTCCTTGAAATAATTTATCCAATAGAAAACCATATCCAGTAAAACACAATATCAAAAAAGGTCCTAAAAATATACTTTTTTGCCACAGATTATTGAGTTCTAAATCTCTACATCTATAGAGATTTTCTAAGATCATTTTTTCTTTATCACTTAAATCTTTACTCATTTTCAAATCTTTTATAAATGATTATATGAAAAAAGTTTAAACACGTTTATGATAATGATTTGTAGGAGCAAAATAATTTGCCCCTACAAAAAATTACTTCACTGACACATTCACCCTTCTATTTTCTTCTCTAGTTTTATAAGGAGAATTGTTGTATTGACTCTCACCATACCATTTTATTTCTACTTTATCAGTAGGCACTCCTTCAGCAATAAGGCTGTTTTTGATGGTTTCAGCACGGTGTTCTGAAAGGCGATCATTGAGTTTATCGGTGCCTAAATCGCAAGTATAGCCCTCTACTAAAAGAACTGCCTCCTTGTTAGTTTGTAGGTAAGTTTTAGCAAACTCTTTTAGCAAATTTTGGGTTTCTTGTTTTAGGACATAAGAACCTTTTTCAAACAACATTCCAATTGACGGAATAACTATTTGGGCACTCTTATTTGCCTCAGCATTTTTTAGATTTTCTTCCATTTGGCGTTTAAAAAAATCTATGTTATCTATTGTACCTCCTACATTAGTAAGCGGACTACTAATAGCTAAAGAAGTTTGCCAATTGAAGGCAGGTTCTTTTGGAGTTTGAGCATCTATATTATCATCAGCTTCTCCTACTCCTGCATAGTCATTAGAAATGTTAGGCTGTTCCTGTGTGTTAGTGTTCTGTTGGTTATTGTAATACCAATATCCTCCACTACCCAACAACGCTAGAGCTATTAAAGATCCTGCTATTATTCCGCCTTTCTTTTTGCGATTACAATTTGCACATACAAACCCTTGTGAAGTTTGTTTTCCGTTTGACACCTGCTCATCTGGTATCATTTTAGAGCATTTAATACATTTTTCTGACATAATATTTAAGTTATTTAAAGATTCTACTTAAAATTGATTCTTTTTTTATTTCACAAGGTTCAAAATCTATTCCTATAAAATGGTTCTCTTTAATGAATTCTACAAAACTTGTTGTTACAAAAATAGAGGTATACATTTCAGGGATTTTAAACATACTTGCTTCTATTTCATTAGGATAAAATACATATTTTGAAACCCACATTATTTCTCCGTTAGAAAAATAATCAATCTTAGATTTCTTTTTATTAAGTATCCCCTTTATAGAAAGACAAGGATTCATAATATAATACAATTTATTTTCTATCTTAATAGGAAGAAATTCTATACCTTCTAAATTGAGTTTTTCTTGTAGTTTATGATATACTTTTAAACTGCATAAAGGTATTGTTCCTAACAGAAAAGGAAAATCACAAATAAGACCTCCTCTTTCTTGGTGCCATTTTGCCTCTACTTCTTTCCATTTATTAGATAATTGTGTTCCAAAGTATTCCTCTAAAAGAGATAAAACATCTTCGTCTTCAATTAATGGCTCAACACAATCAATATCTTGTTTTTTTACTAAAAAAATACTCATAATTTTATCGTCTTATATTATTAAAAGAGTTCCAAAGCCTATTCACATAATGTTTGTCTTTTGATAGGAGCTGTACATTCCCTTTATACAAGTCACGTTTTATATTATCAAGAGCTTCTTCCACTCCTTTTTTTCCAGTTTTTTTATAGGCTTCTAAAATCCTCTGATAAACTATTTCGTCATATTGTCTGATATGATTCCCGTGAAGACTACCTTTAAAAATACTTTTAGGATGCATTGGTAAGAGTATACCATTTCGAGCGTCATTTATATCAATACCACATTTCTCTAACATTTTTCTTGTTTCTTTTGCTGTTGGGCTATTTCCTGCCACTATATGGTGTGCTTGAATACCTTTTTCTCCTAATTTTCTACTTAATAATTTTTCTTTTAGTATAGCTCTTTTTTCTTTGCCACTCATAAAAGACATCAAATTTTTTAGTAAAATTGTTCCACTTGCAGACTTCCCTAAATCTTGATTTTTGACAAACTCAGCATTACGATCATATCGAGATTGTGTAATAAATTGATTATCAAACTTCTTAGCCAAACGTTCTGTAAAAATGTGAAGTTTTGAATTGATCCATACTTTATCAACAATTTGAACCCATTGTTTTTCAATCGCTCCACTACTATTCTTTGCTAATTTTACTACTTTTCCAAAAGTCTTGTTTTTAGCAAAATATATAGTTGATTTGCCTACTTGTCGGGCAACAGTACTAAGTTTGACAATACTTTTCCTAATAGGAGATGTTTTAGGTAATTTTACATTTACTACAGCTCCTGCTACCACAGCCCCAGCCGTAAGTAACATTCCATTTTTATCCTTTTTGATAACAGCTTCAGTCATATCAATAACATCTTGTCCATCAATATTTCTGAGCATATTTTTTCCAGCAGTTTTTAAACCTTGCTTTGCACTTGTTTTCATAACTCCTTTTGCAGAAGTCTTTCCTATTTCAGTAGTAGCTCTGGCGCTACTTGCATAACCTACTGTTAAAGCAGAAGCTATATTCACACCATTATCTAAAAGTTCTGCATTTCGTTCTGCTTTTATCTGTGCTATTCGTTCCTTATCATCACCTGCATTTTTAATTTCTATTTCGGAATGAGCTACAGCAACTCCTGCATCTGCTACATTTATTACTACAACTGTTGCTACTGCTACTACAGCTATAGGCGTTACCGCTACTGCTGCTACAACTATAAGAGCTGTACTTGTATAATTAACAATATTATTCCAAGTGTTTTTATGTTTCTTATAAAACTCATTAGCTTTATCAGTATTAGAGATTTGTTTTTCTCTATCCTGAGCTGTTGTCCAAGTTCCATTTTTGGTAGGAAAACCATTATTATCTAATTCTCCTTCATAAAGATCACCATTTTCAAAGAGTATACTTGCTTTTTTAGGAAATTTGGAAGAACCATCCCAATTAGCAGTAATGGCAATTGTTTCTTTACCTTCTTTTAAGAAAAGTGTACCATCTCCTTTTATTTTACCATCTCTAAACTCCCCTTGATACCTACTACCATCTTTAAAAGTAAAAACCCCTAATCCATTGAATTTATTATCTACAAATTCACCATCATAAGCATTACCATCCTTGAAATGATAATAACCTATTCCATATTTTTGGTTTTCTACAAAATCACCTTCATAATAATCACCATTTGGGTAGGTTATCTTACCCTGCCCATTAATCCATCCTTCTGCCCAATTACCAACATAAGTAAACTCTTTACAAATGTATTTACCTAAACTATCTTGTTGTCCGTTTTTCCAATGTCCATCATATATTTCTCCTGTGTGGTAAGTATAACGTCCTTCTCCACTATATTGGTCATTTTCCCAACTCCCCATATAGGTATCGCCATTGCTAAGGGTTATATCACCATAACCACTTTTTTTACCCTTAGCCCAAGTGCCAGAATAAAAAGTTGAATCAGATAGAAGCATATACCCTTCACCATTCAGATTATGATTCTTAAAATTACCTTCTAAAAGAACATAAGGTGTTTTATAGAGTCCATAACCATTGAGCTCCCCTCCTGCCCATTCACCTATAATAGTATCAGTAGCCGATGTAAAAGAACCCTCACCGTGCCATTTGCCTTTATCCCAATTACCACGATATTGACTACCCGAAAAATAATTTAATTCTCCATACCCTTGAGGTAAACTATTTCTCAATAACCCTCTATAAATTCCATTAGTTGTAGTAATTGTAGTATCAGCTTCAAATATTTTGTTGTCTTTCCAAATTCCTGATACTACTTTTCCATTTTCTTTATAATTAGTACCTCTGCCTGAGCGCTTTCCTTTTTGCCATTCTCCTTTGTATGATAGTTTTCCATCTTTATAATAAGATAAATAGCCGTTGGGCTGACTTTCTAAAAATTCGCCTATATAGATTTCTTCAGGACGTACCCATACTCCAAAACCAACAAATTTTTCTTCTTTTACATTCCCTATATACTTATCATTATTGCTTTTTACGATGTCTTGCTGAGAAGTCGCACCATAATAGGCTTCTATAACACTTGAACTTACCTTTTTTCCGTTGTAATAGGCAGAAAGAGTTCCTTTTCCGTGAATTACATTTTCAAAAACACCTCCTTCCCAATGATAAGAAAGACTATCATTAGGTTGAGTAAGTAGTAAGTAATTATTATCTGTAGTTACCCACTTCTTCTCAATACTTATTTTTTTATTACAAGAAAACAGACTGATAATAACTGATAGTATGAATATATACTTTTTCATAAGTTGTTTATTTTTCTGTAGAAAGAATACTATTTGTTTTTTAAGTATTCAAAATTACACCCTCTCTCTGCCAAAAAGCAACAGTGTAAAAATTTTCCTCTTTTTCAAGCGACAAATGTAAAAAATATTCTTTAATAATTCCTAATAAAATCTTAATTTTAACATTTTAAGCAATTTGCCATTCGTATTTTGTATTTCGTCATTCGTAATTATCCAATGCTTGTTTGAGTCGCATCACAATATGTTCGCGATACCACTGTGGTTCAATTACTTGTACACGGTTACCTAACGATAATAACTTTTGGTCGAAATCGTAGGAGGGGGTAAGATGTAGGCGTATCACTAACTCTTCAGCATTGTCAGTAAGGATTTCTTGGGAGGGGTGCAAAGGACGTACTTTGGCATAATTACCTTGATGACGGTCAAAACGGAGAATAATATCTTCAGGTGGGTCGGGTAAGGCTATCACTCCATAGGCATTGCGAAAGTGTTCCTCTACATTAAAAGGTGCAGGTGTGAATGTTTCTTTGAGAATATCAAGGTCGGTAATGCGGTCGAGTGCAAAAACACTTATAGAGGGTGAGTCGTTGTTAGGCGCAGTATCACAAGCGAGGAGATACCAATGGTAATCAAACTCTTTGAGAGCGTAGGGCTGTACGGTATGAGACAAATAGGTATCTTCACGAAATTTGTGATAGGTGAATTGCAGCAATTGGTGATTATCAATAGCGTAGATAAGTCCGTAGAGCCAATTGAGTCCGCGTGTGGGACGTTTTTCAAAGTGTATAAAATGTTTTTGATACGGATTTTGGCGAAGCGCTTCTTGTAGCCAGTCGTTTTCTATCTGGAAGTTCTGTTCCTCGCTAAGCTCGCTCCAATTGATGGTATAGATATTGCCAGAACGAGTGTAGTTAAGCTGTATATCGCGTTCAGTGAGAAGGTCGCATTTGTCGCGTTCAAAGGTGCGTTCCTTGTAATCGTAAGGAATATCCTTATCCTCGAAACGGCGTTCGATATAATCTTTGATATCAGCGAAAGAAGCTCCACTATCGCCTCTGTTTTTTAAGAGTTCCAATAGGAATTGAAAACGGAGATTTTTGTAATTTGCCATAATGTTAATGTATTAAGTTGTCGGTACATTAATAGGTACAAACAAAATAATTTATAATGATTGTTGAAATTCGGTTTGGTATTTATTGAAAATTTGGAAATAACGTTTCATATTCTCAAGTTCCCACCATTTAGATAAACTTACAGGGTGGGTATCAAGATTGTATATTTTTGCATTGGGGATAGAAAGCAAAAAGGGCGAATGTGTTGCAATAATAAACTGTGTATTAAAAGCACGTGCTGAAAGCTCAATGAACTCTACTAATTTGAGTTGCGTTTCGCACGACATACTGTTCTCTGGTTCGTCTAATAAGTACAACCCTGGGTCGGCTATCTGCTCCATAAGGTACATTAGCCCTGTTTCGCCATTAGAAAATGAAGGTTCTACTCTGCCTATCGTTTTTTTGAGGTATTGGGTATAGCTACTTTTCCGCATAGTGTAAAAATCATTAAATTGCTCTACACTTCTCTTATCTTTCAAATTAATAGATTTAGGTACTACTCCTTTTGCTACTGTCTTTTCTTTAATAAGCATCTCACTCTTAAAGCGTTTTTGGTCCTCTTTAAGGCGTCTGTCTATCATTTTCTTAAACACATCATCGCTGGTAATCATCTTACTAATTTCTAAAATATCGTATTTGTGATTAGTCTTATCTACAAGGTCTAAATCTTCATCTGTGTAGCGAAAATCAGTCTTAAAAGAACACATTTTTACGTATTTTTCCATTAAATAAGACGAATTATAAGGAGCCTCTCTTGAAATATTCAATTTGTTTGAAATTACATTTAAAATTGTAGACTTACCTGAACCATTACCCCCATATAGAATAGTGATAGGTTCAAAATCCAAGCAGGTAAGGCGATGGGCTAAAAGGCTAAATGGATAAACTTTTTCAGCAATGTAATTAAGGGCTGGCTCTATAGGACGCCTATCTTCTTTACTATAGAAAAACCTCTGTAGTTCTTCTTCCTCTTCTTCTACTGAAGGGAAATAAAAAGTTTCTAAGTATACCATTTTTTATTTGTTTTTTAGTTTCACGGTGCAAAGGTAAGGCATTACTCTGCCAAATAGTGTCAGTGATAGAAAAAACACATCTTTTTTTGTTATTCCAACCAAAAACATTATCTTTGCCTTTGTTTATCACTGATGTATGAAACATATTGCTATTATTTTTATATTGCTTTGTCTTGGGGCGTGTAAGCACTCCAATCCTTATAAGGACACTACTATCGAATTGGTAGAGGTAAAGTCTTTTCCATTGGGGAAAATAAGCGTGCGTGCAATGGTGCTCTTAGAGAAAAACGTGGCTTTTGCAGGCTCCGACGCTACCTTTGGTTTTATCAACACTCAAAACCAAACCATTGCGACTTCTAATTTGAAGAATCGCGGGGTGATTTCCGATTTCCGTGCGGTGGCAGCGACAAGTCAGAACTTTTTTATGCTCTCTATCGGCAACCCTGCCTTGCTCTACAAAGCTGAACAAAGTGGTATGGAAGAAGTATATTGCGAGGAACACCCCGATGTTTTCTACGATGTATTGCGCTTTACGGACGACCAATTTGGTATTGCTATTGGCGACCCTATCGACAATCGCCTATCGGTAGTAACAACGCTCAATGGCGGACAACAATGGACGAAACTCACGTGGTCACAATCACCCAAACTCGAAGAGGGGGAAAGTGTATTTGCGGCTAGCAACTCGGCTTTGGCGCACTATGGCAACAAGCTATGGGTAGTAACAGGCGGTAGCAAAAGTAGGGTGTTGTTCTCGGACAACAAGGGCTATAAATGGCAAGACCTCGCTACGCTACCTCTCGTTCAAGGGCAAGCTACTCAAGGGGCTTTCACCATAGCTTTCTACAACGACCAGCAGGGCATCGTTCTCGGTGGTGATTATGAACAACCTACAGAGCGCAAAGGCTCTGGCGCACTCACTTTTGATGGGGGTAAAACTTGGCAGCCTATCGCGACCGACAAGGCTATTGGCTATGCGAGTTGTGTGCAATACATCCCTAATAGTGAGGGAAATGCTTTAGTAGCAACTTCGCCTAATGGTCTTTTCTTCTCTAACGACCAAGGTAGGAGCTGGCAACAACTTTCAGATAAAGTCTATCACGCGCTACTCTTTGTAGATGAGCAAACTATGGTTGCTTCGGGCAATGAGAAAATCACCCTTTTTAGAGTTGTAAAGAAATGATGATAAGTGAGGTAACGGCTTTGCGCAAAGCAGGTGACTTAGAAGAAGCGTTGCGCATCGCTCTTGAGGAATTTAAGGAAAACGATAGCAGTATCAACAAATATTCGTTGGGCTGGGTGTATTACGATTTTTGCAAGAGGGCAGTAGTCGAAAACGACTTAGACACTTTTCTGCAATATGTGCAAGCGCTCAAAGACCTGCGTTTTAGCATTGAAGAAGTGCTCATCACTGACCAACTGCTTTGGCAATATGTGAAGTTCTTCGCACAGTTGCGCAAAACAGGAAAAATAACGCTTATTGATGTGCTGTACGAGAATTTGAAAGGTATGTATTTCACGATGCCTTCAAAAGCGTTTTCTGCCCTAGCAGAGCAGTTGCACAAAGCTTATAAAGATCGTGAGGAATATTTGGAAGTAATTACTGACGTGATGCCTTTTCTGCGCGCTGAGGATTTTGCACCTAAGTCATACCAAGGTATACTTATAATGCCTTTGGCAGAGCAAATCTATATCGCTTATAGCAAACGTATATTAGAAAGTGGCGATAAAGAGATTATCGCCACCTTTATACCTATCTTGCATCAGTGGATTCAAGCGCATCCTGAATACAATTCGCTTATTTATTACTATGTGGAAATGTGCAATTTTGCCAATTTGCCAATGTGATAATTATCAATTGTCAATTATCAATTGTTCATTGCTGAACATTGGTTATAAAGTTCACGCCACGATGCTCCGCGTTTCTTCATTACATTTTCAAGGTATTCCTTCCACACCATTTTATCTTTGTCTTCATCTTTTACTACAGCTCCTTGCAATCCTGATGCTAAATCTTCATCGGTAACAGTGCCGTTGCCAAAACTACCTGCTAATGCCATACTATTGGTGATAAGCGAAATAGCTTCGGCAGTAGAAATAACTCCACTAGGCGATTTGAGTTTTTGTTTTTCGTCTAAAGTAGCTCCTTTGCGCAATTCGCGGAAAATAGTTACAATCTTCTCTATAGCTTCATTGCTTGGCAAGGCGGCTTTCAGTTTGTAGTTGTTAGAAATTTCGGCTACACGCTTGGTTACAATAGATACTTCGGTTTCTAAAGTAGCAGGAGCAGGTAGCACAATGATGTTGAAACGTCTTTTAAGTGCTGATGACATTTCGTTCACACCACGGTCGCGGGTATTAGCTGTCGCAATAATAGAGAAACCACGCTGAGCCGGTAATTCTTCACTGAGTTCAGGAATAGCGATATTTTTCTCCGATAGGATAGAAATCAATGCATCTTGTACTTCGGAAGCACAACGCGAAATCTCCTCAAAACGAGCGACAGTTCCTGTTTCCATCGCGCGATAAATAGGTGATTTAAGTAAGGCTTCGTGCGATGGACCGTTAGCCAAAAGCATTGCATAGTTCCACGAATAGCGTATATGCTCTTCACTGGTACCCGCAGTACCTTGAATCACTTTGCCTGAGTCGCCGCAAATGGCAGCTGTAAGGTTTTCAGAAAGCCACGATTTGGCGGTTCCTGGCTCACCTATGAGCAACAAAGAGCGGTCGGTAAGGAGTGTAGCAATAGCGATTTCCACCAAGCGATTATGACCGATGTACTTAGGAGTAATTTCCACCCCGCAGGCAGTACCACCAGTTACAAATTTCAGCACAGCTTTAGGCGACAATTGCCAGCCTATGGGCTTTTCTTGTTTTTTATCCTCTTCTTTTAAAGCCTCTAATTCCTTAGCGTAGAGTTGTTCCGCAGGAAGGCGTAATACATTTGACATAGATTATTGATTTGTCGATTTGCCGATTTGTCAATTTGTGTCACTATCAATTGGAAAACTGACTTATTGAGTCATCGACAAATTACTTATTTGTTTCGTTTTTATAGTTCCTATTAAGCAGATCTTAATAATTGGTTAGATATTGCAAACTTCTTTTTCTCATCTAAAGCATTACAGAGTTCAATTGCCATAAGTGAAAAATGAAATGTTTTATCCACAATTAAATTAGGTTTTGACATAAGATTAATGATTTGTTGATTTGTCACTATCAATTAATTTACTAATCATTTTGCATCACTACCAATTGGCTAATTGGCTAATTGACAAATTTACTAATTAACAAACGCGTGTTTATAGCCTTTTTGTTTATTCCAAGCACCACGAGTGAAATCAGGGATTTCTACTGGAGCACTACCGTTTTCAAGTGACAGTTTGGAAAGAGGTGCTAAGCAGCACCATTCGGCTAAATCGTACACGTCCATATCTAAAGGCAACCCATTGCGCAAACAGTAGATAAGACGGTAATCCATAATGAAATCCATACCGCCGTGACCACCTACTTTTTTAGCTTGTTCTTCCAAATCTTTCAATATGCGTGGTTTGTATTTTTCCATCAGTGCTTTTTTAGCATCCTCAGGCATAAAATTGTGAGCCGATAGATTTTCGTGATTAGGCACTTCGGCTTTTGCCACACTTTCGGGCTGTAACAAATAACCTTCCATAGGATATTTATTAGCAAAACCTTGAGTACCGGTGAGTTGGTACATACGTGAGTACGGACGCGGGGTTACTACATCGTGCTGAATTTGAATAGTTTTGCCTTGTTCAGTTTTAATCATTGTAATGGTAAGGTCGCCATTTTGGAAATCAGCAGCGTCTTTACCTGTTACTTTTTGGTATACTTCCTTACCTCTAAAAGGTTTAGTATCTACCGAAACTAAATAGTTCATCTTGTCGCCGCGGTGGATATTTAATGCCTGACAAACAGGACCTATACCGTGTGTAGGGTATACATCGCCACGGTGTTTATGGTTATAATCAAGACGCCAATTATTCCAATATTCTGTCCAAAACTCATCGAGATTGTGGATATAAGAACCTTCACCGTGAATCACCTCCCCTAAGAGTCCTTGTTGTACCATATTAAGGGTTGTAATCTCAAAGTAATCGTACACACAATTTTCGAGCATCATACAGTGGCGGCGTGTTTTTTCACTCGTATCAATAAGCGCCCAAATCTCATCCATATCAAGCGCTGCAGGCACTTCTATAGCCACGTGTTTGCCGTGTTGCATTGCGTAGAGTGCCATTGGGGTGTGGTGCTTCCAGTCGGTTACTATATAAACAAGATCAACATCAGGGCGTTCACAAAGGGCTTTCCAAGCATCTTCACTGCCCGTGTATTGAGGCACACGTGGGTGACCTGCTTTTTCAATTACTTGCTGGGCTTTTTCCACCATCTCAGGACGGATATCACAAAGGGCGGTGATTTTAGCCCCCTCAATGTGCATATAGCGTTCCACGGCACTATAACCGCGCATTCCCAGACCGATAATCCCCACACGTACTGTATCTAACTTATTGGTCGTGAGGTTCAACACATCAGTTTGACCTTGAGCGCGCTGAGGTGTTTCTAACTTGATAGGTGCATTAGAAGTTTCAGATTTAGAGTTGGTTTGAGGTTGATTGCAAGCGGTAAAACCTGCTGATAGAAAGATGCCGAGGAGCATCGAATACAATTTTTTCATAAAAGTTAAAGGTTAAAAGTGATAAGTTAAAATTTTACAATGGGCAAAGTTATAAATAATTTGTTAATTAGCAAATTAGAGAATTAGAAAAGTTTGTTTTTTCATTCGGGCATTCCAGGGTACCAAGTACCGCCATAACGCGTATCTTCCCACACTTGTTTAAAATCAGAGATATTGTAGTAGTTGTGTTTTTTAAACTCTTTTTCGTAATCAAATCCACCGTTTTCTAAACCTATTCTTACAAAATATTGATATTCCTTATCTACCATTTGTCCTATAATTTCAGCATAATAAGCTAACTTAAAGAAGTTTAGAATGTGGCAAAGGTAACAAATTTTCGTCATTCGTAATTCGTAATTCGTCATTATTTTCTACTTTTGCAATATGAAACACATCCGAGAAAAATTAACTGAACGCCAAAAGAACAATGCCTTGCGCAAACTTAGTGAACGATCGTTTGCTATTGATTTCTACTCTAATGATTATATAGGTTTTAGCACAAATCCCACTATCACTGAACGTGTTAGCCAACTAATAAGCGCCACAACACCTCACGGTGCAACAGGCTCTCGATTGCTATCGGGGAACTCTCATTTATTCACAGAAACTGAACGTTATATCGCTGATTTTCATAACGCTGAAGGGGCTCTTTTGTACAATTCGGGCTATGATGCCAATGTAGGTTTTTTCTCTTGCATCGTAGGTCGTGGCGATGTAATTTTATATGATAGTTATAGTCACGCTTCTATACGCGATGGTATTTCACTCAGTTTAGCACATTCGTACAAGTTCAAACACAACGATTTAGACGATTTGGAGAAACTGCTTAAAAAGTTTGCTACGGGTGACAAAACAGTGCTCATCGCTACTGAAAGCGTTTTTTCAATGGATGGCGACAGCCCAGATTTAGTGCGTTTGGTAGCTTTAGCGCAACAATATGGTGCTTATATAGCAGTGGACGAGGCGCACGCTATAGGTGTTTTTGGCAAACACGGCTGTGGATTGGTACAAGCCTTAGGATTAGAAACAGCAATCTTCGCGCGCATTGTCACCTTTGGCAAAGGCTTGGGAGCTCACGGAGCAGCGGTAGTTGCTAATGATGAGGTGATACAATATTTAGTAAACTTCTCGCGCTCATTTATTTATACAACAGCTATGAGTCCACATAGTGTAGCGACTATTCGCGCAGGTTACGAACAGTTGCAACAAACGGAGGCAATGAACGGACTTCACCACAATATAGAATATTTCAAATCGTTGATAACTCAATACGGTATTGAAGGATTTATACCTTCCAATTCAGCTATCCAAGCAATGGTAGTAAGCGGCAACGATCGCGTGAAAGCCCTTGCTGAGCGTTTGCAAGCTCAAGGCATAGGGGTATTGCCTATTTTAGCCCCTACGGTACCCGCAGGACAAGAGCGTTTAAGGGTGTGTTTACACAGTTTTAATACCGAAAAAGAGATCAAACAATTAGTCAATTTGACAATTTGACAATTTGACAATTCAGCAATTAGCTTCTAATTTTTAACTTCTAAAATTTGTTAATACCTTACTTTCAGCAAATAACTTTCTTCTTCTTTTTTAAACCGAATATAAATTAATGTTTTTTGTATATTTTTTGTTGTATACATAATTAAAAAGCCTTACTTTTGTAGCGAAATTATTTAACGTAAATATATAAAAAAACTATAAAACGAATGGCAGGATTATTTAAAACATCTGTTGCAAGAAAGGTGGCGATGGCTCTCTCGGCACTCTTTCTCATTCTCTTTCTAATCATTCACTTGGCAGTAAACCTTACTTCAGTGATTAGTGAGAGTACTTTCAACGAGCTATCCCATTTTATGGGTACTAACCCGCTGATTCAGTTTGCTATGCAACCTGTATTGCTCGCTGGGGTGTTGTTTCACTTCATTATGGGATTTGTCTTGGAAATCCAAAACAAAAAAGCTCGTGGTAGTGAGGCATATTACAGCTATAATGGGGGAGCTAACTCCACTTGGATGTCTCGTAATATGATTATCACTGGGGTGATGATTCTCCTCTTCTTAGGGTTACACCTCTACGATTTCTGGGTAAGCGAAATGAACTACAAGTACATTGAGCAATTAGCTCCAGACCCTACCCGCTACTACGATGAATTGGTAGAGAAATTCCACGACCCTCTACGTGTGGGATTCTATGTATTGTGCTTTGTTTTCCTTTGCTTGCACTTGTTGCACGGATTCCAATCTGCTTTCCAATCTATGGGCTGGAAAGACGATGCTCGCAAAAAGCTCATCAGCAGTGTAGGTAATTGGTATTCTTACATTATCTGCGGAGGCTTTATTTTTATAGCTCTCTTCCATTACATTAAATTTTTAACAGCTTAATCTTATGAGTACATTAGATTCTAAAATTCCTGAAGGTCCTATAGCGGACAAATGGACGAAATATAAAGACCATATCAACCTCGTAAACCCTGCTAACAAACGTAATATCGACGTGATTGTGGTAGGTACTGGTTTGGCTGGTGGTTCGGCTGCAGCTACCCTTGCTGAATTAGGCTACAACGTAAAAGCATTCGCTTACCAAGATTCTCCTCGCCGTGCGCACTCTATCGCTGCTCAAGGGGGTATCAATGCCGCTAAAAACTATATGGGCGATGGCGACTCTAACTATCGCTTGTTCTACGATACTGTAAAAGGGGGCGACTACCGCGCTCGTGAGGCTAACGTATATCGCCTTGCTGAAGTATCTGGCAATATCATCGACCAATGTGTGGCGCAAGGCGTACCTTTCGCTCGTGATTATGGTGGGCTACTTGATAACCGTTCTTTCGGTGGGGTATTGGTTTCTCGTACTTTCTATGCCAAAGGTCAAACAGGACAACAGCTTTTGCTCGGTTGCTATGCCGCAATGAACCGCCAAATCGCTCGTGGTAAAATAGATATGTACAACCGCCACGAAATGCTCGATGTGGTAATAGTAGACGGCAAAGCTCGTGGTATCATCGCTCGTAACCTTGTTACTGGTGAAATTGAACGCCACTCTGCTCACGCTGTAGTTATCGCCTCTGGTGGTTATGGTAATGTATACTTCCTTTCAACCAATGCGATGGGCTCTAACGCTACCGCAGCTTGGAAAATCCACAAAAAAGGTGCTTACTTTGCTAACCCTTGTTTCACTCAAATCCACCCTACTTGTATCCCTCGTTCAGGCGACTATCAGTCTAAATTAACTTTGATGTCTGAATCTTTGCGTAACGACGGACGTATTTGGGTGCCTAAGAAAATGGAAGATGCAGTAGCGATACGCGAAAAACGCAAAAAACCTACTGAAATCCCTGAAGAAGACCGCGATTACTACTTGGAGCGCCGTTACCCTGCTTTTGGTAACCTCGTGCCTCGTGACGTAGCTTCACGTGCTGCTAAAGAACGTTGCGATGCAGGTTATGGTGTAAACGAAACAGGTGAAGCTGTTTATTTGGATTTCTCTTCAGCTATCGAACGTTACGGTAAAGAACAATGTAAAATCCATGGTGTAGAACCTACTAAAGAAGAAGTTACAAAACGCGGTGAAAAAATCGTAGAAGCTAAATATGGCAACCTTTTCCAAATGTACGAAAAGATTGTAGCCGAAAACCCTTATAAAACACCAATGATGATTTATCCTGCTACTCACTACACTATGGGTGGTATTTGGGTAGATTACAACTTGATGACCACTATCCCTGGTTGTTATGCTATCGGTGAGGCAAACTTCTCCGACCACGGAGCTAACCGCTTAGGAGCTTCTGCCTTGATGCAAGGTTTAGCTGATGGTTACTTTGTATTACCTTACACTATTGGCGATTACTTAGCCGCTGATATCCGTACTGGTAAAATCCCTACTGATACTCCTGAGTTTGACGAAGCAGAACGCATCGTAAAAGAGCGTTTGGCTTACTTCATCAACAATAAAGGTACCCACTCTGTAGATTACTTCCACAAAAAACTTGGTAAAGTGATGTGGGATAAAGTAGGTATGGCGCGTAATGCTGAAGGCTTGAAAGAAGCTATCAAAGAAATACGCGAAATACGCGAAGATTTCTGGAAAAACGTAAAAGTACCTGGTGAACTCACTGGTATGAACGTAGAGCTTGAAAAAGCGGGTCGTGTAGCCGACTTCCTTGAACTTGGTGAGTTATTTGCTAAAGACGCTTTAGAGCGTAATGAGTCTTGTGGTGGTCACTTCCGCGAAGAGTATCAAACTCCTGATGGTGAGGCTCTCCGCGACGACAAAAACTATGCTTATGTAGCCGCTTGGCAATACACTGGTAATCCTAAAGAAGTAGTGAATACCTACAACCCTAGTGAAGAGGTAATGCATAAAGAACCTCTCGTATTTAAAGATATTGAATTGAAACAACGTAGTTATAAATAGAAAAATATGGCAACGATGAACCTAACACTCAAAGTGTGGCGACAAAAAAACTCGCAAGAGAAAGGTCGTATGGTAGATTATAAAGTAACCAACATTTCAGACCATATGTCTTTTTTGGAAATGTTGGATGTACTCAACGAACAACTCATTGAAAAAGGAGAAGAACCTGTAGCATTCGACCACGATTGCCGTGAAGGTATCTGTGGTATGTGCTCGCTCTTTATCAATGGGGAAGCTCACGGACCCGACCGTGGGGTAACTACTTGTCAGTTGCACATGCGTATGTTCAAAGATGGTGATACCATCACTATTGAACCTTGGCGCGCTACTGCTTTCCCTGTTATCAAAGACTTGATGGTAGATAGAACTGCTTTTGAACGCATTCAACAAGCAGGGGGATATATCTCTGTGAACACTTCTGGTAATACGCAAGATGCCAACGCTATTCCTATCCCTAAACGCGATGCCGACCGCTCTATGGACGCTGCGGCTTGTATAGGTTGTGGAGCTTGTGTGGCTACTTGTAAAAACTCTTCGGCTATGCTGTTTGTGGCTGCCAAAGTATCGCAATTTGCCCTCCTTCCTCAAGGTCGTGTAGAGGCTACCGAGCGCGTACTCAATATGGTAAACCAAATGGAACACGAAGGTTTTGGTAACTGTACCAACACTGGTGCCTGCGAAGTAGAATGTCCTAAAGGTATTTCACTTGAAAATATCGCACGCCTCAACCGTGAGTATTTAAAAGCAAGCATTAGATAATTTGTCGATTTGACAATTAGCAAATAAAAAAACTGCCTCAGAATAATTTGGGGCAGTTTTTTTATTGTATATTTGTATTCTAAAATAGAAGTTATGCAACAAGAAGCTATTGTAAAACAAATTAGTAATGTAATTTTTGAAAAGGAACTTGAAAGATACATACAATTATTGGAAGAAGGTAGGGAGCAAGCTCCATATAAAGAACCTAACTGGAAGAAAGGGCAAGCCTTATATAACAAACTTGATGAGGAAGGAAGAGAGGCTTTCAAATCTTTTTTAAGTATGGTGATGAGTGAGACTGTCAGTGATATTTTGGGATATTTGGATGGAATCGCAACTTTTGAAGGACAAACAGAGCCTTTTGAGTTGTTCTATAAAGGGAAAAAGGTAAGTGGAGACCTTCAGGAGTATTTTTTGATGTACTTGGAAGAAAAGGGAATATAAAATAAAAAACTGCCTCAAATTGTTTGGAGCAGTTTTTTTTTATAAGTTTCTTACCAGAAAAACCTCGAAATGAACAGTAACAAGGAGAGTAACAATATCACCAACCAAAATTGGTTTTCTCTCCAAAATACTTTAAAACCTTTTTCTTTAAATTCTCCATCAAAAATAATGTCTTTATAAGAATAATCATTGAATTTTTCGGCTTCAAATAGGGCAGCTATCACAGGTTTGGCAGAGGGGTAAGGATTATCACCCGTAAAAGAGTTGATTGCTTCCCATACAATGGTTTCAGTAGTTTCACTTTCGTCATCTATAAAAGGCGATTGTAAAAAGTAAAACAAACTGTCGCGTTGTTCCAAAGGCGTAAGATAGATAGCCATACAACAAATCATTACTTTTTGTGCTTCGGAAATAAAATTATTTGCTTTGATATACTTCCAGCATTCACGCAACACTTCAGGTTCATCAGAAGGCGTATCTATATCGTAATCGCAAAACCAATCAATATGAGCTAAAGTAGTTGCATCGGTATTGCGGAAATACACTTCTAAAAAAGATTCTATACTTTTAAATGATGGCATAAAAGCAGTAGCCTCCAAGTCGGTTATTACTACCTTTCCTTTTAAGAATCCCGTAGTGTAGACCAATGCTACATTGCCTTCAGTATCTGTGAGGAGTGGCAATAGCTCAAACCCCATCTTAACTTGTGAAATTCTTTCTTGAGCCAGACGAAATTGTTCCTTGTTGAGCAATGTAATCCCATCTCTAGGAGTAAACGTTCTTAGAAAGCTATCATCAATATCGTTTTCCCTGCAAATTTCCTTCCAATTCATAATGATAATGTATTTATTTCAACATCTTACCTATTACCTCTTACCTCTCAGCACTGGGTTCAACTCATCATCATTGTACATCTTCATTTGTTTATAGACCTTCATATACTTTCTACCAGCAGCTATATCGTCTAAAAGCTGGTTGAGAGCTGTCGAAAGATCTTTTTTCTGTTCGAGGAGAACATTCAGTTTTTCTTGGCATTTAGCGCGATGCTCAGGAGTGGCATCGGGGCGGTTTACCTCTTCTTGCATATGGTAGATTTTCAGTGCTAAAATCGAAAGTCTATCCACTGCCCAAGCAGGACTCTCGGTATTGATAGTAGCCTCAGGAAGTGGTTTCACCTCCTTATATAAATCTAAAAAATAGCTATCTATATACTCTACCATATCGGTGCGATCTTGGTTAGAGGCATCGATTTTACGCTTGAGGTCGAGGGCTGCCACTGGATCGATATGTGGGTCGCGAATAATATCCTCGTAATGCCATTGCACGGTGTCAATCCAGTTCTTGCGATAAAGCAAGTAATTGAGCAAGTCGGTTGATGGATAAGGGTTTGTAAAAGACTGATATACATCATCTGCAATGTGATATTGTGCAATACTTTCTTCAAATATTTTAAAAGCTTTTTCTGAAAACATAGTTATTAATTTTTGGGCAAATATAAAGTTTTTCTTTAATAAATCAAACCTTTTGCGTAACTTTGCCACAAATTTTAATTTTTCTATGAAATACTTCACTTTTATTATCACTTTATTCACCCTCACTATGGAAAATCTACAAGCACAAAAGAACGCTGATAATCAAACTATTTATCAGTTTACTGTAGAAGATATCAACGGCAAACCCTTTTCCCTTGCCGACCTCAAAGGCAAGAAAGTAATGATTGTAAACACTGCCTCAAAATGCGGTCTCACCCCTCAATACAAAGAACTCGAAGCGCTTTATCAGCAGTATAAGGACAGAGATTTTATCATTATAGGATTCCCCGCTAATAATTTCTTAGGACAAGAACCAGGTAGTAATGAACAAATCGCTTCATTTTGCAGTATCAACTATGGAGTAACATTCCCGATGATGAGCAAAATATCGGTAAAAGGAAAGAATATGCACCCTCTATATCAGTTTCTTACCCAGAAAGCAAAAAACGGTGTAGAAGATTCTAAAGTAAAATGGAATTTTCAAAAATACCTCATCGGGCGAGACGGCAGATTAGAAAAGGTAATCGACCCTAAAACCTTACCATCTAGCGATGAAGTAACACAATGGATTGAAAAATAATCATATAGAATCGAGAATTAATGACGACAAGAGAACTACTACACGATGCTTTAGCTTTGACAGAACATAGTTTTGCCAACGAAAATCCCAGATACATCAAAAAACAAAAGAACAAGATACTCTTCCACACCTTGTTAAACATCCCATTTGCTAAAAAATGGTTCAGTTTGATACAATCAGAAGAGTATAAATGGGTGCTTTCACACCGTCCTCGTATTTATTTTAAGCCTTTTAGGGTGTATATGTCTACCAAATGGGGCAAGAAAGAACGAACTAAAGCCTTGCTAAGTTGTTATGCTTTTATCAAGCAACAGCCTTTTTTGACGCGTGTTATCCAAGAAGAAAAGCCTATCAAATTGGCTGAGTTCACAATGAAATACAACGGCGAAAAGGGACAAATATACCTCGGATACAATGAACGTTTCCGCAAAGAAGGGGAATTAGTGGTCTCGTTGCATTGTGATAGTTATCAGGAGGCCATTTGTGAAGCTTCTTTTGTGATTGACAAGGAAAATGAGGGATGGGTATGTCGTATAGGCTGTGTACAAGGTAACAAAAGTGCCGAAACTGAGAATGCTATCAAAGAACTACAAAAACAAATGTATGCTCTTCGTCCTAAAGCCTTGATGATATTTATCATTCAGGAACTTAGCAGGCAATTAGGTTGCTCTGTTTTGTATGGGGTAGGCAGTAAGATACAGGCACATAACAAAAAGCACTTTATCCATATAGAATGCTTGCACAAACTCAGTTTTAGTTATGACACATTGTGGAAAGAAGCCGATGGTACTCCCGATAAAGATGGGTGGTTCAAGCTTCCTATTGAAATGCACCGCAAACCAATGGAAGAAATCAAATCGAGCAAGAGGTCGCTCTACCGCTATAGGTATGAGATGTTAGACAAAATTGCAACAGAAATAAAAGAGACAATTAACAAATAACAAGATGAAATTAGATATATTAGCTTTTGGGGCACACCCCGATGATGTAGAATTAGGGGCAGCAGGTACCATTGCCAAAGAGATTAGCTTAGGCAGAAGTGTAGGCATTATCGACCTAACACAAGGGGAATTGGGCACACGTGGCAGTGCTGAAATACGCCACCAAGAGGCAACCAAAGCTAAAGAGCTATTAGGGGTAACCATACGCGAGAATTTGAAGTTCCGTGATGGTTTTTTCATAAATAACGAAGCTCACCAAATGGAGATTATTAAAAAAATACGTCAATATCTGCCCGAGATAGTGCTTTGCAATGCTATAGACGACCGTCATATCGACCACGGCAAAGGTAGCAAACTCGTGAGTGATGCTTGTTTTCTCAGCGGTTTGCGGCGCATCGAAACTACTCTCGACGGTATAGCACAAACGGCTTGGCGTCCTAAAGTAGTGTATCACTACATTCAGTGGAAGAATATAGTCCCTGATTTTGTGGTAGATATCACAGGTTTTATGGAAACCAAAGTGAATGCTGTGTTGGCGTACAGCTCTCAGTTTTATGACAGCAATAGCAATGAGCCCACTACTCCAATTTCTGACAAGAACTTTTTAGATAGCGTTACTTACAGAGCACGCGATTTGGGTAGGCTAATTGGTACAGATTTTGCGGAAGGTTTTACGTGTGAGAGAGTTCCCGCCGTGGAATCTCTTTTTAATCTTAAATAACTAAAAAATGAAATTAATATTATTAACTATTGGTATATTACTGCTATGTGTGGCAGGTATGGCAATTAAGATTTGGGGCAAGAAAGGCGGTAAGTTTGCCGGTACTTGTGCAAGCCAAAATCCACATTTAAACCCTGAAGGGGAACCTTGCAGTTTCTGCGGTCGCTTACCCGACGAACAAGAGTGCAGAAATAAATAATGGCAGAGGCACTTGCTGAAAATATAGTCGCTGCAAAAGCAGGTAAACAACGAGCTTTTAGTTGGTTGTTAGACGAGTTTTGGACTGATGTGTACAACTTTCAGCTCAAGCGTGTGAATGATGAAGTTGAAGCAGAGGATATTAGCATACAAACATTTGCTAAAGCATTCGATAAGCTTCATACTTACGACGAGCGATACTCTTTCCGCACTTGGTTAATTGCTATTTCTAAAAATATTCACATAGATAACCTGAGAAAGCAAAATGAGTCGCTATTGCACTTAGACCGAGAGGAAAAGCAATCTAAAACGCTGATAGATGAGACCCCCATCATAGAGGATAGCCTCATTATGGAACAGCAGTTCGACTACTTGTTAAAAAGTATAAAACAACTAAAAGAACCTTACCGAACGGCAATACAACTGCGCTATCTGCACGAAAAAAGTTATAAAGAGATTGCCGAAGAGATGCAATCACCGATGAGCAGTGTGAAGATTACTCTGCTAAGAGCTAAGAAAATGCTAGCAGAGATATTAAAGAAAAACAGATGAAGCCTCAAAAGATTTCATCTGTTTTTTTATGTTTATAACGCTACATTTTTGCGGTGAACATCTATTACTTCAGAGATTCCGTTTTCGTCGAAAAGGTTGAGGAGCTCGTCAACCCCTTCTTCTAATTTTAAATCCATTTCTTCTGGATAAATAGGCAAAATACAATAGAAATTGATAATCGTACCATCTTTAGTGTGTAACTTTAAGAAGTCCTGTGGAGCTGATAAGTAAGGGGGCATCAGCAGGATACAACCGAAATCGGTATTGGCAATAGGTTCAGCATCGGGGCCGTTGGGGATAGTGTGTCCTTCAGCCATCCACGTTTTGTACTGATGCGGGAAACGCGCTATCATCTTCAGGAAGTACACAGGCCAATAGTTATCATCGTCTTTAAAAGCTTCATCGCTGATAGGCCAATCGGCAGGAAGGTAGACCATTAGCTCAGCGTGGCTGTAGTCGTTAGGGTCATCTAAGCCTTCGGGCAAGTACATAGGGTAATCGCTCATACCGGTAGTAAAGAGTACATTGTAAGGCGTTTCGGGGGTAGGTTTGATCCAATGTACATCTATATGCACATATTCTGAGACGATTTCGTGGAATACGCTGTCTATTTTGCCGATATATTTTTCAAAATGGTCGCAAATTTCGTCCATATACACACAAGTGCGGTCAGGCAATACAAAATCGCTTCTGTCTTTTTCGGAATAGTTATAAACGTTAGAGCCTCCTTCTGAGACATAATCGGGAGTAGGAGCGAAAATATTAGGCAAATCATCTTCTTCGTTATAATCAATAGCATCGATGAGCGAGTGCATTTCGTTATCGTAATACACGATTCCTTTTTCAATATCGTCAGTAAGAAATTCGAGCCAATCTTCCATAGAGTCGTAGTGTAAATCCATAAATGAATCTTCGATAGAATCGAGTACTAAGTCTATTTCGCCTATTTGTCCAACAACACCTTCTTTATCGGGATCGAGGTCGATGAACATAAAGCGTGCTCCATTGGAGAGGAATGGAATCCATTTAGGGTTATAAAATTGGTTTTTTAACACTTCATCCCAACACATATCAATGGCTTCTTCTTTATCAAAGTGAAGGGATTGCCAATTAGGAACGCTTTGCAATTGTTCTAACCAATGTTGCTGCGTGCGTTTGATTTCTTCTAAGGGTATAAAGCGCAAACCATCAAGGAAGAAGACATCGTTTTCACCTTCTTTTTGTCCGTTGAAAGTTTGGTATAATTGTTTTACCTCTGCAGGGAGGGCAATGCCCATTTCAGCTTCAAATTCAGTTATTTGTGACTCGGACACCCCTTTGTTAAGGCTTGCGATAAGAGGAGTAGCTTGATCGAGGATAACGTCTAAGAATCGTTTGACTGTTTTTTCCATAGTTGTTTTTATACAATTATTTTTTCGCTACAAATGTACAACTTTTCATTTAGAAAGCAAAGAACTTTCATATTTTTTTGTTTTTATTTTTAATATTAAAAATATTTCACCTTTGCCTAATAATTATCTTAAATAATAAAATTTCATCTCTTATTTCAGGAAAATCGTTTGAAGGTTTTGATTTCATCAAATAAGCAGTAATTTGAAAACACAAAAAAGGCTATTCGCGAATGAATAGCCTTTTTTTATTATCTCATAATGGTTTGTGTTCTATCAGGTCCTACAGATACTACTTTGATAGGCACTTCTAATTCTTTTTCTAAGAAACTGATGTACTCTAATAGTTCTTTAGGCAGTTGCTCGTAGGAGTTGAGCTGGGTGAGATCTTGATGCCAACCTTTGAGTTCGGTATAGATAGGGGTTACGTTCTGTTCTTCGATATTGTAAGGCAGGTGCTTGATTTCATTTCCTTTATAGAGATACGAGGTACACACTTTTAGAGTTTCAAAACCGCTGAGCACATCGGCTTTCATCATTGTGAGTTCGGTTACTCCGTTCACTTGTACAGCGTATTTGAGGGCTACCAAATCGAGCCAACCACAACGGCGGCGACGCCCTGTTGTAGCACCAAACTCTCGCCCTACTTGGGTCATTGTTTCGCCTATTTCATCGAAGAGTTCAGTAGGGAAAGGCCCGCTACCCACACGGGTTGTATAGGCTTTGAAAATACCTATCACCTGACCGATGCTACGAGGTGCAACACCTAAGCCTGTACAAGCACCAGCAGCGGTGGTATTAGAGGAAGTTACAAACGGATAAGTGCCAAAATCGATATCGAGCATAGAGCCTTGAGCACCTTCAGCAAGTATTTTTTTACCTGCTTTGAGGGCTTGGTAGAGGTATTCCTCACTATCAATAAATTGAAACTCTTTGAGTACTTTCACAGCCTCGAAAAATTCAGCTTCTAATTCTTTGAGGTTATACTGTATATCTACCTTGTAGTTTTCGAGCATTTCTTCGTGTTTATCGGTGAGATTGCGATAGCGTTCGTTGAAATCGGAGAGTTCTATATCGCCTACACGCAAGCCATTACGACCTGTTTTATCCATATAAGTAGGGCCTATTCCTTTGAGGGTAGAGCCTATTTTTGCTTTGCCTTTAGCAGCTTCGGAAGCGGCATCTAAGAGGCGGTGGGTAGGTAAAATAAGGTGTGCTTTTCGAGAAATCAGTAAGTTTTTTTTCAGATTGACTTCATAAGGAGCGAGTGCTTCTATTTCTTTTTTGAAGATGATAGGGTCTATCACCACCCCATTGCCGATGATATTTACGACACCTTGGTGGAAAATACCCGACGGAATGGTATGCAACACGTGCTTGATACCATTGAACTCGAGAGTATGCCCCGCGTTAGGCCCTCCTTGAAAGCGTGCAATGATATCGTAGTTTTGAGTGAGGACATCCACGATTTTACCTTTTCCTTCGTCTCCCCACTGAAGACCTAATAATAAATCTACTGCCATTTTGTTTGATTATTTAGTTGTACTCTCTTTGGATTCTGGTTGTTGGGTATCAGTTTTGCGTGTACCGTAGAAATAAAGAGAGTGATTGGTAATATTGATATTAAATACTTCTTCTATTGTTTTTTGTATAGTTTGGATGCGCGGGTCGCAGAACTCCATAATTTCACCTGTATCGGTAAGGATGATATGGTCGTGCTGACGATCAAAATACGATTTCTCGTAGTAAGCTTGGTTTTGCCCGAATTGGTGTTTGCGCACCAAACCACATTCGAGAAGTAGTTCGATAGTGTTGTAGAGGGTTGCACGACTTACGCGGTATTTCTTTTTCATATTGGCATAGAGCGTTTCTATATCAAAATGGTCGTTATACTCGTAAATTTCCTTTACAATAGCGTATCGTTCAGGGGTTTTACGATGCCCATTATCCTCTAAGTATTTGGTAAGTACCTTTTTAACAATTTCTAAGTTTTCTTCTGATGTGGGTGTATTCATAGTTCAACTTGTAATCTTTTGTGGCAAAGGTAGTTTATTTTTTTTATATTGCAAAATATTTTATACTTTTGTGCTCATAAAACTATATCAGCCCAAACAAGAGTATGGAAGAGCGCATTCTTACACTTATCAACGAAACCAATAGAAATATATTTTTAACAGGGAAAGCAGGGACGGGAAAGACGACTTTGCTACACAAAATCATAGAAACCAGCTATAAAAATACGGTAGTTGTTGCCCCCACGGGGATAGCGGCACTCAATGCGCGCGGGGTTACCATTCACTCGCAATTTCAGTTACCCTTTGCTTCATTTTTACCTACTTTTGACAGCCCGCCTATTGCCAATGAGTTTTTTAGATTTGAAAACCGACAATCACTAAAACGACACTTTCAAATGCATCGCAACAAGCAGCAAGTTATCAAAAATATGGAACTGCTAATTGTAGACGAGGTGAGTATGCTACGCGCCGACGTATTAGATGCGATGGATTTTATGATGCAATTTATTCGCAAAGATAGGCGACCTTTTGGAGGTGTACAGGTGCTCTTCATAGGTGATTTGCTACAATTGCCTCCTGTAGTGAAACAAGAGGAATGGGAGGTGCTAAAGCATTACTACACAGGAATGTACTTCTTTCAATCACAAGTTATCAGCCAGCATCCACTGTTGTATATAGAGCTTGAAAAGATATATCGGCAAACCGATGGGGTGTTCATTTCTATACTTAATCACCTAAGAGACAACAAGCTCACCCAAGAAGATTTGCGACAATTGGCTTCACACGTGCAACCAGAGTTTGCCAAACAGCACAAAAATGAGTACATTACCCTCACCACTCACAACAATAAAGCCGATGCAATGAACCAAGAGGAGTTAGAAAAACTTCCCTCTCCCCTATTCAGTTACGAAGCTGATGTGGTAGGCGATTTTCCTGAATATCTTTACCCTATTGAGAAAGTTATTCAGTTAAAAGAAGGCGCCAGAGTGATGTTTATCAAGAACGACCCCTCGGGAGAACACTTGTTTTTCAACGGAAAAATGGGAACCGTGGTAGCTCTTGGTGAGAAGGAAGTGAGCGTTGCTTTAGACGACGGCATCACTATTGATGTAGAGCGTTACGAATGGGAAAACGTGCGCTACAAAGTGAACAACACTACCAAAGATATTGAAGAAGAACGCTTAGGCACTTTCACTCAATACCCTTTGCGATTGGCGTGGGCGATTACTATACACAAAAGTCAAGGGCTCACTTTTGAAAAAGCAGTGTTAGACCTGGCGAGTGTATTTGCTTCAGGGCAAGCATACGTAGCGTTCTCACGCTTACGTTCGTTGGATGGGTTAGTACTCTTGTCGTCGGTAACACAAAACGGCATTGACAACGATGAAAAAGTAATAGACTACGCCGACAACAAAGCTACTGAAGAGGAAATGCTACAAGCCTGCCGTGAAGGGAGAATAGACTTTTTGAGAGAATGCATACTCAAAACTTTTGATTGGCAATCTCTTTTAGAAGAATGGTACACCCATAGCCATAATTATATAGGTGATTTAGGCAACAAAAACGCCTATAAAAGCTGGGCAATGCAACAATACGCACGAGTGAAAGCGATGGTTGCTGTATCAGAGAAATTTAGCAAGCAACTATTAGGATATTTCCAAAGTCCTACCCCCACACCAACCATTTTTGAGAGAATATTGAAAGCCGTCGCCTATTTTAGTCCGCTATTAGAAACAATATGGTACGAGTTGTTATATGTAGAGACCAAAGTAACAAGTTTAAAGAAAGTAAAAGAGTTCAGCAAAGAGCTGAAGGAGTTAGACGACAGTCTCACAGAAGTTATTAAGAAACTGTTTCGTTTAGAGCAGATGGTAGTATTACTACAAAGCCAAACGCCTTTCAGCAAAGAGAATATACAGCCCAAGAAATTAGAAGCAATGCGCTTTAAACTGATAGAACGCGTACTCATTGCTCTAAAGAACGAACAGCTATTTGCAAATCCGCCTAAAGTAGGCATTCCTGAAGAGAAGACTAAAAAAGATAAGAAAGAAAAGATTTCCACTTATGATATTACATTGCAATTATGGCAACAGAACAAAACGGTAGCCGAGATAGCCAAAGAGCGTATGTTCACAGAAGGGACTATTTATGGGCATTTAGCCAAGCTGATAGAAAGAGGTATTTTATCAACGGAAATTATAGAAGCAATTTTCACCACTGAAGAGATTAATGAATTGGAAGCTCTTTTTGAAAGTGAAGAAGATCTAAGCACCATAAAAGGTATTTATGAGAAAGCGAATGAAAAATATGATTATGGGCGATTGCGGTTGTTTAAAGAGTATTTTTTAAGTAAGAGATAGAGAATTTTATAATCAACTTTGCCAAAGTCTAAAGACTTTGGCAAAGTGTATAAGTGGTTTTTAGAATCTATAGGTAACCCCTGCTTTGAAACCAGCAGCAGCAAAGGAATTGTGTTCTACAAAAAGTTCAGCATTTACACCAAAGTTTTTGTTAAAGAAGTAACGACCACCACTTTGCAAGCGCAGTGCAAAACCAGAATCGTAGTAAGGAGTCCAATCTCTATAATCGGAGTCGTTAGACCAACTGTAATAGCCTAATGATAGCCCCCCATATAAATCTACATTGGAAGGGATTCCTTTGATGTGTTCGCCAAAGTGATAATTACCATTAGCTAAGAAGCCTACACTGGTATATCTTACATTACTATAGGTTCTGCCGCGGTAAAAAAGTTCACCTCCGACAGATATTTTATCGGCAACACCGAAATCGGCGGCGGCATATACCATAACACCAGGTCCTGAGATACCTAACCCTCCGTTGATTTGAACATCACCAGGTTTAAAAGATTGTGCAGAAGCTACTCCTGCTGTGAGGAGCAAGCCAAAAAATAAGATAATTTTTTTCATAAATATTTACTATTAAAATGTTTCAATAGTGCAAAGGTAATATTAATTTTGAGAATAACAAAAAAGACACATAGATTTATGTGTCTTTTTTATGATAGAAAGTTTAAAATGTTTCTATTTTTGATTCAAAGGAGAACCTTGACGAGCGATATAGTTGAGTTTCAAAGCATTTATTTCTTGTAATTGCTCACGGATATCACTCACAAGCCCCATATTAGTATCAGCATCTACTTTCAAGGCGGTGATATAAACATCTTTAAGGGCGTCGCGCAAGCCTTCACGATAGTTAAGGATATAGTGGCTTACTTCTGAAACGTCAATAAATTTATCATTTACCTGAATTTTGGCATTAACCCCGAACTTAGCTTGATATTTAGGAAGGGGTTTACCAGCGTAGATATAGACTACAGGGTCTTTTTTATCTAATTTTTGAATTTGATCGGCTACGGGCAACTTATTTTGCACCATCAAGTCACTATCTTTTGATTCTGTTACAGTCATAAAGAAAAACAAAAGCATAAAGATAATGTCAGGCAAAGAAGCCGTAGAAACAGGAGGTACTTCACCACTTTTCTTTTTAGTAAATTTTGACATATTCTCTTTAATTTTTAGTGCTTTTTAGGCGCGGTTTCTATAAGTTTTCTTGGGAAGCGTTTTTGTAGTTCCAAGATAATAGGTTCAAGGTGGTCTTTACGTGCTTGAGGAGTACGAGCCGCATTGAACTCTTCTTCAATTTGAACATAAGGAACCTCGTTAGGGAATTTCTTTTGGCGTTCACGTTCGCGGAGTTCGTTATAAGCTGCAATGAGTTCATTCTGTACAGCTATATAGGTTTTGTACGAAGTTTCGCGGTCGTTACGCAAAGAGATAACAGCTTTATCTGGGTTATCAGAAGACAATGGATCTTTTTTACCTTTACAGTAATTACAAGAGAGATCACCATTGTTATCCAAGAAGTCAATAGCTGTTTGTTTAACGTCTTTAAGTTCCTTCAACTGGTTGTTTATTAACAACTGATTGTTTTTATTCACTACCACAACCAATACGTTTTTCTCTTTTACTGGTGGAGGTGGAGGCGTATTTTCTTGTGGTTTAGGAGGTAGTTTTACAGTGATCCCTGTATTGCTTTCGATAGTAGTTGTTACCAAGAAGAATATCAACAAAAGGAAAGCGATATCGGCCATAGATCCTGCGTTTACCTCAGGTATTGAACGTTTTGCCATAATTTTTTATCTCATTAGTGCTTTTTTCACATTGGAAGCGATAAGTGCTACAACGGCAGCGGCCACCAATATATACAAAGCGATTAGACCTGTGCTTGTCCATTTTCTTACAGATTCGCTGGCTTTTTTCACTTCTTCACTAGCGTTAGCTTCAACAGCTCCTGAAGAGAAGATGTAGGCTACGAGGAGAATGACAACAAAACCACCTGTATAGATAAGCGTTTTTTTGAGTGCTTTTGGTGAAGACAAGATATTTTGTGCTGCTGAAATCACTACTGCGACGAAAGCAATAGCTAATAATATATAGGTAAGCACAAATAAAGCTTGCATAGCACCATTATTAGGGTCTTCGGCATTAGTAGAAGATAATACTCCCCATAGGATTACCCCAATGACACCTAAAGCAAGAGCTACATATTTTGCTATTTTATACATACTAAAATTTGTTTAATGGGTGAGTAAAATTATTTAATTTTTCTTGCTACTAAGAGGTCGATAAGAGAGATAGAAGCATCTTCCATATCGTTTACGATAGCGTCGATTTTAGCGATAATGTAGTTGTAGAATACTTGGAGGATCATCGCAACGATCAAACCGAACACGGTAGTAAGCAAGGCAACCTTGATATCACCAGCGATCAAAGAAGCATCCAAACCACCAGCAGAACTAATTTTATCGAAGGCTTCAATCATACCGATTACAGTACCCATAAACCCTAACATCGGAGCGATAGCGATAAAGAGGGAAATCCAAGAAACGTTTTTCTCTAATTGTCCCATTTGGACACCGCCGTAAGATACCACTGATTTTTCGACCATATCAATACCTTCACCAGCGCGGTCTAAACCTTGATAGAAGATAGAGGCAACAGGGCCTTTTGTATCGCGGCACACTTCTTTAGCAGCTTCAATACCTTTGCTATCGAGGGCTTGTTCGATGTCGGCGATTAATTTTTTAGAATTGGTAGTTGCCATATTGAGGTAAATAATTCTCTCAATAGCTACTGCCAAACCAATGATCAAGCAGAGCAAGATAGGCGCCATATAGGCAGGCCCCCCTTCGATGAAACGCTCTTTAAATACTTGGTGGAGCCCTTTACTTTGTTGTGCTGCATCAGCGGCTTCCTGAGCACTAACCATAGCTACGTTTAAAATTAACATTGCTACTAGAAGTAGCTTAGATGACATTTTTTTCATTTGTTTAATCTTTTAATTTGTTAGTTGATAATTTAATGTTTAATAATATTTTTTAGAAAGAAAGCAGAGAGGAAGGGATTCGAACCCTCGATACGCTTGTGGCGTATATACACTTTCCAGGCGTACTCCTTCGACCACTCGGACACCTCTCTTTATGCTGTTTCTGAATGCCAAAGTAACAAAATATTTTTTTATCTCGCAAGTTTTTTCTTAATTTTTTGCTAAATTTCTCCAGCTATATTTTCTTCAAACTTGATTTTGAACATTTTAGGAGAAATATTTTTTCTAAGTAAAAGCATTAATTTTGTGATTGCTGACTCGGTTGTGAGGTCTTTTCCGTCTATGATTCCCATCTTTTTGAGGGCTTCACTTGCCTCATATTTGCCCATCATCACGCTACCTCCGGAACATTGGGTTACATTCACTATGTATATTCCTTTATCAATTGCTTTTTGCAAACTTTCTACGAACCAGCTATCGGTAGGGGCGTTGCCTGATCCATAGGTTTCGAGTACTACCCCTTTGAGATTAGGAATACTAAAAAAGCCATTGAGCACGGCGGGGGTAATTCCTGGGAACATTTTAAGAATAGCTACATCAGTTTCAAAATCTTTCCAGACTTCTAAGGTAGTGCCTTGCTTGCGCGGCAAGAGGTTTTCCTTCATCACCTTTAGATGTACGCCACTCTCTACCAATAATGGGTAGTTGAGAGAGGCAAAGGCTTGAAAGCGTTCGGCATTTATTTTAGTTGTGCGATTGCCGCGATAGAGTTTGTACTCGAAATAGAGTCCTACTTCTTGTATTACAGATTTTCCATTTTCTTTGAGGGCTGCCAACTGTATGGAGGTAATAAGATTCTCTTTGGCATCGGTGCGCAGGTCACCTATGGGGAGCTGAGATCCGGTAAAAATCACAGGTTTGGTAAGCCCTTGTAGCATAAAGCTCAAAGCTGAAGCTGAATAACTCATTGTATCGCTACCGTGGAGCACTACAAAACCATCGTAGTTGTTGTATTCCTTTTCAATGACCTCAGCGATTTCAATCCAATGTTGAGGGTTCATATCGGAGGAGTCGATTACTTTTTGAAAGGAATGTACCGAAATATTACAATCTAAATGAGACAATTCGGGGATGCGTTTATAGAGATTATCGAACTCGAAAGCGCGCAAAGCCCCCGTTTGGTAGTCCTTTATCATTCCGATAGTTCCTCCGGTATAGATGAGGAGTACTTTTGAGTTATTGGTTTCCATCGAATTTATTCTTTACAGGATTGGCGTACATTTCTAAAAATTTTTCTTGAGAAAGGTCTTCAGATTTGCTTCGGTTGTTCATTCGTCGTTCAAACTGTCTAAATTCTTTTTCGTTGTAGCAATCTTTATATATAGAGGTGTTGTTGAGCAAATCATAAGCAATGTAATTGGCGGGGAACAATTTGTACTGTTGATGGATAGCGCGGTCTAAGCACTCAGCTAAGGCTTGTAGTTGTTTGTTCAGGTGTTGATGAGCAGCTTCTATAGTATCGATTTGTTCATAAAAAGGTTGCCCTACTGAGATATGTACACGTCCTTTTTGTCCTATTAGCCCTTGAATGATATTCTCAAAATCTTCTTTTTTAGATTTCACGTACTCTACGCCGTTGTGTTGAGCGATGAGTGCGGGCAACTTCAGTACATCGGTGGGGTCGAACTCATAGGAGATAGACATAGGCACGATGTTGAGGGTTTTGAGGTATTGCAGAGGGGTTACGCTTTGGGGGGTATTGAGGGTAAGCATTTTCAAGACGCCTTGCTGGGTGCGGTCATCACCGTTTTTGGTACGCCCTTCGCGCTGGGCAATCCACACATTGCGATGTTCTTCACTGATGCAGTGATGTATATACTCGGATACCAATTTAGAGTGTTCTAAAGCCTCACGAGGGGGGAGACTTCTATATATAACAATGTTTCTGTTGAGCATTGCCAATATTTTGAGGTATTTTTTTTTGAGTAGATTGTCGCCCATAGCCGAAGCGGTCATTGAGAGATGATTGTCGTGCAAAGCAACATTTAGCAAAGAAGTATCTAAGATAATATCGCGGTGGTTAGAAACGAATACATAACCTTTTTTAGGATCTAAAGCACTAAAGCCATCGCAAGTAAACTCTGTGATACTTTTTTCAATTGCTTTAGTCACCACTTGGTACATTATATCCACCTGAAAATCGGATACTTTTTGGCAAGCGAGGAGTCTTTCCACTCGCTGTGCAGGAGTATCTTCAGGAAATGCATAAGCCATCATTGCTTGAATCAAAGGGGTATCTTTGATTTGTAACAAGGCTTTAGGCACTTCGTTATCATTGAAGGGGCGTATAGATTTGAAATAATCGGTCATTTCAGTGGTTTTGTATGCTTATTCTTTGTATACGAAAGGCAAAGTAACGAAATATATTTGATAACACCTAATTAAATGTTAAATATTTTTGTAGCATTGATATCGGTAAGGCGGATTATCTCACTTTCTGGAAGTTGATATATATCCGATAATTTTTCTACAACTTTCACAATATAAGCACTTTCGTTACGCTTTCCACGATAAGGCACGGGCGCCAAATAAGGGCTGTCGGTTTCCAAAACTATATGACACAATTCGATATTTTTTAAGAATTGGTCGATTTTTCCATTTTTAAAAGTTACTACTCCCCCTATTCCTAAATGCAACCCGCAACTGATAGCGCGATGAGCTTGCTCTTCTGTACCCGTAAAGCAGTGGAAAATACCAAAGAGGTCGTCACTTTTTTCAGTTTCTAAGACCTCGAAAACTTCCTCAAAAGCGTCACGGCAGTGAATTACTATGGGCAAGTGGTGTTTTTTTGCCAACTGTATTTGCCAAACGAAAGCCTCTTGTTGTTCTTTGAGAAAGGTTTTATCCCAATAGAGGTCGATACCTATTTCGCCTATCGCACAAAAAGGGTGCGCAGACATTAAGGCTTCTACGTGAGCGAGCTCTTCTTTATAATTTTCTTTCACACTACAAGGATGCAAACCGTTCATCAGGAAAACATAATCAGGGTATTCGTTTTTTAATTGGAACATCCGTTGGGTATAACTACTATCAATGGCTGGCATAAAACAATGGGTTACGCCTGCTGTTTTTGCGCGAGCTATCATCTCGGTACAGTCGAGATCAAATTCTTCTGAGTATAGATGGGTGTGAGTATCTATCATTTTATTAGTCGTTAGGGTGAGAGGTGCGAGCCGCACGGGCGAAAATGAGAGCTATGGGAGGTGCGAGAGCTGTGAGAATTTGTAATATTCTCTTTTAACTCTTACCTATTTTAACTCTTACCTATTTTAACTCTTACCTCCTAACTCTTAGTCTTAGCTTTTATAAAACGCTGCTGCTGATGTTACGAAACGGTTAAAGGCTTCGGTTACTTGTGGGGCATTTTTGGTGGTGAGGGCAAAGGGGTTCATATGAGTATAAGGATAATCGTAATCGTCTATCTGTACCTCTATATTGATATTGCGATAACCGCCCTTTAGGGTATTGAGAGCTTCGATAGGAGGTGTTACTTCATCTTTTTCTAATACTAAGGCTTTGATTTGATTTTCAAGTTGTGAAAAACGTTGTTCACGTTCTTTCTGGTAATAGTTATAGCGCAACATCGTTTTGAACCAGCCTTCATCAAAATGAAGCTCACTATCTTGATAATGCCTTAGGCGATCGTCATTCTTGAAGTTGGTACTCAGTAACTCGGCAAAGGTTTTTTGCATCGTTATGGCAGCACGACCGTCCATTATGTATTTAGAAATAGGGAACATACGGTCGATGGTCATTCCCCCGCAGAAGCAGAAGAGTTTGGCATTAGCAAAATATCCCTTAGGGTTTGCCATCATTAGTATTACTGAGAGGAAAGAGCCTATAGAATAGCCAAAGAGGTCTACTGTAGCAGTTGGGGCAATGGTAGGAAAAACTCCCGCCTTTAGATCGGTGATGAACTGCACTATATCGTTATAGGTTTGTAAACCCGACCAAAATAGTCGCTGAGGAAAAGCATCTAAACGTGTAGAGGTAGCTGCATTCACATAGGAAGTTTCGGAATTATCAGGAAACTCATTCATTCGCTTCTGTGCGATGGAATACATCTCTTGGCGAGAACTCCAACGCTCAGGGGCACGACTCATATGAAATGCTATGGGGAAGAGCACTACCGCTTTGCCTGTTTGTGTTGCCAAACCATAAGCCCACGGGAGATATTTATCCCATTTTTTTTCGTTGAGCCCGTGAAAAACAATGATTACCCCGTTAGACTTTTCTGTATGAAGGGGTTGGACGATGTGATATTGGAAGTGGATATTACAATCCACATCATAGTCAGCCCAATGCAAATCGTCTTGAGCATCATTGAGTTGAGAGGGAAACGCTACCTTGTGCTCTTGGCAAAACAAATGCGGACTCCCTGGCAAATAGTGCTTAGCACCTTCTGAAAAGAAGTTGTTATGCAAAATACGAATACCCAATTCAGGCACTTCAGTATCGCGCTGGGTATCGAAAATCTTTTTTAGTTTGTTGTACAATTCGTAATATTCCATAAGATTAGGAGTTAGGAGATAGAGGTTACCAGCCTAGGTTTTGTTGCCAACGCCCTTTCTCGTGATTAATTAATTTCTGTGGGATAGGCCATACCATTTTATAATGACCAGCAGGTAGATTTAATTGAGTAAGTTCGTTAGCAGGAGTATCTAAAACGAGATTGAAAGAGAGGGTTTGTGGAGTACCTCTCTGTATGCCTAATCCCCAACGATTCAAGTCGAACAAGCGGAAACCTTCAAAGCAAAGTTCGCGGTTGCGTTCGTTTTGAATGTCGGTAAAAAGGGCGGTACCACTGCTTGTAATATCGTTGGTGGAGGTGAGTCCGCGAGCGTGGCGGAGGGTATTTAGATAAGTTTTTGCTTTAGTTTCATTAGCAGCTTTATAGGCAGCCTCGGCAGCAATAAGGTAAGTTTCGGCTATGCGAAAGAGTGTAGGTTTGTGTCCATAATACAGAAAGAAATCATTTTCAATACTCAACTGTTCATTGCGAGGGTATTTGTTCACTACATAAGCTAAATTTTCGTCGGGGCAGTCGTAAGTAAAAAAGTCGGGCATATCGACTGACAAATCTATTTGTTTTATATACACTGATTTTCGCCAGTCGCTATTATCGAACAAATTAACGAAAGTGCCTGTGGGCACGACATTAGGGTCGGCTAAGTAAGGTCGATTTCCACCACATACGGAGAAAGGCGGTACTGCGGGGAAAGGAAAGGTCATATTTTTATCTTCAAAGAGATACAAATCGTTGTGATTAGCAGGTCTTTCGATATTGCTTCCGATAACTCCTGAGGTCAATTGAGTAATCGTTTCGTTAGTAGCATCATTTTTCCAAACAGCCTCTAAGTCGGTTTGAGTGTTCACCAAAGGATATTTACCAGAGTTAATAAGTTCTTCGGCTACCTGCAAGGCTTGAGCCCAATCGGTTTTATAGAGCAATACACGCGCTTTAAGGGCTTTAGCGGCATCTACTGTAAAAGTGGTCGCCCCTACCCTACCCGTTTGGTTAGAGAGCAAATATATAGCTTTTTCTATATCGCTTAGAATAAATTGATAGGTATCGGCGAGGCTACTGCGCAAGGGAGCTTCACGGGAGTCCATTTTTTCGATAACCAAAGGCAGACCTAAATCATTAGCAGCATTGGTGGCATTATAAGGTTTGCAAAAATGCGTTACGAGATAGCTGTAACAATAAGCGCGACTCAAAAAAAGTTCACCACGCAAAGGTTTTATTTCCTCTTGATTTTCTTTATTTTCTGTACCTTCTATAGCTGCATTTATATTGGCTATGATGTTGTACTGAGTATCCCATATATTGAGAATATTGCCATTAGAGCTATTCAGTTCACCATAACGTTGAAAATCTCTTATCACATCCCTTCTGTTATTGATTGTTAGGTTCAGATAATCGGCTTGAAGGTCGGTGAGGTACATAGTTTCACCTTGATGATTGTTGCGAATAGCGCTGTATATGTTATTCAACCAAAAGCGCACTTCTTTAGGGGTGTTGAACGTATTTGTCGCTTTGGTTTCATCATAAGGTTCTTGGTCGAGACTAAAACAGCCGTTTAGCAACAGTGCTACAATTAATAATAAGTATATAGAATTGATTTTTTTCATTGTTTTTTTTTATAGTTTAAGTTCAACACCTAAGGTATATTGTCGTGTAGGAGGATACCCACCTATGATACCCATTGTATAATCGGGGTCAACGCCCGTGAATTTGGTAAAGGTAAATACGTTTTGAGCTGATAGTGAGAGCCTAACAGCTTTCACCACTTTCAGTTGATCGATAGTTTCTTGTGGGAGGTTATAGCTAAGACTGATATTTTTCATTCTCAGGTAATCGGCTTTTTCGAGCAGACGTGTATCCATTGTCATCATCACATCGCTATCGATACGGGGTATATCGGTATTATCGCCAGGTTGTTTCCAATAGTTAAAGATATCGGTACTGATATTTTTCACTCCGAAATATCCGGGGTTTAGTAAATCTCGTTTATCTCTATTGATATTGTATTTTCCTAAGGAATAAGAGAGAGTCATACTCAACGAAAAATCCTTATAGGTAATGTCACAACCCAAACCACCATTGATAGGGGCATATCGTTTTTTACCAGTGCTTTGGTCTAAAGCATCGGGGCTATAGACATTGGTAGTTTTGGTATCATCCGTTTGTTTTTCCATTTTATCATCGCCCGCTTGATACCACACTGCATTTCCGTTGTTATCAATTTCTTTAAAGATAGGCATCATCCACTCTATAGGTTTTCCCACTTTATACCCCATATACAAAGCACGGTTGTACGAATAATCCTTACCGTAAGAAATATTAGTAACCTTCTGTTGGTTGTAATTCATATTGAAATAAGGGCGGACAGAGATTTGTTTTTCTCTATTCTGATAGGCAGTGGTAGCCAAAGAGAAGTCAATTCCTCGGTTTTGCATATCACCTATATTATCGGGTATCATCGGGTAACCAAATACACTATTGATATCACGAGAGGAGAGTATTTTGAAAATCTTTCTGTCGTAATATTCGATATTAACAGAAGTATTTCCTGCTTTGAGCACAAAATTTAGCCCGAAAGTGCTTTTGCGTTGTTCTTCCCAATTTAAATTAGGGTTACCGAGCACTTGAGAGAGTTTGAAACTGAGTTGCCCATCATAGAGGTCGGTATTATCGGCACGAGCGAGTATCATATTTCTGTAATCACCTATACGAGCATTACCTGATACCCCTGTGCTAAAACGCAAGTTCAGGTCGGTAAGCCAATCTATATTTTTTAAGAAACTTTCTTCTTTGAGTTTCCACATTGCTCCTACAGCCCAAAAGTTTTGATAGCGATGGCTTTTTATAAAAGCAGATGAGCCGTCGCGTCGGGCTGATAGGTCTAAGAAATAACGATTGTTATACGAATATTCTAAGCGAGAGAAAAATGAATTGAAAGTGCTGACACTTTTGTTATCGGAAGCATTTTTTTCTTGAGCTCCGTGAGAAAGCATAGTAAATACATCGGAAGGTTGCCCTTGTGAAGAAGCGCTAAATCCATAAGAAGTATTTTCTATAGATTCTTGTCCGACCAAGAGGTCGAACAAGTGTTTTTGGCGTATATCGAATTTATATTCCAATAGGTTTGTATAGGTTTTTTGGATAGATTTATTGATATCGCGCCTCACCCGTCCTACCACTTGTGAACCGAATTTATAATCGGTGAAAGATGGCATAGGGGTTTTGGCTTCATTTTCGTATATGTTGTACTGTATCCCCACTTGTGATTTAAAAGTAAGGTTTTTAATAGGTTCAAACACGATGTAACCTATAGGGATAATATCGTCGTTAAAGCTATTGTTTATGAAGTTTTTAGCTATATAATCGGGGTGATAGAAGCCGTTGCGAGTGCCTCTAATGGAATTGATAAACTCTTTAGTTTTTCCATTATTGTCATAAGGAGTATAAAAAGGCAAGGACAAGAGCTCAGAATCTGAGGGGAAAGGATTGGTATAGATAGAATTGTCACTATGCGCGTAGGAGAGCGAAAGCCCTGCTTTGAGCCAATCAGTTAGTTGAGAGTCTAAATTCATCACCACATTATAACGGTTGAACTTAGTACCACTTCTCATTCCTTGTTGGTTTAAATAGCCCGATGAAATATAGTAAGTAGTATTGTTATTACCACCAGATATAGTGAGATCGGTGCGTGAAGTAGGCACAAAATTGTGATACAACACCTTTTCCCAACGGGTGTTATAAGGATTTTCTCTAAGGATTCTATCGGCTATAGCTGTGGGGTCGGTTTCGGTGTAATTGAGTCGTCTACCCACTTCTACTATTTGATTAGGAGCTTTGAGTAGCCAAAAATCCATATATTCGCGAGGGGTTGCTAATTTATCGAAGTATTTACGAGTTACATTGTTGAGTGCAGAAACCCCCAATTGATGATTGATAGTAATGTTAGTCCGCTCGTTGTATTTACCTCTTTTGGTAGTAATAAGGATCACACCGTTGGCAGCACGAGCTCCATAGATAGAAGTAGAAGCAGCGTCTTTCAATACTGAAACGCTTTCAAAATCGGCGGGGTTGAGCGCCGTCATCACACTGCTACTCACGGGTACTCCATCTACTATATACAAAGGGTCGTTTGCCTGTGCTTGAGCCCCAGCTTTTTCAAAAGCCGAGGTAAAAGAGCTCAGACCGTGAATGAGCACAGATGAAGTAGCGCCAGGCGCACCTGTACTGGTAGTTACGACCATACCTGCCACTCGCCCTTGTAGTGCATCAACAACGTTAGCTCCTGGAATTTCGGCAATATCTTTTCCTTTTACTGTAGCAACTGAAGCCACTGTACGACTGGCTACTTTTTTACCACCATAGCCTACTACCACGGTACCTTCGAGCTGTTGTACATCCTCTTGCATAGTAATATTGAGTTCTTTAGTGCTTGCAGTGAGTTTTTTCTCTACCGTTTTCATTCCTAAGAAAGAAAACTTGAGCACATCACCCACATTTGCTTTTAGGGAATAATGACCATCAAAATCGGTAGTTGCACCTCGTTGGGTACCTTTCACTAAAATAAAAACACCTAATAAAGGCTCATTTTTACTGTCCTTTACAGTTCCTGAAATTTCAATTTGTTGAGCGCTCATAGTACCTACTATCAGCAAAAAGAGCAACCAAACATAGCTTGGTGATAATTTTCCTCTCATAATTACTTAAAAAATGAGTGCAAAGTTTTCAAAAAAAAACTGAGATATGCAAATTAATTTGGTGATTTGTTAGCCCTGCCTCCGAAAGGGAGTTATCGATTTGTAAGGTAATTTATTTTGAAGATTTGGCAATTTGGCGATTTGATGTTTTATTTTTTGCCATTTCAAAAAAATGTATTATCTTTGCGCCCAGAAATCCTCAGAGAGACTATTTGAGGATTTTTTATTTTTATATAAACATAACAACATCTAAAAAGAATATTATGAAAAAAGTATCATACTACACTGCTGAAGGATTGAAAAAGCTCCGCGATGAGCTCAACCAGCTGAAAGATGTGGAGCGCCCTCGTGCTTCTCAAGCTATTGCTGAGGCACGTGACAAGGGAGATCTTTCAGAAAACGCTGAGTACGACGCTGCTAAAGAAGCACAAGGTTTATTGGAAATGAAGATTGCCAAACTCGAAGAATTGGTAGCTAATGCTCGCATTATCGATGAATCACAACTTGATGTGAGCAAAGTGCTTGTACTCTCTACCGTAAAATTGAAAAATCTGGCTAACAAGATGCAGATTACTTATACCCTTGTAGCAGAAAGTGAAGCCGACCTAAAAGCAGGGAAAATATCGGTAAGTTCTCCTATTGGCAAAGGGCTCTTGGGCAAATCAGTAGGTGAAATAGCTGAGATTAAGGTACCTAATGGCACTCTTAAATTGGAGATTTTAGAAATCTCAAGATAGATAAGAGGTAAGAACATATACTAAATATAGTTTTTTTATTACTAAAATATGATTTTACCCCAATCAGAAGATAAACTTGCAACAAAGCAAGATTTAGCGCAAGCTAAATTAGATATCATAAAATGGGTGGTGGGATTATTTATTACTCTTGCCCTTATGATTATTGGTTTATACTTAAAGATTGGCTAAGTCCTAAAACCTAAACTAACAAATAAAAAAATGAGTATTTTTACAAAAATTATCAATGGGGAAATTCCTTGCTACAAAGTAGCGGAAGACGATGAGTTTATCGCTTTTTTCGATATTAACCCTAATGCCAAAGGGCATACCCTCTGTGTGCCTAAACAAGAAATCAGCTATATTTTTGATATGGATGACGACCATTATCTGCGCTTGATGGCTTTCTCAAAACGTGTAGCCAAAGCTCTTGAAAAGGTAGTGCCTTGCGAGCGTATAGGCGTAGCAGTTGTAGGTCTTGAAGTGCCTCACGTACACGTGCACCTCATTCCTATCAGCGAGATGAAGGAAATGACCTTCCAACACAAAGTAAAACTTACTGATGAAGAGTTTAAAGCGCTTGCGCAGAAAGTAAGAGAAGCGTTTTAGCCTTAAAGAAGACAATACAAAAAAGGCTATCAACAATTACAATAAGTTGTTGATAGCCTTTTTTGTTGTAACACGACAAGCAATTAAGACAATAATCCGTCTAATGCATCGGTGTAAGTCTTTTTAGGAGCTACTCCCACTTGGCGACCTACTACCTCTCCATTTTGGAATACCAATACGGTAGGGATATTGCGAATGCCATATTTAGCAGCAAATTCTTGGTTGTTATCCACATCTACTTTGCCTACTACTACTCTACCTTCGTATTCTTTAGATATTTCTTCTATAACGGGAGCGAGCATACGGCAAGGACCGCACCACACTGCCCAAAAGTCTACTAATACAGGTTGGCTACTTTTAAGCACCAACTCTTCAAAATTTCCATCTGTTATTTCTAATGCCATACTAATATGTTTTTGTATTATTGTTAAATTTGAGGCAAAGATACGATTTTTATCGAATACACAAAGCCTCATAGTAATAGTTTTTCGTTATACTGTTATAACATTCATTATCTACGTACTGATTGCAAGAATTCCGAAAGTTTCTTTTTACCAGAGGGAAAAGTAAATTTAGCTTGCAACTGGTAGTAATTTTGAGGATCCACCACATTGGGGTAGGCTTCTTGAGCGATGATAAATTTATTGTCATCAAAAGAAAGTTCTTCCATCAATTGTCCTACTTGCTCGGTGGTAAATGAGACAATATTTTTTTGAGCGCGAAAGAAAGCGAGTTTGTCTTTATCGAAAGTTTCATCCTTGTACATTTTAAAGAAGTTGTTGAAATCGCTTTGACGCATCATAGGAGCACCTCCATAATTCCCTCCATAGGAGCGATTCCACACATCATTCCACTGGCGACCGTGATAGGAAGGCTGGTTGTTGTTCAAGCTAATTTCGTCTAACAAATATAAGCCATCACGCGAAAAGAAGTCCATTATCATACGGGTGTTGTTACGGGGATTGATAGTTACTCGATAAATGAGCGTACGTCCTTGCCAGATGCTGAGTGGTTGAGGGTTAGCTGTTACGTCGAAGAAGCGGTACATACCCGTAGTGCTGGTAATTTCTTGATCACCTATACTCACTGTAAATCGACCACGTTCAGGAATGCGGATAAACACTTCGGCATAACCACCGTTGTAGTCGTATTCCCAATCAATATTCACCGAGATTCCACCACGTCCAATCACAGTACGTGCTTGTTTGTTTTGGTGGTACTCATTTTGTAATAAACGTCCAGCTGAGCCTACTTCTTGAGCCCAACTTACAGAGGCAAGAGCCCCTAAACATAGTAATAATAACTTTTTCATAAGGTATATAGTATTTTATTGACAATAGGTAGCGAAATTCGTGCCAAAGGCATTTTTTAGGTAAGAGATAAGAGGTAAGAGATAAGATTTTGTACTACAAATATTAATGAAGAGATTGAACAAAAATAGATCAAGTGATATTTAACAATAATTTAACATCAATAAAAGGATGAATTTGTATCTTTGCACCGTTGAACTAATAAAAACAATGTAAGCAAATGAAAAAACTTTTAAAAATGGCTTTTATAGCCGCAGCATTTTTTGTAACATCGTGTGGAAAATCAGACGATGGTGCGAGCATTAACAGTAAAGATTTAATAGGCACTTGGTATTTAGAAAGTGTTACTATGATGAAAACATCTGCTACTCTTAACGATTGTAACAAGCAAACAAATATTGTTTTTACTGACACTCAAATTTCACTTACTATGTATGAGGGAGTAGCTAATGATTGCCAAATGACTAAACAAACAGATACTTATCGCATTTCTCGCAATACTATTATCACTAATGATGAGGCTGTTAAAGTTTCTTTATCAGGAAATAAATTGACCTTTATTGACACCGAGAATATTGATGGAAATACAGTTCCTGTAACAATGGTTTTTGTAAAACGATAGAGGAACCTTTTCTTAGGTAAGAGATAAGAGGCAAAATTGTATTTTTGTACCGTTGAACTAATAAAAACAATGTAAGCAAATGAAAAAACTTTTTAAAATGGCTTTAGTAGCCGTAGCAATTTTTGTAACATCGTGTGGAAAATCGGACGATAAAACAAATAATCAAACAAACAATAGCTTAGTAGGAAGTTGGATTATTGAAAGTGAAACAGAAAATGGTGTTGAGAAAGTTCTTGATGAATGTGAGAAGAAAAATACTTACACTTTCACTGCTGACAACAAATATTCTTTAGTTTCTTATGACATCAATCCTACAAACAATCAATGTAAAGAAAGTCAGGAGGAGGGTACTTACACTATTACTGGAAAACAGATTGTTTTAACAGAAAAAGGAGATAGAATAGGAGAAGCTGATGAAGCTACTTTTTCTATAACCAACAACAAACTTACTCTTACTTTTGAAGATTTCAACAAAAGTAGTAGTGCTACAGAAACTACTGTTTATATCTATAAAAGAAAGTAAATTTTCTTTATAAACTAAAAAAGCGCAATACCTCAAGGGGTGTTGCGCTTTTGTTATTTTATTTGTTTGGATATTTTAAAATTCTCCACATTAGAAAGTGTTCTACAATCACTTACTTACTTCTTAGCTGCTACTTTTTTGCGAGTAGTAGTTTTCTTAGGTTCTTTCTCGGTAAGGAGAGCAAGGGCTTGCTCTTTAGTGAATGTTGTTACATCGGTATCTTTAGGGAGTTCTACCTTGAATTTACCTTTGATGAGGGTAAAACGCCCCCAACGCGCTTTCTCTATGCGAATAGCTCCTTCATCCCATTCTTTTACAACTTTTTCTGATTCTTTTTTAAGTTTATCTTCTATGAGTTCTTGTACATCTTGCTGGGAGAGGTGATCAAAATTGTACTTCTTAGGTACATTGATATAGGTATTATTCCACTTGATAAAAGGTCCAAAACGACCTACTCCTTTGGTTACCTCTACCCCTTGATAAGTAGCAATAGGGGCATCGGCTTTTTTCTTTTCACCGATGAGTTGTTTGGCACGGTCGAGGGTTACACTAAATATATCTTCTCCTTTATCAAGCGATATAAAAGCTTCGCCATAACGCACGTAAGGGCCAAATCTACCTACATTCACTTCTACATTTTTACCATCAACTATACCTAAATGACGTGGAAGTTCAAAGAGTTTGAGAGCTTCTTCAAAGGTAATGGTTTCGATAGACATACCTGCCAGCAGACTTGCATAGATAGGTTTTTCGGTATCATCGGGGTTGCCTATTTGTGCCATTGCTCCATAACGCCCTAAGCGTACGCTGAGGGGACGCCCTGTTTTAGGGTCAGTGCCAAGTACACGTTCACCTGTTTCACGCCCTGTATGTTTTTCAACATTTTCTACTACGGGGTGAAAATGTTTGTAGAAATCTGAAAGCATCTCTATCCAATTCTCATTACCCTCGGCTATTTCGTCGAAGCTATTTTCTACTTTAGCAGTGAAGTTATAGTCCATTATAGTATCGAAATGGTTTACGAGGAAATCGTTTACTACACTGCCTATATCGGTGGGGACGAGCTTTCCTTTATCAGTGCCTATACGTTCGGTTAGGGTTTTAGGGGTAATTATATTACCTATAAGGGTGAGCTGGTGGTAAGGGCGCACTTCCCCTTCGAGTGTGCTACGCTCCACATAACCACGATTTTGAATAGTGGAGATGGTAGGCGCATAGGTAGATGGACGCCCGATGCCAAGTTCCTCTAATTTTTTTACTAATGATGCCTCGGTATAACGCGGTAATGGACGTGTAAAGCGCTCAGTAGCAGTGATATGGTGATTAGTGAGCTGTTCTCCTTTTTTAAGGTTAGGCAACATTCCTTCTTGTTCTTCTTCCTCGTCGTCGGTACTTTCTAAATAGACTTTAAGGAAACCATCGAATTGTACCATTTCACCATTGGCTATGAAATATTCTTTATGTTTATCGGCTTCTATTTTTACGGTGGTTCGCTCTATTTGGGCATCAGCCATTTGAGAAGCCAAAGTGCGTTTCCAAATCAGTTCGTAGAGTTTATTTTGGTCGGGTTCAGCAGCGATATTAGGGCGGCTCATATCGGTAGGGCGAATGGCTTCGTGTGCCTCTTGTGCTCCTTTACTTTTGGTTGCGAAGTTGCGCACTTGGCTATATTGCTCGCCGAAGAGCTGTACTACTGCATTTTTAGCTGTGGTGAGAGCTTCTTGTGAAAGGTTTACGCTATCGGTACGCATATAGGTGATGAATCCAGATTCGTACAAGCGTTGGGCTACCGTCATTGTTTTACTAACCGAAAAGTGCAATTTTCGCGCGGCTTCTTGTTGAAGCGTGGAAGTAGTAAAAGGCGGTGCAGGTGTTTTTTTAGCGGGTTTTGTTTCTAAGGATTGCACCTTGAAGTGAGCCCCTATATTCTGTTGCAAGAAAGCTTCGGCTTCTGTCTGAGTATCAAAATTTTTAGGGAGGGCTGCTTTTACCACTTTTCCTTCGGCAGTTGTAAATTCGGCGGTAATTCTATAAGAAGATTGTGTTTTGAAGTCCTGTATTTCGCGTTCTCGCTCTACAATAAGGCGTACAGCTACCGACTGCACGCGCCCAGCTGAGAGACCGCTTTTAATTTTTTTCCAAAGTACGGGGGAGAGTTCGTAGCCCACGAGACGGTCGAGCACACGGCGTGCTTGTTGTGCATTTACTAAATTATAATCGATGCTGCGAGGATTTTTAATAGCTTTTTCAATTGCTGATTTAGTAATTGAATTGAAGACAATGCGTTTTGTATTTTCTTTTTTGAGTTTGAGTGTTTCGGCGAGATGCCACGCTATAGCTTCTCCTTCGCGGTCTTCATCGGAAGCCAGCCATACGGTTTCGGCGGTAGCAGTGAGCGCTTTGAGGTCTTTTACGAGGTTTTTCTTATCGTTAGAGATAAGGTAGTTTGGTTTAAATCCGTGTTGGATGTCTACCCCTAACTCGTTAGAAGGTAAATCTACAATATGCCCATAACTGGACACCACTTTGTAGTCCTTACCCAAGAACTTTTCAATAGTTTTAGCCTTTGCAGGCGACTCTACAATCACTACATTCTTAGCCATACGCTTGTTTGTTATTTTGAGTTATTGGGCGCAAAAGTACAAAATAATTACGAACGACGAACGACGAACGACGAAAAAATGCTTTTCTTTCTATTTTTTATTTTTTTGATTCGAGTACTTTACCGCCTTTTTTAAATATTTTTTGCATCAAACCTTTAAAGGTATTGAAATCTACTGAATAGGTAAGACCTACCCCTTGTGCATAACCTATACGATCGAGCATATACTGCTGCCATTCGTTTTCACGATTGAATATTTTGGCTGTGAGGCTACCATCGGGGTTGAGGCGGAATTGCACTTCTACATTGCCGGCTACGGCAGTACGACTCACACCTCCTACAGGGATACCTACTTTGGCATTCACACTTGCCCAATCGGTGATTTGGGTAGAGACGGTGAAGCCTAAACGGTCGCTATTGATATCGGACGAACTATCGTTGATGCCTGCTTCATACGACACCCCTAAATTCAGCTTGTTATCTTCATCGGATAGCAATTGGTTGAATAGACCCGCAGCTGTTTCAAAAAGGTTATAGGCAACCAAACGATTATCGGTATTTTTCTCACTCATAAACGAGCCTTGTGCTAAGAGCGAGAAAGCTTGTAACTGTTTTCGGTCTTGGTCTTCTAACTTGTAGTTGAGTTCGGATACTAAACTTGGACTGCTATCAGGGAAGGTAATATCGAACAAGGTTTCGGGGTGCATCAGTTCGCCTTCTAATTTAATAACTACCTGAGTATTAATTTTTCGGTTATATTGACTGCTTTCTAAGAGAGTACTTGGGTTAGCACTGAGGTTATAGGCAGCTTTCAGGTCGCGCAAAGTAGCTTTTAGCGGATCACCACTCCACGAAATAGAGCCACCAGGGAGTACGGTAAAGCGTTTATCGATAATATTCTCGTACTTGAAATTGTAGAAGCCTGAATAGGTAATGAAGTCTCCCCACATATTGAACTTACCATTGGTATTGATTTCAATAAGGAGTGTACCCGCCCCACGCCCTACAAGGCTACTACCTGTTTTTCTATCCATTACAATTTCCACTTCGGCAGTAGGGAGGACATCCAACTCAAAATTCAATTCTAAACCTTTGATAGACTCTAAGTTGCGGTTTAATTGAATCTTCTTATCTCCTTTTTCTATAAAGGTGATAAACGAGTCGTCGCCAACACTCTCGCTATCGCTAAGTGGTATTTTAAAAGAAGTACCTTCTTCAGTTTTTGCATTTACTTTAATTGCAATCTCATCTAAAGCTCCTTTAATGGTAGCAGTTCCTTTCATAAAGGCAGTTCCGTAGAAGAGTGCTTCATCGGTATAAGGTGTATTGAGCACCATAAATCGTTTACCCAGAGTTTGCAATTTGAGGTCTAAGAACCAATCTAACAATCTGTTATGACGGATAGATCCATTGAGGGTAGCCTGAGTTTTATAGGCTGTATCGGTGAGTAGCCAGTTGTCAATATCAAAAGTTTTGTTATTCACCTTGATACGTGCTCCTTCTTGTATATCGGCGTTGAGTTTGAGGTAGTCGATACCTACCCCCGCTTTGTGCAAGGTGAGCGTACCGTCCATCAGCGGGTCGGTTACACTTCCGTTTATTTTCACCTGTCCTGTTATTGTACCGCGTAGGTCGTAGAAGATACCTTCCAAAAACGGGTTAAAAGGCGAGAGTTCAAAGTCCTTGAAATAAGCTGTAAGGTCGAGCAAAGTACCTTTTTTCTTATCCAGATTAATTTTTCCGCGTGTAGCAAATCCGAGAGCGCGCCCGTTGGAGAAGAAAGCTCCTACATCAAAGGAGGACAAATCGTTATTGCCAAAGATACCGACTTCTAAATCGCCATAGTCGTAGCCATTCAGTTTAAAATACTGAATAAAGAGGTCGGCAGAAGGGTAATACAAATTTCCTCGCTGGGTGAGCGACACATTGCCGTTGAGCGTTCCCGTGAGATTGAGTCCTTTCATTTCGGGGACTATTTTATCTAACGCCACGTTGTGTGCCACCAAATGTAGATTCTTGTAATCTTTGGTAGTGATGAGTCCACTGAGGTTTATATACTGGTTTTGGTGTGCCATTTTGAAGTTGCTCACCTTAATCGTATCGGCGGTACGATTGAGTACAATTTTGTTGTACTCATTCATTGCATTCTCACGGTTAATATACCACTCATTACCTTTGAAATCTATGAGCGATTTTTTGATACCAATAATAGATTCTTGTTTTTTGTTGAGTGTATGATAGAAATTCAACTCGTAAGTATCTTTACCAGTATCCCCACCTTTGAACTCGGTGCGAAAGAAAAGTGTATCTTTAATAGTGGTATTAATCAGGTTGAAATCTTGAATAGCATAGACTCCAAAATCAGCTTTTTTTACTTCAAAATAAGTATTGTACAATGGGTTTTTATTGTCGATTTCAAGGCTAAGACTATCAATTTGATTGTTGTAGGCATTGATACTTGGTGATTTCATTTGGAATTTAAAACTTCCTTTATCGGCATCTATATTGCCATTGACAAAAGTATTGCTACCTATTTTGACTTTGGGTACGAACACTTCTACAATTTTGTTGTAGATATTGAAATGAAAATCTACATATTGGTTTTTCTCTATTTTATAAGGATTATATTGGGTATAGATGCTTCCTACGGCATTTTGGAGTACTTTTTTAATTTCAGTTAATTTAAATTTTCCTTTTACATTTCCGCTGACGATATCAGGTGAATTGATAGTAATTTCTTTAATTCCGTTGTTGAGAGTTGAAACCACTTCAAAATCTTTAAAGGTAAAGTCGCCTGCTGAATTGATGTAATTAGTATTTTTAAAGGATATTTTTCCTACAATATCATCTAATTGGTTACCCGAAATATCAATTACTACCTTGCCACAGAACTGTGAAATGCTGTCCTTTTCCATAAAGCGTAATGCGTGGAGGTCGGCTAAAGCGATATCAGCTTGGAAATCGAATTTATTATTTCTGCCCGATAAGTCGGCAAGCCCGTTGAAGCTCATCATAAGATTGGGATCGCGAGTGTCGATCTTACCGCTAAACACCTGATTTCGAAACTCTCCATTGATAGCTATGCGCTGGTAATTATAACCGTTATACCCCACTGAATGAATGGTACCATTGGCATAGAGTTTCATAGTAGCGAAATCTAAGCCCTCGCCACGCACTAACATATCGGTACTGATAGCCCCTATATTAGGGTCGTCTAAAATTTTTCCTAAGTGAAATTGATTAGTAGTAAGTGTACCTTTAAAAGCTGTTTTATCGGTATGGGTAAGGTCGTCTAAAGAACCATCAATATGAGCTTCACCGTCATTAGTTTTTAGCCATACATTGGTTTGCAAGGAAGTGGTACGGTAAGCGAAATCACCATCTAAGGAGAACATTCCCAGCCTTTGCAGTTCCTCTGGGATATTTTTGCCTAAGACTTCGGGCATCAAGTAAGCTAAATCGTTATAAATACTCTCGGCGTGTACGTTTTTGGCGATAACGGCGATATTAGCGTGTTGAGAGAGCAGATTTTGAAAAGCTAAATCACCTTCAATAAGTGTATTTTGATAGGAGATTTTACCTTGAGAAATGACAAAATTATTCAATGTACCCTTCATAGTTACGCCTTCTAACACTATATTTCTACCCCCATTGAAACCGTTGTAGAAAGCGTTTAAATCGGTAGTATTCACAATAGCTTTAGGCAGATGGACATCAAAGACTACTTTATTTACAAAATCGCCAAAACTGCCATTGTGAGGCAACATAGTTATCGTACCTTGAAGGTCAGTTTGAGGTGTTTGCAATCGCAAATCCTTAGCTTGCATCAAGCTATCGGTATAGCTAAAATAGGTGTTTAGGTGGGTAACTTCTAATTTGTTATCGAAACGGAAGTTGGCTTCTTTCATTTCAAAGAAGATTTTACTACCTAAGATTTTAAAGTCGTTTAGTTCGGTGTTTAGTTTAGTAACTTTTAGTATAGAAGGGTCAGGATTGTTATCATTGGAAATATAACAATAGCTATCTTTGAGCTCTATACCTTTAGCTTTCATCACAAATTTACCTGTACTGGGTTCACCTGAATCGAATTTATTCACAAATACATCGAGGTTTGAGAGTGTATCGCCTTTGTGAGTTTTCATATTGAAAACAATGCTATCACCTTTGATATTGCCGAAGTACAGATTACCATCAATCAGCTGTTTGAAGTCTAAAATAGAAGTAGTGAGTTTTTTAGCTGAAATAAGCGTATCTTGTTTATGGTCGCGAATAAGGATGCGCTTGACATCTACATCACCATTGATTTTCAAGTGAATGCGGTCGATATTTAAGTCGATACCAAATTCCTTATTCAGATAAGCTACTGCCTTTTTAGCGATGAAAGTTTGGGTGGCAGGTAAGGTCAAAAGAAGAGCCGTAACCCCCAGTAACACAAGGGTTATAAGGAAGAAACGAACAAGTATTTTTCGTAATTTTTTGATAGAATGAGTGTTTTAGTTGTTGTATATAAAGTAGGGGCATTTTGCAAAACGCCCCTACAGAGTTGATCATATTACGCGTCGATTTTCGCATATTTAGCGTTTTTCTCGATAAACTCACGACGGGGAGGGACTTCGTCACCCATTAGCATAGAGAAAACGCGGTCGGCTTCAGTAGCGTTATCAATAGTTACTTGGCGGAGAGTACGGTGTTGAGGATTCATAGTTGTATCCCACAACTGGTGGTCGTTCATTTCACCTAAACCTTTGTAACGCTGGATGGTTACATTGCCCATTTCGGCAGAAAGTGCATCGCGTTGTTTTTCATTCCAAGCGTATTCTTCGCGTTTGCTACCTTTACTTTTCACCAAATAGAGCGGTGGTGTAGCGATATACACGTGACCATTTTCTATAAGTTCGCGCATATAGCGGAAGAAGAAAGTGAGGATAAGAGTTGTAATGTGAGAACCATCGACATCGGCATCACACATAATAATCACTTTATGATAACGTAGCTTACTCAAATTAAGTGCTTTAGCATCTTCTTCAGTACCGACAGTTACCCCCAAAGCGGTATAGATATTTTTAATTTCGTCGCTATCAAATACTTTGTGTTGCATTGCTTTTTCGACATTGAGGATTTTACCTCTGAGGGGCAATATTGCTTGGTTATCTTTATTTCGACCTTGTTTAGCAGTACCGCCCGCTGAGTCACCCTCAACGAGGAAGAGTTCGCATTTTGTAGGGTCTTCTTCAGAACAATCGGCAAGTTTACCAGGGAGACCTCCACCGCTCATCACGCTTTTACGTTGCACCATTTCACGGGCTTTGCGTGCTGCCTGACGAGCTTGAGCTGCTAAAATAACTTTCTCAACAATGGTTTTGGCATCATTAGGATTTTCCTCGAGATAATCTTCGAGCATTTGCCCAACGGCTTGAGATACTGCTGAAGTGACTTCACGGTTACCGAGTTTAGTTTTAGTTTGACCTTCAAATTGAGGTTCAGCGACTTTTACTGAAATAACGGCGGTAAGACCTTCACGGAAGTCATCACCTTCAATCTCTACAGGATTCTTTTTATCCTTGCTCATTTTTTCGAGCAAGCCTGATTTATCGGCATAGGCTTTGAGCGTACGGGTAAGCCCCATACGGAAACCTTGCAAGTGAGTTCCACCTTCAGAAGTGTTGATATTATTGACGTAAGAGTGCAGGTTCTCATTGTAAGAGTCGTTGTAAATCATAGCGACTTCTACTGGAATACCGTTCTTTTCGCCTTCCATAGCAATTACACTGCCAATGATAGGCATACGGTTGCCGTCGAGGAATTTCACGAACTCTTTCAATCCATTTTCTGAATAGAATTTTTCGGTGATAAAGTTACCTTTTTCGTCCTTATTACGGAGGTCGGTAAGGGTAATCGTAATACCTTTATTTAAATAAGCGAGTTCACGGATACGAGCGGCAAGAGTATCGTACTTATATTCGGTAGTTTGTTCAAAGATCAATTCATCAGGGTGGAAAGTAACTTTAGTACCACGTTTATCGGTATCACCTACCTGTTTTACAGGGTACATAGCGACCCCACGTTGGTACTCTTGTTCCCATATTTTGCCGTCGCGGTATACAGTAGCTTTTAGATGGTCGGAAAGGGCATTCACGCAGGAAACCCCCACGCCGTGCAAACCGCCTGATACTTTGTAAGAGCCTTTATCGAATTTACCACCTGCACCGATTTTGGTCATTACCACTTGGAGAGCAGAAACGCCTTCTTTTTTGTGGATATCGACGGGGATACCACGTCCATTATCTTCGACGGTAATAGAATTATCTTCGTTGATAGTTACAGAAATCGTATCGCAATAACCAGCAAGGGCTTCATCGATAGAATTATCGAGCACCTCGTATACAAGGTGGTGCAAACCGCGTGTTCCTACATCACCGATGTACATAGAGGGGCGCATACGCACGTGTTCCATTCCTTCGAGGGATTGGATATTATCTGCTGAATAGTCAGCAGAATTTAATTGTTCGTTATCTAATTCTTCTGCCATAATTTTATTATCGAATCAAGGGTGCAAAGGTACGAATAATTGGCTAATTTTGCAAATTAGTGAATTTACTAATTAA
>NZ_JAEFDB010000013.1 GCF_016126015.1 Capnocytophaga periodontitidis
GCGGAAGATACTCCCGCCCAAGCCTATATTGCGCAAGCGTTCCATTGGTTGGTGATAACTGATACTTCCATTGGTAGGTGCTCCACTGATACCTACCCATTGAGTACGAAACATTCCAAAGAGACTCCCCACTTCACGCGACCCTGTATAAGCAGGGTTAAAGAGCATCGTATTATACATATACTGAGTATATTGAGATTCTTGTTGGGCAAAAATCTCGGTACAGAATAACATTGTTAGTGCTGAAAAAACTGCTTTTTTAATCATTTTATTAAACTTTCTATACTTATTTATCTTGTTAAATTTGGAGTAAAGTCGGGCAAAGGTACATATTTTTTCGCAATAACACAGCTTCTCGTGAAAAATATTTTCACTTAGTGTTTATTTTTTCAAATATAACCAACCTATTTTTCTTTGTTTTTGATGGTTTTCATCGGTATATTCTATAAAGTAAAAATAAGTACCTATGGGTAATTCTAAAGATTTTTTAACTGTCACTTCCCCTTGTGTAAAACCTTTAAACGATTGGTTTTTATTATCATAGCCCGTTACTTCAAATACTTTAAGTCCGTTTTTATTATAAATTCGGACTATATTCTCAGGGTATTTTTCAATGCCTTCTATATGGAAATAATCATTTTTGTTATCCCCATTGAGAGAGATACCATTATAAGGAGTTAGTGAAGTGGCAGGGTTATCATCTTGAGATTGAGGAGGTATAGGAGGTGTAGGAGTAGTAGGAGTAAGCACATCAGGCACAATTACTTCAACTGTTGTAGCGTCGCAAATGGTGAGATTTTCTATACACAACTCATAATTAAGTGTATAAGTACCTGCAGGTGTATGAGTAGGCACAAGTACATCACCTGTAGCTGTATCTATGTAAGGTTCTTTATCGGTAGGTTCTTCAGCTTCGATATTGATATCGTCGTCGGGTAGTTCGATAGGGTTATCGTTGATCGTATCGTTATCCAATATATTCCCAACGATTGTATTCCCCGTATAAGTGAATGTATCGGGTGTTACCACCAAGGTAGGAGGCGGTGCGGAGGGAGGAATTACGGACACCCTCACCGTAGCACTATCACAATTAGAACGATGATGTACATCGCAAATGCGATATTCCAAAGTATATGTACCAATGGGCGTAGCTTGAGGAATAAGTACATTTCCTGCTAAATTAACTGACAAAATATAAAAATTATTACTGTCTTTGCTACCGCCAATGGCTTGGAAATTAACCAAAGAAGCATCAACCATTTGATCGCCTATACTATCGTTGTGGTATATACTTTCGGTAATGGTAGTCGTTCCTATAGTAACAGTATATGTATCATCGCGAGCTACAACAGGAAGGATCGGGATTTCAGTTATCACCACTGTAATGGTAGCCGTAGCACAATTATGTATGTCGTTCATATCACAAATGCGATATTGTAAAGTATAAGTACCCGTAGGGGTACCTTGAGGAATAAGGATATTCCCCGCTAAATTAACCGACAGAATATAGAAGTTATTACGGTCTTTGTTACCTCCAATCGCTTGAAAATTAACCAAAGAAGTGTTAGCCGTTTGCTCACCTATACTATCGTTGTGGTATATACTTTCGGTAATGGTAGTCGTTCCAACTGTAACAGTATACGTATCATCACGGGCAATCACGAGAGGTTTGCTAACAATTACTGTAACAGTAGCCAACCCGCTGCAATTATAAGGAGCTACTTTGGCACAAAGACTGTAGGTTAGCGTATAAATACCTGCAGAAGTGTTTGCCGGTAGGACAACTTCACCCGTAGAAGTAGCAATGTATGGTGCATTTGCCGATGCAGTGGTGGTGCTAATAGTAACACTCACTGTGGTTATCGATTGAGTGTTGTAACTATCGTTGGTGAGGATATTACCTAAGACAGTGCTGTGAGTCGTTGTGGTGTGAGTAAAAGTATCGTTGGCGACAGTTAATTGTATAGGGGAAGGATTTACTACTACTGTAACAGTAGCCAACCCGCTGCAATTATAAGGAGCCTCTTTGGCACAAAGACTGTAGGTTAGCATATAAATACCTGCAGAAGTGTTTGCCGGTAGGACAACTTCACCCGTAGAAGTAGCAATGTATGGTGCATTCGCTGATGCAGTAGTGGTGCTAATAGTAACACTCGCTGTGGTTATTGATTGAGTGTTGTAACTATCGTTGGTGAGAATATTACCTAAGACAGTGGTGTGAGTCGTTGTGGTGTGAGTAAAAGTATCGTTGACAACAGTTAGTTGTATAGGGGAAGGATTTACTACTACTGTAACAGTAGCCAACCCACTGCAATTATAAGGAGCTACTTTAGCACAAAGACTGTAAGTTAGCGTATAAATACCTGCAGGAGTGTGAGCAGGTAAAAATACTTCACCCGTAGCTGTCGCTATGTAAGGGACATTTGTCGATGCAGTGGTGGTGCTAATAGTAACACTCGCTGTGGTTATCGATTGAGTGTTGTAACTATCGTTGGTGAGGATATTACCTAAGACGGTGCTGTGAGTCGTTGTGGTGTGAGTGAAAGTATCGTTGACAACAGTTAGTTGTATAGGGGAAGGATTTACTACTACCGTAACAGTAGCAACCTCACTACAATTATAAGGGGCTGTTTTGGCACAAAGACTGTAGGTTAGCGTGTAAATACCTGCAGAAGTGTTTGCGGGTAGGACAACTTCACCTGTAGGAGTAGCGATGTAAGGCGCATTTGCGGATGCAGTAGTGGTGCTAATAGTAACACTCGCTGTGGTTATCGATTGAGTGTTGTAACTATCGTTGGTGAGGATATTACCTAAGACGGTGCTGTGAGTCGTTGTGGTGTGAGTGAAAGTATCGTTGACAACAGTTAGTTGTATAGGGGAAGGATTTACTACTACCGTAACAGTAGCAACCTCACTACAATTATAAGGGGCTGTTTTGGCACAAAGACTGTAGGTTAGCGTGTAAATACCTGCAGAAGTGTTTGCGGGTAGGACAACTTCACCTGTAGGAGTAGCGATGTAAGGCGCATTTGCGGATGCAGTAGTGGTGCTAATAGTAACACTCGCTGTGGTTATCGATTGAGTGTTGTAACTATCGTTGGTGAGGATATTACCTAAGACGGTGCTGTGAGTCGTTGTGGTGTGAGTAAAAGTATCGTCGGCGACAGTTAGTTGTATAGGGGAAGGATTTACTACTACTGTAACAGTAGCCAACCCACTGCAATTATAAGGAGCTACTTTGGCACAAAGACTGTAGGTTAACGTGTAAATACCTGCAGAAGTGTTTGCGGGTAAAACAACTTCACCCGTAGGAGTAGCAATGTATGGCTCATTTGCCGATGCAGTAGTGGTGCTAATAGTAACACTCGCTGTGGTTATCGATTGAGTGTTGTAGCTATCGTTGGTGAGGATATTACCTAAGACAGTGGTGTGAGTCGTTGTGGTGTGAGTAAAAGTATCGTTGACGACAGTTAGTTGTATAGGGTGCAATAAGAGGTCGTCTATAGGAATGGTTACTTCTTTTTTGATTGAGGTATAGAGGAGTGCAGCCTCGCAAGCTCCATTACCACTTTCTTCTGTGGTGTAATACACCATCTTTGAGGTAGGTACAAATGATAGTTTTTCATTGGTTTGCAACTTTAAGGTATAATCAAAAGAATCGTTTTTCTTCTTTCCTTGTGGTAACAAAAAAGTATGTTCTACCAACCCTTCTGGTAACTGAAATACTTTTTTCACGCCTCCTAATGAAAATATAGGAGTAATACCTTTAGGTAATTGCACTTTTAAATACGATTTTTCACCCGTTTGGAATGTTTTATCTTTTGTACTTATTGTAGCCTTGCCTTTATATAGTACTTCATCAGTTATTTTTCCAGTTATTTTTCCTTTTTGGTAAGACAATTTGTTTAATACTGTATAGTTAGAAACTATCTTTTTAGTTATTTCACTAACTTGAAAGAAACCTTCAGTTGAGAAATCACTTCCCCAATAAACTTGATATTGTATAGGGGTTGGTGAAAAACAATTGTCAATCTCATATTCTTGAGCAAGAGAGAGTTCAGCATCCTCTTCTTTTTTCAATAGTTTTACATTTATTTTGTACAAATAGAATCCTTTTTTAGCAAATTCTTTGGGGACTGCTGTTTCAGGAGTGAGCAGGTGGTAGTTAAGTCCTTTTTTGTAATAAAGAGCTTTGTTTTTTATGTTATCGGGATATTGTATAGATAGGTAAAACTCCTTTATATAACCCTCACCTAAATTTTTCACAGTCAATCCTCTTCTATTTTCTCCTTTGGAGCCTACCTCTATAGGATCCATTGCTGTGGTTAATTTTGGGAATTTGAGCTGGTAAAATTCTGAGGTTTGTTTTTCTACTGTTTTACCTCCAAGTATAGCTTCTACTACATCACTATAATTTACATTGGCTTTTACTTGTTTATTAAAATTTCTATGAATTAAAATTTTCACAACACTTTCGGGGGCAGCTGTAATTATAAAAATAGGTTGATTAGCTGTAGAAGTTGTTGTTTTTTCTATCTTGACAGAAGTTTTTTCTTGTTGAGGTATTTCTATTTTTGAATAGCTTATCCCTTCGGGAAAAGAAACTTTTAAGCCCACTGAGGTCTCTCCTTTAGGTATTTTTACTTCAACCACTAAAGGAGTGGCAAACTTTGACATAGCAATATGAATAGATGTATTAACAGTGAGTTTATTGATAATATTCTGGCTATGAACAGTGCTTATTAAAAAGAAAAGCAGTAGAGTGTTCATAAATATTTGCATTTTCCTACACATTTTCTCGTATCATTTAATAAATACGGTGCAAATATAGGAATTTTTCATTAACAAAACAACAAAAAACATTAAATATTTTTTATCAATATTTAACAAGTATTTTTTAATCAACGATAAACTCTACACGTTTATTAGCCTGATGTTCTTCTTCGGTACAAGGTACCCCTTTTTCACAACCATTTACCAACTGGGTAGCCCCATAACCTTTGGCGGTGATACGATGGGAAGCAATCCCTTGTTTGATAAGCCATAGTTCAATAGATTTGGCTTGTGTTTCAGTGAGTTCTCTGTTGTATTTATCGTTTCCTCTACTATCAGTATGTACTTTTACAATGATATTTAAGGACGGGTTTTCTTCTAAAAAAGCGACTATTTTAGCCAATTGTACAGCGGCATCTTTACGGATATTAGTATGACCAAAATCGAAGTGAATATTATCAATATTGAATATATTTGCGAGATTATCACCTTTGTTCACCTCAAAAACATTAGGGAACAAGGTATATACTTTTTGTTGAGCTGTAGTTAAAACAATAGGCTGACTCATCAGTTCGTAGTTAGGTTTTTGTATTTCGATATAGGCTTCTTGGAAGTTAGGATATATTTTATTAACAGAAAAGACGAAAAATCCATTTATATCGGTAGTATCGGTGAGAGTTTCGCCATCAGCATTTATTAAAAGGATTTGTGCCCCCTCTACTACAGTTCCTTTCTCGGCATCAGTAACTAATCCCATTAAATCATTTGGGGTTGTATTGGGGTGTTTAGTAAAAAGCAATTGCATTTTATCATCAAAGATATTCATTTGCTTTTTAGCTTCGCTATTTTTATTAGTTTTTTGCAACAATACAGCATAGCGATAATGCTCTATAGGTTCTAATTGGTAGCCTATCCCTCTCATCAATTTTTGGTAGTATTTAAGTGCTTGCGCCTCGTTATGAGTACTGTAGTAGTAGTTCGCTAAACGCGTAACTACTTCTTGTGTTTCATAACCACGCTCTACTACTTTTTGATATAGTTGAGCGGGAATCACTTGAACTTGAGCTGTAGCCAAAGTAAGATTGACCAATAACAGCCATAATAGTTTTGCTTTCATATTATTATATCTTTCTTTCCGACTACAAATATACAAAAAATAAATGAAAGTTGTATCTATAAAAGTAAAAAACACCTCTAAAAGTATTAATTTAGAGGTGTTTTTTGAAAAATTCATTAAGGTAAGCCTATACTTTTAGAAAAGTATGTAAGTTAAACCAAATGCTGCGTGGCTTCCAAAGAAGTTGTTAAACTCATTGATGTTTACATTAAATTCATTAGCAGCTTCACTATTTTCAGGCTTAAGAGATTTGAATGATACCACATCAGCTAAAACAAAGTTGATAGCAAGTTTAGGAGTTACGAAATAATTAACACCTGCTCCTACTCCAATACCAAATTGTGTGTATTTGTCTTTTTCAGTACCACTTGCTCCTTGTCTTCTAGGGAAATTTAAAGATGCACCACCTTCACCATACACTTTGAAACGTTTTCCTAATTCAAGGAAGTAGTAACGTCCAAAAACATCAAAACCAAAAGAGGTGTTCTTACTTACTTGGCTTCCATTACTTTTTTGTTTTTCACTTGTAATGATCAGTCCTGCACCCAAAGCAAACTTATCAGTTAGGAAGAATCCTGCCTGTGGAGTAAATGTAAGTGTATTACTTTTTGTTGATCCTACAGAGGTAGAATGAATCTTAAAGTTACCGTCTAAAAAAAGATTACCTTTTTTAAAGCCAAAATCGCCGTCCTGAGCTGAAGCAATGCCAAAAGCAAATACGGCCACTAATGATAAAATGATTTTTTTCATCGTATAAATGTTTTTAGTTAAAATTTATAACGCAAAGATAAATCTTATTTTTATATCTACCAAATAAAATGTAAAAAATTTTATACCATTTTTATAAAATGTTTGAAATACAACATTTTATAATTATACAGTAATTATTTTTTTTTACATTTTTTAATAGGCTTTGGCAAATAGTACACGTTTAGCAGAAGGTTTACCCGAATAAATACATACTCCGGCTTCTTCTTTGGTATCCAATGGAATACAACGTATAGTTGCTTTTGTTTCCTCTTTGATACGTTCTTCCGTTTCAGGAGTACCATCCCAGTGAGCTGAAAGGAAACCGCCTTTGGTTTCGAGTAACTCTTTAAATTCGTCATAGCTATTTACTTCAGTAATATGGGTGTTACGATACTCTAATGCTTTGCTATAGATATTAGCTTGTATATCCTCTAATAGTTGCTGGATATGTGCTACAATTTGATCACCTGTTACGGTTTCTTTGGTAAGGGTATCGCGACGAGCTACTTCAAAAGTATTATTTTCTATATCGCGTTGCCCTACGGCTAAACGTAGAGGCACTCCTTTAAGTTCGTACTCGTGGAATTTAAATCCAGGAGACTGAGTATCGCGATCATCGAATTTTACACTAATACCGCGTTTTTTAAGTTCTTCGACTAAAGGTTGTATGTGAGTGCGCACTTTCTCTAATTGTTCTTCACCTTTATAGATAGGTACAATCACTACTTGTATAGGAGCTAATTTAGGAGGTAAAACCAATCCGTTGTCATCACTATGGGTCATAATCAAAGCCCCCATTAGGCGGGTGGAAACACCCCAAGAGGTCGCCCATACATATTCTTGTTTACCCTCTTTGGTAGCGTATTTCACTTCAAAGGCTTTAGCAAAATTCTGACCTAAGAAGTGTGAGGTTCCTGCTTGCAAGGCTTTACCATCTTGCATCATTGCCTCTATACAAAATGTTTCATCAGCACCTGCAAAACGCTCACTTTCAGTTTTTAGTCCTTTTATCACAGGCACTGCCATAAAGTTCTCTACGAAAGTAGCATAGACGTTCATCATTTTTTCAGCTTCTTCAAGAGCTTCGGCTTTGGTAGCGTGAGCGGTGTGTCCCTCCTGCCATAGAAACTCAGCGGTGCGCAAAAACAAGCGGGTGCGCATCTCCCAGCGCACTACATTTGCCCATTGGTTGATGAGTATTGGCAAATCACGGTAAGACTGAATCCAGTTTTTATAAGTACTCCAGATAATTGCCTCGGAAGTAGGGCGTACAATTAGTTCTTCTTCTAATTTAGCTTCGGGGTCTACTATCAATTTACCTTTTTCATTAGGGTCGGTTTTGAGACGATAGTGGGTTACTACCGCACATTCTTTAGCAAACCCTTCAGCATTTTCTTCTTCAGCTTCAAAATAACTTTTGGGAACAAATAGCGGAAAATAGGCATTGGTATGCCCCGTTTCTTTGAACATACGGTCGAGTTCTGCTTGCATTTTTTCCCAAATAGCATAGCCATAAGGTTTGATTACCATACAGCCACGCACGCCTGAACTTTCGGCTAAATCGGCTTTTACAACCAATTCGTTATACCATTTAGAATAGTCTTCACTACGTGATGTTAAATTCTTGCTCATATATTTTTTAAACTCTTTTATAGATTAGCAGTTCTTCTTCTTGTTTTTGATTTGTGAGGAGTAACGTTAGTATGCTTTGTTTTGTAGTAATACAAACATTTTTCTATGTAAAAATCATTTTGATTGCGAATGAGCCCCGCTACATTATCGTTGAACCAAATTTCGGCTAAACTCGCTTTGAGATATTTGGAAATATCGGCTATATTTCTGTTAAAATCTATTTGGATACGCCTATTTTTCAAGAAAGCGGCAAAGGCTTTTAGCATTTCTTTTGATATTTTATAATCGGTGATGAAATACGCTTTAGAGGGTCGTCTGTTTTGTGATGGGTGTTTATCTAAATACTCAAACAGAAAGAAATTAGTAAGCCCCGAATTGAGTACCTCGTTCACCATATAAGTTTCGGGTTTCATATCTATAGGGACATACACATCGGGGTAAATTCCACCACCTCCATATACCACTTTCCCTTTAGGGGTGATAAACTTCAATGAATCAGGGATAGAAGCTTCATCTATTTCAAAACTTCGGCGCTGGTGGCGCAAGTTATAAGGTTTTTGGATAGAACGCCCTGTAGGGGTGTAGTAACGGGCAGTGGTGAGACGTACTGCTGAACCATCGGGTAAGGGCATTTCGCTTTGTACCAATCCTTTACCAAAAGTTCGACGCCCTACAATCACTCCCCTATCGTTATCTTGCAAAGCTCCCGCTACAATCTCACTGGCAGACGCACTATTCTCGTTTACTAAGACGAATAGAGGTTTATTTTCAAAAAGACCACCATCAGTAGCATAAGTTTCTTCAATTTCTTTGCGATTGTTTTTAGTAAATACAATCATCTTGTTCTTATGCAGAAACTCATCGGCAATTTGTATACCTACATTGAGGAACCCACCTGAATTGTTTCGCAAGTCTAAAATCAAACTGTTAATACCTTCTTTTTCTAAGGCTTTCAAAGCAGATGTAAATTCATCGGTAGTGGTTTCGGCAAAGCGATTCATACGAATATAGCCCAGTGTATCATTCACCTTGTAGAAGCAATCTATACTCCTAATAGGGATAAACTTACGCTCTATAGACAATTTGAAAATACTATCACTGCTTTTGCGGTAGATTGTCAAATCGACTTTAGATTCCATTTCACCTTTGAGGATATTTTTGATTTTATCGGTGTTTAAATGTTTTTTAAACAGCGTATCACGTCCAGCCATCAAGATACGGTCGCCAAAGCGGATACCTTTGTGCATTGCATCGCTCCCTTCAACAGGTTTGATTACAGCAATTGTATCATTATACATATAAAAGCTAATGCCTACACCGACAAATTTACCACTCATTGTTTCGGCTACCTCTTGAATATCGTTTTTAGAGATATAGGTAGAATGAGGGTCTAACTTGCGCAAAATGCTATTAATCGTAAGATCGACGATGCTATCGGTATTTACCTTATCCACATAATCTTCCTCAATATAATCTATAAGTTTACCGAGCTTTACCTTATAAGGATTTTCGGGTACCGTATCTATATCGGTGATAGGCATAGGCACGGGAGGAGGCGGTTTGGGAATATAGAAGTTCGCTAACTGACGACCTAATATAAGCCCCAATGCCAAACTTAAACCTATAAGAATTGGGAGTATGTAGAGTTTGTTTTTCATTGAATGATATTATTTGCCAAAGGCTTTAATCCCCTGTTTGAGCCATTTGTAAAACTCATCGGGGTCGTCGGTATCGAGGGTATAACCAATAGGGGCTACCAAGTTCTCTCCTTGGTGATTCATCAACACATAAAAAGGTTGAGTGTTAGCTTTATACTTGAGAGTTTGAAATTCACTCCATTTTTGCCCAATAGTTTTAATCATCTTGCCCTCTCTGATTTGCGATGGTTTCACCTCGCTCTCAGGGAGTTCTCGTTTGTCGTCTACATATAATGAAATCAATACCACTTCATTTCTAAGGGCATCGAGTACTTGAGGATTAGGCCATACGTTTTGTTCCATTTTACGGCAGTTCACACAAGACCAGCCTGTAAAATCTAACATTACAGGTTTATTCACTTGTTTGGCATAAGCCAATCCTTTTTCATAATCATCAAAAGTAACAATATTGTGAGGTTTGAATAAGTGAGCTCCTTCAGGTAGCGCGCCTTCTTCTACCCCAACGGCTCCTTTACCTACTCCATATGGCGATTCGCTGTAGTGTTGTGGGGGAGGAAAAGCGTTGATAAGGTTCAGAGGGGCACCCCATAATCCTGGTATCATATAGATAGTGAAACTTAAAGTCAGTAGCCCCAAAATGAGTCTCCCTACTGATATGCGGTCAGAAGCATCATCGTGTGGCAAACGTATTTTGCCAAATAAGTATAACGAAAGGGCACCAAATATTGCTATCCAAATAGCGATAAATACTTCGCGTTCTATCCAGTGGTATTGTACCACTAAGTCAGCATTCGATAAGAATTTAAATGCCAATGCCAATTCCAAAAATCCCAATACTACTTTCACAGTGTTCATCCAACCACCTGATTTGGGGAGTGATTGCAACCACCCTGGGAAAGCCGCAAATAGTGCAAAAGGCAAGGCTATAGCTAATGAAAAACCAAACATTCCCATAATAGGGGCGATACCCCCTTGCGAGGCTGCTTGTACTAATAAAGAACCTACTATAGGCCCTGTGCACGAGAAAGATACAATGGCTAAGGCCAACGCCATAAAGAAGATACCTACAAAACCACTGCGGTCGGCTTGGGCATCAATCTTAGTACTCCACGAGCTGGGTAAGGTGATTTCAAAAGCTCCTAAAAATGAGATAGAAAAAACTACTAAAATAAGGAAGAATATAAGGTTAAATAAAAAGCTACTTGAAAATGCGTTTAGCACATCTGCCCCAAAGATAGCAGTTACTACCGAACCTAATAACACATAAATCACAATGATAGAGATTCCATAGATTACAGCATTTTTAATGCCTTTAGCTTTTGTTTTGCTCTGTTTGGTAAAAAAGCTCACCGTCATCGGTATCATAGGGAAAACACAAGGAGTGAGCAAGGCTGCAAAACCAGCTAAAAACGATAAAAGGAATATCGTCCAAAGACCTTGATGTGAGATAGGGGTAGTTGCAGGAGCTTTTGGTGTTGTTTGGCTTACAGTAGTTGCAGGAACTGTATTATTTGCATCGGTATTATTACCAAAAGTAAACTGAGGAGTTGCCCCTTGGTTAGCAGTAGCTGTTCCTGAAAGGAAAAATTCTAAATCCACAGTATCAGGAGGGAGACAGTTGCTATCGTTACAACTCATAAACTCAACTTCAGCTTTGATAGAAGTAAGTTCGCCCAACAGTTTGATGCGTTGTTTGAAAACTGCTTGTTTATAGAAATAAGCAATTTCCATATCGAACACCTTATCGTGTTTTACTATGGGTTTAGACTCTTCTGTTTTTCCTACTAACTCAAAAGTAGGTGTTTGGGTGTATTTAAAGGAGGTAGGTACCGGTCCGTTAGGTGGGATGTTTTGTCCGTAGAGTTTCCAACCTGCCTCAATGGAAGCTGTTGCTACCAAATAATATTCGTTATCGTTGATTTTTTCAACCGCTGTTTTCCATTTTACAGGGTTGTGTATTTGAGCATTTGCTATAGTTGCAAAAGCAATAAGCAGTAATGTAATGAGTTTTTTCATTTGGTCGTTTTATTTAAGGGTGCAAAATTACAACAAAATAATGATATAGGCAATAACAAGCTTTTATAAAGTCTTAAAGCCTCTAAGTTACTTACTTAGTAATTGCTAACAATCCTAATTTACAAAAGTAATTAACGTGAGTTCAATATAATTAATCACTTAACAATCAGCAAAATATTTTTAATCTCCCACGAATTTCACGAATTTACACGAATTTGGGACTGTATAAAACTCTTCGCTTTATATTATCTCACGAATTTTCACCTTACGGTGAATTATTTTGTGAATATATTGTGATACTTTAAAAGTAATTGATTATCAAGGTTATCAACTTTGCCAAAGGTCGTAACACGACGAGCAATTAAAACTTTGGCAAAGTGTAGCAACACAAAAGGTTTATAATAGTAGGGCTAATTGCTATTAGCCCCTACAACATACCTAAAAAGCAAGTCTCGCCATATAGAAGCCATCGTAACCTGATTGATGTGCAAATATCACTTCTTCAGCCTCTAAACGAAAATCTTTTCCGGCTTCTGAAGCTAAGAATTTTTCTACTTGTTGGTGGTTTTCACTCGGCAATATAGAACAAGTTGCATAGACGAGTTTTCCTCCTTTCTTAAGTAATTTACTATACTGTTGTAAGATTTCTTGTTGGGTAGCGCGTATCTCATCTAAAAACTCAGGGCGCAATTTCCATTTGGCATCGGGGTTGCGGCGCAATACTCCCAAACCACTACAAGGGGCATCGATAAGCACACGGTCGGCAGTGCTTTGCAAGCGTTTGAGCTGTTTAGGGTCTATCAGTTTGGTTTCTATGTTGAAAGCTCCATTACGGCGCGCTCGGCGTTTGAGTTCTTGTAACTTCTGCTCATAGATATCCATTGCAATCACCTGACCTTTGTTTTGCAATAGGTTAGCTATATGGAGCGTTTTGCCTCCTGCCCCAGCACAAGTATCGATTACACGCTTCACGTTGCTATCTATCATCATAAAAGGAGCAACTTTTTGAGAGGAAGCATCTTGCACTTCAAAGAGACCATCGGCAAAGGCTTGAGTTTTAAAGATATTGCCGCGTTCTACTAATTGCAACGCATTAGGATAGTCACGCAAGGGATAAGTAGCCACTCCTTCTTGTTGTAAAAACTGTTGCAAGCGTTCCAAAGAAGTTTTAAGGATATTGACACGCAACACTACAGGTGCTAAACTATTGAGAGCGTGGAGTTCGTTATTCCACAAGTTTTCTCCTAACTCTTGTACTCCCAAGGAATCTAACCAATCGGGGACTGATTCGCGGAGTTTTCTGACCTTAGAAAGCTCATCAAACTTGCCTTTGATACGACGGGCAGGGGTATCCTCAAAGTAATTTCCCCAATCGGGCAAAGTAATACTTTTTAGGGTTGCCCACACGGCAAACATACGGCGCAGGTTATGTACTGTAAAGGGTTCGTGTACTTCTGCTATTTCGGCATAAAGACGTTTCCAACGCACGATGTCATAAATAGTTTCGGCGATGAAAGCTCTATCACGAGCGCCCCAACGTTTATCTTTTTTGAGTTGTTTTTCAACTACTTTATCGGCATATTGCCCTTCATTGAAGATAAAGGTAAGCCCCTCTATCACGGCATCAACTAAGTTTCTGTGTAATTTCATTATACTAAAAATGAGACGGCAATTTTTTTATTACCGTCTCTTTTTTGAAGGGCGAATTGCAATTCGCCCCTACAATATGATACAAAAGTAATTCTAATTTATTTAATTAAAAGAGCTGAGCAGTAAAGGTAAACAAGAAGTTACCATAAGTAGATTTGATTTGAGCATTATCAGTAAGTACACGATCGTACATTTGGTATAGGTTAGTTTGTTTAGCAATATCATAAGAGGCATCTAAACGAATACCACCTAAAGTAACTCCTGCTCCAAACGAATAACCTGTAAGGTCACCTACAGTAGCTATAGCTTTGCGATATGGACTTTGCTCGTAACGATAACCTGCCCGAAGGCTTACATAGTTAGTAGTTGCTGGATTATCTTTGAGCAGTTGGAAAGGAATACGGAACTCTCCTCCTATGCGCAAAGTAGAAGTGTCACCTAAATCATTATTGAAAGCTGTGTTATAGCCTTTCATATTATTACTTGTGTATTTCAGGTTTTCATAAGCTTTATAAGTATAATCTACACTCAGGATAGCTCTTTTCATTATAGTATAAGCAATACTTCCCGTCCAAGCGCTGGGGGTGCGGAATTTATATTCTCGTTCGTACCAAATTTCATCACCATAGCGATTTATAAGGTCTATATCGGTATCCATTTCCTTCCCAGTATTTGTATTGAGTACTGTTGCTTTCAATTCTTGGTGAGATTCTTCTTTCATTGTATACCATGTAGGTGATTGGTAACTAACTCCTAAACGCAAATTTTCAGTAGCTTTTATAATTGTTCCTAATTGTAATGAAAACCCCTCTCCTTTTGTATTGATATATTGTTGATGATTTGCATAGCGCAAAAATGGATTAGCTGCTTGAAAATCATTATCTCTTAAACTATAAAAAGCTTTTTCATTGATATTGTGAAAATTCAAGTTTAACCCTAAGTTAATAAAATCACCCAACTGTGAGGCAAAGTTGAAATTATACTTATTGGCATAACCAGAACGCTCTACTTCATAGAGCTGTAATCGTTCTAAAGCATCGCCATTTGCGTGATAGGCAGTTTCAGTAGCAGCTCCAGAGTTAGGAGATATCACCTGACTTAAAATTCCTAAATAAGCCATTTGAGCTGCATAACCTTGTCGTTTACCTAATGTAGCGAAGAATTCTCCTATATCTCTTTGATTATTTGCTGTAACGCGGTCGGGACCACCAGAAAAAGTGCCTAAAGGAAAAGGATTTCCGTTGTTGCCATTTGTAGCATAATCAAAAAAGTAGTTATCTATTCCTCGACGATTATAGGCTGAATAAGAGAATTTATCATTATCTAACACTTTTGTTTGTAGATAATTAAATCCGAAGCTTATTTTTTTCCAAGTTTCTGAAACATTAGGTAGTACAAGCACTATTCCAAAATGATTTAGATTAAAATCATTTTTTGTTTGTTTACTACTTCTATCAAGAAAAGTAATATTTCTCTTGTGATTATTATTAGTTAAAGAAAATGAAATTTCTGATCCACTAAAAATAGCACTCCCAGCAGGATTGACATTAATAGCTGAAAAATCACCTCCTAATGCTCCAAAAGCACCACTCATAGCTTTAAAACGAGCTGTTCCTGTAAGATCTTCTGTTCCATAACGAAAGATATCGGTATATTCTTGTGCTTTTACATTAGCTACTAACAAAGAAGCTCCTAAAAATAATATGTAATTAATTCTTTTCATTTGTTTAATAGTATTTATCGACGGTTAGAACTTCTGTATCCTTCATTAGAAGAAGAGCCACTACTATAATTACCTCCTCCACTACTGTAATTACCACTTCCCGAGTTACCATAGTTAGAACTTCTACCAGAATTCATTCCTGAGTTCATAGAGTCGTAATTTCTTCTGTTTTCATAACCTGTAGGAGGTGTATTGTATTGTTGTTGACTTTGGTAAGAGGGTCGTCCGCTATAATTAGTGTTGTTATTGTAGTAACCTTGACTTTGTGAGCGATTATAAGAGCCCCTACCTTCTTCATAACGATTAGCATTGCTTCTGTAATTGTCATCTCTTATAATAGCGCGCCCTCTACCACTATATTCTCTTCCATAAGAGCCTCCAGGTTCATAATAGTAATCTCTTGGACGGTAATAGTAATCATAATATCCTCTGTAATAAGGATAATAACCGTAAGGATAGCCATAATAAGGATAATAGCCATAACTATACCCATAATAAGGATAATAGCCATAATAAGAATAATAGCTATAGTATGGATCATAACCATAGTAAGGGTAGTAACCTCCATAGTAGTAGTTATCCCAATAAGGGTCGTAATAACTACCCCAACCTAAAGATAGACTCCAACCAGAACGATAAGAACGGTAGTATGGATAATTATAATATCCATAGTAAGGATTTGTCCAACTGTGATTGTAGACATTTACATTCACTTGTGAAGGGTTAGAACCCCAACCGCCATAAGAAGAAGTTCCTGAAGCATAGGCATTAGAACGGTAGCTATTTACATCGGTAAAATGGGTAAAACTGCTATCGACAGCAGGATTTTCATACTGTTTGGCTTTATCTCTAAAATAGCTATTATAACCATTGTCGGCATAGCGATTTTCGGGTGGATAATCATAACGTTGAGGAGGCATTTCTCTCTCTACATAACGTGGCCTTTCGGGCACGGGGTCGTTATAAATGCCATCGGCATAGTAGTAGCCGACGCAAGAAGTGAATGTGAATGAAACTACGATTGCCAAGACAAGTTGTTTCACTACACTTGTAAGTTTTGCATTCTTTTTCATAGTCATTTTTATTTTAGTTAATAGAGATGAGTTAATAGTTTATAGTCACAAATCAATTTTTATGCCAAATTCTTTTTGTTTTCAGTCTTCAGTTTTCACTTCTTTGAGTTGAGTTCCCCAAAAAAGAACTTTCTCTCCAAAAGTTTCGGCAGCTTGTTGTAAAAGTTGAGGAATGGTATTTTCAATAAAATGCATTAACTGAGCGGGAGATGAGGTTTCACAATGTACTGCATAATGTTTTTCGGGAGCGTCTAACAATTTGAATACTCGTACTTTTTCTATAGTTTCTGAGGCTTTTACTATTGGTAAATAAACAGATTGCAGCCAATCTTGCCAAGATAAAAACACCTCATCATTCACTACCATCGTTAAATTGTATACATACATAACTGATTTATTTTTTGCAAAGATAAGAATTAATTTGTAACTTTGCCGGCAAATCACCAATAAATTAAAAACGTATGGCAAGCATTCGCATTTTAAAAAAAGAGATCAACTATGTGTTGGGAGATATCATTGACGCTGTGTATTTCACTGGCAAGATGGGCACTGAAGAAGGTAAAGCTCTTGTAGGAGAAATACTAAATGATTTTGACTCACTTATTGATAAAGTAGCTGATAAATCAGTAGAAAACAGAGGAGTTCATCTCAAACAAGTAAGAAGAGAGTTTGAAGAAAAAGCAGCTATCTTGATTGGAAAACTCAACGCCTTAGCGTAATTTCACTTTGCTAAAGTCATAATCTGCCTTTAGCAAAGTTTTTTAATAACAAAAAGAAAACAATAATGAAAAAAACATTACAATACATTCTTATCAGTGGTGGTGTAGTACTGCTTTCAGGGTTCTTAGTAAACGCTATGTCGGTTAAAAAAGAAGATAATAATATTTTTGAACAAGCTGAAGCTGAACTAACTGAAAATCCTCTTGCTGTTGAAGATGCTGCTCACCACAAAGATGATTTTTTTGATAATTATAGAGTTTACGCTATTGACTTACCTGAAAAGTTAGATTTTGCAGGTGAAAAAGTGCCTATGGATGACCCTGATGTATATGAACGATTAGACCGAGAATTTCTCGTGAATGTTTATTGGCAGTCCAACAGTTTATTGTTATTCAAGCGCGCTAACAAATATTTCCCCATTATAGAACCTATACTCAAACGCAATAATATTCCCGATGATTTTAAATACTTAGCTGTTATAGAAAGCGGGCTCACCAATGCTGTATCGCCCTCAGGAGCTAGTGGTTTTTGGCAGTTTATGAAAGCTGCCGCCCAAGAGTACAGTTTAGAGGTAAGCGATCAAGTAGATGAACGTTACCACCTAGAAAAAGCGACACAAGCAGCTTGTGATTACCTGAATAAAGCTAAACGTAGTACGGGTTCGTGGACAATGGCGGCAGCTGCCTACAACGCTGGTGTAGCAGGAATGAATAAACAGACTACTTTTCAGCAAACAAACAACTACTACGATTTGTACTTAAACAGTGAGACTTCGCGCTATGTATTCCGTATTTTGGCAGTTAAGGAAATAATGAAACACCCCAAAAAGTATGGATTCATTTTTGATAAAAAACACTTATACAACGAATTTCCTACTTATAATGTAATGGTAGATAGCACCATAGAAAATCTTACTGATTTTGCTAAAAGCCAAAACGTAACTTACAAAGAGTTAAAAAATTACAATCCTTGGCTACGTGATAGAAAACTTGACAACAAAGATGGCAAAACCTATTACATCAGGATTCCTAAGAGATAGGGATTAGGAGATAGGAATTAGGAGTTAGGAGCTGAAAATTAGAAATTAGAAATTTGCAAGTTTTCTAATCCTTTTTCTTTGGGGGCAAATTGTTTTAATACTTCTGTATTACCATTGGCAAGCCAAAGGTGTTGTGGTATTGCTGTTGTATCTTCGTTGAGCAAATGGTGTTGCAACAGTATATTTCTCGTTTGTTTAGCAACAGCATAGCCCGAATCTATAACTTTGATATGAGCTGGAATGAGTTGTTGTATCTGTGGTAACAAATAGGGATAATGGGTACAGCCCAATACTAAATAATCAATACCTAAGGCGACCATTGGCAAAAGGTGGCGGCGCAACAATTGAGTCATTTCGGGGCTTTCTATACGTCCTGCTTCTATAAGGTCTACCAGCCCCTCGCCTACTTGTTCTATAATTTCGACTTGTTCTTCTTGTTTTAGATGCTCGCTTGTTTTGGCAAAAAGATCGCTCGCAAGAGTGCTACGGGTAGCTAAAACCCCTATTTTTTTTGTTACACTCTGTAAACTTGCTGGTTTGATAGCAGGTTCGATACCAATAAAAGGCACATCCTTATACTTATTCCTCAAATATGAAATTGCATTAGTAGTACCAGTATTACAAGCTACTACTATAATTTTAGCTTTTTGAGCCAACAAAAATTGAGTATTGGCATCACAGAGTGCTATGATTTCTTCCTTAGTTTTTTCTCCATAAGGAGCATTCTTATTATCAGCTAAAAAGAGAGTACTTTCATTAGGCATTAGGGCATTAACTTCCTTCCAAATAGTAGTTCCTCCTACCCCTGAATCAAACAAACCTATAGGAGCAGTACGAAATGTAATCTCATTCATTTTTCTATTATTATTTTATATCTATGATAGTGCAAAAATAGAAAAAAGTGTTCAGATAGGGAACACTTTTTTCTGTAAAATAAAACCATTTGTAATATGTAATTCTTCAATTAGAAGCCTAATTTCTTTTTCACACTGCTGTAGAGGTCTTCACCAGTAGCAACAATCACGCTTGAACCAGCACTTGAATCTAACACATATTGCAAGCCTTTTTCTTTAGCGATATTTTCGATAGCAGTTTTTACTTTTTTAAGCAATGGTTCTACGAGTTCTTGTTGTTTTTTTTGCAAGCTTTCAGCAGCTGTTTGTTGAGTTTTACGGATATTTTCTTCCATTGTTTTTATTTCCTCAGATTTTTTAAGGAACTCAGCCTCTCTTGCTTTTCTTTGAGCTTCGGAGAGAGCAGCATACTCATTGTCGTATTTTTGAGCTTTAGCTTGCAATTCTTTGATAGCAGCTTGAATGTCGTTCATATAGCCTTGCTCTAATTTTTTTAACTGAGCTTCAACTGACTTTCTTTCAGGCATTTCTTCCAAGAGTTTTTGCACATTTATATGGGCAACTTTCACTTGTGCAGTGAGCATTGTAGTAGCTCCGAAAAATAGAGCCAATGCAATCATCAATGTTCTAATGTTTCTCATCATCTTGTTTGTAATATTAGTTATTTTAAAATTTTTACTTAATTTGTAGTGCGCGTTTGAGTTCGCACTTCTTGTTGTTTTTGCAAGCGTTCTGCCTGTTCTTTTTCGCGTTGTGCTTTTAGTGCTTCACGCTCTTGTTGCATTTTCTGTACACGCTCAGCTTGTTCTTTTTCACGTTGTGCTTTTAGTGCTTCACGCTCTTGTTGCATTTTCTGTACACGCTCAGCTTGTTCTTTTTCACGTTGTGCTTTTAGTGCTTCACGCTCTTGTTGCATTTTCTGTACACGTTCTGCTTGTTCTTTTTCGCGTTGAGTTTTTAAAGCTTCACGCTCTTGTTGTGCTTTTTGTTGGCGTTCCGCTTGTTCTTTAGCGCGTTGTGCTCTAAAGGCTTCGCGTTGTTGTTTCATTTCCTCTGTTTTGCGCAAACGCTCTTGTTCATACTGTACGCGGCGTTCTTCACGTGCTTTTTCGGCTTCTTTGCGTTTTTTCACACGTTCTTCCACAAACTCAAAATCATAACTTTCTTTCAAGAGTTCTGCCATATCCTTATTACGGTCGGCAGCATTATCTTTTTTCTTCAAGGCACGGAGTACTACTTTGCTAAGATTGTGTTGTTCATTAGAGAACAACATAGTCGCATCGCTTTTTTCAAATATAAAGTCGTACTTACGCATTTTTCCTATTTCTTGGACTATATTGAACACTTGGTCTTGAATAGGTTTGGCGAGCAAGAACTTTTGATTGATATACTCTCCATTTTTAGCGTCAAATTTCTGTTGTTTATAAGCATTGAGATTATATTCCATCAAAGCGATTTCCTCTTCCTTATCTTTTATCAATTCGGGGGTGAGCAAAGCTTTTTCAGCTTCTAACTTATCTTTTTCAGCTTGTATTTTAGTTTGTCGTTTTTCTATTTCTGCCTGCCATTGTTCTACTTGCAATGCAAACTGTTGGTTTGCAACCTTGTAGTCTTCCAAATTAGCCAAAATATAGTCCATATCCACATAGCCTATACGTGAAGGTTTCTGTGCGAATGAAAGTGTTATTGTTGCCAATAGCACTACAAAAAGAACTGGTAACTTTTTCATAGAAAATATCGTGCCAAAAATTAGAATTGTTGTCCAAAAATGAAATGGGTTTGCCAACCACTGCGGTTTGTACTATTGGCCGGATTATCAAAACCATAGCCAAAATCAATACCTAACATACCGAATTGAGGCATAAAGAGTCTCAATCCTAAACCAGCAGAACGCTTGAGTTGGAAAGGATTAAAGTTTGAGAGACCATCGTGTACATTACCACCTTCGGCGAAAGCTAACCCATAGATAGAGGCCATTGGTTTTAGGGTGATAGGGTAACGCAACTCTAATGAGAATTTATTGAATACAGTTTCACCACTATCAGAGGAGAGAGCATAATTCTCATAACCGCGCATTTGTATGTTCTCACGACCATCCATAGAATAATAACCTAAGCCGTCGCCTCCCATAAAGAAGCGTTCAAAAGGTACTATACCGCGATTGTTGTTATAAGCACCGAGATAACCAAAATCGGCACCAAATTTCAATACAAACTTACTATACAAATTAGTGTACCAAGCTGAAGTGAATTTGAGTTTATAGAATTCCAACCAACGGAAACGTTGTTGGTCTATAGAGGCTATCTTATCACTATCGTTGTTAGCAATAGCTTGTGTACGTTCGTCTAACAATTTAGCATAATCCACTCCATTGAACAGAGAGTAAGGAGGAGTAACCTTTGCACTGATGTTGAAACTACTTCCCGTCATAGGGTAGATAGGGTTAGGGCCACTAGAGTTACGCGATAGAGCAATAGTGTAAGCAAATGAGTTAGACGAACCATCTTTGAAAGTAAAGAGTCCTAAATTAGGATAGTCTTTCAAGTCGTAGTGTTTATAGGTGAGAGTGTGAGCTATTTGGAAATAGTCGTCGGGGACTCTAAGTCGTTTTGCCAAACCGACGTTAAACTCGGTGATGTATACGCGGCGGCTTTTATCGACATCATAACTTCTGTAACTATAGCCAAATTGTTCAGTACGGCTAAAGGATACTGAGAACTGCACTGGCTGTTTACCTCCCATCCAAGGTTCGGTAAAAGAGAATCCATAAGTGCGATAGTATCTACTCACTTGTAAGCTGAGTGATAAGCTTTGACCATCACCCATAGGTACAGGTCGGTAAGCTTTTCTATTAAATATATTTTTGATAGAGAAGTTGTTGAATGACAGAGCTACTGTTCCGATGAAAGAGCCTCCCCCATAACCACCTTGTAATTGTACTTGACTTGAACCTGTTTCGGTGAGGTTATACTCAATATCTACTGTTCCTGCATTAGGATCGGCGTTTTTAAATTCGGGGTTGATATTTTGTGCATCGAAGAGTTGCAACTGTCCTAACTCACGTACGGTACGCACAACAGCATCCTTACTATATAAGTAACCAGGACGGGTACGCAATTCGCGATAAATCACATAGTCGTTAGTTTTTTCGTTACCTTTTACTGTTATTTTATTGAAATAAGCAGGTTTTCCTTCTACGATACGAATTTCAAAATTGATAGTATCGTTGACCACTGAGGTTTCTACGGGGTGTACTTGAGAGAAAAGATAACCACTATTTTGGTATAAGTTGGTAATATCTTCGGCATCGGGTTTGGTATTGTCCTGCACACGTTTTTTAAGTAAGACTCCATTATACACATCGCCTTTTTTGATTCCTAAAATTTGGTTAAGTACACGGTCGTTGTAAACGGAGTTTCCAAGAAAGCGGATATCACCAAAATAATAACGTTTTCCTTCTTCCACAGCAATATTTAAACTCACATTACCGTCTTTTTCTTTAATAAGAGAATCACTTACTACACGGGCATCTCGGTATCCTTTTTCTTTATAGAAATCGATAAGATTCACGAGGTCTTCATCGTAATTCTTTTTAACATATTTAGAGCGTTTCCAGAAACGACCAAACTGTATTTGTTTAGTTTTTTTGAGTTTTTTGCGCAACTTAGCAGAAGTGAATTGCTGGTTGCCTTCAAAAACGATTTTGTCTATTTTTATTTTGTTACCTTTATCGATATGTATAAGCATATCGACTCCGTTTGCATCGGTAGTATCTATTTTAGTATCAATAGTTACTTTAGTATTTAGGTAACCGTCTTTTCGGTATTTATTGGTGATATAGTTTCGGGTATTTGCAATCAAACTCTCATTTACTTTCACACCTTTTTTAATATCCGCATCTTTGAGGAGAGTTTCACCTTTTTTCTGACTAACACCAGATATTTTCACATCAACGAGAGAAGGAGTTTCTCTAATAGCTAATTCCAAAAATACGGTATCACCTTCTACCTTTTTAATATAGATATTGATATCGCTAAACAACTTATAGCTCCATAGTTTATGGATAATAGCGCTAAATTTTTCACTGGGAATTTCGATTACATCGCCCACTTTCAAGCCAGAAGTAGTGAGGATGGTTTGTTCGTTATAACGTTTAGCACCAGTAACTTCGATGCCACCTATGGTATATTTTTTTCCTTGTCCTAATGATATTCTTTCTTCTTCTTGTGCATTCACAAGGCTTACCAAAGCCAAAAAGGCGAGTAATATAATTTTTTTCAGCATAGTTTTACGTAAGTTGTTCGCTTGTTTTTCCAAATCGTCTTTCTCTATTTTGATAATTAAGGAGCGCTTCCTCTAAGTGTTTTTTAGTAAAGTCTGGCCATAGAACCTCAGCAAAATAGAGTTCGGCGTAGGCTATTTGCCATAACAAAAAGTTACTAATGCGGTATTCACCACTGGTACGGATGAGCAAATCTACATCGGGTAGATTATTAGTATACAAATGTTGTTGTATAGTTTGCTCAGTGATTTCATTGGAGGTTAGGGTACCATTTTTCACCTCAGTGGCAATCTGTTTAACAGCGGTGAGCAATTCCTCTCGTGCTCCATAGCTAAGGGCTAAGGTAAGGGTAACCCCCGTGTTGTTTTTTAGTTTATCAATAGTAGCGAGCAATGTTTCACGGGCTTTGGGTGGGAAGCGGTCTAAATTGCCTATTGTATTCAATTTCACATTGTTTTTCAGTAGGTTATCCATCTCTTTTTTTAAGAACTTCACTAATAGTTCCATTAAGGCTTTTACTTCTAAGGCGGGGCGGTTCCAATTTTCAGTAGAGAAAGCGTATAAGGTAAGATAAGGGATTTGATGTTCAACACAATATTCCACTACTTGCCTTACTGTTTGTACACCTTTTTCGTGACCGAAAGCTCTGAGCAAACCTTGTTTTTTTGCCCAGCGCCCATTGCCATCCATTATAATAGCCAAGTGTTTCGGGTATTTGGTTATTTCCATTTAAATTTCACTAATTTCTACAATAACAAGGCCATTCTCCAAAAGTATAGGTAAGAGTGAGTCCTGAAAGGGTATACCAATCATAACTTCTACCTATATTGCCAAAAACAAAGGGGCGGTTTTTAGGCGCTGTACCATCTAAGTTGTTGGTAAGGGTAAAGTGGAACATCACCTCACCTGCCAAGACCAATCGGTTTGTAATTTTAGCTTTTACGCCAAAAGCTACAGGTACGGCAAAATCAAAATCTCGTCGAGAGGTATCAATAGCGTCTGTAGGTTTAGGGTAAGCAGGATCAAAATACAAATCGTCGTGCCAAAATCCTGTAATTCCTCCAAAGATATAGGGGGTAATGGGGCGATCGAGCAGGTTTTTGATTTTGTAGCTAAAGAAATGCCATTCGACACCAGCGGTCATATCGGTAACATCGGTACGGAAGGCAAACTGACGATTGCGTTTTCCTGGGATATCTGATTGAGCATCATTACCACTGATAACTGTTTTAGTAATCTGCACACGAGCAGACATACGTTCGTGGAAGTTCCATTTGAACAATCCTCCGAAAGCAAATTCATTAGGGTAGACGTAGTGAGTGCGACCAATATCAGCAATAGGGTTACTTCCTCCTAAGAAGACCCCTAACTCATATCGCTGTGCTGAGGCGAGTTGCGCCACCAATACTATAAATACGATGTATAACTTTTTGTACATATATACTATTCTATGCAAGGCGCAAATATAGGTGTTTTATGCGACATAACACTCATCATTTGTTATTTTTTTGTTTTATTTAACATTTATAATTCTTTAAAAAACACAGTTATATAACTGATTATTAAATACATACAAACAAAAAACTACTCCTTTACAAAAAATCGCACTACAAGAGTTTGCTACCAAGATTGTGCCAAAATAACAAAATTGGGATATAAAAATAAAAAAAGGTGAGATGGTTACAATTCAATTTTGCCAAAGTTCGCATCATAATGGGTGATAGAACTTTGGCAAAATTTTGTGTTATTATTATTTTACGCGTGGATAGCACGATTTTCGGTAGCTGCTAAGGCGGCTTCTTTTACAGCTTCGGTGAAAGTGGGGTGTGCGTGGCAAATACGAGCTATATCTTCAGCACTAGCACGGAACTCCATAGCTGTAACGGCTTCGGCTATCATATCGGCAGCACGAGCTCCAATGATATGTACTCCTAATACTTCATCGGTTTGGGAATCTGCTAAGATTTTTACAAAGCCATCGGTATCCATACTAGCACGCGCACGCCCTAAGGCACGAAATGCAAACTGACCTACTTTATAAGCAACTCCATCGGCTTTGAGCTGTTCTTCAGATTTTCCTACTGAGGCAACTTCAGGCCACGTATAGACCACCCCTGGTATGAGATTATAGTCGATATGAGGTTTTTGTCCAGCGAGTTGTTCTACTACTAATACCCCTTCTTCTTCGGCTTTATGAGCGAGCATAGCGCCACGTACCACATCGCCTATAGCATAGATATTAGGCACATTAGTTTGCAAGCGGTCGTTTACCACTACCCTACCCCGTTCATCTTTTTGTACACCAGCAGCTTCGAGATTGAGTCCACGTGTATAAGGAAGACGTCCAACGGCTACCAAACAGTAATCACCTTCTAAGCTGATAGTTTCCCCTTTAGGAGAGTTTGCTTTTACAGTCACTATATTACCGTCGCGAGTTACTTCGGTTACTTTATGGCTTGTATAGAGATTAAATCCTTGTTTTTTTAGCACTTTAGTAAGCTCACGTCCTAAACCTCTATCCATTGTAGGGATAATACTATCGGTATATTCCACTACGGATACTTTAGCCCCGAGACGGCTGTACACTTGTCCTAATTCCAAGCCAATCACACCGCCCCCTATTACAATAAGATGTTTAGGTACTTCGTTGAGTTTAAGAGCTTCGGTAGAGGTAATCACACGTTCTTTATCGAGTTTGATAAAAGGTAAAGTTGCGGGTTTAGAGCCTGTAGCTATGATGGTATATTTAGCTTCGATAATTTCGGGAGTACCTTCTTTAGGAGTAATTTTAATTTGGGTAGGAGATTCAAAACTACCTACGCCTGTAAAAACATCTACTTTGTTTTTTTCCATTAAGAATTTTACTCCGGTACAGGTTTGTTCAACCACAGCCGCTTTGCGTTCAATCATTTTCTCTAAGTTGAACTTCACTTCACCTGTAATTTCGATGCCGTGATCCTCAAGATGTTGTGTTGCTTCCTCGTAATGATGAGAGGAGTCAAGTAAGGCTTTAGATGGAATACAGCCTACATTGAGACAAGTACCCCCCAAAGTGTTGTATTTTTCTACAAGGGCAGTTTTGAAGCCCAATTGTCCGGCGCGAATTGCAGCCACATAGCCTCCTGGACCAGAACCGATGATAACGATGTCGTACATTTTCATAATAGTTGATATTTATTTGTCAATTAGTTTTTTTTACAATTCTATTTGGTATTGCAATACAAAGGTACCTAAGCGGGTACTCACCTTTTTGTCAGTAGCACTAAAAACAGGACGGTTCTCATACGCTAAAGAAAGTTTGCTTTTTTGTCCTTTGAAATAAGTATTTACACCAACAGAATATATATTTATATTGTTATTAAGAGCTTTATAACTTGCAAAACGCCAACTTGCATTAGGCTGTAGACGGATGTCAGAATTTTCCCATTTAGGAAGCAGATAACCCAATTGCAAGAACAAGCTACTGCCTGTACCTACTGCAGGAGAGGCATTACCGGCACCATTGAGTGAAGTTCCTCCTTCAAAAATGCTATTTGCTCCTACAAATCTCACATAATCATTACCAAAATAGATATTATTAAAACCTACATAAGCTGTAATAGCATCATTTCGTTCGGAAATAGGGGTATCCATAAAGAAATCGACTCCTAAATTGAAATAATCGCGATAAGAAGTATCAGTAGTATTGGTAAAAGTTCTGGCTTTAGCTTGATATTCATACCCCAAACCGAGATTCATAATATGTTTATTACCTATATAAGTGCCATTTCCACCACTAGAAGGCAAAAGATTTCCCTCATTATCCCAAAATTCGTATTTTAAGTAAACCGATGTAAAGGGTTGAGGATGCCCTTTACTATAGTTGAATGAAGAAGGAGGTATAGTTGAGTTTTGCAAGGCAGCAAAATACTCGAATTTACCTAACTGACCTTTGGCATAAACACCTATTCTACGCCCCATATCATCGAAGTGATTGAGTGTATTGAGGTAATAAACTGAAGGGTCGAGGGTAAGCATAGATGCATTAGAAAATCCGTTAGAATAACGCCCTGCACCGAGGAAAGTAGTTTTGGCTATACCAATACTTAATTTTTCGCTAAAAGTATACTGAGCAAGAGCATCGAGGAGGCGCAAATTAGCAGTGCGAAGGGTGCTCTGGTTGAAGTTGTTATTTCCTAACAACACATAGAACAACCATTTCTTTTCTACTTGGGCATAGACTCCTAAACGGACACGGCGCACTGAAAAGTCAAACACATTGTTCACCACTTCACCATTCACAGCGGTACCAGGGTTGGTTTCGGTATAACGCGCCCAAAACTGAGCACGAGCGATACCTTGAATGAAAGTATTGCCCTCGTCGTCGAAATTATGACGTAACAACTGAGCTGAAGCAGGCATTACCATCCATAAAGTCACTAAAAACAAAAATACTATCTTTTTCATATTTATGTATTGGGTTAAAGTTTATCATACACCCCGCAAAGATATAACTTTTTTCTTATTTATCACATTCTATTTGCAATTATTTCTTATTTTTGCGCTCTAAACGGATTTTACCTCTCATTGAATGAATTACATAGAATACACTTTTACCATTGCCCCTATGGGGGTTGCTTCTGAAATATTAGTTGCCGAACTCGCCGAAGTAGGCTTTGAGAGCTTTGTAGATACCGAAGCCGGTTTGCAGGCTTATATACAAGAACCCTTTTGGAATGCTAATATACTCTCTGATATACAGATACTTCACAGCGAGGAGTTCCAAATTACCTACACACATCAAACTATTGAACAGGTGAATTGGAATGAGGAATGGGAAAAACACTTCGAGCCTATCACCGTAGACGATAAGTGTACTGTACGTGCTACCTTTCACCCCGAAGCACATACCCCTTATGAAATTGTTATCGACCCTAAGATGAGTTTCGGTACTGGTCATCACGAAACTACTTATATGATGTTGCAATTCCTTTTAAAGGAAGAACTCAAAGGCAAAAAGGTGCTCGATATGGGTTGTGGCACGAGCGTACTTGCTATTATGGCAGCCAAACGCGGTGCTACTGAGGTACTCGCCATTGATGTAGACGAATGGTGCGTAGAGAACTCCATTGAAAACGTAGAACGCAATGGTTGCGATCACATCAAAGTACAGCTGGGAGATGCTTCCTCACTGGCTAATGAAAAAAACTTCGACCTTATTATTGCGAATATCAACCGCAATATTCTCTTAAACGATATACCGCAGTATGTGCCAGCTCTCAAAGCAGGAGGCACTCTCTTGCTCAGTGGTTTTTACAAGGAAGATATACCTCTTATCCGCGAAAAAGCGGAAGCATACGCTCTGCAATACATCGAGAACTTAGAACGCAACAACTGGGTAGCAGTAAAATTTGAGAAATAATAGTTATGATTAGTAAAGAGGCTTTAGATAATTAAGAGCCTCCTCATTTAAAAACCTCTCCCCCGTTCCCCCTCCCCGAAGGGAAGGGGGACAATCCGTAAAAGTGAATATTTAGAATACTCTAATGTTGTATTGGAATAAATGAATAATGTTAAAAAACATAATGAAAAATAATACTTTTGCCGATAGAGTTATTAACTTCAACACACATTTGGCATACAACGATGCCCTGCCTAAGGGTTTTGATGTGTTGAATCCTTATATGGATAACCCTGAAACTATGGAGGTAATGCGTGCTTTTTATCACAAGTTCTACAACGATAATCGCAAGCGAAAATTCATTATAGGTATCAATCCCAGCCGGCACGGTGCAGGGGTCACAGGCGTTCCTTTTACTGATACCAAGCGATTAGAAAGCGAGTGTGGCATTACAATGAAGTCGGCACATACACACGAAGTATCATCTGTTTTTATGTATGATATGATAAAAGCATACGGTGGAGTCACTAAGTTCTACAATGATTTTTATATCAATTCTCCTTTTCCTTTGGCTATTGTGCGAAAAGCCTCTGACGGCAAATGGCTCAATGCTAATTATTACGATGAAGAGGCACTCTTCAAATCACTAAAGGACTATATGATAGAAACTTTAAAAAAGCATATCGCCTTGGGAGTAGATACTCAAAAGGTGTTCGTATTAGGCAAAAAGAACGCTACTTTCTTACAAAAATTGAATAAAGAAGCTACTTTATTTAATGAAATGGTAGTATTGGAGCACCCTCGCTTTATCCAACAGTATAAATCAAAAGAAAAACAGCTGTATATCGATAAGTTTTTGACGAGTTTTGGAATATAGACAATGAAGCAATACGATGTTTTGGTGATAGGTAGCGGACTCTCGGGGCTTTTTTCGGCTTTGCTCTTGGCTAAAGCAGGAAAGAACGTGTGTGTATTGGAGAAAAATGAGCAGTATGGGGGTAACCTGCAAACTTTTGTGCGCAATAATACGCTGTTTGATACAGGAGTGCATTACATAGGAAGTCTCGCAGAAGGTCAGGTACTATATGAGTATTTTAAAGATGTAGGTATTGCCTCTCATCTTTCCTTAGAACGCCTCGATATAAACGGATATGACCGCATTTGTTTTGGCGATACACCTAACGTGATGTATCCTCACGCTCAGGGGTATGAGAACTTTGTACAACAACTCCTCTCCTACTTCCCCAATGAAAAGAAAGCCTTAGAAGAGTATGCTCACACAATGCAATCTATTTGCGATAAGTTTCCACTCTACCGCCATAAACAAGCCGTAGCCGATTACGATGTGCATACACTTTCCTTAAACCTCTTAGATTTCCTCAACAGTATCACTACTAACGACCGACTCAAAGCAGTGCTCTTAGGCTCTAACTTTCTCTATGGAGGTGCTGACGAACAGACACCCTTATACGTACACGCACTTTCGGTTAATTCGTATATAGAAAGTGCGTGGCGACTCACACAAGGGGGTAGCCAAATCACCAACTTGCTCATTGAAAAATTGCACCAATACGGTGCTGACCTTTTCAACCAAAGGGAGGTCATAGGCTTTGAATACAGTGAAGGGAATACTATCAACACAGTACTCACCAAACAAGGAGAGCAGTTTGTTGCAAAACAAATCATCTCGGCTATAGATGTAAAGCAACTACTCAACATCACAGGCAAAACGCCTTTTAAGCCTTCTTTTTGCAAACGCGTGCAAGGCTTACAACCTACGGTTGCTGCCTTTTCATTGCATTTAGTACTCAAGCCAAATGCTTTTCGCTACTTGCCCTATAATGTGTATTGGTTTAAGGATAATAACAGTGTTTACCACGCTACTAATTACCCTACTAACGACTTCCCTATTTCATATATGCTCTCTATGAATCCTCCCAAGGACAGCAGGGAATATACTGATAATGTTACTATCCTCACCTATATGAACGTCAATGAATTGCAACGCTGGCAAGATAGTTTTACTACCAACACCGAGGGTAATCATAGAGGCAACCAGTACGAAGTTTTCAAAAGTCAGCGTGCTATGGATTTATTAGATGTAGTCGCTCAACAATTTCCTACACTCAAAAGTGCTATTGCTCATTACTACACCTCTACACCGCTTACTTACCGCGATTATATAGGCAACCCTACGGGAGCACTGTACGGCTACAAAAAAAACGCTAACCATATAATGGAAAGCGTTTTTATGCCACAAACTCACATCAAAAATTTGTATGTTACAGGGCAGAGTGTTGCAATGCACGGATTAGTAGGAGTTACTATCAGTGCGGTGCTCACCTACCAAATTTTGATGCGGTCTTCAGGTTTTTTATAGAGTTTATCACCTTCTTTTACATCAAAGGCTTTATACCAAGCATCTACATTCACAAGCGGACCGAATGAACGGAAATATCCTGGGCTGTGAGGGTCAGTTTTTACTTGGTTTGTAAGGTATTTATCAGTAGAAAGCGTACGCCATACAGTACCCCAAGAGATAAAGAAACGTTGATCTTGAGTGAAATTGCTTATTTTACCTATATTACCTTTGTCTTTTAAGTACATTTGCAAAGCATCAAAAGCGATGTTCACCCCACCGAGATCGGCTATGTTTTCACCACTGGTGAAAGTACCATTTACAAATACACCTTTTACAGGTTCGTATTGGTCGTATTGTTTAGCAAGGGCTTTGGTAGCGTTCTCAAAGTTCTTTTTATCTTCAGGAGTCCACCAATTTTTTAGATTACCATCGCCGTCAAATTCAGCACCACTATCGTCAAATCCGTGTGTCATTTCGTGACCTATTACAGCACCAATACCACCGAAGTTCACCGCAGGGTCGGCTTCGAAATTGAAGAAAGGAGGTTGTAAGATAGCCGCAGGGAAAACGATTTCATTATACAACGGATTGTAATACGCATTCACTGTTTGAGGCGACATACCCCATTTAGTTTTATCTACAGGCTTGCCTACTTTTTCCAAACTTTTTTGGTAAGCCCATTCACTCACGCGTTGCAAGTTAGCAAAATACACCGTTTTAGCAGCCGGTTCAATAGTCAGTTTAGAGTAGTCTTCCCACTTATCGGGGTAACCTACTTTCACTGTAAATTTATTGAGTTTAGCCAAAGCCTTTTCCTTAGTAGCATCTGACATCCAAGTTACATCTTTGATATGTTGTGCAAAGCTCTTTTTGAGATAATCTACCAAAGTAACCATTTCTTCTTTAGCTTTAGGTGGAAAATACTTTTCTACATACAATTTACCAAAGGCTTCACCCAAAATACCATTGATAACGCTTAGAGCGCGTTTGTTCATCGGACGTTGTTCTTGTTGTCCTTGTAACTCTTTGCTATAGAAGTTAAAAGAAAGCTCATCGAGTTCTTTGGTAAGGTTGCTCGCGTTATCAGCTACTAATTGATATTTGAGGTAATCTTTGATAAGAGGCAAGTTCTTTTCGTTGATAAACTTATCGTATTGTTTGTACAAACGAATTTCAGAAACAACTACTTTATCAGTGTTCACCCCTACGTTTTTAAGAAACTGAGGTAGATTGAGGTTCTTCACTAATTTGCTGAGCTCAGCCATTGTTTGAGGGTTATAGCTAAGGTTAGGATTGCGGTCTTCCTCATTGGTGAGCATTAGTTTGGCTATAGAACGTTCAAAATCTACCATTTGTTTAGCTTTCTCAGCAGCTTTATCGTCTTTAAGCACTTTAAAGATAGCCTTTACATAATCTTGATACTTTTGTAAAGCCTCAGTATTCTCCTTGTTGTCTTTTTGATAGTAATCGCGCCCCATACCGATGCTAAAGTTGCCGAGATACACAGTATTCATATTAGAATCCTTCATATCGGCATATACCCCCCAAGCACAGATAGGGTTTTCGCCCTCGCGAGTTACCTCTTCCAAATACTTTTGAAGGTCTGTGAGGTTTTTAATAGCCTCAATCTTATTCAAATAACCTTCAATAGGTTTGAGTCCTTCGGCATCGCGCTTTTTCCAATCGATAAACGATTCGTAGAGGTCTTTTATTTTCTGACCTTCAGTACCTTGAGCAAAGTTTTCCTTGAGGAGATTATCCAAGATAAGCAAGCAATTCTCATCGGTTTTCTCGCGCAAAATATGAAAAGAGCCCCACGTAGGTTTATCGGCTGGTATTTTGGCAGTTTTAGCCCACGTACCGTTCACATAGTTGTAAAAATCATCTTGCGGACGTACCGTAGTGTCCATTTCAGCAAGGGAAAGCCCCTTGTCAGCATTTTTGTCTGTCATTGCATTTTCTGATTTTTTGTTATTTCCGCCACAAGCAACAATGAGTGCTACCGACGAAAACAACAGTGCGGTTTTTACTGTTTTTCTCATCATCTTGTATAATGTTTTTGTTTAATGAAGCAAAGGTAAAAAATAATTAGCAATTAACAATAAAGAATATAAAAAAAAGCTTTGCTAAACCTTGTAAGAGTTTTAGCAAAGCTTTCTTTTTTCTTATCTTAGATAAGCCATTACTTAATACTGAAATTCAAACCTTTGTGTTCTCCCAATCCGTAATAATGTTTAAAGTTATAGATAAGTGGTTTCCACTCTAATGGATTGATTTTATTACCTTCCATTACCAAATGGTCTTCAGCGTGTACTTGCACAAATTCCAACTCTACAAGTACATAAGCATCGCGATCATTCACGTTTCTCACTTTAGCTTCTGCCTGAATAGGGCATTCGGCAATACGCGGAGGGCGTACTTTTTCTGAAGGTAATTGGGTAAATCCTCCAATACTAAACTTGTCGTCAGTATAAGTGTATTTACCCATTTTTTGAGGAGGCACAGGGTTTTGAGCGGTATAAGGGGCAATTGCCTCGACTTTTTCCCACATAGCTGCCGTAGGGAGGTTAAAAACTACCTCGGGCACTTCCATCACATTATAATAAGCCTTGTTTAGTTTTACAAGCGCTATCACAGCATTCGCACCTAAAGTAAAGGTGCTTGAAATAGGCGTTACATCGGCGTTTCCATCTTTATCAGTAGTAGTAAGAAGTACTACAGGAAACCCGTAATAAAACATAGTTGGTAAAAAAGACTTCATACTATTTTTTTATTTGATGGCACAAAAGTAAGAAAAAAATAACAATTGACAATGAAAAGAATAAAAAAAACTTTGCCAAAGTTTCAACTTTAGCAAAGTTCATCATTCGTAACTTGTAATTTGTAACTCGTCATTAAAAAAATGCTGCTTTTACTTTTTCTACGAAATCTAATTTTTCCCAAGTAAAGAGTTCTACTTCTATCGTTTTTGTTTTGTGATAAGGAGATGAGAATACTTTGGTTACAACCTCAGGAGTACGCCCCATATGTCCATAAGAAGCAGTCTCGCTGTAGATAGGATTGCGCAATTTTAGGCGTTGTTCTATATCATACGGACGCAAAGGGAAGATCTCTTGTATCTTCTTCGCTATTTCGCCATCTGTGAGGTTTACTTTGGCAGTACCATAAGTATTTACGTACACGCCCGTAGGTTCGGCTACCCCTATGGCATAACTCACTTGTACCAATATTTCATCGGCAACGCCTGCTGCTACTAAGTTTTTGGCGATGTGACGCATAGCATACGCCGCACTGCGGTCTACCTTGCTCGGATCCTTACCAGAGAATGCACCGCCGCCGTGCGCCCCTTTACCACCATAAGTATCCACGATGATTTTGCGACCAGTAAGCCCTGTATCGCCGTGAGGACCTCCAATCACAAAAATACCTGTAGGGTTGATGTGGTAAATAATTTTATCGTCAAAAAAAGGTGCGTATTGAGGATACTTTTTAATCACACGCGGAATGAGAATTTTCACGATATCCTCTTTAATTTTTTGAAGCATTTTCTTTTCGGTATCAAAGTCGTCGTGTTGGGTTGAAATCACAATAGTGTTCACACGCACCGGCTTGTTGTCATCGCTATACTCAAGAGTTACCTGACTTTTAGCATCGGGACGCAAATAGGTAATCTCCTTGTTTTCACGGCGTAATACTGCCAATTCTCTCAGTAAAGCGTGTGAAAGGTCTAAAGCGAGTGGCATATAATTTTCGGTTTCGTTTACCGCATAGCCAAACATCATACCTTGGTCGCCAGCTCCTTGCTCTTCAGGTTTTCCGCGATCTACTCCTTGATTAATATCGGGTGATTGTTCGTGAATAGCCGAAAGTACCCCACACGATTTGGCTTCAAACATATAGTCGCTTTTGGTATAGCCAATTTTCTCAATCACGTTGCGCGCGATTTGTTGTACATCGATGTAAGTATTAGATTTTACTTCACCAGCCAATATAACCTGACCGGTAGTTACTAATGTCTCGCAAGCCACTTTAGAGTGGGGGTCGAAAGCGAGGAAGTTGTCGATAAGTGCATCGCTAATTTGGTCAGCGATTTTGTCTGGATGTCCTTCTGAAACGGACTCAGAGGTAAATAAATATCCCATTGATAATTATGATTTAGCAGGGGACGCCATTGTAAAGAAGAACTGTTTTAGCATTTTTTGGGAATACCCCAAGAGGTTGCAATCAGTACAAATTTGTCCTCTTTGTTATTAATTGGCGGCAAAATTACAAAATAATTGACAATAGGCAAATAACAACGAACAATTTTTAGTTGCCAAAGCTAAGACTTCTCTGAAATCCTATCTTCTTCTAAATTTGTTAATTCACTAATTATTTACTACCTTTGCGCCCTCAATTACTGATAGTTGTGGCATATTACCTCGTAATAACAACTATCAACTAAATAGCTAACGACTAATTTATACAATGAAAAACATACGTAACTTCTGCATTATTGCACATATCGACCACGGCAAGAGTACCCTTGCTGACCGCCTACTCGACTTTACCCAAACCGTAACCGAACGCGAAAAACAAGACCAATTGCTCGACAATATGGACTTGGAGCGCGAGCGCGGCATCACTATCAAAAGCCACGCTATACAGATGGAGTACCTGTATAAAGGCGAAACTTATATCCTTAACCTTATCGATACCCCCGGTCACGTGGATTTCTCTTACGAAGTATCGCGCTCTATAGCAGCTTGCGAGGGGGCGCTGCTGATAGTAGATGCAGCCCAAAGCATTCAGGCTCAGACGATTTCTAACCTCTATTTGGCTCTTGAAAACGACCTCGAAATCATACCCATACTCAACAAAATAGACCTACCCAGCGCTAACCCTGAGGAGGTGAAAGACGATATAGTAGACCTACTGGGCTGCTCGCCTGAGGATATTATCCCTGCCAGTGGTAAGACCGGCTTGGGCGTAGAGGCTATTTTAGAGGCGATTATCGAGCGTATCCCTGCCCCTAAAGGCGACCCTAAAGCACCGCTGCAAGCGCTTATCTTCGACTCGGTGTACAACTCTTTCCGCGGGGTAGAGACTTACTTCCGCGTGATGAATGGCGAGATACGCAAAGGGCAGAAAATCAAATTTATGTCCAACGGCAAGACCTACGATGCTGATGAGGTAGGTACCCTCAAACTCAACCAAGTGCCTAAGCAAGTGATTAGCGCGGGCGATGTGGGCTACCTTATCACCGGTATTAAAGATGCGCGCGAGGTGAAAGTGGGCGATACTATTACCTCGGCAGTAGACGGCTGTACAGAAGCTATTGACGGTTTTGAGAACGTAAAACCGATGGTATTTGCGGGTATCTATCCGGTAGATACTGAAGATTATGAAGAGCTGCGCGCCTCGATGGAGAAACTACAGCTAAACGACGCTTCACTGGTATTTACCCCAGAGAGTTCGGCGGCTTTGGGCTTTGGTTTCCGTTGCGGTTTCTTGGGTATGCTACACTTAGAGATTGTGCAAGAGCGCTTAGAGCGCGAGTTTGGTATGACGGTGATTACCACCGTGCCTAACGTTAGTTACCACGCCTTTACCAAGAAAGAACCTGAAAAAGCGATTATCGTTAATAACCCATCAGACCTGCCAGACCCTTCGAAATTAGACCGTGTGGAAGAGCCTTATATCAAGGCGAGCATCATCACCAAATCGGACTTCGTAGGGCAAGTAATGTCGCTCTGTATAGAAAAGCGCGGCATTATCACCAACCAGCACTACCTAACCCCTGAGCGTGTAGAGCTTAACTTTGATATGCCTTTGGCCGAGATAGTGTTTGACTTCTACGACCGCCTCAAAACGGTGAGCAAGGGCTATGCTTCGTTTGACTACTCCCCTATCGGAATGCGCGCTTCTAACCTTGTGAAGGTGGATATTCTTATCAACTCGCAGTCCGTCGATGCGCTTTCGGCTCTTATACACGCCGATAATGCTTACAACATAGGTAAGAAGATGTGCGAGAAGTTGCGCGAACTCATACCGCGCCAGCAGTTCGACATACCTATACAGGCGGCTATTGGGGCTAAAATCATCTCGCGCGAGACCATTAAAGCGCTCCGCAAAGACGTTACCGCCAAGTGTTACGGAGGGGATATCTCGCGTAAGCGTAAGCTCTTAGAGAAACAGAAAGCCGGTAAGAAACGTATGCGCCAAGTGGGGAACGTAGAGATACCACAAAGTGCGTTTATGGCGGTGCTAAAGCTAAATGATTAGAGCGAGCCGCACGGCGGGCGGTTTATAGGGATTGTTGTTTGCTAAAGTTTTAGAATTGGGGAAGTTGAATATAATAATCTTATTTTTTAAGACAAAATGTAAAAATAGGGAAAGTATGAAATATGAATTAAATGAAAAAATAAAAGCTTTTTCTCTACTAAAAAAATATGCTGATAGACTTACAGAAGTTACTTATGATGAAATTGTTAATTTATTGCGTAATGGAATTAAACAAATTCCTTTTACAATAACCAAACTACATAAAGGACATTTTATAGATAGAGCAAGAAAAAATGAGAATAATAAATTGTACAAACATATTGATGAACTCAGCTATATAAAAGATACTTATGTTATACAAAATAAACTCACCAAATATGGAAGAGTTAACTTACCTCATCAAGTTATGTTTTATGGAGCCTTGGAAACCCCTTATATTGATAAACCAAGGGCAACAGCTATAGCTGAAACTTCAGATCTTTTTAGAAATGTTCAACAAAATCAGTTTGGAGAAGAGTACTACACAGTAAGTAGATGGAGAATAAAAGAAGAGTTAGAAGGTGTAGAAATTGTATTTTCTGATGATGCTTTAAAGAACAGTAAATACATAAGAAAATCTTATGAAAAACAAAAGCAGTATCTTGAAGGACAAGAATTAACAAAACAAGAAAAAGACTTCTATCTTGAATTTTTAAGATTCATAAGTAATCAATTTTCTAAGAGGGTGAATAATTATGAAGAGTATAAGATTAGTGTAGCTTATGCAAATATAGCATTATCAAAACGTTATAATAACTTCATTGTTTACCCAAGTGTACAAACTGAATATTGGGGTGAGAATATAGCCTTAAAGCCAGAAATTGTTGATAAATATTTAGAACCAGTTATTTGTTCTACACATATTCTATACAAAGATACTAATGGTGCACTTATAGACAATGATAGATATAGAGCTCAAAACATTGATTTCTCAAAAGATTTAGAATGGATAAGAGATGACTCTATTCCTCAAAGAATAAAAAATAGCTATATCATTGACTTTAAAAATTAATATTATGGATAATGATAAAATAAAAAACACTTATCAAAAAGCAAAAATTCATTTTGGATATATTATAGCTATTTTAGTTGCCATAATTATTTTTCTAATAGCTAACAACTTTGGAAATAATACAGAATTGGTAGGGTATGTATCATTTGCAGCAACAATAGCTTCTATATTTTTAGCTGTAATATCAATAATATATGCTTTCTATTCTAATAGTCAATTATCCCAAACTTTAGGGAAATTAGATAATTCTTCTCAGAGTTTAGAGAAGACAGCCCATAGTTTAGATAGCTCTTCTCAAAAAGTAGGTGATATTTCAGAGCAATTATCTTCTGAGATACAAAAACTAACAGAAACTATCAATTCTATACCAAAAAGTATAGAAAGTATGGGAGAAAAAGTTGATAAAATAACTTTATTATTTCAAGAAACGCCAAATCCTACAAAAAACTATGGTAAGGAAAATGTATCTGAAAAAATAAAACTTATGAACAATCTAGTTTATGGGGGATTACTTGCTTTATATATTGCGTTTTTATCACAAAAGCAAAAAAAAGAATGGAAAAAGAAAATAGGGATCAGTTATATAGATGATAAGTATTGGTATTTTTATGGTTGTATAAGTATTTTTGGATCTTTAGGTTATTTAAAAGTTAATAAAGAAAATCTAAATAATAGTTTTAATATAACAAGTTTAGATGAAGAGATATGTAATGAAATAGAAGATAGAATTAAAAGTACGGATAACTCTGATGCAAAAAAGTTAATAAATGATATTAAAGATTATTTTAATAAATAAAACATATCAAATTTTAATGCCTATTAGGGTATAATAAAGAAAAAATAAACCAATAATTATCAAAAAGCTGTGAATTTATTTAAAAATTTATTTAGCAAAGGCAAGGAAGCAAATAAAAGTAATGATGCTATAGTGAACTCTATCCGAAAAAGTAAAGAATTTAGAGAAGGAAAAAGATGTTTTCATTATGCTAATTTTGGTTTTTTCTATATCTGTGATGAAAAAGAGTCTGCCTATTATAAGGATATGAACTGTTTTGCCTTAGACAATGTTAATGCTGATTGGGAAGAAAGGGGATGTATTTACTATACCAAAGATACTGGTGAGGTGTTTTATAAATCATTTATGAAAGCTGATTATAGGCTTGTAAAAATTGCTAATTCTTTAAATGAGTTATTTGGAGAAATTAATATCAATGAAATATTGGTAACAAGGGATGATGACGACTATTACTTGTGGGTAGAAGAAAATTTTCATTCGTATAATATTATTGAATACGTACCCAAATGTGTAGTTCCTAATATTGATTTACGGACTTATTTAAATGAAAAACATTCGTATTTTCTTTCACATTATGAAGATTTTTCTAACAAAACATTTATTGAATACTTAATAAGAAAAGAAAAGCATATAGCTGATTTAGTACCTTCAAATTTTTATTTTCGTCACGCTAAAGAAGAGAAAGTGATAGATTTAATTGCTGAAATCAATTCAAAATCTAAAAAATCACATTTTGAAATAATAGAATTTCTTCCCTCTTGTTTTTTAGGAATCATAGATATGAATGATCTTTCTAAAGAAGATGCAAATGAGTTAATAAGACTGGGGTTGATATTTCCGCCTAAATAGAAAATTCATAAAACTATATAAAGATTGTAAATCCTATGCTCATCCTCATCGGAAATAACCTCTTTATCGAAGAGCTCCCAGTAGATTACAATGGGAAGTTATTAGATCTCAACCCTTATATTGCACCGCTAAATATATTTTTTGATAAGTTAGAGGTAGAATGTGTTAGGGAGTGCTGCGGTATTCAGGCGTTTTCGTTTATGCCTGAGGATATCCACAAGGCGCTTGTAGGACTATCTGCTGAAACTATTGTAACACAACTCAAATCAATGCAAACTGCCATTGAGGAACAATGGTGGTACAACGCCGTAGGCAGCACTATTCTAAACAATAATTTCGATAGAAAAGTATTTTTGCGACTATTAGCGCATATTATAAAAACCATTGAATCACAGTAAAAACACATTTATTTTGTAGAGTGTGTTTTTTTTTTACATTTGCACCATTATTCACCAACAACTATTGTACAATGAAAAGATTGAGTTTCTTATTGTGCCTACTATGCACACTCACAACCCTTTCTGCACAAACACAGTACACCGTAAAAGGTTTTGTGCATAACGCTTCACTCGAAGGCATTGCCAATGTAGCTATCAAAGTATTAGATGCCGATACAAACTTTATTGTAAGTGAACCTATTACCGAAGCTAACGGACTCTTTAGCTTTACTTCTTCCCCTCGCAAATTGCGTATTTATATTGAAGGTACTAACGACTATCTGTCGTATACAGGCGAACCTTTTCAGCTGAACAAGTCTATTGAAATGCTTGCTATCGAACTAAAAACATCAGTTGCTTTAGAAGAAGTAGTCATTACAGCTCCCCAAAAGAAAGCTGCTGTATATATGGAACAGGGCAAGATTGTGTTTTCACCTAAAAACAGCCTAACACACGCCTCTGGAACAGCTCTCGATGCACTAAAAAGCACTCCCAATGTAGTGGTAGATAGCAAAAATCACCTGAGCATTGGCGGAAAAAGCAATGTGTTGGTGCTCATCAATGGTAAACCTACCTATATGCAACCCGATGATTTGGCGAGTTATCTGAAATCTATCCCAATGGCGCAAATCAAAAAAACGGAATTATTGCTCAACCCTCCTGCCGAGTACGAGGCTCAAGGGGGAGCAGGTGCGGTGAACATTGTATTAGATAAAAAAACGGTGGAAGGTACGTTCTTCTCATTGAACAATGGACTGTCGTATTGGTGGAATCTACGCCAAAATACGGAACTCCAACTGCAACACAGCGTAAAAAAAGGCATATTGCGTTTGGGCTACAATCATCAGTTAGGACATTACGCAATGGATTACGGCAGCGAGCGCCTACAAAATGGCTTGCGTTATGAAAGTCCCACCGATGATACCGAAAAACGCAAAACTATTGCAGGACATATTGGCTATGACTATTTGCCTGATGAACAACATACTTTAGGCGTGCAACTCTCTGCCAACACCTTATTTGGCAAAGGAACGACCAGCACAACCACTCGCTTTTTCAATGCTGCTAATGTATTGGAAAAAACATTATCGGGCTACAACGATTACTTTATGCAAAAAGCGAACCGCTACAGTGCCAATGCTTATTATACTTTTGCTCCTTCCGATAACGAACGTTACCAGTTAGATATAGATTACGCTTTTTTCGATGGTGGTTCAGGGAATTGGCAACCTAATACTTACCGTTCGCCTGCGGGCAATGTGCTTTCTCACGAGTTATATCTTTCCGAAAACGACCGCAAAATACATATCTTTGCTACTTCTTTTCGTTCAGAATTACCGCTATGGGGAGGCAGCCTTACAACAGGAGCTAAGTACTCACAAGTGTTTTCGGACAATAGCTTTCAGTTTTACAGACACTTGGCTACCCATAACATTATAGATGTAAACCGCTCTAATGCATTCGACTTCAAAGAGCGTATCTTTGCCGTTTATGCTCAATATCACTACCCTCTTACCGACCGTTTGTCTGCTGAGGTAGGTATACGTAACGAAACTACTTTTTCTAACGGACTTTTATTGCCTATTGAAGGTAGTGGAAATAGCCAACGAGAGCATAAAAAACACTATACTAACTTCTTCCCTACCCTGAGTTTGCAATACCAATACAATGATGACCTACAGCTATTTGCAGGCTATAGCACTCGCATCAACCGACCTGAATACCAAAATCTCAACCCGTTTGAATACCTTTTAGACGAATTGTCGTATTGGAAAGGAAATCCGTTTTTAGCTCCTGAAAAAATACAAAAAGCTACCCTTTCAGCTTCGTATAAAAAAACTTCTTTCACAATGACTTACAGCTACTCTACCGACTTTTTTAGCAGTATCAGTGAGCCTTTTCAAAGCAACAAAATCATTTCAATTCCTAAAAATATAGGCAGTCAGCACCATCTGCTCTTTTCACTCTATCAAGAATTGAATTGGGGCAACGGCTGCCAAACGACCCTTACCCCTAATCTCAGTTATATAGAGAACAAAGGCACTGTATTGGAAGGTAGCGAGTTACACCTCAATCGTTGGCAGTACAGCCTAACAATGCAAAATTACTTTCGTTTGCCTTGGCAACTCAAAGGTGAACTCACAGCGGTTTACAATTCGCGCAGATTAGCAGGCATCAACGAGATAGCCAAATCTTCGGGAGGTATAGACCTTGGGTTACAGCGCATTTTCTTAAACAATCGCCTTACAGCCACCCTTAGTTTTACCGATATTTTCCACACCCAGCGCTGGGATAGCGAGAGTCATTTGCCTAACTTAGACCTTTATGCTTATGGCAATAGCGAAAGCCGGCAAGTCAAACTAAACCTCACTTATCAATTTGGAAAAGCCAAAAAAGTCCATACAAACGAACTTGAAGAAGTAGAGCGATTATAATTTTTTGGTGTTTTATTTCGGTATAATGGTAAAAAGATATATCTTTGCGGTTGAAATCATCCCTTGAAAAATAAATTATCAGTATATTTCAAGCAAATAAGATAAACCGATGAAAAGAACACTTTTTACCATCATTGCCCTATTGCTCACGGGCTACATTTTTGCACAGACCGATACTTCGGGTAGAAGTCTTTACCGTGCAACTCCTGAAAAGAAAACTGCCTTGAAGCACACCAAGTTAAAGGTAAGTTTCAACTTCAACAACCAAACCCTCAGCGGAGAAGAATGGCTCACCGCTGCCCCTTATTTTTATGCTACCGATAGCCTTATACTCGATGCCAAGGCTATGCTCATTCACAAGGTAGCCTTAGACCAGAATGGCAAACAACGTGGGCTTTCTTACAGCTATAAAAACAATTTGCTAAAAATAAAACTCAACAAAACCTACCAGAAAGACGAAGTCTATACCATCTATATTCGCTACACTGCTCAGCCTGAGAAAATAACTGAAAAAGGAGGAGAAGCAATTACCGATGCCAAAGGGCTCTACTTTATCAACCCTAAAGGAGAAGCCGATAAGCCTATGCGCCAAGTGTGGACACAAGGTGAAACCGAAGGCTCTTCTTGTTGGTTCCCCACTATCGACAAACCTAACCAAAAAACAACCCAAGAAATTGAAATCACTGTACCCGAGAGCTTTGTTACTCTTTCTAATGGTCTGCTAAAAAGCAGTGACAAGAAAGGCAATATGCGCACCGACTATTGGGTGATGGATAAACCTCATGCTCCTTATCTCTTCTTTATGGGAGCAGGAGAATTTGCCGTGGTAAAAGATACCCCTTGGCGTGGTACAGTGCCTATTGAATATTATGTAGAAAAGGAATACGAACCCGTTGCTAAACAGATATTTGGCAATACAAGCGAGATGATTACTTTCTTCTCCGAACGTTTTGGCTACGATTTCCCTTGGTCTAAATATGCCCAAATGGTAGTACGCGAATTTGTGAGTGGTGCAATGGAAAACACTACAGCTGTAAGCCACGCCGAGAGCGCTTATCAAACTGCAGGTGCTTTAGCCGACCAAAATTATTGGGAGCCTATCATCGCTCACGAGTTGGCACACCACTGGTTTGGCGATTTGGTAACTACCGAAAGCTGGTCAAACCTCACTGTAAACGAGTCGTTTGCTAACTACAGCGAGTACTTGTGGTTGATGCACAAATACGGCAAAGATGCTGCCGAATACCACTTGAGCAACAACACCCTCCAATACCAACACCGCCCTAACGATTTTGTAAAAGATTTAGTGCGTTTTGGTTACGACTCCCGCGAAGATATGTTTGATTTAGTTTCCTACAACAAAGGGGGAGCTATCTTGCATATGTTGCGCAATTATTTGGGCGATGCAGCTTTCTTTGCAGGACTTACCGATTATCTCAAAACCAATGAATACGGTACTGGCGAAGCTCACCAATTGCGCCTTTCATTAGAAAAAGTGAGTGGTAAAGACCTCAACTGGTTCTTCAACCAATGGTATTTCGGCAATGGTAACCCTACTGTAAATATAGAAAAGGACTTCAAAAGAGGTAAACTCACCCTAAAAGTGATACAAACACAAAGTGAAGACCTCTTGTTCCAATTCCCATTGGATATAGATTTGTACATCAACAATCGCGTGATGAGACACACCGTTTGGATAGATGCTCGCAAAGAAAACGTTTTCACCTTCCCAATGAGAAAAATGCCTACCCTCATAGATATCAACCCTGAAGGAGTGATATTGATGAATGAACAATACCAAAAATCGTGGGCTGAATATTTGTTCCAAATACAACGTGCTAAATCACTTAAAAGCAGATTACAAGCGGTAAGTGCTCCTACCGAATCTGAAGGTAAAGATATTCTAATTGCAGCTCTCAAAGATCCTTTCTTCCAAATACGCGTACAAGCCTTGCAAAAACTCGCTAACTACGATCTCAACGCCAAAGAAATGGCTATGGTAGAAAAAATTGCCTCTTCCGATCCTCAAAACTTAGCTAAATCGGCAGCAATGTGGGTATTAGCAACCTCTAAGGACAAAAATAAATATACTCCTATATTCGAGAAAAACTTTGAATCTCCTTCAGGGGCTATTAGAAATGCAGCTATCAATGGGATAGCTCGTACTGATCCCGCACGTGCTAAGAGTATTCTTGAAAAAGGAAACATCAAAGATTTCGATACCGATCAATTAGCGGGATTATCAGGCGTTATTGTCGATAACCAAATGGAGCAATATCTCCCCGCAATACTTCCTTATTTTGTATACTATCCTTTCTTTGAAAAAGACACTCCCGACACAGCTGCCAACTTTAAAAAAGGCTATGAATGGGCAATGCATTTAGATAATACCTCACACGTAGAATTATTAACTAAATCACTCAAAGAAATCGCTAAAGATATGGAAAATCCTGCAGCTAAAGAAATGCTAAAAAGCGTATTAGATGAAGGTATTACTATCAAACGCGGCTTAAACCAAACTGAATCTGTAAAAAAACAAATTAAAATGTTAGAAGAGATTAAAGGTATGTTCAAATAATGATTAAATAATTGTTACATACTTTTGCCAAAGTCGACTCATTTAAAGATGCTATTATATCAAAATTAGATATAAAACTTCTTTTGTTAGTAGAAATAAATGAGGTAGAAATTTGGTCGTAGAATCCTTTTATTTACCAGTTCTAATTGAGTAATCCATATATTTTTTGATTTTTAGCACAATATCATATAAAATATTTGGATTACTCATTTTTTATAAGTTTAAATTACTTCCCTATATTTTAGTACTTTTTTCAAAGGTCATTCTTCGTTATTGGTCATTCACCTTTGTCATTAATTTTGCGTTTTCTTCAGTAAAAAACATCTAAAACTAACAATCTTTCAAAAAATATCCTTACAGTGGGTTCTATTTTGATATTCTCTTAAAAATCAAGAATGTTACAAAAAAAATATTAAAAGGTTAATCTTTGTTAATATTTAAACTTCCTCTTGTTCATTACGAAAGATATTGATACTTTTGAGCCGTTAAAACAAATAAAAGTATGAATAATACACGTAAAATCGCTTCGTTTATCTTCTGTTGTCTTTTCCCTTTTTGGCTTGTAGCACAGGAAATAACTATCAAAGGTACCGTAAAAGATCAGGACGGTCTCGAATTGCCTGGAGCAGCTATAGTTATCAAAGGTACTAACAAAGGTATAGCTACCGATGGAAATGGAGCCTTTGAAATCAAAGCTCATCAAGGGGATATTTTAGTATTCTCAACTATCGGCTATGCTCCTAAAGAGGTAAAAGTAGGTAAGGAACGCAACCTAAACATCGTTCTATCTGTTGATGTACTTCAGCTCGAAGGTACTGAGGTGGTAGCAGTAGCCTATGGTACTACCGATAAAAAATCGTTTACTGGCTCTATGGCTACTATCAAAGCTGAAACTATTCAAGCTAAACAATCTTCCGACGTAGCTAAAACCTTAGAAGGCGCTGTAGCAGGGGTACAAATCTCCACTTCATCGGGGCAACCTGGGAGTAATTCGGCTATTCGCATTAGGGGGATTGGCTCTATCAACGCCTCAAGTGCACCACTTATCATCTTAGATGGTGTACCTTTTGAAGGAACGCTCAACGCTATCAACAACAGCGATATAGAGAGTGTGAACGTACTAAAAGACGCTTCTTCTTCAGCACTTTATGGGGCTCGTGGCGCTAATGGGGTGGTGCTCATCACTACCAAAAGTGGTTCTAAAGGACGCTTATCTATCACTTTAGACAGTAAGTTGGGCTTCAACTATCGCGGTATTCCTGAGTACGATATCATCAGCAGTCCAGGGGAATATTACGAAACCCTTTGGTCTGCTCTTTACAACCAAAACCGCTATGCCCAAAACCAAGCCGACGCCTTAGCGCGTACCAATGCGAGTCAGTCGCTTATCAACAATGTAGGTACAGGTTATAACATCTACAATGTTGCTGATGATCAAGTGGTACTCTCTAACGGCAAACTCAACCCTGCGGCTACTATCAAATATTCCGATGCGGCGACTTTCAACCAATGGGAGAAAGCGCTCTTCAACAACCGTGTGCGCAAAGAACACAACCTGAGTATGACCAAAGGCACAGAATACAATAGCTTCTATTTCTCTTTTGGCTATTTAGGTGATGAAGGCTATAATATGAATACTTATTTCAATCGCTATGCTACTCGTTTTTCTTATAAGGGGGATATCACTTCTTGGCTTAAAACCAATGCTTCCTCTATGATTACTTATACTGAACAACAAGGAAGTACAGAAGATGATGGCTATGACAACCCTTTTGCGTGGACGCGCACCATCGCTCCTATTTACCCTATCTATGAACACGATGCCAATGGCAATCGCTTGAGTACTTACGACTATGGGATTACCCGAAAATTCAACAATAATACCAATCCCGTGGCAACACAACGCGAAAACTTGAACTACAATCGCGATTACTATTTCAATCAGTCGCTTTCATTAGATGCAACGCTACATAAAAATCTTACCCTTTCTGCCAATGGTAATTTCTATGCCAATTTCTACGATGTGAATTACTTCACTACCCCATTAGGCGGAGCTGGCAAGAACTATGGCGGGGCATCTACTAAGTACAAATCGGATAATATAGTGCTAACATTCAACCAATTGTTGCGCTATAATAAGAACTGGGACGACTATGGTTTTGAAGCCTTTTTAGGACACGAAACTTATCTAAAGCGTTTTGGTACCATTGAAGGGTCTAAGAAAAATTTCGTAGATCCGCGCAATAGTGAGTTTAACAATGCGGCTGTACTCAGTTCACTCACTTCATACTCCCGTCGTTATTTTGTAGAAGGCTATTTTGGTCAGATAAATGCTAATTATAAACATAAGTATTATCTCTCAGGCAGTTTGCGCCGCGATGGGTCTTCGGTATTTGCCCCCGAAAATCGCTGGGGTACTTTTTGGTCGGTAGGAGCATCGTGGTTGCTTAGTGAGGAAAAATTCTTAGAAAAAGCAAAATTCATCGATTTGATAAAACTGAAACTCAGCTATGGGGTACAAGGTAACGATGCTCTTTACCTCCCTGGGGGTGGACGTTCGTACGTACCTTATATGACGCTCTATAGCGTAAGTACCAATGGTAATACCCCAGGACTTGAAGCCAGCTATAAAGGTAATCGCAATATTACTTGGGAAGAGAGTGGCAACCTCAATGCAGGGATAGAACTAGGGTTCTTTAGAAACCGACTTACCTTAGAGGCTGACTATTTTGTAAAGAAAACTAAAGATTTGTTATTCAATATGCCGCTGCCTGCTTCTACTGGTTTTTCTTCAGAACCGCGCAACGTTGCCGATATGATGAACAAAGGATTTGAATTTTCATTAGGTATAACCCCAATACGCACCGACAAAGTGGAGTGGACAATCTCTCTAAACGGATTGCACTACAAAAACGAAATAACCCGCTTGCCTGAGGAACTACGCGAAAAAGGACTCACTCGCGGCTACCAAATATTAAAAGAAGGCGGTAGTATCTATGATTTCTATATGGTAAAATGGGGAGGCGTAAATCCCACTAATGGTGATGCGCAATTTTACGTAAAAAATGCGACTACGGGTGAATACAAGCTAAAAGGTAGTGCCGATTATGATAGCACCAATAGCAAGCAATATGTAGGTACTTCTATCCCCGATTTGCAAGGAGGCTTTGGCACAACGCTCAGCGCCTATAATTTCGACCTTGCGGTACAATTTTCTTACCAATTCGGTGGTAAATTCTACGACTCTCAGTACGCTAACCTAATGCACTCTGGCGACTTGGGTAGGACTTGGCATACTGATATTCGCAATCGTTGGACTCCTGAAAACACTACCTCCGACATTCCTCGATTGGAGTTTGCAAACCAAAAGGTGCTTAGTCTTTCTGATCGTTTTATAGTATCATCAGACTATTTATCGTTGCGCAATGTAAGTTTAGGCTACACTTTCAAACAAGGAATTGTAGAAAAATTAGGACTTACTAAATTGCGTTACTACCTCACTGCCGATAATGTATATTTGTGGAGCAAACGCAAAGGATTAGACCCCCGCACCAGCTTGGCAGGTAGCAATGACTATGCAGTATATAGCCCAATCCGCACGGTATCAATGGGATTAACACTCAATTTTTAAAATCGTAAAAGCTATGAAAAAATATATACTTTCCACCGCTTTTCTATCACTGCTTATTACTGCTTGTTCTAAGAGTGATTTCGACCCCAAGGTAAACGAGTACCTCACCGACCAACGCAAAGAGGAACTCAAAGCCGATGTACAAACCAAAGCCAACCTCCTACAAGTAGAACTCAACGGTATTTACAACAATAATGTAGCACTACAGAGTGGCGATCACGATTCGTTCGGGCTGAAGTCTATCCATCTGTCATCAGACCTTACAGGGCTTGATATGGTGCAAGCTTCGTATCATTGGTTCGGCCATGACTATTATTTCAATATGCGGGACGCTACCTATACGCGTACCAGTTTTATGTGGTCTTTTCTCTACCGACAAATCAGTGCAATTAACAAAGTGTTAGCCGATTATTTTACTGAAACACCTACCGAGCAAGTGCTTTACCAAAAATACGCCGAACTCAAATCGTTACGCGCGATTTACTATTTCTATTTGGTAAATTTATATCAACAATCATACAAGGGTAACGAAACAAAATTAGGCGTTCCACTAATGCTCAAACCTACCGATAGCAAACTGCCGCGTGCCACAGTAGCTGAAGTATACCGTCAAATGGAAGAAGACCTATCAGTGGTAGATGATGCCCGATTTACCATCACCGAAAGCAAAGAAGATGTAGATAAAGCTGTCGCCGCTGCCTATTTCGCCAAAGTATACGCTCATAAAGAGGAGTGGGCAAAGGTAGCCCAATACGCCCAAATTGTGCTCAACGCAAGCGATTTCAATTATACTTCTATGGCTGAAGTGCAAGGAGCTAAATGGGATATCAGTAATACCTCTTGGCTTTGGGGGTATGATATCACCCAGCAGACTACAAGTTCCTTTGGGTCTTTCTATTCGCATATCGATAATACCATAACACAAGGCTATGCTGGGGGTTCAGGAGCTTATAAAAATATGTACAGCAACCTCTATGCTAAGATAGCCGATACTGATGTACGTAAGAAAATATATATCAATAGTACACTTTTCCCCACCATTGCCGATAGGTATAACTTACCCGATTACGCCAATGTGAAATACGCTACCGACCAGCAATTTTTGAGCGATTATTGCTTCATACGTATAGAAGACCCTTTCTTTTTGTATGTAGAGGCTTTGGTAGAACAGAACAATTTGAGCGCTGCTAAAACTGCCCTTGAAGACTTTATGCACGACTATCGCGACCCTTCTTACACGCTCACTGCTACCACTCAAGCGGCTATGCGAGACGAAGTACGCACTCAGCGCCGCATAGAGTTATGGGGTGAAGGCACTAGCTTCTTCGATTTCAAACGTTGGCATTTAGGGGTAAACCGAAATGAGGCTGGCAGCAACCATACCTTTATGATAACAGTACCCGCTGGCGATAAACGTTGGGTATACCAAATACCACAAGACGAAATAGAAGCAAACTCACTAATAGTACAAAACAAATAAAAAATAACACAAAAACCTAAATAGACACGAACTACCTAAAAAAGAATACTTTTTGGGTAGTTCTTTTTAATATTGCGCAAGCATTGGCTAATTAGCAAATTAGTCGTAACTTTGCCCCCTTGATAGTTAAAAATGAAAAACAGAGAAATTCTTATAAAGGGTGCTAAACTGCACAATCTTAAAAATATTACCGTGGGGATTCCCCGCAACCAGTTGGTGGTGATTACAGGGCTTTCAGGCTCAGGTAAATCATCATTGGCTTTTGATACACTTTACGCCGAAGGGCAACGCCGTTATGTGGAGAGCCTCTCGTCGTATGCACGTCAGTTTTTGGGTAAGTTAGACAAGCCCAAAGTAGACAATATCATAGGGATTGCCCCTGCTATTGCTATTCAGCAGAAAGTAAACACCTCGAACCCACGTTCTACTGTGGGCACTTCTACCGAGGTGTACGACTACTTGAAACTGCTTTTTGCTCGTATCGGGAAGACGTATTCGCCAATCTCGGGACAAGAGGTGAAAAAACATACGGTTACCGATGTGGTAGATGCAGTGATGCGCTATCCAGAAGGCACAAAACTGTTGCTTTTAGCCCCTGTGAGTATCCCCAAAGACCGTACCGTAGAGCAAGTGCTCAAACTCCTATTACAACAGGGTTATGCACGCATTCTATACAAAGAAGAAATCATCCGTCTTGAGGAAGACAATTTGCCTAAGAATCTCAACAATTTCCAATTGGTAGTAGATAGGGTGATTGTGCGTCACGACGAAGACTTTCAGCACCGCCTTGCCGATGCCGTAGACACGGCTTTCTTTGAAGGGAAGGGTGAATGCTACATTCAAGAAATGGACGGAGTGGTACAAACGCATTTCAGTAATCGGTTTGAGTTGGACGGTATCACTTTTTTAGAGCCTAACGTACACTTATTCAGCTTTAACAACCCTTATGGGGCTTGCCCCAAATGCGATGGTTATGGTGATACTATCGGACTTGATGAAGACCTTATCGTACCTAACACAGGTCTTTCGGTCTACGAGAATGCTATCTATCCTTGGCGCGGTGAGACGATGAGTTGGTTTCGTGACCAATTGGTGAATAACGCCTATAAGTTCGATTTCCCGATACACAAGCCTTGGTTTGAGCTCACCGATGAGCAGAAACAATTGGTTTGGGACGGCAACAAGTATTTCACAGGACTCACCGATTTTTTCAAAGAGTTAGAAGACAAAAGTTATAAAATACAAAACCGAGTACTCTTGGCGCGCTATCGCGGAAAAACGCGTTGTCACGAATGCCACGGCAAGCGTTTGCGCAAAGAGGCTAACTACGTGAAAATAGCAGGCAAAAGCATTTCGGACTTGGTAGAATTGCCTATTGAAGAACTACAAATTTTCTTTAAAGAACTCAAGCTCACCGACTATGAGCAAGAGGTAGCCAAACGATTGCTTTTAGAAATCAACAATCGCTTGCAATTCCTCGCCGATGTGGGCTTAGGTTACTTAACCCTCAACCGAAAATCGAACACGCTCTCAGGGGGGGAAAGCCAGCGCATTAATTTAGCGACCTCGTTGGGCAGTAGTTTGGTAGGCTCTATGTACATACTCGATGAGCCCAGTATTGGTCTGCACCCACGCGATACCGAACGATTGATAAGCGTACTAAAATCCTTGCGCGACTTGGGCAATACGGTGATTGTGGTGGAGCACGACGAGGATATTATGAAAGCTGCCGACCATATTATCGATATAGGTCCTGAAGCGGGTACGCACGGTGGCGAAGTAGTAGCGACAGGTACTTACGATGAACTTCTAAAAGCCAACACCCTTACGGGGAAATACCTCAGTGGGCGCTTAACAATTGAAGTACCCAAAAAGCGACGCACTTCGCCTCACTACATCACTTTGGTAGGTTGCCGTGAGAACAACCTTAAAAATATAGATGTCACCTTTCCTTTGGATATGCTCACGGTAGTTACAGGGGTATCGGGTAGTGGAAAATCGACTTTGGTGAAAAAGCTACTTTATCCTGCTATTCAGAAAGAATTGGATTTAGGCGGAGAGAAAATCGGTCAGTTTACGAAGATAGAGGGCAAATACAAGCACTTGCAAAGTGTGGAGTTTGTAGACCAAAACCCTATTGGTAAATCTACCCGTTCAAATCCTATTACCTATATTAAGGCTTACGACGATATTCGCGCCCTCTTTGCAAATCAGAAGTTGGCAAAGATGCGCAATTTCCAATCCAAACACTTCTCATTCAACGTTGATGGGGGTCGTTGTGAAGTGTGTAAAGGCGAAGGTGAAGTAACCATAGAAATGCAATTTATGGCTGATGTGCACCTCACTTGTGAGGCTTGTGGAGGCAAACGCTTCAAAAAAGAAGTGCTTGAAGTGATGTACGAAGGTAAAAACATAGATGACCTGCTGAACACTACTATTGACGATGCCGTAGCCTTTTTCCAAAAGCACAAACAAACTAAAATAGCCGAAAAGCTAAAACCTTTGCAAGATGTAGGTTTGGGGTATGTAACACTGGGGCAATCCTCCTCTACCCTATCGGGTGGGGAAGCCCAACGGATAAAATTAGCGTCGTTTCTATCGAAATCGGATAGCAAAGAAAAAGTGTTGTTCATTTTTGATGAGCCAACCACTGGGTTACACTTTCACGACATTCGCAAACTCTTAGATTCATTGCAAGCCCTTATAGAAAAAGGGCATTCGGTTATCATTATCGAACACAATACCGAGATGATCAAATCAGCCGATTATGTAATAGATTTAGGTTTAGAAGGAGGCGCCAAAGGAGGCAATCTCGTAGCGACGGGTACCCCTGAGGAAATCGCTAAAAACAAACAAAGCTACACAGGTAAATACTTAAAACTGAAGTAACAATGAAAGAATTAGAAGAAACTTCAGTCGCTCGAATTTTTCGAGTAACTGCCGACGATGGCAAAATGTAAAATGTACAATATTAATCAAATATGGACATTCAATTCAATACAAACGAAGATTACAATAAATTAGCCCTTAGCGAGTTGCGTAAACGCTTGAAAAAAGTAAAAGAAGGCGGGGGCAAAAAGAACCTCGAAAAATTACACAGCCAAGGCAAACTCTCGGCTCGTGAACGCATAGAATATCTCTTAGACAAAGATAAACCTCAAATAGAAATAGGCGCTTTTGCCGGTGAGGGAATGTACGAAGAACACGGCGGCTGTCCCTCGGCTGGCGTAGTGGTAGTGATTGGCTATGTTGCTGGAAAACAATGTGTAGTAGTAGCCAATGACGCTACCGTAAAGGCAGGTGCGTGGTTTCCTATTACAGCTAAAAAGAACCTACGCGCTCAAGAAATTGCAATGGAAAATCGCTTGCCTATCATCTATTTAGTAGATAGTGCGGGGGTATACTTGCCTTTGCAGGACGAGATTTTCCCCGATAAGGAACACTTTGGTCGCATCTTTCGCAACAACGCCCTGATGAGCAGTATGGGCATCACCCAAATAGCGGTGGTAATGGGCAGTTGTGTAGCAGGCGGGGCTTATCTGCCTATAATGAGCGACGAGGCTCTAATAGTAGATAAAACGGGTAGTATCTTCTTGGCGGGCAGCTATTTAGTAAAAGCTGCTATAGGCGAAAATATCGACAATGAAACCTTAGGCGGCGCCACTACTCATTGTGAAATCAGTGGTGTAACCGACTATAAGGCAACCGATGATAAAGATGCCCTCGACCGTGTGCGCCGTACAATGGCTAAACTCGCCGATGCCGAAAAAGCAGGCTTTAACCGCATTGAAACGCATAAACCACTGAAAGACCCTAATGAAATTTACGGTATCTTGCCTAAATTGCGCTCAGAGCCTTATGATATGAAAGACATCATCCTTAGATTGGTGGACAATTCAGAATTTGACGAATATAAAGAAGGTTACGGACAGACCATCCTCACGGGGTATGCGCGTATTGAGGGTTGGGCAGTAGGCATTGTGGCGAACCAGCGCAAAGTGGTGAAAACTAAAAAAGGAGAAATGCAGTTTGGAGGGGTTATCTACTCAGATAGTGCCGACAAGGCTACCCGCTTTATAGCCAATTGCAACCAAAAGAAAATACCTTTGCTCTTTTTGCAAGATGTTACCGGTTTTATGGTAGGCTCTAAATCAGAACACGGAGGGATTATCAAAGATGGGGCTAAACTCGTGAATGCTGTTGCGAACTCAGTTGTGCCTAAATTTACTGTAGTCATAGGCAATTCGTACGGCGCAGGCAACTACGCAATGTGTGGTAAGGCTTACGACCCTCGTCTTATCGTATCGTGGCACAGTGGAAATATTTCGGTAATGGGGGGCGCACAAGCTGCTAAAGTGCTCTTGCAGATAGAAACTGCTAACCTAAAGAAAAAAGGTGAAGAGCTTACCCCTGAAAAAGAAGCTGCTCTTTTTGCGCATATCAAAGAGCAATACGACGAGCAAATATCACCTTACTATGCCGCTGCTCGCCTCTGGACAGATGCCATCATCGACCCATTAGAAACCCGCCAATGGATAGCAATGGGTATAGAAGCTGCCAACAATGCCCCCATTGAAAGAGCGTTTAACTTAGGAGTGATACAAGTTTAGGTAACAGGTAAGAGATAAGAGATAAAGCCAGCGAGAGCTCACAGCTGGGTATGTGAGTAAAGCCAGCGAGGGTTCACAGCTGGGTATGTGAGTAAACCTACAAGAACTGCTGGGTATATGAATAAGAAAATCACTTTATTAATTTCCCGTCATAATCAATGTGGTATTCCTCATAATTAAAATCTACTAAATCAATACCTTGTGGGGTCATCTTAAAAGCGGGAGTGCGCTCTATGGGCGAGACAAAAATATCCTTCCCGCTGAACTGCCAGAGAATTTCGCCCTGCTTGTTGAGGCGTACTATCCCCACCTCGCCGTGGGTAATATAATCATCTTGATAGGGGACTATTTCAAAGCAAGTAGCCATATCCACCTGTGTATGCCAAAGGAGCTCTAATGTAGGCAAGAGGACACAAAATACCTCATTGCCACAAGCTATGAGCAGTCTATCGCCGTCTAACAGCGCACTTTTCTCCCACAGACTGCTCACGCTTCCTCCTCCCGTGAGGACTACGTTTTTAATCTCCTCTTCTGCCTCGTAGAGATAAACTGCTACTTGTGGTGGGTGTGCTTCCTTTTCTCTTATCTCTATCTGATAAGGATTTTTATAAAGCCAAAGGGTGTTTTTCATAATTTCGATTTTTTTATGTATTACTACATATTACCAATAGAGATAAATCATTGATTGTAATTTCCTCTAACTTGTTGTCCTGCGCAAAAGAATAAGGGTTTTCAAAGAAAAAAGCCATATTTTCATAAGTAGAATTAGGAATATAAAAGAAATTCTCATCATCATCGTATTGAGCCGTAGGATATGTATCCATAAATGTTCCTAAAGTACTCCCTATTCCTATATCATTGAATTTGCCTAAGAACTTATTATAGAAAGATATCTGAGCTACTTTATTATACAACAAATTGACTTTTACAATGATACTATCCATAAAAACGACTATTAGAAAATGTGTATCTAATTGAAAAACCACATTCCCTCTTTGATATTCATCTCTTAATAACCTTTCAAATGCTCCTATAGAATTTCCTAAACCAACCTCTTTCAGTCCGTTAGGTTGAATAGATGATTTAAGTATACTCATTTTTATTACATTAATTCCTCACTGAATGTGATTACATTAAACGCTTTATGCTTTCAACAACACATTTTGAACATTACTTACCCCATTATTTCAGTGTATTTTTTCTTATAATTATTCTTAAAATAATCAATCCCTTCATTATCTAATTTATTTTCTTCCAATGCCCAAGCTAAAAGAAACTCTAATAAGGAATTATCATTAATACAATCTATAAGAGGACAAATTCTTATAACTGATAATTTTTCTTTTGCTGAAAGAATAATCTTAGAACCATATTTTAGTACTGGAATCTCTACCCAAGATAAATCATAAGGTAATTGTTGGAATATGTTTTTATCTCGACCAAGAGCAATCAAAACATCATCATTAACCAATCTGCTATGCATTACTGTTTTCAAAAATAGAATTTGATCTTTTTTGCTTTTTATATGCTTTATGCAAATTAATAAATCACTTGGTTTGGTAATAAGCTGACCAATAAGTATATCAACAAACATATTGAAGATATATTCTAAATCTGTATTTCTGTCTTTATTACTTAATAAAAAACTTAATGTTTCTGAAAATATATCCTCATAAGAATATAAGATAGGAATTACTTTCTTATTTTCTTTTATTAGAGCAATCATATTTTCAATATTTTTCTCTCCTAATATAATATCATAAATATTCATATAATCACTTACTTTTACGATTTTCTTTTATATCCAATAAATAGTATAAAACTCAAACTTACTGCTATATTAATTATAAAATTTAGTAGAGGGGCGTGTTCTAAAAGACCTTTATCTAATAAGAATTCGGCTCCATCTTGCTGCTTAAAAGGTTTGGTAACTACAAACTCATAGAGCGTAAATAACAGCAATCCAAAACTCAGCACAAACAATACATTTTCATAGAGTTTATTTCTATACCTGAGCAAGAAAAGGATGTTAAAAACTAAAAGGAAAAACGCAAAAAATAGAGGTACAGGATACCATTCTATAAGATCTAATTCCCAATAGGGAATTATTGGTCGCACACACCGGAATAAAAAGATTCCTACAGCTATATTATAGACCATTATACCTAATGCTAATAAGATTTCAAGTAGAGAGGAAATAGATTTATTCTCTACTTTTTTTGCCACGAAAGCAATTAAGAGGAATACTAACAAAGGAATTATGAGTTTTCCTGCCAGTTCCAACTCTGAAGATATAGAAGGATATAAGTTCATAATAATTTCTTTTTAAGGTTTTATCAATAACGTGAGTTCGAGGTGAGAAATGTAATTGTATGGATTCCAAACTTGCGCCAACTGGGTAATCAACTTTAGCAAAGGTCGTAGCACGGCGAGCTGGGGGTAGGCACAAGCTACAAGCTCGCGCCAGCTGGGAAAGCTTTTAATCCTGAAAATCATCATACTCAAAGTAATGCTCAATAGCTCCTAAAAGCACTTCTGTATCTTCAGTAGTTAGCGATTCATTATGATCAAACTTATTGTCAATAATGTCTTGAAAAATGCCTACTCCTGAAAAGTAAGCTACTTCAAATTGGGCTAATGATTCGGGAACTTCTCCGTACTTAGTTTCGACAGAATTTTGTTCTTTATCCTCATTACTTGATAAAACCCAAAATGCTGCCTCTTGATAATTGTCCTTTTTTTCTCCTTCGATATAAATTATACCAGGGTAAGGCAATTGCTTGTAATCTTTGATAAGCTCTTTTATTGTTTTGTAATGTTGCATATTGATATATAAATTATTTTGCTGTTATTGTTAGTGTGTTTAGTAGCGTTTCTTGATGGTTTATATCCCAAGTGTAAGAAGCCTCTGGGGTACGCCACAAAAAATAATCAGAAAGCACTATAATGCATTTCGCATAATTAGGGTCGGTAGGATCTTCCTCGACCGTATAACCAAGGAATAGCTTTTCGAATATCTCTAATTCTTTAGCTGTGTAATAATATCTGGCATGTTCAAAAAAATCGTCATCGTAGTTATTGCCATAAGTGGCTATAAGCCAATCTCTTAACTCGAATATCTGGTCTATGGCTATCCGCATTTTTATCGATATTATCTTGCCCTCGCGCACATCTATCCTTATAGCATTGGCGACAGGCTGCAATCTGAACTTGCCAAAGTGATACCTACTTATATCAGTATCTTTGTGCGAAAGGTAGGTGGTAGTAAGCAATTTCTTGCTCCAAAGAACATTAGGGGTGACATCGAAGTCGGTTTTGTTTAAGGTATAAGCACTGATGTTAGTGCCGACTTTTAGTTGTGAGAGGTCGGTAATAGGTTCGTTAGTGCAGGCTATCGTTATAGCAGCGATAGCTAAAAGGTATAGCTGTTTCATAGTATTGTATTTTTATTCTGGCAGATAGCGCAAAGTGCAAATAAACATAGGCTTTAGCTCATATTCTACGCTATTATCTTGGTAATAATGAGTGTCTATAATCTTCAAACAATAAATCTCATTACCTCTATCCCACCGCAAATACGTAGGCGCACTTATCTCGTCTTTCTCAATACAGGGTATGTTGCCATCATTGTGCTCAGGGAATATACTGGCAAGAAGATTATGAATTTCCAGAGATGAAAAAGCATATTTACTAGTAGGTACGATACTCCTTTTCAGTATACAAGAATACTTTTCATCAGGTACCCCCAAGGTAGCATAAAGGTACTTGACAAGGGCAGGCAGGGCATCTATCTCAGGCATTATACAGAGCTGCGCTATTTTGTCGTTATAAGTCTGTATAGTAGTATGATAAGATATTTCAACCCCTCCATAGGTATAGTTATAAGTTTCCCCTTCAAAGGTATGCATCAGCGGTCTCCACTGATTTTCATCGGGCATTTCTTCTATCATATCAAAAAAACGTTCTTTATAGCGCATTGGCTGCATACCTTTATCTGAGAAGTCGTTAGTATCTAACTTATAATCGCTGATAGGGCTACCCATCTTTATCAGCGAAAGGTCGCTAAGAGGCTTCTGCTGGCAAGCCACCAAAGCTAAAGCTACTATTATAATAATATGTTTCATAGAGCAAGATTTTTATACCGCAAAACTAAGAAAATATCAAGACAAATAAAAATAGACAGCCACAGTTCAACTATATATTTTTTCATCTCATTGTAGTTATTATGGTTGTATATCTGTTTATTATTGATGTTTCAGAATTGATTTTATCCTATCTAAATGAACTTCATTAAATTCATTTTCAGGAATGATAACTTGATTCAAATTCTCTTCTAAATACTTAATCCCCTTATCTGTTATCGTAATCTTTTGGTATAATTTTGTATTTTCAAACAATCCTTGATGTGCTACTAATTCATCATTAGCCATTACCGAGATAAGATAAGAGGCATCATTTATTATTCCTAATAGATTAGCAAAAAGATGCCTGAAATGAGAGGACAACGCTACTTCACCTCCTTTTTTCAAAATACTTAGGATAATAAAGCAACAAAGTTTATCATATATAGCTAATTTATTCATAGCGATTACATTTTTGAGATTTCTTACCTGCCTTGCTCCTACCCTCTAAGGACTAACTCCTCTACTTTCTTGAGTTTCCCTCCAAAGTATTTTTTGTCTTCTATGATTTTTTCATAAATATCATCTATACTATTGGCAGGTGAGAGTGTCCATAAACTATAAGGTTTCAATTGTACGACACCTATCTTCTGGAGGGAAGACAGTATCACTCCCAAATCTTTATGGTTGAACCAGCAATCGGTTTTGAGGGCGAAATCTTGATTGTTTTTACCGCAGGCAAGTTCGCTTTGCAGAAAGTCGGTCATTGTAGGATAAGTAGGGGCTAAATATCGAGTAGGAGCAAGATGATACTCTATTTTTCGAGGAGTAACCTCTACAGCCGAGACAAAGCAGATGCCATAACGTTCACCAATGGTTACCACCAACACATCTCCTACTTGAAAATAAGGTGTTTTAGGTTTCTTTGAAGCAGGTTTCACAAGAGGCTTTGGGTTGTCCTCTTGCAGTTGCAGTTTGAGCTTGTCGAGTGCTTTCTGTCGTTCTTTTTGGGCTTTGCTATCTATCTCATTCCAGAGCGGTGTTGCTCCTTGTTCGATGAGTTGCAAGGCTTTGGCGCGTACTTCATCTTTTCGATAACCTATTTTCCAAAGAGAATACGCAAAAGCCGTCCAATAGATTTCTGCAAAAAGTTCATCAATACAAAAATTAGCTTCCTCATTGAGCCAATCCTGTCTGATTTTTTCTATATCCTCACCGTCTTTATAACGTTCAGTAATATTGTTATAAATGTCGTAGGCACTATCGCTATCTATGATTTTTACGCCGTCAATTGCCATAATACATCAATTTACTAATTCGCTAATTCTCTAATTTGCTAATTAATTATTAAAGTTTTTCTAATGATTTTTTCATTGTTTCTGTATTTTTTACCACTCGCGGTATTCATCGGTGATATCTACATTATCGGCTAATTCCAATCCTGTTTTGCGTATGAGTGTATTGAGCCACTCGCAAAGTTCCTCGCGCTCCATTGTTTCTATAAGTCCGTATTTGTCATTAATTTTATTGATTTTCTTTACCAATTTACCCATAGAATTATAAACGGTAGTCGCATTTTTCTTTTGTACCGCCTCACAAAGTGTTTGTACATATTCCGTAAGGGCTGTTTCTACAGCGGTAATGCTTTCTTCTGAAAACATATCATCACCCTGAGCCATACGCTTGCGCCACTGAGTGATAGGTGTTTCGGAAAGGAAAGCTTGCATTTCGGGAATGCGATTGGGGTCTATATTCTTGTTTTGTGATTTGAGGAGGGCTTTAAGGTGGATGCGTTCCTTTTCATATAGTTCTAATTTGAATAGCGTTAGCCAGCACAATTGTTCCTTAGAGTCCAAAGCTAATAATAAGCGAAATTCATCAAAGAAAGGCTCGTAAAAAGAACCTCCATCATTAGCTAAACTTTTACCGGTGAGTTTCTTGCCTATCTTCTGTTCGATAGTCTTTTTATCATCACCAATGTTTAAACCAAAAGGCAATGCTATTTCAGGAATTTTACCATTGGGGGTTACTGGTGGATAAATGGTGATTTCGTGCAAAATGAGTTGGTCTTTTTCCTTGTTATAATTACCCATAGGCTCTCCATAAGCGGGAGCATATCTCACATACCCAGTAAAGAGGCAGCGAATGGTCTTTTCTTCATTATTAACTCGTACCCAAAACAAGTTGCCGTAAGCATCATATTCAGGATTAGGGTTTTGAGGCAAATGGTAGTGACTTAAAAATTCTTTTATTTCGGGAGAATGAATAAGTCTGCCCAACAAATATTGTAATTCCATATTTTATTTTATCAATTTTTTAAACAAATTCACTAAGCCAAGTATAGGTAATCCTACTATTATTGAAAGGATTACGAGTATAAAGAAAACAAAAAGAGCTATTGTTATTACAACTAAACCTAACAAAGGGTTATAGGCATTGACTTTGATTACTTTATCAATGGTAGTGTTCAACAGCCTTGAATGTATTATTCTATTTAGGTTCATTTTTCACTCTTTATTTCTTAAACAATTTGACTACCCCAAGAATTGGCAATACCACTAACATTATAGGGAATACTAGCACATAGATAATACAGAAAATAGCTATCATCAAAAAGCTACCCAAGTACTCGTTATAGGCAAAGGCTTTGTTAAGTCCTTCAACGAGTACTTTAGTAATCCAAAGGTTTTCTATGGTCTTTTTTAGTTGCATCTTTCTATTTTCTGGTTTCGTCTAAGGTAAGTCTAAAAGAAGCTAAGCGGCGTTCTAAAGAAGAAATTGTTCTTATGCTCTATCAAAATCAAAAAGTCCGTAGTAAGTACCTGCTATCTTTTCTAACCTTTCAGCATTCTTGTCGCCTATAGTGAGTAGAAAATCGCGATAGCCCTTAGGCAAGGTCAGCCCGTACTTTTGCTCAAAGGCAAGGATTTCCGCCTCACTTATGGGCGGGTTGAGGTGGTACTGGTGAGCATCGGCACCAAATACTTCTAAGTTTTTATCAGCGGCTTTGGCTTGGGCAAGCTTTTGCTGAATGCGGTGGAGTTGTTCTTTCATTGGTTTATTTTTATATATTCCCATAGACCTCTATATAGGCGCAGGTGGGGAGTTTTTCTTCTACATCAATGATAATTTTCTCTATAAAAATCTTTACTTTATCATCGGTAAATGTATGTTGGCGCAGTTGTGTGATGATTTTTCGGCACAGAGTAGGGTCAAAAACATTGCTGGTTGTACAATTGAAATAGTTTTCGACTTTGTTACACTGGGGTTGGTATAGGGGAAATACGGACTTGAAATCTTCTAAAAGATATTGATCAAAATCTTCTATTGGGATGAAGATAGAGCGCTTGGGCAGATTGTTCAAATTGGCATCTAAAGCACTGATGAGATAGCCCATACCTCTTTCGTTAGTATCTCTTTTATCTTCAACACTTATAGTTAATGAAGTGCTAAAAATGTGTTTTACAGCCTTTTCGACATTATAATTGAAACGCTCGTATACACTTTTAGCTTCCCAATGTTCGCACTCGGTTTCTGCCATTATAGTGGTTATATTTTCTTGGTGATAGAGGGCTATGGCGGCGGGGATATCACCTGCAGTTTGCTCTAATAGGGTTTTGGCTTTCTGCAAGGGAAGAGCAAGCTCAGTTTTGAGGATTTGTATTTCTTTTAGATAATTCATTCAATTAACAATTAACGTGAGTGTCCAAAAGGTTTTATTTGTAAGGGCATCCATTTATAACAAGGGCGTTTGCAGCACATACCCAGCTATCGCTGGCTTTCCTACACAACATAATACAAAAATGATTGATTATCAGACTATTCAACTTTGGTAATTAACAAATTACTTCATTTTGGGGCGGAAAGAGCGTTTTTTGTCAAAACCTTTGCTATCTATTTTTAGGTCATTGGGCAGTTCGGGCGATTGCTCGGCTTGGGTTTTGAGGTCGGAAAGGTATTGCACAATGTGCTGCCATACAAAATCGGGGTCGATATAGATGCCAAGTTCCTGCAAATTCACATAATGGGTTGCCCTATTATCTCCTCTGTAGTCTTTGTTGTAAATGAGCAACAACGGACTTTTCAATACCAACCACGGCGGTCGGTCTTCGAGCTTAAAGATATTCCGTTCACGCGTGGCTTCCATCTGTTCAAGCAAAGTATCACAAGTAGCCGATAGGTAGGAGGTTATCCTAATTTCTTTCCCATCATTCATTAGTACATAGCGCTCACCATACCACAAATCAAATAGATTGTAATGCCAATCGTCAGGCTCGGCAAAATCCCAATGAGTATATATTTTAGAGCGTGTGACAAAGAGGTGTACAAGCGCATTGCCCACATAGAGTGCCGAGTGCAATGCCTCATCGTCGGTGGGGTCATCAAAGGTTAGCCAACTTCTCTGAGGGAGGCTCATCCCTATCTCTGGTGGCAAACGGCGGTCATAGACGAGGTTTTCGTCTATGCCATACTCAGCGACTTTATAGTCGTAGTAATCTTTGAATTTAGAGATGATTTTCATTTTGAATTGTTAACAAGGCACAAGCTATAAGCTCGCGCCAACGAGGGGTCGTAGCACGACGAGCAATTAAAACTAACAAGGGGTTGTCCTAAAAGTTTTTCTTGAGGGGGCGTTTGCAAAACGCCCCTACATAACATACTCTAAAAGTGATTGATTATCAGAGCTATCAACTTTGCCAAAGTGTGAAACTTTGGCAAAGTGTAACAACGCAAAAGCGATTTTGAGACTTTTCGGACAGCCTCCAGCGAGGTGCTAATTCCTATTCTCTATTTCCTATTCTCTAACTTATTAAGTACCTAGTTCAGGGTGATCCCAAGCGTTGTCGCTATCGGTAAGGTTGTCGTTCTCTTGTCCTTTGCAACACAACCATTCTAAACCTGCACGGCGTTCCATTACGATATCTTCGTCTAAACCTGCTAAGTCTGAACCGTATATACGAGCATTTACTGTTGTCCAGTGGTAGCGATAGTGCAAGTCTAAGGCTTGTAAAATTTCTTCTATGGGGCGCAGGGTGGTATGTGCCATAAAGTCATCAAGCCCCTCAAACTCGCCCATTGTATCCATTATCAAATCGCAATCGCAAATCTCATTGGGGAATGATAGTTCTTCTACGATGCCCAGAGCCCATAGTAATACCCATAATGACTCGTATTTCCAAGTGGCATTCATAGCTCCTGCCTCACTTATAGTACCTGCAATCACCTGCTGTTCCATAGGGGTTAGCAACTCAAGGACATTGTATTTTTCCGAAAGAAAATCTTCCGCATATACTCTATCCTCTTGGGAATATTCACCTTTACTGATAGATAAAGCACACATTATAGAAGCAAATGAGCATACCGCCCGCTCTATGACTTCTTTTTTATCACGAGGGGTTACTTCCTCTGTTTCATAACGAAAGGGCAAATGTTCTATATAAGGTACTCCTTGCGACACAAGTATTTCAATACTCTTGTTTTTGCGCTCTTGCGCAGTGATAACATTATTGTTCATAGGGCATAATTTTTTTTATTTATTCCTCAAAATTCATTTCATCTACAAAACAATAGCCATTTTTCATAAGCATTTTTAGGTAATCATCAAAACTGTCGGCAATGACTACCATTTCATCGGGGTCGTGAAGGAATCGCACTACTTGTCCTACTTTACCTGTAGCAGAAGGCGAAAAGTCTATAAAAAGCTGTGAGGTGCCGCCATTGTTCATACAATCGGAAAAATGCAACCAATTATGAAGTTGTGAAGCATCACTCGTAATGCGATTGTCTATCTCTACCTCTTCATACTCTCGATTGATATAATCAGCATAAAAATCAAAGGCTTCATTTTGAGTTTCTACAATCTGGTGAGCCGAAAGCAGATAAAAGGATAATCTCCCATAGCTTCATCAGCGCCTAAAATAAGGTCGCTCACTGTGCCTTTTTCATATTCACGCCAATAAGTGCCGTCAATATGGCGAAGTAAGTCCAGCAAACTCTCAGGCACTTGTGGGTAACGATTGCGGAGGACTTGCAAATCGGCTTCGGTAGCGCCGTGGGCTGTAGCCATAAGATTTTGCCACGCTTCTTCTCCACCGTTATCAATATAAGCTTGTTTCAAGCCTTCAAGGTATTGTTCTACTAAGGTCATAATATTAAATTTATTCCATTTATACTCTCTATTTATTTTTTAGATCTAGAACTATATTCATCTATTATTTTTATCCGTTTCCGCGAGAAAAAAGTCTTTAATAAATGGTAGTTGTCAATACTCAGTTTTATGTGCAATATCCGCTCTATCTTCGAGGTATAGACCTGCATACGAGGATGTATTCTCGTAGACTTTCCTTGCTTTTTGGCAAAAAAGTGAATGTGATGAATACTATTTAAGGGAATTGTATGGGTAAGTGCTTCTTTGTAAAAAATATAAAGCGATTCATTTCGTATTTCTAAAGCGTAGAAAGTACCTCGATAATTCCTTATAAAATCATAGATGAAAGCTACTATTATAGCCACTAAAACAGCTATTTCTATATACTCTACAAAGGAACTATTTTCTCCATTCTGCTGCTCTATAATTTTTTGTACTACACTCCACAATATCCACACAAAAAAAGTACAAGAGGAAATAAGTAGTAAAACCTGAATAATTCTATCATTCACGGCTTTAACCCTAATAGGAGGTAGCTCGTCTTTTGCATATTGATTGTAGGCAATATGCCGATCAAGTACCCATAAATAAGCAAATACATATAACAATACAAAAAAGACCAACGGAGAGAATAAACCAATTACCTCACCTGTAAAGTTGCCACCAAAGACAAGAAAAGGTTTTTTCAATAAAACGTATGATAGATTGAAAATTACCGATACAATTAGTATTATACGTGCTATTTTCAGTAGCTTTTTCGCGAAAATAAATTGATTTTTAGGATCTTTTTTTCTTATTAAACTCATTATTATAAACCTTATTTACACCTATGAGGGGCTTTTATTGCCGAAAACAGATAATAAGTATAATCTCCTTGCACTTTTAAATTAAAAAATCTTGTTAATAATAGACATCAGACGAGGCAGACAGGGCAGACAAATCGGATGGCTATCCCCTGACAACTAATGCCTAATGCCTGACACCTGATACCTGATACCTGACCCCTAACACTTATAATTCACTTTACCTAAGGCAATAGGCTGGGGATTCTGTACTACCCAAGCGGTCGCCAATTCGCACAAGCGTTGGGTGCCAGAGCCGTCATCATCTAAAATATGTTTTTGAATATCAGCTACTTCGGCGAGTTCACTCTCCGAGAGGGGATTACCTTGTTGTAGGTAACCGCTAATAGCAGTGAGCATCTTGCGGTATTCCTTATCCCAGTTGCCCATAGCGTTGCGCAGGAGTTCATCATTCACCCTACCTGCAATACGTACTACCTCACCTTGTACCGTAGTTGCGCTACCACTACCGGGCACCAAAAGTGTCCACGCCTGCTCGTAACGCTCTTGCCATGTATTGCCAATAAGTACAATAGGCGATTTGCCATCGTGTTGTATACGGCGAGGTACAGGAGGTACATCAAAGAGCTTGTATAGTTCTTGGAGCGCAGCATCGGTTTCCTCCAAATACTCTGGGTTGAAATTGTTGCGGTGAAACTCAAAATCCTCGCCTACACGAGTAACTTGTTCTTTGGCAAATTTATTAGGCTTCAATCCTGCTTTGAGGTATACCTCAGCAGCTTTAGCAGCTTTTACAAGATAACCATTGCTTAATCTGGCAAGCATACGCTCCATTACATTATGCCCCATATTATCTTTTGCTTTGATATCAGCACCTTTTTCAATGAGTAGCTGGGCTGCTTCGGCATTATACTCAGCAAAGTGTAAAGGAGTGTTCTTATATTTATCTTGCGCCTCTATATCAGCCCCTTTTTCTAATAGAAGTGCTACTTTTTCTACATTATTCACCTGAGCGTGATAGTGTAGCGGCGTGCGCTCGTATTCATCTCTCGCATTGATGTCAGCGCCTTGAGTGATGAGCCAATCCATTAACTCTAAGGGGATTTCATAAAAAGAAAGCGCGGGTTTATTGAATGAACGGCGATCGTAAGCATTCAATTCACATTCGTTGAAAACGGCTTTAAGTGCGTCTAAATCTTTGGCTTCTAATAGTTCGTAGAAGTTAACGGGGAGGGTTTTCTTTTTCTTTGCCATCTGTTTTAGTGAAAAGAATAGTTAAAAGTTTAAGGGACAAAGATAGTAAATAATTGTTTATAAGCAATTGTTAATTATCAATTGTTTTGTATCTTTGCGCCAACTTTATATTTTCTGATGAAAAAAACTATCTTCATATCCTTTTTAATTCTCTCACTTTCAGCATTGATAAGCTGTGAGTCGGATGATCTTTGCGACCACAACGTAAATACGCCTCGCTTGGTGGTGCGATTCTATAACCAAAACAACACTCGTACGCCTTTTAGCGTAGCAAATCTTACAGTGTATGGCGAGGGTAACACGACTCCTTTGGTGAGCAACACTACTTTAGATTCACTTGCTTTGCCCTTGCGCTTGGAATCTCCTACCACTTATCTGTTTCAAACAGTGGTTTCGGGCACAACTACCAGCACAGCAACTCTTACACTCACTTATACTCCCGAACAAACATTCGTAAGCAAGGCTTGCGGGGTAAAAATCACTTACAACACTCTTTCGGCTACTATTCAAGATGCAAGCAACTCTTGGCTGAAAGGTCTGAACATCAAGAACACTACCGTAGATAATGAAAAAAGAGCTCATATACATTTGTATCATTAGTATGTTGTGGGTTGCAGGATTAAAGGCACAAACAGCTACCCGTACGACTTCACAAACTACCATCGCCTTACCCGAAAAACAAGAAGCCCCCGTGTACAAACAACGGTATGGGTTGCGCGTGGGTGCCGACTTGAGTAAGTTGGTACGTCCTTTTTTTGACAAAGATTACTACGGACTTGAGTTGGTAGGCGATTACCGCTTGACAACCAACTACTATTTCGCGGCAGAATTAGGACACGAAAAGAGAGATAAAAACGAGGATTTTTATACTTATACTACCCAAGGTCAGTTTTTGCGTGCAGGTTTTGATTATAATACCTACGGCAATTGGTATGGTATGGAAAATATGATTTATGTAGGGGCTCGCTATGGCATTTCGCTCTTCTCTCAAGACCTCACTTCCTATACAATCCACAAGGACAACCAATATTGGACTGAAAATATCATAGGCTCTGATCCTTCTTTTTTGAAGAAATACGACGGACGTACAGCACATTGGTTGGAATTAGTTGTAGGCATCAAAGCGGAACTCTTGCACAACCTCTATGCAGGGGCAAGTGTGCGTGTAGGGCTATTGGTTGCACAAACGGACAACAGCGGTTTCCCTAACTATTATATTCCTGCTTTTGGCAGGGTACACGAAGGAAGTAGATTTGGCGTAGGTTTCAACTACACGCTCAGCTACCTCATCCCACTTTACAAAAAAGAGAAAAGGAAAGAAGAGGCTGATGGCCAAAAAACCAGCTCCTCTCCTACCCCATCGGCACCTGCCAAAAAACCGAAAGGAAGGAGATAATGACGAGTGACGAATGACGAGTGACGAATTACGAATGACGAGTGACAAATTACGAATTACGAATGAGTAGATATATTACTTTTTTTCTGCTATTAGTTTGTTCTGTGGTTTGGGGGCAGGATGTGGAAGCTATACTTACTGAAAAAGTAAAACTCCTTGACAAAAGCTATACTACTAAAGAATTACAGACTTTAGCTAAAGATTTTGAAACTCTTGCTACCTCAGCGGCTTCACATTGGCTTACAAATTACTATGCGGCTTATGTGAACATACGCCTCGCTGATATGTCGCAGGGAGATATGATCGATAGTTATTGCAATCAGGCGGAGAAATATTTGAAGATAGCTGAAAAACAACCTGATGCCGATGTATCGGAAATCAATGCTTTATACGCCTATCTAAACAGTGCTAAAGTGAAAGTAAACCCAATGTTTCGCGGGTCTAAATACGGAAAAATATGTAAAGCATACATTGAAAAAGCTATCAAGGCAAATACCGAAAACCCACGTCCTTATGTGATTCGTGCCATCGGCATTTACTACAAACCTAAAATATTAGGTGGCGGCAAGGAAAAAGCAGCACCTATAGTTAAAATAGCCTTAGAAAAATTTAACCATTTCACTCCTAAAACGCCTAATCACCCGCATTGGGGGAAAGGAATGATACAAGGTATCAGGTAACAGGTGTCAGGTATCAGGTGTTAGGGGGCAGGTAAAGCCAGCGAATTGGTTTAGCTGGGTATGTGAATAACAAGTAACAAAAAATGCATAAAGCTGGATTTGTAAATATTATAGGAAACCCTAATGTAGGGAAATCTACCCTTATGAACGCCTTTGTAGGCGAAAAACTTTCTATTATCACCTCTAAAGCACAAACTACACGACACCGCATTTTTGGTATCGTAAGTGGTGATGATTTTCAGGTGGTTTTTTCGGACACTCCTGGAATTATCAAACCCTCATACGCCTTACAAGCCTCGATGATGGACTTTGTGAAAAGTGCTTTTGAAGATGCTGATATTCTTATCTATATGGTAGAAATAGGCGAAAAAGAACTGAAAGACGAAGTTTTTTTTAATCGCATCAATAAATTGGACGTGCCTGTGTTGTTGCTCATCAACAAAGTGGATACTTCCGACCAAAGTACATTGGAAGAACAAGTAGCTTACTGGAAGGAAAAAGTGCCTCGTGCTGAGATTTTTCCTATTTCGGCTTTGCGCAACTTCCAAACAGAGGTAGTGTTCAACCGCATTATAGAGCTTTTGCCAGAATCACCTGCTTTTTTCCCTAAAGACCAACTCACCGACAAACCAGAGCGCTTTTTCGTAAATGAAATTATACGCGAAAAAATACTATTGCACTACAAGAAGGAAATCCCCTATTCGGTAGAAGTAGAAACTGAAAGTTTTGCGGATAGCGAGACGATTATTCACATTCGCTCAGTGATAATGGTAGAGCGCGAAAGTCAGAAGGGGATTATCATAGGTCATAAAGGAGAAGCCTTAAAACGAGTAGGTGTGGAAGCCCGTGTTGATTTAGAGAAGTTTTTTGGCAAACAAATACACTTGGAACTTTTTGTAAAAGTAAATAAAGACTGGCGTAGCAATACACGACAATTAAGGCGTTTTGGCTACGATACTAATTAGCAAATTGAGAAATTAGCAAATTAGCAAATCTATTATGATAAAAAAGATACTAAAAATACTTGTAATCATCTTTTTGCCCTTTTGCATACAAATATTTGCATCGGGGCGCAACAAGATGCGTATTGTGAAAGAGGTGGTGGTAGACCATCAGGACGAGAATATGTACGTTACCGATGAGACTATACGCCGCACTATCTTCAAAGATCCTCAAGCACAACAACCGATGGGACTCCTTCGGCTAAATGAAATCGAAAAGCTCTTAGACAACAATGTGATGATTGAGAAATCGGAAGTGTTTTGCACGATTGATGGCACCCTAAATGCCAAAATTAAACAGCGAGAGCCTATCGCTCGTGTGTATGACGGAGCAGGGGTGTACTATATGGATACCCAAGGGAAGAAGATGCCTCTCTCGAGTTCTTACTCGGCGCGAGTACCTGTACTCAGAGGTAATACCGAACAGTATTGGCAATCCTCCTACGCACTGATGCAGTTTATACAAAACGACCAATGGATGGCTGAGAACATCACAGAAGTATTAGTAAAACCTAATGGCGAATACGAATTTTTAATGCGCGTGCCTACTTTTAAAGTTGTTTTTGGCAAGTTTGAAGACGAAGCGCTCAAGAAAGCTAATCTCAAAGCCTTCTATAAACAGTTAGAAAAAACTAACAAACTGAACGAATACAGCATCGTAAATCTAAAATATATGAACCAAGTGGTGTGTAAAAGATGAGATAATTGGCAAATTAGCAAATGAGATGATTAGCAAATTATAGAATAGAAAAAACAGAGGTTACTAATGCGTAGCCTCTGTTTTTCTTATCTCTTACTTCTTACCTTTCTATCTATTAGAAAGGTACCATTTTACGGTTTTTTGGATACCTTCTTCAAACTGCAAGGAAGGTTCCCAACCGAGTTCATTTTTCAATTTAGTAGCATCAATAGCGTAACGGAGGTCGTGACCAGCACGGTCGGTTACGAAAGTGATGAGCTTTTCGGAAGTACCTTCAGGGCGACCTAACTGCTTATCCACCTCTTTGATGATTACCTTCACCAAATCGATATTACGCCATTCGTTAAAGCCTCCAATATTGTAGGTATCACCGTCTTTTCCTTGGTGGAAAATAGTATCAATAGCACGAGCGTGGTCTTCCACAAAAAGCCAATCGCGGATATTTTCACCTTTACCATAGATAGGTAGCGGTTTATTATCTACAATATTATAGATACACACCGGTATTAACTTTTCAGGATATTGGTGAGAACCGTAATTGTTGGAACAGTTTGAAATCACCACAGGCAGTTTGTAAGTGTTGTGATAAGCTCTCACAAAATGGTCAGAGGAAGCTTTAGATGCCGAATACGGTGATTGGGGGGCGTAAGGCGTTTGCTCTGTAAAGAGTGCTTCGCCTATTTCTAAGGCTCCATATACCTCGTCGGTAGAGACGTGATAAAAGCGTTTACCTTGCATATTATCTTTCCACACTTCACGCGCTGCTTGCAAGAGGCTCAAAGTACCCATCACATTCGTTTTCGCAAAGATAAAAGGGTCTTCAATACTTCTATCCACGTGACTTTCGGCAGCAAGGTGGATAATGCCGTCGATATGATGTTCAGCGAAGAGGGCTTTCATACGCTCGTAGTCGCAAATATCCGCTTGTATAAAGGTATAGTTAGGGGCATTGGCTACATCGGCAACGTTTTCTAAGTTACCAGCGTAAGTGAGTTTATCTAAGTTAAAAATGTGATAGTTAGGGTATTTGTTTACAAATAGCCTCACGACGTGAGAGCCTATAAAGCCAGCTCCTCCTGTGATTAAGATGTTTCTTTTCATTTATTTATTTGCCATTTCAAAAACTAATTCACCACCTTTTAGAAGGTCTTGGTGAGAAATATGCCATTGAGAGTATTCCTTGCCGTTGAGTTTTACAGATTGGATATACTTATTGTCTTTAGATACATTTTTAGCAATGATTGTAAATGTCTTTCCGTTAGGCAAGTGTATGGTTACTTTATCAAATAGTGGACGACCGAACTCATACTCGGTAGAAGCTGGATTCATAGGGTATAAGCCCATAGCGCTCCAAATGTACCAAGCCGACATCTGTCCGCAATCCTCATTGCCACTAAGTCCGTTAGGGGTAGTGTTGTACTGAGTTTGCAAGATGCGATCTACCCAATATTGGGTTTTCTTAGGTTGTCCTGCTACGTTGAACATATAGGCAATATGGTGGCTAGGTTCATTGCCGTGTGCATATTGTCCTATGAGTCCTGAAATATCAGGAGAGGTGTTATCACCAGTGATTTCAGAACTTTCGGTAAAGAGTTTTTCTAAGTGTGTTACAAAAGGTTCATTGCCTCCAAATAGGTTGATAAGTCCTTGTACGTTGTGAGGCACAAACCAGCTGTGTTGCCAAGCGTTACCTTCGGTATAGTCGGTATTTTCGCGGTGGTCGGAGCGTTTAGGGTCAAAAGGCGTGCGCCATTTACCATTGGTGCTTTTACCACGCATAAAGCCCGTTTCTTTATCAAATAAATGCGTGTAGGCTTCTGAGCGTTTGGTAAAGAAGTCAGCATCTTCGGCTTTACCTAAGGCTTTAGCCATTTGCGCCACACACCAGTCGTCGTAAGCGTATTCAAGGGTAATAGTAACCGACTCGTCTACCCCTGCGTTATAAGGAATGTAGCCATATTTTTTGTACGCTTTGAGTCCGCGATCATCTTGCATCATTGTAGTTTTCATTGCCTCATAAGCCTTTTCAGCATCAAAACCACGTACGCCTTTGAGGTAGGCTTCGGCAATCACAGCTACCGAGTGATAGCCCGTCATTGTATTGGTTTCATTGCCGTAGAGCGTCCAAACGGGTAACACTTTGTGCACTTGGTAGTAAGCTAACATTGAGTTGATGATATCGGCGGTTACTTTGGGTTGCAAAAGCGTGAGCAGAGGATGCTCCGCGCGGAAAGTATCCCACAGAGAAAGGGTAGAATAAGCAGTACCTTCAGTTTTTACAATCTCGTCGTTTTGCAATCTAAACCATCCATTCTTGTCAGAAAAAGTTACAGGCGCTACTTGTGCGTGATAGAGGGCAGTATAGAAAATTGTTTTAAGCGAATCAACAGGGGTTTCTACTACTATACTGCTGAGGGTCTTCTCCCATTGTTGTTGTGCTAATGATTTGGTTTTATCAAAATTAGGAGCGTTGTATAACTCCAAGTTATCTAAAGCATTTTCTTCATTCACTGAAGAAAGAGCTACTTTTACCTCTAACTTCACATCAGTATTATCAAAGAAGATTTGCCCTGAAGTAATATCCTCTTTGTGTTTTTGATAGGTAATATTTTTTATAGGCTTAGAAAACTGAATCGCAAAGAACACTTTTTGGTTTTCAGCCCAGCCAGTACTATAACGATAACCTGTGATAATATTGCCGTTGTTATTAGCATCTAACTTCTTACGTGATTGGCTAAAAAAAGTTTTGGTAGGGCTATCCCAGTTGATAGCAAATCCCAAGTTCAGTAGTACTGATTGTTCTGCTCCTTTTTCAAAAGTATAACGATGTACAGCGTAACGTTGTGCCGCAGTAAGTTCGACGTTCACTTTGGAGTCTTCTAAATACACTTGGTAATAACCAGGTTCTGCTTTTTCGTTCTTATGGCTATATTTTGATTTGTAAGGCACCATATCGCGAAACTCTTGGACATTCACAGGATATTGCTCTTTGCGACCGTATTTGAGTACGCTGAGGTCATACTCTTTAGTAGTAGGCATTAGCAAGATGTCGTTTAGGTCGCCTATCCCCGTACCACTAAGGCTCAAATGTCCAAAACCTACCATAAGGCTATCGGAATAGTGGTAACCAGAGCACCAATCCCAGTGACTAAGACCATTCACGGGGCTGACTTGTATCATACCGAAAGGGGTAGTTGCCCCAGGGTAAGTATGTCCGTGCCCACCAGTACCAATGAATGGGTCTACATAGCTAATCAACCGTTTTTGAGGGGTTTGTGCCTCTTTTTGTATAGGGGGTTGAGGATTGTTGCAGGCAGCAAGCACTAAGGATGCTACTGCTAAAAGGGTGATATGTTTTAACTTCATTGTAATAATAATTAATTTAATTGGGGCAAAGATAATAAATAATTACGAATGACGAGTTACGAATGACGATTTTTTGCAGTATTTGCTTTTAAAAAACGCACCCCAATTCCTCACATATTCCACTCTTGCAGACTTCTCAAAAGAGGCTTTTTTCTTAACTCTTAATAAAATAATGTAAGTCCGATGTAAGTAGTTGTTTAAAAAGCAGCAAAATATTTTTAATCTCCCACTAATTTCACGAATTTTCACCTGACGGTGAATTATTTTGTGAATATATTATGTTACAAAGATGTAAACTAACATTCTGTTATATCGAACTCACGTTAATATAATTGTAAATCAGTGTTTTGCTATATCGAACTGAGGTTAATAGTAGGCTATTTTTAACTCTTGATTATATTTTTAGATCGTTTTTCTCAAAACAGATATTGTAATGAAGTTTTGAGTGTTGAACTGAGAGGATTATGTGTTTTAGCTGTAGAGAAGAGGTAAGAAAAATCGAGTTGGAGTGATTTGTATTTAACCCCTGTGCCCACAGTGAAATACTGTAGATCACCTTTGTTAGGGTGCTGATAATGATAGCCCGTACGTACAAAAAACTGCTGATTATAAGCGTATTGTACACCTATTGCTTTACTAATTTCGTGCCACTCTTCCGAAAAACCATTAGGGGCATCGCTAAACGATTTGAAAATGCCTTGTAGAAAATCTTCATTACCTTCAGGCACTGAGGGAACTAACAATTTATTAGCTTCTACTAATAACGAAATAGAATGTAATTCACTAAATAACAGATTGTAAGAAGCTCCTATTTTTAAATTGGTTGGGATAAAATACTCTTTGCCTAAATCCTCATACTTTACTTTAGCTCCTATATTAGAGAGCTGAAAGCCCCACGTATAATATCCCCAAGCATTACCTATAGGGTGTTCACGAGAAGTGTAGTAGCCTGAAATATCAAAAGCAATACTCCGTGCTGTAGTATTCCCTTCTGACGGCAAGCGCAGAGCTGATTGCAAATAGCGAGTTGCTACTCCCATAGCAAATTGTTCGCTGAGTTTGAGATTATAGGACAGGTCTGCTGCAAATTCTGACGGACGTACATTGCCTGCTAAATAAGCATTACTGCCTATATTTTGAGTAAGAGCTACTTCACCTATAGTAAAATAAGTAAAACTTCCTTCCCACGCACTTCGGCGTAAGCGCTTGTAGTAAGTAACATTGCCTAAGAACACATCTTTGGCTAACTTGTTTAAATAGGGTGAATAACCTACTCCCACTCCTGAAGTAGCCTCAGCAAACACATATTTAGCAGCATTCCATCGCTGAGAAAACACATCTGGAGATGAACATACCCCTATATCTCCCATTCCTGAAGCAGTAGCATCTGTACTGAGCAACAAAAACGGAAAAGCCGTAGTAATAGGTTTTTCTTCCTGAGCGAACATAGGGAAGACGGTTATAAAAATGAGTAGGTTGTATAGGTGTTTCATAAATGCTAAAGTTTTATAACTTACATAGGTGAGGTAGCAGCTTTTTTCATCTCTAATATTTCTCTTACTATATCCGCACTAAAAAATAAGAATGACATACTTATTAAAAAGAATAAAACAGTAAGTATTATAGAAGCTGTATTACTACCAAAAAACTTAGGTTTCTCTTTTTTAACAATTTGTTTTCCTCTACCACTTTTGTAATACTTAAAGTAGAACAAAAGCATTAGAAGTGCCGTTATACTTACCATTTGAAAAACACTTAAAGTATAACCGAAAAAAAATGCCAATCCCATATCAAGTGAAAAGTTGATTATCAAAGAAAAAAGAAACCCTAATGCCCAAACAGTTCTTGAATGAGGTTGATTATCAGACATAACCTTCACATAAAAAAGATAAATATAATAATAAAGCACGTCCATCATTTGCCGTAATTTTCATAAAAATAATTCCAAAAATATTCATTGGATTCAGAAGGTTTTCCATACCTCTTCTCCCAGTGGTTATACCAGTAGCGATATGTAGATTCTTGGTACCATTCCATACCAGTCGTAAACCTACCAAGTTCCCAACCTATTCCCCAAGCAACACCTGGTATTCCTCCAAATGTTGAAAGAATATTAGATCCTTGTTCAAGCCCCCATTGAGTAGTATTTATCTCGCCTTTTCGTCTTTCTATTTCTATAACTGCAGCATTCTAAAATCCTAAGACATTACCTGCCCAAGCAATTCTATTTGACATTGTTTTAGCAAATTTATTTTTACCTCCTGTAATTCCATTTCCTCCCCAATTTTGCTTATATATTCTAAAGTTTTTACCCATCCAAGTACCATATCTTTCACTATAATATAATTCATTACCAATAGTTGTCAGTGTTCCTGCATAAATTTTTCACCCAGGAGCTTTTCCTTCCTGAGGTACAAACTGATTTTGATAAGGTGCAGATTGATTTTGATAAGGTGCAAATTGATTTCTTGGATTCTGCATTAGAGTTCCTACTGCATTGGAAACATACGTG
>NZ_JAEFDB010000014.1 GCF_016126015.1 Capnocytophaga periodontitidis
ATTTTTTTATTATCTCACGAATTTTCACCTGACGGTGAATTATTTTGTGAATATATTATGTTACAAAGCTGTAAATCAATGCTCTGTTATATCGAACTGACGTTATATTAACGTGAGTTCGGCCTAAGTAATTATTTAACAATCAGTGAAATATTTTTAATCTTCCACGAATTTGAGGCTGTCCTAAAAGTTTTTCTTGAGAGGGCGTTTGCAAAACGCCCCTACAATGTGACTAAAAGTAATTGATTATCAGATTTATAGACTTTGTCAAAGTTTTGGGACTTTGACAAAGTTTATGATTTATCGCCTACTCTCAAGTTTAAGGAGTTTTTCTCCATTTGCTATGAAAAGAGCTGCTATTTGTTGAGCTCCGTAGGTATTGAAATGATTGGTGTCGTACATTATTGGTTTTCCTGCTATACAACCATCATTAGGGATGTAATGAGAGAGGTCTATTATATGGAGGGTAGGGAATTCAGTTTTTAGAGTGTAGGCAAATCTTTCCCAACGTTTGTAATTTTTCTTGTATTTTTCTCCTCTAAGAGAGGTAAAGTATTGGATTCCTAGTTGCTTTTTGAGCTTTTGGTTTCTTTGAACATCATAATCAAAATTAGCTGATGAGTTTAGCACATAAACGTCTTTTCCTGCCGCTAACAAGGTGTGTATCGTAGCGATGAACTTTTGTGTATATGCAGGGATATTTTCTCTATCGGTAGTATATGAGTTTACTAAAAAGATAACATTGTACTGGAGGTAGTGTTCTTGCAAGTAATCGAGTGCCTTTTGGCATTCGGCTGTAGGTTTCCACCCTTGAGTGTTTAATAGCGATGGACAAGCTCCTGCTGATAGGACATCGGCTTTCCAACCTTCCTTTTTCCCTACTATATCTATGAAAGGGGATAAATGAGAGGTATGGCTATCGCCTACAAAAAGGATTTTTTTAGGATAAAGGTTTTTCGTATCACCTAATGTTTGCAAGGTATCTTTTGAGGAACTACATTTTTCACACACTACTGGTGGAAAGTGTGATGAAGTTTTTTGAAGCTCGGGAATTTTTGCTTGATACAGACTGTAACTAATGGCAATCACTACAATAAGAGGCAATAGGTATAAATACAAAAAGCTCTTCTTGAAAGTGTATTTTTTCTTTCTAAAAGGTTGTTCTACAAAATAATAGGTGATGATTGAAAGTAAGAACATTAGTATAAAAGCCCCTAAAGCGACCTTTAGAGGTAAGTCGCCTACTCCTAAAAAATACCTACACATTGCTAATATAACCCAGTGCCATAAGTATAAAGAGTACGAGAGTTTTCCTATCCACACTATAGGTGGTATTGAAAATAGTTTTTTCACATAGCTTCCTTTTTCATTAGCTACAATTAGTAGCGCTGTAGGGACACACAACAAGAGTGAAGTTACCCCTGGGAAATAAGGAGGAACAAAAATGCCTTTGATACACAAGCAAGCTATGACTATTACCAAAGTGCTACTACCTAATATATTAGACATTTGTACTGACAAATGATTGCCTTTTAAGCACAAGATTACAGCTAATAATGAGCCTGTGAGCAACTCTATCATTCGCAAATGAGGGAGGTAGTAAGCATCTAAGTGTATGCCTATTTTCTCTAAAGGTAAGAAGGAGAGGCATAGCAAGAAAAACATTGTTGAGAGTAATACAGCTATGATATGTTTTCTGAGGAACTTACTTTTAAACACTAACCACAACAATAGAGGAAAAATGAAATAGAATTGTTCTTCTACAGATAGTGACCATATATGATTGAAGGGGCGTTCTTCGGTGGCAATATCAAAATAGCCTCCTACTCTTGCAAAATAGAAGTTAGACAGAAAGAAAACAGAAGCTACTGCACTGTTGGCAACGCTATAAAAATCTTTGGTTAAGAAGAGCCATCGTGTGAGCAATAACCCTACAACTATCACTACAAAACAAACAGGAAGAATTCGCCTGATGCGCCTATTGTAGAAATTGGCAAACGAAAAGTTGTTTTGCTCCATCTCACGATAGAGAATAGTGGTAATTAGGAATCCTGAAATAACAAAAAAGATATCCACTCCCAGAAAGCCATTGGGCAAGAGCGTTGGACTTAAATGAAATAATACAACGGCTAAAACCGCTAAAGCGCGAAGTCCATCGATGTCGGGGCGATAAGTATTCTTTTTCAGCATAGTAAGTTTTTAGTCCTTTTCTAAGATTTGTTTTAAGGTTTTTTGATTGATTTTCTTTCTTTCCTTATCAAAAAACCAGCCGTACTTATTGAAGTAATAAATAGCGGATTTGATATGGGCTTTCAATAGTTTGATATTTTTATAGGATGCTTTTTGATATTCGTGTACAACGACGGCTTCGGGGAAAAAGATGGTTTTGTAGGCACGATGGATACGACGGTTGAGATCGAAATCTTCCATATACATAAAAAAGTGCTCATCAAATAATCCTACATTCTCAAGGGCTTCGGTGCGCAAGAACATAAAGCAGCCTGAGAGTATAGGGATGTTCATCGTTTGGTTATAGCTAAAGTTGTGTAACTCAAAATGTTTGTTGCTTTTGTCTCTCCATTTTTTAAAAGGGATAAAACGCCTAAAAATGAGGTCGAGAGGGGAAGGTAGGAGTTTGCAAAGGTATTGCAGCTGACCATTGGGATAGATGATTTTTGGCATTATATTGCCTACCTCGGGGTGCTCATTCATATAATGAGTGAGTTTTTCTAAGGTGCCTTTTTGTATGACAATATCAGGATTTAAGACTATGTGATAGGGCAGCCCTTGCTCCATAGATTTTTTGATAGCAATATTATGAGCTTTGCCATACCCCATATTCTCGTTGTTGAAAATATAGTGTATTTCCTTATCGGGGTACATCGTTACTACTTCTTTCAGCACATCGGTGGGTGAGTTGTCGACAAGGAATAGCTGTAACTGCTTGCTTTGACAAGCGAAGTAGCTATCGATTGCTTTTTTTAAAGGGGTGAGGTCGGTTTGATATAACACTATAGAGGCAGAGAGTTTCATTCCGATAATTTTTTAATGACGTCTAAATATTGGTACTCATAAGTAGTGTCAGGTTCTAAATAAGCGCCTTCCGACCATTCATTCCAAGCATTGATGAATACAAATTCATTTCCTTTGGCAGCTTCGATAAGAGAGAGTTCTTTTAAAAAGTGTTCAAAATTAGCAGGAGTAGCATTTACAAAGAATTTAGAGCGATTTTTGTATCGGGGAGTGTTATCCCAATCTACAATAATTGATTGATAGGTTTTATCTTGGGTTTGTTGTGCTAAGGCTAAGAGGGCTTCACCAAAAGCTACATAATCTACTTTTTGGCTTTTTTCCATTTTAAATTTGAGTCGGCCTATCCAGAATTGCATTTTTTCAGGCAAACGTCTCAGTTTTTTTTCTATTGCAGATACCCACGATTTGCGTTGGAAGAACTTTTTGTTGAACAAATAGCGAGGTTGAAAGAGCATTTTAGCTTGGAAGCTGTTATACACTTCGTCTTCTCTATCGAGGTCATAGGATTTCATTCCGATAAAATAGATGCCTTCAAAACCATTTTCACGAGCTTTTTGGTTGAAGAAGTTCATCCATTGGGTTTGATGTTTATTGAGTTCGGGGCGATAGATGCAAAAGACAGGCTTGTGGTCTATGGTAATATAGCGAGGGTCTTTGAAAAAAGGTAACAAATAATCAAAATGTTGTTGCCAAAGATCTTTATCGTTTAAATGTTTTTGTTCCATCAGTATTTCGGAGCTACCGATCCACTGTTTTGTCCAAGTTTCGTTTGCCCAAGTGATACAGAAGTTGAGGTTGTTGTTAGGGTTTGCCAAAAACAACTCCATAGGCTTGCCTAATAATAGTTTGCCATCAAACCAATAGTGGTAAAAATTGAAGCCTGCTAAGCCGTATTTTTTTGCTAATTGAGTTTGCCAAGCAATTACCTCAGCTTCAGTAAGGTCGTAGTAGTTGTTGTTCAAAGGGATTCGGGGTTGTTGTTGTTCTTCAGCATATTTTTGAGCGGCTTGTACCAACTCCCAATCGGTGAACTGGTGTCCCCACCATTGGTTGTTTTCTTCTATAGAGTGAAACTGAGGGAAATAGAAGGCTATATATTTCATTGTAGTGTTCTTTTAAGTTTGTTGTATATTTTTATTATTACATATTTTATTCCCAAATACTTATAGAGTATAGAAAGGAAATCACTTTTAAATTGTACATCTTTCACTTGGGTAGAAATTCCATCGTTGCTATATACGGCTATGGTGAGTTCTACATATTCAAATTTGTATTTTGACCAGAGTTTTAGGTTTAACTCATAATCGGCTAATAACTTGTATTTTAGATTATACGGGTGTTGTTCTACTATTTTCTTAGGGTAGAAAATTGCTTGGTGACATATATTTTGCTCTATGAGTTTGGCGGTTGTAAACGCGCCGTCGTATAGTGTTTGTGTGTTTTTTAAAAGTACATTGCCGTAATAGATGGTGTTCTCGTTTTGCAATATTGGGGTTATTTGGTTTATAGTGAAGGTAATTTCATCATCGGCGCCTAAGAAATAGAGAAATTTTCCGTGAGCGAGGGCAATACCCTTGTTCATTGCATCGTAAATTCCTTTGTCTTTTTCAGAAATCCATCTCAATTGAGGGATTTTTTTGGTAAAACTCTCTACAATAATTAGGGTTTCATCGGTAGATTTACCATCTATGACTACCACTTCGTAGAGCTGATTTTTCCCTAATTGTTGCTGTATAAGAGAAAGGCAATGGGCTATATGTGAAGCTGAATTATATGTGGGGATGACAATAGAGAGTAGCATCAGGACGATGAATGTTTAGTGTTTGAAACGCGAAGATACAAAAAATATTATAAATGGTGTGTTTTTTAACAGAAAAGTGAATTGTGAGAAGTTTTGAAAAGCTCTATTTGTGTGGGTGTTTGTGAAACACCTCTACATAACACAATTCAAATATAAGTGTGAAACTTTGGCAAATTGTAACGTTGTAAAGGTGAATTTAAGAGTTTTCGTATATCCTCTTTGGAGGACTTTAGGACTCTTGGAGGACATCTGAAGAAGTTCTATAGATTTACCAAGGTACGAGCTATAAACTTGCGGTAGTAGAAAAAATATAACAAGTTATGACTCTATAATTTTTAATAACTTTTCATTCACTTTCTCTCCATCAAACTTTTCTAAAGCTATTTGATAGCTTTCCATACCCATACGACTGATTTCGGCAGGGTTTTCTATAAAATATTGCATAGCTTGCACAAGAGCTTCGACATCCCATTTAGGAATAAGGAAGCCATTTTTGCCATTTACTACAGTTTCACGGCAGCCCGGTACATCGGTAGTGATTACAGCACGCCCTATTGCCATTGCCTCTTGAGTGCTGCGGGGTACACCTTCGCGATAAGAAGGCAAAACAAACACAGAACTTTCAGTTATCCATTGATTTACATTGTTTACAAAGCCAGGGTAGGTGATAAAGCCTTTTTGAATGTATTTGTCTAATTCTTCTTTTTTCAGAGCTCCTGGATTCTCTGAATCAAAACTTCCAATTATTTTGAAAATAACAGATGGATATTTAGTTTTTACTATTTCTACAGCTTTTAAGTATTCAAAAATTCCTTTTTCGCGCAAAAGACGTGCAATAAAAATGAATGAAATAGGAGAGATAGGAGCATTTGAAAAGGGATAATCTCCAAAATCAAGCCCTATGGCACCTAATACTTCTCGTTTTTTTACAGTTATATGGTACCTATCTAATAAATCTCGTGGGTCATCAGGGTTTAAGAATAACACTATATTAGCCTTAGGGAGCGCTATTTTATATAAAAATACTTGAATTTTTTTGATAATTTTAGCTTTAAGAGATTGCCCGTTAGGTTGTTCTGTAAAAGTATATCCTAAGCCTTCAAGCATTGCTATAATTTTTGGTACTTTAGCTTTCTTCGCTGCTAAAGTGCCAAAAATCACAGGTTTTGAAGCACGAGCAAGCAGTACATCTGGTTGTATTTTAGCAAAAGTTTTTTGGAGGAGCTTCATATTCCTAAGGTCAGCAAAAGGGTTGAGCCCCCCTCTATCAAAAGTATAATCTATAGGAGTTGCACCTAATTGTATTACTTTTTCTTTAGTAGCAGGAGTAAAATCGGTAGCCATTATATACACGATGTATTGTTGAGCTACTAAAAATTGTATCAAGTGTTTTCTAAAAAGGAATACATCTTTAGAAAGCGTATCGAGGATGATTATTTTTTTCATTTTATGGAATTTGTGAGTTTTTGATAGAGCGCTACCGTTTTTTCTACCATTGTTGTAAGTTGGAAATCTTCGGCTCTTTGAGAGCATTTTTGTGAGATTTGTTTATAATAATCTTTATTGGCTAAAGATTGTATTTTTTGAAGCAAATCGTTTTCATTCCCTTTTTCAAAAATTAATCCATAGCCTGACACTATATCTTTAAGACCAATCACACCACTTGCTATTATAGGTTTGCCTGCAGCCATTGCTTCTACAGCTGTAAGTCCAAAACCTTCCCAATGTGAGGATTGTACTGCAATATCGGCTGTTTTTAAAAGAGAAGGAATATCAGTCCTGTTTCCTAAAAATTGTACTCGTTCTTGAAGGGAAAGTGATTGCACTAATTGTTTGCATTCCTCTTGAGTATCACCATCACCTACTAATAATAGCTTGTATGTATCTGGTAATAAAGCCAAAGTTTTGATAAGTGTTTTTTGATCTTTTTGAGGATGGAAGCGGGAGACTTGAATAAGTATTATAGAGTCCTTGTCAAAAAAATCTTCTTTATTATAAACTTTAGCATTTTTATATTTAGTAATATCTACTCCATTATAGACTACCTTTATTTTATTTTCTTTTATATTCAACTTTTGAATTAGCACTTGTTCTACTTGAGGAGTAATAGCAATAATTTTTGAATATTGGCGATAAATTAATTTATCTATCCATCGAAAAACAGCACTCCCTAAACGTTTGTTATGAGTGTTATGCTCTGTGAAAATAATAGGAGTTTTAAACCTAAAAAATAATTTAGCTAAAGAAAGCCAATAGAAAGTAGGGAATAAATGAGCGTGAACTATATTATATTTCTTTTTTCTTATATATTTAATTATTTGGAAAATTTGTAAGGGTGAATATAGGTGTTTTATATTTGAATGATAAACACTTCCTTTTAAGGTATTATTTAATAAATTTTCAAAAGGAGATTCCTTTTTGCTTAATAAAAGTAGATCAACCTCAATATTTTTCTTCTCATACAAAGGTAAGGTTTCAACAAGGAGTTTTTCAGCTCCCCCTGTATTTAGATTATTGATGATATGTAGGATTTTCATTGTTTAAAAAGCTATTAAAATAGTATGTTTTTATAGTTCCAAGCAATAGGTGCCCAAGTTGAGAAATAAAGCCAAATATAAAAAACAAATGTATATTGTACAGTTAACAAGAAGATCAATAATTTTTTACTTCTATTTGTTAGTATTTCAGCAAATTTAGTAAAGACAATAACATCAAAAACAATAAAATATAAGCCTAACCTATCGGCTAATGTAGAGAAAACAAAAGTTAATAGGAAGGTTAAGAAAACCATTATAGATACTAAATCCATTAGTTGAATAATAGAATTTAATGTTTTTTTAAATTTCTTATAGTAAATAACATAAATTCCTAAGGGGATGAGGTGCATTACCATACGCCTTATAGCTCCTGAAGAATCGACACTATTGTTTAAATACAAATTATCTGCCTTTTGCGATAACCAAAGAATAGAAAAAATTAGACCAAAGGAAATAATAGTATACAGCCAGAAAAAGAATTTTTTTCTAAAAATGCGACTGTTGATTAAAGGCATAAAGAAAAACATTATTACAGCTGTTTTGTGGAATAGCATAGCCATAAATATCCAAAAGAAATACACTCTTTTTTTAGGCTTTTTTAGTAATGAAGCAAAAGCCATACACACTAAACCTACAGCAACCCCTTGCCGAGTATAGCCCATAGCAACAACTACAATGGTATATGTAAAAAGAACTAAAATTGGTAGCCAAAAATTCTTAAAAGCAGATGAGAATTTGTAGATTCCCCAACAAAAAATAATGGCACAAATAAAGTTGACTGTATAAATTTCATAACCTAATTGAAAGCTAGCCCAATTGATGGCTCCATAGGCTACATCAGTGAAAATGATTGATATTAAAAAGGGGAGTTTAGATATTAAATCGAACATAGCGAGATAATTATACCAATCGCCTCCTACTTCGTGTCTAAATCCTATAAAGAAGACAAGGAATATAGAGAATAAACCTAATAAAAACTTAGATACCTTATCAGCTTTTAAAAAGTTCATCAATACAATAAATCCCCATATTACCCAATAAATTGCCATTAAGTTGCTTATTTAAATAAATTTCTAATGCTTTCTTTACAAAAACTCCAGATAATTCTACAGATAAAATGGAAGTTATTTTTTTCTCCTGAAATATGCCATTCTTCTAAATATACACTCACTGCTGATTTTGTAGAACATCCTCCAAATAAAAATTTAGACACAATTATATTTTTGTATTTAAATTTATAATGTTCATTGTAAAGATCAAAAAAGACTTTGTAATCGGCACAGATTTTATAGGTTGTATTAAATAGATGTTTTTGTTGAAGTTCTGTTCGTACGAAAACACTTTGATGACAGAATGGAATATTTTTTTTCATTCTGTTAATAGATAATGCTTTTCTAAAATCCTCTTTATTAGGATATACATATACTACGTCTCCATAGATTACATCGGCGTCACTCCAATCATTATCCTTAAATACTTTTTCTAATACTTGTTCATTATAGAAGGTATCACCTGCATTCATAAAGTTGAGCCACACCCCTGTAGCTTTTACAATTCCCTTATTCATAGCATCATAAATGCCTTTATCGGGCTCACTTACCCAAAAGGAAATTTTATCCTCATATTTTTTGATGATATCAAGAGTGCCATCGGTACTACCTCCATCTATGATGATATACTCTATATTAGGGTAGGTTTGGTTGAGTACCGATAGGATCGTATTTTCAATATCCTTTACGGCATTATAGGATACAGTGATGATGGTGATGAGGGGAGTATTCATTGGGTATAACTTTCTATAAAATTTTCGACATCAAAAAAGTATTTTTCTATAAGAACTTGGTTAGTATCGTCGTTCCACCATTGGATAGATTCTAACTTATTTATTATTTCATCATTAAATCTGAACTTAATGATTTTTATAGGGCAACCTACTGCTATAGCATAAGGAGGAATGTCTTTTGAAACGACAGCACCTGCTCCTATAACTGCCCCATTACCTATGGTAACACCATCTAAAACAGTTACATTGGCACCTATAAAAACATCATTTCCTATTACAATGGGTTTTCGTTCTTCTATTTTATCTTCTTTTGATAGCGTATATCCATTTTGTTTTCTTGTAGAATAAAACATAGGGGCGGTTGAAATTCCATTGAGAGGATGTATTCCCCATCCACACAGAAAATTAGGCCCTATTGAACAATATTTTCCTATCTTGGTATAGGATATAGTAGCGTTTTTGGCTATATAAGTATAGTCACCAATTTCACAATTATTGATGCAATAAGGAAGGTATAAATTTACTTTTTTGGTAAATATGTTATTCTTTTGAATGCCAAAAACACACGTAAAATCTACGTTGTATTTACATAGATAATAAAAGAATTTTATTATATTTTTTAACTTGTTCATTTTAATCTTTTTTAAAGGCATCTATAAAAGAATTGGGACTTTTGTTGATGATGTTGATATTCTTACCTTTGATATAATCATTTATTTCCCAATAAGATTCAAACATTCTACCATAGGCATATAATACTTCGTGCAATTTCCAAGGTTTACCATCAAGCCCTTTGAAAACAGTTTTAGAAACTTCTTTTTTATCATAGAAATGTTTATCTTGAATGAGTACATTATTATCTTTATCTACAGATAATAATCCTAACCAAGAGTGTTCAACTCCATATAATTCAATAGTTTTATAGCCTAACCAAATAGAAACCATAATTCCTCCTACAAGTACATTTTGGACAATAGGCATTGCAAGCATTTTATTGAAAAAAAACTGCTTTATACTTATAAAACTTTCAAAAGGAGATGAGTTGTACAAACAAATTTTTACATAATCAGTTTCCATTTTTTTGAAAAATGAATTTTTTCCTTTAATATAAGGTACAAACAAATACATTTCCCAATTAGTAATCAAGGTAATATCTTTTATTTTGTTAATTCCTTCTTCTGTGTAAAAATAATAAGGATCTGCTACTAAATAATACAGAGGTTTTACCTCATAATAACTTTCTGAAAGAAAGTAGTCATTCAGAACCATATAATCATAAGCTCTATCAATAAATCCTCCTTGTTTTAAAGAATTACCATTACCTAAAATTCTGATTTTTGTGTTTTGTTTTCTTTCACTGATATTTAATAGTTGTCTTTTTGATTTAAAGTTTGAAAATAGAATTATTTTTAATAAATATTCAAAGGTTTGAAAAACAAGTTTGATTCTTCTTTTAATTATTGATATTTTCATTAGAAATATTATTGTTTAAATCTATCTTTTTAGTGTAAAAGTATAGAATAGGCAAAATAGATAACGCAGCTAAAATACTTGCAAAAGGAATATATTTAATATCTGTAAACGTTAGACAGATTAATGCTACTATATAAATTAGTGTTGAAAGTATAGAACAGAAAGCAATTTGTTTGTTCTTACCATAATAGAACAGATAATTAACTAATAAAGCATAAGGGATTGCTAAGGTTGCCGTTATTGAAAAAATTACTATATAGTATTTTGTTCCTAAAAATTGATTTCCTAAGAACCATAAGATAAGAGACTCAGGAATTATAGAAATAATAGAACTAATGATTATAGGAATTAACAATGATATTAATGCCCATTTATGTATTTGTTGCAAAGAGATTCCATTTTTCTTTATAGCCTCATAGTAATAGGGTACAGTAGCTTTGTTAATAGCTCCTATAAGTGTTATTAAAATCATTGCTATATTAGCGCCCATTGCATATAAGCCTAAATCTGTTTCTGTGAATTTATGATATATAAAAATTCTATCTACTTGTCCTTTTATATAGAAACTCAAATGATGAAAGATCATAGGTAAACCTAGACTCAAAATATATAGAAAAGCTGTTTTATAGTTATTAAAACTAAACTTTCTTTTCTTTACTTTCGTTCTATACAAAAAGAAATACGATATTACAAACACTAAAGCATTGGAGGTAAGTATAGCTAAAATTCTTTTTTCAACCAGATTAGTTTGAAAGAACTCTAATAAAAATATAGTGATGGACAAAGATAATACTCCTGATAATATTTGAATAACAACATAAGAAAAGGCTTGTTTTTGACATTGCCTTATACTCAATTGAACTGTAACAAACACCTCAAAAACAGCAGCAAGAACTAAATATAATAATATTTCGGATTTAAAGAATAAGCATATTAAAAAGCTTAAAGAGGCGATACAGATTGTATAAAGATAACCGGTTCTTACAATTAAGTCTAAAGCATTTTTTCCATAAAAATAGAAATAACGAGTAACAGAACCTTCTTGTACCAATCCAAATAAAATAACAAACAAAGCTGTATAAGTTTGGTAATAAGAAAGTTCTCCATACCCTGCAACTCCTAATTTTCTAGATAAATAAGGAATCAACAGAAAAGGGATTATTTTTGAGATAATTTCTCCTATTAAGTAAATGGTACTATCTTTTAGTAGGCGCCTCATATTTTTCTCTCAATCTGATTATAATGTAAAACCATCGTCTACAACTATATTTTGTCCGTTTACGAACTCTGATAAATCAGAAAGCAAGTATAGTACAGTGCCAGAAATATCTTTAGCGTTGAGCATTCCTTTGTTTAAGCAAAACTCTCTATACGCTTTTAAGAAAGGCTCAGGTTGTTTATCTTCTATACCACCTAAAGAGATTGTATTTACTCTAATATTTTTTCCTTTAAAGTATTTAGCCATATATTTGCTGAGGTGTATTAAGCCCGATTTAATAGCGGCATACTCTACAGGTGTAGTCATTGGGGTATTATTGTAAATTTGAAAACGTGGAGCTATGACCCCATAAATAGAAGCTAAGTTAATGATATTACCATAACCTTGGTCATAAAAATATTTAGCGAACAGTTGAGAGGTAAGGAAGTAACCTCCTAAGTTCATTCCTATATTTTCACAAAAGTCATTATAAGTTACCTCGAAAAAGTGTTTGCCATAGTTTTTGTTGCGAGGGTAGGCGCTATTGACTAGAGCGTCTATTTTGCCATATTTTTTGGAAATATTATTGATAAGAGCTTCAACAGAAGCTTTATCAGTAATATCGACTTGTGCAGGTACTATACAGGCATTTCCTAATGAAGTACATAGTTTCTCAGCTATGGTAATATCATACTCTGCTACCACAGCAATACCTCCGTTATCGGCTATAGCTTGACAAAAGGTTTTGCCCAATAAACCAGCACCGCCAGTAACTACTACTATTTTGTCTTTTACTAAGTCGCTCATAATATATTTTTGTACAGTGTTGTTTTTCTATCGTTTTTCACTGGGAACTCTGTTCTATATTGAGTTACTTCCTCAAGATTGAGTTCATATAGGGTTACTTCTTCTGAAAGAGACTTTCCTTTCAGCACTTCACCATAAGGTGACACAATGTGCGATGAGGTTACATATAACAATCCTTTGCCATCTTTCCCTATACGATTTACACCCACCATAAACACTTGGTTTTCTATAGCTCTTGCCTTGATAAGTGCCCACCAATGGGGTACTCTACGCTCAGGCCAATTGGCTATATTTAGTATCACCGAGCAATCTTTAGAGTATGCTTGGTAAAGTTCAGGGAAGCGCAAGTCGTAACAGATGGTTAGGCCTATAGTAGCTCCTGCGATAGTTAGCTTTTTCAGTTCTTCACCTGCTTGGTAAAAATCATTTTCATTAGCATACGAAAAAGGATGTATTTTAGCATAAGTAGTTAGCAAGACACCTTGATTGTTTACTACAGCCAAGTTGTTAGTAGCTTTATCTCCTTTTGTCAGAACAACTCCGAAAGCTATAGATACATTATGTTTTTTAGCTTGTTCTTGAAAGAAAGTAATCGTTTCTGACGAAAATTCATCTTCCTTCACCTTTTGACTTTCCATTGTAAAACCTGTGAGGGTCATTTCAGGATATACTACCAAATTGATATCAGAGCAATGTTCAGTAATAAGATTTAATGTTTTTTCTACCTTTTGCTTATTCTCGGCTTTATTCTCCCAACTTTGGTTGAGTGAAACTAAGGCTATTTTCATTAGTTATATTTTCTAAATACAGGTTTGATAGTGCTGCCTACTAGATATTTATCTACTCCTTCATTGAGTGCTTTGGTATACACTTGTAATGATTTCCGTACAGCTTCAAGAGTTCTGTTTAATTCTTTATCAGTATGGGCATACGAAATAGCAATCCAAGGTATTAAAACCCCATTTTTAATCATTTCTTGCGAAAAGAGTGTTCTAAAAGCCAATGATACTTCTTTATTAGTATCTTTTGTGATATAGTTAGGAGAACATTCAATTCCTGTAGCTGCAAAATAATCACTTATTTGTAATTCCTTTGCAATAGCATTCATTTCTGAAACTAATTTTCTACCATAGTTCCATAAATGATCTACCACTTTGTGTTCTTTATAGAATTTTATAGTTTCTACTAAAGCTCCTAAACCACACATCTCGGCGCCGTGAGTAGTAGAGGTTAAGAATACACGTTCTGCTCCAATTTCTTTGATACCTCCTATTTTCATAAACTCTCGTTTACCACATAGGGCTGCTACCGAGAAACCATTAGCCATACCCTTACCAAAGGTACAAAGGTCAGGCTCTACATTATAGTAAGTCTGTGCTCCTTGCAAATGCCAACGAAAACCTGTTATCATTTCATCGAGGATAAATAAAGCTCCATTTTTATGACATAATTCTTTTACTTTTTGCAAGAAGTTATCTTTAGGATGCTCCCCTGTGGCAGGCTCTAAAATTACACCAGCTACTTGATTAGGGTGTTGAGCAAACAAAGTCTCTAATGACTCTATATCATTATATCTAAAGTGTACTGTGTGCTCATAGTTTTCTTTAGGAATACCACGAGTAAGCACTGTATCTCCGATAAACCAATCATCATAAGAAAAGAAAGGGTGATCCAAACAGCGAATGATATATTTCCTACCTGTATAGGCACGTGCCATTTTCACGGCAGCAGAAGTAACTGTTGATCCATTTTTAGCAAACTTTACCATATCTACACTTGGTATAAGGTCTACCATCGCCTCAGCTGCTTCTAATTCTATCACTGAGGCACGTGTAAGGTTATTTCCCTTCCAAATTTGCTCAATAGCAGCATTGGCAACTCTTTTTTCACCATAGCCTAAAGTAATAGCTCGCAAAGCCATACCATAGTCTAAGAATTCTTTCCCATCGGGGGTGTAAAGATAAGCACCTTCACCTCTTTCAAATATTTGAGGGGCATTTTCGGGGTATTGGTCATCTCCTCTACTATAAGTGTGACAACCACCAGGGATTAGATTATTGAGTCGTTGACTATAATTCATTTTAGAAACCTCCATCTGATTTTTCTATTTGATTTAATAATTCTAGTACTTTTATATCGTCTTGAACTGTATTGGGATAGTGTTTAGGGTTTTCAATTCCCTTTATGAAGCTATTCACTTCATCAATATACATTTTCTCACCGATATTCTTGTTATATCCTGAAGCAGATTCAAATTGAGGTTGTTCAAAATGTATCCATCTGCCATTTTCTACTTCATACAAATGGAAAGTAGCCTCATCCCATTTCCATTGTATTTGGGCTTTTTCAAGATTAATTATCAAGTTTCTAACAGCATAACGAGAGGCTACATCTACAAGAATTGTACCTACCTTATCGGCGTATTTTAAAGTAAAAGCATAGGAATCTTCTATTTCACAACCAAAATCAATTGTTTTCTCAAAGACTCCCTTAGCTGAAATAGGCCAACCTATGGTATCTACTATCCAAGTTAGCTCAAAAGGTACAATTTCTCTTCCTCCCCCCATAATACGCTTTGAAACGTAAAAGTCATTTACTCCTTCCCAAGGATGCCAATCGGGTAGATATTGTCCTGAATGATATGAAAAGTTGGTTACTTTCCCATACTTTTCACTCTTTATAATCTTAGTAATATCCTTTATAATAGGATGAAAACGGAAAGTACAAGAAGGGGCAATAAAAGTATTGTTTTGGTTGTAATCAAGCATTTCTTTTACTTCTTCAATAATGACACTTGCCTCTATAAAAGCTGGCTTGTTATAATCAATTGCTATTTTTGCATAGTAGGTATGCAAATTAGGAGGAGTAGAAATAATAAAAGCATCAAAGTTAGACAAATCCTCAGTGTCTAAGGATTTTACCGTTTTTATATGATACTTATTTTCTGCTTCTTTTCTTCGGTCTTCTCGGGGGTCAAAGCCTACTACATCAGTATACTGTAAGGCTTGCAAACATCTCACACGCCTTTTACCCATTGATCCCAAACCAATTACTAAAAATTTCATAGTATATCGTTCTTTTTATAATTTAGAATTGTTTCTATACACAAAAAATCGTAGATATCATCTACTTCGTAGTTTTGCCAACGTTCAATAAAGTAAGGTATTGAAAGTTCACTATAGAAGAGTTTTTTTTCTTCAAAATAACTTGTTTTTACTAAGTAAGATACGCCATAAGGAAAATAAGCTTTAGATAAGTCTTGTCTTCGGGTAACTTTTTTAGAATCTTCTATAAAAGGGCTTATTTTATTATCTTTTATTGTTTTTACTATAAAAGGATGTTCTGTATGCACTTCCCCCAAGCTAACAACTCCTACACTATTCTCTTCTAGAAGAGCAATACAATTATCTATATCTCCTTTTTTTCTTAAAGGAGAGGTGGGTTCTAATAGGAGTATATAGTCAAATTCCTGTCCTTGGGTACGATAATATGCTATTGTATGTAGGACAAAAGCAGAGGAGGGAGAGGTATCTGTTGCTAATTCTGAGGGTCTTAGGAAAGGGACTTTTACTCCAAAACTCTCAGCCACAGTAGCTATTTCAGCACTATCAGTTGAAACAAAAATTTCATCAATATACTCACTTGCATGGGCTTGCTCTATACTCCACCCTATCAAAGGTTTACCACATAGCGGTTTTATATTTTTACCTGGTAATCCTTTGCTACCTCCTCGTGCAGGGATGATAGCTAATATTTTTTTGTTATTATACATTATTTAGTGGTCTAAATGTTTAATAAACTCTTGTGCGTGCTCATAGTCTACAGTTTTACCAATGTCTATCCAATAGCCTATGATGGGGTCGTATACCAATTTGCCCCCTTCAGTAACTAATTGTTCCATTACATCGGTGATGTCGCAATACTTGCCTTTTTCTATTTTAGCAATCAAGGAGCGTTTGAGTATATAAATACCAGCGTTTGAGTGGTATATAAAACTAGGTTTTTCTTTAAAGTTCATTACTCGTCCTTCTTGGGTTTCAAATACAGCATAAGGGATATCTACTTTATACTCAGTAGAAGCTACTGCCATATCTGCCCTTTCATTGATAAGCTTTAAATAAAGAGACTCGAAATTTACATTGGTAAACAAGTCGCTATTCATCAACAAAATATGTTCCGTATTTAGGTTGTTTATCAGAGCTAAAGCACCAGCCGTACCTAAGGGTTCGTCTTCCCATACATATTCTATAGTAATTCCTTTTTGGCTACCATCACCCAAGTAGTTTACTATCTGCTCACCAAGATATTTTACTGATATATAAATTTTTTTGATTCCAAAACTAATGAGCCTATCTATGTTGTGTTCTATGATGGGTTTATCACCTAATCGCAACATTGGTTTAGGCATAGTATCAGTGAGTGGACTGAGGCGTTTACCGCGCCCTCCTGCCATAATTACTGCTTCTAAAGGAAGTTGAGCTTTGATATATTCTAAATCTATAAAGTCTACCATTTTCTCTTCTGAATTGAGAATAGGAAGGATTTTTATATCGCTTTTTCTATATTTCTCAAAACTCTGATAGGAATCTTTTTGGTATAGTCGTTTGAAATCTGGGTTTGCAATCTCTCCTAGAGTTTTTTGTAGGTTTTGTTCAGCGATGATAGATCTGCGTATGTCACCATCTGTGACAGATCCTACAACCTTCTCATTATCATCTACTACAAAGAGGATAAGCCGGCTTAAGTTGCGCAACTTGTTGAGATGTTGTAGCCCCTCTACTAAGTTTTTGTTTTTATGTATTAAAATGTCAGTTCTCATTATTTATCAATATATTTGATAAGCTGGAAAGCCTCTGCATATTCTACACCTACACTTGCACCACGGAAAGTAGCTAGGGCTTCTATATTTTTTAAACTTCTAGGGAAAGGATGCTTTCCAAGTTCAGACTCATATATTTTCATTAGATTCATTTTTTCTTCTAAAAAAGAAGAAATATCTACAAAATAATTAGGTATGAATACTTTTTCGGGCAATTGAGGAGCGAATTCTGTTTCTGAAATGCATTCATACATAAGTACTTGTTTTATAAAAGGATATCTAAAAGATTTGGTGCAAGCCATTACAGCATCGAATGTAATTCTATGATCTGAATGAGCGTCCGAACGATTCAAACAATATACTATCTCAGGTTCAATTTCAATAAAGATTTTTGATATTTTTGGCACCATCTCAATGAGAGTGCTTGTAGAGAGGGACATTGTAGGATAGTTTAACATAAAGACCTTTTCTACACTCAATGCTTCAGAAATTTTTTTAATTTCTTTTTGTCGGTTACTAATGCGTTGCTTGGAAAAACCTTGGTTTTCAAATATATTGGTAGTAATAAGCCAATATATTTTATCTCCATTTTTCTTGTGTTTTAGTAAGGTGCCACCAACTCCTAAAATCTCATCGTCGGGGTGTGCTGAAATGACTACAATATTTCTCATAAGTATTGTCCTTTTTTTGGGAGTTCAGAGAACTCGTGTTCTACAATTTGAATTGCTCCATCATAAGTTTTTACAAGAATTTTGTTGTCCTCGACATCTAAAACTTTTCCTGGTTCGCAGTTTGCAAAGTTACAACTTTTTTTAATTACTTTCCAAATTTTCACCTCTTTTTCATCACTTAGTATAAGATGCGCCCCTACATAAGGATGAGTTAAAGCTCTTACTAAATTATAGATAGCCTCAGATGACATTCTAAAATCAATTTGTCCATCTATTCTCCCTCGTTTTCTCCACGAATTTCCTGCTGTTATATCTTGCTTTCTCCTCTCTATATCATTGCCCTTTAACTCAAATTCTTTAGAAAAAGATATAATTTGTTTTATAGCTACATCAGTTATTTTTTTATAAAGAGTAGCTGCTGTATCGGACTCCTCTATAGTTACTATTTCTTGTGAAATAATATCTCCTGTATCTGCCCCTTCATCCATTATGAAGAAGGTGCTTGCGGTTCTTTTTAATCCTAGGAAAATAGCCCATATTAAGGGGTGACGACCTCTGTTGTTAGGAAGTTCGGCAGGATGAAATCCTACTACTCCATATTTTGGAATAGACAATATCTCGGCAGGGAGTATATGAGACCAACCAAAACAATAAATTACATTAGGATTTTTTTCTTTTAAAAAAGAAATAATGTCTTCTTCATTATCTTTTTTTCTAAAAAAAGTAGGGATATGATATTTTTCAGTCAAGGGAGTTAAATCACAGAAATCAGCATTAAAGTCTGATTTCTTTTTAGTAATGACCCCTACTATGTCAAACCCATTTACTATCAATGCTTCCAAAGCTTGATATGAAAAATCAACAGTACCGATAAAAACTATTTTCATTTGTTACAAATCATAAAACTGTTTTTTAAGTATATCATTTAAATCTATACTTTTTAAAACCTCTACTATTTCTTTTGAAGGATCTTCTACTCCTTTATACGGGTTTTTTACAGTCCTTAACAGCTCTTTAAATCCACTTGAAATTGCTTTATTAATAGCCGCTTCAATATCTTGAGACGAGTTATTACATTGTATCACACTTTTAGCCATTATTCTACCTCTTTGTCTATCTCCTATATTTACAGTAGCGGTTTTGAAACTAGGAGCCTCAAGTAATCCACTTGAAGAATTTCCTATTACAGCATCTACATATTGCAAAGCAGAAAGGTAACGCAGTTGCCCCAGAGAGGTAAAACATACAGCTTTTGAAGTGTTTTTAGCTACATATTCATCAATCATTTGATTTACAATTCGCCCATCGGTGTCGGAATTTGCTTTAGTGAATATTATTTTGCAATTTTTAATTTTGTCCAAAGCGTCCAATAGTTGTTTTGTTTGTTCACCAGAGGTTGATTTTTCAAGAGTAACAGGATGAAAAGTAACTAAAAAGGCGTATTTTTTATCTAACTTAAAATTAATAGAGGCTTCAAAATCTTCTTTAGATAAGAGTTTCAGTTTAGCAATATTTTCAAGTCCCAAAGCTCCTACATTAAATACTTTATTAGGGTTTTCACCTAACTGTACAATTCTTTTTTTATACGCTTCAGTAGCACAAAAATGTATTTGGGACATTTTAGTAATGCTATGTCTAATAGGTTCATCTATCAATCCTTCTGTAGCTTCCCCTCCGTGACAATGTGCAACTGGAATACGAGCTATCATAGCTGCACTTACTGCTGAAAAGATTTCAAATCTATCTCCTAATACTAAGATGATATCAGGTTTCATTTCAGCAAAAGCTTCTGAAAAAGAAATTATTGCTAACCCCATACTTTTGGAAATCCCTATAGGAGTATCGGAAGAGAGGAGGATTTCTATCTTTTTATCAATGGTAAATCCTGCTTTTTCAATTTCTTTATAAGTTAAGCCAAATTCTGGGGAAAGATGCATTCCTGTTGCGATCAACTGCAGTTGCAAATCTTTGTCTTCTTCAATTGCTTTTATAGTACAATATAACAAGCCAAATTCGGCTCTTGTTCCGGTTATGACACAAATCTTTCTCATAGTTCAATCAAATCGTCTTCTTCAAAGTCTTTTTTAGCTGTTTTACCTATTACTTCATCCCATTGCATAGGAGAAATGCCTGTGCCAGGGCGTTTTACTGTTAAGTTCTCAATGGTAAAAGACTCTCCTTTCACTATTTTTTTAGCAGCTACAATACTCTTCCTCACAATAGGTTTGTTTTTAGCTTCAGATTTTGAAACTTCTTTCAGTCCTGAACCTCCTATAGCTTTTTCTATATTGCGAATGGCTATTACCATAGCTTTTAGTTCCTCAGGTTCAAGTGAGGCTTTATGATCGGGACCAGGTAAGGTTTTATCCAAGGTAAAGTGTTTTTCAATAACCATAGCTCCTAAGGCTACAGCTGCAATGGGGACTTCTATTCCCAAAGTATGGTCGGAATAACCTACGGGCACTCCTAATTCTCGATGGATATGGAGCATCGCTTTTAGGTTTACATCCTCCATAGGGGTGGGGTATTCCGTATTACAATGCAATACGGTGATTTTATCTTTACTTACCCCATTATCAGTCAGCACTTTTATGGCGTCTTTTATTTCGGTGATCGTAGCCATTCCTGTAGAGAGTATCACTTCAGTAAAAAGAGTTGCTACTTTTCTTAAATAGGGCAGGTTGGTAATCTCTCCTGAAGGAACTTTAGCTATTGTAATTCCTAATCGAGCCAAAAATTCCAACGATTCTATATCAAATCCAGTAGAAAGAAATTGTACACCTTTTTGGGCACAATAGTCAATCAACTCTTGATGAACAGCTTGCGAAAGCTCTAATTTTTTAAGCATTTCATACTGCGTGTCATTATCTTGCGTGTTTCTATCTTGATAAGCTGCACGTTTTGCTTGTTTAGTTACCAAGTTGCCTGCTTTAAAGGTTTGGAATTTCACATAATCCACGCCAGCTTCAGCTCCTTTATCAATAAGGGCTTTGGCTTTGGTGATATCGCCATTATGATTAACGCCAGCTTCGGCTATAACTATTACTTTATTTTGTCTCAAATCTGTCTCCCACTCTAAATTTTTCATCATATTCAAAATCTATAACTTTAATAAAACTATCTTTTGTTTTTACTATAAAACTGTCTTTTTCTTTATTTAAGATAACTCCTATAGTTGCTTTGTAAGTGGGAGCATCTTTTATTTCGCAAACACGCCTTATTTTCATTTCTTTACCGTTTAAAAAGGCTCTTGCGATGGGGCCAGGGAAGGTAATGGCTCTTACAAAGTTAAATACATCTCTACTTGTTTGATTCCAATCTAATATTTCATCACCTTCTTTCCTTTGTGGGCAATAGAAGCCAATAGGGTGAATAGTTGTCTGCTTTATAGGTTGGATTCCATTTTCTTTTTTGAATAACAAAATAGCTTCATATAATACCTCAGCACAACTTGTATGAGCTACCTCTAATAAAGTGTTATAATCATCAGAATCACTAATAGGAAATGTTTTTTGTAAAATAATATCCCCAGTATCTATTCCCTCATCCATAAAGTGCACTGTGATACCAAACTCTTTTTCGTTATTAATCAATGCCCAGTTCAGTATATTTCTTCCTCTATAAAAAGGGAGCTTACCTGCATGGCAATTAATAGTTTTTAGCTTTGGAAGATTTATAATTTCCTTTTTAAAAATTTGATTAAAAGACATTGAAACAAATAGGTCGCAATTATACTTACTAATATTGTCTATAAACTCTCTTGAATTGATATTTGAGTGTTTTAAATAGTCAATATTATTCTCTTTTGCGAATTGATATAGAGTATTGTCCTTAGTATCAAATCTTACGCATATAAATTGTATGCTGATATCCTTATCAGCAATAAGTTTTCTAAAAGCATTATGAGACCATATTCCATCAGCAAAATAACCTATTTTCAAAGGGTTATTAGAATTGTATTTATTTTTTTCTATCATAGTTTTTCTTCTATTTACCTCTTACTCCACTGGGTATATTCACTACTCTTGCTTCCAACCATTCGGCGTTGCTAAGGTCGGTTTTAGGACAATCTTTAAACATTGGTAGTCGGTTCATTAGTTGCCATATTGGGCGACTCATTACACCCTTTGCATTTGTTTCGGTAAGGAAAGCGTCACGCTCTTCTTTGTTGTTTAAGATAATGGCATTGAGCCAATAGTTACATTTTTCGTATTCACGTTCGGCAAAAAATGCAATCCCTTGTTTTTCAAAGTAAGCTTTATAAGCTTCGGCTGTAGTGCGTTTGTTGGCTAAAAAGCCATCTAACTGTTCTAATTGGGCTACCCCTAAGGCAGCATTGATATTGGGCATACGGTAATTATAACCTATTTCATCGTGTACAAATTCCCACGCGTGAGGTAACTTGGCTTGGGTAGTGAGGTGTTTAGCGTGTTTACCTATAGCCTCATCATTGGTGAGTATCATACCGCCTCCACCTGTAGTAATAGTTTTATTACCGTTGAAAGAGATAGCTCCTATTTTCGCAAAGGTACCCAAATGTTTGTCTTTATAATAGCTACCCATAGCCTCGGCAGCATCTTCTACTACTTCTATATGATAACGTTTACAGATAGCTATAATTTCTTCTATACGGCAGGCGTGCCCAAAGGTATGCATTGGCATACACGCTTTGATACGTCGGTTTGTTTGTTTATGGTAGCATTCATTACCTCGTAGTTCAGCGTTTGTTTGCAAAAACTGCTCTAAAGAGGTAGGAGAGAGCCCCATAGTATCTTTATCGACATCTACAAATACGGGCACTGCTCCTGCATACACAATAGCATTGGTAGTAGCTATAAAGGTCAGTGGTTGAGTAATTACCTCATCACCAGCTTCTACCCCACTGAGTTTTAGTGCTATGTGGAGGGCATTTGTACCATTTACACATACTACAGCGTATTTAGCCCCTGTATATTCAGCTACCTTTTGTTCGAAGAGGTCTACAAACTTTCCTACACTTGATACGAAAGTAGTATCGATGCACTCTTCTAAATATTTTTTTTCGTTCCCAGCAAAAGTAGGTGCGTGTAGAGGGATAAAAGCTTCTTTTTCGCCGTAAAGGTCGCGTATAAAGGATATGGTTTCGGATATGTTCATTGCCTTAATTTTCTAATTACATTTTGCTATCCAAATACTTTCCTATTTCTTGGTGGTCGAAATTTACTAAGAATGTTTTCATCAGCAGGGTAATGTCTTTTTTCTCGGTAGCAGGATTGTCAAATAGTTGGGTTAGCTTATCTATAAAACTTTCTATTTCAGTTATTTTTTTAAATGATTGCAAACTGATAACTCCTAATGAGGCGTATCTATCTAGTGCAACTTGTTCTCCTTCAGTATAAAATTCCTCGTAAGGTTTTTCACCAGTGGTATCGCTTTTTGAGAAATAAACAGGATACCATTTATCTGTTTCCTTCCTACTTTCAGCCTTAGCTATAGCTTCTGCCTCACTTTTACATTCAAGGGGTTCATAGCCTAAATCTTTAAGTAGTTGGGTGGCTATTTCGGAGAAAGTGAGTACTTGTTCTTTCTTCAGTTTAGGGAAGTATATTTGTCCTGTAGTGCCTAATATACAAGCCATTAAGCAAATCTGACCGCTTTCCTCAGGCGATACAAAATAGCGAGTCACATCCGAAGGGGCTGACAGAGGTTGGTTTTTGGCAATACGCTCTAAAAAACCCGCTGGCAACGAGCCATTGGAGAAGGCTACATTAGCAAAACGCGCTGTAGTTACGGGGAACTTATGAGCATAAGCCATTATCATATCTTCCATTATCTTTTTGCTACCTCCCATTATATTTACGGGGTTCGCTGCTTTATCGGTCGATACACAAAAGAAGTGTTCAGGAGGATAGTCACATAATAAATCTAAGAATTTTTTAGCGTTTACAACATTGTTTTTGAGTAAGGCTTCTACCGAATATTTATCTTTTTCCGAGCGCACGTGCTTATGAGCTGAAAAGTTAGCCACTATATCAAAACCACCACGTGCTTTGAACATTTTTACAAAAGTATCATCGGCGTAATTCATAGGGTAGGTTACATAGTCGGTAGGCACTGTAAAGGCGGAAGTACTGCGCAACTCGCGAGTGAGTTCGGTAAGTCCGTTTTCGCTAATATCTACTACTACCAAAGTTTTAGGTTTGAAAGGTAGTAAGGCTTTGATATATGAGCTTCCGATGGAGCCTGCGCCACCAATTACCAATACGCTCTTGCCCTCAATAGCCTTAGTTAGTGCTGCTTGATGGGTGTGCAAATCAGTCTGAAACATACTTTCAGGGCGTTTGGTAACGTATTTTGCTATAAAATTCTCGATGTTTAGCATAGTCTATAACTACTTAAAATATTTTTGAGTCTTTAAACATTCTAAAATAATACAACTATTTGTAAGTGTAGGTTTTGTTGTTTTTTAGATTTGTAGACAAGATGAATAGTATTCAGATCGCAAATGTACAAAATTATTATTGAATAATACCTATGTTTGTTTATAAAAATTATGTCATTAAAAAAGTTCCTTTTAGCTTTTTTCCTGCAAATGCACGATTTTATAAGAATTTGTTGTGATATACTTTGAAAAAATGCGTGATATGATACTTTTGTTTAGTATGTGATGTGATAGAAGAAATAATAGACTCATCTTTTGTTGTGAGATGAGTCTATTTTTCTAATTATTGTTATAGATGTCTCAAAAAATCATACCTACAGATAATAGAATTATAGTAAAGGTGTTATACCAATGTTTTGAGGGTGAGTTGGTTGTTATCGGTAGAGGTTTTTGCTAAGTGTTGTACTCTTGCGGAGAGTGCTCGGCGTCGGTTGCGGTTGAACTCGGTGAGTTTGTGGTGGGATTTGGTGGTTGCTAATAGAAATGCGCAAAAGATTCCTATGACTATGAGTAGGAACAGCCCTGCATAAGCCCAGTGTGCGGTGTTGTGGCATTGGTAAGTGTGCAGTATTCGCAGGTGTTTTTCGTTAGTGAGATCTCCGCGTTTGCGCACAGCTTGTAGTTTTTCTTTCCACGCTTGTTGTAGAGCTTCGTCTCTCCAATTGACGTACCATAAGCTCCACTTGAACTGATAGTTAGGCACTGTTAGAGCTAAGTGTTTTTGCAAACGATAGGTGAAGACGAGCCTAACGAGAATGTAGTAGATAACTCCAAAAACGCCAGCTAAATAGAAGAGGATTTTGTTTTCGATATCGGTGTGGGCGGCATAGTATACAAATGAAGAGACAACAGTCACGGGTAGGAATAGGGCATTGTGGATGCTATCGGTTTCTTTTTGTACATAGTCGTCTCCTTTGAGCAAACGTTTAGGGGAGAATTGTTTGAGTGTTAAAAAGTTCATCATAAATGGTAAATGTTAAAAGGTGTTAAAATGTTTTTGAGGCGCGAAGGTACAAAAATATTTTAATTATTTACGAATTTATGAAAATATTTTTTAGGTGAGAAGAGATTTTTTTGTTTATAGGTTTGAAAATGAGAGTATTTTATGAGGTGCGAGCTACACGGGTGATTTGGGAGCTATGGGAGCAGTGAAGTAAAGGTATTTTAACGATTACGTCACTGTTATTCCTATAGTTACGATAAATTTATCTTCTCCCCTTTTCTCAAGCTGTTAGTTCTTTAGTTTTTCTATAAAGTCTTTTATATGCTTCTTAGCTCTCCAGCCGAGGGCTTCTGTTTTTTTGGTAACAACTTCGGCTGTCATACGGTTGCCTTTGCGCTCGGGGAGCATTTGTATCTCTCCTCCAAACAGTTGGGCTATTTCGAGGACTGTGTAGGTTTCGGGGCTGCCTATGCCGTAGCCATCGCCTTTGCCCTTTTGTCCTACTAATAGCAATCCATCAACTATATCATCTATATGGGTGAAATTGCGCTGTTGGGTACCAGGGCTCACTACTGTTAGAGGTTCGCCTTTCTTCATTTTCTCGGTAAAGAGGGCGATGAGGGTTGCGTATTTGCCTGTGCGTATTTCGCGCTTGCCATAGACATTGTAGAAATATACAATGGCATAATTTAAATTATACCAATTGCCATAGTTGATAATCAGTTCGGTATTAGAGGATTTGCTCCACGCATAAGGGCTTTGGTCTTTGCCAATCCCACCATCGCCAAACTTAGTGCTACTGCCTGCATATACTAATTTACAATTGTGTTTACGACAGAACTCTAACACTTTTAAAGTTCCTATTTTATTGAACAGAAGCACTTTATCGATATCGTCAAAACTTTGTTCTACACGAGAGTATTCTCCTAAATGGTATATCAAATCGGGGGTGAAATTGATGAGCTCGAAAATGTGTTCGGTACTACCTTCTATATAGGTTACTCCCGCCACGTGGTTGTCTCGGCTTCCGGTAAAGTAATTGTCTAATGAATAGACATCGTTTTGAGGGTTGTTGGCTAAGGCTTCACAAAGGTTTGAACCTACAAAGCCAGCGCCACCTGTTACTAATATTTTCATTGTGCAATGCAGAATTAAAATGTGATTTATCAGTGGTCTCAGAGAGGCTCAGAGAAATTCAGATGATACTGGTAATTTTATAAAACAGATAATCAGTTCATTAGACTTTGTTAAAGTTTGAGACTTTGACAAAGTTTGTGCTATAGGAATTGTGGGAACTCTCACCTAATTATTAAACTCCTATTTGTATATATTTCCATCCTTTTTGGGGTAAGTCAAAGGCGTTGTACTGGTTGCGACCATCGAAAATGACTTTTTCGTTTAGTAATTTGGCGATTTCATCAAAATCGGGGACGCGGAATTCTTTCCATTCGGTGAGTAAAAGCAAGGCGTCAGCTCCTTTTAGGGCTTCGTATTTGCTCTCTACATAAGTAACCTCAACATCTTTTAGGTAACATACTTTGGCTTCGTGAACGGCTTTAGGGTCGTAGGCTTGTACTTTGGCACCTCGTTTCACCAATTCTTTAATGACATAAATTGCAGGAGCTTCGCGCATATCATCGGTTTCAGGTTTGAATGAGAGCCCCCATACAGCAAAGGTTTTGCCGCTGAGGTCTTGACCATAGTGAGCGATTACTTTTTGAGCAATTACATATTTTTGACGGTTGTTTACATCGTCGACAGCTTCTATCAATTTGGCTTTGTAATTTACCTCTTCGGCTAATTTTTTTAAAGCCAATACATCTTTAGGGAAGCAAGAGCCTCCATAGCCACAACCGGGGTAAATAAAACTGTAGCCTATACGACTATCGGATCCTATACCGATACGCACTTTGTTCACATCGGCTCCTACACGCTCACAGATATTGGCAATCTCGTTCATAAACGATATTTTGGTGGCGAGCATTGTATTTGCTGCATATTTGGTCATTTCGGCTGAACGGATATCCATTGTGATCATACGATCGTTTTGCATATAAAACGGATTGTAGAGTTCTTTCATTTTCTTGAAAGCGTAATCGTTATCCGCTCCTATTACCACGCGATCAGGTTTCATAAAATCTTCAATTGCTTTACCTTCTTTTAAAAACTCGGGGTTGGATACTACGTGAAATTTGTAATTCACACCGCGTTTATCTAAGGCGGCTTGTACGGTAGCACGTACTTTATCGGCTGTACCTACAGGTACGGTAGATTTATCGACTACAATGAGCTCTCCTTGCATAGTTTCGCCTATTGCTTGGGCTACTGAAAGCACATATTGCAAATCGGCTGACCCATCATCGCCCATAGGAGTTCCTACAGCTATAAAAGCGACCTCGGCATCTTTGATAGCCTCGGCTATATCCGTTGTAAAAAACAAGGTTTGATGAGCTACGTTGCTCAGCACCATCTCTTCCAATCCAGGTTCGTAGATAGGTATAATTCCTTGTTTGAGTTTTGCTATTTTCTCAGTATTGACATCTACGCAGGTTACCTTGTTGCCCATTTCGGCAAAGCAAGTGCCTGATACTAAACCTACATAACCAGTGCCTATGACTGCTATTTTCATATATGGATTTCTGTATTATATTTTTTGCAAAGATATGAATAATTTGTCAATTAGTAAATTTTAACAAATTGCGACGGGCTCTCCATACAAATCGTAGTCGGCAGCCTCTATAATTTTGACATCGGTAAAATCGCCTATTTTCACATAGTGTTTTTTAGCGTCGATGAGTACCTCGTTGTCGACATCGGGGGAGTCGTATTCGGTGCGTCCTACGAAATAGTTGCCTTCTTTGCGGTCGATGAGGCAACGGAAGGTTTTACCTACTTTCTCTTGGTTCAATTCCCACGATATTTGCGATTGCAATTCCATAATTTCATTGGCACGTTGTAGTTTTACTTCTTCGGGGACATCGTCGGCTAACTCGTAGGCTGTGGTATTCTCTTCGTGACTATAGGTGAAACAACCGAGGCGATCAAAACGCATTGCTTTAACAAAATCTTTTAGTTTTTGGAAATCTTCTTCGGTTTCGCCAGGGTAACCTACAATTAGGGTTGTGCGGATTGCCATTTCGGGGACTGCCTCGCGGAATTTTTTGAGGAGCTTGGTAGTCTTCTCTTGGGTGGTACCGCGTTTCATACTGGTGAGAATCTTATCGGAAATGTGTTGCAGTGGGATATCTAAATAATTACATATCTTAGGCTCGGTTTTCATCACCTCAAGCACGTCCATCGGGAAGCCTGTGGGGAAGGCGTAGTGAATGCGTATCCACTCAATGCCTTCAACTTTTACCAAGGCGCGCAATAGGTCGGCAAGAGCGCGTTTTTTGTAGAGATCTAAGCCGTAATAAGTGATATCCTGAGCGATGAGAATGAGTTCCTTCACCCCTTTGGCGGCGAGTTTTTCGGCTTCGGTTACCAAATCGTCAATGGGGGTAGAGATATGAGCGCCACGCATTAGTGGTATAGCACAAAAACTGCAAGGGCGGTCGCATCCTTCGGATATTTTAAGATAGGCGTAATTTTTAGGTGTAGTGGTGAGTCGTTCACCTATGAGTTCGTGTTTATAGTCGGCGCCGAGAACTTTGAGCAGAGCAGGCAATTCGCTAGTTCCAAAATATTGATCGACATCGGGGATTTCTTTTTCTAAATCGGGTTTATAACGTTCGGAGAGACAGCCCATTACAAAGACTTTATCCACTAATCCTGCTTCCTTTTGCTGTACATAGTCCAATATAGTGTTGATGCTCTCTTCTTTGGCATTGTTGATAAACCCACAAGTGTTGATAACCACTATGTTACCTTCTTTTTCGTGTACTACTTCCTTACCACCAGCCTTTAATTGCCCCATTAGCACTTCGCTGTCATACACGTTTTTAGAGCAACCAAGGGTTACCACATTGATAGTATTCTTTTTTATTGATCTTGTTCGCATTCTTCAGTTTATTTCGGGGTGCAAAAGTACGGATAATTTGCTAATTTGCCAATTTGCTGATTATTTGTATCTTTGCGGCGAGGTTTAGGGGATAGGTGTCAGGGAAATGAGTTTTGGGGTGCTCTGAGGCTATCTGAGAAACGATGATGTTTAAAAAGTCTCCCACGAATCTCACGAATTTTCACCTGACGGTGATGTTGTGATAAGGGGGGGAGTGTCTTGGAGAAACTATGAAAATCTTGGAGGGAGAGGAGAATCTCGGAGGGGGATTGTTATACAAAAGGCTGCCTAAGGGTTTAGACAGCTTTTGGTAATTATTATTTGTGAGGTTTAGTTTTAGAATTTGTAACCTACACCAATTTGGAATACACGGTTTTTGAATTTCATAGAAAAAATAAAGTAAATACTCTCCCACGAATCTCACGAATTTTCACGAATTTAGGACTAGATGAAACTCTTTGCTTTGTATTATTTCACGAATTTTTCACCTGACGGTGAATTATTTTGTGAATAAATTGTGATACAGTGCTGTAAATCAATATTCTGTTATATCGAACTCACATTAAAATAATATCATATTTTTTAAAACAAATGAACATAGCTTTTGATGCCAAACGGGCTTTTCATAACTTTCGCGGTTTGGGTAACTACAGTCGGGACTTGATTCGTATGCTCCAAGAGCATAAGGTTGGTCATTTGTACCTATTTAACCCTCAAAAACGCAAATTTTTAGGGGTGAAAATTGATGAAAATACTACCGAAATCACTCCTCAATCTTTCTTTTGGCGCAAATTTAAAAGTCTTTGGCGCAGTTTGAAAATCACTGATATAGCTAAAAAACTACCCATAGATATCTATCACGGACTTTCGGGAGAAATTCCGAAAGGTATCGCTCAGCATTTGCCGACGGTGGTGACGATTCACGACCTTATTTTTATGCGTTACCCCCAATGGTATTCGTATTTCGATAGAAAAATTCACTATAAAAAGTTTCTTTATGCTGCCCAAAACGCCCAGCATATTATCGCTATTAGCGAACAGACAAAACGCGATATCATCTCTTATTTGGGTGTTCCTGAAGAGAAAATTACAGTGGTATATCAGGGTTGTCACAAGGCGTTTAAACAAATATATACTAAAGATGAAAAAGTGTCTATACGCCAAAAATACCGACTTCCAGAACGTTTTGTGCTGAATGTGGGGGCTATAGAGTCTCGCAAAAATGCTCTCGAAATAGTGAAAGCTATTGAACCTCTTGAAGATATGTCGCTCGTATTGGTAGGCAAGCCCACTCAATACTACGAAGAGATAAAGAGGTATTGTGAGTCGCATAACCTCAGTAAGCGCGTGCAGTTGCTCAGTGGTGTATCAATGGAAGAATTGGCGATTATCTACCAATTGGCAATTGTGTTCTGTTATCCTTCAGTGTTTGAAGGCTTTGGCATTCCCATTATAGAAGCCTTATTTTCTAAAACGCCCGTTATCACTTCTAAGGGCAGTTGTTTTCCCGAAGCAGGAGGAGCTCATTCTATTTATGTGAATTTAGACCAAGCGGCTACCGAAATACGCGAGGCTATAGTGAAAATCACTACCGATGAAGCGTTGCGCACGACGATGATTACCGAAGGCTACCACTATGCACAACGCTTTACCGATGAGGCTGTTTTCCAAGAGTTGATGAAAGTTTATTGTCAGGTAAGAGATAAGAGGTAAGAGATAAGAATGTTAGGGTTTACTTGTGAAGGTACTGGCGGGCAAGTTGGCTTCGTTTACTAAATTGCCGTCGGTAACGGGGCTAAAGCCATAGCGCACAGCTTTGGGATTACTTACTTCTTCACTTGTCACTTTTATTGCTTCTCCTATAACTTCGGCTGTTGCCGGATAGAAAATTCCATTACCATTAGAAAGTTCAAAACCGCGCAACGTTTTGCCATCGGCGGAGTGCATTCCTTGGGCATAATCAAAAGCAACTGTAGCGACTTTTCCATTGAAAGTTGCTGAACGGAACAAAGGTCCTGAAGGGAGTACTTTTTTGCCATACGTATCGCCTAAAGCCCATTGTGCTAAACGCTCGCCTATGGGTTGTTTGTTTTTGGGGTGTACATCGGTGGGGTGACCATAGTCGTAGGACACTGCCATTCCGCTGTGAGGCACTACCTTCATCAATCGGCGCTGACTTTCTCTAAACCAACCCCACGACGGGCGGTTGATACTCGATAGCTGTACGTAATAGAAAGGCAGTTGCGAATTGCCGAACTCGGTGCGCCAACTTTTTACTAACAATGGAAACAACCTACTATGTGCATCTTTGTTATGCGCATTGGATTCTCCTTGATACCAAATCACTCCTTTGATAGGATACTTCGCTAAGGGCAATATGCCAGCTTCAAACAGATAAGCAGGCTCATAGGGGTGTCGCTGTAACTTATCGGTGGCTTTAGCGATATTCTCGCCTGCACGCTGGCGCACCCAATCCATTATAAAATCGTTTTCGCGCCAATTGTTGAGGATACGCGGAAAGTCGTATTCCAATGTACGGCGGTCTATCCACGCTTCGGTAGGCGAACCACCTACGGCATTGCAGATGAGCCCTATAGGCATATTCAACTCTTTTTGGAGGCGACGTCCAAAATAATAGGCTACTGCCGAAAAGGCACGTACGGTTTTAGGGCTACACACTTCCCATTGTGCAGGTTTATAGTACTGCAACTGATTGATAGAATCTAAAGCTGAAAGTTCCCAAGCGTTAGCATTATCAGTGCGCCAACGGGCTTCCATATCAAACAATCGAATATTAGGGTTTTCGGCTTGTGGAATATCTCTTTCGCCTGTTGAGGCTTGGAACATTTCAAACTCCATATTTGATTGTCCTGAACAAAGCCACACTTCACCAGCTACTACGTTCTTAAAAACACGTTTTTTTTTACCTGCGGTAATTTGCAAGGTATAGGTTTCTTTGGCAGCAAGTGGTGCCAAGGTTACTTGCCATTTGCCATTGCTATCGGCAGTGGTGTTGAGTTGCTGATTTCCTATTGTCACAGTGATTTTAGTACCTGCATTGGCGATACCGTGCAAGGGTAACGATTGCCCGTGTTGCAATACCATATTATCGGAATAGATTTCAGGGAGTTGCAAGCCACCATAATCGCCTGTAATAGCTCCATAGACTACTTGCGCCAAGATAGCTGCCCCTTGTGCATTGGGGTGTACGGCATCGGGGAGCATTTGTGGGAAATGGTACAGCGGCTCGTGAAAATCGATGAGCTGGGCGTTTGTTTGCTGAGCAACGAGCGCAATGGCTTGTTGTATTTCGGCGTGCCAATCGCGTGTGCCCGACTCAAAACGAGGGTGGCGATGTGATAGCGGACTCATACGTGCAATGACGATGCGCGCTTTAGGGTTTGCTTTTTTAAAAGAAGAAATAAGAGTGAGATAATCTTTTACAAAATCATTGCGGTGGTTAGGCCAATTACGTGGGTCGGTATCGTTGATACCCAAGTGAATCACTACGATATCGGCTGCAAAAGCAAGGGCTTTTTGGTATTCCTCTTGTTGGATGTACGGGCGATGCCCCTTGCTGAGCAAAGTCGCTCCTGAATGACCGAAATTTTCCACTTTATAACCTTTACCCAACAAGCGTTGTAGCACTGATGGGTAACTGTTTTGTTCGCGATTTTCGATGCCATAGCCGTAGGTAATGCTGTTGCCTACACAAGCCACTTTGATAGGTTTTCGCTGTCCCCAACCCAAAGAGCCAAGCACTAAGACGCTGATAAAGAGGAGTTGTTTTTTCATTTGGTTGTAAATTGAATGCTATTCAATTACAAAAGTACAAATAATTAGCGAATTGGGAAATTTTATTTCCAAAGAATCATTAGTGCTTGTGTTTTTTAAGGTCTAAGTTTTGTTCTCTCATAAAAGTCTTTATTTTTTTTATTATCTCACGAATTTTCACCTGACGGTGATGTTGTGATAAGGGGGGAGTGTCTCGGAGAAACTAGGAGAATCTCGGAGGGGGATTGTTATAGAAAAGCTACCTAAGGGTTTAGACTTTGGCAAAGTGTAGTGATGCAAAAATTGCAAATAATTGATTAGGAAATTTTATTTCCAAAGAATTACTAAGGTTTCTTCAGAGGATAGGCGTGCGGTGTTGGCTGTTGCACTTCCTCCCTTATCGGCAAAAACGATTGAAGGATTTACTCCTTTGGGGCAACGCAATGATACTGTGGTAGCTTGTGGACGTTTGTTGATGAGGATAGTAAGGTATTGATTGCCTTTTTGCATCGTATACATTTGCACTCCTTTTTGGTAAGTTTCAAACTGAAAAGGGACTACAGCTTGTGCTTCGGCGAGTAGCAAATGCGAAAGTACTTCCCCTTTGCCACTGCGCAAAGCGCCCAACCCCAATAGCGATGGAAACCAAAAGGTCTCTCCCCTCATAAAGCGATGTTTTGTTGCCAACACACTATTTTCCTCTTGGGCAACTATTTGTCCTTGAGTATTGTAGATACTCCCTTTCCAAAGGTGGGCGGGCAGGGGTGCGTTTTGGTAATTTACACTGAAATCGGTAGGGAGGCATTTTATTTCTTTCAGCGCTCCCCCCAATACATCTTGTAGCGGAAAGCCCGTGTGATGTAGAGCAAACATATTTTCGTCGTAGAACGCGCTGAGTCCTTCCATTATCAGTTTGCCGCCATTGCGTACAAAGTTGCGCAGAGGTTCCCAATAACGCGATGGGAGGCTTATTTGTCCTGATAAAATAATGGTTTCTCCTTTGTAAGAGGGTTTGTTCCAGTTGAACTCATCAAAGCACTGAAACTGACTATTGATGCCATTTTCAAGTAGAGTTTCATACATTGCAAATGCCGATTTCATAGCCCCTCCCGTGTTTCTGCCCTCGTAATCATTATTGGTATTATCATTTAGCTGGGCTTTTTTTTCTACCCAAAGGGTTTCGCGGGTATAGAGGATATGAATATTAGCTACTACGGGTTTAAATTTGCTGATATTGATTTTTCGGAGTGTTTTGGCAACTTCAGAGGCAGCAGTGAGTCGGTCGGTAGGTTGGTTTTGGAAATCTACGAGCGCCCATTCGCCTGCTTCATCGCCCACAGCACGGGGGTTTAAGCACCAAAACAAGATGTGTTCAGCACCATTGCCAATACTCGTCCACAGCCATTGGGTGATTTCTTCTTTGGTAGGACAGAAGGCTTTATAACCGCTGAAAGTGTTGTTGCCCCCTTGCAATTCGGTTACCCAAAAAGGCAATTCGCCTGCTCCCGAACGTATGATAGCGCAATTCGCCCCCAAAGCTGTAGCATACTGATTTCTGTGAAACATAGTGTAATGCCAACTGGGGTGAGCTGAAGCGCCTAACGAACTGAGGAAGTTGCGCCAAGCGGGGAAGTTGTATTCGGCAATATTGCTGAATATTTGGTGAGAATTGACGTGCAGATAGGCATTAGGGTCGTACTTTTTCACCTCGTTGGCAATCCATTGCAGATACCAAGTATTGTAGTGTAGCAAGAACTGTTGAGGGGTGAAATCTACTATTTGTGGGTAGCCTTTGCTGTTGTAGGCAGTAGGTTGTAGTGTTTTGAGCCATTCACTTTTTTGGGTATTAGCAAAAGCGTCGTTAGGTACCCAACCTCCTGTACCAGGTTCGTTCATCAGCACCCAACCATAGAGGGCAGGAGAGGTTTTGAAATGGGTTACTACTTGCTTGATATAGGTAGCAATTTCTTGTAGATGCGACTGCGAATAAGGGTGCTTAAAGCCACCTAATGAATTGTCAGGCGCAGCGGGGAAGAGCGTGCCTACAATCTTCACATTGTACCGCTCTGCTGCTTTAAAAGCCTTGTCAAAAAGAGAGAAATCCCAAGTACCGTCGGGGCGCTTCATATAGTTTTCGAACATACGAATGCGACAACAGTTCATTTGGTGCTCGCTGAGGAGTTTGAACCAAGTATTTATCTCCTCATCGGTTTGACCAGGCTCTATGAACACCTGTGCACCAATGGGTGATACATAGGGTTGCGCTTTCACAGTGGTAGTGATGGAGGCAATCCCAAGACATAAAAGGTATATACAATTTTTAAAAAACATACAAATACTTTTTTGGTGGTACATTTTGTGGTGCAAAGGTAAGGTGATAAAGTGTTTATCCACTTATCTTTTCTTTTAGAAAACTTATCAAATTAGCTTATACGCTTCACATTTCACTTTCTCCTTTCAAATACTCTCGCGGTGAGGCATTGTAGAACTTCTTAAACGAGCGACTGAAATTCGATAGCTCTTGGTAACCCACCTTATAGGCTACTTCCGAGATGTTCAAATTGCCTTGTTTCATCAGTTGGGCAGCGGCGGTCATACGTATTTGTACAATCACGTTGTAAGGGGTGGTGTTCATAATGGCTTTTACTTTTTTGAAGAGTTGGTTAGTACTCATATTTAGAGCATCGGCGAGGGCATCGATACCAAACTCGGGGTCGCTGAGGTGTTCCATTACAATGTTGTTCACTTTATCAACAAATTCTTTTTTCCACGGTTGCCCGATGAGTTTTTCACGGTACACATTCAGGTCAGATGAGGAGCTGTACTGTTCCCACAACTTCTTGCGCGAAAGTAGTATATTTTCGATGCGCTTGCTGAGTATTTTAGCCGAAAAAGGTTTGGTGATATAGTCTTCCACTCCCAAACTGTACCCCTCTACCACTTGCGATTCCTTGTCTAAGGCGGTGAGCAGAATGATAGGAATATGGTTTGTTTTTTCGTTGGCGCGCAGTTCTTTTACCATTGAAATGCCATCGCGTTTAGGCATCATAATATCCGATACAATAAGGTCGGGGATGTGGGCAATAGCCAATTCTAAGCCCTCTTCACCGTCGCGTGCTAATAGTACGTGGAAATGCTCGTTGAGAATGTGCTGTATATAATCGCGCATATCGTCGTTGTCTTCCACTACCAAAATAGTCTCTTCCTTGTCGGTTGCATTTTCTTGTGGAGCTATTTCTTTTACCGTTTGGGTAGTGTCTATCTGTTGCAAGGTGATAGAAGCCTCGTCGTGGAGTTGTGGCACATCCAAAATAGGCAACAATACCGTGAAGGTAGCCCCTTGTTTTTCTTCACTTTCCACCTCTATATGTCCTTGGTGTAAATCGACGAGGTCTTTGGTAAAGGCGAGCCCTAAGCCTGCCCCCTCGTTGTGGAGTTCTTTTTGGCGTTTGCCTTGCAAGAAAGCGGTAAAGAGCTGTTTTTGTTCTTCTTTGGAGATACCAATGCCTGTATCGGCTATCTTTATTTGCAAAAACTTCTGCTGATTTTGCACCACAGTGGCAATGAGTACTGTGATTGCACCTTTTTCGGGGGTGTATTGGAAGGCATTCCCGATGAGATTGTAGAGAATTTTATCTAACTTATCAGCATCAAAAGGCATCCACAAGCTGGGCATTGTACTTTTTATGGTGTATTGTATTTGTTTTTCTAAAGCGAGATAAGCAAAGGTTTCACTCACTCCTTTCACAAAATTCACCACATCGTCGTATTGCAAATTCAGCTCTAATTTGTTCTTTTCTAACTTTCTAAAATCGAGTAATTGGTTGATGAGGCGCATTAGTTTTTGGGCGTTGCGCAACATCATTGTATATTTCTCTTTGTGCTGCTTAGGAGAATTCTCATCATCTACCATTTGGTTTAGCGGACCTACAATAAGCGAAAGCGGTGTTTTGAACTCGTGAGAGATGTTAGAGAAAAAGTTGGTTTTCATCTCGTTGATTTCGTACATACGCTGGGCTTCCAATTGCGAGATACGCAGGTTCTGCTTGTCTCTTTCCTTGATGGTGTAATACTTCACGATAAGCACCAATAAGCCCACCCCCAGCAAGGCATAGAGGATATAAGCCCAATTTGTTCGCCAAAGCGGAGGGGCTACTACTATCTCAATTGTAGTGGGTTTTTCGCTCCACACCCCGTCGTTGTTAGTGGCTTTTACTTTGAAAATGTAAGTACCTGGGTTGAGGTTTGTATAGGTAGCGATACGCTCGGAAGTGTCGTAAATCCAATCGCTGTCGAAACCTTCGAGCATATAGGCGTATTGGTTTTTGAAAGAAGCGCGGTAGTTCAATGCCGAAAAACGGAACGATATTACCGATTGCCAATGTTTGAGGTGAATGCTTTGGGTCTCATCTATCACCTCGCTGAGCACCCCGCCTTCTTCTGGTCGTACCGATTTGTTGAATATTTGAAAATCAGAAATTACTACTTTGGGTTGGGTTTGGTTAAGGGTAAGCTGTTGAGGATAGAAAGTATTAAAACCGTCTTTTCCTCCAATGAGCAACTCGCCGTCTTTGGCTTGTGCAAAAGCCCCTAATTGAAAGCCCGAATTTTGCAAGCCATCGTACTCGTTGAACACCTGAAACTGTTGGCTTTTTGGGGTGTATTTCAGTACTGCCGAAGGGGTACTCATCCACAGATTGCCACTATTGTCTTCTGCCAAACCAAAAATAGGGTCGCCATAGTCGCTGCCTTTACGGCAAATGAGCTCGAAGCGTTCGGTTTTCTTGTCGAACTTGTGTAGCCCTCCTTTGGTGCCTATCCACAAGGTGCCGTCCTTGCTCTCATGGATAGCCGTAATAAAGTCATTGCTCAGGGCGTGTGTATTGTTTTTTAGGGCTGTATAGGTGTGTTTGAGTTTTAGGTCGCGGGTGTAACAACGCAAGCCTTTTTCGGTACCTACCCACAAAAGCAGGTCTTGGTCGCGGTGAATTACGTGGGTTTTATCTTCGGGGTAGATGATGTTCTCACTTTCGAATAGTGGGGTAAAAACACCCGTAGCGGGCTGGTAGTTAATTGCTCCCAACTCGGTAGCAAGCCAAAAGGAATTATCCCAATCTTTGGTAATTTGATAGACGTTGCGGTAGGTGTAATTCGTACCGGTAGGCACGGGAATGGGCACCTGACTAAAACTATTGGACGAAGGATTGTACTTAATGAGATAATTGGCATAGTTGCCTATCCAAATATTCCCTTCGGCATCTTCACAGAAAGCCTGATAGAGCTGAGTATTGGGGTTGTAGGATTGGTTGCTAAAAGCAGTGAGTGTCTTTCTGTCGGGATTGAGTTTATCAATATGGTTTAAGCCACCTATCCAGAGGTTGCCTTTGCTGTCCTTAAAAATAGCGCGCACTTGTTTTTCCGAAAGAAAATTCTTGTATCTCACCCATTTGAATTGGGCAGGGGTAGGACTAAAATAGTAAATCCCAGAGGCGGTACTCACCCACATCAGCTGACTTTTATCTCGGTAGATGTGATTCACACTTTCATTAGCGAGTTGCGGGTTTTGCAAGTCGGTAATGGAGTGAGTGTTTTTGTTGAGGAGTTTGATGCCCTCGTTAGTCTCTATCCAAATGTTGTGCTGACCGTCATCGGCTACCGAAAGCACGTTCACATTGTGCGTACAAGGGGTCGCACCACACACCGCATAACGTTGGTAGTTTTTCGTTTTTTCATTTAAGCTATACAAACCACCGTGAGCCGATGATACCCAAACCGTGCCTTCTGGGTCTTTGTAGAGGTTGAAAATGTGCTTACATACCTTCTCATCAGTGTCGTTTGTATGCCAATAAGGGTGTAGTTCAAATTGTTTTTCCTTGCGGTTAAAACGGTACACCCCGCCACCCCACGAACTAAGTATGAGCGTGCCATTGGTCGCTACCATACCCGTAAGGGCGTTGTTCAGGGGTTTGGAAGTGCTTTTTTCTCGAATGTCGTAATGAGTGAAGACTCCTGTTTTGGGGTTGAGCATATCCAGTCCGCCACGGTCTACGGCTATCCAAATCATACCCGCCTCGTCCTCTACTATGCCCGCTACATCGTTATAGCTAAGGCTTTTACTGCCTTTTTGATGTTTGTAGGTGGTGAAGATACCCGTGCGTAGGTTCAGTTTGCTGAGTCCTTCGCCTTTTAAGCCAATCCAAAGGTTGTGCTGACTGTCTTCAAACAAACACCTGATAGAGTTTCCTGCAAGGCTGTTCTTCTGGGTGCTATTGTGTTTATACACAGTGATATCATAGCCGTCGAACTTGTGCAAACCGTCATCAGTGCCTATCCATATAAAACCTTTTGAGTCCTGCAACATACTGGTTACCTCATTGCTCACCAATCCGTTGTGGGTGGTGATTTTGGATAGATACGCCCAGTCCTGCGCTGAGAGCAACGCAGGAAATAACACCCATATTATGTAGAGTAGTTTTCTCATTTTTCAAATTTGCTAATTACCCAATCTGCTAATTTTCTAATTTCTTACCTGAATGCTAAATTCGTAATGATAATACGGTTGGTTGAGCAAAAATTCTTTATGCACGCGTGGCGACCAACTGTCGTCTCCTCCTACACCCATTTGAGCCTCATCGATGTGCAAATAAGTGTGGTCTCCACGGCGCAGTTCTTGGGTTTCTTTGGATTGGTTCAGTGCGTCGTCCGAATAGTCTTGTACGTTGAAATTAAAAAGTTTAGGCGCACTGATGTATAGTTCGGTAGTACCCGAAAGGAGTTTGAGCCAACGGGTATCGATATGGTTGCCGTTTTCAGAAGGCATCACATAAGGGAAGTGCATATCCTTTACCGCACCGCTGTGAATACCCACAAAAGCCGATTCTTTTCTATCGGCATAAGTTTCATAAGGACCTTTGCCGTACCATTCCACTTTGTTAAAACTCTTGTCGAGTGTTAGGAGCATTCCCACTCTTGCCAAAGGAGGCACAGAGGCAGGCACTTCCACATTTGTGCTGATATCTATACGTCCCTCGCCATTGATGAGGTAAGTTACTTGTTGGCTGATATTGCCCGCTTTGGTTTCAATGCGGTTGTGTGCTACTATTTTCAGTTGGGTTTCCCCTATGGGTGTAGCTTTCATTTCGGTAGCTGTTACCGCAGCTTCTTTTAATCCCGCTTTGCGCCAAGCTGAGGCATAAGAGTGCTCAAAACCACCTTCGTCGTTATCGGTAGGCACACGCCAAAAGGAAGGCACCATCGCTTCTGAAAGTAAATTTTTCCCTTTATGCGTAAATTGACTTAAACCGCCTGTTTTTTTGCTGAATACAGCTGTAAAATCGTCGCCTTTTACGGTGAAGTTTGTCGCTTCGTCAGTAAAGGTTAGTTTTTTATCGGAGTTCTTGGTGAGTTCTCTCTCAACACGGTTAGGAAAGGCAAGTTGTTCTTTGGCTACTTCAAAATCTTTTAAAGCCCAAGCAGTTGCCTTTTTATTCTTAAAACGGAAGTTCATAAAGTATTCCTTGCCATTTTGTACTAATTTTGTTTTGAAAGGTATTTGTAGGGCTCTTTGGCTTTGAGGGGCGATGTTCAAGTCGTTGATTACCCCATTGGCGATAGGTTTGCCATTCTCGATAAGTTCCCATTGCAAATACACCTCATCGCTATTTACAAAGTAGTTGCTATTGCTGATGAGCACCAAACCTGTGTTGATATCAATATCCTTTACATTGAAATACTGATATACCTTTTTCAGTTCGTGCATTTCGGGTTGAGGAACGCCTGTGGCATTTACCAATCCGTCGTTCACATTCGCCTTGTCGATATGATTGATGATGTTCCAATACTCTTTGCCGTTCTTATCTTTGCAACGCAACGCTTGGTCTTTCCAATCCCACGTAAAACCACCTTGGTAGCGCTCATTGGTAGCAAAAAGCTCCCAATACTTGCGGAAGTTGCCTAAGCTGTTACCCATAGAATGGGCGTATTCGCAGATAATCACAGGGCGTTTGGGGTCTTCGGTAAAGAGATTGTTTAGGTGGTTGAGCTCGGTGTACATATTAGAGATGATATCGTAATGCGAGAGCACGCCTGCATAAGCAGGATTTTTGGATTCGTAGTGCACGGGGCGCTTTTGAGGGTCGAGGGCTTTTATCGCCTCGTAAGCCGCATCGAAATTCTTGCCCCAACCCGATTCATTCCCCATCGACCAATAGATGATACAAGGGTGGTTCTTGTCGCGAGCAACCATATTCACATTGCGCTCCACAATGTCCTTTTGCCATTCGGGGCGTTCGCCTATGTAGTAGCCACTCTCCCACAATCCGTGGCTCTCGATATTGGCTTCGTCTACCACATATAAACCATATTCGTCGCATAGGGTATACCACTCAGGCTGATTGGGGTAGTGAGAGGTGCGCACCGCATTGATGTTGTGCGTTTTCATCAGGATAATATCGTCAATCATCGATTGGCGGGTGATGGTGCGACCATTATAAGGGTCGAACTCGTGGCGGTTCACTCCTTTAAACTTCACAGGCTTGCCATTCACAAGGAGCAATCCGTTTGTTAGTTCAACTTTCCTAAAACCTACATTTTGAGTAAACGATTGTAACACCTTGCCTTTGGCGGTGAGCAAACTGAGTTCCAGTTTGTAGAGGTTAGGGGTTTCGGCAGTCCATTTCAACGGATTTTTTACAGCTATTTGGGTACTAACCGTAGCTTCTTTTCCCGCAGCAATATCCGCAACAGAGGCTTTTTCGGTACCTATCACATTGCCTTTACTGTCTTTAAGGGTGGTTTGTACCACAAGGGCATCGCTTACTTTTTCGCCTAAATTCTGTACCTCTACTTGCACCTGCAAGGTAGCATCGCGGTATTGCGCATCGAGCTGAGGATAAACCGAAAAGTCACGCATACGCAACTCAGGGGTAGCAAAGAGGTATACATCGCGATAAATACCGCTGAGTCGCCAAAAGTCTTGGTCTTCTATATAACTGCCGTCCGACCAGTTTAAGACTTCTACATACAGCTCGTTTTTGCCTTTTTTTAGGTAAGGAGTGATGTTAAACTCGGCAGGTAGCATTGCATCTTCGTGATAGCCCACTTGCTTACCATTGATGAACAACTCCATCGCCGATTGCACTCCCGCAAAGTGAATGAACACCTGCTCGCCTTTCCACTTGCTAGGCACCGTGAACTGCGTTCTATACACTCCCGTAGGGTTATAGTCCTTAGGGGTGTAAGGAGGATTCATTTCAAACGGATATTTGATATTGGTAAACACAGGAGGGTCATATCGGTTGCTTTGCAGTTGCCAATTTGAAGGTACTTTTATAGCGTCCCATTGGGTAATGCCTTTGCCCAAAAAGAAATCGGTAGGCACTTGTGAAGGGTGCTTGAAGTAGGCAAACTGCCAATTGCCGTTGAGGAGTACTTTTCCAGCCGGCTCATAGTGGCTATGGCTTTTTTCGGTGTTGATACTGCTTACCGCTAAGTTTTCCCAATCGTGGGTTTGCGCTATGCCGAGGCTACTCGCCAAAGCAAGTACTGATAAGAATAAGGTACGTTGTATTCTCATAATCGTTTACTATTTTATGGTTTGTTATTCTTCTATTGTAAAATGTTGTTCGTTACTATTATCGGCAGAATGTAAGCCCACCCACAGCAAGCACTCGCTGGGCTCAGTGTCCTTTTTTCCATTGATGCCGTAAAAAGCAAGAGCTTCGGAAGGTAGTTCAAAACGGACTTGTTTGCTTTCACCTGCTTTGAGAGAGATTTTCTGAAACCCTTTCAATTCCTTTACGGGGCGACTAACACTTGCTACTAACTGTCGGGTATAGAGTTGTACCACTATTTCGCCTTCGATTGTTCCTGTATTCTGCACAGAGGCATTTACTATAATGCTATCGTTATAACGTTTCAAACTTTTTTTATTCAGATGTACATTACTAATAGCAAAGGTAGTATAGCTGAGTCCGTAACCAAAAGGATAAAGAGGCGTAATGGAACTATCCAAATATCCTGCGTTATAATGAGGGCGGTGGTCTACTTCTTCATTATTTGTATATACAGGTCGTCCTGTGCTCTTGTAGTTGTAGTAAATAGGAATTTGCCCTACACTGCGCGGGAAAGACATCGTTAAGTGTCCCGAAGGATTCACATCGCCTGCTATCACATCGGCAATACCATTACCTCCTTGCGTACCAGGGAACCACGCTTGCAAAATAGCTTGTACATTCTCGTTTTCCCAAGAAAGGTCGAGCGGTCGTCCGCTAAAAGTAATGATAGTTATAGGCTTGTTTATGGCTTTTAGTGCTTCGAGTAATTGGCGTTGTGCTTGAGGCAAACGAATGTCAGAACGCACCGCCGACTCTCCTGCCCAGCTACTTTGTTCTCCTACGGCTACTAATACCCTATCGGCTTTGAGAGCTATAGCAACCGCTTCTTTGAGTTGTTCTGTTGAAATAGTTGTAAAACCACAGCCTTCGGCATAGAGGAGTTTTACGTTTGTACCCTTGTATTTCTCGGTAAGCCCTGTGAGTAAACTCACGCTTTGTTTGCCGTCGCCTAAGCACGTCCAACTGCCGTTTATATCACTTGTGTTGTTCATCATAGGTCCTATTACAGCAATCGTTTTACCGCTATATTTTTTGATGGGTAACACTTCAGCTTCATTTTTCAAGAGTACTACTGAGGAAGCAACAGCTTGTCGCGCTACTTTCAGATATTCCTCAGTAAAAGTATTTTCTTTGGCACGAGTTTCATCTAAGTATCGGTAGGGGTCATCAAAAAGACCTAAAAGGAACTTCATTTCCAATATATGTCTTACTGCTTTATCAATTTGAGCTTCGGTTACTTTGCCTTCTTTCACTAAGGCACTAAGGTATTTAATAAAGGTTGCCCCGTTCATATCCATTTCTATTCCTGCATTGGCTGAGAGGTTTGCCGCTTGTTTATCATCTTTGGCTACCCCGTGTCGTACCAACTCGTTAATGCCTGTATAATCACTCACTAACAAGCCGTTAAAGCCCCATTCTTTGCGAAGCACCTCAGTAAGCAACCACTTGTCGGCGGTGGCAGGTACTCCGTTTATTTCGTTCAAAGAAGCCATTATACTGCCCACCCCTGCGTTTAGGGTCGCCTCATAAGGAGGTAAATATACATTGCGCAAGGTGTGCATAGAGAGTTCAGCTGTATTATAGTCCTTACCTGATTCGGCAGCTCCATAGCCGGCAAAGTGTTTACCACAAGCTAAAAGCGTGTGAGGGCTACTCAACGTTTGCCAATTCTCACCTCCTTGAAATCCTTTTACGCGTGCTTCGGCAATGAGACTTCCTAAATAAGGGTCTTCGCCTGCGCCTTCCATTGCGCGTCCCCAACGAGCATCGCGGGTGATATCTACCATAGGGGCAAACGTCCAGTTGATACCATCGGCACTAGCTTCACAGGCAGCGAGTTCAGCTGTTTTGTGCATCAATGCCAAATCCCACGAGCAAGACTCAGCTAACGGAATGGGAAAGATAGTTTTATAGCCGTGTATCACATCTTGACCAAAGAGGATAGGAATGCCCAAACGTGTTTGTTCTACCGCTATTTTTTGCAATTTTCGTATACCTGTAACCGAAGTAGCGTTAAAAATACTTCCTACCAAGCCTTTTTCGAGGTAAGGTTGGTACTTATCAGCCATTACAGGGCCTGTAACCGACCAATCGGCTGAGAATTGCGTCATTTGTCCGATTTTTTCTTCAAGAGTCATCAAACACAGTACCGAATCTACGCGCTGTTCTATGTGTTTATCGCCACTGAAACTCTTTTGGGTGAATTTTTCATTATCAGATTTTAGGATAGCGGGTGTTGCGCAACCTATCATAAGTAACGAAATAAGCGTTTTAAAAATGTGTTTGCTATATCTCATAGATAAACTATAGGTTTTCTAAAATTACTACTATTGAACGTTTGAAGGCTGGAATTAAAGCCTTGTTACTTTCAATAGGTATATGTCGTTCCCATTTATCCGTCCAAGGATCGTATATACTGTAATGCGTATATTTGTTGTTGATGTGGCTGAGTGGTATTTGGAAATTGCGTTTTATCTCGGCAGGGATTCCATCGCGGAGTTCTGTTTTCCAATTATTAGCAAGGTCTCTGCACCACAGAATTGTCTTGGTTTTTCCTTGTAAGCCATAACAATTTACATTCATTGAGCTAAATGAAAAAGGTTGCATCGCTTCTGCCATAGGGTCAATTCCTTCAATAGCGTTTTTGAAACGCCCAAAGTGATACCACAGTTGGTTAGGCTCGATATAATGATCCCAATGCCAAGTATTGCCCGAACCTGCACTGCCACAAAAGAAAGGCGCAAAAATGAAATCGTGTAATAAGATGCCTTCTGTGTCTTTAGGATAAAGCGCTGAAGGTCCTGCGTGGTTGGGTTGCACTGCACCAATCTCATTGATGACAATAGGTTTGGGATTTTCTTTCGTAAAATCTAATCCGATATTTACAGCATTGCTCACTAATGAATCGATTGCTCCTTTTACGACAGGATATTGATGCCACTTGTCGCCCTCGTCCAAATAACGGTGAATGCTCAAAAAATCGTTATTAGGTATTACTGCTAACTTCTTGTAGTAGTCGCCCATATAAGAGGCGTGCATACTGCCTAAGGTTTGGGTAACCAACTGATTAGGACATAATTTTTTCACCTTGCCGAGCATCTCTTTGGTAAAAGGAAGCCACTCTGCTTCGGGTACAGCTGAATCCATTTCGTTCCACAACTCCCACCCATATACATACGGGTGGTTTTGGCATTTTTTAGCAATCGCTCTGAGGCGTTTTAAGTAGGACTTTTTGCCTTTTTTAGTACTTACATACTCGCTTACATTCTTGAACTTGGTAGCTAGTGAATAGCTGTTACACCAAGAAGCCTCAGGTGAGATATTATTAGAGATAGTACGCAAGTGATGCAGGGTGAATTTAAGGTAAATATGATACTTTTCTGCAAGTTGTAGCAACTGTTCTATACGCGCTAACTTCTCGGGATTGTATTTTCCTTCCCTTTGGTCTTCTATTTCTAAGAACTCAGTACTTATCCAGATGCGCATCGCATTTCCGCCATTCTCGGCAAAGTGTTTAAAGTACTTTTCTACCTCTTCAAAATTATGCGATGGTAGATAATTGGTGCTAATAGGAATCCACGTCGCACCGTTTTTTTCAAAATAGCGCGGGTGAGTTTTGCTTACCGTTATATTTGCTTGCGAAAAGCTTAGTGCTCCACACAAGCAAAGCCCCCAAAGCAGTATTTTAGATAGTTTTATGTTAAACATTTTTTTACAAATCAAGAATTTATTTAAATCTCCTACGAATTACACGAATTGTGATATATAAAATAATAGCTTCCAAGAATTTATTTTTGGGCGTTTGTTTCGGGCGTTTGCAGCACATACCCAGCTATCGCTGGCTTTCCTACACAACATACTATAAAAGTGATTGATTATAAGGATATTGCTGGGGTGAGGCTTTGTCAAAGTTTTTGACTTTGACAAAGCGTAGTGATGCTCATTATTGCTGGGTTGAGGCTTTTCACTCTTCACTTTTCACTATTATTTGTGCTTCTTTTAGACCTTTGGTAGTAGCGCGCAATTGCAGTTTGCCACCTCTTTCACCTGAGCGGATAATCACTTGGCATTTGCCATTGAAGAGTTTGCGCTCTACACGCTCTCCTTCGGCAAAAGTATCTTTCTCGTGCGAACTGGGGTCGCCGTTTCCTACTCCTATAATGCGAGCATCTCCTGTAAGCTGAAACTGTATAAGGGCATCGGCATTAGGTACTTCACGTCCTTTTTTATCTACTACACTCACGTTCACTACTACGGCATCTTGCTTACCGGCTTTCAGTTGTGTTTTATGAGGAGAAAGCACAATCGCAAAGGGTTTTTCGGTAGTAGTTATTTCGGAGGTAATCCGCTTTCCATTCTTAGTGCCTACGGCTTTCAGCGTACCTTTTTCGTAGGGTACTTCCCAATATAAGTGTCCAAAAGCAGGTGTTTTTTGTTTGCCGAGCGTCTTTCCGTTCAAGAAAAGTTCCACTTCTTCGGTATTGCTATATACCCACACTTTTACCACAGTGTTTTGGGGCAGGTTCAGATTCCAATGAGGGGCTATGTGCAATACAGGCGATTCACTCCAATGAGCTTTGTAGTAGTAATACACGTTCTTAGGGAAACCACACACGTCCATTACCCCAAAATGCGAACTGATATTAGGCCACGCAAAGGGAGTAGGCTCTCCGCGATAGTCGAAGCCCGTCCATACGAAACCTCCCATAAAACGAGGGTCGTTAGCCGTTGTGCTGTACCATTGCTGTGCTTGTGATGCCCAACTGGGGTAACTCTTGTCTTGGTCGAGCAGATAGGCGCGTAGGGTATCGGCTACAAAATGACCACTGTAACCGCCGGCTTTCTCAAGTACGATTTCCGGCAGATACACCCCTCGAGTACCCACGGTGCTGGCTACTTCGGTACCGATGATAGGTTGATTGGGGTGCGCTTTCTCATAATCGGTAAGCCCATAGAGGTTGTAATTGAAGCCTCGTACGGGTATGGCAGCACTCACGCCTTCACTTTCATTACCTACATTGGCGCCATAAGTGCTCACGCGTGAAGGGTCTAAATGCTGTTGCAAATTCACCAACGTACGCGCAATGCGCTCGCCAGTTTCGGTGCTTTGGATTTTTTCTTCTTCATTCCCGATGCACCACATAAAAACGCTAGCGTGATTGCGGTCGCGCTTGATAAGGTCTTCAAATTGTCGACGGTATTCTCGTCCGCTATTTAAGAGTCGGGTTTCGTCCATCACTAATAAACCCAAACTGTCGCAGGCTTGAAGCACGACAGGGCTGTGAGGGTGATGGGCAGTGCGGTAGGCATTGGCGCCCATCGCTTTGAGTAGCCCAACGCGATAGTACTGCAACTCATCTAATAGAGCTGTACCTACTCCGGCGTGGTCTTGATGTACGCACACGCCTTTTATTTTCATTTTTTTGTCGTTGAGGTAAAAGCCGTCGAGTTGATAACTAAAAGTGCGCACCCCAAAGCGGGTGTGAATGAGGTCGGTAGTTTTTCCGTTAGCAGTGATTTTTGTTATTAGGGTGTACAGATAAGGATTTTCGGTATCCCAGAGTTGTGCATTAGGAATATTGAAGTTACTCTTTACTGTTAATTTTTCGTTAGGAGCAAAAGTAGCATTTGCAGATTTGTGAGTAGCTATTACTTTCTTTTCACGGTTAAGAATAGTCCATTCCACCTGAAAAGTTTGCGGACTTGTATCTCGGTTATAAACCGTAGTTTCGGCGTGCATTTCGGCTTGTTTGCCAATGCTTTTGGTATAGATGAAAACCTCTTCGGGGGAAGAGTGAACAGAGTTGTAAGAGTTCATCCACACGTGCCGATAGATACCTGCGCCTTCGTAAAACCAACCTTCGTTTTGGGTAGCGTCTACCCTTACGGTAATCACATTAGGCTTGCCAAAATGCACCAAATCGGTAATATCGTACTTTATTCCTGTATACCCGCTGAGGTGATGCCCTACATAAATGCCATTTACCCAACACCGACTGTCTCTAAAAATACCGTCGAATTGCAGTTCGATGCGTTTGCCTGCTTCGGCTTTGCTGAGGTCAAAGGTTTTTCTATACCAACCAATACTACACTCAGGGAAAGCATTGCCTAAGGCTTTATAGCCGTGTGACCAATCGCCTTTTTCACTGAAAGGGAGGGTTATAGCCCAATCGTGAGGGAGGTCAACGGTTTGCCACGCGCTATCGTCGTAGTCGATACTTGAAAAGTTAATGCCTTTGGAGAGCGTTTTAGAGAAGTCGTTATACACGCGGTAGTACAAATCTTTGGAGGGGTCGGTAGCGTGTCCTAAACAGAATTTCCAATGGTTATCCAACAATATATGTTCCCTTGTGGCTTGCCCATAGATGGGAAGGGCAAGCCATAGGAACATACAGATAAAAATGAAAAATAATTTGTTTAGATGAGTCATTTATTTTTTAGGCACATATTTATATACCTTAGCCCAGTCTACTTGGAGTTTGAGGGCTTTGGTAAAAGGTTTGTTAATGTCTTTTTCGGTTTGGAAGCACAAGTGGTGAGGTGCTTTGGCTATTGCCACAGGGTCGGAGAGAGTCCATACTAATTTGCTATCGATGTAAATCTTGATATACTCAGGCGCCCATTCCATTGCTACGATGTGCCAATCGCTTTTGTTGTAATTGCGGAAGGTTTGTTGATACTGTTGGTCTTTACCAGATACTGCATAGTGGATATTTGTATTCCAAGTGTTATTTTCGTGAGCAGTTTCGTAGATATCATTTTCGCCATCTTGAGGCCATTTTTCACTTTCAGGCCAAGTAAGTCCTAAACCGCTGGAAGACTTATGAGGGTCTTCGTCCATACGGATTCTGAACTCAAATTTGCCATATTTGTAATTCTTTTTATGAGCGATACCGCCTGTCATAAACCAGCCATTGCGTTTAGGGTCTTTATCGATAAGGCAGTTTAGGAAACCATCTTTTACTTCAATAGCATAAGTACGGCGTGTATTCTCGGGTTTGAGTTTACCTTCTTTTTCGAGGTATTCATTGTCGTACACTGCCCAATTATCGGTGTTTAAGGCATTGCCATCAAAGTTATCTTGGAAGTCTAACACCCATTCAGCAGGGGGTTCAGGCATAGGGTTCTCCTCAATAGGTGTATCACCGCCTGACTTGTTGCAGGCGGTAATACCACATAATATTGAGAGAAAACTAAATAATTTCAGTGTGTTCATATTGTTTAGTATTAATTTGATTAAAAAAACGTTTACAAAAGGTTGTTGGTATGGGGGCGTTTGCAAAACGCCCGTACATAACATACTCTAAAAGTAATTGATTATCAGGTTTTTGAACTTTGCCAAAGTCTGAAACTTTGGCAAAGTGTAGTGATGCAAAAGTGATTTTGAGACTTTTTGGATAACCCTTACAAACATAATCGAAATAATCCAAGAATATAATATTATTAAGGTGCTTTTTTAATAAAGATATCTGAAAAGGTCAAGTCTTCGTAATTGTTATCCCAGCTACCTATCTTTATCACAAAGAATAATTTACCTGTTTTAGTAGCTGTATAGGTCTTTTCCCCTGAAGCTAATTCCGACATCAGTCCGCTTTTAGGTGTTTTAATTTCTCCTGATAGGTCAAACACCTTACCGTCGTTGAAGTCTTTGCCTTCTTCAGGTTCCCACTGACTTATATACACTTGTATCCAGCCCCACGCTTTGCCTTTGGCGGTGAGTGTCATATCGTAAGTATAAGTTTCACCTCCGCTTACTTCAATAGGTTGATAGATCACGTGGTTGAACTTTTTGCCTTCGGTGCCCGAAGTGTAATGAATATTACCGTCAGTAATGGTGATATCAGCTTTTTCTGAAAGACCTCCATTGATGCCTTGCAACAGTATTTTCCAAGCGTCTTTTTTGATGCTAGTCTCTACCGGAGGTTTAGGAGGCTTAGGACTATTATCTTTCTTGAATACGATATCAGAGAGGGCTAAATCCTCAAAGTTGTTATCCCAGCTACCTATCTTTATTACAAAGTAGAGTGTGCCGGTTTTACCAGCGGTATAGGTTTTTTGGTCTTGGATAGATGAAAGTTCCGCAAATGAACCACTCATAGGAGAGGTGATGTTGTTTTGGAGCTCTAATACCTTGCCATCGCCAAAGTCTTTGCCTTCTTCGGGTTCGTGTTCACTTACGTACACTTGTATCCAACCCCACGCTTGCCCTTTGATTTCCACGTGCATATCGTAAGTGTAAGTTTGTCCTTTTTCCACTTTTACCGGTTGGTAAATCACGTGGTTGAACTTACCGCCCACTTTACCAGATGAGTATTGGATATTACCCTCAACGATATTAATCTTAGCATCGGCTGTAATTTTGCCGTCGATACCTTGTTTTAGCACCTTCCAAGCATCTTTTTTGAGCATAGTTTCCAAGGTAGGTTTAGGAGGCTCAGGAGGTGTAGGCAAGAATTTTGCCCCATCAATCACTACAATAGTAGTTGCTTTAGAGGCGAGAATTTTCTCGTGTCCATAGATAGTAACTGCCAAAGCGATGCGATTTTTGTAGTAATCGGCGTGTTCGGTAAGGAGTTTTTGCATATCCACTTCTAAGTAGAAAGACTCTTCATTTTTACCAGAAGGGATGGTAGCGCTTTCAGGCAGAGTGTAAGAACCTTCGGGCAGTACAACAGCTGGTTTTTTCTCGTCGTTTTTGTACTTTTCTACATAAGCATTAGTAGCTTGTGCATCCACTTTTACTTTTACAGCAAAGCCATCGGTAGAGAGACCTGAATTTTTCACGCCGAGCACTATTTTCAATTTCTTGGTAGTCTCGTCGAAAGTGTAGTTTTCGGAGTTTCCGCCGAAAGGCACATTGTATTCATTACCTCCGTTGTTCAAGGAGGCTTGTGGCATATAAAGGGTAGTAATGCCGGGGTCTTCGAAAACATCGTCTTTTTTACAAGCGATGAAGGCTACGAATAGGAGTAGCAATAATGTAATGTTTTTTGTTTTCATATATAAGAGTTTGTCCTCACCCCCTCCTTCTCCCCCTCCCCCAAGGGAAGGGGGAGGGAATCCGCAAAAGCGATGAGGTTTTATACTAATTATTTATATTCTTTTTTTCAGCTTGTCCCCTTCGGTGGTTCGAGGGCTAATTGCCCGTGTGGCTCACACTACCAACCTGGGTTTTGTTTTACAATTCCGTTAGATTTATTGATTTCGCTATGAGGAATAGGGTAGTAATACATTTTTTCGGTAAAAGTGCGCTTTTCTACTTCTTTTACTTGATAGCTAAAATGATTGCCGTTTTTGGTAGCTTGCACTCCCGTAAGTGGCTCATTGAGCACGGTAGTAGCGTCTTTCCAACGGCGCAAATCCCAATAGCGGTGTTCTTCAAAGGCGAGTTCTATACGGCGTTCGTGTTTTACTTTCTCTCTGAACTCCTCTTTTGATGCTGTAGTAATCGCAGGCATTTCCACACCCGTTCTGCCTCTCACCAAATTGATAGCCTCTTTGGCAGTAAGTGCATAACCGTTGTTAGCATCGGGTCCGTAGGCTTCGTTCATCGCCTCGGCATAGTTGAGGTAAATTTCAGCCAAACGGAACACTACCCAAGAGCGGAGTCTTTTTTCATCTTGCACTAAATCAAGATTGTCGTTCAAAAACTTTTTGAGGTAGTAGCCTGTGCGTGAAGCGTTTTTGGCGTTGTAGTTGTCAGCACCACCTGCGTATATTTCCATTGTACGTCCGTTCCACTGACTGTTGTTGGTTACTATTGTATAGCCGAGTCGAGGGTCGCGATTGGCGTATATATCATTAGGGTCGGGGGCACCTTTGTACTCATAAGCACTTACCAAATTATGTGAAGGCGTGATGCCACTATTACCTCCTGCACTGCCAATAGGGTAGTTTTTCCTTTCTAAATCATTGGTGGCACTTTGGCGAATAGCAAAAATGGTTTCAGAGCTTTTCGCGCTTCTGTCGCCAAGGAACAAATCGCGGTAGCTATTGTCGAGACTGTAGAGATTTAAGCTGAGGAGCTCATTGGCAGCCTCGGCAGCTGCTTTCCACTTGTTCACATCGTTGGTGGGGTTGTACAACGGACTTGCCGCATAGAGCAACACTCTGGATTTGAGGGCTAAGGCAGCGCCTTTGGTAATGCGCCCGTCCAAGCCTATATCAAAATCTCTTCCCCAATTGGTAATCAAGCTATCTTTGGAAGCATCAATTTCACTCACGATATAGTTCACTACCTCGTCTACTGTGTTGCGAGGCAAATGCGTGTTACTATCGGCGGAAAGACTTGTTTTTACAAGAGGTACACCTCCATAGCGTTTCAGTAGTTCAAAATAGAAATAAGCTCGCAACACGCGGTTTTCAAAGCGCAAAGCCCTTATGCTCTTCACATCGCGATTGTAGTTATTGATGTCGTTTTGAGTGATAAGGTTGCGGTTCTGCTTTAAGAAAGAAGCATAGTTAGGGAATTTTTCCAAGAAATAAGTAGCCGCTTGTATGCCTTCGTAGTTGTAAGCATACGTATTATCGGGGTTGTTGGTGCTATTCCAGCTTCCTTCGTTAAAAACTTGAGTGTTTGAAGGCGAAAGCGTATATTCAGCCTCGTCGCTCACTGCCGCAAACAGATTGCCATCGATGGCATCAAAGCGGTTTTGCAAACGCGTATAGGCAGCATAACCAAAGTCGTACAACACTTGGTAATTGGTTTTTATCTGCTCGTCAGTATCGTAAATATCTTCTTTGGTGTCTAACACATTACACCCGATGAGTGTACTCATCAGCGCAATGCAGCTCACTGCAAAGATTGTTCTGCTCGGTTTATTACTCTTTAACATAGCGATATATTTTCGGTAGTTCATTTGTTTAAAACTTTAAAGACACACCCATAGTAACCGATTTGAGGGCAGGGTAACCCGATAGTACTTCGGGGTCTAAGTCGTAATCGGTAAGCAGTGATGAGAAAGTAAACGGATTGGCAGCATTTACGTAAATGCGCAATTTGCTAACGCCTATCTCGTCGAGCATTCGTTTAGGAACGCTGTAACCTACCTCTATGTAGCGTACTCTTAGGTAATTAGCTTTCTTTATCCACAAGGTGGAAGGCTGGGTGTTATTGTTGTTGCTCAATAACGACAAACGTGGGTACTGTGCGCTGCTACGGGTATCGATGCCTTGTGCAGGATAGTAAGCCCAGCGGTTTTTGGCGATCGCATACACATTGCCATTGTTCTCGAAAGCAACTGTTTTTTGGCGTGCATCGTCTAATAAATTCACCTTTCTGCCTTGTACTCCTTGCACAAGCACTCCAAGGTCAAATCCTTCATAACCAAGGTTGAGCGTACCAGCATACGTGAGTGTAGGGAGGTAACTTTTGCCTATTTCAGTTTTATCGGCAGGGTCTATACGGTTGTCACCATTTAGGTCGCGGTATTTCACATCACCAGGGGCAACGTTTCCAAAGGAAGGTTTAGGGAGTGAAGGTAGCAGGTTGCCATTGCTGTCAAAATCGTTTATGTCGTAAAATCCAGCAGCTTCATAGCCAAAGCGTGTGCCGATAGGTCTGCCTGTTTGAGCTGAATTCTCGCTAGTAGCGTCGTACTCAGCCATATAGTCTATTTTGTTTTTAGCATACGAAGCATTAGCGCCTATACTATAAGTGAGTTTTCCAGCTGCATTGCTGTAAAGCGTACTCACTTCAAATCCTCGGTTAGTTACTTTTCCTATATTTTTATAGGGAGGGGTAGCCCCAAAGACACTTGAAATACTGTAATCAGGGGTGATAATACCTTCGTGTTTGTTGAGGAAAGCATCTATCATTACATCCCATTTGTTAAAGAATTTAGCTTCTACCCCTATGTTGTACTTATAGGCTTTTTCGGCAAAAATATGTTCATTAGGCACGTATTTTAGTCCGATAGCACTATGCCAAGAAGGGTCGTCGTTTCCTGTGGCAAAACCGCCTCCTCCGTAAGAACCGTAATAGCGTTCATATAAGTAGCGCCCTTCGTTGTACACATCATTACCGGTACTACCTACTGAAGCGCGCAATTTCAACCGATTGATATTGGCATTCGCCGAAGGGTGTTGCTCATTGAAAACCTGATAGGCTGCTGAAAGGGCGTGATAAAAACCAAACCGATTGCCTTTTTTGTAGTTATCTGATCCACCGAAGGCAAAACCAAATTCAGCCGATACGCGTTTGTTCCAATCGTAGAACACACGTCCGCCGATGTTCTGATAGGCGTAGTTGTTGTTCAAAACCGCTTTTCCGTTGAGATTATCGTCTATATTATAAACGTATTGAAGGTAATTTACCGCTGTTTGGAAAGTGTTTTGTCCAAACTCACGGGCATAACCTGCACCCAACAGAAACTGCAAACGGTTCCATTGGTTGGTACCCCAGTCGTCGTTTACTTTGTAGTTGCTATCGCGATGGGTGGTTTGTGCTACCCCATTGAACATACGAGTGTAATCTCTACTTACAATGCGCGTGCCTCGTGTCCACGAACTGAGCGATACGCCTTGTTGTATGTACAACCCAGGGGTGATGAAGTCTAATTTCTCTTTTAGGTTGAAATTAGCCCCTAAAGTGCGGTCGTGTAGGGTTTTGATACCTAAGGCTCGGATAGAGGCGTAAGGGTTATCGGGGTGGATGGCTGTACCAGGAAACGACCCATTGGGGTTTTGCGCCGGATAAATGATATTAGGGTAGCTCGCCAAGTTTTGCCAGAGTTTATACTCGTTGTAATTAGGCGATTTTCGGTCTTCTATACGTCCGTTGATATTTACATTTCCTTCAAATATTTTGAGCATACTGAAGTCTAAATTTGCCTTTACGAGATATTGGTCGAATCTTCCGCTGGAATGCGAATCGTCGTTCTTAGAGGCGTACAAACCACTGTTGCCAGCGTGCCCTAATAGCACAAAATACTTGGTGTTAGCCGAGCCTCCGCGTATGCTCACATCTTGCCTATCAAACAAAGCTGACTTTTTGAGCACTTTGTCGTACCAATCGGTGTTGTATTTCACATCGTTAGGAATATTGTAAAAGCTCGTCCAAGCCCCTGCATCATTACTGTAAGCCTCGTTGTATAGCTGGGCATACTCGGTAGCCGATAGCGGTTTGCTCAGTACCGTAGGCATTTGCACGCCTGTTTGGAAATCTACCCCTACCACGGGCTTGCCTTCTGCACCGCGTTTGGTGGTAATCCACACGATGCCGTGTGCGCCTTTCATACCAAACGGTGCTAAGGCTGCCGCATCTTTCAAAACCGTAATCGACTCGATTTCGGAAGGTGATAGTAGTATAAAATCACTTTGGTAACCATCGATAAAATAGGTGACAGAAGGGTAGTTGTACGAACCCAACCCACGGATATTTAGGCTGGCATTGTCCATTCCTCCGCCTTGCAATACAGTGAGCCCAGGTAGCAACCCAAACAAACTGTTGGTAAAGTTAGTTGTGGGCATTTTCAAGAGTTGTTCTCCTTTTACTGATGAGGTAGAAAGCGTCGAGAGCTCTTCGGGTACGTTCAGAGGGCTTTGTGCCTGCACAGCACCTGCCCAGAGCATACAGCCCACAAGGCTACAAAATAATATGTTATGTTTATATTTCATTTCAGTTGTTTTATTAATTGGTTATTAGTACCCTGGGTTTTGTATCAAGTAGCCTTTGTTCACTTCCGATTGAGGGAAAGGCTCTAAATACTGACTGTTGTCCCAATATCCTGTATAGACAGGTTTCACGGCGTAAGAAGCGTAATCCCAAGCATTCCACCCTTCCGATTTTCCTGGGGCGTACTCAAAAACTACTCCTTTCTTTTCCCCTCCAATGATACCATTGGCGATATCGGTGAGTTTCCAGTGTTTTACATCGAAATAACGGTGATTTTCTTCGTAGAACTCTACCGCCCATTCTCTTTGTACAATTTTGCGCAAAGCATCTTGTCCTGTTTCAGTAACATTGGGCAGCCCTGCACGCGAGCGGATAACATTTAGGTTTTGCAAAGCCTGAGCAGGATTGCCTGCTTCGTTATAGGCTTCGGCAAGATTCAAATAGAACTCAGCCAAACGGTACAAAGGGAATTCAAACCAATCGCGGGTATCAGCCATATAGAAGAATTTCACACGGCGTCCTGCGCCTTCACTGCCCGCTCTCTTTTCCCAAGTAGACGCATTTGCCAAACTCTCACTTGACCAATAATGAGAGCTCGGGTTGTTCCACGCTTGTTGTCCTGCAATCGCTGCTGAGGCTTTAAAGCGGGCTTCTAACTCATTGCACTTGTTCACATAAGTTGCGTAGCTTTCCCAATTTTCACCCGTCCACGTTTGGTCAGTACCATCAGTTTTGTAGTATTGAGTAAGCTGCAAGTAACTCATAGAATTTGCTCCTCCTGGTTGGCTGTGAGGATTGTAAGCCTCTATAAAACTTTGTGATTTAAAGGCGAGGAGTACTTCTCGGTTGTTAGGGGTTGCTACCGCTGTACCGTAATCGGCTAAGGGGTTGCCCGTATTGATGATTTGATAACCATTCGCAGTTGCCCAGCGTATCACTTGCTCATTAGCCTCTATAGCTTGTTGCCACAACGAAGCATCGTGTGTACCAAAACAAATCAGGTTGTTATTGCCTCCCAAACTCATATAAGGCGTATTGCTATTGAACAGCGGACGCGCGGCGTACATCAATGCTTCGGCTTTGATACACATTGGGATACCTTTGGTTACACGTCCTTTTTCCGAAGCGTTGTAGCTATCGGGTAGGTCGCTAATAGCTTTGTTGCAAAGGGCAATAATGTGGTTTAAGGTAGCGCGCAAAGTAGCGCGAGGAATATTCAGGTCGGAATCTACTGAAAGTGTACCCTCTATAATAGGCACTCCGCCATAACGTTTGAACATCTCCTCGTATCGGTAGGCGATGAGAGTATACATTTCGGCTTTGATACCTTTCTTTTGTACCTCAGTAAGATCGGGGACTTTATGGATATTCTCAATCACCAAATAGCACTGACGGATAGATTGGTAGTTGAAAACAAAACCATCGGAGCTAAGTGCTTTGCCATCGGAGTCGCTGGCTACCATTCCAGAACGTTGAATTTTATAGGTGTCTTCCCAACTGAATTTCACATCGTTCACTTCTCCCGATAGGTGAGAGAGTGTACCTGCTTTCAGTCCGCTAATGCGCCCATTGTCGTAACGCAAGGTAATACCTGATTGCAGGCTCATCGCGTAGGCTTGGGCAATAGCTGAGAGAGATTTCTGTTTGCTCGAAAAGATAGAATCGACATTCACATCGCTTCCTAAACTCTTTTCGAGGAAGTGGTCTTCTAACTTACAAGAAAATACTTGTGAGAAAAAGACGAGGATTAAGGTGGTATAAATGAGCTTTTTCATTGGTTGTATTTTTTAGAATTGAACGTTGAGCCCTACGCTATAAGTGCGGGTCATAGGGTAGAGATATCCAGAGGCAGCGCCGTTAGAATCTTGTTGTTCGGGGTCGTAACCATCGTGCATTTTAGACCACGTATAGAGGTTGTTACCACTCACCGATAGTTTCACCGATGAGATACCTGCTTTATCCAACCACATTTTCTTTTGCAAAAGATAACTTACCTCTACGTTTTTCAGCTTGATATGGTCGGTAGAGAGCAACCAGAAGTCGCTAAACAATCCGTTGATGTTATCACCGGTGCGCATAGAAGCACGTGGGAAAGTAGGGGTAATGCCATTTTGAGCTTTCTCAGGAGTCCAACGTCCGTCGTACTGATGTTGGAAAGCAGCTCCTGTACCCATATAGAAAGGGTTGCGCGTATAGAAATCCAAAGGCATAGAACCTTGAGCCGTACCGGTGAAGAGTACTGAGATTTCAAATCCTTTGTAACCTACATTGAGGTTTGCCCCAAAGGTATAACGAGGGAAGTTTGCATAACCAATAGGCACGCGGTCTTTCTCGTCGATAACGCCATCGCCATTCACATCTACATAACGGAGGTCACCAGGTTGTACTTTATTGCCATCAAAACGCGAATAAGGGCGTTGCATTACTTCTTGCCAAGTGTTGTAGAAACCATTGGTGAGATAACCTCTATACTGCCCGATAGAATAACCCGTTTCATTCATCCAAGGGTAAGGGTTGTTGGGCTCATCGCGGTAGTCAATTTTATTTTTAGCATAGGATACATTCCCCCCGATACCATAAGTGAAATCGCCTATCTTGTCGCCCCAGTGCACTTGTATTTCGTAACCTTTATTGGTTACCTTACCTATATTGCTCGCAGGAAGGTCAGAACCTACAATACCAGGTACTGTACCTCTGTTCCACAAGATGTTGTCGCGTTTTTCTTGGAATACATCGGCATTGATAGTAAGCCTATCTTTAAACATATTCAGGTCGATACCTGCATTGCTTTTTTTGGCGCGTTCCCAAGTAACATTGGGGTTCCCAACACGCGTTTCCCAAGCACCAGTATAGAAAGGGTCTTTGGTAGTACCATCACTACTGCCGAAATAGTAACCTCCTGCACCATAGCCATCGTTGCGGTAACCTTCATAGCCATAGCCCCAAGTACTGGGCAAGTATAGAAAACGGCGACCGCCTACTTGGTCATTTCCTACTTCGCCATAAGAACCTCTGAGCTTTAAATAAGTAACAATATTGTTTTTAGGGAAGAACTTTTCATTAGTAACTACCCAACCCAATGAGAAGGCAGGGAAGAATCCGAAGCGTTTGCCAGGAGCGAAATTTTCGGTACCATTATACCCCATATTGCCTTCAATAAGGTAACGGCGGTCGTAATCGTAAGTAACCCTACCTGCGAGCCCCATAATACCAGCAGGTACGTTAAACTCAAAACCAGGGTCATACGTTTTTTGTCCGTTAGCCAAAAGTAAGGCAGTGATATTGTGTTTTCCGAAAGAGCGGTCGTAGTTGATAGCTACTTCAAAATAGAGGCGACGCCACTTGCTTGATTTAAAACGGTCGGTAAGGGTAGTGTGTTTGAGTCTGCCACCAAAGAAGAGTAGTTCAGCAGGGTTTTTAGGGTTGCGAGTTACGCTATACGAAGGGATAGAGCGTTCTCTTTTCACACCTTTTCTATACAAATCGTTGTAAGAAAAAGTACCCGAAATAGAAAGACCCTGAGTGATATAATCGAGTTTGTGTTTCAGTTTTAAGTTTAGGTTCAAGTCGGTTTGATAGGTAGTAAGATAAGGTCGCCAGAGTAAACTTGACAACACCGAATAACCTGTACCCCCTTTGCCTACTAAAGGATTTACACCATCTACATATCCATCGATTAAACGTCCGTCCACAATACCAGGACCTGCAAAAGGAGTATTCGCCAAAATGTGTACTAACATCGACTTTTTGCGGGCTGTTTCGCTGTTTACATCGCCGTCTTGCTCACTACCTAAAATCCCTCCTACCTTTGAAGATACAGCAGCAAGGTCGAGTGTGAGGTTGGTGCGGTCGGTAAGTTCAAAATCGAAGTTAGAGCGGAAGTTGTAACGCTGATATTTAGAGTTTACATCGGCGTTGTGGTAGTTAGTTTCTTTGAAAGTACCTCCTTGATAGAAATACCCCAAAGAAGTAAAATAACGCGTTTTCTCACTTCCCCCTGATACGTTTAGGTTGAATTGCGTTTGAGGAGATACCCCGCCAAAAGCTTCTTTGAAATAGTTATGACTGGTATAATATAGCGCTGGGCTATTTAGCAGAGCTTGTTTTTGTTCAGGAGTGAGGTTCATCGCTTCCACCTCTTGAGGTGTATAGTCGCGATTGTTCTTGAACTTCCACAACTCGTTGTGGAAACCGCTTTCACTGAACAGTTTATCGAAGTTACTTGGGTCGTTGTCATTACGAATAGCTTCGTTGCGGAAACGAGCATAATCATAAGAACTGAGCAGGTCTAACTGAGTAGCCAACTCACTCATACCAAAGTTATAAGTAAGACTCACCTTAGGAGCGCCAGAGCGACCTCTTTTGGTAGTTACTACCACCACCCCGTTAGCTCCTTTCACACCATAGACAGCTGTTGCCGAAGCGTCTTTCAGTAAGTTAATACTTTCAATTTCGTAAGGATCCATTGCGTTTACGGCATTCATAGAGCTTTGGATACCATCTACCACTACCAAAGGTTCTTGGCTACTTGCATTGAAGGTACTCACCCCGCGAATACGAATGGTGGTAGCGTTCCTACCAGGTTCACCACTGGACTGAGTGGAAGTAATCCCTGGCATACGCCCAACCAGCGCATTGGAGACGTTGGCAACTGCATTTTCTACGAGTTTATTTCCTTTGACAGAAGAAATAGCACCTGTTACGGTTTCCTTCTTTTGGGTACCATACCCCACCACCACCACTTCTTTCAGTTCGGTGGTTTCGGGCAAGAGCTTTACGGTGATGCTGTTGCGGTTTTGCACCTGTACTTTTGCACTTTTATATCCTATATAGGATATCTCTAAGGTAGCATTTCCGTTCTTTAAGCTGAGTTGGAAGTTGCCGTCGAAATCGGAACTTACGCCGTTTTTAGTACCTACTTCCAAGATAGTAGCCCCCATTAGAGGCATATTGTCCTCATCAACTACTTTTCCTCTGACAGTTTGTGCGGATAGCGACTGTATCCCCACACAAAGCCCCAAGAGCCATACGAGCATCAGTAGTTTGGTTTTGTATGAATGTAATCTATCCATAATTTTGGCATTTTAGTTATATGGAAAATGTTTATTTTCGTTGGGGCAAAGGTAGGGTGTTATAGTTAAAAGGTTGTTATCATTTCTTTTCGTTTATTTATCAAAATCTATACGTTATAAAATTATCTTAAAGTAAAGGAAATGTTTAGATAGTTGTTATAGCTTGTTATTCAGAGGTTTAAAATATTTTTATACATAATTAGCAGAGGCAATATTACATATTTAAATACAAATAAGCAAGTACAGGTTTAAAAAAGAAGAGAGAAAGTGTGGTAGGGGAATAAGAAGAAAATTATGAGTATTACAAAATAAAAAGGGGATATGCTTTACTGCCATCCCCCTATTCTTACTAAGCTGCCGAGTATTACCATTAGTACCCCAATGAATGTTACACAGATGATATGCACCGCCATTTCTGGTAATTTGTTGAGCTGACCTTTGCGCAGTTTGGGCAATACCCTTGTTTGTGCCGAAATAGCAAAACAAATAGAGGTTAGCAAACAAATGAGTTTCAGTGATACTACGCGCTCAATAGGAGTAGCGAATGAAAACCAAGAACTGAAACCAGCGTTGTAGTCGTAAGCCATCAAAATACCTGTGATAACTAATACGGCAAGTGAGGGCATACCGATAGGCTCGTAAGTCTTCTCGAAATTGCCTATATAGCTGAAATCTTTGCGTTTAAGAGCTTTTGGCAAATAGCCGATAGCCAATACTAAGTGTCCGCCTACCCAAATGGTGGCAGCAATGAGGTGCAGAATGAGAATGAGGTGATGTGTGTACATAGTTAGGGGTCAGGGGTTACTTGTTATTAAAGGTGTTCATTGTGATATTAAGCCCTGATAAGCCAAAAGAAAGGACGGCTTCGGCAGATTTTTGTAAGCGTTCGGGGAGGAGGGTTTGCTCTTCGGGAGTCCATTCGCCGAGTACATAGTCTATTTGCCTGCCTGACTCAAAATTACTGCTAATACCAAAACGCAAACGCGCATATTGCTGGGTGTTCAGTTGAGCCTGAATATCTTTAAGTCCGTTGTGACCTCCGTCGCTACCTTTGCCTTTGATACGGATAGTGCCAAACGGAATATTCAAATCGTCGCAAATAACCAAAAGGTTTTCCAAAGGAATGTTCTCTTTTTCCATCCAGTAGCGTACCGCTTTGCCACTGAGGTTCATATACGTGGAGGGTTTCAACAATATAAAGGTACGCCCTTTCACTTTAATTTCGGCGAGGTCACCAAGCTTCTGAGTCGTGAAAGAAGCATTATGGTCTTTCACCAAAGTATCGGCTACAAGGAATCCTATATTATGACGTGTGTTGGCGTATTCAGCCCCTATATTGCCGAGGCAGGCTATTAAGTATTTTTTCATAGAATGATAATTACAAGTTGTTTGTTTTGATGTAATCTATAATTTGTTGAGTGAGGTGAATGCGGTCACTGCCTCTCACTCCGTGTCCGTGCATTGGGTAGATAAAAGTATCTATAAATTTATTTTTCTTGATAGCGTCACGAGTGATACTCATCAGGTGTTGAGGTACTACCACATCATCTATACTACCGTGAATGAACAACAACGGACGATTGAGGTGGTCGAGGTATTTGCCTACTCTACTGTTTTCATAGCCTTCGGGGTTTTCTTTTGGGGTATCCATATAACGTTCGCCATACATTACCTCGTAGTATTTCCAATCGGTTACGGCCCCTCCAGCTACAGCAGTGGTAAACACATCGGGGTGGCGTGTGATCAGGCTCGAAGCCATAAATCCTCCAAAGCTCCAACCGTGTACAGCTATGCGATTTCCATCGACATAAGGCAAACTCTTGAGGTAGTCTACCCCTTTGAGTTGGTCTTTTATTTCGATTTCCCCTAATTGGCGGTGGATAACACTTTCGAAAGCAAATCCTCGGTTTTTACTACCGCGATTGTCTAATGTGAAAACGATATACTGTTCGTTCTCTACGAATGAATGTAACCACAAATAAGTATCGGCTAACCATTCGTTTCTCACTTGTTGAGCGTGAGGGCCACCATATACATAAATGAGTACGGGGTATTTTTTGTTAGGATCTAAAGTAGTAGGTTTGTGCAACTTGCCATAAAGAGGAGTGCCGTCTTCAGCTTTTAGAGTAACAAACTCTGTAGTTCCTACAGCTATACCTTCCAATGGATTTTTGGCGGTGAACAAACGTTGCTTGCTGCCTTTATCGGTATCGATGAGGTCTATGTTTTTGGGGATGCTAATGCTGCTATAGCTATCTAACAGATAATTACCGCTATGGCTTAGCTGTACATTATGAGAGCCTGCTTCGGTAGTGAGGGCAGTTATTTTTTTAGGGTTTTTGAGCTCTATTTTGAAGGCGTGTTGCTCGCGCGGGTCGGCACCTGTACCTGTGATGAACACGTATTTACCTTGCGCATCGAAGCCTAAAATATCTTGTACTACCCATTGGAAATTAGTGATTTGCTTGATGAGTTTGCCATTGGTATTGTAGTGATATACATTGGTAAACCCGTTGCGTTCGCTCAGCCACAAGAACTCATCGGCTTTGTTAGGCAAGAAAACGGCAGGTTTTTCGGGTTCAACCCATTTGGCATTGCGTTCTTCAAAAATGGTATTTACTTTTTTACCTGTGTGCGTATCGTAGCGGTTGAGAGCGAAGTGATTTTGAGCGCGATTTACTTCGGCTAACAAAATATAACGTTCATCGGGACTCCAAGCTAAGTTTGTGAGAAAGTGTTCATCGGTGGTATCGATATTTAAGTACAGCACTTTTTGGTTTTGGAAGTCGTAAATCCCTACGGCAGCCTGCTCACTGGGCTGTCCTGCCATTGGATATTTTATAGATTTGAGCGTTGCGGGGGTAGTGGTGATATCTACTAAAGGATAATCGGCTACTTTGCTTTCATCTTTTTGATAGAAAGCCACATAGTTGCCTTTAGGAGAGAAGAAAATTCCTTTGTTGATACCAAATTCATTGCGGTGAATCGCTTTTCCAGCTACTATATTGGCATCGGTAAATGAGGTAATAGCTTTTTTATCGTTCTTTTCATCGGCGAAATACAAATTGTTATCTAAAGTATAAGCTACTACTTTAGCTTGAGGGTTGTATTCGGCATTTTCACTACCTTTAGGAAGAGCAATCGTTGCCAAAACCTGCTTACCTTCACCGTTATAGCGGTAGAAAGTATTTTCGGATTTGGTTACGATTTCATTTTTGTCAATCAGCAAGATATTGCCGTTTAGTTGCTCAGCGTTCATACTTGCTACTTGCTCCCCTTTTGGGTTAAAAATGAGGTATTTTCCGTCTTTGGTATAAAGGTATACATCACTATCTTTGAGCCAGCGTAGGTTCTCGAGAGTTTCGGGAAACAGGTAGCGGTATCCCATTGGATTAGAGGGGTCTTGCACGGCATAAAACACCGATTCGGCTACTGAGAGTTTGCGGTTTTGAGCAAGAGTTGAAAGGGAGAAAAAAGTTCCTAAAAGGAAAAGCGTTATTCTTTTCATAAAATAAAATATAGTCTAATAAATATTGGCAGCTGGTGCAGCTAGATTTCACGGAGTTTTCCTTAAATTAACGTGAGTTTGATGTAATTAATTATTAAATAATCAGCAAAATATTTTAAATCTCCCACGAATCACACGAATTTACACGAAATAAGGACTGTATAAAACTCTTTACTTTACATTATCTCACGAATTTTCACCTAACGGTGAATTATCTTGTGAATAGATTGTGATACAATGCTGTAAATCAATAATCTGTTATAATGCTAAATTAGTATATCATCGCTAACAACTAAAGTTTAGCAAAGCCTATTTTTCTTGTTTAATTCTCTCCAAATATACACGATTTGTACGACTACTAAAAAGGCATTGGGCAGAATTACGGGGATACTATCAATGAAATATCCATAAATTACAAAAAGAGCACACCCCACCAAGTTGGCAAGGCGTATGTACAAAAGGTTATCCTTAATAAGGAAGCTGAGCACTATAAAGAGTGAAGCAGCATAGCCGGTAATATTAATTATAGTCATTATCGTCTGCGGTTTTTAAGTCGGGTGTTGCGTCTGAGCCAAAACATAGCCAATGCGCCGAGTGTAAAGGCAATGTACATATACCACTGAGTGCGGTCGGGGGTATTATATAAGGCATACACTTGGTAGGCACAATAGAAAGCGATAGCCAGATAGGCATATTCAAAAAAGATACGTGCGTTCATAATTATTCATCTTTGTCGTCGATAGCCAAAATACCGGTAGTTTTATGGGCTTTAACGGTAGAGAATTTCTTATCGAAATCCATACCTATGCCATTGGTTACGGTGCCTTTGGCTTCATCGGTAAAACTAAATTCTTTATCGGTAAAAATCCAATCTTCTTTTTGATCCCAAAAGAGTTGTTCGGTTTTTAGGCGTTTGCCGTCGTAGGTAGTAAGTACTACATTGTTGCGCAGTTCTACGATATCTGAAGAAGGGTAGATGATGCCATAGCGCGCTTCGACGGTATTTTTATGTCGGGCTTGGTCGTAGAATTCCACTTTCACGCCGTCGGGGAATTCGGAATAAGGCATCCGTTGGTTTGTATAATCTTTGTTGAGAGGGCTTGTAACAACGGCAACTACTTTAGTAGAATCGGTATATACGAGTTTGAAGTTATAAGCTTCACCTTGAGGGAATTTTTTTTGGATACTGAGTTGTTGCAGGTTACGCATATCGTTGTTACACGAAAAAAGCATTGCCATACCTAATAGTACGGCAATACTTTTTACGATATTAAAAAAACTTTTTTTCATATAGCATTACAAACGTGGTACTACTACAGATTGTCCTATCCAGCATTTGAGGGTAACGGTTTTCCCTGCTAATCCAGATTCGAACACATCTACTTTAGAAGGAGCTAAAGCATCGTAACGGGCTGCTAAACTTTCCAAACCACCTTTGCGAGCTGTTTTGGCAGCTAACCAGTATACCGCTCTTTTTTCAAATGAAGTGCTACCGCATTCGTTAGCTGAGCTTGCATAGGCGTGAGCCATAATACGATAAGCATCAGAGTTTGAAGGGTTGTAAGTAAGCGCTTTTTGAGCATAGGCAACAGCGTTAGCTTTGCTGTGTTTAGAAGCGATACGGATGAGGAGTTTAGACTTCTTAAAGTTGTCGGTCTCAAGGTTTACCGCCTCGTTGTAGTACTGCATAGCTTTAGCAGAGTTACCAGATTTGTCGTTCATTACCCCTAAGTAATAAGCAGAGTTTGCTGATGGTTTTACTTGGTGCAATGAAGTTACTATCTTCACGAAAAGAGGGTCTTTAGTACAATCTTTATCGGACATTTTACCGGCAGCACGGCGCAACCATTCTTCGTTAGTTTTGTTAGCCTCATAGTTTTTAGTGTAAAGCGGGATGAGGTTGCTACAATCGGCGAGCTGACCCAATTTAGCATCGATACTTTCGGCAATAGTTTCGTAGTTATCGACACGTTTGCGGTTTGCTTCGAGCAATTTTTTGTCTTTTTCGTTGATTGTACCTGCTTCTTCTTGGGCTAAGTACTTGTTGATCTCTTCAGAAAGTTCATTTTTTTCGTCTTGAATTTTATCTGAAATGTTATCGTAGGCATCGAATACTTCTTGTAGTTCTTTCTGACCTTTTTCGTGCAAGGCAACTAACTCGGAGAAATACAAGTATAAGGCTTTTTCGTTTTTGAAATCGTTTTTGCCCTCAGTGAAAGCTTTGTGCAAGAGGTCGTAGATTTCTTGTTCAGAGCCAACTTTTTCGTCGAACATCAAAAGAGCTTGACGGATGCGCATTTCGGTAGCGTTGAAACGGGAAGCGAAATACTTGTTGTAATCGGTATACATTTGCAACAATTCTTTTACGAATTGTGATTTTTCAGCACCATTACTAGTTCTGATTTTATCCTGCAAGATGCGTTCTCCATAAGCAAAGGTAGCATAGTGTAGAGTAGGACATTGAGTATATACTTCTTTCCAAATAGGATACGCATCTTTATAGTTTTTCGCTTTAGCGTATTCGCTAAATATCGAAAGTTTCTGAGTGAGCTCAGGAGTATTACAGTTCTGAGCTTCGGCTTGAGTTGCAAAGAAAAAACCTGCAACCATTGTAGCTAATAAAATTCTTCTTCTCATTCTTGTTTGTTTTTATTGATACTTTGTTCGTTGGAACCACTTGTCGTTTAAAGTGAATCCTATTCTTAGGTTAAACTCATTTTCTTTTATCAAATTGGCATTAGTAGTACCACGTTTGCCATATTCAGCGACGAGGGTAAGGTTTGAAAATCCTTTTACAGGAAGACTTAGTCCAAAAGACGTGCCAAAATAATTGATGTTTTGTCCGTTGAGTACAATTCCGGTGTTCTCATAGCGCAAACCGACTCTGTAGGTAACTCTGTGCCAATAGCTTGAGAAGGAGTGATAGTTAGGAATCCAGAATCCACCAGCGGCGAGTTTGTAGCTATCTTTGTAACTTACATCGGTAGTGGTGAGGAAGGGATTTGAGAACTTACTATTATTAATATAGGTATATTCTAAACCAGCGAACCATTTTTGGTATTCACCTAATCCAAAGCCTACTTCTATTTGTGTGGGCAAGGTGAGTTTGGTATTTTTGAGTCCGGTAGCTTCTAAATCGAGAGCTCTGGTTTCGCGTACTGTGAGCTGAGCGCCGCTTCGTGAGGAGGCTACATAGCTGAGGGTAGAGATATTGCGTTGGTTTTCGGAGGAAAGTGTGCTTTGTGGGGTGTATACTAATGAGGTATATAATCGCAAACGGTGTTTTAAAGTTTCTTCGTAGTACAAACCGATATTGAAAGCCCCCCCTGTGAGGCGTGATTTACTGAACTCTTGAGTGTAGAACTCAATATTGTTTTGCTGGTATAGGTCGGTCATATCAATCGTTCCGAAATGATAGCGGAAAGAAGCGCCTAAGCTAAGCCCTCCATAGATTTGATAACCAGTAGATAAAAAGAATTGGTTGACATTTCCGTTACCTTCATACTGATAAACTCGGTTGGCTTTGGTGTTTTTAATTTTGTAGCCTACGGAAGAGTAGGGTACTAACCCAAATGACACTCCTAATTTTTCGACTATAGGGAAGCCGAGTGTAAAATAATTGAAGGAGGAAGATTGGGTATTGAGTTTTGTGTTATTTGTAACAATATTTTTGCGTTGCATTGTAAATCCAGCTGAAAAAGCGGTAAATTTTAGCTGAGAAAGAGCAGCGGGATTTTGTATATTTACACGGGTACTATCGGCATAAATACCCAAACCGCCCATAGCACTTTCTTCGGCTATTCCGCCGAAATTGCGTTCGCCTATGCCATAAAAGGAATAGGGAGACTCGGTTGTTTTTTGTGCAAAAGCAGCGTAAGTAGTTGTTAATAAGGCGATAATAAGTGTAATTAACTGTTTATTCATCATATTGTTTTAACTGTCCATTTATAGAGTGTTGCGTTTGTTTTTGGTATTCTAAAATATTATTCAAGCCCTCAAGTAACACAAATGAGTTGGCAAATATCGGTTTTTTTATTCTTTCTTGCAAATATTTTTGATTGCCTCCTGTGAGAATGACTGCTAAGTTAGCAAATTTTTCTTCGTATTGAACGATGACACCTTCGATTTCACGCACTACATTATTATAGACTCCTGAAAGCATACAACTCTCGGTAGTATTACCTATAAACTGTTCGTTATCAAAATCTTGTTGTTCTAAAAGTGGTAATTTAGAGGTAAATTGATGCATTGCTTTTAGTCGCATAGCAATTCCTGGGGCAATAGCACCACCAAGATATTCATTTTTTTGGGTAACCACATCAAAAGTTATACAAGTTCCTGCGCTGATTACCAGTATATTGCGATTGGGAAAAAGCTGCATTGCTCCAGCGATTAAAGCCAAACGGTCGACACCTAAGGTTTGAGGGGTAGCATATTTATTTACAAAGGGCAAAGGCATAGTGCTCGAGGCAAAAATCACGTGAGGTAAATATTTTTTTAAAAAGCTAAAACGCGTTTCGGCATCTGCTACAACCGAAGCGATAATCGCTTGTTGTACCTCGGTTAAATTGACCTCTTTCATCAATTTTTGCTGAAAATTTTCGGCTGTATAAGTATTAAAAAACACTTGCTTTTGAGCTTTAAAAAGCGCTACTTTTACGGCAGTATTTCCCTGATCGATAATGAGGTTCATAAAAAAGCTTTATTTACTGAAGAAAAGTTATATCAAAAAAAGTGCCAATTGAGGGAATTAGGGTAAAGTTAAAAAGACAGAAGGTGCTTATTTTATTACTTTTCAATCTTAATAGTAAAAAAATGTGTTATTTACTATTATTTAGGAGATAACACATTTATATAAAGGAATATAACATTGATTAAAACATAAATTCAAAAGATATTAACATTTTATTAAATTTTCACACTATGAAAACTTGTCCATTAACCATTCTTGTTGCAGTTGCGATAGTAATGTATTTTTTGTTGAATACATTTTTTTCTACTCAAAGGAAACTTATTTTAGAGAAGAGACTATTTCTGACAATTTACCTATTACTTTTGGTTCGGTAGTAGGTGTATTAGTATTAGAGCAATTGTTTGCTAAAGAATCTAATGGGAAAAGCCATAAAACAGGGAAAAACTAAGTTAACGTGAGTTCGGCGCAAGTAATTATTTAACAATCAGCAAAATATTTTTAATCTCCCACGAATTACACGAATTTTCACGAAATTGGGAGTGTATAAAAGTCTTTATTTTTAATTATCTCACGAATTTTCACCTGACGGTGAATTATTTTGTGAATATATTATGTTACAAGACTGTAAATCAATGTTCTGTTATATCGAACTGACGTTAAGTTAATAATAGTTTAAGTTTCCCACAAAATTCACAAATTTGCACAAAAATGAATTTTGAAAGACTCAGAAGGTATCGGAGAAAGGCTGATACGACACAAAATTTGTAAAATCAATTATGATAAACTATTATTAATAGAAAAAAGCCTTGAAAGAGATTGACTTTCAAGGCTTTTTTAGTGGTCCCAGTTGGGCTCGAACCAACGACCCTCTGATTATGAGTCAGATGCTCTAACCGACTGAGCTATGAGACCTATCTTTTCTTATAAGACGGGGCAAAAGTAGTACTAATATTTGAATTGTGCAAGTTTTTTTATAAAAAAAATAGCTCTCAAAATTCCACTATCAAGTGCAATTTTTAAATTACCTTTTGATTTCCATTTTTTTAGATATAATGGACAAAATAGAGGCCTTATAATTGGAGTCTTTTTGGGGAAGGTAGGAACTCAGAGCATCTCGGAGGGAATCGGAGGGGGTGCGAGGGTAGGGATAGGTAGGTATGAAATAAAAAAAGAGCAAT
>NZ_JAEFDB010000015.1 GCF_016126015.1 Capnocytophaga periodontitidis
ATATATTTTTTATGACAGGAACAGAATTACAACGATTACTCGATGCTCACTGTTTAGATATGAAAGCCAATATGCCTGGTTTTCTATTTTATGGAATCCTTAGCTGTAAGGATGGAACCATTTTATCTAAAGCTTCAGCTAATGAAGAATCTTCAAGAATTGTAGAACAAGGTTCTGCCTTTCACTTAACAATTGTGGATCAAGTGAAAAAAGTAATAAACACTAACAAAACTATGGAAGATTTAGCGTTAGATTACATTCTTATTGAGGCTAATAAAATAACCTATATGCTAATGATTTCAGCTTTAGGGAAGTTTTTCTCGATTACTGCCTTAGATAGATCAAAATCTAATGTAGGTATTTCAAGAGCTTTACTATATAAATGTAAAGCAGAATTTGGAACAATGTTAGACGACTTCTTTTAGAAACGAGCGCTAAAGTAAAGAACTTTATAACACAAATTTGGAATATCCCAAATTTGTGTTTTTTTTTGTTTTTACGAAAATATGTCGTATATTTGTCGTCTGAAAATAAAACGAAAGATATATGACATTACCAAAATTAACCTCAGAACAAGCAATGGCACTCGAAAACCAGTATGGTGCCCATAATTATCACCCACTACCCGTCGTACTCTGCAAAGGACAAGGCGTGTATGTGTGGGACGTAGAAGGCAAACGCTACTACGATTTTCTCTCTTCTTACTCTGCTGTAAACCAAGGGCATTGTCACCCACGCATCATCAAAGCACTTACTGAGCAAGCTCAAACCCTTACTCTTACTTCTCGCGCTTTCTACAACGATAAGCTCGGAGTGTACGAAAAGTACATCACCGAGTATTTTGGCTTCGAGAAAGTTCTACCAATGAACACAGGTGCTGAAGCTGTAGAAACAGCCATTAAAATATGTCGCAAATGGGCGTATGAACAAAAAGGAGTACCCGAAAGCGCCGCAATCATCATTGTGTGCCATCAAAACTTCCACGGGCGCACCACTACAGTAGTTTCTTTCTCATCCGATAAAAATGCACGTAAAAATTTCGGCCCCTATACACCTGGTTTTGTTTCTGTTCCTTACAACGATTTGGTAGCTTTAGAACAAGTGCTCGCCGATAATAAGGCTACAGTAGCAGGCTTTTTAGTAGAACCTATACAGGGTGAAGCAGGCGTATATGTCCCCTCCGATGGCTACTTGAGTGGAGCTAAAGCTCTATGCGAAAAGTATAACGCCCTCTTTATCGCCGATGAGGTACAAACAGGAGTAGCGCGTACTGGGAAGCGTTTGGCAGTAGATCACGAAAATGTAAAACCCGATATATTGGTATTAGGCAAAGCCCTTAGCGGGGGGGTATATCCTGTGAGTGCTGTTCTTGCCGATGACTGTATAATGCACGTAATCAAAGCAGGGCAACACGGTAGTACCTTTGGCGGTAACCCTTTGGCTGCTGCTGTAGCAATTGAAGCCTTACAAGTAGTAAAAGACGAGCATCTGGCTGAAAACGCTGCTCGATTGGGTGGAATTTTCCGCAAAGAAATAGGCGATTATATCAAAACCTCAAAAGTAGCTACCTTAGTACGTGGTAAAGGACTCTTAAATGCTGTGGTTATCAACGATACCGAAGAGAGCAATACTGCGTGGAATATCTGCTTAAAGATGCGCGATAATGGCTTGCTCGCCAAACCTACACACGGTAATATCATTAGGTTTGCCCCACCATTGGTGATGAATGAAACCGAATTAAAAGAATGTATTGCTATCATTACAGAGGCATTAAAACATTACGAACCATAAAAATATAATAAAAAAGTCTGAAAAATTGCTGTTCTTATAATGCATTTTTTCAGGCTTTCTTTTGTTGATATAGAGAGAACACTAAAAAAAATCATCTAACATTGTCCCAAACTCAGCTTTACATTTGTAGAGTAAGGCTCTCGAAATACCCATATTCGCCTTAGCTCTATCTAAAGCAGTAATAGAAAAGAATTTACCAAGAGCAGAAATCATCAGCATAAAAGTGATTTTACTCGTTTCAATAAGAATGTAATCAAGCTCTAAATTACCTAATTCTTTATTGCTTTCAACTACCATTTTTACTTGATTGACAATAGTGAGGTGAAAAGCAGAACCCTGTTCAATAATTCTCGAAGCTTCAGCATTAGCCGAGGCTCTGCTTAGAATGTAACCATCAGCACAGCTTAAAATTCCATAAAATAGGAACCCTGGCATATTAGCTTTCATATCTTGACAATGAGCATCAAGCATCAATTGTAGCTGAGAAGCTGTTAGTTTTTCATTTGTACTTGTCATAATTTGGTTTTTTTAAGTTTTTGTAGAGCAAAAGTAGAAAATAAAAATTAATAATCCTAATTTTTTAGATAGAAAAAATTTTTTCTTAAAAAATATTTTTTTGTACATTTGCACCACAGAAACAAATTTTACTTTATAAAAGAAAGAATTATGTACAATTTATTAAAAGGAAAAAGAGGCATCATCTTTGGTGCCTTAGACGAAAATTCTATCGCTTGGAAAACAGCAGAACGCGTACACGAAGAAGGCGGTAAGTTCGTGCTTACCAATGCTCCCGTGGCAATGCGTATGGGACAAATAAAAAATTTAGCCGAAAAAACTGGCTCTGAAATCATTCCTGCCGACGCTACCAATATGGACGACCTCCAAAACTTGGTGACTAAAGCAATGGAAATTTTAGGAGGCAAGTTGGATTTTGTACTACATTCCATCGGTATGTCGGTGAATGTGCGCAAAAATATCCCTTATACCGAGTCTAACTATATGAACACTGAAAAAGGTTGGGACGTTTCAGCACTTTCTTTTCACAAAGTATGTCAAGTGCTTTACAAGAATGATGCAATGAACGAGTGGGGTAGCATCGTTGCCCTTACTTATATGGCAGCACAACGCACCTTCCCCGATTACAACGATATGGCTGATAACAAAGCATACTTAGAGTCTATTGCGCGTAGTTTTGGCTATTTCTTTGGTAAAGATAAAAAAGTGCGTGTGAATACCATTTCACAATCACCTACTGCCACCACTGCAGGACAAGGTGTAAAAGGCTTTGATGGTTTTATTGCTTACGCCGATGCAATGTCGCCATTAGGCAATGCCACCGCTCAAGATTGTGCCGATTATACGGTATCTCTCTTCTCCGACCTTACTCGCAAAGTAACGATGCAAAATCTCTTCCACGACGGAGGTTTCTCTAATACAGGTGTAAGCCAAGAGGTAATTGAACGATTTGCTAAGTAATGAAATACCTTTTCATTTATTTAGTACGCTTTTATCAGGTAGCTATTTCACCTCTGAAACCGCCTACTTGTAGGTATACCCCCACCTGCTCTCAATACACTTTGGAAGCTCTGCAAAAATATGGCTTTTTCAAAGGAGGTTGGTTAGCTATCAAACGTATATGTAGTTGCCACCCTTGGGGAGGTAGTGGCTATGACCCTGTACCTTAACAAAAAAGCAAAGTGAAATTAAATTTTCACTTTGCTTTTTTTGTAAGTGATTATTTTGTACTTTTGTACTTGTAATTAGCATCATTAAATATCTAAACTTTATGAGAACCATTGCTTTTATTGTATTATCCTTACTGTTGTTTTCGTGTAAAACAGTACAGCGCCCTAAAATGACAGCTTTTATGGATGAAGCTGCTATTAAGACTCTTAATGAAGGAACTTATTATGTGTATTCTGAGCCTATGGAAAAGCAAGCACCCTTGTTCTTTCCGCTACTGCCTAAAGAATACCAAGAAACAGCGCTACCTTTAAGTAGGTTTAAACTGCAAGTAAAAGCCGATTCGCTGTACGTGAGTTACCAAAAGGTGAAGGATAGCACAACTACTGTTACGATGAGGGCTGGCTTCAAAGGCAAACAGAAAAAGAACTTTTGGCAGCGTTATAATAGGTTTAGAATCTATCCGTTTATTCCTATTTATTTAGGAGTGGATATCGATAGAATACGTATAGCTCCTGATAAAGACGGTAATTTATTAGTAGAAGTGTATAGAGACCTACAAGGCGCTGTATTTTTAATACAATTTTTCAACACTTATTACGATACTTTCGTATTTAAAAGAGAAGAACAAACTCAAAAACCTATATCTAATGAATTATCTAAAGAAACTACAACAAAGTGATGAATTTGAATACTGTGAAGGTGCTACTGCCGAAGAAATTCAAATTGTAGAAACATCTTTAGGGGTATTACTCCCTAAAGCGTATGTAAAGTTTTTGAGCGAATGTGGCTCTTGTAACTTTGGGGATACTTATATCAATGGAGTTTACAAAGAGGATGGAACATTATCATATCCTGTGGTAGAACTCACCAAACAGTTGAGAGAAGAACTCAACCTCCCCGATGATTTTATTGTACTCAATTACGAAATTGACGAGTATCTTATTCTGTACAAAGTCTCAAAAACAGATCGCCTCAACGATTCAAAAGTATATGGTGCTGAAATACATTGTAATAAAGACGGTAATTTTGAAATGAACAAACCTACACTTCTATTCAATTCTTTTGATGAATATTTTGAGGATTTCTTAGAATTAGCAGACTAATTACTATGTAAAAATAAGCCTTTAAAATGTTGTAAAATCACTTATTTCTACAAAAATGTAAAAATAAGCTATTGTTACTATGTTTATTTTTACTATTTTTCTTTCCAAAAAAATGAAATACTTTATAAAAAAGAGCAAAGCGACTTAACACTTTGCTCTTTTTCTATAATTGTATACTAAGCAATTCTGCACCGAGTTTATGCAACCCTTCTTGTATTTTTTGACGTTGAGCTGTACGAGGTTTTTTAAGCCCCACAGCGTATTGGTGTATCAATTTCTGATTGATACCTGTGAGTCGTTCAAAGGCAGGGTTGCTTATTATCCCTTTAAAATATTGTAACAGACTTTCAGTGTCATATTTGTAGGTAAGTTGGTAATTGTTATAAGGAAAATTACCGAGTTCTTTTTGCAGAGCAATAGCCTCAAAGATACCGTTTTTAGCCTCTTGAACAGTTTCACCTCCTGCACTTATACCTTCTACATTTTCAGCATAAGCCCAATAAAAATCGTTACTACGTTCTATAATGATAGTAATGTTTTTCATATTATATAATGTTTTAAACTTTCCAAAGGTATATATTTATATACTCATATCCAAATTTTTGATGAAAATATTTTATAAAAAAGAGCAAAGCGACTTAACGCTTTGCTCTTTTTGTACCTTAAATAATGTAAGTTTGGTATAAGTAATTGTTTAAAAATCAGCGAAATATTCTAAGTCTTCCACGAATTTTACGAATTTTCACCTGACAGTGAATTATTTTAATGTGTGTTCGATATAAGAAATATCTATTTAATTATTTACTAATCAAATAGATAAACAAGTTTGCTGTTTTTGGCAAGCTGGTGCTGCTGGATTTACAGGGATTATGATGCAAATATAATTTATTCTGTTATATCAATAATGTGAGCTACAAGCTATTTAAGTAGGCACGAGCTACAAGAAATGCGCCAGTGGGGATATTTTTTTATAATTTTACTATTAGATGATTTATTACTTCCAATCTATTACGAGGTCTGAAAGCTCAAGACTCGCAAACTCATCAGACCAACTATCAGCTGGTCCAAATCCTACTCTTGCTGCTGCAAATTTCAATCCTTTAACACTTGGAAGTATCTGTTTAAATACTATATAGGACTTTACAGGTACTTCTGTAGGAATTGTATTACAGCTAAAATCACCACTTTTTGCATTACCTACAGCAACTGCTTTAGAATAGTACTCATTACCTTCATAATCAAAAGCATTTATTCTGCTATTATCAAGACATACCTTTTGATGTACTAATTTATGAGAAATCAAGAGATTTACAGTTACGGTTTGAGCTTTTTTATCACCTACTACCGAAAGAATTTTTACCTCAATATTAGGTGAAAAGCTTTTTACCTTCCCATTGCCATCGCCTTGACCACTAGCTGCATTTGCAAAGATTTTATCAGCAGTAGTTTGAAAGTCTTGGGCTTGTGATTTGATTTCACCATTTTGTAAAGCCTTATCAAAGAAAGCTCTTATCTCTTTCTTATCATCTAATTTTAGAACTACCAACTTATTATTGTCTATACCATTGGCAAAATATTTAATAGTAGCCTTATTACCTAAAGCTGAAAGTTGTTCTTTAGTAGCATTGTCCGAACTTTTCTTTTCAACAGAACCTCCTGTGAACATAGAAATATAGTCACCAGTGGTTATAATATCATTGATAAAGATATTTTCGTACTGAGTACCTTTTGCAGGTACTCCAAAAACTAATGTTTCACCTTTTTTATAGGTGTGGTTATCTACAGCAGTATACTCTTTTCTGGAGTTTTTAGCTTGAGCTACTGCAAAACTGAGATTTAGTACTAAAAGTGCTACTAAAATAATGCTTCTTTTCATTTGTTTGTTAATTTTTTGGATTACTATACCTACTCTGTTCAGGCTTTTCGGTTACCGCCTTTTAGGTAGGTTTCGTTACATTTAAGCAATAAAAAAACGTGGAAACATTCCTTATTGCTCAATTTCTGAAGCCCGACCAAAGGCTATGTTACAAAGCAAAAGGAATGCCCACGTAACCGCAGGCATTTCCACTTTCACTTTCCTTGTAACATTGAAAAATTGGTCGTTTTCAGAAATTAGGAAACTGTAAAGCGAAACGCTATATGTTATTTTATAATACTGTTTTAAAAACTATACAAGTTAGTACTTCTTATAATAGCTATTTTGGTTTGATGAGGCAAATGTATAAAAAAGTTTTATTTCTACAAAGCAAAAGAACAATTTTAACACAAAAAAGCAATGTGCATTTTCTCGCACATTGCTTTTTTTATTAATTACTTCTTATTTCTTATTTGTAAAGATTGCGAAGTTCTTTGGCGGTATCCACCATTGCGTGGAGAGCTGCTTTGGTTTCTGGCCAGTGGCGCGTTTTGAGTCCGCAGTCAGGGTTTACCCAAAGTTGCTCTTTTGGCACTACCGAAATGGCTTTCTTCATCAAGTTAGTCATTTCTTCTTGTGAAGGTACACGTGGTGAGTGAATATCGTATACCCCAGGTCCTATTTCGTTAGGATATTTGAAGTCACCAAATACATCGAGGAGTTCCATTTGTGAACGTGAGCACTCTATGGTAATCACATCGGCGTCCATATCGGCGATAGCTTCAATCATATCGTTGAACTCAGAATAGCACATATGGGTATGGATTTGAGTTTCGTCTTTCACACCTGAGGCTGAAATGCGGAACGCTTTGATTGCCCAATCGAAGTAGGCTTTCCACTCGCTCTTGCGCAATGGCAAACCTTCGCGGATAGCTGGTTCGTCAATCTGAATAACTTTGATGCCTGCTTTTTCGAGGTCTACTACTTCATCGCGGATTGCTAACGCTATTTGCAAACAAGTTTCAGAACGCGGTTGGTCATCGCGTACAAACGACCATTGCAAGATAGTTACAGGGCCTGTAAGCATACCTTTTACGGGCAATTTAGTAAGCGATTGTGCGTATTTGCTCCAGCGTACAGTCATTGGTTCTGGACGTGAAATATCACCAAAGATAATCGGTGGTTTTACGCAACGTGAACCGTAGCTTTGTACCCAACCGAATTTGGTGAAGGTGTATCCTTTGAGCAATTCGCCAAAGTATTCCACCATATCATTGCGCTCAAATTCGCCGTGTACGAGTACATCGATATTGGTATCTTCTTGAAAACGGATAGACTCTTCAATTTCTTTTTCCAATAACTTGTCGTATTCGGCTTGAGTGAGTTCTCCTTTTTTGAAGCGAGCACGCCAGCTGCGTACCTCGTCGGTTTGAGGGAATGAGCCAATAGTAGTTGTAGGGAAAAGAGGTAAGTTTAACGCTTTGTGTTGTGCTACTTTACGCTCGTTGAACGGACTGTGGCGCACATCGTCTTTGGCAGTAATGTTGTTCACGCGCTCTTTCACTTTGTTGTCGTGGATAAGCGGTGAGGTTTTACGTGTTTCAGCTGCTTTTTTGTTTTCTTCAAAAACGGCTTTTACCTCAGGAGTTATGTGACCTGTAGCAAGGGCTTGCAAAGTAGTTACTTCTTTTACTTTTTGTTTAGCAAAAGCCAACCATTGTTTGATTTCAGGGGTAAGCACTTTCTCGTTGTTTTCGAGTTCGAGGTTGCAAGGAGAGTGCAATAATGAGCAAGAAGTAGCTATCAATAGGCGGTCGGCACCGATAGCTTCTTTGGCTTTCTCAATCAATGCTAATGAATGTTCGAAGTTATTCTTCCAAATATTACGTCCGTCTACTACCCCAAGTGATAGTTTTTTATCAGCAGGAAGTGCTTTGAGCACTTTGTCAAGCTGAGCTGCGGCGCGCACTAAATCGATGTGCAATACATTGAAAGGCAATGACACAGCCAATTCGGTATTGTTATCCAAAGCTCCGAAGTAGGTAGTGAGGATAAATTCGGTAGTAGGGAATTTGCTTCTTAGTTCGGTATATACTTTTTTGTATACATCGGCAGCACCTTTAGGAAGGTCGAGAACTAAGTAAGGCTCGTCTATTTGAATAGTTTTAGCACCTGCATCTACTAAACTTCGTACGATTTGTACATACACAGGTAATAGACGCTCAGCCAAGTCTAAACGGTGGAACCCTTGTTCTTTTTCTTTACCGAGAAGCAAGTAAGTTACCAAGCCGATAAGTACAGGTTTAGTGTCGAAACCGTGTTTTTTAGCCAAGTTGTACTCTTGCAAAGGTTTGTTTACAAGAATTTTGAAAGATTGGTCTTTAGTAAATTCGGGTACGATATAGTGGTAATTGGTATCAAACCATTTGGTCATTTCCATAGCGGTAATATCGATACCATTTTTTTGATAGCCACGTGCTAAAGCGTAATAACGCTCCAAATTACTCAACTGATGAATAGGAGTAAAACGCTCAGGAATAGCGCTTACCGTGAACGAAAAGTCAAGCATTTGGTCATAGAGAGAAAAGTCGTTAGAAGGAATCAAATCTACTCCTGCTTCTCTTTGTAGTGTCCAGTTGTGAACACGAATATTTTCAGCTACTGCTAAGAGTTCTTCTTCTGATATTTTACCAGCCCAGAAGGACTCATTAGCTTTTTTAAGTTCTCGTTTTTCACCGATACGAGGATAACCTAATACGTTTGATTTCATATAAAATTCTTATTTAAAGTGCAAAACTACAATATTTTATCAATCTACCAAAATAATGTATTAAAAAATATTTTGGTGTTTTTATAAGTTTATTAAAACAGTTTAAAGCTCGCTCTTGCAAACACATAACGCCCGTTGAGCCCGAATTGAGAAGTGGCGCGTGAATACACAAATTGATCGTTGTTGTTATTCACTTTTACGTTCTTTTCGGGGTAAAGATCGAAAAGGTTGTTTACGCCTAAAGTGAGGGTAGCTTTTTCGCTGAAATTATAAGCAATAGAAAGGTCGGTAATGAGTTTGCCACGTATCACTTGATGACCATAGCTATCGAACTCAAAGTCCCCTATTTGGTCGGCAGTTCTGATGATATCAGGACCTGTGGTTTTGCCGTAATAGGTGTTGCGCAAATAAGCGTTCCATTTGCCTATACTGAGGTTGTGAGAAAGGGTTGCTTTGAATCGTGGAACGGCTTCTTCTAAATAAATACGAGCTCTTTCGGAGAAGAATTTACTCTCTAAACCTGCATTTTTTATTGCTTCGGGGGTGTGAATAGCTCCTACTTTGCGCGTTTGGGTGAGATTGAGACCAAAATCGTTGTTGATACCCCATTTATTTCCTTGATAATGGTGCGCTATTACAACATCTATCCCTTTGGTTTCGGCATCAACGCCATTGGCGAAGAACTGTACGCTGTTCACATTAGCAGTATCGAATATTTGTTTGAGCTCGTTTTCGGCAGGTGAAGAACCTGTTGGCTTGCTAAAAGTTTCGGTGAGGATGATGCGATTGTCTACACGGATGAAGTAGGCATCGGCACTGAGAGAAATACCTGCTTTGGGCAAGTTTAGAGCGAACCCTGCACTCACTGATTTAGATTGTTCTTCTTTGAGTTTTTCGATGCCAAAGAGTTCAGCCGCTTTAGAAATATTGTTGAACGTACCTGTTTCTTGCAAATTTCCGTTGAGGTAGAGGGTGCCTATATTGGTGTAATACAATTGGTGGATAGAGGGGGCGCGGAATCCTGTAGAGGCAGCAGCGCGCAAATTTACATTGGGGAGGAGCTTCACGCGAGTTGCTAATTTGTAGTTGAAAGTATCGCCAAAATCGGAATAGTTTTCATAGCGCAAGGCGGCATTGGCTAAGAGCCAACGAGTGATGTCGGTTTCAAATTCGGAATAACCCGCCCATACATTGCGCGTTTTGGTGAGGGCACTCTCCTCACGCAAACCACTGAATACCTGTGCACCACCAGGGAGGTAAGCCCCAAAGAAGTCAGTAGGTTTTTGGTTATTAGGGGTATTGCCGTCCTGCACTCTGCCCAAAAGGTCATAAGTAGCATAAGAACTTTCATCACCTGCTACAATGCTATAAGCTTCGTGGCGTTGCTCGGCGCCCAATGAGAGGTTGGCTTTCTCGAAGAGGTTGAGAGCTCTGGAAAAATCGAGGTTAAGAGTGTTTTGCAAGAAGTGCAATTTGCCAGCATCAAAAGAAGAAGGAGAGGCAAAACGCAAACTGGTGTTGCCCGTATGCTTGATAGTATAGGCAAACTCATTGCGCCCGAAAGTATTGCTGACATCAATATGCCACGCTCCTGCTTCGCCTTTAAAACCTGCTGAGATAGAACTATCTTGGATATCAGTAGTTATCCAAGGCAGATAGCCGTTAGGATGTAACCCTGTGAAGGTGCGCGCTTGATTAGGTCGCCTAAAGAAACCACCAGCCTCACCATAACGATAACTCTGTCCGCCAAAAGCATAGAATTTCCAGCTATCGGAAATAGGAAGTTCGGTATTGAGGAAGTATTGCGTACCGCGTAGGCGCGATTGCCCCACGTGCATATTGAAGTCTTTACGCGTTAGCTGACGATAAGCGAGTTCATCATCGGTAACATCTTTACTCAGAATACTGCGCAGGCTGGTGAGCGAAGTAGCATTTTGGATTTGTGATAAGAAGGAACTGTTGAAATAGCTAACCTCACCAGCGTAGTTTTTGATGAGCCCTAAGAGTTGAGGGTCGGCATTTACATTGCTATTGCTAAAATAGTTAGACAGATTATCGCCTGCTTCTAAAGCGCGCTGTTCAATTGCGTTATAGGCGTTGAAGATAGTGCCATCAAAAGTACCTGCTCTAAAAGTAGGGTTGCGGAATTGCGCTGAGAAAGTGAGGTTGATAAAGCCGCCTTTTTTACCGAGTTCAGTGCCATAATTGAGGTCTAATTGTCCTTGTTCGCCGTCGTAATCACCGCGATGATCATTGGCTTTTGGGGTTATGTTAGCCCCGTAACTCACTTGGGCAGAGAGTCCTTTTTCTTTTTTGAGGTTGAGATTGAGTACGCCTGCAATGGCATCTGATCCGTATTGAGCAGAAGCTCCATCGCGCAAGATTTCAATTTTGGAAAGTGCAAAAGAGGGAATTGCATTAAGGTCGGTGCCAACGGTACCACGACCAGGTGCGCCATTTACATTGATAAAGGCAGAAGTGTGTCGCCTTTTGCCGTTGAGAAGTACTAAGGTTTGATCGGGACCTAAACCGCGTAGTTGAGCGGGGTCTAAGTGGTCGGTGCCATCGGTTACCACTTGAGGTGTAGAGGTGAAGGAAGGCGCTATACTATTGAGTATCTGATTAATATTCACTTGCGGTTGTGTTTTTACGGTTTTCACTACATCAAACACATCCACCGGCACAGGACTATCTACTTTTGTGCGTCCACCAGCACGTGACCCAACGATGAGCACCTCGTCAAGTGCTTCAGCATCACTTTCTAAGAGAATGTTTAAAGTAGTGTGTTTGCCTACTTTCACTTCTTTGGTTTTAAAACCTATATACGAAAATACAAGTACATCGTTTTCGGAGACTTGTAGACTAAACTGTCCGTTTTCATCAGTATTAGTACCTTTTGGGGTATTTTTTACAACGATGCTCACCCCTATTAGAGGTTCTTTTTGGTTATCGGTTACGATACCTTTAACGGTTTGAGCCGAAGCAACGGCTGAAAACAGAAAGACTAAAAATACTAAAAAGCGGGTTTTCTTTCTCATCACTAAATTATTTTTAAAAAGGTTATTACTAAGGGGAAATAAAAAAGGAATGCAATGTAACATCATTGCATTCCTTTTTATATAGGGTAAAGTAAAGAAACAACGATGCCTTCCTATGGGGAAACCATAGAACAAAGCATCATCATATTTTTACTTGTGAAAGTCATATTATGTGTTATGTGTTAAATTCGGGGGCAAAGTTAGTGATTTTTTCTGAACTACCAAAAATTTTAAGTATTTTTTTTTAATACAACCACTAATTGTTAACTACTAATACCCTACGGCAGTATCATCACCACGAGGGTCGGCACCACCTTCTAAACTACCATCGGGCTGTACTAAAATAGCATCTACTTTACCAATGATAACAAAGTTTTCTTCACGAGGTTTATAGCCTTTAGCTTTGAGTTTGGCAATGACCTCAGGAGCAAAACCGTTGGGTTCATACATCACATCATCGGGTAGCCATTGGTGGTGGAAACGCGGTTTACTCACCGATTCTTGCATCGTCATACCGTATTCGGCTACGTTGAGAAAACACTGTAATACTGAGGTGATAATCGTTGAACCCCCAGGGGTGCCTATCACCATAAAGAGCTTACCTCCTTTTTCTATAATAGTAGGGCTCATAGAGCTGAGCATACGTTTATTAGGAGCAATGGCATTCTTTTCAGAACCTACTAAACCATAAGTGTTTGGTTCACCAGGTTTGATGCTAAAATCGTCCATTTGGTTGTTGAGGAAGAAACCGCCTCCTTTCACATATACCTTACTACCATAATTGGTGTTGAGGGTAGTAGTAACCGCTACGGCATTGCCAAAACGGTCTACAATGGAGTAATGAGTCGTTTCATCACTTTCGTAACCTGCAATTTTTCCGTGTGCTATTTCAGAAGATTTGCTCGCTTTATCCCACGAAAAACTACTCATACGTTCTTTGAGATAATCGGGAGAGAGAAGTATTTCGGTAGGGACTTTCACAAAGTCGGGGTCGCCCATATAGTAAGCCCTATCGGCATAAGCACGGCGTTCGGCTTCTACTAATAACTGAATGTATTGCTCGCCGTTATGAGGATACTGACCTATATTATAAGGTTCTACACTTTTAAGAATCTGTGCCAAGCAAATTCCTCCACTTGAAGGCAGAGGCATAGAATTGACGGTATAATCTTTATAAGTGAAAGTAACGGGTTTACGCCATTGAGGTTCGTAGTTTTTGAGGTCGTCTAAGGAGAGGATACCACCGAGTTCTTGCACGTAGGCAACAATACGTTTGGCAGTTTCACCTTCGTAGAATTCAGCTCTACCATTATCGCGTATACGCTCTAAGGTTTTAGCAAACTCCTCATATTTAAAGCGCTCACCTGCTTTCCAACCATTTTCAAAAGGAGTAACATAGTTATTCGCTTGCTTGATGAGGTCAACATTTTTGTTCATATAAGAATCAGCCTGCAGTTTGGTGATGATCACCCCATTGCGCGCCAAGTCGATAGCAGGCTGGATGAGTTCGGCAAAAGGGAGAGAGCCAAACTTTTGATGTACAGCAAAGAGCCCTGCAATAGTGCCAGGTACACCTACAGCCAAAGCACCCAGTGTACTCTTATTGGCAATTACGTTGCCATCTTTGTCTAAATACATATCGCGATGCGCTTTAGCAGGTGCTTTTTCGCGGTAATCTAAAGCTCCTTTTTCACCATTAGCTAAACGGTATACCATAAAGCCTCCACCCCCTATGTTACCTGCATTGGGGTAAGCTACTGCTAAGGCAAGTTCGGTAGCCACCATCGCATCGAAGGCGTTACCTCCTTTTTTGAGGATAGCAAGACCTATTTGTGAGGCTTCTTCTTTGGCACTCACCACCATAGCGTGTGCGGCTACTACCCCTTTTTCGGGAGAAGATTGTTTTTCAGTAGGAGTATTGCGGCAACACACCAATAAAGCAATTGCCGTTAGTATAGAGAAGATTTTTTTGAGCATAAGTTTTTTGTTTTTAGGGATGAGAAAAAAGCGTCAGAATTATCATAATAGGCTTTGTCAAAGTCCTTGGACTTTGACAAAGCTTTGGATACAAATCTGACACTTGTTATCTAATTATCTAAATTCTAAGCAAGTACCGCTTTTACTTTATCGGCAGCTTCTTGGAAGAGGATTGCTGAGTGAACGGCTAAGCCTGAATTGTCTAATATTTCTTTAGCAAGCTCGGCATTCGTACCTTGCAAACGTACAATGATAGGCACTTTGATAGCATCGCCCATATTTTGATAGGCATCTACCACGCCTTGTGCTACGCGGTCGCAACGCACAATACCACCAAAAATATTGATGAGGATAGCCTTTACATTAGGGTCTTTGAGGATAATGCGGAAAGCAGCTTCTACACGTTTGGCATCGGCGGTACCTCCTACATCAAGAAAGTTAGCAGGTGAACCACCCGCTTGCTTGATCAAGTCCATCGTAGCCATTGCGAGTCCGGCACCGTTTACCATACAGCCCACGTTACCATCGAGAGCAACATAGTTGAGTCCTACAGCTTTAGCTTCTACTTCTATTGGGTTTTCTTCACGTGTATCGCGATAAGCTGCATACTCAGGGTGGCGGAAAAGTGCATTGTCATCAAGAGTTACTTTGGCATCTACTGCCATTATTTTATTGTCAGAAGTTTTTAGAACAGGGTTGATTTCAAACAAGCTGGCATCAGAAGATACATAAGCATTGTAGAGTGCTGTTACAAACTTTACCATTTCTTTTTGAGCGTCACCGGTAACTCCTAAGTTGAAAGCTATCTGGCGAGCTTGGAAAGGCAAGAGCCCTACAGCAGGGTCGATTTCTTCGGTGAAGATAAGATGAGGTGTTTTTTCGGCTACAGCCTCAATATCCATTCCTCCTTCGGTAGAATACATAATCATATTTTTACCTTTGGCACGGTTCAATAGTACCGACATATAGAACTCTTTAGGCTCGCTTTCACCAGGGTAATATACATCTTCCGCGATGAGTACTTGATGTACCTTTTTTCCTGAAGGTGGTGTTTGAGGGGTAACGAGTTGCATACCTATAATTTGAGAAGCGATAGGCTCTACTTGGTCTAAACCTTTGGCTAACTTAATGCCGCCGCCTTTACCGCGCCCTCCGGCGTGCACTTGTGCTTTTACCACATACCACTGAGTATTAGTGGCTTCGGTGAGTTGTTTGGCAGCCTCTACGGCTTCAGTGGGGGTGTGAGCAACGATGCCACGTTGTACGCGCACCCCAAAACTCGAAAGGATTTCCTTTCCTTGGTATTCGTGTAAGTTCATACGAGATTGATTTGGTAACTATTCGGCAAAGATACGAAACAATTTATTAATTAGCAAAAAAAATAATTAATAATACTTCTAAAAAATGCTAATTTGTTAATTGACAAATAATCCTTACTTTTGCGCTCTAAACTGAAAAAGAATGAAAAATACCTATATATTAGCTATAGAATCTTCTTGCGATGATACTTCAGCTTCAGTGCTTTGCAATGATAAAGTGCTTTCTAATGAGGTGGCAAATCAAGAGGTTCATAAACAATACGGCGGGGTAGTGCCCGAATTGGCTTCACGCGCTCACTTGCAAAACATAGTACCCGTAGTGGCTCAAGCACTCAAAAAAGCAGGAATAACCAAAGAAGAACTTTCGGCTATTGCCTTTACCAGAGGGCCAGGCTTAATGGGGTCGTTGCTCGTGGGGACTTCATTTGCAAAATCGCTGGCAATGGGGCTGAATATCCCACTCATTGAGGTGAACCATATGCAAGCACATATTTTGGCACATTTTATAGATGAAGGACAGCCGAAACCCGAGTTCCCTTTTCTCGCAATGACTATCAGCGGGGGGCATACCCAAATTGTGAAGGTAAACAGTTTTTTTGATATGGAGGTGCTGGGCGAAACTCTTGACGATGCAGTAGGGGAGGCGTTCGACAAGACCGCTAAAATATTAGGACTTCCTTACCCAGGAGGTCCTCTCATCGATAAATATGCCCAAGAGGGCAATCCTAAAGCCTTTACCTTCTCCAAACCTAAAATATCTGGCCTCAACTTCAGTTTTTCAGGGCTTAAAACGGGCATTCTCTATTTTGTACAGAAAAATACTGAAGAAAATCCTAATTTCATAACTGAACATTTAGCCGACATCTGTGCCTCGGTGCAACACACAATTGTGGAAATACTGATGAATAAACTCAAAAAAGCTGTAAAAGAAACAGGTATCAAGCAAGTGGCTATTGGGGGAGGGGTATCGGCTAATTCGGGTATTCGCAATGCTCTCACAGCTTTAGGACAGCAATACGGTTGGCAAACCTTTGTGCCTAAATTTCAGTATTGTACCGATAATGCAGCGATGATAGGTATCGTAGGTTATCACAAGTTTTTGGAAGGAAATTTTGTAGCACAAGAAGTAACTGCCCAAGCGCGACTTTCTTTTAATTAACAGATTTGTTAATTTATTTTGAAACATTCAAAATAAATTCGTACTTTTGTCTCCTAAATTATAAAAACCATTGAAACGATGAAGACAGAAACATCATTAAATGAAAAACAAGGGCACTGGATTCTCGCCAAGCTCGGCAAGAAAGTGTTGCGCCCAGGAGGAAGAGTACTCAGCGAATGGTTAGTGAAAAACTTAGAGATTACCTCCAAAGATGATATTGTAGAGTTTGCCCCAGGCTTAGGATTTACGGCTAATATAGCCTGTTCTTACAAGCCTTTCAGCTATACGGGAGTAGATATGAATGAGGCAGCCGCTACTTTGGCTAAAAAGAATATTCACTATGAAAATGCGCGTGTGATTGTAGCTGATGCCGCAGCTTCTACACTTCCCGATGCTTTTGCTAATAAAGTGTATGGAGAGGCAATGCTCACTATGCAACCTCTTGAACACAAAAAAGCTATTATTGCGGAGGCTTTTAGGATACTCAAACCAGGAGGTTATTATGCTATTCACGAATTAGGCTTACAGCCAGACAATGTGAGCGACGAGGTGAAAAACGATGTTTTTAAAGAACTAAGTGCCAATATACGTGTACACGCACGCCCTATGACCTCCAGTGAGTGGAAAGCTCTTTTTGAAGAGCAAGGTTTTAAGGTGGTGAAAGAACAGCACAACGCAATGCTCCTACTTGAAAACAAGCGTGTATGGCAAGATGAAGGGATATTTCGCACACTTAAATTCTTCTTCAATCTCTTTACCCACCCCGATTTGCGCAAACGCGTGATGAATATGAAGAAAACGTTTAGAAAACACCAAAAGAACTTAGATGCTATTGCTCTTGTTGCTCAAAAACCCCTTTAAACGATTTTACAAAAAAGCTCATATCTTTATAGGAAATTCCCTATAAAAATATGAGCTAAAAAAAGTAACAAATAAAAATAATTTTCTTCGCTTTATTGATCTTTTACAATTACGAGTTGTGCTTTTGAGCCTGTTGCTAAATCCCAACGGTTGCGTATAATGGTGTTGCCTTTGTCGTCTAGCACCATAAACTCGGCGGTATTAGGTCCTGATTCACCTTGGTTGAGCGCCAAAAACTCTACTTTGTTGAAGCCAGGTTTCAATTCTACTTTAAAACCTCTGAACTCTCCAAGGAGAAAAATATCGCGAACTTCTTCTACTCCATTCACATATAAACTCACTCGATCGCCATCAATAGCTGCGAAGTCGCGACAATATACATTTACAAACTTTCCATTATTGGTGAAGTCGCCAAAGAATTGGTCGCCTTTTGGAGCTTCGTAATCTTCCCGTTTATGGTCGTTGAGTACCTCATAATTAGGTTTGAACTCTATTTTACGCTGTACCAAATTACTCTTTCCCGTAAAATCAATGCTCTTTTCAGGCATCTTCATCCAGGGGTTATTCTCTTTTTTAGGAGCTACCCGCAGATTGATAGGCGTTCCCTTATACTCTAACTCAGGTGATTTCTCTAACGGAATGACAACCTTATTATCTTTCTTTTGTATTTCAAAAGGTTGAGCCTGAGCAGCTAAGCATCCTAATAAAAGTGATATGTACAAGCATAAATATTTCATAATGTTTGAGCATTTACTTTTTTATAGCGATAACTATGCCAAATTTGCTATTCTGCTAATTCTTTCATACCTTTGCGCTTCATTATTAAGTATTCTTTTATGAAAAACATTACATTATTTGTAGCACTATCTTCCTTTTTTATAGGAACTGCACAGGACGACCTTATCAAATCGGTAGCTGGTAACCACTCAGAAAACGCTGGTTTTAAGTTTACTACCGTTATCAACCTCGAACGCACCGACGTGAAAGACCAAGGTAGCAGCGGCACTTGCTGGAGCTATGCAGGGGCTTCGTTTATAGAAAGTGAAATGAAGCGTATGGGCAAAAAGCCTATCGACCTTGCCGAAATCTTCACTGCTCGCAATTGCTATATCGAAAAAGCTAAACAATATGTGCGTATGCACGGCAATTTAGATTACGGACAAGGAGGTGAACTCCACGATGTAATCAATATGTACGCCAAATATGGCGCTGTACCTCAAAATATTTATACAGGTTTGAACTACGGTACTACTCGTAATGATTTTGGTGAACTGCACGCTATCTTGAAAGGATTTCTTCAAGGAATGCTAAAGAACGCAGAGAAAAAGAATAAACTCACTCCTAATTGGTTACCTGCTTTCACAGCGACCATCGATGCCTATTTAGGTGCAGTACCCGAAAGTTTTATGTATGAAGGCAAAAAATATACTCCTCAGAGCTTTGCTAAAGAGCGCGTAGGTATCAATCCTGCCGACTATATAGAAATGGTATCGTATGCCGACCAACCTAAATACCAAAACGTATTTATGGCAGTACCCGATAACTGGAGCTTTGATTATGCTTACAATATCGCAATGACCGACCTTACAAAAACCATTGACAACGCTCTTAAAAAAGGTTATACTGTAGCGTGGGCAGCCGATGTGAGTGAGCGTTATTTCAGTTGGAAAAACGGAGTGGCTTTTGTGCCCGAAAAAGAAGTGAGTGAGATGAGTAACGAGGAAGCCTTGTATCTTTTTTCTAATCCTCCTACTGCCGAAAGAACTATCACCCCCGAGATGCGTCAGCGTGATTTTGACAACTATCAAACCACTGATGACCACGCAATGCACATCGTAGGGCTTGCCAAAGACCAAAATGGACGTGAGTACTACATCGTGAAAAACTCTTGGGGCTTGCGCAACGACTATGAAGGCTACTTGTATGTAACTAAAGCTTTTGTAGAGTTCAAAACAACTGCCATTATGCTTCACAAAGGCGGAGTGCCTAACGATATCCTCAAAGGGTGGAAAAAGTAGTATTAGTAATGCGAACTTGTTAATTAGCAATTATTTTATACTTTTGCCTTTAAATACAAAATGTTTATGGAAACACTCACTATTAAACCTCCTAAAGGAGTTACTCTAAATGATGCAAGAATAGCTCTTGAACGACTCAATTTTGAAATAGTAGAGAATCAGGAGTACACAATTTCTGATAGTTACAAAAATGAGTTGCACGATCGTTTAAGAGAATGGGAATTATCTCCAGAAACCGGAATCTCTTTAGATGAAGCCAGAAGATTGGCTTACGAAAAATATGGAAGAATATGAAGTAATACTCTCTTCATTAGCTAATAAAGAATGGCTGAAAGTCATTGATTGGTATAATGATAAAAGAGAAGGACTCGGTTTTGAAGTTTTTGACGAGATAGATGAATATTTGAAAAGGTTAAAAACATTACCTTATATAAATCGAATAGTAGAAGGTGAGATTAGATTATCAACTACTCCAAGATTTCATTTTGGAATATTCTATACTGTGAAAACAAATACTGTTTTTGTGATAGGTATACACAATCTAAGAGAGGACTACCAAGATATTTTGAGAAGAATATAATTTTTTTCTTCTTCTTATTTAAGAAACATTTAAACACTATTTGAAAGAAACAGAAAAAATACTTACATAAAGACATAAATTAGCGTTTCACTTTACAATTTCCTGTCATAGAAAACGACCATTTTTTAATGTTATGGGGAAACTAAAAGTGGAAATGCCTGCACTATAGCGTGGGCATTTCTTTTTACTTTTGCAGTGTGCCTTTAGTCGGGCTTCTATGAGAAAGTAATAGGGAATGTGCTCACGCTTTTTTTAAGTGCTTATGTAAAATAAGAAATGATGAAATAATAATGAAAAGGAGTATTTTATTCTTAGTATTATGCTTTCCCTTATACATATTTTCACAATATCGTGTTACAGGGATTTTAATTAGTAATAACCAAATAGTAGCTAATTGTACTGTTAAATTGCTCTCACAAGACAAGGTATTACAAACAACTGCTTCAGATGAAAAGGGTACTTTTTCTTTTGAAAACCTTTCAGCAGGGCAATACCAGCTAAATGTGGTTTCTATTTTCTATGAGCCTTTTCAGCAAGAGCTAATGGTAGATAAGAATATCGCATTAGGCAATATTGTGATTACCGAGAAAGTAGAAAACCTTAAAGAAGTAACCGTTACTGGTCGGAAAAATCCTGTTATCCCTACTCAAACGGGCTCACTTATTGAAGTAACAGGCACACGGCTCGCCTATCGTTCTGCGGTGACCGATATTTTAGAGTATGCTCCCAGCATCTCCACTACTAATGGCTTGAAAATCTATGGCAATGACGATATTTTAATAATGCTCGACGGTAAGGAATTACACATCGATAAAGATAAAATAGCGTCTTTCTTAGATAAAATACCCGTCAAGAGTATAAAAAGTATTGAAGTAGTTGATAAAATTGATGCTAGTATCGATAGCTCAAAAGTGGGTATCATAAAAATAACGACTATTGCAAAATACGGCTGGGTAGACTCGTTAAGTCACAACTTTCTGTACAAACAAAAATTAGGCTATAACGATGATGTAAACCTGTTTTATTCTACTGATAAATATCGTCTTTTTACTAACCTATACCACGAACGACATCACACCTTTAGCAATACAGAGGAGCAATCTCTCTTGAAAAATAGTAATACACTTTATCAAAGTACTTCCGATAGACAGTTAAAACGAAAAGCAAACGGGATAACATTAGGAGCAGATTACTATTTCAATAAAAAATCGACTCTTAGCTTTCTGTATATCTATAATTATGATGCCGATGCTGATAATGAATACAACATATTAGCTAATGTGTATAATAACAATGTGCTCAACCATCATTTTACTACGAACAGAAAATGGGACGCCATATCTAATGACCACTCTTTCTCACTGAACTTCGACCATACTACTGACTCCTTAGGTTCAAATATCAAAATAGCCTTAGACTTGGTTAAGAAAAAGTATGAAAGTCCTCTTACTGAAAAAGATATTTATTACCGCATAGTAACTACCGAAGAAAATACTGAGCAAGATTCATACTCTTACAGCGATGTTTACGCCTTCAAAACTACTTGGAGTAAGTTTTTTACCTCTAAATACCCTTCAGAAAAGCAGAACTTAGTGCTTGGATTGCGTTATTCATTGGTAGACAATCAAGATGAGTTTGCTTATTTTGATATTTTGCCTACCCAGAAGTTAAAAAACGCTACTCTTTCTAATGATTTCTTCTTCAAAGAACACATTTTCGCCACTTTTGCCAATTACGCCTTCCCTCTTACTGAAAAATCAAAGTTCTCAGTGGGCTTACGTTCTGAATATAATTACAATACGTTTAACAATCACTTAGATAATTTCCATAACGACAACACACAATGGTCACTCAATGCCCTCTATACTACCAAGCTCGGCAAAGAAACCTTCTTCTTTTCTGCTCGCCGATGGTTCAGCAGGGTGAATTACAGTCTGTTTAACCCTACCTATATCAAAAGTTCTCCTACCGATGCCTATACAGGTAATAAAGATTTAAGTCCCATAGAAGGATATACGTTGCAATCGGGTTATAGGTGGAAAAAAGTAGATATGGCTGTGGCTTACCGTTATTTCGAAAAAAATGTGCTTAACATTCCTACCGCTATTGCTGGCGTAATAACTACTCGCCCCGAGAATGTAGGTTATAAAAACGATGTATATTTGTTCCTATCCCGTTTTACTAAGTTCACCGATTGGTGGGAGTGCAATGCAAAATTCACAGGGGGGTATTTTAACTTCAAGTATTTAGGGAATGCTTTCAACTCCTTATATGCCGAGTTTTACACCTCACAGCGCTTTTACCTCCCCAAAGATATCGAAGCTTCTCTTACTTACCAATATATCTCAACCAATAAGAGTTTGTATACCAAAAACTATTACAATCACCAGCTCAACTTTAGCCTAATGATTCCTTTTTCAAGCTCATTTAGGTTAAAAGCCTTTGTAACTGATATATTGAAGACCTCTCGTTCTAAAAGTGAATATGATTTTAATGGTATTTATAACACATTATATTCAACCATTAACAGTCGTCAGTTTGGTATAGGTATTAGCTATGATTTTGCCAAAGGTAAAGAAGTGAATGACAATATAAGAAACACAGGGGTAGAAGACGAGAAAAACAGACTATTGAAGTAATACTATGAAAATCTAAAACATCAATTTGTGATATAGTTTTTTTATCAAATTGATCATAAAAAAAGCTGTATAGTATTTTGCTATACAGCTTTTTTTGTCTCTACACGGCATTACTACAATACAGCAATGCAAGAAATTTCTACTTCTACGGCTTTAGGCAATTGAGCTACTTGCACAGTTTCGCGTGCAGGTGCTGTTGCCTCGTTGAAATAGCGTGCATATACGCCATTTACTTGCGCAAATTGCCCCATATCGGCTAAGAAAATAGTGGTTTTTACTACATTCTCAAAAGTAGCTCCTGCCTCGGTGAGGATAGCTTTGAGGTTTTCCATTACTTGCTCGGTGGCAGCTTCTATGCCTTTTACTACTTCACCTGTCGCAGGATTCACAGGTATTTGTCCTGATACGTAGAGTGTGTTGCCAGCTTTTACCGCTTGTGTGTAAGGTCCGATGGGCGCTGGCGCTTTTTCTGTAAAAATGATATGTTTCATATAGCTATTAGTTATTAGTCGTTAGTTTGGTAAAGTTTGCTTTTAGAGTTCCTACGTTGCCTACTTTATCTTTGGCATTTACGATAAGCTCGTATTTATCAGTTTTAGTAGTATCAATATCACTAAAATGGAAAGTAAGGCATTTGTTTTTGGGTTCGTATTCAAAAAGTATCCACTCGCCATTGAGGGTCGCTGAACAAGAGGAAAAGCCACTGAAATTATCGCTTACTAAAATTTTGAGAGTATCGGCTTTTACAATGCCACCATTTTTGAAATTCACAGCTTTGAGAGTGGGAGCAGTTACATCTTTTCGCAAGGTGAAAGTGCCAAAATTGCGCACACGGGCTGTAAATACACCATCTTTATAAATAGTAGGCTCGTAACTACCGCCACGCGAAAGGAACATTTTGCTGGCTTCTTCGGGGGTATAACTATCGTCTTTGATGGTTACAGTAAAGTATTTCTGAGCAGGAATGCGGTAATCACCTACGGTAATAGAATCTTTTTTGCTGGTGATGAGCATTTGTACATCCTCATAAAGGGTATTTTCAGGTAAATAAACACTACCGTGTTCTAATTCATAGTAGTTATCGCGAGTAGCTACCACCTGTTTGTTGCCTTTAGGTTCTGGTCGAGGTGTTTTTAGTATTTCGCGTTTGCCCTCTATAGGGATATTTATTGTAGTAGTATTCCCTTTGAAATCTTCGGCTATAATAGTAGCAGTGTATTGTTTACCTTCTTCTATGGTAAGATACCCAAAATTGCTTTTGGTAGGAGGGATAGGGTAGACGTCTAAACGGTTGTTAGGCAGCTTGTAAAGGCGTTGTACCATACCTCTTTTTTGAGTATACATCTCGTAGTCTATCAGGGCGTTGAGGTAGCGAGTATCGTTGTAATTCACCTTGTTTAAAACAGTTTGGAACTGCACCTCTCCGTTGAGCAGGAGAGTTACTTTGTAGATGCCATTTCGGTGCATTGTTTCATTTTGGCGGTCGAAACCTTGAATACCAAACCCAATAGTACCAATAGCACTGATATTATCGGCGAGGTAAGTGTGATCGGCTTGTAAAGTTTTATTGATTTGTCGGGGGAGTTGAGTGCTTTCTATTTGAGCATCTTTTCCGAGTGAATAACCATAGAGGTGTATGATTTCGGGAGGAGTGGTATCTTCAATGAGGTCTTTAAAGCCAAAGAGTAGTGGATTCCAGCCATTGTCGCTGGTATCGCGCACCTCGAAGTGTAAGTGAGGTCCTTGGCTACCCCCTGTGTTGCCACTGAGGGCTACCCAATCACCTTGTGCTACGGGAAATTGTTTTTCGTCGAGGATAATATCAATGTCGTAAGTTTGTTGTGCATATTGTTTTTGTTTTACGAAAGCTTCTACTTCGGGAGCGTATTTTTGCAAGTGTCCATAAGTGGTTACATAGCCGCTGGGGTGGGTGATATACAGCATTTTACCATAGCCATACGGACTTACTTTGATACGAGAAATATAGCCTTTATCGGCAGCCAAAACTTGTAACCCCTCGCGACCTTCAGTTTTTAGATCGATACCGCCGTGGAAGTGATTAGGGCGCAATTCGGCAAAAGTACCTGCGAGTAAAGGTTTAGTATTCAGAGGAATGATAGGTTTAAATTCTTGACCTTTTAAGGTAAGAGGTAAGGAGTAAGAAATAAGAGATAAGAGGATAGTTAAGTGATAAGTGATAAGTTTTTTCATTCTTTGCTAATAAAAGTTTTGCATATAAAACGGCGCAAAAGTAAGAATAATTTGTCAATTAGCCAATTTGTCGATTCGTCAATTTGTAAAATGTACAAAAAAACTTTGTTGAAATCTCTAAATTTCAACAAAGTTTAATAGTTATTATTTGACACTTAATACCTACAAGGTACTAATATTTAAATCTTTTAAATCTAAAGAAGCCCCTATTTCTAAGAGGTGAAGGCGACGATGGTCGTCTTTGAATTTGCGTTTAGCAGCTTCTTTATCAATTTTGATTACAGGGAAAGTGTCGTAATGCACGCCCAACACATTGCCTACTTCTACAAAGCGAGCCGCTGTAAGGGCATCGCGTACCCCCATTGTATAGTTGTTACCGATGGGGAAAATTGCCAGATTTACCTTGTATTGGTGGGGGATAATTTTCATATCGTAGTGTAAGGCGGTATCTCCTGAAATGTAGATAGTATCATCGTTGTAATCAATCAAAAAACCAGCAGGATTGCCTCCATAAGAACCATCGGGGAAAGATGAAGAATGTTCAGCTTTGATCATCTTGATTTTCACTTTGCCATCTACAAATCGGTGAGAGCCACCGAGGTTCATAGCGTGACCGCTAAGCCCTAATTTTTCGTAGTGAGCGAGAATTTCGGGATTGGTAATCAGTTGAGCACCTGTGCGTTTGGCAATAGCTTCTACATCGGCAATGTGGTCGCCGTGGGCGTGGGTGATGAGGATGTAATCTGCTTTGATAGAGTTTATATCAATGTGTGAAGCCAAAGGGTTAGGGCTAATAAAAGGGTCTACAAGAAAGTGAGTCCCATCAATGTTTATATTCACGCAAGCGTGACCTAAATAAGTTACTTTCATAATGAATTTTTTTATAGGTTATCAATAAGGCAAAGGTAGTGAATTATTTTTAAAGTGCAAAATAATTTAATAATTGGCCGAATTGGCTAATTAGCAAATTATTCTTATCTTTGCCCCCGCAAAATAAAAAAATATCACAATGGTTTTACCTATTATAGGATACGGCGACCCAGTGCTCAGGAAAGTAGGGGAGGATATTACTCCTGATTACCCCGAGCTTAAAGCGCTTATCGCCAATATGTACGACACTATGCGTCACGCTTATGGTGTAGGCTTAGCTGCCCCACAAGTAGGGCTTGCTATACGTTTGTTTGTAGTTGATGCCTCTCCGTTTGCTGAGGATGACGACTTAACCCCTGAAGAACAAGCGTTTTTGAAAACCTTCCAAAAGACTTTTATCAATGCCAAAATCACTGAAGAAACAGGTGATAAATGGAATTTCAATGAGGGTTGCCTCAGTATTCCAGGGGTACGTGAAGACGTGAACCGCCACAAGCAAATCACTATTGAATACCTTGACGAGGATTTCAAGCCTCAAACACTGACTCTTGATGGTTTGGCAGCGCGTATTGTTCAGCACGAGTACGACCATATAGAAGGCATATTGTTTACAGATAAACTTTCGGCTTTTAAAAAACAGCTTATCAAAAGCAAGCTGAACAATATTATGAAAGGAAATGTGAAGGTAGATTACAGAATGAAATTTTTAAATGCTAAGTAAATAATCAATATTAAAAATATAAAAATGAATTTAACAAAAATACTTGCCATATCGGGGAAACCAGGTTTGTATCATTTAGAAACGCAAACGCGTTCAGGATTTTTAGCTACTTCTTTAGCCGATGATAAACGCATTTCGGTAGGGATTCGCAATAATGTGAGCTTGTTATCAGAAATAGCTATTTACACTATGGAAAAGGAAGTGCCTTTAAGTGAAGTGTTTGAAAGTATGAAAACTTTAGAAGGAGGCAAAGAAGCAAGTATATCAGCAAAATCGGATGGGGCTACTTTAGAATCTTATTTTGCCAAAGTACTTCCTAACTACGATCGCGACCGTGTATATGCGAGTGATATTAAGAAAGTAATACAATGGTATAATCTTCTGCTCAACAAAGGATTTTTAGAAGAAGAACCTTCTACAACTACTAAAGAAGAAGCATAAAAAAAATAGGCTGTGAGGATTAATCTTACAGCCTATTTTTTATTTAAACTTCATTTTTGTATGAGAGTTCATCTTCTACTTACTGATTATTCAGCTTTTTCAGTGTTATCGATAAGCACTTGTCCACGGTAGTAAAGTTTACCTTCATGCCAGTGAGCACGGTGGTACAAGTGGTTTTCGCCTGTTGTAGGGTCTTTTGCAATTTGTGGAAGTACTGCTACGTCGTGAGTTCTTCTCTTATCTCTTCTTGTTTTTGATTGTCTTCGCTTAGGATGTGCCATTGCTTAATATTTATTTATCAGTTATTAATTTTTTTAAACTTTCCCATCGTGGGTCTATAGCTTCGGGGGCTATATGGTTTTCTTTTGGGGCTAATGCTTCAAGTTTATCTAAAATTTCGGAGTGCATTGAACCATTGAGTACATCAGGGTGTACACGTTTTGCTGGAATTGATAATACGATGAGCTCATAGAGGTATTGTGCTATCTCTATTTGATGTTCGCCGTGAGGGAGTATCAGCAGCTCTTCGTCGTCATCATTATATTCTTCACCGAATTTTACTACTAAGAACAATTCACCAGATACAGGTAGATTGAAAGGTTCATTAGAAACATCACAATTTACATTCACTGTTCCACTATTGTGGAAGTGCAACTCCATAAGGTTGCTTTTTTTTTCTAAATCTACAGTGATAGTTTGTTGAGTATCGTTTATTTCATCAAAACTAAAAAGTTCTAAAAACTTTCTATCAATGGTATAAACAAACTGATGTTTTCCTTGTTTTAAGCCAGCAAAAGAAATGGTGTAATCTTTTAACTTTCTCATTATCTATAAGTTCAGCGATTGATTGCCTACCTTTTGAGGCGCAAAGGTAAGAATTTTCGGTGAACTACCAAAAAAAAAGTAAAAAAGTTCCTAAATAAAGCCGTCAGCATCTTTGTTGGCAACCAATCTAAAACCTTCACCGTGGATGTTTAGAATTTCTACTTTTTCATCTTTTTTGAGTAATTTTCTCAGTTTAGCAATATATACGTCCATACTGCGAGATGTGAAATAGTTGTCGTCTTTCCATATTTTAGAAAGGGCGAGTTCTCGTGACATAAAATCGTCGGTATGTAGAGCGAGGAGGCGCAATAGTTCATTCTCTTTAGGAGAGAGTTTCATAGGTTCTTCGTCCTTGTATTTAAGAATACGCAATTTAGTATTGAGGAAGAAATTGCCTATTTCAAACTCAAACTTATTGTTATCGACCATAGTCTCAATGTTTTTACGTTGTAACATTGAGCGTATTTTCATCAAGAGAATTTCGGAATCAAAAGGTTTGTTGAGGTAGTCGTCGCCGCCAGATTTGTATCCTTTGATTACATCTTCGCGCATAGTACGAGCTGTAAGGAAAATGATAGGGATTTTTTCATTTTTCTCACGGATTTCTCTTGCGAGCGTAAATCCATCTTTGTAAGGCATCATCACGTCGAGGATGCACATATCAAAGAGTTCTTTTTTGAAAAGCTCAAAGCCTTCCATACCATTTTTGGCTAATGTAACATCGAAACCGCTCATTACTAAGTAGTCTTTGAGTACTGTACCAAAGTTAGGGTCGTCTTCCACTAAGAGGATACGTTTATCTTCAGAGGAGGGTTTGGCAGAGTAATAGTTTCCGTTCATATTCATTTTTTTATTTGTTTTTAGTTATTTTTTGAGCTTATTTTAAAGCACTTATATTACAGGTAGCTTAATAAAGAAAGTAGAGCCTTTTCCTTTTTCGCTTTCTACATAAATACTTCCTTGATGGTATTCTACGATACTTTTTACATAAGCAAGTCCTAAACCGTGCCCTTTTACGTTGTGTAAGTCGCCAGTGTGTTCTCTATAGAATTTATCGAAAATGTATTTAGCGGCTTGTTTACTCATTCCTTGACCTTTGTCCTTAATGCGGATAAGGATTCTATTTTTGATATTTTCTGTATAGATATCTATTACAGGAGCTTCTGGTGAATATTTGATAGCGTTTTCAATTACATTTACAAATACATTGGTAAGGTGAGATTCATTAGCTGATATGTCGCTATTATCTGCCAAAAAGTGAGTGCGTATCAATCCATTACGTTCGTTGAGCATCACTTGTACGTGGCTAATAGCATTTGTGATAAGGTCGTGCACATCTAAAGGTTCACGTTCTAATTGCAAATTGCCTTTTTCGAGGCGGGATATTTGCAAGATATTTTCAACTTGTGCGAGCATTCGTTTGTTCTCTTGTTTGAGGATTTTCACGTAATGCATTACCTTGTCGGGGTCGTTTAATGCAATAGGGCTCTTGAGCGTATCGAGTACTAAGTTCATTGTAGCGATAGGTGTTTTGAACTCGTGAGTCATATTGTTGATAAAGTCTGTTTTTATTTCTGAAATGCGGCGTTGAGTAATCAGTTGGTTTAGTGTAATGATAAACACCGCTATAATAATGAGCATAAAAACAGTAGAGAGGCTTGCTATACCTATAATTGACGATAAAACAAAGCGTTCTCGTTGAGGGAATACTACAGCTAATTCATAGAGAGAATCATCATTGCTATTGGCGCCAAAGAGCAATGTTCTGTACTCTCTGGTCTCATTGGGTTCAAAGTATTTAGAATGTACTTTTGAGAGTACGTTTTTATTGTATATAGCAAACTCAAAGTGCAATTTGAGTCCTCTTTTTTCCAATCGTTGTTGGATGAGTTTTTGTATTTGAATAATTGATACGCGTTCGCTTATGGATTGTTGACGGATGATGTTTTTGAAAGATTCTTCAATCATCAAACGTTCTATTTTAGGTAAATTGCTCAATTTTTCATAGGCATTTACCAAATATGGATTGGTGTCTAATTTTTGTATTTTTGGATTGTAGTCTAAGTAATGATTGTTAAACGAATGAGGAGTAGTTGTTATAGGTAGTTCATAATCTTCATCTAAAACGCCGTGGTTATAAGCAAAATTTTCCTTGTTGTCTTTGTAATTTTGTATATAAACAAAGTCATGCAAGAGAGGGTCTTTAAGCTTAAGGGTACTATCGTTTTCTCTTAAAAAGATGATTTGAGCTACGTATTTATCTACTTCATCTTGCTCTATTTGCCTTGCTACATTATTGAGAACCTGCTGAATAGAATAAGTAAAAGCTTCTTCTTTATCGTCGATCGCCATCTTAATCCAATACCCTTGAATAAAGATAATTCCTACAAGTGATAAGCTTGTAAGTATTAGAGCTATTATGTATAAACGTCTATTCATCGCGCAAAGTTAATACAAAATATTAAAAAAACAATAATAAGTCTTAAAAAAACTTTTGTCATAGAACAAAATAGTTTTTCGAATTTGAGTAAATAGAACGGAAATGCCTTTTATAACTATAAAAAAATTCCTTAAAGTGCAGTGTTACTTTAAGGAATTTTTTGTTAATTGTATATTGTTTTTTCAGTCGAAAAGTGTTCCTTGTTTTGCGGGATGAACTTTTCCTAAGTGTTTGTAAGCTAATTCGGTTACTTCTCTACCGCGAGGGGTACGTACAATAAAACCTTCTTGAATGAGGAAAGGTTCATAGACCTCTTCAATAGTTTCGGCGCTTTCGGACACGGCAGTTGCTAAAGTGGTGATTCCTACGGGGCCTCCTTTAAATTTATCAATGAGGGTAGAGAGGATTTTGTTGTCCATCTCGTCTAATCCGTGTGCATCTACATTGAGGGCTTTGAGCCCGAAGCGGGTAATAGCGATATCTATTTTACCATTGCCTTTTATTTGCGCGAAGTCGCGAATACGACGTAAAAGGGCATTAGCAATACGCGGGGTACCTCTACTTCTGCTTGCTAATTCGATAGCAGCTTCCATAGAAATTGGGACTTTGAGAATAGAAGCACTACGCTGAACGATATCAGCTAAAAGTTCAGTAGAATAATATTGCAATCGGCTTTGAATACCAAAACGTGCACGCATAGGAGCTGTAAGTAAACCTGAACGGGTGGTTGCTCCTATAAGTGTAAAGGGATTGAGGTTGATTTGCACGGTGCGAGCGTTGGGGCCTGATTCTATCATTATATCAATCTTGTAGTCTTCCATAGCTGAGTAAAGATACTCTTCGACTACCGGACTCAAGCGGTGTATCTCGTCGATGAAAAGTACATCGCGCTCTTGCAAATTAGTGAGTAATCCAGCTAAATCTCCAGGTTTATCAAGCACGGGACCTGAAGTAATTTTGATACCTACACCCAATTCGTTAGCCAAAATATGAGCGAGGGTAGTTTTTCCAAGTCCTGGAGGGCCGTGAAAAAGGGTATGATCGAGAGCTTCGTGGCGCATATTAGCAGCTTTTACGAATACTTTTAGGTTTTCTAAAACTGCTTCTTGCCCCGCAAAATCATCAAACGACAAAGGGCGCAAGGCTCTTTCTATATCGAGTTCTTGCGCCGAATAATTTTCTTTATTTGGATCTAAGTTTTTATTCAAGCTTTTAGGATTTAGAAGATAGCATCACTTCATATTGCGAAGATTGATTACTTCTTGCTGAGTGAGGCGACGCCAATGACCACGAGGTAAATCTTTTTTAGTGAGTCCGGCAAACACTACGCGGTCGAGTTTTTCTACTTGATAGCCCAAGTGTTCAAAAATACGGCGAACAATACGATTGCGACCGCTATGGATTTTAATACCTATTTCATTTTTAGGTTTGTCGTTTACATAGCTGATTTCGTCTACCTCAATGAAACCGTCTTCTAACTCCAAGCCATCTTGTATCTTCATAAAATCTTTGTAGTCGAGTTTGCGGTCGAGAATTACGTGGTATATTTTGCGTACACCGTGAGTGGGATGAGTGAGTTTTTTGGTGAGCTCACCATCATTGGTAAGCAATAACAAACCTGTAGTAGCTCTATCTAAACGGCCTACAGGTAAGATTCGAACATTAGTAGCATTTGCGACCAAATCCATTACAGTTTTACGGCCTTTTTCGTCGTTGGTAGTGGTGATAAAACCTTTGGGTTTGTTGAGCAAGATGTATTCTTTCTTTTCAGAAGAAAGGAGTTTACCATCAAAACGAACTTCATCGGTAGGTTTTACGCGGTAGCCAAGGGTTGTCATCACTTCACCATTTACCGTTACATTACCTGCAGAAATATACATATCGGCATTGCGACGTGAACAGATGCCTGCATCGGCGATGAATTTGTTCAAGCGCACTTCGATTGGATCGGCAGCGGGATAATCAATAGGAGCTTGGTTATAAGGTTTATAAGCGTTGTTGTTATAAGGTTTTTTGTTGAAAGGTTTTTTGTAGTTGTCGTTTCGGTTGTAACCTTCATTGCGGTTATAATTTTCATTACGGTTGTAGTTGTTAGGCTTGCTATACCCGTCGTTCTTTTTGAAGTTAGGGTTGTAAGGTTTTTTGTTTTCGAAATTATAACCGTTGTTATTGTTATAATTATCATAGCGATTACCACCATTATTGTCATAACGGTTACCATTGTTATTGTTATAGCGGTTACCGTTATTATTGTTGTAACTACGTCCTTCGTTCTGTCCGTAAGTTTTCTTTTTGAATGAACTATTGCTGTTGTTGCGATTGTTACCGCTGTTGTAAGAAGAATTGTAAGGCTTTTTCTCTGAATTCCCATTAGAGGAATAGCTATTCTTCTTGTAGTTGTTGTTAAATTTTTTGTTTTCCATATAAAATTAAATCTCTCTATTATTTAAGGCAAATTGCCATTCTATTAAGGGCGAATTGCTATTCGTCCCTACAGATTTTAAGCTAAGGCTTCAGACCCTCCAACGATTTCGATAATCTCACCAGTGATGGTAGCCTGACGAGCTTTGTTGTAGGTGAGGATGAGTTCGTTTTTGAGGTCTTGAGCATTGTCGGTAGCTTTGTGCATAGCCGTCATACGTGCGCCGTGTTCTGCTGCTACAGAGTCGCGTAAGGCTTTAAACAATTGTGTTTTTAGCGAACGTGGAATGAGTCTTTCTACAATTTCTTGTTTAGAAGGCTCATAGATATAATCGGTATTTAGTTCTTTGTTATTTGTTTTAGAAGTAGTAATGGGTTGTATGGGCAAAAATGTTTCTTCTGTAAGAATTTGAGTAGCTGCATTTTTAAAACTGTTGTACACCAATACTATCTGGTCATATTTACCCGAAGTGTACAATTCCATTAGTTCTCCAGCCAAAGCAGCAGCTGTAGCAAAGGTGAGCTTATCGAAAATTTCGCTATTATGAGCTATAATATTGTCGTATTTTTTCAACACATCATTGCCTTTTTTACCTATGGTGTAGAGTCGTACCCGCTTGTCTTTATAGGTAGTTTGCTCTAACTCTAACACTTTTTTTATCACGCTGGCATTGAACGCCCCGCAGAGGCCTCTATTGGAGGTGATAGGTACCAAAAGTACTTTTTTTACTTCTCCTTTGCGTGGATTATAAACATTCTCATCACCCAAGGCAGCGCTAAGGTGTTCTAACAACAGCTTGAGTTTATAAGCATAAGGTTTCATCGCTACAATAGCATCTTGAGCCTTTTTCAGTTTGGCTGCCGATACCATTTTCATCGCTGCTGTGATCTGCATTGTTGAACTTACCGATGAAATTCTGCTTCGTATTTCTTTTAAATTTGCCATTTTATTAGGTAAGAGGTAAAAGAGGTAAGAGGTAAACTCTAACCATTTACCGTTAATCATTAACTGTTAGTTATATGTTTTAAGGTTTCTACCAAAATTAGAAAGAATACCTTTGATAAACATCTATTCCTTCTATTTTCCTTAATGAAGGTGATTTACTATGAAATAGTTGAGAGGTTAGAATAATAAGGTCTTCCAAATCAAATCCCTGAATAGTACGTCCTAAAAGGAAAGATATGGTATATTCTTGCCAGTTTTTGCCTTGTTCTTTCGCTATATCGGATACTTTTTGCAATATATTCCACATTTCAGTTTCAGAGATATATTGGCACCAATAACACCATTTAGCCAAAGAAGCTGCTCTACACAAATCCCACGCATAAGCCGATTTTACTGCCTCTACTTGTGCTAATTCTATTCCCAAACCATTGGCTATTTGTTTCTGTATTTTGCTAAGCTCAGGTGAGGTTTGCGTTAGCAGATGTCGGAACTGTAATGAACGTTTCTGTGCTAATAAGTCACTTATAGTTTGTTTAGCAGATGCTGTATCTATTATTTCCCATTGTTGACGTAATCCTTTCTGATATGTTTCTAATATTTCAGTAGGTATTAGGTTTAGTAGATTTTCACCACGGTAATACGTTAGTATCGCTCCAAAAGTGAGCAATCGTATCTGTTCCTCAGTTAAAGGATTTTGATTGATGTGTCCTATTTGTTTTTGCAAGTGTTTTTTTGTATAAGCTTTGTTTATATAAATCTGTAGCGCAAACAAAAAGACAGCTCCAATAATTATCCATATAATAACACTCATAAGAATAAATATTTAAAAAGAGATGTATTTACTATTTTGCGTATTTTTCACTTAAATCTTGGGCTACTTTTTCAAGAGTGGCTGTAATCTCATCGGTGAGTTTGCCAGCTTTGAGCTGATCTAAAATGTCACGATGAGATACATTGAGGAATTCTAAGTATTCTTTTTCGAATTCTTTAACTTTATTTACAGGTACTTGGCGCAATAAATTTTTAGAACCTGCATAAATAATCGCGATCTGATTTTCTACGGGGTAAGGGTCGTTTTGTGGTTGTTTTAAGATTTCCACATTGCGTTTTCCTTTTTCGATAACCCCCATAGTAGCTGCATCGAGGTCAGAACCAAATTTAGCAAAGGCTTCAAGTTCGCGGTACTGCGCTTGGTCTAACTTGAGCGTTCCTGCTACTTTTTTCATAGATTTAATCTGAGCTGATCCCCCGACACGTGATACGGAAATACCCACATTGATAGCAGGACGTACTCCAGAGTTGAACAAGTCAGATTCCAAGAATATTTGTCCGTCGGTAATAGAAATCACGTTAGTAGGGATATAAGCTGATACGTCGCCCGCTTGAGTTTCAATAATAGGTAAAGCAGTGAGTGAACCACCCCCTTTTACGAGTGGAGCGATGCTTTCGGGGAGGTCGTTCATTTGGCGTGCAATGGTATCATCGGCAATCACTTTGGCAGCGCGCTCTAACAGACGAGAGTGTAAGTAGAAGACGTCACCAGGGTAAGCTTCACGTCCGGGTGGACGGCGCAACAAGAGCGATACCTCACGGTAAGCCACCGCTTGTTTAGAAAGGTCGTCGTAGATGATAAGCGCAGGGCGACCTGTATCGCGGAAGTACTCGCCAATAGCAGCTCCTGCAAAAGGAGCATATACCTGCATAGGAGCAGGATCGGAAGCATTAGCCGCCACGATAGTAGTATAAGCTAAAGCACCAGCATCTTCTAAGGTTTTTGTAATACCTGCTACTGTTGAAGCTTTCTGACCAATAGCTACATAGATACAATATACAGGATTGCCTGCATCGTAGAACTCTTTTTGGTTCAATATTGTATCGATGCACACGGTAGTTTTACCTGTTTGACGGTCGCCAATTACTAACTCACGTTGCCCACGACCTATAGGAATCATCGCGTCGATTGCTTTGATACCCGTTTGTAAAGGTTCGTTTACAGGCTGACGGAAGATAACTCCAGGGGCTTTGCGTTCCAACGGCATTTCGTATAGTTTGCCCGTAATAGGGCCTTTACCATCAATAGGTTGCCCTAAGGTGTTTACGACACGACCTACGATACCTTCGCCTACGTTGATAGAAGCGATGAGCCCCGTGCGTTTTACAGTATCACCTTCTTTAATATCGGTTGACGGTCCTAAGAGGGTAATCCCTACGTTGTCTTCTTCAAGGTTGAGGACAATCCCTTGTAGTCCGTTGTCAAATTTTACTAATTCACCATATTGCGCATTTGATAGTCCGAAGATACGCGCAATACCGTCTCCCACTTGTAATACCGTTCCTACTTCTTCTAAAGAAGCATTGGCATCGAAGTGTGCTAATTGTTCTTTTAAAATTGCTGAAATTTCAGCGGCTTTTATTTCTGCCATTTTTTCAGGTTTTATTTCTTAGTTTTTAATGCTAATCAAGGGTTAAATTAACTTGTTGATTTAAAATACCCCCCCCCTTATCACATACTCCGCTCTCGCGGACTTCCCTCAAGGGGGGAGATGCGATTCAAAAGCGACAATGCGCTGTATATCAATTATGTTTGTTATTCATAATCAAGAACTGCTGCACATTCAGCTGTGTCTCCATATTCATTTTTTTCGTATTTAGACATATATTCAATTTGCATTAGAACTTTTGAAACTCTATTGTGCTTATCTAACTCTCTGTTATATTTAATACTCTTAAAATCATATCCCCAAAGTTCCTTTGTAGTTTTATTCATAGTAAGGACATTGTTCTTATTCCATTTTCCTATTTTTCCATACAATAAGAGAGATTTAGAAAAAGTCAATTCTGAAAGAGGAGTTCCATAACCTACATCTCCATAGGTAATATAAGGTTTATCATCATAAGTATAGATTGTTTCATCTCTATCTGATTTTATTTTTACTATATTACCATTCTGCCAAAACACTTCTTTTTCTAATCTTTTTTCATATTTACCTTGTGTGTAATAAGGTATCTTTGAATATTTAGTTATTTTTGTTAAATAATCATTTTTATATTCAAAAGTAATAGAGTCGTGATATATATACAAAGGTTTTTTAGGATCATTATATTTTGTGCGATTTTCAGAAACAAAATACTGTACTTTACCATCTGATAATGAGTAAAGAGTCTTTATTCTAGATTCTTGTTCTACAGAATTAAAATTATACAAGTTATCAGTTTCAATTTGATTATCTCCTATATACTTGACAGTTGTTTTAAATGAGTAGGTTAATATTCCTACAATTTTATTGTTTTCATAAGTATAAGAAGAGGGGTCTCTACTAATCAAAGTTCTTCCCTTATAAGTGTCATATTTCTCATTTACTACATTCATAGTGATAGTTTTTTTTTTTTCTTCTTCTTCTCCTACTACTGTTGTATTTTCTTTATCTTTAGTACAAGATATGAATATAAGTGTTGTTAGCAAAAATAGTATTTTTTTCATTTTATTCAATCTTTAAATAATTCCTTTGTTGAAAAGCTTAAACTTGGAAACGCTATTGAAGTTACAATATCACCTTCTATTATAGGAGGTTGTGCGATATACTTTCCACTCTCTAAGCAATAGATATGTATAGCTTTGTAATCGGCGAAAGGATAGACTACCCAATATTCACGCACGCCACTTTCTTGATATAATTCAAATTTTTGTTTCGTATCGTTTTCAGTATTTGTAGGTGAGAGTATTTCTACTACTAAATCGGGAGCACCTTTACAACCGCGTTCGTCTAATTTTGAGGTATCGCATATTACACATACATCGGGTTGTACGACTGTATTTTCACTAAGGCGCACATCAAAAGGTGCATAATAGAGTTTGCAACCACATTCTTCATCAAATACTCCTAACATAGTACGTACCAATCGGCGTGAAATATCTTGATGAATCCGCTTAGGGGCAGGGCTCATCGCAAATATTTTTCCTTTGAACAATTGTATTTTTTCCTTTAGTTGCCATAGCAAATAATCGGCATAAGTGTACGTTCTGTTCAAGTCTAACTGGTCTATACTTGTTACCATAGTTTTAGCTTTTATCTACAAAAACAATTTTTCTTGGAACTCTTGTTGTAATCGGTTGAGTTTGTGCGCTACACTAGCGTTGTATTGGACATCACCTACACGGAGGATAAAGCCCCCTATAATGTTTTTATCTACCTTGTTTTCAAGAGTAACATTTTCATTCTTAGTAAGTAATTTTACCTTTTGGAGCATTTCTCGCTGGGTAGAGTCATTCAGTGGGGTAGCTGTAGTAACCACTGCTACTTTGTGATTTTTATAGATGTTGTATTGTACTACAAATTTTTCAGCTACTGTCCCGAGAATAGACAAGCGTCCGTTTTTAATTAGTAATTCAAATAAACGCAAGGTTTCGGGAGTTACTGTAGTAAAGATTTTGGAGAGCACATTCTTTTTTACCGTTGTTTTTACGATAGGGGAGATGAGCATACGTTCCAAATCTTTATGAGATTTTATAGTTTTATCTATCAAGGTCATATCAGCGAAAACCGCCTCTAAGACATTTTGCTGTAGGGCGTATTCCAAGAGAGCCTTGGCATATCTGTTTGCTACTCTGAATCCGTACATAACCTATTTAGTTTAGGGTAACACTTTTTAAATAATCGTTGATGAGGGCAGTTTGTTTTTTCTCGTCGGAGAGCTCGCTCATCATCACTTTTTGCGCCATTTCGATAGAAAGTGCTGCGACTTGGTCTTTTAGTTGTGCTAAAGCTACTTTCTTCTCACTTTCAATTGCCTGTTGTGCTTGTTGAATGAGTTTTACACCTTCACGATGGGCTTCTTCTTTGGCTTCACTTACAATTTTATCTTTGATATCTCTTGCTTCTTTTAAGATAACATCTCTTTCAGCGCGTGCTTCGGCTAAAAGGCGCTCATTATCAGCTTTGAGGTTTGCCATTTGTTTTTGAGCTTCTTCAGCAGCTTCCAAAGCCTTGTTGATAGAGTCTTCGCGTTGTTTTACGGCATTCATTATGGGCTTCCAAGCATATTTTGCTAAGAGGAAGAGCAAGATGAGAAAGATAATGGTATTCCAGAATAATAAACTTTCAGGATGTGATAAATTCATTGTATTTAATTATTAGGTGTTAGGTGTTGTCAGTAAAGAACCGTTGTGCAACCAACCGTTACACAACGGTTTTTTTAGTACTATTTGAGGAAAGCTACAACGATACCGAAGAGGGCTGCCCCTTCGATAAGAGCTGCTGCAATCAACATCATAGTTTGGATTTTAGAAGAGACTTCGGGTTGGCGTGCTACACCTTCTACGGCTGAAGCACCGATTTTACCAATACCGATTCCGGCTCCGATGGCTGCTAATCCAGCCCCAATTCCTGCTAAAGATAAAGTCATATTTATAAAAATTAATTAGTTACTTGTGTTAGGTAATTAGGTTGATTAGTGTGTTTCTTCTACAGCTTGCCCTATGAATAGTGCAGAAAGCAGTGTAAAAACATAGGCCTGCAATACGGCTACTAATAACTCTAACATTTGCATAAACACTGTAAAGGCAACTGATACAGGGGCTATCGCTACTGATTTGAATATGAATATCAGTGATATCAAACTTAGGGCGATGATGTGACCTGCTGTCATATTAGCAAACAAACGTATCATCAAGGCAAAAGGTTTAGTGAATACACTCAATATTTCGATAGGTATCATAATAGGTAATATCCACGAGGGTACCCCAGGTGGAGCAAAAATGTGTTGCCAATAGTGTTTGTTGCTACTAAATAAGGTAAGGATAAGTGTGAAAAGAGCTAACATACCCGTAAAGAGAATGTTGTTGGTTACAGTACCTGCAAAAGGGAAGAAAGGTATAAGTCCGAAGAGGTTTCCTACCCAAATGAGGAAAAAGACTGTAAGCAAATAGGGCATATATCTATTGTAATACTTTTCTCCTATATTAGGAATAGCTATTTCATCGCGCACAAAGATTATGATAGGTTCCAATAGACCTGCCAATCCTTTTGGAGCTTTAGGATTCTTTTTATATGAACGCGCTACCGCAATGAAAGTGAGCAATAATAGTATTGATATTAACATCAATGAAACGACATTCTTAGTAATAGAAAAGTTCAGAGGGCGTGCATTGGTTACATCACCTTGAGCGTTAAACGTAAGGGGCGTATCGGCATTGGCGTAGTAGATATCCTCTTTATAGCGAACAAACCGCTGTCCATTTTTCTCAACTACAACAGTTCCTTTGTTGTCGTGATGAAAAGCGCTTGACAAAAAAGTTACCAATCCGTTATCAGTCCATAGGATTATAGGTAAGGGCAATGAATAAGCGTGCCCATTGTAATCAAATAAGTGGAAATCGTGAGAATCCCCGATGTGTTCATCGATTAACTCATTGATATTAAACTCCTCACTTCCTTCATTTTCGGTAGCAAAACCTTTTAGAGGTAACAGTGAGATTACAAATAAAGTGATATATAGAATGCAATTCTTTATTTTCATTACTTGTTTGTTTTTATTCGCGCAAATGTAGGATTTTTTATTTAAGTAGCGAAATTTTTTGGTATATTTTTTTAATTAGAAATGTTTAAATAATTGATATTTAAGTCTTAACATTTCTAATAAGTAATTTTCAATTCTCTGATTTTTACAGAATGCTATACACTTTGTAATTTTTTAGTTTATCGCGTCCCTTGAGAAAATGTAGTTCCATTAGGAAATCAAGCTGCACGATATCCCCTCCGAGACGTTCTATAAGTTTTACTACAGCTTCGGCAGTACCTCCTGTAGCGAGGATATCGTCGTGAATTAGTACTTTTTCATCTTTTGCAATGGCATCTTCGTGGATTTCGAGCACATCTTGCCCGTATTCCAAATTGTAAGTCTGTGAAAGAGTTTTATAGGGTAATTTTCCTTTTTTGCGTACGGGTACAAAACCCGCTCCTAAGCGTTGAGCAAGGAGCATACCAAAGAAAAATCCACGGCTTTCCATTCCGACCACTTTGTCGATTTTCTGACCGTGTAGGTTTTCTACCAATAGGTCTATTACGTATTCTACCCCTTTTACGTCCATTAGTAGAGGGGTAATGTCTTTAAATATAATACCTTCCTTAGGGAAGTCTTTAATGTCGCGTATTTTACTTTGAATGTATTCTTTTTTGTCCATTTTAGTTATTAGTGTTTAGATGTTAGAGGGTTAAAGACTTCTGCAAGCATACAACGAGCACTACCACCCCCACAAGTTTCAATGGTTTCTAAATTGCTGTGAATAATAGCGGTATGCTTTTCTATAGTTTTTCGTTGTTCGGAAGTTAGACTGTTATAGGCAGCATCACTCATTACTAAGTAAGTGCTTTCTTTTCCTTGTACTTGTAGCATATTGCCAGCGTATTGTTCCATTTGTTTAGGGGTAATGTTAATTACTTCTTTTTTGTCTTTTTTGAGATGATGCAAGAGATTTTTGCGCTCGCTTTTATCGGTGATGGTGTCTAAGCACACTACTGCGAAATCTACACCTAATGCCATCATTACATTAGTGTGATAAATAGGTAATTGTTCATTACCTACCTGCTGATAGGCTTTGAAAATCACTGGAGTATATTCAAAATCTTCGCAGAACTCAATAAAAAGCTCTTCATCGGCACGAGGAGAGAGCGCGCAATAGGCTTTGCGGTTTACCCTATCAAGTACCATAGCGCCCGTACCTTCCAAGAAGATATTTTCTTTTTCGGCATCGGTATAGTCGTATACGTTTTCAATATCAAAACCTTCAGCTTCTACTTTGTCTAAAATATCCTCACGTCGTTCACGTCGGCGGTTTTCGGCAAACATAGGGTAGATAGCCACATCGCCGTTCTGGTGGAAGGTAATCCAATTGTTTGGGAATACTGAATCTGGAGTGTTTTGTTCATAAACATCGTTTACAACAATCACTTTTACTCCAACAGCACGTAGTTTATCCACAAGAGCGTCGAACTCTTGCTGAGCTTTGAGGTTTATTTCGTCGTTCTTCAAATCCATTTCCTCTTGGAAATAGTTGTTTACAACGGTTTGTTCATTCATACGGAAGCGCACAGGGCGTACCATTAACACAGTATTGGTAATTTGCTTTTTCATCAGTAAACAGTGGTTAGCAATCAAAGGCACAAAAGTACAACAAAAATAACAATTAGCAATTAACAACTAATAAATTCTTTTTTTAAGGGATGACAAATCTATACAAAAAGGACTTTCATTACTTCTCGATCTTTTCTAATTCAATGTTATTTTCTTTCATTTAGTAAATTTGTGTTTAAAAAAAGTTATTGAGCTTGTTATTTTTTTTTCTATAAAAGAAGCCTCAAAAAAATGATTTTGTGTTTGAAAAAACTAAAATTCAGAAACTTTTTTTTGGCAAAGATACAATAAATAAATTGGATTACTATATTATTTGATATAGAAAAGTAGAGTTAAAAACTATTGCCAAAATTACTTATTCATCACTAAACATTTTCCAAAAACTTAGCCTTTGAGTCAAAACTCTAATACTCTGCACTATAATTAACGATTGTTAAAAATGTTAATTATTAATTGGAAATTGTCAATAGTTTTTTATCTTTGCCCCGATTTATATTCTACTATAATGTATCTCCCATTATGAAATATACTTATACACTATTCATACTACTCTTTTTCAGTGTTTTAACAACTCAAGCTCAAGTAACTCCCACTACTACCGAAGGTACTCAAACCGAGACGACCGTGCGCAATGGCATTGGACGTGTGGGGTTAGAGCAGCCTAAAAGTATTGTGCAACAGTATACATATAATCCTACACTTGATCGTTATGTATATACCGAAAAAATCGGTAAGTATGACCTTAGAACACCTATGTTTCTTACTGTAAAGGAATACGAGAACTTGGTACTGCGTGAGCGTATGAAAGCGTATTACGATGAAAAACTCGCAACTTTGGGTGATACAAGCACAAGTACAATTGATAAAAAAAAGGCACAACGCAACTTATTGCCTGAGTTGTACATAAATTCTGATTTTTTTGAGAGTATCTTTGGGGGGCGCAATATAGAGCTCACACCGCAAGGGAGTGTAGGGGTAGACTTAGGAGTTCGTTATACACGTAATGATAACCCTATAGTGAGTCCGCGTTACCGAAGCTCGTGGGGATTAGATTTTGAACAACGCATCAGTTTAGGACTTACTGGTAAAATAGGAACAAGGTTGAAACTCAATGCTCAGTACGACACTCAAGCTTCTTTTGATTTTCAAAATGTCTTCAAATTAGAGTACGCTCCCGATGAAGATGATATCGTACAGAAAGTAGAGTTAGGAAATATCTCAATGCCAATGTCTAACTCACTGATTACGGGCTCTCAAAGTCTGTTTGGGGTGAAAACTGAACTAAAGTTTGGGCGTACCACTATCACAGGAGTATTTTCTGAACAGAGGTCTGAACGCAAAACGGTTAGCGCACAAGGAGGTGGCACGATTACCGAATTTGAATTTTCAGCTTTAGACTACGACGAAAATCGCAACTTCTTCCTAGCACAATTCTTTCGCGATAATTATGACCGCGCTTTAGAGAACTATCCTTTTATCAATAGTAAAGTACAAATCACTCGATTGGAAGTATGGGTTACCAACCGCAATAGCCGTATGGGTAATATTCGCAATATTTTGGCATTGCAGGACTTAGGAGAACCTAAACAAGTGAATACCCGTTTGGGAGATAAAGCAGGTGCAGCTTTCTTCAATGCCACTACTAACAATATGCCTGCCAATGGTGCTAATAAATACGACCCTACAAAGTTAGGTACACCTAATTCGGTGCTTACTGAGGCAATTCGCGATGTGGCAACAGTACAACAAGGTTTTGGTACAAATGCTTCGTATGTAAGTCAGGGGTATGACTATGCTATCATTGAAAATGCGCGAAAACTCGAAGAAGGAGTTGATTATAAAGTAGATAATAAACTTGGTTATATTTCACTTGTTACAGCTTTGAGCAGTGATGAAGTGCTGGCAGTAGCCTACCAATATACCTATGGTAGCCAAGTGTACCAAGTAGGTGAATTTGCTAATGATGGTATTTCGGCAACTACTAACCAAATTTATGGTGGGGGTAACAATGCTATTACCAATAACCTTTTAGTACTGAAAATGCTCAAAAGCAACCGTTTGAACGTGAATGACCCTATTTGGGATTTGATGATGAAAAACGTTTATTCGGTAGGTACAGCGCGACTTTCAGCTGAAGATTTTCGTATGAATATCTTCTATTCTAATCCGTCGCCTATCAACTATATAGAAAAGGTGGATAATGTAGGTTGGCCTGCGAGTTTAGACGATCGTATTTTGCTCAACCTTTTTAATTTCGACCGCCTCAACAAATACAACGACCCACAACCAGGGGGTGATGGTTTCTTTGACTACCTACCTGGCATTACTATCGATGAACAGTACGGCAAAATCTTCTTTACTAAAGTAGAACCTTTTGGTAGTTTTCTCTACAACACTTTAGGAGGAGGAACAGATTACGGCAACCCTCTTTCTTATAACAACAATCAGAAAAAGTACGTATATACTTCACTGTATAAAAACACTAAGTCACAAGCCCAAATGGATGGCGATAAGAACAAGTTCGTAATGAAAGGTCGCTACAAAGCTTCCTCACGTCGGGGCATATCCTTAGGGGCTTTCAACGTACCGCGGGGTTCGGTAACCGTAACGGCAGGTGGACGTATACTCGTGGAAGGCATCGACTATTTGGTGGATTACCAATCGGGTACGGTGGAAATTATCAACGCAAGTTTAGAAGCTTCTAATTTACCTATACAAGTATCCGTAGAGAACAACTTGATTTTTGGCGGACAGACCACGCGCTATATGGGTGTGAATGTGGAACATAAGTTCAGCGATAAGTTCATCGTAAATGGAGCTATTGTAAATTTACGTGAACGTCCTTATACTCAGAAAACTAGCTACGGACAAGAGAGTGTGAACAATACTATCTTTGGGGTAGGAGCTACCTATTCTACTGAGTTGCCCTTCCTTACTCGTTGGGTGAATCGTATTCCTACGATTAAAAGCGATGCTCCTTCTAACCTCTCGCTGCGTGGTGAGTTTGCTTATTTGAGAGCAGGCACCCCGAAAGCCGATGATTTCAACGGTGAAACTACTGTATATTTAGATGATTTTGAGTCAGCTCAAGCTACTATTGATATACGTTCACCTCTGGCTTGGAAATTAGCGAGTCCACCTTTAGAGTTTGGACAAGGTAGTGGCACAGCTTCACGTACGCTTTACGGTAGCAACCCTACCGATGCTAATAACTTGCGCAATGGTTTTGGGCGTGCTAAATTGGCGTGGTATACTATTGATCCTGTGTTCTATTCAGCTCAAAAACCTTCGGATATAAACAGTAATGAAATTTCTAAAAATAGTACTCGCCGTATTTTTATAGAAGAAATCTTCCCACAACAGCAATTAGCGCAAGGGCAATCACTTGTACAAACTACTTTGGATTTGGCATACTATCCTAATGTAAAAGGCCCTTATAACAACAGCCCTTCTTTCAATACCGAAAATAAATGGGGGGGGATTATGCGTGGTATGAGCTATTCTGATTTCCAAGAAAGCAATATAGAGTTCCTACAATTCTGGGTAATGGATCCTTACTATTCAGGTGAATACAGTGGTAATGGGGAGTTGGTGTTCAACTTAGGAAATATCTCTGAAGATGTACTCAAAGATGGTCGTAAGCAATATGAAAATGGCTTGCCAGGACTTTCGTCTACCGCTAGCACTAACCAAACTTCTTGGGGGAAAGTGCCTGCCGCTCAATCCTTAGTTTATGCTTTCGATGAGAATCCTTCTAACCGTGCTTTGCAAGATATAGGGCTCGACGGACTTACCGATACCGATGAAAGAAATATCTATACGAACAACCTCGCTACCTCGCCTAACGACCCTGCAATGGATAACTATGAGTATTTTTTGGCACGTAGTGGGGGTATCCTTAATCGTTACTACAACTACAATGGTACTCAAGGCAACTCACCCGTAAATAATACCGATAGCAATAGAGGTTCTACAACCATACCCGATCACGAGGATATCAATGGTGATTATACGATGAATACCGCCAATAACTACCTTGAATATCGCGTACGTATGCACCCTAATATCACTACTTCCGACCCTTATGTGAACGATATTCGTACAGTTTCAATAGAAGCCCCCAATGGGCAACAGGTGTCTGCCCGATGGATACAGTACAAAATACCAATTGCCAGTGGTGCATTATGGCGTGAAGGCTATAGCTTCCCTGTAGGAACGGTTTCTAAAACTGAACAAATTAATATCATCAATTCGATGACACACATGCGTATGTATCTCACTGGTTTCCAAAACGAGATGCTCTTACGCTTCGGTACACTCGACCTTATTCGTGGTGATTGGCGCTACTACAATTATCCACTCAATGAAAGTTTGGGGGTTACTTCAGCTACTACCGTCGAAATCAACTCCGTTAACCTCATCGAGAACGAAAATCGCCATCCTATTCCTTATCGTATGCCACCAGGGGTACACCGCGAACGTATCAATACCAATAATACTTTGGTGGAACAGAATGAACAAGCCTTGTCGTACATAGTGCGCGATCTTAGAGATCAGGATAGCCGTGCTGTGTATAAAGCCTTGCGTTTTGACTTGCGACAATACAAATATATCAAGATGTTTGTACACGCCGAAGCCTATAAGAACAATGCTTTAACCGATAATCAGGCAGTAGCTTTTATACGAATAGGTACCGATTTCAACAATAACTACTATCAAATAGAAGTCCCCTTGCAGGTAACTCCTGCAGGAGCAAGTGCCGATTACCTAATATGGCCTAAAGAAAACGAACTGAATATCCCAATGGAAATACTCACCAAGCTCAAAGCTATTAAACTGAGAAGTGTAGGAGGACTGAGTGATGAAACGTATTACGATCACAATTTTAATGTAATTACTACTCCTTACACTACTCCTCATATCGCGGGGCAAAACCGCTATGTCATCAAAGGAAATCCATCCTTAGGTAGCGTGCGTGCGGTAATGTTGGGAATTAAAAATGCATCGGGGCACGACCTCAGTGGTGAGTTTTGGTTCAACGAACTCCGTGTTGCCGAATTAGAAAATCGCGGTGGCTGGGCTGCCGTTGGTTCATTGGATGCTAATGCTTCTGAATTACTGAATATTTCGGCTACAGGACGTATGCACACTGTAGGCTTTGGGGCTGTAGATCAAGCGCCTAACCAACGTGCGCTCGAAAGTACCCGTGAGTACGACGTGATGATGAACATCAATGCAGGGAAACTCTTGCCTCCTAAGTGGAATATGCAAATACCCGTAGGTTTGAATCACTCTCAAAAGCTCTCAACACCAGAGTATGATCCTGTATATCAAGATATCAGATTGCAAGACCGCTTGGATGTTGCTCAAAATGAAAATGAACGTGAAATTATCAAGCGGCAAGCCGAAGATTATACCTTGCGACGCGGTATCAACCTTATTGGGGTGAAGAAAAACTTAGCTGAAGGGCAAAAGAACCATATCTACAACATCGAAAACTTTACTTTCAACTACGCTTATAATGAGAAAAACCACCGCGATTACGAGCTTAGTTATGAAGATGAGCAACAAGTACGGGCAGGCTTTATGTACAACTATACGTTTAAACCTACAACGGTAGAGCCTTTCAAAAAGAGTAGCAAGTTTGCAGGCAAACGTTATTGGCAGTGGTTAGCTGATATGAATCTGAATATTTTGCCTACAAGCATTATGTTCACTGCAGATGTTAATCGTTCGTTTACTAAACAGTTGTTCCGCGATGTGCATTTCGATGGTGTAAATGCAAGTCAGCAACGCGCTTTGCCAGAATTGCAACAACGCAATTACTTGATGAATCACCAATATGCTATCAACTATAATCTCACCAAATCATTGCGACTCAATTTCAGTGCAACTAACAATAGTATCATTCGCAATTACTATAGATATGATGCCAATGGTGATATATCAGGAGTAGATAGAGAGGTATCGTTGTGGAATAATTTCTGGGATTTAGGAACTCCTGATCACTTTTTCTCTAAATTCCAAGTGAATTACGAATTGCCATTTGCAAAGTTCCCTTACTTTGAGTTCTTACGTGCCAACTATACATATTCAGGTGATTTTGATTACCAACGTGGGTCTCAAACCCTCTTGCAATTGGCACGCCAAGACGTGAATACCTTGCAAAATGGTAACACTCATAACTTTACCGCAAACCTTACTTTCGATCAGCTTTATCGTTACTTAGGCGTGAGAGCTACCCCAAGAGGTGAGAAAGCAAGTGTTGGAAAAACGCTTTTAACGATGATTAAAACCGCTGGTGTGAACTATTCAGTTACTAATGCTCGTACCATCCCTGGCTACACCCAGCAAGTAGGATTCTTGGGTACGTTCAAACCTTCGGTAGGCTTTATGTTTGGTGACCAAACCGATTTGCGCTACGAAATGGCTAAGCGCGGCCAGCTTACCGAATTTGCCGATTTCAACGACCAATATATCAAATCACAAGAAAAACAACTCTTGCTCACCGCTAATTTGCAACCAATACCTGATTTACAAATCAATTTAAAAGGGAATAGACAATATACTGAAAATTATACCGAAACCTTTGAAGTGCGCAATTTTGTATACAACAAATTAGTAGGCAATCAGGTAGGTAGCTTTAATATTTCTACCAACCTCATCGCAACTGCTTTCAACAAAATAGACGAGTACAACTCGGCTGCCTTTGAACGCTTTAAAGATAACCGGCTCACCGTCGCACGCCGCTTAGCCGATGCTCGCGGGTTGAACCCTTCATCAGTAGATGCTGAGGGGTATCCTATAGGATATAGCAAAAAAAGTCAGGCGGTAATGATACCGGCGTTCTTTGCAGCGTATTCTGGCGGTAGTGCCAGTGGTGTATCACTTGATGCGTTCAAAAATATTCCTATCCCTGAGTGGAATATACGTTATACAGGCTTGATGCGCATCGATTTTATCAAGAATACTTTTCGCCGTTTCTCATTAGCCCACGGCTATCGCGCGAGCTATTCACTTAGTGAGTTCCGTACCAACTTGGAGTATGAACCTGCTAATCCTAATAAAACGAATGTAGCAGGCGACTTCCTCAATGAAAAATTGTATTCTACGGTTACCCTTGCCGAGCAGTTCAATCCGCTTATTCGCGCCGATATGGAACTTAAAAATTCTATGAGTCTCTTGGCAGAGTTCAACCGTGATCGCACCATTTCTATCAGTTTAGATAATGATTATCTCACTGAAATCCTCAAGCGTGAATATAAATTTGGCTTAGGTTATCGCTTTAAAAACTTGAGCTTTGTAACCCGTGTGAATGGTAATCTCACTACGCTGAAGAGTGATTTGGTACTCAAAGGTACGCTTTCTTACCTCAATGAGTTCACCGTAATACGCAATATGGAAATATTTAACAACCAAGTAACTGCAGGACAAACCTCTTGGTTAGGTAATCTTACCGCCGAGTATGCCCTCAGTCGTAACCTCTTAGCATCGTACTATTTCCAATACAATTTCTCTAAATCGGCTATTTCTACAGCCTTTCCAATGACCACAATCCGTACAGGACTCTCAGTGAAATACACCTTTCAATAACCCCTGAAACCTGACCCCTGAATAATGGATACTTACAAAACTATAGCAATCTCTATAGAAGAAGTAATCTTTAAGGAAAAGAGTAGCAAGTTTCTCGGCTATGCTTTTCCTGTTACTTCCGAAGAAGAGATAAAGGTACATCTTGAAGAAGTGAAAAAAGCTCATTTTTCGGCACGACATTGGTGTTATGCGTGGCAATTAGGTTATGGATCTACCCAACGTTATCGCGCCAACGACGACGGTGAGCCTAATAATACGGCAGGTATTCCTATTTACGGACAAATCCAGTCCTTTGAACTTACCAATATATTGGTAATTGTCGTGCGCTATTTTGGAGGAATCAAGTTAGGTGTAGGCGGATTAGTACAAGCCTATAAAACTACCGCCCAACTTACCCTGCAAGTGGCTGAAATTGAAGAAAAACTCATCACTGAAGAGTTGCGTATCCGTTTTGATTATCCATTGATGAACAAAGTAATGAGGGTAGTGAAGGAGCAAAACCTCACCATCACCCAACAAAACCTCACTGAGAATTGTGAGTTACAGCTTGCTATTCGGCAAAGTGATTATCAAAGAATGCAAGAGCTTTTTGAGAATATCTATGGAGTATTAATAGTTAAAGATTAACGTTTTTGTTACCCCATAACCTGTTACTTATTATCTATTACCTGAAAAATGAATATAGCACTTTGTAGTTTTGGAATGAGCGGACGTGTATTCCACGCCCCTTTTATCGCTCAACATCCTCATCTTAACCTCTATGCGGTGGTAGAACGCCATCGCTCGGAATCTCGTGAATTATATCCCAAAAGCAAATTGTATCGTTCAGTAGCTGAAGTGCTACAAGACCCAGCCATAGAAGTAGTAGTGGTCAATACTCCCGTGCAAACTCATTATGAGTACGCCAAAGAAGCTCTTTTAGCAGGAAAACACGTATTAGTTGAAAAACCTTTTACGGTAACTGCTGAAGAAGCTCGTGCTCTCAATACTTTAGCCAAAGAAAAAGGGAAGCTACTCACCGTTTATCAAAATCGTCGTTATGATGGTGATTATCTGAAAGTAAAGGAAATAGTAAAAAGTGGTGTATTGGGCGAACTTAAAGAAGTAGAAATACGTTTTGATCGTTTCCGTGATAGTATCAGTGCCAAAGCCCATAAAGAAACTGCTAAAAGTGGGGGAGGAGCACTTTATGATTTGGGGGCACACCTTATAGACCAAGCCTTGCAATTATTTGGGAAACCTATAAAAACATACGCCGATTTGGGTTACCTCCGCAAAGGTACTCAAACCGACGATTATTTTGAAGTGATATGCTTCTATGACAATCAGTTGCGCGTACGACTCAAATCTTCTACTTTTGCCTTAGAACGACAATGGGAATACGTGTTACACGGTACTAAAGGCAGTTTTTTGCAACAGCGTTTCGACGGACAAGAAAATGCTTTAGTTGTGGGTGTGATTCCTACTACAATTCATTGGATGCCAAAAGTTTACGAACCTAATGGTATCCTGCATACGCTTGAAAGTCGTACGCTCACAACAGCCCAACACGGCAATTATGGACAGTTTTACGAAGATTTCTATCAAGCCCTCATAGGAAAAAAAGAAAACCCCGTACCTGCAAGTGAGGCTTTAGAAGTAATTAATATCATTGATGAATTAGCAAATCGCCAAATTAGCTAATTTATAACCTTCCTTGTAGAAATTTCTTAACCTTTTTAGGATCGTATCCTTTACCATCTTCTAAATCTTCACTTTTTTGAGTGAAGAGCACTTCGCCTTTAGAACTCAGGATAAGGAATGCAGGATAACCGTATTGTACTCCAGGATTACCATACTTTTTAAAAGCCTTTTCATTCTCGTTTTCAGGTGAAAAATTTAAGTGGTAATAGATATATTTCTTGTTGAGAATTTTCTTCAATTCAGGATTGGTAGTTACTAAGTGATTGAATCGCAAGCACCACACACACCAATTACCACCAATTTGTACGAGTACTTTCTTGTTTTCTTTTTTAGCCTGCTGCAATAGCTGGTTGATACGCATATACCCATCTTCTTCAGGATGATAAGGCTGCTCATAGCCCGTGCGTTCTTTTTGTATTTCTTCACTACTTTGTGCACTTAAAGTAGTCCCAGCCCAGCATAGTAATGCTATAAAAATAATTTTCTTCATAAAGCAATATTTTTTTTGATGAGGCAAAAGTACAAAATTCATACCATTGAGAAACAACAAACTACCTTTTTTTGTAAATATCATCATTCCCTACAGCCTTATTATAATCTTGCACTTCACGCCCAACATAGGCTTCTACCCTTCGGGAGATCAGAGGCTATCGTACCTCACACTGTTAATATAACATAAAAAAAACAACTTTTCTAATTTTTATTTTTATACAATATATGTGTAAGTTAGGTAAAAAATATTCGTTACATAAGTGTTAAAATGATGTTAAAGTCGTAATAAAGTATTGGAATGTAAAAATAATACTGTATTTTTGCGCGTGAAACCCTAAGTGTATCAATTTCTACACATATTTTTATTCTCAGTAATTAGCATTTTTAAGAAATACATTCATATCAATATGAAAAAGTTTATACTATTACAATGTTTCTTTTTAGCAACAATTGTTACAACGGTTGCTCAAGATATACCATTTACACCTTTTTTTCAACAAACGGTGAAAGGGGATATGATTATAGTGGGTAATGCTATACTCAATAAAGGAGATTCGCGCCCTGCCAATGCCCCATATAATGGAGATCACGACAACTCTCGTATCAATATGGAATATACCGATGTTGATAATGATCCAAGTACTTTTAACTCCAGTTCAGCTGATGTAAAAGAGCCTGTGTCTACTTGTAACAAGCGAGTAATAAAAGCTTATTTGTATTGGGCAGCCGCCTATACACAAGAAAGGGTAGACAACCAGCGTAATCCTCGTTTGGAAAGATCAAAATTTGGTCAGGTAAAATTTAAAATAGGTAATGGAGCTTATCACAATCTTGTAGGTCATAAAGTATATGATGGTAATGATATTGTGAGCTCTACAGGCTGGGGTAATCCAGCCAAAGGGCAAAGAGCATATATATATCGTGCCGATGTCACTAATTTACTTACAAATATAGGAGCTACTTACACTGTTGCCGATATGCAAGCTCCTTTCGGTACTGAAGACTCTGGTGCAGGGTATGCCGCAGGTTGGAATTTAGTAATAGTATATGAAGATTTAGCTCGTGAGAGCCGTAATATTACCTTGTTTGACGGTTTTTCAGTAGTCAGAACTGGTCGTTTTCCTAACATCAGTATTTCTGGATTTAAAACCGTACCTTCAGGTCCAGTAAAAGCTAGAATTGGTTTTGCAGCTTTAGAAGGAGAAATAGGAATTTATGGTGATAAACTTCGCATCAATGGAACTGAAATATCAGCTCCTGGTCGTAATCAAAATAACTTCTTCAATAGTAGTATCACCAATGAAACAGGAGTCAATCTCGATAGAAATCCTAAATCTACTAACCTGCTTGGTTTCGATGCAGGTATCTTCAATTTGCCTAATAATGGCAATAATCTTCTGCATAACAACGCTACTACAGCTACAATCAGCCCTTATACAGTACAAGATTCATACTATCCATTCTTCTTCGCTTTCAATGTGGAGGTAATCGCTCCTCATATTGTGATGGAAAAACGCGTGTACGATGTAGCTAATAATGATGTTACCAATGCTACCAATATAGCCTTTGGCGCTTCTCTTCGCTATAAAATCCGCTTCAGAAATACTGGAAATGACGATGCTAAAAATTTAGTAATTACAGAGGTGCTCCCTAATAGTTTACAAAACAAAGTAACCAGTATCAATGTACCTTCAGGAGTTACATTTACATCATACAATACTAACACCCGTGAAATAAAATTCACAGTACCTAATAATTTAGTCAAAAAATTTAGCGCTTGGCAAGAAATATCCTTTGGCGTACAAGTAGCTAATAACTGTAACGATTGGCGCGACCCTTGTGCCAATCAAATAGCAAATAGTGTTTCGGCTACTTATAATGGAGTAGAAAATCCTACTTCCGATGGTTTTACAACTAAAAGTTTCCCTCAAGCGGGTTCTTGCGACTCAGGAACAGCAGCTCCAACTCTCTTCACTGTAAATACCGATTTTACCAATTGTGCTTATAAAGAAACCATTACCCTCTGTCAAGCCAATGCTGTACTTACAGCTGCCGATGGCTTTGATAGCTATAAGTGGGAAAAAACAGCAGGAGGTAATATAGGTCAAAAAGGTACTAATCGCGTCCTTACCGTTTCCGAAGCTGGTACTTATAAAGTAACAAAAACCAAAGCTGGTTGTGCTACTATGTACGAAATCTACGAGGTAAAACCCAATCCTGCCGAAGCTGATCACCCTATCCATAAAATGATTCAAAACAAACAAGTCAATGGAGAACTATACATCTGTCCAGATAATGGTCAGTATTATCCTCAGGTGTATTTGTGTGGTGCTAATGCTTCTGTAAATTTTAAAGTGAGCATTTCTAATGCTATAAACTTTGTATGGCAGAAAAAAGGCAACTGTAATGCTAAAGAAGCGCAGCGCTTTAAAGAATGCCCTCCAAGCCTTGAATCCTATAATTGTACTTGGGCAAATGTGCATACTAATAACGGCACTACCACCCAATATACATTTAATCAAGAAGGTGACTATCGGTTGGTAGTAACTTATAGCAATGGAGGTGGTAATTGTGTAGTGTAC
>NZ_JAEFDB010000016.1 GCF_016126015.1 Capnocytophaga periodontitidis
TTCAGGTTCACACGAAATCTTCTTGCGTTATGAATTGGTAAAAACCTACAAAAAAATCGTATCTCCTCGATTCTTCTAACATCAAAAGAAAAATTCAAGCATAAAATAAAAAAGAAAATTAAACTTATGAAAAAATTTCTTTTAGCTATTACACTAATAGCTCTACAAATAGGCTATGCCCAAAATGAAAAAGATGCTCTCAAAAAAGCAGCTCAACATTATAAAAACTTAGATTATGTAGAGGCTATCAACGCTTATGAGAGTATTGCCAAAAGAGGTACTCAACCTCAAGAACTTTTAGAAAATCTCGGTAATGCTTATTACTACAACGCCGATTATCAACAAGCTAATAAGTGGTATGCCAAGCTTTTTGAAGGCAAAGATGCTAAAACTAACAAGCCTTTCAATATCAAACCTGAATATTACTATCGTTATGCCCAAACTCTCAAAACTGTGGGCGATTACGATAAATCTGATAAGATAATGGATAAGTTTGTTGAATTGGCTGGCAAACAAGATACGCGTGCTGCCCTTTTTCTCAAAAATAGAGATTATCAAGCGGAAGTAAAACGCAATTCAGGGCGTATGGAGCTCAATTTGTTAGAAATCAATACTAAAAAATCGGAATATGGCACAGCTTTCTATGGTGATAACATCGTATATGCTACTTCTAAAAGCGGATTCCTCAAGCGCCGTTCCGATTGGACAGGTGATAACTTCTATAGCCTTTACGAAGCCAATACCGATAGCTTGAAAGCTACTAAAAAATCTAAATTGAACGGTATCAATACCAAATTCAATGAATCAACAGCTGCCTTTACGAAAGATGGCAATACAATGTATTTCACTCGTAATAACTTCATCAACAACGAAGTGAAAACTAATGGAGACCAAACCGTGCTCCTAAAAATATTTAAAGCAACTAAAGATAAACACGGCAAATGGGGTGATGTACAAGAATTGCCTTTCAATAGTAATATCCACAGCGTGGCACACCCTGCTCTCAGTCCCGATGGCAAGTACATTTACTTTTCATCAGATATGAAAGGTACTTTAGGCTCTTCAGATATCTATCGCGCTAAAATCCTCAAAAGTGGTTATGGAAAACCTGAAAACTTAGGTGATCGTATCAATACTTCAGGACGCGAGTCTTTTCCTTTCGTGTCAGACGATAATATCCTTTACTATTCATCTGATGGTTTTCCTGGTTTGGGTGGTTTGGATATCTATGCAGTGAAATTAGATGAAGAAGGTAACCCTATTACTAAACCTGTGAACATAGGGCGTCCCGCCAATAGTGCTGAAGATGATTTTTGTTATGTCATCAATAGTAAAACTAAGATAGGTTATCTCACTTCTAACCGTCCAGGAGGAAAAGGAAGTGACGATATTTATAGTTTTTATGAGCATACACCCTTGCGTTTTACTTGTCAATATAGCCTATCAGGGGTGGTAAAAGATGCTGATACTAAGCAAACTATACCAATGGCAAAAGTAACGCTATGGGGAGCTAACAACACTTTGTTAGAAGAAACTACTGCCGATGAAGAAGGACGTTTTTCCCTTCTCTACACCGCCGATTGTGGTGATTTGCAATTGCTACTCAAATCGGAAAAAGAACAATACCAATCCGGACAACAATCAGTAGCTCTCAATAGCACCCAAAAAGTAACTGCTGAGGTATTGCTTACCCCGGTTCCTCCAGCAACCCCTAAAATAGAGGTAGGTACTGATTTAGCTAAAGTACTGAAGATAGAAAACATCTATTTTGATTATGACAAGGCTAATATCCGCAAAGATGCTGCAGAACAATTGGCTAAAATAGTAGCTATAATGAAAGAACACCCTACAATGAAAGTAGATGTACGCTTGCATACAGATAGCCGTGGTTCTGATAAATATAATTTAGCACTTTCTGAGCGCCGTGCTAAATCTACTATCAAATGGATTGTAAGTCACGGTATTAATAAAAACAGAATTACAGGTAAAGGGTATGGTGAAACGCAATTGGTAAATGGTTGCTCTAATGGCGTACCTTGTACCGAAGAGGAACACCAAGCTAACCGCCGAAGTGAGTTTATCATCGTACAATTCTAATTGTACATATCAATATTTTTACTTTGCCAAAGGTTGTAACACATTACTACAACCTTTGGCAAAGTTTTTAATTTTGTAACCTATTCAAATTCAGTGTTTAGAAAAATATTTTTACAAATTGTTTCAAAAATATTTGGCAGTTACAACTATTAGTAGTTACTTTGCGGCACAAAGTGCTTCACTATGGAAGAAAATAATAAATATTTAGAGGATCTACGTGAAATACGCCAAATGATGCGTAAATCTACCCTTTTTCTTTCGCTTAGCGGACTTTCGGGGGTATTGGCAGGTGTGTATGCTCTTATGGGAGCAGCAGGAGTGTATGTATTATTGCAGCACCATTATAACTATTATCCGTATGTGTATATCGAAAGCAAAACTTTTAAAGCTATTATAGCTATTGCTTTAGCGGTGCTTGTAGCTTCTATTCTCACAGCTTACTTATTTTCAGTGCGCAAAGCCAAACGCAATGGCGAAACTTTAGTAACACCTACTGCTAAAAGAGCATTGTATAACTTTATGATTCCACTACTCACAGGAGGCTTGCTCAGTGTGTTGCTTATCAAAAATGAGTACTACGGACTGTTAGCTCCTATGACACTTATTTTCTACGGTTTGGCGTGTGTGAACGTGAGTAAATACACCTTTGGTGATGTGCATTATCTCGGTATTACCGAAATTATTTTAGGCTTATTAGCTGTATATTTCTCTGGTTACGGACTCTTGTTCTGGACATTAGGTTTTGGCGTATGCCATATTCTCTATGGAGGCATTATGCACTTCAAATATGAACGAAAATAATAAATGATGACCGAAATCTTAAAACGCTATATCGATGCTTCTAATGCTTTTCGCAAAGCAGGAGGTTCTCACGAGGGAGCTATCGCATTGTACGATTTGTTGTACGATTTGCAAGCTAAAACCCAGCGCACTAAAGAGGAAGAACGTATCCTTACCGATACTTACACCTTATTAGAATACCACCTCTCAGCTTATGAGACTTTCTCACGCATTGCAGATACGACTAATTATAAGGAGAAAAGCAAACTATTAGTTTTGGAAGATAAAGCCAAAACGCATAAAAATACTTTTTGTATCAAGGATATTCGCAAACTGAGAGCAAAGCAAAAACAGCAACCTTTTCAAATTGGTGATTTCAAGAAAGTAGAGGAATTTAGTTTGGATATTGAGTATATCCTTTCAGCGAAAAAAGTAGTGATTTTTAACAAAGAAGTAGAAGGAAAGGATTTTTCATTCTTTATAAACAAAGATACTCCTATAGAAAGCTGTTTTAACAAAATAAAGGAATACTTAGAATGGCTTTCGGATGCTAAGGAGACACTCATTAGCTATTATAATGAGCATTGTGCTGAATATACACCTCAAGCTGATGATAATTGGTATGATACTTTAGAGGTATATAGAGGTCGTATGAATGTTTGGAGTACAGGAGTCGCTGCTCATATATCTGCTGGGGATATTTTTACCCCTGATCATTTGTTAGAAATAGATTTTGAAGGAAAAGAAATTACCCATATAGGATGGGATGGATAATAAATATACTATGAAGACAAAATTTTTTATTACAACCCTATTATTCCTCATAGGAGGGCTCTGCCTAAAAGCACAAACCAATGATACGGATACCCAAAAGGCTATCGCTACTTTGAAGGAGTTTTACAAAGTAATATATGATGATAATTCATGGAAAGAAGAGCAATTTTTAAAATATGTATCTAAGGAATTGTTCAATAAAGTATTTTCTCCCTCTCGCGAAGATAATTCACCAGAATATGACCCTTTTATACAAGCACAAGACTATGAAGCAAAAACTCTTAATCGCAGTTTGAAAATTACCTCTTTAGGTAATGATAGATATAGAGTATGTTTTTTGCTTTCTGACTGGGAAAAGAAGAAAACTTGCGTAGATTATCAATTGAAGAAAAATAACAAAGGGAAATATATGATTACTAATATTTTGAGCGACAAAAATTTTTATATCAAACCTAAAAAGTAATAGTTTTAATCCCTAACACTTGATATCTGACATCTGAATTGAAAACTTTTTTAGCACATATCAATAAGGCTTTTGACCACCGTATTCGCTTAGCAATAATGTCGGTGTTGATGGTCAATGACAGTGCCGACTTTAATACCCTAAAGGAACTCTTAGGGGTAACCGACGGCAATCTGGCAAGCCATACCCGTGCCTTGGAAGCTGAAGAGTATATCACTATTGAAAAATCGTTTATAGGGCGCAAAACTAATACAACTTATAAAGTAACTGAAAAGGGTCGCGAGGCTTTCCAAGAGCATTTAAATGCACTTGAGAAAATTATTGGAAAATTAGCAGATTAGTAAATTTGCCAATTTGCCCCCAAACCCCCGAAGGAGGACAATCCGTAAAGGAGGAATATTATCTCCTTTCTTTTTTATATACGCACTTTGAATTACAAAGCGCTTTAGTGTTAATTGTTAATTATTAATTGTAAATTTAAATATTATGTATCCAGAAAAACCATCAACAACATCTAATGTATGGCAATCAAACACTTTTCGTTTGATGCTTATTGGGGCACTTACTTTGGTATTGCTCATTCCGCTCTTATTAGTGCAAAACTTAGTGAGAGAACGCAAAGAACGTCAGCAGGAGGTTATCAATGAGATTGATAGCAAGTGGGGGCGCGAGGTCTTTTTCTATGGACCTATTCTCAAAATCCCTTATAAGGTGTATAGCGACAAGAACAAAAATGTTTTTGAAACTCAATATGCTTATTTCTTCCCCGAGGAACTGAAAAATACTTCGAATGTAAAAACTGAAGTGAAGAAGCGCAATAACTATGAGTCGGTGGTGTTTAATGCAACTATGGATTTTACAGGTAGTTATGTAGCTCCTAACTTTACAACTAAAGGAATTGCTAATGAGGATATCAGTTGGGATAAGGCTACAATTCTCATCTGCACTACTAACCTTGCAAGTATTAAAAACGGGGTAAGCATTCAATTAGGGGGTAAGACTTACGCTTTTGAACCTATCTATGAGCAAAGTGATAATGAAAATTATTACTCTGACTATGAGAGTAAAGCTAATGAGGTGTCCTCACTTGAAACAGGTTTTATCAACTATCAGGAGTTTTTGGCTAACCCGTCGTTTAGTTTTACGGTGCAGTACGATGGTAGCAAGAAGATAGCTATTGTACCTATCGGGAAGACGACCGAGGGCACACTTACCTCCAATTGGGCTGACCCCAGCTTTACTGGTAGCTTTTTGCCTTATACCAAACAGATAAATACCAATGGGTTTAACGCTTCGTGGAAGGTGTTGCACATCAATCGTCCGTTTGCACAACAATCGTTTGGAAGTTTGCCAAGCATTGCGCAATACACTTATGATGTAGATTTTATCATTCCTGTAGACCAATATCAACAGAATGAACGCGCTACTAAATACGGTTATTTGGTTATCTTTCTCACTTTCTTGATATTCTTCTTGATACAAAGTATCAGCAAGATAAAGATTCATATCTTTCAATACTCAATGATAGGTTTATCCCTTATCTTGTTCTATACCTTACTTATTTCTATTACTGAACACAGTAGTTTCTCGCTTGCTTACTTTATATCATCGGTAATGACGGTAATACTCATCAGTTTGTATTCGGTTTCTATACTGAAAAATAAGAAGTTTCCTGCTTTTATAGGACTTTCATTAGCGGCACTCTACGGCTTTATTTATGTGATTATTCAGCTTGAAAACTATGCTTTATTAGTGGGCAGTATTGGTTTATTTACCATTTTAGCTATTGTGATGTATGTATCACGAAAAGTAGAGTGGGAGAGCAGGGGGTAGGTAAGAGATAAAAGATAAGAAGTAAGAAAGACTTTGCCAAGAGTTGTAGCAATAAAGGCTATGACTTTTGGCAAAGTTTTAAATGTTTTGTAAAATACTATCTCACAGTAATAGAGTTTAAAAAGCTATTCATCTCGGTAGTAGCTTTGGAACTGTTGTTCATTGCTATACATTCTACCGACACTACTTTAGCACGGACAAAAAGCACTATACTACTGCGCTGGGTAACCTCACCCGTAGCGGGATTCACAGCGGAGTAGTTTATTTTTCTACCATAGTGAGCTCCCTTTTTGATAGAGCTTATTTGTGCAGTATTGCCTGAGGAAGCCATCACCCCTTGAGTATAGTTGTTGAGAAAACTATCCGCTACCTCTTTTTTTTGAGTTTCTGAAAAGTTTCTTTCAGCAACTAAGTACTGAGAGCGTTGAGGTAGGTCTACACTCTGCACCATACACACCGCGTTGTCTGTTTGTGCGATATACTGTCGCGCCCCTTGTGCCACACTGTACTGCGGATTTTTAGGGAAGGTTACCCAAATACCATTTTCTACTTCTTTTCTTACTTGTGAAAAGAGAGATAAGGAGGTGAATAGGGTAATGATAAGAAGAATGTTTTTCATAGGTTTTAATATTTGATTGTAAATCTTGTTAGCTAATCTATAGTTATGAACCAAGCAATTTCTAAGACCAAGTAAAGCTTCTTGTTCTTTTTAGGAATACCACTATATTTCTTTAATACATTGCAAAATACATCCTAATTGGTCTAATAGAGTAGAATACCCCATAATTCCTGAGAAAAAGGAATGGTATATTTTGTTTTTAAAGATCAAATTGTTAATATTTAAACGTTCATTAAATTATTTTATCTTAAAAGGCGAGCTGTTCTGCGTACTAGTATGAGTATAGAATTTATATTGTTATCATCTAGCAGTTCACTAATAGTATTCAATAGTTCGTTCTGTAAGTCCAATTGCTTCTCCATTATAGTAATATATTTTTTGTGTCCAGTTACCTTGAGCGTCAAAGTTTTTAAAAATTTTATTACTTGTTATAATTCTTGTAGGTTCTTTACTAAAAGATGCTATTTCTATAAGATTATTATTTGAATCGTAGTTAAAAGTTTCTTTGCTTTCTATTTCTTTACTATTGCAATGTTTTGTAATTTCTTCTAACTTGTTGTTGTTTATATATTTATATGTGGTTATAAAACAAGTTTTATCTGTTTTATAAGTGTCTTCTATAAGATTATTCTTTACATCATATTTATAGGAAGTGATATGAATTCCTTCCTCACCAACCTTTTTTATTTCTATTAACCGCTCTTTTTCGTCATATTTAACACTTTCTGAAAAATTGCCATTATCGTAATCTAAGTATTCTACTAACTTATTATTGTTGTACTTCCAGACAGTTTTAGTCTTAGAACCACCATAAAGATAAAAATTTTCTTGTGAAATCTTATTCTTATTTTTATCATATTTATAAAAACGCTCTAAGACTTTTTCTTCGTTTATAAAGTCTTCTCTTTTAATTACTAAACTATCTTTATCGAAATATGGAATAGAAGTGATAGTTTTTTCTAATTTCCCATTTTTATTGTAATCATAATGTACAGAAAATTGATTTCCTTGTTTGTCATATTTTATGAAGTCGGTTACTTCTGACGCTGAATATCGAATATATTCCTTTATTTTCTTATCAGAATAATATGTATATTCTCGTTTTGACGTTACCTCTCCTTTTTCATTATAAGATTCAATTTTTATAATGTTTCCGTCAAGATTCCATATAATAAGTCGTCCATCAAATTTGAACTTCCCTTTTTTTATTTCACCAAAATACTCAATAGGATCGTAGCAGAATTCCTTGACACTTTTCACATTTCCTTTTAATGTTTCTTTGTCATCCCCAAACAATTCATTATAAACTCTTGTTTTTTCTTGTCCGTAGCTGATAATAGCTAACAATAGCATTACTAAAAGTATTGTATTTTTCATAGTGTTTTTAAATTATTAGTGATATTTTTTTAGTGATTGTAAAATGCCATCATATTTAGCGTTTCTATAATTTTTCTCAAAAGCTTCGATTTGCTCTGGAATATTTACATTCCAATAAAAATAGTAATGTTGTTTCTTTCTCATTAGGAACTGATTACTGTCTAAGAAACTTGTGTCTTCTATGTTTTTACTTAAGATTCTACACATTCCTGCTTCTATCTTAGGATTTGCAATACTATCTAAATAAGCTTCTAAATAGGCACTTCCAAGTAATAAGTTTTTTGAAATTCCTGTAAATTCGACTCTATCTTCATAATAAAAGTCACCATAAGAGATATTGGTTGTTAGCATAAAGTTCTCTTCTAACATTTGCTTGTTAATTTTCTGAACTACTTCTAACAATATATTTAATTGTTCATCTTTTGAGGTATTTTTTGTTACAAATAATACCGCACAATCAGAGACAAAAATACCATTTACTTTGTTCTGATAATCTTGTAAAACTTGATATCCTATTTGGTAAAACTTATTCAAAGCACCAACAGCTTGACTTTTATCTTCACTCATTATTACTTTGAAGCCTGAAATATCGACAAAAGCAACAAAGGTTTTACCTGAAAAATTTTTAACTGCCATAAAATACTTACTTTATATTATTTAGAAATGAACAACCTTTATCATTGAAGTTTTTGCAACTTTCTTGTGCCCAATAAATAGCTAAGGATTTATTTTTAGTAACTCCTTTTCCTGTATAATAAAGAATAGCTAAGTTACATTGTGCTTCAGGGTGATTTTGATTTGCAGCTTTCTGTAACCAATAAGCTGCTTGTGAGTAAGATTGTTCTACTCCTTTCCCCTCATAATAACTAAGAGCTAAGTTAAATTGAGCTCTATCATTTCCTTTCATTGCAGCTCTTTCATACCAATAAACAGCCTTAGAGTAGGACTGTTCAACTCCTTTCCCATTTTCATAATAATTTGCTAAATTAAATTGAGCTTCTACTATGTTTTGGTTAGCAGCTTTTTCATACCAATAAGCGGCTTTTGAATAAGATTGCTCTACCCCATTCCCTCTTGCATAACACAGAGCTAAATTAAACTGAGCTTCAGGAACTCCTTCTTTAGCTTCTTCTATAAAATCTTTAGCTTCTCTTTGTTGTGAGTATCCTATTAATATACACAATAAACTTAGAAGTACTACAATAGTTTTGTTTTTTAGATTATTCATTATCTATTTTTTTTAATTTATTCAATATTTCACAAGCCTCATCATAAAAATTTTTACAAGATTTACGAAGCCAATATTTTCCTTTTTCTTCTGAACTTTCAACCCCTTTCCCTTGTATATAGAGACTTGCTAATCTATACTGACTTCTAGCTAATGCATTCCTCTGAGACTCGTTATCTATGTCTACTTCTTGGTTCGCTGCTTTAAACCACCAAAAAGCAGCTTTTGCATAGTTTTGTTCAATGCCTTTTCCAGAATAGTAAAATTCTCCTAAGAAGCATTGAGCAGCTAAATTACCTTGCTCAGCTGATTTTTCAATCCAATATGTAGCTTTAGCATATTCTTCTTTTTCAAAATATAGGCCGCCTAAACGGAATTGAGCATCAGCATTTCCTAATTCAGCTGATTTCTTAAACCAAATTTCAGCTTTTTCTTTTGATTTTTCGGTACCTTCTCCATTCTCATAAGCACGAGCTAAGAAAAATTGAGCATCAGCATCTTGTTGATTTGCTGATTTAGAAAACCAGTAGAAAGCATTTTTAAAATCACTATTTCTACCATAATCAAATCCTAAAAGAAATTGAGATCTTGCATCTCCTTGTTCTGCTGACTTTCTAAGATTGTCGCTCACCTGTCCATACCCAATATAAACAAATAAGAAGCTTAAAAAATAAACTATTCTTCTCATATTTGTACTATTTTAAAATTCACTTAATGCTCTTTGTCGGTTCATTTCTTTGTCAAAAACTTGAATGTAACCGCTGTTGTGGTCATAGTCTGAAGGATTGTTGTAGTCTTTGGAGAAATTTACTCTAAACAGCTCTAAACGGACTTTATCACCATCCCAAATAGCTCCGTTCATTATTACACCACTGCTATTAGAAGGTTCGTACCATTGCTTTCCATAAGCTTTTTCTAAAATAGATAGAACGTTTTGAAACTGAGCTACTGTAAACTCATTGTCTTCGCCGATGTCTCCAAGATCTACCTGAATGCTACACAATTTATTTTTAAAAAATGTTAGTCGTACTTCTGAAACAGGTACATTAAAAACAGTTTTTATGCCATTCCCTATGTAAACGTATTCAGAGATATTAGGATTTTTATCAATCTGTCGTGTTTGTTTCTTAATATCTCTGTTTTGAGCAGGAGTACTTCCTAACTTGAAATGCCTAAAACCATTCTTTGCATCTAAATCTCTTACCGATTGTGCTACAGCTATGTTTGAGAGAATTAAACAAAGTAAAATCAATATCTTTTTCATATCCTTAAATTTACTTTGTTGCATTGAAACCATACCTTTTCATAGTACTTAGCAGTCTATTATATTCGGTAGTGTTTGAGATTTTATACACATCGCTATAAGGCTCAGTGTAGTTTTCTATTAGAAAATACATATATTCTCCATACTCTGGAAAATAAAAGCGGGCAACCGAATAAACATTATTATTCGACAAGTAAACCCAGTCTGTAATACCAAAGGTGTTTTTTATTTCTGATTTTTTAAGATTAGGAAAGAACACCTCCATATTGCTAATATTTCCCTCATATACTTTTAGTCCATCTACAACTGTTTGAGAGAATGCTGTTGTAGTGAATACAAAAAACAGAATTACTAATATCTTTTTCATTGTTTTTGAGTTTTAGAGACTGTTTGAATTAATAGGGCAATTCAAATAGTCAGATTTATAAGTTAAATTTGGATATTGAAGACTATTCATCTTCTTCTATATAGTTCAATTTAGGTTTAGGGAATCTTTTGATAAGTCTTTCACCCTCTTCTTTAGATATGTAGTCAAAAGTATAAACACCTACTTTCCCTCTTTTTCCAAAACTTAGCTTTAGGTAGTAAGACTTTCCGTCCTTAGCATTAATTGTAAAGTGTTCTTCACCTGCATTACCATTCCAAGTGTAGCCTTCACGACGCCCTGTAGTAGCCTCTAAAGAATACTTTTCTCCTGATGGGACATCAAAAGCTAAATACCCATTGTGATCAATTGTACCAATTAAATTCTCATTACAAAATAGAGATATTATTGGTGTAGAATTCATACTGTAGAACATTACATAAATACGACTCTTACCTTCTTGTAAAGGTTGGTCACCAGTAAAGGTTACAAATTGTTTAGCTAATCCCCCACAAGAAACTAATGAGATAGCTAAAAATGCATACAAAAATACTTTTTTCATTGGTTAAAAATTTAAAAATCATACCTACTCTGTTATAGGCTTTTCGGTTTTCGCCTTTATTGTTCATATAAGGACATAAAAAAACGTGAAACATTCCTTAATTACTTCTCTTATAGAGCCCGACCAAAGGCTGCACACCAAAGCAAAAAGGAATGCCCACGCTTATAACGTAGGCACTTCCACTTCACTTTCCTGATGTTAAAAAATGGTCGTTTTCTATAAGAAGGAAAATGTAAAGCGAAACGCTAATATTATTTATGTCTTTATATTGCTATTTAATCACATTTAAATAGTGTTTAAATTGTTTTCGGTTGTTTAATTCGGGTGTAAAAGTATGAACAATTTTTACGCTATACAAGAATTTTAACATTTATTTTTGGTAGTAAAATCGTAAGTGGTTAAAAGTCAATAGTTAGTAAGTGTTGCGAGAGGAGATCAACTTTGCCAAAGTTTCACACTTTGGCAAAGTAAAAGAGATGTCAGGTATCAGGTATCAGGTGATAAAAAGGGGCTGCCGGATTTTATCTGGCAGCCCCCATTGTGTAATTACACAATTTTTAAATAAAAGCAATATTACGTATGAAAAATGTATCTTTCAAAATTAATTTAGTTGGATTTCATCTACAAAGAGTAGGGCAGGGGTGCCTTTACCTTCGTGCCATTCGGGGATTATAGTACCTTTGAGCACTACTTTTACATAGCGGGTTTTAGTTTTAGCAAAGTTTAAACTGATAGGTACTCGCTTGATAGGGTCGGTTTTTTCAGCAATCTTCAAAGGTTGCTGAGTGATGAGTTGGAAGTTTTTACCATCAGATGAGCTGTAAATAGCAACTTCCGAGGCAGGGAATATCCAGTTAGGGGTATCGGCTAAGCTACCTGCTTTTAAATTGCTGATTTCTTCTTCTTTACCCAAATCAATCACTGCTTCTACTCCTACACGACCTGGGAATCCTACCCAATGTCCATCGATATAAGAATCTTCACCTATTTGGGCATCGACTAAGGCTGTAGCTCCTCCAAAAGTATATTTAGGGTTGGTTTCGGTGAGTAATTGTATTTTTTTGTAAGTAGCCTTGTTGAATAAGGATTGATAGCTAAACACTCCGCTTATAGTATCCTTATGTACGGCAACAGCTTTGAGTAGTAACTCATTGCTCAACTTAATAGGTTGGGTATAGAGTGTTTTGCTCGCATTGGGGGTAGAGCCATCGGTAGTGTAGTACACCTTGCCATCACCTACGGTGAGGAGCTCTACTTGAATGCCGTCTTTATTGGCAGCTGGTTGGATTACAGGGGTAACTCCCATTATGTGTTTGGCGTAGTGATAACCTTTTAACTGATAATAGTTTAGCAGGTTTCCCAAACGTTTTAGGAAATTAGGAAAATTCTTTTTCTCGGGGGCTGTCCATTGCACTTCGGCTAAGGCAGCTAATCGGGGTAAGAGCATATATTGAGCGTGTGCAGGACTCGCGATGTACTCTGTCCATAAATTAGCTTGTGCTCCTAAAATGTATTTACCTTGTTCAGGAGTGAGTTTAGGGTCGATAGGCTCGTAGTCATACACCTTTTTTACGGGGAGGTATTCACCTATGGAAAGCGGTTCTTTACTGGGGTCTTCCCCTTGATTATAATCGAAATACAAACTGTAGTGAGGAGTCATAATAGCACGGTTGTGGCGTTGTGCTGCTGCGATACCCCCTTCGGTGCCTCGCCACGACATTACAATCGCATCTTGTGAGATGTTGTTACCCTCTAAAATCTCGTCCCAGCCAATTACTTCTCTGCCTTTCTTTTTTAGGAATTGCTCTATGCGTGATACTACATAACCTTGCAATTGTTGCTCGGCAGTGTGTTCTCCATCGCCTTTTAAGCCTAAAGCTTTGATTTTAGCCTGACATTTAGGACATTCTTTCCAACGTGTTTTTGGACACTCATCACCTCCTATATGAATGTATTTAGAAGGGAAAAGTTCGGTAAGTTCATCAAAAACGTCTTCTAAAAACTTGTATGAAGCCTCGTTGCCAGCACAAAGCACATCATCAAAAACGCCCCATTTAGTACCCACAGCATAATCTTTACCAGTACAACCTAACTCGGGATAAGCGGTGAGTACAGCGAGGGTATGCCCAGGGATATCAATTTCGGGGATAATAGTGATATAGCGGTCTTGAGCGTATTTTACAATTTCCTTTATTTGTTCCTGAGTGTAGAACCCTCCATAAGGTTTGCCGTCGAATTGATGGGGTTTATCTTTGAGCAAATGTCCGATAAGCGTTTCTTTACGCATTGAACCTACCTCAGTAAGGCGAGGGTATTTTTTGATTTCAATGCGCCAACCTTGGTCGTCGGTGAGATGCCAATGGAACTTATTGAGGTTGTGCAGTGCGAGTATATCAATATACTGCTTGATAAAATCTACAGTAAAGAAATGGCGACTCACATCAAAGTGCATTCCGCGATAAGCAAAGCGGGGAGCATCATTTATAACTACAGTTGGAAAAACTAAGGCTTTAGGGTGGGTTACATCAATAGATTTGCGCAAAGTTTGAATACCATAGAACACACCGGCAGGGCTTGCACCATCAATAGTAATTTGGTCGCTTGTTACAGTGAGTTGATAAGCCTCTTGGTTTGCGTTTTGCAAATCGGTTTTCAATACAATGCGTTTGCCATTGGTTACTCCAGCTTGTGTTTTTATAGGCATTCCTGAAAGTTCTTGAATATAAGAAGCTAAAAAGGAAGCGTTCTTTTCCTGTAAAGCGTTGCCTTGCGGATAAGTAATAACCGTTTTGGCATCTAATTGAAAAGGCTCTTGCTCAGTGTATTCAATAGATTGTGGTAGTGGAATTACCTCATAATTCACTACAGGTTTTGTTTCTTTACAGCAAGCCATCAAACACAAGGCAAGCGTGCTGAATAAAAGTTTTTTCATTGGAAAATTGTTTAATATTGGATTGTTGGTATATAGGTTACGCGATAAAAAGTTTGTGGCAATAAGAGTGTGCGATGTATTTCAGGGGTAGTATTTCTGTTGGTAATGAGCACTTGTTTTTGAGTGCTCAAGGCAAAAAGTACGTGCTGATTATCTATGAATTGAACATTGCTACGAGTGGTTGAAAATTGTCCTTTAGGCAAGGCTACTTCCAAAGGTACACTTACGGTTTTACTATGTTCGTTTACTTTATAGATAAGTGCTCTTGACCCTGTAGTTTTGTTTTCGCGTGCGTTGTCAATCACTAACACTTCGTTAGGAGCTTGTACCACAGCACAATGGATACCGTGAGACAAGAGGTTTTCGGTAGGTTTAATAGTGCCATTTTTACCCACACGATACACCAATTCGCCTGTTTTACCGTTGATTTTCCAGAGCTCGCTATCGCGATTGGTGGTCATATAGTAATTGCCTTCGCTATCTTGGTCGATAGAATTGGCGTGAATCCAGTCTTCTTTCACTTTTTTAGTTGTGATATTAGGGTGGTCAAGTGGATTTAGGTGGTCAAAACAGCTCCATTTTTTCACGATTTCCCCTTGGGTATTCATAATCACAAAGCCGTCGCCTGTAACGGTATCTGTTTGAGAGCCTCCTTTGCTACTGAGGTCTACTGTTTGATGAATATAGGTTACTAAGCCTATATTGCCATCGGGGAGGGGGCGGCATTCGTGGTGTACTTCGCGGTTTTTCAGTTCGGAGATAGATGCAAATTCTTTTTGTAGTACGATATTCCCAAAAAGGTCTATTATTTTTAGCTTTTTAGCGTTGAATACAAAGAGTCCTTCGGAAGGTGCATCGGTGAGCAAGTAGAATTGTTGTGTACGAGGGTTGTAGTTCACAACTGCAGGAGTATCGGGTACGGGTTCATACCACACTACAGTTCCGTTCATATCCATTAGGTAAATATTATTTGATTTGCGGTCGTTTGCTAACAGATATCCTTTGATGGGGTCTTTTAGTTTGTCCTCTTGCAGAGTAGCATTTGGCAAAAATGATTGTACGCTTTTAGTTTTGAAGTGTTTTGCTTCAGTTTCTAATCCGTTGCCATAGCTAATTTTGCAAGCGTATTCAGTTTCGGGTTTTAGAAATAGCAGAGTTTTGTGTTCAGTTCCTTTTCCTTGATAAGTATTGGTGTGTTGCACTTGTGAGGGTTGGCTCACTTCCCAATAGAAAATGCGGAAAGGTGTTTCACTGCTAAAAGTAGCAGTTACTTCGGCACGAAGGAAATTTGTTCCACTCAAAGCCACCGAAAAATCGGTTAAGGAGCCTTGATAAGTAGCGATGTTATCATCTTTTTTACAAGAGATTAAAAGTACTCCTATGGTTATAAACAAAATAATAATTGATCTTTTCATATTTATTTAGGTTTATATTTAAGTTTTTTTCAATTGTTTTAATGAGGGAAAGCGTTATTCATTATCAGGATTTACAGGTTCAATAGCATTAGTAAAAGGTTCATACATCACATAATCCCATAAAGCATAATGGTCTTTAGTAGGGATGTGGTCGCCTATAAAATCTATATTTTCTACACTGCAAAAGATGCGGAAAGGATATTGTTGTCCATAGTTGAGTTCTTTCTGGAGGTGTTGTACTCCATCGATGAGCCACGTAGCAATGTAATGGTTATTTTGAGGGTTGATAGTTAATTTTATTTGGAAAGTATGCCATTGGTCACTATCTATAAGTACTTCAGCATTTTGAGCCCAAGGATTATTTTGGCTGGTCATAAACACTACGACCTGACCTTCTTTTGCGCCTAATTTCTTTCTGCGTTTAGCATCGCCTGAGCCTACTTCAAAATCTATTTCGTGTCCTTCACTGTTATACAAGAAAGAGCCTATACTTGCCCACGCACCAGTTTCCATTGGTGGAATGTAGGTGCGCCAAGTGTAGATACCAGCCCCGTAACGGTGTACTGTTTTTTGTTTTTTGCGTTGTTCAGTATAAGCTTTTGTCCATATTTTCATAGCCCATCCATCTTTGGCGTAAGAATCACTTACAGCTTTAGCATAAGTTTCTTTGTCCTTTCCTTGCGGGTAATCCTCATCCTGATTGCCTAATAACCAACCGTCAAGCGTTTTAAAATCCCATCGCATCACTTTGGTTTTATCAATGGTCACCTCAGGAATATCACTCGATTGTTTGCTGCAACTCACACAAAAGCTCAAAAAGACAAATGTTAAAAATAGGTTTAGTTGTTTCATATAATTTTATTAGTTTTCTTTTTTTAAGAAAAAGGGGCTATGAGAGAGGATAGCCCCTTTTTGGAAAAAATCAATTTGCCATTTATAGAGATAAACATTGATTCACTACTAATAGGCGGTATATTCAATAAAGTTGAAAGTAGCGTTATATTTTTTAGTAGGATCTTCCAGTTTATTACCTGGTAGCCAATCGCCTCTATTAGATTCGGCACTGATACCTAATTCAAACTTAAAGTCATCTTCACCAAAGTTAGTTTTAAGTGTTTGTATTGGTTTATCATCTAAATAATATACCGCAACATATTTATTACCTGCTTTTTTCAATTCGATGGTGAATTTATAATCTTTATTAGGTTGTAAGACTTGTTTGTAGCTTGACAAACCAGGTTCGGCAGAAGCGATAAACAAGAGCATTTCACCTTGTTTAGCACCGAGGCGAGTGCGGTCTTCATCTTTTCCATAACGAGCTACCATTTGGAACAAGCGTTCTATAGTTTTTGGGGTATCGGTATAGAAATAGAGAATCATTCCCATTTGTATTTTAGCCGACTCGTTTACTTCAGGCAAACGGATAGAGCAAGTGTATTTACCATATCCTACTTGAGGTTTGTAATATGCTTTTGACACATTGCAATAGGAATTGGTGGTAAGGATTAATTTGCCGTTATCTAATTTGCTAAAGGCAGGTCCGTCAGCTCCTACATTTGTCCATTTGCCCCAATCATTAGGGAAAGTATTGAAATCCCAGCGTTTTACTTCTCCTTTATCGGGTTCAGGGGTTTCGTCTATTGGATTTGTTTGTGTAGAAGGTTCTACAGGGGCTATAGAGTAAGAATAAGGGGTATAAGTTACATAATCCCACAAGCCATAGTTTTCTTGGTAAGGCCAGTTATCACCTATAAATTTAAGATTTTCGGTACTACAGAAGATGTGGAAAGGGTGTTCTTGACCGTAGTTAAGCTGTTGAGCGGCACATTTTACCTCATCGATAATCCAAGTTGCAAAATATTTATCGCCAATTAATTGCAAGTCGATTTTAAAGGTATGCCAAGCATTCTTTTTGATTTTTATTTTTTGTTGTACAAAAGGATTATCTTGACTGGTGATGTAGGCAATCACTTCGTCATCGGAAGTTTTAAGGGTTTCACGTTCTTTAGCGGTACCAGAACCCACTTCAAAATCAAGTTCGTGTTTGTCGCTATTCCACAACCAAGAACCTATGCTCACGCGTTCAGTGGCTCCCAAGTCGGAAATATAGGTACGCCAAGTATAGAGCCCAGCACCGTATTGTTTTTTGGTTTTGAGCTTTTTGCGTTGTTGCGTATTGGCTTCGGTATAGATTTTCACTACTTTACCGTCTTCAGCTTGTGTATTGCTTTCGAGAGAGGTTTGTGAAACATTGGCATTTTCACCTTGACTGGCATTGATCCAATCGTTGGTGTTGTCGAAATTCCATTTGATTTGTTTGGCAGTATCAGCGGAGCCTGTTTGAGGTGTGCCTATCTCACTTTTAGGGTTCTCACTAAAACGCCCATCAACATCGCTTTTACTACAGCTGATGGTGCTGAGTATCGCTGCAACTATTAGTATAGGTTTAGTATAGGTTTTCATATTTTGTTATGTTTAAAATTATTGTTCTCTAAAGGAGCGGTTATTTTGCAAGTCGGGAAATTTATTGCTATATACGCTTGGTATAGGGTAATAACGACGCATATCGTACACTTTTAGAGGACTGTTGAACTTAGGATATACTTTCCATTGAGGGCTTAAGTCGTAAGGTTTTTTTACTACATTAGGGTCTCTTCTCGCATTGAGATTAGTTTGTTTAATTTCTAATTTTTGTTTGATAGTGTCCATATACTTATCTAAGCGATCTTTCCACAAGCCCATACGGATAAGGTCGATACGGCGCAAGCCTTCCATATTAAATTCAAAGAGGCGTTCGTCGCACAATTTGCTACGCATTTCTTCTTTTGTAGGGAAATTAGCCAAGATGTAATTGTGAGAACTACCTTGAAAAGCTCTTTGGCGTATTTGGTTTATCAAATCTACAGATTCTTGATTAGGGCCATTGAGTTCATTGAGTATTTCGGCTTTAGAGAGCAGTACATCGGCATAGCGCAATAGAGGTAGGTTGTTGGGTGTATTATAATTATAAGTACCTGCTTTTTCGTAGAAATACTTATCGGTATACACATTGGCGAGCTCTGTAATGCGAGGGCTTGAAGCCTCGTTGTTGAGGGTGCCCATTTGAGTTAAAGTAGGAGCGACATATTTTTGATTGGCATCATTGACATTTAAAAATTCGCCTTTGATAAATTGGGTTAGTCGTTCGTCGCTACTATCAAACTGCCAATAGAGTTCTAAAGGCACATTGAAGATGTCCCAACCTTTGTTGTAATCCCAAGAAGTGAAATAGAGTGCTAAATCGGAAGCTCCTGAGGGTACTGATTCACTACTACGCACTGCAAAGATAATTTCGCTGTTGTAAAGAGAAGCACGTGTACGTGGGTCGAAAGGATCGAAGGGGTGCGCGAGCAAGGTGTATTTACCAGTAGCGATTACTTGGTTAGCATAAACTAAAGCCGCTTGCCAAGCAGCAGTAGCATCACTACCTTCTTCGCGTAGGCGGCCTGCTTTACGCATATAGAGACGCATTAAGTAACCATAAGCAGCCCCTTTGGTAGGTCGACCAGCATCACTTCCGTTTACACTCCACTCTAGAGGTAAATTATTAGTTGCGATAAGCAAGTCTTGTTCAATTTGGTTATCGAGTTCTTCTACAGTAGCTAAAGTAGGATTAGCGGTAGCAGCATAGTAACCATTGGTAATTAGAGGAACACGGTAGAAAGTGTTAGTGAGCTGATAGTAGGCGAAAGCGCGCATAAAGTGAGCTTCGGCTAAAAGTTCTACTTTCTTATCGGCGGTTTTAAAACGGGTTTCGGGTATCATTGTTATATTATCAATAGCAGTATTGGCACAACCTATCATTTGCCAATTGCCATTATAGCTTGTTAATAATTGGATGTTACCTGTAAGCCCATTATTATTTAAAATTTCGAAGTCGTTACCTTCTTTGAATCCGTCATCGGTAGAAAGGTCGTTGATGTAGAAGGTACTTGGGTGAGTGGCAGAGTTTAAATATCTATAGATACCATTTACCCCTTCTTGAGCGTTTTCTTCAGTAGTGTAGGCATTATTTACGTTGTAAACAGAGGAGAGATCCTCTTTTAGTTCACAAGCTGTAAATGATAAACCTAAGGCAGCTACTAAGGTATATAGTTTGTAATTCGTTTTCATTTTCTTTTAGTGTTAAAATGTTAATTTCACTCCAAAGTTGATAGTGCGATAAGCAGGATAAGAGTTCAAATCTAACCCTTGTGCGATGGCACTGCTACCATTGGTACTGATATCGGGGTCAAAACCTTGATATTTGGTAAAGGTGAGCAGATTTTGACCACCTACGAACATACGCATTGTTTTGAGGGTTTTCATATTCCATTTGTTACCATTGAAAGTATACCCTAATTCGATATTGCGGAGTTTTACAAAATCGGCATCTTCTACGAAGCGAGAGTTTACATAGGAGCCATAAAGCAAACCGTCATTTTTTTGATAGCCGTTACGAGGAACGCTATTGGAAGCGTGAGCGCGAGTCCAGCGATCGGATGAAGCGGCTAAACGATTGTTATCTTCGAGGTAGATGCGTGTAAGGTTGAGCATTTTAGCACCTAAAGAAGCTTCAAAGAAGAAAGAGAAGTCAAAATCTTTATAAGTGAAGCTATTGTTGAGCCCAATGATAGTTTTAGGGATACCAGTTCCTAGTACAGTACGGTCGTTTTCGTCTATTTTACCATCGCCATTAAGGTCTTTAAACTTAGGATCACCAGGCACAGATTTGATTTGAGGGGCATATTGTTCTCCTTGCTGGATAATACCGTCGAACACATAACCATAGATAGCACTGAGCGGTTCACCTTCTTTGAGCATCATATATTCTTTTTCTTCATAAGAACCGTGAGGGCGTATGTATTGGAAACGAGGTTTGCCATCATTGAGTTTTAACACTTCGCTGCGGTTGTGAGCAAAATTGAAAGCGGTATTCCACGTAAATCCTTTTTTATTAATATTAGTAGATTTGATAGCTATTTCATATCCGCGATTTTCTACTTCACCATCGTTTACCATCATAGCGGTATACTCGAAACGGCGGCCATCGTTTACATAGTTAGGGAAACCACCAGAAGGGTGAATAGGGTCGGGGTTTAACAAATCGTGAGTGCGCTTTATATAGTAGTCAAAACTGAGTTCAACACTTGCAATATTCAAATCAATACCGGCATTCCATTGTGCGGTAGTTTCCCAACGGAGTTTTGGATTATAGGGGTTGGAAGGATACATACCTTTAGTGCCTTCAGTACCTCCTATGTACACATCGCGTACAGAATATTGGTATTGAGAGAGTCCAAATCGGATACCATCATTACCGCTAAGGCCGTAACTGGTGCGCAATTTGATACGAGAAATCACGGGTTTTGTCCAAGCCATAAATTTTTCTTCGCCTAAGTGCCAAGCTAAAGAGCCTGCGGGGAAAATTCCCCAACGATAGTCGGCTCCAAACACTGAAGAACCATCGGCACGAACAGAAGCATTTAGGATATAACGGTTGTTAAAAATGTACTCAGCACGACCAAAAACAGAACCTTTTTTGATAGAAGATTCTCCGGAGCCTATCCAATCTAAGTGTTGGGCAGCGCCGATGTTTTTGAAGGAGAAGACATCAGAAGCGAAACCATAGGCTTGAACTTCATCACCTTTGCCCCTTTGATAAATGTAGGAAGTACCTGCGGTTACTTTTATATCGTGTTTACCTTCCATTTTAGGGTGATAAGTAGCAACACCTTCAATTTGGTGTTTTACGTTTTCTTCGTGGCTAAGGAAGGCTTGACCTTTATAAGCTTGACCGATAGAGGTAGAGCGGTCATAGTATTTTTCGGTTTTTAGATGGTCGTAAGCATAGGTGTAACGACCGTTGATAGTAAGAGAAGGCAATAGGTCAATATCGGCATAAGCGGTAGCATACATCGTATTGAAGTGGCGATAGAGTTGAGCTCCATTCATTTCTTCGAATACTGCTGGACGACGAGCTTTAATTCCAAAGACATCAAAACCTTCTTTGTTTTTCCAAGGCTCTAAGTTAAAAATACGGTACATTATATTTTTATCGGAAGAGATAGTACCCATATCTAAGAATTTCTTTTTAGACTGGGAAAAGTTCATATTAGCTCCAGCTCTTACTTTTGGGCTAATTTTGTACTGTAAATTCACACGTCCGCCGTAACGGCTATAATCAGTATTGAGCAATATACCAGGTTCAGTGAGGTAATTAGCCGACATAAAAGCAGAAAGGCGGTCGGTACCTCCTGATACTGAAAGTTGATGTAATACAGTAAAAGCATCGTGAGTAGTTTCTTTGAGCCAATCGGTACCTTTACCGCGGTAAGTAGCTTGAGCAGCAGTCCATTTATTATATTTAGCTAACCCAGTTTCATTATATAGGCGGCGAGTAAGAGCAATGGTTTCTCCAGCATCGAGTAAATCCCAAGGGTTATACATATTTTTAAAAGCCGTTTGGTTAGAATACTCTACATTGAAAGAACCTTCTTTACCTTTTTTAGTAGTGATAAGGATGACCCCATTGGCACCACGAGCGCCATAAATAGCAGTGGTAGAAGCATCTTTTAAGATTTCTATAGACTCGATGTCGTCTATGCTAATTTGCGACATATTGTCGGTTTGAAATCCGTCGATTACATATAAGGGTTCATTATCGGCACTCACTGAAGAAGCACCACGTACACGGATAGATACATTACCACCAGGTTCTAATGAATTCTGACGTACTTGTACACCTGATGCACGCCCTTTTAACATTTGTGACATATCGGCTACTACACCAGCTTTCACATCACCTGTTTTGATAGAGGTGATAGCACCTGCTAAGTCACGTTTTTTAGTAACTCCATAACCCACAACTACAACTTCTTCGAGCTTTTTTTGTTCATCAGCCAAAGCAATGTGCAAAGGCACATGGGTATTGGCAGTTACTTTTACATTCTGGGTTACATACCCCATAAAAGAGACTTCTAAGGTCTGTCCCACCGCTACATCTATGGAGTATTTACCATCCATATCGGTGCTGACACCTTTGGTAGTTCCTTTCACTACTACTGAAGCACTCATCAAAGGCTCCTTAGTAGTAGCATCGCTGACAGTTCCACGAATGGTGCGTTGTTGTGCATAACTCCAACTCACTAATAATAGTAGAACTGATAAAAATAGATTTCTTTTCATACAATGGTTGTTTGTTTTTGTATCGTTTGATGACACAAAAGTATAAATAACGTGCATAAACGATTCCTTTTGTTGTCTAAAAAAGGTATAAAATCGTCTAATAGCTTCTAAATATTTGTAAATCAACAGATCATAAAAGAGGTAATTTCATAAAAAAAGCTGTCCGAAAGTATCAAACAGCTTTTAATAAGATAGTGTGTTTACTTATTTCCAATCTTTTTTCTTAGAAGTTTTACCAATACCAGGGTTAAAGCTATTGGTAGGGTCAAGGGAATTGTAGAATTTTTTCAGGTCGTCGTTAGCGTGATACAAGTGTCCGACGTTATGCTCGGCGGGGTATTGAGCGCCGCGTGTATCTAATATTTTGAGCATCTCTTCTTCTATTTCTTCACAATTGTAACCTTTTTTAATTACATAATCCTGATGGAATACGTGGCACATAAAGTGTCCGTAATACAATTTGTGAAGAATTTTAGCATCGAGTTCAGAGGGGAGTTTTTCAAACCAATCCTCGTCGTTGCGGCGCAAAGCGATGTCTAAAGCGACGATATCTTCTACCTCATCTTCGTGTACTGAACGATAGCGAATAGCTGCTGAAGCTACTGCAAAGCGCAAGAGCATTGCCGCTTGAGCGAGTTTGGCATCACACTCTATAAACGCCCCTTTAGTGCTATCGGCAAATTCTTTTTGCAAATAAGCGCGTGCTTCGTCTACCCCTTTGCCTCCCATTTTTAGAATGAGGTGGTGTTCATATTGGTTGCGGTAATCCCACAATATTTTAGGAAGGTGTTGAGGCATTAATTTAGAGGTGAATTGTAAGAATTTTTCACTGAAATGGTTGGGCATAAAAGGTAGTTTTTTGGCTACGCGGTCACCCCACGCTTTGAGAGAGAAGAGTTTAGGGAGGTATTCAGTACCGACATTTTTGATATACCAAAAAGTATCTTTACCATATTTAGCAGCGATATCAAAGGCAGTACGGTGGATATACTCGCCAGAGATAGGAATTTCTTCGAAAGTACCAAGCATATCGCGGCGCAGTTTGGTGAGTACAGCTGTATTGTTAGTACCTATATAGAATACGGCAGTTTTTTTCTCGGCAGGGAAAGTATCTACACGGACAGCAAAAACTCCTAAACGACCTGCACTACCTGAGGCTTCGAATAAGCGAGCGGGGTCGGCATTGAAGCGGGCAGGGGTATTAGCATTGATTTCGCGTACGTGGTTACAATAGTCGTGGTCGTGTCCTTTTTTGTCAGTGGAATGGATGTCCTTTTGCTGGTATTTGCCTTCTTGGAGATTAGTGAGAATTTCTTTAGGAGAGCTTCCTAAATCAATGCCTAAGTGGTTGATGAGCTCTAATTTACCATCGGCATTGCGTTGGGCAAAAAGAGCCATTTCGGTATAAGCAGGGCCACGTTGTACTAAAGATCCACCAGAGTTGTTGCACACACCTCCAATTACTGAAGCTCCAATACAAGAAGAGCCAATTACAGAATGAGGTTCGCGATCGTATACTTTTAGTTCTTGTTCTAAATGGTTGAGTGTAGCCCCAGTGAGGCATACAGCTTGTTTCCCTTCGTTGATAAGCTGAATGTTGTCGTTACGCATTGTGTTGATGATTACCACATCGCGATCGTAATCGTTGCCAAAAGGGTTAGACCCACCTGTAATTCCTGTATTGGCAGCTTGAGAAATTACAATCACATCGGCTTCAACACAGGCTTCAAGTACTTGCCACTGTTCCCACAAAGTAGCGGGACGCACAACGGCAATTGCGTTGCCAGTACCAAAACGATATCCAGTGCGGTAACGTTCAGTTTTTGAGGGGTCGGTAATAACGTATTTTGCGCCAACGATGTGACGCAAGGTTTCTAATAGGTTTTGTGTGTTCATTATTATTTCTTAGTTTTATAGGTAAGCGTTAAACCAAATTGAGGTTCAGTAAAGAAATTGTGTTGGATGAAAGGTTCTAAGGTAAGGCGTTCATCTACATTGAATTGTTTGAGATGGGCATCGACATTTGCCTCGATGATGTTTAGGGCGTATAAGCCTACTCCTATAAGAATAGAAAGTTCTTTATTACGGCGATAGAACTGTATACCTCGGCGCAAACCGTCGGTGCTGAGGCGCGGCTGTCCATCAGGGCGATTGCCATAAAACTCATCATCGGTAAATCCTTGTTGGCGACGTTTGTAGGCGGAGAGATAACGATCGTATTCCTTAGAGTTTTGTATATAGAAGTATATAGGGGTTCCGATAGCGATATACACCAAAGGGACTTTCCAGTAGCTTTTGTTGTATATCTGCCCTAAGCCTGGTACGACAGCTGAATAGAAAGCTGCTTTTGCAGGAGAAAGAGGGTCGGTATTCCAAGGAACTTTTTTCATGTTGTCTTGCATAACGGCTACTTGCATAGAATCGGAGGGTACTTCCACCACTTCCTCTGTATTGTTTTGTGCGTACGAAATACCCACTCCGGAAAGGAGTGCCATTATGAAAACAAATGTTTTACTCATCTTTTTTGTGTAATAAGCTTTGAATACGTTTGAAATCTTCTTCTGAAGTAAAAGGGATGGTAAGGCTACCTTTTCCATCTTTGTTCATTTTTACGGCAACTTTGGTGCCAAAAAAATGATTAAAGCTACTCATATTTTCTTTGATATAAGTAGGTACTTCAGTTTTACTATTGCTTTTAGGGATTTGAATACTTACCACATTAGGTGTTTCGGGGTTTTGCAAGCGGCGCACTAACTCTTCGGTATCACGTACTGATAGGTTATCGGAAATGATTCGTTGGTACACTTCAGCTTGTTGTTCGGGGTCTTCTATAGCGATAATTGCACGTCCGTGTCCCATAGATATAAAGCCGTCGCGTATGCCTGTTTGAATGATAGGAGCGAGCTTCAGCAAACGCAGATAGTTAGTGATTGTGGAGCGTTTTTTACCTACGCGTTTGCTCATTTGGTCTTGAGTGAGGTTTACTTGCTCGATAAGTTGTTGGTAAGAAAGTGCAATTTCTATAGGGTCTAAATCCTGGCGTTGGATATTTTCAACCAAAGCCATTGTAAGCGACTCGTTGTCGTCGGCGATGCGGATATAGGCTGGGATTGTTTTGAGTCCAGCTAATTTGGAAGCTCTGAAACGGCGTTCGCCCGATATGAGCTGATATTTGTTTTCGCCGTCGAGTTTGCGCACGGTGATAGGTTGGACTACCCCCAATTCTTCAATAGAGGAAGCGAGCCCTTGTAGTTCTTCTTCGTTAAAAGAAGTACGAGGTTGAAAGGGGTTTGTTTCTATCAGGTCGAGTTCGAGTTCTATGATATTTCCTACGATTTTATCGGCGTTCTTATCTTTTATAGAATTGATAGCCACTTCGGGGCTATTGCCAAAAATGGCTGAAATACCTCTCCCCAAGGCAGGTTTTTTAGCAGGTTTCGTCATTATACAGTTTTATTTTTATCAATAATCTCTTGAGCTAAGTTGATATGATTGGTAGCCCCTTTACTGGTAGCATCGTAGTTGATAATGGTTTCGCCGAAACTTGGTGCTTCACTGAGGCGTACATTGCGCTGTATAATGGTTTTGAATACCATATCGCTAAAGTGTTTTTGGACCTCTTCTACTACTTGGTTAGAGAGTCGCAAGCGTGCATCGTACATAGTGAGCAATAAGCCTTCGATATCTAAATCGGGATTGAAGGTTTTTTGTACGCTTTTAATAGTATTGAGGAGTTTGCCTAATCCTTCCAGAGCGAAGTACTCGCATTGGATAGGCACGATCACTGAGTTGGCAGCTGTAAGAGCATTTAGAGTGATGAGCCCTAAGGAAGGAGCACAGTCAATTAAAATATAATCATACTCATCTTTGATAGATTCTAAGGCTTTTTTGAGCATAAACTCACGTTGTTCTTTATCAACTAACTCAATCTCGATAGCGACCAAGTTGATATGGGCAGCGATAAGGTCGAGATTGGGAGAGCTAGTGTGAACAATCATATCTTTAGCTTCCATAGTGTGCTCTAAGAGCTCGTAGGTGCCGTGTTCAATAGAATCTACATCAATACCTAAGCCAGAAGTAGCATTTGCCTGTGGGTCGGCATCAATGAGTAATACTTTTTTTTCTAATACGCCTAATGAGGCAGCTAAGTTCACGGAGGTAGTAGTTTTTCCGACGCCTCCTTTTTGGTTTGCAATAGCTATTATTTTACCCATAGATTTAGTGTTTTTAAAAGTTAAACGGAAGTCCTTGCTTGGCTACATTAGCTAATTCTAATTCATTGATTTCTGTAGCTTTGGCAATAGCCTTGTTGAGTGTGATAATCAAATAATCCTCCAAGGCTTCTTTGTCTTCTAATAAAGCCTCGTTTATTTGAATGCTTTTAATTTCTCGATTGGCAGTAATAGTTACTTTCACACTGCCATCAGCGGCAATTTCATCAACTAATACGTGATTTAAACGTGCTTTAGCCTCTTCTATTTTTTGCTGGGTTTCTTTGAGTTTTCCCATCATTCCCATCATATCTTCAAACATAATATTTTATTTTTTCAGAGGGCAAAAGTACAACTTTTTTTGAAACATCACACAAAAAAAACAATCAATAATTGTGCTACCATTATTCGCAAGAAGGTAGTAAGTGGATAAACACTTGCATACGTGAGGGCTGGCACTTCGGAATTATTCATATCATTAGCAAAAGCCAAAGCAGGGGGATCGGTAGAGGCACCTGATAGCAAACCACAAATTTCTAAATAGTCCAATTTTCCTTTGATACGTGCTGCCAAAGATGTGATAATGAGGGGTATAAGAGTGATAAGTGCGCCTAATCCCATCCAATATAAACCTTGACCATGCAAGATCGTTTCTACAAAAGTAGCTCCTGCATCCAAGCCTACACTGGCGAGGAAAAGTACAATACCTATTTCGCGCACCATTAGGTTGGCACTTTGAGATACATAGTGTGTTACTGAAAATTTACCTCCATATCTACTGATAAGTATTGCTACGATAAGGGGGCCACCTGCTAATCCTAATTTTACAGGTACAGGAATTCCTGGGATAGAGAAAGGAATACAGCCTAAAAGTACTCCGAGGGTAATTCCCATAAAGAGTTCGGCGATATGAGGGGTTTGCAATCGGCGTTTGGAGTTACCAAACTCTTTGCTCACGAGTTGTATATGAGTTTCGTCGCCTATTACAGTAATGGTGTCGCCAAACTGCAACTTGGTATGAGCAGAAGGTACAAACTCAATACCTGCACGAAATACACGAGTAATCGTTACTCCAAAACGCTTGCGCACATCGAGTTCGGCTAAGGTTTTAGTGAAAATAGCACGCTGGGTAACATTGATGCGACGAGAGGTGTAACGCATTTCTTTTTCGTCGGGGAAATAGTCGAGAATAGGAACACTTTCGCCCATTAGAGTAAGGAACTTCTCGTTTTCTTTTTTATTGACTACTATCAGTACGATGTCCCCTTCTTGAATAACAGTAGTTGCATCAGCCATTAGTATTTCGCCTTTTCGACACATACGAGAAACAGTAAAATCAAAATCAAGAGTTTCTCTGATGACTTTTAATTTTTTGCCATAGAGCGCAGGGTTTGTAACTTTAATAGCAAATCTATTGATAATTACTTGATCTTTAGAATGGCGCACAGCATTGAGGCGTTTTTCGGCTTCTACATTTACTTTTAGAAAAGCTTTGAGTCCTAACATCACTAATATGATTCCCAATACTCCAAATGGGTAAGCTACTGCATAGGCAGTAGAGAGGGAAGGTATTGTAGTGGGGTCGCCTTTGAATACATCTTCTAATGTAGCTTGTGCAGCACCGAGTCCTGGAGTGTTGGTTACAGCGCCTGACATTATTCCTACCAAGGTGCCCATATCAGTTTGGGTGAGGTAGTGAATAGCAATTACTGTAAACATACACGTTACAATGGAGAGTACAGCTAATAAATTGAGTTTGATACCTTCTTTTTGGAAGGAAGCGAAGAATCCAGGTCCTACTTGTAATCCGATGGTATATACAAATAGAATAAGTCCAAATTCTTTTATGAAGTGTTGTATGTGAGAATTGATAGTAAAGCCTAATTCGGCCATAGCGATACCTGCAAAAAGTACCCAAGCGATCCCGAATGAAATGCCGAATATTTTTATTTTACCTAAGGCAACTCCTACTGCGATGACTACGCTATACACTATTACGGTGTAGGCGACACTTTCGTGGTTAGTCATCAAATTCCAAAGCCATTCCATTTAATGTTTAATGATTAATGTTTAGTGTTTAATGATTAATTAAGCCCCCGAACAAATACAAGTGTTTGTAAGGGAACTGTTTTTTATATAAATTTAAGAGAAACTTTGCCAAAGATGCGAACCACACGGGCAGAGAACTTTGGCAAAGTTAAAATTTTATTTATTATCCTAAGAACGGATAACGGTAGTCTACGGGTGGTACAAATGTTTCTTTGATGAGGCGTGGCGATACCCAACGCAACAGATTTTGAGCTGATCCAGCCTTATCGTTAGTACCTGAGGCACGTGCGCCACCAAAAGGTTGTTGCCCAACGACAGCTCCTGTAGGTTTATCGTTTACATAGAAGTTACCAGCGGCGTTTTCAAGGGCTTTCACAGCTTCGTCTATGGCATAACGACAAGTAGCAAATATTGCTCCTGTGAGCGCATAAGCTGAAGTTTCGTCAACGAGTTTCAAGGTTTCTTCCCATTTAGAGTCATCATATACATACACGGTTACTACAGGTCCGAAAAGTTCGGTTTCCATAGTGGTGTAATGGGGATTGGTAGTGACAATCACGGTAGGTTCAATGAAATAGCCTTTGCTCTTGTCGTAGCCACCGCCGACGAATATCTCGGCATCTTTATCTTTTTTAGCTTGGTCGATATATTTAGCTAATTTATCGAAAGAATGTTCGTGAATAACGGCAGTGATGAAATTTTCGAAGTTTTCGGGAGAACCCATTTTGAAAGACAATACATCTTCTTTTACGAAGGCTAAGGTTTCATCAGCTTTTGATTTAGGCAAGTAGACACGAGAGGCGGCACTACATTTTTGCCCTTGATACTCAAAAGCACCGCGAGTAATAGCTGTAGCCACTTGTTTAGGACAAGCACTTGGGTGAGCGAGGATAAAGTCTTTACCACCTGTTTCACCTACGATTTTAGGATAAGTTCGGTAATTATGGATATTGTTGCCTATTTTTTTCCAAATATCTTGGAATACATTGGTAGAGCCAGTGAAGTGAATGCCTGCGAAGTGAGGGCTTGCAAGTAGTGTGTCGGTAATCATAGCGGCATTGCCGTGTAGTACATTGATAACGCCATCGGGTAAGCCTGCTTTTTTGAAGACTTCGACTATCATATTAGCGGAGAAGATTTGCGAAGTACTTGGTTTCCAAATTACCACATTACCCATTAAGGCAGCACTGGCGGGCAAATTGCCAGAAATAGCAGTAAAGTTGAAAGGAGTAACGGCATATACAAATCCTTCAAGTGGGCGGTATTCAACACGATTCCAAACTCCTTCAGAAGAGTTGGGTTGGTCGTTATAGATATTAGCCATAAATTCGACATTGAAGCGCAAGAAGTCGATAAGTTCGCAAGCTGAGTCGATTTCGGCTTGGTGTACAGTTTTTGATTGTGCAATCATAGTAGCAGCGTTCATTTTGGCGCGGTAAGGACCAGCGATAAGGTCAGCTGCTTTTAAGAAGATAGCGGCGCGTTCTTCCCACGCGAGAGCAGCCCATTTTTTGCGGGCTTCGAGGGCTACTGAAATAGCTTTTTCTACTTCAGCTTTATTGGCATTGTGGTAAATGCCTAAGCAGTGTTTGTGGTCGTGAGGAGGGTGCATTTCACCAGTGTTGCCAGTGCGCACTTCTTCACTACCGATGTAGAGGGGAGCATCTACTGGGGTGTTCCACAATTCTTTGTAAGCTTTGAGCACCGCTTCACGCTCGGGACTTCCGGGAGCATAGCTCTTTACAGGCTCATTAACAGCCTTAGGTACTTTAAAAAATCCTTTTCCCATTGTTATTTCGTGTTTTAAGTTGTTAATAATAAATTAGAAATTTTCGGCTAAGGTACGACAATTATTTGAACCAGCAAAATTTAGGAAGGAAATCATATAAAAAACTTTGCCAAAGTTCAAAGTTTGTTGTGTTATGAACTTTGGCAAAGTATTGTTGTTTATTTTTTTTGTTTTTACAAGAAAGTACCACTACTTTCAGGAGAAAGATCAGAAGCTATAATGTCGTTTTGGTCTTTTTCGATTTCAGCTTTACTCACGCCAAATTCGCGCACTGCATCTTCTATTTGTTTATCTTCTGCTATGATATCGTGGTAAATGTGTATAGGGATTTTCACCTCCATAACTTTGTTAGCAGGAAGGGTACTATAAGTTAATTCAGCGGGTTTGGTGGTGAAATAGCCTAATACGATTTTCAAATCGAAATTTACATAAGCTCTTTTGATTTCAAAGAATCCTTTCAATCCTATTTGCTCTCTACGGAGTACTCCTTTAGGGGCGTTTGGATTTTTATCATAATTACCGCCTTTGATGTACAATTCTTCAGGATTGGTATCGCGGTATTTGTAATGTAAGGCTTCTGCTTGAGTAGGGACGGTAGTATTGCTAGCTACTGCTGTGAAATTATCGGCGATAAAGAAGAATTGATAGTGATTGGGAGCCTGACCAGTAGTCAACAGTGAGTTTATACGTTTACCCTCTTTATCATAGAAGATAAGTTCTATTCCAGAGAGTGATACTCCAGCTAGATCATTACTTCCTTCCCAACGGATGGCGGTAGGATTATCGCTTGCTGGGGTAATAACACCATTTTTGTTCTCAAAATAGAAACGTTGTACTGTTTTGAGGTATTTCACGGGGTAGTCGGGGTTGCCGTGGAAATAGCCGTGAGAATGCCCTTTGGTAAAACGCACTTCAAGTCGGCTCCACTTAGCTACAAACTCTTCGGTAGTAGCTGTGGTTGTGGAAGTTGTGGTAACGGTAGTAGTAGAAGATTGAGTAGTAGAAGGGGTTACTTTATTATCGTCTTTACTGCAAGAGACAGAAAGAAAAGTAACAAATATTGAGAGCAATGAGATTTTAAAAAGGTCGTATATATTTTTCATCGTTTTTTAATGTTAAAAAGGTTATTGTTTAATTTGTATAGGGAGTGTCATATCGGAGTCTAATTGAAAGGCACTAGAATACTCCACAACGTTGTAAGGGCGTTCTTCTTGGGTTTGAGGGTTGAGTTTATTAGCAATAAGGAAGTGTGCTAACTTGATACGTAACTTATAATCGCCCGCAGTAGCCTCGTCTTTGATGTGAAAGATACCTTTTAGACCGATAGGGTCACGTAGTTCAGGATGTTTTTTATCCCAAGTACGGAAGCGCAATTTTACTCCTTGTGTGCCATAAGAGGCATTTTCGGGGTCGGTATCTTGATATTCATAACTTACAGCTTTGTTCATAGCGGTTACCATCGCATCTCTTCCGTCTTTATTTTCGGGGTAATTCCCTTGAAATAACTGAAAGAAATGTTGGTGGATAGGTGCCATTTCGGCGGTTACAAACTCGTGGTTCATACGCACATTGTTGTTGTAATATACAATTTCGAAACGGTATTCGTGTCCTACTTGCCATTGTATAGGGGTACTGATGTCGTATACAACTCCTTTAGGTGATTTGTTTGCGGTGCGCTCTTGTACTTCCTTAGTGCCTATATCGGTGATGATAAACTGCACTTTGTCAGGCATATCGTGACCTCTGTCTTTGGTTTCATCAGTAGCAGCTTTAGGTTGGGTGTTGTCTTTACTACAACTACTGAATGTAAAAGCTACTAAAACTATTAAGCTGATAGCTTTTGATAAATATGATATTCTTTTCATTTTTGATGTTTTTATTAGAAATTATAATTTAATCTTACGAATACATTTCTACCCAAATCGTGAGCATAATATCTAAAACGATTGGTGTATTCTTTGTATTCGGTGTTTAAAAGGTTTTCGGCGGAGACTCTTATTCCTAAGGTCTGTTGGTCGCCAATTTTTAAGGTAGTGCCTATATTAGCCTCAAAAAGGTGATAGGCATCGGGGGTGGTGGGAACTAACTCTTGAGAAGGCTCAAAGCGGGTTTGTTTAGCCACAAAAGTATGCCCTATACCCACAACGAGGTTTCTCAGCAAGCCCCCATTGGGATCTATATTCCATTTTAAATGCTGACTCAGACGAGGAGCAGGAATAAAAGGGAAATAGCGTTTGGTTTGCATCTCGTTGGCAAAGACTACAGAACTTTTCAGCTCATAGCTTAGTTCATAGTCGTTTAGGCGATGCCATTTTATCAGTAGTAATCTTGCCTCAAGGTCTACGCCTCTAAAGAAAGCATCCGCTTGAGTGTACTGAAAGATAGGGTATACGCCCGAAAATAGAGTGCGTACTTCACCTGTAGGGTAATCGTAGATATAGTTTTTTATCCATTGCAGGTACATATCTACATTGAGCGATAACTTGGGGTGCTTGTAAGCAAAGCTGGTAAGCCACTTGATGCCCGTTTCGGACTGCAACGTCTCATCACCCAAGTCATAAGTACCCGCTCCGTGGTGTAGCCCGCTACTATACAGCTCGTTTACGTGAGGAGCACGCCACGCTACCCCTACATTGGTGCTAAGGTCTATCCATCTATCGAAACGATATAACGCTCCTGCACTATAGGTAATATTGTGAAACTGATGTTCGCCTCCATAACGTTGCGAGTACATATCGTAGCCATCGGCATTGAGGTATTTGTAGTCGTACCTAAGTCCTATCTCAGCAAGCCATTTGTAGTAGTCATAACGTTGTATACCAAAAACGCCATAGCTAAACGATGCAAAGTTAGGGATTACAGGCACTACCCCTGTACCCGGTTGGTTGAAGTTGTCCTGCTTGCCAAAACTCGCTCCTATTGTTGTTTCCCAACGGTTGTAGTCATGTTCCCAATCTACATCAAGGGAGTGAGTAGTAAGCGCCATATTGAGGGCAGGGATGCGCGTTCTATCCATACGGCGGAGGCTAAACTCTTGGCGTATATCTTTTTGGAAAGCGTATTGCGCGGTGAGTTTGCCACCAAAAGGTAAATGATAAAACGCTTTGGCTTTCAGCAGGTGATGCACAACCTTCTGTTTAGGGGCGTTGATAGTATACGAAAATGGATAGGTAGTAATCGGTCTACCGATTTCAAACCTACCTAATAAGTCGTCTAAATTACCAATATGAGACCCATAGAAAACACTGCTTTCATTCTCATAACGGCTATAAAACAGCTCGGCAGTACCTTGTTTTTTTTGTACGCCTGTAGCTACCGAAAAGTCAGCCTCACGAGCAGCCGTATTGTTCAGCAAATAGTTGGCGGTACTGAGGTCGCCAGAGCGTTTTAGCGTACCTTGTACGCGCCACGCCCACGAATGAAGATTAGGGACAGAACCTTCTACACTTGCTGTTAAGACTGTTTTTCTACCGTTGGAAGCGAAAGAGGGAAGTAATCTGCCGTGCACGCCATCTCCATAGGGTAGCTTTTTAGGAGCTATGAGAATTACCCCCCCCAGTGCATCGGATCCGTAGCGCACGGCATCCGCGCCCTTTACCACGGTTATCTGGTCAGCTACCATAGGGTCTATTTCAGGAGCGTGGTCGGCACCCCATTGTTGTCCTTCTTGGCGCACCTCGTTATTGAGTATCAAGATACGATTGCTGTGCAAGCCGTGAATTACTGGTTTGGCAATAGTAGCCCCCGTTTGTATCATTGAGACACCTGCTATTTGGGTAAGAATTTTAGATAGTTCGTCTCCTGAATGATTTACGAAGCCCTCTCTTTCAAGTGTGCGAACGATAATGGGCAGTTTACAAGTCATTTGCTGTTTAATACCCTCCCCTACTACAGTTACGCCTTCTAACTGACTGACCGTTTCCTTCATTACTATCTTATAAAACTGTACGACACCTAATGAAAGAACCGTCTCGTAGTCGTGAAAGCCAAGATAGGTAATTTTGAGGGGGTAAGTTCCTCTCGGTAGTTTCTCAATAGTTACTTTGCCATTACTATCAGTGAGGTAGTGTTTGCCCATAAAGTGCACTACAGCCCCTACCAAAGGCAATTGCTGTGTATCTTCTACTTGCAATTGTAATTGGTTTTGCCCAAAAGCGGAAAGCGCACACAAAAGTAGCAGAAGAGATAATATCTTTTGCATAAAAATTTAATTTGAAAAATTAGCAAATCTGCTGATTTGTCAACTTGCTAATAGGCAAATTGACACATTGATAAATTAGTAGGGGGAGCCCGTGAAGGAATGCTAAAGGCAGTTTGAGAGATGCCTTTTTCAATGAAGGAAAATACAGTTGAAATAGTTTGCTCCCACAAGTGGTAAGTAAAAAAAGAAGGAGCAAAGAATTGGTGAAGTTGTAAAAAGATACAATCAAAATGAGTATCGGTAGCGGAAAAGTGTGCTTGGTGATGGCACTCATCGCCTGTGGCTATAGTGCATAACTCTTCCTTAGTGTGGTGATTATGAAAGAATTCACCCACTGGAAAAGCGACTTTCAGCATACATAAAAGTAGCAGAAAAGCGAAGATGCGCGTATGTAACGATTGTCTTTTTATCATTTTCAATTTGCAAAATTAGTAAATACTTATGAAACAGCAAAGAATTAGAAGGTAGTTTTTATTTGAAAAAATTGCTAAATTGCTAATTTATCTATACTTTTGCCCCCTGATTTATGACAATACAGAAACTCATATCTTTCTTTTATTCCACCAAGCTAATGGCAATTCTCTTCATTACTTTTGCCATTGCTATGGCAGTGGGTACTTTCGTAGAAAATGATTACGATACTGATGCCGCCCGCATTTTGGTGTATAACACTTGGTGGTTTGAGGCGATAATGGTACTTTTTGTTGTGAATTTTATAGGTAATATTCCTCGCTATCAATTGCTCAAAAGAGAGAATTGGGCAGTGCTGGTGTTACACCTCTCGTGGGTGTTTATCATCGTAGGGGCTGGGGTTACGCGCTATTTTGGCAATGAAGGTATGATTTCTCTACGTGAAGGAGAAACTACAAATACTTACCTTTCTGACCGCACTTATATCACTGTAATGGTAGATGGCAATTATCAAGGAGCTCCCTTGCGTAAAAAGAAACAAAAAGAGGTGCTTTTTTCTTCATATACCTCTAATCATTACAAGTGGTCGTCTGACTTTAAAGGCAAACCTTTTAGCATTACGTATAAATCGTTTAAACGTATAGGTGAGGGAATGAATGCCTTGGTATTGGAAGTTGTTTCAGGTGATCAGCGCAAAGAAGTAACGGTGATGGGCAAACGCGGTATGCAATACCCTCCTACCACAATCACTTTGAACGGCTTGCAGTTTCATCTAAGCTATGGAGCACGTGAAGAGAAGTTGCCTTTCAGTCTCACCCTCAACGATTTTATAGCCGAAAAATATCCTGGTACCGAGAATAGTTATGCTTCCTTTAAAAGCAAAGTAACCGTGAGTGGGGGAGGGGAGACCTTTCCTTATGATATTGAGATGAATCATATTCTCAATTATCAAGGTTATCGCTTGTTCCAATCTTCTTTTCACCCCGATGAACAAGGTACTATACTCTCGGTAAATCGTGACTTTTGGGGTATCCTCATCACTTACATAGGTTATATACTACTTTTTGTCAGTTTGTTAGCATTTATGTTTGTAGTCAAATCTCGATTTAGGAAACTCAATCAGCAACTTAAAGATTTGCAAGCCAAAAGGATTGCAATGGTTTTGGCATTATGTTTTGGCTCTTTCGCTACTGCCCAAACTTCTATGGTAGTACCCGATAAAGCGCACGCTGAAAAATTTGGTGCAATGCTCATTCAAGATGATGGGCGCTTTAAGCCCGTGAATACCTTCTCTTCAGAACTTTTGCGCAAACTTAGCAAACACGATACTTATAAAGGTTTAACTTCCGATCAAGTCTTGCTTTCGATGCTCCTCAGTCCGCAGGCGTGGTATGAGTCGGACATTATCTATGTGAAGAAAGCTAATGACAGTTTGCATCGTTTTTTGGGAGTCCCCAAAGGAACCAAATGGGTGAAGCCTAAAGATTTTTTTGATGCAAATGGACAGTACAAGCTTGCCCCTTTATTGAAAGATATTTACAACACAAATACTCCTAACCAATTTCAAAAAGATTTTAAGGAAGTAGACCAACGTATTGGCTTGCTCAACAGAGCGCTACAAGGTGATATTATTAAGGTCTTCCCTGTGCCTAATGACCCTAATTATAAGTGGATTTCGCACTTAGATTACGTAAACGATACCCTCCAAATCACCGACCCACTGTACAAACAATTTGTAAAAAACGCACTGCCAGCTTACCTTATTTTGCTACAACAAGCCACTGAAACAGACGATTATAGCAAAGCTGATAAGGTGCTCGACAATATCAAACTACAACAAGAATTTTACTCGGCTGAGGTATTGCCCTCACCTGCCAAAGTACAAACTGAATTGTGGTACAATCGCATCAATATTTTTGAACAACTCTTTCAAGCGTATTTGTATCTTGGTACAGTGCTATTTATAGTACTACTATGGCATATTTTTATGCCAAAACAAATTTTTAGAAGACTTACCCAAATAGGTATAGCCTTGTTATGGATTTGTTTTATCCTGCATACTGTAGGACTTGCTGTACGTTGGTATCTTTCAGGTCACGCACCTTTTAGCGATGCTTATGAGAGTATGATATATGTAGGATGGTCGGCTATTGGGGTAGGACTTTTCTTTTCTCGACGTTCCCCCCTCACGGTTGCTGCTACCGCTTTTGTAACCGCTATGATACTGATGATCGCCCACTGGAATTGGATGGATCCTGCTATTGGAACCCTCCAACCCGTGCTCAATAGCTATTGGCTGATGTTGCACGTTGCCGTGATTGTAGGTAGTTATGGACCTTTTGTCTTAGGAATGCTCTTAGGTGTTATCAACCTCCTACTGATGATAGTTACCACCCGCAAGAACGCTCATAAAATCAACCTCATACAACAGGAACTCACTATCGTAAACGAATTAGCTCTTACAGTGGGGCTCGTAATGCTCACCATAGGCAATTTTTTGGGTGGTATGTGGGCAAATGAAAGCTGGGGACGTTATTGGGGCTGGGATCCAAAAGAAACTTGGGCATTGATTAGCATTATGGTTTATGCCTTGGTGATACACCTGCGCTTGATACCCCATTGGCGTGGACGATGGGCGTTCAATTTTATGAGCATTGTTGCCTTTAGCAGTATCTTGATGACTTATTTTGGTGTGAATTTCTACCTTACAGGTATGCACAGCTATGCCACAGGCGATAAAATTATCACCCCTACCTTTGTGTATTATGCTGTGGGTATAGTGCTGTTGTTAGGACTGGTATCGTATTTGAGAGTGAAAAATACATCACAAGTTTTACCAAAGTCTAATACTAATTCCTAATATCTAACTCCTAAATCGTTATTATTAATTGTAAATTGTAAATTGTTAATTGTTAATTGAATGAAGTCTTATATCAATGGAACAGCCTGTATCTCGGCTCAACCTACTTTCTTAACTCCTCATTTCCTCGATGAAGCCCTAAAAGTTACTCCAGAGGAAGTGTGTTACGCTCAAGAACCTTCTTATAAAGAATATATTGCCCCTAATGCCAGTCGTCGTATGGCTAAAGGCGTAAAAATGGCTATAGCTACTGCTGCTGAAGCTCTAAAAGAAGCACATATCTCTACCCCCGATGCTATTTTGGTGGGTACCGGTATGGGGTGCCTGCAAGATTCTGAAAAATTTCTTACAGCGCTTATCAATGATAACGAGGAGCACCTCACCCCCACGGCTTTTATACAATCTACTCATAATACTGTTGCGGGGCAGATAGCTCTTTTGTTGCAGTGCAAAGGAGAAAACTTTACCTATGTAAATGGGGCTGTATCATTTGAATCAGCTTTGTTAGATGCCAAAATGCAAATGGAACAAGACACTATCAATACGGCTTTGGTAGGAGGTGTAGATGAACACAGTCCGCACACTTTGTATTTATATGATTTAGTAGGGCTTGACCAAAAAGGAGAAGGCGCAAGTTTCTTTGCATTATCAGCAGAGGCTACCCCCAATACCTATGGAGAACTTGTGGATGTAGCTTTGTACAATGAACTCACTCCCGAGCAACAACAAACAGCCCTAAAGGACTTTCTTTCTCGCCACCATCTTACCCTCTCTAATATAGACTTGATACTTACCGGTGAAGCAGAAAATCGTTCTTGGCGACTCCCTACCTTGCACTATAAAACCCTGAGTAGTGAGTATTATACTGCTTCAGCCTTCGGACTTTGGTTTGCTTGTCAAGTACTACAAAAGCAAACCCTTCCCGCCATTTGTGAACTTCCTCTCTCTACTCCCATACAATATATTTTATTAGTAAATTCATATAGGGGCAAAGATTTTAGTTTTGTACTGTTGAAGAAATAAAAGAGGTTGTTTGAAAAGTATTAAAATTGACTTTACAACTTGTGTCTTTGGCAGAGTTTCACACTTTGTTAAATTTTATTACCTTGATAATCAAGTGTTTTAGAGTGTTTTGTGTAGGGGCGTTTTGTAAACGCCCACATAAATAGAACTTTTTCGGACTGTCCCTTCATTGTAAAAAGGTTACCAAAGTTTGATCTTTATTTTGTAGCATCTTTTCAAAATTAAACTTTTCAGATAGTATCTTTCCATTTTATATTTATTGTATTTAGCATTATACGAGTATTTTAATTTGAAAATCTACTAATGTTTAAATTTCCTCATTAGTGCTGATAAATAAAGTTATGTATAAAATCTCTTTTTGAAAGATAGATAAATATATTAAGATTGATAGTAAAACGCTTTTAGTTTAAATTTCTTCAAAAAGTTTTGTCTAAAAGAATAAAAAGATCTTTTCTTTCAAAAACTGAATTTCTATGTTTCAAGAAAAAATAATTAAAATATTTGTAAGGAAGTAAAATGTATGTTACTTTTGCCGTGCTGAAACAACTTTTATTGTAGAAAAACTAAAGTATTCATTGTTAGGTGGAAATTTGTAAAATAATATATTACAAAAAGTTTTTTTAGTCTTAATTTCGTGTAAATCCGTGAAATCCGTGTGAGGTTTTCCTTAACAAAGTATCAACTCTATATCATTTAAACATTGAACAAATATCTTTTTACAATTGCAATATTTATCAATGCTCTTGTAACAGCATTTATACAAAATGCTTCTTGGTGGGTATATGTATTATTAATAGTGTTGTTTTTAGGCATTATCTCTTGGGGCGTATTCGATATCCGCCTCTCTTATTTTGTTAAAACACAATACTTCTTAAAGGGGCGTCCAGCAAAAACAGTAGCGCTAACTTTTGATGATGGTCCCTCAGAACTCACACCACAATTCTTAGATCTATTGGAGCAATACAACGCCAAAGCAGTCTTTTTTTGTGTAGGTGAACAAATACAAAAGTATACAGAGGTCGTCAAACGTATGCAAGCTGAAGGTCATTTAGTGGCAAATCATACTTTTACACATCAACCTAAAAATATTCTGCACGCAAAAGCCCTTGCCAACGAAATTCGCCATACCGATGAAGCTTTGGCGCACTTGGATATCGTTACCCCATATTTCCGACCTCCATACGGAATCACCTCACCGCCCGTTGCTAGAGCAATTCAGGCAACAGCTAAAAAAGCTATAGGTTGGGATGTACGCTCATTAGATACCGTAATACACGATGAAGACAAGCTTTTTCACCGCATTGTGCGCAAACTTACCAACGGTAATATCATACTGATGCACGACCGTCTGCCTCATACCCTTACCGTTTTGGAACGCTTATTGCAGTACCTCAAAGAAAATAACTATACAATTACAAACAATTTAGAATGAAAAAACTCTTAATATTCCTTATTTGTGTTGCACCTTTAACAATCAGTGCCCAAGCTCTTACAGAAGCCCAAATACGCGACTTCAAAACGCAAACTATTGCTAAAAACAAGTCAATCCAAACATTGCAAGCGGATTTTACTCAGAAAAAACACTTGGATTTTATGAGTAAGGATATTGAAACATTAGGTAAAATGGCATTCGCTAAACCCGATAAACTGAATTGGCAATACACTAAACCTTACCAGTATCGCATTATTTTTCAGAAAGATAAAATCACAGTGAATGATGCAGGTAATGTCTCACAGATGAAAGCTGATAATAAAGTATTTAAAAAAATAAATAACCTTATTGTGAGTTCTATCAGTGGTGATATGTTCAATGAGAAAGAATTTGCTATGACCTTTGCCAAATCGGACAAAAGTACATTGGTAAAACTATTGCCTAAGGATAAGACTCTCTTAAAATATGTGAGCGAAATACATCTCTATTTCGATGTCGATAGCGTAGTAGAGCGCGTAAAACTCATTGAACCTTCTAAAGACTACACCGAAATCCTATTCAGCAATAAAAAACTAAATACAAAAATTGATGAAGCAAATTTTAAAATGTAGTCTGTTTGCTATATGGCTCGGCAGCTGTTCATCTTCTTATAATCTTCCTGCTGAATACCAATCAATGGCTACAACGCCAACAACGATAGCCAATCCCCACATAAGGGTAGGGGAGGAGTACCTCTATCGAGCTACTATTACTGCTTATGGTCACACTTTTAGCGGACTCTTAGCAGCTAAAGTTACCGCAGATAATACGTGGCGAGTAGCCCTCACTACCGACTTTGGCAACACGCTTTTCGATTTTGAAAACCAAAACGGAAAGATAAAAACCAACTATATAACTCCTGATCTCAATAGAAAAATCATTATTCGTACCCTCAATACCGACTTTAATCACCTACTGAAAACCCATTGGCAGGTTACCCAAAAATACATAAATAACAACACTATAGTGGTGGAACAAAGCAAAGATGGGAATGATACAGTTTATCTGTTTACCTCAGAAGATACACTCCAAAAGCAACTCAATATACAAGGTAAAAGGTTGTATACTACCTTTATATACAATCCTAACAACATAACCATAGAGCACCACACCCTTACCATTAAAATAGTTTTAGAACCCCTTGTTAATTCTTAATTGTCAATTGTTAAAGATGTTAAAAGATTTTTATACCCTCAATAGCTTAGAAAAACAAGATGCAGAAAATTACCTCTGTACCCTTACCCTCAATCCTCAACACCCTATTTTCGAAGGGCATTTTCCTAACAACCCTATCACTCCCGGGGTGTGTATGATGCAAATCATCAAAAACCTCACCGAGGAAATTACAAAACATAAACTCTTCTTAGTCAAAACAACTAATGTAAAGTTTATGGCACTTATCAACCCTATAACTCATCCTATGTTGCAACTTACGCTCGCTATTCAACATAAAGAGGCCGATATACAAGTGAAAAATACTACCTCTTTTGATGAAACAGTAGCATTAAAACTTACGAATTTATACAAAATACTATCTTAAGAAGTTCGTTTCTTTACTCATTGTGTAAAATGAAAAAAAATAGTTAAAAAAATTGCGCTATGTAAAATAAAATAACTACTTTTGCAATCATTTTAAAAAAAGCATTACAAATAAATAACACTAAAACAGCAATATTAATAGTGGAAAAGGAACGAAAAAAATTTACAGAGAAGAGTTACGAGAAGTTGAAAAATGCAATTCAAGAGATTGTGAATGAGGAGGATAAAAAAGATGTATACACACTGTCTTTTTGCTACACCTGTGACGACGACGATTTGCGATTCCCTAAAATTACACTGAGCTATAACACCCTTTCAAATGTAAAAGAAGAAAGCTACAATGCTGCCTCTAAAGAAGAAGCCAAGTGGAATTTTGATTATTGGTTACAAACTGAAATGGAAACTATAGGAGGTAAAAAAGATAAACTGCTTAAACAGTGGTTTGCCAAAACCCCTCACTTTTACACCGATGAAGAAAATGATCGTGCTATTGAAGAAGACGAGGATTTGTACGATAAACTCCTCAAAAAAGGAGATAGATTTTGCAAAGAATTTATAAAAGAAGTGATCGCCCTTGCCAAACAATTGTTAGATGAAGGTGAAATAGAGAAAATATTCGGTCGTAATATTCCTATTATTATTCATCAGCAAGATTTTGAAGAAACTCCAATTCTTTGGACTAAAAAAGCCAATCCCGCCAAACTCATTAAAGAGTTTTTAGAATACTGGGATGGTGATGACGAAGAATAAAAACAATCTACACTTTGCCAAAGATATGAATAATCTCAAAAGTTCGTCTCTTTGGCAAAATTTTATTATTATCTTCCCCAAAAAACTCATTATCACCCATCCCCCAATCATCAAATCCCATCACCACCCTCTCTTTTCCTAATTTTCTCATTCATCTCACCCCTCCATCCCTGCCCGCACAGCTCGCACCCCTCCGCTCCCATTCCTAATTCCCATTCCTGCCCGTGCGTCTCGCACCCCCTTTCCGGCTAGTCCCCCTTCGGGGGTTCGGGGGCTATTCCCACCACCCCCTCCGAGTTTCTCCGAGTCTCTCCGAGTTTTTCCTCAAAAAATATTCCCCTCATTC
>NZ_JAEFDB010000017.1 GCF_016126015.1 Capnocytophaga periodontitidis
ATATCATCATTTCATCAAATCTCATCACAGCTCCTCACCATTACTCCTTCCCAACAAACTAGATTTCATTCTCCCTATCAATTCTATCCATTCCATCAACTCCCATCACCTCTTTCTTCCCAATCAGCCTTGTTTGACTTGACTCGTCTGCCTAGTCCGATTTCCTCCTACATTTTAAAAATAAAAAGAACCCTATCACTAGAATAGGGCTCCTTTAAATGTTTTCACAACGGAATAATCCTTATTGTGAATTGCTTTCAAATTCTGCGACAAAGGTAAGTGTAATATTTTTTATAAGCAAATTTTTCTTAATATTTTTTGTTTTTATTTCTTTTTTATTATCTTTGCCTCACCAAAATATAAAAAGAATGAAACGTATATTAGGCTTAGATTTGGGCTCAAACTCTATCGGTTGGGCTCTTGTACAACAAGATTTTGAAAACAAACAAGGAAAAATTATTGCTACTGGTAGTAGGATTATTCCTATAGATCAGGGTATATTAGGTGACTTTGAGAGGGGAAATACAGTTTCTCAAACTGCCGAAAGAACTACTTATCGCAGTACACGTCGTCTGAGAGAACGGCATTTACTTCGCCGTGAGCGACTTCATAGAGTACTTCACATATTAGGTTTTTTACCTCCTCACTATGATGCTCAAATAGACTTTACCAAAAGATATGGTAAATTTATAGATAATGCTGAACCCAAAATAGCTTATAACAATGGGAATTTTATCTTTATGAATAGTTTCAATGAGATGATTGAGGATTTCAAAAAATACCAACCTCAGTTATTTTACAAGAAATCTAATGGCGAAGAGAGTAAAATCCCTTATGATTGGACAATTTATTACCTTCGCAAAAAAGCTCTTTCACAAAAAATTACCCAGCAAGAATTAGCTTGGCTTATACTTCATTTCAATCAAAAAAGAGGGTACTATCAGTTGCGTGGCGAAGAAGAAACAGAAAACCCTAACAAGGAAGTTGCTTTTCACTCCTTAAAAGTTGTAGATGTAGAGGCTGAAGCCCCTAATAAAAAAGGAGAGATTTGGTATACAATCCGTTTAGAAAATGGTTGGATATACCGTCGCACGAGTAAAAATCCATTGGACGACTGGAAGGGAAAAAGACGTGATTTCATTGTTACTACCGACCTTAATGACGATGGGACAATTAAATTAGACAAAGAAGGGAAAGAAAAACGTTCCTTCAGAGCCCCTGATGAAAATGATTGGAATTTACTCAAAAAGAAAACAGAGCACGATATTGATTTTTCTGGAAAAACTGTAGGCGCTTATATCTACGACCATTTGTTGCAAAACCCCAATCAGAAAATTAAAGGAAAATTAGTTCGTACTATTGAAAGGAAGTACTATAAAGACGAGCTAAAGGCTATTTTGGCTAAACAAATAGCTCTTCAACCAGAATTGTTCACTGAAACCCTATTGGCAGACTGTATAAGAGAATTATACCGAAAAAACGAGACACAACAACAAAATCTACTATCAAAAGATTTCCTTCATCTGTTTGTAGAAGATATCATTTTCTACCAACGCCCATTGCGTAGCAAAAAATCTACTATTGCCAATTGTACCTTAGAAAAGCGTTCGTATATAGATAAGGAAACTAATGAGCGCAAAGACACTCCTTTAAAAGTATGTGCCAAATCTAATCCTTACTACCAAGAGTTTAGAGTGTTGCAATGGCTACAAAACTTGAGAATTTACGAAATAGAAACCGACCGTGAGGTAACTGCTGAGTTTATCGAAACAGCCGAAGACTATGAGGCTCTCTTCAACTTCTTGATGTCTCAAAAAGAAATAGATAATGAAGGTTTACTGAAATACTTTTTGTTTGCAAAAAATCCTCAAATTAAAGACAAAGTAGCTAAAAACGAGCTTAAAAAATGGCTCACTACTTATCGCTGGAACTATGTGTATGATGTGGCAGATAATTCTTCCAAAAAATACCCTATGAATGAAACAGGCTATGACCTTCAGCGGTACTTGCAGAAAGTAGAAGGACTCCCTGCCAACTTTCTAACCTTTGATACAACGTATCAATTGTGGCATTTGTTATATTCGGTGAAGGACAAAGTTGAATTTGAGAAAGCATTAAAGAGATTTGCTAAAAAGAAGCAATTAGACGAAACATCTTTCGTAGAAAGTTTCAAAAACTTCAAACCCTATCCTAATGAATATGGTAGTTTCTCCGAAAAAGCAATTAAAAAGTTACTTCCTCTGATGCGTTTTGGCAATCATTGGGACTTTAATCGCATTGATGTATCTACTCAAAAACGTATAGACGACCTCATCAATGGAGTGGCGAATGAGGATATCCGTACCATCATTAGAGAAAAAGCAGAGAAGTATCAGCTCAATAGTGAGACCTGCTTTCAAGGCTTACCGCTTTGGTTGGCACAGTATGTAGTCTATAACCGTCACGCCGAAGCTACCGATATAGAAAAATGGACTTCAGTAAATGATTTAGAAGCATATTTAGAAGATTTCAAGCAACATTCACTGAGAAATCCTATAGTAGAGCAAGTAGTTACCGAAACTTTACGCGTAGTAAGAGATATTTGGCAACAATACGGCGGGGGACAAGCGAATTTCTTTGATGAAATACATATAGAACTGGGTAGAGAACTCAAAAAAACAGCCGAAGAAAGAAAACAACTTTCCAATAAAAATCAGGAAAATGAAAATACCAACCTACGCATTAAGAAATTACTTGCCGAATTAAAAGAAGATACAAGCATACAGAACGTACGCCCGTATTCGCCTGTACAGCAAGAACTGCTTAAAATCTATGAAGAAGGTGTGTTTAGTGCTACCGATGAAGTAGAGGAAGATATTCAGAAAATCCGCAAAAAAGCTGAACCTACCACCCCTGAGATACAACGCTACAAACTGTGGTTGGAGCAAAAATACAAATCGCCTTATACGGGAGAGGTGATTTCACTTACAAAACTATTTACTGAGGAGTATGAAATAGAACATATTATTCCGCAAAGCCGTTATTATGATGATAGTTTATCCAATAAGGTAATATGTGAATCGGCTGTAAATAAGCTAAAAACAAATCAATTAGGATTGGAATTTATCCAGAATCACCACGGTGAGAAGGTGCGCATAACAGGTAATAAAGAAGTTACTATCTTCACAGAAGAACAATACAAAGAGTTTGTGAAGAAACATTACGCTAACAATTCAGCTAAACAGCAAAAGCTTCTTTTGAATGAGATACCTGAAAAAATGGTCGCTCGCCAGCTGAATGACACTCGTTACATCAGTAAGTATGTTTCAGAAATACTTTCTAAAATAGTGCGTTCAGATGAAAAAGATGAGGGGGTAAACTCTAAAAATATAATACCTTGTACAGGTAAAATTACTACTGCCCTCAAACAAGATTGGGGACTTAATGATGTGTGGAATGAGCTTATACTTCCTCGTTTTGAGCGAATGAACCAGCTTACCCAAACACAGCTATTTACCTCATATAACGACAGACTTCAAAAAAATCTCCCTACTGTTCCAATAGAATACAGCCAAGGTTTTCAAAAGAAACGCATAGACCACCGTCATCACGCTATGGACGCCTTAGTGATTGCTTGTGCTACGAGAGAGCACATCAATTATATGAATAACCAACACGCATTGGATAAGAATAAGGATAAAGAAGAAAAACAACAATCTCGCATAGACCTTCGCACTATCCTCTGTGAGAAAAAGAATAATAACTGGCAGTTCAAGAAACCTTGGAGTACTTTCACTCAAGAAGCCAAAGAAGCCCTCGAACATATAGTAGTAAGTTTTAAACAAAACCTAAGAGTGATTAATAAGGCTACCAACTATTATGAAAAATGGGAAGAGAAAAATGGTGTACTTGTAAAAAAGAAAATAAAACAAGAAGGGACTAATTGGGCTATCAGAAAGCCTTTACACAAAGAAACTGTTTCAGGTAAAATTGTATTGGATAGAAAAATAGGTAAAGATAAAATACTTACAGCTACCCGAAAAGCAGTAGATATAACCTTTACAGAAAAGATTATCAGTAGTATTACCGATACGGGCATTCAGAAAATATTGCTCAACTATCTGAAATATAAAGGAAGTCCAGAAGTAGCTTTTTCAGCAGAAGGATTAGAAGAACTCAACAAAAATATTGCCCAATACAACGATGGCAAGAAACATCAGCCCATTTATAAAGTGCGTATTTTTGAGGAAGGAAGTAAATTTCCTCTTGGAGAAAAGAGTGCTAAAGCTACTAAATATGTAGAAGCAGCCAAAGGAACGAACCTCTTTTTTGGAGTATATCAAGGCAAAGGAAAACGCACTTATGCAACAATCCCTCTCAACGAAGTAATTGAACGACAAAAACAAGGACTTCCTTCTGTTCCCGAGCGCAATGAAAAAGGAGAACCATTGTTGTTTAGCCTTTCGCCTAACGATTTGGTATATGTGCCTATGGAAGGAGAAATAGCAGAGACAATAGACTTCAATAATCTCAGCAAAGAACAGAAAGAAAGGATTTACAATGTAAATGATTTTTCTTCTACCACTTGTTATTTTACACCTAATAGAGTTGCAAAAGCTATTTGTCCTAAAGAGATTGATAAAAAGGGGAAAGATTCTGGTTCTTTTGATACTAAAACAGCGAGTATAGAAGGGGTGCAAATAAAAGAAGTCTGTATCAAACTAAAAGTAGATCGCTTAGGAAACATCATCAAAGCATAGAACAAAAACCAATAAACGCCCTTTAAACTATGTTATACCGTTCTATTTACATCGGCAATCCTGCCCATTTAAAGTTGAAAGATAAGCAACTCAAAATAACCGACCCCACTACCCAAACTGTAAAAGGAAGTGTGCCTATTGAAGATTTAGGTTTGCTGATGCTTGACCATTATCAAATTACTGTTTCACATCAGTTACTGCAAGAATTGATGAAGAATAATGTGGTGCTTATTAGTTGTGATGAAAAACACTTACCTTTAGAGGCAATGCTTCCTTTCGGTGGGAATACTCAATATTCCGAACGGGTGAAAACACAGTTGGAAGTGAGCGAACCTCTTAAAAAACAACTTTGGAAGCAAACTATAGAGTGCAAAATTCAGAACCAAGCTAAGGTCTTAGAACATTTAGGAAAGTATGCCGACCCAATGTACGACTATCTAAAAGAAGTAAAATCGGGCGATACGACCAATATGGAAGGTATTGCAGCGCAACACTATTGGAAGTACCTTATCGATTATGATTTTCTAAGAGATAGATTTGGTGAATATCCTAATCAGTTTTTCAATTTTGGATATGGAGTTTTACTCAGTATCGTAGCCCGCGCATTGGTAGATACAGGTTTATTATTAGTATTAGGAATTTTCCATCGCAATAAGTACAACCCCTATTGTTTGGCAAGCGACATAATGGAACCCTACCGCCCCATAGTAGATTTATTGGTAATGGAATGGCTCACAACACATCCTGAAGTAGAAGAACTCAACAAAGAAAGTAAAGCTCATATACTGCAGATGGCAACCCGTGATGTACAGATAGAAAAGAATATCCACCCCTTAATAGTGGCAGTAAAGAACACAGCTTCTTCTCTATACAAATGCTATACGGGTGAAAAGCGACTCATAGCCTATCCTGAATTATGATTATAGCCGACCGATACAATGCTTATAGAATTATGTGGGTATTAGTATTATACGATTTGCCAACAGAGACGAAAAAGATGCGTAAAGAAGCACAGAACTTTCGTGATAAACTCATAAAGGACGGTTTTACGCTCTTTCAGTTTTCGATGTACATAAGGCATTGCCCTAGTAGAGAGAATGCCCAAGTGCATATCAATCGCGTAAAACAAAACTTACCTCAGTATGGCAATATAGCTATTATGTGCTTAACTGATAAGCAGTTTGGCGATATGGAGTTCTTTTACTGTCAGAGAGAAACAGCAGCTCCCGAAACTTATGTGCAATTAGAGCTTTTTTAAGAAGAATAGGAAAGAGAAAACCTCCTCTTTAGCCTTTGTTTATAAGGTAAAAGAGGAGGTTTTTCAGTACTGTTTTTCAGTAAAACTGATTGATACTAAAACCTTTAAAAGATTGAGGTTGTTATCAATCACAAAACTACAAAATTTGAAAGCAATTCACAACAAGAAAGGAACTGATTATGATCAAATCATCGTTGTTATCAATCACAAAACTACAAAATTTGAAAGCAATTCACAACAGTTCGCTCATAGAAGTTTCGGACTTTGACGTTGTTATCAATCACAAAACTACAAAATTTGAAAGCAATTCACAACAACTGCTTTGTTGTTGCGTCTTTTGTAACGGTTGTTATCAATCACAAAACTACAAAATTTGAAAGCAATTCACAACCAAAAAGCATCACTCAATAAATTTCCTTTAGTTGTTATCAATCACAAAACTACAAAATTTGAAAGCAATTCACAACTAAACTATCACGAATAATATTACCATTGTCGTTGTTATCAATCACAAAACTACAAAATTTGAAAGCAATTCACAACCAGAAAACTGGTCTCCAAATATGTTCCAAAGTTGTTATCAATCACAAAACTACAAAATTTGAAAGCAATTCACAACTTCCGTTCAAAGCACGTTCATACCAAGCTAGTTGTTATCAATCGCAAAACTACAAAATTTGAAAGCAATTCACAACTATAAATTAGCAAATTTGAGAATTAGCAAATTTGGAAATTACCTAAGTTGTTATCAATCAAATAGCTACAAAGTTTAAAAGCAATTCACAACGGCTTGTTTCCAGTCCTTACTGAATGTTTTGTTGTTATCAATCGCAAAACTACAAAATTTGAAAGCAATTCACAACATAAATGTTTAATTTATCAAATAGAGCAACAATAAAGCGCAAAGATACAAAAAAAATATTTTATAAGTAACAAAGCATAAAAAAGGTTGCCCAGACTTCTGAGCAACCTCTTTCTATATTCTATTAGATGATTAACTTCCTAAGGTATACCAATGTACGCCTATCAAATATTGAAACTCCGCTGAAAACGACAACCGTACGGCAACTACCAGCAGAAAAGCCAACACGGATAAACCTATCTTTTGGTACGTCTTGCTCACAGTAGCAATGCACATTCCCAATAGGAAAGCCACCGCAGTGCTAGCAATATAACCGAGTGCCAAGCTCGTATTCGCATCTTGCAGGCTGCCAGCGATGAGCATTAGCACTGCAAAAGGACTCACCACACGCAAGAAACTACCCCACTTCTGTTGAGGTCTCTCTCTTACAAAGAGATAACTCATAATCACTACCCCTGTTAAGTACAGCGGTAGGGTTACCAAATGATCTCCATAGGCTATTGAACTTATAAACAAGTAAATTGCAATAGCTGAGATAAGCTCTAAAAAGATTTGCACTGATTTTTTCATAATTAAATATTTTAGAATTTTGCGACAAAGTTATAAGATATTCTCTTCTCTGTCAAGTAAGTTAACAAAGTTTAAGATTGTTTTAACTTTTAATTGTAGGCTTTGTATTGTTTTTAACAAATTCTAAATAACAACCTTTAAGAATAAAATGCTAATGCCTTCCTCTCTCTCCTCTGATCACTGCCTCAAACTCCTTAACTAATGCAGGCTGCCGCCCAGCGATATTGTGTCTCTCAGCAGGGTCTACGCTCAGGTCGTAGAGCTGAGGAGCGCCCTCAAAGCCTGTTTCGATGCCCGTCTCCCAAGCCCGTTTCATAGTTTGGGCGGTAGGCTCGATATACTTGTATTTGCCTTTCAGCACTGCCAGCACATTGCGCAGCCCTTCCTGCACCGCATAAGTACGACCCTTCTTGTCCTTACCTACCCACGAAGCCCAATGCGGCTGCGTGTCGCGTGCAGGTGCTACCTCATAAGGCACGCGGTCAGAGGTCGCTGGCATAATAAAGCTCTCGTCAAAGCCAATATCATTAGGCGTATGAGGGATCGGCTTATTCCAATCGATACCGCCCCTATCGCCTAAGCCTAAGTGCCACTTGCCGATGGCAGCCGTAGCGTAGCCCGCCTTCTTAAAAATAGTAGCCACCGTCTGATGCCTCGCAGGGATGAGCGCAAAGGCATCGTTGTTATCAATCACAAAACTACAAAATTTGAAAGCAATTCACAACTATAAATTAGCAAATTTGAGAATTAGCAAATTTGGAAATTACCTAAGTTGTTATCAATCACATAGCTACAAAGTTTGGAAGCAATTCACAACTATAAATTAGCAAATTTGAGAATTAGCCAATTTGAAAATTACCTAAGTTGTTATCAACCAAATAGCTACAAAGTTTGAAAGCAATTTACAAAATGTATAAGTAAATAATCTAAACAATAGCGTTAAGCAAATCGAGCGAATCCTCTCCTATTGATGATTTTTATTTGTTTTTTTAGATGATAATTCTTACCTTTGTGCCCTAATTTAAAATTAAAAATTATGGGTATTATCGCAACACTTATTATTGGAGCCATCGCTGGATGGTTAGGAGGAACTATCTACAAAGGTAGTGGATTAGGTCTTATCGGCAATATCATTATTGGTATCCTTGGAAGTGGCGTGGGATATTGGCTTTTAGGAGAGGTGTTTCATATCTCTCTTGGAGGAGGATGGATTGGCGCTATCTTAACCGGAGCTATTGGAGCTATCGTTATTTTATTCTTGATAAATTTGATATTTAAGAAGTAATAAGGAAGAGCTCATATTAAAAATCAAAAAAACCTCGAAAATTATATATTTTCGAGGTTTTTTAGTGCTTCTTTTTTAGAATTATTACCTACTTGCGTTAGCAATCCAGGTCTTTCCATCTGTAGTATACAGAATGTACAATGAAGAGGCGTTAATTCTGATTACTTTTAAACCATCTTGCAAATCAACATTTATTAAAGTGTTATCTCCTTCTTTTTTGAAGCTAACACCTTTTAGGTCTTCAATACCATCTGAAAAACGGAAATAATAATCATTTCCTGTTTTAACAACTGTTACTGAACCATTGTCAACAGATTTTTTCTCTTCTCCTTTCAAGAAAGAAATTTTACCTTTGTAGGTTCCTACAAAAAGGTCATTGTCTGCTGGGTCATCATTCTTGCTGCAAGAAAAAGCTATTAGTGATAAACAAATCACTGATACTAAAGCAATAATTTTTTTCATAGTTGATTCAATTTAAAAAATTAATATTAAAGTTTGTTGCAATAATTATGCCATTCGAATGCTTTACGCAATTTTTAATACATTAATTGTGAGATTTTTAGTTATAATCTTGTTCGAAATTTGTAAATACATATCTTAATATTTTCAATATGAAAGATGAAGATGAAGCAAAAAATATTCAAGAATGGTTGAGTGACGACCCTAAAATAGAAGAGTAGGGTAGGGATAATGTTTCAGTTCATCACGGGGCTAATCGCTCTATTTTCCAGTCGTAATCTTCAGTGAGGGTGTAGCGCAGGCGGTCGTGTAGGCGGTTGGGACGTCCTTGCCAGAACTCTATGCTCAGAGGGCGCACTAAGTAGCCACCCCAATGAGGAGGGCGTGGTACTTCTTTGCCTTCGTATTGGGCTTCTAAGGTGTGTAGACGTTCTTCTAAGTACTCACGTGTGGGGATTACTTCGCTCTGTGGCGATACCACAGCTCCTAACTGACTGCCTAATGGGCGCGATTCGAAATAACCATCAGAGGTATTGGCAGCTACACGTTCGGCGATACCTTTGATGATAATTTGTCGCTCAAGAGATGGCCAAAAAAACGATAAACACAAGTGCGGATTGGCTTCTATAGCTCTACCTTTTTCGCTGTGGTAGTTGGTGTAGAATATAAATCCTTCGTAAGTGTATTGTTTGAGTAGTACAACGCGTGTTTTTGGAAATCCATCAAGCCCTATGGTGCTGACCGACATAGCGTTAGCTTCGTCAATGCTATCAGCTTCATCGGCTTCATAAAACCACGTTTGAAAGAGCTGCATTGGGTTTTCGGGTGCGTCTTTCTCTAAAAGTTCCTGTTTGTTATAGGTTTTTCGATAATTACTTAAGTCCATTTATTTTTTTTGCAAATATACTAATAATTTATCAATTCACAACCGTATTTTTTGTAACAGATTGAATAATATTGCGTTGTTTTTTTGGTGGTATGCTTTTTGTGGCTTATTTTGGTAGTTCTAATTCAGATTAATTGTTGTGCTGATTTTATGGCAAAAGAAGGGTTTTTTACTATGGAAACTTCTTTAAATATTCTTAAAAATCTTTTTAAAGAAGAGCTTATCAGTTTTGATAAACAATATGATGAACTTACTTTAAAGTTTAAAGGCTACTATTTATGATGTTATGTATATAAAGATACTAAAGAGGATATATTGGAAGAGGAAATAGGAAAATTAAATTTAAACATTAAGTATGAAGCAGAAACTCCACTACAAGTGATTGCTGATTTTAAGAAAAAGGCTTTAATGTTAGGACTTAAAGAAAGATTATTATGATATTAACACTCAGGAAACCTAAGAAATATGAAGAATATATAATTAATTCTCTAGACGAACTCATACAAAAATTGATTCCTTTTTCACAAATTGAAGAGGCTAAAATTCGTTTAGCAATAGATGATACTTGGGATGCTGATAGCCTTTCTTGTCAAATAGATAATGGCAAGTATTTGTTGCTCTATTATACTACAGACCTTGATAATACTGGAGAGAAATATCCTCGTAGTTATAGTAGAAAACTTGCCACCCACAATAAGATAGAGATTAATGGTGATTTGTATGACGAGAATACTATTTGCTATGATTTTGGATTTGTATTGATGCTATTTAAAGAGTTTTTTCAGCAGAAAGATATCCCTTTATATATTCTTGATTAATAAAATAACCAATTAAAAAATGAAAGAGTATGAGAGTAGTTATTCAAAAAGTAACCCACGCTTCAGTGGATATAGAGAAGCAAACGGTAGCCTCTATCAATAGAGGCTTATTAGTATTGGTAGGGATAGAAGATAGCGATAGCGATGAGGATATTGCGTGGCTATCGGCGAAGATAGTGAATTTACGCGTTTTTGAAGATGAAAATGGTGTGATGAACCTCTCGGTGAAGGATGTGGAAGGCGAGGTGCTTATAGTGTCGCAATTCACTTTGCACGCTGCAACTAAAAAAGGTAATCGCCCCAGCTATATCAGAGCGGCACGCCCTGAGGTGGCAATTCCTATCTATGAGGCGTTTGTAAAGCAAGTGGAAATATTGCTTGGCAAACGAGTGCCTACGGGGCAATTTGGAGCGATGATGCAGGTAAATCTCTGTAACGATGGACCAGTAACGATTTTGATAGATACAAAAAATAAAGATTTTTAAATGTTGGTAATTACTTTTTATCTTTGGTTAGGATGTTTGTTAGAATAGCAAAATTACATCTTTTTTTGAATAGTTGTAAATTGTTGGTTGTAAATTGTTAATTATTTTGTACTTTTGTGCGCTTAATATTTTTTACGTTTTTTTGAATATGCAAAAACCTTTGATATTAGTAACAAACGACGATGGTATTACCGCTCCTGGTATCCGTTATCTGATAGACATAATGAAAGAATTAGGTGAAGTGGTGGTAGTAGCTCCTGATTCACCACAGAGTGGTAAAGGGCACGCCGTTACCCTCGATACTACGATGTACTGCGACCCTGTGCCGTCACATAACGGAGCTACTCGCGAATACGCTTGTAGTGGTACTCCTGCCGACTGTGTGAAAATAGCCAAACACGAAGTGCTGAACGGTCGTCTGCCCGATTTGTGTGTGAGTGGTATCAATCACGGTTCCAATGCTTCTATCAACGTGATATATTCAGGAACGATGAGTGCGGCTATTGAGGCGGGTACTGAGGGAATTCCTGCTATTGGTTTTTCGTTGTTAGACCCGAGTTGGAATGCTGATTTCTCTCAAGCGCGCTCTTATATCAAAAATATTGCTGAGAAGGTGCTTGCTAATGGCTTGCCTAAAGGAACAGTGCTGAACGTAAACATCCCTAATATCAAGAAGGAAGAAATTAAAGGGGTGAAAATATGCCGACAAGCACGTTCTCGATGGATAGAGAGTTTTGACAAACGCGTGAACCCACAGGGAAGAGTATACTATTGGATGACAGGTACTTTTGTGAATGAAGATGAAGGTACTGACACCGACCAATGGGCGCTTGAAAATGGCTATATATCGGTTGTACCTATTCAGTTTGACCTTACTGCTCACCAAAATATTGAACCGCTAAAACAATGGGATTTATAGATATGAACTACAACCGAAAAAATCAACTTATAGGTTTTACAATAGGGATATTGGCTAATGCAATTGGGATATTAGCTTATATCCTTATTTTTTCTAAAAACAGTATTGGTGTAACCCTTGAAGATGCTTACTACAGAGGCTATTTGGGAAAACTCATTCTGTTGGGCGCCTTGTTAGACCTTGCTGTTTTCTTCTTTTTTATCAATCGTTATGAAAACGAACGCGCCAGAGGGGTGCTTATCGCTTCGGCAGTGCTTACCATCATTATTTTAATATTACAATTCATTTAAAAAACTAAATACAATGAGAATTAGAGAATATATAGTTTTTTTATACCGTATCTTCTTGGTATATTTGTTTTATGCTATTGCCCGTGGTTTGTTTATCTATTTCAATCACGGAGAAATGGGTGATTATAACTTATCAGACCTTTTTTATTATGGATTAGCGTTTGATAACTGTGCTATAATGTACACTAACTTGCTGTTTATACTGCTCAGCTTACTACCTTTGTGGGTAAATACCCATAAGAAGTTTCAGAAAGCAGTTTTTTGGTCGTACTTTATACCTAATACGATTGCTTATGCCACCAATTTTATTGATATGGCATACTACCCTTTTAGCAAGTCTCGCCTTACCTCGGCATCGTTTGCTGTTATTGAACACGAAAACAACAAAATGAAAATATTCAGTAGCTTTTTAGGAGGCTATTGGTATATGTTCGTAGGCTTCTTTTTACTGATAGCTCTTTGGGTTTTCCTTTATAAACGCGTGAAAAACGTCGAAGTGCCTATTGCTCAAAAGAAATCTTACTTTGGATGGTCAATCGTATTTTTTTTAGGTTTTGGCACTTTGATAATGATGGCTATTCGCGGAGGAGGTTTTACTTCGGATACTCGTCCTATCAATATGCTTGATGCTAGCCGACACGTGAATATTACAGCACAAGCTGATGCAATTCTCAATACGCCTTTTTGCCTTATTCGCAGTATGGGAAAAAATAAAGGTTTTAAAGAATATCACTTTGTAGATGAAGCTTACATTAATGAGAATTTAAAACCTATTAAACAATATAACCGCGAAGTAACTACCCAACCCAATGTGGTTCTCTTTATTTTAGAAAGTTTTGGCAAAGAGTATTGGGGTTGTATGAACACTAAAACGCATATCCCTGATTTTAAATCGTATACGCCTTTTTTAGACTCGCTCTCTCAACATTCTTATGTGCTCGATAACGCTTATTGCACAGGTCGCCAGTCGATACACGGAATGTCATCAATGTTAGCGGGAATCCCTTCTTTTCAAGTGGCTTATACCTCATCACCTTATGTGAAACAACCTACACAATCATTGGTGTCTATCGCCAAAGAAATGGGGTACGATACTTCTTTCTTCCATTCAGCACCTAATGGGTCTATGGGATTCTTAGGTTTTTCTAATATCTTAGGTTTCGACCATTATTATGGTAAAAATGAGTACAATAACGATGCTGATGACGATGGACACTGGGGGATTTGGGACGAACCTTTCTTCCAATATATGTGCAGAACTTATTCTCAAAAGAAACAACCTTTCTTAGGCACTATTTTCACACTCTCCTCCCACCACCCTTTTCAAATTCCTAAGCAATATGAGGGCAAATTCCCTAAAGGCAACTTAGAAATTCACAAATGTATTGGCTATACCGATTACGCTCTCAAACAATTCTTTGAGTGTGCTAAAAAACAACCTTGGTATAACAATACTATCTTTGCTTTCGTCAATGACCACCCTAACCAAATCTATTACGACCTCTACAAAGAGCCTATTACAGGCAAAGGAGCGGCAATTATGTTCTACAGCCCTAATCCTAATTTGGTGCCAAAGGGGGTAAATTCAGATATTACTCAGCAAATAGATATTTATCCTTCGTTAGTAGACCTAATGGGTTACCATAAGCCTTTCCGCTCTTGGGGGCGCAGTGTGTTTGCCAATCTTCCTGATGAAACGCCTCGCGCTTTTATCTCCGATGCGCTTATGTACCAAATGATGCAAGGTAATTATATCTATATCATCGACGAAACAGGTAAGGTAAACGGGGTGTACAAGAAAGAAGATGGTGCTCTCAAAAACAATCTCTTGGGCAAAGAAGACAATGCCGAAATACAAAAAGGTATTAAAGATTTAAAAGCCTTTATGCAAGACTATATGGATAGAATTATCAACCATAAGCTTAGTTTAAAATAAAGGTAAAAAGTAAGAAACAAATCCAGCGATAGCTGGCAGGTTAAATAGCAAAGCGCGATGTTTATTATTCTAAACATCGCGCTTTCTTATCTCTTATCTCTTACCTCTTACCTATTCAAGAGTAAGAAGGTATTTCTCTGCGTCCAACGCTGCCATACAGCCTGAACCTGCGGCTGTAATAGCTTGACGGTAACGGGTATCGGCAACGCCGCCCGCAACGAATACACCTGCTACATTGGTAAGAGAAGTGTCAGGTACATTTTTGATATAACCTACTTCATCAGTATCGATATAGGGTTTAAACACATCAGTATTAGGTTTGTGACCGATAGCTACAAAGAAACCTGTGATAGCTATTTCGCTTATCTCCCCTGTCTTGTTGTTGCGTACTTTAATGCCCGTAACTACTTGTCCGTCACCTAATATCTCTTCAGTTTCAGTATTGAAAAGCACTTCTATTTTTGGCGAATTGAGCACGCGTTCCTTCATAATTTGTGAAGCGCGGAACTCATCGCGACGCACGAGCATTGTTACTTTCGAGCAAATGTTCGCTAAGTAAAGCGCTTCCTCACAAGCCGAGTCGCCTGCCCCTACAATAGCCACGTGTTGATTGCGGTAGAAAAAACCGTCGCACACAGCACAAGCCGATACGCCTCCTCCTGTTTGCAAGTAGTGCTGTTCTGAGGGTAAACCTAAGAATTTAGCTGAAGCACCTGTAGCAATGATTACTGCATCGGCGTGGAGTTCTTTGTCGTCTACCCATACTTTGTGTGGGCGAGCCGAAAAATCTACCTTAGTCACCAAGCCGTTGCGAATGTCTGTGCCGAAACGTTTAGCTTGTTGTTCTAATTGCATCATCATTTCTGTACCCATTACTCCCTCAGGATATCCGGGGAAATTCTCTACTTCGGAAGTAGTAGTAAGCTGTCCGCCAGGTTGTTCGCCTTGGTAAAGCACAGGGTTAAGATTGGCGCGAGAGGCATAAATAGCGGCTGTGTAGCCAGCAGGGCCTGATCCTATGATCAGGCATTTTATTTTTTCAATGTTTGCCATAGTGATTTTTCCTTTTTTAAATTTAGGCTGCAAAAGTACGAAATAATTAGCAAATTAGCAAATTGGGGAATTAGCAAATTAGCAAATTAGGGAATTAGCAAATTAGGGAATTAGCAAATTGGGGAATTAGCAAATTGGGGAATTAGCAAATTAGCAAATTAGCAAGTTAAGAAATTCATTGGCGGGGAGTAACTTTTCGCTAATACTGATATATAGACTATTGGGGGTGTTTTCTTGTAGGTAGTGTTGTAGAAAGGTTTTTAGTATGTTTTGGACATCGTTGAAAGTATCGTAGTAATGATATAGGTAGATGGTTTTTACTTCAAAAGGGATTTGCGCTAACCATTCCTTAGTAAATGCTCTCTTTATACGATTGTATTTGTAGAAACACACCCATTGATACCCGTTTTTATGCGAATATACTCGGGTGTAATTTACCGAACTTGTTATTTTGTGAGAAATATTTTTTAAATAATCGCTAATAGTTACTTTATCATCGGCAAAAAACAAGTGAATTTGCTCGGTAGCAATGGAAGGAGGGAGCTTATAATCGGGGGTTGATACTTTTTCTTTCCATTTGCGCAAGATTTTTAGTAGTAACTCGCGGTTCTTTTTGCTTTTTACAAAGGTGGGGAGCTTGGCTACCATTGTCATTCCCTCACGTTCGCGTAGGTCAGAGGCGATGTAATCTTCCATTACCTCTAAATGGCTCATATTTCTTGCCCAAAATAGGTTGCCGCGCACATTCTCTTGGAAAAAATAGGGCAACCCGAAAGTACTATCGCATTTCAGTCCGTTAGAGGGAGTGGGGTTGGGCTGTCGGTAGGATTCGTATTGGGGTTTTACGAGATATTCTTCGTTGCATTTGGGGCATTTCACTTGCCGGAATTCATTGGTTTCTTTCAGTCCGCCTTGTCGTTGTTCAATAAGTGTGCCACAATTGGGGCAATTGAGTTTTACGATAGCTGCAAACAACTCTAATTCTTCAGCTTTCTTTTCAAAACCGCAGTGTGGGCAATGTACTTGGCAATTGGTAACAACGGCGATTTTTTGGCACTCGGGACAGGTTACCCAAGTATCGTCTTTCCAAAGAATAATATGTTTTTCGGTATATCGTTTCATTAGAATATATCAAGAGTTCTCTCTTCCTCAAAGCCATCGGGGAGGGTGAAAACTACAGTGTAGCGCCCTTTGGGGAGATAGACTTTGCCATCGGTAGCGGTGGATAGGAATATCTTTTGAAGACTTTTTTCATAAGCTAATTTACCTTCGGGCGAGATGCTCAGGTCGTAAGGAATATAGTTAAAACCTTTGTTGCTTTTGTACTTGAAAGTTTGTAGTGTTACTCTGCCTTTCATTATTTTAATAGGCACTTCCACATTGTCGTTGGCAGCAAAAGCATAGAAATACACTTTAGGTTGTACGGGATCATCCCATTCACTTGTAGCATTGCCCCAATTGGGTGAATAGGGGATTGTGATGGGGGTTTCTAACGGGAAAAAGGCTTGAGTTACAATGGCAGCACGGAGCTCTTGCATCATTTTCACTGAAGTGCGATAGATGCCACGTCCTAAAGTAGCGACGGTCATTTCACCATTTGAGTCATCGATATAAATATCATTCACACCTGTTTCGGGTAGTCCTTGGCTGAACGGTTGCCAGCTTTCGCCTAAATTGAAGGTGATATACAAGCCGTTATCGGTTCCGGCATAGAGAATTTGCTCGTTCTTAGGGTCTTCTTTAAGAACGTTCACTTTGGCATCGGGGAGGTTAGAGTGAATATCTGTCCAGCTTTTTCCGTTGTCGTTACTCATAAAAATAATGGGGTCGCCTTGAGTTTCATCGGTGCTGATGAGGGTTGCCAATACGCGGTTGCGTTGGTGCTTAGAGGCGATAAGGTTGTTCACTTTTAGGGCGCGAGGGAAGGCGTTGTATATCTGTTTCCACGATACGCCCCCATTATCGGTGGTGTAAATCATACCGTCATCACTACCTGTGTAGAGCAAGCCAAACATAAAAGGCGATTCGGCAATAGCCGAAATAGTGCCATAAGCCTTGTTACCTTGCTTGTTACCGTTAGTTACATCGTCGGAAATAGTGCGCCAATTGCGACCTTTGTCCATTGAGATATGTAGCTTGTTGCTCCCGATGTAGATGATATCTTTATTTTGAGGGGATATGAGCAGTGGTGCTTTTTCACCGAAGCGCAAAGGAGCTTTATTTTCGCCATAGTAAGCACTTCCGAGAGGGAAAAGTTGGTCTCTATCGGGGAAGAAAGTGAAGAATTTGCCATAAGGTTCGGCGGCATAGCTGTCGTTGCCAAACGAAAGGGAATGTATGTTTCTTTTGAAAGTATTCCAATGGCTGTTGTTCTGAGCCAATACAGCTTGATCACTCACATAATAAGGCGTTTTGCTCGCTTGGTCGTAACACAACTGATTGAAGGCTATAGCTTGAGGTACGTTTTTAGTAGCAAAACTTTTACCATTGTCGTAAGAGAGTTGTAGTCCGTTAGGGGTAGTACAGAACAAAGTGCCTTGCTGTAAGTAGAGTTGTTCATAACTATTTTGTAAAGAGAGCGGCTGTTTGCTTCTCCACGTTTTGCCACCATCGCCAGATTCAAGCAGAGGATACCCCCCTATAAACAAGTGGTTTTTATTGGTAAGGTTTACGGCAATGCCTCCGAATTGTTCTCCATTTTGATAGTACATATCGTTGAGAGGTTGGCTGTTAGCTTTTTGCCAAGAGTTACCGCCGTCGTTAGTTACATACACTTCAGCACCTATAACCTCTTGAGTGCTAACGCCTAAATAACTGAGAATTTTAGCAGGCGAAGTAACCTCGGCGGCTATCATATCCTTGAGGTTTTGTGCAGTATATTTCTTATCCTGACCGATATTATGCAGGAAGATGTTCAATCGGTTGTTGTCTAAAGCAAGAAAATCGGCTTTGCTCATCGCATCAAAATCCTGAGCAGTAAGGTGGATGCGTGCTGTTTTTTGCAGACTGTTATTGTTTTCTTTTTTCTTAGGATTGCGGTTATCAATCACGGCATAATAAATTTGCGAATTGAAACAAGTAACCCCTATTTTTCCGATGTTATTTCCTTTGATAAATCCGTTGTTTGCAGTGATTTTTGTCCACGAATTTCCGCCATCAACACTCTTGTAAACAGCGCTATAGCTGCCATAAGGGAGGTCGTCCCACTGGCTGCTGTTCACATCCCAAGCAACGGCTAAAAGCACACTGCCATCGGGGGAGGGGGTGATTTGGCTAATACCAGCACGAGTGCTCACAAATAGCTTTTGTTGCCAAGTTTTACCACCATCGGTAGTTTTGAAGATACCGCGTTTTTCGTCGGCTTTGTAGGGGTTGCCTAATACTCCGGCGATAATTTCTTGAGGGTTGAGAGGATTGATATACAAACTGCTGATGTGCTGTGCGTTAGCCAATCCGCTGAATTTGGTTGTTTTGCCTTTATCAGCAGAGATGAAGATGCCGTAGGGGGTAGCAAGTGCTAAAGTGCCTGAAGTCCAGTCCATAGCGATAGCGCTGATAGATTGGGTGGGAAGGGTAGGGCAGAGGGGAGTATAGGTCTCGCCGCCATTTTGGGTGAGCCAGATACCTCCGTTTTCAGGAGCGACGAGAAACTCGTTACTGTTTTTAGGGTTTACATTCAGCGCACTGATGCGGTTGCCTATTTCTTTTACGATTACCTGTTCAAAAGGGGTTTCACGCACCCACGAATGCGCTTTGAGCTCTTCTTTTTGGCGTAAAGGCAGAGGGAGTAACTCTTGAGCGGTAAGGGTTACACTGCTTATTAATAAGGATATAGTACAAAAGATATTGTTTTTCATAGTAATGAATATACTTTATTGATTTGAAGTAATAGGGAATGCAATATATTCTTTCATCACTTCGTTATAATGATTGTAACACTCATATACAAAGGCAGTTATTTGAGGTTTGAGTTCTTCAAAGCGCCCTTCAGCTATCAGCATCGTATTGTATATGTTCATCTGTTATAGAAATTTTTCGATATGTTTTTATGCTTTGTATAAATTCTTGAAGCATTTTATCTTTTTAGCCATCTTCTTTTTCAATTTTCGGCTATTGCATAATTTGGTTTTACATCTGCAAAAGTACAATAATTTATTGAATTATAATAGCTGAATACCGTTTTCTTCGCAAAGTTGCAGCATATCGTCTGTCCAGATAGAGGCTTGAACTTCGCCTATATGCGCTTTTTGCATCAGTAGCATACAAATACGCGACTGACCGATACCCCCACCGATGGTGAGCGGGAGTTCACCTTTGAGCAACATTTGGTGATAGTCTAAGGTTTTGCGGTGTTCGGCATTAGCGAGTTGCAATTGGTGTGCTAATGATTTTTCGTCTACTCGTATACCCATAGACGAGAGTTCTAACGCGCTGTTTAACACGGGATTCCAGATGATAAGGTCGCCGTTGAGTTCCCAATCGTCATAGTCGGGGGCACGGTTGTCGTGTTTTTTACCTGAGCGCAAGGTTTTACCTATCTGAGTGATAAAAATAGCCCCCTTTTCTTTGGCAAATACTTCTTCGCGTTTTTGAGGCGATAGAGTAGGGTAGCGGTCTTCTAACTCCTGCGAACTGATGAAGGTTATTTCTTTGGGCAAAAAAGCCTTACATTTAGGGTAGTGAGCAACGAGAGCAGCTTCAGTTTCTAAAAATGCGTTATAAAGCTGGTTGACTGTTTGTTGTAAGTATTCCAAGGAACGGTCGGAAGGAGCGATAACTTTTTCCCAATCCCATTGGTCAACGTAAATAGAATGGGTATTATCTAAAGTTTCATCGCGACGGATGGCGTTCATATCGGTATAGATGCCTTCGTGTAGTGCGATGCCATAGCGTTTCAGTGCCAAGCGTTTCCATTTGGCAAGAGAGTGAATGATTTCGATAGTTTGACCTTCGGCGTCTTTCATTTCGAAACTCACGGGTCGTTCTACTCCGTTGAGGTCGTCGTTGAGACCTGTATTGCGTTTTACGAATAGAGGAGCGGAGATACGAGTGAGGTGTAAAGCTTCAGCTAAAGCTTTTTCGAAAGTATCTTTGATGAGCTTGATCGCGCGCTCAGTGTCCATAATGCCATAAGGCGATGAGTAGTTTTTAGGAATGATAATCATAATGAGTTGATTTTCTGATTTGGTGAATTGGTGGTGAAGAGATGCACAAAATTTGTACCAATATTAATGATTAAGAGCTGGCTTTTTGTTCGATACGTGTTCGATGTGTGTTCGAATAGAGGCGAAGTTTTATTATTTTGGTATTAGTATAGAGGGTCTGCCATTTTGTCACCTTTCCCTACTTTGGTATTCTTTTCGCTATTACGCTAACACTAAAAAATTAAATAAAAATGAAAGGAAATATAAACGTCTCTGTGGAAAATATCTTTCCACTTATTAAAAAATTCTTGTACAGCGACCACGAGATATTCTTACGCGAACTCATCTCCAACGCTACCGATGCCACCCTTAAACTGAAACACCTCACTACTATAGGCGAGGCAAAAGTGGAATATGGTAACCCTATCATCGAAGTGAAGGTCGATAAGGACAATAAAACCCTCCATATAATCGACCAAGGTATCGGTATGACGGCTGAAGAGGTCGAAAAGTACATCAACCAAATTGCTTTTTCAGGAGCTGAGGAGTTTTTGGAGAAATATAAAGATACAGCCAAAGACGCCGGAGTGATAGGTCATTTTGGATTGGGCTTCTACTCTGCTTTTATGGTAGCCAAACAAGTGGAAATCATCACCAAATCCTATACCGATGCTCCAGCCGTACGCTGGGTATGCGACGGTAGTCCTGAATTTACCTTAGAGGAAACCGACCTGCGCACCGAACGTGGTACTGAAATTATCTTGCACATCGCCGATGACTCTACTGAGTTTTTGGAGGACTTCCGTATCGAAGAGTTGTTGCGCAAGTACAACCGCTTTATGCCTATCCCAATTAAATTTGGTACGAAACAAGAGCCATTACCTCGCCCTGAAAATGCCCCTGAGGATTATAAAACGGAATATGTAACGGTCGATAATATTGTAAATAACCCTAATCCTGCTTGGACAAAACAGCCAGCCGATTTGAAAGATGAGGATTACAAGGCGTTCTATCACGAACTCTATCCAATGCAGTTCGATGAACCTCTTTTCTACATTCATCTGAACGTAGATTATCCGTTCCACCTTACCGGTATTCTCTATTTCCCTAAGCTTACTAACGATATGCAGTTACAGAAAGACCGCATACAGTTGTATCAAAACCAAGTATTTGTTACCGATAACGTCGAAGGTATAGTGCCCGAGTTCTTAACAATGCTCAAAGGGGTGATAGATTCGCCAGATATTCCGCTAAACGTATCGCGTTCTTACCTCCAATCCGATGGTAATGTAAAGAAGATTGCTAATTACATCACTCGTAAGGTAGCTGATAAGCTGAAATCACTCTTTACTAATAATCGCGACGACTTCCAAAACAAGTGGAACGACATCAAGATAGTGCTCGAATATGGTATGCTTACCGATGATAAATTCTACGAAAAAGCAGCCGATTTTATGTTGTACCCCACTACCGATGGCAAGTATTACACTTTGGCAGAACTAAAAGAAGCAATAAAAGCTGAACAAACCGACAAAAACGGTACTTTGGTAGTGTTATACGCTCAAAATAAAGAACAGCAATACACAGCTATTGAGCAAGCCAAAGAAAAAGGCTACGAAGTGTTATTGTTGGATAGCCCTATCGTATCGCACTTGGTACAGAAGTTAGAAAGTGATAATGAGAAACTTACTTTTACCCGTGTAGATGCTGCTCCTGTAGCTAAGCTGATACAAAAAGAAGAACCTATTATTGCCAAACTTTCCGACGAAGAGAAAAACACGCTAAAAGCCGAAATCGAGAAGGTAATTCCTAAAGAAGGCTATATGGTGCAGTTAGAAGACTTAGACAGCGATGATACGCCGTTCGTTATCAATCAACCCGAGTTTATGCGCCGTATGAAGGAAATGAGTGCTACCGGAGGAGGTGGTATGTTCGCTATGGGAGGCTTCCCCGAAGTGTATCACGTAGTGGTAAATAGCAATTCTCCTTTAGTCGATGCTATTATGAAAGCTGAAGGTGAAACCGCCAAAGAAGCTCTCATCAAGCAAGCCTTCGATTTAGCACGACTCTCACAAGGTCTCCTTAAAGGTAAAGAACTTGCCGACTTTGTAAAGAGAAATTGGGAAATTAACAAATTAGCAAATTAGTAAATGAACACCATTACACTTTGCCAAAGGTCTTAATAGCTTGCCGTGCTACGACCTTTGGCAAAGTTGAATATAATGATAATCAGGTATTTTTACAATATATTTTGTAGAAACGTTTTGTAAAATTCCTTACAATTTTTTTTAGACAATCTTTTAATTATTCTGATAACTACTTATATTGATATGTTTAAGATTATAATGTTTGTGCGCAAGAAACAGCATCTTAGCACAGAAGAATTTATAAAACTATGGGAAGCACATTCTCAAAAAGTAATAAACTATAAAGAAGCCCTGCTGATAAAAGATTATGCTAAAACATTTCCTTTTCAACCTACTGATGAAAAATCGTCTACACAACGAGAAACCCTCCCTTTTACCTTTGATGCTATGGGCGAATTGTGGTATGAAAGTAAAGACGATTTTCTCAGAGCCCGCAACACTCCTGAGGGACAAAAAGCCTTAGCCGACCTCCGTGCCGATGAACTCAAATTTGTAGATATGGCAAACTCCGTAATGTGGCTCGGTACTGAGGAAAAAATATTTGATAAATTACCTTTTGAAGTTAAGAGTTGGACAGTTCTCGATGAGTATTTCTATTTGTCAGATTATGCAGGAAATAGTGTAGCAGACTTTGATAAGTTAATAGCTTTGTTTTCTGAAGATATTACAATGTTAAGTGCCGATGGTTCACAAATGAAAGGGAAAACTGCAGTAATCTCCTTTTTTAAACAATTCTTTGAAAGAAATAAAACTACAAAACATCTTTGGGAAACCATTAAAGTTGCTGAAAATACTCTTGAGACTCATTGGGCTGTCTCAGGGAAACGAAAAGATGGTACTTTCTTTGCCTTTAAAGGTAAAGATACAGCAAAACTAAATTCAGAAGGTAAAATCAATTATTTAAAAGTAGAGTTTTTATAATAAAAATCATCACACGCCGGCACAAGCTACAAGCTCGTGCCTCTTTTTTTTGTAGTTTCTAAGAAAAACTTTATTTTTGCAGAGAATATACGATAAACTATTATGAAGCCTTTACTTCTATATTCCTTTTTCTTATTCAGTTATTCTCTCTTTTCTCAGTCAATAAAAGGGAAAGTTACTGATATGTACCAGCTCCCTATTGAATTTGCTGAAGTGATATTATATGAGGATAATAAACCTTTTTTAAGTGAATTATCCGGAAATAAAGGTGATTTTACATTGTCTGTAAATAAGAAAGGAAACTTTACCCTTGTGATAAGATATTTAGGTGAAATACTATACCAAAAAACAATAGTACTTAATGAAAATACAGACTTAGGGGTGCTGAAGGTTGATAATGCACATCAGTTATCAGAAGTAACCCTCACAGCAAAGAAACAACTAATTGAAAAGAAGTCGGATAGGTTGGTGTATAATGTACAAAATAGTCTACTCTCTACAGGGGTCAGTAGTGATGAATTGCTCAAAAACATTCCTCGAATCGACCCCACCAGCGACGGACTAAAAATTATCGGGAAAAGCAATGTATTAGTAATGATAGACGATAGACTGCTCAATATTTCAGGAGATGATTTAAAGAACTACTTAAAAACATTAAGGTCTGAGAATATCGACAAAATAGAGATTATAACTAATCCATCAGCAAAGTACGATGCAGCGGGGAATACGGGTCTTATCAATATCAAACTAAAGAAAAAACTAAATGCAGGCTTTGATGCCAATATCTCTTCAACTTCTATACTCAGAACCAAAGCAAGCGTAAATAACGCTTTAACACTCAATTATTCCAACGAGAAACTAATCCTCAATTACAATTTGTTTTATGGTGATGAAAATAGGAATTTTGAGAATAAAAACAAACTACTTTTCACTGATGAGCAAAGAGAGTCCATTGAAAATACTGAGAGAATAGACAAAGGATTAAGTCATCAGCTCAATGCCGACTATCAGTTAGTAAAAGCTATTAATTTGGGTTTCTACCTCAATTACAGCAACTGGGATAACAATGCTTACGGGCATTCTGAGGTTAAATTCTATAATAATGCCCAAAGTGTATTAAAAACTCAACAATTGTCTACTAATACTTTGGGTAATAATAAAGGTCTCTCATTTTCTCCTTATTTAGATATCAAATTAGATACTTTGGGTAGCCAATTAAAGTTTTATTTTAATCATAATAGAAATACGAATAATTCCACCTCTGTATTCAAAGCTAATAATTACAGAGAAGATGGACAAATATTAGAGAGTTCTTTTGAAAATAAGAATAATGTAGACTATATTTTTAAAATCAATGCTTTTGGTGCCGACTTAGAAACAACTCTTTTGAATACAAAAATTGAAATAGGTGGTAAAGGTACTTATTTTAGTAATGATAACGGAGTGAATTTCTACAATAAAATAGGCGGATTAGATGTTTTTGACACTTCAAAATCCAATGATTTTCTTTACAAAGAACGCTTATGGGCAATGTACTTAAATCTCTTTCGCAATCTTACTGAAAAACTCTTTTTAAGTGCTGGTATAAGATATGAACATACCCAAACAGAAGAAACATTAATAACCCAAAATATTACCAATGAAAAACGTTATTACAATTGGTTCCCTACCGTATCTCTTTCTTATGAGCCAAATAATAATCATTCTTATGCTCTCTCTTTCAACCAACGAATTGCAAGACCAAGTTTATATGATTTGAATCCTTTTAGGAATTACAAAGACGCCAATAATTACGAAATAGGCAATCCAGATTTATTGCCTAATATCACCACCAATGTAGAGTTTGGTTATGTGTATAAAGGAAACCTATCGTTTTCTTTATATGGTTCTAAAATAGCTGATAATTGGGCTTTTGTAGTTTCTACTGAAAATAATAACAATGTAGTAGTAACACAACCAAAGAATGTATTAACTACTTATAGTCTAGGTTCTGAGTTGGCTTATAATTGGGAGATTTCTAATCGTATATCTAATTATAGCAGTGCCAATGTTTCCTATCAACAATCTAAATCGGCAGAAGAAAGTTTGCCTGATAAGAATTTAAGAGGCATACACGGCACTTTGTTATCAAATTTCACCATAACCTTGAATAAGGATAAAACTAATAAACTGTTTTTGAATATGCTGTACAACACCAAAGGAGTTGAAGAAATGTATGTCTCTAAGAACACTTTCCTAATGCGGTTAGGAGCTTCTCTATCGTTCTTACAACAGAAATTGAATCTAAATATCTACTTAACCGACCCTTTTAACACAACAATAGCAAGGAATAGCGTCGATTATAGCACTTATAAATTTGAAAATAGAATTTTCAATGATAATCGCAGTGTACATTTTTCTGTAATCTATAAGTTTGGTAATAATCAATCTAAAACAAATGAAATACAAGTAGATAATTCAGAAAAAGATAGATTAATAAAAGAATAAATTTGTGTAGTTTGGAGAAAACTCTCTATATTTGCACATTAATTAATTGAAAATCGACAAATTAAATTAAGATGTTACAAGAACTAAAATCTCGTAGTAGTAATTGTTGTGAGCTCTGTGGAGCTACTGAAAGCCTAAGTGTATATACAGTACCTCCCGTTAGAAACGAAAGTACAGATGATAGCCTTTTGGTATGTGGTACTTGTCTTAGCCAAATACAAAATCCCGAAACGATGGATAGCAACCATTGGCGTTGCCTCAACGATAGTATGTGGAGCGAACACCGTCCTGTAAAGATAATGGCGTGGCGTCTCCTCAACCGACTCAAAAACGAAGGCTGGTCGCTCGACCTTCTAAATATGATGTATTTAGATGAGGAAGAATTCGCTTTTGCCCAAGCTTCCGACGACCATTTGGAAGAGAGCGAAAAGGTAATCCACAAAGATAGCAATGGGGCAGTACTCGCTAATGGTGATAACGTTGTGCTTATCAAAGACCTAAAAGTAAAAGGCACTAGTATGACAGCTAAACAAGGTACTGTTGTGCGCAAAATCACTCTCGACCCCGAAAACGCTGAATATATAGAAGGCAAAGTTGATGGACAACAAATCGTTATCCTCACTCAATACGTGAAAAAGGCATAATATTGTATGAATTTACATCACAACTATATTAATAATCAATTTCTAAATCAACAAATTAACAAATGAAACAACTATTTACTATTATTGCACTATGTTTTCTTAGCTTTGGCTATGCCCAAAAAGGAATGACTTTTACTCAAGCCCAAATGCCTTTGGCTACTGATAAAGATAATCTTATTACCTCATTTGTACTACCTGTAAAGCAAGGAACAGAGGTAAAAGAAATTTCTTTGCAGTTTAAAAGTAAAAATCTCAATCTTTCAGAACTCTCTGTTTATGTAGGTGCTAACGCTAAAAGAGAACAAGCAACACTTTTTGCTAAAACTTCAAATCTCAGTTGTAACACCAAACTGCAAGGAAAATTCAAAGCTACTAATGATACCCTTTTTGTTTGGGTTTCTGCCCGTACTACTCAAAAACCAGACCTCTTACAAAAACTCTACTTATCAAAGATAAAACTCACCACTAATGAGGCTAAATTCACGCTTAATAATGCTAAAAAAGAAGGACAGCGTTTTGCTATTGCTCTTCGTCAGCGTAAACAAGACGGCATAGAATGCTACCGTATACCAGGGCTTGTAACCACTAATAAAGGTACGCTGATAGCCGTTTACGACAATCGTTACAACAACTGCAAGGATTTGCAAGAAGATATCGATGTAGGAATGAGTCGTAGTACTGATGGTGGACAAACGTGGGAGCCAATGAAAAAAGTGATTGATATGGGCGAATGGGGAGGAAAACCTAACCGCCTTAATGGGGTAGGAGATCCTGCAGTTTTGGTAGATAAGCAAACCAATACTATTTGGGTGATGGGCTTGTGGCAACACGGCTTAGATCCTAAAACAATGAGTTGGTGGGGCTCTAAAAGTGGAATGACTCCTGAGGAAACAGGACAAATAGTACTAGTAAAAAGTGAAGACGATGGCAAAACGTGGAGTGAACCTATTAATATCACCTCTCAAATCAAAAATCCCGAATGGAGACTCTTTTTCCAAGGACCTGGAAGAGGTATCTCGATGAGTAATGGTACCTTGGTATTTGCAGGTCAGTTTAAGGATAAAGACCAAGTGCCTCATTCTACTATTATTTACAGCAAAGACCACGGCAAGACGTGGCACGTAGGTACAGGAGCTAAGACACACACTACTGAATCTCAAGTGGTAGAACTCTCCGATGGTTCACTAATGCTCAATATGCGCGACGACCGCAATCGCACCAACTATAAACTCTCTGATAACTATCACGGTCGTTCCGTAGCCGTTACTGCCGATATGGGCAAAACGTGGATAGAGCACAACACCTCTCGCACTGCCCTCACCGAGCCCAATTGTATGGCAAGTATCATTTCTTATAAAGATAAAAAGGGAAAACAGTATTTATTCTTCTCTAATCCTAATGATGCAAAAGATAGAATAAAAATGACTATCAAAACAAGTAATGACGAAGGGAATACTTGGGATAAACTACCTTCAATATTGTTGTATGAGCAAGCAGCTATGGGTTATTCCTGTCTTACGGTAATAGATAATAAATACATAGGTATTCTTTACGAAGGTGACGGTGATTTGCTCTTCCAGAAAATACCTATCAAAGAATTTATAAAATAATAAGGATTAATACAGGTCGTCTTGATATTCTTGTGATCAATCAATAAATTATTTGTTACAATATTTGCTACCAATTCATAGTATTCTTGCAACTATTGAATTGGTAGCTTTACATATTATAACCACCAAACACGTCTTCTTTGAAAATGCACCTATTGCAAACGCCAATTCTCAATCCTTTAAGCCTCTTAATGGAAGGTATGTAATGAATAAATATCGTATTACAAAAACGTAAAAGAAATCTTTTCTAAAGGTGTTTAACTAAAAGATTTTCTAAAAACTCAATTGTAAAAATCATTTATATTTGCTAATTATTGTTATTTAACAATGTATTAACAAGATTTAACTTTGTTCTAAAACGCTGATAAACAAATGTTTATTTAAGAAAAATTCTTCTGTAATGCTAAGTGTGTGTAAAACTATTGTTACTTTCATAAAAAAAATATACTTTTGTGAATCATTTTACGTTTTTTCAGAACAAAAGTACTCATTTCAATTATGAAAAAGTTTCTAATAGCAATTGTATTATTTGTGGTAGGTTTATCAGTATCAGCACAAGAATGTTTTGATGTCCAACTAACTCCTACCGCTGGGCAGTGTAAGTCGGATGCGAAGTTACGTGTAACAGCACAGCCTAAATCACCTATGCCTGCAGGTTGTACTTCTTCAGGTAACTACTCTGTTGAACTGACAAAACCTTCAGGAAGCCCAAGTCTACAAGCTCTTTCGGGTACTCCAGCCTCCTATGAGTTTGCCGATTTGCAACCAGGAGTTTATACGGTTACAGTCTATGATAACAACGCAGTAGGGGTAAAACCAATTGTAAGAACTGTTACCATTACTACTACCTATAAAACTATGAATATCACAGCTGAAGGTATAGCACCTACTTGTGCGGGAGTGATTGATGGACAAATACAGTTCAAAATTCCTTCTGGTGGTACAGGTCCTTTTGAAGTAACAGTTACTGATGAAAGTGGAAATATATTAATTCCTATGCAAACTTTCAATCGTCCTTCACCTGCTACGAAATTTATTACCATACAAGGAGGCCCTGGTAAAGAATTGCGTACAGGTAATGTAGTATTAGTAGTGCACGACAAAACAAATATAAGTAATGTTTGTGGAGAAACACAATACGTCCCTGTAGAAATAAAAGAACCTGAGGATCCTTCTTGTTTTGAAATTCAAATGTATCAGACCCGTTTTTCTATGGGGGCTAATTGTAAGTTCAAACTCTATTTTATAATTAGAAAAAAAGATGGGGGGTATGTATTTGCTGAGCCTTATCGAGCAGCAGCTAACAATTATTTTAAAGGAAAAGCAAAAGTAGAGATTCTCAATAGAGTTCAACCTGTTGCTACACCTCGTTTTGTAGATGAAAACTTCTATGTAGATGATTATATCTTTCAAAAAGGTGACCAAATACGCATAACCGTAAATGGAGGTAAAAATACAATTGTTCAAACTGTTGAATTAGACAATGGTATTGATATACCCCAATGTCCTTCTGACCCCCGCTATCAAATAGGATTGTATCACAATGATGCTTCTACTTATCAGTGTGGTACTGCTTCCTATACATTGTATATGTATTTTCAATATGCAGATCGTCAAGTTAAAGATGTAATCAATGGAGGTACAAGGAGAATACAAGTCAAATATAATAATGAACAAGTAAAGCCTACATTTATTGTAGAAAAAGAAACGTCTCCAGGGGTTTGGTCTACCATTACACCTGCTTGGCATACCTTTGCAGCTGATAACAATAGTGCCAGAGTAAATCTTCCCTCTTCTGGTAAATACCGTATCCGTTACCAACACCCTAATGGTTGCTCTGAACTCTGTAGGACAGTGGAATTAACGCCTCCTGCAAGCATTGACCCTGCTCAGGCTTTTAGAAATATAAGGTATGCCTATGGTGTTTATGAAAATACAGGGGCGTTCTATAGATATATTTACCGTCGTAACAAAGAAGTAATCTTTCCAATTACAGTGAAATTGACTCCTACCGATGGTCGTTCTGCAATTTCTTTCCAAACACGCTTGCCTTTTGAAACCGCTACTTATACTAAAACTATAGTTTTCCCTTTGGTACAGACTTGGAATGATGAACATTATTATGGTTGGGGCGATTTGCCAGCAGGTACTTACTCCCTTTCTATCACTGATGCTTGCGGCAATATAGCTACCACAACTGTTCAAATCGCTTTACTGCGCAAAATTACTGATTCCATTAAAGTAGAAACAACTTGTAATAGCGGAAAAGTGACTTATGATTTAGGTGAAATGTATGGCTCAACTCCTAAAGTGTACTTGACTCGTGAAACTTTTCCTGGAAATTATGTAGATATCGATACAAAAACCCCAAAAGGATATAGTCAGCAGCCTGTAGGAAGTTTTTCTAACTTATTTCCAGGTAATTACGCCTTGAAATATAGGAATTTATATTACCAAGCTACAGACAATAGCCCAGTCCATTGGCAGGTAGAGACTGCTTTACCCACTGCGGCGGGTAAATACCCTCATAGTCAAATCTATTACCATCCATTTACAGTAAAACCTCAACCCTCTTTAGATCCTGTGCTCTCGGCTTCTGCTTGTAGTGCTTCAAGCGGTTCTGGTATCATTTCTGTAGATCTAACAGGACAGCAAATTTCTTATCCACTTACCTTTACACTATTTAAAAAACCTAATCTCACCACTCCAGTGAGAGCGATCACTTTCCAAGCTACTGATCCTAACAACACTTATGCTGTCTTTAATAATTTGGACGATGGTAGTTATATGGTGCGTACTACTCATGCCTGTCAGTCAGTGCAAAACGATATTAAGGTGAAAATCAATACTGCTTTTACTCCTAATGTGGTGATAACAGCTACAGCCAATTGTCGCGGAGATCAAGCTAAATTATACTTTAGTCTATCTGATTTCTTATTCGATATTCGTTGGTATCAACTCAATGCAGCAGGACAACGTACTACCAGCACTCCTCTTGGTACACAGCGTACTTTTTCTCGTGCTATCTCCGAAACTACTACTTTTGAGGTAGAGTACCAACTCAAAAGTAATATAGGCTGTGGTGGTTCTACTACCCCTATGACCAAAACAGTAACAGTTTCTCTGCCTAAGGATACAACACCCCCAGTAATTTCAGGCTGCCCTTCTGATATTACGGTAATAGCCGATGCTGGCAAATGTAGTAAAAAAGTATCGTGGATTGAACCTACTGCTACCGATACTTGTTTCGATACAACTCGCACTACACGTTCTCATACTCCTAATACCGAATTTGGTATAGGTACACATACCGTAGTGTATACTTTCTCCGATATTTATGGTAATACCAGCACTTGTACTTTCAAAGTAATTGTAAAATCGCGTGCTTTGGAAATGACTGTAAATGCTCGCTATACCAATAACGCAGGGGTAGCAGTAACACAACTCAATCCTAATGATGAGTTTATATACGAAATTTCTTATCAAAATACAGGTCAGAATGCTATTAGTACAGCTTCTCTCACCGTGAAATTGCCCGCAAATGCAAGAGTAATCACCAATGGTAATCCTATTCTAACAGGAGCTACCCAAGGAGGAATTGCTCCAGGACAAAGCTATGACCCTATCACTAAAACCTACCTATTTAATATACCTGGTACTACTATTCCTTTGGGTGGAGCTACTAAGGTAATCAAAATCCCAATGAAACATATAGGAGGATGTGCCGAAGCGTCTAAACCTTGTGGCAATTACTTCACTATGAGCTACCAAATGAATTATGGTAGTATAACTCCTGGTTGTAATATAGCACCTCAAGCTAAAGAAGGAACTCACTCTATGACTATTAATACAGCAGGTTGTTCTCGCCAAGAAGTGTTCTGTGTAGGTAGTACACTCAACCTCACTGCAGAACAAGGTTTTGATACCTATAAATGGTTTGTTAATGGCACGCTCCAACCTACTTATACTACCTATCAATATACAGGTGCAGGAACTGCTGGCACTTACAGAGTAGAAAAAACTAAAATCTGCGATGGCGTACAAATCACAAGTGAAGAGGTAATCAACTTCCAAACAGCAACTACGGCTACAGATCCTATTCGATCTCAAGCAAACAATGTTGGAGTAACCTGTGCCGATAATAATACTTGGACAAGCCACTTTTATTTGTGTGATGGCAAAAGCAAAACTATTAGTGTGAACTATGTGAACACTACTTTCCAATGGCAACAATGGAATGGCTCTTGTACCGAATCCTCTTCTGATTGTAGAAATTCAGACGACCAATGTTGGACACCTTTGCACTCCAATAGTATTTTCCAACTCAATACCTCAGGTAAATACCGCTTAAAAGTACAAAGTGGTAGCTGTGCTAATTTCTTCTATTTCGAAGCCTTTACAGCTGGCTTAGGAGGTACTGTAACTGATGTAATTCATCAAACTGATTTTACACAAGGTTCCGTGAAAATATCAATGAATACTAATGGAATCAATTATAATATACAGATATTTGATGCAAGTGGTACAAGAGTCAAAAATATCACTACTTCTAATAGTGAAACTCTTGTAGATGGACTTTCACAAGGTACTTATACCGTAAAAGTAACCTCTCCTCAAGTAGTAGGTTGTGAACTCAACGACTCTTTTGAGATTAAAAAACTCAATAAGATGACAATGACGGCTACTTTCAAAGGTTTCAAACAGTGTAATACAGCAACCTTTGAGCTTAAAGCCGAAGGGGGCGAAGCACCTTATCATTTCTTCTTATGGTCGATAGATGGCGTACAACAGCATGCTAATGAGTCTGCAGCTTTGAATTCCACCCCTATTGCTACTCAAAGCGTGAGTGAAAGTTCTAAAACCATAGATGTGCCTAATATCACTCAAGTAGGGGAATATGTATTCTTAGTAGGTGATGCACGTAACGGAGCATTTGCTCTTTCTAATAAGGTGACAGTTACACCTCCTAATCCACATAACTTTACTGTATCGGCAACTACCGAAATTGCTTGTGCAACCCAATCTAATACCGGAATCATCAATACTATATTTGGTGTTCCTAATCAAAAACGCAAAGTAACCCTTTATACACTCGATGCTAATGGTAACCGCTTGCCTAATCCACGTACTAGTGTAGGTGGCCTGTTCACTGGCCTAACTGCCGGTACTTACGAAATATTCATCGAAGCAAAAGTAGGAGTTACTACTTGTACTTATAGCAAAAAACCTGTAGTAATTCTTCCTACTCAAAAACCATTACAAGGCTTTGCTACCATACTAGCCGATAAGTCTTGTGATACAAACAACCCTAAACAGTACAAAGTAGCTGTAGCTAATATTTCAGGCGGAACGACTCCTTATCGTTATAGTTTTGATGGAGGAGCTACTTTTGGTTCAACTGCTATAGGTTATATGGGAGCTTCAGGTAATATATTTGTTGAAGATAGCAAAGGATGTCGTATCTCATTGCCCATCAAGGTGGCTCCTGATGTAATTCCTTCAGTAGGAATAAGCTCTATTACCTATCGTTGTGATAGTGGCAATGGGGTTGTAACCCTCACTGTTTCAGCTACTGCTTCACAAACTTACGAATATAGCATTGATGGTGAAACTCCTCAATCGATGAGTGGAACCACCGTAGTGCGTGAGCTTACACCTGGGGTACACTCACTCACAATATACTACAAAACTGTAGTGACCGATACTACTACCAATGTGCTCTTTAGAGAAGATTTTGGAACAGGAAACAATGGTTGTCTCTCTGATGCTACCACAGCGTTCACTTGTGCAGCTACGGGAACCCTTTCCGATGGTAACTATATCCTCACTAAAGCAGTAACCCTCCAATCTGGTTGGGTAACAACTCCTCCTGCCGATGCTTCAGGTGGTCGCTATATGGCGATAGCAGGTAGCGGAGGCAATGAAATGGTATATGAAAAACGTTTGAACGGAATAGAACCTAACAAACCACTTTTTGTGAGTTTAGATGCAATGAGCTTGATTCCTACAGCAGGAATTGCACCTCGCTTTAATATAGAAGTTCGTAAAAGTGATGGTTCGCTACTCCTTAGCAGATATGCAGGTACGGCTACTAATGGAGCAGGGTGGACAAGCCTAAAAGCAGATTTCTTAGCTACCGAAATAACTGGATTTAGCGATAATCAACTTATTATAAGAATCGTAAATATAGCAGTTAATACCTATAACAATTTAGGCAACGACTATGTAATCGATAATATAACAGTATTCCAACAACCTAAAATCTGTAACAATAGCATCACTCAGCTCATCAATATAGAAGCTAATAAGCAAATGCGTGTTGAAAAATACGGAGCTGAGAAAAATGTAAGTTGTTATGGTAACCACGATGGTGCTGTAGCTATAAGGGTCGTAAATCCTGTTTCTAATCAAGTGAAATACACTACCGATCCTTATCAAACTACTTGGACAACCACTACACTCAACGCCCAAGGGGTCTTTACAATAACGGGGCTCTCAGCTACTCAAAACGGAGTACTTACCGTACAAGATGCTACTCAAAATACTTGTGTGATATCTCTTGCAGGTGGTTATAAAATAGGTGAACCTGGAGTGATTACACCTACTGTAATAGTAACCGATAAAGCTACTTGTTTCAATAATCAAAAAGCAAAAGTGAGAGTTTCGGCTACAGGGGGTACTCCTAACTATCGTTTCCAAGTAGGACTCATAACAGGTACCCTTAGTGCGATGTCAGCTCCTTCTATTAACCCGATAGAGTTCTCTAACCTATCACCTGGCACTTATAGTTTGGTAGTAACCGATAATAACAATTGTACTACTCAAACTACTTTCGAGATTGTAGCTCCTGATACTATTTCGGCTACTGCCGAACCGGCTTCATATTGCTATCAATTTAGTGATGCCAAATATGTAGTAATTAATATCTTGAGTGGTAATGGCAACTACAAAGTACAAAAACAAGGTAGTACAAGCATTTATGCGTTCTCTTCAGGTAGCTTCACTTACCCTGAAGAAGTAGCTTCAGGTACTCACACCTTTATGATTACCGATGGTTATGGTTGTACAACAAGTGTAACTACTAAAGTGTTTGAGGCACTTAGCTTGCAAGTATCGCCTACCTATCAACAGTATGCAAATTGTAAAGGTAATTTAGTAACCTATATGCTTACAGCAAAAGGTGGAGACCCAGCCGCTATCAAAGAATTTAGAGTGAGCACCGATAGTGGAGCTACTTATAGTACGATAGGTTCGGCAACAAGCCAAGTCGAATATGGTGCCAATGCTACTACTCATACCGATTTCAAATTCCAAGTGCGTTACTATCCTGATGGTAGCGAGTGTAAAGCTGAACAGTATATAACCTTGCGTAGTGATCCTCCGCGTTTGCTTGTAGGTACACTCACCGTTACAGCAGCTACTTGTGGTCGTGCTAATGGAGCTCTATTGCTCTCCCCGTCCGATTATCACGTTGGAACCTCTTCACACACAGTACAAGTGTTAGATGCTTCTAATGCAGTACAAACAATGACGGCTTTAGCTCCAGGAGTTTATACCTTAAAAATCACTGACGATAGAGGTTGTGAGTTTACACAAAACTTTACTGTAAATGGAGTGCCTCAACTTACCGCTACAGTCACAGTTACTAAACAAATTAGCTGTAACTCCCCTACTGCCGATTTAGCAGTGAAATTGATTACAGGAGGTAAAGCTCCTTATACAGTTAAGGTAGAAAATACAACTCATAACACTACGCAAAGTGCTACTCACAATAGTCAGGCCGCTAATACTACACTGCCATTTACAGGATTGAACTATGGTAATTACAATATTACTATTGTCGATGCTAATGGTTGTGAAACTCACTTGCAAACTGTAGTGAATGCAAATACAACCTCTATTACGGTACGTTATGATACACCTACAAATTGTAGTACTACCCATAATGCTTACGTAAAAGCAGCAAGTACAGCCTCATTCACTACTACTGCTAATGCTTACTTTGCTGTATATCGCACAGGTATCCAAAATCCAATAGCTCCTTGGATAACACCTAAGGTTGTTCCTAATAGTACAGGAGGTAGTGATACTTGGTACAAAGGTAATCCGGTAACAGGAGGTGTGGAAGCTAATATACCTAACCTTACTTCAGGGGTACGTTATACCTTTGTAGTATACAATGCCGATACAGGTTGCCGTTATACACATGAGGCTACTATACCAGTGCCTACACTTTCTACCTTAGCGGTAACTTTATCTCAAACGCCTACAACCTCTTGTGCTGAAGGTAATGATGGTAAAGTAAATTACACCCTTAGCGGTTGGCAAGCAGGTAGCACTATTAGCTGGAAAATATTCAATAATAGTACCCATCAGCAAGTAGATACAGGTACGGCGGCAGCAGTAACTACACCACAAACAGCCGGAAGTGCTTTAGCAGCAGGTCATTATTATATTGTATTTACCGAAAGCCCAAGCAATTGTACGCAAGTACTTCACTTCGAAGTAAAAAAATCTCATTTGCAAATGCAGATATCTGCAACAGCTACCCAAAAAGCTTCTTGTAATACTCAGGGTGAAGCGTGGTTGAATATCACAGGAGGTACAGCTACTTATACTTATGGATATGTAGCTTCAGGAACAGCCTACACATCATCTGTAATGACTCGTACG
>NZ_JAEFDB010000018.1 GCF_016126015.1 Capnocytophaga periodontitidis
ATGTGGGTTGTAGTGGTAGCGGTGCCAATATGGTCGTTATCAATTACTGACTTGGTGCTGGTCCCCGTAGTTAAAGTAAAGGTATCTGGTGATGCGGTAATCGTTGGAGTACCTACTACGATAGTAGCAGTAGCTGTATCACAAGCGGTAACTGCTGCAAGCGTAGTACAAATACGGTAACCTATTTGATAAGTACCCGACTTAGTACCTGCTGGTACAGTAATAGTACCATTGCTATTGAGCGTAGGTGTAGCACTGCCGGTTGCCCCTACTGCAGGGGTAGTAACCGTTAAGCTGACCGTACTTGTAGTAGCAGAGCGCGTGTTTGCCTTGTCGTTAGTGAGTACCGTTTGGGTAGTGGTGGTAGCTATAGCTCCGTGAGTTACTGTAATTGTTTCACTATTAGCCTCTACACTTACAATAGTAATTGTAGTAGTTTTAGTAGTGGTATTGCCAAAATTATCTTTAGCGGTATAGGTAACTGTTACAACAGTAGCCTCGCAAAGGTTGGCAGGTTTCACACTCTCATAGTTATGAGTAAGGGTCGCGATGGTAGCACAAGGTGCACTAACAGTAGCTGTAGCTGCTTGTTGCAACCAATTGCTTATAGCAGTGGTTACATTAGAATCCTTACAACTTACTACTAAGGTAGGTGATACAGTAAGCGCAGGTGCAGGTACCGCTTTCACCAATACCGTTACTGTTTGAGTAGCCTCGCAACCGTTGGTGCGTTTTACTACTAAGTTATAAGTAACGGTTAGCGCACTGCTAAGTGGAGCTCCCGTATAAGCAAAGGTAGGGGTAGGCGTATTGATGTTATTTAAGTAACCCAATGCATTTGCTGGACTTACCGCCTTCCACTCGTAGCCCGCATAAGCAGGTGCTTGTGTACTATATTGGAAGGTTACGCTATCGGTAGCACAAGTAGTAAGGCTATTCACCAATCCGTTAATCTCGGTAGGAGCCGTTACTTTAGTAGCTACATCACCGCAGAGGCATACATTATCTTCATTTTTGAGTACCAAGAGCAAGCGACATACTTTATTTTGGTCTGCTAAATAGTTAAAACTTCTTTCAGGTGAAGTAACTCCTTTGTTCAAAGTTTCGGTAGCGGTATAGGTAGTGAGCTTAGTGTCGCCGCTATCTACCTGACCGTTGTTATTAGCATCGTAATAAAGGCTTGCCACTACAGGACGCGCAGTAAGAGTAGCTGAAGCGGTAGCTGCATTGGTTACCTTATATTTAATAGTAAGTTTTTCTTTACCGCTTTGAGGTACAGTAGTAACTTTAATATCTTTAAATGAGAGTTCAGGGCGATCGTTTTTCACTTGTATTGTTCTTTCGAGCGAAGTTCCTACCGTTAGTGCAGGACAAGTACTTGGAGGTGGTAAAAGACTACAAGTTACGCCTGTAACCGTATCGGTTGTGAATGCTTTTAGGATTTTAGGAGTACCACAATCTATAAGTGTATTAGTTTTTTGTACTATCTTAATACTCAACTCAAAGAACTGTCCGTTTGACATTCCAGCAGGAATATCTAATACCAATTCACTACCACTGGCTAAAGTGCGTTCTTCAGCTTGTTTTCTGACTGGATTAGACCAATGTGCTCCAGGCCCGTAAGGTGTTCTATTAAAGCTATTTAAATAAGAAGGTGCTAACTCATACCCTTCAGGGATGGTAAATCTCAAACGAGCGTTACTACCCATTGCAAAAGTTGGGTCGCTACTGTTTACTGTTACCCTTGTTTTATAAACTACTCCCGAATCGCATTGGGTTCCATTACCACTTACATAGGTAAGAGGATCAAGGGTAATATTATATTTATTAACATTTACGCCAGCGATACCCGCAATGATAGCACGGCTTTTATCGCCAGAAGCAGGGTTGCTACAGAGGTCATTGCCTTCAATATCAATATCAAAAGAAGAACCAGCTGAGAAATCACAATCGGGCATTACCTTAAAGGTAAGTTTGAGCTGACGATTAGCAGCTATTGTTGGCTCTGATAGTGACCCTGGCAAGCTACCTCCTGGCAAGATGGCACTAATATCAAAGGTATGTTTACTACCTGTGATAGTATGTCCTATTTTTTTACCATTTACAGGGGTAGTAGTATTATATTTAACACCACTACCAAGCGGATATTCCACTTCTATATCGTGGAAAGTAATACCAGCTGCTTGTGTAACTACCAATTTAGCGTCATAAATATCCCCTTCATCGGCACTATTGATAATATAACTATAAGGTGTTTTAGCACACATAGAAATACTACCTACTTTGTTAGGATCGTGATAACCAGGGTTAGATGGGTCGGCTGCTATTTCTTTTTTGCTTTTAGCTATCGAAATATTATAGGTGATAGATTTATCGCTACAAGTGCTTTTATAGCCACCAATAGGGTTTCCGTTACAATTCCAACCCGCGTATACTTTTAGCGCGTAGTTAGCATTGCAGTTGGTAATCTTGTAATTTACCTTAAAATAACGAGTGGCATTTTTAGCAATCGTACCAGGTGCACCTCCTTGGTTTAAGAAGAACATCTTTTCGCCCGAAATGCTAGTTTGGGCAGTATAGGTGCGCACGTGAGCCCCTACGTTATCTATTTCGGTAAGCGAAAGTATCTCTACCCCTGTAACATCAGGAATAGACACCCAGCTATAAGGCGCATCAGATTGGGTAGAGTTTGCCAAGCTAAAACGCAGATCTTGTTCGCGCTTGTTCACTTTTACCGTTAGTGGGGTAAGAGTGGTAAGGGTTACATCAGGTTTATAGCGGTGGAATACAGCTGTTTGTCCTTCAGGCATTGCATAGGTTCTGACATCAGAGCCTCCTTGTGCTGCGTAATGATAGTAGAAATCTTCGTATTGTATTTCCGATTTCACCAGCATATTATTAGCTTTTGATTTTGTAAAGTTATCCCACACTTTAGTTTTGCAGGTAGCTTGTAAGGCTGTTTTGATGTAGCTATCGTAGAAGTTTTCTACTGATATTTCACCCGCAGGTAAGTGCCCTGACTGTCCTTTAGCAGGGTTTATATAGGTATAGGTTTTATAGGTACCGTCATCTGACACCAAAGTAAGGACAAAAGGAATAGGTGATGATTCTGTACCATACTTTTGTCGGTATACATAGGTTGGATTAGCTACGTAATTCATTGAACTCGGTATCTTAAAGGTCAGTTTTTTTATCAAACGTGATGGACGGAACTCATCGAGGAAATAGTTACCTCCTGAATCAAAACGACGTCCTGCAAACACTTGGTTACTTGCTCCTATAGCTGCTGGGGTACAACCATCTACATAATAGGTGTTAGTATTGAGGTGGCTCCACAAGTTGGCGTAAAAGAAAGTAGCATATAGGTTTACCCCACAGTGTTTTTGGGCTATATGATAGCCTTGTACGTTAAGGGCGGTATCGGTAGCTGGATTATCTAAGCGATAGAAGAAGTTTTCACCACCTGATTCTATGTCGTGAGAACTGGCTCTATCGGTATCGCTATTATTAGTAACCTGATAGGTAGCTACTACCGTAAAAGTACCGTTAGCAGGGATGCCTCCTGTAGGTAGTGCCGAAGTGAGATCCCAGCGGAAATTATCTCTATCGCCTACCGTTGTTTTAACGGCAGTAGTACCCGCTAAAGTAACCGAATGGGTACCCATTGTAAAAACAATTGATTTAGGTTTTAACCCTGGTCGTTTTGAAAAAGAAGCGTGATAATAAAGGTTGTTAGTCGGTACGTTTAGCTCTTTACCGGTAGAAATCACTTCTATATCGTCTAAATACAGTGCACGCTGGCGTTGTAGTTCTGACACTTTTTCGCGGGTTTGGCGTACTGCCATTGTATAATTTTTCCAACCGTAAGAGTTATCAGCACGTTCTATCTTAGTGCTAAGCATCGTAGGGCCATCTACCGTACAAGAAGTAGTACAAACGGTATTAATCACCGTACTATTACATACATAAGGTATTTCAGAATAGGTATTGGTAGCTCCATTTTTATCTAAATACGAAACACTATAATCTATACTAGCATTGGTACCCGAACAGTTAGTTAGTAGTATATCAAAAGTGATATAACCATAAGCTGTAGTAGTTGTAGTATAAGTGAGTTCTCCTCCTGCTGGCACATTACCTAAAGAGGTGGGTGCTTCGGTAGCTGTACCGTATTTAAATCCTTTGTGAAACTTCACATTTTTAAGTTCTATTCCAGAAGGTAGTTTTATTTTGTATTTATACAAACGAGGATTTTGAAGAGAAGCACCTCCTTTAAGGCGTTGGTTATGGGTGTAGCCCGAAACATTGAAGTTGGCTATAAGATAACCTTGTTTAGATACATTTTCTACCAATTGCTTAGGAAAATAGGAGCCGTCAGACACTCCATTTACAAAACGTTCAAAAGTCTGTTCGTGCAGATAGGCACCCCCATTATCTCCAGGAACGCCACAAACATTTTCACAGTACATTTCAGAACTTGGGTTGATAAGGAATTCTTTAAAACCTGAAGATAAACAAGTAATACCGTTATTCTTTACATAGTCAAAACGAAGAGTAAAGCCTGCACTCTTTTTTAATTCATCGCGATAGCCATCGCCATCTTCATCAGTAAAACCTATATTTTTGCTGCCATAAGTAGTGTGAGTAGCCAATAGTTCAGGCATATTGTCAAAACTGATAATTATTGCTTGATTAGCAACCGGTTGACTAATAGCTGTCGCAGGAATGGGAATCTCTTTTTCCACTCCTCCATCAGTATATACTAAGCGGAAGTTAGTAGGTTTATGCGAACGAAAAACACCTATATGTCGTTCAAAAAGTTTAATTCTAATCTTAGAAGCGGTAGGGTTCAAACCTGTACCTATGTTATGATATCTAACCGTATAAGTACCTAATTTATTGCCTGAAAGCCCATCGCCCCAAGTAAAATAGGTATTGTTAGAATTATTTCTATCTAAATCAATTAACGGCTTACCTGAATCGATATTGAGGGTTTTACTGGCTACTGGACTACTCTCAAAGAGGTTATTAGAGGCTACACCCCAATAGGCGTAGTACATTATTTGTCGCCCACTGGTACAACCTGTAACGGTATAGTTTTCGCGTATCTTCACACTTTGCCCTTTAGCCAAATGTACCGCAGGTGCTTTGTACAAGGGTTTGCCTGCATTAGGGAAACCAGTAGGTACCGTACCTACCTGAGTGAGTGCAGTATAAGTACCACTTCCTATTTTATAGGCTACCGAATTGCCTGTTACTCCTGAGGGATAAGCAATAGAAAAGTACACATCACGCACTATTCCATTCCCTGTATTTTGAATTTCATATTCTTTGTTGTGTGTTCCCGCCGCATTCCCTTGTGTTCCTTCAGGTTGTTGTACTGTAAGGGTAGGACGTGGTAAATTGTAACCTTGTGTATTTTTAGCGGGCGGATTAGTAGAGACACCACCAATGGTAAGCACAGCTTCATCAAACAAACCTGTAGCAAGTTCAGAATTAGTAAGCACAGCTTTAGTAGCCTTACGCTTTAAGCTTACTACTACAGTAGCTCCACCAGCAGCATTGATAGTAAATACTGGTTTATTGGCATTAGTAGAGCCCGCTTTGAGAGCTATAGTGCCCCCCGTAGCCGCCACAGAACCAGAGATATACTCAATACCAGCTGCAAGTCTTACCTCCAACTCACCTGTAGTTTTACCTGCAGGCATATTGAAAGTAATAGTGAGTGTACCTACCGAAAAATCAGCATTATTAGCAAAATGTACAGGGCTCTGAGGAATAATCCCACTGATAACCTGCCCTGTTACTACTATTGGAAGAATTAAAAGGGTAAACATTACCCACTTAAAAAAGATTTTTGACATCATTTGTCGATCCATTGGTTTTATTAATTTCTATTTAATAGAGATATTGATATGTTATTGAAAATATTGTTGTTGGGTATAAAACATAATAAGCGGGCGCAAAAGTATAACTTTTTTGATAGAACACAAATCTTTTTGTGAATTTTTTTTCCAAATTAAATTTTTATATTCATTTTTAAATATTTAACATTTTTGCAATCTACTTTTAAAGTCTAAAAACTCCTGTTTTTTTAAAGTTTTTCGCTTCTGTTATTCGTCGTAATTCTTTTAAATATTAGTGACTGAGAATAAAAATATTACATTCATAACAAGTGTTAAAAGAGAGTAAAAACTTTTAGTGTTATAATTAGACTTCTAACAACTAACTCTTTCTAAATTTTGCTATTTCAAAAAAATGTTGTACTTTGCGCCCAATAAACTGCTATCATCTATGCAAACAAAAGAAAAATATCAATTGGAAGTGACTGTAAATGCCTCTCCTCAACTGATTTACCAGTATATTGCTACTCCCGCCGGACTCGCATCGTGGTATGCCGATGATGTGCGTGCTAACGAGGATACCTATACTTTTGTGTGGAGTGGCATTGAAGAAACTGCCCAACTACTACGCCAAAAATTAGATGACCACATCCGCTTTCATTGGAAAGAAGATGAAGAGGCTGCTACTTATTTTGAAATTAGAATTAGAGTGAACGACCTCACTCAAGAAGTATCCCTTGCTATCACCGATTTTGCCCCCAGCAATGAAATTGAAGAAGCTAAACAATTATGGTTAATGCAAATAGCTGACCTCAAAGCTAAAATAGGTGCAAATTAGGTGTTAGATTTCAGGTGTTAGGCATTAAAAAAGCAACAATGAAAATTAATTATAACGGCAATATTATCAGTGAGATTGACCCTTTTCTCACCATTCACAACCGCGCCTTCCGCTATGGTGATGGCGTGTACGACATTTGTAAATACAGCTACCAAAAACTCATCTTTTGGGAAGAACACTACCTACGCCTAATGGCAGGTATGCGCATTTTACGTATGAATATCCCAATGAGCTTTGCTATGGAATTCCTCGAAGAAGAAATACTCAACCTCATCAAAGCCAATGGTATAGAAACCAAACCTGCAAAAGTGCGATTGAGCATCTTCCGCAAAGAGGGAACTTCTAATGAAATTGACTATCTCATCGAAACCAAAGTTATTGAAAACCCTTTCTACGTACTAAATGAAGAACCCTACGAGGTAGAACTCTTCAAAGATTTCTTCGTACAACCCGACTTGCTTGCTAATGTAAATCACCTCAACCGCAACGCAAATGTATTGGGGCGCATTTTTGCCGACGAAAATGACTATCATAATTGTATCTTGCTCAATAGCAACAAGAGTATTGCAGGAATGCTCGACGGCAATTTGTTTGTAGTAAATGGCAATACCCTCAAAACCCCTGCTCTCACCGATGGCGCTCTCAATGGTATCATCCGCAAGATGCTCATCAAAACCCTTGGTAAAACCAAAGATTACGAGGTGGTAGAGACTTCTATTTCGCCTTTTGAACTCCAAAAAGCCGATGAGCTTTTCTTTACCAATAGCATTGTGGGGATACAGCCTATTCGCCAATATAGAAAAAAAGCGTATCCTTGTGAGGTAGCAAAAAGTTTGATAGGAAAATTGAATACCAGTGCGAGGTTTGGGGTTAGTTAAGAGATAAGAGGTAAGAGATAAGAGGTAAGAGATAAGTTAATGAATTTAATTGTGAGTTGTATATGAAAAACATCGTCTTAATACTCTGTAGCATTCTAACACTCAGTGTATCAGCTCAAAAATCTATTACTGTTACAGGAGAATTTAAAGAAGATTTTATTACAAAAGAACCTTCTAAGCAATTGCGAAAAACACTTTTTGTATTGGAAAAAGGAGACATATACTTTCCTGAGGGAATGCTATTTGACCGAATGTATTTCTTAAAACTTTCTGATAAAGATGCTAAAAAATTAGGCGCAAAAGTTATTTTGATTTATCCTTTTTTTGATAGAGAAATCACCTTTATATACAACACTCCCATCACTTTAGATTTGCTTCCTATCCCTAATCTGCCTGATTGCTACTACAGCAAAAAGGCTTCTTGTGATCAAAAGTCTTCTACTTATCCTCAAAACTTACCTCTTTCAACAATGAATAAAATCAAACAAGTAGAAGTTTTTTCAGTAGAGAATTTTGAAAGAAACGACTATGATTTTCGCGATCTTCCTGAGTGGATTGAAGCTTTAGACAATGACAAGAAAGTACCTATCACCCGCACTCGAAGACTTTATCTCACCGATGACACTGAAAGAACTGAAGAAGAGCTTGATATGATTGCACTTTCAGATTTAGCTAAAATGAAAATGAAAAGTGTAAAGTATTTTTTTGGAGATATAGTACCCTTAGCAGAAAACCCCACTAAAAAGGATTGGCAACAGTGGTGGAAGAAACTAATGTTGATAAAACTACCCTATGAACACCCTAAATCAGCTAAAAAATAAAAAAATACTCCTCGCTATTAGTGGCGGTATTGACAGCGTGGTACTCACGCATTTGCTACATTCTCACAGTACTGAATTATTATTAGCCCACTGCAATTTCCAACTGCGTGGGGAGGAAAGCGACGGCGATGAGGCTTTTGTGCACGACTTTGCTAAAACGCTCGGCATCCCGCTGGAAGTAAAGCGTTTTGACACTCATCAGTACGCCATAGCACACCAACTCAACACCCAATTGGCTGCCCGTGAGTTGCGTTATGAATGGTTTTATGAGCTTTTGGAAACACATCATTGTGATGCCCTTGCTACGGCACATCACGCAAACGATAACCTCGAAACTTTTTTGATAAACCTCTCTCGTGGCAGTGGCTTGGACGGACTGTTGGGCATCCCGCAGCAAACCGATAAAATTGTGCGTCCGCTACTGCAATGGTCACGCCAACAGATATACGATTATGCTGAAGCACATCGACTACAATGGCGTGAGGACAGCAGTAATGCGAGCAATAAATATGTACGCAATGTCATTCGGCACGAGATTATCCCACAAATGGCGGCGGTACACCCTAATTATTTAGAGAATTTCAACCAAACGCAGGAATATTTACATCAATCGGCGCGATTTATTGACTTTTATATAGAAGAATGGAGAAAATCTTGTTTAGAAGGTTCTCAACCTATATTTGTAAATACCAAAAAACTACAAACAGCCCCCGAAATTGATTTGGTGCTTCACAAACTCTTCTATCCTTATGGTTTTGGCAATGTAAAAGACCTAAAAAATCTCCTCTTCAATGCCGAAGCGGGCAAACAACTCCTTTCGGCTACTCACTCTCTCGTAAAAGATAGTAAAGGTGCTTGGCTAAAAGAACTCACTGCTGAAAGTCTTCCCCCTACACTTACTTATGAGGAACTCACTCCCCCATTCCACATCACCAAAGGTGACCCCAATATTGCTTTTATCGATGCCGATAAACTCACCGCTCCCCTCACCCTCCGACAAAAACAAGCGGGTGACTTTTTCTATCCCATAGGTTTGGGAGTAAAGAAGAAACTCAGCAAGTTTTTTATCGATGAAAAATACAGTCAGGTAGCACGTGAAAACCAATGGTTATTGTGCAGTGGAGAAGACATTGTATGGGTTATAGGCAAGCGTTTGGATGAGCGCTTTAAAATTACTGAAAACACTCAAAGAATTCTGAAAGTAGTTGTTAGATAGAAAACTTTGCTAATTTTCAAATTATGTTGTAATTTCGTAGCTTTAGAAAGAAATAATAATCATTATGAAAAAAGTAGTTTTTTTAGCGTTGTGTATGTTCACTATGGTATCTTGCCGAAAAGATAGTGAACCCACTGTCCCTGAACATATTATCGGGCAAATTCGCCCAGAACACCCGCGTCTATTCCTTACCAAAGAGGACATACCCGCAATCAAGAATCGAGCACAAACCTCTAACTTAGCGTATTTTAATCAGACTAAAAAGGATATGGATAAGTTCATAACAGAACCTTTTCACTTTGACAATCCTTTGGTAACAACTCCTTTTGACAACAGTGTGATAGTGAGTAAAATATCACAAGTAGCGATGCTCTACCTCATTACGGAAGACACAAAGTACTTGGATTACGTAAAGAAAACTTTACCTAAAATTGTAGATTATTATCATTTGCGCATTGAGCACAATTTGAATATCGACTGGTACGTGTTTTCACAAATCAGTGTGCTGTGTGCTTATGATTGGGTGTATAACAGCTTGACCCCTGCCGAACGCGAACAAATAGGTCGCCCACTTTACAATATAATGACCAACATTGCTTGGCACGGCAAAGAGCTGCGACCCGTGCGCAATCGCGAGAATACAGGAGATATTGATACGGGATTTTACGGCACAGCAGGGCTACCCTACTACATAGGTATTGCTTTCCTCAACGATGGTTTTGACGATGTACACTGTGAACAGATGTTTCAAAAAGGCTTGGCTTTGAATTGGGAAGTGGTGAATTACCGCCGCAAAATCGCCGATGCCAACGGTGGCCCTGGCGTGATTACGGCTTGTATGGGCTATGCTGTAGCTGCTAATCCTGTGTTTGATTTCAATTTCATCCGTTCTTATCACGCCGCTACAGGAGTAGATATAAAAGGCGAAATGAACTACGTGCTGAAGTATTTGGATTTTATCGACTGGAATCGCTTGCCTAAAAACAAAGAATTTGGACTTGCCGACAGTGCTCATTACGACGGATTGTTACCTGAAGAGGATATCAATTACCACCTCCGCGAAATAGCAACACTCTATGGTAATTCCCCTGATTTGCAACGTCTTTTGGCTGAAATAAACAAAAAACATCACTATGAACGTATGGCTTTTATGCCTTTTTTACAAGAAGTACCCAAAGGTAGCCCCAGTAGCGGACTTTCGGGCAAAGGCACCGTGTATTACAAGGGAATAGGTGAATTGATAATGCGCTCGGGAACAGGTGATAACGATACTTATGCCGTTTTAGTAACAGGTGCGCAGTCTAATTACCACAAACATTTTGACAACAATCACTTTACCATTTACCGCAATGGCTATCGCGCTTTAGATACAGGTACCCGCCCAGAACCCAGTTGGCATCTCTCGCATTACTATCCGCGTACAGTAGCCCATAACTGCATCACTATCAGGATGCCTAACGAACAATTTCCACTCTATTGGGGCATTAAGGAAGGTGCTGCCAACGAAGCTAAAAATTTGCCCATTCCCAACGACGGCGGTCAATATAAAATGACTGGTTCAGTACTGAAAGAAATGCGCACTACCAATGACTACGTGTATGTAGCATCGGATGCTACTGAAAGTTATAACTCTCAAAAAACCAACTTAGTAATGCGCGAATTTATCTACTTCTACCCCGATCTTTTTGTAATTTTTGATAGAGTGAACGCTACCAATAAAAACTATCCTAAAAAATTCTTGTTGCACACTATCAATGAACCAGTGATGAAAGGAAGTAACGAATTTTCGGAAACCTCACGCGAGGGCAAGATGATTTGCCGCACCCTCTACCCCACCGATGCCGTGCTTACTAAGGTAGGCGGCACTGGCAAAGACTTCTGGTCCGATGGGCGCAACTGGCCACTACCCGTGCTCACCCCTCAAGATTACGGTTACAATATGCGCGCGGCACGTATCCCTCCTGACCATCCTGAGCTGGGGCACTGGCGTGTGGAAGTAAGCCCAAAAACCGCCGCCAACGACGATTACTTTATGCACCTGCTCCAAGTGGGCGACCTCAGCCTCTCAAGCTTGCCAAACGCCCAAGTGCTGAACCACCCCAACACCATAGAACTACAATTCACCTATAACGGCAAACACTATACTTTAACTTTCGACAAAACAAAAACTTACGGCTGTAGCCTAACAACAACTAAAAAATAAAAAACTCAACCACCTTGGGAAAAGGAAATGAGTTTTATTTATAGGGCTCTACTTTACCATATTTGTAATAGCAAGGTATAAAATTCTTTTCCCTTATTATAGACAATATTTCTGGACTGATTTCGTTGCTCTTAGGGCTACCACTGCTGAGATCTTGTAGTATAATTTTAGCACTGCTATTATATTCTTTTTATTGTAAGCTTTTTGCAATGGCTTCCATAGTAGCTTTGTTGAGTTGGTTGTTCATTATGTTGTTTTCTCTGATATCAGGTTGCTCAAGCCTACTTTCATTAAGAATTAATTGAGTGAGAGAGTTATTACTGAGGTCTAATTTCTTTAAGGCACTCAAATGTGAGACATCTACCGCTTTTATCTTGTTATTGTTTACATTCAAATTGAAAAGACCCCCATAAATGGTAATCACACGGCTATCTATCACGAAACTAAGTTCTTTCTCGTTACTCTCAACATCTTCTCCTTCGTCTTGCTGCCCATTGTTGTTAAGATCGACCCAGAATATACCATCATTGCTTGTAAATTTTTCCCCTTTAGAGAGTTCGGTGTAAAAACTGACATAATTTTCTAGTTCGGTATCAATATTGGGGTTGGTCACCCAGCCTAAGTCGATTGTTTTGATATAGGGGTAGAGCTTGCCGTTAAAAGCATAGTTTTTAGTTTACCCCCGTTCCCCCGTAGCCAGCGAATACTTGGAGTTGGGTATGTGAGGGACAATCTGCAAAAGCAACTATGGGAGACTATTATAGGGGTTAGAAGTCAGTGGTCAGGGTTGTGACACATTTTTTGGTTGCAACCACTAACGACTAAGCTTCTTTTTTAATCTATCTTAAAAACATTCTACTTTATTTATTCTTCTACCTCAGAAAAACGCTGTAATTTTGCCCCGTAGAAATAAAATATTTTCTTTTATGAAAAAATACACTTTACTATGCCTCTTCGCAATAGGGCTAACAGCTTCATTACGAGCGCAATCACTCTCATTTGATGAAGCCCTTAGCCAGATGCGTTCAGGCAACCAAAAACTTAAAGGCATCGAAAAACAAACCGAAGCCGCCGATTATAACCGCAAGTCATTCCGTGGGCTCTATCTGCCCCAAGTGAGCATCAATGCGAGCTATATGCACCTCGCCGACCCGCTCTATCTCAGCTTCAACGACTATAAAGCACCCATACAAAACGGTTTACAAGGCTTTGCCTCCCAAATACCTGCGCCTATGCGTCCGCTATTTGCCCCGCTACTCGGCAGGGTGCAACCGCTCTTTGCCCAAGATTGGCGCTATAAGTTCCAAGAGCAGGACATCTGGAAAGTGAGTGCCGATGCTAAGTGGGTGCTTTTTGCTGGCGGAAAGGTACGTGTAGGCAACCGTGTGAGTGCGCTCAACACCGAAATAGCTACTGTAGAAACCAAAAAAACCGAAAATGCCCTCATCAGTGAGTTGGCTGAGCGTTATTTTCAAGTACAGTTAGCTCAAAAAGCGTTGGAAGTGAGAAAACAGTCGTTTGAAACAGCGCAACATCACTATGAAAATGCCCAAAAGCTTGAAAAGAACGGAATGATAGCTTCCGTAGAAGTTTTGCAAGCCAAAAAAGCCGTTACCGATGCCCAGCGTGAGGTGATGGCTGCTGAAAAGGATATACAATTAGCGCAAACGGCTCTCTATGGCGTAATGGGCACTACCGAGCAACCACTCACTGCCCTCACCACCGAACTTTTTGAGGTGGCACCTCTTCAATCGCTCGAGTACTACCAACAGCAAGCCAAAGAGCACTACCCTATGATTGTGCAAGCCAAGCTCAAAGCCCAAATGGCTACCCAAAGCGTAAAAGCGCAACAATCCGCTTATTTGCCCGATGTAGCCGTAGTAGGCAAAAAGTATTTGTGGAGCGAAAACCTCCCCTTAACCGAACCCGATAACTGGGTAGTGGGTATAGGGTTACAGTGGAATCTCTTCAACGGTTTGCAGGACAAGAACAAAATAGCACAAGCCAAAGCAATGCGCGAGAGTGTAGAGCTCATCACTGCACAAGCCGAAAAAGACGTACAAACCTTAGTGAAAAAACAGTACACTGAGATTGAAAAGCAACGTGAACAATACCTCAGCTTAGAAGAGAGTTTGCGTTTTGCCGAAGAGCTCGTACGTGCCCGCGACAAGGCTTTCGCCGAAGGTCTCTCCACCTCCACCGATGTAGCCGATGCCAACCTTTATTTGGCGTCTATCAAAATCAAACGCTACCAAGCCCTTTTTGAAATGGATAAAACCCTCGCTCAGCTATTAGAAACCTGTGGAATGAGCGATAAATTCAGCGAACAAGTAAGGTAGCGCGACACAAATACTCTTATCTCTTAACTAAATAAACAATGAAAAAGAAAAACATCACCGGTCTTATTGTAACAATCACTGTATTTGCAGTAGTTCTTATTCTTTCTATCTACTTTTTTAGTAACCGCGAACCTGTATATTTGCAAGGACAAGTAGAAGCCAAACAAATCAACGTTGCCCCCAAAGTACCTGGTAGGGTGAAAGCTATCTACAAGCAGGAAGGCGACCAAGTGCACAAAGGCGACCTCCTTTTGGAACTCGAAAGCACCGAACTCGATGCCAAACTCTCTCAAGCCGAAGCGGCACGTTTGGCAGCACAAGCTCAATCCGATAAAGCACAACGCGGTGCTCGTAGCGAACAGATTCAAGGGGCTTACAATGTATGGCAACAAGCCGAAGCGGCTGCCCAGCTCGCTGAGAAAACCTATCAGCGTGTGAGCAACCTTTATAACGATAAGGTATTGCCTGCTCAAAAGAAAGACGAGGCTTATACCCAAATGGTTGCCTTACAAAAACAAGCCGAAGCAGCCAAATCACAATACGAAATGGCGAAAAACGGAGCTCGTGTAGAGGATAAAACCGCTGCCCAAGCGCTTGTAGCTCAAGCGTAAGGGGTCATCACTGAGGTAAATGCCTATAAAGATGGTGCTAAAGTGTTCGCTCCTTCCGATGCCGAGATACAAACCATTATCCCCAACGAAGGCGAAATCGTGAATGCGGGTTATCCTGTGATGAACCTCATCGATACCCAAGACGAGTGGGTGGTGTTCAACATACGCGAAGATAAAATGGCAGACTTCAAGATAGGCACTAAATTCAAAGGTATCGTACCCGCTTTGGGCAATCAAGTGATAGAATTGGAAGTAAAACACATAGCCGTACAAGCCGATTTCGCCACTTGGACAGCTACCAAAAGCAAAGGTGATTTCGACAAGAAAACTTTTGCTATCAAAGCCTACCCCACTCAAAAAATAAAGGATTTAAGACCGGGTATGTCGGTATTAGTTGAAGATAAAAATTAACTGATTACCTCATCAGAAAATTGAGCCATCAATAAGTAAGTTGTTATTATGAAAATAGACCACATCGCTTTATATGTAAAAGATTTGGAAGTTTCTAAAGCCTTTTATGAGACTTTCTTCGGGGCAAAATCAAACGAGTTGTACCATAATCCTAAAACAGGATTACGCACCTACTTTCTAAGTTTTGATAATGGCGCTCGTTTGGAAATAATGTGGAGACCCAACCTCAGTGAACCTTTGGACAAGGTGACGAGTGAAGGGATCATACACTTTGCCTTCAGTGTAGGAAGCAAGGAGGCTGTTGAAGCACTTACTCAGAAAATCATAGATGAAGGCTATACCTGCTTTAGTGCCCCACGCACCACAGGTGATGGGTATTACGAGAGTGTGATACTTGACCCTGATAGCAATATGGTAGAGATAACCATCTGATTAAATAATATTAAAAAGCAAATAAGTTTGTTTGATAAAATGAGAATAACTGAAGGGTTATCAACTAAAGATAAGCAAGCTATTATACGCTGGACAAATAGCAAAGGAACTGATTTCTTGCAACAATGGGCAGGAGATGCTTTGCCCTATCCTCTTACCATAGAAGCACTCAATGCTTTATCTCATTGTTTTCGTATTGAGGCAGAGGGTAGTTTTATAGGGATGATTCAGCAAATAAGAGTAGAAGAGAGGAACGTACATATTGGTAGATTTCTTATCAATCCTTCCCTTACAGGAAAAGGATTAGGCACCTCAGCAATGCAGTTATTTATTGCAATGCTTTTTGAAGATAAAAGTATTCATACTATTAGCCTAAATGTATTTGATGACAACCTCATAGCTAAAGGTCTTTATACAAAACTCGGTTTTGAAGTAGTGGCTACTATTGAAGGAGAAAGGAAGAAATACAAAATGATGAAAAGTAATTCGGTAATTAACTAATTAGCTTATTGCTAAATTAGCTAATTATCACTATCTTTGCCCTATAAAAACCTCATTTTACAATGATTGAATCCAAAAACATAGAATACAAGCGACAAGTTACCCCTGAATTAGAAAAGGAAGTCGTTGCTTTTCTCAATACAAATGAAGGTGGTTTTATCTATATCGGCATTGATAAAACAGGAAAAAACATTGGTGTCCCTAACTCCGATGCTGTACAATTAGAACTCAAAGACCGCTTTAAAAATAATATTCTCCCCTCGTGTATGGGGTTATTTGATATTCTTTTGGAAAAACGTAATGATAAGAATGTAATTAAAATCATTGTAGCAGGAGGATATGAAAAACCTTATTACATCAAGAAATATGGGCTTTCAGAAAAAGGGGCTTTCATCCGTATAGGCAGTGCTTCAGAACCTATGCCCTCCCGACAAATAGAAGAGTTGTTTACCAAGCGTACGCGTTATTCAATAGGTAAGATAAGGTCTCCAAAGAAAGATTTACGCTTCCAGCAGTTGCAAATCTATTACCAATCGATGGGTAAAACCCTTAACGAGCAATTTGCAAGAAATTTAGAACTTTTGAATGAAGATGGCGATTACAACTATGTAGCTTACTTAATGAACGATATCAATAATATATCGGTGAGAGTAGCACGCTATGCAGGTACTAACCAAGTTGATTTGGTACAGAATGAAGAGTACGGACACGAATCTCTTATCAAAGCAACTCAGCAGGTATTAGACAAACTCAATCTTGAGAACCGCACTTTCACCAAGATAACCTACAAACAGCGTATAGAACGTCGCCTTTGGAATCCTGTTGCCCTTCGTGAGGCTGTGATTAATGCCTTTGTTCACAACGATTATACCTATGAAGTAGCCCCTAAGTTCGAGATTTTTAAAGACCGATTGGTTATTACCTCTTGTGGCGGACTCCCTTATGGTATTTCGCAAGAAGAATTCTTCTCAGGCACTTCTATACCCCGCAACAAAGAGTTGATGCGCATCTTCCGCGATGTAGAGTTAGTAGAACATTTAGGTTCTGGTATTCCACGTATTTTGCAGAGTTATCCTAAAGAATCTTTTAGGTTTATGGAAAACACCTTGCGAGTGATTTTCCCTATAGATAAAGATTTACAAGTACTTATGGAAAAAGAAGCGCAAGATACCCCCCAAGTACCCCCCAAGTACCCCCCAAGTACCATGCAAGTACCATGCAAGTACCATGCAAGTACCATGCAAGTTACCATGCAAGTCAAAGATTTATTAAATATATTGGAAGAAGTATCTTATAGAGAAGAAATTCAAGAAAAATTAGGCTTGAAAAATAGAGATTATTTCAGAAAAAACTATCTCAACCCTGCCATAGAACAAGGTTTTGTAGCGCTTACCATTCCTGATAAACCCACAAGTAGCAAGCAACAATACTACCTTACTGATAAAGGTAAGGAATTTTTAAAAACATTAAAATAACCCTTAAAAAATGAAGATAAAACGAGATGAATCGCATTGTTATGCTGCTGTCATTACCGAAGATGGTCAGTGGCAAAAAGGAGAAGAATACTTCTTAGAAGACTATACTGAAACCCTCATTTACAATGAGCAAGGTAAGCTTGTAGAAGCTTGTTATGGCGAGGAATACCACTTCCTCTTTACCTACGACTCTCACGGCAACTGCTTGAGTTCTCACCTATACGACCCTGAAGATGAAGAGCTAACCGACTGTTGGGAGGAAAAACAATACCGCTATAACGACCTACAACAAAAGGTAGAATGTATTACTTATGAAAATGGCAAATGGAAAGAAACTGTTACTTTCGAATACGATGCACACGGTAATAACATAAGTCAGCTCACTCGCACTGCTGACTACCAATACTTGTTCCAACTCGAATATGATGCCAAAGGCAGATGTATAGATAATCATTATACAAATATAACTACGGGAGAAAAGATTTTTCATCACTCTACTGAATTTCATAGTGATACCGAAAAAGTCGATACCAGTCTTTCAGCCAATGGCAAGCCTTTTATGTTTACCATAACTCGTTTTGATGAAAAAGGCAATGTAATTTATGTTGCCCATCAGGATATAGGCGACCCCAAACCTTATTCAATAACTGAAACCACTTTTGATGAGCATAACAACGAAATTTTCGAGCGAATTAGCAACAAAGAAGGCGAAGTCTATACTCGCAAATACACCTATCGCTATGATAATCACGGCAATTGGATAGAGAAACGCATCGAATACTCCAAACGTTATACCAACCTGATTGTAGAACGAACCATTGAATACGCTAATGAATAAGAAACACCCATTTGCTAATTATCTCTATGACCTACGACGAATTTTACAACTGTATAGAACTGCTTCCTAAAGAAGTAACCAACAGAGATTTAGAAGCCTATCTATTGGCTTTATATAGGATTGTAACTCCACACGAAAACACACCCTTCTCCCCTACTCTTTGCCTTGAACTGCTTAAGGAGGCATTCAGTGCAAAGACTGCTACTTATGAGGAGCAGTGGACAAGCATTCGCTCAATGCCCGAAGAGACTGAACATCTTTCCGCCTTTGCTTATACCCAAGCAGTTATTCTCTTTCAGATAGCTGAACTCCACCGTATGAAAGACAAAGAACTTCATAACGAAATGCGTTCCTTTGGCATCACCTCCGAAACGGGCTATGATTGGTACAATTTCAATCCTTTAGACCTCTTGGAGTGTGGCGCACGAGGTTTATGTGATTATATAGGTGAAGATGAAACCATCCCTAACGACTGGCATTTCTTAGGACATCTGTTAGATTTAGGAAGGTATTATGAATAATGAGCCAATTAACAAACTAATACTATGAAAAAAGAAGAGGCTAACAAAGACGAACAATTTTATACAGAAATCCTTCAGATTATTGAAACGGCACGTACTAATGCAATACGAAGTGTTGATTTCAGCAGGGTGCAAATGTATTGGCTCTTAGGCAAGCGTATATTTGAAGAAGAGCAACAGGGCAAAGACCGCGCCGACTATGGAGCTTACCTTATCCGTAACTTAGCCGAAGAGCTAACACCTTTATATGGCAGTGGTTTTTCGGTAAGACAGTTAGAGCAAAGTCGCCGATTTTATCGGATGTATCCAATTGCGAACGCAGTGCGTTCGCAATTGAACTGGACACAGTACAGACTGCTCATTCAAAAAAAGTAGATTTTCAAATTGTCGCACCACTGGCGCGACAATTGAGTTAATCCTAAGCTCCCCTCACGAGCTCTTCTGTACCATCAATTACAGAAAATAGTAACAGAGCATAAAGTTTATTTGTAGCATAAAAAAAACATCCAATATGAACCTATTACAACAAATAGAACAAACCTATAACTTTCAGTACCCCAAGCTATATCACCAGCTTTATGAGGATGGTATGCTCAATTGGGGACAATTTGGTGCTCGTTGGCTCGAACTTGAGTACCCTAAAATCAAAGATAATCCACCATTACTTTTAGAAGGGCGTATGGATTTTGAAATTTTAGAACTCTCTGAAATATCAGAAGAAATAGAATTCTTACATGGTGCCGAAAGTTTTTATAAAATTAAACCTGAGTTCCTTTTCATTCCTTTTGGAAAGAATGGAGCAGGCGACTATTATTGTTTATTTTACAATAAAGAAAATCCTCTCCCTGAACCTTGGGTGGTAGTATTTGCTCACGATTGGATTAATGTAGATGTCTTAGCTGATAACTTTCAGAATTTTATTTTCTATGGCTTATTGGAGTGCGTATTATATATAGATGAACTCCTTGCTGATGACGATTCTTTTTATACCGAAATAGCCAATATGTTCCGTACGCATCGTCCTTATTTAAGTGAGGAGCAAGCAAAAATAGTAGAAGATATTTATAAAAGAAAAACTTTTGCCTCTACCTACACCTATACATTTAATGATAGGGAATACACCGAAAAATATATAGGATTACTTTCGCGAGAAGAGTTTGATACTTTGTGTAACAAGTTTATTCCCATTCCGAAAGAAGAAAAACAATTTGAATATAGCAATGACTAAAACGAAATCTAATATAATAGAAGAAAGCAACATTTTTGAACAAATCCGTACGCTCTTTGGTTTAGAGGAAGATTGTGGTTTTACCGATGAAGAGATGCAACCTTTCTTCAAGGTGATAGAGAAAATGCCTACACTGCTATACAACTATTACACTACTTTGGGAAAGCATCAAGCTCTGAACCAAACACAAGATAACTTGGTAACTCCAAAGGATAACCTTACTCTTTTCAGCGACCCAAACTATTTTGTTTTTTATACAGAAAATCAAAATTGCTGTTTGTGGGCTATCGCAAAGGAAGATTTAGATACTGCTAATCCTAAGGTGTATATGAGTACCGACTTTACTCACCAACATTGGCAAGTGGAATGTGATACATTAGCTGAATTTTTGTTGGCTATAGCTCACTTGCAAGCTGTATTTGCGCTTCCTTATGCTTATGAAGGCTTTAAATATATCACTCCTGAGGAATTGATAGCTATAAAAGAACGTTTTCCCAAAAAACCTTTTGCCCTCCATCATTGGTTAGACGGAGCCGACTTTTATGGGGATACCACAGATAGTATTGCTATATTAGACAAGGGCAGTCAATTAATATATGCTTCTTCTTCTAAAAACTCTTTTGAGGCAATAGATAGCTTCTTAAAAGATATAGGGGAAGATATGTGAGAAATTAACATCAAACTTCAGCAATATGAACCCATTACAACAAATAGAACAAACTTATGGCTTTCAGTACCCCAAACTATATCACCAGCTTTGGGAAGGTGGAATGCTGGATATGGGCGCAAAATATCCATATCATTCTTATTGTCCTATGGAATACAAAAATGGTGATAGATTGCCTAATAAGGAGTGGTTAGAACAGGAATATCCTAAACTGAAAGAGAACCCACCTTTGTTTCTGTATGTAGATTGGTTTCAGGTACTCACCCCCTCACAACTCGCAAAAGAGTTTGAGTTTTTAAATAAGCATTTAACACAATATCCTCAGAACCAAAAGGTCTTCTTCGCTCCCTTTGCAAGGGCTGTAGTAGATGATTATATGGTTTATTGTTTTTGTTATAACAAAGAAAAACCAACACAAGAACCAAGTGTAGTATTTATTAGAGAAGATGGAGAGGTAGATATCCTTTCAGGCAATTTGCAGAACTTTATTTTTTACCAATTAATAAAACGGTCAGTAGCACATTTTCACGACATCAGTTTTATCTGTTATGGTGATTTTTATGAAAATCTACGTCAGACACTTCGCACCCATCGCTCTTATTTAACAGAAGAACAAGCGGAGATGTTAGAGAAAATTTACAAAAGAGAAATTAGAGAATATACTAAAAAACTTACATCTGGAGGCTGTTATACATTTCTTACCTTGCTACACGAAGGAGAGGAAGAAACATTACTAAATAAGTATAACCCACTGCCTAAAGAAACCATTTTATTGAAAACCCTTTAGTTTTTGAGTAATATATGACAAACTTCCATACCTTAAATACTTTTAACAACCCTTTTCGCTATTATAGGGTGGTAGATATTGTCCCTTTTCAGGAGAAAATAGCTGTATTGCAATTTGCCTCAGCTGATGTTTCTAAAAAGATGGTGAAAAACGGAGTGTATGTGGATCGTTATATTCTTGTAGATATCTTTTCAGAAGATTTTACATCACAAAAACGACTTTCTTTCTTTTTTGAGGAAGAAGAAACTTGCTATAGTAGTGATGTATACTATTATTGGGAAGACGAACAACTTTTTATGTTCATTGAATACTATAAACTCGGCAACATTTTTGTAACCAATAAAGTATTTGAAATTACTGAAAATGAAGTGATAGAACAATCTTTCTGCGTTATCCCTCAAAAGCGAATTCTCAATGATGCTAAAGTCTATTCTTTTGGAGATAAAGAAGTTTTTATGCAATCTCCCTTTATGATGAGCTGCCGAGATAAACAAAACCAAAAAACACTTTGGAAATACAAACTCTCTGCTTATCTTTACACTGAAATAGAGGAACATAATGGTATCTTGTATTTTGGTACGGCAGGCAAAGGAGGTTATTTTTATGGAATTTCACTGAATAACGGACAGACGGTATTTAGTTATAATACGGGACAAACAGTACGCTTTGTACGGAGTGGAGAACGTATCATCATAAGTGATAAAAAACAAAAACCTATACTTATAAATGCCTTAACTGGAGAGTTCATTCATTCATTAGACATTGGCAAAAACACTATTGATTATGAGCAACAAATGCTTTGGTATAAAAATCGTTTTTATGGCATTGTTCGCAATAAGAAAAAAGACTTATCAGTAGTGTGTATTGATATATAAAAGTAAATCAACAACAAAAAAATACTGATATTAAAAATTTGGCACACGTGTGTGCTGAATTGATAATGAGGAATGAGCCCCCTCTTACCTCTTATCTCTTATCTCTTACCTAAACAAAATGAACTTAGAAGAACTTAGAGAATATTGCCTTTCCTTGCCCCACGTTACTGAGGATATGCCTTTTGGCGAGGATATTTTAGTATTTCGGATTTGTAATCGTATTTTTGTGCTTACAAGTTTAGAATCAGTACCTTTGCGGGTGAGTCTCAAATGCGACCCCGAGCGCGCGATAGAACTCCGCGAGCGATACCCCGACAAGATTATAGCGGGCTACCACCTCAACAAAAAACATTGGAATACTGTGCTTTTAGAAGGCTTACCCCCTACCCTTATCAAGGAGATGATACAGCACTCTTACGACCAAGTACTTGCCAAAGTCCCCAAGAAGGAAAGAGAAGTGTTAATTAGTTAACTCAAGATTATGTTCTCAAAGCTCAAAGATTTCTTTTGTAAAACCTATCCGGTTTTTAGGTATGATTTCTTTATCCCTGTAGCTCTCTATAAGCGTATAGAGGCAGCGGAAGGAGAAGTCAGCCCGAAAAGTATTAGGCTTTTCTTTAGCAAAGCACCTTATTCCCTTAGTAAAGGACAGCTACAGATAACCCAAGAAGCTGACAAACTCTTTTTTGTACAAATAGCATTCTATGAAGAAGACAAAAGAGAGACTTTTAAGAAAGAAATGGAGTGTTATAAAGAAGTATTTCCGTTTTGGACAGTCTTTCCTCATAGTTTCTATGGGACTCCTCGCTGGAATCAGGGATACCAAGAGCATTATAGAGATACTTTTTTAAAATATTGGTACTCCTTATCCCCCGAAGCACAACAGGAATATATGGATAAATACCATTGCCCTGAAGAATGGCGGATTTGGCACAAAGAAAGAGAGAGAACTTTTAACCCATAAATAAAATGAGACAGAAATTTACACTTATCACTTTAGGTGTCCGCGACTTTAAGAAAGCACTTGCCTTTTATGAGAACTTAAGCTGGCAGAAGTCGGACAAAAGTATGGAGGAGTATGCTCTTTTCCCTTTGGGAGGAATTGTATTAGGATTATATCCTTTACAAGAACTCTCCGAAGATACTACGCTACCTTATCAGTCAAGTGTATTTGCGGGAATAACGATTAGTTATAATGCCAAATCAGAATCGGAAGTAGATGCTGTTTTATCCAAGGTCAGTGAGTTAGGAGCTACTATTGTCAAGCCAGCTCAAAAAGTATTTTGGGGTGGATATAGCGGCTATTTCAAGGACTTGGACGGCTACCTCTTTGAAGTTGCTTATAATCCTTTTTGGGAGTTTGACGAAAATGACAATTTAAAATTATAATCCAAAATGACAGAAACAGAACAAACCCTACGCCAGCGCTTCACTGCTTTCTTGCAAGCGATGTACGACTGGGAAACAGAAGCCAACAGAGTGGATGAAGAAGAAGTTGAGAAAAAGAAAACGCTCTCTTGGGAAGACTTTTGTAAGCAACAAACCCAGCTGCGCACCCCTATTTATAAGGAATATGTAACCAATCGCGAACGCAAATACGGTGGCGCTGAGTACACTAGTCACGCCTTTCCTCCTAACTACGACCCTTCTAAAGAAACCATCACCGAAGTGCAAATCTCAGGTAAAAAAGCCTCTATATTTACCGATAGGGTCTATGCAGGAATGAATTACAAGCGCGAGTACAAGTACAAACTTATAGAAGGTCGCTGGCTCTTAGATACTATCAAAGAACAGTATTTACCAGAAAACAGAGACCCTGAAAAATGGAAAAGTGTGATTATATAGGTATTTATTTTATTATCAGGAGCTTACAAAAAGCCACCAAGTTGGTGGCTTTTTAGAGATACCGATAGGCATTGCCTCCTACCAGATCAAAGAAATCATCGATAACACTATCGCTGAATTTGAAAAAAACAAACTTAAAAACTTTTACGAATAGAATGACACGAAGTAAATTAACTTTTATTGTTTATGGCGATATGTTTGATATAGATGAGTTTTCCAAAATCATAAATATATCCCCTACCGAATTTGCTTACAAAGGTGATAAACTAAAATTTAGGATAAGTACAGAAACATTTTGGCAACATTCATTTAAAGATATTATATCTCTTTATGTAGAAGATAGTTTAAAGCCTCTTGAAAAAATTATAACCCCAAGAATTGAGGAAATATCTTCATTTATGCAGAAAAACAATTTAAAATCTATAATGCGTTTCAAAGTTGAAACAAATAAAGAGCCAGCACCAGCAATAGTTTTTGAAAACAATATTATCAATTTGCTAAGCAAACTAAACAGTTCTATTGATTTAGATTTGTACATCTATGATTGATATAAGTCACCAATTACAGAAAAATGAAAGAAAGTATAAAACTGCTACAAACTTAAAACCTTATAAACATAGAACAATTAACAAAATGTTTAAAATTTAAAAATATAATTTTGCTCTTGTGAATTACAATATACTTGCCCCTCTATTAATAGCTATTTTGGCTTGGGCGTTTATACTCATTTGGTTTTCCAAGAAAACCAGACAAGAAAGGAAGAAAAGGCAACAACTTTTAGCCCAGATAAAAGAACAACTCCCTATTCCCACATTCAAAGAGTTGTTACAAGCTTTAGAAACCTTGAACTATAACCCTGCTCAGTGCTATTTTAAAACAAATACTTTTGAGCAAGGAAATGTAGCTGTGGATAACGCTTGTCTTCTGCAACGAGAAAACCAATGGGTGGTATGCCTTGCCGATACTCGTTGCTTCTGTGATGAACAGTCTTTTGATAGCGAACAAGAAGCCTGCGAAAACTTTGTATATAAATATTTTCTCCTTAGTAAAGAAGAAATTAATTGGTTAAAGCAATGAACACATCTAATTATACCACCAAGTTTGGCACTCTTGCTTTCTCTCAAAAAGTGGGAGACGAGTATTTTTGGGAGGCTTCATTCCAGTGGAAAAGTGATTTCTATAAAGAAACTTTACAGCTGCCTTTTTCTGTGTTTAGCAAAAGTAAAACCATCGCACCTGATACTATTGCTTTTATTGAACAAATCCTTGACAGCGCAGATAAGTTGGTTGCCAAAGCTCTTTCTTATTTTCAAGAACAACTGCTGATAGACTCAGAAGACTTTCATCTTTCGGAAGAAGAAAAACGATTGCTAAGCGTTCCCTTGCAGGAAGTTCCTTTTGAACGCCCGCAGTTCATATTCTATGACAACAAAGAATGGATATTGCATTTTGCCGGAGGTGGTTTCAGCTTTTGCGAACCTTATGGCGTTTCTTTTCATTTTAAAGACAAAGAACCTATCCTAATAGAAAACTTAGAAGACGCTGAAGAAATATAATCAACTTACAATTAAAAACTTACAAAGAGGCTGTCTGAAAAGTCTAAAAATCGCTTTTGCATCATAA
>NZ_JAEFDB010000019.1 GCF_016126015.1 Capnocytophaga periodontitidis
CTCAGGTTCACACGAAATCTTCTTGCGTTATGAATTGGTAAAAACCTACAAAAAAATTGTATCTCCTCGATTCTTTTAGTGTGAGCTAACCACTTTTTAAAATTTTAACCCTATTTTTTAATTATTAATTATAAAAAATGAGATTACTAAGTTTAACTTTCGCATTATTATGTAGTGCACAAGTGCTATTAGCACAACCTGAAAAGGAATTAGAAAAAGCAAATGAAATGTACAAAAACTTTGCTTATGTCGATGCTATTAGAATATACGAAAGTATTGCTAAAAAAGGATTTGTAAATCAAGAAATGCTAGAGAGCTTAGGTAATTCCTATTACTACAACGCCGAGTACAAAAAAGCACTCCCTTGGTACAAACAACTCTTTGAAAATCCAAATTACAAAGTAAAACCTGAGTATTACTATCGTTATGCACAAGTGCTAAAATCAGTAGGTAAGTATAATGATGCCGATAAAATGATGGCTAAGTTCGCCGAATTGACCGATGATAAAGATACCCGAGCAATACTTTTTGAAAAAAATAAAGATTATCAACAAGCTATACAAGAGAATTCAGGAAGATTTAAACTGAATCCTATAGCTTTAAATACAGAGTACTCTGAGTATGGACCATCTTTCTACGGTGATAAAATCGTATTTGCAGCAGCTACTAGCGGAAGAGCTTCTAAAGGCGGTGTCTCTCAATGGACAGGCGAAGGGTTCTACGACCTTTATGTAGCCGATCGCAACAAACAAAAATTGTCTAATAAGAAACCCTTCTCTGCTGCTATCAACACAAAATTCAACGAGTCTACTGCTGTTTTTACTAAAGATGGTAAAACAGTTTATTTTACTCGTAACAACTATGTAAATAAAAAATTAGGAACAGATAAGGATGATACCATTCTTCTAAAAATACTTCGCGCTACCAAAGGTAGTGATGGCGAGTGGGGTAATGTGGTAGAAGTGCCTTTTAATAGCGATCAATACAATGTGGCACACCCTGCCTTAAGCCCTGATGAAAAATATTTGTACTTTGCATCCGATATGGGAGGTACCTTAGGCGGATCTGATATTTTCCGAGTAGAAATTTTAGGAGATAACAAATACGGAAAACCTGAAAATTTAGGAAATCTAATCAATACCCCAGGACGCGAATCTTTCCCTTTCATCTCTAAAAACAACGTAATGTACTATTCATCTGATGGATTCCCTGGTTTAGGTGGTTTGGATATCTTCGCCGTAAAATTCTATGAAAATGGTACGACTTCTAAACCTATCAATATTGGTCGCCCAGGTAATAGTGCCGATGATGACTTCTGCTTTATAATGGATAGCGATTCTAAAATAGGCTTCCTCTCATCTAACCGCCCAGGAGGAAAAGGTAGAGATGATATTTATAGCTTCTTTGAAGAAAAACCTTTAGTTTTTGATTGTGAGAAAATGCTCAAAGGAGTCTTAAAAGATGCTAAAACGAATAATGTAATTGTTGATGGGCTCATTATACTTTCGGATAGAACAATGAAAGAAGTCGCTAAACAAAAAACTAAAGAAGATGGTACTTTTGCTTTCAATGAGGTAGATTGTAAAGAATTGTATTACTACTTGCGTGGCGAAAAAGAAAAATATGAAACTGCTGAAGTGAAAGTAAACACCGATAAAGAAGGCGAAACATACTACGAAATGCTTCTTGAACCAAGAGAAGTCGCAATTTCTAAAAATACTGATTTAGCCAAAATATTCAATATCAAAGAAATTTATTTCGATTTGAATAAGTCTGATATACGTCCTGATGCGGCCGTAGAACTCGCTAAGATAGTAGAGGTAATGAAACAGTATCCTAAGATGAAAGTTGATATCCGTTCTCACACCGATAGCCGCGCTTCCGATGCCTACAACTTAGCCTTGTCAGATAAACGCGCAAAATCTACCCTCGAATGGATAGTAAAACAAGGTATTGAACGTAAACGCCTAACAGCTAAAGGTTATGGCGAAACTCGTTTGGTAAATGGTTGCTCTAATGGTGTCCCTTGTACCGAAGAAGAGCATCAAGCTAACCGCCGTAGCGAATTTATAGTAGTGAGTATCGAATAACAATGTTTGAATAACAAAAAAACTGTTTGGGAGACCAAGCAGTTTTTTTATTACCTATAATTGCTAATTATGAATTATTTTTTATCTTTGCGCCATTAAATTTGTTATTAAAAGAAATTAATAAACTTACAATGGGAGCATCACAAGATGAAATGTCCTTTTTAGACCATTTAGAAGCCTTGCGCTGGCATTTAATACGCGCTACTATAGCCGTCTTAATTGTGGGAGTAGTAGCTTTTGTATGTAAGGATTTTATCTTTCAAATTATCTTTGCTCCTAAAAATGGCGATTTTTTCACTTATAAAATGTTCTGCAAAATAGGGCACTTTTTTGGTTTTGAAAGCGCTTTCTGTGCCGAAAAACTCCCTTTTACCATCCAAAGCCGTACAATGGCAGGGCAGTTCTCAGCTCATATCTGGACGTCTATCTGGGCAGGAGTGATTATCGCATTCCCTTATGTGCTTTATGAAGTCTGGAAATTCATCAGCCCAGCATTGTATGAACACGAACGCAAGTTAGCACGAGGTTTTATCTTCATTGCTTCTTTGCTGTTTTTTATAGGCGTATTGTTTGGTTATTACCTTATAACACCGCTTTCAGTGAACTTTTTAGGGTCTTATTCGGTAAGCCCTGAGGTGAAAAATCAAATAGATATAGATTCATATATTTCAGTAGTACGCTCATCGGTCATTTCGTGTGGCATTGTTTTTGAACTGCCTATTGTCATTTATTTCCTTACTAAGCTGGGCGTTGTAACCCCTGTTTTTATGCGTAAGTATAGACGTCACGCTTTGATAGTAGTGCTCATAGTTGCCGCTATTATCACCCCCCCCGATGTAGCCAGCCAGATAATCGTCTCAATACCGATTATGCTCCTGTACGAAATAAGTATTTTTATTTCGGCTTATGTTTTAAAAAAAGAACAAAACAAGGTAATTTAATATTTTTAATGGATTGTAATACCTACTTACAGCACTTACCCAACGTGAAAACGTTGAAACAGCTTTGCAAAGGCAGAGCCGTGTTAGACTGGATTATTTGTGGTCACGAGTTCGAAGTTTATCACACCTACTACAAAGCCAATGAAGAAGAATACGACGGCTATGAAGCCCAGTGGGGGCACGGCTTTGAAGATGAAGATGGCACATCGTTGTCATTCTATTTTATCGATAAAGCCTGCTTAATAGTACCCTCATCCAGCGCCGAAGACAGCAAAGGAGGCGATAACCACGATTTCGAGAAACGCATCCCCAAAGTGTTTTTGCCCTACTATCGTAAAAACTTCTCGCAAAGTGATATCCCTTTTGTGATATACTCTTTGGATGGTGAAACGTGGCAATGCGTGGAAAATTTTCCTGTGGAAGAACACATCGATAAATTTGAACATATAACTACTAACCCTGCAAAATACAAAGAATGGGCAGTAGATTATATGGGCGACGAAGGCTTCTTGCAAGAAGTGATGAGCGAACAAACTATTACCGATATTTACGAAGGAAAAGTGCTTACCGAGGAAATGGTCTATAGCATCGTAACCGAAGTGCACGACTGGGTAGATTTAGAAACTGAACTCAACGAAATGCCTTATCGCTTTTCGTTTTAACTATATGAAATTAGTAGTAAACAACATCATCAAAATATACAAAGGAAGAAAGGTTGTAAAAGGCGTTTCGCTGGAAGTAAACCAAGGCGAAATCGTTGGACTCTTAGGCCCTAATGGCGCCGGTAAAACAACTTCCTTTTATATGATTGTGGGACTCATCAAGCCCAATGGCGGTACGATCTTCTTGGATAATACCGATATTACCAATTATCCTATGTACAAACGCGCTCAAAGCGGTATTGGCTACTTGGCACAAGAAGCTTCGGTGTTTAGAAAGTTGAGCATTGAGGACAATATCAAAAGTGTATTGCAACTCACCAAACTCTCTAAAGCCGAACAACAACGCAAAACCGATGAGTTGATTGATGAATTTAGCTTGGGGCATATCCGTAAAAACCGTGGTGACCTACTCTCAGGAGGAGAACGCCGCCGTACCGAAATTGCCCGGGCTTTGGCTACCAGTCCGAATTTTATCTTGCTCGACGAACCTTTTGCTGGGGTAGACCCTATTGCGGTGGAAGATATCCAACGCATTGTGGCTCAACTTAAAGATAAAAATATTGGTATCCTCATCACCGACCATAATGTGCAGGAAACTCTTGCTATTACCGATCGTACTTACTTGATGTTTGAAGGAGGAATCCTCAAATCAGGAGTGCCTGAAGATTTGGCTGCCGATGAGACGGTACGTAAAGTATACCTCGGAAAAAATTTTGAGTTAAGACGTAAGAAAAAACCAGAAGATGATGATAGTAATATGAATCAAGAATTGGAAAATGATAATCCCTGATTAACAGCGTATTGTCACTTTTGTGTCGCATCTTCCCTTTGAAAGATTATCGGCAATTGCCGAGTAAGTGAATTAGGAGGAAGTTTATAATCAACAAGTTAATTCAATCCTTGATAGGCATTAAATCAATAAACTAACGAATTGTCAAATCAATATATCAATAAATTGACAAGTGATATCGAAAAATACGGCTTTGGGGTGATAATGGTACCCCAAACTGATTACTTGCCATCTTTTGCTTATACAGTAGGTTTGTGGAAAAGCTACAAACACCCTGAGCTTATTACTTTAGGAATGCCAATAGATATACTCCATACCGTACTCAATACGGTAGCGTTTGAAGGCGTAAAAAAAGGAAAATCTATAGAAATAGGTAAGAATTATCGTGGCGTATTAGAAAAACATCCCGTACAATTCTTAACGGTAGACAAGCGTAATATCCCTGATTATTTTGGACAAGCAATCAACTATTACCAAACAGCCGATTTCCCTGCATTACAATTGATATGGCCTGATGACAAAGGTGTATTCCCTTATGAAACAAATTTTAGAGAAGATTTAATCTACTTGCAACCGTTATTAGATAGAAATGCCGATTTCAAATTTAGAGAAGACAAACTCCGCCCCGTATTTACAACATCCGCTTGGTTAGAAAGTCAAGAACCAATTGTAGATGTAATACACGATAAAGAAGGCTATTGGTTTTTCCTTCCCTTAGGAGAACCCGATTGGAAGATGGTGCCCTTGGAAGAATTAGTAAAAGCCGACCCTACTCTCAATGATGTTTTTAACCTCGATTATGGAGAAAGTGCTAATAGGGAGTTTATAGGAGGGCAATGGCAAAGAGATGTTTATGAAGGGTAGAAATGTATAAAGAACTTTTAAACATATCAAAAGCTAACCTAACAACAACCCGCAATATTACTCAAATAGGGAGTTTTGAAATTCCTCCTTCTTATTTGCAGTTTGCTCAAGAAATAGGCTTTGGTAGATTGTTAGGCTTATTTCTCACCTATATTCCAATGGGAGAAAACACACCTTATTGTGATGCTTTGGAACACAGAAATGCACATTGGAAAGAAATCTTTCAAATGTATTTAAAGGAATATCCAGATAGGTTATTTCTCAAAAAAGAAGCAGATAATAAAGAGCGCTTAGCTAATGCAGAACCTTTTTTGTTTAGTGAAAATGGAGAGGTTGTGTTTTGGGATAGTAGAAATCGGGATGATAAGGGAGAATGCCCTATTTATTTGGTAGATTTTTCTACAGGAATATATTTAGCAGGGAATACTTTTAAAGAGTTTATTCTCAACCTTACAGATAAAGCAAAAGTAAAAAGTATTTTGAAATTTGAAGATGATCCTTTGTTGAGAACTTTTGACCCTTTACCATTAAAAGACTGAAAAATATCGTTTCAGACTTTGGCAAAGTTGATTACCTTGAAAATCAACTACTCTTAGAGTGTGTTGTGTAGGAAAGCCAGCGATAGCTGGGTATGTGCTGCAAACACCCACATAAATAAAACTTTTTGCAAACGCCCTTAAAAAGTAAGTTTATTTATTTGCAATCTATTTTTGTTTGACTATAATATTAGAACAATTAACCCTATATAACACTCACTTTTGAGAATTGTCCCCTTCGGGGGAACGGGGGCTAAACTCCCAACAAACAAGAAAAACTAAAAACTATATATAATGAAAAATTTAGTAGACCGTTTTATTAAGTACATAAAAATAGACTCTCAGTCTAATCCTGAGAGTGAAACAACCCCTAGTACCAAAAAACAATGGAATATGGCAAACTTATTGGTAGAAGAATTGAAAGCCATTGGTTTGCAAGATGTAACAGTAGATGAAAACGCCTATGTAATGGCTACCTTGCCATCAAATGTAGATTACCCAGTACCTACCATTGGCTTTATCTCTCACTTCGATACCTCTCCTGACTTCTCTGGTGAAAACGTAAATCCACAATTTGTAGAAAATTACGATGGGGGTGATATCGTCCTCAACAAAGAACAAAACATAGTGTTATCACCTTCTTATTTTGAGGATTTGTTGCTCTACAAAGGCAATACCATTATCACAACTGATGGAACTACCCTTTTGGGAGCTGACGATAAGGCAGGTATTGCCGAAATCGTAACCGCTATGGAATACCTCGTGCAACACCCCGAAATCAAACACGGAAAAATACGCGTAGGCTTTACCCCTGATGAGGAAATAGGTCGTGGAGCTCATAAATTCGATGTCAAAAAATTCGCTGCTGATTGGGCTTATACAATGGACGGCGGACAAATTGGCGAACTTGAATACGAAAGTTTTAACGCAGCAGGAGCTAAAATACACTTCAAAGGGAAAAACGTGCATCCTGGTACTGCCAAAAACAAAATGATAAACTCAATGCTTGTAGCTACTCAGTTTATCAATGCGCTACCAGCCGACGAGATTCCAGCTCGCACCGAAGGTCGCGAAGGATTCTATCACATTACCGATATCTCTGGAGATGTAGAAAATACAGTAGTACAGCTTATCATCCGCGACCACGACCGCGACCTTTTCAATAAACGCAAAGCCGTAGTACAGCAAATTGTAGACGATTTGAACAAACAAATCCCTAATGTGGCAGTAGCCGAAATAAAAGACCAATATTACAATATGGGTGAAAAAATCAAACCTGTGATGCATATTGTAGAAGTAGCCGAACGCGCGATGAAAGAATTAGGTATTACCCCTATAACCAAACCTATCCGCGGTGGTACCGATGGTTCTCAACTTAGCTTTATGGGATTGCCTTGCCCTAATATCTTTGCAGGCGGACATAATTTCCACGGTAAATACGAATTTGTACCCGTAGAAAACCTCGAAAAAGCTACCGAAGTGATTATTCGCATTGCTGAATTAGTAGCAAAAAAATAAGATAATTAGCCAATCTGTCAATTAGCCAATGTGTTAATTGACAAATTGGCTAACTTGCTAATTAACTAATTGATAAATTAACTTATGCCTACAATATCACATAGAGCGCAAATATTGCCTCAGTCTCCTATCAGGAAACTCACTCCTTACGCCGAAAAAGCAGCTAAGGAAGGGAAAACTATTTACCACCTCAATATTGGTCAACCCGATATTAAAACCCCTGAAATAGCTATTCAGGCAGTCAAAGATTTTACCCCTAAGGTATTGGAATATACCAAAAGTGAGGGCATCAACTCTCTCAGAGAAAAGGTGGTCGAATACTACAAAAAACACGATATTAAGGTCAATAGCAATGATATTATCATTACCAATGGTGGCTCCGAAGCGCTTACCTATGTAATTGCTACTGTTGCCAATGCCGATGATGAAATTATCATTCCTGAACCTTATTATGCGAACTACATCAGCTTTTCAGAAGCCTTTGATGCTATATGTGTACCTATTACGTCTTCTTTTGATGATAACTTTGCCTTGCCTCCTATAGAAGAATTTGAGAAAAAGATAACGCCTAAAACCAAAGCTTTTCTCATTTGTAACCCTGGAAATCCTACAGGTTATTTGTATTCTAAAGAGGAAATTTTGCAATTGGCAGCAATAGCCAAAAAACACGATATTTTCCTTATTTTCGATGAGGTATACCGCGAGTTCGTGTACGATGGTGCTACCCATTATTCCATTATGCAAGTAGAAGGCATCGAACAAAATGCTATAATGATAGATTCGGTGTCTAAACGTTTTAGTATGTGTGGAGCACGCATCGGGTGGGTAGTCTCTAAGAATAAAGACGTGATGATGTCTGTTTTGAAGTTCGCTCAAGCACGCTTGTCTCCCCCTACTTATTCTCAAATAGGTGCAGAGCGCGCTTTTGATGTGCCCGACACTTACTTTGAAGAAGTATTAAAAGAATACACCCAACGTAGGAATGTGCTTATTGAGGAACTCCAAAAAGTAAAAGGGGTACGCGTATCAATGCCTAAAGGGGCTTTCTATTGTATAGCCGAATTGCCTGTAGAAAATGCAGAAGATTTCAGTATATGGCTTTTAGACCATTTTTCAGTAAATAACGAAACGGTAATGTTGGCTCCTGCCGAAGGTTTTTATGCTACCGAAGGTTTAGGGTGCAACCAAGTGCGTATAGCTTATGTGCTCGAGAAGGAGAAGATAGTAAAAGCCATTCACATATTAGGTGAAGCTTTAAAGGAATACAACAAACATTAAGATTTAATGAAGATTTTATAAAACTAACTTTTAACACCTATTTTCTAATTCCTAATAAACTAAATAGTTATATTTTTTAGTGTTAAAAAAACACATAAAATTATTGCTATATCAAAAATATTTTGTACTTTTGAGGCGGAAAATTAAAAACAGACAATGTCAGTAAAGAAAATAGCAGTATTAACATCAGGAGGAGACGCTCCTGGTATGAACGCCGCCATTCGCTCAGTGGTACGTACTTGTGCATACCACAACATCGAAGTGGTAGGTGTATATCGCGGCTATCAGGGAATGATAGAAGGCGATTTCGAACCAATGAATGCTCGTAGCGTTCGCGATATTATCAACAGAGGGGGTACTATCTTGAAATCTGCCCGCTCTAAAGACTTTAGAACTCCTGAAGGACGCAAAGTAGCCTATGAAAAACTAAAAGCAGCAGGAGTAGATTCTTTAGTAGTAATAGGAGGTGACGGCTCTTTTACTGGAGCACTCTTGTTCAACAAAGAATTTGGCTTCCCCGTAATGGGAATCCCTGGTACTATCGATAACGACATTTATGGTACTGATTTTACTTTAGGCTATGATACAGCTCTCAACACTGTAATTGAGGCTATCGACAAAATTAGAGATACAGCAAGCTCTCACAACCGCTTGTTCTTCATCGAAGTAATGGGGCGTGATGCAGGGCATATCGCTCTCAACTCTGGAGTAGGAGCAGGAGCTGAAGAGATCTTGATCCCAGAAGAGAATATAGGGCTTAAAAAACTACTTGAATCTTTGGAAAAAAGTCGTATGACTGGTAAAACTTCTAGCTTGGTAGTGGTTGCCGAAGGCGATAAAATAGGTAAAAACGTATTCGAACTTAAAGAATACGTAGAACAACACCACCCCGATTACGATGTGCGTGTATCTGTATTAGGCCACATGCAACGGGGGGGGGCTCCTTCTTGCTTCGACCGCGTTTTAGCAAGCCGTATGGGAGTAAAAGCTGTAGAATCTCTCCTTGAAGGTAAATCTAACTATATGGTGGGTATCCGTAACAATAAAATGGAACTCACCCCGCTTGAAAAAGCTATCAAAGGTAGTTCTAAAATAGATACAGAACTCCTCCGCGTAGCCGAAATAATGGCAACTTAGTAACGTAACAAACTTAAAATTAAATAACGAATAAATTAAATTTAACAGAATTATGTCAGTAAAAATTGGAATTAACGGTTTCGGACGTATTGGTCGTCTCGTATTCCGTGCTGCTTATGAAAGAGCCGACGTAGAAATCGTTGGTATTAACGACCTTTTGGATGTAGATTACATCGCTTACCTTTTGAAATACGATTCAGTTCACGGAACTTTTAAAGGTGATGTGAAAGTAGAAAATGGTCACTTAGTAGTAGATGGCAAAAAAGTGCGTATCACTGCTGAAAAAGACCCTAACAACCTTAAATGGAACGAAGTACACGCCGATGTAGTTGCTGAATGTACTGGTATCTTCACCACTTTGGAAAAAGCACAAGCTCACATCAATGCAGGTGCTAAAAAAGTAGTGATTTCTGCTCCATCAGCCGATGCTCCTATGTTTGTAATGGGTGTGAACCACAAAACAGTAAAACCTACTGATACTATCGTGTCTAACGCTTCTTGTACAACTAACTGTTTGGCGCCTATCGCTAAAGTATTGAACGATAACTTCGGTATCGAAGAAGCCCTAATGACTACAGTTCACGCTACAACCGCTACTCAGTTAACAGTAGACGGTCCTTCTAAAAAAGATTGGAGAGGTGGACGTTCAGCTCTTTGCAACATCATTCCTTCAACCACAGGTGCTGCTAAAGCTGTAGGTAAAGTAATTCCTGAACTCAACGGTAAACTTACCGGTATGGCTTTCCGCGTACCTACTGCCGATGTTTCAGTTGTTGATTTGACTTTCCGTACTAAAAAACCAACTACACTTGAAGAAATCAACGCTGCTATGAAAAAAGCATCTGAAGGTGAATTGAAAGGTATCCTTGGATACACTGAAGATTTGGTTGTTTCTCAAGACTTCGTAGGTTGCAAAAATACATCTATTTTCGATGCTAAAGCTGGTATCGGCTTGAGTGCTAACTTCTTCAAAGTAGTTTCTTGGTACGATAACGAAACTGGTTATTCAAACAAATTAGTAGATTTAGCTCAACACGTTGCTAAATTGTAATTCTTAAAAAAGGTGAGTTGCCCAACTTAGGGGTAAACTCACCTTTTTTTAATAAAATAATAATAATTTAAAAACCGAAACGATATGATTTTAATTGTAGACAGTGGTGCTACTAAGGCCGATTGGACTGCCTTAAACAGCAAAGGTGAAAAAATATTTTTTACGCAAACTTTAGGGTTGAACCCCGAAGTACTTACAGAAGAAATTCTCGTAGAGCGTATTACCACCAATTACCAATTGTTTGAAAACAGAAATTCAGTATCCGAAATTTATTTCTATGGTGCTGGTTGTGGTACTGAACGCATCCGTTACTTTGTAGAACGTAGCTTAGCAACTATCTTCAAAAACGCTAAAATAGAAGTAAAAGAAGATACTTATGCTGCTGTGTTTGCTACTACAGCCCCCTCCGATAAAGCTATTGTATGTATCTTAGGTACAGGTGCTAACTGCTCTTATTGGAATGGTAAAGAATTATACCAAGCAGTAGATTCATTAGGCTATATTTTGATGGACGAATCAAGTGGAAACTTCTATGGCAAACGCTTGATTATCGACTATTACTTCAAGAAAATGCCTGCTGACCTCGTGCAAAAATTTGAAAACCAATATGAATTGGGTTCAGATGTGATTAAAAACCACTTGTACAAAATGCCTAACCCTAATAGTTACTTGGCTACTTTTGCAAAATTTGTGGTTGAAAACAAAAATCACGAATATTGCCGCGATATGGTAAGAAAAGGTATGCAACTATTTGTAGACCACTGGATTTCTCAATATGAAGATCGCTACGAAGTGCCTATCAACTTTGTGGGTAGTATCGCTTTCTTCCTCCAAGATATCTTGGAAGAAGTATTAGCTGAAAACAATCTTAAATTAGGAACTGTACTTAGAAAACCAATCGATGGGTTGGTAGCTTTCCACGTAAACAAATTCTTTTAATAACAAATAAAATATAAAAGAAAAAAAGACACTCACTATAGATATAGTGGGTGTCTCTTTTTAATTTTAAAACAATCCATAAAGAAGTCCATCTATTTTATTGATAATATCACCTAAATCTTCAGGGTTGTTTACAAAATCAATATTGTCTACTTCTATAATCAGTAGTTTCCCTTTATCATAGCCCTTTATCCACTGTTCATATCGTTGGTTGAGGCGGTTTAGATAGTCTATTGAGATTGTATTTTCGTAATCCCGACCGCGTTTTTGTATTTGATTTACCAAATTCGGTACTGAACTTCTGAGGTAAATCAGTAGATCTGGAGGGAGAACTAAGCGTTCCATTAGAGCGAACAGTGATTTATAATTGTCAAAATCACGAGAACTCATCAGCCCCATTTCGTGTAAGTTAGGAGCAAAAATATGAGCATCTTCGTAGATAGTACGATCCTGAATAATATCGTTGCCCTTTTCTCTAAAATCCAAAATCTGTCGGAAGCGACTGTTTAGAAAGTATATTTGTAAATTAAAACTCCAGCGCTCCATTTGGTGATAAAAGTCGTCTAAATAAGGGTTGTCTACCACATCTTCAAAGTGGGCTTCCCATTGGTAGTGTTTAGCTAATAGGGAGGTAAGTGTCGTTTTGCCTGCACCTATATTTCCTGCAATGGCTATGTGCATTTTTTAGATTGATTTTATTCAGTTTCTTCTTCGTTTATACTTTTAATCCAAGAGGTATTTTTGATTTGTTGAATTATAAAAGAACTTTGAATATTAGAAATAATTTCCATTTTAGAAAGTTTCTGTACAACAAATTTCTGATAATCTTCCATATCGTTGAGTATAACTTTCAGGAGGAAATCGTAACTACCTGCCATATACGAGGCTTCAAGCACTTCGTCAAGATTACTAATGTATTTCTCAAATTCTTCAAATAGTTGTCCGCTGTGTCTCAAAAGTTTTACTTGGCAGTAAGCTATCAGCCTTTTCCCAAGGGCTTTAGGGTCAGCAACAGCAACATATTTCTGAATAACACCTGTATTTTCCATCCGTTTAATACGTTCGTGAACAGGAGTAATTGATAAACCTACTTTTTCAGATAGACTTTTAACCGATTGTTTGCTATCTTTTTGTAGTTCATCTAAGATTTTTAAATCTATGCGGTCTAATTGATACATAATATTTGAATTTGATGCGGTAAAATTAAGAATTTTTTTGATATAAAACTGAACATTAGAGAAAATATTTTTGCTGTTTTTTTGTAAAATGCTCAAATACAGCTAAAAAATAAAAAGAAATACTAAGGTGATTTTTCTATTTGCTATCTATGAATTAGTAATTTTTTCTAAATCAATATAATTTTCCAGAATTGAGAGGTTTGATATCAAGGGTAACTTTTTTCATTGTAGCTTCAAGTAGAAAAAATCTAATATTTGTATTTAATTTTGTCTATTTCGTTTAAAAATTGTAGTTTTGCAATTGCTATCTAAACAATAATATTATTTTATATGGAAGAAATAGATTACAAATTTGTACATAAAGATTTTAGAATCAACGGTTTCCCTATTGATAGAGAACGCTTAATCATTTTAGCAGTAGCCTATGTAAAGGATGGCTTGCCTTACCGTAAAGCGGTAGGAAGATTTCTTTTGGATTGGCTTGATAATAAAGATTATATCGAAGCTACAACCTCAGGATCAACAGGTATCCCTAAACAAATTCAACTTAAAAAACAAGGAATGGTAAACTCTGCTTTGGCTACAGGTGAATATCTAAACCTTTCACCCAAAGACCGTGCTCTGTTGTGTCTGCCAGCCGATTTTATCGCAGGAAAAATGATGCTCATTCGTGCAATTGTTCTGGGCTTGCACCTCGATATTATCAGACCTTCATCTATGCCGCTATCGCTCACCAATAAAAATTACGATTTCTGTGCAATGATTCCTTTACAAGCAGCAAAATCTCTTACCGATTTACCTCGTGTAAAAAAACTAATTTTAGGCGGAGCTTCTATTGATGGTGAGTTAGAAGCTAAATTACAGAATATTTCTACCGAAGTATACTCTTCTTACGGAATGACCGAAACCATTTCGCATATTGCGATGCGTAAGGTAAATCACACCGAGCAACACGAAACTACTTACAAGGCAATGCCTAATGTGATTTTCACCCAAGACGACCGCCATTGCTTAGTAATCAATGCTCCTTTAATTGCCGATCACCCTGTAGTTACAAACGATATGGTAAACCTTATCTCTCACAATGAGTTTGAGTGGTTAGGACGTTTCGACAATATCATCAACTCTGGCGGTTTTAAGGTCTTCCCTGAAAGTGTAGAACGCAAAATCAAAAAATATATCAAAGGAGATTACTTTATTACCAAAGAACCTGATGATGAATTAGGACAGCGCGCTGTATTATACGTACAAGGCGATGAAAAAGATTACCCTACTTTAGCTCACGATATCTATATGGATAAAGATATGCTAAAGTACGAAGTACCTCGCCAAATCTATTTCGTTCCTGAATTTGTATATACTGATAATCAAAAGTTAAGAAGGGACGAAACCGTTAAAAAATACAAAAAATAAGAATGAAACTCAAGAGATTTATCCCTTACCTATTGCCCTATAAACAACAGGCGTTTCTGAATATATTTTTTAATATACTCTACTCACTTTTCAGCGCCTTATCGTTTGTCGCACTGATTCCTATGCTCGATGTCCTTTTTGGCAAAACGCAACCTATATTACAAGAACCTGTCTATTCAGGAAATCTATTAGAACTGGGTAGTTATGGCAAAGCCTATTTGAACTATAAAGTAGGTGCGTTAGCAGGCGAGAATACCATTTGGGCATTAGCAATTGTGATTGCTTTGGTGCTTTCTCTTTTCTTACTAAAAAATTTATTCAGTTATTTAGCTTCTTTTTTTATTACCTATCTTCGTAATGGGGTACTTAAAGATTTGCGCAATAATCTGTATAAAAAAGTAGTCAATCAGCCAATAGCTTTCTTTTCCGATCAACGCAAGGGTGATATAATGTCCCGTATGATAGGTGATGTAAACGAAGTACAAAACTCTATGCTTTCAGCATTAGAATCGTTTATACGTGAGCCTCTTACCATCATATTTTCTATTTTAGTAATGTTAGGCATCAGCGTAAAACTCACTCTGTTTACTTTTATATTTATTCCTATTGCAGCAGCTATCATTTCTAAAATAGGTAAATCTCTTAAAAAGAACTCTATAGCAGTACAACAAGAACAAGGGCGATTTCTTTCTCTCATAGAAGAAACTATAGGCGGATTGCGTGTCATCAAAGCATTCAATGCCGAAAGTATATTCTCCAAACGATTTGCCGACTCTAGCCAAACCTTTAACCGATTAAGCAACAAGGTAATGAATAGACAAAACTTAGGATCCCCTATGAGTGAGTTCCTCGGTATCTTGATGATTGCTATATTGTTGTGGTTCGGTGGTTCTCTGGTGTTGGTCGACAAAACTTTAGAGGGAACTCAGTTCATCGCTTTTATGGGCTTAGCTTACAATATCCTCACACCTGCTAAAGCTATCAGCAAAGCTTCTTACGATATGCGCCGCGGAAATGCTGCTGCCGAGCGTATCTTGGAAATACTCGATTACGAAAACCCCATCAAAGAACGTGAAAACGCTGTGATGATAAAAAATTTTACTACAGCTATCACCTTAAAAGAGGTTACTTTTGCTTATGCTGAACAACCCGTGCTCTCCCATTTTTCGTTAGAAGTGCCTAAAGGAAAAACAGTAGCTTTAGTAGGGCAATCAGGGAGTGGAAAAAGTACTATTGCTAACCTAATCACTCGTTTTTACGATGTAAACGAAGGTGCAATCCTCATCGATGGAGTGGATGTAAAAGATATGCAAACCACTTCCTTGCGCAAACTTATAGGGGTAGTGTCGCAGGACTCTATACTCTTCAATGATACCATAAAGAACAACCTACTGATAGGTAAACCCGATGCTACCGATGAGGAACTTATAACAGCAGCCAAAATCGCCAACGCCTATGAGTTTATAAACGACTTGCCTGAAGGTTTTGAAACTAATATAGGTGATGCAGGTAGCAAACTGAGCGGTGGACAAAAACAACGTTTGAGCATTGCCCGTGCCGTACTGAAAAATCCCCCTATAATGGTACTCGACGAAGCTACTTCAGCACTCGATACCGAAAGCGAACGATTGGTGCAAAACGCTTTAGAGAATATGATGAAACACCGTACCTCTATAGTTATTGCTCACCGCCTTTCCACTATACAAAATGCCGACTTGATTGTCGTGATGCAAAAAGGACGTATCGTAGAACAAGGTACCCACAGCGAACTAATACAAAAAAATGGTATGTACAAACGATTAGTAGAAATGCAAACCATTGAGTAATACCATAATCAACTAATTGATTATTAGTTATGAAACAGACAATTTTAGGGGCAATAGCAGGAGATGTGATCGGTTCAGTATACGAATTTAATAACACACGAACTACTGATTTTCCACTATTTAAAAGAGAAACAACCTTTACGGATGATACAGTAATGACTATTGCCATAGCCGATGCGATCCTTCACAATAAGGATTTTGCTCAAACAATATTAGACTATGGTAAGCGTTATCCAAATAGAGGTTATGGAACAAGTTTTTTTAAGTGGTTAGCACACGATACCCCCGCACCACCCTACAATAGTTGGGGGAACGGTTCGGCAATGCGTGTAAGTGCGGTGGGTTTTGCTTATAATGATTTAGATAAAGTACTTAAAAAAGCAGAAAAAACAGCAGTAGTAACACACAATCACCCAGAGGGTATCAAAGGAGCACAAGCTACAGCAGCTGCTATTTTTCTGGCACGAACAGGTAAAAATAAAGCTGAGATAAAAGCTTATATAGAGCAAAAGTTTGGATATGATTTAGATTTTACCCTTGATGAAATACGCCCTACTTTTCCATTTGACGAAAATTGTCAAGGTACAGTACCCCAGTCAATTGTTGCCTTTTTGGAGAGCACAGACTATGATAGCGCTATACGATTAGCAATTTCATTAGGTGGTGATAGCGATACCATTGCTTGCATAACAGGAGGTATAGCAATAGCTTTTTATAAGGAGATGTCACAAGTTATAGTAGATAAAATACGTAGAGAATATTTACCTCCTGCTTTTGTTACTATTATTGATGAATTCGACTTAGTTTTTAATAACTAATAATGAAGTATAAAAGTGCAAAAAATATTTCCCATATTTTCTTGCACTTTTCATTTCTTATTCCTACCTTTGTGCCGATTATTACCAAACTTACTAAACAATGTTAAAATATTTCCTCTTCTTTTTTGGTACTTTAAGTATCTACGCTCAAAAAGAGTACTGTTTTCAGTATGATAGCGCTGGCAACCAGCGCCGTGCGCTCTTGTGTCTCAATGCAACCGATGAGGCTACTGATGAAGAAATTTTTGATGAACTTCCTGATAATCTCAAATCTTTAAATAGCGATAACTCAAAAGTACAGCTATATGGTGTGCCTAACCCTGCTACCGACCAGATAGGAGTCTATTGGCAACACAGCGAAAATGGAGCGCTTACGCATTTAGCAATCTTCACCGTCAACGGACAGTTAATGCAACAAATTGATAACCTCCCACCTACAGAACCTTACCATATCAATATCTCCACTTGGTCAGCAGGCTATTACTTTATGGTGGCTACATTCTCGGATGGTAGCAAGAAAATCTTTAAAATTGTAAAAAAATAACAATACCTATATTACTATTATTACTATGAAACACATACTCTACATATTACTCAGCTTAAGCAGCCTAACTGTTACAGCACAGGAATTGCCTTATAAGGTAATTCAGAAAACCTCTTTTCATCGCGATGAACCTACACCCCCTACCCTTACTGAACTACCTGTGAGCAGTGCTACCACAGCACGTGGCGCATCGGGAGCTGACTTAGGTATTACCCCAAGCAATTTAGATGTGAGTGCCACAGGGGCAGCCGTGTACACTATCCCTATTGCAGTGCCTGCGGGCATCAATGGCGTGCAGCCTAATCTTGCGCTTACCTATAACAGTCAGGCGGGTAATGACATTGCAGGCTATGGCTGGAATATCACGGGTATCTCAAAGATTAGCCGTGTAGGCTCCACCCCTTACCACAACGGACAACTCACAGGGGTTAATCTCACTGAAACGGATCAGTTTGCTCTTGATGGTCAGCGCTTATTGCTTAAAGAAGGCACTCACGGAGCAGATGGAGCAGTGTATGAGACAGAGAATTTCTCGAATGTGAAGGTGGTAGCCAAGGGAACTTTTGGAAATGGCATCTTTGGACCGAGTTATTTTGAAGTGCTATATCCTGATGGGAGTAAGGCGTATTATGGGAAGGGGGAGAAAAGTAGCGATCCTCTCCAATATAATATATCTTCTTGGGAAAATGCTATAGGAATAAGTATTATTTATAAATATGTAAAAGTAAATAATATGAGTCTCCCTGATGTCATTAACTATCAAGGAGGGTCAATCTCTTTTACCTATGATCCTATACCACGAAAGCGTCCTATTAGCTTTTATGTTGCAGGGATATATTTTGAGAACATAAGACCTTTACTCTCTATTGATACTTATGCTGATAAAGGACATTATAGAAGCTATGAATTACAATACGACAGCAATAGCTTAGGCTATAATAGATTGATTAATATACAAGAGCGCGTAGGAGGAGTACTAAGAAATCCAATAGAATTAAGATATACAAATATAGGTAACGAAGGACTAAGTTTGATAAAATCAGAAGGAAGTTTGGGATTAACAGGAGTAAGCAACTTAAATTCAGCAGTAGTTTCCTTAGATTTCAATGGAGATGGTTATTTGGACTTTATAATGTATCCTACAAAAGGTCCTGATGCCTATAAAAAAGTATATATTTTTGATGGGTTTAGGAATAAAGAAGCTCCTTTTACCATAGGTGTTTCTATGCCAGAATTTAAAGAAATATTTCCTGCACAGATTCTCTCTCATCTTAATTACCAGATGGAAGGGCAGGCTTTTATAGCTACACGAGTAAAAGATAATAAATTGCTTTTTGATATATATTCAAAATATTCTATTACACCATTTATTTATCAGTATAGTAAAGAATTTCAAATACCAACCTATACAGAAGAAAGATGCTATAGAGACGATATAGATGTACCTGTTAAAATAAAAGTACTATCGGGAGATTTTGATGGGAATGGACTTACAGATATTCTTACAATAGAAGAGCCTTTGATATTAAGCACAGATTGTGAAGGAGAGTATGGAGGGCATTGTAGTTGCAAGCACTATATTGAAGGGGGCGTTAAAGTAAATTGGTTAGATTTGGATAGGAGAAAAGAAAATAACTATACTAAACATATAGGAGAATTAGAAAAACAATATGAGAATGGCGACCTCTTGCAAGCCATTGATATGAATGGTGATGGTAAGACTGATTTAGTGCATATTTCACAGGGGGTTATATATGTTTATGAACTTAATGAGCAGTATCAACTCAAAAAGCTTATAGAAGAACATAACCCATTGATTTTATATAAAAATACACTGCTATTCACTCACACAATACCTCCTGTGATTGGTGATTTTAATGGAGATGGAAAAATTGACTTAATGTTACCTAGAACTACTTCTACCAAAGTCTATGATATTTTGTATGGAACAGGGAAGGGGTTTACAACTAAGAAGGAAATAAGTCTACCTTTCCTTTATGAGGTATACCCATCTCCTGATGGCAATGGATATATAGACACTCGTCTCATCGCCATTGACTTTAATAATGATGGAAAAAGTGATATATTAGAGTTCCGTATTGGAAATAGAGATAAAAAAGAGGATTTCAGAGGTTTTAAAATATATAAAAACATTGGTAACACAGGAGATCTTTTTGAAAGAATAGGAAGTGATAGATATATAGATTTCTCAACAGGGTCTCCTGGTCATTTGATATTTTCAAATCCAGATAAGAAGAATGTTTTTATGGATATTTCTTTACTTTTTGACAACTGTGTTGAGACACTCTACTCACAAAAGAATAATAAAGAAGAAATGCTTCTACGTACTATCAATAATAAACAAGCTTATAGTATTAGTTATGGAAAAATGGAATCTAACGAAGGTAAGAGTCGATTAGACCCTGAAACACATTATCACGGAGTCCTATATGAGGATGCTCATTTTGCTCATAAATTTCCTTATATAGGATTAGGAAGTGTGCCTTCTATATATTTAGTATCTAAAATAGAGCGTTCTGGATTTAATTTCCCAAACACCGAACAACATTTTAACTATTATGGTGCCTATACACACTCTGATGGATTAGGATTTTTAGGTTTTAAGGGAATATGTCGTAGTAATTGGTTTGAAGCAAACAAACAAAATGTTCAAGCATTGTATTCTTATCAAGAGAGAGATATTTTATTAAGAGGAGCTCCTGCCAATGAATATACACTCAGCTACCCTTCAACATATATTCCTACACTTGATTTTCTTTCCAAAACCACCTATATCTACACCCACTCCGAAGCCCCTAACAAGTGCTTTAAACTCCAGTTGGAGAAGCAAGTTACTGAGGATAAACTCAAAGGGATAACCACCACGCAATCCTTTGCTTACGACACCGACCTAAACCCAACGCAAATCACCACAGAAACCGATGGCTATAAACAAGTACAGGAACTGCAATACGCCCCAAAAGAAAGCAGTCCCTACCGTATGGGCTTGCTCACCCATAAACGCACAGCAAGCACTTTGGACGGTGATACTTTTACGGCTGAGGAAAGCTATACTTATGAGAATGGGTTAATCAGCACTGCCAAAACAAAAGGCAACGGCACAGGCGAGCACACCGAAAAATTTAGTTATGACCCCTATGGCAATATAACCCAAAAGGAAACTATTGCTGAAGACGGACAAAAGCGCATTGAGCAATACACCTACGACCCTACTCACCGCTTTATAGCAACCCATACCGATTT
>NZ_JAEFDB010000002.1 GCF_016126015.1 Capnocytophaga periodontitidis
GTAGTGACGCATTGGCAATACAAGCAAGAGTAAAGATAAATATTATTCCTTTACAAATTCATAATGCTTCATTATCAGATATTCTTCTTTGTTTTTTGGTTGGCTCGTCCATTTATCATTTCTTAAAAAATAGTGAATTGCCTTTGTCTCAGGGAATTTATTAGAAGAGGAAAGAAAATCAGTTGCTTTATACGATATTTTTGCATATTCCATTATAGCAAGAGTGTCGTTGTTTGTTTGCTTACTATTTGCAGGCACTCGTTCATTGATTCTGTAAAAACCAGAAACCGTTAAAGAATCATTAGGAGCTATATTAAAAATGGTATAACTATATCGCCCTTCTGCTGTATTGCTGCCATTAAAAAACACAAAAGAACAACTTTTGCCTCTATTTTCAAATAAATCATACCAAAATACTATAGGTACACTTAATATTTCAGCATAACTATATAAGGGATAGCGTTGTTTTTTGTACTCTAAATAATAATGAGGGTAGTTGTCATTTACAGTTAGTGTTACTAAATCCTCTTCGCAAGTAGGTCTTCCAGTTGATTTATTGTCATATTCTGAACGCCACGATAAAACTTCACTGATGTAAGTAGTATCTTTTGTTAGTTTTTTGTCCTCATCTTCAAAAACGATAGTATTTGTAGTTTTTCTGTCATTACAAGCTATCGTTAGCAAACATAATAAATATATGAGATGTTTCATCTGAAAAATTGTGTTTATAGTTATTCATATTCAAAAAGTTTTATTCTAAAACTTTTTTCAGGTTTTTAGAATCCATCAGATAAATCATAAACATTATTGATTTCTTCAGCTCCAGCACAAGTGGAATCTATATAGTATTGAACTTTCCTATCTTGTTCTTCATTGAAATAATCTACTTTTATCTCTTCTTCTGAAAAAACATTCCATCTTCCGTTATTATAACAAACATTTATACTCTTGCTATTCATATCATTTTCATTCATTCGCATTATTCGCAAATATTGTCCCTGACTACAACAATCCTCAGGTCTATTGTTAAAACGATCATAAACATATCCTTGTCTAAGGATTATTGTATATTGTAATTCAACATAGCCTATTTGTACAATTTCTTTATAAACATTGTCTTCTTCGATAAAAATAGTATAAAGATAACGCGGACGAAACCTACTTTCCTCTCCATTTGCATAGTAGAAATCCCACGCTCTATCCCTATTTTGTTGTAATCCATTATATCCAAAAATAGAATCACCTGCCATAATTTGGCGTGTTACAAGTAGCTTCTCTTTACTATTGTGATCATCTTCTTTTACATCTAAGAGATAGAAAATAGAATCACGATCATAATCTACTACAAAATTTTCTGTATCAACAAGATTTTTGTGATGATTACAGGCTATTGTTAGCAAGCATAATAAAGATATGAGATGTTTCATCTGAAATGTAGTTTTTAATCAAATCATAACCAGCCGGAATATCTTGAAAGTTATAGATTTTTTTATTATTGCCATTCTTCAATTTCATTAATTCGTAAATCTACATTACAAATCTCTACTTCTCTTTCCCCTACTTTTAAGCGTATATTAGCTCCTGTTTTTGTATCATTTACCTCTATGATCAAATTACCAACTTCATTCTCTTGCCCTTTAAAGGCTTTTTCAAAACTATCCATTACTTCAGCCACATTAAAATTATTCCATAATCGATAAAGTTTACCATCATCTCCAAACCATTTTATAAATATTACAAAAGGTATAGCCCTTGGTATAAGAGAAGTATATTGAAATTTTTCAGGAATTTTATATTTTTCTATTTGGTTTTCTCCCCAAGTACGTTCTCCAAACAATATTTCCCCTTCATGATTAAGTCCCCCATAATAATAGGAATGTATATACTTATTTTTATCTTTAGTAATAAGGGTCATTTTCCAGAGATAACGTTTTCGATAACTATCCCATAATCCATAAGGAATCTTAAAAACATCTTCTATAACAAGAGGTTCAGTAACAGGTGTCCCACACTGTTGATACTGCATTCGTATTTTTTCTTTTGGGAGTCCTAATTTTATAACATAATCTCTTTGTTCTATAGTGTGTTCATCTAAAATAACATCTCCTGTTCTTTTATAATATTCGTCTGCTTCTTTTTTGGTTACAAAATCAATATCTTTTATCTTTTTTGCTTGGTAACGCCCTACTTCTATAACCCTGCCATAGTTGTGTAACCAAACAAAAACTACTCCCCCAGGGGCTAAACCTACTTGTATATTATATTCTTCTATTGTTGGAGCTGTATCATCCGCTATTGAGATTCTGTATACCTTCTCCTCTAAAAGTTGAGCTATCTTCAGAGAATCTAAAGGCTGATTTTCTAAGAGATATTCACATTTTTCTACATACGAAAGCCAAGAAACATCTAAGTGAGTAGGAACCCCTTTAGCTTCCTCCTCCTCTGAGGAACCAAAAACACCCGTAGCTCCCCTCTCTATAGAAAAATGGGGAAAGGGACCTTTATTATCGAATAGGAAAGATTGTCCATTTCCAAATTTACTAGCTCCGTCTTTCCCATATACTACCCCACGATAAGCTCTTATAGGATAGCCTGATACCGGTTTTACATAAGCGACCCAATGATATTTCTTATTTATATTTTCTTTTTCTTTCTCCTTACAAGAAGTTAATGATGAAAATAAAACTAATAGGGTTATGATTATATTTTTCATTGCTGTTTTTCACCTTTTTTATATTTATTATAGTAACATTTCCTTCACGGGCTTGGTGGAAAGTCTCAGCTGTACTCTCTAATAATATTCTTAGGAGCACTTACATTGATATTTCCTTGTCCATCCATAAGGTAAGTATTACCACTGGGGTCTTCTATCTCAGTAGTAATACTCCTGATATTGTTAGAAATTTGTTAGAATGTTACATCTTCAAAAGTTGAACTTTTTTTATAAAAGTAACTGTATTATTTCCCATATTTGTACTTTTTAAATGCGTTTTTTCAAAACTATTATATAAGGATATTGTTTTTTGGGTCTCTTCCATAGATTTAACATTCGCTTCTGTAATTGAAAAAGAGAAACTATTAGGATTTGTAGATAAACGCTCTTTAAAAAAAGATATATCAGCGTAATTTTCGCCTTTTTTGTATGCTTTTTTTGTGATACTTACTATTCCTTTTTCATCATAAATATAGAAAACTAACCACTTTTCAAAGCCGTCGGCTTGTTGTTTTTGTGTAACTAAAACAGCTTTTAATATTTTGTAGTTGAATCTATATTTACTTTTCGAGCTTACTAAAAATAAATCTTCTAAGAGGAAATAATCCCCTAAACAATCATCTAAGAAATCTAATATTTCACTAATATCTTTTTGCTCTAAAATTTTAGTTTTCAGAAAATTATAGTATTGCTTTTCCAAAAAATATACATCTTTTTTGTTTACTTCTATTTTATATTTCGAATCAAAGAATTTTAAATTTAATGTTGAGTCATCAACAAATAATGTGGCATTATTATTTTTGGTTATTAGATGTAATTTACAAGAATTATAACTACTTGCATCAGTATAAGCATCATACAACAACGCCTCTTTCCCCTTTTCATATACAAATTGATGAAAAATGGGGAAAGCTACACTATCTTGAGGAATATTATTTTCCCCTTCTATAGTATATTTATCATAAAGCATCCTAAAACGTAATTCTTCCTTTTGAGAATATGCATAAAAGCAACTCAACAATAGTATAAAATATAATTTCTTCATTCCTTTATTTTTTTGTAGTGTACTAAACCGAATTTATTAAAACTCAATACTGTCATTTTTTTTATATTCCGAGAACTGCTTTATTTTGACTTTTTTGTCTATTAATTTATCATTTTTAAAGGTAAGAAAAATAAGATAGTTAAAATTTCCAATGGTTGTATATGAAAAATTTGACAACCTTACATTTACAAATGTTTTATTCTTTTTCTTTTTATATACGATGAAAGAAGGGTAGCAAGTTCTTTCAAAATCTGATATATGCAATGGAATTATCATTCCGTTAAATTCAATAATAGGATTTTGCTTCTCCAATTTTAAGAAATCCTTTCTGAACTGTTTGAGTTCTTTGTCAGTACTTGGTCTTCCTAAGAACTGTTCTAATACATTATCGCTCTTTATAAATACATTGATACTGTCTTTCCCCATTTTCATATAGGAAACATAATACACTACGCTATCTTGTCTTCCTATAATTCTACAATAATCAATGCGTTTTTCTATTGATGTTTGTGAAAACAAAGAAAACGTACTGATAAAAACTAAAACTAATGTTGTGATTGTTCTCATATTCTTGTTAAAACTTATGTAATTTCAATTCAGAAAAAGGTATTCCTCTATCTTTGAAAGAGATAGTTTATTATTCTTATATTCAAGATAGATATAATACGCATAATTCCCCACAGGTGAATGAGAGAAATTTGTTAGATCTAACTTCAAAAGCGTTTTGTTCTTACGTTTTTGATACTTAATTTGCATAGGAACACATTTTTGAATAGTCCTTAGTGTAGTATCTAAAATGACAAATTGGTCGTTAAACTGAATTTTTACTCTCTTTTTACCTAACTTTAACAGCTCTTCTTTAAGATTTGCATCAAGGAGAGCAAAGGGAGAAGATTTCTCACCGAAATAGTCATTATCTTCTGCCATAAAAAGTTTTATTTTATCTTTAAAGAAAGTTTCTTCAAGCACATAATACCTATTACACAACTTTGTACTATCTTCTCTACAGTCAAAATTACCATTCTCAGAAGGAATTTCTATAAAATAATAATTATCATCCACTCTTCTAATACTATTTTGTGCACAACAAGAGAATGCTATGAGCAGGGAAATAGTTAAAAACAGGTTATTTTTCATATCCAATTAAGTATTTTTGTTTTAAGTGCAAAGATAACAAAAAATAGTAAAGAGCCTAATGAAAAACAAAAAATATTTTGCGTATTGTTTTGTCTATTAGGGTTTAATGGGGGCGTTTGCAAACGCCCGTACACCACGCGCTGTAAAAGCGATTGATTATCATAAATACTCATAAATGATAAAGCGACCTTGGGAGTTGGTGGGGACTTTTATTTTCTTTTCGCCTTTGATGAAGTGGAAATTGCGCCTTGTTTCCCCATTGTCGATGATAGTCCCGTGCTTTTTGTCTATTTTGATATAGTATTCGTACATATCGGCTTCAAAAGGCAGGTCTTTGCCATAGGTGCTGTAGCGTTTGTGAGGGATATAACCTTCTGAACCTCCGCTGTAAAACTCAAGAGCGCTGCCTCGGTAGTTGTATTTGGTTACATATTCGCCATAATATTTTTCACCTTTTAACGTATAGAGTCTACTTGGGGCTAAAGAAATGTTTTGACTGGCGAGCAATACATACTTTGCTTTGATGTACTTCACTTGCTGTAAGGAGTCTAAGGCTTGTGGTGAGAGTTGGGCAAAGGTATTGGCAATACAAGCAATAACGAGTAAGAGTGTTAATTTCATAGAGTATAAGGTTTAATATTTTTATATTTCTATCAAATGACCATCAAATAAAAACTAATTGACTATCAGTGATTTAATTTTTAAAAGGGCTTTTCTATCAAATGACCATCAAATAAAAAATTAGGACTTTATTCAGCCTACAAAGGTATAAAATATTTCTATTTTTCCTATTTCCAAAACTTGGTGATGAAATTTGCGGTGAGTGCCGATACGGGATAGCGGTGTATATCGGTGATGGGTATGCTGTTGTCAAGGCGTTCGGGGGTGGTGATAATCCAAAAAGAAGTGTAGATATGCTGGTGAGTGAGTTTGTGGATTACAGGCATTTCGTTGTACAAACTCACGGTAGCGGAAGGTAAGATAGAGGCTATTTCTTCGGTAGTAGCAGGAGCGTTAGTTTCGAGTAGAGGAAACTCATAGAGTCCGTGCCAGATATCTTTGCCTTTGCGCTTTTGCAAAAGGGTTTGTCCGTAAGGGTTTAACCATACGAGGTAGTTGAAATAGCGCTTTTTGATAGTGATTTTCTTGAGTTTTACGGGTAATTCGTTTACCTTGTTATGGTGGAATGCCCAACAATGGTCGCGCAATACGCAATTAGCGCAATCGGGATTCTGGGGGGTGCATTGTAGTGCGCCAAACTCCATTATTGCTTGGTTGTAACCCCCCGCATTCGCTTTGTCTAAACACTCGTGTGCCAAGACTTTAAACTCTTTTGCTCCTTGAGTGCTGTTGATAGGGGTTGCGATGCCAAACACACGTGAGAGCACGCGGTATACATTGCCATCGACTACGGGGCAGGGTTCGTTATAGCAAAAAGATGCGATGGCACTGGCTGTATAGTCACCTATGCCTTTGAGTTTTACGAGTTCTTTATATGTTTTGGGGAAGATACCACCCAGTTCGGTAGCGATATATTGGGCGGTGTGGTGTAGATTTTTGGCGCGGGAGTAGTAGCCTAAACCCTGCCATAGTTTGAGGACTTCTTCTTCGGGGGCATTTGCCAAATCGGTGATGGTGGGGTAGTTGCTAATAAAGCGCTGGTAGTAGGGCAGCCCTTGTACCACACGTGTTTGTTGGAGGATAATTTCGGAGAGCCACACCTTATAGGGATTAGCGGTGCCACGCCAAGGCAAGTCGCGCTGGGCAGTGGCATACCAATTTTCTAATTTGTCGGAAATAGGTTTCAGGGGTTAGGTTTTAGGTGTTAGAGAGTGTTGCTACTCATTGGTGAATTTGCTAATTAGATAACTACAGCTGTACCGCTAACAGTAACCATTAGCATACCGCCGTTAGCGCCTACGGTTTCATAATCGAGGTCGATACCAACGATCGCATTAGCGCCTTTTTGGGCAGCGCGTTGTTGGAGTTCAGCAAGGGCAGAATCTTTGGCTTCGATAAGGACTTTTTCGTAGGTAGAGGAGCGTCCGCCAAAGAAGTCGGTAAGTCCAGCCATAAAATCTTTAATAGCATTTGCTCCGATGATAGTTTCACCGGTAACGATGCCTAAATACTGTTTGATAGGTTGTCCTTCGATAGTGGGGGTTGTTGTTAAAATCATAGTGTTAAATTGTTAATTTGTCAATTAGCGAGGGTTGTGAATTACTACAGCTCCTTGTGATTGATATTCTGGAAATTTATCATCACAAGTAATAATAGGAACTTTTTGATCTATAGCGTGAGCTATAATCGCAAGGTCGGTAGGGTCGTTATGTTTTGGTACAAATGTAAGAGTTGAAGCTATTAGAGCGTGTTCTTCTTTAAAAGGCAATACTTTTATAATAGGGATCGTATTTAAAATTGCTCTAATAAGTTTATCTCCTGTATCAAGTAAATCATAATCAATATGTTTAAACTTTTTCTTTCTATATAATTGTGCTATTTCTAACAGAGAAATAGAACTTACATAGAAAAGATTTTGAGAATCTTCTAAAATTCTCAATATAGGAGATTTTAATTCGGTATAGCGTCCTTCATATAATATGATGACGATGTTGGTATCTAAAAAATAGTTCATAATTATTCTTCTTGCAACAATCTTGTCATCATATTAGAACCATACACTAAATCTCTATCCTCTTCTGCAATAGTAAAAAGAGGTTTTTTAGCTAATTCTTTAGCATAATCTAAAAGTGATTTTTTCTTGGTAGATTTTATTACTTCACTTTTAGTAACAGACTTATGAACGACTTCATTTTCAGCTATTTGAGTGTCTTCTAAAACAAGTGCTTCCATAATGTTGTTTTAATTTTCTGATTTCTCAGTGTTTTCGGGTTTCTTTTCGTTGGGGTCTTTAGCGGCATCTTTGAACTCGCGGATGCCACTGCCCAAACCGCGCATTAGTTCAGGGATTTTTTTGCCTCCAAAGAGCAATAATATAAGGGCTACAATAATGACGATTTGCCAGGGTCCTACGACCCCTAAAAATATACTTAGCATAGTTTCTATTAGTTAAGAGGTAAGAGATAAGAGGTAAAGTGATACCTATTAGCTGTTACTTGTTTGTGGTGCAAAGGTATAAAACAATTAATAATTAACAATGAATAATGAAGAAATTTTTGGATTTTAGAATTTAGTTTTTTTCGCGAATAGCTCCTGCGTCTATTAGCAAACTTTTACAAGCGTCTAAATTTGTTTTTTCATCTTCGTTTATTTCAATGCCATAGTCACTTAGGATATTGTCTAACGCTGAGGAAATAATGGAGTAGTCACCATCTTCTAAGAAATAATTGATATTAGGATTAGCGCCTTTACTGAGTAGATATTTCATCAGTTTAGGGTTGTGAGTATATGAGGTAACTTGTAGCGCATTGATGCCATCATAACCAAAGAAGTTGATATCAGCACCTAATGAAAGCATTTTGTCGGCTAAAGAGATAGTTTGCTGTACAATTAGATCTTCATTAGCGTTGGGTGTGTTTTCGGCTATTTTGCAAGTAGCAGAATCGAATAATTGGGTAAAGGGAGTACATCCTAAGTGGTTGATGCAGTTGATGTTTGTTCCTTCGGGGACTGTTTTTTCAATATTTTTCCAATCAAAATTATCTACAGCATTAAAGAGTTTATTTTCTTCTTTTGTGAGGGTAGGGGTTGTTTCTTTGGCGTAGAGGAGAGTTAAAAGTTCGGTATCGCAATATACAAAAAAGTCTTTTATCTCATCATAAGAAAACCTACAGTTATATTGATTGAAGAAGTAAGATGTTTTGTTGTTTCGATATTGGTCAGCAATTTTATTTATAATGTTGTTGTTGATTTCGGGTTCATTTACACAAGCGTTCAGTTGTAAGGTCTCGTTATTTTGGGAGAAATAAATGCTTTCAGAAGATATGATTAGCGGGCTGTCGCATAGGGCGATGAGCATTTCTTTAAAATAGTTTTCAGCTTCAGCTCTTTTGTTGTGGGTAAAAACTAATTTTTTTAGAGGGTCTTTAGTTTTTACCCATTCATGATTGAGATGGAAAGGGTACCATTGCTGAGTGAGTTTTTGGGCTACTTCCCATACTTGTAAAGCGAAGTTAAACTTTGCGCTACGTACACAAAGTTCTGTAGGGAGTTCTTTTTTATCAAATTTTGCAAAGAAGTAAGCTTTTTGAAAATCATTTAGGCTTCTCAAAAGATAAGGGGAGTAATTAATTTTTCTATCTAATGAGTGATAAGTGCTTAGGATGTCACTTTTAGTTTGAAATTGTTCGCGGGAGTAACGTTCTGTAAAGTGTTTCATAGTTAGTTACTAACGAGTAAATTCAATTGATTTGACAATCGCTTCGAGTTCAAAGAGCATATCGCGTTTGGCGACTCCTGGAGCATATAGGAAACCTTCCACAACTAAGAGTCGGTTATGGGCTTTATCCTCAATGATGTAGTTGATATAAGGACCTCCAAGAGCGAAGCCTTTTACTTCCCATAAACCTTTGCTTTCAATGGCTTTATGTCCTTTGATCATCACCTCGCTGATGCTGGGAGCAAGGTAGGTTTCGGTAACCATATACATACCTTTTTCGGGGCCTGGGATATATTTTTCGCCTATAGAATCGCGCATTTTCACAATAGTTTTGGCGCGACCTTCCTCATCGGTAGGGATGCTACCAAGAGGCATTTCGTAGAGGATGATGCTTGCTTTACCGCCTTTGATAGGGCGTTCCATCCAAAAGAAGTTGTTGCCGTACTTTTGGATATTAAACACGTTAGGCATAGTGAATTTAACACCTAAGGTATTTTCTACTTGTTTGTCTTTACTAAGGGAATTATCAAAGCGTTTGCGTGTTTCGATAAGTTCATTATTTTTGAACTCATTGACAAACTCTTTGTGGTATTCTTCAACTTTGCAAGCGATGTCGCGTACTTGTTTGCCTTGTACTACACATACTACTTGAGGTTTAGCGAAGAGATTTTCTTTTACAAACGCTTTTTTCTCATCACCGCGTTGAACGATGAGGATATTGCGGCTATTGCGGGTATTGCCTTCAAATACTTGGGGGGGAATTTGATGGAGAGTGAAGGTAGGTTCTTCGGTAGGTAGCCCGTCGACAGGGGCAGCGAAGTAACGGCGAATGGTATCACCTATGGTGCCTTCCCATAAGTCGTTGTCAATCACCACAGCTACGCTGTTGATAGGACCCACTGAAGGGGGCAAGTAGGTATCGTTTTTACCGTTGTTAGTATCGTTGCAAGCTGCAAAAAGGAGAGCGCTCAACACGCTAAAGAATAATAGACGTTTCATAAAAAAGATAATTTTCTGCTTTTCGAAAAAATGTGTAGCTAAAATCGTTCCAAAGTGATATTTTTCTAAGAAAAAAGCTACTAAGCATCTCTGTTTAGTAGCTTTTTTTATATGTTTTAGCTTTAATTTCTTTAGTAGTTACACATATATCATAACCTTTTTCTTTTAAACCATTGGAAAGTTTAGCATCACAAGTCCATATTTTATGTCCTTTTTCCAAGTGAAGAGCTACAAAAGGATAATCATCGGGGTCTATGGATTCAACTATACGTTGTGCTTTTTCAATATTTCTCTGTGGTATATCATCTAATTTAAAAAAAGTGATATTCTGGGTAAAATCTTTTAACAGAGCTTTTGCTTGTTTTTTGGTTAGCTTTGTATTTTTTAATATTTCGGGCAAGTGTTCCTCTATTTCTTCTAAAAGAAAGTCGGGAGCTATAAATTGCAATCTATTCTTTTTTTCCTTTAGAATAGATGCTAAAACTCCATTAGGTGAATAGAAGCAACTAAAAATAATATTACTATCTGAAATAACAATCATACGGTTTGTTTTTTACTTCTTTTAGTAAGAGCTTCATCCCAACGTTTAGCAACAGCTTTGTTTACTTTTTTTGAAATTGCCATAATTTCATCGCGATATTTGATAGGGATACCATCTTCATCTTCTTCAAGTTCTTCAGTAATTGTTGCTGTTTTTTTAGCTTCTTTTGTTTTTGTAACGGTCGTAAAATCAAGACTTTTAGCAAATTTTACAAAGTTCATAGCTGCTGGGCTATTGTCGTTGATAGTTATTGTGTAGGGCATAATAATTCAATTAACAATTAACAATTAACAATTAACAATTAGCAAAAACTGCGCCAAACAAAAAGCTGTTAAAACCTTGTTTTTTTATAATAATCTAATAATTTACTACGATATTGAGACGTTTGGCTAAGAGTTTTTGCAGCTGGATGTAGTTCATCACGTTCTCTAAAAGTTCTTTTTTTTCTTCCTCGTTAGCTTGTGCCATTTGCTGCGTAAGACTTTGGATGAGGTGGTGTACTAACAAACTCCTAATATTGAGAATGATATCGCCTACAATAGTTTCAAGATGCGCATCTTTTGCTTTGGGGACGATGTCGCGTTTGCTCCAATTGTGTAGCTGATTGTTTTCGTCGTCTAACAACATTCCTGATACTTTTTCGCTTAGTTCTATAGGCAACTCGTTGGCGATGCGATTGACGTCATAATTAGGGTTTTCGCTGAGTTTGCCCATCAACAGTTCGTAGATTTGTTTGAAATCGGGGTTGGCGAGTTCTATTTCGTCTTCTTGAAGTTCGAGGAATATCTTTTCGTAGATTTTCAGCGTTTGCTGTACCTGCTGTTCTTTGAGGGTGCCGTCTTCTTCTTCCACGAGTATGGTATCGGTGAATACGCATTCTCTATTGCCGTAGAGCAAAAGGTTTTTGATGAGGTCGTGCTCTAAGACTTCTAAGCGGTTTACGGTGCGTTTCTGTGCTTCTTCTGGCGTTTGCACTACTTGCATCGCGGCTTTTTGCTTGCGCTCTACTTTTTGTCCTTCATAAAAGTCCTTTTTGAGGATTTGCGCCAAAGTAGAGAAAAGCACTTGCTCCGAGATGTCCATAATGGTAGCGCACTCACGCACATATACTTCCCGCTTGATAAGGTCAGGGATTTTAGAGATACTCTCTACCATATCGCGTATGGTTTCGGCTTTTTTGATAGGGTCGTTCTGCACCTCTTGCATTAGGAGGGAGGCTTTGAAGCGAATGAAATCGGTGGCGTTACTTTCGAGGTATAGCACGAGGTCTTCATAGGCGGTTTTGCGAGCAAAGCTATCGGGGTCATCGCCATCAGGGAAGGTGCAGACTTTCACGTTCATACCCTGCTCCAAGATGAGGTCTACCCCGCGAATAGAAGCCCGTAAGCCTGCAGCATCGCCGTCGTACAACACTGTGATGTTGGGTGTAAGGCGGTGAATGAGCCGTATTTGGTCTTGTGTAAGTGCTGTTCCGCTTGAGGCTACTACATTTTCGATACCCTTTTGGTGCATTTGAATCACATCGGTATATCCTTCAACCAGATAGCAGTTATCGGCTTTGGCGATGGCTTGTTTTGCAAAGAAGATTCCATACAGCACTTTGCTTTTATGGTAAATCTCGCTTTCGGGGGAGTTGAGGTATTTAGCTTGTTTCTTGTCGTTGGTAAGGATACGCCCCCCGAAGCCCAGTACGCGTCCGCTCATAGAGTGAATGGGGAACATTACGCGCCCTTTGAAGCGGTCGAACTTACGGTCGCCATTGACGATGGTGAGTCCGGTTTTTTCTAAGAACTCCAACTGATAGCCTTTAGCAAGGGCGGTATCGGTGAAGGCTGTCCACTCGTCGGGGGAGAAGCCTAAGCGGAATTTTTGGATAGTTTCCTCAGTAAAACCGCGCTCTTTGAAATAGGTCATACCGATAGCTTTGCCAGCTTCGGTATTGAAAAGGGTGTCCTGAAAATATTGTTGGGCGTATTCTGAGACGATATAGAGGCTCTCGCGCTCATCGGCTTGTGCTTTTTCTTCCGAAGATTGCTGAGTTTCCTCAATATCGATATGGTATTTTTTAGCCAAATAGCGAATAGCTTCGGGGTAGGTGAAATGCTCGTGCTCCATTAGGAAAGCAATAGCATTCCCGCCTTTGCCACTACTGAAGTCTTTCCATATTTGCTTTACGGGCGAGACCATAAAGCTGGGTGTCCGCTCGTTGGAGAACGGACTCAATCCTTTGTAATTAGAGCCTGCACGCTTGAGTTGGACGAAGTCGCCGATGACTTCCTCCACCCGCATTTGGTCGTATACTTTATCTATGGTATTTTTTGAAATCACTGTTTTTTAGATTAAGGAAGAAAGGATTAATTTGTTAATTGTTTCAGGTCGTCCTCTAATTCTTTAAGGCTGTTCTCACGTTCTATTTGGCGTTGCTTAGCTTGGTATTTTTCATACTCTTGAGCAGATTTCTCTATAGCCATTTGGTGTGAAATCTTACCAGCGTGTTGTAAGAGCTCTCTGCCATTGAGTTGCAGGATAATATCCAAGCGGGCTATCCAGTCTTTCATATACATAGGCGTTTGCTGTTGTGCCATAGTTTCGGCGAAAGCTAAATATTGTTCTACAAGCAAGCCCAAAAGCTTTATTTCCTCTTCATTGAGGTAGTTCTTGGCGATGCTTACTTCACTTTTTTTAATAGTGGCAGCAGCTGTTTTGTCGTAGGATTGCATACCCAGAAGGGGTAAAGAGGCATCAGCACGATTATAGACTATCTCGGCAGCTGTTTGCTGGCTAACCGCCCATAGGAGTTTGTTTTGCACTACCTTAAAGAACATTATGGTTTGCTCATCTTGAGGGTTGTAGTCTATACTGGTTTTGTATATATCTTTAATTTTTTGATAGAAGAACCGTTCAGAGATTCGTATTTTGCGGAGGCGTTCTTGGAGCTGGTCGAAGTAGTTCATCGCAGTACCTTGCTTAAAACGCTCGTCATTTAACACAAAACCTTTGATTAAATACTCTTTGAGTTGCTGAGTTGCCCAAATACGAAAACGCGTTCCTTGTTGTGATTTTACTCGGTAACCTACTGAGATAATCACATCGAGATTGTAATATTTTACCCAATATTCTTTTCCATCAGTAGCAGTTGTCCGGAAATTCCGGATAACTGAATTTTTATCTAATTCTCCTTCTTTAAAGATGTTGGAAATATGTTCGCTTATAGTTCGCTTATCTTTACTAAAAAGAACAGACATTTCGGCTTGTGAAAGCCATATTGTTTCATCTTGGAAGCGTACATCTATCTTAACATCTCCTTCTTGATTTTGGTATATGAGAAACTGTGAGTCCATAGGGTTTATTTGTTTGTCAATCATTTTACCCCTCGATAGTAGCCTCTTCGAGCTTGCCGTTGAGGTTGCCATATACGGTAATGGCGTGCCCCCAGAACATATCGTCGTCATCAAAATAGATACAGAAACGCTGGTCATCAAAGAGGATTATACTAGAGATGTTTATACGATAAGCAAAGCTTTTTTGAGTAATCATAGGGGTAGTAACTCCTGTTTCTTTTAGCCACTTATTAGCTAAGTCGGTAAGTTTTTCGGCAGCAAAGGTTTTCAGGTGTTCTATCCACAGATTAAAATTATCCTTAGTAAGATTTTTAAAAGATTTTAAGAGGTTTTGTAGTGTGCTTAGTTCGGTAGTTTCTACCCCAAATATTATTTGTTTATCGGTATAGAGAATATCACCTTCAAACCAATCTTGTTCTCGGTCGAGATCTAAACTAAAATCTTCATCTTCATAAGTAACTTCGGTGTTGTATTCCTCAATAATAGGGTCGAAACGAGGTTCGGTTATATTCTCTTCCAAGACTGCTACCAACATAAAGCAACGTTGCTCAGGGTGTGAGAATTCCGGCTTTTTAGGGCGTACTTTGATGCGGAAAGCTTCTAACGGAGCGAAATAATACTGCCAATTACTTTCATCAGTTGCTAACCATTCCAAACGGATATTCTCTTCGCAAAGTTCACCTGTTTTTACATCAATATATGCCAAAGGGTTGTTAGAAGGTACCCAAGCTCCATTATAATAAGCTGCTCCATTGGTAGGACTTTCAATGAGCACGATAAGCTCCTTTTCTTCGGGAAGGAACTCATCAGAGAATTTCTGTACAGTTTGTGGGCTCATAGTTGTAAGGTGTTAAATAGCAAAGGCAAAGTTATACAATTATTTTGATAAAGCAATATTTTATTGGGTGAAATAGATTAGTTTTCGCCTATAAATGCTCAGTAATTTTGATTTGGAAACAAATCCTTCGTACTTACCGTCCTTCACTACGGGCAGATTCCACGCGCCGGTGTGCTGAAACTTATCCATTACAGTGCTCATTTTGTCCTTGCCCATTTCTATGATGGCAGGTGGTTTTTGCATTAGTTCTACGGCAGGAATCTTGTCGTAATAATCGGTTTCGAAAATCAAGTGCCGTATGTCGTCAAGCAGGATTACGCCTTGTAGCGTACCCGTTTCGCGGTCGAGTACGGGGTAGATGTTGCGGTTTGATTCGCGCACAGCATTGTACACTACCTCGCGGAGTTTCATATCGGTATATACGGGAGTGAAATTGTGTTCCACCACTTGGTCGAAGTCCATTAGAGTGAGTATAGATTGGTCTTTGTTTTGGGATATGAGCTCTCCTTTTCTGCCTAATTCCATTGTGTAAATAGAATATTTATTGAAATATTTGGCTACCGAAAACGATACCGCGGCGGTGAGCATTGCTGGTACTAACAGCGAATAACCTCCGGTTACTTCGGCAATGAGGAAGACGGCTGTAAGTGGTGCGTGCAATACGCCCGTCATTAGGGCAGTCATTCCCACCAAAGTAAAGTTAGGCAAAGCTGCCTTGTAACCCAAAATAGGAAACTCGTTGATAATCCGCGCGAAGCAGTTGCCCATCACTCCGCCCATAAACAACATAGGTGAAAAGATACCCCCAACACCTCCTGCACCAAAGGTGAGCGAGGTAGCGACGACTTTGGCAAAGGTGAGCGCTGCCAAAAGTAGGATAATCACCCACGCATTGGATAAATCCCAACCAAAAATATTGCTACTCAGTGATAATTCGGGGTGACCCTCTTTCAAGTGATTGATAATCTCGTGTCCTTCGCCGTAAAGTGGTGGCATTATGTAGATAAGCAACCCCAAAAGAGCTCCACCTACCACAATTCGGAGCCAAGGGGAGGAGATTTTTTTGAAAGCAGCGTTGATTTTTTCATAAATATAGGTAAAATAAGCCGACATCAGTCCGCCTACAACCCCTAAAAGAATGTAAAACGGAATGCCTTGCAATGAAAAAGCACGTGTAATCGTCATTGGGATTAGCACTTCACTACCAAAGAAGAAATAAGAGGTGAATACTCCGCAAAGGGAAGCAATAAACAGTGGTATGAGCGATGAAAGCGTTAAATCTAAGCCAAAAACCTCAATAGCAAACAATATGGCTGCAATAGGCACTTTGAAGATAGCTGCCAAAGCTGCTGCACAGGCACACGCTAAGAGCAACATTCGGTTAGATTGGTTGATGTGAAAAAATCTACAGATATTAGAGCTTATGCCTGCTCCTGTTACTACCATAGGCCCTTCGAGCCCTACCGACCCTCCAAAGCCAATAGTGATAGGAGCAGTGAGAATACTGCCATACGCCTGATAACGTTTCATTATCCCTTTTTGATGCGCTACTGCATAGAGAATTGAGGGAATTCCGTGATTTACATCGTGGCGTATTACATATTTTTTTACCAAATACACAATGGCAAAACCTAACATCGGGAGGATAAAATAAAAACCGTAGGTAATTGTTTGTGCGAGTTTACCGTCTAACAGCCACTGAATAAGGTGTGTGAACGAGCGCATTGCCAAAGCCGCTAAGCCTGTAGCAATACCTATTACCCCGCTGAGAATGAGGATGAAATGCCTATCGGAAATATGTTTTACACGCCAAATTAAAAGACGTTTGAGAAGATGTTGTGGGTGGGTAGTCATTGTTTATATTGAAAAATCAGCGGCAAAAGTACGAAATATTTACTTTTTTCACTACCTTTGTGCGAACTAATACAGATAAACAATGGAAATACATCTCAAACGCGTATATGAAGAAAACGACCCTAACGATGGTTTTAGAGTACTTGCCGACCGCCTTTGGCCACGCGGCATTAAAAAAGAAGCACTTGCTTTAGACCTTTGGGCAAAGGAAATCGCCCCAAGCACCGAATTGCGCAAACGCTATCATCAAGATGGTGATTTCGAAACTTTTAAAAAGGATTATACCGAAGAACTAAAACACAATGTGGATTTTCCGGCTTTTTGCGAAAAGCTGAAAGCACACAAAGTGGTAACCTTGCTCACTGCCAGCAAAGAGATTGACAAAAGTGCCTTACCTATCTTGCTATCTCAAATAAGCTGACCTATTTCGTCGTGAATGTAGAGTCGTCCTTCACAGAATTGCGCTAATTCTTCTTCTATAAACCATTTTGCTTCTGTAATAGAAGTTTTAGGGTATAACAAGTGTACATTGGCGCCTGCATCAAGAGTGAAGCAGAGGGGTACTTTGGTGTCTTTTCGGTATTGCCAAATACGCTGAATAACTTCTAAGGTATTGGGACGCATTAAGATAAAGTACGGAATGCTGGTTTGCATCATCGCGTGAAGGGTGAGGGCTTCACTTTCAACAACCTCCATAAAATGGTCTAAATCACCGGAAGCAAAACTGCTAACTAGTTGGTTGATATGCTCGTTGGCTTGTGCAAAACGAGCCTCGGCAAAAGGATGACCGTGCATCAGGTTGTGCCCAACGGTGCTACTCACTTGTTTCTGACCGCGGTCGATGAGTAAAATAGTATCTTGGTAATTTTGAAAAACTTCGTGAACGGGTAGGGGGTAAGTAATGCCATACTCGTCTGAACTGCCTGTAATAGCAGGGTGTTCGCCCCATACAACGATACTGCCTTTTACACTACGGCAAGCACTACCCGAACCTAAGCGCGCTAAGAAAGACGCTTTTTGCCAAAAGGCTTCTTCGGTATAAGTTTCGCCTAATTCTTCAGCTATTTTCATCAAACATACCGAAAGGGCAGCCATAGCACTCGCTGAAGAGGCAATACCACTACTATGTGGGAATGAATTATGAGAGGCAATGTTGAAGTGATAATCCTTTAAAAAAGGTAGATAAGGAAGAATACGCTCGAAAAAAGTGCTGATTTTAGGGTGAAAGGATGGTTTAGGTTGTCCATCAAAGCTAAAGTTAAAAGAAAAAGGATCGCCTGAAGCTATAGAAGATTCAGTTCTACGTTCATAATCGATAGAAGTTTGGGTATAACAATGCGTAAGAGTGAAACTAATAGAGGGGTTTGCGGGGAGTTGTTCTCCCTTTTTGCCCCAATATTTTACGAGGGCAATGTTACTGGGTGCTTTGAATGTTGTCATTTTTATTAGGTAAGAGGTAACAAGTAAAGCCAGCGAGTTGGCGCAGCTGGGTATGTGAGTAAAGTTAGCGAGGACTTTGATTTAAAATAAGGGTTTTTGTTTAGCGCTTCTGAATCTGAGAATTATTACAATATCTTCTTTGACTTCATAGTAAAGTATAAACTTCTTTTTAAAGAAAATGCGTTGATAAACATTTTCTTCTTCTATGTATTGAGCTAAAAAATAAGGATCTTCTTCTATTTCTTTCTGAACTTTTTCTGTTTCAATTGCTATTTTCACAGAATAAGTATCGGATTTATTGTTTTCACTCCAAAAGTCTAAAGTGTTTTCTAATTCTGTTCTTGCCTTACCCGACCATTTTACTCGTATACTTTTTTCTGATAATTTCAAACAATTCTCCTCCATCAATCCAATTACCATTTTTAACATCTTCGCGAGCTAAAGCAATTGCTTCTCTATCCTCATCAGTAATTAGAGAGGGGTATTCATAAGGATTGGTTACCTCAATCCCTATTGTAGCAAAGTAATCAACTATTTGTTGATACTCTTCAAAATTAATATTTTTGTTTAAGACAAGTGTGTTCATATTGTTGTTGGTCTTTTTGGGGTTACCCTTTATCTCACTGGGCGGTTCATCACTAAGTCGATGTAGAGATTTACCTTGTCTTTGAGTTCTTTGCGGTTTACGATGAAGTCTAAGAAACCGTGTTCGAGTAAGAACTCAGCAGTTTGGAAGTCTTCTGGGAGGTCTTGCCCTGTGGTGTCCTTCACTACACGCGGACCTGCAAAGCCTATGAGGGCGCCTGGTTCGGCGATGTTGATGTCGCCTAACATTGCAAATGAAGCGCTAATACCTCCCGTAGTAGGGTCGGTACAGAGGGAGATGTAAGGCAGTTTGGCTTCGTCGAGCTGAGCGAGTTTGATAGAGGTTTTAGCCATTTGCATTAGCGAAAGGGCAGCTTCCATCATTCGGGCGCCTCCTGATTTAGAAATCATTAAGAAGGGGAGTTTGTGTTTGATAGCATAGTCGATAGCGCGGCAGATTTTTTCACCTACTACGCTTCCCATAGAGCCCCCGATGAAAGCGAAATCCATACAGCCTATTACTATAGGTTTGCCTTTGGAGTTACCGACAGCGGTGCGTACGGCATCTTTAAGGTCTGTTTTTTGGGTAGCTTCTTCTAAGCGTTGAGTATAGGCTTTGGTATCCACGAAATTGAGGGGGTCTTTAGAAGTCATTTCGGGGTTGAGTTCTTGAAATTCGTTGTTGTCAAACAATATTTGGAAGTACTCTTTACTGCCTATACGCACGTGGTAACCATCGTCGGGACTTACGTAGAAGTTGGTGGCTAACTCGTCCTGTTCTACGATGTTACCGCTGGGAGATTTATACCATAATCCTTTAGGGATATCTTTTTTTTCCTCAGTTGAGGTTTGTATTCCTTTTGCTGTTCTTTTAAACCAAGACATAATCAATTAGTTTTAGTGAAGTGCAAAAGTACGAAGTTTTTTTTAAATAGCAATTTTTAGCTAACAAATAGTATGATTGCTAAAGGTTAAAAAAACTAAAGATTTGTTCTATTAATAGGGGAAGTTGAAAAAATCACTTGAGGAATTGGCGGTAGATAAAAAAAACTTAAAAAAATTTGCAGATTCAAAAAACTGTTGTACCTTTGCCGCGTCAATCAAACAAAAGTTCATCATTTTGCGGGTGTGGTGAAATTGGTAGACACGCTAGACTTAGGATCTAGTGCTTCACGGCGTGGGGGTTCGAGTCCCTTCACCCGCACTTGCAAAAGGCTGCCTACATCAGGCAGCCTTTTTTGTTATTAATCAATAATAAGTATGAAAGTATCAGTAGAACTTACCTTCAGTCCGTTGCAAGATGATTTCGAGCAACCTATCATTCATTTTATCAAAAAATTGCGCGCCTCTGGGCTTATCGTGCAAGAAAATCCTCTTAGCACTCAAGTGTATGGCGACTACGCCCAAGTAATGAGCGTGCTCACTACCGAAATAGAAGAAGCACTCGAGCTGGTAGAACGCGGATTGATGTACATAAAAATCGTAAAATCCGACCGCCACGAGTATAAACCATTTTTCTAATGACGAATGACAAATTACGAATGACGAATGACTGATTTTTTTGCGCAATATAGAGGAGTAGAGACACATTTGGTAGTGCTCGAAATTATTGGGGTTATCTTTGGATTCCTCAGTGTGTGGTATGCTAAAAAAGGAAATATTTGGGTATACCCTACGGGTATTATCAGCACGGTGCTCTTTGTGTACTTGCTATGGCACTATGTGTTGTGGGGTGATATGCTCATCAATGCTTATTATACAGCAATGAGCATCTACGGCTGGGTGTTGTGGGCAAAGAACGCACAGAATAATGTAATTACCATTTCGGTTACTACGCGCCGTGATTGGCAAATATGTGCGCTTCTGGGGCTGTTTAGTTTGAGTTTTGTAACCATAGTATATTACCTCAAACCTTATATCAAGAACGATTTTTCAATGCAGGACATTTCCTTAGGTTTTCACAACTTCCTCCCTACCGAATATGTTGATGTGTTCACTACTGCCATTTTCTTAGTAGGAATGTGGCTAATGGCAAAACGCAAGATAGAGAATTGGATTTTTTGGATTCTCGGAGATCTTATTTCGGTGCCGCTCTACTTCAAAAAAGGAATGCTTTTTACTTCTTTTCAGTATTTATTATTCACTATCATCGCCATAATGGGCTATATAGAATGGAAAAAACACTTGCGCAACGAGAGAGTGACCTCAAACGTATCGTCTTTATAGGTCCTGAATGTACGGGCAAAACTACGCTGAGTCGTACCCTTGCCGAGCGTTACCAAACCGTATGGGTTGAGGAGTATATGCGCACTTATTTGCAGCACAAGTGGGATACCCAGCACCTCACCTGTACCCCCGATGACCTACTGCCCATCGCCCGCGGACAAATAGCGCTTGAAAACAAACGCATTGAGCAAGCTAATAAAGTGTTATTCTGTGATACTTGTCTGTTAGAACTGATGATTTATTCGTATCTTTACTATGGCTATTGCGACCCATTGATAGAGCACGCTGCTCTTGCCCATCATTACGATGCTATTTTTCTTACCTATATAGATGTACCTTGGCAAGCCGACGACCTACGCGACAAACCTTACGAACGTGAAAGTGTTTTTACTTTCTTTCAAAAACAATTAGACGACCGAGGTATAAAATATCAAATTTTAAAAGGAAGTGTTGAAGAGAGGATACTTTTTGTAGGAGATAGAGGGTTAGGATATAAGGAATAGAAAATAAAAATCCCAAGTATTGTTGAAAACAATACTTGGGATTTTTTATATGAATTACTACACTACTAATCGGCGAGGATGACAGCCTTGTTGTGATTACACTCCAAAGTGCCCCCGCTAATTGTAAAAGATTTCAGTTCTTTTTTACCTTCAAAAAGGGTAACCTCGCCCGCGGTAAGCATTGAAATGATAGGGGCGTGGTGGTCTAATATTACAAAAGGTCCCTTAGCCCCAGGAACATTCACTGCGGTTACTTCACCTTTAAACAAAAGGGCTTCGGGAGAGAGGATTTCTACTGTCATAAGTGCGAGCCGCACGGGCTTTTTTTGTTATTGTTTAAAACTTTGTCAAAGGTGCAAGCCGCACGGGCAATTAAGGACTTTGACAAAGTATATGATATTCTGATTAACTCGCTTCAGCAAGCATTTTTTCACCAGCTTCAATTACTTCTTCAATAGTACCTTTAAGGTTGAAAGCAGCTTCAGGGAGGTGGTCGAGTTCACCGTCGAGAATCATATTAAAGCCTTTGATAGTATCTTTGATATCTACGTAAGCCCCTGGTAATCCGGTAAATTGTTCGGCTACGTGGAAAGGCTGTGACAAGAAACGCTGTACACGGCGCGCACGAGCTACTGCAATCTTGTCGTCTTCGGAAAGTTCTTCCATACCGAGGATAGCGATGATATCTTGCAATTGTTTGTAGTGTTGCAAGAGTTCTTTCACACGTTGCGCACACTCGTAGTGTTCTTTACCGAGAATTTCGGGGGTAAGAATACGTGAAGTAGAGTCGAGTGGGTCTACTGCAGGGTAGATACCGAGCTCAGCGATTTTACGCGAAAGTACGGTAGTGGCATCGAGGTGGGCAAAGGTAGTAGCCGGCGCAGGGTCGGTAAGGTCATCGGCAGGTACATATACCGCTTGTACTGAGGTGATAGAACCGTGTTTGGTAGAGGTGATACGCTCTTGCATTGCCCCCATTTCGGTAGCCAAAGTAGGTTGGTAACCCACCGCTGATGGCATACGCCCTAACAAGGCAGATACTTCAGAACCTGCTTGAGTGAAACGGAAGATATTATCGACGAAGAAAAGCACGTCTTTACCTTGTCCTTCACCAGCGCCATCGCGGAAGTACTCAGCAATGGTAAGTCCAGAAAGAGCTACACGCGCACGTGCTCCAGGGGGTTCGTTCATTTGCCCAAATACGAAAGTTGCTTTGGACTCTTTAAGAGCATTTCTATCTACTTTACTCAAGTCCCAGCCACCTTTTTCCATTGATTCTACAAACGCATCGCCATACTTAATAATGCCTGATTCAATCATTTCGCGGAGGAGGTCATTCCCTTCACGGGTGCGTTCACCTACACCAGCGAATACTGAGAGACCGCCGTGACCTTTGGCGATGTTGTTGATAAGCTCTTGGATGAGCACCGTTTTACCTACACCAGCACCGCCAAACAGACCGATTTTACCTCCTTTGGCATAAGGTTCAATAAGGTCGATGACTTTAATGCCAGTGAAGAGCACTTCGGTAGTAGTAGAAAGTTCTTCAAATTTAGGGGCTTCACGGTGGATAGGCAAACCGTTATCGCCATCTTTGGGCAGGTTGCCAAGGCCATCCACACCGTCGCCAATTACGTTGAAGAGGCGACCATAAATATCGTGTCCTATCGGCATTTTGATAGGGCTACCGGTAGCGATTACTTCGGTATCACGGCTAAGCCCTTCGGTAGAGTCCATAGAGATAGCGCGTACTACATCTTCGCCTATGTGCGATTGTACTTCTAATATAAGTTTAGTGCCGTCGGGTTTGGTGATTTCTAAAGAATCGTAAATGCGAGGCAGTTGTTTATCCGATGCAAACTCTACATCTACCACCGGACCAATAACTTGAGCTACTTTTCCTTTTTGAAACATATTTTTTTCAGTTAAGAGTTAAGAGGTAGGAAGTAAGAAAAAATCCTATTTCCTAATTTCTATTTTCTAATATCGCGCAAATGTAGGAAGTTTTTTGTAAAGTAACAAATAAAAAAAGATTTTTTTATTAAGGAGTGATACTCGTTGTAGTATTACAAAGAAAAAGCGGGGATAAGAGAGAAAAGAGTATCCCCTACTTTTCTTTGTAATTGCCTGATTTTTCTTTACAGAGAATAGATGAAAGGAGATAAAAAAATCAGGACTTTAAAATAAAAGCAAATATTTCGGGGCAAAGATACAAAATTTACCCCCCCATTATGTTAAATTACTGTTAAATCTTATAATCTTTAATGTTAAAATGTTAATTTAAGAGTAATAGGGGTTCATTTTTAAACATTGAGAAATTATGCGAGGTAGTTTTTTTAAGGGCGCTAATTGTTGTTTTATAGGGTTTTCTGCTTTCAATTGCAAAATTATTATTAGCTTTGCAAAATCAAACTTATAGCAAATGAACAAAATACTTACTAAAAACGCTTTTCTTTGGCTCTTGGTAGCAATGGTGCTCCTCGGCTATCTTATTCCTTATCGCGAAAGTTATAATGCTTATTTCAACCTCGGTACTTTTATCGACTGGGGGATTGTGATTATCTTCCTGCTCTACGGACTCAAACTAAATCTTCGTGAGGTATTGAATGACATCAAAAACTGGAAATTACACCTCTTGGTGCAGGCAGCTACTTTTGTACTGTTTCCGCTTTTGGTAATGCCTTTCTACAAGATAGCACAGGGTACTGATTTTTACGTGTTATGGCTCTCGATATACTTCTTGGCGTGCTTGCCTTCTACGGTTTCATCATCGGTGGTGATGGTTTCTATTGCCAAAGGGAATGTGCCTTCAGCGATTTTCAACGCTTCTATTTCGGGACTTATCGGTATTTTTGCTACCCCTATGCTGATGCAGCCTTTTTTGGAAAACAGTAGCGGAGCAGCTGTAGATCAAGGGGCAATCATTCAACAATTGCTACTGAAAGTATTGTTGCCCATTGTGTTAGGTTTGTTGCTCAATCCGCTGTGCAAGAAATTTATAGAACGCTATGGCAAGCTCATCGGTAAGTTTGACAGATTCATTATCTTACTCATCGTTTACGAGAGTTTTTCAACAGCTTTTGTAAATCGCGTGTTTAGCAGTGTGCCGCCTATTACTTTCGCAATTATTGCCTTAGCTGCAGTAGGCTTGTTTTTTATAGTGTATCACCTTTTGGGGTGGACATCAAGGCGTTTGCACTTCAGTCGTGAGGACACGATTACAACCACTTTCTGTGGTTCAAAAAAATCGTTGGTACACGGGAGTCTCTTTATGATGGTTTTGGGTATTCCCGATGACAACAAAGTGATGTTCCTGCTACCAATTATGCTATATCACAGTTTTCAGCTGTTTTACGTAAGTTGGCTGGCAAATAAAATAGGTAACAGGTGTTAGGTGTCAGGTGTCAGGTAAAGCTAGGCAGGTGAGTGACAATTCAGCTAATGCTTAATAGTTTATATTATTCTAAAAATCAATCAATAACAACATAAAAAACAAAGAAGATAAACAAAGGCAATACAAATATCCAAAGTTTATCTGATAACTAACAACTAAATTATGACTATCAAAAACTGGGAAGATACCGATAAGCCTCGTGAAAAGATGATGGCTCAAGGGAAAACAGCTTTGAGCAATGCCGAACTTTTGGCAATTTTATTAGGTTCAGGGTCTGCCAATGAAAGTGCTGTAGCTTTGAGCAGACGTATATTGGCTTCAGTAGGCAACAGTCTCACGGCTTTAGGCAAACAAACATTGGCGCAACTCACTGCCTTCAAAGGAATTGGTGAAGCCAAAGCAATTACGATTCTCGCCGCTACCGAAATGGGTCGCCGTCGCGCTGCCGAAACTCCCGAACCTCAACCTAAAATTGAAGCTCCTCAACACGTTTTTACTTTGATGCAACCCCTTATTGGCGACCTGCCTCACGAAGAATTTTGGGTGCTCTACCTCAACAGTGCCAACCGCGTGATTCACAAATGCCGACTTTCTTCAGGGGGCATCACTCATACTACTGTAGATATACGACTACTCTTCAAAAATGCCTTAGAACAAGGCACTGTCTCACTGATTTTAGTGCATAACCACCCCTCGGGGAGCACCACCCCCAGCAAAGAGGATATAGAACTTACCCAACGCGTGAGAAACGCTGGTGATACTTTGGATATCAAACTCTTAGACCACGTAATTGTTACCGAAAAAGAATACTATTCAATTAACAATTAACAGGTAACAATTAATAGGTAACAATTAATAGGTAACAATTAATAGGTAACAATTAACAAGTAATAGTATCAATTAAGGATTGAAACAACTTGTTGATTATAAATCAAATAATCTTTTTTTTTCAACTCTTAATCCTCATCAATAGATAACCAATAATAAGGGGCACAACTTATTAATTGTTAATTATTATTTGTTATTTGTTAATTGCTATTTATTTCTCATCATTTTCACTGAAAAAACAAAGATGAGTAGGACAACAATCCCCATAATTGCCCATAGAAGTGGCTTAGCCGATACAAAAGTACCATTGGTAGGGCTTTTAGTAACTGAAGTCGTTGCAGTAATAGGCTGAGTCTTTACATATTCTACAGTCTCATTGTAATGAATAGAGGGAAGTTGTTTAGGGATATGCTTTACAAAATGAGTGATATCGTACTGAGGCGCTATGTCATTAGCTTTGCCATACACTAAAAAATAGTGATGAGCTGTATCGGGGAAGCGTGCTGTGAGTTTATAAGTGATAGGAAAGAGGGTAATTTCATCAATGGCAAGAGGGGTATTATCTTGGTTATCAATATCAATTTGCAAATGTTTAAACAGCTGTGACGCAAAAGTATATGTGTTATTCCCCTTAGAGTTGAGCACCCCTTTAGCTACACTGCTCAGATAGGTATCATCGGTGGTTTCGTTTTGCAAAATCTTCACAGAACGATAATAATCATAAGTTGTTGCAGGGTGAATCGCGACTTTGCCAAGGAGCAAAATTTCGGGAAGTTTCACATCGATAATCGTATGTTTAGACGCTTTGTCGTTCTTTACTGCGAAATGCGTAATAGTTTGAGTAGCAACCACTGTATCAGCTATCATATAAGGCACTTCAATAGTATCGGTAACCGAAATACCATAAATGCGCAAATCGTTATAACTCTCCATACGGTCGAAGATAGTAATAGGCAAAGTGAGAGAATGCCAACCGCTTTGGTTGAGATTTTCAAGCGCTTGTTTATAGCGATATGACGAGAGCTGTGCCTGAGCGGTAATACTACAGAAAAACAGCAAAACAAAGAGTTTTTTCATAGTTTGATAGCAACTTTACTAATTTCTACGGCAAAAGTATAAAAGTTTTTCGTTATTCGCAATTATTTAGTACCTTTGTCGCGATATACTAAAGACATTTTTTGAACTTAATACAATTCAAATGGAAAACATAGCATCACAAATCGTTCATTGGATAAAAACTTATGCCGAAAATGCTCGCGTAAAAGGCTTAGTCATAGGCGTATCGGGCGGGGTAGACTCGGCAGTAGTCTCTACCCTTTGTGCACGTACGGGCTTGCCAACACTCTGCCTTGAAATGCCCATTCACCAAGCTGAAAGTCACGTGAGCCGCGCTGAGGAGCACATCACTTTCCTCAAAGCTCACTACCCCAATGTGAGCAACCTGCGCACCGACCTCACTCCTGTATTCGACCAGTTTGTGGCACAAATACCCTCTACCGATAAATCTACTTACGAAATGGCACTTGCCAACACTCGTGCGCGCCTAAGAATGACGACCCTCTACTATTTTGCGGGACTCGAAGGTTATATAGTGGTAGGTACGGGTAATAAGATTGAGGATTTCGGGGTAGGATTCTTCACCAAATACGGCGACGGCGGGGTAGATATCAGTCCTATTGCCGACCTGATGAAAAGCGAAGTGTATAAATTGGGTGAATACCTGCAAATTCCGCAAAGTATTCTCAAAGCAAAACCTTCCGACGGACTCTTTGGCGACGACCGCAGCGATGAAGATCAGCTCAAAGCCTCTTATGACGAGCTGGAATGGGCTATGCTCCAAACCGATCAAGGCAAAAAAGCTGAAGATTTCTGCGGTAGAGAGCGTGAAGTATTTGAAATATACACCCGCCTCAACCGTGCTAACCAGCACAAGATGCAACCGATACCGATTTGCAAAATCGACAAATCAACAAATTGATAAATTGACTAATTAATAGAAATGAACATACTTATCCTTGGCTCTGGCGGTCGTGAACACGCCTTTGCCGTAAAACTACACCAAAGTCCGCTTTGCGACACCTTATACATCGCCCCTGGTAATGGAGGCACCCACACCGTAGCTACCAATGTGGCTATCAGCCCTACCGACTTTCCTGCGCTCAAAGCCTTTGTGCTTGAAAAACAGATTGCAATGGTAGTGGTAGGTCCTGAAGACCCTTTAGTGCAAGGGGTATACGATTTCTTTGCCAATGACAAAGAACTCTCTCACGTGCAAGTGATAGGCCCCTCACAGCAAGGCGCTACCCTCGAAGGCAGTAAAGAGTTCGCCAAAGAGTTTATGGTGCGCCATAACATCCCCACGGCTAAATATGCGAGTTTTACCAAGGAGACAGTAGACGAAGGTTGCGCTTTCCTCAGCACGATGAAAGCCCCTTATGTACTCAAAGCCGATGGTTTGGCTGCTGGCAAGGGAGTAGTAGTACTCGAAGATTTACAAGAAGCCCAAGCCGAATTACGCCGGATGCTCATCAACGAGAAATTTGGCAAAGCAAGTACTAAGGTGGTGATTGAAGAGTTCCTCAAAGGCATTGAACTCAGTTGCTTTGTCCTCACTGATGGAGTAGATTATAAAATATTACCTACCGCCAAAGACTATAAGCGCATAGGTGAAGGTGATACAGGGCTCAACACGGGCGGTATGGGGGCTGTTTCGCCGGTGCCTTTCGCCGATACAGCCTTTATGCAGAAGATTGAAGAGCGCATCGTAAAGCCTACTATTGCAGGATTGCACAAGGAAGGCATTGTATATAAAGGTTTTGTTTTCATCGGACTCATAAAAGTAGACGGTGAACCTTACGTGATAGAATACAATGTGCGTATGGGAGACCCCGAAACCGAAGCCGTTTTGCCACGTATAGAAAGCGACCTCATTCCGCTATTCCAGTCGTTGTACAACGGCACTTTGGCTTCACAAGAGCTGAAAGTAACCCCACAGAGCGCTACTACGGTGGTAATGGTATCAGGAGGTTACCCTGAGGATTATGAGAAAGGAAAAGAGATTACCGGCACTGAAAAAGTAACAGATAGCACTGTATACCACGCTGGTACCACCCTTAAAGACGGCAAACTCCTCACCGCTGGCGGTCGTGTGTTAGCTGTAACTTCTTTAGGTGATGATTTCAAAGAAGCCTTACAACGCTCCTACAACAATATCTCAAAAATACAATTTGAAGGTGCTTACTGGCGAAAAGACATCGGGAAAGACCTTTCCAATTAACAAAAAACCACCTCAAAAATTACTAATCCTTATAAATATGAAAAAGAATATAATCGCAATCCTCACCTATATAACCCTAATTCCACTATCTTTTTCTCAGAACACCCTCTCCAAATACCTTGTGGATAAGGAGACTAAAGCCCCTTTAAAAAGTGCTACCATCCATAATGCAAACGATTATACCGTTACCAATGACGATGGACACTTTGTGTTCTATTCAGCCAACGATAGCGTAACTATCAAAATGTTAGGCTATGAAACCCTCAAAACTACTTTCAAAGCGCTGAGTCGTACAAAAGACACCTTGTACCTTACCCCAAAACCTTTTCAGTTAGACGAAGTAACCCTTTCTAACAAGAACATACTACAAGAAGCCTATAATCACGCTACTATCAATTATCCTATGGAACCTTTTGTTGAAGATTTCTTCTTGCGTTGTGTCCTCAAACGCAATGGTGAACTCGTGAAAATAGAAGATTTTAGTGGGCGTATCAAGCGTGATAAATTATTAGGAGCCAAGAAAAATTTCACCTTTCAATTGCTAAATATGCGTAAGTTTGGTATAGAAAAGAAAGGTTTACGAACTGATGATTTTGAGTTGCCTTCCCTAAATGGTATTTTTGATTGGTATAGTAATTACTTCTTCTTAGATCCAAAGGAGTACCGTTTTTCATTCTTTAAAGTTATAGATGAAACACATCAACAGGTAAGTCATACTCCTAAAAATGAAGAAGATTACAAAAAAGGAATAGGTCATTTTATCATCAGTACTGATGATTATGCTATAAAAGAACGTATTTATAAAATCAATCCTAAAGTGGTAGATAAAATACCTTTTACTAAAAAGTTGTCAGGAAAACATAGGGTTATTGATTACTATTTGAAGGAAAAAAGTGAGAAGGATACTGATAAGAATAAGTATTTTATAACCAATGCTATAATGAGTCAAAAGATAGAGATTTATACACAAGGTGAAAGAATCGTATATGACGTAAGTTTCGAGCTCATTGTTACTCACCCTTTTTCAGACCTCAATACTTTTAAGGCCAATGTAAATGGCAAAAAAGAACTGTTTAAATTAGAAGTACCCTATAACAAAGAATTTTGGGAGACCCAAAACCAACTCCTCCTTACCAATGAAATGCGCGATTTTATCAATAAACCCCACAACCCAAAAGAATACCGCGTGATTTCTAATTTCTAAAGTAATGTAAAAACACAACAATATGAAAACACTATTCCTTATCCTATTATTCACAACTACAGCCTTACCCGCCCAAGTAGCCGAACTCACCCTGCTTGATGCCTCTACAAAGCAGCCTATCCCCAACGTTGAAGCCTATTACACACACTCTCTCAACGGCACTATTACCAATGAGGAAGGCAAATTGCGTATTGCGGTGGAGAATGATACCCTTACCCTAAGCCATATAGGCTATGCAACTAAAAAGATTTTTACAGATAAAACCTTTGCCAAAGCAACCATTTATCTCAATCCTCAGGAAATACAACTTGAGGAAGTAGTACTGTATAATTTTGATTTACAAGGAAAAATAGATTATATTTTCAATAACTACAACAATCTTTATGATACCAAGACTAAAATCTTGGAGTGTACTTATAGAGAGAAATTTATAAGAAATGACACCCTTACAAGGCTTTATCAATTACAATTGGATTGGTGGAGTAAGTTTTATGGTTTGAATTTCAAGCAACCTTTAGATAATAATATGCAAATACATCTCAAAAATACTGATTATGCTAGAGTGTCTGATTATAAAGATATTGCCAACTCTCCTAAAGGTGCTCATCTCACTACTAACTCAACATATCCCTATCTCTTTATTAATACCTACCTCATATTGATACGGGAATGTAAAAACAATATTGATATCACAAAAATAGAGAAAGACAAGGAATTTACAAAAATCACTTTTAATGCTGAAAATGTTGATAAAGATAATAAAGTAACTATGAAGTTAGTAAATTCCGAGATATACTTTGACAAAGCTACTAATGCGATAAAACGCGTGGTATTCAACAATAAAACAAGAGAAAAAAAGGAAGATATTTCTGAAAAATTTAAAATTCCTTACACCTATGAAAACAAAGGTTTTTCTGTAGAGATAAATTTTTCTTCCTATAAAGATAAACTTTTGTTCAGTTCTCTTTTTATAAGAGCTAATGGAGCATTTGAATACCAAGGAAAAACAGATATAGTTCTGATAGAGCAATCTTTCTTGCGTACAGGTTTGCAAGAAGGCAAGCACATCAAAAAATCCGACCGTATAAATATAGAAAAACCTTTCTTTGAATATGTTACCCCTCATAAACAAGGTGAAGCCAAGTTTTTACTTACTAAAGAAGAACAAAATTTTATAAACCAATAGGCTTGTGTTTTACCCTATTTGTAAAGAACCTACAGAATAAAAAAAGCACTACTCTTTAAAATTAGAGCAGTGCTTTTATCTTTATTCATCGAGCTGTTTTTACCTCAATGTTTTAACTGATGGCACAAGCATTCTAACAGCAAAATCTTTCGATTTATCTCTTACAATACTTTTACTCATTTTTTTCAGTTTTGTCAGTTACATATACCCAGCTACGCCTACTCGCTGGCTTTACCTGTTAATTGTTACCTGTTACCTATTACTTGCCCCTCACCCTTGGTGGGTTTTCTTGAGCAGGTCGTTTACTACTTTTACAGGGTTGAAGGTGATGATAGGCACTTCAACGAATAGGGTAATCCAATGTGCCATTGAGCCATTCCACAAACCGGGGAGTTCTAATGCTTTTAGCGGACGACCCATATAGGTTTTGGAGGTGATAAAGGCTTGGTTAGGGTCTACGTATTGTTGTAGGTCGAACTTCTCGCCTTTATAGTCTTTAGTGCCGCAAATCAAATCTACAGGGTTGAAGTGAGTAGACTGTTGAAAGATTTCCTTTTGCTTAGCATCCGCCATATTTACTTGGGCAGATTCGATGATTTGGAGGCTGTAGCCCTCACCGTCTTTCACCCAGAATGGACCTCCACCAGGTTCACCTTCATTCTTCACCATTCCGCACACGCGTATAGGGCGATTGAGCTGTTCTTTGATGAACTCCATAGCGTATTGGCGGCGGAATTTATAGATATAATCAGGAACAGAGATATTGATTTCCCTTAGAAAATCGAGGATGTGTTTCACCTCTTTTTTCTTAATCTTATTATTGTCGATACGGCGTAAGATTCTAAAGATTTCATCCTGTACTTCACATAGTTTACCCGCGAGAGCTTCTTTGTAGAACACCGTTTCATCGGTGTATTTTTTTACTACCACATTGTCGATATTCTTGATAAAAATGATATCAGCATCAATGTCGTTGAGGTTGCTCAACAGGGCGCCGTGACCCGCAGGGCGGAAAAGGAGATTGCCTTCTTCATCGCGGAAAAGCTCGTTATCTTCGGTTACCGAAACTGTGTCGGTGCTTGGTTTTTGGTAAGAGAAATCTACATCAAAAGTGATGTTGTAACGCTCTTCGAGCACCGGTTTAATGAGGTTGAGTTCTTTGTAGAAAGCTTCGGTATGTTGCTCGGTAATAGTGAAGTGCAAGTGAGCTTCTTGCTCGTCGGAAGCGTAGAGCACTGCCTCGCGGAAGTGTTCTTCAAAAGGGGTAGCGATTTTCTCGGAGTGTTTGTGAAAAGGGAGTAGTCCTTTGGGCATATTGCCATAGCCCAAACCATCCTCATTAAGGAGGGTATTGACGATAATGTGTTTTTGGATATCTTCGTTTAGTGAGGAAAAGTCGGGGTGTTGTTTGTCGATAGCTACTTTGAGGAGGGGGTAGAAAGCAAAGCGTTCAAGCCCATCAAAGAAAGTTTTTACTTCCTTATTGCCAGTTCTACCGATATAGGCTACAAACGATTCGCGGTCGGGCTGGAAATCGTCTCTAAAGGCGAAGAGCGATTTGAACATACGCGTTGCCGCTCCTGAGGCAGGTACGAATTTCAGGATAGTGTTACCTTGTTTGCGTTTTTGGTAGATAGCAGCGTATTTGGCAGCTTCTTCTTTACTAAACGGGATGATACCATCGTCTATCACAGCAGCTTTGTAGAGCTGGATAGGGGGTACTCCTTGTTTAAATTGTGCTACTTGGGCATTGAGCATTGCTTCGGTAATACCTTTTTTGATCAGTAGCTGACGGTCTTTTTCTGTTAATTCATTCATAATATAATAGTTTCGTTCAACATTCTAATACTTACGATTGTTTGAGACGTCAAAGGTATAAACAAAAAAAGACAAAAGCAAGAAAAAGTTGAAAAAGTTTTAATTGTTAATTATCAATCGTCAATTGTTAATGGTTAAAATTTCGTCGTAATTGATGTAATTTCTATGAAATGGCTTGCCATTGAAGCGTATTTCGCCTGCCTTTTTACCCTTTTCGATAGTGAAGGTTTTACCGTTTTCTAAGTGAAGGGTAGCTTTATCGAACAAAGGGGTGGTTAGATAATACCTGCCATCGGAAGAGTTGAGAGGGTAGAGGCCTAAGGCTGAGAGCACATACCAACTGCTCATTTGTCCGCAGTCCTCATTGCCACAATGCCCGCTGGGGGTATTTTTGTATTGAGTATTCAATATTTCGGTGACGCGTTGAGATACTTTTTCGGGGTGGTTTGTGAAATGATAGAGGTAAGCCACGTGATGACTCGGTTCGTTACCGTGCACGTATTGTCCTATCATTCCGGTACTGAAAATAGGCAATTTCTCATCGGGAGTAACAGCTAAAGTGAACATCGAATCGAGTTTCTGTTCAAAAGCATCAGTACCCCCCATCGCATCGCGCAAGCCGAGAATGTTATGAGGCACAAACCAGCGGTAATGCCAAGCATTGCTTTCGCAGAAGTATTTGCTGTAATCCTTAGGGTTGAAAGGCTTGATAAACTGTCCTTTACTATCTTTAGGACGAAAGAAAGTTGTTTTTTCGTCAAAGAGGTTGCGCCAATTTTCAGCGCGTTTGGCAAAGTAATCCGCATCTTGTTTCTTGCCGAGTGATTTGGCAAATTGCGCAATACACCAGTCGTCGTAAGCGTACTCTAAGGTTTTAGACACCGACCAATTTTCTCCTGATTTATCTAAATTGTAAGGCACATAACCATATTGCTGATAAAGGTCGATTTCGCGTTCTTTCACCATCGCACTTTGTTTGCAAGCCTCATAAGCTAAGGGGATATCCATCGGGATATTCTTAAAATAAGCATCTACGATAATAGGAACAGCGTGATAGCCTATCATCATATTAGTTTCACCGCCTTGCATACTCCATACCGGTAAAGTGCCATTTTCGCGGTAGTGTGCTAAGAAGCTCTTGATAAAATCGGCGGATGCCTCGCGATGCAACAAGGTATAAAGAGGGTGAGCCGCGCGGAAAGTATCCCAAAGTGAGAAAGTATCGTAACGCTTTTCGGGGGCATCGACATCACTGAAGAGGTTAGGCGCCAACATCGATTGGTAGAGCATTGTATAGAAAATTGTTTTTTGCTCTTCAGTTCCCCCTTCTACTGTAATTTTCTGTAATTGTCGTTCCCAGAGGTTACGAGCCGCCTCGCGATAGTCGTCGAAAGCAAAATGAGGTGCTTCGGCTTCCATATTTTTATAAGCGCCTGCAATGCTGTGCATAGAAAGCGCTGTTTTTACTACTATAGTCTCATTGTCGCCTGTAGCATAGCGAAGTACCATTTTAGAGCGGTTAGCTTTGCCGTTTTCTTTTTCTTCAGTAAATTCCTTATCAAGAAAGGGTTTTGAGAGCTTGATAACGAAATACACCTTTTGGTTACGCGCCCAACCGGTAGAAAAGCGATAACCTTCCAAAGTAGTGTTATCCACCACTTTCAAATAAGTTTCAGTAGGTTTATCCCAGTTGATGCTATAACCTAAATCTACGGTAATTTTGGATTGTTCGTCCTTAGGGAAAGTATAGCGTTGAACGCCTACGCGCGGAGTAGCAGTGAGTTCGGCTTTGATGCCATAACTCAGCAAATCAACACTGTAATAACCCGCAGTGGCGGTTTCGTGTTTGTGAGAGAAATAGGAGAAAGGCAGGTGGTTATTTGCCTCAATGCGCTCGTTAAATCTACTATTGGTGGGCATAATGAGTACATCGTAGAGGTCGCCAGCCCCCGTACCTGAAAGGTGGGTGTGTGAAAAGCCGGTAATGATGCTATCGGGGTAGAAGTAGCCCGAAATTCTATCCCAACCTGGGATACCAATATCCGGACTGAGTTGCACCATCCCAAAGGGCGTCATTGCCCCAGGGTAGGTATTCCCCGTGCCATCGGTACCGATAAAAGGGTTTACATAATTAGTGAGTTGCTCTTTAGCCGACTCTTTTTGCTCTGACGGACTGTGGCAAGCTACAAAGGCAAATGCCAAAAGGTAAAGGTATGGTTTCATTAGTTTGTTATTAGGTATTAGGTTTCAGGATTTTCCAAATTTGCTAATTTCCTACAGCTCCATAATCACTCTGTTAAGAGCGCCAATGGTTTTATCGAGATCTTCGTAAGTAAGCGCATCGTTAAGGAAGTAACTTTCAAAAGCACTTGGTGGCAAATAAACGCCTTCGCGCAACATTCCGTGGAAATACTTGCGGAAACGCGCTGTATCACTCTTAGCCGAAGAAGCGAAATCGGTTACGGGATTTTCGTTAAAGAAAAGGGTAAACATAGAGCCAAAACTGTTGATTTGGTAAGGAATGCCCGCACGTTTTAGCACATTGTCAAATCCTTCGTGCAAGTAAGCTGTTTTTTTCGCTAAACTATCAAACACTTCGGGCTGTTCGTTCAAAGCGGTGAGCATCGCCAAACCAGCACTCATCGCCAAAGGATTACCGCTAAGGGTTCCCGCTTGGTATACAGGCCCTTCAGGTGCTAAGTACCCCATAATTTCTTTATTAGCAGCAAAAGCCCCTACGGGGAGTCCGCCGCCAATCACTTTCCCAAACGTAACAATATCAGCTTTGATGCCAAAGACTTCTTGTGCTCCGCCTTTAGCCAAGCGGAAGCCGGTCATCACCTCATCAAATATCAAAAGCGCCCCATTTTCAGTACAGAGTTGTCTCAATCCTTCTAAAAATCCTTCGGCAGGAGGCACACAGCCCATATTGCCTGCCACAGGTTCGATAATCACACAAGCAATTTGCTGAGGATTGGCTTCAAAAAGGGCTTTTACAGAAGCTAAATCGTTATAGTTTGCTAAAAGTGTATCTTTAGCCGTGCCTTGGGTTACCCCAGGACTATTTGGACTGCCAAAAGTGGCACCACCGCTACCCGCCTCAATGAGGAAAGCATCGGAATGTCCGTGGTAACAACCGGCAAACTTGATAATCTTCTCACGACCGGTATAGCCACGTGCCAAGCGTACGGCGCTCATACAAGCCTCTGTACCGCTATTCACAAAGCGGATTTTATCGATATTGGGCACCATTGCAACCGCCAATTCGGCGATTTGCACTTCTACTTCAGTAGGAATACCAAAAGAGGTGCCTTTTTTAGCGCGCTGGGTTACTGCCTCAATTACAGGGGCGTAGGCGTGGCCTAAGATGAGAGGCCCCCAAGAGGCAATATAATCGATGTACTTGCGGTTGTCCTCATCGGTGAGATAAGCACCTTGGGCTTCTTTTATAAAAATAGGATGTCCCCCTACAGCATTGAAAGCGCGTACGGGAGAGTTCACTCCACCAGGGAGTACTTGTTGTGCAGCTGCGAATAATTCGCTACTTCTTTTGTATATCATTGTTTAAGTGTTAGGTGTTTGTTAATTTAAAATTGCTCCTGTATAACAAAAAGTTAAAGAGAGATAATTCCCTTTCAGTGAAGGGGTATGATTTTTTACAGTGTGATTTTCTATCCAATATTGCACATTCAGCTGAAGCAAATCGCCTCCTTGGCTTACTACAAACGAGTTGCGCAATCCTATACCTAATGGTATTTGCGTTTTTTCGTGTTCAGGTTTGGTGGGCAGTTCTTTTTTAGGTTTTAAACTGAAACTATTGAGCCCTATTGAGAGCAAAGCCCCAAGCTCATAATTATCACCTCTGTCGCACCACAATACTTTTTCCACATCCAAAGTGCCAAAAATATTTAAAAAACTATTATTGTCAGACACTTCCGTTTTGTACACTCTTTCAGGGGCGTAAGGCGGATTAGGGCTCACGATATAATCATCTGTAGGATAAGTATAACTCACCGGAAATTTTGCTCCTCCCATAGCCCCTCCAAATGAAAGACTCACAGCATATTCCATACTTTCGCGCAACTGAAACTGAACCCCCAAAGGCACAATGGTAAGGGTTTCCAACTTATTACTCCCCAACGGAATGCGCCCTCCAGCCATCAGCCCTGTATAGAACTGTGCCAAAGCACTTTGCGCAAAGAGTGTTATAAGCAATAATAAAAACAATCTCATTATCTGTTACCTATTACCTATTACCTGTTACTTAAGCTGAATATCAAACTGTGTAAGGTCTCTAAATTGTTGTAAACGGGCAGTTCGCTCGCTGTGGGTGAGGGTGAGCAGTCGTTCAGCACCGAATTTTTCAATACAGAACGAGGCTATATTAGCCCCTTGAACGATAGCATTTTTCAAGTTGGTGAACGAGTAGTCGCGAGTTTTAGTGAGATAACCCACCATACCACCAGCAAAAGCGTCGCCAGCACCTGTGGGGTCAAATACTTCGGCTAAAGGCAAGGCAGGCGCAAAAAACACTTTATCGTCGTAGAATAAGAGTGCGCCGTGTTCACCTTTCTTAATGACTACATACTTCACGCCCATTGCCATAATGCGTTGGGCAGCTTTCACAAGTGAATACTCTTTGGTAAGCTGGCGTGCTTCTTCATCGTTGATAGTGAGCACATCTACGCGGCCGATTACCTCCATTAGCAAATCCCAAGTGTGGTTCATCCAGTAGTTCATCGTGTCCATTACCACTAATTTGGGGCGCTGAGTCATTTGGTTGAGCACGTCCATTTGTAGGGTAGGGTGGAGGTTGCCGAGCAGAAGTACTTCGGCATCGCGAAAAGCCTCAGGGACTACGGGTTTAAAATCGTTGATAACATTCAACTGAGTGTCGAGGGTATCGCGTTGGTTCATATCGTTGTGATACTTGCCACTCCAGAAGAGTGTTTTTCCACCGTGTACAATCTCAATGCCCGACACATCAATACGGCGCTCAGTTAGTAGATGTAGATACTCTTGTGGATAGTCATCGCCTACTATAGAGACGACCGCAGCAGGAATTTCAAACTGAGCAGCAGCGAATGCAATATAGTTAGCCGAGCCCCCCATAATAGAGTTGCTTTTTCCAAAAGGTGTTTCTATTTGGTCGAAAGCGATGCTTCCGAGAATAAGTAGTTTGCTCATTTATTTTAAGTAAGAGATAAGAAGTAAGAAATATAGTAATCTTACTCTTTGCAAATTTCGGGCAAAAGTACAAAATTATTACGAAATACGGATTATAAACGAAGGGAATTGTAGTATTTTTCTGTTTTTAGAAAAAATAGTAGTGCTTTTTTCTACAAGAATTAATTGTTATAAGATGAATTAAGAAAGCGCAGAAGGTTTTATTTCAAAATTAGCAAAACACCCAATAGTTTTTAGTCTACATTTTTCATCTTCATAATTTGTTCATTTTCTAATTCTTTTATACTTTTGTTACAAATAACAAAAAATACACTTTAATGAAAAGAATATTTTTATTATACCTATTGTCTTGTATTACTTTTAGTCTCAAGGCTCAAGACTATAAAGTAAAAAAGGGAGAGTTGCAAATTGAAGGTACTCCCGTAGCCAAATTAGAAAAGAAAGAGGGCAAGTACGAGTTTAGCGACCTTAGTGGTAATTTTATGTACAAAGCGGTACTCACCGAAAAAACTGCTCAAAACAATCGTGCTCCTCATCGCTGGGTGGAACTCACCGGCAACAATGGTAAAGTGCGAGAAATCCCCTTGCCCAATAAACTAAAATTTACCTTTTCGGGTGAAAAAGGCATTATTGATGCTTTGCTAAAATCAAATACAAGCCTGCTTACTGTCAAAGGCATTGACCCTGAAGTAGTAAAAGCTTTCTTCTCTACCGAAGACCGCCAATTCTCTCAAAAATGGGATCCTATTTTTGAGAAAGTAACTGCTGAAATCAAAGTTGAAGATAGATTAGAAAATACAGATAAGATTTTAGTAAAAGAAGGAAATATTTTTAGAAAAGAAATGAAGATAGGTTCTTACTCTAAAAAAATCACTCCTATGGGTGGAGCTATGACTGTCTATGAATTTGTTTTCTATGACATTACGGGTAGACAAATTGCCTCTTCTAATTTTACCTCAATGGTAGATAAAGAATATTATCTTATCCAAACTTTTGATGGCAAAACACTCCCCGTATTTGTGCCTCTCATCGGTTTTTCAAGTGACTTAGAAAAACGCTTAGTGATGAAGCTCTATGCCAACGGTTATCCTTTTGGCGATATGGCTCCTTACTTCGCCCAATATGAAGAAGATAAAAAAGCAGCTCAAAACGCATTTCAACAACAGCGAATAGCTGAAGCTCGCAAACAGAGTGTAAATTTATACAATGTAGAGGGTTATGTGTTAGACTCCCAAGGCAATAAACTCAATGGACTTATCACTATTGAATTTGAATCAATTGCTCCAATACTCGATAAAGATGTAGTCTTTGCCAATGTAGATAACGATATAGTAAAACTTAAAACTACTGATGGTAAAGAAACTAAATACAATGCCGCCGATAACGTAATTTTCGGGGTAGGTGATAGAACTTTCTTAGGTACTGATAGCGGGCGTGAAGTGGGCTATATCTTTAAGGTAGAAGGTGAAACAAATATTTATTTCTACGAAATTCTCTATGCTAACAACGGTAATTACGTGCTTTCACATCCTAAAATGCCCGAGGCATACCTCATCAAAATAGGTAGCAAACCTGCTCTGTATGTAGGTGATAAAGACTCTTTCCGACGTATTAAAACTCCTGAAGAGGTGCAAAAACTTGTATCAGACTATCTCCAATGCCCTGCAATTAACCCCGCTGACTATAACACCACAAATAAAGAAAGCCTCATAACACTCATCAACGATTACACCGCAAAGTGCAAATAATAAAAAATCAGGCGCGTTAGGAGAACATCTTCAACGCGCCTATTATTTAGCAGATTCTCATCACAGCCTTAAAATGCTCTCGAAGTTCTGCTACTTGGGCATCGTTGATAGCTACCATTTTGCCCATACTTACCCCTTGCACAATAGATTTCGCGCTACATTCGGCTACTTCCAAATAGTCGAAGGCTTTCATTAGTGAAGCACCTACTACTACAGCGGTGGCATTGCGCACCAATACAGCAGTGCTTCCTTTCTTAATAAACTCTCTTATCTCTTTCCCTTCATTTTCTTGCCATAAAGAACTTACGGGCTGTAAGAAAATCCAGCTTTCGGGGATGGTTCTTACATTGAAATACTCATCGGTAATGCCAAAGGACATTAAATACGGTGGTTGCGAGCAAATAATAGCATTCACATCGGGGTTTTCGCTGTATATTTTTTGATGTAACCAAGTGTACTCACTGGGGGTTTTGCCAGCTTCGGCTTTGCCTTCTTTTATCTGCACCAATTGATCAGGAGTGAGTTCCCAACGTGAGGTTTGCGCAGGAGTAATGAGAAAATCGTTACCCTCGGTACGCGCTGAAACTGTGCCTGCACTACTGAACATCAGGTTGTGGTTACAACCTCGGTAGATGAGTTGGCAAATCTCGGTTCTCAAGGCTTTTTCTACAGAAGTATAAGACATAGAGGGATAAGTAGGCATTGTTGTGGGCAATTGCTTATAATAAGCATCTATCTGCTCATCGGTGAGGGGTTGTGCTTTGCCTATCAAGCTACTATAAAGCCCCATAGCTGCACAAAACTCAAAGGTTTCAAATCGTGCATACGCATCTACTATATCACTTCCACCAAGTACAGTACCGTGGTTCTCCATTATAATAGCTTTGACCTTAGGATTGTTGAACTGCTGGGCATTGATAGCCCCTAACGCCTCACTGCCAGGAAGCTCATAAGGAGCATAGCCTATCTCGCCACAAGTTTTTTTAGCTTGCAAGGTGAGATTAGCATTGGGTTTCTGCCGAATAATGCTATACGATACTAAGGCGGGTGGGTGAGCGTGGATAAGCGCTTTCAGGTCGGGGCGCATTTGATAAATCGCACGGTGGAAAGGGTATTCCGATGAAGGTTTGTGTTTACCCACTATCTCGCCGTTCTTTTTTACACACATAATATCATCGGGAGTGAGGTTACCTTTATCGATGCCCGAAGGGGAAATCCATAAGTCGCCAGCCTCATCTATTACCGAAATATTGCCACCAGAGAGAGTTGTGAGCCCGCGTTCATAGATGCGGGTCATTGCGATAACTATTTGTTCTTTAGGGTGTAGCCGTTGGCTATCAAGTATTTTGTGATTCATTGTTGTAAAGGTTTAAATGGTGAAAAGGAGTGATTTGTTTAAGTCCTAAGTTGATAGGAGGCATTGTGTTGCCCATTGCTACTGAGGTGAGCAAAGCCCCTCCAAAGGCAGTAGCGTTGTCTATTTGCGAAACGTACACTTGCTTATCGCTGAAATAAGTTGCCAGCAAACGTGTGTACAAAGGATTGCGCGCAAATCCTCCTGTGATGTATATACACTCAAAATCGCTATTCTCGCTTATGAGTTGCATTTTCTCTACCGAACGTTTCAGCAAGTTGAGCATCAAAGCGTGATAGGCTTCATTGAAGTTGTTAGGCAACTTTTGACTAAGGCAATCTCTAAAAATATCTTCATCGGCTTGTACTGTTTTGTAACTATCAACGGGCAATTGGTATTGCGCTGCTAAGCGTTCAGCTTCTACTTGGTGGATATGCCCCATAAACAAGCGCGACGATTTCACGGCTTTCTGTTTTACCGAAAGGAAAGACAAGGTATCGTTCTTCAGTTGGTTTTCGGTAAGAGGTTTGTGGTTAAAAGGATTCATAAAAATGCTCCACGTACCAGTAGAAATCAGTATAAACTTACTTTCAGAAGCTTCTAAGTAAGGAATCAGCGAGGCAGAACTGTCGTGCAAGCCACTGCCTACTTGCACCTTCTCGCCGTTTAGAATTACGGATTGCAAGTGCAAATTGCTTTCAGGCTCAGGGAGGGTAAGTTGTTCATCGGTGAGCCAACGGTGGTACTGCTGGTGGTCAAAATCCCACATAGCGGTATGGCAACCTATAGAAGTATACTCCGAGGTGATCTTGCCCGTAAAGAGATAACTGAGGTATTGAGGAAAGTGCAGAATATACTTTACACGAGCAAATACTTCGGGCTTTTGCCGTTTGAGCCACAAGACTTGCAATCCCGCATTGAGCATTCCTAAGGCAGGAGAAGCCGTTTGACGGCTAAATTCGTCTATTCCTCCATAACGCTCGTAAAAATTGTTTAACACCTCTTTAGGCATCTCTTTGAGGTAGTTGTACAAAGGGGTAAGTCGTTTTCCATTTTCATCTAAATACACCAAAGTAGCGCCATAAGTAGTGAAATTGAGTGCTTTGATGCGGTATTTACCCTCTTTAGCTACCCTATTGAGTGAGTTGTAAATCCAAGAGGTCATTGCCTCAATATCGTCACAAGGAAAGCCGTCGTCATCAGTAATTTCAGGAAAAACCTTCTCTTGTAATGCTACAAGAGAGAGGTTTTCACTGAAAAGCAACATTTTTTTATTGGTTTTACCAATATCGAATATAGCGATTACATCGGTCATAATCTTTTCTTTAGTTCGGTGTTCTCGTATTGCTGAATTTCAGTGATATAATCTTCGCCTATAGGCACGTTGTTTAACATACACCAATAGTCGTATACAGCGCCAAAAGGTTTGGTTTTGAGGAGTTCGAGAAACGCAAGTCGCTCAAAATACTGCTGCTTTTCCTCCAAAACTTTAAGCTTTTCGGTAGGTTCGAGTAGCGCAAATAGGAAAGCTAATTGGGCTGCTCTCACCCCAGTAACGTAAGCACCTATGCGGTTGATGCTGGCATCGAAATAGTCTAAGCCAATATGTACGCGCTCCAAATAGTGATTGCGCACAATTTCTTGAGCAATAAGCTGAATTTCATCGTTGAAAGTAACCACGTGGTCGCTATCCCAACGCACAGGGCGGGTAACGTGCAAGAGAATTTCATCGACAAATTGCAATACAGCCGAAATTTTGTCGCCTACTTGTTCAGTAGGGTGGAAATGCCCGTTGTCTAAGCACACCATCTTATTGTTTTTTACGGCATACGCTAAATAGAACTCGTTAGAACCTACGGTCATTGCTTCTACTCCTATCCCGAAGAGTTTGCTTTCTACAGCGTCTAAGAGGTGTGCTTTAGGAAATTCTTCGGCAAAGATTTCGTCTAACGACTGTTTTAGGAGGGCACGATGCGCATTTCTATCAATAGGCATATCTTTAGAACCATCGGGAATCCAAATATTGTTCACGCAAGGTGTGCCAAGCTCTTTCCCTATTTCGGCAGCGATACGGCGACTTCTTTTCACGTGTTCTACCCAAAATTGGCGAACAGACTCATCTTTACTCGAAAGAGTAAAGCCTGTAGCCGCTTTAGGGTGAGAGAAACAAGTAGGGTTGAAATCAATGCCAATACCCAACTGTTTAGCCCAGTTGATCCAGCTTTGGAAGTGTTTGAGCTCTATTTGGTCTCTATCGACAATAGCCCCTTGAAAATCACCATAGATAGCGTGGAGGTTCAACCGTTGTTTACCAGGGAGTAAGTGCAATACTTCCTCTATATCGTCGCGCAATTGGGCGATAGTAGTGGCTTTGCCAGGGTAATTACCTGTGGCTTGAATGCCCCCACTGAGAGTTTGTTGTGCTGATTCAAAACCTACTACATCGTCGGCTTGCCAGCAGTGCAAACTGATGTTGAGTTGTTCCATCGATTTGAGGGCAACTTCAGTATCTACGCCTATAGCAGCATAGGCTTCTTTAGCGAGTTCATACGCTTTTTTAATGTTTTCAGTTTTCATATTTCTTTTATCTTTAATATTAGAATTTAATTACAAAAGTTGATAGAATTAGGATGACAATCCCTATAATTAAGACTGTGATAGTACCAATGCGAGTTCCTTTCCACTCGTTGAGAAAAATACCCCATATATTGCTGAAAGCAATATTCATAGCCATCAAGATACTCCAACTGAAAGCTACCATCTCGGCAGGGAGTTTGCTCTCTCCCATCCCCATAAAGAAGAATTGCAAGTACCAAAGTGTTCCGCCAAGAGCAGCAAAAAAGAGATTGTTACACAGGGTAGTAGCAGACACTGAAAGATAGTCTTTACCTGTTTTGTTTTTTATATTTAGGAAAAGACAATACAGCATATTGGTAAGGAAGCCTCCAAAGGTAACAAACATTATTACAGGATTTTTGGCAAACAGCGGATTGCTACCCTGTGCAATAGCGAATTCTTGTATAGGGGTGCCTGCCGAAAGCCCAAAGTTGAAACAAGCACTCATCACCCCTGCTATTATTGCGATGAAGAGTCCTTTTTTAAGAGCAAACTCGGCAACAGCTTTACGGCGTTGTTCAGGAGTCATTTCTTTAGTTTTGAGATGCCCAGCATAGCCTATCACAGCAATACCTACCAAAGAAATTGCTACCCCTGTGAGCATCAATATACCCGACTTGCTCGCTAAGAGATTTTCACCTGCCATTATAGGGGGAATGAGTGTCCCTACCGCAGCACAAAGTCCTAAAGAGATTGATTGCCCTAAAGCGACCCCAAGGTAACGCATACTCAAAGCAAAGGTGAGTCCGCCGATACCCCAAAGCATTCCATAACCTACAGATTGGAGCAACACTTTTAAGGGGATAGTGGCAAAAATTTCACTAAAAAGACCTTGTGGAGTAGTGAGATAGGCAAAGAGTATAGGTACTACAAGCCACGAGAAAATGCCTTGTACAAGCCAATAGGATTCCCACGACCAATTTTTGATTTTCTTAATAGGCACATAAAAGCTGGCAGCGCAAATACTGCCTATTGCCATTAAAAAGATGCTGAGAGTTGTATTCATAAGGTTTCGGTTTTTATTGTATTACAAAAGTATTGTTCCCTGCTTTGAGCTCTTTTGTTGTGTTTTTCCATACAAAAGTACCTTTAAGCCTTTCGGGCAGGGTGATACTCGCGTTGAGTCTTCCTTTTTTATCCAGTTTATAGCTCACTTTGATAGTGCCATAAGGATGAGGCATACTTCCTGAAGCTTCTTTTAAAGTACCTAAGTGAGGCGCTATTTTCACTTCGGCAAAACCTTTGGCTGCTGTATCTATACCTAATAGCATACGGTAGAACTCTATATTAGGGCTAGCTCCCCAAGCGTGACAATCGGATCGGGTGGCTTTGATATTAGAATCTTCGCCCCAAGTGGTCATACCAAGTTTGAGGTAATCGCGCCATGCATCCAATTGTTGTAGGTATTCATCGGCTAAACCTACTTTGGCAAGTGCCTGATTTACATAGTAACGGAAATAGATAGAACCCCGTGTAATATTATTAAAGCTCATCATTCGCTTGAAAAGGTCTTGAGCGGCTTGTCCTTCTACAATACCGGTGAGAATCGCTAAAGTATTGGCGTGTTGAGAGTAGTTCTTTTTGGCAGGGGTATCGGCAAAAAGTTGCTGAGTGTTATCCCAATATTTATTGCGAATACTCTGAGCTAATTGAGAGGCTTTCTGTTGATACATTTGCTGTAATCCTTTGTTGCCAAGCACTTCTTCTAATTGGCTTGCCCATTGGTATGCCCATAGTAATTGAAGGTCTAACACAGCACTACCACCATCGGGATTGAGAGGAGGTTCGCCCATTTTCCAACCTTTGGCATTCTCAGGCCAATCTACAAACTTCCAATAAGGTGCATTTTTGAGGGTACCATCGGGTTGGGTATAACTTTCGTAAAAAGAAAGAATTTGGCGCATTGCAGGCAGGTGTTGTTTTACAAAATCACTATCGGGGCGATAGCGGTAATAGTCGTGCAACATTCCTATCCACATCAGAGAGAAAGTAGAGATGATGTTATCACCCGATGCTGGATAGCGCCCTTGAGTAACGCCTTCGGCAAGGCGGGAGTTACTGATAGCATCAATCGCTTGACGTGCAAGGCGGTCGTCGGTAGTATTGTAGTAAGTAATCATCGCTTGTATACGGGTATCGCCTATGTATTGCAATTGCTCATAGTAAGGGCAATCCATATAAGTTTCCATCGCACACATACGAGCGGTGCGCCAACCGATATTTAGTATTTGAGTGAGCTGTGGATCATCGGAAGAGAAAGTAGTTGCTCTTTGGAAAGGATAGCCCGTTGCGAGACTGTAGAGTTGCTCGATAGTAATTGGTTCGCTATCAGTTTGCACAGAGAGTTGTAAGTAGCGAAAAGTTTTCCAATATAAGGGGGTGAAAGTTTGTTGCTTTTTCCCATTGGCAATCAGGCTATCGATAACCCCGTGTAGCTTTTTGCCTTCTATTTCATCACGGTTGCCTTTATCGTAATTGTTATCGTAAAGAGCTTCGGCATATTTGAGCGCGATAGTCGCATTTTTGCCACCGCTATATTGCAATACGGGGTAGGCATTGGTATTGAAAGTTTGGTCTAAAAGTATAGTAGCTTTTGTGTTTGCAGGGACGGTAAAGTTGAGTTTGCCAACAGGCATTTTTTTAGGGAGAGTGAGCCCTTCAGTTTTTCTGACTTTGAGTCCGTATTGAGGAGTGCGTTCCATTTGAGGAATGGCAGAAGGGACGAGCATCCAGTCGTTAGCGCCCATCGTATTGACTCCTTTAGGTAGCCCTGCGCCTATGGTAGCAGCTTTTAGCCAATGAGCATCGTTGTAATCGGAGCTTTCGCTATTGAGCACAGCTTTGTTCATATCTACAAATTCACCATAAGGAGCCACAAAAAAGCCTATAGCTTTGGGGTTTACAAGGGCATAAGCAGTATCTTGTACACACAACCACGAATTGTTAGTATTCAGGACACTTTCGGCTTTGCCATCACCTTGCAGTATAAAAGCTGTCCGTGAGCTGATTTGCGCCAAAGGTTTGTGCTTGCCATCATTCCACACGGTAGCCATTACTATATTGTTTCCTTGCTGTAGGTAAGGGGCAATATCTACTGTTTCGTAATGCCAATGGTAGAGGTCACCACGAGCAGGACCTAAAGATACTAACTGACCGTTTACAAACAATTTATAACGGTTGTCGGCAGAGACGTGCACTACATAAGTAGCGGGTTTAGCCTCGAGCGAGAGCACTTTGCGAAAGTGATATACTCCATAGTCATTAGGCTCAGTATTGGGCACGTACACCCAGAAAGCGCGCCAGTTTTTGGTGAGTAACTCAGGGTTTACTGTTTGAGCCACTGCCGAAAGACTGAGAAAAGCAAAAAGAAGGAATAGGTTTTTCATAGCGTTAAATTTGTTATTCATCTAAAATAGAAGCCTCGTATACGTTGTGTTCATCGGGATTGTGAAGGGGAGTCCAAACTTGTGCAAAGAAAGGATTGCGTTTGGCTTCCTCGTCATAGTTCCAAGGCATAGGTAAACACTCAGGACACCAATGCCCGCCGAGCAAAACAAGCGTAGGGCTCGCCTGAAAGTGATGACCGCAGGCGCATTCCCATTCCAATTTTGTCTTGAGGTCTCCCTTTTGCATTTCGGTAGAGAGGCATTTACCTCCGCGGAAGGCTGCTGCTTGTTGCATATCGCTGAGGTCTAATTCGCTTTTAGGTTTGCTCTCGTCGTAGCCGTGGTCTAATTTTTGGGGTTCTTTAGACGCCTGCTCAAAAGTAAAGTGTTCCCAAGAGGGGATTTGTTCCCATTGTTCTTTAGAGCCAAAGAAAGCAGTGATACGGTTTTTGAGATGGTGTTTGAACCAATACAAAGTGCCAAAAGGCTTATTAGCAACAGGCTTGAAAACGAAATTTTTAATCAACCACGAGGGAACATATTTTGCTAATTTAGCAGCTTTAGGTGCGTGCTCTTTCATTTCGGCAACAAATTCTTCTAATGAACCAGAGCGAAAGTGTAGGTATTTTTCGAGTTCATCGGAATCGAGATACCACTGTCCGTGGAAATTGCGGGTAGCAAACCAATTAGGTTCCCATATCTTGCGAAAGTCCTTTACGCCTACTAAACTACAAGTCATTTGCATATATTCCCAATTCATAGAGCGGTATTTTTCACCTCCTCCAATGTTGTAGATACGACACCAAAAATCCTCAGGCACACTGTCTTCACAAACATTAGCGAGCATTCTACCTGAGTCGCGCGCAGTTACCCACTCAAATACGCCATTCAAAGGTTCGTGAAATAATATAGGGTCACCTGTATTTTTCATCATATCAAAATAAAGCACCCCTGTTTGGCGAAGCGACACCCAATATTTGAGTCCAGATTCAATCACCTCGCGTTCGGCGATGGTTTTAGTAAGAGCATAGTTGTCGTAAATACTTATTTTGATAGGGTCGCCTGTGCGCCCCCAATGGATAGGAGGATTGCGGTCGCCTGTTTGAGCTACAGTGCCTATATAAACGAGTTTTATGGCATCTTTATTAGACTGATTTTGAATTGCTTTCACAATATTTTTTGCCGCCCCAATATTCACTTTGGTGGTAAGGGCTGGGTGATAATCAGCCATAGGAGATACCATTCCTCCCACGTGCAACACATAGTCGGCACCTGTAACGCATTGGAGCACATCATCGTAATTAGTAAGGTCGCCATAGACAACAGTCACATTGGGGTTTTGCTCCCATTCTTGCACTAAAGGTTTGTTCTTTTCGTGAGGGAGTACTAATATTTTTATTTGAAAACGGTCGCTACGGCTGAGGAGTTCTTTCATTGCTTCTCTGCCCATATTGCCTGTAGCACCTGTGAGAAATACGGTTTTCATATTAGATTCTATTTTTTAGTAAGTTGTAAAGGTTGCACACAAAGCTAACCATTCGTAAAATCTATTGATCCAAGTGTTTGTAGGAAATAGAGCCTCATCTACCCCAAAACCGTGTCCTCCACGAGCATAGAGGTGCACTTCTACCAAACTACCACTATCTCGCCAACGGTTATAGAGTGAGCTCATCTTTTTGTCATTACCTAAAGCATCATTGGCAGCAGCAGCCATAAACAGATGAGGAGCGTTAGCAGGCACAGAAAGATGTTCAAACTCTTTAGTGTGAGGGTATATAGCGGCTACAAAATCAGGTTTTGTTTTCTCGGTATAGTTGAAAGCAGTACCCAAGGCTACACCACCTCCTGCTGAAAAACCCATAATTCCAATCTTATGAGGGTCAATTTTGTATTTCTGAGCATTTTCTCTTACATAAGCTAAGGCTCTCTTCCCGTCGGAAATAGCTAAAGGAATAATAGATTTTATCTGTGCTTCATATCGTGTTGTATCACTCATATTGAGAGCTGTTTCTCTAAAAGGATTTTTAGTAGACAAGTGTGCTAAACGATAGGAAAGTAAAAATACAGTAAAACCTTTGCTTTGCAATTCTTTTGCGACTTCTTCACCTTCTTTGGTTATTGAAAGCATCAAGAAACCACCTCCAGGACACACCACTACACCATAACCATTGGTTTTTTCAGGTCTAAAAACTCTTAACTTAGGAGAGGTCACATTGTAAAGAATAGTTCCATTCTGTCGTGACACAAAAACACTTTCCTCCCAATTCCAATTTTCTGACCCTATGGCTTTTTCTTTATATAATTGTATAATTTCTGAAGATGTTTGAGAAAACATTACTTGTGAGAAGACAAACAGCCATAATATGAACAGATTCTTTTTCATAACACATTATCTCTTTAGTTCATCGAACGCTTTGTTAGGTTTAAGCACATCAGCTACTTTTTGTACTACAATTTCTTTAGGTACGGTGAATGTTGCTGTTTGCAAAATATTTTCAGCTGAATTGCCTACTTTCACGGTGTAAGTACCTGCCTCTACTACCCAAGCCGAGCGCGCGGCATCAAAAGAAGCAAGGCTTTCGGGGGTGAGGGTAAAACTGAGTGTTTGTGATTGCTTAGAGTTGAGCAACTCAGTTTTTGCAAAAGCTTTGAGTTCTAAGGCTGGTTTATCCATAGACTTAGCTGGGGCTGAAAGGTATACTTGCACTACTTCCTTACCTGCTACTTCACCTACATTGGTTACTTCTACACTTAGATTGAGTTTTTTGTTGAATTTAGCAGGTGATTTTAGCTTTTTCATTTCAAACTGAGTATAAGAGAGTCCGTAACCAAATGGATAAGCTACAGGTTTGCCAAAAGAACTAAAATAGCGATACCCCACGTAAATACCTTCGTTATAAACACTTTCAGTAGGGGTGCGTTTTGGCAGTCCAGGGAAAGCAGTAGCCGAAGGGATATCACTATAAGAAAGTGCCATTGTTTGGGGTAGTTTACCTGAAGGATTGGTTTTGCCAGCGATGATATTAGCAAAAGCATACCCCGCTTCTTGACCAGGCAACCAAGTAATGAGCAGCGCATCAGCGAGGTCTTGCCACTTAGTAACCTCTACTACAGCATCGATATTAAGGGCAATAATGAGCTTTTTACCTTGAGCGTGGAAAGCGCTAGCAGTAGCTTTAACAAGAGCGAGTTCTTTGTCGTTGAGCACATAATCAGTTTCGAGACTGCGATCGGAGCCCTCACCGGCACTTCGTCCAATAGTGATGATAGCTGCCTCACAATTGCGTGACATCTGTTGAAGTTGTTCTTCGCTTATAGGAAACTCTTCTACAGGTTTGATAACATCTAAGATACTCATGCGTTTAGGGCGTTTTTCCTTTTCTTCGGTGATGTAACTGAGGTAAGCTTTTTTGAGGTTTTCGTCTAACGAAAAACCTGCTTTTTTAAGTCCGTCGTAAAAAGAAATAGTATAGGCTGATTGTACTTCACCACTACCTGTTCCTCCTACAAAAGTATCATAAGAAGCGTTACCTAAGAGAGCTATTTTGCCGGCTGATAAGGGAAGAGCAGCATTGTTTTTCAAAAGAATCATCCCTTCTTCAGCTACTTGTTGAGCTATGGCTCTGTTAGTAGTAAAATCGGGTTTTTGGCTGTACGGATATTGCTTGAAAGTAGGTGTTTTGACTACTAATTCTAATATGCGTTGTACATTGCGATTAAGTTCAGCTTCTTGCAGGCTACCGTTTTCAATAGCTTCTTTTATTTTTTTTGTTTCTTGCTTGCGCCCTGGCATTAGCAGGTCGTTACCTGCTTTCACTTGGTCAGCGTATTTGCGTCCCGCGAGCCAATCGGTAGTAACCATTCCTTTGTATTGCCAATCATTGCGAAGAATCGCAGTGAGCAGGTCGGAATTTTCGGAGGTATAAGTACCATTGATTTTATTATAGGAGCTCATTATCGTCCAAGGATTGGACTTTTTGATAGCGATTTCAAAACCGCGCAAATAGAGTTCACGCAAAGCACGCTGGCTTACCAAAGCACTCACACCATTGCGATTAGACTCCTGATTATTAGCTACAAAGTGTTTTACTGAGGCACCCACTCCTTGGCTTTGAATGCCGTTTACCATAGCGGCAGCCATTTCACCTGTGAGTACAGGATCTTCGGCGTAATACTCGTAGTTACGACCGCATAGAGGATTGCGAATAAGATTCATACCAGGAGCAAGGAGTACATCTACACCCATTTCTTTTACCTCGTTGCCCATCGCTTTGCCTACTGAATGTGAAAGAGTAGGATTCCAAGTACTCGCTATCAAACTGCCTATAGGAAAGGCAGTAGTATAAGTTTTTTCACCGTTGATAACCGTAGGTTCTATACGCAATCCTGCAGGACCGTCTGCCATTATTATAGAGGGAATACCCAAACGAGGCATAGCAACTGTAGCACCTGCTGCTCCAGGCACTTTACCTCCAATACTACCCGCAACGGGACCATCGCTACTTTGCGAAACACTCATACCAATACCGCTCACGAATTGTATTTTTTCATCGAGAGTCATTGCTTTTACCACTTCTTTGACATTGTTCTTGTTGAGTTGAGGGGGTTGTTGCGAAAAGCTTAGCGAAAAAGCTAAGATTGCTGTAAGGGTTGTTATCTTGTTCATAGCTGTTATATTTTAAAATTATTGTTCCATTATTTGTACGGGGCCTATAAGTCCAGCACTCATAGTATCACTGCCTTTGAGCTTTTTGAATACTTTTTCTCCTTTTTCGGCTTGACCTACAAAATCGTTGTAAGCGGCATTAGTGATAGTAATTTCAAGAGTGTTGTTACCTTGCTGGAGATAAGGGGTAATATCGGTTACAAAAGGCATAAACACTTCCGAGCTCACTTTTTTGCCATTCACTACTACATCGGCAGCATAATACACTTTGCCTAAGCTGAGATAATAGCGTTTGGAAGGGCTGAGTGAGTTGATTACAAACTCAGTAGTATAAACAGCAGGAGCGCTGTTGTACTTCAGCTGTGGATGTGTTTTCCAATCGAAAAGAGTGGTGTTTTCCACTTTTATAGTCCCTGCTTGTATATGCCACTTTTCAGGAGTAGCTACAGCTTTAGCAACCGATGGATTGTAAAGCACTTTTGAGGTGAGTGGCATCTCGGTCATCTGCTTGGAGACCATAAAGAAAATACTGCTATAAGGCGGCAACTGATAGCGATAAGCACCTTTTTCGAGATTGGCAACGCGGATACTGCCATCGGTAGCATCGAGCCAATAAGCGTATTCCAACCCCTTTTCGGTTTGAATAGGCACTTCTTGCCAACTGTCGCTTTCGTTCCAGATGAATTGTGCATAACTACCTTCTGAGAGCTTACGGCGCTGCTGACGCAAGGTGGGGTTAGGCTGCATATAGGTAATAGGCAATTGGATAGAAGGATACCAATTATTTAGCATTTCTGCTTGCTCTTTGATATGATGGCTACCAATAGTTTTAGCGAGTGCCTGCATTGCTTTTTGGGTTTTTATATCGTTTTTCTGATAATTGAAATAGTTAGGTTGCTGGGTAGGTACATCGCCTATCAACAATATATTTGCACCTTTTTTAGCTAACTTTTGTAAGTTTTCAGCACTCTTGAGTTGGATATAAGGCAACTGAAACAATATGAGCGATTGGTATTCATTGCCTCGTATGCTGAGGCGTTTGTTGTGTAACAAGGATAGTTCTTGTAAAGAAGCATCGTTGATCCAATCCCAAGTGATGCCAAGCTGGTTGAGTTCATCAATAAGGGGCATTATCTGTTTTAACCATTCAGTATCGATAGCACGATTGTAGGCTACATTTTTGTTTTCGGCGGGGAGTGAAGGCTCGGTGTCTTTCAACTCACCTGCTATCATTACCTCGCGCGGATTGGCAACTTCTTCGCTATAGTTTAAGAAAGGATAGTATATCAGCACATCGGCGTGAGGTTTGCCAGAACGCAATACGTATTGAGCGCGCTGTGCGTATTGGTTGATTTGGCTAATATATTTCCAGAAAGGATTGTTTTCATTGATATTCGATGAAAAATCAATGCCTAAAGCTGAATTGTAGAATGGATACCACCCTTCTTTGGGGTAGCCCTCAGGGAAATATCGATAGGGAGTACCGTGATAGATAATTTGGTTTACCCCACTACTGAAGAGCTTATCGAAAGTGAGCTTGAGTTTGTGAGGGGTGGTCATATAAGCGCGTTTAAAATAAACGGCTGTTTCACAACTAATGATAGGGCGATTGTACAGGTGTGCTCCTGAAGTAATGAGTTTGTAACCATTTTCAGAACCTTTGGAGAAAAGCATCGTTTCTACTTCGGGGATAGAAGCCGCACCTGCCGCTGCCATTATATCCATATTAAATCCGTAAGTTTGAGTGCGGTGCAAGAGGTTGCGAGCATTTGCCCAATGTTTAGAGCTATTTAAAAAGTGCTTTTGCAATAAGTCGCTAAGGGTAAGATCGTAGTCGTAGCGCAAGCGCCAATCGTCGGCTCCTAAACTAAAATAGGGAGCATTAGCTGGGTGTGCCATACGTTCGTACATATTGTTATAACCACGCCACATATTAGCAGGCAGGTAAGGGGTAGGGTCGTAACCGCGTTGTTGTTTGAAAAAGCGGATAAAATCATCAGAGAAATGTCTGTTGGCTTTGAACTCGTAACTATCGTTGAAAATCGCACGTACGGGTTTGCCAAAATAAGGAGCTAAGCCTGTGCGTTCACCAAAGAGATAGTCGTAATTTTTCTTTCGATATCAAACATATCGTTCATACTACCTTCTACATTTTTGTCACCCTTTTTCTCTATATAAAGAGGAACGTTGTAACCATTGCCAATGAAATTGGCATAGAAGGTATTGCCCTCAATCTCAGCCTTAGTGAGTTTGTTAGCATTGGCATCGTCACCACCGATAGTGCCACCAAGAGTACCATCGCTATTTTTGGTGATATTGAGAACCATCTCGCTGTCGCCGTTAGGAAGTCCATAGACCATCAGTTTCCATTTGCCTACAAAGAATTTTTCGGCTTCAGATTGTGCTTGTGCAGCTGCAAATCCTGCAAAAAAGAGGACTGCTACGATTAAAAGTTTTTGAATGTTTTTCATAATGATAAAATATTAAAAATGTTACTGTTTTAGAATTTGAAATTAAGAGTGAGTTCGTAAGTACGCGGGCGAATAGCGCCTGCTACGATTTTGCGACCTTTGTAATTAGTATCGTCGAGAATTTGATTAGCCCCTACGAGAGCGCCTTTGATACCTGTTTCGTTCAAAATGTTTACTACTTGGAATTTGAGGTCGATGTTGCGGTTCAGTTTGTAATCCACCCCTCCAAAGCTTTCCCACCATCCGTTGTACGAAATCGCATTGGTAGGGTTACCGTACTGCTTACCAAAGTAACGGAAACTGAGCCACAAGCGGAGGTCGCCTTTGAGCATAAAATAGCTGGGGTCTATTTCTATAAGAGTTTTTGAAAGCTCAGGAATGATTTTATCGTTATAGCTATAGCTTACCCCGTAGGCACTGTACTCATAGTCTTTATACTCTGGTTTTTGGAGTGTGAGCAGAAAGTGCAAGTTGAAATTCTTAAACGGCTTAGAAACGATATCGGTAGTCCAACCAAGGGTAGCAATATCGTAAAACAAAGGGTAGAAAGTTTTTTGTTCGCGGGGATTAGCTGGATTTACAATCGACTCAGAAGCGATATTATTCTTTTTATAGATACGAGTTACTTTAGATACCAAACTAATGAGCTCTCCGTGATTCCAATACACACCCCCACCGTAGTTCAGTACGCTTTGGGTAGTAGTATGAGGAGTTGCAAATATATCCTTGCCATTAGCATCTTTCTCGTTATTAGCATTATCCCAATAGCGACCTGCCCAGTCGTTGTAAGTAATATCACCCAAGAAACCAAACTCGTTAGACACTTTGGCTACGAAGTTAAAATAGCCTACTTTATTCCAGTCAGCAAATTTTTGATCTATAAGAGCTCGGTTTTGAACGTATTGATTGGTGTAAGGATTGCGGACTCCACGGTCGTAATATCTTTCAATACGAGCACCGAAACCAATGTCAAAACGATCGTTCAGTTTGATATCATCAGAAGCGTAGAAAGCTACTTTATGGTCTTTGGTAAGTCTATAGCCTCCGTAAGAGATGCCTAAAATACCATATTGAGGGGTAATATTAACGGGACCTCCCCCCATATCTACATAAGCATCTAAGCGTTTAGGATTCGCTTCTACCGTTTGATAGAACATACCGTTGTGTTGTATTTCAGGAGCGCGGTAATATTGATAAGTAGTGCCTAATCTAAGGCTGTGTTTGTCAAATTTTTTAGTAGCCTCTAAACGAGTAATCCAAGTGTTGATTTCTACCTGAGGGTAGTATTGCACTGAGTTTAGTTGTACAGCACCTTTGTACTCTTTGTTAGTACCCACGTATTTGAAAGTCATACCTGTTTGTTGGTCGGGGTCAGTAATAAACATACTTAAAGGATATAGAATGGTAAAGGCAGCTTTGGAGTTCATATACATATTGGCGTAGTTGAGTTTCCAACCATTATTAAAGCGGTGTTCACCAGTGAGGTAGATAGCATTGGTGATATTTTTAGAGGCTTCATCTGAATTGAGGTTGCCAAGTTTGGTTTCACCTGTATTATAGTCTTGATAAGGGAAAAGTCCATCATTAGGCATATACACATCTCTACCTAAATCAAAACCATCTATCGCTTTAGTTTTACCATTGCCTTCATACACAAAAGGGCTATAAGCACCCAGCATAGGCACATCAGTTGCGTGTTTGTAGTAAGCGCGCACAAAACCTTTGCTGTACTTTTTAGAGACTCCTATTTTAAACATTTCAAAACGGTCTTGGAAAGGAGTGAATTGGTAATTACCACCACTACCACGTTCAAAAGTTTCGTTGAAGCCTGCCATAAAGCCCCAACCTTTTTTGCCGATAGGTGCTGTTACCGAAGCGTCGAGATGGCTACTGCCATAATTGGTAAAATAAGTAGAAGCATAACCTTGCAACTTGCGACCAGGTTCTCTGTCCCAAGAGGTAACGATATAACCCACTTTGCCATAAGTAAGAGCACCATCTTGGAACGACATCATCCCGATGCGCCCTACGGTGCTATCATAGCGCCACGCGGTGGTAGGTATTTGTGTCCAAAAGGTGTATACTACAGGAATGTCGTTCTCAAGGATAAGAATATCACCGTTAAAAGGCAAGCCAATGTTCAACTGACGAGGAGTGGTAGCACTACTGGCGTTGAGCATCACGTTGCGGTTTTCGGTATCGCGTTCTTTCACATCTTTACCTAAAACATCTTTTTTAGGTGCAACAGGAGAAGTAGAAGGTAAAGAATCTACTTTAGGCGCGGGAGGCACGGTATCCATAGTAACTATAGGTACTATAGTATCCGTTGGCTGAGTGACGGGCTCTTGCGCAAATGCTGAGGAAACAGCCAAAAGGCAAAGCGAAGTAAAGTTTGTTATGAGCGTTTTCATATCGGTAATGTATTAATTCGTTATGAGATTTTTCGTGTGATAAATAAAATAACTTTTTGTTTGTTTATATTTATTATTGTTTAATTTCGATGCAAAGGTATAAAAGAATTTATTACGTACAATATACGCAATGTATTTATTTGTTAAATCTATAACATGTGTAACTTAATAAATTACATATCAATTATTTACAATGAAATTATTTTACGTAAAAAATACGTAATATATAGTTTCTTTTTATTTTTTTTATAGAATTATAATGTGTTAAAATTAATTTTTCAACAGAAACAAATAAAAACTTATCTGAATAACACAGCGCTTATTGGCTAATCTACAAATTAGCAAATTAGCAAATTATTTATACCTTTGCAACCTAAAAAAATAAACAATGGATAGAAAAGAACGCATTATCTTAGATGATATCCTCAACGGCGATAAGATTTTTTATAGAAATATAAGCGTAGACAACGTAATATTTGGTTACCACGAAAGAGAATTAAAAGTACTCCTTTTTAAAAACACCTCTCAAGAAAAATGGTTATTACCTGGGGGATATGTAAAAAAAGATGAAACTTTAGAGAAAGCAGCTCATAGGGTAGTGCGCTACCGTACAAACTTAAAAAAACTTCATTTACATCAATTTTTTGCCTTTAGCAACCCCGAAAGAAATAAAAATACTCACTTTACTCCAGAACTCTTAACAACTATTACCGGACAAAAGGTAACTACTGACCATTGGTTGTTAGATAATTTTATATCCGTAGCTTTCTTTACTTTAGTAGATTACTACGAAGTAAAACCTACAGGTAGTTTCTATGCCGAAGAATGCCAATGGTGGGACATTACCAACCTCCCTGAAATGGCTTTTGACCACCGAGAAATTATAGACCAAGCGCTGTTGAGCTTGCGTTTCTTTTCACACGTTAGCCCCATAGGAAAGGAGATGCTTCCTGAAAAGTTTACCATTCCAGAGCTACAATCACTGTACGAAACAATTTTAGGGAAGAAGTTAGACAACCGGAATTTTGTAAAGAAAATGACTAATATAGGACTGATAGAAAAATTGGACGAGAAGAGAAATATAGGCAAACACCGTTCGCCTTTTTTGTATCGCTTTAACCAAACGCAATACGACGCTTTAGCAAAAGGTGATGAGTTTATAGTATTCTAATTTTTTTTCCTCATTCATACCTCGTAATTCATAATTATTTTGTAATTTTGCATTTTCAAACTCAACAATACTAAAAATCAACGATAAAAATGATTAAAATTACACTACCCGACGGTTCAGTAAAAGAATACCAAAGTGGTATCACCCCTGCTCAAGTAGCACAAAGCATCAGCGAGGGGTTGGCGCGTAACGTACTCTCTGCCTCTTTCAACGGCAAGACTGTAGAAAGCGTTACCCCACTGACGACGGACGGTAGTCTCACCCTATACACTTGGGATAGTCCCGAAGGTAAGAAAGCTTTCTGGCACTCATCTGCCCACATCTTGGCACAAGCGCTCGAAGAACTTTACCCCGGTATCAAACTCACCATAGGTCCCGCAATCGCCAATGGTTTCTACTACGATGTTGATTTCAACGGCAAACCGATTTCCGAAAAAGATTTCCCTGCTATCGAAGCTAAATTCTTGGAAATCGCTCGTGGCAAACACGAATTTAAGATGCGCCCTGTGAGCAAAGCCGAAGCCTTGTCGTACTATGCAGGCAAAAATGAGTACAAAACCGAACTCATCGAAGCGCTCGAAGATGGTACGATCACCTTCTGCGACCATAGTACCTTCACCGACCTTTGTCGTGGGGGGCATATCCCTAACACAGGCTTTGTGAAAGCCGTAAAAGTACTCAGCGCTGCTGGGGCTTATTGGCGTGGTGATGAGCACAACCCTCAGCTCACTCGTGTATATGGTATCTCATTCCCTAAACAAAAAGAACTCACCGAATACCTCGAACTGCTTGAAGAAGCTAAGAAACGCGACCACCGCAAGCTCGGTAAAGAACTTGAACTCTTTACCTTCTCTAACAAGGTAGGTCAAGGCTTACCGCTCTGGTTACCCAAAGGAGCTGCCTTGCGCGAACGCCTCGAAGCCTTCTTGCGCAAAGCTCAAAAACAAGCAGGTTACGAGCAAGTAGTAACCCCACATATCGGTCATAAGAATTTGTATGTAACCTCAGGTCACTGGGATAAATACGGAAAAGACAGTTTCCAACCCATTGCCACCCCTAACGAAGGTGAGGAGTATTTACTAAAACCGATGAACTGTCCGCATCACTGCGAGATATACAATTCACACCCTTGGAGTTATAAGGATTTGCCAAAGCGTTTCGCCGAGTTTGGTACAGTATACCGCTACGAGCAAAGTGGCGAGTTACACGGCTTAACCCGTGTGCGTTGCTTTACCCAAGACGATGCACACATCTTCTGTACTCCTGAACAGTTAGACGACGAGTTCAAACACGTAATTGATTTGGTGCTCTATGTATTTGGTTCTCTTGGATTCGACAATTTTACCGCACAAGTATCGTTGCGCGACCCCGAAAACCCTACCAAGTACATCGGTAGTGATGAGAATTGGGCAAAAGCCGAAAATGCCATCATCAACGCTGCGAAAGAAAAAGGCTTGAGCTATGTAATCGAAACAGGCGAAGCTGCTTTCTATGGCCCTAAACTCGACTTTATGGTGAAAGATGCCTTAGGCAGAAGCTGGCAACTCGGTACCATTCAGGTAGATTACAACCTCCCTGAGCGTTTCGACCTTTGGTATAAAGGCGCTGATAACGAGATGCACCGCCCTGTAATGATTCACCGTGCGCCTTTCGGAAGTATGGAGCGTTTCGTAGCCATTTTATTGGAACACACCGCCGGAAACTTCCCATTATGGCTCAACCCAAATCAAGCTATTGTGCTATCATTGAGTGAAAAATATGAAAATTATGCTCAAAAAGTTTTGAGTTTGTTAGAAAATTCCGATATTCGCACCCTGATAGACAATCGTGCTGAAACTATGGGCAAAAAAATACGCGAAGCTGAGACCCAAAAAATCCCGTATATGCTCATTGTCGGCGAGAATGAAGAGAAAGAAGGCACCGTATCAGTGCGCAAACGCGGTGGTGAAGATTTAGGCAGTATGAGCGTAGAAGCCTTTGCCAAACTCATCAACGACGAAGTAGCTAAGTCAATTAAACAATTTGCTAATTAGCAAATTAGAATAGTGAAAGTAATTTTAAATTTTAATAGCCATCATAAAAAAAAGTAACACACCGGGCAGAGATGACAAACAACCTCATCGTATCAATCGCGACATCCGCGTTCCTGAGGTGCGTTTGGTAGGGGAAAACGTCGAAGGAGGCGTATACCCCACTCGCAAAGCATTAGAAATTGCTAATGAATTAGAACTCGATTTGGTGGAAATTTCACCAAACGCCACGCCTCCTGTTTGTAAGGTAATCGATTATAAGAAATTCCTTTACGAACAAAAGAAGCGTGATAAAGAGCTAAAAGCGAAAGCTACTAAGGTAGTGATCAAAGAAATTCGCTTCGGCCCTCAAACCGACGACCACGACTATGAGTTTAAAAAGAAACACGGCGAAAAGTTCCTCAAAGAAGGTTCTAAAGTAAAAGCCTACGTATTCTTCAAAGGTCGTTCTATTATCTATAAAGACCAAGGGGAAATCCTCCTTTTGCGCCTCGCTACCGACCTCGAAGACTATGGCAAAGTAGAACAAATGCCTAAACTCGAAGGAAAACGTATGACGATGTTCCTCGCACCTTTACCCAAGAAAAAATAATCCCCTCCCTAACCCTCCCCCCAAGGGGAGGATAAAAGTGAGGACAAAAATAAACTCCCATAACTCCCCTCCTTGGGAGGGGCAGGGGGAGGACGGAATTATATCAATAAAAATCTAAGCAAATGCCAAAAATTAAAACTAAATCTGGAGCTAAAAAGCGCTTCAAGCTCACCGGCTCTGGTAAAATCAAGAGAAAACACGCGTTCAAAAGCCACATCTTAACTAAGAAAGCTAAAAAACGCAAGTTAGCACTCACCCACGCTACACTCGTTCACTCTAACGACGAAGCAAGCGTGAAGAAACAATTAGGCTTAAAATAATTGTTTAAATAGTAGGAAATTAATAACCGTGGAGTAGGTACCCCTAAGAGTTTGTTTTAAGCACAAACCACCTGCTACAAAAATTAAAAAAAAGGAATTTATGCCAAGATCAGTAAATGCTGTAGCTCGTAGAGCTCGTAGAAAAAAAATAATGAAGCAAGCCAAAGGTTTCTTTGGCCGCAGAAAAAACGTTTGGACGGTAGCCAAAAACGCTGTTGAGAAAGCAATGCAGTACGCTTACCGCGACCGCCGTAACAAGAAGAGAACCTTCCGCGCTTTGTGGATTGTGCGTATCAATGCAGGGGCTCGCTTGCACGGATTGTCTTACTCTCAATTTATGGGTAAACTTAAAGCAGCTGATATCCAGCTCAACCGTAAAGTTCTTGCCGATTTGGCAATGAACCACCCCGAAGCGTTCAAAGCTATTGTAGAAAAAGTAAAATAAACGTTTAACTAACGATATAATTCCGTATAAAAATAGGCTGCCTCATAAAAAGACAGCCTATTTTTTTCGTCATTCGTAACTCGTTATTCGTAATTTTTTATTACCTTTGCCCCATCAATTAAAAACATTACCACTTTATAAAATTATGGAAGATATTTGTATGATAGGTCACCACGGTACAAATTTTGAAAATTGTAATGAAATACTAAATTCTAACTATCAAATTTCAAAAGGAGATGAACATTGGTTAGGTGATGGCGTTTACTTTTTTGTCAAAGGAGTTTCTTCAAAAACAATAGATTTAGCAGAAAAATGGGCTATAGCAGCTTCTTGGGATAAAGATAATAAAACAAATAAATACACCAAATATGTAGTGCTAGAATCTGAAATAAAGGTTCAGAGAGAACGCTTTTTAGATCTCACAACAGAAGAAGGAACAAGTATATTACTCTATTTTTTAGATAAATATTTTGGAAAACTAAAAGAATTAGGTAAAGGATTGAATTTTTACGATGGATTGCTGATTAATCTAATGAGAGGCGAAAGAGTTTTTGACATTGATGTTGTCAAAGGAAATTTCTATATTAAATTTGAAAAAGAAAGAAAATATAGGGTTAATTTAAGAACTTGCAACTGTACTATATGTGCTGTTTACAACCCTCATAAAAATATCAAATCAACAAAAGTAATAAATAAAGGAGTTATCAAATGAAACTATCAGATGTAAAAGAAAAAATAGATGATTTTTTCGATCGTACTACCCCACAAGAGTTGTACGATTTGTCTCTCCGTTATGGATTTCAAGAAATTGAAGACAAAGATGAAGAAACAATGCATAATTCTGAAACTTTCTCTTTTTATAGTGAAGATAAAGAGAAAGAAAAGGATGTTTTAGTCATCGCTTAAATTTAAAAAATTAAAAACACTCATAAAATGAAAAAACTTTTCTTATCTCTCTTCCTTATCGGAAGTCTAATGCTTACCTCTTGTTCTGGCAACTCCCCTAAAACCGTTGCCGAGAAATTTATGACAGCTGTAAACGCTAACAATTTTGATGAAGCTGGCAAATATTGCGATGCTCAAACCTCTCAATTGCTCAAATCATTCAGCGAGTTTATGAAATCTGTGCCTTCATCCGATGCTAAAAACGAACAATTGTTCAAAGGTTTTAAAATTACCAAAGTTGAAGAAAACGGCGATACAGCTAAAGTATTCTACACTACCGAAGATAGCAACGGCAAAGAAAACGCCCTCGACCTCAAAAAAGTAGACGGCAAATGGATTGTTTCTATGAACAAAGAAAATAAAGAAAACGGCGGTGGCACTCACGACCACGGCGATGGTCACGACCACAATATGCCAGAAATGCAGCCTAATATCGACCCCGATGCCCCCGATATGCCTGCTGATGTAGAAACACAAACCACTACCCCTACTAACAAGTAAGATTACAACACTTTTAAACTACAACTTTGCCAAAGTTCCCTGCCCCTACGGCTCGCATTGCCCGTGCGGCTCACACCTTTGGCAAAGTTCTTTTTATCCCTAACCTTCTGACAATGAAAAAACTTCTCTTTTTTCTCGCAGCCTTCCTGCTCCTCACCTATGCTGCTTTTCGCATTTTTTTCTATATCGACCATCGAAGTGAAGAAAAACAAGTTGCCGAGAACGAGCATTCCCTTCGTCTTACCCCTTCCCAACTCGATTCTCTACAAGAGGGCGATATCATTCTTAGGCGTGGTTATGGTATATTTAGCGATCTGATTGCTAAACGTCTTAACGACGGTCGTTTTGATGTTACTCACTGTGGTATTCTCTGCCGCAAAAATGGCAATTGGTGGGTAATTCACTCCCTCTCTTCCGATGTAAGCAACATCGATGGTATGCAACAACAGCCCTTAAACGCTTTTCTTAAATACTCTATGCCCCAGAAAATCTTGATCGTGCGCCCCTTACACAGCACCCCCGAGCAAGGTCGCGCTGTAGTACAACGCGCCGAGCACTACCTGAAAGCTCAAATCCCTTTCGACCATTTAGGCACTATCGACGAGCCTTCTCAACTTTATTGCACCGAACTCATCTACCAAATTTTAGACAACGACCTTCATTTCGTCGCTTTCCCTACCGATAAAACCCAACGCCAACAACTTTTCACCACTATGACGACTCTTTACAACCCTAAATACTTCGAGATTATCATCAATACATATCCAAATAAAAAGCAATAAATCTTATAGAAAAATACTAAATTCTCGCTTTTAGTAGAAAAATCTGCCTTTTCTATATTTTGTATAATTTTCTAATTCTCAAATTTGCTAATTTGCTAATTATTTTCTACCTTTGTCGCGTAATCCTAAAAACTAACCTTATATGAAAAAAACTTGTTTATTTTAAACAATTGCAGGACTCTTCTTTTCCTGCCAACGCGAAGAGGCAGACGCCCCGTTCGCAACCGACACCGATATTTCAGTATTACCCAGTACTGAAACGAAGGCTTCCAACGATGGACTTTTAGGTTGGGTAGCTCTCACAGGGCAAACCCATATTTCAGCAGAAGAAGCCCAAGAAACCGCTCTCGCTACCGCTATGCAAATGCGTGAAGTAGAGGGTATTGTTACCAAAGCTCCCTTAAAAATTGGCTCAATTGAAGTAGTAAAAGGCAACACTCGCAAGCCTTACGTACCTACCAAAGGCAATATATAAATAGAACTCAAGAATATCTTATTTTATTTCATAATAATTTCGGTTGGGGTTCTAATTGGGAAAATAAATTGGATTTGAATTTAGATGGCTCAGGTAGAAATAATGATATAGCTATTCTTTATGATTACCAGTTTAGAAATCATATTATCAAACATTTACTAATCTAAATAATATGAAAAGAACAACTTTAATAGTCCTTGTTATAATCACATTCTTTACTTTAGGATGTAACAGAGAAAACAACTATCTATGCTGTTCTCCTCCACCCGATTTTCATCTATTCGTAAACAAATCTTCTTCTCTATATCAAGATTTTTTGGATGATAAAGGGGAGTTTGACAAACAAAATGTGTATTTCTATCAGCTATTAAACAACAATGAGGAAAGAAAGTACGACACTTTTTCAGTTATTCATACTCCTAAAAAGGAAGGATATGCTGTAGTGTACATAAATTCGGCACCTTTCCTATACACAGGAAAAACAGAAACTCTTTACCTTAAAAATAAAGCTAAAACCTACAAAATAGAGTTTTTAGGTACTATTGGAGAATGCTGTTCTGCTCATTTCCAAGAAATGTATATAGATGGAATTAAAAACAACAATTTTATCTTAGTGAAATAACCTTAACCCTTTAGCAGTGAATCCCCTGCCAAAGAGTATAAAAAGTATGTTATGAAAAATCTCTTACTCTTTACAATGCTATTTATAGTAATAGCTTGTAACCAAAACACAAAAGAGGATGAAACACCGCCTCCTTGCAGTCTTCCTCCTCCTACTTTCCTTTTGCTTGTAAACAAAAATTCTGAACTCCATAAGGAGTTTGTAAATGAAAAAGGAGAAATTGACAAAGAGCATATTTCTCTGTACAAAAAAGAAAATAGCCAAAAGAAAATGTATAACATTTCTCCCTATTATACCAGTGTTCCAACAAATAAAAATGATTATTTAGTAGTAGCAACACAACTTTGGTTTAAGAATGATGTATATACAGGTAAAACTGAAACCCTCTACCTTCAAAATGCTACCAAAACTTATAAGATAGAAGTAAATGGTTATATGGAAAACAATAAGTGTGGAGAGTATGCAGTTACTAATGAAATCCGTGTAGATGGCACTAAAATAGAAGTACCTTACTTAGCAAAATAACTTTAGCCCTTTGGTAGATTACTCTCTGCCAAAGGGTATAAAAAAGTATGTTATGAAAAATCTCTTATTTTTTATAATACTATTAACTGTAATAGCCTGTAACAAAAAAAGTGATAATTGCGTAGTACCTCCTCCTTTTTTTACTTTGTTTATAACTAAATCAGCTCCTGAATACCAAGATTTCTTGAACGATAAAGGAGAAGCTGATAAGGAGAATGTATACTTCTACCAAATTATAGAAAATAGAGCAGAAAAGAAATACAAAACCTTACTATCTATTGATAATCCTAATAACAAAGAATATGCTTTAGTAGTTATGGTGAATGGAGAGATTCTATATACAGGAAAGTTAGAAACGCTTTACCTCAAAAATAAAGCTAAAACTTACAAGATAGAATTTTTAGGTGAGTTGGGTAATTGTGAAGAAGCTTACTTTAAAGAAATGTATATAGATGGCGTAAAAAACAACGATTTCATCTTAGTGAAATAACCTTAGAGGCTGTCCAAAAAGTCCTAAAATCGCTTTTGCATCATAAACTTTGTCAAAGTTTTGGGACTTTGACAAAGTCTATAAACCTGATAATCAATCACTTTTAGAGTGTGTTATGTAGGAAAGCCAGCGATAGCTGGGTATGTGTTGCAAACGCCCTCTCAAGAAAAACTTTTAGGACAGCCCCATAAAAATAACTACTATGAAAAAAGTAATTTACTACATAACTTTTCTACTTTTATTTACTAATTGTAAAGATAATACCGAAAGATGTATGAATGAGCCTACTTCTTTAGCTATTATAGTTATGAATAATAAAATGGATAGAAAGGAGTTGGTATACAGTTTTCGGAATGCAACAGAAGAAGCTACTCTATACAAAAGAGTAGATAATAAAAGAGTAGACATAAGTAAATGCCACGTTGCTAACGGAAATATAGCCATTGCAAGTGCAGGAAGGGCTCTAAAAAACTTCTACACAACAAATGTAGAAACTTTTTATTTAGAGTACAATAGCAAGGTAGACACTTTGCAAATAAAAGGAATCTATTATGACGATTCGGGTTGTGGAGATAATGCTTATTTATCAGAGCTGTATTTCAATCATAAGAAAATAGAGCTCAACCTCATTAGTGATCATACCTATCTAATAGATAATACAAAATAATTAAACCTATTTCCTATGAAAAAAATCTTATTATTTTCTCTCTTTGCTATTCTATTGAGTTGTAAGGATAGTGAAATATGTTCGCCACCACCTCCTACTTTTAGTATGTGGGTAAACAAAAACTCTGAGGTTCATAAGGAATTTATCAACGAAAGAGGAAACATCGACTCTACTCATATTGCCTTATATAAACAAGTAGGTAATACAAAGAAAAACTATCCAATAGGATTTCTTTATGAAACAGACCCTCGAGGAAACACCTATTTGCATATAGGAACTCAGCTTTGGTTTGAGAACGATGTGTATACAGGTAAAACTGAAACGCTCTACCTTCAAAATGCTACCAAAACTTATAAGATAGAAGTAAATGGTTATATGGAAAACGATAAGTGTGGAGAGTATGCTGTAACGAATGAAATCCGTGTAGACGGTGTAAAAGTAGAAAATCATTACTTAGCAAAATAACCTTTATCCTTTATGAAAAATCTCTTATTCTTTACGCTATTGTTTTTTGCATTGCAAATAAGCGCTCAAGAAGCCTACAACAAAGGTGATGTATTTATTGATGTACAAACAGGTGCTTCGTTTATAGGAGGTATTATTGGCGGAGGTGTACACTATGGAGTGACGCCTCGTATCTCGGTAGGCGCTAATCTTTCTAATCAGAGTTTTAACCTCAATAGTAAGTACGAAACCGCTTATGTGCCTGAGCTCAGCGCCGATTTGCATTTTGATCATCGCACCACTACCGATTGGTATAGTGGCCTCTCAGTAGGCTACTGCTTTTGGCAAAGCAACACCCCCGATGACGATAGCTCTGGAGGTTGTGAGACCTCTTCCTCCCCTATCCCCGAAAAATTCAGAAGAGAACACCCCGATAATCTCGCATTGTGGAACGTTCACTTGGGCTTCCGTTACTTCATCTTCAAAAATGTAGGTCTCAACGGACAAGTAGCTTTTGGCAATGTACTATCATTCAAAGTTGGTGTAAGTGTAAAAATCTAACCCCCTATCTGTAGAATAGTATAAAGGAAAGTTTTGCTTAAGTAGTTTAGAAAGTGACTCTATTTGCTACCTTTTCTTGTAAATAGTAACAATATCATCTTTTTCGTTTTAGGATTCTGCATATAACTTAGGCGATTTATTTTCAGGATAGATAGTTTGCAAAGCCTCACTTACAGTACTATCCTCAACATCTCGTTTGTTTAACCCTTCAGCAGGAAAAGACTTTATTGAAAATAATTCTTTCATAATTGTAAAATATATTAGTTGTTCTTTTAAGTTTGTCTAATAGATTCATAGCATATTCCTCTTTGGGCAAACTTCTTTTATGATATAATATGCTTCTTTTCTCTTCCTATTTTCTAATAAACTCTCAAGGATACCTACTGCCTGATTTGCGATAATGCAAATAGCGGACATACCCTCACCGTGCGCTCTGCTCCTTCTTCAGTATCGGTATAGGTAAACGTTCCAAAGTTCTCTAATGAGGCTCTTATGGCATTCTTTAGCTTCTTTTCGCGCATAAACTGCCACAAACTCTTCATTCCTCCTTGTGTGCCTGCTTTTACTTCTAAAGGCAATACTGCCGACTCGTAGGGTATGAGATAATCTACCTCTGCCTGTGCATTTTTGGCTCTGCGCACCCAGTAAAACAACTCGTGTCGCATATTGGGGGTGCGGTATCGCAATAGTTCAAGCCCCGCAATCATCTCAGTAAGCGCCCCTTTGTTTACTAAGTCGGTAGGGTTTTGGGTGAGTATTTGGGTTGTAAGCTCTGTGATGTCGCCTGTCATATCAAGCCAACGGAGTAGCAACCCACTGTCGAGCAGTAGCATTTTCCTATAAGTAGGGTCGGCTTCACTTCCTAACGGAAGCCCGTTGGCATCGGTGTGCGTTACAGGGGTGATTATACCCGCTAAAATAAGCAATTCCAACGCTTTTTTTACGTCATTAGTATGGTATCCCCCTCCTCCTACTTGCGAGTATACAAACTTACTGCCTATTTGTAAGGCGACGCTTTGCAGGGTAAGTCTAAGCAAGGTAGGGTCTACTCTCTTTCGGTATTTAGGAAAATCGTCCTGATAGGTGAGTACAATATCGTCTTGCACCTCTTGGCAAGCCAAATAATCGCGTGTGGCTACCCATTTGGCTACTACCTCTGGCATCCCTCCTACCAACATATAAGAGCGAAATAACCCTACTAACTTCTCGTATAAAGGTAATGGTAAAGGCGCTTCGGCAGTAGCACTATTGCGCGCTTCCAATAGCAAAGTTTCGCCACAAGCCCTTAAAAACTCATCAAAAGTCATTGGGTAGACAAACATAGAGTGGATACGCCCCACTCCAAAGGTTGGCAATGTTTCGAGAGCAAACTCTAAGAGAGAACCTGCGGCTATCACGTGCAAATCGGGCATATCTTCTTTAAAAAAACGCAATGCCATAATCGCCTCGCCTGCCGCTTGTATCTCGTCTATAAAAAGCAGTGTTTGCCCAGCGACAATAGGCTTGCCCACCATAGCCGAAAGCTGAGGCACTATACGCTTTACATCGAGGTCTCCCTGAAAGAGTTGTATAAATGAAGGTTGCTTTTCTAAGTTTATTTCTACGAAATTTTCAAATTGTTTGCCCAACTCTCTTACTGCTGTCGATTTACCCACCTGACGGGCACCCCTTAACAACAAAGGTTTGCGAGCAGGGCGTAAAGCCCATTCTTTTAGATAGCTATCTATTAATCTTGGGTAATACATCTTATAAAATATAAAGAGTTATATATCAGGCGACAAAGATACAAAATTAAAATTATCCAAAGAAATAATTTGCCGTTTTTTGCAAAAATCCAAAGAAATAATTTGCCGTTTTTTGTAAAAATCCAAAGAAATAAATTGCTTTTTCTGCTAAAAGTTACAGAAAACTTGTGTGTAAGTAAAAAATATTTTACCTTTGTAATGTCGAAAAAATAAATATGAAATACATTTTTATCGTAGAAAAAACCAATACAGGTTATTCAGCTTATGCTGAAAATGCTAATGTAGCGACTGTAGGCGATACTTATGCCGAGCTAAAAGAAAATATGCTCGAAGCTCTAAATATGCTTTTAGAGGAGGAACAAAAACCTTTAGCTAAAGAAAGCGATATAGAAATAAAGTTTGATTTAGCACAATTCTTAGAGTATTATAATGGTATTAATATCCTTTCGTTAAGCCAAAAGATAGGTGTAAGTAATAGCCTTATCTCTCAGTACAAAACTCGTAAAAAATATCCCTCAGAGAAACAAGCTCAAAAAATATTTCAAGGCATAAAATCATACGGTATGGAGTTAGCCTCTATTGATTTAGTATAGACTTTATTATTTTTAACACGCTGCAAGAGCACACTCGCTAAAAAGTGAGCTCTTGCTTGTTTTTTGCAAAAATCCAAAGAAATAATAAAAAGAAAAATTCCCTTGCAAAAAGTGATTGCAAGGGAATTAAAAGATTATTTGCTTAGTCCTTTAAAAATTATTCCAGCAATTAATCCTAAGATACTGGCTCCAGTAGCTGTTACAATCGTCTTGTCTTTAAGAGTTTCTTTGGCTATTTTTTTACCCATTTCAATTCCTTTCTTAAGACCTTGTTGTTCTCCAGCTCCAAATGCTTTATTACCCATAATGTAAAAAGTTTTAAGTTAATACCTACTGTCTGTTGCAGGCTTTTCGGTTTCCGCCTTTGCATTGAGTAAAGACAATAAAAAAACGTGAAACATTCCTTTTTACTTAATTTTCAGGAGCCCGACCAAAGGCTAAAAGCACAAGTAAAAGGAATGCCCACGTTAAACCGTAGGCATTTCCATCTTTACATTCCTGTGCTTTTTTAAAAAAATTGGTCGTTTTCTGAAAATCAGGAAATAGCAAAGCGAAACGCTATATGTCTTTTTATATTATATCTTTTTTAAATGCTGTTTAAATATTGTTTAAATTTGGGACAAAAGTAACACTTTTTTTCTAATAAACAAAAACTGAAATATACTTTTTTGAAAAACTTTTACTCAACACGGGGAGGTCTTCAAATATTCATATTCTTTTTCCCTCTTCCTATTTCTAGCAATCGCTCAAGAGTAGTTTGCAGTACCTTATTTAGTTTCAGCTGCCACTGATATTGATAATCTACAACAGGGTCATTCTCATCATCTAAATTTCTCCCTACTGTTTGTACATAGATAATACCATTTTCAACGTGATAATCTCCCATTGTATAACACTTCGTTGGTTCTGGGAAAAGTTCTGTAAATTCATTCCCGTATTCATTATAGTCTATCAATATCCTTCTATTGAAATCACCAATACTGAAAGCTAATTCTTTTTTTTCTAAAGCAATTTCAAAATCCTCATCAATAAAACTCTCTATTATCTTAGTTTCATTCTTTAGTTTCTGAACTAACAGAGCTAAATCTATAGCTCCTCCCATAGTGGAGCAGTCCATTTTATATAAGATTTTTCCTACTTGATAGGAGAAAATATCACCTTCTATGGTTGGATTTTCAATAGGCACTAAAGTTTCATCGCTATAAGGGGTTTTGTCGAGCATTACCTCCCCTTTTAGTAAACGAAAAACCTCTTCGCCAAAATTGATGTCTAACCAACCCGCTGATGGGGTATATTTTAATTGTATATTAGTTGCTTTTTTCTTTACAGTTCTCATTGTAGTTTTATTTAAAATGGGAATGATAGTGTTTAAAAATAGTATCAATATGGTAAAAATCTTCTAAATTACTTTCATTATAACCTTGTTGCTTTAAATCAACCTGTATTTTTCTCAGTAATTCCAACCAATAAGCAATAAAAACCTCTCTTTTGATATGAATAGTATCATTAGGAGTATTCAGCTCAGGCAAAAGATGCTTTTTGTGTTTTAAAGCAGTCCAATAAGCATTAATGTAAAATATATCATTGTAGGGTTTTATTATCCACTCTGCCATAAACACATTACTCCCCCAATGCACTTTTGTTTCGGATAAAGGTTGTTCATACATATCGTATAGCATTTTGATAATATCCCAATAAATATCAGCAACCTCATCGTGCATTTCTAAATCCAAAGCCACCCCCATTCCATATCATACATAAGTTAGACGATTTATTTTTAGGATAGATAGTTTGCAAAGCCTCACTTACAGTACTATCATCAACATCTCGTTTGTTTAACCCTTCAGCAGGAAAAGACTTTATTGAAAATAATTCTTTCAAAATTGTAAAAATATATTAGTTGTTCTTTTGTATGATTGCTTTAAGTTTGTCTAATAGATTCATAGCATATCCTCCTTGGGGCAAAACTTCTCTTATTTTAGAATGGCATAAAGCCCTTTTAAACTCCCAATCGAAAATAATAAGTGGGTGTGAAAACAAGAGTATAGAGAATTTTATATATTGCTGAAAATTATGCGCTTTTAAAAAGCCCAAAAAAGCTATGAACTCATCAGGAGTTTTAGCATACTTAAAAAGATAACTATCTATCAAGCATTCACTTTTATATTTAGTTTTAGCACTCCTGCAAACTTTGTTTTCTATAGTAGGAATTTCTTCTCCCATATAATCTCTCATATAATAATGAGAGGCGCTATTATCTTCATTATCAAAGCTAACTAACTTGTATAAATCAATAGCTTTTGAAAGAGATAAGTATAGCTTCTCTCTATCCTCATCTATCTCAAAAAACGTTTTTACAGCCTGCGAAAGCGTAAGCGTTTGCGCTCCAAAAATAGTGTATACCATTTCTTTTAAGAGAGAATACAAGCATTCTATATCCTTTTTAGCTATTTGGTAATAACATTCTTTCTTGTTTTTTAACTCAAAAACAGCAGAAAACAGCTTTTCAAAAACCTCTTTTATATCAATAGCTATGTTATCCATAAAATATCCCTGCTTTGTGAGTTGGTTTCTTTCTATAAAAGTTTCCCCACAAGGGTTAAAGAACAATAAATACTTAAAGGCGTGTTCAGTATTCTCTTTTTTTAGTAACTGAATCAATGAAAAGAACTGTAACCTATCATTGATATAATGGTTGTCGTAGTAATAAAAAGCTCTTAAACAGACTTCTAAAAGAGAAAAGATATCCTCAAAACAAGAATGAGAAATCTCTGTTTGGAGTTTATCATACAAGGCATCGTTTTTCAGTGCATATAGCAGTTCATCGAGTTCTCTCTTTTTAGGCAGTGTAGCCAACAGAAAATCACCTTCCTTATTTTGGTAGTTTGTAATTTTCAAAAGTTCCTCTTTTTCTTCCTGCTGCTCCCCGCAAAACCTCAACAGAGAGAAATACAATATCTTATTTAAGTCCATTTTTCTGAAAATTAGTGATGCTTTTTTCTTCTATTTATTTGAAACAATTATAAAATCAGGACACTTACTTATATAGAATTTTAATCTATCTGAAAGGTCTATTTCTACTCTATTTGTTTGAAAATCTACATCTATTATTTCTAAACAAAAAGAATTTAAATCTTCGGGATTTTGTGTTAGCCCTAAATAGAATCCAAGAAAATTATCTGTGAAAATGAAAGGAATTTCATCACGGAGGTATTTTTCTAACCCGTAAAATTTATTTTTATCTTTAAAAATAATTTCAGATAGAATTTCTCCTATTTCTTCTATATTTTTTTCATAACATTTAAAAAACACTTTTCCAAAAATTTCAATATTCATATTTCAATATTTTTATAGTATTACAGCTCCTTCTTCTTTTAGTACTTGAGTCCCCCTGCTGGCGCGAGCGTGTAACTCTCGCCTTATCAATGAGGATTTAACAACACATCTGATATATTACCCTTTTTGCCAAAAACCTACTATGATATTGCTTATTTTATGGTTATTTATCTTTCCATAGAAATAAATGATACCATTAAGAAATGGTTTGTTTCCTTTTACTTGTCCTTTTTGATATGAACTTTCATCAAATTGAAATATAAAATCAAAATTATTAGTCTTTAAGTTAGAAAAATAATAATCTTCTTCTTGTAATAACGACGGATTACCCCCTATTTTATTTCCATAAACATTTTCAAAAAAAGATTCTTCCTCTTCTTCATCTTCAATTTCTTCAATATCTTCTTGTAAATTTCCTATGACAAGTTTTCTACCTACAATATTTGAATTAGAAAAAGATGAAATTCCTTCTTTTCTGTCAGAAAAAGGGTGTGCAATACATAAAATATTATGTTTGGGATACAAAGTGTCTTCTATTTTTTAGGAATAAAAACAGAAAATTCTGTATCTATTTCTTTTATCAAATCATTACTTATAGTCATAAAGTAGAGATGATTTGTCAAGTTCAATTCACGAATACGCTGCTCAGAAAAGAAAATAGGTTCATTCCCTCCTATTCTACTACCTGAAACAGTATCTTTTTCAGTGATTTGAAAACTCATTGATTTATTTCTTACAATGAATAAATCGTTAAAAATATCTTGTGACATAATATAAACAATTAATGTAATCTATGTTTTTGAACATAGATAATGGCTTGTTTTCTTAATTCTCTTGTTTCTTTACTGCACTATTTACTTTCTTGCAAAGGAATAAAGCGCAAACAATTATCTGTATAGGTTTCTATAAGGTTTTTGAATTTCTCCGAAGCTATAATACTGCCACATTTAAATAAGTCGTATTTTACTTCAGCTGCTTTGATATGATGATGAGTATGATTTTCGTAATCAGATTTATCTGATACTACTTCAAATATTTTTCCTTGTTGAGCCAAACCTAAACTATAATATGAATGAGAAATAAGGTCTAAGAATTTAGGATTGTGTTTTCTACCTTCTATATAGTTGATAGGCTCTCCTCCTCGAGGGTATATTTTAGGATTCGGAGCGTTCAAATCCCACTGCTGCCAATCTATATCTACCAATTTAGTAAATTCAGTAGGGTGTACTTTTTCAATACCCTTGATATCGTTGTTAAGCAATAAGTCTTTTATATCCTCACGAACTACTATATAGTTTGAGATAGTAGTGTATATTTCAGGAATATACGGAGCAGCACGTTCTATTTTGTGTACTTCAGTAATTTCGTAATTTTCATCCATTACAGAAAGTAATCCTTCAAAAAGGGTATTCCCATAGTCGCCCCAAGGCATTTTTCGATTTTTTATGATATAATATTTCATATTAGTGATGTTTATTCGTTCTCTTGCTGGCGCGAGCTTGTAGCTCGTGCCTAGTATAATAAGGTGAGTTCATCTGGAATATTACCAACTTGTAATCGGTCGGTGTATATTTTTCCAAAAAGAAGCTACATATTCATTGTAAAAACACAACTTTGTTAAGTTATCTCCTTCAATACTAATTCCTAAAGCAGGTATAACTATCCAATGACCGTGATATAATACTTTTTCAGTGCTTATAAGTCTTTTTATATCTTTATCATTATTCAAATCATAATCTTTTACGAGTATTTTATCAAATAAATGAGGCGTTTTTACATATATACTACAAAGCTGCTGATTGTAAAATTCAAACAATAAAGAAGTACTTTCAAATATTTTCTTCCCTCCTATTCCTTCAATAGGTGTTGAGGTAAGGTGGTATTCCTTTTGAAAATCCTCTAAGGTCGTATTAAATACAAATTGATTAACTACTTTAAAAGGATTTAATTCCAATATATTAGAACACCTCAGCAAGCTATCTTCTATTAGTTTATTTTCTTTTGGAATGTATAAATCTACTAATGAACTATCAAAAACTAATACTTGTGCAAAGATTTTGTTTTTAAAATCAATGTACAACGACAGCTGTAAGTTGGGATAAATATAGAAGTCTCCATCTATAATTGGCTTTTCTTGTGTGATGGTATCAAGAGTAGCTACTGTAACCACTTTGCCATATACTTCCATCTCTTTTACATCACGAACAGAAATAGTTTGAATACGTTTGTTTTCTATTTCAAAGAAAAATGTAAGAGTGTTAGTTTCTACCCTTGTTTTATTGGAGAAATCTCCCACTTGAAATGTATCAATCTTCCCTTTTTCGATATGAATCATAGTCTATGTTTTAATTGTATATTCTACGGCTAAATGTTTTTGGATTTTAGACTTAAGTCATTGTTTGTTAGCTTAATGATGCCTATATCTCCGTTCTTGTTTTGTTAATTTACTCATTATATTAATTGTTTATGTGAATCGCACTTTTGAATATTCTTTTATTGCAGAAGTAAGTTTCTCTATAGTACTACAAATTTGGTTTTCACTAAATAGTTCCTCTACTTTTAGCAAATTTGTTGCTACTTCCTCTTGGTAAGAAAGTTCTTTTATTTCTTCAAATCTTCTCTCTGGATATAGAACTTTTAAAATATAGAAAAAGTCAAAGGAAACCTTTTTCTCTAATAGTTCTTTTGTTGTAACTGCTATTGATAAAACACCTTTCTCTATTGAAAAATTAAAGATAAGCCCTACTTCTGGATGGATACAGGTCAAAGATGAAAACAATAAACCTTCATCCTCAACAAGTTCATCTCTATACCCTTTATCATATAATAGGCTATATTCTTTACGTATTTTATTTCTTATATGTAACATCTTTTAGAAATATAATCTTTTTCCCATTACAACTAATACCTTTTGTAAAAGCCAAATGAATGGCAAGTTTACTACTCCCATTCATCAATTGAAAGCCTTTCCCAAAAATTCTCAAAACTCAAGCCTATAAGCCATAAATTTTGAAATTTAGCCTCTTCAGGCATCATCATACCTGTTTCTTCTAAATAATCTTCTTCATCCCATTCTACATTACCATCCCAAAAATATACTTTTTCAAAGTTTGTTGAATCTAAACACAAAACAATTAGATTCCCCATTCCATCATCTGCTATTGGCAAGAATTTGGCAGGCATTCTCTTTTTAAATTCTTTCAATGTTTTAACAAGGTCGTAGTCAGTTCCTTTTCCAAAAAAAACACTCAAACTTGTTTCTTCAAAAGTGTAATTAGGAATATCTATATCCTCTGGATGTTGATATTCAGCTTCTTCTGTAAAGGGTACTACTTTTAATAAGTTATTAGGTGTTGATACCCCATATTTAGTAGCAAATAGTTTATAAGAAGAAGGAATTTGCTCTCCAACTAATTTTTCTACTTTTGCCCAATACTCCTCATTAGGGTAAGTTTGCTTTCTTGGATAAAGAGGAACTATTCCTCCTAATTTTTCAATTATTTTATCTATATTCATTTTAATGATGTTTTGTTTTTCTAATTTTTAATAAGCACCTTTGCTGACTATCATTCATTTATAGCTTTGTTGCCTATCTAATTTCACCCAATAGAATATATCACCACACATTTTGAGAAAGGAAATGTGATAGGCTTCTCTGCAATACCAATCAGAGTTTCAATAGCTTTTCACCGCAAAAGAAAGAAAATTAAATGAATTTTACAAACTTCCGCTAAGTTTTCTGCCAATTTTGCTAATTTGCTATTTTTCTCACAAGACAACTACTAACAGAAGGACGCCTCGAAGTCTTCTTAATATTATTCATACAGAAGGTTAAAAATGTTAATTCTCTTGACAAGTAAATAAGAAAGTATTAGCTTTGTAGCGCAAAAATGATAAATGGTTTGCCTATGAAACACACTATAAACGTAGGTATATAGGTCAATAGAGTGATAACCTATAGCTTACTATAACAACATTACTAAAAGTATCGCTCTCAAACTTAATTACAATTTTAACTTCGTCAGAGTTCTAAAAGCCTTTTGAGCTACAAACTTTGACGAAGTTTTTTATCATAAAAAAGCCCCTGCTTGCGCGAGGGGCTTTTTACTATGGGGTGAAGATAAGATTCTCCACCAAGTCGCTATCGACGTTTTTAGTGATAGAATTCGCTTTCTCATTAAATGGGGTCGAGTAAAGAAAATCTTCACTGCCTAAATGTCCAGTGGACATTTCGTCGGGGTTTGTCTCGGCAACTCTTGTAGTTCCAGACAGTTCATTCAATTCTTCGGAAACAATCCCTTCAAAGGAATTGCTTTTCCTCTTCTTTTCTTCATTTTTCATTTTGTCTGTTTTTAAATTATTATTAAATCTTTCAGCTATCCTGATGCCTAATATCTAATTTTTTACTCTTTCAATAAAATCGCTGAGCACATTCATATAATTGATGAAAGCTTCGTAGGGCGAATCGTAGGGTAGGAGGTACTTGTGATAATCGGCGCCTGAAAAGAGTTTGGTACGCATAAAATAGAAATGCTCGCTACCTTGCAATCGACTGTAATCTTCAATGAGGTCGGCATTCTTTTTCTTTCTTACCAAAGGTTGTACTTTAAAGAGCTCGTTAAAAGCTTCTTTTTGCAATTCGTTACCGAGCCAAGAGGTGGTGTCGCGCTCTTCGTCTGTCCACGAAATAGGGTAGGGCACAGGCAATACATCTTTAGCGGGGTGCTTTTTGGCTACTTCTTTAGGTAACAAAAACTGATAGTTAGGGTTTGCTAACATATTTTCTATGAAGTAACGCAAGAAGTCGAAAATGCCGCTTTGAGCATTGTTGTAATACCCTATAACTTCGTAGTTCATAAAGAGATTGAGCACTTCAGTATCTTGCAAACTGCTTTCTACCCAAGAGACGTATTTTTCGGAAGTGAGGGGGTATTCACTCCAGTTTCTATCAGAAAAACGATTGGCGATATCATCACTTAGCTTGCTGTTTTTGAGCAAGAGGTTGAGATTTTCGTCGAGAGCATTTTTATAAACGAAATTGGGGCTCTTCCAACCTAATATGTGCTTAGCGCCATCGGTGAGCATTGTTTTGAAACCAAGTTTTGCTACGCGTTCACCTATTTTATCGGAATAGATAAGAGAGGTATTGCGGAAAGTTACGGGTTTTTTGCCAAAAAGCTGTTTGATAGTAGTGCTGTGGCGTTTTACCTGTTGCTCAAACTCATCGGTATCTTCAGAAAGTGAAGCCAACGAATGCGAATAAGTCTCTGCCAGAAACTCTACACTACCGGTTTGGGCGAGTTCTTGGAAAGAGCGTATCACCTCAGGTGTGTGCATTTCGAGCTGGTCGATAGCACTCCCTGTGATAGAAAACGCAACTTTGAACTTGCCTTCGTGTTTTTTGATGAGTTCTAACAAGAGGGCATTGGCAGGCAAATAGCAATGTTCGGCTAAATCTTCAAGCTCTGAACGATTGGCGTAATTATCGAAATAGTTGTGTTTCTTACCTATGTCAAAGAATTGATATTTTCTAAGACGTTCAGGGTGATGGATTTGGAAATAGATACAAATAGACTTTTTCATCGTTGGTTTTATATTAAAGATTCGTAAATGTTTTTAAGTTTTAAAGAGGCATTTTCCCATTTGAGTCGGTTTACCTCGTCGTAGCCCTCGCGTTGCATATAATGAGCAAGTGTAGGGTAAGCTAAAATGCCATAGATAGCATCAGCAAGGGCGTTGATATCCCAATAATCTACTTTGATAGCGTGGTGTAAAACCTCAGCTACCCCCGATTGTTTGGAGATAATTGTAGGCACGCCTGAGCGCATTGCTTCCAAAGGAGAAATTCCAAAAGGCTCGGATACTGAGGGCATTACATACACATCGCTGTATTGAAACATACGCTGTACATCGTTACCTCTGAGGAACCCTGTAAAGTGGAAGCGGGTGCCCAATCCTAATTGTGCTACACGGCGCACTAAGGGGTTCATCTTTTCACCACTACCAGCCATTACAAAGCGCACGTTAGGCATACGTTTCATCACTTTGGCAGCTGCCTCTACAAAGTACTCAGGGCCTTTTTGCAGGGTGATACGCCCTAAGAAAGTAACGATTTTATCTTTCACGCCGCGTTCTTCTTTGGCATCGGTTTCGGTTTTGAAATCAACAGCATTGTGTACGGTAATCACTTTTTCGGCAGGGATACCGTATTTTTCAATAACGATATTGCGTGTCCAGTTACTCACGGTTACCACCCTATCGGCAGCTTCCATACCGCGTTTTTCGATGTCGTAAACCAAAGTATTACGGTTGTACTCGCCCCCGCGGTCGTACTCGGTAGCGTGTACGTGTACGATAAGGGGTTTGCCCGAAATCTTCTTGGCGATGATACCCGCACTATAAGTAAGCCAGTCGTGGGCGTGAATTACGTCGAACTCATAGCGTTGGGCAACAGTGCCTGCTACTAAGGCATAACGGTACACTTCTTCCATTAGGTTGGCGCCGTATTTACCCGAAAACTGAAATTTGTTGTGATACGAAATGCGCTCGCGGTGTTCGCCCTCTTTGAGGTAGGCATCGCGTTCGCGAGCGAAGGTTTCGGGGTCGAGGTAAGGCACGAGGTTTGAGCCTATCTCCATAAAGTTGATGTGTTTCCAGAAATCTTCAATCTTTTCGGTGTTTTGCAACATCTCTACATCGCTGGCATTGATAATTTTCGCCACGCTGCCATCCTCATCACCAGAGGCTTTCGGCATTACAAACAGCACTTTCACGCCGTTTTTAGCCAATCCTTGGGCGATACCCAAGCAGGCTGTTCCTAATCCCCCGCTGATATGAGGGGGGAATTCCCATCCAAACATTAATACTCTTGCATTCTTCATACGCTTTTAATTTATCTTTTCCCAACTCTCCTCTATGGAGGGGACAAGAAGGGTGTTGTTTTAATTCAACTGTTTAATTGCTTTGTTCTTTACTAAAGATTTCATTTGAGTAATAGCAACTTTATTGAGTTCTTTAAGTCTTTCCGAAGGAACAATTCCTTGTTCTATAAGTAAGGCATTAATACTTTCCATATTACTTAAAACTACTAATTGTTCTAAAGAAGCATAATCTCGTACATTTCCTTTTTTGTCAGGATTACTTTCTCTCCATTCTTTAGCGGTAAGTCCAAAAAGGGCTACATTCAGTAAATCGGCTTCGTCAGCATAAACAAAATTAGCTTGTTGTTTAGTAATTTCTTTTGGAATCAAATTATCTCTAATAGCATCAGTGTGAATGTGATAATTGATTTTAGATAAGGTTCGTTGTAAGTTCCATTCTAATTTTAACTGACTTGTTTCGTCTTCTTTTAAACGTTGAAACTCTTTGATAATATAGAGTTTAAATTCAATTGAAATCCACGAAGCAAACTCTAAAGCAATATCTTTATGGGCAAATGTTCCTCTCTATCCATTTTTTAGGTGTCATTACAAAGCTATTTAGTCCCGCTTGTTTTCTAAACCCGTCGAATTCGACGGGTTTAAAATTAGGATTGTAAATGCTTTCCCAAAAACCCAATAGTTCAATCGTGTTGCGATTTCTAAGCCAATTCTTTATGATGTCGTCTGTATGTTCAGCATCTTTATAGCGAGCTATATCAGTAAGAGAAATATAGTCGTTGTAATTAACTTCATACCATACAATATCAAATCCTTGTACACTAATAGTTTTATTTTTTGCCATACCTCTTACTTCTTATCTGTAAGTAGCCATTGAGCGCGCAATATTTCGGCAACGTTTTTGGCGTTGGAAATACAACCACGGGGGTGGAATGGTGGATTACCGTCGTAAATGGCAGAAATGAGTCCGACACCGTGAGTGTTGATTTCTTCTTCAAAATTTTCTAAGAAAGCTTTGCCATCAGGGATGTAGCTATCGCCAAAGAGTTTGAGGTTCGCTTCTACATAGAACCCTACAAACCAAGGATGTACTGAACCGTTGAAAGTGGCTTTATCTCTCACAAATACATTACCTACACTCTCACCTTCGTAACGTGGACTCTCGGGTGACAAACTGCGCAAGCCTTTGGGAGTGAGCAACTCTTGAGTGATAATTGCTAACACTTTGCGTTGGCGTTTTTCGGTGAGTGGTGAATAATCGAGGGCACAAGCGAGTAGCTGATTAGGGCGAACTTCGGTGTTTTGCTGAGTGCGGTTAGCGTAATCGGCTAAGTATTTTTCGCTTTCAATCCAAAATATTTGATTGAAGCTCTCGGCAATAGTTTCGGGCATAGTGCCCCATTCGGATAAGAAAGTTTTGTCCTTTACATCTTCGGCTAAAGCCAAAGCATAACATACGGCATTGTACCACAAGGCATTCACCTCCACTACATACCCATTGCGCGGTACGATAGCTCCGTAGTTGTTTTCGGCGTTGAACCAAGTAAGCGGATGGCTGAGGTCGTCACTCCATATAAGTCCGTTGTCGTCCATACGCATTGTTTTGTGTTCACGACTTTTGAAGGTATTGAGGATAGCTTTGAGGGTCTCGCCGTACTCTTTCCAGATTTGTTTTTTTGTTCTTGTGGTTTCTTTTTCGTATTGTTGGAGTGTCCAGAAGAACCACAACGAGGTGTCGGCATCAAACACAGGGTTCACCACGTGGGTGCTGATGTCGCGGGCGAAACGTCCGTTATAGCAATATTTGAGAGCTGATTGTAGCACTTCTTCAAATATTTTGGCGGTACTGCCAGAAAGAGCGATACCAGGGAGTGCGATAAAGGTATCGCGGGTGGTGCTGTCGTACCAGTGATAACCCGCCTTGATGCGTGTTTCGCCTGCCTTGTGAATGATAAACTGAGAGGCGGTGTATTGCAAGCATTCTTCAAACGAATTGCGGTCGGCGCGTTCTTTGAGGAATTTGGTAAAGTCCTTTGCGAGGTTTTTAGGATTGGCTTCCTCTAAGCTGGCAGAGAAGACAATGCTTTCGCCTTTTTTGAGACTTACCTCAAAAGCTCCGACACTCAACAAATCTTCTTGGAAGTCGTAGCCGCGTTCTTTTTCTTTGGTGTAATAGATGTTGTTGTTCCAGTAGGCAGCGCCATCAAAATTAGCGGGTTTGCTGAGCTGCATATACAAGTAAGGAAACTCAGGGTACAACTTGGTACGCACGCCACCATCAACCGCTTCTACTTGGGTGTTAGCCACAGGGTTTTGCTTGCTAAGCGAATGGATATCGCGGAAAGCCAATAGGGGGTTCAAGCGCAAGAGTGTAGCTGAATGAGCGTCTTCCAAAGTATAGCGGATGAGTACTTGTGGAGCATTGTGTACCATCAAGATTTCTTTTTTGAGCACGACACCACCTACTTGATAAGTGATGGCAAAGGCTTTTTCGTAAGAAATATCCACGATATACTTATGTCCGCGAGGTTCATAAGTGCCTTCGTACTTATGAACGCCAAAGTTGAAGTCGCGTCCGTGTTGTAGGATTGTTTCGTCGAGAGATGAGAGCATCACATAATTTTTACCTCTGAATTTTTCGATAGGTACGACGAGTAGCCCGTGGTATTTACGGGTGTTGCAAAATACGAGGGTAGAGGAGCAGTAACCTCCACCGCGGTTAGTACCGAGAAACTCTCTATCGAGAGAATACTCAAGGTTAATTAACTGGTCTTTTTTGAATGATAGATAACACATATTTCAATTAACAATTTACGATTAATAATTAACACGTTTCAATTAACAATTGACAAATTTGAGTTACAATTGTTATTTATAGTTCATTGTTCACTATTTATTATTCATTGAAGTTTTAATATTTTCTTTTTTAGTTTTTACTATTGAGATAAGTAATTTTAGAATTTCTTTGCAGTCATTTATTATTGATTTATATTCTTTTTCAGTAAGGTGTTGAGTTGCATATAATAGGTCTAACCAATATTCAGTTTCATTAGTCTCTTTAAGAGCTATATGTAACTTATGGATAAAGTCATTGTCACTTTCAGCGTATTCTGATTCTCTAATACAAGCACCTATGGAAGTAGCAGACCTTACTAACTGCTTAGTAATTAAAAATTCTTTTTTATCTTCTCTTAATAATTTTACAAGTTTGACTATACGAATAGCGAAATCAAAAGACTTTTCTTTAACAATATTGTTCTTCATAATTAATGGTTATTTCAATTGATGGTTGGTACTGTTTACACTACAAACCTTGTTAATTGTTCATTATTAATTGTTCATTGATAATTTAACTTTCGTCTCTCCCAAAATTTGCAATCTTTCCATCGATGATTGTAAAGTAATAGATTACCGATGATTCTACTACTACATCGTGTTCTTTTAAGTAGTAGGAGTACAGCAGATGCAGGGTGAAAACACAACCTTTTGGGTAAAAGCTTATATAGATTTTGTTTTTTGCATTGCTGGCTTGCTTGGCAAACTCTGGAGGTACTAACTTGTAATGGTATGTTCTTTCAAAAGTTGTTGTATCAGCGACTTGTGTGCTGAGGTCTTTTTCAATATCACTTAAATACTTGTTGAGTATCGCTGGAGTGATATTCACCGTTTCATCTCGGTTTCTTTCAGCGTATTGTTCTGCGGTTGTAGTTTCTATCTTTCTAAAGAGCTCGGCTTGCAAGTTTTTGTTTTTTAATGATAAAAAGACCTTAAAATTACAATCCTCAGCCTTCTGTGCTGTTATTGGTTGACAAGTGAAACACAAAAAAACTAATGAGGGTAATATGTAATTGACAATTGACAATGAATAATTTTTAATAATAGGTTGTACCCCCTGCTAGCACGAGCTTGTAGCTCGTGCTCTAACACACAAAGAGCTTGTAGTCCTTATCTATATTTTAGTTGTTTGTATCAATTTCTAACACAGTATTCATATCATCACGATAATTTTTAGCACTACTGTATTTCCATTCCCAAGCATTATCTACAAAACCGCTCTTTACAGGTTTTTTAGATGGTAAATCAATGATTTTAAATCTTTCATCTGTTATCATTTTGATAATGCCTTTTTGTTCAAGAGTTGGTAGAAATTTTTTCATTACTTCTTTTCGAACTTCATTTTGAGAAAAATCACAAATAGACCATTCACTTCCAAAATTACTATAGTAAACCTCTATTTTGTGTATGAAATCATCAATAATTTCTTCTTTTTTTACAAGAACACTCTCTGATCGTAAATCTTCTTTTAAAGGTAGTTTTTCAGGGTGAAAAATAAAAATAGTATCACCATCATTTACTAAAGAGATATACCCTTTTTCCTGCCATTTCAATAAGGTGGGTAATACTTTGTTGTAATTATCTCTAAAGTGCCTATTTACCCCATCGATTAATCTCCAATTAATTATAGGGCTTATCAAGTAAATATGATCACGATAAATAGTATCTAACAATATACCAATGAGTCTTTTAAGTTTCATAATGTTTTTCTCAAAACGTGAGGTACTATTTGAGCCATAACCTTTGTCAATTGTCAAATTTTAGCACTATTCCAATTCTCGCGGGTATATATAGTGACAGCAAATTCTCATTACCGGTATACTGTGTGAAATGTTCTACGCTCTCATCAATGCGGTTATCGCCTCCAAAGGCGGGGTTATCAGTATTCAGTACCGTTGTGTATTTACCGGCTGGCACATCAAACTGATAATCGGTGTAGGAGGTGGTGGGGTTGAAGCTGAAAACAAATAAGTACCCACTGCGCTCGAATATGAGTAGCTGTCGCTCAATGTCGCGCACTAAAACACGAGGCTCACGGTCGAGGAATTTGCTCTCGGCGGCAAAGTGTATCATCGCGCTATCAAAAGCGTTGAGGTATTTAAACTTCAGGTTAGAGTCGTCTACCAAACTCCATAGCCTGCGTGCGTGTGCATAGCTCCAGTTGTTGCCAGCACGCGGAAAGTCGATCCACTCAGGGTGTCCCCATTCATTGCCCATAAAGTTGAGGTATCCCCCACCTGCGGTACCAAGAGTTACCAAACGTATCATCTTGTGGAGTGCCATCGCACGGTCGATGATGAGACTGTGGTCGAACACGCTCATACCCGTATACACTTCCTTATCAGTAAGCCAGAAAAATATCGTTTTATCACCTACGAGGGCTTGGTCGTGGCTTTCGGCATAACTGATGGTGCGCTCTTCGGCGCGCTTGTTCGTCAGTTCGTAATAGATATTGCCTACGTGCCACTGTTCATCGGGGACTTCTTTGAGGAGCTTAATCCAATAATCGGGAATGCCCATACTCAGCTTGTAATCGAAGCCTACGCCTTTTTCAGCAATAGGCGAAGCAAGACCGGGCAATCCGCTCATCTCTTCGGCAATGGTCAGCGCTTCGGGGTAGAGCTCGTGAATAAGTTGGTTAGCCATAGTGAGATACACCAAAGCGTCGTCGTCCTCATTGCCATCATAATAGAAACTATAATCGGTAAAGGCTTTGCCTAAACCGTGATCGTAATAAATCATACTGGTAACGCCGTCGAAGCGGAAACCGTCGAAGCGATATTCTTCTAACCAATACTTACAGTTAGAAAGTAAAAAATTCAGTACTTGGGGCTTACCATAGTCAAAACAGCGGGAGTCCCAAGCAGGGTGTTTACCGCGCTCACCGCGGTGGAAGTAAAGATAGTCGGTACCGTCGAAGAGGCTGAGCCCTTCTGCTTCATTGCTTACCGAATGCGAGTGTACAATGTCTAATAGTACACGTATGCCCAAGCCGTGGGCAGCATCGATGAGTTCTTTGAGTTCTTCGGGCGTACCAAAACGTGAACTCACCGCAAAGAAGTTAGCTACCTGATAGCCAAAAGAACCGTAGTAAGGGTGTTCTTGTATTGCCATCAGCTGGAGGGTGTTATAGCCCAAAGCTGCGATACGAGGTAGTACATAGAGGCGGAACTCTATAAAGGTACTCACGCGCTGGTGCTCAGTACTCATCCCTATATGTGCTTCGTAGATAAGCGGGTGTGAAGTAGCTTTGGGGCGCTGGTGTTGCCAGTGGTAGGGGTGCTCGGGACACCACACTTGGGCGGAAAACACCTTGGTATAATCGTCCTGCACAGCGCGGGTAGTATGTGAGGGGAGGCGTTCGCCACTGCCTCCTTCCCATTCCACAAGTAGTTTGTAGAGCATTTCGTGGCGGAGGATATTAGCAGGAACACGCAATTCCCAGTCTTGGTCGTTGATTTTAGTAAATGAAAAGTGATTGTTTTTTTGCCAGTCGTTGCTATCGCAAAGAAGAAAGATAGCTGTTGCATTTGGAGCCCACTCACGTAGCACCCATTCTGTATGAGTACGGTGCAGACCGTAATAGAGGTGCGAATTACAAGCATCGGCGAGGCGCGAAGCGTCCCCTTGCACTCTATGAAGGACATCGATAAAGTGCTGATGTCTTCCCTGAATAACAGGGAGGTAGGGTAGTAAAAGTGGGTCGTTCATAATGTTTGGTATTCTGGCTACGGAAAAGTCAAGTTGTTGGCTTTTAGGTAAGTCAATTAAATTCGGCGTAAAATTAATATATTTTTTTGAATACTACCAAATTTTTCTGAGAAAAATTTTTATAATTTTAAGTTTATAGGTTGTAAAATGCGGTTTTTCAGAGAGAGAGACTAAAGGAAATGTTAATTGTTATAGGATTTTATAGAGAGTGTAATAGGTGTTTTAAGCTAAAAAGGGCAGAAATTTTATAATTTTTGAAGCATAATAGGGATATTTCCCATTTGCTAATTTCCCAATTTGCTAATTTGCTAATTATCCATTATTTTTGCGCTTAATAAACATATAAAACCTAATAAATATGAATCCATTCTTCCTCTACATTATTTATGTGATTGCCATTTTTGCTTTGAAAACCTTCGTGGCATACCTTTCATTCAAGATAGATAAAAAGAAAAAATATGCTTTTACAGATCTTTTTATATGGAAAGATGAGCTGTTTGACAGTGCTGTAGTCTCGTTAATTTTTATTCTTATAATGTTGTTTTTTAGTCATATACAGTTTGTAAATGCAATGGCTGTAATAATGTTAGCACTTATTAATTCTTACTATTTTTTGATTGTACCTTTAAGGGCATTATTTCAAAAAAAGAAGTATTTAAAAAATGAAGAAATTGAGTCCTTTTTGCGAAATGAAGGGTATTCGTATCGCATACGCATCATTAAAGGAAAAATTGAAAATGCTTTTGCTACAGGAATTTTCCCGTTTACCAAAACAATCCTTATAGGAGAACCTCTAAGCGAAAAAATGACTGATAATGAACTAAAAGGGGTCGTTTTTCACGAAATAGGACATCTGAAATTAGGACATTTGTACAAAATGTTTTTCCTGAATATGGTAAGCTCTATTATCCTTGTTTTTCTATATGGTTTCTCTATGAAAATTATTGAAAGTCAACATTATAGAGATACGATTATGGAGCCTGTTATGGTAGCGCTAGTGGGGCTCATTTATGGCGTTATTGCTTTTATACTTATCCCGTATTTTTTTCAACGCCGATTAGAATATCAAGCAGATGCATTTGCTGTGAGAAAAGTAGGAGCAGAGCAATACGTTCAAACACTTAAAAAACTCAATGAAATCACTGAAAACAAGATGATGAAAGGAAGTGTAACCCATCCTTCTCTAAAAAATAGAATTAAAAATGCCTATAATACTCGCTAATAATTAGCATCGCGCAATTGACTCATCTGCAAATTGCCAAATTTACTAATTTACTAATTTGCTAATTTGCTAATTATTACTATCTTTGCCCGATTTTATATGGCAACAATAGATTTTAAACATCGACAATCGGCGCACTGTGAAAATGGTGTAGCCTCTAATTTGTTATATTTCAATGGCGTTCAGCTAAGTGAGCCTATGGTTTTTGGTATTGGCTCCGGACTCTTGTTCTTCTATTTCCCTTGGATAAGAGTCAATGAAGCACCCGCTATTAGCTACCGCACGATGCCGGGGCATATCTTTAGTAAAGTAGCTAAAAGATTAGGTTTTAAGGTAAAACGCCAAAAATTTTCTTCCCCCGAAAAGGCACAACAAGCCCTCGACGACAATCTTGCAAAAGGCATCCCCTCTGGTTTGCAAGTAGGGGTGTTCAACTTGCCTTATTTCCCCGATGAATACCGTTTTCACTTCAATGCACACAACTTAGTGGTTTATGGCAAAGAAGACGGCAAGTACCTCATCAGCGATCCGGTGATTCCACACGTTACCACGCTTACCCCCGAAGAACTCACCAAAGTGCGCTTCCCCAGTGGGGTGTTAGCTCCTAAAGGACATTTGTATTATCCCACTCATCTGCCTAAAGAACTTTCATTAGAAAAGGCAATATGGAAGGGTATCAAGCAAACGTGCAGTACGATGCTCGCTCCCGTGCCTATAGTGGGGGTGGCAGGCATCAAGACAGTTAGCAAGGATATACTGAAATGGTACCGCAAGAAAGGTGCAAAAACCACCAATCACTACCTCGCCCAGCTGATACGTATGCAGGAAGAAGTAGGTACAGGAGGGGCAGGTTTTAGGTTTATCTACGGCGCTTTCTTGCAAGAAGCTGGCAAACTCCTGAAAAACGATGCTTTAATAGAACTCTCTAAAGAAATTACCGATATCGGTGATGCGTGGCGCGACTTTGCAGTAGCCATAGCCCGCGTATACAAGAACCGCAGTACCCAAGCCGATGTGTATAACGCCCTCTCACAGCAGTTGTACGCTATAGCCGAGAGAGAGGAAACGTTTTTTAAGAAACTGAAAGCGGTAGGTCGTAGCACGACAAGCAAACATAAATAATACAAATAAACGATATGAAAAAATGCATCATTTTCTTAGCACTATTTTGTTGTTCTTTTAGTTGGGGACAACGGAAAGTAATCTTGGATACCATTCAGAAGTTCATCAAAGCACGTATTGACGACCAAAAAATTAAAGCCCCTGTTGATGATTTTTTTGCTAATTACCTCAGTGCCAAACCTATTAGTGAGGGTGAATTATGGGAAGACAAAGCGGGTATTTGTATGGATGTACTTAATGAGAAAAACCGTGTGGTATATTATCCCGCAAAGTTTGATGTAAGTTCTATCAATATAAGTTTCAATGCTTTTAGCATAGAAGACCAAGAAGACCCTGCAGGAAGAGAACAATATATACAACAATTTCTGAAAAACGAAAGAAGCAAGATACAGAAATCGGCCTACTTTAACCACGTAAAATACCAATATTTAAACTATAAGACTAAGAAATTTGAAATTAATACAGGTGATATTTTGATTGAAAATAAACGCCATAGTACTTTTTTTAGAAGCAAAGGCGACTATGTTTATGGATTAGCCGTAGCTAATACACACCTCCGCAATATGGGTAAGGCTATTTTCAAATTGTATATCTTTGATAAAAAACTACTTTCTCCTGAAGCCCAAAGTGAAATTCAGCAAAAACGAAACACCTCTTCTACAATTGACAAAACCGATTTCCCTCTGTATCACAACAAACGTATAAACGAATTAATTACGCTGCTCAAAGACCTTCTCAAAAGCGACCCTACCTATAAAAAAGACCAAAAACTGGTAGATATTTATAACAAACTGAAGGAAGAAGAACCTTTAGATAGAGAGAATATTAGGTTAGTACAAAATGACCTTGTTTACCTCGCTGATTTGAAAATAAAAGAAACCTCAGAAAATAAGTGGTATGTATATGACCTGCGCAATATCGCCCATTTGGCAGCCCACTCATTAGCTGATATCTACTATGGTAATAAGGACTACCCAATGGCTGAAAAGTATTTCTTGAAAGCCTTGTACGATACCCCTTATGAAGACAGAAGTGCTACCACTGTAAAAAAAGATAACGAACGCATTTTCCTTGATTTAGTGGATATTTATGAAGCACAAAACAAAACAGATGCTGCGATTGCTCACTTGTTGCCTCTCTTAGCATCATATTATTATGAAAAGAAAAGCAATGAAAAATTAATAGCTTATATCCCTAATGAAAAATCATCTCACGCTACATTTGAGAAAGATATACGTAAAGCCCTACTTTCAGCACGCACCACTGATGATGGCAATATCGAAATAACGTTTAGAGGACATAAAGTAGCTTTTTGGTATCATAACATACCACAATTTTTAGAGGTAGTGAGGAATGGCGACTTTTATAAAAGTTTGTGATTTTATGTGAGAAAGCAAAAATCAAAAACTTGTAAGTAAAAAATAAATCCTTATATTTGCAGAATTAATAATTTTAAAAAAAACATAATAAAAATGAAAAAGCTGATAAGCGTAACGTTTGTATTATTGCTACTCTGATCAGCAGTTACTTTAGTCTCTTGCGGAAAAGACGATGATAAAAAAGGCGGGAGTGAAGCCCCAGAAGGTACTCGAGAACTCTCCCAAAACGGTATTACTGCCAAAATAGTTCAAGAACGATGGGGAGGAGCTGGTGGTAACACGGTACTATATGTAAATTTGTTATTGACAAAGTCTAATGCCAATGCTAAACCAACAGGAAAAGTTTATATGCAAGCGAGAACTACCGATGGACAAGTTTTGCAATCTTGGAGCAATGGTGTTGAAGGGCAAGGCGCAGAATTTGGAAGTCGTTGGATTGGAAATGAACACCACCTTGAATTTTCATTTGCCCTCCTAAACGGAAAACAAATGAAAGCAAACTCTGTAACCATTTCAAAAATTGAAGTGAACTAAAGTTAAGTGAGGAGTGAAAAGATAAATGAAAACCCAAAGATGCTCCCAAAACTCCGATTTTAAAAACTACTGATTTATAAAAATGAACAAAATCAACCTTTTACTATTGATGTCACTGACGGCTATAAATGGCTGGACTCAAGAACAAACCCTCCAAAAAGGGTGGAAATTTACCCGTGAGGACAAACCGGTGTTCTCACAAACCAATTACAACGATGCTAAATGGCAACGCGTTACCATACCTCACGATTGGGCTATTTACGGTCCTTTTGATATGGAAAACGATATCCAGCGCACTGCCATCAAGCAGGACGGACAAAAAGCGGCTATTGAGCATACGGGGCGCACAGGTGGCTTGCCTTTTGTAGGCGTAGGCTGGTACCGCACGCAGTTCAACGTGCCTGAACTTACGTCCGATAAGCAAGTGTTTGTACAGTTTGATGGGGCGATGAGTAACCCCGAAGTGTTCGTAAACGGACAAAAAGCGGGTGAATGGCACAACGGCTACAACACTTTCTTTTTGGATATCACTCCTTACGTAAAAGCCAATAACAACACTTTGGCAGTGCGCCTCAACAACCTTACCCAGATGTCGCGTTGGTATCCAGGGGCAGGCTTGTACCGCAATGTGCATATTATTACTAAAAACAAGACGCATATCCCTATCTGGGGTGTGCAGATTACCACCCCCGAAATAACAAATAACTTCGCCAAAGTAATAGTAAATACGGAGTTCGTAGCTGATAAGAAGACTTCAGTTGCGGCAGAAACTGTTATTTTCAATAATCAAGGAGAAAGAGTAGCGTATGCTAATACCAAAGCAACTCCTTACACTACCGATAAGATTTCAGCAGAACTGTATATTGATAATCCTCGCTTGTGGGACATCGGCAAGCCGTACCTCTATAAAGCGGTTACCAAGCTTTATGAAGGCGATACTGTAAAAGATGAAGTAACCACTACTTTTGGAGTTCGCTCTATCGAACTCAAGCCTAACGATGGTCTGTACCTCAACGGGCGCAAAATCAAAATACAAGGGGTGTGTATGCACCACGATTTAGGGGCGCTGGGCGCTGCGGTAAACGAGAGTGCTATACGCCGACAAATACAAATGATGCAGGATATGGGGGTGAATGCTATCCGCACTTCACACAATATGCCCGCCCCTGAATATGTCCGCTTAGCCGACGAATTAGGGATGCTACTCGCCGTAGAGAGTTTCGATGAATGGGCTATCCCCAAAGTGGAAAATGGCTATCACTTGTACTTCAAAGAATGGGCTGAAAAAGACCTTGCAAACCTTGTAAAACACTACCGCAACAACCCTAGCGTACTGATGTGGTTCATCGGTAATGAGGTGGAAGAACAGAGTGTAGAAAGTGGCTCGCAAGTAGCGCGCTATTTGCAAGATATCATCAAAAAATACGATACTACCCGCCCCGTGAGCAATGGTATGGATAGACCCCACGATGTGCTTAAAAACAATATGGCAGCAACGATGCAGCTAATGGGGTTCAATTACCGCCCGTTTAAGTACAAAGAGGCTTACCGGAAGTTGCCACAACAGCTTATTTTGGGTAGTGAAACCGCTTCAACGGTGAGCTCGCGCGGCGTGTATAAGTTCCCCGTAGAGCGCAATTCAATGGCTAAATACCCCGATATGCAATCGTCGTCTTATGACGTAGAACACTGCGGTTGGTCAAACTTGCCCGAAGACGACTGGATACATCAAGAGGATTTGCCTTATACTGTAGGAGAATTTATCTGGACAGGTTTCGACTATCTCGGCGAACCTACTCCTTACTATGTAGAATGGCCATCCCATAGTTCCTATTTTGGAGCAGTAGATTTGGCTGGGCTACCCAAAGACCGCTTCTATCTCTACCGCTCGCATTGGAATAAGGAAGCCGAAACCTTGCATATCCTCCCTCATTGGAATTGGGAAGGGCGTGAAGGTGAAACAACTCCTATCTTCGTTTATACTAATTATCCTTCTGCCGAATTGTTTATCAATGGCAAAAGCCAAGGAAAGCGCTCTAAAGACCTCTCTATAAAATTAGAAGAGGAAGAAAAAGACGGCAATCCGTCAGACCTCAATCGCCAAAAGCGTTACCGCCTGATGTGGATGGATACTAAGTACGAACCTGGTACTGTGAAAGTAGTAGCCTATGATGCTAATGGTAAGGCAGTAGCCGAAAAAGAAATACGTACCGCTGGCAAGCCTTATGCTTTGCGCCTTAGCACTGAATACAAAACAGAACTCACTCCTAATAGTAAAGACCTCGCTTTCATCACCGTAGAAGCGGTAGATAAGGACGGCAATTTATGCCCAACAGTGAATGACCTTGTGCAGTTCAGCGTTAAAGGTGCTGGTTTTTATAAAGCAGCTGCTAATGGCGATGCTACTTGCACCGACCAATTCCACTTACCTAAAATGCACCTTTTCAACGGAAAATTAGTGATGATGGTACAAGCAGGAGATAAATCAGGTGTAATAAACATAGAGGCTAAGACTAAGAAATTGAAAGGAAAAATTGATATAATGGTAAGATAACCTCAGTACAACATATTTACTAATTGTTAATTATTAATTGTTAATTGTTAATTGAAATATGAAATCTCTATTTTTATCCATTAGTTTGCTGTTTGTCAGCACCTCATTCGCCCAAAAACTACTCCCTGAAAGAGATGTCCGTCAGCAAGTATTTGCAGGTGAGAAGTTTTTTAAACTCTACACTACCGATGAACCTCTTGACGGAGCTTACAAAGTAGTGATGAGTGGCGGCGCTTATTACGAAGCAACCTTTGTAGAGGGGCGCATCAATGGTGCTTACAAACGCTATAACGGTGAGGGTAAACTCACCGCCGAGGAACACTACAAGAATGGTAAAAACGACGGTACTTGGAAATATTACAACGATAAAGGAAAACTCATATCCCTCAAAAATTACAAGGATGGAAAGCCTTGGGGCAAATGGCAACTCTGGGATGACGATGCCGAGGGGTTGCAATCAGAATCTGATTACAAAGGCGAAAAAAATTACACCCTGCGCATATATTATGACAACGGCAAACTCTCCGAAGAACATACTTACAAAGAAGGTAAAGAAGATGGCTCTCAAAAGTATTACCAAAGGGAAGGCTATTTGTCAAAAGAACTTTTGAAAGAAAACGGTGAGCTCGTTTTGTATAAAACCTATCATTCCAATGGTAAGTTATATTCTGAAATGCCTTATAAGGACGGTAAGAAAAACGGAAAAAGCGTTATCTATTATCCTAATGGTAAGATTACCGAAGAAGGCACTTATAAAAACAACAGAAAAGAGGGCGTTTGGAAATACTATAACCAAGCCGGCCGACTCACCTCTGAAGAAACTTACGACCACGACAATATCGTAAAAACCGTTAATTACAACTAAAAATCCTAACCCCCCTAACCTCTAATAAATTAATTTATTATATGAAACTCAAAAACGCAATCACTCTCAGCGCCGTAGCTTTGACTACAGCCTTCACTTCTGGTAACCTTTACGCTCAGAAGAAAAAATCAAAAACTAAAAAAGCACAAGAAGAGACCGTTATAGGCGTCCAAAGAGGCTCTAACTACGGTGACCCTAAAGATGTAAAAGCCGAAGCAGGTGCTTTTGCTATTGTACCTTTAAAGTACAAATATTTCGGTTTAGAAGAATATATTGATGAGGAAACAATGTTCATCCATTTCTCTAAACACTATGTAGCTTATCTGAACAACCTCAACAAGGCGGTAGCAGGTACTCCTCAAGCACAAATGAGCATCGAGGAACTCCTTCGCACGCTTGATATGAACAATGCAACCTTGCGTAACAATGCTGGTGGTTACTACAATCACAATATGTATTTTGCAGGGATGTCACGCAGTGGCGGAAGCCCTAAAGGAGCCTTAGCAGCCGCTATCGATCGCGATTTTGGCAGCTTTGATAACTTCAAAAAAGCCTTTGCCGAAGCAGGTGCCAAACGTTTTGGTTCTGGTTGGGCTTGGTTAGTAGTCAATAACGGTAAATTACAAGTCGTGAGCACTGCCAATCAAGATAACCCATTGATGCCAGGTTTAGGTGTATCAGGTATTCCTATATTAGCAATGGATGTATGGGAACACGCTTATTACTTGAAATATCAAAACCGCCGTGGCGATTACATCAATAACTTTTTCAACGTAATCGATTGGGATGTAGCCGAACAACTCTATCAAAAAGCAATTACCCCTAAACCCTAATTGCACAAAACATCGTATATTTCCTCATCAAAAGAATCGCTTTTGCGGCTTGCCCCTTCCCTTCGGGAGGGGAACGGGGTAGGCATTCGATAATCAATCGCTTTATGTAGGGGCGTTTTGCAAACGCCCTTATTTCGAACAGCCTCAACGGAAGTAGGCATTTTAAAAGAAGTTGTTGGATTAATTTTTTTTATTTGAAAAATAAGTTGTACCTTTGTAGCATAATTTTAAAAACTTAATAACAATGAACGCAAAACAATTTGAACAAATGAAAAATAGCAAGGGCTTTATTGCAGCTCTTGACCAAAGTGGTGGTAGTACCCCTAAAGCTCTTAAACTCTATGGCGTAACTGAAGACCAATACAGCAACGAGGAACAAATGTTTGACCTCATTCACCAAATGAGAACACGAATTATCAAAAGCCCCGCCTTTTCTCACAAAAAAATTATAGGCGCTATCTTGTTTGAACAAACTATGGATAGACAAATCGATGGTAAATACACCGCCGACTATCTTTGGGACGAAAAACAAGTCGTTCCTTTCCTAAAAGTAGACAAAGGATTGGAACCCCTCGATAACGACGGCGTTCAACTGATGAAACCTATCACAGGACTCACCGAACTATTAACCCGCGCTAACGAACGCCATATCTTTGGAACTAAAATGCGATCAGTGATTAAAAAAGCTTCTCCCGAAGGTATCGCACGAGTGGTTGACCAACAATTCGAGGTCGCTAAGCAAATAATAGCCGCTGGTTTGGTGCCTATCATAGAACCCGAAGTAGATATCAACATCCCCGATAAATCTCCCGCCGAGGCTATCTTGCGCGACGAAATTAGAAAACATTTAGATACCCTCCCCGCCACTGCCAATGTGATGCTCAAACTCTCTTTGCCTACCATCAACAATTTGTACAAAGAGTTTACTCACCACCCCCGTGTAGTGCGCGTAGTAGCTCTTTCAGGAGGTTATCCACGTGAAAAAGCCAATGCCATCCTCGCCGAAAACAAAGGGGTAATTGCAAGTTTCTCTCGCGCCCTTACCGAGGGGCTCTCAGCAACTCAAACCGATGAGCAGTTCAACAACACCTTAGCTCACACCGTCGAAGGAATTTACGAAGCCTCTGTGAAATAATATCAAAACTAAAATAGTAACGCGAATGAAAGAAGCATTAGAACACGACCTCATCACTTTAGCTACCGAAATCCTCGCTAACGAAGGTGAGTGGAACCTCGCTCAACTAAACAAACAAGCTCACAAAATTACCGAGAAAATCGCTATTCTCACTTTTGTGGAAAAATACTATCAAACACTTGGAGCTTCAGAAGACCGTATGCACCGCACTATGCGAAAAGTATCCGATTTTATCGATGAAAATCAAGAAGAAGATATCTTTGATATACAAGTAGAAGCTTCCGAAGTGCACCCTCTCACTGCCCCTGAAACAGCCGCTAAAGAAACTCCTAAAAAAGAACCCGCTTCTCAACCTGCCTTTGTAGCAATGGAGCCTGCCCCTATCACAAAAGAGGAAAAACCAGCTCCTGCCGAGAAACCTATTGTTAAACGCATTTTGCAAGAGGAATCCTATTCAGAACCTAATTGGGCAAAACCAACAAGTCGATTACAAACTGCAACAGCCGATCAACCAATTGAAAAACCTCAACCAATTGAAAAACCTCAACCAATTGAAAAACCAAAACCTGTCGAAACTGCTGCAGTAGCATTTGAAATCGAGCAACCCGCCATCGAACAATCTGAACAGTTTATCCAGCAACCTCAGTATACTGATGAGCAACGCCTCCTCAAGCAAACTCCTTCCTTAGAAGAGTTCATCTCTCAAAGCAAAAACACTGTTTTCGATAAAAAAGATACTACCGATGATGTGAAACCCACACAATCACTCAATGATAAGTTTGGAAAAACTCTCCAAATAGGTTTGAATGATAAGTTAGCCTTTGTGCAAAGACTCTTCTTCGGTAGTGAAAGTGAGTATAATAAGGTAGTAAAACACTTGGGCGAATTAAACTCTATGCAAGACGCCGTTCTCTATATCGAGCAACAAGTAAAACCTACTTACAACTATTGGAAAGGCAAAGAAGAGTACGAACAACGCTTCCTCGACCTCGTTCTTAAACGTTTTGAAGTCTAATGAGCAAACTCTATTTGATTCCTACCCCTATTGGAAATTTAGAGGATATAACACTGCGTGCCCTCAATTTACTCAAAGAAGTAGATATTATCTTAGCCGAAGATACTCGCACCAGTAGCAAGCTCCTCAAACACTACAATATTCGCACCCCTATGCAAAGCTACCACCTGTTCAACGAACATAAGGTGGTAGATAGTTGGGTGCAGCGTATCAAAGGAGGAACAACTGTCGCCCTCATTACCGATGCCGGTACCCCTGCCATTTCCGACCCTGGATTTCTGCTCTCTCGCGCTTGTATTGCTGAGGGAGTGGATGTGGAATGCTTGCCAGGTGCTACAGCTTTTGTCCCCGCCTTAGTAAATAGTGGATTGCCCAACGACCGCTTTGTGTTTGAAGGTTTCCTACCCGATAAAAAAGGTCGCCAAACTCGACTCTCACAGCTCGCCACCGAAACCAAAACAATGATTTTCTACGTTTCCCCTCACAAACTCCTCAAAACCCTCACCGATTTTATCGCTACTTTCGGTGCCAACCGCCCCGCAAGTCTATCGCGTGAACTCACCAAAGTCCACGAGGAAACCAAACGCGGAACCCTCCAAGAATTATTGGATTTTTATAAAGATAAAAACGTAAAAGGTGAAATAGTGATGATTGTTTCAGGTAATAAGTAACAAGTAACAGCTAACAGAATCACTTTTGCGTCGCTACATTCCCCCTCTTTGAGGGGGGTAGGGGGGAGGTTTTATCGTAGAGGCTTGCGTCACTACATTCCCCCTCTTTGAGGAAGTCCGTGAGAACGGAGTATGTGGTAGTGGGGAGGTTTTCTGACAGAGGTACTCTAATAAATATCAACCTATAAAAACTATGAATAACCTTATTCCTTACAATCCTAAATTAAGAGAATTCGCCCGATTTTTGCGCAATAATAGTACTTTCCCAGAGATACTTCTATGGAAAGAAATTAAAAATAAATCCTTAAGAGTAGAATTTAAACGACAAGTCCCTATATTAGAATATATTGTCGATTTCTATTGTCAAGAATTAAAGTTAGTTATTGAAATAGATGGTCATATCCACGATTTTAGATATGTAGAAGATAAAAATCGACAAAATCAAATGGAAAAATATGGATTAACTTTCATTCGTTTTTCAAATGAGGAAATTAAAACAAATATGTTTAGTGTAGTGTTGTCATTGGAAAGTAAAATAGAGGAATTAAAACGAGAAAATTTTATTAGATATTATTCAAAAAATGCTTTTATTATCTATAGAAACCTCAGGACTTAACTGTTCTGTAGCCTTGTCAAAGGATAATCATATTCTCGCTGAAAAGTCCGAGAATACGGGTAAATTCACTCACTCTGAGAATCTACACCTCTTTATAGAAGCCGTGATGCAACAAGCCTCATTGCCCCTCACCGCCTTAGATGCAATAGCGGTAAGTGCTGGAGCAGGTTCATATACCGGTTTACGCATAGGAATTGCTACTGCTAAAGGTCTCTGTTTTGCCTTAGAGAAACCCCTTATAGCAATTCCTACCCTCCAGATTCTCGCTCATCAAGCCCAAGCCGATTGCATTATCGCAATGCTCGATGCCCGCCGTATGGAAGTGTATAGTGCAGTCTTTAATAGCCAATATGAGTTCGTAACCCCCACCGAAGCCAAAATCCTCGATGAACACAGTTATCAAGAAGAATTAAATAAAGGAAAAGTAACTTTCTTAGGTGATGGAAGTAATAAATTCGCTGCTATTTGTAAACATCCCAATGCCGTTTTTATTCCCAATGCTTTTCCTCAAGCCAAAGATATGCTCCCTTTTGCTATCGCAAAATACAACGCTCAAGACTTTGAAGATATTGCTTACTTCGAACCTACCTACTTAAAATAGACGTTTTTTGTTAAAATTGTTAATTATCATAGCTACAAATTTGCTAATTGGCAAATTATTTATACTTTTGTGCCTTAAATGAAAGTAATTACACTCATCAAAGCAGCGCGACTCCGCACTTTGCCCCTTTCAGTAGCAGGAATTATCACAGGGAGTGCGTTAGCTTATCGCTATGACCCTTCGGCGTTTAGCTGGCAAATATTCGCTTGGGCATTGCTTACAACTATACTGTTTCAAGTGCTTTCTAATTTTGCTAATGACTATGGCGATGGTGTGAAAGGCACTGATAATGAACATCGTTTAGGGCCTCAGCGCGCTTTACAAAGCGGAGCTATAAGTCGCTTGCAACTCAAGCGCGTTATACTCATTACCGCAGGACTCTCTATACTCTCAGCATTAATACTTATCTACTTAGCTTTTGGTTGGGAAAACCTGCTCTATATAGTGATATTCTTTGTGTTAGGATTATTGTGTGTAGTAGCAGCTATCAAATACACAGTAGGAAGTTCAGCTTATGGCTATCGCGGTTTAGGCGACCTCTTTGTGTTCGTATTCTTTGGATTGGTGAGCGTGGTAGGCAGTGAGTTTCTCTACTCACAAACCCTCCAATGGATTACTTTTCTACCTGCTATCTCTATAGGATTGTTAAGTGTAGCAGTGTTGAACCTCAACAATATGCGTGACTACGAGAACGACCAGCGTTCAGGCAAACACACTTTAGTAGTGAAAATGGGAATTTCGCTTGCTAAGTACTATCATTACTATTTAGTAGTGTTGGCAATGCTTGCCCTACTCAGTTTTTCAGTACTGCGCCTGCAAATGCGTTGGGAATTGCTCTATCTGTTAGCTTTCTTTCCTTTGGTGGTACATTTGCTTTCAGTAAAGCGCAACAACGATCTTAAGCTTTTGGATAAAGAACTAAAAGTAGTCGCTCTGAGCACCTTTTTGCTCTCAGTACTCTTTTTTATAGGAATATATATCAGTAAATAAAATACTCATACTTAAAGAATTATCTAATTACTATGGAAATTACTTTTTACGGACACGCCAGCATAGGGATAAAAATAGGTGAAACTCACTTACTCGTCGATCCTTTTATCTCCGAAAACCCTTTAGCGAGTGATATCGATATCAATCAAATAAAAGCCGATTATATCCTCATCACTACGGCTGGGCAAGATCATACTTGGGATGTAGAGAAGATTGCCAAACGCACTAAAGCTCAAATCATCTCTAATTTCGAGATTGCTCGCTACTTTTTCAACCTTGGTATTGAGAACAGCCACCCTATGGATTTAGGTGGAACTTTCAATTTCCCTTTTGGTTCTGTGAAAATGGTATCGGCGTTGCACTCTTCTACCTTTGAAAATGGTAGTGATGGAGGTGCTGCTTGCGGATTTGTGATCAAAACTCCCGATAAAACAATTTACATTGCGGGCAGTACCGCCTTGCATTTCGATATGCAGCTTATTCCAGTGCGTTACAAGCTTGATTTAGCTGTATTACCTGTAGGTGGTAACTTCACTATGGACGTAGAAGATGCTATTATGGCTTCCGATTTCGTAAAGTGTAATAAAATATTAGGATATCACTACAATACAATGTCGCATATCAAAATAGATAAAGATGCCGCCGTACGTAGCTTCAAAGCCAAAGGCAAAGAACTCATACTTTTAGGCGTAGGACAAATTGTAGTAGTATAATTTACTTAGTGTACTAACCCTCTAAAAACGCCAAAGGTCATAGCATAACACTATGACCTTTGGCAAAGTTTTTTATAGTTCATTGTTAATTGAAAATTATTTATTACTTTTGCCATAACTTTATAACCACTCAAATGAGAATTATAGCTAAAAAAACCATTGTTGAATTTTACACACAACATTCCGAAGCTAAATTTCCTTTGGAAGATTGGTATAGAAAAACTATTGTTGCCGAATGGTCTTGTTTTGCAGATATTAAAAAAGACTTCAATAGTGTAGATGCTGTAGGAAATGGTAGATTTGTTTTCAATATCAAAGCCAACCACTTTAGAATAGTAGTACATATACTATTTGTACCTAAAATAATATATATCCGTTTTATCGGTACTCATAAAGAATATGATAGAATTGAAAATATAGATAAAATATAACATTATGATAAAAAATGAAATGCAATACAACGCTATAATGAAACGCATAGGTGAGCTTTTGCAAATAGTAGATGATAATACTCACGAAAGTAACCCTGATTATATAGAATTAATGATTCTTACAGATCTTGTAGAAGCCTATGAAGATATGTATTACCCTATAGAAAATACACTATCAAGTCAGTCATTACCTGTCTCCTAACTCCGAATCTCTAAAAACGCGAAAGGTCATAGCATAACACTATGACCTTTCGCGTTTTTCTTACTTCTTAACTCTTACCTAATAAGTAAATTCCTTGCTTCCTACTATCACTCCATCTCTCTTTACAACAGCTTTCTGTGGGTATTCATTTTTGAAATACTCGTAAGTGGTCTCTTCCACGTAATCTTGTCCCGAAATATTAGGGTATTTCACTGTTTTCTTAGTGATATTGTTACGACTATAACCTTCTTGTAAGAAAAACTCTGGGTGGGTCATTCTATACGAAAAAAGTAAGTAACGAGGGTTAGTCTTGTTGTCGTAAGTGTAAGTAGTAATAGAAGTCTTACCATTTTCAGTACGTGTGTGCTCTTTCACGGTTTCGTTGTAGTTGAGCACATACTTATCGGTAGCAACTACAGTAGTTTTAGGTCTATACCCTACCGTTTCTGTACGAACAGAAGTTTCTGTATTCACTTCATTAAGACCAAACTTGTAGGTAATGATTGTATAAACTGTAGTTTCAGATGATGTCTTTTTAGTTTTAACATACTCCGAAAGCAGACGACCATCGTATTTATACTCCTCTATGATAGGATATGCCTTACCTACTTCAGTAGTTGTTTTTTTCTTGATACTTCCCCTTTGAGTATACTCGTTGTACACAGTTTCGCTCTTTTGTATACCGCTTTCTTTGTATACAGTTTTAGTGGGGAAAGACCCATCGTATGAGTTTTCAAACTCCGAAGTAGGGATTTTACTCGTTGCAACTGTATCAACAGTCATTTTCTCTAATAAGCCTATACCAGTGTTGCGATATTTATACTCGCTGGTAATGCTCATTGTGTGGGTGCCTTGCACAGGTAAGATGGTTTCTACAATCTTATCTGCCAAATAAATAGGGTCTTTTTCTGGTTGATAGTCATCTTTGTCATTACAAGCGACTAATAGCCCTACTGCCAAAAGTAATAAACTCACTCGTCTCATTGTATAATATTATTTAATTGATTTTCTTTTAGAAAGAATATAGTTCTATATTAAAATAAATTATCTTATAAGTACTTGTTTTTTGAAGATTGTCCCTCTTCGAGGGGACGGAGGCTATACTATAAAAGCCGCAAAAATCTTGCCATATTCACATTATTTATTACTTTTGCAAATTAGAAATTCGTATTTTAGCTATGAAACATCGTTTACCCATACTCCTCTCTCTCCTTATCGCCCTCACCCTTTGGCAATGTGCCCGCCGCGGCTCTCCCACTGGTGGTCCTAAAGATGTTACCCCGCCGGTACTCTTGCAATCTGTGCCCAAATCGGGGGCTATGAAGTTCCACGGCAAGAAAATACGTTTGCAGTTCGATGAGTTTGTGGTAACTAAAGATATCCGCAAGCAGCTCATCATCTCTCCTCCTATGAAAACTTTTCCTATCATTTCGCCTACTTCGGCTTCTAAATGGTTAGAAATTAATATCGTTGATACTCTTAAACCTAATACTACCTACGTGCTGAACTTCGGTAATAGCATTCAGGATTACAACGAAGGCAACCCGATTTCCGATTTCAAATATGTGTTTTCTACCGGTAGCACTCTCGATTCACTGTGGTATGAGGGAGACATCGCCGATGCAATCGCTCCTAAACCCGATAATTTCGTGACTGTGATGCTCTATCCTTACAACGAGCAGTATAACGACTCATTGGTGTATAAAACGCAACCTACTTATGTAACCAATACCCTCGACAGCCTCGATAGTTTTGTGCTCGAATACCTCAAAGAGGGCAAATACAAACTCATCGCTCTCAAAGAAAAAAGCCCTAATTATATCTTCAATCCTAAGGACGACAAAATTGCTTTTATGGACGAACCTATCACCGTTGCCGATTTGAAAGGCAGTCCACAAGGTTTTTACCCTAAATTGCGCTTATTCAAAGAAGTGCCTCCTTACAAGGCGCATCGCCCTACACAAGCTGCTGGCAACCGCGTGCAATTTGGCTTTGAAGGCAAAACCGATAGCGTACAAATCAAGCCTATCTCTCCCGTAACTCCCGATTTTAAATATACTATCTCCAAAGACCCTAAGAAAGATACACTCAACTTTTGGTATACCCCTAAACAAAAAGATTCTTTGGTATTTACTATTACCAAAAAACAGAAAACCGATACGTTTAAAGTCCGTTTAAAGGAGATGAAAAACGATAGCTTGCAAATAGAAAACCTCTTTTCGGGCGACTTGCCTATGTACAAGGACTTTGGCTTCAAGAGCAATATCCCTATCGTAAAAACTGACCCCTCTAAACTGAAAGTTTTCGCTGGCAAAGACTCTACAGCGGTGGCTATTCCGTTCAAAACGCGCTTAGCCCCCAATAATTTAGAGTACTATCTCTTATTCGATAAGAAAAACGACGAGACCTACCGCATTGAAGCCCTCCCTAATGCCCTCACCGATTTTTTCGGACATACGAACGATACCCTAAAAGTAACCGTGCGCACTAAAAAACTCGAAGAGGTAGCTATCCTAAAAATGCACCTCAACACTGCCGAAAACACACTGCAATATCCACTTATACTGCAACTTACCAATGAGAAGGCAACGGAAGTGCTCCGCGAAATTTATATCGAAAAACCTCTGCCCGAATATCTGTTCGAGAATGTAACACCTGGTAAATTCCGCTTGCGACTCATTGAAGATAAGAACAAAAACCAGCAATGGGATACCGGTAGTTTCTTAGAACATCGGCAACCCGAGCGGGTGTGGTATATGCCTAAAGAAATAGAACTCCGCGCCAATTGGGAAGTTGAAGAAAATTGGCAAATCACTAACCCCTAACAAACTATGTACGGGCGAATTGCAATTCGCCCCTACCAATGATATATAAAATGAAAAAACGCCTTTTCCTCCTCGATGCTTATGCCCTTATTTTCAGGGGTTATTACGCTTTTATCAAGAACCCGCGCATCAATTCCAAAGGATTGAATACTTCGGCGATTCTCGGCTTTATGAACTCCCTTTTCGAGGTGATTAAAAAAGAAAAACCCGACCATCTCGCTGTCGCTTTCGACAAAGGAGGGAGCGTAGCACGCACCGAACTCTTTACCGACTATAAAGCCAATCGCGAGGAAACCCCCGAAGCGATTCGTTTGGCTATCCCCTATATCCACGAAATACTCAAGGCTTTGCACATCCCTATCATCGAAAAAGAGGGCTATGAAGCCGATGATATCATCGGAACACTCTCTAAACAAGCCGAAGCTCAAGATTACCAAGTGTTTATGGTAACCCCCGATAAAGATTATGCGCAGCTGGTGAGCGACAATATCTTTATGTACCGACCTGCGCGCTCGGGCAATGATATCGAAATTTGGGGCGTGAAAGAGGTGCAAGAGAAATTTGAAGTGCAAAACCCTTTGCAGGTGATTGATTTCCTCGGTATGATGGGCGATGCTGTCGATAATATTCCTGGGCTGCCTGGGGTAGGCGAGAAGACCGCCAAAAAGCTACTCGCCGATTTTGGCTCTATGGAAAATCTCCTCGCTAATACTGATAAACTAAAAGGCAAACTCCGTGAAAATATAGAAAATAACAAGGAAAAAGGCTTGCTCTCCAAACAATTGGCAACTATTATGCTCGATGCGCCGGTAACTTTTGATGAAGCCGATTTTGCAATGTCCCAACCCGATTTTGAAGCGGTGGGCAAGATTTTCGATGAGTTAGAATTCCGCCAGTTGCTACAAAATTTCCTAAAAACCTACCAACCAGAAGCTGTGGTACAAACTCCCCCTAAGGCTGCTTCAGGGCAGCTGGATTTGTTCTCGCAAGGCGACCTCTTTGCGCAACCGCAATTGGTGAGCGATAAGAAAAACAGCAGCAATACTCCTCATTTCTACCAATTAGCCGATACCCCAATGGCACAACAACTCTTGTTGCAAAGCCTATTGCAACAAACTGAAGTGTGTTTTGATACCGAAACTACTAATATAAACGCTCTCGAAGCCGAATTAGTAGGGATATCCTTCTGCTGGGCAGCTCATAAAGGGCATTATTTGCCATTTCCTAAAGAAAAAGAAGCGGCTACTAAGCTCATAGAGCAATTCCGTCCGTTTTTTGAGAATGAACAGATAGCCAAAGTAGGTCAGAATTTGAAATACGACCTCAAAGTGTTGCAAAACTACGGTGTTGAGGTACAGGGCGCACTCTTCGATACGATGATAGCTCATTACTTGCTAAATCCTGATATGCGCCACAATATGGATGTCCTCAGCGAAACCTACCTGAACTATACACCTATTGCTATCGAGAGCCTTATTGGCAAAGGGAAAACCCAACGCTCTATGCGCACCGTGCCTATCGATGAGGTAAAGGAATACGCGGTGGAAGATGCCGATGTTACTTGGCAACTCAAAAACGTGTTCCAAAGCCAAATGCCCCAAGTAAATGCCCAAAAAATCTATACCGATTTAGAAGCGCCTCTCATCAAAGTGTTGGCAGCTATGGAACGCGAAGGGGTAAACCTCGATGTGGATTTTTTAAAAGAATACGCTAAAACCTTAGATGCCGATATTGCCCAACTCGAAACAACTATAGCCGAGCAGGCTGGCGAGACTTTCAATTTGGCATCGCCTAAACAACTCGGCGACATTCTCTTTGAAAAACTGAAGATTGACAGCAAACCGAAAAAGACGAAAACTGGTCAGTATGCTACTTCCGAAGAGGTTTTAGCGCCTTTTGCAGCCAAACATAAAATCGTAGCCGATATATTGGAGTGGCGACAAGTGCAGAAACTCAAATCTACTTATGTAGATGCCTTGCCTTTAGAGGTAAATAAAAGTACGGGTCGTGTGCATACTACCTATATGCAAACAGTAGCGGCTACAGGTCGACTCAGTAGCAACAACCCTAACTTGCAGAATATCCCTATCCGCACCCCTCGTGGGCAGCAGGTGCGCAAGGCGTTTATCGCTCGCAATCCCGATTATGTGCTCCTCTCTGCCGACTATTCGCAAATAGAACTCCGCATCATCGCTGCCCTCAGCGAAGAACACAATATGATTGAGTCCTTCCTCCGCAATGAGGATATTCACCGTTCTACAGCGGCAAAGGTGTTCCACGTGCCTTTAGAAGAGGTAACCCGCGAGCAACGTAGCCACGCCAAAACAGTGAATTTTGGGATTATTTATGGCGTATCGGCATTTGGGCTATCTGCACAAACCGACCTCTCCCGATCCGAAAGCAAAGAACTGATAGACACTTATTACGCTACCTATCCTAACCTGCGCAACTATATCAATAAACAAATAGAGTTTGCCCGACAACACGGCTATGTAGAAACCATTTTAGGCAGACGCCGTTATTTGCCCGATATTCATTCACATAACCAAGTAGTACGTGGAGGCGCTGAGCGCAACGCCGTGAATGCCCCTATACAAGGCTCAGCAGCCGATATTATCAAAATCGCAATGATACGCATATACAACCAGTTGCAAGCCCAAAAACTCCAAACCCGTATGCTCCTCCAAGTACACGACGAGTTGGTGTTCGATGTCCCTAAAACCGAATTAGAACTCGTAAAACCCCTTGTCAAAGAAGCTATGGAAAACGCCTTTACCCTTGCCGTTCCCCTCGTCGCCGATTTAGGCGTAGGTAACAATTGGCTCGACGCACATTAGCTTTTATAGTATGTTATGTATGTAGGGGCGTTTTGCAAACGCCCTTAAAGAAAAAAATTCGGATAACTTCTTTAAAATTAAACGTTATCCCCTTGTCAATTGTTAATTCTCAATTTATGTACAAAACCCTTCCTAAAAAACGCTATCAAAAAACCTTGAGTATTCTCAAGCGATATGCTCCTCAGGGGAGTACAATCCTCGATATAGGGGTAGAAAATCCTTTTTCAACGATTATGAAAGAGGAAGGTTATACGGTGCTTAATACTACCGGTCAGGATTTAGATTTCGAGGCAAATACCCTTCAGAATTTTCAATCCGATTTCACTACCGCTTTAGAGATTTTAGAACATTTGGTAAACCCTTTGGCTGTACTGCAAAATGTCCCTACAAATAAAATATTGATTACAGTACCTTTGCGACTTTGGTTTGCCAAAGCCTACCGCAATACTGCCGACCCCCGCGACTGTCATTACCACGAGTTTGAAGATTGGCAATTAGATATGCTGTTAGAAAAAGCAGGATTTCGGATTGTATATAGAGAAAAATGGACGCACCCCGTGAAGAAGTTAGGCTTGCGTCCGCTGTTGCGATATTTCACTAATAGATATTATGCCGTAGTAGCCGAGAGAATTAACAAATTAGAAAATTAGCAGATTAGCAAATTATAAAATGACGAAAAAAACAACAATAGTAAGTATTATCCCGCTACTCATATTCGTAGCTATATTTTTAGGTAGTGGTATTTATTTTGATAATTTCTATTCATTGCCAGCACCTATTATTGCGCTTTTTGCAGTGGTAGTAGCTTTGCTTATCTACCGCGCACCTCTCAATCAAAAGATAGCCCTTTTCTTCAGAGGGGCAGGCAATAGCAATGTGTTGCAGATGTGTGTAATAGCTCTTTTGGCAGGTGCTTTTGCTTCGGTAGCCAAAGCCTCTGGCAGCATCGATAGCATAGTGAATATGGGGATGTACTACATTTCACCCGAATACTTCCCCGTAGGTATTTTTGTAATTGCTTCTTTCCTCTCGTTTGCAACAGGAACCTCGGTAGGTACCATTATGACCCTTTCGCCTATTGTCTTCAATTTAGCTTTTGAAAGTCATTCTAATACTGCCCTTATAGGGGCTGCGTTGCTTTGTGGCGCGATGTTTGGCGACAATCTGTCCCTTATTTCCGATACTACTATTGCCGCCACCCAATCGTTAGGCTGCAAGATGAGTGATAAGATGAAAACCAATGCTCAAATAGCACTTCCCGTTGCGCTGCTATCGGCGGTAATTCTCTTTTTTATTGGCAACCCAGGAGCAACGACCTTCACTCATAGCGAAGCCTATCACACCTTCAATCCCTTGCTTATTTTGCCTTATGTAGCAGTAGTGGTCATTTCGCTTTTTGGAGTAAATGTATTCGTGTCACTGTTCTTGGGAGTTGTTTTCTCAGGTGTTATGGGATTCTCCTACAACAAGTTCTCTTTCTTAGAATTTACCCAACACACTTACAAAGGCTTTATGGATATGGCTGATATCTTCTTCCTCTACTTCATCATTGGCGGATTAGCCTTTTTAGTAGAGCGTTTTGGCGGCATTCAATTTCTGATGAACCTTGTTGCCAAACGCATCAAGAGTGGCGCTTCAGCCTTGCTGGGAATGGGCTTTTTAGTAACTGTTGCCGATGTGTGTGTAGCGAATAACACGGTGGCAATTCTCATCGTTTCTAAAATAAGTAAGCGCATAGCCGAGCAATTCCAAATACCCCTCCGCAATGCGGCTTCAGTATTAGATATCTTCTCGTGTTATGCGCAAGGTCTCATTCCTTATGGAGCACAAGTGATCGCCCTATACCAATTTGCCCATACGATGGACTATTTATCTTTGGTAGGGTACTCAGTCTATCTTCACCTTTTACTTATAGCTACTTTAGTGTATATAAAAGTAAGAGGAAAAGTTTAATAACTACAATGTTGCTAAAGAAAGAGAGGTGGTTTCAGGGGCTTCCCATTGAGGTTTTTGTATTGCTTCAATGTGTGAGGTATCGTAACCCGCAAACGCTTTAAGGTAGTGTTGCAAGGTAACGCCATTGCCATCGGCAAAGTTATATCCCCCTTGATGTTTGAAGAATTTCTTCACTGAACTCTCACCAGCCAAGTGAGCGGCTGCCAATATCCCCGATTCAGTAATGTGAATCCCGTTGATAGTTTTGCCTACATATTTTTTAATTTCTTTGCGCAAAAACCATTTGGTGCGCTGTAAGCTCAACACAAACACTTGTTCTTGTTGTTCAGGAGAGTTCAAAAATTGTTGGGTATCAGTTACGCCATAGAAGTGAAGGGCGCGTTTCCCAAATTGATATTTCCCCATATAGCCAAAACGGTTTACAATAGTGTAGTTACCGCGTGATTCGCGATAGGCTAAAGCTTCTTTAAATCCAATAAATGTTTTTCCTGTGTGGAGAGTAAAAGAAGTGGGAAGTAGTGTGCTATTCGCAGTTGCTTCTGCTGGCATAGCGGTGGCCATTTGAGGTACATCAACTACAAAAGTAGATGGAATTGTGATTACTTTTGTCTCTTCATCTTTGATCGTAAAACCTAAAAAGGCAAAGACCATTACTGCAAAAAAATACCTCTTTTTAACTAATTTCATAAATTTTGTTTTCTTTAAGACTGACGGTTTTCTACAAGAGAAAAAGCCTGCTTAAAATTATTTCGGCGGCAAAATTACAAAAATTATGCCAAGTACCAAAATTTAGAGTTCGTTTTTTTTATTTTCCCCGTCCCAAAACCAATTTGCTCATTTCCTCATTTGCTCATTTGCTAATTTTCTCTATCTTTGCACCGTGTAACATCAGCTTGAAGTTTCGGCTTCTGCTTAAAAACTTAATTTATAATGAAAAAGATATACGCTTTATGTGTTCTTTTTCTTGCTTTAGCGTGCAAGAAAGACAACGATGAAACCCCTTTGTTAAGTAGTGAAAAAAATATTCTTTCATTTACCTTTATTGTAGAAGGTACTACTTATACCAGTACAATCAGTAATACCGCCATTACTGCCCAATTACCCGAAGATACCAATCTTACCACTCTTACCCCTACCATCACCTTCTCTAAAGGGGCTACTGTAACTCCTAATAGCGGTGTAGCTCAAGATTTCTCTAAAGAAGTAAGCTATACCGTAACTGCCGAAGATAAAAGCACTAAAATCTACAAAGTGCTCATAACTACCGAAAAAACACCACAGCCTAATGAGCCTATACAAATTGGCCACGTCCCTAATGAATATACTACAAATAAAGCTGGAGGCGAGGTAGTTTATTTTGATGTCAATACCTTGCCCGTCAAAAAAGAACAGATAAAAGTCGAACTCGTTAAACGCCGTCCTCCATTTGATACTTACTCCCTTAAAGTACAAAAAATCGATAAAAAAGAAAGACGTGTATATGTAGTATTACCTCCCACTTATAAAAATGGCGAATACTACTTCAAGGCAACTTTTGATAAAGAAGAAGTAGAAAGCGGCGTTTTTACCTTAGATAGCGGTGAGATAGTACTGAATGTGTTAGATGTTATTATGTTCGAACCTGTTACTTCCTTAGCAACTACCGAATTGCAAACCTTTAAAACAGTGGTATATGCTAATACTGAAGCCTTGAAAAAATATACTTATTATCTGAGAAAAGACACCCACGACTACCAACTTACAGTGAGTGACATCTCCAATTATAACATCCAATTTAAGATGTTCAATACACCTGCAGGAGCATTTAGCGGAGGTAACGACTTTAAGTTTGTAGTAAAAGGTGGCACTAAAGAACAAGTACTTCCTTTTGTGAATAGTGAAAAGCAACCTATAACAATAGAACCCGTTCACACCCCCGTAATCAAAGCACTTTCTAAAACAACACTCAAAGCAGGTGATGAACTAACAGTTACAGGAGAGTATTTTGCTTATACCGGTATGAATCATATTGGTAATTATAAATTTTGTACTTTGCTTTTGATGCAAGGTAATGAAGTGAAAGCAACACTTTATCCTTCGTATAAAACACCTACTGAGGCTACTTTTAAAATAGGAAACGAGGTTACTGCTGGCAAATACAAGGTCGTCCTCTCCTCTCAAGTGTTATTAAAATCAGAACCTTTTAGCCAAGAAATTACCATTCAAAAAACGACCGCTACCCCCTCTGCACGCCTAAAGGTTACTAAAGCTGAGGTTATAGATGAGAATGCTACTTTCTTCCGCAAGCAAGTGATGATTACTTTTAATGAAACTATAGATAGTGCTCGTATAGAAGCCATTGTATTCCCTAATTTGAGAATAGAAAATGTTATAAGATACCCTAAAACTATAAGTTCACATACTCTATCAGATAATGAATACAACTATTTAGTAAACGAACTCCCCAAAGGTTATGTAATCATTAAGGAAAATGGCAAAGAATACCAAGCAGAGTTTTCTTTGGTAAAAGGAAATTAAATCTCATTTTCTCAGAGCCTCTCAGAGTCTCTCCCTACTATCAACAAATCGATAAATTAACTATATGAAACCCATTGAACGAGCGGCACGTCTATTTGCCGACATCAACGAACTGCTGATTTCCAGCGGTGCCAATACCCGTAGAGTAGAACGCAATGTAGAACGCATCTCTAATGCCCTTAACTACCATTGCGAAAACTTCTATTCACACGCTGCTATTGTGCTTACTGTGCAGGATAAAGCTACAGGCGAAAAGGAAACTATCGTCCGTACAATCCCTCATCACGGTGTGAACTTTAGTGCTATTTCCGATATTAGTATCCTCTCGTGGGAAGCAATTGAAAAAAAACTCCCTATCGAAGAAATTGAAGAACAAGTTGCAACGATTAAAGCCAAACCTCATTACAATATGTATGTGATGTGGTTCTTCGTATCGGTAGCAGGAGGTTCGTTAGCCTATGTATTTGGTAAAGAACAAGCTAGTTATACCGAGTTTGCAATGTCGTTTATAGCAACCTTATTAGGTTTAGCGGGACGTCGTATCCTGCAGTTGCGCAAGTTCAATGTGTATATCTGTTGGGGATGGGCTGCTTTTGTGTCGGTAGCCGTGATGAGTATCTTCCGTTTGGCGGGAGTAGAGCAGTACCACAACGCCTTAGCCGCTTGTGTGTTGTGGTTAGTGCCTGGAGTACCTCTTATCAACGGATTTATCGATATGCTCTCTGGCTGTATTGTAGCAGGGATAGCTAAACTCACACACGCGGCTATCTTGGTTTTTATGATTTCATTAGGTTTTTATTTAGCTTTACTATTATTTGGTTATGAACTTCCTTGATGTATTTTTAGGATTAGCCGAACGCATCTTTTGGTCGATGTGGATTTCTATTGGCTTTGCTTTATTGTTCAACACTCCCCGTCGTGCCTTGTGGATTACAGGCGTATTAGGCGGTATAGGTTGGGGCATTAAGTTTATACTTTTAGGTACAGTGATGCCCGAGCAAATCGTGATTACCTCCTTTTTAGGAGCTTGTGCCGTGGGGCTCTTGGCGGTCTATTTCGCTCATCGCGTACATACACCTCCTATTGTGTTTACGATACCTGCCGTTATCAATATGATTCCTGGTAAATACGGCTATGAGTTTATGATGAAAATCATCCAAATAGTAACCGTTGAAACCCGTCAGGATGAAACCCTCGACCTGCTTTATCAAACTTTTAAACTCGGTTTGCAAACAGGTTTTATTACTATGTGTTTAGCCTTTGGAGTGATTACCCCTATGTTACTCTTCAATACCTATTCGGTAAAAGGTAAAGACCTCAACGATTTTATCAAACGCCGCTTAACACGCAAAAAAACAAAAGCCGAATTAGAAGGAAAAGTAGAAGAAAATGAACCCGTATAATGTTAATTGTGTAACGTGTTAATTGTTAATTGAATAAATATGCCCGAATTCTCAGCTATTGATTTTGAAAGTCTGATTAAAGATTGGATTAAAGGACTCATCAATTTCGCCCCTACTATGATCGGGGCTATTGCCCTCTATTTTATAGGGCGTTACATCATCCGTTTTATTGTAAAACTCCTCAAAGGATTGATGGAACGCCGTGGAGTAGACCTCGCTTTGCAAGGTTTTTTGTTACAAGTAGTCCGCTGGATACTCTATATTGCGCTCTTCCTCACCATTGTACAGGTGATAGGCTTGCCCGCAACCCAGTTTATCGCAATCATCACCAGTGGTTTTGTAGCAGTAGGCTTGGCGTTACAAGGATCGTTGTCTAACTTCGCTAGCGGGATAATGATACTCATTTTCAAACCTTTCCGCGTAGGCGATGTAATCGAAGGTAATGGCGAAAAAGGAACCGTGAAAAACATCGGTCTCTTTGCTACAACCCTCAACAAAGCCGATAACGAACAAGCGATAATCCCTAACACCCAGCTGTTTAGCAATAGTATTATCAACTACAGCAGGGAAGAAAAACGCCGTGTGTACGTGCTTGTAGGTATAGGGTATAGTTCCGATATCCAAAAAGCCCGTGAAGTGCTCTTGCAAATTGCCAAAGAGGAAGTCAAAGCCCTTCCTGAGCCCGCTCCTGTGGTTTATGTAGATGCCTTAGCCGATAGTTCCGTAAATATGTCGTTGCGCTATTGGTGTCTCACTCCCGACTATTGGGAGTGCTATTTCCGCACTATAGAAGCTATCAAAAACCGCTTCGATGCCGCCGGTATAGAAATTCCATTCCCTCAAGTGCAAGTACATCAATAAAGTAAGAAAGCGGCTCGCACCTTTGGCAAAGTTGATTACCTGATAATCATTCGCTTTTTCAGTATATTGTAGGGGCTAATGGCAATTAGCCTCACTATTTAATTACAATCTTATATAAAGGAATTATCAAAAAGAAATTAGTAATTAAAGTGTTAAAATAATGTTAAAAAAATTTTTTTTATTGCTAATTTATATATACTTTTGTTTCATCTTAACATCTAAAAAAATAAGTCATAATGAAGAACATTTTATTATTAGCTACGGTAGCCTTAACATTTGCCAGCTGTAGCAAAAGTGACGACAATATCTCTTCGGATAACTACGAGCTAAGTAATGATGGTCGTACTCTTGTGAAGTGGACAAATAGCAATACTACCACTCTTGATATGCAAGCCGATGGTAACTTGCAGAAAGTAAATTTTATAGGGAATAACGCTTTCAGAATGAAAGAAGCTCTTACTTCTATTACCTTTCCTAAGGACTTATACCGAATAGGAACAGAGGCTTTTTATGCAACTAACCTCAGTGGAGGGGTGAAGTTCAATGTCAATTCAGAAACTGAAGTTAATTTTGGATCACAAGTTTTTGCTCGTACTAATATTACAACAATAGAACTTCCTAATGCCAATGGAATAAGTGATAGGATGTTTGAATCTTGTCAGTCTTTAAAAGAAGTTAAACATCAAAGAATGATAAGAGTAATAGGTAGTTATGCTTTTAGTAACTGTAGATCTCTTGAATACTTGTTTTTTCACGATTCATATCTTACAAAGGTAGAGCAAGGAGCTTTTGCAAATTGTGAAAAGTTAAGAGCTGTAACTTTGCCTCTATTGGTTACTGAGATAGGAGATGTAGCCTTTGCTAATTGCAATGCTTTAGAGTCAATTACTATTAATGCTAAAACTCCTCCAACTTTGGGTGAAGATGTATTCTATGGAGTGAAGAATATTCCTAGAATTTATGTATTTAGCAGAGATGCTTACATAAATGCTCCAGGTTGGAGTAAATATGCCAATAGAATATATTCTAAATAATATTTTGTTGTTAATTGCTCTTTATTTACTACCTTTGTGGTGTTTTTAATATCATAAAATGATTATGCAATGAAAAAAATCTTCTTTTTGGTTTTCATAACTATCGCTTTAGCAGCTTGTTCCAAAAGCAATGACGACAGCGCAAATGTGCCCGAAACCGACTACCAGCTCAGTGCCGATGGCTTAACCTTAGTCAAATGGCTCAATCCTCTTACCTCTGGTATCAATATGCAAGCTGATAGCCGTTTGCGTGAAGTGAATACTATTGGCGAAAAAGCCTTTAAAGATTGCAGCCGACTCCAATCCGTCATCTTCCCCGATAACCTCAAAGAAATCAATACCGAAGCCTTTGCTGGAACCGATCTCCGCACTTCAGTAGTCTTCAATTCTTATTCCGATGTAGTGTTTGGCGAAAGAGTTTTTAGCAATACCCGTATCACCTCAATAACACTTCCTAAAACCAAAGAGTTGTCGGCTGAAATTTTTGCAAATTGTACTGCCTTGAAAAACATTACTTTTGCAAAGACAGGTAAAATCGGCAGAGGGGCTTTTAAAGGCTGTACAGCCATTGAACAAATCGACCTCTCTCAAGCTGAAGCTATTGCCATAGGTGCAGAGACTTTTGCCGGTTGTAAACGCCTCAAAAAAGTGATTCTCTCGGTAACAATGAACCTCAAACCTATAGGTGACAAAGCTTTTGCCAACTGTGAGTCCTTAGAAAATCTCACCGTACTCGCGCTTTATCCCCCCTATTTTGAAGGTAACCCTTTTCAAGGCATCTCTTATCCCACAGTTTACGTGCCCGCTACTCCCGATGATTTGATTGATATATACAAAAGAGATTCCCAATGGAAAGCATTAGCTGATAAAATTCATAAACTATAGCTAAAGCATTGATTTTTCTTACACTAACATTGCTGATTGATTTTTATTCCATACATTTGCAACAAAATTATAGAAACTATGGAAGCAGAACTTATAAATGATGTCCTAACTGAAGATACACTTCTTTTTGAACAACAAAAAGAGGCCAAAAGATATAGCATACAAAAAGGATTAGAGGAAGATAAAGCAGGTCTACATATTCCTCAAGAAGAAGTAGAACGTGAAATGGAAGCGATATTATGGTCGTAGTTTGGACTCCTAAAGCAAAGGAGGAACTGAAAGAAATTCTTATCTATTGGAAAAAAAGAAATAGAAGCAATGCTTATTCAGTTAAACTAAACGCTGAAGCACAAAAAGTAGCTAAGTCTCTTATTAGAGATCCATATATTTGGCCTATAGAAGAAGATTATGAAGATGTTCGCTCTGTTTTAGTATTTTACAATTACTCTATTTTCTATAGAGTAGAGGATAATATCATTCGTATTCTTTCTTTTTGGGACAATCGTAGAAATCCGGATAGTTTAGATTTATTTGATTTTTAAAAATGAAAAACCTTACCCTTTTTACTCTTATCTTTGTCGCTTTGGTAAGTTGTTCTAAGAGCGATAACAGCAATACCCCTGCCCCTCATCGCTCTACCCCCGATTACGACATCTCAGCCGATGGTCGTACCCTCATCAAATGGAAAAACCCTAATACTACCGAGTTGGATATGCAAGCCGATAGTGAGTTGAGGCGCGTCAATACTATTGCTAAAGAGGCTTTTAAAGAACATCAAAATCTCCAATCGATTACTTTCCCTAACAACCTCAAAGAAATAGAAGAAAGTGCTTTTGAAGAAGCTAGCCTCAGTGGTACTGTTACTTTCAATACCAACGCTACAGTAGTTTTTGGCGATAAAGCTTTCTTCAAAACAAAAATTAGAAAACTCTCCCTTCCTAATGTAAAAAGACTGCCCTATAGCGTATTATCAATGTCTTATAATCTCGAAGAATTACACTTCAATAAAGTAGAAATATTAGGATTTGGCGCTATTGGGTGGAATTATCTAAAAGAAATTAACTTAGAAAATACAGGTATTACCGAAATAGAAACTGTCGGTATTTCGGGCTGTACTGAGGTAGAGAATATCGTCCTTCCCGCTACAATCAAAGTCATAGGATACGATTCTTTTTGGCATTGCAAACGTCTCAAAACAATTACTATTAATGCTGTAAATCCCCCTACTTTAACCAATTACCCTTTCAAAGATACTAATTTGCAAAAGGTATATGTACCCCAAGCCTCAGTAGAGAAATATAAAGCAGCACCCTTTTGGAAAGATTTCGCCGCTAAAATTCAAGCAAAACCATAATAATTAACATCAGTTCGATATAACAGAATATTGATTTACAGCTTTATATCATAATATATTCACAAAATAATTCACCGTCAGGTGAAAATTCGTGTTTCACATACCCAGCTGTGAGCCCTCGCTGGCTTTGTGGGAGATTAAAAATATTTTACTAATTGTTAATTGTTAACTATCAATTGTTAATTAAAAATTATGAACTTTACCACAGCTCGTGAGCACCTTAAAAATGTGCTCCTTCCCACTCCCCTCATCTACAGTCCTATCTTCAGTGAAGAATCAGGAAACAATATCTACATCAAACCCGAAAATCTCCAAAAAACAGGAGCTTTCAAAATTCGTGGCGCTTATAACAAAATGCTCAAACTCACCGAAGCTGAAAAACAACGCGGGGTTATTGCTTCTTCGGCGGGCAATCATGCCCAAGGGGTTGCTTATGCAGCCCGCGAGTTGGGTATCAAAGCGGTGATTGTAATGCCTAAAACTACCCCGCTCATCAAAGTGCAGTCTACTAAAAAATACGGTGCTGAAGTGGTGCTCTACGGCGATGTGTACGATGATGCTTACCAAAAAGCCAAAGAGTTAGAAGAAAAAGAAGGCTATGTATTTGTGCATCCTTTCAACGACCCCGATGTGCTTGAAGGTCAAGGTACTATTGCCCTCGAAATCCTCGAACAGTTACCTCAAACCGATGTGATAGTCGTACCTATAGGTGGTGGCGGACTCATCTCGGGGATTGCCTGCGCTGCTAAACAAATAAAACCCGAAATAAAAATCGTAGGAGTAGAACCCTCAGGCGCTGCTTCGGCTACCGAAGCGCTTAAGAAAAATAAACTCGTTACCCTGCCCGAAGCCAATACCATCGCCGATGGTACTGCCGTAAAACGCATAGGTGAACTCAATTTCGAGTATATCAAAAAATACGTAGATGAGGTAGTAACTGTCGATGATTATGAACTTACTGAAGCCTTCTTGTTGCTCACTGAGAAACACAAAATTATCGCCGAAAACTCAGGGGTTTTGCCTTTGGCTGCCCTTAAAAAACTCACCGACCGCAATAAGAATGTCGTGCCTGTAGTGAGTGGTGGCAATATCGATGTGCTGATGATTTCCTCAATGATAAACAAAGGATTGGTGAGCCGCGATCGTATTTTTAACTTCTCAGTAAGCATCCCCGACCGCCCTGGTGAACTCGCTAAAATTACCCACATCATTGCCGATGTAGGCGCTAATATCGTCAAACTCGCTCACAATCAGTTTAAAAACCTTTCTCGTTTCCGCGATAAAGAAGTACTTATCACCGTTGAAACTAATGGTACCGACCACATCCAGCAGTTAGTACAAGCCTTTGAAGAAAGAGGTTACGCAATCAAGTAAGAGATAAGAGGTATGAGGTAGGTGAGTAAAGCCAGTGAAGAGCATAGTAACCTTCTATCCCCTATCTCCTAAAATCCCAAATAGAACTCTTTTGTAAGTGCTTTATACTCTTCGGTATATACCCCTCGTTCTTTTTCAATAGTAAGAATATGAGTGGGGTAGGAGGGTTGAGGAGTGCGGGCAAAGAGCATCATACTGCGTTTGAGTTCGCTTTGTGCATTGCCGCGTGTATGAGTGATTTGTTGAGGAAAAAGTCCGAAAGTAGCTGCCAAAGTGATAAATCTTTCACTTTCGGTATATGGAAGAATAACGCTAAACTTCCCTTCAACGGCTAACAAACGATTGACTCCCTCTAAGAGTTGTTTAGGAGGTAGAGCATCGCTAAAACGAGCGGTGTTGCGTGCTTTTTCAGGAGTTTTATAATCGGTAGGGTAGAAGGGAGGGTTAGAGATAATTAAGTCGTAAGGCTCATCTATTTCAGTGAAAAACTCTTCAAACGATGCGTGATAACAAAAAAGTCGGTCGCCCCACGGACTTGCTTCAAAATTTTCAGTACATTCTATATAAGCACTTTCATCAATTTCCACAGCATCAATCGTCATTGCATCACAGCGTTGGGCGAGCATTAGGGCGAGTAAGCCTGTGCCAGCCCCAATATCTAAAATACTTTCAGGTTGCTCTATAGGCGTCCACGCGCCGAGGAGTACGCTATCAGTGCCTATTTTCATTGCACTTTGAGTCTGCTTTACACTAAATTGTTTAAATTGAAAGGTCATAGTTGTCAGGTATTAGGTATCAGGTATCAGGTATCAGGTTTCAGGTATCAGGTTTCAGGTGTTAGGTTTCAGGTGTTAGGTTTCAGGGTTCAGAGTTTTCGCCGCAAAAATAGCAATAATCCCCTAATACCCAAATCGTCAAATTGTTAAATTGTCAAATCATCAAATTCCCCCAACTCCAATCTCTAAAACTACTTATTCTCCAGATAGTCCCCCTTCGGGGGTTCGGGGGCTACTCGTCTCTCGTCATTCGTAATTTGTAATTTGTAATTCGTCATTTATATGGTTTTTCTGTTAAAACCACTCTTTTTATTGTCATTTCTGTGTTAAAAAGAAAAACATTCCAACTTCCTTTTATTTGCTAATGATTTATATTATGTAAACGCTTTTTTCATCTTCTTTTTTCTATATAAATTAACAAATATAACTTTTTTTCGTTATCTTTAAAAATCATTTGTTTTTTCCTTGTTTCGTTTTAGGTAAATTTATACTTTTGCACCGTCAATTTTTAACATTTATTTTATGAATTACCCTAAGCTATTCTTTGTGTTTAGTGTCTTTTTCTTACTTTTTGGAGGACTCTATGCACAAGATAAAACGGTAACGGGTGTCGTTACCGATGAAAGCAAAACCCCGCTCATCGGGGTGAGTGTGGTGGTAAAAGGCACTACACATGGTGTTTCTACCGACTTTGATGGGAAATTTACCCTCCAAGCCAAAGAAGGTGAAACAATTGAATTTAGTTCAGTGGGATATGTCGCTCAAGACAAAAAAGTAACAGGAGCTGGCAAAACACTGAATATGAATGTTGTCCTTAAAGAGGAAACCCAGCAACTCTCCGAGGTGGTGGTAACCGCATTAGGTATCAAACGTGAAGAAAAAGCGTTGAGCTACAATGTGCAACAGGTGAAGTCCGAAGAACTCACCAAAGTGAAAGCTCCTAACTTTGTAAACAGCCTCAATGGTAAAGTTGCAGGGGTTACTATCAACAAAAGTGCTTCAGGGCCAGGAGGTGCTACTCGTGTGATAATGCGCGGTGAGAAATCTATTGAAGGTAGTAACAACGTGCTTTATGTGGTAGACGGGATTCCGCTTTTCAATACCCAAGCAGGTGGCGACAATAGCGGTATCAAAGGTGAAGGTCGTGTAGGTAGTGAAGGTATCGCCGACTTCAACCCTGAGGATATTGAGAGCATCTCGGTGCTTAGTGGTCCTTCGGCGGCTGCCCTCTATGGTAGTAATGCCGCCAATGGGGTGATTCTTATCAATACCAAAAAAGGTAAAGAAGGCAAAATGCAAATTTCACTCTCTTCTACTACCGAGTTTAGCAAACCTTTTATATTGCCTGAATTCCAAAATACCTATGGCAACCGCAGTGGGCAATATAGCAGTTGGGGTAGTAAATTGGCAACTCCTAGCAGCTATGATCCTGCAAAAGACTTCTTTGAAACAGGTACTAACTTTATCAACTCGCTCACCCTCACAGCGGGTAATAAAACCAATCAAACCTTCTTCTCAGCAGCGAGTACTAACAATAATGGCGTAGTGCCTAACAATAGTTACCACCGTTATAATTTCACAGTGCGTAACACTACATCACTATTTGAGGATAAATTGCAGTTAGATTTAGGAGCTTCGTATGTCAAACAGAAAGATATGAATATGGTCTCTCAAGGTGAGTATTGGAACCCTATTGTAGCCGCTTATCTCTACCCTCGTGGTGAGGATTTTGAAAAAATAAAAACCTTTGAACGTTACGATACTTCTCGTTATTTCGCTACCCAATATTGGCCTCTCAGCGAAAGTAGATTTGCTCCTCAAAACCCTTATTGGACAGCTTATCGCAACTTAGCGTCTAACAACAAAGACCGATTTATGTTCAATGCAGGACTTACCTACAAAATCACCTCTTGGGCAAATGTTGCAGCACGCGCTCGCTTAGACAAAAGCTATATCAATTTTGAACGCAAACTCTACGCCTCATCAAATGAGATTTTTGCCAAACCTAATGGCGCTTATGAATATGCCAATTACAACGACCACCAATTCTATTCCGATATCATTGGTACGATCAACAAACAGTTTTTTGACGATTGGAGCCTAATGCTCAACCTTGGGGGTAGCTATTCTGATTTTGATGCAGTAGAACGCGGCTACGGTGGTAACTTGCAATTAGTGCCTAACCTATTTGCTATCCAAAATATTACACCTTCCGAAGGTAAAATAACCGAAAAATACGGTGACGCTCGCCGACGTAATGTGGCTGTGTTCGGAAATGCCGAAATTGGTTTCAAACGTTGTGCTTACCTTACTCTCTCAGGACGTAATGAGTGGGATTCTCGCTTAGTAAATTCAGCTGAAGAATCTTATTTCTATCCTTCAATTGGTTTTTCTGCCGTGATTTCCGAAATGGGTGAGATGCCTGCTTTCTTGAATTATTTCAAAGTCAGAAGTTCATATACTGAAGTGGCTTCCCCTATCGCGTGGTCAGGTCGTACTCCTGGTACTATTACCCAAAAAATCGTCGGTGGGGTAATCAAACCTGAAGAAATATATCCTTATGCCGATTTCAAAGCCGAACGTACGAAATCCTATGAATTAGGGCTTAGCTTGCGCCTCTTCAAACACTTCAATATCGAGTCTACTTGGTATCGCTCTAATACTTACAACCAAACTTTTATCGCTAACCTACCAGAATCTACAGGTTATAAATATATCTATTTGCAAGCAGGTGATGTACAAAATAGTGGTATAGAATTGAGTGTAGGCTATCGCAACCAAATAGGCGGTGTAGATATTGCTAGTTCAGTATCTTATACTCGTAATAAAAACGTGATTAAGAAGATGGTGAAAAACTATAAACATCCTTTTATTCAACAACCTTTCAATATCGATGAAGTGAGCAAAGAAAATGGTAGAACTATCTTGAAAGTTGGCGGAAGCATCAGCGATGTATACGCTTCTAAATTCTTGAAAAAAGACAATCAGGGGTATATCAATATTCCTGAAAGTGGCGATATCACTCTTGAAGATACTAAACCTGTCTATTTAGGCAAAACTACTCCCGATTTCCTTTTGGGTTGGAACAACTCTTTTGGCTATAAAGGTTTTGGTTTGAGTTTCCTTGTCAGCGGTCGTTTTGGAGGTATCGTAACCTCTTCTACCCAAGCGATTTTAGACCGTTTTGGAGTCTCTAAAGCCTCTGCTCTTGCCCGCGACAATGGTGGGGTCGAACTCTCTGGTCAAGGTAAGTACGACACTAAAAAATACTATGAATTAGTAGGTACAGGCGAAAGTAATTTGGCAGGATACTACACTTACGATGCTACCAATGTACGCTTGCAAGAGTTATCAGTGAGCTATACCTTCCCTACCAAATGGTTTAAAAAGAAAATCGATGAGCTCACTGTATCAGTTATCGGCAACAACGTTTGGATGATCTACAACAAAGCTCCTTTCGATCCCGAGCTTACCCCTTCTACCGCTACTTACGGTCAAGGGAACGACTATTTTATGCAACCTAGTTTGCGTAGCATAGGATTTAATGTAAAAGTAAAATTGTAATGTTATGAAAAAGAGATTATTTATATATACCTCTATAGCTCTTGCAGCGATTTCTTGTAATAAATTTGAAGAAATCAATACCGATGCCTTTGGGGTAACCCAAGAAATGGGTAAGAGAGATGGTATTACTATTGGGGCAAAAATTACCTCTATGCAAGCTCAAGTAGTACCTGTAGGTACGCAAGCTGATGGTACAAGTGTTATAAACCAATACCAAGTTGCTTACCACTTAGCAGCCGATACTTGGAGTGGCTATTTCGCCCAAAACCAAGATTGGGACAACGGGAAAAACAATACTACCTATTTCCTATTAGAAAGATGGTATGAAGCCTCTTATAGTAGCTCTTATACTAAAATGTTGCCCCTTTGGAGTAGTGTGAAAGAAGATGCCGAAAAGAGTAACTTTCCCGAAGCTTTTGCTTTAGCTCAAATACTCAAAATTTCCGCTTGGCACAAAGCTACCGATATGTTCGGCCCTATTCCTTACAAACAAGCTGGTAAAGGCTTGCTAAGAGTGCCTTATGATAGCCAAGAAGAGGTATATCAAGCATTTTTTGACGACCTTACTGCGGCTATTGCAGTATTGCAAACCAAATACAACCAAGGAGGTGCCTTGTTGCCTAACTACGATGCTGTATATGCAGGCGATGTAGGCAAATGGATTAAGTATGCTAATTCACTAATGTTGCGTTTGGCAATGCGCATCCGCTATGCCGCTCCTGCCAAAGCACAACAATATGCCGAACAAGCTATCAATCAAACTTTAGGAGTGATGACCGATAAAGCTGATGAGGCTAAAATGAGAGAAGGTGCGGGACTTAGTTTTGTAAATAATATCGAAACCTTTGCAAACCAATATGGAGAGTGCCGTATGGGTTCTTCTATGTTCTCTTATTTAGTAGGTTATGAAGATCCTCGTTTGATGAAATATTTCAAACCTAGTGATAGTCGATACGCTCAAAATGTACCTTTTGCTGGAGCTAAATATCAAGCTTTACCTACGGGAGCAGGTTGGAAATCAACATCTTTTAAAAGTTTCTCTATGCCTAATATAGAAAAAACTACTCCTACCTATTGGATGCGCGCTTCCGAAGTGTATTTCCTAAGAGCGGAAGGCGCTTTAATCGGATGGAATATGGGAGGAACTGCCGAAGATTTGTACAAAAAAGGTGTAGAGACTTCTTTTGCTGAGAACGATATCAATGTAGCTCAAGCAGATACTTATCTCACTTCAGGTAAAGAACCTGCTGACTATTATGCTAGCTGGTTAGGAAATGCCGATGCCCCTACTCAAGCTACTACTCAGTGGCAAGGTACTAACGAAGAAAAATTAGAAAAAATTATCACTCAAAAGTGGATTGCTCTTTACCCTAATGGTCAAGAAGCGTGGACTGAATGGCGTCGTACAGGCTACCCTAAACTGCATAAAGTAACCCAAAATGCTAGCGGTGGAGTCATCTCTTCCGAAAAAGGAGTACGCCGTATCCCTTACCCCGAAAGCAAACTCACTGGCGAAGATAGAGTGTATTTAGCACGTGCGCTACAACTCTTAGGCGGTGCCAATACTGGTGCTACCAAAGTTTGGTGGGATAAAAAGAACTAACGTTTAAAATACTATGAAAGTTATGAAGTATATATCTAAAGCTATTACTATAGCAATACTTGCAATAGGGCTATCCCTCACTTCTTGCAGCAAGTGGACGGAAATTGAGCCTAAAGAAATAGACCACAACGGGGGTGCCAATACCCTCAGCCCCGAAGAGCGCGATGCGCATTATGCTTCCTTGCGCGCTTGGAAAAAAACTGCCGAAAACTATGGTCGCCCCGTGTCCTTTGGTTGGTTTAGTAACTGGTCGCCCGAAGGTAGTGTGCGCAAGGGCTATTTATCTGCTTTGCCCGATAGTATCGATATGGTATCAATGTGGAGTGGCCCCTTTGGTATCAGCGAAGCTAAAAAAGCCGATAAAGCTTATGTGCAAAAGGTAAAAGGTACTAAAGTGTTTGTGTGCTTTATCTTGCACAATATCGGTACAGGTATCACCCCTTCTTCAATCGCCGATAAAATAAAAGCTGAAAACCCAGGTGACTCTCAAGCGATGCTCAACGATAAAATCAAAAAAGCACAAGAAGCCTATTGGGGCTATACCAGTGGCGTACAAAGCTCTACCGACCATATTGCCGCTATTAGAAAATATGCCAAAGCGCTCTGCGATACTATCGTAAAATACGATTACGATGGGCTTGATATCGACTGGGAACCCGATGGTGCTGGCGATGGTTTCGGTAACCTAAAAGGTGGTTATGAAAGAGGTGAGTATTTGCACGTTTTGGTAGAAGAACTCGGTAAATACTTAGGCCCTAAAGCTACTGTCGATACAGGCAAACGTCGCTATTTGTTAGTAGATGGTGAATTGTGGAATGTGAAAAAAGAATCAGCTCCTTATTTTGATTATTTTATCTCTCAAGCCTATGGTGATAGATATCTTGATTATAGGGTACAAGGAGTTAAAAATGCTTTTGGAAAGTATTACAATACCCGCAAACACATTTTTACTGAAAATTTTGAGTCTCATTCACAAACAGGAGGAGCTTTGCTCGACCAAGCTGAATATAATTCATCTGAAGGACCTAAAGGAGGTGTAGGCGCTTATCGTATGGATAACGACTACGACAATCAGCCCGATTATAAATGGATGCGCAAAGCTATCTATTTGATGCATAAATCTTATGCCGAGTATATGAAAAAACATCCACAACCCTAAAACTACAGCCTTATGAAATTTATAAAATATTGTATAGGAATCTTCGCTTTCTTGGCTCTGAACGCTTGTAAAGACAAAGAAAACGAATTGTTGGAAACCAAAGTCTATTTTGAGCAAGCCCAACAACGACTCAAATTAGAAGATAATGTTAGTAGTCACGCTTTCAACATCACAGCTCGTATCTCTAATATCAGCGATAGCGATGTGAATGTAACCTACCAAATAGGTGATGCCCAAATGGTAGCCGACTATAATGCTAAAAACGGCACTAAATACCAAATGATGCCCGCAAATAACTTCAGTTTACAGAAAAATAGTACTGTAATTAAAAAAGGAAGTGTTTATGCCGAACCTTGCCAGTTAGCTCTTAAAAACCTTTCAACTATCCAAGAGGGGAATACCTATGTAATTCCTGTAACTATAGCCGATGCAAGTGTTCCTACTATCGAAGCTAAAACCTTATTTGTAGAGGTGGCTAAACCTATTGTTATCAACAAAGTATTCGATTTTAATGGTAGAAAATACCTCTCTATCCCAATGGACGAAAAGGCAAAATTCAATGCGCTTACTTATGAGGCAATGATTTATGTAGATACTTTTGTAAAACTCAGTACAATAATGGGAGCTGAAGGAAATCTTATCTTCCGTTTTGGTGATACTACCGTAGATCCCGACCAAATACAAGTAGCTGGAAATGTACAATTCAACCCTTCTAAAAAATTCGCTGCCAAACAATGGTATCACGTTGCCCTTGTGTTTGATGGCGCTACCAAACGCGCTGAAATCTATGTAGATGGAGAACGTGTAGCCGAAAAAACTGCCTCAGTTAGTAGCTTTAATCTCAATGGTGACTTCTTTATAGGTTATGCTTACGATTACGATGGCACTCGTACTTGGAAAGGTAAAATGTGCGAATGCCGCGTATGGAGTGTAGCACGTACCGCCAACGAGCTTAAAAACAACAAACTTGGGGTAGATCCTAACAGCGAAGGTCTCTTTGGCTATTGGAAACTCAATGGTACTGATGTATATCAAAAAGACGGTAACTACTATGTGAAAGACCAGTCTAAAAACCACCGTGATGCCACCTCACGACGTGGTGCTTATCAAAGCGGAAGAGGTCTCTCCGTAGAACCTGATGTTGTCGAAATGAGAATTTCAGAATAATTGTAATATTGTAAATCACACACTTTACCAAAATCGATTATTCTGATAACCAATTGTCTTAATAATCAATTATCTTTGAACTATGTTATGTAGGGGCGTTTTGCAAACGCCCCTATATATTTATATATTTTGCAATCTCCCCTCGTCATTCGTCATTCGTCTCTCGTCATTCGTCCCTCGTCCCTCGTCATTCGTAATTCTTTTTTCTCATTAATCATTCGTAATTCGTAATTATTTTGTACCTTTGCCCCTTGGTATTAGATATAAGCATATAACGAATGAATTTTAACATTTCTGAAACACAACAGATGGTAGCCGAAGCCGCTAAGGACTTCGCTGAAAAATATATCCGTCCCCACGTGATGGAATGGGATGAAAGTCAGGAATTTCCATTAGAAGTATTCCGCAAAGCAGGAGAACTCGGTTTTATGGGCATATTAGTCCCCGAAATCTATGGAGGTTCAGCCCTCGACTACCACGATTATATCGCTATTGTTGAAGAAATTTCAAAAGTCGACCCCTCCATAGGGCTCTCTATAGCTGCTCACAACTCCCTTTGTACCAATCACATCCTCAGTTTTGGCAACGAGGAACAAAAACAACGCTGGTTGCCCAAATTAGCTTCTGGCGAATGGATAGGAGCGTGGGGCATCACCGAACACAACACCGGCTCCGACTCCGGCGGAATGGCTACTACCGCTGTCAAAGATGGTGATGAGTGGGTGCTCAACGGCACCAAGAACTTTATCACCCACGGCAAAAGTGGCAACATCGCTGTAGTGATTGCTCGTACGGGCGAAAAAGGCGACAAGCACGGTATTACTGCCTTTGCGGTAGAACGCGGTACTAAGGGCTTCAGTGCAGGTAAAAAAGAAAACAAACTCGGTATGCGCGCTAGCGAAACCGCCGAAATGATTTTCCAAGACTGTCGCATCCCCGATGCCAACCGACTCGGCGAAATAGGCGACGGTTTTATCCAAGCGATGAAAATATTGGACGGCGGACGTATCTCTATAGGGGCACTTTCTTTGGGTATCGCCAAAGGCGCTTACGAAGCCTCTCTTAAATACGCCAAAGAACGTATGCAATTCGGCAAACGCCTAATTGATTTACAAGCCGTTGGCTTCAAACTCGCCGATATGGCTACCGAAATCGAAGCCTCCGAACTGCTCTTGCACAAATCCGCTTTTCAGAAAAATAACGGACAGCGTGTAACCCTATCAGGAGCAATGGCTAAAATGTACAGTTCCGAAGTGTGTGTGCGTGTAGCTACCGAAGCCATTCAAATTCACGGAGGCTATGGCTATACCAAAGATTTTCCGGTAGAAAAATTCTTCCGTGACTCTAAATTATGTACTATAGGTGAAGGTACTACCGAAATACAAAAGTTAGTCATCACTCGTCAAATAGATAAAAACTCATAATAAACGAAAGCAATTAATTATGTTATCCAATTCCAGTAAGTACGCCATCAATGCAGTAATCTACTTAGCACTATACGCTTCACCTACCAAGAGGTTAGCCCCCAAGGACATCGCCGAAGCGTTACATATTCCTACCTCCTTTTTGGCAAAAATATTACAAATATTAGCCCGAAAAAAGGTTATTAGCTCCAATAAAGGACCCGGAGGAGGCTTTTGGCTTACCGATGAAGAAAAAGCAGCCCCTTTGATGAACGTCGTAAAGCATATTGGCGAAGCCGAGAAATTCACCTCTTGTGCTATGGGCTTCAAAGAATGCTCGTCCGAAAAACCCTGTCCGCTGCACAATTCCGTACAGCCTTTCAGAGACAATTTTATGCGCGAACTCGCCGATAATTCCATCGCCTCTTTCGCTAAAAAAATTGCTGATAAAACTGCATTCCTATCCCCCACAGAGTAATTTGCTAATCAACATTACACTTTACCAAAGGCTAAAATAAAGAAACTTAAAAACAATTATATATTATGGAGAACGGAAAACTCTTTAACATTTTAGGTTGGGTAGCAATGGCTGCCTCTATTAGTATGTATGTGTCATACATACCACAAATCAGTGATAACCTTGCAGGACACAAAGGAAACCCTATACAGCCTTTGGTGGCAGCAATTAACTGCTCGTTATGGGTGATATATGGATTTTTCAAAAAACCCAAAAGAGACTATCCTATATTATTAGCTAACTTACCAGGTATTGTCTTTGGTCTATTTGCCTTTGCAACTGCTTTGTAATTAGGGTATCACACACTTTACCAAAGTTTCTTGCCAGTGTGGCTCGAAACTTTGGCAAAGTTGAAATACATATCCCCTGCTAAATAAAATGAAAAGAATCACTACCGATGAGTATCACGCTCCCGTCGTTTTAACCCTCCCTGAGATTAAAACCCTTATCGATGAATTGCCTTATAGCGGACATCGTTTTGTCGTTTTCTCAGAAGATGGCGATACCGGCGACTACGTGCAGACGATTTTAGAAAATGAAGAACTCGACGAAAAAAGCCGTTATCAAGTAGAAGCGCGCGTGTACCACTCACCCGATGCCTTCACACATTACCGTACCTTTGTAGAAACCGCCGACGAAGCCTTTGCACCTTTTGAAGCCTTCTACAACAACACCCCCTACAGCTATGATAGCTGGGAGAATGTTACAGAAGAATTTCCCAATTAACCAATTTGCCAATTAACCAATTTGCTAATTTTCTAATTTGCTAATTTTCCAAAGATATGTTACAACTAAACACTATTAGAGAAGAAAAAGACCGCGTACTCAGCGGACTTAAAAAACGCAATTTCAAAGAATTGCATCTCATAGACAACATCATCGCCTTAGACGAAAAACGTCGCGCTACTCAGCTTTCATTAGATGAAACATTGGCGAAATCTAACAACCTTTCTAAGGAAATCGGCTCCCTTTTTAAAGCAGGAGAAACCGATAAAGCCAATGCGCTGAAAGAGCAAACAGCCACCCTTAAAGAGGATATCAAAACCCTTACCGACACCCTCAACACTACTGTAGAGCAGCTCAATGATTTGCTCTATCGTGTGCCTAACATCCCTAACGAGTTAGTGCCCGAAGGTACTTCCGAAGCCGATAACGTAGTAGTATTCGAGGCAGGTGAAATCCCTAACTTGGGTAAAGATGCTTTGCCACACTGGGAACTCGCCAAAAAATACGACCTCATCGATTTTGAGTTAGGCGTAAAACTCACCGGCGCAGGTTTCCCCGTATACAAAGGCAAAGGCGCTAAACTACAACGCGCTCTCATTACCTACTTCCTCGACAAGAATACCGAGGCAGGTTACAACGAATTCCAAGTGCCTCACGTGGTGAATGAAGCCTCAGGCTATGGCACCGGTCAGTTGCCTGATAAAGAAGGACAGATGTACCACATAGGGGTTGATAATCTCTATCTCATCCCTACTGCCGAGGTGCCTGTTACGAATATCTTCCGCGATACATTGTTAAACGAAAGCGATTTGCCTATTTGCTGCACTGCCTATACCCCTTGCTTCCGCCGTGAAGCCGGTAGCTATGGCGCTCACGTACGCGGACTCAACCGCTTGCACCAGTTCGACAAAGTAGAGATTGTGCGCATCGAGCACCCCGATAATTCTTACAAGGCATTAGAAGGAATGATAGAACACGTGAAAGGTATCCTCAACGAACTGAAACTCCCTTACCATATTTTGCGCTTGTGTGGAGGTGATTTAGGCTTTACTTCAGCCATAACCTACGATTTCGAGGTATATTCCACCGCTCAAGAAAAATGGTTAGAGATAAGTTCAGTATCAAATTTTGAAACCTTCCAAGCCAACAGACTCAAATTGCGTTTCAAGGACTCCGACGGTAAGAACCGCTTAGCGCATACCCTCAATGGCAGTTCATTAGCCCTTCCGCGCGTATTAGCAGGCATTTTAGAAAACTACCAAACCCCCGAAGGTATTGTAGTCCCCAAAATCCTCAGAAAATACACCGGCTTTGATATTATCAATTAATAAGCAAATATAAAAATCAACAAATCACACACTTTGCCAAAAGTCCTAGCCATACAACTCGTACCTTTGGCAAAGTTTTTTTGTATTCACCAATTTGCTAATTTTTTCTCCTGCTCCCTAATCTCTATCAAATCATCAAAACAATGAGCCAATTAGAAAATTAACAAATAAGTTAATTAGCTAATTGCCTAATTTGCAAATTATCCCTACCTTTGTCCCCTCAAAGAAAATATTCATCATATGGCAAAAAGTATACAAAGCATAGAACCCAATATAGCCGACCTTGTAAATGGCTGGCTCAAAAACTATGAGTTAGACTACAAGTTAGAGCAAGAACCCCTTAACGATGAAATAGACAAAGCACTCAAAGACTATTTCACCAAAAACGGAGGAGCTGGAGCCAACCGCCCCGATGCTAAGCTGCTTTTGCAGGACAAAAACCTCGACTATTACCCTATCCTTATAGAATACAAAGGGTATCCTGATAAACTTGTAAAAAAAGATAGCGAAGGCAATGTAGAAAATCGTACCGCAAAAAACGAACCCCACTTCAAAAATATCAACACATTCGCCGTAAACGGAGCCGTACACTACGCCAATGCCCTATTACACCACACTTCCTTTACCGATATTATCGCCATAGGAGTAACCGGCGAAAAAGACAATAAGGGAAATATCACCCCTAAAATAGGTGTCTATTATGTAGCCAAAGCAAACTTAGGTGTAGGGCAAGAAGTAGCCCAGTTTACCGACCTTTCTTTTCTGAAGAAAGAAAACTTCGACACTTTTGTACAGCAAGTAAAAAGCCTAAGTCTAAGTCCCGAAGAATTTGAGCATATCAAACAACAGCGCGAACAAGAGATTGACGCCAGCCTTACCAAGCTTAATAACGATATTTACGAAAATGAAAAAGGATTAGATGAAAAAGACCGTATTTATTTAGTAGCCGCTGCTATTATCGCTACTTTGGGTGTGGCGGGCAAAGTAGCACCCTTAGAGAAAAACGAACTCAAGTCATCACCCGAAACAGGCAACCGTGATGGCGATATTGTTATTAGAAAAATACAAGCCTTTTTAAAAGAAAGAGACTTAGCCGAAGACAAACGAGAGCTAATAGTTCGCACCCTTTCCAATACCCTTTTAACCGACAATATCAACAAAGCCACCAATGGCGAAAGCCAGCTTAAACGCGTCTTTACCAAAATTGTAGACGATCTGGGTATTTACTACAAAATAGGTCTTACGACTGACTTCACAGGAAAGCTCTTCAACGAAATGTATGCTTGGCTCGGTTTCTCACAAGATAAGCAGAACGATGTAGTACTTACCCCTTCTTACGTAGCTACCCTATTAGTCAAGCTCGCCCGCGTAGGCAAAGATTCCTACGTATGGGACTTTGCCACAGGCTCTGCCGGACTCTTAGTCGCCGCAATGAACGAAATGCTCGCCGATGCCAAAGAAAACATTATCTCACCCGATGCCCTACGAGCCAAAGAAGCCCATATTAAAGCTAAACAACTCTTAGGTGTAGAACACCTACCCAGTGTCTATATATTAGCCGTCCTCAATATGATTATGATGGGCGATGGCAGCTCTAACATCCTCAATGAAGACTCTCTAACTAATTTTGACGGAAACTACGCCTTTGGTAAAAAGGAAAAATTCCCCGCCGATGCCTTCGTGCTCAATCCTCCCTATTCCGCAGAAGGCAACGGAATGATATTTGTAGAAACCGCACTAAATATGATGCAAAAAGGCTATGCAGCTATCATTATTCAGAATTCAGCAGGTTCAGGAAAAGCCAAAGAATTCAACCAACGTATCTTAGAGCAGCATACCCTTGTAGCAAGTATCAAAATGCCTGTTGACCTCTTCATAGGCAAATCCAGCGTACAAACAAACATCTACGTCTTCAAAGTAGGAGAAAAACACCAAAAGGAAGAAATTGTAAAATTCATAGACTTTAGTAACGATGGCTACACCCGTACCAACCGGAAAAAGTCAAGGAATAACCTCAAAGACACCTACCAAGCTAAAGAACGATATGCCGAATTGGTAAAATTAGTGCGCTTTGGCAAAAGTCAGCTACATATTTTTACCGAAAAAGAATACTATGAAGGCACTATCGATCCTAAAAACGGTGCTGATTGGAACCAATCTGCCCCTGTAGATACCATCCCCACCCTCGCCGACTTCAAAAAAACAGTCGCCGACTACCTCGCTTGGGAAGTAACCAACCTACTGAAAACCCAAAACACCCCCGATGAACACTTGGGAAAATAAACGCCCACTTAATAAAAAAAATGCAACAAACTAAGTGGGCTAATTTTCAGTTGCAAGAACTATTTTATATTGTTGGAACAAAATCTTTAGATAGTAATGCTATAGATTTTTTAGATAACGGAATTAATTTTGTAGGAAGAACTTTTGAAGATAACGGAATACAAGGAAAAATAAAAAAACAAGATTTTGAGCCTAATGCTCCTTATACTATTACGGCTACTGTCATAGGAAATTATAAATATGTCAAATTTCAGGAACAGCCCTACTATTGTTCTCAAAATATTAATAAATTAACTCCCAAACCTATTATATCAAAATGGAATAAAAAAATAGCTTATTTTTTTGTAGCAAATGTACAAAAATTTGTTTCTTTATATAATGGGCAACAAGGAGGGTATAAATTGGATGACATAAAAAAGCATGTAATCCTCCTCCCCACCCATAACGGAGCCATAGATTTTGCCTTTATGGAAACCTTTATAGCTGAGCTGGAAGCTCAGAGTATAGCTGAGCTGGAAGCTTACTTAACCATTACAGGGCTTAAAGACTACACCCTTACTGAGGAAGAAGAAAAAGTGCTAAACAGCTTAGATAAAGTACAGTGGAAAGAATATAATTTAAATGATTTATATGGTAATGCTACACGCGGAAAACGACTAAAAAGTGCCGACCGTATAACAGGGAAATTACCTTTTGTAACCGCAGGTGAAGCCGATACAGGTATTTCAGATTTTATAGGAAACAAAGTAACTATCTTTTCTGAGAATACCACAACTATTGATATGTTCGGTTCAGCCAAATACAGAAACTATTCTTATGGAGGAGATGACCATATAGCTGTTGTGCATACCGAAAAAGTACCCAAATATGCCGCTATTTTTGTAACTTCAGCTATACACAAAGTATCTTATGCAGGGCAATTCAGTTATTCACGTAACTTTTATGCTAAAGATGCAGATGAGCTAAATATTTTCCTCCCCACTAAAAACGGCACCCCCGATTATGACTTTATGAACACCTACATCTCTGCCATTCATAAAGTAGTCATCAAAGAAGTCGTCCTCTATGCCGAAAAGAAAATACAAGCTACTCAAGAAGCCATAAAATAACAATCTCCCCATAAAACAACAAAGCCAGCCCCCCAGCTGGCTTTTCCTATCCCCTAAAACAAACTCAACTGTTCCACGGGCAGTAACTGAAATGTTTTGCGGTGGTGCTCAGTAGCGCCGTGTTCGGCGATAGCTTTGCGGTGTTCGGGGGTGGGATATCCTTTGTTTTGCTGCCAATGGTACTCAGGGTATTGCTGGGCAAGGTCTTCCATATAGGCATCGCGGTAGGTTTTCGCAAGTATCGAAGCTGCCGCGATGGTTTGTATTTTGCCGTCGCCTTTCACCACACATGCATAAGGAATTTTCTGGTAAGGCACAAACTTATTGCCGTCTACTGCAATAAATTCAGGGGTAGGGGAGAGCTGCGCAATAGCGCGGTGCATAGCCGTGATAGAAGCGCGAAGGATGTTCAGCTCGTCTATTTCGGCAGGGAGTACGTGACAAATGGCATAAGCCACCGCCTCACGCTCGATGATAGGTCGCAAGAGGTTGCGCTGTTTTTCGGTGAGTTGTTTAGAGTCGGTGAGGAGGTCGTTTTTGAAGTCGGGGGGCAATATCACAGCTGCCGCTGTTACAGGACCCGCCAAACAACCGCGCCCGGCCTCATCCGTACCCGCTTCTAATGAAGAATGATAGAATAATTGTAACATATCTCTTACCTCTTATCTCTTACCTAAAATAAGTGTCGAGCAGTTGCCTCCAAAGCCAAAGGAGTTAGAAAGCACGTGCTGTATAGGTTTGTATTTCAGTTCGGTTTGTGGGCGGATAGGCACTTCTTCCATTGGAGTGCTGAAGTTTAGGTTAGGGAATACTACCCCGTGTTGTAAGGCTAATACACTAAATACCGCTTCTACTGCCGAAGCTACTGCCAAAGTATGCCCCGTAAAGGCTTTGGTAGAACTAAAATCGGGGACGTGCTCGCCAAAAATGCGTATCAAGGCGCGACTTTCGGAGAGATCGTTGTTTACGGTAGCTGTGCCGTGTGCATTGATATAATCAATGTCAGCAGGGGTTAATCCTGCTGTTTGTAGGGCTTTTTGCATTGCTAAAAACGCGCCTTCACCATCGGCGGAGGAGGCTGTTTGATGATAAGCGTCATTGGCATTGCCCCACCCTTTGATTTCTGCTAGTATAGTAGCCCCACGTTGTAGGGCATTTTCTTCGGTTTCCAATACCAAAAAAGCACCTGCTTCCCCTAAGTTTAAACCCTTGCGATGTTGGTCGAAAGGAGTGCAGTCGGTATCAGAGAGAATCATCAAGGTATTAAAACCATTGATAGTGAATTTAGAGAGGGCATCGGCACCACCAGCAATGAGACAGTTGGCTCTGCCAGTACGAAGCAGGTTGATAGCTGTTATGATGGCATTTGCCGAAGAAGAGCAGGCAGTACTCACGCTAGTTACAACGCCTTTTATGCCTACGTAATCGGCGATTTGGTGAGTTACCTCGCCTATGTTGTGAGTAGTGATATAGCGTCGTAGGGGTTCATCATCGCCATAGCGGAAAAAATAGTTTTCGGTCATATCCATACCCCCCACCGTGGAAGCCATAATGAGTCCGCAGTGAGTGAGGGCTGAAGGGGTAAGACCAGCATTGGCAATGGCTTCCTGCAAGGCGATAATCCCCAAGAGAGAGGTACGTGAATAGGCGTTCACTTCGGGTAATCGCAAAGCGGTAATAAGCTCAGTGTTCGTGCGTTTGATTTCGCCTACCTTGATGTGGTCGGCGTGAATGGTTGCTACATTTTCAATCCTGCTGATACCAGCTTGGCGATGGGTAAGGGCATAAAAATGCTCTCCGACAGTGTTACCTATCGAAGAGTTAATTCCCATTCCCGTGATGACTACTTTTTTCGGCATCGCTATTTAGTGCGGTGAGCGGTGATATAATCAGCCATTGTTTTCACCGATTGGAAGATTTCTTTTCCTTTTTTAGGGTCGTCTAAGCGGATACCGTAATTCTTGTCGAGTAGTACGATAAGTTCGAGAGCATCGATAGAGTCGAGAGCTAAACCAGTGCCGAAGAGGGGCTCGTTTTCATCGATATCCTCGGGGGTTACTTCTTCTAAGTTGAGTACTTCAATAATTTTGTTCTTGAGTTCTAAAATAAGTGCGTCCATTATAAAAAGTTATTATTAGGGGGCAAAGATAGTGAAGAATTAGCAAATGAGCAAATTTTAGAAATTAGCAAATTATGTAACAAAAAAAGTAGAGATGAATCACTCATCTCTACTTTATTAAGTTTGTTGTAAAAAACTATTTTAGGGTTCTTCGGAAATCTCATTGTCGTAGTGATTCTGGAAATTTAAATGAGTATCACTTTTATAAACGCTGAGTCTCCCTTTAGGCACATAGATATGTGCTATTTTGTTGGTTGCATTGTTGAAAACAGGAAAACTTGTTTGTGGTGGATTAGCTCCTTTAAAAGTAGCCGAAGTGAGTTTACTACAAGAATAGAAAGCAAAAACTCCTATGTTTTGTATATTTTTAGGAAAAGTAACCGAAACGATTGCATCGTTATAATGAAAAGCATCTCTACCAATAGCTTGTAGACTTTCAGGGAATTTGAGAGTTGGAATCTGACACGAATTGAAAGCGTCCTCATCAATAGTAATAAGTCCTTCTGAAAACTGAACAGTAGTAAGAAGGGATCCCATAAAGGCTTCTTTGCCTATCACTTGTACTCCCGCAGGAATGGTGATACTATTGATTTTAGTCGCATAAAAAGCCTCTTTGCCAATATTTGTTAGACCATTAGGTAAAGTGATAGTGCCTAACTTTTTATGAGCATAAAAAGCTTCTTCACCTATAATTTTTACCTTGCTAAGGGTGCCATCCGCTTGCATATCAAGAACGGAGGTATTCTCATTTTTCCACTTTACTAAGGTAAATCCATCAGCACTCAGTTCATAATCAGAAGCTGGAATTGAGTCGTCGCTATCTTTTTTACAAGCAAAAAGAGCAAAAACTGAAAAAAGTAATAAAAATTTTTTCATTGAATGTAATTTTTTAAGTTTTTACGGTGCAAATGTATAAAATTAATTTCAACTAACAAGGGTTTAAAGGCTAGTTTTTCAGTTTAGAGATTACAAGGGTTTTTGAAAGCTGCTGCGGAAGTGCAAAATATAGATTGTATCGTTTTCCTCATCTACTTGGTAATACAAAATAAATCTACTTTTAAAGAAAACTCTTTTATAAGCATCTATAGTTTCTACATAATTAGCTAAGAAATAAGGAGATATAGTAATTTCCTTTACTAATTTAAGCGTTTCTGCATCAATCTTTTTAGAATAAGAATCCGACATATTATGGATTGTCCAATACATCAGAGTCTGTTTAAATTCAATTTTAGCTTCTTCTGTCCAAAAAACTTTCATAGTATGCTCTTGCTTCATTAAAAACCTCTTCATTGCTATACACTCTTCCGTGTTTGATATCTTCGCGTGCGCGCTCTATACTGCGGATATCTTCTTCCGTAATTCCAAAGGAATCTTCAGGTTCAGCAACCTCTATTCCCATATCAGCCAAAGCTTTTACTGCTAATTGGTACTGCTGAAAATCTAATTGATTTTTTAATATTATGGTATTCATTATTTTTTACTTTTAAAGTTATACAACGGCAAAGGTAGTGAAGAATTAGCAAATGAGCAAATTTGAAAATTAGCAAATTGTGCAATGAAGGTTATAAAGCATTTGTAATTCTGTTCTCTATGCTTTTAGCTAAAGAAACTATGGTTTCATCATAGTTTTGAGGTGTTTTTAAAACCTCGTTTAAATGATACTTTATCTTCATTAATATTTCTGTTCCTATAGCACTATATTTTATACTATCGGATAATTGTGTTGCTATTTCAGTAGCTCCTTTCTGCTTTAAAATGTTGATAAGAAGGTCAGTTTCTTCGTATAAATCCATAAATTCTTTATAAACGCAATGAAAAATAACTGATTGTTTTTACTCAAATTTGCTAATTTCCTAATCTGCTAATTGGCAAATTGCTCTATAATCATCGTCTAAAAACTCAACCCACGCCATTAGTACACTTTGGGCTTTGCCTTGCGCTAAAAGCGAGTTGCTGTATTGCTCTAAAAAGGGTTGTGCCTCCTCGTAACTATCGAATACAAAAAAACTGTTTTCGGTTTTCAGTTGGTGACGTATGCTTATTTCACCTAAACAGATGTTGGGAAGGGTGTAAACAAACACAGCGGGACTGGGGTAATATTCCTGTGGATTGGCAATAGATGCCTGATGTTTGCGGTCGGTGTCGAGGCTGGCAGAGCGATTCGCAAATACTAAGGCTACACCGTTTTTCTCGGATTGTGAAAACGGACGTAAGAGAACTTCGCTGGCTAAAAAAGCGAGCTTGCTGAGGTTATCCATTTTGAAGAATTTAGGATACTCCATTTGCAGGGCTTTGAGGGCTTTTTTGGAGAAATCGGCAAATGAGTCGCTTTTATCAGTGAAAAGCACTGAGCCGTTTAGAGTGATGGTGTTGTTTTCTATAGTGCAGGTCTTCATAAGTGAATAGTGAAAAGTTGTTATTTGTGGGCAAAGGTAGGAATAATTTATCAATTTGCTAATTAGCTAATTCACTAATTTACAAATTTACCGATTTGTTAATTCGCTAATTATGTAGTATCTTTGTCGGCAGTAACAAAAATGCTTCTCTATGAAAAAGTTTTTATTAGGCTTGCTTTGCTTCTTGTGTTTAGTGATAGGTACACTCTACCTCACCGGCTATGGCTATATCCTCAAAGCGGTGGCAATGGTCTATGGTACAGGGCATACCACTACTTTCCTCGATGATTATACGTATTTTGATAATCGTACGATTGCCAAAAGTTCCGCCGCTCAACCTTGGGCGATTTCTTTGGATTACAACAAAACTCCCGAAACCCCCGAACTGCAAAATGCACATCAAAAATACGGCACTGTGGCTTTTCTCATCATCAAAGGGGATAGCATTTGGCACGAACAGTATTTTGATAATTACAACTCTAAAAGTATGAGCAATTCGTTTTCTATGGCGAAGAGCTATGTGTCAGCACTTTTGGGTAGGGCTATAGCCGATGGCTATATCAAGAGCCTCGACCAAAAGGTGAGTGATTTTTTTCCTGAATACAAAGAAGGTTTTGCGGCACAGCTAACAGTAGGTGACCTCTCTTCTATGGCGTCGGGTCTCGATTGGGACGAGTCGTACTACAACCCTTTCTCTATCACTACTCGCGCTTATTTTGACAAGGAGTTTCGCGAGAAGATGTTGCACTTAAAAATTACTTCACCCCCAGGGAAATCGTTTAAATACCTCAGTGGAAATACTTTCTTCTTGGGGATGGTTTTAGAAAAAGCTACGGGTAAAACGCTTACCCAATACCTTACCGAAAGTCTTTGGCAACCAATGGGTTGTGAGAGTGATGCCCTTTGGCAATTGGATAGCGAGGAGAGCGGATTGGAAAAAGCATATTGCTGTATTGCCTCTAATGCACGTGATTTTGCGCGTTTGGGGAAACTCTATCGCGACCACGGCAAATGGAATGGCAAACAGTTGTTAGACTCCACTTTTGTAGCCACCTCAGTACAACCGCGCTTTGCCGAGAGTCCGCAGTATGGTTATGGCTGGTGGTTGTTAGACTACAAAGGAATTCATTTCTTTATGATGCGCGGACACTTAGGGCAATATGTGATTGCCAACCTCACTGATGATGTTATCATTGTGCGCTTAGGACACCACACTGCCTCCAAACCCTCCGAAGAAATTATCTACCCTCAAGACATCTACGACTATATCGATGAGGCGTATAAGATGTTAGGGGTCAGGATTTAGGTTTCAGGTGTCAGTGCTGTAGGGGCGTTTTGCAAACGCCCACGCCAATAAGTTTTGCAAACGCCCACACTAATAGGTTTTGCAACTGCCCACACTAATAAAACCTTTCGCGCAGGGACTGCAATTTATTCACAATTTATTTTTGTTTGACTATAATTATGAAAGATTTTCCTTTTGAAGAAGAAAAAGAATATATCGCGATGGTGGAGGCGAGTAAGTGCAGAACCTATATAGGTTTTATAGAGGCACTCAACGATGCTTTTTTCATTCATACCGGTCAGGAGCCTCATATCAATGATACGATGTGGCATATATTTTCATCGGATGTAGGGCATCGCAAGATAAAAATACTTTTTATGCGCAGTGGAGCCTTGAAAAAACTGCCTGTTTATCACGAAATCACCGCTGATTTAGAACAGTGGAAACGTTATTGGGAAGCCGAAAATCCCAAAAACCAATTAGAATGGGAGTTTTGTTGAGGTAAGAAGTAAGAGGTATGTAGTCCCAAATTCGTGAAAATTCGTAGGCTTTTAATAAAAATAGAATGAAAAAAGTATTATTATTCATAGTTTTAGTTACTATTGTCAAAACTTATTCGCAAACTTCAACTGCGTGGCAATTGGTATGGGAAGACGATTTTAATCGCAAAGACATCTTCTCAACGGCTGTATGGTCTAAAATCCCCCGTTGTGAAAAAATTGATTGGTGCAATACAATGAGTGATCACAAAAGTCTGTTTAAAATTAAAAAAGGTAACCTCATTTTGTCGGGCAAACCCAACCCACGCCACAAAACCGACCCTAATCAGTACATTACCGGAGGTGTTTTTACCAAAGGCAAGATGTATTTTACTTTTGGGAGGATAGAAGTGCGCTGTAAGTTAGAGGGCGTACAAGGTTCTTGGCCTGCCATTTGGATGCTTCCTCAGAGCATTAAATGGCCTAAAGGAGGTGAAATTGACATTCTTGAGCGCCTCAACCACGATGCTTTTGTATACCAAACCGTACATTCGCCCTACACCCAAAATGGCAATACGAAGTACCCCAAACACTCAGCAACAGCCCCCATTCGCCCAACTGACTACAATGTATATGCTGTACAATGGGATAAGGAAGCGGTACGTCTTTATGTAAACGATAGTCTTTCACTCACTTACCCACGTATACCCGAAAAAGAAACCGAAGGACAATATCCTTTCACACAAGAACCTTACTACCTGCTAATTGATATGCAACTTGGTGGCAGTTGGGTAGGAGATGTAAAACCCTTCAAAAAGCCCGTAAAAATGTACATAGATTGGGTGCGGTATTACCAAAAAACTGATTGATTGTTATTGAGGTGTGAGAAAGTATCTGAATTTACAAAATAATTCACCGTCGGGTGAAAATTCGTGAAATTCGTGGGCTTTTAAGAAAAATAAAAAATGGAAAGAAAATACAAAGCCAGTGCCGCTTTAAGAGTCTTCTCTTTAGGACTTTGCGAGTACGCTGTTCATATTGAAAACGGCGTGCTGAGGACTACTTGCGCTCCTCTCCCTAATATGAAACCTATCAAAATAAAGGATATACTCTCGGTGCGATGTTATGAAAAAGGGACTTACTATAGAGGCACAACTACTTATTGTATTTACTATGAATTTGCTGTGAAAGGCAAAACACCACAATACTTGCGTTACAATGTGTTGGACGGTGATACAATGCAACGTTTGCTCAAAGACCTCAAGATGATTAATCCTAATATTTTCTTCACGCCTGAAGTAAAAGCCTTTGTGAATACCCCCATTCCTAAATACAAAATACACTTCGATTTTACACCTATCGACGAGCAACCCAAAGCTGAGCAGTATGCCAAAACCCAACGCCCTTTTATTCTGCAACACCCTTCAGTGAATGTAGCTCATAGCTGTATAAGTTTTTTGATTGAAATGAGCTCTGTAGCTTTATTTATGTTGATTTTATGTGCAAGTATTTTTCTACTACCTAAAGGGATATCTGTTATCACTATACCTTTTATTATTATAGCTTTTATGACTTCTATAATGCCATTTTTCGAGCTAAGTATGAGTGTTTATGGGATTTATGGAGGTTGGAAAAAGATAGAGACCAATGTTACAATAACTGGTTTAGTACTCCTTGTATTATTCGTTTTTTGTTTATTCTTTGGAGTGGAGTGGTGGAGGTTTTTGAAATGAACTTATTCACAATCTACTTTTGTTTGACTATATTTGTAGAAAGAAGAAGTTTTTAGTATTTTTGCCGAAAATTAAAAATAACATATAAATATGATAACTATACAAAGTAAATTAATTGAAAGAATGAAAAATACAGAAGATATTTCCTTAGTAGAAATTTTTGGTGACGATTTTATGGATGATTCAAATATAAAAGATAAATTATCTGAAATTGAGTTAGATATAAAGGACGTAAAAAATTTAGGGTTTAGTTATACAAGCACTAAAGAAGTTCCATCAAGAGGAGATACTGTTCTTACCTTTGAAAAAGGTGAAGACAAAAAAGGTAAAGAGATAGAAACTTGTGTTTTGTTTGTAGACATAAGAAATTCTGTACAATTGAATGAAGAACATTCTCCTAATACGATGGGGAAGATATATACTGCTTTTACTAAGTCAATGTTAAAAATAGCAAAATATCATTCGGGAGAAGTCAGAAATATAATAGGAGATAGAGTAATGATTGTATTTCCTACAGAAAATTGTACTGAAAATGCAGTCGAATGCGCTATATCTATTAACCATATTTCAAAAATTATGAATAAGGTTTTTAGTGATGTCGATTTTAGATGTGGGATAGGTATTGACTATGGTAAGATGAGAGTTATAAAAGTAGGTATAATACGGCAGGGAGATAATAATGTAGAGAATAAGAATTTAGTTTGGATTGGAAAACCTGCTAATATAGCTTCAAGGTTAACCGATATAGCAAATAAAGAAATAGATTTTGTTCGCGTAAAATATGAAATGATTACCCATAATTATCTAGATCCAATAATAAAAGCTGTGCCTTTTTTTAGTTATAATGGTAAGTCTTACGTTCATTCTGAGAATGAAAAAAAAGAATACGAGGACTTCTTGTCTTGTGATAGTTTTTTTAAACCTCCTTTTTCGGATAAATACAATTTTTTCGGAGCGAAAATATTATCATTAAAAATAGAAAAACAAGCAATACCTCCAATACTCATAACAGAGAATGTTTATGATCGTTTATCTCCAAGTATTAGAGATTATTTTAATGAACAAAAAAATATAGATGTCAAAAATAACTTAAAAAAAGTATATGGAGCAAATTTAAAATGGAAACAAAAATAAACATAGCAATTAAGAGGTTAGAAATGGTAACTCAATGGATTTCTAACTGTGATACCAAAATCTCTTTTGTATTAACTTTTTATGGTGTTGCAATAACAATTTTATTTACCTCAGGATTTGATTTTTATAAAATACTTCATTTTGAGTGTACAGGAGGTTCTTTTTTAGATATCATCCATTTTTTTAGGATGATTATTTGTTTGGTATTTTTTGTTTTATTGTGTTTTAATTTTTCTTATATATTCAAAACTTTAAAAGCAAGAGTAGAACCAAACACAAAAGATTCCAATATATTTTTTGGATTAATAGCAAAAAAGAAGTTTGAGGAGTTTCAAAAAGAAGTTGATAATGAAACACAAGAAGACTTTTTAAAAGATATTAATAATCAAATATATATAAATTCAAAAATAGCAGATGAGAAATTTTTATTTTACAATAAAAGTTTGAATAGCTTATTTTGGTCACTGATAGTGTTTTTTATACTTTTAGTGCTAAATACATTTAGCTAAGTATAATATTGACTTTTTTGATAAAAATATATTATCTTTGCGTTGTGTTTTTAATATTACTAAAATGGATCAATAGTTGAAAAATAGTTCTTACTGATTTATATTATATTGTTACCTTTGAGTAGTGTCTTTTCCCTTTTTTGAATAGAACTGATGAATGTTTATAATCAGTAGGTTAATTCAATTATTGATTGATATTAATAACTTTGAGTATGGAGAAAATAGCAGAACTTATACTTAGTCTTTGGGATAAATCCACCAATAGAAGATTAAAAGATATTGAAAAAGAAACGGAATTATTTAATCTTTTAAAAGAGAAAGGATTAAATGATTTTAAAGAGATAGAATTTGAGATTATTTTTTATAGACTTACAGGTATTAAAACTAATTATGTTTTTGCTCAAAAACTAATGAAGTTTAAGAAAGAGATTGGTGGTAAATATACTTTTGATTATTATAGGAAAATATTTCCATATTTGGTAGAAGATGAAAATGGAAATATAAAAGTTAATATCAATAATAGGCAAGAAGTAATACTTAAAATTTTTTTATGGGGAGCTATTATTGCTTTATTGGTTGTTTTTCTCATCATCTTGAGCTCAATTATTTTTGTTAATAACTTTTCAGAAAGAGATTTCACTCTTAGAGTTTTAGCTTTTATGATTTCTATATCTTTAGTGTTTTATATTAATCTTATACTTTACGATAGTGCATATAAAGCTTCGTATTTAAAAAAGAAAATAGACAAAACTATGACTGGTTCTAATAATGTGTAGTTAACTTCTTATAATATGCAAGAACAAGAAACCCAAATATACGGCATTCGTGCCCTGATAGAAGCTCTCAAAGCAGGCAAAACCATCGATAAAGTCTTTTTGCAAAAAGGCTTACAAGGCGGTTTGTTTAAAGAGTTAATGCCTCTACTGCAAGCAGCCCAAGTGCCTGTGCAGTATGTGCCCGTTGAGAAGCTGAACCGCCTTACCAAGAAAAACCACCAAGGGGTAGTGGCAAACCTTTCCCCCGTAGATTATCACAATTTTGAGGATTTGGTGATTTCGGTTACCGAAAGCGGAGACACACCGCTTTTCCTCGTGTTAGACCACCTCTCGGATGTACGCAACTTTGGTGCGATTATCCGCACGGCAGAGTGTACAGGCGTTTCGGGGATTATCATTCCTAAGCGCGGCAGTGTGAGCATTACCGCCGATACTGTCAAAACCTCGGCTGGAGCTGTGTTTCGCGTGCCTATCTGCAAGGTGGAAAACCTCGTAGATGCCGTGTACTACTTACAAGGCAGTGGCATCAGGGTAGTGGCTGCGACCGAAAAGACAAACCAATTGCTATACGCCGAAGATTTTACCGTGCCTACTGCTATTGTGATGGGCGCTGAGGATGTAGGCGTATCGCCTGCTGTACTGAAGGTAGTAGATAGCAAAGCCAAATTGCCAATGGTAGGCGATATCAGTTCGCTAAACGTTTCGGTAGCTTGTGCCGTGTTCTTATACGAAGTAGTAAAACAACGCCTCTAACCTCTAACTCCTAACACCAATGAACCGCCAACAAACTCGAGGAGTTATACTGCTCCTCGTTCTTATCGTCGCGCTGCAATTCGCCTTTCGCAACTGTGAATTTCGCCATACTTTCACTCCCGTCGAAACTGCGTTGGGCTACCGCGAAATGGATTCGTTAAGGGCGCTCGCGACTGCCCTTAAAAAGGATACTATCTATCCTTTCAATCCTAATTTTATCACCGATTATAAAGGCTTCAAACTGGGGCTCACTCCAGAGCAAATCGACCGTTTGCAAGCCTTTCGCGCACAGAATAGGTACGTAAATTCTGCTCGAGAATTCCAACAAGTAACGGGTGTTTCGGATAGTTTGCTCGCCAAAATAGCTCCTTCTTTCAAATTCCCCGATTGGGTGAACAATCGCAAAACAACTGCTTATAACTATGAGTATGCTTCCTCTAAGCATTTTCCCAAACAAGATATCAACACGGCTACTGCCGAAGCGCTGATGAAAATCTACGGCATAGGCGAGGGGTTTTCTAACCGTATTTTGAAATACCGCGACAAACTGCACGGCTTTACCTATATCGACCAAGTGGCTGAGGTATACGGACTTGACAAAGAGGTCTACCAGCGTGTAGCCGAACGTTTTGAGGTACAAACCGCTCCCGTGATAGAGAAAAAGAATATCAATGCGCTCAATATGTATGAACTGAGCAAAATACCCTATGTGAAATACGGCGAAGGTAAAAAGATTGTAGGATTGCGTTCAGAACTCGGTGCTATCAAATCTTTTGATGACCTTTTGCAAATCGAAGGTTTTGATAAAGAACGCATCGCCCGCTTGCAGTTGTATTTGTATATTGAATAGGCGCTACAGTTTGCTAAAGTTCCCTGCCTGTGCGGCTCACACCTTTGGCAAATTTGATTAATCTGATAATCAATCACTTTTAGAGTGTGCTATGTAGGGGCGTTTTGTAAACGCCCATACAACAAAAAGAACTTTTTGGACAGCCTCATATAAATAAAACTTTTTCGGACAGCCCCAATAAAACTAAAGAGGTAGCCCAACAATAAGCCACCTCTTTTAATCTCCAAATTTGCTAATTTTCAAATTTTTCAATTTGCTAATTACCTAATTGTGTAGCATATTTTTAGGGTCTAACACTTCATCTAATTTCTCTTTAGAGAGCAATCCGTGTTCTAATACCAAATCATAAACTGATTTACCTGTTTGTAAGGCTTCTTTGGCAATTTTGGTACTGTTCTTATAACCGATATGAGGGTTGAGAGCTGTTACAATACCAATGCTGTTTTTCACCATATTGAGGCACACCTCGCGGTTGGCAGTGATGCCTTCCACGCATTTAGTGCGCAAAGTATCGATAGCGCGTTCTAAGAATACGATTGATTCTATAATGCTTTGGCACAATACAGGCTCCATTACATTCAATTGTAACTGACCAGCCTCAGCAGCAAAAGTAACAGTAAGGTCGTTGCCTATCACCTTGTAGCACACTTGGTTCACTACTTCGGGGATTACAGGGTTTACTTTTCCTGGCATAATAGACGAACCTGGTTGCATAGCAGGAAGATTGATTTCGTTGAGTCCTGCACGAGGTCCTGAAGAGAGCAAACGCAAGTCGTTGCAAATTTTAGAGAGTTTCACCGCCATACGTTTCAATGCCGATGAGTAAATCACGTAAGAACCAGTATCAGGAGTAGCTTCTACGAGGTTAGCAGCGGTTACAAAAGCATCGCCAGTAAGTTTGGCTAAGTTCTCAGCACATAGTTTGGCATAGCCTTTAGGAGCGTTGAGCCCTGTACCGATAGCCGTTCCTCCCATATTGATTTCCAAGAAAAGGTTGGCATTGCTTTGCAAACGAGCGATTTCCTCTTCTAAGTTGGCTGCAAAAGCCTCAAACTCTTGACCAAGGGTCATAGGTACTGCATCTTGTAATTGGGTGCGACCCATTTTAATTACATCGGCAAACTCTTGTCCTTTTTTGCGGAAAGCCTCGATGAGCAATTGCAATTTTTTAATGAGCGATTTATTCATCATAATCACCGCTAATTTCACGGTGGTAGGATAAGCATCGTTAGTAGATTGCGATTGGTTCACGTGGTCGTTAGGTGAGCAGTGCGAATAATCACCTTTTTCATAGCCCATAAGCTCCAAGGCACGGTTAGCAATCACTTCATTGGCATTCATATTCACCGAAGTACCTGCTCCCCCTTGAATCATATCCACCAAAAACTGACTGTCAAATTTCCCAGCAATCACTTCTTTACAAGCCTCACTAATAGGTTTGAGGAGTGTATCGGGCAATAATCCCAAAGCGTGATTAGTTTGAGCAGCAGCGAGTTTCACATAGCCGATAGCTTTTACAAAAGCAGGATAGTCACCCATTTTAGTGCCAGTAATGCGGAAGTTCTCGATAGCGCGCTGAGTTTGCACACCATAATAAGCATCGGCGGGCACTTGCAAATCACCGATAAGGTCTGATTCTGTTCTAAATTTTGTCATAATTATTTATTATTAGTCGTTAGAAATTAGGAAATAGGAATTAGAAAAAATCGCGGTAAAATTACGAAAGATTTCTGATATAAAAAAGAAAAAGAAGTATAAACTTTTGGTAATAAAAATCTATTGCCACACACTTAAATTAGGATATTAAACTATTTTTTATTACATTTGCCCCGATGATAGGTTTCAGGGGTCAGGTTTCAGGTGTCAGCCTCGTCTGACGCGTCAGGAATCTGACTTGTCTGACACGTCCGCCTCGTCCGATAAATCACAAACAATATTAAACATTATTTTTTAACCCCTCTTAACCAGATTGCCCCTCTCTCCTTGCGAGAGAGGGAACGCGAGAGAGGATAATACAAATATTATATGAAAAAACTAATTTTTTCGGCACTCGTTGCCACAGCATTATGTGTTTCCTCTTGCGGGAAAGACGACGACAACGGCGGAGGTAACACTTCGCTCAATGGGGATTGGTATCTTTACAGCATTTATAATGACCCCGATGGTAATGGAAAAAGCTGGGCAATTTCTGACAATTGCGCTAAAAAAACTTATTTTTCAATTTCGGATAAAAAAATAAAGCACGAATGGTATTACCAAGAAGGTTCTGAGTGCAAATACACTCCAGTGTATTACGATTATACGGCTACTAATGGCGTTTTTGATGTCACGGTTGCCAATGATTCTCCTAATGGAAACAAAGGGGGAACAGCCTCTGTAAAATACGAAATAAAGGACAAGGAACTTATCCTTCGCTTTAAAAATAATCGACAACAGGAAGAAATAAATGTTCTCCACAAAAAAGGGGTAGACTATAGTTATCTCGATCCTTTTGTAGGACATTGGAAAATGACTAAAGCTACCGTAGGGCAAACGGAGCGCCTTGTAAAAGAAGGTGAATGCTTGAATGGAGAGGTAGTAGCTAGTTCTTTAGGGTTTTCATTCTATTATAAAGTTCCTAACCAAAGCGGGCAATGCCAAGGGACTGTAGAAACTTTCAAATGGGTAAAAGAAGGCAATAAATATTACGATATTACCAATCCTCAAAAGAAAGAGGAGTTGGCGCTTGTCTTTTCAGAGAATAACACCAAGCTTTCCTACAGCGCGCAAAGCCAAAATGGTTTAGTAACTTTCTACTTTACCAAAGTAAAATAGGTTTCAGGTGTCAGGGGACAGGTTTCAGCCTCGTCAGACGCGTCTGATAATAAACAACATTAAATAATAATTATATGAAAAAAATCATTTTTTCGGCACTCGTTGCCACAACATTATTCGTTTCCTCTTGTGGGAAAGACGACGACAACGGCGGAGGTAGCACTTCGCTCAATGGGGATTGGTATGGATATGTTCTTTACGCCGATGAAAATAATAAAGGAATGCGATGGAGTATTCCTAATACTTGCTCTGAGCAAAGCTATTGGTCAATAGCTGATAAAAAAATAAAGCTGGAATCGTATTTGTTAGATAATAACAATAACTGCCAATATAACCCTATTTATTATGATTATACCTCCTCCAACGGTACTTTTCATATGACCATTTCCAACGATTCTCCAACTGGAAAAAAAGGGAATACCTCTTCTGTTAAATACGAGATGAAAGATAAAGAACTCATCTTGCGTTATTATGATGGGATAAATGATATAATAACTGTCCGCCACAAAAAAGGTGTAGATTACAGCCACCTCGACCCACTTACAGGTCGTTGGCTAATGACCAAATACGTAGTGAGGCAACAAGAATTTATTGTAAAGAACGGCGAATGCTTATACGGCGAAATAGTAGCCCACTCTTTGGGAGCTACCCTATACCTTAATTATCCAGAAAATGGGCAATGTAATAAAACAATAAACAGCTACAAATGGGTAAAAGAAGGGGGTAAGTACTACAACGTAAGCGACCCTGCGGAAAAGGAGTTGTGGGATATCAATTTCTCCAACAACAACCACTATATGACTTTTGCCGTAGATACCAATAACGGACGTGTAGTAATGCACTTTACCAAAGTAAAATAGGTGTTAGGTTTCAGAGGTCAGGTTTCAGGAATCTGCCTCGTCTGACACGTCCGACTTGTCTAATAAATTGTAAAAACAACATTCACTATTTTTATTTTAAAGTGATAAAAAACTATTTTTTAGTTATTTTTGTAGTGAAATCCGTGGGAGAATGATTTAAAAAGATAATTCAAAAAATCCCCTTGCAGTAGTAACCGCAAGGGGATTTTTTAATTGTTATCTATTAACTGTTAATTGTTAATTATTAATTGTTAACTGTTAATTGTTATTTTACTCCGTGCATCATCGCTTGAAGTTTCTTGTTGAGGAGTATCATTCCTAAACCGCAGAGGATTACAAATCCTGAAACCGCTGCAAATACTACACTCGCACCGAGTTTTTCTACATAAGAAGCGATCACCCCTCCTATGGAGTTGGCAAAGAAGGCTGCCATCATCCAAACTCCCATCATAAGTCCTGCTAAGCGTGGAGGTGAAAGTTTAGTAACAGTAGAAAGTCCTACAGGCGATAAGCACAACTCACCGATGGTGTGAGTGAGGTAAGTGAGTATCAACCACGCCAAGCTCGCTTTTACAGCAACATCTTTAGGGTCTACCCCTATAGCGCCACCGCGTTCGTACACAGCGCCAAGCATAAAGAAGAACCCTACCCCAAGAAGGATCATCCCTAATCCCATTTTGAAAGGTGTAGTGAGACGTTGTCCCATTTTAGTACCCCAGAAGGTAGCAAATACTGGTGCTAACAACACAATAAACAATGGGTTTACTGATTGGAACCAAGCGGTAGGAATTTCAAAACTACCTACCACACGGTTGATATAACTATCGGTGTAGAGGGTGAGTGATGAACCCGCTTGTTCAAAGCCAGCAAAGAAGAATATCGCAAAGAAGAAGTAGATAAAGATTACTGCAATGCGTTCTTTTTCTTCTTTGGTAAGTGGTTTATGTGCTTCAGCTTCTGAAAGTTCTACTGCTTTTTTGGTTGAGCCTTTAGCTTTCAAACCGAGGTCTCCTAAATATTTCTGTGCAAAGAAAATAAATATCAATTCACCGATGAGCATCCCTATAGCCGCTGCTCCAAAGCCGAATTTGTAACCGAACGACATTGCCACTTCACCTGTATTGGCATCAATAGCGGTTTTGGCAAAGATATTATCGGTGAGGAATCCGGTGATAAGAGGTGCCAAGAAAGCCCCTAAGTTGATACCCATATAGAAAATAGAGAAAGCTGAGTCAAGGCGTTTATCACCTGATTCATAGAGTCCTCCTACTAAGGCTGAAATGTTTGGTTTAAAGAACCCATTACCAATGATGAGCAGGAAGAGCCCTAAATAAAGTCCTGCGTGGCTCGTCCAAGCGAAGAGAGCTGCCTCACCCAAGAACATTATAAATCCTCCTAACAACACCGATTTGCGTTGTCCTAAGAAGTTATCGGCTATCCATCCGCCAATCAGTGGGGTGAAATAGGTAAGACCGGTCGCAAAACCATAAATCAAACTTGCGGTGGAAGGATCGAAAGCCAAACCGCCTTCAAGCCACGTTTTGGTGAGGTATAACATCAAAATACCGCGCATTCCATAGTAACTGAAACGCTCCCACATCCCTGTTAGGAACACCAAATAAAGCCCCTTAGGGTGCTTTTTCTTCTCATTTTCTACGTTTGTATCCATTTATTAATAAATTAAGGTTTGTTTATAAATTTTGTTCAATAAAATTCGTCATTTTTGTGTATAACTGAAAGCGTGTGCTGCCGGTGTTGTCGTAAATTCCGTGGTTCTTATCAGGATAGATGAGCCAATCGAAATCTTTTTGTAAACTCACTAAAGTTTCTATCAGCACCATTGCGTTTTGCACGTGTACATTGTCGTCGGCACTACCGTGAATGAGTAGGTATTTGCCTTTGAGTTTAGCAGCGTGAAACAAGGGTGAATTTTCGTCGTAACCTTTGGCATTCTCTTGAGGGGTACGCATAAAGCGCTCGGTGTAAATAGTGTCGTAAAAACGCCAATTGGTAACAGGGGCTACTGCTATTGCCATTTTAAATATATCGCCTTTTTGAAACAGACAGTTAGACGACATAAAACCGCCAAAACTCCAACCCCATATACCTATTCTGCTCTTGTCGATATAAGGATAATCGCCTACGAGCTGAGCGACATCGGCTTGGTCTTCAACTTCGTATTTGCCGAGTTGTTGATAGGTACATTTCTTAAAATCTGCTCCTTTATAGCCCGTGCCACGACCGTCTACACATAGCACTATATAGCCTTTTTGGGTGAGCATTGCATGCCAAAAGTCGTTCATATCCCACCACTGGTCGGCTACTTCTTGTGAACCTGGTCCTGAGTATTGGTACATCAATAGGGGGTATTGCTTTTTAGGGTCAAAATCCTTAGGTTTGAGCATATAAGCGTTGAAAGTACCTTTGGTAGTTTTCAGTTCCATAAACTCTTTTTCGGGCAAATTGTAGGCTTTGAGTCGCTGAGCGTATTCCGCATTGGTAATGATTTCTTTGAGTTGTTTGCCGCTTTTGGTGTCGTTCAGCGTATAGCGTGGAGGCGTAGAGGCATTGGCAAAAGCGTGGATATACATAGAGAAATCCCCGCTAAAGGTTCCTTTGTTCGTGCCTGCCTCAGTAGAAAGTGCGCGAGGGGCTTTGCCTTTGAGGCTCACCGCATAGAGTCCTCGGCGGGTAGAGCCTATTTGGGTAGATTGGTAGAACAACTGCTGGGTTTTAGGGTCGTAACCATAGCAATCGGTTACTTCCCAGTTGCCACGCGTGAGCTGGCGTACTAATTTCCCTTTGGCATTGCAGTAGTAAAAATGGTTATGCCCGTCTTTTTCCGATTGGTAAATAAAGCTATTATCGGGTAAAAATAGTATATCCTTGTTAATGCTTACATAAGTCGCGCTGGTTTCCTTCACTAAGGAAGTCGTTGCCTTCGTCTGGCTATTCACTTGTAAAAGTTGCCAATCGTTTTGGTGGCGGTTGAGGGTCTGCACTGTGAGTTTATGAGGGTCGTTTGTCCATTGCAAACGTGGGATATAATAAGCGTTGAGCGGTATTTCGGTTACCGATTGGTTAGCCAAAGTATAAATGTGCAAACTCACCGCCGAATTAGCTTCCCCTGCTTTGGGATATTTGAAAGTATAAGGGGTAGGGTAGAGGTCGTAACCGTAGATATCCATTGAAAATTCGGGTACTCTGCGCTCATCCGAACGTATAAACGCTAACTGACTGCCATCGGCATTCCAAGCAAAGAGTTTCACAATCCCAAACTCTTCTTCATACACCCAATCGGCAGTGCCGTTGATAATAGCATTCTTTTGTCCGTCGGTAGTGATTTGGGTTTCTTCGCCAGTAGCAAGGTCGTATAAATACAAGTTGTTTTCGTATACAAAAGCCAATTGTTTGCCGTTGGGTGAAAAAGTGGGGACTTGTATGCGCTTGTCGCTCACTTTTTTAAGGTCGCCAGTGGCGAGGTCGTACAGAAAATAATCGGCTATAAACGAATGGCGGTAGATGTCCTCTTTGCGAGTGGCGATAAGGAGTTTTTTCTCATCGGCTGAAAATTCATAACCTTCAATGCGATTTACTCTATCATTAGCTTGAAACAGGGTTTGTACTTTGGTGAGAGTCGCAAAGTCGTAGAGGTTGATTTCTTGAGCGCGTTTTTCGCGATTGTACTCTAACACAGTGTATTGAGGAGTGTGTTGCAACGCTTTGAGGTTGAACATACGCTCAGGGTAGAAAGTGCCCTTAGTCCAAATCTCTTGAAGCGTTTGGGCAGGCAATAGGTAATAAGTAGCAGGTAATAAGTAACAGATGAGCAGAAGTGCGCAAAAGTACAAAGCCTTGCGCCCATATAAGTTTTTATGTAGTGTATATTTCGTCATTCGTCATTCGTAATTCGTAACTTGTTAAGGTATATTTCGTCATTCGTAACTCGTAACTCGTAACTGATTTGAGCCGTCAATATTAGGAATAATTTTTGAGATAGCAGCAATTTTTTAACATCTTTTTTTAGGGAGAGGTTTTTTTAAGCTGATTTTTAATGGATTACAAGTTTTGGATATATTGATAAAAAGTACTATTTTTGTACCTCAAAACGAGCCGTCTTATCGTGACTGGTTAGACAAATTAATGAACAATGGGAACACTTACAATATATTTGAGTAAAAAGCAAAGTATTTTTCATACAATTGTATTTTTGTTACTTTCAGTAATGCCTTTGATTTTCTATATTATAACATCTTATAGGTCAGAATATTTTTTTGAACGAAAAAATATAGCGATAGGCTTGCTAATGTTTTTCATAGCATTTATATTTTTTAAGGCGTTAAAAGGAGAGTTCTTTTTTCTTCGATTAAAAGACCCTAAAATAACTTTCACTGATGAAGGTATTCTTTTTGATGAATATATTCAGGGAAAGGAAAAGTGGGAAGAGATTGCTCATATTAACTTTGGAAAGAGAGTTATGATGCGAAAGCCTTCTAAAAAATACAGTAGTATGGTGATAGTTTTGAAAAATAAAGCTACGGTTAAGTTTAATAAGTTTTCATCAACGCCTCTTGATAAACATTTTATAGAGATTGATACTGCGTTTTTCAAAGAGAATGTCAATGATGAAATAGAACGCATTATAGAATTTATTAGCACCCATTGCAGTAGGTACGAATGCTATAAAGTACCGCATCAAACAAAGTTTGTTTTCAAGTAAGGTCTCAAGCTATCGTGAGCTTATAACTCGTGCGCCTATTCTCATTTTGGCAATCTCAGTAAAAAATAGTACTTTTGTACCCCTTTTTAAACCTACTTTATAAAATCTAAAATAATGAAATTCAATATAGTTTCCGATTTTGCCCCTACGGGCGACCAACCTCAGGCTATCGACCAGTTAGTAAAAGGCATTGAACGCGACGATAAGTACCAAGTGTTATTAGGCGTTACGGGCTCAGGAAAGACTTTTACTATCGCCAATGTGGTGGAACGCATTCAGCGCCCTACTCTTGTGTTGGCTCATAACAAAACGCTGGCTGCTCAGTTGTATTCGGAGTTTAAAGCTTTCTTCCCCAATAACGCGGTAGAATACTTCGTTTCTTATTATGACTACTATCAGCCAGAAGCCTATATCCCCTCTACGGGTACTTATATAGAAAAAGACCTCTCTATCAACGATGAAATCGAAAAACTGCGCCTTAGTACAACTTCTGCCCTCTTGTCGGGAAGGCGTGATGTGCTGGTTGTCGCATCGGTGTCGTGCTTGTATGGTATCGGTAACCCTGTGGAATTCCAAAAGAATGTGATTACTCTCAAACAAGGCGACGTACTCCCTCGTACCAAGCTGATGCATAGATTGGTGCAAAGTCTCTATGCCCGCACAACTGCCGAATTTAGGCACGGCAACTTCCGCATCAAAGGCGATGTGCTCGATGTCTTCCCTGGCTATGACGACAACGCTTTCCGCATCCACTTCTTTGGCGATGAAATTGAAGAAATAGAACAGTTTGACCCTACTACCAATCACGTGTTAGACCACTACGAGAGCCTCAATATCTACCCCGCTAATATGTTCGTTACCTCCCCCGATATTCTCCAAAAAGCAATATGGAACATCCAGCAGGATTTGATGAAGCAAGTAGAGTTCTTCGAGGCATCAGGCAAACCCTTAGAAGCCAAACGGCTGAAAGAACGCACTGAGTTCGACCTTGAGATGATACGCGAATTGGGCTATTGTTCGGGTATTGAAAACTACTCTCGCTATTTAGACGGTAGAGAACCAGGTACTCGTCCGTTTTGCTTGATTGATTACTTCCCCGATGATTTCTTGATGGTGATTGACGAAAGCCACGTAACCGTCTCACAAGTGCACGCGATGTATGGTGGCGACCGCAGTCGTAAGGAGAATCTCGTGGAATACGGTTTCCGATTGCCTGCTGCGATGGACAATCGTCCGTTGAAGTTCGAGGAGTTTGAAGCCCTACAAAACCAAGTGATTTACGTGAGTGCCACCCCTGCCGACTATGAGCTCCAACAAACACAAGGCGTGTACGTAGAGCAGGTGATACGCCCCACAGGATTGCTTGACCCCGAAATAGAAGTGCGTCCCAGTCAAAATCAGATAGATGATTTGGTAGAAGAAATACAAGTGCGCACCGAGAAAGACGAGCGTATATTGGTAACCACCCTCACTAAGCGAATGGCGGAAGAGCTTACCAAATACCTCACCCGCATTGGCATTAGGTGTCGTTACATTCACAGTGATGTAGATACATTAGAGCGTGTGGAGATTATGCAAGACCTCCGCAAAGGACTCTTTGATGTGCTCATAGGGGTAAACCTCCTCCGTGAGGGCTTAGACCTGCCCGAAGTGTCGCTCGTCGCTATCCTCGATGCCGATAAGGAAGGCTTTTTGCGTTCTACGCGTTCGCTCACTCAAACCGTAGGACGGGCTGCCCGCAACGTAAATGGCAAGGCGATAATGTACGCCGACAAGATTACCGAGAGTATGCAGCGCACCATTGACGACACCAATTACCGCCGTGAAAAGCAAATGAACTACAACAAAGCGCACAACATCACGCCTCAGCCTTTGCACAAGAAAATAGAGAACAGTCTCAGCAAGAGCCCTATAACCGAATTTCACTATGACCCATCGTTCAAAGAACACATAGCTGCGGAAACCCAATCAGTCTATTTATCGGCTAAGGAGTTGGAAAAGAAAATCAAAGAAACCCGCAAGTTGATGGAAACCGCTGCCAAAGACCTCGATTTCGTAAAAGCTGCCCAATACCGCGATGAACTAAAAAGATTGCAGGATTTAGCAAATTAGGGAATTAGCAACTCGCACCTTTGCCAAAGTTGATGACAACCTCTATAAATAAAGATTTTTCTCTCTGATGCTCTCTGAGCCTCTCCAAGATTTTCGGAGATTTTCCTGAATTAAAATGTTAAAAAATTTGCTGATTACGGATTGTTTTGTATATTTGCCCTACTACTGTTGTGTTGATTTTTTTCTAATCAACACAACAGTAGTAATACAATAATAAAAAGATGTTTTTATAAGCTAACAAACATATTGTCGGATCTAAAGTTGTATTTATAACAAAAAAATGAAAAAATATTTTGTAGGGAATTGAAATTTGTGTATTTTTGCCTCGTGAATGTAAAAATTATTTGACAATAAAATTATTAACTTAATAATGAATCATATGAAAAAGCATTTATTTATGATGAGCTTAGTAATAGCTTTTATTAGCTGTAGCAAGAGTGATGAAGATAAGGTTATAAAAGAAGAAAATCCTAAAATAACAAGTGATACTTTTAGTGCTACTATCAAAGATGGGTTTACAGGAGAAAATGGAGAAGAGCTTATCTTGCACAGAAATCTTAAGAATATATTGGTAGGAGATCTTATTCCTTATACACTTACTATTAAAGAAAAAGAAACTTCTCCTAATGAGAAGTATGTATATATATTAGTACCTATCAAAAAGAGTGATAAAAATCATCAAATTTTACAGGTAGATTATGAAATTTATACTGATAATGAAAAAATAAGAAAAGAAGAAACTCCTTATATAAGGATAGATGGAGCTGGGAAGTTTAAATTTTACATTAAACCATTAGTGCCCGGCAGTTTTAAAATACCCTTTAAATTAGTAAAAAGAAAGGTAGTGCAAAAAGAAGAAAAAAAAGAAATGCAAGAAGCAGGAGAAATAACTTTTCCTACAGTTAACTTCAATGCTGTAAAAATAACATTTTTGAGAGATAATATGCGAACATGTTATAAAACGCTTAGGTTTAGTAATTCTCTTTTATGTAATGACTATTATACCTATCGTTTTAAAATGGAAGATGGAGAAAATGAAACTGACATCTATTTATCTCTTCCTCCTTCTGATCTTCTTTATCAAACGTTTACTATAAAGTATAAAGAATATGATAATCAAACATCATCAGATAGTCTAACAGCAGGAAAAGAATACTCGATAAGAGATAAAGTAAATAAACTTTTCTCCATTGCAGATATCACTGTAGTACAAAAGATAAAAGAAAAAGAAGAACTTCGCATAGAATACTATGACATTCCTATTCTTAAAGGAAAAGAAGAAACAAGCTGTCCACTCTGTAAATAAAAACTTATGAAACATTTTCTTACTCTATTTAGTTTACTATGTATAGCACTTATCGCTTGTGATAAGGTCGAAGATAGCCAAAAAGAAACTCCTCAACAGTCTTTTCTAACTTTTAATGCTACTATTAAAGATGGTTTTACAGGGGAGTTTGGAGAGGTAATTGACCCATTTAGAAATCTTAAAAATATTATGGTAGGAGATTATATCCCCTACACTATTACTATTACAGATTCTATTGCAAAAGCAGATAAACAACTCTCTACAAAATATGTAATTACCCCTACAAAAACAAGGGATCGAAATCACCAATCATTACAAGTAGATTATGAAATTTATCTTGAAAATGAAAATGGAGAAAAAATAAAAGTTGTACAACCACGTATAGAATTTGGAAAAACGGGGGTTTATAAGTTTTATATCAAACCATTGGTAGCGGGGTCTTTTCAAATTCCTTTTATTTTGGAGAAGGAACAAGAAGGAAAGAAAATAGGAAAGCAAAGCCTCCCTACTATCAATTTTAATGCTGTAAAAATAACGATAAAACGCTTTGTAAAATCTTGCTTTGCAGGATTTCCTCATAATTGTAGTGATATTTATATAAAGGGATTCCGTTTCTCGGGAATTTATATTTACTATGACTTAGTAGTAGATGATGGTGATAATGAAACAGATATATATTTATCAGCAGGTGGAAAACAAACTCTTAAAATAATGTGTGATAAATACACTTCACCTGAAAAAGATGTAAAAGTAGGAGAAAAGTATACTTTTGAAGACTATGATAAAAATGTATGTCGTTCAATTAGGGTCATTATTGTTCAAAAAATAGATGAACAACAACAAGAATACCGTATAGAATATTATAATGTACCCATTATTGACCCCTTTTGATTTTTTAAATTAATAACTAAAAATTGAATAAACATTATGAAATTATCAAATTTAAAAACTTTAAGTTTCATAGCAGTAGCTATGTGTATGATGTCGTGTGATAACGACGAGAGTTTTTCAGATCAGCTTGCTGGTTTGAAATCTGTAACGTTTCCTGAACAACAAGAGCAAGTAATTACCTCTAAGGAAACGGGTAGGTTAATAGGCAATAAGGTAGAGGTCGTTGAAACCGTTAGGAAGCAACAAACCTTAGACCCTGTTCAGATAGTAGACGCCACAAACCTCGAAACTATCTACCCAGGTAGTGTATTGAATGGAGAAGCCTTTTTGGAAGGAGAGTATACCAATTTAAAAATTAACAATCCAAAAGAAATTACACTCTCTACTACTTTAAAAGGCTCAGGAGCTGTAGTGAAAGCAATAGCTATTCCTACTCCCAGTGATGTAAAAGAAAAAGTAAATACGTTGGTAAGCCAAAAAGCTGAAAAGGTAGACTATAATAATGTAGCATCATATATGTCTTATGTTTCTAATGAAGTAACTACTCAAGAGAGTTTTACAAAAACCTTAGGAATTCACGTAAAAGTAGAAGTACTCAAAGGTTTAGCTAAAGGTAGTTTTGGTTATGAACAGAAAGAACTCAATATTAATACTAAAAAACATATATTGATAAAAGTGCGTCAATTATTTTACAATGTATCTATTGACCCTAAATCGGCTAACGAATGGGGAGATATCCAAATCATAGGTAATTATGAGCCTGTATATATTAGTAGTGTAGATTATGGGCGTGTAGCTACTCTATTAGTTGAAACTGACGAAAGTATTTCAGAAGTTACAAAGAAAATAGAAGCAAGTATCAGTGTGGGGCTTGCTAAAGTAGGATTAACGGCAAGTGCGAGTAGTCTTGAAGAACAGAGGAACTATTTTAAGAAAAGCAATATAGTAATATTACTTGCAGGAGGGCCTCTATCAAGTGCTAAATCAGTAAGAGACTACGATAGCTTTGTAGACTTTTTACTAAAGCCTAATTCGGAAAGTTTAGTAAAAGGAGCTGTACCCATTGGTTATAAAGTACGTTCTTTAAAAGACAATCGCGAAGTAACTGTACGTACTATGTTTACAGAACAACGCTTTAACTATAAATAAGAGTAACTATGAGAAATATCTTATTCATATTATCTGCCTTTTTACTCTTTGCGTGTAAGGAAAAAGATAACGACAATAGTATCCCCTCTTCTGATTATGAATTGAGTGCTGATGGACTTACCTTAATAAAGTGGAAGAATGAGAATACAACGATTCTTGATATGCAAGCTGATCCTGTTCTTAGTAAGGTACAAGTCATAGGAGAAAAAGCTTTCTACATACATAAAAATATAGTAAGTATTACATTCCCTACCAATTTGAGGAGTATAGAAAAAGAAGCTTTTTGGTATGCTAAAATTAGGCATATTTCTATTCCTGCAGGAGTACAAGTAATAAAAGAATTTGCTTTTGGGTCATCATCGCTCACCTCTGTTCAATTCTCAGAAGGGCTTATCTCTATTGACAAAGGTGCTTTCTATGATTGTGAAATTTCCTCTCTCAATTTCCCTGAAAGCTTACAAGCTATTGGCGAAAGTGCTTTTTGGGGTAATAAAGCAATTATTTCGGTTACAATCCCTAAGGGAGTACAGAATATAGCGGAAGAATCCTTTTTTGCTTGTAGTAAATTAACTTCAGCTACTTTCAAAGGAACAAATCCTCCAAAAATTAACTTACCTTTTAATTATATTGACTCAATAACTCGTATTTATGTGCCTAAAGGAAGATTAGAGGTGTATAAAAACGATGAAGGTTTCAAGAAATATGTAAATATCATTTCAGAAGAGGAATAAAAATTCTTCTATAACAATCTTATAAAAATACACTTTGCCAAAGGTAATAGCCCGTGTGGCTCGCACCTTTGGCAAAGTTTTTTGTTAGCTATTAATTGCTAATCACAAATTGTTTTGTATCTTTGCCACGAATAATTAAAAACTAATAATACAATGAAAAATTTTTTATTACTCCTTTCTGTTTTTATCCTCTTTGCTTGTAAAAAGGATAAAGGTAATGATGAAGAAGTTATTACTATTCCTGCTTCTGATTATGAATTGAGTGCTGATGGGCTCACCTTAGTGAAGTGGAAAAACGAGAACACAGCAGTGCTCAATATGCAAGCTGATGCAGTACTTAGAAAAGTAAAAGTCATTGGTAATGCTGCTTTTTATCAACACAAAACCTTAGGAAGTATTACTCTACCTGAGGGACTGACAGATATTGATAACATAGCTTTCTATAAAACTAAACTCAGAAGTATTGTTATTCCTAAAGGGGTACAAGTGATTGGTGTAAACGCTTTTGCTGAAACTTCACTTACTTCTGTTCAGTTTTCAGAGGAGCTTATCACCATTGGTGATGAAGCGTTTTCTGAGTGCCAAATTCCTGTTCTCAACTTTCCTGAAAGTCTGCAAGCTATTGGAAGAAACGCATTTAAGTCTAACAAAGTAATTGCTTCAGTTACAATTCCTAAAAGCGTACAGAATATTGCAAATGCAGCTTTTGTTTCTTGTGAAAAGTTAAGTAGTGTAACTTTTAAAGGACAAAATCCTCCAAGAATATTAATTATTTTTGGCTCAGAGTTCAATTATGTAAAGCAAGTTTATGAACCTATTGTGAAAGGACGTTTTTATGTACCTAAAGGAAGAGCAGAGGTGTATAAAAAAGCAGAAGGGTTCAAACCATATATCAATATTATTTCAGAAGAGGAATAAAAAATTCTTCTATAACAATCTTATAAAAATACACTTTGCCAAAGGTGATAGCCCGTGCGGCTCGCACCTTTGGCAAAGTTTTTTGTTAGCTATTAATTGTTAATTATCAATTGTTTTGTATCTTTGCCCTTGCAAATGATGTTTTTAAAACAAATATCCGTCGTCAATTACAAGAACATACCCTCACAAACGTATGCCTTTAGCCCTACTATCAACTGTTTTGTAGGCGATAATGGCGTAGGAAAAACCAATCTCCTCGATGCTATTTATCACTTAGGAATGGCAAAGAGCTACTTCACCACAAGTGCCGTACAGAATGTACGCCACGGTGAGGAATTCTACCTCATTGAGGGACAGTTTCAGCGCGAAACACGCGAAGAACAGATTGTCTGTAGCCTCAAAAAAGGACAAAAAAAAGTGATGAAACACAACGGTAAAGCCTACGAACGCCTTGCCGACCATATAGGTAAATATCCTATGGTGATCATCTCCCCCTCCGATCGCGACTTGATAGTAGAAGGCAGTGAAACCCGCCGTAAGTTTTTAGATAGTGTCATTTCGCAAACCGATAGAGCTTACTTAGAACTGCTCTTGCGTTACAACCGCATCCTCTTGCAACGCAATACCCTGCTAAAGCAAATGGCTGAAAACGGAGTATTTTCTGTAGAAACTCTCAGTATTTATGATGAGCAATTAGCCCCCTTAGGGCAGCACCTCTACGAAAAACGACGCGCCTTTATGGAAGAGTTTTTACCTGTTTTTAGTGAGCAATACGCCTATATATCAGGAGGAAAAGAACGTGTGAATTTGCAGTATGAAAGTCAGTTACACCAAAGCGATTTAGCAACGCTACTTCGCGAAAATACCGAGCGTGATCGCAGTGCACAATACACCACAACCGGTATTCATAAAGACGATTTGCTCTTTGAAATTGAAGGTTTCCCAATGAAAAAATACGGTAGCCAAGGGCAACAGAAGTCGTTTTTGATAGCCCTAAAGCTATCGCAATTTGAAGTTTTACAACAAGAATTAGGGATTACCCCCATAGTACTTTTAGACGATATATTCGATAAACTCGATGATACTCGCGTAACCCAATTAGTGCAGTTAGTAACTCAAAAACATTTCGGACAGCTGTTCATCACCGATACTCACTCACAACGCACTGAAGCAGTCGTAAAAAGCACTGGTTTAGCCTACGAGATGATTCAAGTAACCTAAAAGTAGGGGCGTTTTGCAAACGCCCTCTAAAAACAAACTTAATATAAGAAATATCACAATTATTAATTATAAAAATATGTGCTTATTAGTTTATCCTAAAAACGAAATGCAAACAGCCGAATTGACCTCTTTATTTGAAAAAATGGGGGTAGAATTTGAGTATGAACAACCTTTTTTATCTGATTCCTTTAAAAAAGAATTGGATAAAAGAGTTATCGAAATAAAAGAAAATCCCGCTATTGGAATCCCTTTTGAAGAAGTAAAAAAGAAAATAATGCAGAAGTATGTCATTTAGTTTGATTTTTCATCCTCGAGCAGAGAAAGAATTGAATGATGTTATAGATTTCTATAATGTTTTTAGAGAAGACTTAGGGCTCGAAGCTTATAATGAAATAGTTGATTATATAGAAACATTAAAGGATTTTCCCTTCGTAGCTTCTAAAAGATATGGAGAAGTTCGTATTTTCTTTACTAAAAAATTTCATTTTGGCATTCATTATATTGCTTTAGAAGAATTTTCGGAAGTGATTATTATAGCAATCGTTAATGCTAAACAAGAAATAAAAGCACAGCAAATATTTAATAGAATTTCTGATATGGAAAAGTAAAAAAATAATCTTATCACAATTGTTAATTATAAATCGTTAATTGTTAATTGAATATGAAACCCAATAACAAGAAAACCTCTACTGCTGCCGTTGCAGCACAACCCCAAAACACCCCTATCAAATGGTTAGCAACCTTCTTGCTCATCGCCTATGGCTATGTAACGGTAATCACCCCTAACTGGATGGCGTTCGATTCTAACGCTACCAAATTCTACACCTTTGCAATCCTTAACTTAGTAGTGGTTGCTCTCGTGTTTTTTATCAAAGAATTTAGAGAACGCACTCAGGTGCTCTTTGGCTTCTTTACCAATAAAATAGGGATTGCCTATAGCCTCATAATGGTAATGGCATTGCTCTCTTTTTCCAAGGCTATCAATACTGAAGAAGCTATCCTCCACTTCTTCAAAATATTCACCGCTTTCTCTGCCGCGTGGATGGTCTCTGCTTTGGTAATTTACTACAAAGAAGGAATTGTTGTCTTAGCTTTAGCAATGACGATTCTGCTTTGCTACGACTTCTTAGTGGCGATGGACGGTATTAAAGGGGTCATCAAAGGCACTGCTACCGATTTGGCTATCAAAGGTTCATATTCTAATAAAAACATCTTAGCTTCAGCTATATTCATCAAGATACCTTTTGCAGTATGGCTGTTCTACTTCCGCCGAGAAAACTATTTGCGTCTCATTGGAGCTGTCGGACTTACTTTAGGTACTTTGGCGGTCTTCTTTATGAGTACCCGTACCTTCTATTTGGCTACAATCCTCACTGTGGTGATTTTTGTGATCTATGGTGCAATCGATTTTTTCATCCTCAAACGTCGTGAAACAGGAGTAAAAGTGCTGATACACGTAGGATTGGTAGTTATTGCTTTCGGTATTTTCTCATTTGTACAGAATTATTTATACCCTCAAGAAGTACGACAAAGCACTAGTTTCGGTGCCCGTTTGGCTGAGGTGGCGAACCAAGAAAACCAAAGTAACAACTTGCGTAAAACCGCTTGGGTAATCACTGCTACTGATATGATTCCTAACGACCCTCTACTCGGTGTGGGTATTGGTAACTGGAAAGTGCGCTTCTTGCAGTATGAAAACTCTTATAGTCCGCATTATATCTATATGTATAAAAACCACAACGACTTCTTAGAGCTCACTGCCGAAGTGGGTATTTTAGGAGGTTTGGCGTTTGTGGCTATTTTCCTCTTAGCGGCTTTCTACTTCTTCAAAGGCACTTATAAAAATAAAAATTCTGAACAGGAACAGTGGTTTTTCTTGCCGCTCTTTGGGCTTTTTGCCTATTCGTTCGATGCCTTTTTCAACTTCCCTCAGGATCGCCCTGAAATCCAAGCACTCTTTGGTATCTACGTAGGGATAGCAGTAGGTTTAGCTGTATTGTACTTTGGGAAAAACAGCAAAGAACGCAAACTTCCTACACTTGCTATTGGCTTTATAGGTGCTATAGCTGTAGTGGCAATGGTATTAGGAGTGATTGTTGAAAGAATGTACTTCGATTCCTCTAAAATACAACGAATGGTAAAAGAAGAACAACAAGGGGTACGCTCTCCTAAATCTCCTGCCGATTACCTCATACGTAACTATCCTCGTATCCCTAATCTCACCGCTGTTGCCGAACCTGTAGATGTGGAAAAAGCGCGCTACCTCATCGATGAACAAAAGTTTGATGAAGCTCGCAAAATCCTTTCTTCTATTCACTATCATCCTTACGATGCTCGCCCTGAGTATTTTATGGCAGTATCCTACTTTATGGAACCCGAAAAGAAATTAGATAGTATCTACAAATACGCTCACAAAGCCCGAATGATCAAACCTAATTTCTACGGTAGTTTGAACTTAGAAACTTTTGCACTCAACAATCTGGGTAAAGAACAAGAATCTATCAAATTGCTCAAACAGTTTTTGAGTTTAGAAAAAGATAGCATACAAAAAGAAGAACCTAAGTGGAAAAAACGTTTGAAAAGCATCTTCCACGTCGATGTTGATAGAGATGCTCGCTTGGCCAATCGCGGTGAAGTACAAGCTTGGAACTCTTTGGCATACCTATTGGAGAAAAATAACCAAATTCCCGAAGCACGCGCCGTGTTAGATACTGCTTTTGTGTATTTGCCTACCAATCAGGAAATCATCAACAATCGCAACAAAATTATTTCGCGTATGCAAGTAGAGCAATTTGCTCCCCTCTACAGCGAGGCAATGCAGCTTTATTTGCAACAACGATATGCCGAGGCTATCCCTGTCTTTACTAAATTCTTAGAAAAAGTACCCGCTCATATCGACGGACTTAAATACCGCGCTATTAGCTACTACAACACCCAGCAGTATCAACGCGCTATCAACGATATTGCCCAAATGGAACAACTCGGCATCGCTATAGACCCTGTGTTGAATAACTATCGCGCCTCTTGTTATTATATGTTGGGTGATAGAAACAATGCCAAAGTCTTTTTCCAAAAAGCTGCCGCCGAAGGCAATGCCGATGCTCAAAAGAATTTAAACACCCTTACCTTTTAAACACGTATAATGACTATCGATAACACTTATACTAAGCAAATTATCGGTGAAAAGGAACTCCAAGTGATGCTCCACCGCCTCGCTTGTGAACTGATTGAAAACCACAACAATTTTTCCGATACAGTTTTCATCGGTATACAACCCCGCGGCACTCACTTAGCCCAGCGCTTGGTGAGTCTGCTCGCCGAGGAATATAACCTACCCAATATTCCATTGGGGCTCTTGGATATCACTTTCTTCCGCGACGATTTTCGCCGTACGGGCAAACCCTTAGAGGCTAACTCTACCGCTATCGATTTCATCGTGGAAAACAAACGTGTGGTATTCATCGACGATGTGCTCTATACCGGCAGAAGTATCCGCGCGGCACTCAGTGCCGTACAAAGCTTTGGTCGCCCCTCACAAATAGAGCTCTTAGTGCTTATCGACAGACGCTTTAGCCGTCAACTGCCTATCCAGCCCGATTACAGCGGCAAGCAGGTTGATGCTATCAACAACGAACGTGTAATCGTGAATTGGAACGACAATTCCGTTCAGGTAATTAATAAGTAAAACTTTTTTAACAAAGATGAAAAATATATTTATCACCGCTGCTTTATTGCTCACAGCCGCTACTTATGCACAAGTAACTATCAACCAAGAGAGCAATATCGCCGATGCTATGGAGTACAAAAAAGAAGTAGCCCGCAGCGAAAGTGCTTTCCAAGTGCAAATCTACAACGGTAACATCACCGAGGCAAACAAAGCCTTACTCGATGCTAAAAATAAATACAAACAATATCCTGCCTTGCTCACTTTCGAGTCTCCTAATTACAAAGTGCGCATCGGTAGCTTCCGAACACGCTTAGAAGCCGAAAAAAACTTGATAGAGATTAAAAAATCCTATCCTGCTGCTTTCGTGGTTGGCTTAAAATAATCTCTAATAGGGGAACGCTATGTTCAAGAAAAACAGCCTTCGCTTCCAGATATTCCTCAGTATGACCCTCCTCGTGCTGGTGTCTTTTGCTATCTTAGCCTTAGTGATGGTCAGCCAATACAAAAAACAAGCGTTGGAATATCACGACGAACGTCTTGTCGACAAGGAAAACCAAATAAAAATGCAAATACAATATGTGTTTTCGCAAACAACTTTCCCTGTCGAAACTCCTTATATTCCCCTTATTTTCCGTGAAGATATTTATAGCATTGCCAACATCCAAAACCTGAATTTTGCCCTCTATGACCTCGATGGAGTGTTGCTCAAAAGCTCTAAAGCCTCTCTCTCTCCCGATCAAGATGCGTTTTTCATTCCACCTGCAGTACTACATCAGCTCTCAGCAACCCTCAACAAACGCTTGGTAGAACACCACGAGTTTGCAGGGCGCGGCTATCAAACTTCCTATAGTTATATCACCGATTTGCAGTTCAAGCCTATCGCTATTCTCAATATTCCTTATTTTGAGAACGATACTTTCAACGAGCGTGCTTTAGAAGGATCACTCTACAATTTGGCAATTGTCTATTTCTCACTCTTGGTGGTAGCCCTCACGGTAGCTTACTTTATCTCTAAGTACATCACCAAATCGCTTAAAACCATTGAAAACCGATTAGAGAAAACGCGCTTGCTATCGCAGAATGAAAAAATCCTCCTCAAATCAGCACCTGCTGAAATTACTGAATTGGTAAATGCGTATAACGGAATGATTGACGAGATTGAGAATAGTAAAGCGCTCTTGGCACAATCGGAACGTGAACAAGCGTGGCGCGATATGGCAAAACAGGTAGCGCACGAAATCAAAAACCCGCTTACTCCTATGCGTCTTTCGGTACAGAGTTATCAGCGCAAAGCGAGCCGCGAATCTCAAACTACTGAACAAACCAACGAGTTTTGCGAATCACTCATCCAGCAAATTGATATCCTCAGCAATATCTCTACGGCTTTCTCAGCTCTTACGAATATGCCGGCTAAAAACGACGAAGAGTTTGATTTTGTGTCTGTTGTCAAGCGTACTTTGGATATTTTCAACACCGATGAAATTCACTTCACACACTCTCACGATGAGATTATCGCTGTGTTCGATAAAGATCAATTAGGGCGCGTGGTAACCAATCTCGTGAAAAATGCTCTCCAAGCTACCGAAAATGAACCTTTCCCCGCAATAGAAGTAACGCTTACTAAAAGTGAGAAAGGTATTACTCTCACCGTAAAAGATAACGGTATAGGTATCGCCGATGCCGATAAAGAAAAAATATTTGAACCCAAATTCACTACCAAAACCAGCGGTAGTGGCTTAGGATTGGCAATGGTAAAGAATATCGTGCTCTCGTACAATGGTAGCATTTCCTTTACCTCCCAAGTAGGCAAAGGCAGCGAATTTGTTGTAACATTGGTACATTTTTTGAATAAGTAACGTATTAAACATTATATTTTTATGAAAAAACACATCTTTACACTAGGAGCTGCTGTGCTTTTGCTCGCCTCCTGTCAAAACAATCCTTCACAAACTGCTAACACTGTAGCAAGTGAAACTGCTACTATGATGGAGAATACTGCTGAAAAAGTAGAAGAAATGGTAACTCCTCAATTGTTAGCTACTTATGTAGGTACGCTTCCAGCTGCCGATTGCGGCGGAATGGCTACTGTTATCCATCTCTATGCCGATGACACCTATGTAAAACAAGAAAACTGTGCAAGCAAAAACTTTGAATCTAAAGAAGAAGGTAAAGTAGAACGCACTGATAAAGGTTTTACACTCGTTTCTAAAGCTGATAATCACAAATCTTTCTATATTACCAAAGGCGATAATATCGTACAAGTAGGTGAAGATGGTAAAGAACCTAAAATGGTAAAAGAATATACTCTTACCAAACAAATGTAAAACAAAATTACACTAAAACAAAGGCTATGCGATACTTTGCATAGCCTTTTTCGTGTCGTTTCAAAAAATATTTTAACAAAACTTTTGTAGTTCTCTTTTTTTATCTTACCTTTACCCCCCAATTAAAAAGTTCTTACGCTAACCTACCAATGGATTTAGTACGCCTCTTTGTCAAAAGAATATCATATAACCATTCTCAAAACGACGCTTTTGTGCTGATAATGCACGAATTAGAGTCCGATTTGAAGCTGCCTATCGTCATAGGCACCTTCGAGGCGCAAGCTATTGCTTTAGAGTTAGAGAGAAACATCATCCCACCACGCCCCCTCACACACGACCTCTTCAAAAATTTAGCCGATACTTTCAGTATCCAAGTGCGACGCGTAGTGATTTACAAATTAGAGGAAGGCATTTTTTATTCTAATATGCTCTGTGCGCAAAATAACAAAGAACGCACTATCGATGCCCGTACCAGCGATGCTATTGCTATCGCATTGCGCTTCAACGCACCTATCTATACCTATAAAGAAATTGTAGAACGCGCAGGTATCTACATCCCTTTGCCTAACGAAGACAACAAAAAACAACCCGTGAGCCCGTCGTTAGACGATGTCGCCGACGATGAATCCCGCAATCGATATTCCAAATATTCACTTAGCGAACTTAAAAAAATGCTCAGTGAATGTGTGGAAAACGAAGATTACGAAATGGCTGCTCAAGTGAGAGACGAAATTTCAAAACGTGATAATACCTTTTAAAAACAATAATAGATGGAAGAAACAATTATGAAAGTAATCCCCAGTGAAGGATTTACAATGGAAAGCTTTGGACGTGGGGTGTTAGGAATGGTAGTGATTCTCTTTATAGCATTTCTATTTAGCAGTAACCGCCGCGCTATCAATTGGCGCACTGTAGGTATTGGCTTAACTATACAACTACTGCTCGCTATAGGTGTCCTCAAAGTAGGCTTCATTCAAAAAGCTTTTGATTTTGCTGGTAGTGTGTTCGTGTTGATATTAGATTTCACCAAAGCTGGTAGCCAGTTTCTATTGGGTAACCTGCTTGATACCAATGCTTTTGGGTATATATTCGTATTCCAAGTACTACCTACTATTATCTTCTTTTCAGCGCTCACCTCTCTCTTGTTCTACTTAGGAGTTATTCAAATAGTAGTACGCGGAATGGCGTGGGCACTCTCTAAACTTCTCAATATTTCAGGAGCCGAAAGTCTTTCGGTTACAGGTAATATCTTCCTCGGTCAAACCGAAGCCCCTTTGATGATTAAGGCTTACCTCTCTAAAATGACCCGCTCCGAAATCCTCCTCGTGATGATAGGCGGTATGGCTACTGTAGCCGGTGGGGTAATGGCGGCTTATATACAATACCTCGGCGGTGATGACCCCGAAATGCGCTTGCTTTTCGCTCGTCACTTGTTAGCCGCCTCAGTAATGGCTGCTCCTGGAGCTATTGTAGTTTCCAAAATCCTCTGTCCACAAACCGAACAATTCTCTAACGATTCTCACGTATCAATGGAAAATGTAGGTTCTAACGTACTCGATGCTATCGCCAATGGTACTACCGAAGGACTCAAACTTGCTGCCAACGTAGCTGCTATGCTCCTCGTATTCGTTGCGATGATTGCGATGATTAACTATATTCTCCACTGGATGGGCTATGCTGGGGATCTCAATGGACTTATTGCTGCTAATACGCCTTATAAAGAAGGTCTTTCGCTTGAGATGATTCTCGGTACAATTTTCTCCCCCGTGATGTGGCTCATCGGGATTGCCAAAGAAGATGTGATGCTAATGGGGCAATTGCTTGGGGTAAAACTCGCTTCTTCAGAGTTTGTAGCCTACACTCAATTAGGTATCCTCAAAGATATGGCGAGTCAGCCTCACTTGATGTACAACAAATCAATAATGATAGCTACCTATATGCTTTGTGGTTTTGCCAATTTTGCCTCTATAGGTATCCAGATAGGCGGTATAGGTGCTTTAGCTCCTAACCAACGCAAAACCCTTTCAGAATTCGGACTCAAAGCAGTGCTTGGCGGTTCGTTAGCTTCTCTAATGTCAGCCACCATCGCCGGAATGATAATAGGATAATTAAAAAATAATCAATGTGGCTATCTAAAAAGCCTCAAAATCGCATTTGCATCGCTACACTTTGTCAAAGTCCTTGGACTTTGACAAAGTCTTAAAAAACCTGATAATCAATTACTTTTGGGTATGTTGTGTACGGGCGTTTTGCAAACGCCTCACTATTTATTCGTAACCTATTTTTGTTTAACTATAAATATTAAAGATGTATGGTAAAGTTTATATTATTTTTCTTGTTATTGACTTCTTGTGAGAATAGAAAACAAATAAAAGAAGATTCAGTAATAAATATTGCAAAAGAGGAAAAAGAAAATAAAGAATTACAAACGTTCTTAAACTTAAAAGACAAAGATACTGTAAGAGAAAAGTTTGATTTTGAACTGTTTGAAAAAGTGAAAAAAGTTTCGGAAGGTGTGTATGTAAAGCCTAACGGAGATATGGTTGTATCAATGAATTGGTATGAAGGAGGAGATGCTTCTGATAAGTTCCTTGGAGGGTATATTCGTGAGATTATAGGAAAACCTCCCTATATTACTGTATTAAAAGAGTTTTATATTGATGGTTATATCAAAGAGAAAAAAACTCTTTTAGGTCAGTATTTACTAATTGGTACGTCAGAGTATTATGATAAATACGGCAAATTAACTCAGGTTAATGAAGAAAATAGATATGGGAAGATAAAACCTGCTGATGTTTTAAAGTTCATAGAAAAGCAAGGAGTTATCAATTTAAAAACGGGAAAAGGATTTTTTGTAGGCGACCCTCTAAATGCTGAGTTAAGTTTTAATATTAGCTACGGAAAACCACGAGATACTACTACTGAAAACGATTATTATATAATAGGATTAAAATATAAAGGCGGAGAAGCAGAAACTGATCCTTCAGGAGGAGAACCCCCTAGTGCAAGTGATCTTATCTATTATATGAATAGCAAAACAGGAAGAGTTTACACACAAAAGGAATTTCTTAGTAAAGAAGAAAAAAACTAAAACCACCACCTTTTATATCTTGAGAATAAACTTTGGTAAAGTTTCTTGCCCGTCATAAGATTTGTCAAAGTCAAAAACTTTATAAAGTCTATAAATCTGATAATCAAATGCTTTTATAGTATGTTGTGTACGGGCGTTTTGCAAACGCCCACGCAAATAAAACTTTTTAGACAGCACCTCTATTTATTCGTAACCTATTTTTGTTTAACTATAAAAAATAGATTTCAATTCTCCAAAAACGAGAAAAATTCTCCAAAAACTTTTTGCTAAAATATAAAAAACACTGATTATCAATATATAATAATTTTTGGAAAGTAATTTCAATTCTCCAAAAACGAGAAAAACCTAAATTCAACTAATAAATGCAACTTTTTTCGGAGGTAGGAAGTAAATAAAACTTTACTCAAACAAAAGAGAGGAAAAAAATAGATCCTCCCTTTGTCTGAGCAGGGGAAAATGACTATCTTTGCCTCCGTCCAAAAGTTCAAAAGAATGGGTCATTTAACCAAAGAGCAAAGGTACACAATTTTTGTGATGAAGCAACAAGGTTGCAAAATTAATTTTATAGCCTCTGCCATAGGTAAAGACAAATCCGTTGTTAGCCGTGAGCTTAAACGTAATTGTGACAAGCGAAGCGGGCAATACAATGTTGATTTGGCACAGCGAAAATACGAGAAGCGAATGCAAAAAAAAACGAAAAAAATCCGCTTTACTCAAGCTGTACGTGAACGTGTTGAAGAATTACTCAGAGAGGACTTCAGTCCAGAACAGATCGCTGGAAGATGCGAATTGGAAGGATTGGAATGTATTAGCCATGAGCGTATCTATCAGCATATATGGGAGGATAAGAAGCGTGGCGGAGACCTACATACTCACCTACGACACAAAGGTAGGCGGTATCGAAAACGTGGTGCTTCCAGGGACAATAGAGGCATCATCAGTAATAGAGTAGGCATAGAAAATCGCCCAGCTATAGTGGAGCAAAGAAGCCGTTTTGGGGATTTAGAAATTGATACCATGATTGGAAAGAACCATAAAGGAGCCTTGCTTACGATAAACGATAGGGCAACTGGAATATGCTGGTTGGCATTACTTGAAGGGAAAGAAGCCAAACCGCTTACCAAAGCTATGGTGGATATACTTGGCCCTATTAAAGACTTGTTACATACAGCAACGGCTGACAATGGGAAAGAGTTCTCAGATCACCAGCAAATTGCTTCTTCCCTTAAAATAGATGTATATTTTGCCCGTCCATATCATAGTTGGGAACGAGGATCAAATGAGAACCTGAACGGTCTTATAAGGCAGTTTATACCCAAAGGCAGTTCATTTGAGGATCTAACAGAGGAAGATGTCAAAATGATACAGAACAAACTAAATAACAGACCGAGAAAAAGACTCGGTTACCTAACACCATTAGAATTCTTTTCTAATAACTTTGCAAAATCAAATCAATGTCTAACTGAAAAGTTGCATTTGTAACTTGAATTCGGCATTTGAATATTGATATTGTTTATTTCTTTTCGGAGCTCGTCTATTTTTTTATTGCCAAGTTCTAATGCTTCTATCTCCTGCCATTCATAGAGGCTATTATATGCCATACATCCGATAAGAATGGAGATAAGTATATATCCCAACCGTATTGCCTTATAGAAATTTCCTGACCGCTCCATTATTTTGATGACATTGATTTTTGAAACATGAATAAAAGTTTATCTTTTTCGTTCATACGGATATTATCAGAATAATCGCCTTTTGTTATTTGATACCCGCATGGCTTAACCATAAAAACGCCTAAGCCCTTAGTGTATGAACTTACTTCTGAGGCGTAGTCTTTACTTGTATTTAATGGAACTTTCCCTTTAATATGACACCACTCATTATTGCAACTGATGTCTTCAATCTCAGACATCATTTTTTGCAAATCTGTAATAGCTTTGGAACTTGCCGATTGGGGTATCTGCAACTCAAAATAGAGCATCGGTTCGAGGATGTCCACACCTGACTGTTGCAAGGCCAGCCTGAAGACATAAGGGGTCAGCTGTCTGAAATCAGCAGGTGTACTTACCGGGCTATAATACTCGGCTTGAGTAAAAGTTACTTTCAGATCAGTCACTTCCCATCCATGTAAACCAGATTGGCAAGACATACGAATCCCTTCAAAAACGGCATTTTGAAAAGAATGGTTCAGATAACCATAGGAGATGTCACTTTCGATTTGCAACCCTGTCCCTAACGGTAAGGGTTCAATAGTCAGCCCTATTGTGGCCCAATAAGGGTTGGGCGGCACTTCGATCTGAATAATCTTATTCACCTTTTTTATAGGTCGTTCTTTGTAGATAGTCTTGATCTCATCAAAATGGACCTTGACGGAAAATCGTTCTTCCAGCAATGTCTGTATGATTTCCTTTTGTGTCAAACCATATAACGAGATTTCCAATTCATCACTATATGAGTTTATGGAAAAGGACAAAGACGGGTCTTCAATCCACAATGTATTCAGAGCGGATATCACCTTGCTTCTCTCTTCGGGCCTGTCTGGCCGGACGGAGGATTTGAGAGCGGGATGCTGACGAGATAACCCTTGAATCAAACAAGGTTTAGCACCTAAATAATCTCCGATTCGAAAATCTTCCATATCTTCTACAATCGCGATATCATTGGCCCCCACTTCATCAACATTTATCTCTCTGCCCTGATAAATAGTCTTTAGATTTTTAATCTTGATGAATTTTTCCGAATCGTTGATTCTTACAATGTCTCGAAGTCTCAGACTTCCGTCAATTATTTTTAGAAAACTTCTTTTATGTCCTTTGGGGTCATGCTCTATCTTATAGAGATAAGCTGAAAGTCTGTTTGAGACTGATTCTGGAGGAAGTATAAAAGAAGAGATGGCGTCCAACAACTCATTGATACCGATATTGAACATTGCTGATCCATGTAGTACCGGATAGACTTTGGCTTTTGCCACAAGATCGATTATCGTATTCCAATAATCAGCCGGTGAAATTTCGCTATCCGCCAAATATCGTTCTAATATATTGTCGTCATGGTTGCATACAAATTCTTTGTATTCTTCCTTTATATATGTTTGGGAGCAAATCGGATAAACCAATCCATCGACAATAGTTTGCATAAACAGGACATCTTGAGACAGATTTGTTTTTATATCCAGATACAAACGCTCTAAATTCACACCGTCACGGTCAATTTTATTGATAAATATAATTGTCGGGATTTGCAGTTTTTGTAAAGTATTGAACAGCAACTTTGTTTGCGCTTGTATGCCTTCCTTTGCGGATAAGATGAGGACTGCTCCATCAAGCATTTTGAATGTCCGCTCCACTTCCGCAATAAAATCCATGTGTCCCGGAGTGTCAATGATATTGCATTTCACACCATTCCTGATAATAGATGTCGTAGAAGCCCGAACAGTAATTCCTCTACGTTTCTCTATATCCATAGAGTCTGTTATGGTGTCACCATTATCCACACGGCCGCACTTTTCCGTTGCTCCACTGGCAAACAGCAGATTCTCGGTTACGGAAGTTTTTCCTGCATCAATGTGAGCAAGAATTCCTAAATTTATAATATTCATTTGGATTAAGCAATAATACCTAAATTCAACTAATAAATGCAACTTTTTTCGGAGGTAGGAAGTAAATAAAACTTTACTCAAACAAAAGAGAGGAAAAAAATAGATCCTCCCTTTGTCTGAGCAGGGGAAAATGACTATCTTTGCCTCCGTCCAAAAGTTCAAAAGAATGGGTCATTTAACCAAAGAGCAAAGGTACACAATTTTTGTGATGAAGCAACAAGGTTGCAAAATTAATTTTATAGCCTCTGCCATAGGTAAAGACAAATCCGTTGTTAGCCGTGAGCTTAAACGTAATTGTGACAAGCGAAGCGGGCAATACAATGTTGATTTGGCACAGCGAAAATACGAGAAGCGAATGCAAAAAAAAACGAAAAAAATCCGCTTTACTCAAGCTGTACGTGAACGTGTTGAAGAATTACTCAGAGAGGACTTCAGTCCAGAACAGATCGCTGGAAGATGCGAATTGGAAGGATTGGAATGTATTAGCCATGAGCGTATCTATCAGCATATATGGGAGGATAAGAAGCGTGGCGGAGACCTACATACTCACCTACGACACAAAGGTAGGCGGTATCGAAAACGTGGTGCTTCCAGGGACAATAGAGGCATCATCAGTAATAGAGTAGGCATAGAAAATCGCCCAGCTATAGTGGAGCAAAGAAGCCGTTTTGGGGATTTAGAAATTGATACCATGATTGGAAAGAACCATAAAGGAGCCTTGCTTACGATAAACGATAGGGCAACTGGAATATGCTGGTTGGCATTACTTGAAGGGAAAGAAGCCAAACCGCTTACCAAAGCTATGGTGGATATACTTGGCCCTATTAAAGACTTGTTACATACAGCAACGGCTGACAATGGGAAAGAGTTCTCAGATCACCAGCAAATTGCTTCTTCCCTTAAAATAGATGTATATTTTGCCCGTCCATATCATAGTTGGGAACGAGGATCAAATGAGAACCTGAACGGTCTTATAAGGCAGTTTATACCCAAAGGCAGTTCATTTGAGGATCTAACAGAGGAAGATGTCAAAATGATACAGAACAAACTAAATAACAGACCGAGAAAAAGACTCGGTTACCTAACACCATTAGAATTCTTTTCTAATAACTTTGCAAAATCAAATCAATGTCTAACTGAAAAGTTGCATTTGTAACTTGAATTCGGCAAATTCTCCAAAAACTTTTTGCTAAAATATAAAAAACACTGATTATCAATATATAATAATTTTTGGAAAGTAATTTCAATTCTCCAAAAACGAGAAAAATTCTCCAAAAACCCTATTCCCTAACCCCTGAAACCTAAATAAAAAATGAATACTTGGAACATCATCATCGAGGGCTTTAATAAAGCCGATATTACCAAACACGAAAGTATTTTCAGCCTCGGCAATGGGGCTATGGGAATGCGAGCCAACTTTGAAGAAGATTACACGGGCGACACCCTGCAAGGCAGTTATATCGGTGGTGTCTATTACCCCGATAAAACCCGAGTAGGCTGGTGGAAAAACGGCTATCCCGAGTACTTTGCCAAAGTGCTCAACGCCCCGAGTTGGATAGGGTTACACATCAAAATCAACGGGGAATTATTAGATTTGAACACTTGCCTCGAAGTGAAAAACTTCCGCCGCCAACTCAATATGAAAGAAGGTTGGTATGAGCGTTCATTCACTGCTATGCTCCCCAATCAGCAAGAAATACAAGTAAAAGTCTTGCGTTTCCTCTCCTTGCGCTACGATGAACTCGGTGCTCTGCGCTACGAAATCACCCCCCTCACTACCGATGCTACTATAGAAATAGAAAGCTACTTAGATAGCGGTATCAAAAACAGTGATGCCAATTGGGATGAGCGTTTTTGGAATACTTTGGAAATTTCTTCAGAAGATAACTTTGCAACGATACTTGCCGAAACTAAAAAAACAGGGTTTAAAGTGCATACTTTTATGCAAAATCAACTTTTTATAGATAATAAAACACTAAATATTTCTCCTAAAGAAAATAAAAAAGAGAATTATATAGGGTTGCAATATGAGCTAACAGCTAAGAAAAATCAGACTTTCCGCATTGAAAAATACGGAGGATATAGTAGAAGTAATGATTACTCAACTTTGACAAAGTCTAAAACTTTGTCAAAGTCTATTGCTCTTTTTGACAGCCTTTTAGAAAATCAACGAGAAGATTGGGCTCACATCTGGAAAACCTCTGATATTGTGATTGAAGGCGATGAAAAAGCCCAACAAGGCATCCGCTTTAATATCTTCCAACTCAACCAAACCTATTCTGGCAAATACGCGCACCTCAATATAGGACCTAAGGGCTTTACGGGTGAAAAGTATGGCGGTAGCACCTATTGGGATACCGAAGCCTATTGTTTGCCTTTTTATATGGCAACCAAAGGCGCTGAAGTAGCCCGCAACCTACTGATGTACCGCTACAATCAGCTGGATAAAGCGATTGAAAATGCCGAAAAACTCGGTTTTACGGGCGGAGCAGCGCTCTATCCTATGGTAACGATGAACGGTGAAGAGTGCCATAACGAGTGGGAAATCACCTTTGAAGAAATCCACCGCAACGGGGCGATTGCTTTTGCTATCTATAACTATACCCGCTATACCGGTGATGAGTCCTACCTCAAAGACTATGGAATAGAAGTGCTTATTGCTATTGCGCGTTTTTGGGCACAGAGAGTCTCTTTTTCTGAAGAAAAACAAAAATATGTAATCTTAGGCGTTACAGGCCCTAATGAGTACGAAAACAATATAAACAACAATTTTTATACAAATTACCTCGCCTCTTGGTGTCTGCGCTATGCTGCTGAGCAGGTAATAACATTGCAAAAAGAAGGTATTACAAAAGAAGAAACACAACAATGGCTACATATAGCCCAAAATATCTATTTCCCTTATAGCGAAAAGTATGGAGTATATTTGCAACAAGACGGATTTTTGGATAAAGACCTCAAACCTGTGAGTGCTATTCCTGCTGGGGAGCGCCCGCTCAACCAACATTGGTCGTGGGATAGAATCCTCCGTTCACCTTACATCAAGCAAGCCGATACGCTACAAGGTTTCTATTTCTTTGAAGACCATTTTACAAAAGAAGAACTCCAAAGGCACTACGAGTTTTACGAACCTTTCACGGTACACGAGTCCTCTTTATCACCTTGTGTACACAGTGTATTAGCTTCTGCCTTAGGTAAAACCGATGAGGCTTATACACTCTATCTCCGCACCGCCCGCCTCGATTTAGACGACTACAATAAAGAAGTTCACGAGGGATTACACATCACCTCAATGGCAGGTACTTGGCTCAGCATCGTCGAAGGATTTGCCGGTATGCGTGTAAAGAACGGAAAACTACACTTTACCCCCCGCCTGCCCAAACACTGGAAAAGCCTTTCTTTTAAAGTTATTTTCCAAGGAGAGATTAAAGAGATAAAATTGTAATCATTTTATGTAGGGGCGTTTTGCAAACGCCCACACAAATTGTTACTCACATACCCAGCTACACTAACTCGCAGGCTTTGTCTGTTACCTGTCACCTTGAATATCAATAATCCGCAGTTGTTGTACTTCTTCTTTGAGATGTGCTACATCAGCTTCTAACGAGGCTATTTTCTGGTAGTTAGTAACAGGGTCCAGAAACTCAAACGAAAGATGCATCTTGCATTCCCAAATCTCTTTGATATCCTCTGCCGCTACCGATAGATGTGGAAAATCCCGATTGTCGGATTTACAATAGAGTGTTCCGTATTTTTCAAGAGTATTAGTAATGCGTTTTACGATAATCCCATCGTTTTGTGTTACTACCACGCACACCCTATTGCTGCTCAGTGCGAGCCAATCATCTACAAAGCGTCCTACTACATAACTGCTGTCCTGCAGGGTAGGGTACATTGAGAGTCCTTTCACCTGAAACATACGATAAGTGCCATTGGTCATATTTGGCAAGCTGTAAGTAGGTAGTGATTCGATAAAGGTAACATCGTCGTAACCAGTGAGATAACCCGCTTGTGCGCGTATAGGCACTAACGGAATACGCTCGTTATCGGCATCGTCAACCACTACTACTTTAGGCATCAACAATTTATTAGTTTTAGCCAAAGGTAAAGCAGGTTTGAGCATCTCACCTTTGCCCGTAATCAGCCATTCCAAACTCAGCTGAGGATATTTTTCTACAATCACATTCAGCTTGTCAATCCCTATATTTTTAGAAATACTATTCACATAGCCATTAGAAACCTCTATTGTCTTTTCAAAAGCCGAAATAGAGAGCCCCTCGTGGTCTATAAATTTTTTGATACGGTCTTTTACATTCATAATCAGTGAGAAAGATAAACAACTTTAAAGAAATTCTCTAAAATCACGGCAAAGATAAGAGGAAATTAGCAAATTAGCAAATTTGGAAATTAGCAAATTATTTGTACCTTTGCGGTTGTCTAGCCTAAAATAAAAAATTAAATGAACACATTACAACATCAGTTTTTAACAGATTATCAAGGAGTACCATTGTCAGTGGTGCTACCTATTAGTGAATATAATGATTTAATGCATCTTGCTACTTTGTATTCAGAAACTGAAGAAGAGGTACATTTTTCAGAAGAAGAATTGAAAAGTATAGAAATCTCTCATCAACAAGCTAAAGAAGGAAAAACTATTAGCAGTGTCGAACTACACCAAAGATTAAGAACTAAATATGGAAATACGATGGACTGAAGAGGCTATTAAACACTTAGAAAATACTCTTGATTTTTGGGATAAACACAAATATAGCAATGCTTATTCCAATAAAATTATAACTGAGTTAAAACAAGTAGAGTTGGCTATAGCAGAAAATCCTTATTTTTTGACTAAATTTATAGAAAGTGTGAAATTGTATCAGCGACATTTTCTAAAGGGAAAGTTTTCACTTTATTATGATATTATAGAGGAAGAAAATATAGTGCTAGTTAAGTTTTTCCGTAGCTGTTCTCAAAAACCTTTGTAAAAACCTAATATTACAAAAAACTTTTCTCCCTCAAAAACAACCAGCATATCCTAAAAATATATATCTTTGCACTCTCTTTAAATACTATAACAACTTTTCACTATTCACTTTTCACTGAAAAATGAAACCTTTTTATTCTAAAATACTCCTCTTTGGTGAGTATGGTATTATTAAAAATTCTAAAGGACTCGCTATCCCTTATAACTTCTATAAAGGGACTCTAAAAATGCTATCCGATGTACAGGATGGTAAAGAAGCTACTGCCAAAAAATCAAATGAAGCACTTCGCGAATTTGCTTCTTATCTGCAAACGATTACCGAAGAAGAGAATCCTATCGTCCGCTTTAATATAGAAAAACTCAATGCCGATATCGCTGCCGGTATGTACTTTGATAGCAGTATTCCGCAAGGCTATGGGGTAGGGAGTAGCGGGGCTTTGGTAGCTGCCATTTACAGCGAATACGCTATCGACCCCATCAGTGCGATGGACAATCTCACCCGCGAAAAACTACTGCAACTCAAAACGATTTTCGGACGTATGGAATCCTTCTTCCACGGCACTTCCTCTGGCTTAGACCCCCTCAATAGTTATCTCAGTTTGCCCATACTCATCAATTCACACGACCATATCGAGCCTACCGGCATTCCCTCCCAAACTCCTAATGGCAAAGGTGCTGTTTTTTTGCTCGATAGTGGTGTGATAGGCGAAACTGCCCCAATGGTGCGCATCTTTATGGAGAATATGAAGAATGAAGCCTTCCAAAAAATGCTCAAAGAGGAATTTATCAAATATACCGATGCTTGTATCGACGATTTCCTCAAAGGGCGCTTTAAATCGCTTTTTGCCAATATCAAAAGCTTATCGGGTATTGTGCTCAATCACTTCAAACCGATGATTCCTAAAGAGTTTCACACCCTTTGGAAACAAGGTATCGATACGGGTGATTATTTCCTAAAACTCTGCGGCTCAGGGGGAGGAGGTTATATCTTAGGATTTACTGAAGACTTAGAGAAAGCCAAACGCGCTCTCGGCAACCATAAATTAGAAGTAGTATATCAATTTTAATAATGAGCGACACAATCAAACACGAGTGCGGGATTGCCCTAATCCGCCTGCTCAAACCTCTTGATTTTTATAAAGAAAAATATGGTACAGCCTTCTATGGCATCAACAAAATGTACCTGATGCTCGAAAAACAACACAACCGCGGACAAGATGGAGCAGGGCTTGCAAGTATCAAATTAGATATGCAACCTGGCGAACGCTACATCAGTAGAATACGCTCCAACGAGGCGCAACCCGTGCAAGACATCTTCACACGCATCAACCAGCGTATCAACGAGGGGTTTAAAAACAACCCCGAACTGAAAGACGATGTAACCCTGCAAAAACGAGAACTTCCTTACATAGGCGAAGTGATTATGGGACACGTGCGCTATGGCACTTTTGGTAAAAATAGCATTGAGAATGTACACCCCTTCCTGCGCGAAAACAATTGGATGTACCGCAATCTCATTATGGCGGGCAACTTCAATATGACCAACGTAAACGAGCTCTTCCAAAACCTCGTACGCCTCGGGCAACACCCTAAAGACAAAACCGATACTGTGATTGTAATGGAGGGTATAGGCCATTTTTTAGATGACGAAGTTGAAGAACTCTATCGCAAACTCAAAGAAGAAGGTTATACCAAACAAGAAGCCTCTCCTTTCATCGCCGAACGACTGAATATAGAGCGCATCCTCAAACGCGCTGCCAAATATTGGGATGGTGGTTATGCAATGGAAGGAATGATAGGCAACGGCGATGCTTTTGTGCTTCGCGACCCTGCAGGTATACGCCCTGCTTTCTACTATCAGGATGAAGAAGTAGTGGTGGTAGCCTCCGAACGCCCTGCTATACAAACCGTTTTCAATGTAAAATACGAAAATATACGCGAACTCCCCCCTGGTAATGCAATTATCATTAAAAAAAGCGGAGAGACAGCTATCAAGGAAATTCTCACCCCTACAGTACGCAAGGCCTGTTCGTTTGAACGTATCTACTTTTCTCGTGGTAGCGACCGCGATATCTACCGCGAACGCAAAATGTTGGGCAAATTGCTCTTCTCTCGTGTCGCTCAAGCGATAAACCACAATCTAAAAGATACAGTTTTTGCCTATATCCCTAACACTGCCGAAACCTCTTACTTAGGACTTATAGAAGAAGCAGAACAGTACCTCAATCAGCAGAAAGCTACACAGTTGGCAGTAGCCGAAAAATCCGAAATTCCTGCAATTCTCTCTCAAAAAGTACGCACCGAAAAGGTGGCTATCAAAGATGTGAAACTGCGCACTTTCATCACCGAAGATAGCAGCCGCGATGACCTTGTGGCACACGTATACGATATTACCTATGGCTCAGTACAAAAAGGTGATAATTTGGTGATTATAGACGATAGTATCGTGCGCGGAACAACCCTCAAGAAGAGTATTCTTAGTATATTAGGGCGTTTAGAGCCTAAGAAGATAATAATAGTGTCTTCAGCTCCTCAAATCCGCTATCCCGATTGTTATGGTATTGATATGGCGCGTTTAGAAGATTTGGTAGCCTTTCAAGCGGCTTTAGCTTTGCATAAAGAACGCGGTACGTATCACATTATAAAAGAAGTATATGAAAAGTGTCTTACCCAAGTAGCGCTAAGTGATGACAAAGTAGTGAATTACGTAAAAGAAGTGTATGCCCCTTTCACCGATGAAGAAATTTCGGATAAAATAAGAGATTTGCTCTTGCCAAAGGACTTTACCTCAGAAGTGGAAGTGATATTCCAAACGGTAGACAGTTTGCATAAAGCCTGCCCCGAGAACCTCGGTGATTGGTATTTCACCGGTGATTATCCTACCGATGGCGGTAATCGCGTTGTAAATCGCGCCTTTATCAATTTCTACGAAGGCAATAAAGAACGCGCTTACTGACCCTGAAATCAGTCCTCTTTTCAATTATTTTTTGTAATTTCAGAAAAAAATACCTACTTTTGCGGAGTAAAACAATAAAACAACTTTAATTATGACTACAGAACTCATACAATTATACGATACCGTAAGTGAAAAAATAGGAAAAGAAGGAGCTACAGCTTTAGCTAATTATATTACTAAATTCACTAATGAACGCTTGAATGAGAATTTTGATAATTTAGTAAGTAAAACAGAATTTCATCAAGAAGTAGCTGAAATAAGAATGGATATAGCCAATGTAAGAACAGAGGTTAAGAATGTCCATTCAGAACTCAAACAAGATATAGCTGAATTACGTGCCGAAATAGCTAATGTGCGTTCAGAACTCAAACAAGATATAGCTGAATTACGTGCCGAAATAGCTAATGTCCATTCAGAACTCAAACAAGATATAGCAGAAGTACGTACTGAAATAGCTAATGTCCGTTCAGAACTTAAACAAGATATTGCTGAAATACGCAATGATATGACAATATTAAGAACTGACTTGCAAAATGAACTTAAAGAAGGCTTTTCAAAAATGAATCGTATCTTTATTCAATGGCTTATAGGTTTCTTTACTTCATTGGTAATTCTTATTTTAACGTTATACTTCAATAGATAAAAAGCTTATTTCATATAAAAAACCTCCCCTTGCAATTTTTGTCGCAAGGGGAGGTTTTTATTTTACTTTGTTCAGACCATTCTATGACCATAACAGAGCTTCCTTTTCTCGTTCTGCTAATACAAGTGTTTCCAAAAAAACTTTTTTATTTAATGGTAAAGGTACAAAATAATTATTGTATCATTTCCCAGAGCTTGTCTTTGAGTTGCTGGATGCCTTTACCTGATACTGATGAGATGAACAAGAAAGGCGTATCGCCCAATCCTGCGGCTACTTCTTGACGAATGGCTTCAGTGAGCTCGTCGTCGAGCATATCTGCTTTTGAAATGGTTATAAGGCGGTCTTTATCTAATAGTTCAGGGTTGTATTCTTTGAGTTCGTTGAGTAGGATATGGTATTCGGCTACTATATCGGGGCTATCGGCAGGAATGAGGAATAACAATACCGAGTTGCGCTCTATATGTCGCAAGAAGTAATGCCCTAAACCTTTGCCCTCGGCAGCACCCTCTATAATCCCAGGGATATCGGCTACTACAAACGATTGGTAATCGCGGTTTTGCACAATACCCAAGTTGGGTTTGAGGGTTGTGAATGGATAATCGCCTATTTTTGGCTTAGCAGAAGTAATTACCGATAACAGTGTAGATTTACCCGCATTGGGGAATCCTACAAAACCTACATCGGCTAATACTTTTAACTCTAAAAGCAACTCGCGTTCTTCGCCAGGGAGACCTGGTTGAGCATAGCGTGGAGTTTGGTTAGTAGCTGTGCGGAAATGCCAGTTGCCTAACCCACCTTTGCCTCCGTGGAGTGCGATAATTTCTTGTCCGTCTTCAGTAATCTCAAAGAGTACTTCTTCGGTTTCAGCATCTTTAACAATGGTTCCTAAGGGAACTTCTAAAGTGATATCTTTACCGTCGGCACCAAAACTACGGTTGGCTCCTCCGGCTTCACCGTGTTCGGCGCGGAAGTGCTGTTGGAACTTGAAGTGTATGAGTGTCCAAAGGTGTTTATTGCCACGCAAGATGATATGCCCTCCGCGACCGCCATCGCCTCCATCAGGACCTCCTTTGGGTACGAATTTTTCGCGGTGTAGGTGCATAGAGCCGGCGCCTCCTTTGCCAGAGGCGGCGTATATCTTTACGTAGTCGGTGAAATTGCCTTCGGTCATTGTAGATTATTCAGCTTTGAGTTTATCGATAGTGTCGGAGAGGCGGGTGGTAATTTCTTCGATAGTACCAATACCATTGATAGGGTGGTATTTGCCTTGTGCTTGATAGAAAGCGATAAGAGGGGCAGTTTTTTCGTTGTATTCGGTGAAGCGGTTGCGAATTTTTTCTTCGTCTTGGTCATCGGTGCGACCGCTCACTTTACCGCGTTCCAACAATCGTTTGATGAGCACCTCGTCATCAGCTTCTAAGGCGAGGGTGCCGTGAATGCGCATTCCTTTAGAAGTTAAGAAAGCGTCGAGCGCTTCGGCTTGTGCGATGGTACGAGGGAATCCGTCGAAAATAAAACCTTCGGCATTAGGGTTCTTTTCAACTTCCTCTTGTAGCATTTGTATGGTTACTTCATCGGGTACGAGGTCGCCTTTATCCATATACGATTGGGCGAGTTTGCCGAGTTTTGTTTGGTTTTTAATATTATAGCGGAAAATATCTCCGGTAGAGATGTGTACTAAGTTGTATTTGTCTTTCAAGAATGCGGCTTGGGTGCCTTTGCCAGCCCCTGGTTTGCCGAAAAGTACTAAATTTGTCATCGTTAATGAAGTGTTTAATTGATATACTTGGGGTAGGTTGCGCCCTATCTCGTCGAAATCTAAGCCGTATCCTACGATAAAGCGGTTAGGGATAGGTTTGCCAACATAGTCTATTTTGAGGTCTTTTTTATAGGCATCGGGTTTGAAGAAAAGGGTAGCGATGCGGAAAGATTTTACCTTTTGGTTTTCAAACAGTCGGTAAATTTCTTCTAAGGTATTACCAGTGTCGATAATATCCTCCAAAATTACTACATCGCGACCTTCCACAGGGGTAGAAAGCCCGATGAGTTGGTGTATTTTGCCAGTGGACTGGGTGCCCTCATAAGACGCCATTTTCACGAAAGATATTTCACATTCGCCTTTGTAGTGTCTTACAAAATCGGCGGCAAACATAAAAGAGCCGTTGAGCACGGCAATGAATACGGGACACGACTCTTGTAGGTCTTGATAGACCTCGCTTGCCATACGTTCGGCAATTTGGTTGAGCTGCTCGGCTGAGACGTAGGGCTCAAAGGTTTTATCGTGTATTTTAATCAGTTCCATCGTTTAGGTGTTATGTTTAGTTGTTAGGAGATTAGATGATCCTATTAAGTATTTTTGTAGAATCTTCTTTTTGGTGTAAAAAAGCATAGACTAATACAGTTTTTGTTTCTTCAAAAATAACATAATGTATTGCTATTTTATATCTTTTAGTGTATAGTACTCTACTATTTTTGTATTTTTCAGGACGTATAAAAGGCATAGACTTAAGGTAGTCTAAGTTTTTTTGCACTTCATCAAAAACTTTATTGCCTAATCCTTCAGAATGTACATTGTATCTTATAATAATCCATTTAAGTTCTAATTCAGCCTCTGAAAGGAAAATTAGATTGTATTCCAAGTTCATCTCTTATACTTCTTTTTAGTTCTTCATACGTTATAAAGTCTTCAGGGTGGTTTTTGTATTTTTCAATACGTTCATCTAAAATGTGTTTGTGTGCTTCAGGAATTTCTTCTTCCTCATCCTCAATAGCTCTTTCGCGCAGGAATCGATACTCTTCAATAGGAAGGACAGCTAATATATCATTCCCTTGAAAATCTTTTATGTATTGTACGGTTGAGTCCATAACAAACTATTTAAATTATTGAAAGAAAGTGCAAAGGTAATCATTTTTAATAAATGCACAATAATTGTGCCTAATAATTGTAGGGACAGCAATTTCACCGATAAATCTTATCAGCAATAAAATAGGTGTCTGTTAGCTTTTGTCAATTTTCTTTAATAAAGAATTATCATACATCTCTCATACTGTTAAATATATTTTTACTAATTTTGTCGCTATAATCTCAGTTATCACCTATATCTTTTTTTATAAAGAAAATGAAATAACATCATAATGAAGAATCATATCAAATATTTAGTATTAGCATTGCTTTTGTTGGGTTGCAAAAACTACAAGAGCCTTACAACGCAAATAGATAAAAATAAAGCGATACCTTACAATCAGTATTCGCAAGAATTTCAAGCGTGGGAAGCTACGAAAAATATAAAGTTAGAAGATGCTTACCAAATACACTTAGGTTATGCTGCCAAAAATCAAGATAAGATAAAACTTAAATCGACAAAAGGATACCCATTATACTATGTTTATGATGATTATTATATATTTTCAACCGTAACATATATTCATAAAATCGGTATTTTTAATTGTACAGGCATTTGGGTCAATGCAAATACGGGAGAAGTTAATTATGTTGAAGTTGATAAAAACCAAAATTTTCATACTGATATCTGGCTAACGTCCTATAATGGCAATAAGTTGTAGCACAACGAGGAATAAAAAACTTTGATCACTTGGTAGGGGAAATAAAACATTATAATGAAAATTTGTATGAATTATTTAATATTATAAGATCTCAATTTCCGTTTGATAAATTCACAAACTATTTCTTTTTTGACTATTAAAAATGATTGTTATAATTACTGGAGCTTCACACACAGGTAAGACTTTTTTAGCTCAAAAGCTATTGGAAAAATATAAATACCCATATCTATCAATAGATCACTTGAAAATGGGATTAATTCGCAGTGGTTATACTAAACTTACCTTAGAAAATGATAAAGCACTTACAGATTATATGTGGCCTATTATTCGTGAAATGATTAAAACAGCCATAGAAAACAAACAAAATCTTATCATTGAAGGAGCATATATTCCTTTTGACTGGGAGAAAGATTTTACAAAAAAATATCTCGAGGATATTAAATGTTATTGTCTTGTAATGAGTGAAAACTATATTAAAACCCACTTTGATGATATAAAGAAATATGCAAAAGTCATAGAAAACCGTTTAGAAGATGATTGGTGTACAATGGAAAGTGTTTTAGATGATAATGCACAGTTTTTAGCCCTTGCAAAGAAACACAATACTAATTTTATACTGATTGATGATAAATATAAGGTAAATATTGAGCTATGATGAACTATGAAATTTTTGTTTTGGAGAGTCTTAAAGAGGCAGAGAAACAATATAGTTATTTGCTAATGGTGCGACGGGCGACTAACAGCAAGTAACTGAGGGCGCCTACTCCTATGCATATTGCCATTGCAAATACCATTGGGCGCTCAGAGGTGATGGCGAAAAGCGAGAGCACTGCCCCTACTACTGAACCGATACCAAAACGCAACATTCCTGTGAGTGAATTGGCGGTACCCGCTACTTCGGGGTACATATCCAAAATGGCGGCATTGGCACTGCTGGACACTACCGATACCAAACCTACAAACATTGAAACGCCTGCCACGGTAGCCCACAATCCCAAATGGAAAATACCGCATATCACCAGCCACGCTCCTGCAATGAGTTGGATAGTAAGCCCTAACCGCAACGATTTTTCTACACCTATTTTGGTGACGAATTTGCCATTGAGCGAGGTTGCCGTCATCATTACAATGATGTTTAAAAGGAAGAAATACCCAAAGTGTTGAGGGGCTACCCCAAAGAGTTTGGTATACACAATAGAACCTGTGGTGATAAAGCAAAACATTCCCGAATAGGAAAGTGAATTGCAGAAAATATACCCCAATACCTTTTTATTGCTGAGGAGCTTGCCGTAAATACGCAAGGTGTTACCTATTTTTAAAGGAACACGCTTGAACTTAGGAAGGGTTTCTGGGATTTTATAACTCACTAAAAGTGCCGCCAAGAGTCCTAAAATCATCAGCACGTAGAAGATGATATGCCAATGAAACCAGTCGGTGAGGTGACCACCCAGTACGGGGGCGATGAGCGGGGCTATCATCGTGACAATCATAATCATCGACATTTGGCGGGCGAACTCATTTTTGGCGAAAAGGTCGCGCAAGAGGGCACCCGTAACTACCGCCGGCGATGCTCCAAAAAAGCCTTGTACAAAGCGCAGTATATAAAAGTGATGGATGTGGTGAATTTGCGTAATCACTAACGACACCAATGCTGAGGTGATAATCCCGATGAGAATGATAGGTTTCCGTCCATAACTATCGGAAAGAGGTCCCCAAAAGAGTTGTCCGAAAGCAAACCCAAGGGTAAAGAGTGCTAAGGTTTGAGGAATCATCTCTTCGGATACGTTCAAATCGTTAGCAATCTTTACAAAAGCAGGGAGATACATATCGATAGCCAGCGGGGTGAGCATTGATAAGAGTCCCATAATGAGGATAAACAGTAGGTCGGGTTTTGAGTCTTTGAGTTCTTCGGGTTCTAACACTATTTTTTAGGGTCTTTAATACGTTCTATTTCCTTTATAATTTCTTGGTAGTGTAGATGGTTAATAGATGACGCTGGTTCTTTGGCAAGAGCTTGTTTGGCGAAAGTCTCAATCATATCCAAATGCTGTAAGGCAAAGAGGCGCACATCGGATACTTGCTGTATGCTCGCAGCTTTACTGTTTTTAGCGTCGGCAGGTGCATTGATGAGTCTATCGATTTGAGAGAGGTACAAGCGTTCGATACCACGGCGATAAGTGTTCTGGCGTGCATCGGGGTTGTTGAGGGGTTTCCATACCGCTTTGAATACATCTTGCAGATATTCGTTTAGCGGATAAGGATTTTTGGAGGTGAGCGATTGGTTATAAAGGTTATAGAGAGTTGACTCTCCTAAAAGCACACTCAGGGTAAGGTTTTGCATACTGATGATGTTCTTATCGGGGGTAGCGCCTGTTTTCTCTACTATTTCCTGAGGATATAACCACAAAGGCGCTTCAAAAAGTTCTTTATCTAAATAGTTTATAGCTTCTTTTACCTTCTCTTTGGGCACTTCTTTATAGACTTCTTTCTCACCGATGATGCCTACATATCTATTGCCAATGTGTTTGAGCACGTGCTTCAAATAGCGGAAATACTGCATATAGGCAGCGGTTTGCATTTCGTCGAGATGTTCGTATTTGTCGTTAGGCTGTTTAGTCCATTCGGGGAGGTGTTGCACAATATAGCGGAGGTTTTTTAATCCGTAGGTATTAGCTTTCATCACGTTGTCCGAAAGATCTTCAGTTTGCGCACGAGGGTCTTCATCTTTGCCTTCTCCTCCGAACCACAATCGCGGATTGGCTTTGAGTTTTTGGGTAACCATTTCGGCAAGAGATTCTTGTTCGGCATACTCGTCTTTATATTTGTTGCCATAATAGCGATATCCCCATTCGATTGCCCATTTGTCGTAGATACCTATGCGCGGATAAAGTCCTTTGCTGTTAATATTGTCTTCGGGCTGTGCCACATAGTTAAAACGCGCGTAGTCCATAATAGAAGCAGTATGCCCATTGGCTTCAACCCATTTTTTGTCGCGGAGTTTTTCGACAGGCGTCTGACTGCTGGCGCCCATATTGTGGCGCAAACCTAAGCAGTGCCCTATTTCGTGAGAGGAGACAAAGCGCACGAGGTCGCCCATTAGTTCCTCGTTGAACTCCATAGTACGAGCGCGTTTATCGACAGCACCTGCCTGAATCATATACCACTGATTGAGGAGTTTCATCACGTTGTGATACCAACCCACGTGACATTCTATAATTTCACCACTGCGAGGGTCGGCGATGTTAGGACCGTAGGCGTTACTTTTTTCGGAAGGGAGGTAGCGAATTACGTTGAAGCGTGCATCTTCTAAGCTCATAGAAGGGTCGTTAGGCCAAGGTTTTGCGACAATAGCCTCTTTGAATCCCGCTTGCTCAAAAGCTACATTCCAATCGTTTACGCCCAAAATGAGGTATTTTTGCCATTGTTTAGGCGTAGCAGGGTCGATATAGAACACGATTTGCTTTTTGGGGCGTACCAACTGACCGCTGAGATATTTTTTGACGTCTTCTTTGCGAGGTTCTAAACGGAAACGGTGGATGTAATATTCAGTTTCGGTGCGTTGTTGCTGGTCGCTGAACTTGATGTATCGGGTAGCGAAAAAGCCCACACGAGGGTCGAAAAGGCGTTTTTGCATAGGTGTTTTGGGTAAAAGCACCATAGAGATATTCAGCTCTAAGGTAACCGCCCCTACTTTGTTTGCCGAAGGAATGGTACTGGGTGAAGCACTGAACGTTTTGAGAGTATTGACCTCTACGTTGATAGGATAAGGACGTATATCGTCTACAAAAGAACGATCGGTAGCGATAGTGCCTATTTTCATTTGGGTTTTTGTATTCGATGAAAAAGAGGTAACGCTGTTGTCTTGCTTGAAGAAATCGGTGATGTCGATGAGCTGTGCTTTGGTTTTGGGGTTGCGCCCGATAACGGTGAATGATGCTACCACAGGATTTGCACTCGAATTGGCTACTGCTACCGAGATATTATCGTCGGTACCGGCTTCTTGCAGATTGAGAAAAGAGCGCAAGAGGAGTGTTTTATCGCTTTTCTGCTCGAAATAGACGGTTTGTTCATTCACTTTCTCGCCTGCATAGAGTCCGAAGTTATGAGGGGCAGCTTTGAGGCGGGTTACGCATAGCAAAAAGCGATTGAGGAGTGAATCGGGGACTTCAAAGTACCATTTCTCTTCAATTTTGCGGATCGTAAAGAGTCCGTTGCGCTCTATACCCTTTTTTTTGATGAGTTTAGCGTACTCTTCGGCGCGCTTTTGCTCAGGAGTTTTTTCGGGTTTTTCTGTTGTTTTGGTTTTAGTAGTATCTTTAGTAATGGTATCTTTCACTGTGGGCGTTTGCTGAGCGAAAACATAGGAGCTCATTCCCAATAGTAGTGTATATAATATATATTTCTTCATATCTTTATAAAATCAATCTAATTTTATTTCTTCACCTTCGTATTCCTTTCCGTTGTACTTTAGGTATTTTATTTCTACTCGTTTTTCAGAAATTTCATCCTTACAGTCGCTATCACTAACTTTTGTTGTAAAGGTAACTCTATTTTTGATATTGAAATAGCCATTAGTTTTTTCGGTTTCCATTATGAACATAGAATCAAATATGTATTCATAGCCTTCGCAGTAATTAAAGTCACCTCTTGAAGCACTAAGTATGTAATTGTTCAATACCTTTTTGAGTGTTTTTCCTTTCGGCAGAAATAAACTAAAATATTCCTCACCAGCAGGGTTAGGTCGGCTTTGGTTATGAGTAAACACACGAATACCAAAAGCGCGTTCACCTTCTGAAAGGATAAACTTTGCGGTATCAATAGCAATGCCATTTATTACAAAAGCATCGGAGACCCATTCACTTAAACCTTTATAAAAACAGCTTATTTTTTGTTCTTTTATATTGAAAAGAACGATGTAAGCATCAATCCAACCATCGTCTTCAGTTCCATTTTTGACGGGGAAGACCATTACCATTGTATTATTGTCATAAGGCAATATTCTCTCGTTGTATAAGTCGGTATCTATTTTTGATTTAGGTATAGAAAGGGCTTTTATGACCTTTTCAAAAACTTTAGGGTCTTTTTGAGCTTTGAGGCTAAAAGCACAACAAGTACATAGAAAAAAGGTTAGAAAATATTTCATTTTTTTGATATTATAGTCAGACAAAAATAGATTGCGTTTTAGAGGGCGTTTAACATACTTCATTATTCATCATTAGCAATTCTGCTACATCATAGACTTTTATTTGGGTTTCTTTTTCTTTGGTTTTTACGCCATCGGTCATCATCGTATTGCAAAACGGACAAGCGGTGGCGATGATATCAGGACGCACGTCGAGGGCTTGCTCGGTGCGCAATACATTGATTTCTTTATCTCCTTTTTCCGATTCTTTGAAGAGTTGTGCGCCTCCTGCTCCACAGCACATTGCGCGGGCTTTGCACTTTTTCATCTCTACCAAATCGGCTTCTAAGGAGGTGAGCAGTTCGCGGGGGGCGTTATACACTTTGTTGGCTCTGCCAAGGTAGCAAGGGTCGTGAAAAGTGATGCGCTTGCCTTTGAAGGTGCCACTTTCTATAGTGAGTCTGCCCTCATCGATAAGGGTTTTGAGTAACTCAGTGTGGTGCATTACTTCGTAATTCCCGCCCAGCGCAGGGTATTCGTTTTTGATAGTGTTGAAACAATGCGGACAGGTGGTTACTATTTTGGTTACCTGATAGTTGTTGAGCACCTCGATGTTCATCATTGCCTGCATCTGGAAAAGAAACTCGTTGCCTGCGCGCTTGGCAGGGTCGCCGGTGCAACTCTCTTCGGTGCCGAGTACGGCAAAGCGCACCCCTGCTTTTTGCAAGAGGTGGGCAAAGGCTTTGATAATGCGTTTAGCTCTGTCGTCAAAACTACCAGCACAGCCTACCCAGAAGAGTACTTCGGGGGTTTCGCCGCGAGCTGAGAGTTCTGCCATTGTTGGAATCATAATAATCTAATTTGAAAATTAGCAAATTCGGAAATTAGCAAATTTGGTAATTTGGCACGAGCTTGTAGCTCGTGCCAGCAAAATGCTGTAGGTTATTTTACGATTTCTAAATCGCCATCTACAAAACCTACGGCTATATGTTCTACGTTAAAAAGTTTGATACTGTTTTCGGCTACTATTTCTTTAAGTATTTCGGTAATCATCGAGAGGACTTGTTCCCAATGTACTTCTTCAGGGATTTCATCTAAAGGTAAAAAGCAGTCATCGGGTACAAAATCGTCATCGCAAGCCCAATCGGGGTCTTCATCATCATACCAAGAAGAGCCTATGAGTTCCAATTCGTAAGGTTCGGAGATATTGAAGTTCAGTGCGACAATATCATTGGGTAAGGTTTCTTGACGATCTATGCCAAGTAACCATTTTTTAATCTTGTTTTTAACGGTTTCTTTCATTTTATGGTGTTATTAGAGATTTATAGGACGAGTCAGACGAGTCAGACAAGTCGGACAGAATAGGCACGAGCTACAAGCTCGCGCCAGCTAAAGACCAGCGAAAAAAACAATTAGCTAATTAGCTCATTAGCAAATTGACTCATCATCAAATACTTCTACGGTTTGTTCTTTGAGGACAAAGTCGGTGAATTTGCCTTTGTAGCGGGTAGCTTTTACGATGTGATTGTCTATCCAATGATAGTTGCCTCCGCGGGGTTTGCCAAAGATGATGCCGTGATACTTAAAGCCGTGCTTTTTGAGCCATTGCTCGGTAACTTCGCGGTGTGCTTCGGTACGCGAGGTGAAAAAGTAAATCACGTGACCTTCGTCATACCATTTGTTTACTTGTGCTAAGGCATCGGGGAATACCTCGGCAGTAGCCATACGCTCAGGTTCTTCGTTAGGAATATCCTCGCCTACCGTGCCGTCAATATCAATGAGGTAGTTTTTTACTCCCTCTGGCAATATAGGATTTTTATTGCCTTGAGCATCTTCTTTTAAGGTGAATTTTTCAGTCATAATATTTGAATTAGCAAATTAGCAAATTTGGAAATTAGCAAATTGTTAAGGAATCCATTTTTTTTCGAAGTTAGGTTTGCGTTTTTCGAGGAAGGCATCGCGTCCTTCTTTGGCTTCATCGGTCATATACGCCAAACGGGTGGCTTCACCGGCGAATACTTGTTGTCCTACCATACCGTCATCGGTGAGGTTCATTGCGAATTTCAGCATTTTGATAGAAGTAGGTGATTTTGCCATTATTTCTTGCGCCCACTCAAAAGCGGTGGCTTCGAGCTCGTCGTGAGGGACTACGGCGTTTACCATTCCCATCTCGAAAGCCTCTTGGGCTGAATAGTTGCGTCCTAAGAAGAAAATTTCGCGGGCTTTCTTCTGTCCCACCATTTTGGCGAGATAAGCCGACCCATAACCGGCATCAAAACTAGTGACATCGGCATCGGTTTGTTTGAAGATTGCGTGTTCTTTGCTCGCGAGGGTAAGGTCGCACACTACGTGCAATGAGTGTCCGCCGCCCACTGCCCAACCGGGGACTACTGCGATCACCACCTTGGGCATAAAGCGAATAAGGCGTTGCACTTCGAGGATATTCAAGCGGTGATAACCATCGTCGCCTACATAGCCTTGGTGACCACGTGCTTTTTGGTCGCCACCACTACAAAAACTCCATACGCCGTCTTTAGGTGAAGGTCCTTCGGCAGAGAGCAATACGGCGCCTATGTTGATGTCTTCATAAGCATCTTTGAAGGCATCGAGGAGTTCAGAAGTGGTTTTAGGGCGAAAAGCGTTGCGCACTTCAGGACGATTGAAGGCAATACGCGCTACGCCGTCACATTTTTTATACGTAATATCTTCGTATTCTTTTACGGTTATCCAATTCATATAAGTGAAAAGTGAAAAATGAAAAGTTATTTAGGGGGCAAAGGTAGTAATAATTTGTCAATTAGCCAATTTGTAGATTGTCAATTATTTTGTACCTTTGCCCAAAAATAAGAAGTATTATGAACTCAATTGTATTACAAGCAACGATTAATGAAGCCGATTATCCTATTTTTTTAGGTTTGTTTGAGAAGTTCAACGTAAAAACCGTTCTTTTAAAGAAGAAAGTGGGGAAAAAGACTTATCCTATTGAAACAGCGATTCCTAATGAGGAAACGCACGCTGCTTTTATGGAGGTAAAGGAAAAGGGGCACCTTATGAAGGGATATACTGATGTCGATCTAATGATAAAAGATATATTAGAAGAAGATGAATAATGATGAAAACAAAGAGTTTTTAGTAAGGTATTCAACTTCCTTCAAAAAAGACTTGAAAAAAATATCTAAGCAATTAGAAAAAGTTGAAAAAGTAACTGCTGCCATTAAAATATTGAGAGAAAAAGGAGTTGATGGCATTCCTGCTGAGATGAAACCTCATTATCTAAAAGGAAAATATAAAGGTTGTTTACAATGCCATATAGAGGGTGATTTACTCATTATATGGATACAAGAGGATGATGAAAAAGTAATTTATTTGATGAGACTTGGAAGTCATTCAGAGTTATTTAAAATGTAAGATTTTATATTGATTCATCTATTCTTCTGCTAGTTCTCTCAATATCTTCAAAGACTTCCTTTGTTTACCCTGCGAGTCGAAATTCTCAGGGGAGAGCCATTGCTCAAGAGCGCGTTTGTTAGCTTCCCATTCCTTATCTATCATAGCAAACCAAGCGGTGTCGCGCGAACGCCCTTTGTAAACCACTGCCTGCCTGAATGTACCCTCATATACAAAGCCCAAGCGCTCTGCAGCACGGCGCGAAGGTGCATTAAGGCTGTCACACTTCCATTCGTAACGCCTGTATTGAAGGACTTCAAACACATATTTCGCCAACAAAAACTGTGCTTCTGTAGCCATACGCGTACGCTGTAAAGCCGGCGAATAGTTCACCCACCCCACTTCTATCACTCTGTTTTTAGGGTCTATACGCATTAGGGCAAGCGTACCCACTGCTTTTCGCGTTTGCTTATCTACAATCGTCAGAAAATAAGGGTCGGTAGAGGCTTCCTGCTTGGTGAGTAAAGCGTGCAACTCCTCTTTGTTCTTTGCAGGAGCTATAGATAAATAAGTCCAATCGGGCATCACGGCATTGGCTTCCAAATAGAAATCACTCAAATCGTCTAAATGTTTGGCTACCGAAAGAGGTTCCAACTGACAATAATTTCCTTGTAAGAGGGTTATATGAGGGGTTACTCCTACTGAAAAAATTAGGTAATGCATCCCCTATGGGTTGATTGTATTGGTTTGTGTTCATTGTATATTTTTAGATAATCGGTTGATACGCCAAGCATTTGTCTACTACTTCCTCAACAGTGGGGTCGTAGGAGGAAATATCCATAGTGCGGGCGTTGTAGTTTTCCGGATAGAAGAATAACGAACTGCCCTCGGGGTGAGGTACATTGCGATCGAAGCGCTCCATTAGCTCCTCTTGGCGATCGTCATCGGTTTCTTCTATGATTTGGTTCCCTAATTGTATGAGTTCTTCTCGGGTCATTCGGTAAAAAAATAAGTTTTTATACTATTTAGTGGCAATCGTTCTCAGTGCCTTTTTTACAATATACTTGGTTTCCTTGGTAGGACTTTCGCGCTCCCAACGCTCACAAAGAGCTGTTACGAAATCGGGGCGGGTTTTGCTGGCATCGTTCAGCCAGTTCCCTACGCTATCTTGCACATACTTTGCCTTATCGGACTTCAATTTGTCTAATATAGGCAAATACTGTTCTGGTTTTTCTTTCAAGGCTTCTATATGAGCACACCAAACACCCCGCGGACGCAAGGCTTCTGTGCTAAACCTACGGATATTCTCATCTTCGCTTTCTGCCCAATGGGAAAGAAAAACGATTGAAAAGTCTAAATGCTCACTCATTTCGGGGCGTAATGCCATCCAAATAATCTCACGAACGCCAAAATGACTATCGGCTACCAAAGGTTTTAGTTTGTGTAGCTTATCTTCTAAAGGGATTTCGGTATGTAAAGCCACCAAATAACAAGCATAACAGCGCACAGAATCGGATAAGTGCGTACTGATTTGCTTAAACAAAGGCTCATAAAGGTCAGTATTTGCATATTTTTCGTATAACAATGCACCTATGAGCTTAATCGTATTCATTGTAGAAGGTTTCTTTTGCTGATTGATTTGGCAAACCAACTCTTCAATGATATTTTTATCAATCCCCAAAGCAGGAAAAACAGATTTTACCAGCTGAGAATGATCTACAGCCAGCCACTCGGTAAGGTTTACCGTTTCTATACGCCCCGCATTTAATAACGAAAGCACTTCGGCAGGTATATCTACTGCCTTTTGAGCCCCTTTTCTGTTTTTGATTTCTTCGGTCATAAACTTAATTAATGTGTTAATTGATAGTTTTGCTAATTCTTATGGTGTAATAGTAACGATTTTTCCCTCACGGCGCACCACAATCTTTTGGTTATTCTTGCGTTTTTGGGCAATCATTCGCTCATAAGCAAGGTCTAAACCCTTTAAAAGTTTATCTTTTAGACCCTCTTTCTTAGTTATTTTATCTTTCATAATTATTTTTCATTTATTTATTTTGAAAATAATAATCCCACACTGTTTTTGATATATCAGCAATTATTTTTTCGTTAGTTGATGTATTTTCTTTGGAATTTATCACAAAAACAGATATGGTGTAGTATTCGTCATCAGGTAAAATGATGATTCCCACATCATTGGTAGCAGCCTGAATTCCAGATACAATGCCAGAAGTCCCTGTTTTATGGGCAACGATAACATCTGGAGGAAGCAGGGATATGAGCCTGTCTGCTCCAGTAGAAGTCTCATACATGATTCTGAATAGAAAATCTCTGGAAGACTCGGAAATTATCTCACCATTATAAAATTTTTGCAGAAGCCTGCTGGAGGCGTTTGCGGTTGTATAGTTTGAGTAGATGGGTTTCCCATTCTTATTCATTTCTTCTTCATTGTATTTTATCGCAAAATCTTTGATACCCTTGCTCTCGATGAATTTCTGGACAGTATCAACTCCTCCAATCAACCTCAGCAGAATGTCACAACCATTGTTATCACTCTGAGAAACAGTGTGTTCTATGATTTCTCTCAAAGGGATATTCACATTGCCATTCGGATATTTATCACGAATGGGGCTCCAAGTATTCTCCAAAAGTTCTGATTTCTTGACAAAAATATTTTGTTCCAAATCCAAAATACCTCTGTCCACCAAATCCAAAACTGCCAATGCAATGTGAAATTTGAACACACTAAGCATCGGAACTTTTTTGTTTCCGTTAATATTTACTTCTGTTTTCCCTTTTGAGTTCATCACAGATACCGCCACAAGGGCATTCTTGCCTTGTATAATCTTTGTGATATCTCTTTTTAAATTTTGTTGAGAAAAACAAAAAATAAAAATCCCCAAAAGACAAAAAGAAAAATATTTTTTCATTTGTGTTAATTTTTTCATTTGTGTTAATTTTTTCATTTGTGTTAATTATCCTAATTTTTTGGCGTCGGCTAAAAATTGTGCTAAGCCGCTATCGGTAAGGGGATGTTTGAGGAGTCCGGTGATAGCCGAAAGAGGTGCGGTAATCACATCGGCACCTATTTTGGCACATTCGAGGATGTGCATAGTGTGGCGCACAGAAGCTGCAAGGATTTGTGTCTCAAAATTATAGTTGTCGTAGATGAGGCGTATTTCTTCGATGAGAGAAAGTCCGTCAGCAGAGATATCGTCGAGTCTGCCGATGAAAGGCGATACATAAGTAGCACCTGCTTTGGCTGCCAAAAGCGCCTGACCTGCCGAGAATACGAGGGTACAATTGGTACGGATACCCTTATCGGTGAAGTATTTAATAGCTTTGATACCATCTTTAATCATCGGTACTTTTACTACGATTTGAGGGTGAAGGGCAGCAAGTTCTTCGCCTTCGCGCACAATGCCCTCAAAATCGGTGGCAATTACTTCGGCAGAGACATCGCCTTCTACAATCTCACAGATGTTTTTGTAATGTTGCAAGATAGCGGCTTTGCCGGTGATGCCTTCTTTAGCCATTAATGACGGATTAGTGGTTACCCCGTCTAATACGCCCAAGTCTTGGGCTTCTTGAATTTGCGATAGATTCGCAGTGTCGATAAAAAATTTCATAAGACAATTAATAATTAACGATTAATAATTAACAAGTTGTGATGTTATCAGGTCAAAAAAATGAATTATATTAAACTTTGGCAAAGTGGGTGTTACAAATTGGCAAATTTGCTAATTACCTAATTTGCTAATTTAATGAGTAGTGTTTCATCAGCATTTTCTCGTAGGATTTGCTCGGTAAGAGTCGTTTGAGGACAATAGAGAACTTCTGCAAGAAACTACCTTGTTTGTAATGCACTTTGGGGTGTTTAGTATTGATGACTTTCAGTATTTTATCTGCCATTTCTTTGGGGTCGCCACCGCTATCAACGTGCTCATTCATCAGCTGGAGTTGCTTGGCATAGACTTCGGCATACGGAGAGTTTTCGTTTACGGGGGTATGGTAACGGCGAGAGGCAATGTCGGTGGCGTAATCACCTGGGGAAATGGTGGTTACCTCGATGCCAAACTGCTTTACTTCCATACGTAAGGCTTCACTCATTAAAAGAAGCGCACCTTTGCTGGCGGAATAAGCTCCGCGGAAGGGCAAGCCCATATAACCTGCAATAGAGGCAATGTTGATGATGCGTCCGCTACCTTGTGCGCGCATAGTGGGGAGCACTTGCTGTATCACTGCTATAGCGCCGTAGAGATTGGTAGCAAAAACGTTGTGTAGCTGCTCGGCGGGGAGTTCTTCTACCGCTCCTGTGATGCCCACGCCTGCATTGTTGATGAGTATATCGATACGACCTACTTCGGTGAGGATTTGCTGTACCGCTTCTTTGATAGAGGTTTCGTTGCGCACATCCATTGGCAAAAGGCGGAAAGGCAGGTTTTTGCCTTCTACATTGCGCGCTGTACCATAGACCAAAAAGCCTTTGGAAGCAAGTAGCAAGGCAGTTTCTTTGCCTATACCCGAAGTGGCGCCTGTGATGAGAACGGTTTTGTTCATTGTTTAGGGAACAGGTTTTAGGGTTTTAATATGGCGACAAAGGTAATAATAATTTGTCAATTAGGCAATTATTAATTTGCTAATTAGTTAGATATTTCATACCTTTGCCGTGATTTTTGAAAATGTTTTATGAAGATACCTTTTTCGCCTCCTTATATAACTGAGGCTGTTATAAATGAAGTTACTGATGCACTGCGCTCTGGGTGGATTACCACAGGTCCTAAAGTAAAGGCTTTAGAAGAAGAAATCAAAAAATTCTCAGGAGCTACAGAAGCGCTCTGTGTAAATTCGTGGACGTCAGGCGCGATACTTATGCTCCACTGGCTCGGCGTAAAAGCTGGCGATGAGGTCATCGTGCCTGCCTATACCTATAGTGCTACCGCTTTAGCTGTTTTGCACGTAGGTGCTACCCCTATAATGGTAGATGTAGAAGACGATTTCAATATTGGTGTAGAAGCTGTAAGGCGCGCTATTACTTATAAAACGAAAGCTATTATTCCTGTAGATATTGCAGGGTTCCCTTGCGATTATGATGCGTTAATGCACTTAGTAAAATCTCCAGAGGTGCAATCACTATTCAACCCTACCAGCAAGGTGCAAGCGCAATTGGGGCGTGTTTTGGTGCTCAATGATGCCGCTCATTCGCTTGGGGCTTGGTATAAAGAAGGTACCCGCACTGGTAGTGAAACTGATGTGGCCATCTTCTCGCTTCACGCTGTAAAGAATGTAACTACTGCCGAAGGAGGTGCTATCTGTCTAAATCTCCCTGCTCCGTTCAACAATGCTTCTCTCTATAAAGAACTGCGCCAAATGAGTCTAAACTGCCAAACAAAAGACGCTTTCAGCAAAAGCCAAGCTGGCGGTTGGCGTTATGATATTGTAGGACTTGGAATGAAGATTAATATGCCCGACGTAAATGCCGCCATAGGGCTAGCACAAATACGCGAATACGAGCATATCCTAAAAGAACGCAAGCGTATATTCCACCTGTATGACGAGGCTTTTAAAAAGTACGATTGGGCAATATTGCCCCCCCTCTCTAAACAAGGAAGGGAGACCTCATATCATCTTTACGCTTTGCGCATCAAAGATATCACCGAAGCACAACGCGATGCTATCATTAATAAGATTGCCGAAAAAGAGGTAGCGGTGAATGTACACTTTATCCCGATGCCTATGCTCACTCTTTTCAAAGAAATGGGCTATAAAATAGAAGACTATCCGCAGGCGTATGCCAATTTTAAAGGAGAAATCTCTCTGCCTATCTATCCTCAACTCACCAATGAGCAAGTACATTTTGTAATTGATTGTGTAGTAGAAGCTGTAGAAGAAATTTGCTAATTTGCTAATTTCTTAGGTAGGAGACAGTAGAGGAAGAAGGGAATGCAGATAGGTAAACCCATTACGCCTTCCGTTGCATTGAAGATAATAAAAGCCAAAAGTACATAAATCCCTAAGAAATACCTATTCTTAAGGTCGTAATAGATTACCAATACGTGAAAGAGCAACAGCACAGCAAGCCCTAAGAAACCTTGGTCTGAAAGAGCTGTGAGAAACTCGTTGTGTAGGCTGTTAAGGTCGATGTTTAAACTGTGAATAAGTTGGGTTTCGTAGCCGGCTCCTCCTCCTATAAGAGGGTGTTCTTGGCAATGTGATAAAGTAGCTTCGTTTACCTTTGCCCTTCCTTCATCACTGAAGAAAGTAGTGTTAGAAATGACTACCTTAGTCATCAAACTTCCTACGGCAAAAGCTATCATCGTAAAAAGGGCTATCAGTTTAGTACTTTTCACCTGCTTCATCAAGGTCACCCAAATAAATAAGGATAGCAATATAAAAATTCCTAAAATAGCGATGCGTGCTTGTAGGATAAGCGAGACTATCAATAGTAACACCGTGTATAAAGCCAATTGCCAAACACTGATAATCTTCCCTTTCTCCTCTCTCCACAACCACGTTCCCATTGCCCATACCGTCATAAATATCCAAGCTACTTTGCTCGGATGGGGCACATAACTCCAATAAATAGTACGTACATAATGATAAAAGCTTTGACTATCAAAAGTACCTAAATAATTTTTATTAAAAGAGAGAAAAGCATCGTATGGTTTATGTAGAGAGTCCGCCAAAAATAAGTATAGCAACAATGTGAGCACTAATAAGTGTAAGAACACAAAGAAACTGATATAGACAAAGCTCTTCAAATCGGCTTTATCTACCCGATAAAAACAAGTCACAAGAGGGAAGAATATAAAAAAGGCGTAGTAATCAATATGTCCAAAGGCTTGCACTGGGTCTGTAGCCCAAAGAGTACTAAGGAGTTTAAGGGCGCAAAAAACGAAAAGCACCACCATTATAGGGTGAGGTTTGTAGAAGGTGCGCCGGTAGAATCCATAGCCTAAACACAAGAGCAATAATGCTATACTCAGCCCAAAGGTAACCTTAAATTTATACGGATAAAACAACACAATAGCCGTCGCTACCAAAGTGATAAAGATATGAAACGGTTGGACTCCTTCAAAAAGATGTTGGCGGTGTATCCATACTTCTATAGCTGTAAGCACGACTCCTATCAACAGAAGGATATTAAAACTCCCTTTATTCTCAATCTTTCCCATATTGGTGAAACCAAGAAAGTACACAGTTACAAGTGTAAATAGCACGAGGCTCACCGTCCAAAAATGTATCTTATTTAACTTTAAAAGGTTTGTCATAAGGTATGGCTTTGTTGATATTTTTTAAGTGATGTAAAGTTTTCATAGACCGATAGTGCATCCACTTTGCTGAGCAAAAAACCTTCTTTTCCGTCCAAAAATCCTAATTTGAGCACATAGGTTTTAAAGAAATGAAAAGCCATCTTGGCATACATCTTCAAGGCGCTGTATCGCTTCCCTTTGTGGAGCATCTCTTCACCTTTAAACTTCCCATAAAGAATTGCTTTTTGCCGATAAGATGCATAATCAGCCACCGAGTAGTGCAAGAGTTTGTGTTTGAGTACCCCAATAGAGCCCTCTACCGCAAGTGTTTCGTGTACTTTGCGTTCAGGTATGTAATGGCATTTAGACTTGCGGAACAAACGAAAATTCTTATCACCTTGTGTGCCTGAAAAGTGTATAGGTTTCCCAGCAAAGAAAAATAATCTCCGAAAATAATAAGCGTCTTTCTTGTCTGTACGGTTCAAGGTCTGTATAATCTCAGTTCTAAGCTCGGGTGTGATACGCTCATCGCCGTCGAGAAAAAGCACCCAATCATTTTGGGCGTATTGCAATGCCACATTGCGCTGACTCGCAAAATCTTCAAATTTGTGTTGTATCACTTTTACTTTGGGAAATGACTGAGCGATAGCTACTGTGCTGTCGGTGCTAAAAGAATCGACAATGATAATTTCATCACAGAAGTCGAAACAGGGCAATACTTCCTTTATATTTTTTTCTTCGTTATAGGTGATAATGAGACCGCTTACTTTTTCGGATATAGGTGACATTTTATTATTTTTTTTGCAAAGATAGTGTTTTTTCTATAATTTTGCACTTCTAATAAAAACAATTATGTCCAACATTGGTTTTGTACACGGTAGATACCCTTATGGAGGAGGCGAAAAAGTAACCTCCAATCTTGCTCCATATCTCACTTCTTTAGGCTATAAAGTGTTTGTTTTTTCCTCGCGCATCGCTCATAGCCAACTCAGCGAAGAGGATAAGAAAAATATTACTTTTGTAGATGTAGGCAAGACGCGCTTGCTGTCGCGCCCCAAGGTATCTCTGGCTGATAAAGTAAACGAATTAGGCATTGATGTTTTGGTGTTTGTGGGAAAGAGTTTTAGCGCTTCACGCGAAGGTATTTTCAGCAGAACCCAATGTAAATGCATCTTTGCCCATTACGGAATTACCTTTTGGCAAGCCGAGAACAAACTCAGTGAACTAAAAGCAAAAGCTTCTCAAAACCCTTTTTACGCCCTTTGGTATAGTGGTGTTAAAATTCCCCTCTTTCACCTCAGCAAACAGATAAAAATAGCTAAATATAGGCTTATCTACAAACGTTATCACGCCTTTATGGTGCTCTGCGACGCCTATAAAAACGAACTGATAGAGGCCTTGCAACTAAAGGAAAACGACAAGATAGTTGCTATCCCTATCGGTATCCAGCCAGCCCCTATCTCCTATACATTAGACAAGAAAAAACAACTCCTCTATGTAGGGCGTATGAGCCACCGCGACAAACGTGTAGAACGGTTGGTAGCTGTGTGGCAAAAGCTCTATAAACGTTTCCCCGATTGGGAGTTTCTGTTCTTAGGCGAAGGGGAAGAATTGCCAAAACTTAAGCAACTCGCTTCCGATTACGGCTTAGAGCGCATCACCTTCTGTGGTAAGCAGTATACTGCTCCTTACTACAACGAGGCGGCTATCAACTGCCTTTCTTCACAAATTGAAGGCTTCCCCTTAGTGCTCATCGAGGCGCAACAAGCGGGGGTTATCCCTGTGGCTTTCGCTTGCTCAGCAGGCGTCAGAGAAATCCTCTCCCCCGACGGTGAAAATGGGAGGCTCATTCCGCCTTTCGACTTAGATGCTTATGCCGAAGCTCTTGCCTCCTTAATGAGCGATGAGTCCCTGCGCAAACAGATGCAACAAAACGTACTGAAAAAAGCGCGTCTCTATAATATAGAAGAGATTGTAAAACAGTGGGACTCTTTGTTTAAAAAGATATTATGAGCCACTCTCAAAAGAAAATACTCATAGATTTAGAACGCCTGCGTTACCCCAACACAGGATTGGCCAACGTGTTTAAAAACCTCGCTAAAGGACTTTTAAACACACCGTCATCTATTGACTTTTCTTATTTTGGTACCGCTAAAACTATTCGCCAGATAAGCCCGACACTAAAAGTAGTCCCTTACAAATATTGGCATCGTTTCTACGAGCCTTTTAACGAGCAGTTCGACGTTATTCACAGCAGTAACCAAGGTTCTCTTTACTTCAGAAAAGACTATCGCCATACCCAGAAGATTCTCACTCTGCACGACCTGAATTTCTTGTACGAAGATATCAGTAAACATAAGTTTAAAAAAACACTCGCATTGGTCAATGCCAATCTAAAGAACACCGATTACCTTGTGTGTATTTCAAACTTTGTAAAAGACGATGTGCTGAAAAACGCTTTCCTCTTGCAGTTGGATAAAGTGAAAGAAATAGTAGTGATTCACAACGGCATCACTTTTCCCGAGGAGAAAGTCTACCCACTAAACGGGGCACTAGCTTTTTTGAAATCCAGAAAATACCTGCTGAATATTGGTGTACTCTTTGCTAAAAAGAACCAAAAATCTCTGATAGAAGCCCTTCCCTATATAGAAGAAGATTTGGTATTGGTCAGTTCCGAAAACAAAGGATCTTACACCACTGAACTAAAAGAAAGGATTACCCAGTTGGGGTTAGAACAGCGTGTGCATCTTTTTAGCCATATCAGCGAGGAGGAGAAAAATGCGCTTTTGCAACATTGCCAAGCGCTGTGTCAACCTTCATTAGCTGAAGGCTTTGGCATCCCGCCCATAGAGGCAATGGCTTTCGGCAAAGCCGTGTTCCTAAGCAGATACACCAGCCTGCCCGAGATAGGAGGCGACGAGGCTTTCTATTTCGATAGTTTCGACCCTCAGGTAATGGCTACTACCATAAAGGAAGGCTTGGCTGCCTACTACCAACAAGAACCTCTACGATCCACTCGACTAAAAGCGTGGGCTACCCAGTACAACTATTGCACAATGGCACAGAATTATTTAGATTTATATAACCGCATTTAAACAATGAAACGCATCAACGAATACAAAACACTCGCTTATCGCTTGGCTTTAGCCTATGTATTTTACTTTTTGGCACGCCTTACTTTCTACAGTTTTAATCACTCACATCTCAACGTAGAGGGTATAACCGACTTCCTCCGTTTGGCTTTCTACGGTTTATTGTTCGATACAACCGCTATTATCTATGTGAATCTTCTGTTTATCTTCTTAAGTGTGCTCCCACTACTAATGAACACCAAGCCTACTTTTCAAAAAGTGCTCTTTTGGGTGTACTTTGGGTGCAACCTACCTGCTTATTTGCTCAACTTTATAGATATTGCCTACTTCTCGTACAACAAAACCCGCCTTACAACCAACGATTGGGCACTGGTAGAAAATGAACACAACCCTATTGTGTTGCTCGCTGGTTTTTTAGTACAGTATTGGGCTATTTTTGTTGTCTTTTTAGCGTTGATAGTGTTGTGGATATTCCTCTACAAGAAAGTGCGCGTAAAAGAAGAAAAAGTAGTACAAAAGAAACCTTACTTTGTTACTTCAATAATAGTGTTAGTACTATTAGCACCTACGCTCATCTTTGGGATACGGGGTTTTTCGTTCAAAGTAGGGGTTATCCCGCTTACGGTAATGGACGCCAGCAAGTACGCTCGCGATATTTCACAGGTGAATGTACTGCTCAATACCCCTTTTACTATTCTGCGTACGATGGGTAAAAACAAAGGTTTTAAGGAATTTAAATTCACTACCGATGCTTATATTGCCCAAAACATCAAGCCTATCAAACAATACTACCGAGGGGTACCCCAAAAACCCAATCTGGTAGTGATTATTCTCGAAGGGATGGGTGCTGAATACTTCGGGGTGATGAACCAACATACGCACATACCCAACTACCGTAGTCATACCCCTTTCTTAGATTCTTTAGCACAACAAGGGTATTACTTCACCAATATATTCTCAAATAGTATCCATTCCATTGAGGGGATTTCGGCAGTAACTGCTGGTATGCCTACTTTTCAAACCGCTTGGGTGCGTTCGGGCTATGCACAGCGCAAAGTTTCTTCTTTGCCCGAAATTGCACGCTCTTTGGGCTACCAAACGCTTTTCGCTCACGGGGCTACTAATGGCTCTATGAACTTCGATGGCTATACTCACCAAATAGGTTATCAAGCTTATTTAGGGCGCACTGAATTCAACGACGAGCGCTTCTATAACGGCAGTTGGGGCATAGACGACGAACCTTTCTTGCAGTATTTTGCCAAGAACATCAACCAGATGAAACGCCCCTTCTTGGCTACCGTCTTCACACTCTCTTCTCACGGACCTTATACCGTGCCCGAAAAGTACAAAAAACGCTTTAATACAGGCGATATTCCAATGCACAATGTTACAGAATACACCGATTTATCACTGCAGAAATTCTTTGATACTGTAAAAAAAGAAGATTGGTATCCTAACACTATATTCGCCATCATCTCCGACCACACTACCGATGACTACTACGATTACTACAAGCAGAAGATAGCCCACCACCGTTTGCCTATCATCTTGTTTAGCCCCAATAAAGCCCTCATTCCACAAGGGAGCTCCGATGTGTTAGGTCAGCAGATAGACATCTTCCCTACCTTAGTAGATCTTATGGGCTACCAAAAACCCTTCCGCTCTTGGGGGCGTAGCCTTTTGGCAGATAAAGCCGATGAAACTCCTCGCGCTTTTGTTACAAACACACAATTTTACCAGCTCATACAAGGTAATTATATCTATGTACTCAGTTTAGGAGGTGACGTTTTAGGTGTTTATGCTAATACCGACTTAAATCTTACTCATAACTTAAAATCTGATATTCCTAAAAATGAAGAAATGAAAAAAGGCATCGCCGATATGCGTGCCTTTATACAGGATTATATGGATAGAATCATCAACGATAAACTACGTTAAGCCAAATAATAAGTTTTTAAACAATATTATAAGTGAAAGTTGTGGGAGGGCGCCTATGAGCCAGCTGATGATGAGTTTCCAGAGAGGTTGCCCTGAGAGATAGGCTTGTGCTGAAAGGATGGCTCCACTGAGAAAGATGAATAGTGCGACAATATAGGTCATATCTATTTCAAAGATAACTCCCAGCAATATGCTGAAAACGGTGAGCGCTCCTACCCCCATTACAAACATATTGCCTACAAATTTTAAATAGTGCATCAGCAGGATGACAAAGGTGCTGATGAGCAAATTCATTATATAGAAATACAAAATGGGATAATGATCCATAGGGGTTACCTTGAAGGCAGTGAGTAACAGCATTGCTATATAGCCATAACGCAACCACTTCTGTTTTTCAAGGGGCACCTCAAAAGGATCGTCGAGCCAATTTAGCACAAAAAGCATCAGGTATACAAGGGTGGGTAGGGCTACAGTGATGAGCAGTAGCAACAACCAAGTGTATTTTACGATTTCTATAGTGGGTGAAAAGGGTATTTGAAACAACACCAACATCGCCCCATAGATAGGAAACCATATAGGGTGAGCGAAAAATGTGATGATGTAACTGAAATAGCGCATTGTTATCAGTTTTTTCTATTCTTCTTCTTCAACTACCGTACTATCAGCTGCGGCTTTTTCTTCTGTTGGCTCTTTAAAATATTCTTCTAATTCTTTAGAGCTCATAAACGGACTTGCTTTGGCTTTGAATACTGCCCATTCTTTTTGGAAGAACTCGGTGTCCAAAGGAGCAATGAGTTGTAAGAGGTCGCCATAGCGGTCGATTGCGTATTGTATGCGGGCAACGCTGAGGTTGAGTTCCTCGGCATCTAAGTGGGTATAGTAGTTCAGTTCTTCTTGGTATTTAGCGAAAATCTGTTGTGCGAGTTTGCGGGCAGTTTCGCGTTGTCCTACTTTGAAATAGCCTTGTACAAAGGGGTCGAGGGTGAAATAGTAGCCATACGCCTCTACTGGCATATTTTTCATAGCGATATCCAGCATTTCTTTGGCTTGGGCGTTTTTGCCTTCGGCGATGAGCTTCTCGGTAAGGCGAGCGATATTGCCGCGGAAAATGATGCTGTTCTTGCGTGTTTCGGGGTCTAAATAGATATTAGGTTTACCCATATTGCCCCATGTCCATTTTTTCACGATGTTGCACATCAAATCAGTATCGATGCGCCCCATATCGTAAGGGTGGTTTTTATCGATTTCGGTTTTGATAGGCACGAGTTTGTACACTAATCCATCGAGTTGCAAATAGTCTTTCATCCAGATGTACTCGGTGGCATCCATACTACCTCCAGTGAAATAGATAGGGCGTTTCCAATCGTTGTTTGCTAAGATGTCTAACATCACAATGCGCGCCTTGTCGATAGCGTTAGGCAGGGTAATATCGATATAATCTACTATTTTATCGGCATCTTCAGGTTTTACGATGCCGCTTTTCAGTACGTTTTCTTTGTTTACAGGTATGCGTATTTTGTTAGTAGGATAGTAGTAGAAAGTTTGCTTGTACTCACCTTCACCGCGTGTTTCTTGCGTATTAGGGTCGTCGCTGGTAATCCAATTCACAAAATCTTTGATATTCCAACGGTTTTCGGTGCGTTTGCGGAAGTAAATGCCCTCGCGTACGCCATAAGCGTAGTTTTTATGCTCTATTTGTGCAGGGATAGGGCTACTGTTGTACGCCTGACGCTTCATTTGGTCAATATACCAATCGGTTTGCAACAAACTTGTGTTGATAACGCGTACATCGGTGCGATAATGTTCGATTTCTTGAGCATACCACAAAAGGAAGGTATCGTTATCACCAATGGTGAAAATCATTGCATCTTTATCTTTGGCTACCGATTCTAAGTAAGCATTCCCGATGAACTCAGCCGAATATTTTTGAGAGCGGTCGTGGTCGTCCCAGTTTTCGTAAGCCATTAGCACAGGCACAGATATTAGGGAAAGGACAACGGTTGCAGGGGCTAATATATTGGGCGTGATGTATTTTTTCAGCCAATCGAAAAGGGCATACACACCCATTCCTATCCATATTGCAAAGGCATAGAACGAACCTACCAAGGCATAATCACGCTCGCGAGGCTCAAACGGACGCTCGTTCAGATAGATTTTCAGTGCTAAACCAGTGAAGAGGAAAAGCACCATAATCACCCACGTTTGTCGTTCACTTTTGATAGCCATAAACAGCAAACCTAAAATTCCTAAAAGGAAAGGCAGGAAGTAATAAGTATTGCGGGCTTTGTTGTTTAACACATCGGAAGGGAGGTTCTTTTGAGAGCCGAGATGTGCATTATCGATAGCTGAAATTCCTGAAAGCCAATTGCCGTGGTCGTTTTCTAATTTTCCTTGCACATCGTCTTGTCTACCAATGAAGTTCCACGCCAAATAGCGGAAATACATATAGCCAAACTGATAGCTAAAGAGGTAGTTCATATTCTGCCAAAAAGTAGGTTTTTGCACTTCTACTTCATCGCGGAATTGCATTAGGAACTGGTCGTAGCGTTCAGGGGGCATTGCGCGTACCGCCATTTGCTGTTGTATACTTTGCAAGAGCTGGTAGGCTTGAGGGTCGGCATAAGCCTCTTCAGTAATTTTGAAAGGCGGATTGCCGGTGAGCTTCATATAGTTAGCTGCGTGTTGGGCGCTCCACATACGAGGCAAGAAGCCCATTTGCGCTCTATTAGAGGCAGTTTGAGCGTTCTTGTAGTTGTTTACAATCACGTACTTGCCTAATTTATAGTCGCGTTCGTATTTAGGTTTAGCATCTTCATAAGGATGTTCGGGGTCGATACCTGCGTACTTATCGGTGTACATAGGTCCGTAGAAAAGATGCGTTTCGGGATATTGTTCGAGGTTGTAGTACGCCAAGAGCAAGCGCGCATCGGTAGGGCTATTCTCGTTGATTACTGTATTGGCATTTGCGCGAATAGGAATCATCAACCAAGATGAAAAGCCTATAAATATAAATAGCAAACACAAGATGCTTGTTTGTAAGCGCACTTTGTTTTTCTTGTAAGCGTAGTTTAAAGAGAAGTAGAAGAAAGCAATGACTGAGAGCCCCGCGATAATAGTCCCTGAGTTGAACGGCATTCCAAAGCTATTGACGAAAAAGACTTCTAAATAACCGAAATACGCCAATGTGTAGGGCAATATCAGTTTGAAGATAAGCAATAGTATAGCGATGGAAATTACATTGGCGAGGATGAAATTGACTGCGGTTTTCTTGTAGTTGCTGTTGAAGAAATACAACATTCCGATAGCAGGAATGGTGAGCAGTGCCATAAAGTGCACCCCAAAGGAAAGTCCTACCAGTAACGAGATAAGCAATAACCAGCGGTCACCACGAGGTTCGTGCAGACTATCCGTCCACTTGATGCCCAACCAAAACATTACCGATATAAAAAGCATTGCCATTCCGTATACTTCGGTTTCTACAGCGTTGAACCAGAAGCTATCGGAAAAAGTATAAGCCAAAGCACCTACCACACCACTGCCCATTACTACAATGGTTTGAGATTGGCTAAGGGTTGTGGCTTCGCGCAGAGCAATTTTTTTAGTGAGATTAACGATGATAAAGTACAAGAACAACACTGTGAAAGCACTCGATAGCACCGACATATAGTTCACCATTAGAGCTATTTTGTCGCTATTAGGAGCGAAAGCAGCGATGAAAGCACCCATCATTTGGAAGAAAGGAGCTCCAGGAGGGTGACCTACTTCTAATCTTGCCGATGTAGCGATGTACTCACCACAATCCCAAAAACTTACTGTAGGTTCTACGGTAAGGCTATAGGTAACTAAAGCAATAGCAAACACCAGCCAACCAGCGATAAGGTTGTATCTTGAAAAGTCTTTATCCGTCATTGTAATAAAATTAGATTTTTTATTATTGAGGGCAAAAGTACGAATAATTTGTCAATTAGCAAGTGTTAGGAGGTAGGAATTAGGAGATTACTAATTCCATATTTTTACAATACCGATCAAGGTTTGAATTAACTTATTGATTAATAAATCATCCTTCCTCTCACATCCTTCGCTTTCGCGGATTTCCTTCAAAGGGTGAAATGCGACACAAAAGTAACAACATTCTGTTAATCAGAGATTATTATTTTCAACTCTTGATTCATATTAATAATTTTGTGTGAGTGAAAGGTTCTTCTCCATTACATCCTTAGGAAAGGGAACGATGTACATAGGGGAGTTAGGGCGCAAGGTATAAGTGCGTTGGGGTACAGTGGTATTCACCAAAGGAAAGGTGCGTTGCAAGGTTTTAGCATAAGCAGGTTCGGTGTTCAATCGCTTTAAATCGAAAAAGCGATTAAAGCCCATAGCGAGTTCTCGGCGGCGCTCGTTGATGATGAGTTTTACGGTCTCCTCGGTAGTAGCAGGGGTTGCAAGGGTAGCACCACTGCCTTTCACGCGCTTGCTACGGAGGGTGTTTACGGTTTGCATCGCCCCGTTGAGGTCGCCCAAACGCGCTTGACATTCAGCCATAGTAAGGTACATTTCACCTGTTTTCATTCCTACGGTAGGGTAGAAGAATTTGGTAGAGAGCATATCCCAGTTGGCAGTGCCTGACCCCCTATCGTTATAACGGTGGTTCTTATTGAAGAAGAGCTTGAAGCGCATATCGTTTGTCGCATCAAAAAGGTTGCAAAACTCAGGACTCACAGGGTAGACGTACCAGATATTCATCTCGGTATGTCCGTTCATATAGGCTAAGTTGAGCACTTCGGGGTTTTTATCTACTGTGATAGGAGTAGGGTGCGCCTCATAAGCTACCATATCTATCAGTTGGTTGTTGTACGAGAGACTTTTTTGGGCGGCTGCTAATGCTTGCTGGTATTCTCTTCGGAAGAGGTGTACTCGAGCTTTCAAGGCATAGCCAAAAGCTAAGGAAGGGTGATATATATTCACAGGATGTTCTTGCAAAAGAGGCAAGGCTGCCTCGATATCTTCCTGAATAAAGTCGTACACTTCTTTTATGGTAGCTTTGGTGGGATAAGCTTCTAAGTCAAATTCGCGCATTAGGCACACCCCGCCATCGGTAGCGGCGGTAGCAGGGTTGTAGCCTTTGGCATAGACATTTACTAACATAAAGTAGTCAAAGGCTCTTAGCAAGCGGGCTTCTGCTTTGGCACGTGCTTTTAGTGAACCATCGCCTTTAGCATAATCAACGGTGGAGATAATCATATTCCATCTGCCGATATAGCTGTATACGTTGTTATAAAAGGGAGAGGATTCGATGTAATCGGCGCGGGGAGCAGTCTCGTCGTAATAGAAGTTGATACTATTCTTATCAGGAGCTTTCCCGACGATAGAACTCTCTTTCACCCAATTGTCGTCTACTAAAGTGCGGAAGTCGAAAGGAGGGTAATTTTTAGTGGGGAGTACTACCAAATCGTAGTATTCCTCAGCAGTGTTGATAATCTTTTCACCTTTAGGGGTGAGGTCGGTATATTTTTCGCAAGCGGTGAAAAACAGTGCGCTGAATATTATTGTGGTTATGATTCTTTTCATTGTAAAATTATTAAGGTATAAAAACTGCCTGCCGTGCTACGGCTAAAAGCTAAATGATAAGCCAAAGAGGGCAGTGGTTGCAGTAGGCAAGGTGCGTGTTCCAGTGTTGAGATTATAGGCTTCGGGGTCGATGTCGTTACCAGCAGCACACCAAGTGAGTAGGTTGTTGAGCTGAGCGGTAACTTTGGCATTTTGCAAGCGCAATTTCTCACAAATATCTTTAGGGATATAGCAAGCAAATACCACATTACGCCATTTGAGGTAATCGGCATTTACCACGTGGTTATCACCGAGTTGCCAAAGTGTGTTCACCGTGTTGGCAGTGCGTCTCAAAGTCGCTGGATAGTCAAACGACATACGGGGCATATCAGTAGGATGGGTCGCTGTCCAACGCTGGTTGATATCGCGGTGCGTTTCGTTTTCTTGATTGATAGAATAGGTGTCTTTGCGAAGTTTATGTCCGCCAGCGCATACAAACATTGTAGAGAGTTCAAAAACTTTGTAGCGCAATTGTAAGTTGAGTGCCCCGTTGAAGGTAGGATTCATTGTGCCTAATTTCACAAGAGCATCTTCATTTTTGATATCTTTGATAGTAGGTACGCCATTGGCATCAAAAGTTGTGTTAGGATTGCCATTTTCGTCTAAATAAATAGGGTAACCATTGACGGTTTCCTTGTATCGGTAAGCGTATAGCGAGTTGAAATCATCACCTTCGCGATAGTAATACAATGGGTTACGAGCGTATTCCACAGCATTAGTAGGCTTACTGCTCACTTTTTCAATGGTATTTTTGTTGTAGGCAAAGGTAGTACCTACGCTAAGTTGCAAATCGTCAGCTAATTTGCGAGTAGCGTTCAAACTCACTTCTATTCCTTTGTTTAGCAAAGCGCCGTTGTTGATGAGTCGGCGTTGAGCCCCTACGGTAGGGTCGAGTTCGGTGAGTACCAAAAGGTCAGAACTATAACGGCGGTAGAGGTCGACACTTGCTGAAAGCCAATGCCACATCCCTAAATCAATACCTATATTAGCAGTTTCAGTCTTTTCCCAACGCAATTTAGGGTTTGGCAAATCGGTATCGTTGAACTGTAAATATTGTTGAGAAGGGTAAGCGCCTCGCACATCGGTAAGCAAACGTCCGCGCAAGAAAGGAGTGGTAGTTTGGTCTACATTTCCGCTGATACCATACGTGAGGCGTAATTTTAGCAAGTTAATATCATTGATATTGAAGAAGTTTTCGCGATGTATATTCCAGCTACCGCCTACCGACCATAGCGGACGGTATTTGTATTTAGGATCAGCGCCGAACATATCGGCTTGGTCTATGCGTACACTCGCTGTGAGGTTGTATTTCTGGCGATATGAGTAGCCAAAATTGCTGTAGAAAGAAATGAAGCGGTGTTTGGTTTCGCTCTGCTGATTGCGGTTTAGCGATAGCGATTGTCTGCCATAGAGATAAGAAGTTACCCCAGGGTTGAAGAGCTCTTTCCAGTTGAGGGTAGGAAAAGAAAGCGTTTGCTCGTCGTAGCCGTAATGCGCTTCTAAAATATTGCGCGGAGTATAGTGTTGACGCATTTCAAAACCTACCAAAGCCGTTACATTGTGCACCTCAGTAAAAGTGCGGTTGAAATCTAACTGCTGACGAAAAGTATAGTGCTGGTTTTGTCTTTTTTGTTGTTCGTAATAACCGCCTTCGGGCAGTTCGGAAGAGAATTTTTGAGTGTTAGCATCTTGTTTTACTAATTGGTTATGGCGTAAACGCATATAATAAGTGTCTTTACCTAAGAAAGTTTCGCTGTCGGAAGTGTTCAGTTCGTACTGAAAATAACTTTGATATTGCAGCCCTTTGAGGATAGACACTTGCAGATTTACAAACGGGCGCAAGTTGAGAGCGTGTTGCTTTTGGTGTTCTTGAGCGATTGATTCCAATAAATTGAAGCTATACGAGCGGAAAGCATCGTTGCCTGCAATCTGTTCTAAGATATAGCCGTTGATAGGGGCTACTAAATTGAACCCTGCATACGGATTGGTGCCTAATACTGAGGTGTAGCGTGGTTGCCCCAGCGGATTGGTATAGGCATTACGCATTGGTTCGGCTACAGCATCAATAGCGGTATACCTGCCGTTTACCCCTATAGTACTTTTTAGCCAAGAGGTGAGCTGATAAGTATTTTTTAAATAGAGGTTGAGCGCGCGAGTTTTTTCGGTAACGATGCGCTCATCGGTGTCTTCATATTGCAAGGAAGCGTAGTTCTGACTGCGGTTATTGCCACTTTCTACACTTATGTTGTAACGCTTGCTAACGATAGGTTGCCATACATAACGCTTGAAGTCACGAAGGTAATCGCGATTGCGCCACTCGTTGAGGGTGCTATTCACTTGTTGTGCATTGAGTTTTCCTTGGGCTTGGTCGCGATAGAGCAGAAAGAGAGGTGAGTAGTATCGCACGGTTTGCCTTCCGCCAATAGTTCCGTAAGATTCAAAAAGGGTATTTACATTGCCATTGCTATCGGCTAATTTGCTTTGGTAGAAATCTGTTTCGAGATCGATGAGTTCGGAAGTAGAAGCGTAGTGTATACGGTCTACATTGGGTTTAAAGGTATAAGAAAGGTCGGTGTGTACATTGATGCGCAAACCGTTATGCAATCCTTTTTTGGTAACGATTACAATCACGCCATTGGCAGCGCGTACCCCGTAGATAGCCGTAGCAGCAGCGTCTTTTAGTACTGTTACTGATTCAATATCTTGTGGGTTGATTTCTTCTAACGGGATATCAGTAGGGATATTGTCTATCACAACGAGAGGTGTATACCCCACATTACCTGAGAAAGTGCCTACACCGCGCAAAATAGGAACTTCCTTACCTGTAGAAGGGTCTTTTGTGAAGCGCAAACCTGCAACTTGCCCTTCTATGACATCTTTGAGAGTAGCATTGATTTGCCGATTGATTTGCGAAGGTTTGATTTCGGTATACGCCGAAGTGGTTTGCGACTTTCGAAGATTTTGATAGCCTGTAGCCACTACATCAACCGATGACAGTTGAATGATACTGTCCTTAGGAGTAACGGGCGTCTGCCCCATTGCTACACAGCAAGGCAAGAGTGCGCACGCGATTAGATATTTTTTCATAAATATTAGTTATTAGTGGGTTAGTAGTAAAAAGTTAAGAGTTAAAGGTTTTTACAAGCGGCAAAAGTAGTAAATAGAAGTGAAGTGTACAAATTATTTTGAAGAAAACTAAATAAAAAAACTTTGTCGAAATCTCAACACTGGTTGTGTTATAGATTTCGACAAAGTTTATGAGGTGAAAATGTTTTTCTTAAATTTAACGAGAGTTGTGAATAACTAAAGCTCCTTGCTCTTCATAATAAGGGAATTTATCATCACTTGAAATGAGTATCAAATTCTCTGTAATGGAATGAGCAATAATAGCAAGGTCGTTAGGGTCATTATGATTAGGTACAAAAACAAGACGAGCCGTTGCAAAGGCATGTCGTTCTTCAAAAGGAAGAATTTCTACCATATCAATAGTTTTTAAGATGTGTTTTATGAATTTATCTCCTGTGTTTAATAACTCATAATTAATGTCTTTAAACTTTTTCTTTCTATATAATTGAGCTATTTCTAATAATGAAATAGTACTTACATAGAAATTGTTTTCATCATCTAATAAAATTTGTTTAACATTATCTCGAATTTCATTATTTCGACCTTCAAATAAGATAATGATAATGTTGGTGTCTAAAAGGTAGTTCATAGTTTTTCTTCTTGTAATAGTCTTGTCATCATATTAGAGCCATAAATAAGGTCTCTATCTTCTTCAGCAATTGTAAAAAGAGGTTTTTTTTGGAGCTCTAATGCTACTTCCCAAAGGGTTTTCTTCTTTTTTTTAGGAGGAATTGAACTTTTGGTTACATTGTTTGTAGCTCTTCTTTTTCTGGTGGTTGTTTTTGGTTTTTCTAAAATAGTTGTACTCATAAGTAAATATTATAAATGGTTAAATACTTCAGCAAAGTGTTTTTATTTTTTTCAGTTATAACTTCTTAATTGTTAATTAACGTGAGTTCGACGTAAGTAATTATTAAATAATCAGCAAAATGTTTTAAATCTCCCACGAATTTCACGAATTTTCACGAAATAAGGACTCTAAAAAACCCTTTACTTTATATTATCTCACGAATTTTCACCTGACGGTGAATTATTTTGTGAATATATTATGTTACAAATCTGTAAATCAATGTTCTGTTATATCGAACTGACGTTAATTAAGGTAAAGTAGCTCCTACGGCGATGTCGCAACGGTGTCCTGGTTGTCCGTGAGGAGGATTGGGTTTGCCTGAAAAGCCAGGTTCAGTAGTACCTGTGTGTTGTTGTGCTTGTTGAGGGTCGATTACAATTTGCTGTTGGGTTACTTGTTGTTGAGGGGCAGCAGGTTGTGCAACAGGTTTGCTATTGAGGGGTGCGCCTACAGGTATATCGCAACGGTGTCCTGGTTGTCCGTGAGGAGGGTTGAGTTTTTCGCCCTTAGGTCCTACATAACTCTGCTGGGTTTGAGGTTGTTGTACTTGTACTACTTGTTGAGGCATACCACCTGAAACTACGGGCATCGCTTCTCCTTGTGATACAGGGTGTGCTTGAGATTGTGCTTGGGCAACTACATTACCATCGTTGGGCAGTGGGGCACCTACAGCTATATCACAACGGTGTCCTGGCTGTCCGTGAGGAGGATTAAGGGTTACTCCAGTAGGGGTAGAAGGTAGAGTAGCCTGCGTAGTGTTGTTGTTCATTTGTTCAAAAGGATTGCCTTCTTTTGATTTATCGCGTTGTGCTTCAGCCAATTCAGTGTTAGCAAGGGCATCATCGGCAACGGGTATTTCTTGAGGAGTGTTTTGGCAAGCAGTGAGTGCAAGCCCTAAAAGAGACATTGTTATAAAGCGTGTATTCATTTTATGGGAAGTTTTTAGATTGCAAAAGTAAGAATAATTTGTTAATTATCAATTGTTAATTGTCAATTATTTTGTATCTTTGCCGTCTGTAACAATACTTTGCAAAGTATGAACTTCAAAGAATTTTTTAAAAAATCAGGAAAACAACTTGCTTGGCAACTGCTTTTTGCCACAATAGCAGTGGTGTTATTGGTGTGGATATCACTCAAATTTTTACAACTCTACACCGCTCACGGTAAGTTTGTGGTAGTACCCGATCTTACTAACAAAAGTCTTACCGAAGTGCAAATCCTCCTCGAAGAACAAGATTTGCGTTGCGAGGTAATCGATTCTACCGAGTATAATCCTGAATATCCACCCTTAGCAGTGATTAGTCAGAGTCCCGAGCCTAATGAGCGAGTGAAATACAATCGCAAAATATATCTCACGCTCAATCCTAAAGGCTATCACAAAGTAACTGTTCCTAAGGTGATACAAGTAACACGCCGGAATGCGGAGGCTACCCTGCAATCGGTAGGGCTTACCATTGGGCAGGTAACTTATGTAGATAATATCGGTAAGGATATGGTGCTTGAGATGCAATACAATGGCAAGCCAGTGCAACCAGGTGATAAGTTAGTAAAGACTTCACGCATCGATCTAATTTGCGGTAATGGCTTTGAAACACGTGATACAATTCCCGACGAAATACCGATAGAGGAGCTGATGGGGGATTAGCATTTTGCCTAAGTTTTAATCCTTAACTACAACAAATTAATCCAAACTATCGCTAAAAATTCTATGACTTTGTACGAAGAAGATTTAGTAGACGATTTAGAACCAGACGACGAGGAAGCTCCCGAACTCTACGAACATTATTCATTTACAGCAGGCAAGGGGCAAGAACCTTTGCGTGTGGATAAGTTTTTGATGAATTTTGTAGAAAATGCAACTCGCAACAAGGTACAACAAGCGGCTAAACAAGGGAATATCTTCGTAAATGGCGAACCAGTGAAGGCCAATCACCGTGTGAAAGCTAACGATGTGGTGAAGGTTCTCCTCTCTCACCCTCCACACGAGGATTTGTTAGTGCCCGAGAATATCCCTTTAAATATTGTATATGAAGATGATGCTTTGCTCGTGGTGAATAAACCTGCGGGTATGGTAGTACACCCAGGGCACGGCAACTATAGCGGAACGCTCATCAATGCATTAGTATATCACTTTGAGCATTTGCCTAACAACAGCAGCAATCGCCCTGGACTGGTGCATCGCATTGATAAAGATACCAGCGGCTTGTTAGTAGTCGCTAAAACCGAAGAAGCTATGCTACATCTCACCCAGCAGTTTTTTTACAAAACTACCCAGCGTGAGTATATCGCCTTGGTATGGGGCAATATAGAAGAAGATGAGGGAACTGTGCGAGGGCATATAGGACGACACTTGAAAGATCGTTTGCAAATGGATGTTTTTCCCGATGGTTCTCACGGCAAAGAGGCAGTAACACATTACAAAGTATTAGAGCGTTTTGGTTATGTAACCCTTGTGTCCTGCCGATTAGAAACAGGGCGCACTCACCAAATCAGGGTACATTTAAAACACATAGGACATACCCTTTTCAACGACGAGCGTTATGGCGGCGACAAAATACTGAAAGGTACTACCTTTGCTAAATATAAGCAATTTGTAGAGAATTGTTTTTCCGTATTACCTCGGCAAGCCCTACACGCCAAAACATTAGGTTTTGAGCATCCTGTAACCCACGAATTTATGAGTTTTGATAGCGAACTCCCCGATGATATGCAGGCGTGTATCGAGAAATGGCGTTCCTACAAACTAACTTCTAACCCCTAACCCCCTAATATGGCTTGGATATATCTTGTGTTAGCAGGACTTTTTGAAGTTCTTTTTGTGTTTAGTATGGGTAAAGCACGTGAGACTGTTGGCAGACAGAGTTTCTTGTGGTATTCACTTTTTGTGATTGCATTTTTACTGAGTATGTGGCTGATGATGAAAGCTACCAAAACCCTCCCGTTAGGTACGGCTTATGCTGTATGGACAGGTATAGGAGCAGTAGGCTCTGTAGTGGTAGGAATGCTCTTTTTCAAAGAACCTATAACTCTCTGGCGTGTAGTGTTTCTGGTTACCCTTATCAGCTCCATTATCGGACTGAAACTGACAAATTAGCCATTGTTAATTGTTAATTGATTTTATGATATTACACTCTCAAATTATAGGAGAAGGAACTCCCTTCGTGATTTTACACGGATTTTTAGGAATGTCCGATAATTGGCGTTCCTTAGCTCTTAGATATGCCGAAGCAGGTTTTCAACTGCATTTAGTAGACCAACGCAATCACGGGCGCAGCTTCCACAGCGATGATTTTAGCTATCCGCTAATGGTACAAGATTTACTACAATATGCTGAAGCTCATCAGTTGGAGGCTTTTCATTTAATGGGACACTCTATGGGGGGCAAAACAGCAATGCTCTTTGCTACTGAATATCCCGAAAAGGTACTCTCACTCATCGTCGCCGATATGGCACCTAAATATTTTCCACCTCATCACGAACAAATATTACGAGGATTAGCATCTCTTGATTTTAACAAAATTACCTCGCGTGTAGAGGCTGATAAAGCACTTGCTGCCTATGTGAGTGATATAGGCACCCGTCAGTTCTTACTTAAAAATCTCTATTGGGAAACCCCAGGGCATTTAGGTTTACGCCTGAATCTTCCGGCGCTTATTGCCAACGAGAGTGAGATAGGTGCTGAACTCCCTGATAGCAATGTGTACAATGGTAAAACGCTTTTTCTCAAAGGCGAGTATTCTGAATATGTAATGCCTGAAGACGAAACACTTATATATACTCATTTTCCTCACGCTATTATAGAGACCGTGAGCAAAGCAGGACATTGGTTACACGCCCAAAATCCTAATGAATTTTACGATAAAACGATACATTTTCTATGCAATTCCTAAAGTTTTTTATAAGCCTGATGATTTCGGCAACGCTTATATTTTTGTTGTGTGTGTTGAACGTAGGAGCTACTATTGAGGGTTATCTCACAGCGGTACTTGCTGCCTTTGTACTCTCTTGCCTGAACGGCTATGTGCGTCCGTTGTTAGAGTACATACTGATGCCTGTTGCCGAACTCACTTTTGGACTTACAATGTTTCTGAACAATACCCTAATGGTACTCCTTGCTTCCCTAATTGTAGGAGGTTTTAAAGTATATGGTTTTTTGGGAGCTTTGCTGTTTAGCACTTGTTTATCACTTGCACAAACCATTACAATCACTCCTTTTGAACAAGCAATGGCAAATAAGAAGGGAGAAAATTAAAACTTTTAGTAAAACACTGAGAAAGGGGAATATCATTGCAGTAAGCAAAAGGTAGAAGATGTGTTTTGCAATTAAAAGAAACAACAATCTAAAAAGGAAAGGCTGTCCTTAAAAGTTTAATTTAAACTTTTTGGGCAGCCTTTTTTTAAGAGAAAAACTTATTAACTTTTTGCTTATTCACTTTTCTTTTTCAAGTTTTCTACAACTTGAGCTGAAGCGGTGAAAGACGTAATCATATTGTTGAGCATTTCGTTACCTGCCTCGGGAGAGTTAGGCAACAAAATGAGGTTGCTTTTGGTTTGCTGACCGACAGCTTGTAGTGTGTCATAATGTTGTGTAACAACGATAAGTGCAGAGGCTTCTTGTGAGCTAACCCCTACTTTTTGGAGTACATCAACGCTTTCTACCAATCCGCGTGCTATTTCACGACGCTGGTCGGCGATACCTTGACCTTGGAGGCGTTTGCTTTCGGCTTCAGCTTTAGCTTTTTCGACGATGAGGATACGTTGAGCATCACCTTCGTATTGAGCGGCTACTTTTTCACGTTCGGCGGCGTTGATGCGGTTCATCGCTGCTTTTACTTGGGCATCGGGGTCGATATCGGTAACCAAGGTTTTGATGATGTCGTAACCGTAAGTTTCCATAGACTCTTGAACTTCGCGTTTTACAGCGATAGCGATGTCGTCTTTCTTAACGAATACATCGTCTAATTTCATTTTAGGTACTTCGGCACGAACCACGTCGAACACATAGCTGGTAATCTGGTCGTGAGGGTATTCGAGTTTGTAGATGGCATCGTACACCTTTTCTTTGATAACGACAAATTGTACCGACACTTTGATTTTTACGAATACATCGTCTAAAGTTTTGGTTTCTACAATCACATCAAGCTGCTGGATTTTAAGGCTGATGCGTGCCGCTACTTTATCGATGATAGGTATTTTCATTTGTAAACCCGAATGGCGAATGCTTTCGAATTTACCAAAACGCTCTATTGATACCGCTGTTTGTTGGCGTACGGTGAAGAAGGTAGAGAGCAAAAAAATCAATCCAAAAAAGATGATAATGTAAAAAAAGTAAGGCATAATAAATAAAATATTTTAGGTTGTTATACGGCACAAAGATACGAATTAATTAGCAAATTAGCAAATTAGCAAATTAGTAGATTAGCAAATTAGCAAATTTGTTATTTTTTAATTGAAGTGTACCATTCTTCACCTGTAAGGTCGTATATCTTTTGGATTTTGTAGAGAAACTCTTCAAAATCGAGATTGAGGTCTATGAGATTACCCGATTTTATATCAAACACCCAACCGTGCACAGCAGGGAATTTGTTTTTTAGGTAACTTTCCTGTACGACAGCCATTTTGGTTACGTTGAAGCATTGTTCTTCGACGTTGAGTTCTACCAATCGGCGGTAACGCTGGTCGATATCGGTAATGGCATCGAGTTCAGCGTGATGTAAGCGATATACATCGCGGATGGTTCGCAACCAAGGGTTTAGCAAGCCGTAGTCCTTGGCTTGCATAGCCGCTTTTACGCCTCCGCAATCGTAGTGTCCACACACGACGATATGTTTTACTTGCAGGTGTTCTACGGCGTATTGAATGACAGCAGTAGAGCTCATATCGAGGGTGTTTACCACATTGGCGATATTGCGGTGTACGAACACTTTGCCAGGGCCGACACCCATTAGTTCTTCGGTGGCTACACGGCTATCGGAACAACCGATGTAGAGATAATCGGGTGTTTGGTCTTCAGCGAGTTTTTCAAAGAAATGGGGGTCGCCTTCTTTGCGGCGTTTTACCCATTCGCGGTTATTTTCGAATATTTTTTTATAGGTAGGCATAAGTTAGGTGACAGGAGACAGGTTGTGGAGGCAAAGGTAAGAATAATTTGTTAATTAGTTAGCTTAAGAATCAGAAATTTAGCATAAATCTCTTGCGATGAGGCGTGACATTCCTTCTTTTTTAGCGGCTTCATCTCCTCGTAGTCCGTGGAGGTATACTCCTAAACAGGCGGCTTTTATAGCACTATAGCCCTGAGCGAGCAAGCTGGTGAGCATACCGGTGAGCACATCGCCACTGCCTGCTGTTGCCATTCCGGCATTGCCGGTGCTATTCACCCAATAATGCTCGCCATTGGTAATCATTGTGTAAGCTCCTTTGATAAGGAGGAGTACTTTGTGCTCTTTGGCAAAATTTTTAGCTTTGGCAAGTTTGTGCAAGTCGTCGTCCCATTTGCCTATCAGGCGTTCTAACTCTTTAGGATGGGGGGTGAGGATTGTATTTTTGGGCAACAAAGCTACTTTTTCGGGGTGTTGAGAGAGAATGTTCAGCGCATCGGCATCGAGGACAAAAGGCGTATCGGGGTATTGTTGCAACAGACTAAACAGCGCGTTAGCCGTATCGGGGTGAGTGCCCCAACCCACACCTACACCTATAGCTGAGGGAGCAAAAGGAATTTCCATAGCCCTGTAATGCTTAGCCTCGTCGCAGGTGATCACCATTGCCTCGGGTAAGGCAGTTTGTAACACTGTATAGCCACATTCGGGGGTAGCTACAGTGAGTAGCCCTACGCCTGTGCGCAATGCAGCTGTACCACTGAGTACTACTGCGCCCATCTTGCCATAACTACCACCTATAAGCAACGCGTGGCCATAAGTGCCTTTGTGTGAGAATTTTGGTCGTTGGTGTTGCAATTGCAGTATATCGGGTTCGAGGTAGTAGTAATCGGGTTGCAGGGTGTTTAGGAAGTGGGTATCTAAGCCTATATCAAGCACTTCCCAATGAGGGATATACTTTCCTGTGGAAGGTAGCAAGAAGGGGAGTTTAGGGGTTTGGAAGGTGAGCAGCTGGTGAGGGTGTACCCAAATTTCCTCGGGTGAAGGAATGCGGTCGGTAGGGAGCCCTGAGGGCATATCTACACTTATAATATAGCTATTGGAATCGTTGAGTTTTTGGAATAGCTGTTGCAGCCAAATAGGGACTGGGCGGGAGAGCCCAATGCCAAAAACAGCATCGATTACCACCTTTTCAAAGCAGATTTGAGAGGCTTGTTCGGCTTGTATTTCGGTTATGGTAATACCTTGTTCTTCTAAGAGTTTTTTGTTCTGCTGGCAATCGGGGGAGAGGTGATCGCTAAAGCGCAATAAATAAGTAGTTACGTGCCAACCATCGGCAGAGAGCATACGCGCTAAGGCAAGCCCGTCGCCACCGTTGTTACCTGTGCCGGCTAATACAGTAAAAGTTTCCTTTTTAGAGCAGTGTTGTTTTATCCAATCGAAAAGTTTTGTAGCAGCGCGTTCCATCAGTTGCCAAGAGGAGATATTTTGGGCAGTGAGGGTTTGGGCATCGGCATCACGTAGTTGTTGAGAGCTAAGGATTTTCATTTTTAGGTAAGAGGTGTTTTTATTGTCGGTTTTTGTTGGGAGGAAAGACTCTGAAGTATCAGAATTTCTCCGATAATTAATAATTAATGTGAGTTGGTCGTAAGTAAAAATTTAATAATCAATTAGTTGACTTTGTCAAAGTTTTGGGACTTTGACAAAGTTTGAGCTGCAAAGGTGATTTTGAGATTTTTTTGTAATCTCTTGTGGAGAATACTCTCAGATTTTATCTAATTAAAAGTCCAAAACCTACTCCTATGAAATATTGTGGTTCGTCTTGCCATAATGTACGTCCACTACTAATATCTAACTGTAGAGTAGGGGTGAGGAGATAGGCAAAACCTGCATTGATATTATGCTCAGGAGCACGTGTGCCATTATAAGAGGCGTAATATTCAACAAAGCCCCATAGCTTATTGTTGGGAGCATAATTGATCTGGGCAGTAACATCCAAATTTTCAAATTGACCAGAACTACGAGCACCATAAGCTAATGAGAGTGCATCGGTGAGTGAACTCTCGAACGCTAAACAAGCATCGAAAGTATAGGCTTTAGCATCTGTTTTGCTGTATTGCCCATAACCAATGAGCCCTATTGAGGGGATAAAACGCTGTTCCGATTCGTATAAACGCTGTTTTACGCTGAAGGTAGTGCTGCTAAAATCGGGGGTACGGAGGTCGAAATCGGCTTCTAAGCGGATTTCGGTGTTTGAGATAAGTCCGTAACGCAACATTAGATTCGCACTGCTATCTTCTTTGCTGAAAACATATCCATTTTCTATTTGAAACTGACCTTTAGGTAGTGTGTACACTCCTTCACTTTGGTCGGGGCGATCGGTGTTGATGTTTTCATCACTTTGAGCAATAGCCAAAGAACTGCAACACAAGCACAAAAGGAGTAAAAAAAGGTTATTCTTCAATTTTCTCATATAGGAAATTATTAAAAGGGAAGCGGGTGATGTGTATCTCCTTCACTTTTTCGTACACTACCTCACGGAATTCTTCGAGATTGTTTTTATTGAGTGCCGAAATAAACAGAACATCACGCCCCATTCGCTGCATCCAAGTTTGTTTCCATTCTTCAAGGGTGAAGTGCTTTTTAGTGCGCTCGGTAGCCAAATCGTCTTCAGCAATTTCTTCATTAGTATAGGCATCAATCTTGTTGAATACCATAATGGTAGGTTTATCGGCACTGTGAATTTCGGCTAATATTTGATTTACTGATTGGATATGTTCCTCAAAATTAGGGTGTGAAATATCTACTACGTGCAAGAGCAAATCGGCTTCACGTACCTCGTCGAGGGTACTTTTGAACGATTCGATAAGCTGGGTAGGGAGTTTGCGAATGAACCCTACGGTATCGCTGAGCAAGAAAGGTAGGTTTTCAATCACGACCTTGCGCACAGTAGTGTCCAACGTAGCAAAGAGTTTGTTTTCGGCAAAGACTTCGCTTTTGCTAATCACATTCATTAGGGTAGATTTGCCCACATTGGTATAACCGATGAGCGCTACACGCACTAATGCCCCGCGGTTGCTGCGCTGGGTAGCCATTTGTTTATCGATGGCGGAGAGTTTCTTTTTGAGCAAAGCTATACGGTCGCGCACAATACGGCGGTCGGTTTCGATTTCAGTTTCACCAGGGCCACGCATCCCAATACCGCCACGCTGACGTTCGAGGTGTGTCCATAGTCCCGTAAGGCGCGGTAAGAGGTATTCGTATTGTGCCAATTCGACTTGTGTGCGCGAATAGCTGGTTTGTGCACGCTGGGCGAAGATATCGAGAATAAGCCCTGTACGGTCTAATATTTTAGCTTTGAGAATGCGCTCGATGTTTTTCTGTTGGGCAGGCGTAAGCTCATCGTCGAAGATGACAGTTCCTACCTCATTTTCTTCAACAAATTGCTGTACTTCTTCCATTTTACCGGTGCCGATGAAGGTTTTAGGGTTGGGCACGTCTAATTTTTGGGTGAAGCGTTTGAGCACTTCACCTCCAGCGGTATAGGTAAGAAATTCGAGTTCGTCGAGGTATTCTTTAGATTTTTCTTCTGTTTGTAATTGATTGATAATCCCTACGAGTACAACTTTCTCGTAAGTAAGATTGATTTGTTCTAACATTTGTTAATCCCATTTATTGCGAGTAGAAAGAGCGTATTTGCCCCCTCCAGTAAAGAGTAAAGCTAAGGCACCTAAGAAGAATAAGGCGGGCAATTCGGGAACCCAACCACCGTGAGGGGTAAGGGCGGTAAGTGAATCAGAATAGGCTAAATAGAGTGTAGCCAGTCCGTTGAGGAACATCACAAGAGCTCCTAAACGCGAACGGAATCCCAAAACAATGAGTAGGGGCGCCACAATTTCGCCTACGAATACGCCATAGGCTATAAAAGTGGGAAGACCTTTAGCTTCTAAAGTGCTTTGAACAAAAGCAAAGGCATCGGGGTGCAATAGTTTGTTGATACCGTGGGGAATCATTAATAAGCCTACAGTGAGGCGGAGGACGAGTAGTCCTAAATCTCTGTTTTTCATAAAATGGAGGTATTTTTAAGTTTATGGGGGCAAAGGTAATAAAAAATTACGAGTTACGAATTACGAATGACGAAGTTGTAGCACGATGGGCGATAAAGTATAGCGACGAATTACGAGTGACGAAGTTGTAGCACGACAAGCAATTAAAAGAGGGTGTCCTAAAAGTTCTATTTTGAGGGGGCGTTTGCAAAACGCCCCTACAATGTGACTAAAAGTGATTATCAGAATAATTAACTTTCATCAACTTTGGCAAAGTTTCTTGCTTGTGCGGCTCGCACCCCATAACCGCCTGTGCGGCTCGCACCTCGCACCTTTGGAAAAGTGTAGGGATAAAAAAACTGCCCGCATTGCTGGGGCAGTTTTGTATGAGGTTATAAGGGGATTAATATTCGTATTCTTCAGTGCCTAGAAACTCTCTTGTGCCGTTTTCTTCTTTATATAGCTTTACTATGATTGGAAAGTTTGCAGCATTATAAGAGTACTCAAAGGTGCGAAACATTTCCTCTTTTGTACCATTATATTCGTAAGTATCTTTATAGGTTAAGATATTGTTCTTCCCATTATCGGCATCAAGAAAATTTGTAGGGTCAGGCTCTACAAAATTAGTCATATAGTGAAATGGATTGCGCTTAGTATCATAAGTATATTCTCTTACAGTGGTAGAGTATCTACTTTCTTCTACTTTTTTCACTACATTCCCGTCAGAAATGGTATAAGTTGTAGTCTCAGTGTCATGAGAAAAAACAGTATTAGTTACTACTGCACCATTGAGGTCTTTTTCATATTGGGTTGTTACTTCAATTACCGTATTACCTCTATAGGTAAATTGTCTTTCTTCATAATAAGTACCACTTTGGGTGCCACCACTTTGAAGATAAATAGTGGTAGGACGGCTTTTCAATACATTGGTAAGCTGATTCCCTGCATAAGAATACTGATACGTAGTAGTATAGTCATTCCTTTCATACTTCTCTGTTTTAGTAACAAGCTTTTCTCCTTGATACGTGAAGTCCTGCACAAAGTTATCTCTTCCTGCATTCACTCTTTTAGCCTGCTTGATAAATCTTCCATCGTAGAGAAGGGTAGTAACTCGGGTAGTACCTGTCTGCACGCCATTCACGTAATCAGTAGTAGAATGTGATATAGGGCGTCCTCCCTCATAAGTAAGGGTTATTACCTTTTCAAGCTTTCCATCCTCGTTTTTTGCTGTAATTTTCTTAACCAGATGGTTTGCAGAATCATCACCGTTATCATCGTTTTTGCCACATCCTATAAGTGTAGCCACTGCCAAAAGGCTGAATAAAATTTTCTTCATAATGCTATAAGTATTTAAATTTTGGGGCAAAGATAGTAAAAAATTACGAAGTCGTAGCACGACGGGCAATTAAAAAAACTGTTCCAAAAATTCTATATTGAGGGGGCGTTTGCAAAATGCCCTTACAATGTAGCTAAAAGTAATTGATTATCAGGTTTATAGACTTTGTCAAAGTTTTTGGACTTTGACAAAGTTTATGATGCAAAAGCGATTTTTAGACTTTTCGGACAGCCTCTTTTGTATGGAGTGGAAAAGGGGATTAATATTCGTATTCTTTAATTTCTTCTAGCTTACCTTCACTATTATATTCCTTTATAGTTTTAGGATAACCCTCTGGAGTATATTCATACTCATAACGATAAGTAGTTTTGTGAGTGTTGGTTTGTCCATTATATGAATATGTATAGGTTCTTTCCTTAGAGATAATATTATTTTTGCAAAAGTCGCTTTCATCATAAGTTTCTGGTTCGAGCGTTAAAGTATTCAAAGAATGAAGAGTCTTAGCATTGTCGTGTTTAAAATTGGTTATAGTAGTACTTCCTTGAGGATGAGTTTCTTCTTTTGTTATAACATTACCATTAGAAAGAATATAGATGATTTTAGAATTTTTTATAGTGCTGGTTATTACGGCTTCTTGTGCATTCACATAATACTCTTTGATATTCACAGTAATGTTTGCATTAGTGTAATTGAAAGTATGAGTTTCATAACGTTTTTCCCCATTATTTAAACTTCCTTTATAGGTAAATTGTTTTAGTTTACCATTTTCGTATTTGTACTCTATAGTCCCATTCCCATTAGATTTCATAGGATAGGTAATTTCTTTTCGCTCTAAATTACCACTGGCGTCATAGAAGAAAGTTTCTGTTTTGTTCTCTCTGTCGATAGAGCCATCTTCTTGGGCTTCTTTTCTTTCTTGGATACGCCCTTGAGCATCATATTTAATAGTAGAGATTTGGGTAGTGCCAGTTTGTACTCCGTCAATGAGTTCTCTCTCAGAAAAAGAGGTTATTTTTCCATTTTCATAGTGAGCTATAACTTCATAGGTGTGTTTTCCGTCTGGCTCAAAGAAAATCATTCGCTCAACTTTCATTGTAGGGGTTTGTGTGGTGCTTGTAACAGTAGTTGAGGTAGTACCACCATTGCCTCCACCATCACCACTAGTATTATCATCGTTTTTGCTACAAGCGGCTAATGTAGCGATAGCCAAAAGGCTGAATAAAATTTTCTTCATAATGCTATAAGTATTTAAAATATTATCGTTTTTTGTATAAGGACGCTTTGATTTTAACAGTTTCGGTCAAATCACTCCAATCTTCAATCTTGAAAGCTCTAATATCCCTTACTGACTTTGCAAACCATTCTGTATAAGCAAGGGCATCAACAGCTAACATTAGATTGCCTATATTTCTATCTTCTGTAACATAAGTACTTCCTTGTATTCTATAAAAACCATATTTGTAAAGAATAGTAGCTATTTCAAAATAGGCATTATTATAAGGTTTTCCATAGTGTTTTTCTAAATCGGAAATACTCATATCAAAAGCTAAAGCATACATAATCTATTGAATTTTATGAGGTTTGAAATAATCCTTAACACCAAAGAAAATACGACCTTTATCATCTTCAATAGCTATTTCGTCTCCGATGAAAGGATTTTTAAATATCTTAATAACTTTCCCTATAATCCAGTCATCTAACATTGTTAAATAAGGCGATACTTCTAATATATCACCTACTTTATAAGGGGATTGAGAGGTTTCTTTCTTCATAATGCTATAAGATTTATAATTATGGGGGCAAAGATAGTAAAAAATTACGAAGTCGTAGCACGACAAGCAATTAAAAGAGGGTGTCCTAAAAGTTCTATTTTGTGGGGGCGTTTGCAAAACGCCCCTACAAAATGATTAAAAGTGATTGATTATCAGATTTATAGAATATGCCAAAGTTTTTTGCCTGTGCGGCTCGCTCCTTATTTTCTCATTACCTCTACCCATTTGCCATTGGTGCGGGTGTTGTAGCGGTTGCTGTACATTGCCTCAGCATAAGTGCCAGGCAGATAGTACTTGCCCGCATACGAGGCGTTGAGTTTGAGCTTGATAAACTTGGTCTGCTTAGCTTTGAGTGACAAATAGAAATTCGCGCGGTCGTCGCGGAAATCAGCGTAGTCTATATTGCTATTGCTGCTGCCTTCATCGTAATCGGTAAAACGGGTATTTACAATTTCCCAGCCCGAAGGGATGATTTGAGTGAGCGCTACATTCTCTACCGCCTCACCAGTGAGGTTGGTAATCTCGATTGTGGCTACAAACTGAGTGCTTTGGCGTAAATTGGTCACATCAAGTGTGTGTCCGTTACTATCGCGGTAAGTAGTGCTAAGCGAAAGACCGTTTTGCATAGCCAACTCTTTGCCTACAGGTAGTATACCACTTGTGATGAGGCGTACATAGAGGGTTTGGTTGCCATTGTTCTTCACTTGTAAGCTCTCATTGCCTTTAGCAGCAAGGGTTTTCTGTAGCATAGGCTCGGTAGCTTTTAGATTTTCGGTTTTACCACTGAGGGTATAGCTGGCATTGATGCTTCTACCGCTCTTATTTTTCTGTATGTATTTGGCCATTGCGTAGAGGGCATAAGCAGTGGTTTGGGTGCTAAGCCAATCGTTAGTAGAAAGTTTTTCGGCTATCTCTAATGCCCATCGTCCTGCATCTTCTTTTCTGCCGATGAGCAAAGCGGTTTCCATTGCCATTGCCTTGTTGCGGAGTACAGAACCGTAATAACTATTGGCATCATCGTCGATAGCGGTGGTTTGGAACAATTTTTCGGCAGTTTGTTTTTGTCCGGCAAGGGCGTAGGCAGCTGCCAAAGTGCGTTTAGCATTAGGGGTGAGCTCGTTGAGTTCACGCAAGCGGTTCATAGCGCCTATGTTAGGATTTCCGGCGAGTGCCAAAGTATAGAGGCGATAGGCTTGGGCAAAATCGTTTTGGTATTTACCCTCATAACGCCATTGGCGCGCTTCACTATTCTGATAGTTGAGCCAGCTCTGTTTGCTACCCGATGGCAACACATAGCCTTTTTTCTCGGCTTCTACAAAAAACTGACCTATATACGAAGTTACCCAATCATCGGCGTAACGACCTCCTTTCCAATAGGTAAAGCCACCGTTGGAGAGTTGATTCTCGTGCAATTTGCTGATGGCTGCACTCACATTGCGGTTCACCTCGTCGGCTTTTTCTTTAGAAAGGGTTACAAAGTCACTGAGGAATAATTGAGGGAATGCCCCTGAAGTAACTTGTTCGCCACAACCGTGTGGATAGGCAATAAGATAACCCAAACGCTGAGTGAGATTTACCCCTGGGAAGCTGGAAACTTCCAACACTGTTTTGGCTTTTTCACCAAAGAGATTGATGTTGAGAGAATGTGACTGTCCGCCTTGCAATACTGCATTTTGTACTACATAAGTAACAGGGTTAGGGTTGTACACATCCATTTCTACCTCATAAGTAGATTTTTCTTTACCTGAAGTAGCGGTGATTTTCACTTTGGCAATACCTGTTTGAGCGGTGGTTTCGAGTTCAAAATAAGCCATTTTCTCACCAGTGCTATCAAAGTGTAGCTGCTGGTGGCGGTTGCTGGTAACTTTAAACAAACCGTTGGTTTCTACCTGCAAGGCAACATCTTTCACTTGTTTTTCCATAGCAAAAACGGTTACCGGCAATACGATTTTCTCGTTAGGCACAGCTTTGCGCGGCAAGGAACCTAAAATTGATAGCGGACTTACCACAGGTATATCTTTTTTCTCGGCACTACCAAAAGCATTGGCGGCTACATTGCTGGCGACTACCATCACACGAGCAGAGCCCATATAATTAGGAATTTTCACAGTATGAGCGTTGGTAGCTCCCTTCTTGAGTTCAAACGGGCCGCGGAAGATAACAAAAGGTTTGAATCGGTTTGCTTTTTGAGCATCGGCGCCGCCTAAATCCTCGTCACCCCCTATGCTAAACGCCTGATTGATAGTTCCACCATAGGCGCCAATCACATCGTCGTACACGTCCCAAGTTTTTACTCCTAAAGCCGTTTTGCTAAAGAAAGTATTCCAAGGGTTTGGTGTTTTGAAGCGGGTGAGATTCAATAGTCCATCCTCCACAATTGCCACGGTATAGGTCATCGGTTTACCTGATTTCTCACTTACCTTGATGCTTACTTTTTGGTTAGGAGTCAATCGGTCGGGCATTTGGATTACAGGGGTGAGCACTGTGTTTTTATCTACTACTTTCACGGGAACAACTCCGTACAAGCGAATAGGCGCATCGTTGAGCGTTTTGTTGTGCGGTTGCAATAGGGTAACGTAGAAATACACATTAGGCGACATCTTATTGGTGATAGGCACCTCAAAAGTAGTCTCTTTGTTAGCAGTTTCCACCCAATAAGTTTCGAGTACATCATTGCCATTTTCTACCGAAATAAGTGCACGTCCGCCTTTATCGGAAGGGAAAGTGATTTTGGCTTTTTCGCCTACATTGTATTCTTTTTTGTTAGTACCCAAGGCGAGCATTACCGCTTCACTACCCTCACTGCCACGTGATTTGCCAGTCCAGTCACCCCAATCAAAATAAACAGTAGTACCGCACTTATGACCGCTTTGGTTATCGCTGAGCATAATGAAATAGCGACCCCAGTCGGCATCAGGGATATTGAGGGTAAATCGCCCTTTACCGTTGCTATCGGTGGTGAGATAGTCGGTTTTGTAAATAGCATTGCTGTTGCTGCTGTTGTAGGTAGAGATGTTTTGGTTAGAAGCGTCCCACCACCAGTTCCAACCTACTTTATACACTGTAACTGCTACGGTTCTGTTGCCGAGTGGCTGTCCGTTTTCACTGAGCACTACAGCATCGAAAGTATGGTTTTGCTGGGTGTTGTAGTAGTCGTATTTGTTAGTTTCGGGCAAACGCAAGCCCACATACTCACTATAAGGAGAGAAAGAGGCTGTACTCACATCGGTACTAAAGTCGCCACCGCTTTCGTTAGCTTGGGTGAGGAAGTTCACCTTTAACATACCGGGAGCTTCTAAGTCGTTCGTTCTGAAGTAGAAATTCGCATTGCCATTGCTGTCGGTTTGTCCTTCATACACGTTCATTTCTTCGCTCTCAAACTGGTAAGCACGGTTGTTGAACACGTATTTTTCATAGCCTTTAAAAGCGGTTTCTAAGGGGTAGAATTTTGCTTTTACATTTACCCCCGTATTGCCCGCAGGACTACCGTGTAACCACAACACCTGCAAGCGTACATTCTCTCCATTACCGCTGATGAGTTTTCCGCTGAGGCTATTCTCTATCTTGAGGCGGTTAGGTTTGATAGTTTCTATTTTGATGCGTTTGCTAAACTTGGCAGCTCCTGCCGAAATAGCAACACTCCAATTGCCTGTAGGAGCATCGGCATTGGTTTTCAAACCAAAAACATATTGATTGGTAGGGTTGCTGGTTTGCATACGTTCGGCAATGACCTTGCCATAAGGGTCGGTAAAGCGGAGTTTGATAGGTAATTTTTCAGGATTTTTTTGAGCAAAATCGTTTAAAATGAAACCGACATAAATGCTATCACCAGGGCGCCACACGCCGCGCTCAGTATAAATAAAGCCATTGAGTCCTTTCTGCAAGCGCATACCATCTACATCGTATTTGCTCACCGATTGGGGAGCGCCGTCGTCTAACTTCACATAAGTAGTAAACTTATCTTTTTTTACTTTGGCAAAATAAGCGCGGCTGCTGAGGTTTAAGCGCAACATTCCCTTGCTATCGGTTTTGCCTTCTTGTATTTTCTGTTGTTGGTAGCTAAACACCTCTACTACAGCTCCATCTACGGGTTTGGTAGTGAGCAAATCGTTTACTATGATGGTAAAACTATTGGTTTGACCTTTCTTCACTATTACCCCGAGATCGCTGGCGAGCACATTGGTGCCCACTGTTCTGCCGTAGTAATAATCGTCTTTGCAAGGGCTATCCTCATCTTCTTCCCAGTAGAATTCTTCGTCGTAATCGTAGTAATATTGTGCGTAGTTCACATCGTCGTCATTCAGAGGTTTTTCTTCAAATGAAAGGTCGAGGGGTTCTTCGTTTTTAGAACCACAAGCGTAGAGTGAATAGTTTTTGGTCATCCCTAATTCCACGCGGTAAATAGCTCCTGGTTCGGGGGTGATTACCGATGCTAAATCTAAGGAATAGGTGTTCCACTCATTGAGCGGATAGAGCGCTCCATCATTCAATTTTAATACTTTACGTGCAATAGGCTTACCCACGCGCTGTATATAGGAGCCTCCGCCTAAATCGTTATCTTGCAAAAATTGAAAGATATTGTTCTCAAAAATGCGGTATACAGTAACATTCACCGCTCGCAAGTTGATAGTTTGGAAGTTAATTTTCAAATTTTGCGAGCTTGGCAGTATAGTGCCGCTTTTAAGGAAGCGAATATCGGGTTTTTGTTGTAAAAATTTGATATTAAAAGTCGCTTCTTTTTCCAAGCGATCGCCATAGATATTCTTGATGCCTTTGGAAACGTGCACCTTGTAATCACCTTCTTTTTGTTCCTCGCGGAATACTTTCACCACGTTGCCATTTACACTGTATTTCAGTGCGGTATCGGTATTGCTAAGGCTGATGAGCCCTGTAAAATCTTGTTCTTTTTCTAATGGGTCGGAAAAGTTTACACTAAACGATTGGTTGGCGCCATCGGTGCGGGCGTTTAGCGCTTTGAAGATCCCTTTTTGTGGAATAGTAAAGGAGAAAGGAATGAGGTTTTCCTGAGGAACATCCTTAGTATCCCATTTAATTTCAAGTGTTTGCTCTTTATCGATACGCGGGATACTATCAAAAATAATCACAAACTTGTTGTTAGTGCCTTGTGATTGAAATTTTACAGCTACTTTTTTGCCGTTGAGGTTGGCTTTGAGCACATCTTTTACGGTTTCGTAGGAAATTTGGTCGTTAGCTAAGAGCTCGGCGTTGAGGAAGTACAAATTTTTGTTGTAGGACTGCAAGTCGCCCGATTTAACTCTAAAAGCCTGTTCTAAAGTTTTTACAGTGAAGTTGAAGAGTTCGAGTTCTTTTTTAGGTACACTGTAGAGCTTTTTCACGTTGAAAGAAATTTGATATTCAGTGTTTTGAGCTAAGGGTTTATTGGGCACAAAGGCGATTTGTGACGGACTTTGGCACACTACTTTTCCTTCTACTTTAGGAGAAATTTCAAACAGATGGAGGTCGTTTATCTTGTCCATCTTTTCTTGAGATAGCGGTTCATTCAGTAGTATTTTAATCCCTGAATGGGCAGAAATCACCCCTGAGGTATACCCCGAAATATAATCTTTAAAAGCCAGCGGATTGCTGTTGAAATTGGCGTTTTTCTTACAAGCAACTGCTAATAATAATGCTAAGAGTACAAAGCCTATTTTTTTCATAGTTCAATAACAATTGATTTTCAAGCGACAAAAATAGTAATAATTTTGTTAATTAACAAATTTGCCAATCTGCTAATTTGCTAATTTGCTAATTATTTGTACTTTTGCACTTCAAACTTTACCAAAGTTTAAAATGCAAATCTGATGATGATTAACAATACTAAGAAAATGACAAAAAAACTCCTCCTTTTCGCCTCTTTGCTGCTAATAGTAGCTTGTGGTGACAAAAAAGAAAAAGAAATTGCCGCCATACCAATGTCCTTTGAGATGGTGCGCTTGGATTCACTATTTGTAAAAACTCCTGATGCACAGTTCCCTGCCTTGCGCCATCAATATCCTTATTTTTTCACTCCCAGCATTAGCGATAGTGAATGGGTGGAAATCAAAAACAAACCTATTTTCCCCGATTTGCCAGAATTTGCAAATATTTATTATCACACCTTATATAGCGAAGTAGAAAAACAATTAGGTGATTTATCAACCGAAAAGAAAGAACTAAAAAGTTTGTTTCAACATATCAAGTACTATTTTCCTAAATTTCAAGCGCCTAAGGTCATCACCCTCCTCAGTAGAGTAGACTACGAGTCGCGTGTGATTTATGCCGATAGCCTCCTGCTTATAGGTAGTGATAACTACTTGGGCGCTAAACACCCATTCTACCAAGATATGCAACATTACATCTCTACCGAGCTCGACAAAAAATATTTAGCAGTGGATGTAGCCGATGCTTTTGCTGAAAAATTAGTACCTCGTAGCGTACATCTTTCTTTTTTGGACAATATGATTTACGAAGGAAAAAAACTGTACTTGGAACAACAATTACTTCCTAAAAAATCTACTGCCGACTTGTTGCGATATACCGACCAGCAGTACGCGTGGGCTGAAGCTAATGAACCCGAGATATGGCGTTATTTTATAGAAAAAGAGCTCCTTTATCAAACTGATAAGAAGCTCCTTGCGCGTTTTCTCTACCCAGCGCCTTTCTCTAAATTCTATTTGGAATTAGATAATGAGTCACCAGGGCAAATAGCAAAATTTATGGGGTTACGCATCGTTCAGGCGTATGCCGAAAATCATAAAGAAGAACCATTAGTAAAGATTTTGGCAATGAACTCCGATGCCCTCTTTAAACAATCACAGTACAAGCCTAATAAGTAATGATGAGATTTTTATAGGGGCGTTTGCAAAACCTTTTTTTTGAGGGCGTTTGCAGCACATACCCAGCTATCGCTGGCTTTCCTATAAATTACCTCTTATCTCCTAAGACCTCTAAGACATTATCTAAAGCCTTAACCACCTCTTCCGAAGCGTCTAAGGTTACTAATTTGTGGCGATGTTCCTTAAAATTAGGGATTCCTTTAAAATAATTAGCATAGTGGCGGCGCATTTCTACTACTCCTTGGCGTTCGCCTTTCCATTCTACCGACCATAACAAGTGGTTTTTAGCTGCTTCCACACGGTCGGCAATCGTAGGGGAGGGGAGAAGTTCGCCAGTAGCGAAATAGTGTTTGATTTCATTGAAAATCCACGGATAGCCAATAGCCGCGCGCCCTATCATAATGCCATCGATACCATACTTATTGCGGTATTCTAAAGCCTTTTCGGGGCTATCGATATCGCCATTGCCAAAAATAGGAATGTGCATACGCGGGTTGTTCTTCACTTTGGCAATATAACTCCAGTCCGAATGCCCTTTGTACATCTGGCTGCGGGTGCGCGCGTGAATAGTGAGCGCACTAATCCCCACATCTTGCAGTCGTTCAGCTACTTCCTCTATGTTGATACTTTGTTCGTCCCAGCCTAAGCGCGTTTTCACTGTTACCGGTAGGGAGGTACTGTTTACCACAGCTTTGGTAAGGCGTACCATCAGGTCGATATCCTTGAGTACTCCAGCGCCCGCTCCTTTACTCACCACTTTTTTCACTGGGCAACCAAAGTTGATATCCACCAAATCGGGGTTTACAGTAGCTACAATTTTAGCCGAGAGCGCCATAGCCTCCTCATCACCCCCAAAAATCTGTATTCCTACGGGGCGTTCATAGTCAAAAATATCTAATTTTTGTCGGCTTTTAATAGCATCACGTATCAAACCTTCCGATGAGATAAACTCACTGTAGAGCATATCAGCACCGTGCATTTTGCACAGTCGGCGAAAAGGAGGGTCGCTCACATCTTCCATAGGAGCGAGCAGTAGCGGGAATTCTCCCAAGTCTATATTTCCTATTGTAGGCACGTTGTAATAAATTTATTTTCAAAGGCGCAAAGGTAGTGTGTAATTAGCAAATTAGCAAATTTGGAGATTAGCAAATAAAAAAATCCTTTAAAATTTTGCTACTTTAAAAAATAATTGTATTTTTACGCCCCAAATTTAGGAATTGGAAGGTAATATACTAACTCCTAACTCCTAAACCTCTAAACCCTATTACGTTATGGAAGAAAATATCAGAGTACGTTATTCCGATAAGGAATTGGAAGAATTTAAGGCACTTATAGAAGAAAAAATCAAAAAAGCTCAAGCTGATTTGGAACTTATCAAAAGCTCCTATATGAATAGTGCCACTAATGGTACCGACGACACTGCCCCTACTTTCAAAGCTTTTGAAGAGGGTTCTAAGGTAACCAGCAAAGAAGAAAATACTGCCTTGGCTATCCGTCAAGAGAAGTTTATTCGCGACCTTAAAAATGCGCTGATTCGCATTGAGAACAAAACTTATGGCATCTGCCGCGTAACAGGTAAACTCATCGATAAACGCAGGTTGATGGCAGTGCCTCACGCTACCCTTAGCATCGAGGCTAAAAATATGCAATAGCCTGATGACACTCACCGAGTATCTACACCAAGAAACTCAAATTCCCATCGCAACCCTTACCTCCCTAACGGCTCACCTATTCGAGCGCAGGGAGGTAAAGAAGTATAACATTTTGCTCAAAGCGGGCACTACTTCAAAAGAGTTGTTCTATGTGGAAGAAGGCTTGTTGCGCTGTTTTTACTACAAGAAAAAGAAAGATATTACCCATAATTTTTTTCTCGAAAAGATGTTTTATTTTCCAGTGGAAAGCATCTATTTCAATCAATCTTTTCCTTTGTGTTTAGAAGCCTTAGAAGACAGTGTGGTGTGGGTAGCCAACTTTTCGGAAGTAGAACTCGTTGTAAATGAACATCAGGAATTGGAACGCCTGATGCGCCTGCTCTTGGTTTCAGCCATCAAATCACTCACCGAGCGGCTGTACCTCGTAAAGTTCCAAACCGCCCAAGAGCGTTACCAATGGCTGCTAAACAACTACCCCCAAATACTCCTCCGCGCTCCCTTAGGGCATATCGCCTCATTGTTAGGCATTACCCAGCAAACCCTCAGCGTTATCAGAGCAAACCTCCTAACCCCTGTTCCCTAACCCCTAAATCCTATGACCTACCGTCTTGCCTCTCCTGCCGATGCCCGTAAAGTAGCTACTGTGCTCACCGATGCTTTTGCTAATTACAATATGTATCGCGCGGTGCTCAGCTCTTTTTTTACTACCAATAGCAAGTATATCGACTATCTGAACAAATTGCATTATGTGCAAGTGATGAGCAATATCCGCAAGGGCTATTGCCTGATAGCCGAAGAAAATAGCGAAATTATAGCTGTTGCCGTGATGCAATCACTGCGCCACACCCGTATTACCCTTTGGGACTACTTGCGCTCAGGAGCTTTTGCGCTTTGGCGTTATGCCAAACCTACTCAATGCTTCTTGCCATTTTTAGACAAGAGCAGCGAGTACGCCAAAAAACAAACTTCTGAAAACAGATGGTATTTAGAGAGTTTTGTAGTCAGTCCCGCGTGGCAAGGCAAACACATAGGAGGTAAGTTTTTAGACGAAGCCGTTTTGCCTTTAGTAGCACGTGAAGGAGGTAGCCAACTCAGTTTGGTCACCAATACCGCAATGAATGTATTTTTCTACCAAAAACACGGCTTTGAGCAAATTCACCAAACCAAAATAGGAGGCGTAGATGTTTGGACGATGCTGGCGGAAGTGAAGAGTGAAAAGTGAAAAAATGAAAAGTGAAAAATCGCATACTTTGCCAAAGTTTTTGCCCGCACGGCTTGTAGCTTTGGCAAAGTTTTTTTATGCTCTAAACCTTCAAATTTGCTAAATTCCTGATTATTTTCTACTTTTGCGCCAAACAAACGTCTAACGACTAATAATTACAACTATGTCAGTAACAGTAACCATAGAGCAAACCAGTCCGCAAGCCAATGCTATTATAGAGATGTTGAGAGCTTTTGATTTTGTAACGTTCAAAGAACCCAAAAAAGCAAAAGCCTTGGCAACGCCTATCCAGTATGTAGCTTCAGATGAAATACTGGAGGAGGACGAGAATGGTATTCCTTTAGAGCACAAGGATTTTATTTTAGACCTCTCGAGGAAAATCAATAAGAAAATAGCCAAACGCTGGGACGAGCATTTTAACTTCTAATACTTTTTAAGATTATGATAATTATTGCTGATAGTAATATTTTTATGAGTGCTTTGCTATCTCCTAAAGGTACTATTGCATCTATTTTAGCAGAGAGAAAAAGAATATAATTTGTAGTACCTGATTATCTTATAACAGAAGTAAACGAGCATATTCCCGATCTGGTGAAACGCCTTAAAGGGAATAAGACAAAAAAACAACTAATAGCTGATTTCAAACAACTTTTAGAAGGAGTTACTATTGTAGAAGAAAAAGATGTTAAAAAGGCAAATGCCTCCAAAGCAAGAGAAATAGTAGCTGATGTAGATATAAAAGACTATCCCTTCATCGCACTACATTTAGAGATAAAACATAAAATCTGGACTTCTGATGACCGTTTGAAAGAGGGACTTACTCAAAAGGGGTACGCTCATTTCTTTATTTCAACAAAAGAAGTAATAGCACAAACATATAAAAAGAATATCTAAAAGAATAAACAAACAACCACTGCCCGTGTGGCTCACACCTAACGACTAAAAATAACCGATATATGAAATTCAACGAGTACAAACACTTAGACCTTACTAAGATAGCAGAAGAAATATTGGCTTTCTGGAAAGCCGCCAACATCTTTGAGCAGAGTATCGCCTCACGTGATGGCGCTATTCCGTTCGTGTTTTTTGAAGGACCGCCATCTGCCAATGGAGTGCCTGGTATTCACCACGTGATGGCGCGCTCTATTAAGGATATTTTCTGCCGTTATAAAACTCAGAAAGGATTTCAAGTAAAACGAAAAGCAGGGTGGGATACTCACGGCTTGCCTGTAGAATTGGGGGTAGAGAAAGAACTCGGCATTACCAAAGAAGATATAGGCAAGAAAATAAGCGTAGAGGACTATAACAAGGCTTGTAAAGAAGCCGTGATGCGCTATACCGATATCTGGAATGACCTTACCGAGAAAATAGGCTACTGGGTGGATATGGACGACCCTTATATCACCTACAAACCTAAGTATATGGAAAGTGTGTGGTGGCTTTTGAAACAACTCTACAATAAACAATTGCTATACAAAGGATACACCATTCAGCCGTACTCACCTAAGGCAGGAACTGGCTTGTCATCGCACGAGCTGAACCAACCTGGTTGCTATCGCGATGTGAGCGATACTACGGTTGTGGCGCAGTTCAAAGTAAAAGCGTTAGCAGCAGCGGCAGCCAAAGCATTGGGTGCCCCTACAGCACCTATCCATATCCTTGCTTGGACAACCACCCCTTGGACATTGCCTTCTAACACCGCGCTCGCCGTGGGCAAAGAGATTGACTATGTACTCGTAAAAACATTCAATCAATATACTTTTGAGCCGATTACAATCATTATTGGTAAACCGCTTTTGGCAAAACAATTCGGCAAAAAGTTTGTAGAGGGCGATGCAGCTGCTTTGGCGGCTTATACGCCTGAAAGTAAGACAATTCCTTACCAAATTATAGGAGAATGCAAAGGTGCAGACCTTGTGGGTACTGCTTACGAGCAACTCATTCCTTGGTGCACTCCTGCCGAAAACCCTACTGAGGCTTTCCGCGTGATTGCAGGAGACTTTGTTACGACCGATGATGGTACAGGTATCGTGCATATCGCTCCTACTTTTGGTGCGGACGACGCCCGTGTAGCCAAAGAATATGGTATCCCCCCAATGCTTGTGAAAGACGCGCACGGCAATTTGATTCCGCTCGTAGATTTACAAGGAAAATTCATTGAAGGACACAATATTCCAGAGGCTTTTGCTGGCAAATACATCAAAAATGAATATTACGATGCAGGAGAAGCGCCTGAAAAATCGTGGGATGTGAGCTTGGCAATTCTCCTCAAAGAAGAAAACAAAGCCTTTAAAGTAGAAAAATACGTACACAGCTATCCGCACTGCTGGCGTACTGATAAACCAGTGTTGTACTACCCGCTTGACTCGTGGTTCGTACGCGTAACCGATTTCAAAGAACGTATGTTCGACCTCAATGAAACCATCAACTGGAAACCTAAAGCTACCGGTGAAGGGCGTTTTGGCAACTGGCTCAAAAATGCTAACGACTGGAACCTTTCGCGTTCGCGCTATTGGGGTATCCCGTTACCTATTTGGCGTACATCCGATAAGCAAGAGGAAATCTGCATCGGTTCGGTAGAAGAACTAAAAGCCGAAATACAAAAAGCTATTGCAGCGGGCGTAATGACTGCCGACCCTTATAAAGATTTTGTAGTGGGCGACAACTCCGAAAGCAATTACGACAAGGTAGATTTACACAAAAATATCGTAGATAACATAGTGCTCGTATCGCCTTCAGGAAAGCCAATGCACCGCGAAACCGACCTTATTGACGTGTGGTTCGACTCTGGGTCTATGCCGTATGCGCAATGGCACTATCCTTTTGAAAACAAGGACTATATAGAAAATCATACCGCTTACCCTGCTGACTTTATAGCAGAAGGGGTAGACCAAACACGCGGTTGGTTCTATACACTTCACGCCATTGCTACTTCGGTATTCAACAGTGTGGCATACAAAAATGTAGTGTCTAACGGACTAGTGCTTGACAAGAACGGACAAAAGATGTCCAAACGCTTGGGCAATGCGGTGGACCCCTTCACTACTATAGCCGAGTATGGTGCCGATGCTACTCGCTGGTATATGATTTCCAACGCGAACCCTTGGGATAACCTCAAATTCGATTTGGAAGGGGTAGCCGAAGTGCGCCGTAAATTCTTCGGTACGCTCTACAACACCTATTCATTCTTTGCGCTCTATGCCAATACCGACAACTTTACATACTCCGAAGCCGATATACCACTGGCTGAACGCCCTGAAATAGACCGCTGGATACTTTCGGAACTCAATACCCTTATCAAAGAAGTAGATGCGCTCTATGCCGATTATGAGCCTACCCGCGCTACCCGTGCTATCTCGGATTTTGTACAAGAAAACCTTAGTAACTGGTATGTACGCTTGTCACGCCGCCGTTTCTGGAAAGGGGAATACGAAACCGATAAAATAGCCGCTTACCAAACGCTTTACACTTGCCTCATAACCATCGCCAAACTGATGGCGCCTGTAGCGCCTTTCTATGCCGATAGATTGTACAAAGACTTGGTGAGCGTTACCGGTAAAGAAAACAAAGAGAGTGTACACCTCACCGATTTCCCTGTAGCTAATGAAAGCTATATCGATAAATCGTTGGAAAGCAAGATGCAGAAAGCGCAGACCATTTCGTCCTTAGTACTCTCTTTGCGCAAGAAAGAAAGCATCAAGGTGCGTCAGCCGCTGCAAAAGATAATGATACCGATAGCCAACGCTACTGAGCGTGCAGAAATAGAAGCGGTAGCAAACCTTATCAAGCACGAGGTGAATGTGAAGGAAATAGAACTCTTGGAAGATGCCTCAGGTATATTGGTAAAACAAATCAAACCGAACTTCAAGACCTTAGGACCTAAATTCGGTAAGGATATGAAAGCCATTGCCACAGCGGTGCAAGAATTTGGACAAGCGGAAATAGCACAGTTTGAAAAAGCACAAACTTACAGCTTGCAACTGCCCGACAAAACGGTTACTTTGAGCTTGGACGATGTAGAAATCACTACCCAAGATATAGAAGGATGGTTGGTAGCCACTGCTGGCAATCTGTTGGTAGCTTTAGATATTCACATCACCCCCGAATTGCGCCAAGAAGGTATCGCTCGTGAGTTGGTGAACCGCATTCAGAATATCCGCAAGGACAACGATTACGACATCACCGACCGCATACAAATACACCTCCAAGCGCACCCTGCCCTACAAGCAGCCGTTACAGCCAACGAAGCCTACATCAAGAACGAAACCCTTACTGATAGCATCACTTTTGTAGAGAGTCTGCCAGAGGGTGAAGAAATAGCCTTCGATGAAGTAACAACAAGAATAGTAGTTGCAAAATCATAAGTTAATGATACACTTTGCCAAAGGTGTGAGCCTGTGCGGCTCGCACTTTTGGCAAAGTTTTTTTTAGTAGAGAGAAAGGAAATGATATAAAATAGTACTTATGTTTTTAAAATGCAATGATAAAAAAATTGAGTTACATCCTACTGTGTGGGAATATCTATATCCCTATCTTTTAAGATTTTCTATAAAACACAATATTGACTGGACTATCTGGAAAGCAAAAGATGTAGTGTATATACCAGAAGATAAGAGAGAAGAGTTAATATTTATGTTAGAATATATTTTTGAAGAACTTATGGTAGAGTGTTATAAAGAACCTACACAAAGACAAAGAACAAAACATTCTACAAGGTTTGAAAATGTGGTTTTTAAAGATAAAAAATATATCTTAAACTATGTAACAGATATTATTGGAATCATTGGTTATTGGCTTATATATATGATAAATGCTTTGTCTTAGAATTTAAATACTACAAAACATAAACTTTAAAAGCTAATGTAATGAAAATAAAATATTCTGATTATCAATTACTTTTGTAGTATTTTATGTACAGGCGTTTGGCAAACGCCCACATAAAACAAAACTTTTTCAATACCTTCTTTATATTTTTTCTTCAGTAGTACCTAAACCCCCTTTGTAAAATAACCAAATAAGAAATATTTCTATGAGTTTTGCTAATGATATTAAGAACCTAAGCAATTTTTTAAAAGAGCAAGGTTTTTTGGCTGTACCGATGAATTACAATAACCTTCGTTCGTGGGTAAAGGAATTGGATAGCGAACACTTGGTTTATATGTATGTTTACGTCGGTCAGTACAAACAACATAGCCAAGATGGTTTTCTTATCGTATCGCCTCCACGTGATAACGATGATGTTTGGGAACGTACCTCCTTAGCTTTTGGTATTCCTTTAGATGAAAACTTTGAGTTAGGTTCAGGGTTTTATGACAAATACATCAATAGACTTACCAATCTATTGCCCAGTGCCGTTTGCTTAAAAGAAGCCGTAATCAATGAGATGCACAACCCCAGTGAGATTGCAACAAAAGGTATTAATACCGCTAAAATATTAGCTACTCGTTATATGAGAGTTGTACAAGGGTTTCGCGATTTGCAGAAAGCACCTAATTTTACTGAGCTCTGCCAAATTAGCAAAGAAACGTGGTTAAAAAAGAAGAAAATCTATTGGTTAGAAGAAGATTTAGGCAAGAAATATCTTGACCCCTATGCTGATGATATTATAAAACAATATCCTGATACTTATACCGAAAGACTTAGTATTATTTTGGCTACTTATAGTGTTTTTAGGTAGTACCTTCTAAATTTTAAAACCTAATGTGATGAAAATAAAATCTTTTTTCTGTGTTATACTCTTAATTGTGAGTGTGTATGCTTATGCGCAAGGAGAAGCAGCTGGCAATGATTGGAGTAAAATGGGGCTGAAAGGCAAGGTAAAATCAGTGAAAACTTCTATTTATTTTGCTGAGGAAAAAGGCAATGATTTTGCCAAAGGATCTACTCTCTCTCAAGGCATTTACCCTGTTAAAAAAATTAAACAGTACAGCGAAATGGAACGAATGGGGGTAAAAGCATTCTTCATACAGTTTTTAGTAAACATTATCCCTTCGGCTATTACTTTTGATAAAAATGGTTTTATAACTGAAAAATGGCGCTATGATGATATATTTCCTAAAAAAATAGTATATACTTACGACAAAAAGCATCGCCTTATTGATAAATCGACGTTTGTAGACGAGGTTTTAGAGACAAAGGATACGCTTGTCTATAATGCTAAAGGGCAATTAGAGAAGGAAGTACTTGACCTAAAAACAAAAGATGAAACTATCTACACTTATACTTATAATGTTGATGGAGAGCTTATTCAAAGGAATTTTAAAAGAACTGAAGATCTCCCTTTGTTTAAAGAAATATACATTTATAACAATAAAAGACTTGTAAATAAGGAAGTTTACCAATTCGACCGACTTATATGGCGAGGACTTTATGAATATGGAGCAGAAGGAGAGCTCATTAAAGCCATTTCGCAGAAAATAGACGACTTTATATGGCATTCTAAATATACTTATGACCAGAACAACCAGCTGAAAGAGGAATATCTTTTGATAAATGAGAGTGAAAATAATGGATTTTTAAACAAATTCGGTTCAGATAGGCGTCTCACCTATCATTTAACTTTTTCTACCGATTATCTTTGTGAGTACAAATATACGGATGACAAGCAAGGTAATTGGGTGAGAATGATTACCTACGAACAAGGCGTCCCTATGCTTTACGTAGAGCGAAAAATAGAGTACTTTAAGTAAAACTTATTAACTGATGAGAAATTCTTCTATAGCATTGAGTTCTGAGGGCAAAAAGGTTTGTATACTCTTGTCGTGAATTAAGTATATCTTTTCACAAGTTTGCAAGGTTTCTAAAATATGAGAAGCAATCAATACGATGTGATTAGCAGCCAACTTGTTTAACAACTGTTTGATATGCAATGCCGAAGTAATGTCCAAACCGTTGAAAGGCTCATCAAAAATATAGAGGGTGTAGGGCTTTTGTAATACAGCATTACAATATACTTTCTTCCGCATTCCTGTAGAAAGCTCTCGAATGAGAAGTGTTTTATCTACTTCAAAAGGCATAGCCTCTTCTGGTTTTATTCCTAATAACAAACGAAAAAACGTATAAAACTCGGCTACTGTAAGATGTTCGTACAAATAAGGTTCAGTAGGTAAAAAACCAATTTCTTCTGGCATTATTCCCCTTTCGCAATAACGCACTTCTCCTTTAAAAGAGGTTAAACCCGACAAACATTTAAAGAAAGTTGTTTTTCCAGCACCATTTTTCCCTACTACTCCATAGAGTCCGTTCTTTGGGATAGAAAGTTGTATGTTTTCGAGTATTTTTCTATCGGAATAGTGTTTTTCTTGAATGAGAATCTCTAGCATATTGTAGTTTTTTAATCTTTTGTATAGCTAAATAATAAAAATAAGGAATCGCAACAAGCGGAATGATATAAATTGCTCCTGCACTAATAGCCGCTAATGCAAAGAATTGCCATAAAGGGTTTTCCCAAAAAGCGTATTTAGTAATTACCCCCAAAATAGGAAAAGCGACAAACAAAGGTAGAATTGCTATATTCTGCGTTCCAAAGCCTATAAAATAAGTGATGATCAAGGGGGCAAAGAGTATTATAGTATTCAGTAATCCAGCTTTGAGCTGCTCGCGTAAGTACATTTCTCCTTTGTGATTTGCTACTGCTATATGCGGGCTAAATTCCCTTTCAAAATAGGGGACACAAGCGGTAAAAGCCATTGCTCCTAAAGCAAAGAGTGCTACGTTAGGATTCTCGTATATACGTCCTATTATCACAAAAGCGATAGTGAGAGGTAAGGCAATGATGAGTTTATACTTGCGGAAGGCGATATGCCAAGTGGGATCAGTAAGTGAGAAAGGGTATTTGAGAGTGAAGTTTTTTTGAGGTAAGCAACTTATAAGTACAAATAATAATAGTACCCCAACAGCAGTTGAGAAATCATTCTTTAACAACATAAGAATGAAAAAAGGCAAACTTTCGATTACATATTCCGCAATGAGAATTGCTCTATAATGCGAATGTGCTTTTAGCAGCGATATATCTTTGCGAGTATTGTGATAAGCAAAAGTACTCAAGGGCAAGCTCCAAAGGGCGTAGTGCCAAGTTTCATAATGTTGATATAAGGCTAATAAGGCATAACATAACACACCCAATAGCAATCCCATAGTGAGCAAATCGCCTTTGGGGAAGAGTTTGCGATAGTAGATATAAGCGAGGTAGAGAGCGAGGCGCAACATTCCTTACATTTTATGTATCCAAAATTCGGGGTTGAGTCGTGTGGTGTTTTTGTATAAAAAGAACTTCATTTCGGTTTTGCCATTGCTATCGGTGAAGATTTTGCCTAACGCTTCTTTGGCTTTTACCTTATCTCCTTTCTTCACATATACATCGGTAAGATTGTAATAAATAGTAATATAATTCCCGTGACGCACTTGCACCACTTTGTTGCTACCGGGGATAGACTGTATCGCCGATACCTCACCTTCAAACACACAGCGGGCTTCAGCACCTTTTTCGGTGGCGATGGTTACCCCATTGTTATAGTGTTGCAATTCAGGGTATACGGGGTCGTAGTACACGCCGAAACCTTGTGATTTATACCCTTTGACTACAGGCCATATCAAGTTGCCTTTGTTGGCTTCAAAACTATCGGCGACACGGCGCGACTCGGGGGTGAGGACAAAAGATACCTCGGCATCAGAAGCTGATGGAGGGGTAGAGGTGGTCATTCCGCCTTGTGAGGTTTGTGTTTTAGGAGCATTACCCTTGGCGCGGTTCAGGGCTGCCAAACGCTCTTTTTCACGTTTGTTAGCCTCAATAATCGCCAAACGGATGAGGCGTTGTATTTCGCGGTCAATCGCGTTGGCTTGTTTTTGTTTTTCGCGTATTTGAGCTTCGTAACTGCGTTCTACCGTACGGATATTAGCCGCGAGTGTTTCTAATTCCTTTTTCTCAGTCTGCAAGGTAGCTTGTTCTTGGCGTTGTTCTTCAAGCACTTGGTTTTTGGTATTCCGTTGAGCTATGAGGGTATCGTTGAGGCTCTTAATCTTATTGGTTTTTGTTTGGATGAGGGTAACTTGTTCTTTGCGGTAGTTCACGTACTGTTTCATATAAGCCAAACGTTTGTAGGCTTGAGAGAAACTTTCGGATGAGAGCAAGAAGAGCAATCGATTTTGAGCAGATTTACTTTTGTACGACTGTTTGATAATTTTGGCGTATTCGCTTTTGTGGTATTCTAATTCTTTTTTGAGGGTGCGCATTTGCTCCTCGTTATCGGCGATTTCTTTAGAAAGCAGATTTGCCTGCTGCTGATTGATTTGTATCAGGCGGGTGCGCGCTAATATCTTCTCGTTAGCGACTTCTATTTGTTGTACGGTGGTTTTGTGTTGCTGACTTTGTTGCTGGCGCAATGCCGACATCTCCTTGATTTGTTCAAGCAGTGCCTTTTTGCGTTGTTCTAATTCTTTTTGCTTAGTTTGTGCTGTGAGCAGTAGCGGCAAGCAAAGCAAAAAGAGTGTTGTTTTTAGTATATTCATAATGTGATGTAATTCACAAGACTGTTACAGACTTTGACAAAGTATCAATTTTTAATAGTTATTTCTTTCATTCCTGATGGAATTTTAAAGGGGAATGAGAGTTTTTTATCTAAATCCAATCCTTTGAATTCTAAAGAAATTTGGGTATTACTATCGCCTTCGCTGGCAACTATTTTGATAGTGTGAGGCAAGAGGAGTTTGTCTACTTGTTGATAAGTGTAAGTAGCAGTGGCTTTTTGTTTGCCACCTAAATGATTCACTTCGGTAACACCTACGCGGTAGTTATCGGGCAAAAAACGGTAAATCGCTTCTATGGGTGACTCGCCAGTGACTTCGATGTTATACATATTGTTGTCCTCATTGAGGAGCTTGATAGTGCCTTCGCCTTTAAAGCTGAGACTGTAAAGCGCATTGCCTAACAGAAGATTTTGCAATTCGGTAAAGCCTACCTCTACCCCTAATAACTTACTGATATAGCTAAAGTCACCGCTGAAGTACGAGCTGTCTAAACGGTTGTAATATTCGGCTTTTTCGGGGGTGATGAGTGCTTTGGCAACGCCTAAAGGAGCAGAAATCCATATTGTTTTATCTTTTTCCATACGGAAAGAAAGAGGCAGGCTTTGCTCGTTTTTACCGTCGTTATAGGTTACCTGCAAACTCCCGCTCAAGGTATTGAAAGCGGGGAATGATTTTAGGTGGTGGTTGATAATTTCTTTGGATTGTTTATCAACGCTAACTTTTCCTGCAGGAGTTACCAAATTTTGTTTGGTTTTACAACTCACCAATAAGATAGTTGTAAGGATTAAGATGATTTTTTTCATAATATTTTGTCGATTTTTTCGATTTGCCAAAATGAGGGTTCTATATAGAAAACGGTATCTATAAAGAAAAGTGAGCCGTTACGAGTGAGGACGTTTTCGTCGTGAAGGTCTTCTAATATGATACCTAATTCGGGATTGCGATAGTCGTTATTTCGGATATTTATAAAACCATTCAGTTTCATAAAAGTTTTCACTTCTTCTAATGAAGTAGGGGTGTCAGCTTTTATATATTCTTGCCTTACTACTGCATAAAGGGTGTCGTTATCTTTGTAAAAACCTTTTAATTCATAAGCAGTATCGGGGAAAAAATAGTTATTCAGCAACAAATTGTTGAAATAATCTATCCACGAGGTGTAGTAAATGGCATCGTTGAGTTTTAGTACTTCTTTTTCACTATTTAAAAATACTTTTTGTTCTGCACCTTGTGAAAGAAACAAATTCATATCAATATTATTAAACCAAAGTTGCTGCTTCTCTATCCATTGACAGAGATTCTCTGTTTCTTTATTTTTGACCGACTTTTTTTCTTCAGCCATTCCACTTGAGCTTTTGCTTCTTCTAAGGTAACGGGTGGCTGCTTGGATAGTATCTCCATAGCTAACTTTGCCCGTTCCGCAAATGATAGTTTGTAACTCATATTTCAATTTGCTAATTTCCAATGCTGCTAATTTGCTAATTTCCTCCAGTGCTTCCAAAGCCTCCGGTTCCTCTTTTGGTATCGGAAAGTTCGGTAACTGTTTGGAAAGAGGCTTTTGCGTATGCAGCAAATACCATTTGGGCGATGCGGTCGCCGTGGGTAATGGTAAAGGGTTCGTTAGAGAGGTTTACGATGGGCACTTTCACTTCGCCGCGGTAGTCGCAATCAATGGTGCCAGGGCTGTTGATCACAGTGATGCCGTGCTTGATAGCCATCCCGCTACGAGGGCGCACTTGAGCTTCATAGCCTTCGGGGATTTCCAAAAATAAGCCAGTAGGCACAAGGGTACGCTCTAAGGGTTGCAGGGTGATATTGCTATCGGGGAGATTAGCGCGGAGGTCTACCCCTGCAGCTCCTTCGGTTTGATAGGAAGGAAGCTCGTTATCAGATAAGTTTTTAATTTTTACAATCATTGTTTTTTAGTTGTTATATCGTTTACGAACTCGGCAAATTGCGAAAGAGGTGATTTTTTACCGTTTTCGAAGAGTATAAAAGGTTCTTCACCTATAAAGCCGAGGGTCATTCCTTTTTCTTGAAAACTTTCGACATCGTCGAACTGAGGAGGAAATACTTCTTCTCCTTTTGCATTTACAAAACCCCAAAGGTCGTCTTTACATACGGCAGCCATTTCGTTGCAAAATTCGCTGACTTCATCGTATTGCAGAGGTACGATTTCTTCGCCTTTGGCATTGATAAAGCCCCATTTCTCAGCAATCATCACGGCAGCAAACTCACCATTATCGTCAAATTCGGCAGCTTCGTCGTATTTTAGTTCGCAAATAAGTTCACCTCGTTTATTTACAAAGCCCCATTTGTCGTTTTTCAGTACAGGGGTAAAACCGTTGTTAAACCCGATAATTTCGTCGTATTCAAAAGGGATAATCACCTCGTCGTTTGGGTTGATAATACCCCAATAATTGTTGTGAATTACTTTGGCGACACCATCGAAAAAGCCCTCAGTTCCTTCGTATTTATAAGGGATTACGAGTTCGTTTTTCTTATTGATGAACCCCCAAAGGTTGTTTTTCTTCACAGGGGCGAGGCCTTCGCTAAAGGAATCGGCTTCGTCGTAAGTAAAAGGGATGACTTCTTTGCCTTTGGTGTTGATAAAGCCAGCTTTACCATTGATTTTTACGGCAGCCATACGGGCTGAAAATCGGTCGGCATCGTCGTAAATCACGGGGATTGTGAGTTCACCTTTGGTATTTACGAAGCCAAATTTTCCGTTTTTCTTCACTTTGATAAGCCCTTCAGAAAAAGTAAAAACTTGGTCGTAGTACACAGGAACAATTTCTTTGCCAGCAGTGTTGAGCACGCCCCAAAGATTGCCTATTTTCACGGCAGCTGTTCCGTTGATAAAAGGGAAGGTACCATCGTATTTAAACGGGCATATTTCTTTGCCATTTTGGTTTACGAACCCCCATTTGCCATTGCGTTTAGCAGCAGCGAGGTTGTCACTGGTTAGGATTTGAGATTCTTCATAGTTTTTTCGCCACAATTCTTGCGGTATTTCCATTCGTTTTCGTTTTTCTTTATTATTGGGGGCAAAGGTACGAATAATTTGTCAATTAGCAAATTAGCAAATTAGTAAATTGGTGGTGGAAAATGTTACATATTGCGACCTTGTTCATCGGGGTAGAGGGTGTGTACGGGGTCGCTTTGCCAATAGTCGCGGGTATCGATATCCATAATAGTGATGCGCCCTTTGAAGGCAGCACCCGTATCAACATTGGTTACTCCGTTGAAAGAAAGTGGTTTATCGGAGCCTAATCGGGTGGTGGGGGTATGCCCGATGTATATTTCGGTATAGAGTTTTAGTCGGTTAGGGAAATGTGGGTCGGTAGGGGAGAGGTTACAACTTTGGGCGACTTCCCAAAGGGTTCTATCCCAATAGAACATTTGTTCAAAATGTTCGTGGGCGATGCCGCGCAGGTTGGTAAATCCGGCGTGGAGGAAGAGGCGATTTTTGCTGTCTAAGTAGTGATTTTCAAGCTCGGTTAAGAAGTTGAGGTGAGTGTTGCGGCGTTCGTGAGAGACATTGCGGTAGGCTTTTTCGGTAGCTTTGCCGCCGTGTAAGCGCCAAAGGGTATCCATAGGTTTCCCTAAGAGGAAATCGTAGCATAAGGCATCGTGGTTGCCGCGCAAAAAGAGGCAGCGGTGTTTTTGGCGATAGCCGATGAGAAAATCCAATAGTTCAGGGGTTTCGCTCCAGCCATCGGCGTAATCGCCTAGGAAGATAAGGAAGTCGTCGTACTGAATATCAGCGCGTTGTAAAACTTGGATAAGAGCGCGGGGTGCGCCGTGAATATCGCCAATAACAAGAGTTCTCATTGTAATAAAAGGGTATTGATGAGGCAAAAGTAGCAAAAATATTTGGATTTTAGGGATAAAATGTTTTTATTTGCGGATTGAAAGCCCCCGACTCACTTACTCGGCAATTGCCGACAATCCCGAAGGGGGGCAATCTGCAAAAATGAGTATTTATTAAACTTATAAGCGATGGAATTAGGTAACAAACACAAATGGAGTACCGTTACGACGGTAGGTTTTGCGCTTTTTGCGATGTTCTTTGGAGCGGGCAACTTGATATTACCCCCTTTTATAGGATTAGAGGTAGGCAATGAGTGGCTGTGGGCACTTTTAGGCTTTTTTATCACGGCTATTATCGCACCATTTTTAGGCGTGCTGATGGTAGCTAAAGCGGGTACGAACTTCACTCATTTGGGCAATCGCATTCACCCAGAACTCATCAAATGGCTTACGCTTTTTGTGATATTGTGTATAGGTCCGCTGATTGCCATTCCGCGTACGGGTTCTACTACTTTTGAGGTAGGGATAGCCCCTTTGTTACCCGATTTGCCTAAAATTGCATTTTTAGCTGTATTTTTTGGGGTGGTTTTAGTGCTTTCTATCTCTAAATCGAAGATTGTGGATATTATCGGGAAGTTTCTGACGCCTTTTTTGCTGATAGTGTTGGTGTTGCTCATCGCTTTGGGCATTCTCTTCCCTTTGCACCACACGCTTCCATCGGATTTTGTTGCTAAAGATAGTTTTGTTTTTGGCTTTACTGAAGGTTACCAAACGATGGATGTACTTGCCTCGGTGATTTTTGCGGGGATTATCATTTCGGCAGTGGGTGAAAAAGGCTATCATTTACCCGAAAAGCGTTCGCATATCACATTGCTCTCGGGCAGTATCTCCACAATATGTTTGCTGTTTATCTATGGCGGACTCATCTATTTGGGGGCGACTTCGGGCTATCTTACTGATAATGAAGTTTCACGCACCGATTTGCTTTTGCATATTTCACACGCAGTGTTAGGAAAATGGGGAACAACAGCGGTTGCACTGGCGATAGGCTTTGCTTGCCTTACAACGGCTATTGCGCTCACTTCATCGGTAGGGAGTTTTTTTGAAGAGTTCACTAAAGGACGATTGCCTTATAAAGTAGGGGTAATACTCTGCACACTTGTTTCTATAGTGCTTTCTATCAACAAAGTAGATAGCATTATACAATATGCAGCTTATATATTACTGTTTTTATATCCTATTGTATTCACAATCATTTTGGATGTCTTGCTCTTTGGCAATACTGTAAAATCGCGTACGCCCTACCTCGTGAGCATTGCTGTTACTGCTGTGTTATCGTTTATCGACAGTTGTAAAACTTGGGGCGTATCATCATTAGAGCAGGTGTATGCACTCAAGGCGTATCTTCCGTTAGATAGCTATTCGTTAGGGTGGTTGTTGCCCTCACTATTGGCATTTTTAGGAGCAGCGGTGCTACAAGGAAGAGGTAAGAGGTAAGATGAAAGTGTTTTATTTATACATAGTATTGCTATTTAGTTTGGGCTGTAAGGCTCAAGAGTTTGATTTACGCAATATGAAACGCTTTGATGAAAAGGTTTTTAAGGATTGGGAAGTGGATACTTCTAAATTAGTTTTCCCTGGCACTACTTATTTGAAGAAAGGCAATGATAGAGTTGAGATAAGTATAGGCGAGAAGTCCAAACAAATAAAACTAACAAACATCATAGATCCCTATATGTATGTTTATAGGTATTATCCTAAGACTAATATACTAATGCAAGAAACCAAATTTTTCTATAGTGTACTTATAGGGAAAACTTATACTTATAATGAAAAAGGGAAACTTATCAAAGAAGAAAATTGGGATGCCCCTTATAAAGTATCTGTTGAGGAGCTTATAGCAATTTGCAAACAGAAATTGAATTTAGATTTGATGGATATCTCTTTAGATTTAACAATTCATAGATATGATAAAGAAAATCCCATTTATATTATTAGAATTCCTGATCCTGATACAATGACAGGTATAGAAGCCAAATATATTACCATAAGTGCTGACAATGGTGAAATTCTTTTAGAAAAAGAAATACATTCAAAAGAGGAATTTAAAAAATCTATAGAAGAGATATACAATCCTTCTTTAAATAAAAAATGAAAACATTCTATCTATACATAATATTGCTATTTAGTTTGGGCTGTAAGGCTCAAGAGTTTGATTTGCGCGATATGAAACGCTTTGATGAAAAGGTTTTTAAGGATTGGGAAGTGGATACACAATATGTTCAAATGTATGATTGGGATAGATTTCTAAAAAAAGGAGATGAAAGGGTTAGGATTATCAAAACGGATAGTTTTATTCAAGTAGAAGTTAGTAACATTGCAAATCCTTATAAAAATAAATATAAGTATGATATCCGCACCAAACGTCTGATTCTACAATCTTATTTCTTCTATAATTGCCAAATAGGTATTTGGAAAAATTGGAGCAAAACGGGCAAGTTAATTAAAGAGGTAGATTATGATGAATCCTATAAATTAAGTGTAAAAGATATTATAACATTAGTAAATCAAAAATTTAATATTGATTTGTTGGATATGAAATTGCTTTTAAATGTAGATAGGTACAATAGAAGCGTTCCTATTTATATTATTAGTATTACAAAGCCTAATACAAGAGGACAAGAAATTAGGTATATAACCATAAGTGCTGATAATGGTGAAATTCTTTTTGATAAAATGTTATCTTCAGAAAAGGATTTTAATGATATATATCGATTAGAAGATAAGGAAAAATAAGCTTCTAAACCTCCCCTTCCACGATAAATTTTATCTAATAGTTTTGGTAATCTAAAAAATATATGCAAGATGAAAACATTCTATCTATATACATTATTGCTACTTAGTTTGGGTTGTAAGGCTCAAGAGTTTGATTTGCGCGGTATGAAACGCTTTGATGAAAAGGTTTTTAAGGATTGGGAAGTGGATACTTCTTTTTCTTCTATTTCCAACACTAAATTTTTAAAAAAGGGGAATGACAAGGTAAAAATCACTAAGGGAGATAAAATTATTGAAGTGGAGTTAAGCAATGCGACAAATCCATATACTTATCTGTGTACTTATGATGTAAAACAAAAAAGACAAGTATCAAGAGGTGAGAAATTTCATAGAATGGAAGTAGGTATTTGGGAGTATTTTGATAGCAATGGGAAATTGCAAAAGAAAATAGATGCTGATGAGGGATTTTCTTTTTCATTGAATGATTTGATAAAAAAGATGAAAAAAGAATATGGAATTGACTTGTTAGCTGCTATTCATATCAATATGAGTAGGGGATTTTTTAACAATCACAGATGTTATCAAATAGCTATACCCACGACTTCTGAATATGAATACGATGTTTATAAAATAGACGGAGAGACAGGAGAGGTGCTATTATCTCCTAAAATATAGGGAACAATTCCTCTACAAAGTAAAATCTACACTAAGGAAGAGAGAATAAGAAATCACAAAGTTATATTGAACTGATATTAAAGTAAAGAAAGGATACAAAAAAAGCAATACTAAAAAGTATTGCTTTTTTCTTGCTCCCCCTACTGGACTTGAACCAGTGACCCTCTGATTAACAGTCAGATGCTCTAACCAACTGAGCTAAGGAGGAATATTCTACTTGTTTTTTTTCTTAATTGCGGTGCAAAGGTACGACTATTTTTGAAACCTGCAAATTTTTAGGAAGATTTTTTTAAAATATTTTTTGCGTTTGCAGTTAATATGTTTATTATCAATGGTTATTGATAAGTGTGGTTCGTGCCATTAGATAATGAGAAAGGGGGCTGTATATACTTTGACAAAGTCTATACAGCCCCCTTTTATTTTGGTATTACTTGTTATTTACAAAATAGTAATAGAACCACGGAATGGTTTCAATACCTTTGAGGAAGTTGAAAATACCATAGTGTTCGTTAGGCGAGTGGATGGCATCGCTATCTAAACCAAAACCTAAGAGAATAGATTTGCTACCTAATTCTTCTTCAAAAAGGGCTACAATAGGGATACTACCGCCTGAACGCACTGGGATAGGCTCTTTGCCAAAACTTTCTTTGCAGGCTTTTACCGCTGCTTGGTAAGCAGGCGTATCGGTAGGGGTTACATAACCTTGTCCGCCGTGGTGAGGGGTTACTTTCACACGTACTCCTGCAGGAGCGATGCTCTCAAAGTGTTTGGTGAAGAGTTCGGTAATTTCGCGATTGTCTTGGTTAGGCACCAAGCGCATTGATATTTTGGCATAAGCCTTACTTGGAATCACGGTTTTAGCTCCTTGTCCTGTATAACCTCCCCAGATACCATTTACATCAAGGGTAGGACGTATAGAGGCGCGCTCGGTGGTGGTATAGCCTTTTTCGCCATATACCTCATCGATATCTAAGGCTTTTTTGTAGGCTTCGAGTGAGAAAGGTGCTTTTGCCATTTCATCGCGTTCGGCTTGAGAGAGCTCTTCTACTTTATCGTAGAAATGCGGAATGGTAATGCGGTTGTTCTCGTCGTGCAAAGAAGCAATCATTTTAGTAAGCACGTTGATAGGGTTCGCTACGGCACCACCATATAAGCCAGAGTGCAAATCGCGGTTAGCACTAGTAACTTCCACTTCCACATAGCTAAGTCCGCGTAAGCCCGTAGTGATAGAAGGGGTGTCGTTAGCCAGCATACTGGTATCGGAAATGAGAATAATATCGTTTTTGAGTTTTTCGTGGTTGTTTTTTACAAACCAACTAAGGCTTCCTGAGCCTATTTCTTCCTCGCCTTCAATCATAAACTTCACATTGCAAGGGAGCACGTTGTTTTTCACCATATATTCAAGGGCTTTCACGTGCATAAACATTTGTCCCTTGTCGTCACAAGCCCCACGAGCGAAGATAGCGCCATCGGGGTGGATATCGGTTTTTTTAATCATAGGCTCAAAGGGGTCGGATTCCCAAAGCTCGATAGGGTCGGCGGGTTGTACATCGTAGTGCCCATATACCAATACGGTAGGTAGGGCAGGGTCGATAGTTTTTTTGCCATAGACGATAGGGTAGCCAGGGGTTTCACATATTTCTACCTTGTCGCAACCAGCCTTTTCTAAGGCGTTTTTTACGGCATCGGCGGTGTTGAGCACATCCTGAGAATAGGCAGCATCGGCACTAATAGAAGGCATTTTGAGCAGTTCTATCAGTTCCGCAATAAAGCGGTCTTTGTTTTCGTTGATATAATTTTTTACTGAATCCATTGTGTATCGATTAACAATTTACAATTAATAATTTATAAAATAAGAGTTTTTAAAAGAGCAACAAAGGTACATTATTTTTCTAAAATACCAAAACTTCATCTATAAAAAGCCACGCATCACCGCCTTTAGGAGGGGTTTTGACATTTTTGAGGGTAATCTTGATATAGCGTGCTTCTTGAGAATTGAACTTCAGTGCGAAATCTTTTAAAGAGGGTTTTCCTCTCACAACACAAGGCTCGTTGTGGGTCGCTACTTCACGGTAGTTTTTGCCATCGGTTGAAAGGGAGATTGCAAATTTTATAGGAAAATAAATGCCTGAGGATTGGGAATCCATTGCGCCTATACGCACTTCACTTACCTCGGTGGCTTGCTCTAAATCGAGAGTGAGGGTTACATCGTCGCCTAACCAACCGAGCCATTGCCCATCTAGGAAGTTTTTGGTGCCACGAACCACATTGGTGAGGGTTGCCTCGCCTTGTCCTTGATATTTTTTGTGATAGACTGGGCTATAACTCATTTTCTTAGCTATCGCTTTGTGGAATGTTACCTCACCAGTGGTAATGGTATTGGTCGCTTTTCCACTGAAAACAGTAGCTTTGAAGGTAGTACTTTCATTGAAAGGAATAGGCTGGGTGTATTTTTCGGCTTTTTCTATGGGGGTATCGCCTAAAGCATAGCGAATATCGGCGTTAGGGACTTCACACTCTAATTTTAAGAAAACCTTACCGTTTTGGTTTTCCACGGCAGGCAACACCTGATACATAGAACGTGCGTATTTTATTTTCATCACATCTAAACGATCCATAAAAGTTTCGGTACGCTTCACGAAGTTGTCCCAATTTTTCAAGTTATCGGGTGTCCAACAGATTTCGGAAAAAGCTAATAAGCGAGGGAAGAGCATATATTCCGAATGTTCGGGAGTAGCTATGTATTCAGCCCATAGATTAGCTTGGGAGCCTAAAACGTTTTTCTCCTCCCCCTTGCTCCCTCCCAAGGAGAGGGAGGTGAGGTTTTCTTTTTCAAGATTGTAGTGGTAGAGTTTTTTTAATGTTAGATAGCCTCCATTAGCTAAAGGCTCATATTCAGGGAGACCTTGATATTTGTTGATATAACAATCACTGGTGAGCACTACAGGGTTGCCTTGTTCGAGGGCTTTTTTACCTATGTCGATACCGCGCCAGTTCATCACCACTGCATCGTTAGCTAAACCACCGTCCATTATCTCGTCCCAACCGACTAAAGTACGTCCTTTAGAAACTAAAAAGTCGTCTATACGTTTGATGAAATAGCTTTGCAATTGGTGCACATCTTTTAACTGATGTTCTTTCATACGAGCCTGACATTTAGGGCATTTTTCCCACTCGGTGTGAGTAGCCTCATCACCACCTACGTGAATGTATTTGCTAGGGAAGAGAGCCATTACTTCGGTAAGCACATCTTCCAAGAAAGTGAAAGTCTCTTCTTGTCCTGCGCAATAGATGTCGGTGATAGGCCATACGGCGCCAGAGGGTACACCTATAGGGCGTTTATGACAAGAGAGTTCGGGATAAGCGGCTATAGCACTCATCACGTGGGCGGGCATTTCTATTTCGGGGATTACCGTAATACCACGAGCAGCGGCGTAGGCTACAATCTCTTTGATATCCTCTTGGGTATAGAAACCGCCATATTTTTTAGGAGCAGAAGCAGAATTAGCAAAAGCATCGGCAGGGTTAGAGGTGCGCTCATCCCATAGTTTATCCTCTTGATCTACGCGCCAAGCACCTACTTCGGTAAGTTTAGGGTATTTTTTAATTTCGATACGCCAACCCTCATTGTCTACCAAATGGAAATGAAAAGTGTTGAGTTTGAGCATCGCCATACGGTCGAGGGTTTTCAGTATATATTCTTTAGAGAAGAAATGACGAGAGACGTCGAGCATCAATCCGCGCCAAGGGTATTGGGGAGCATCAGTGATAACAATGGCAGGTACCACCCAATCGGTTTGTACGGGGGTAGGGCTTTCAAACTCTTTGGGTAGTAGCTGACGCAGGGTTTCGAGGGCATAGAGTGCCCCGTTATAGTCAGCTGCAGTGATAGAAATTCTCTCAGGTTCTACTACAAGGGTATAACCTTCTTTTGGCAGAGATTTATCGACAACGAGTGCGATGTAGTTAGTTGTTACACCACTTGCTTGCATAGAGAGTTCAAAGCCAGAAGCTTTTTTGAATTGTTCGGCAAAGAGTTCAGCAGCCTCAACAAAAGCGATGTCGCTCACGATTGCCGTCTGTTTGTTAAACCAAAAGTTATCTTTGTTGAGTAGCGCAAGTTTTTTTGGTTGTGGAATGATATAGATATCATTTTCAGTGAATTTTACCTCTTTGTGAGGAGGTTGGCAAGCAATGGTTAAGAGGGCGGTAAGAAATAAAAGTTTCTTCATCGGTATTAGTTGTTAGGGGGTTAAACTTCTTTTTTAAAAGTTGCTCGGCGAGCAAATATAGTGGGGTCAAAATTTTTCCAAAGTTGTTGGATAGCGATGTTTTCTTCGAGTTCGGGGGTGATAATACAGTGAGTCACCTTGTTTTTAGAGAATACATCGTAGTAATAATCAAACAAGAGTGCGGGAATACCTTTACTTTGGTATTCAGGAGCTACTCCAATGAGGTAGAACTCTACAGTATCGTGGTGTTTTTTGGCTTGCAATAAGTGCCACCAACCCCAAGGGAACAATTTACCTTTGGCTTTCTGTAAGGCTTTGGAAAAAGAAGGCATTACGATAGCAAAACATATCAGTTTGCCGTCTTTATCTTCAATAAAGCGGATATACTCAGGATTGATAAACGGGATGTATTTCTGTTTGAAATAATCGCGCTGACGGTTGCTCACGGGTACGTAAGAAGCTAACTTAGAGTAGGTTTCATTGTAGAGGTCAAACATCGCGTCGACGTGTTTGAGCACTTCTTTGGTAGTGGGGGTATCAATAAGTTTTACGCCATAACGTTTTTTAATGGCTTCGGCTGTTTTTTTGAAGAATTCGGGCTTCGCATTTTTTAATTGGAAAGACATATCAATAAAGCCTTTTTCTTTAGTAAAACCTAATTGCTCTAAGTGCTGTTTGTAGTACGGATAGTGGTACCACGTCATCATATTGGAGATATGATCGTAGCCCTCGGTGAGCAAGCCCACCTTGTCCATACTAGAAAATCCCATAGGACCTTCGATATATTCCAATTGGTATTCGCGAGCTTTTTCGCTTACTTTGTTTAGGAGTGCTTTGGTAACCTCGATATCGTCAATCATATCGAGCCAGCCAAAACGCACTTTTTTTGTACCTTGTTTGAGGTCGTGTTGGTTTACGATAGCAGCCACACGTCCTACCATTTTTCCTTTTTCGTTGTAAGCGCCGTAGAAGAAGGCTTCGGCATTTTCAAACACAGGGTTTTTGGTTTTATCAAAAGACGCCACTTCGTCGTTGATAAGAGGTGGTACCCAATAAGGGTGGTTAGGGTATAGTGATAGAGGGAACTTTACAAATTCGGTAAGTTCTTTTTTAGAGGAAAGTTCTTTAATCGATAGCATTACGTCTGTTTCTTTTAGCTTTTTTCTTATGGTCTATTTTAGTAGGTTCTACTTTTTCTTTGAGTACTTTTTTGATATAGCTGTTGTGATTGTCGATGCGGTATGAAGCACCTATCAAGCCCATATAACGCTGAGGAGTATCTTTCCAGCCAAAACCTACATCGGCATTGAGTTGCAATTTATCAGAGGCTAAAAAGGCTACTCCAAGGCGGGTGATCTGGTCGCGGTATTGTTCGTTATACACTCCTTGTTGTTCGGCAAAGATACTGAACCAACCGTTGTCTAAATTGTGAGTAACGGTGAGGATATAACTGTATTCAGTACTTTCTTTTTTTAAGAATCTATCGGCGATGAGATTGGCTACGATTACCACACGAGGAATAGGTTCAGCTTGGAAAATAGCAGCTACTTTGGGTGATAGTTGGGGTACTTCCTCATAATAATAACGCTTGTTAGGCAGGAAATTCATACCCGCATAGAGGGCGATAGAGGGGGTGAGGTTGCGCCAACGGAAAGAATTGTTAGCTTTCCAGCTGTATATATTAGGTTTTTCGTCTAAAAAAGCGGGTTTGAACAACTGGTATTTTGCTCCAATAGTGTTGTTTACAAAGCCAAAATGAGAGGAAGAACTGTTATGCTCGAGAGTATAGTCGTAGGCAAGGGTACCATTGAGCATTACCTCTAATTGTTCTTTAAAGAAGCCATAGCGCACGGCGTAATTCACTCCTGTAAAGTTCATAGAAGTGCCAGTTTTTTTATGGTTGCTGCGTTCGTACCACAAGCCCCCTTCGAACTGCAATACGCGAGCCCCTACAGCATAGGCACTTTGAGAATTACCAGGGAGATTAGAGTTGATAATCTCGGTATATTGAGCGGAAGCTGCCATTGGCAGTAGCGCAATTAAGAGTAAGGAGAGTTTTTTCATTGTAAATAGAATATTTTAGGCGACAAAGATAATAAATAATTACGAATTACGAGTTACGAATTACGAAATAATTACGAGTTACGAAGTGAGGTATTAGCCCAAAGACGTTTGTTCTACTTAGAGAGGAGAATTTGTAAAAACATTTTTTTTATAAAACAAAATGTTTTTCTATGGAATTTAAGGATAAATATATAAAAAAGTTGCTTAACAATATTGTTAAACAACTTTTTTACTCATTATTTGTAACTTGTTATTATTTTTTCTTTTTATTCTCGAAATTTACGGCGCAAGAGTCGATTTCGGATACACGGAGGGTGTTTACCATTCCTTTGCCTTGCATTGGCATTGATACGAGACTTATCATTATATCACCCATATCCACATAGCCTTTTTCGTTGGCAATATGGTTGATGTCCTCAATCAATTCATCGGTAGAAACAAAGCGATCGTAGTAGAAAGTAGTTACGCCCCACAAGAGGTTCAACTGGGTGAGGATGCGCTTGTTAGATGTGAAAATGAGAATGTGTGAATTAGGGCGGTATGACGAAATACGGAAGGCTGCATACCCACTGTTTGTAAGGGAGGTAATTACCTTGGCATTGGTGTCGTTAGCCATTTTCGCTGCGTGGAAACAGATCGTGTTGGTTACATAACGCAACGAACGTATAAACGGTGTAATGAGAGGAACTTGGATAAGGTTAGAATCCTCTACACTTTTGATGATGCGAGTCATCTGCTGGATTACTTGTACAGGATATTTACCTACTGAAGTTTCACCAGAGAGCATCACCGCATCGGCACCATCCATTACTGAGTTTCCTACGTCGTTCACCTCGGCGCGGGTAGGGGTAAGGCTTGAAATCATACTTTCCATCATTTGGGTAGCGATGATTACAGGGATGTGGTGAGATTTAGCTTTGCGCACCAATTCTTTTTGGATAAGAGGCACTTCTTCAGCTGGGATTTCTACCCCAAGGTCACCACGGGCAACCATAATACCATTACAAGCAGCCATAATCTTATCGATATTTACCAAAGCTTCAGGTTTTTCAATCTTGGCAATGATAGGAATTTCGTAACCTGCATTTTCTTTGATAAGTTCTTTTAGGTCTTGGATATCTTCGGGGTGGCGCACGAAAGAAAGAGCGATCCAATCAACTTCTTGAGAGATAGCGAAAAGTGCATCGCGCACGTCTTTTTCGGTAAGAGCAGGGAGAGATACTTTAGTATTAGGTAAGTTCACCCCTTTTTTAGATTTGAAAGGACCACCTTGTATAACTATGGCTACTACCTCGTCTTCACGATTGGTAGATACCACTTCAAAGATGAGTTTCCCGTCGTCTAACAAAATGCGCTCGCCAGGGTTTACATCTTGAGGGAACGCTTTGTAGTTCATATAGGCGCGTTCTTTAGTACCTACAAAAGGTTCACCTGTAACGAAAGTAACGCGGTCGCCAGGGTATACCACAGCATCGTCTTCCATTACCCCTACGCGCAATTTAGGACCTTGGAGGTCGGCGAGGATAGCGGTATGAAAACCGTGTTCTTCGTTGATTTGGCGAATCATCTTGATGCGGTTGCGCACATCGTCGTAATCGGCGTGTGAGAAGTTGATACGGAAGACGTTCACGCCCGCAGCCATCATATCTTTTATTACCTCAGGACTTTCGGTAGCAGGGCCTAAGGTAGCTACAATCTTTGTTTTTTTTGTATTTAACATTCTTGAAAAATCTGTTTATATTTATTATTCAGTGTATCGGTATCGATAGTATAAGCGGTAGTAGCAGGTATTTCAGATATTTTAGAGAGCAATGTTGCTAAATCCATACGCCTTTCGGTGTCAATTTTTAGAAAGTAGTCTACTTTTTTGTATTTGTCTATTAAGTAGATAAGAGAGGTTGTACTCTCAAAAAGCGAAAGGGATTGCATTTCTTTCTCTATTAGCAGTTTGTTGCCTATGCAGTGCCAAGCTGTTCCTAACAAGGGGTTTTCCCAATAGTAATACGAAAAATATTTACCCGAAACAGTGTCTAACAAACTTGCTTTTTGGTTTTCTTTAGCCAATTGCAATTGCAGCGTTTTGTTCAGAAAATAAGCCAAGCGATAGTCGTCTAAAGCTGAATGTACTGCGATGAGCTTGTAATCACAAGGTAAAACATCTAGTAATTTAAGTACTGCTGCCATAGTTCTTCACTTTCAGGCGGCAAAGATACAAACTAATTAGCGAATTAGCAAATTAGCGAATTAGAAAATTGTTTTGGCACGGTTTTTGGAAAGAGGTAGTAAAATAATTTAGAAATCGCTATTATATTATATATTCTAAGGCGCGTTGCTGTGATAGTGACGCGCTTTTTTATTTTAGAATCGGATGCCAAAACCTATGCCTAAAGTGCGGTATTCTACTGTATCGGGGATTTCATCGGCAAGAATGGGTTTGCCCACCTCAAAACTTGTATATGAGGCATCTATCAATACGCTTACAGTGAATGCATCTTCTACAGCAATAGGGATACTCAACCCTATTTTAGCTTCGCCAAAAGAGGCCTTTACTTGTTTGCTTAGTGGGATAAAACCAGATAGTTGTCCGTAAATATCGGCATAAGAAGCCTTAGGGAGCATTCCTCTAACAACAATTCCTGCTTTTAAAGCTGTGGTTACGGGGGCTCTGAAATGGTGAATCCCCACAATAGCTCCTACAGCCAAAGAACGGGTGAATAGGTAATTAGTTGAAAAATCGGTGGAATAGATTACTTTTTCTCTAAACTTGTATTCTTTTCCATAAGAAGCATCTCTACCTAAATGATCTATAAAATGAACCCCATACGAATAAGTAGCTTTTTCTTTTCTGGGGATGTTTAGATGAGCACTTGCTTGGAAAAACCATCTTTCGTCAAAGAAATCTTGAGCGAGAAGCATTGAGGGCAATAAGAAAACTGCAATGTAAAGGATATTTTTCATTTGTTACAATCTAAAAATATTCTCAGCAATAGGCAATTTGCCTTTTACATCGTAAATGATTCCTTTTTCGTTTAGGTAATCGGCTATATTCATCTGTAAAAACTCGTTGTGTGCTACGCAAAGCACTACCACATCATTGTTTTTAGGAAGGTTTTCTCTATTGGTTTCTACTTTGATGCCGTACTCTTCTTCAGCGCGGTGAGCGTCAGCCCAAGGATCGTATATCACTATGTGATCAGTGAAATTTTCGAGTGTGCGATAGATATCTATAACCTTGGTATTGCGAGTGTCGGGGCAGTTTTCTTTAAAGGTAAAGCCCAAAAGCAAGATTTTGCTATCTTTCACTGGAGCACCTTGCAAACACAAGCGGTTGATAATCTGGTAAGCGATATATCCCCCCATAGAATCGTTAGTTTTACGGGCTTCCATCATTAGGCGGGGTGAAACGCCGTGGAGTTTGGCTTTTTGTATGAGGTAGTAAGGGTCTACCCCTATACAATGTCCGCCTACCAATCCAGGGCGGAAAGGCAAAAAGTTCCACTTGCTGCTAGCGGCATCTATCACGGCATTGGTATCGATGTCGAGAATATTGAAAATTTTAGCAATTTCGTTCATAAAAGCGATATTCACGTCGCGCTGAGCGTTTTCTATCACTTTGGCGGCTTCGGCTACTTTGATAGAGGAAGCGAGATAAGTCCCCCCAGTGAGTACTGAATTGTAAAGCGCATCGACCTTAGCTGCTACCTCAGGGGTAGAACCTGAAGTTATTTTGCAAATATTCTCCACCGTGTGCTGTTTGTCGCCAGGGTTGATGCGTTCGGGGGAGTAACCTACGAAGAAATCGCGGTTGAACACGAGGTTTGATACCTTTTCTAAGACGGGCACACACACCTCTTCGGTTACTCCTGGGTAAACCGTTGATTCGTAAATCACAATATCACCTTTTTTGAGCAATGCCCCTACTGTTGCACTTGCTTTGCGGAGTGCGGTAAGGTCGGGTTGCTGATAGAGGTCGATAGGGGTAGGGACAGCCACGATATACACATTGCAATCGGCGGCATCCTGAGGGTTTGTAGTACAAATGAGGTGAGTAGCCAAACGCTCTTTAAGCGTTTCACTACTGATTTCGCCGGTAGTATCTACCCCAGCATTGAGGCTTTCTACACGCACTTTATAAGGGTCATAACCCACGGTGGGATATTTTTTAGCAAAGAGGCAAGCTAAAGGTAACCCCACATAACCGAGACCTATGATACCTATTTTCATCAATTAACAATTAACAATTAAGAATTAATTTTAAAACCTATTTATATATTATTTCGTCTATTTTTTCAGGATCATAATCTTCAAAAAGGATTTCTCCAAAGTCTTTTTGCGTTAGTTGAGCATTGAAAGGCTTTCTCTCATCCCACCAATAGGTGATATCTCCAAATTGGTGTAGAACAATCTTATTTTTACTATATTTAAAAGTGATATACTTTTCAGCGGTATATTCATCAGGTACTTCAGTATTTAATTCAATGGTGAAAAAATTGTCTTTAAAAGCAATTCTCTTGAAGAAAAAAACTTCCATACTTGGATAGATTTTTTCATTGTGAAAGAATTTGTACTTATCACCTCCTTGATGAATTAACAAAATAACAGGGGCAACCAAAGTTTTATGGTCATCAGACTTTAAATCGTTGTTATTTTTAAAAACAAGAAAGATATCTTTATTACCATCTTGATTGAGGTCGTGTAGATACATTTTTTTCAGCGTAAAGAGTTTAGATTTTTGTATGCGATTGATGACCTCAGTAATATTTTTAAATTGAATCATCTCCCCATTGTCATTTTGAATGATCCCCTCTTCTGTTATGACGATGTCCTCAGGAGTGGTAATATTGGGAGTCTTATTAAAAATCCATTCTTTTATTTTTTTATCATCTAAAAATAAAGACGCTCCCAACTCATTATGGATAAAATTAATATGAGCAATGTTTTTAAGATGCAGTGTATCTAATATACGAAATTTTTCTACATCTTCATTTGAAAGAAACTTTTCTAAACTAAAAACAAAATAATGATAGTGCAATGGTTTGTAAACACTATAACAAAGGCTATCAGATTTAAAATAACTGCTATTTTTTATAAATTCATAATCAGAAAGCTCATCACCGGCATAAAATTCTTTTCCTATAAAAATCTCATCTTTTGATGAATTTACGTTCCCCACACTTTCAGTAACTGTAGTGGTGGCTACACTATTGTCATACTGAACTTGCTGTTGTTGGCAAGTGCTTAACAACAGAAATGAGTATAATATGAGAAAAGTTGTTTTCATTTTTTAAATCTTTCTTGATTCATATATTATCTCGTTTATTTTTTCAGGATCATAATCTTCAAAAAGGATTTCTCCAAAGTCTTTTTGTGTTGCTTGAACATTAGAAGGCTTTCTCTCATCCCACCAATAGGTGATATGTCCAAATCGGTGTAGAACAATCTTATTTTTACTATATTTAAAAGTGATATACTTTTCAGCGGTATATTCATCAGGTACTTCAGTATCTAATTCAATGGTGAAAAAATTGTCTTTAAAAGCAATTCTTTTGAAAAAAATAAACTCCATACTTGGATAGATTTTTTCATTGTGAAAGAATTTGTACTTATCACCTCCTTGATGAATTAACAAAATAACAGGAGTTACTAAAGTTTTAGGGTCATCAGTTTCTGGAGCGTTGTTGTTTTCAAAAGCGAGGATGATATCTTTATCACCATCTTGATTGAGGTCGTGTAGATACATTTTTTTCAGCGTAAAGAGCTTATATTTTTGTATGCGATTGATGACCTCAGTAATATTTTTAAATTGAATCATCTCCCCATTGTCATTTTGAATGATCCCCTCTTCTGTTATGACGATGTCCTCAGGAGTGGTAAAATCGTTTTTTAAAAACTCTTCGTAATCTCCTTTTTTATCACCATTCCTATATTTCTTGTAATAAGGAAGTTTTGTATAAGGAAACTCAAAATAATACATATTTTTATCTTTAACGAGAGTTCCTTCTAAATAATTAGGATAATTATTGTATTCACTATCTTCTGCTGAAATATATTTTTTAGGCATAGCGACAATATATTTTCCTTCGGATCTATATATTTTTACAAAATCACCATAAGTAGTTTTAGACTCTTCATACTCTGCTTTCCAATAGGTTATTCTCTGTCCTAAAGGAAAGATTTTGTTATCCTTATAACAATATAGTTCCCAACCAAAATTATACTCACCCACCAAAGGAAAAAGCAAGATGTACGTTTTGTTCTCCTCATCCAAATAAACAAAAGGACTTGAAGTAAGTAAATCACCAGAAGTTTTTCTGATGATTTTTCTAGAATCCTTACCAATAGTTACTGTAATTATTTCAGGTACACTATTTTTTCCTTCTTCTATTTTATTTGCAACTCTTATATTTTGGCAATTCAATTTATAAAATTCTTCTTTATTAGAGGCATTACAATCTAATTTTAAAAGTTGAACCAGTTCTTTATAGTCTATAGTTGTTTCTTGAATATCACTAGGCATTACATCTCTTTTCCCCGCTAAAATATCATCATTTAATATTTTAGAAATTACAAAATGCCCCTCCTTATCTTTTTCTAATAAATAGTCTACACAAGTTTCTTTTTCATAAGTGTCTCCAAATAGTAAAAAACAACATCTGTATTCATTTTTGTTTTCTAAAGGTGTTATTTTTAATGTACTATTGAGAACATCAGCAAAAAAATCTTGCCCATCTATAAAAGGGTCGTAATCTAATGTCATATCAGCAGATAGTTCATCAATCTTTTCCAACAATTGCTTGGAAACATATTGCTTGAAAAGTACTTCTCGGTTATCTAACGAACCATTATAAACAGATGAATAAAAAGCTTTTAGAGTTGCTATAGCAACTTCTGTATCTGTAGATTCAGCAGCTGCGTTATTAGCGTTCTTCTTATCTCTACAACTAATAAAAGCTATTAAAATAAATATGATAATAATTCTTTTCATAAGTAAAAAAATGTCAGACAAGTCGGACGAGGCAGATGAGTGGGATGGGGGAGGGGAGATAGTCCTGACCCCTGAGTCCTGACCCCTGAAACCTGACCCCTGAAACCTGACCCCTGAAACCTGACCCCTGAAACCTGACCCCTGAAACCTGACCCCTGAAACCTGACCCCTGAAACCTAAATCATATTATATTGCTTTAGTTTTCTGTATAGTGTGCGTTCGGAAATTCCTAAAGCCTTAGCTGTTTCTTTGCGTTTGCCATCGTTGTGTTCTAATGATTTGCGTATCATCTCACGCTCTTGTTCTTGGAGTGAAAAACGCTCTTCTTCAGCAGCTTCCTCGTAGTCGTACACTACTTCGTGAGGAAGGATTTCTTTTTCGGCAGGAGTTACAGGTAAAAAAGCAAAAGAAGGAGGTGTGGGCTCGTTTTTGCGAGTGTCGTTGCCATAAATGCGATGGATGAGACCTTCGTTCTCTTGTTGTACTTGAGGGGAATTGCCGTGTTGTAGTAGCTCAAGGGTGAGTTTTTTCAGGTCGTTGAGGTCGTTTTTCATATCGAAAAGCACCTTGTAAAGCAGTTCGCGTTCGTTGCTAAAATCACTATCTGAGCGGTTTTGGGCAGGGACTATTGAAGGCAGATTTGTCCCTTCGTCGGGCAGATAAGAGCGCAAAAGACTTGCGGTGATGTCGCGGCGTTGTTCCAGTACCGAAATTTGTTCGGCTACATTGCGTAACTGGCGTATATTACCGCTCCAGCGGTAGTTGGTAAGCAATTGTACAGCATCTTCACTGAGCCTTACGGGAGGCATTTTGTATTTTTCGGCGAAATCCGAAGCGAACTTGCGGAAGAGCAGATGGATATCCTCTTTGCGTTCACGCAAGGGAGGCAAGTGTATTTCTACGGTGCTGAGTCGGTAATAGAGGTCTTCGCGGAAACGTCCTTTTTTGATAGCTTCTTGCATTTGCACATTGGTAGCTGCCACGATGCGCACATTGGTTTTCTGTACTACTGAAGACCCTACTTTGATGAACTCACCATTTTCGAGCACCCGCAAGAGGCGCACTTGAGTAGTGAGAGGCAGTTCGCCCACCTCGTCTAAGAAAATAGTACCGCCATCGGCTTCTTCAAAATAACCGCTACGGGTAGCAGTAGCCCCTGTGAAAGCGCCTTTTTCGTGACCAAAGAGTTCAGAATCAATAGTGCCTTCGGGGATAGCCCCGCAGTTCACAGCGATATATTTGCCGTGTTTGCGCATTGAGAGCGAGTGAATGATACGAGGAATAGCCTCTTTTCCCACCCCACTTTCACCAGTGATGAGCACCGAAATATCGGTAGGGGCAACTTGTATAGCTTTTTCGAGCGCACGGTTGAGCTTTGGATCGTTGCCAATGATGCCAAAACGCTGTTTTATTGCTTGTATATTTTCCACGTTTGTTACTTGAGAGTTTAGAGTTGCAAAGATACAAATAATTAGTAAATTAGCAAATTTGCTAATTCGCTAATTTGTCAATTAATAAATTATTCTTACTTTTGCCGTCTAAAACAATTCTAAATAGCAATTACTATGGAAAAAGTACCTTCTCACCCTCATACCATTGCCGACCTTAAGAAAGGTGAAAAAGGGATTATTCAGCAGTTTGATTGTTGTAAGATACCTCTTAAACTCATTGAATTAGGCTGTTTTGTAGGCAGTGAAGTGGAGGTACTCCAAAAGGCGACTTTTGGCGACCCTATTTATATTCGTATGAATGATGCTTATCTTTCTATTAGAAAAGATATGGCAAAAACAATTCAATTAGCAGATTCATAAACATTGGCACATCTTAAAATCGCCCTTGTGGGCAATCCTAATACAGGAAAAACATCCCTTTTCAATGCGCTGACAGGCTTAAACCAAAAGGTGGGCAACTACCCTGGTATTACTGTAGAAAAGAAAATAGGGCATTGCAAACTCCCTAACAACCAGCAAGCTGAAATTATCGACTTGCCAGGTACCTATAGCCTCAACCCGAGTTCAGAAGACGAACAAGTGGCTGTGGAAACCCTCATCAACCGCCAAGGTGCATACTTCCCCGATGTGGTGGTGGTGGTGAGCGAGGTGAGTAACCTCAAGCAAAACTTGCTGCTCTTCACCCAAGTGAAAGACCTCCAGCTGCCTACCATTCTGGTTATCAATATGGCTGACCAGATGCAGCGCAAAGGCATCAGTATCAACCTCTCCAAATTAGAACAGTTGTTACACACTAAAGTCATCCTCACCAGCACCCGCAAAGGTGAGGGGCTTTTAGCATTGAAAGAAGCGATTACAAACTTCAAAGAATTGTCGGTTGCTCCTTGTGTGGATATGTCGCGTTTGGAGGCTATACCCTTTGGTACTTCGGAAAGTGAACAACGCCGTAAACAGCAGAAAGAGACTATTATCCGCTATCAGTTTATCAATGAAACTCTCAAAGAAACTTATGTTGTAGATCAGCACAAGGCACAGACCCTGCGCGCTCATCTCGACCGTTTTCTCATTCACCCATTCTTTGGTTATGTGGTGTTTGCAGGCATACTATTGCTTATCTTCCAAGCCGTTTTCACTTGGTCGAGTTACCCAATGGACTGGATAGAGAACGAGTTTGGTATTTTAGGCGAATGGCTGGCTGCCAAATTACCGGCCGGCGCACTTACTAATTTGCTCATAGATGGGGTGCTACCCGGAATAGCAGGCATCACTGTGTTTATCCCACAGATAGCCGTACTTTTCACCTTAATAGCTATTTTAGAAGAAAGCGGCTATATGAGTAGGGTAGTTTTTTTAATGGACAATGTGATGCGACGTTTTGGGCTTAGTGGCAAGAGTGTAGTGCCACTCATTTCGGGAGCTGCTTGTGCCGTGCCTGCCGTGATGATTGCCCGCAATATCGAGAGTTGGAAAGAACGCCTTATCACCATACTCGTCACTCCGTTTATGACCTGCTCGGCGCGTTTACCCGTGTATCTCATCATCATCAATTTGGTAATTCCCGAAGGTGATTTTCTGTGGATTAGCTACAAAGCGTGGACGTTCTTTGCGATGTATTTCTTAGGCTTTGCAGTCGCGTTACTTTCGGCTTTTATCTTAGATAAAGTGCTAAAAATGAAAAAGAACAGTAGTTTCTTTATCGCCGAAATCCCCGACTATAAAATTCCGCTACTGCGCAATGTATGTCTTACAGTATACGAGAAAACCAAAGGTTTTGTGATGGGAGCGGGTAAGTTTATTTTGGCAATTTCGGTATTGTTGTGGTTCCTAGGCTCTCACGGAATGGGCGAAAAATACAACAGCATTGAGACTACCGCCGAACAATTGGCACAAACACACCAATGGACAGAAGAACAAAAAGCGAATTACATCCAAGCTGAAAGTTTAGAGTACTCATTTTTAGGCTACATAGGCAAGGGGATAGAACCCGTATTTCGTCCGCTGGGTTACGATTGGAAGATAAGCATAGGGGTAGTCGCTTCATTTGCGGCTCGTGAGGTGTTTATCAGCACACTATCAACAGTTTATAGTTTAGGAAAAGACCTCGACACCGAGGGAGAAGAAGGAGAACGCACGATTTTAGCAAAAATGCGCTCGGAAGTACACCCCGATGGCACCCCCGTATATACCCTTGGTACAGGGATTTCACTATTGCTCTACTACGCTTTTGCGATGCAATGCCTTAGCACGGTTGCCGTGGTACGCAAAGAAACCAATAGCTGGAAATGGACAGCCCTACAGTTTTTGTTTATGACGGGCATTGCTTATATAAGTGCGATGCTGGCGTTCATATTAATTAGATAATTAGCAAATTAGCAGATTGCCCCCGTTCCCCCGAAGGGGGACAATCCGTAAAGGCGATAATTGACAACTTATGAAGTTAGGTTTAGTATTTTCAGGTGGTGGAGTGCGCGCTTTGGCACACGCCGGATTGCTCAAAGCCTTAGAAGAAAAAGGCTTGCGACCATCAATCATTTCAGGCACCAGTGGAGGCGCTCTCATTGGGGCGCTCTACGCTTGTGGGGTAAAACCCGATGATATGATGCGCTTTTTCAAGGAAACTCCCTTGTTCAAATGGTCGATGATTACCTTTAAGAAAGTAGGTTTGGTGGATAGCGCTAAATACACTAAATTCTTCAAAAAAGAACTTCAGTACCACACTTTTGAAGAACTTCAGCTGCCCTTAATTGTTACAGCTACTAATTTGCTGAACGGTAAGCTGCAGTATTTTAGTAAAGGCGAACTTATACAACCGCTAATAGCCTCAGCTGCTTTGCCGCCCTATTTTTCACCCGTGAGAATAGGTGAAAGCCTCTATTGCGACGGCGGACTTTTAGATAACTTCCCGATAGAACCTATTAAAAAACAATGTGATAAAATCATTGGCAGCTTTGTAAACCCGTTGGAAACGATTACCGAAAAAGAGCTCAGCAACTCCTTTCAATTTATGCAACGCATCTACAACATCACAATGGACGGCAACTACAGTCGCAAATTCAAGAAATGTGATTTGCTATTGTTGCACAACCTCAGCAATATAGGGGTGCTGGATACCAAAATGATCGATCACGCTTTTGAATACGGTTATGAAATGGGAATAAAAAGATTAGCGGAGTTGAAAGATTAACAATTATTTAACAATTTTATTTCTCTAAAACTTGTACTTTTGCGGTCTAATTAAAAAAATGTATCAATGAAAAAAATCTTTATCGCCTTAATGGCAATGGTAGCTTTAGCCAGCTGTGGCAAAAGTGATGACAATGACGGAACAATCCAAGAAGGAGCATTCCCTAAAAAAATAACTGTAACTTATCCTAAAAACAATGAAAGTACAGTTATAGTGTATAATATTCAGAATGATAAAATATTATCATTTACTAAAACTGAATATAGTAATGGAGTACAAACAGGTACTACAGAGAATACAAAAATAGAATACAATGGTAATCTCATTAAACAAATAAAATCAGGAGAACCTTCTTCAGAGGATTATTCCATTATTGATTATCACTACGATGGACAAGGTCGTTTGGTGAGACGAACAATAGTAGAACCCAACGATGATGATGCAAAAACTGAAACCTATGAATATTCATACATAGGAGATCAACTCTCTAAAGAGGTTCATATTTATCCTTCAACAACTTATATTAATGGGCAGGAGAAAAAGATAAATCGCCACATAGAAAAAGTATTAGAGTACAATAGTAATATAATAACTGTAAATGAAATTAGTACTAGTCGTGATGGCAATGGAAATGTGGTAAGTGGTACAAGTACTCACACCAATACTATTGTCTATACCCTTTCCAATGGAAACTTAGTAAAAAAGGTGGAAAACCAAATAACAACTGAATATTTGTATGATACAAATACCAATCCAATGCCTTTAAACAAATTAAGTAAAACTACTGACCCTATCTACTTTTTGTCACCTGATATGAGTAAAAATAACTTGATAAAAACAGAAAAAACTTATATAGGTTATCAGGGAGTAGAAGTAAAAACAATTATTACTCAAGATCTTACTTATAATGAAAAAGGCTATCCTACGATGAATAAAAGGTATCGTCAAGAGGGTAATAATCCAAAAGAACTTAGTTCTATTACTGAATACGAGTATTAAGAATTTATATACTTATAAAAAGCGGCTTTGAAAAGCCGCTTTTTTTATTCTTTTCAAGAGCCAATTTTCCTCCTTTTTTTGCGAAATCCTCAATTTTCACCTATCCAAATTATCAAATTAATAATACGACTCTTTCTTTTCTGTTATATCTTCAAAATTTTAACACTTTAACTGCTTTAAACATCTCATCTTTATATAACCCGCTGATTTTCAATAAAAATACGTTAAAGTTTTGTTAAACTATAAATTTCATTAGGTTGTTTTCAGTTGTTTTTTCTTATCTTTACCACGAAAAAAGTGATAAAATCGAAAATAGAGCTATAAAGTTTTATCTCTTTTTAACATTTAAGAAGCATTAAAAAACACTAAAAACAAATTGTACTATGGAAAACACAGCAAAATTGATTTTTGAAGGAAAAGAGTATGAATTTCCTATTGTAGTAGGGACTGAAAATGAAAAAGCAATCAACATTGAAAAATTGCGTGCCCTTACTGGATTGGTAACCTTAGATTCAGGTTACAAGAACACTGGTTCTTGCAAAAGCGCTATTACTTTCCTCGACGGTGAAAAAGGTATTTTGCGTTATCGTGGCTATAATATTGAAGAATTGGCTGCCAAAGCCGAGTTTCTCGAAGTAGCCTATCTTCTTATCTTTGGCGAACTTCCCACTGCCGAAGAGTATGACGATTTCAAAAAAACAATTCACAAGTACACCCTTGTTCACGAGGATATGCGCCATATTATGGACGGTTTCCCGCGCTCGGCTCACCCTATGGGGGTATTGGCATCAGCTACCAGTGCGCTCACTGCTTTTAACCCTGTACCGGTAAACGTGCATTGTCCTAAAAACGTGTATCAAGCGGTCTGTAAAGCCATTGCTAAAGTAACCATCATCGCTTCTTGGGTATACCGCAAGCGCGAGGGTTTACCGCTAAATTATTACGACAATAGCAAGGGCTATATCGAGAACATTTTGCGCCTCTTCTTCGAAATCCCTACTGAGGAATATAAAATTAACCCTACGGTAGTGAGTGCCCTCAACAAACTGCTCATCCTCCACGGCGACCACGAACAGAACTGCTCTACTTCTACCGTGCGTTTGGTGGGGTCTTCCGAGGCAGGTCTGTTTGCGAGTATTTCCTCCGGAGTTTCAGCCCTTTGGGGTCGCCTCCACGGCGGGGCAAACCAAGCGGTGATTGAAATGCTCGAAGAAATTCATAAAGACGGAGGTGATGTCGATAAGTTCATCAACAAAGCTAAAGACAAAAATGACCCTTTCCGTTTGATGGGCTTTGGGCACCGTGTATACAAAAACTTCGATCCACGGGCTAAAATCATCAAAGTAGCTGCCGATGAGGTGCTCAACGCTTTGGGAATCGACGATCCTATTTTTGGTATCGCTAAACATCTCGAAAAGGTAGCTTTGGAAGACGAGTACTTCAAAGCGCGCAACCTCTACCCCAATGTAGATTTCTATTCAGGCATCATCTATAAAGCCTTAGGTATGCACTTAGAGATGTTCACTGTGCTTTTTGCTATCGGTCGTCTCCCTGGCTGGATTGCCCAATGGAAGGAAATGCGCCAAGGAGGAGAGCCTATCGGTCGTCCACGACAAATATACGTAGGGGCTACCGAAAGACCTTTTGTTGAATTGAATAAAAGATAAAATGAAAAACATTATCTATACCATTACCGATGAGTCGCCCTATTTAGCTACCCATTCGCTATTGCCCATCATCAAACGCTTTTGTGCCTCTTCGGGTATCAACTTTGAAGCCAAAGATATCTCATTGGCAGGGCGTATTTTAGCCTCTTTCCCCGATTTTCTCACAGCAGGACAACGCGTGCCCGATGCTCTTAGCGAATTGGGGGCGTTGGCAACGCGTCCAGAAGCCAATATCATCAAGTTGCCTAACATCAGTGCTTCGGTACCCCAACTGAAAGCGGCTATTGCCGAACTGCAATCACAAGGCTATGCGCTCCCCGATTACCCTGAGAATCCTGCTGATGAAGCCGAAACAGCTATCAAACAGCGGTATGACAAGGTGAAAGGCAGTGCGGTGAACCCTGTCTTACGCGAGGGTAATTCCGATAGGCGTGCACCTAAATCGGTAAAACAGTACGCACAAACGCACCCGCATTCAATGGGAACGTGGAGTGCTGAGAGTCTCACGGAAGTCGCAACGATGCAAGCGGGCGATTTCTACCACAACGAGCAATCGGTAACCCTCAAAAAAGCCGATGTGGTGCGCATAGAGTTGATGAGCCCTAAACACGAAGTGCAGGTACTCAAAGCGGAACTTCCTTTGCAAGCAGGCGAAGTGATAGACGCTACTTTTATGAGCAAAGAAGCGCTTTGCAAATTCTATAAAAAAGCCTTTGCCGAAGCGAAAGACAAGGATGTACTCCTCTCTTTGCACCTGAAAGCTACAATGATGAAGGTTTCTGATCCTATTCTCTTTGGCTATGCGGTTGAAACGTACTTTGCTAATTTGTTCCAAAAACACCCGCGCGAACTGAAAGCCTTAGGGGTGAATGCACGTAACGGTCTTTCGGATATTCTGGCGAAAATAGAACAATTGCCTGCTGAAGAACAAGAACCTTTAAAACACGACATCGAGGGAGCGCTTGCGCGAGCAGCTGCTTTGGCAATGGTAAATTCCGATAAGGGGATTACCAACCTGCATTTCCCTAACGATGTGATTGTAGATGCTTCTATGCCAGCAATGATTCGCAATGGGGGCAAGATGTGGAATGCTAAAGGCGAGGCTCAAGATACTTTGGCGGTACTGCCCGATAGCACTTATGCGCGTATCTACCAAGTGGTGATCGACTTTTGCAAGAAACACGGGGCGTTTAATCCTGCTACGATGGGAAGCGTTGCCAATGTGGGCTTAATGGCTCAAAAAGCTGAGGAATACGGCTCGCACGATAAGACTTTTGAAATCCCTCATAGCGGACGTGTACAGGTGGTAGGCGCCGATGGTAAAGTGTACTTATCACATAAAGTAGAAAAAGGCGATATTTGGCGTATGTGTACTGCGAAAGATGCTGCCATACAAGATTGGGTGAAATTGGCGGTAACACGCGCACGCCTCAGCAAAACACCAGCGGTCTTTTGGTTAGACGAGCACCGCGCTCACGATGCGCAACTCATCAAAAAAGTAAAACACTATTTGGCAACACACGATACCGAGGGGGTAGATATCCGCATTATGTCGCCCGAAACGGCGATGCTCTTCACCTTAGAGCGCACTCGCAAGGGCAAAGATACCATTTCGGTAACCGGCAATGTGTTGCGCGATTACCTCACCGACTTGTTTCCTATCTTAGAATTGGGCACTAGTGCCAAAGTGCTCTCTATCGTCCCTTTGATGAATGGCGGCGGACTCTTTGAAACGGGTGCAGGGGGCTCAGCACCTAAATTAGCCGAACAACTCTTTGCCGAAAACCACTTGCGCTGGGATTCCTTAGGAGAATTTCTCGCCTTAGGAGCTTCGTTAGAGCATTTTGCACAAAAACACGAGAATCCCAAAGCCTTAGTGTTAGCCCAAACGCTCGATGAGGCAACGAGTAAACTGTTGAACAACGACAAATCGCCTCAAGCCAAAGTAGGTACGCTCGACAATCGCGGAAGTCACTTCTATTTGGCGCTCTATTGGGCAGAAGCCTTAGCGACACAAACTCAAGACAGCGCACTTGCCAAAGAGTTTGCTCCTATCGCCAAAGCCCTAAAAGACAACGAAACGACTATCGTGGAAGAGCTGACCCGCATACAAGGCACACCGGTAGATTTAGGAGGGTATTACCACCCTAATCCCACCAAAGTAGCCGAAGTTATGCAAGGAAGTAAAACCCTATTATTAATTCTTAATTGTTAATTGAATTATGGTTTTTGATATTGAAATGATAAAGAAGGTCTACGCCCAATTTCCTGAACGCGTAGATAAAGCTCGCCAAGTGGTAGGACGACCCCTTACCCTTGCTGAAAAAATATTGTATACTCACCTATGGGACGGCACTCCTTCACGTGCTTTTGAGCGCGGAAAAGACTATGTAGATTTCGCCCCCGACCGCATCGCTTGTCAAGATGCGACCGCTCAAATGGCGCTCTTGCAGTTTATGCAAGCGGGCAAAACCAAAGTGGCTGTCCCCACCACCGTCCACTGCGACCACCTGATACAAGCCAAAATAGGCGCCGCAACCGACCTAAAAGTGGCTACTGAACAATCTAAAGAAGTATTCGATTTTCTCTCTTCTGTATCCAATAAATATGGTATTGGCTTCTGGAAACCTGGCGCAGGGATTATTCACCAAATAGTCTTAGAAAACTACGCTTTCCCTGGCGGAATGATGATAGGCACCGATTCGCATACGGTAAACGCTGGCGGATTAGGAATGCTCGCCATTGGCGTAGGCGGGGCTGATGCTGTAGATGTGATGGCAGGAATGCCGTGGGAACTGAAATTTCCTAAGCTCATAGGCGTAAAACTCACGGGTAAACTCAGTGGTTGGACAGCCCCAAAAGATGTGATTCTAAAAGTCGCCGATATTCTCACCGTAAAAGGGGGTACGGGCGCTATTGTGGAATACTTCGGCGAGGGTGCTAAATCGCTTTCGTGTACGGGGAAAGGTACTATTTGTAATATGGGTGCCGAAATAGGGGCTACTACCTCTACTTTTGGCTATGATGAGGCAATGCGTCGCTATCTGCTTGCCACTGGGCGCGAAGAAGTAGCCCTCGCTGCCGATGCCATTGCGCCTTACCTCACCGCCGACCCCGAAGTATATGCCAACCCCGAAAAGTATTTCGATCAACTTATCGAGATAGACCTTTCTGCCTTAGAGCCTTATATCAACGGACCTTTTACCCCCGATAGAGGCACTCCTGTATCCAAAATGAAGGAAGTAGCCCGTGCCAACGATTGGCCTCTCGAGGTGCAATGGGGGCTCATCGGTTCGTGTACTAACTCGTCCTACGAAGACCTCACTCGCGCGGTTTCAGTGGTAAAACAAGCCTTGGAAAAGAGAATTACCCCTAAAGCTTCCTTTGGTATCAACCCAGGCTCTGAACAAATACGCTATACTACCGAGCGCGACGGCATTATAGACATCTTCGAGCAGTTGGGCACTCGTGTATTCACCAACGCTTGTGGTCCCTGCATTGGTCAGTGGGACAGAGAAGGTGCCGAAAAACAAGAGAAAAATACGATTGTGCATTCCTTCAACCGTAACTTTTCCAAACGTGCCGACGGCAACCCTAATACCCACGCTTTTGTTGCTTCACCCGAAATGGTAGCGGCTTTGGCGATTGCCGGTAGGTTAGACTTCAACCCTATCACCGATACGTTGCTCAACGACCAAGGTGAAGCGGTAAAACTCACTCCTCCTTATGGCGAAGAGTTGCCCTCTAAAGGTTTTGCAGTTGATGACCCTGGCTATCAGGCTCCCGCCGAAGATGGTAGCAATATTGAGGTCGTGGTATCGCCTACCTCCAACCGTTTGCAACTGCTTACGCCTTTCGCTCCTTGGGATGGTGAGAACATCACAGGGGCTAAACTCCTCATCAAAGCGCAAGGCAAATGCACCACCGACCATATTTCGATGGCAGGGGCTTGGTTGCGTTTCCGCGGACATTTGGACAATATTTCTAACAATATGCTCATAGGGGCGGTAAATGCTTTCAACGGTAAAACCAACTCTGTGAAAAACCAACTTACAGGCGAATACGACGAAGTGCCTAAAGTACAGCGCGCTTATAAAGCTGCGGGTATCCCTTCTATTATAGTAGGCGACCACAACTATGGCGAGGGCTCTTCACGTGAGCACGCTGCTATGGAACCTCGTCATTTGGGCGTACGAGCGGTATTGGTAAAATCGTTTGCGCGCATTCACGAAACCAACCTTAAAAAACAAGGAATGCTCGCCCTCACCTTTGCTAATGAAGCCGATTACGATAAAATTCAAGAAGACGACGTAATCAACTTCCTCGACCTCACCGCCTTTGCGCCTGGCACTCCTTTACACTTAGAATTTGTACATAAAGATGGCAGTAAAGATGTGATTACCTGCAACCATACCTACAACGCTCAGCAAATAGGTTGGTTTAAAGCAGGAAGCGCCCTGAATAAATTAGCGAATTAGCAAATTTGGAATTAGTAAATATTATCAACTTTGCCAAAGGTCTCCGTCCGTACGGCTTACACCTTTGGCAAAGTTTTTTATATTCTAAATGCTACTTGCTAAATCTACACAAGAAATTTTCCGAAACTCAAAATTGTTACTTGTCACTTGCTAATTGTTAATTATTTTGTACTTTTGCCTCTCGAAAAAGACTAAATGAACCACTCCGCTTTTATGATGATTGATAAAATAAAAGAACACATCGCTAAAATTGAGGATTTTACAGCGAAAACTAAAGACGAACTCGAACAGTTCCGCATTCAGTACCTCGGTAAAAAAGGTGTCCTAAACGACTTTTTTGCTGCTTTCAAAGAAGTACCTAATGAAGAAAAAAAGACTTTTGGGCAGGTAGTGAATGAACTCAAACAAAAAGCTGAAGCTAAAGTACAAGAATGGCGCGACCGTCTTGAAGAACGCAACGAGAGTAAAGGAGTATATGGCGATTTGAGCCGCCCTGCTACCCCAGCCCCCATTGGCGCTCGCCATCCTATTTCTCTGGTGAAAAACGAAATCGTAAAAATCTTCGCGAATATTGGCTTTGATGTTTCCGATGGCCCCGAAATGGAAGATGATTGGCATAACTTCACTGCTCTCAATCTCCCCGAATACCACCCTGCACGCGATATGCAGGACACTTTCTTTATACAAACTAATCCCGATATCCTCTTGCGCACTCACACTAGTTCAGTGCAGATACGTTATATGGAAAATCACCAGCCACCTATCCGCACAATCTCCCCAGGGCGTGTGTTCCGCAACGAGGCTATCTCTGCTCGCTCTCACTGCTTGTTTCACCAAGTAGAAGGCTTGTATATCGATAAAAACGTATCTTTTGCCGACCTCAAACAAACACTATTGTACTTCACTAAAGAAATGTTTGGCAAATCACGTATCCGCTTGCGTCCGTCCTACTTCCCTTTCACTGAACCCAGTGCCGAAGTAGATATCTATTGGGGGCTCAACAACGAGGTAGATTACCGCATCACCAAAGGAACCGGTTGGCTCGAAATTATGGGTTGCGGTATGACCGACCCTAATGTGCTTAAAAACTGCGGTATCGATAGCGAACAGTACAGCGGTTTTGCTTTTGGTATGGGCGTTGAGCGCATCGCAATGTTGCTCTACCAAATCGGTGACATCCGTATGTTCTACGAGAACGATGCCCGCTTCTTAGAACAATTCAAAAGCGCCCTTTAATACATAAAAATAGAAATATGACAACAGTGAATAAAAACATACATAAACCTATGTTTAAAGTAGGGGAGGAGGTACTCATAGCTCCACAAGTCACTAATGAAAAAGAATGGCTTAAAGGAATAGTAATAGATATTGAAGACAACCCTTTTGTAGGTTTTGTGATTACAGCCAAAACAAAAGAACTCGGCGAATTTTTTGATAAAGAATACTTGTTTAAAAAATTGAATTGAGATGTTTGCTATTACTTTTGATATGGTTATTTCCGATTTGGAAAAGTATTACGGTTCGCCTTATCACTCTGCTTATACTGAAATTCGTAAAGTATTGGCTGATTGTGGTTTTTATTGGATACAAGGAAGTGTGTATGTAACCAATGAAGAGAATTTATATGTAGTGACCAAAGCAATGAATGCCCTTGATGCTATTTCTTGGTTTAGAAAGTCTGTTAGAGATATCAGAGCTTTTGAAATTAAAAATTGGTCAGATTTTACCCAAATGTTTAAAATTGAAAAATAATTCACAAACATCGTCAATTGTCAATCGTCAATTGTCAATTGAAAACGTTTCTTTTGCCTACGATGGGCAACCCGAATTACTGAAAAACATCTCCTTTGAACTCTCACAAGGCGAACACCTTTCCTTGATGGGCGAAAGCGGCTGCGGTAAGAGTACCCTCCTCAAAGTTATCTACGGACTTGTAGACGTACAACAAGGCTCTGTTCTCTTTCACAATGAGCGCGTCTGGGGGCCTTCACGTCAGTTAGTCCCTGGTTTCAAAACGATGAAATACCTCGCTCAAGATTTTGGCTTAGGCCCCTATCACACTGTCGCTGAAAACGTAGGAAAGTTCATCTCCAATCTCGATTTAGTTTACAAAAAAGAACGTGTAATGGAGCTCCTTACCTTAGTAGGTATGGAGCGCTTTGCTCCCTTAAAAGCCCTAAACCTCAGTGGTGGCGAAAAACAACGTGTCGCATTAGCAATGGCATTAGCGCAAGAACCCCAATTGCTGTTGCTTGATGAGCCTTTTAGTCAGATAGATAATTTTAGAAAAAACGATTTGCAACGCACCCTTTTTGCTTATCTAAAAGAGCAGAATATCAGCTGTATTGTAGCAACTCACGACGGTAAAGATGCCCTTTCTTATTCCGATAAAACTGCGATAATGCGCAAAGGTGAATTGTTGTATTTCGGCAACACTCTCAACATCTACGCCCAAGATACCGATGCCTATACAGCTTCTCTCTTTGGCGAAGTAACTGCCTATCAAGGCAAACTCTTCAAGCCTCATCAAATAGCACTTGCTTCTCAACCCACCGATTGGCAGGTTTCTGTGCAACATAGCTATTTTCAAGGAGCTCACTATCTTATAGAAGCTACTACTCCCGAAACAAAAGTCTATTTCTATCACCCCGTCCCGCTTGCTAAAAACGCTACAGTTCATTTACAAATCAAATAGCCCGCGCGGATCGCACCAAATTGCCAAATGTATTTCCATCACTATAATATCGTTACTCCTTTAGGACTCGACCTCCCTACCACCGCTCATTTGGTGCTGAGAGAACAATCGGGCATCGCTCGTTATCCAATCTATGGGCAGCTCACTAATGTTTGTCTTTCTAAAATAGGCGATGGGGCTTTAGAGAGCAAGTACCAGCAACTCGTGGGGCGTGAAGGTTTTTCGCGATTGGAAAAAATGCTCCTTTTGGCAGTTGTTCCTATACTTCATCATATCAAAATCACCCCTCGCACCGCTCTAATTCTTTCCACGACCAAAGGCAATATTTCAGCACTTGCCAAAGGAAATCCTACTCCTTTACTTTCAACAACTGCCCAAAAAATCGCTACTGCAATAGGTATTACCACTACGCCTATTGTGTTATCTAATGCCTGTGTATCAGGAGCAATGGCGCTCTCAGTAGCCGATAGTCTGCTAAAAACAGATAGTTATGATAGTGCTGTGGTATTAGCAGGCGATGAGATAAGCGAATTTGTACTTTCGGGCTTTCAGTCCTTTCAAGCGATGAGTGCTAAACCTTGCAAGCCTTACGACGCTACCCGCGATGGCATTACCTTGGGTGAAGCAACCGCCGCTGTATATGTGAGTAAAGAAGCGCAAGGTGCTAAAGCTCAACTCTTAGGAAGTAGTTCTATCAACGATGCCAATCATATTTCAGGACCTTCACGCACCGGCGAAGGATTGTATTTGAGTGTGCAAAATGCCTTAGACGAAGCTAAATTACAGCCTCAACAAATCGATTTGATCAACGCTCACGGTACGGGTACTCTCTATAACGACGAGATGGAAAGTATTGCCTTTATGCGCGCCAATCTCCTCTCTGCTCCTCTCAATAGTTACAAAGGCTATTTTGGGCATACACTCGGTACTTCAGGGCTACTTGAAACCCTACTTACTATAGAGTTAGCTCGTTATAAAACCCTTCTAAAAAGCCTCAATTTCGATACACTTGGCGTTTCTCATCCTATAAAAGTACTGAGAACAACCGAGTATAAAGAGGTGCATTACTTCCTCAAAACAGCCTCAGGCTTCGGAGGCAGCAACACCGCACTTGTAATTGAACAATTATAACCCCTTAATATATAATCATTAACATCTAAGTATTATTTTTTTTGTTAAAAAAAAGTGAATAAAAATTTGCGTATAAAGAAAATATTCGTAACTTTGAGCCCGATTTTAACACTATAAAGTAATAAAAAGATGAGAAAAATAATTTTGTTGATGAGCATTTTTGCTATCCATCTCTCTATGGCACAGCAACAAAGCTCTCCCGATGGCAGTGTGATACTCTCTTTTTCACTGAAAAGTGATGGAACTCCTTCGTATAAGGTGTCCTACAAAAATAAACCAGTGATAAACGAAAGTACTTTAGGCTTTACTCTTAAAAAAGCTGAACCTTTAACTAATAACTTTAAAGTAGTAGATACTAAAAAATCTACCTTTAAAGAAACGTGGAAACCCGTATGGGGGGAAGAAAGCGAAATTCTAAACCACTACAACGAACTTCTCGTGCAATTGCAACAAGAGAAAACCAACCGAAAAATGAATATTCGCTTTCGTGTGTATAATGAAGGTGTCGGATTCCGTTACGAATTCCCTTCTCAAAAAGAACTTACCTATTTTGTAGTAGAAGAAGAGCTCTCTCAGTTTGCGATGACGGGTGACCACACCGCTTGGTGGATTCCTGGGGACTACGATACCCAAGAATACGACTATACAGAAAGTAAGCTCTCCGAAATTCGCGGACTGATGAAACAAGCCGTAACCGAGAACGTGTCTCAGTTCGCTTTTTCACCTACCGGCGTACAAACTTCTTTAATGATGAAAACCAAAGATGGCTTGTATATCAATCTTCACGAAGCTGCCTTGGTCGATTATTCCTTGATGAACCTCAATCTCGACGACAAAACTTTCGTCTTCCAATCGTGGCTAACGCCCGATGCTCAAGGTGATAAAGGTTACCTAATGGCGCCTTGCCACAGCCCTTGGCGTACGATTATGGTAAGCGACGATGCTCGTAAAATCTTGGCATCTCGCTTGATTCTCAACCTCAACGAACCTTGTGCTATTGCCGATACATCTTGGATTAAACCTGTAAAATACGTCGGTGTTTGGTGGGAAATGATTACCGGTAAAAACTCTTGGAGCTATACTAACGACCTTCCTACTATCGACCTCAATACCGTTGATTACAGCAAAACTAAACCTAATGGTACCCACGGCGCTAACAACGAAGAAGTGCGCAAATATATCGATTTTGCAGCTAAACACGGCTTCGACCAAGTGCTTGTAGAAGGTTGGAATATAGGTTGGGAAGACTGGTTCGGTCACAAAAAAGACTATGTGTTCGACTTTGTAACTCCTTATCCCGATTTCGACCTCAAAGCGCTCAACGACTACGCGCACTCTAAAGGTGTAAAACTGATGATGCACCACGAAACTTCTGGCTCTACTCGCAACTACGAGCGCCACATCAAAGCTGCTTACGAGTTGATGAATAAATACGGTTACAACTCAGTGAAAAGCGGCTATGTAGGCGATATTCTTCCAGTGGGTGAACACCATTATAGTCAATCAACTATCAACCACTACCTCTATGCAATCAAAGAAGCTGCTAAATACAAAATAATGGTAAATGCGCACGAAGCAGTACGCCCTACAGGCCTTTGCCGTACTTACCCAAATATGATAGGTAACGAATCAGCTCGCGGTACTGAGTACGAGGCTTTTGGGGGTAATAAAGTATTCCACACTACCATCTTGCCTTTCACTCGTTTGCAAGGAGGCCCAATGGATTATACCCCTGGTATCTTCGAGACCGAAATGAAGTATGTAAATCCTAATAACAACAGTCAGATACGCAGTACCTTGGCTCGTCAATTAGCCTTGTATGTAACAATGTACAGTCCGCTACAAATGGCAGCCGACTTGCCAGAGAACTACGAAAAGTATATGGATGCCTTCCAATTCATCAAAGATGTACCCGTAGATTGGCAAAAAAGCGTATATCTCGAAGCTGAACCTGGTCGTTATATCACCATTGCGCGTAAAGATAAACACAGCAACAATTGGTATGTAGGTTGCACCGCTCACGAAGGCGGACATACTTCAGAACTCTTGCTCAACTTCCTCGACAAAGGTAAGAAGTATGAGGCTACCATCTATGCCGATGCCAAAGATGCCAACTGGAAAACCAATCCTAAGGCATACACCATCACCAAACAAAAAGTAAATGCTAAAACCAAATTAAAACTCACTGCTGCTCAAGGTGGTGGCTATGCTATTAGCATTAAAGAATTAGCAAATTAGCAAAATTAGAAAATTAACCAATGATTGTTTATGCAAAAGCCTAATGTGATTTTAGAAAAGACTTTTCAGTTTTCTCTTAGAATTGTTGAGCTTTGTAATGTTTTGGAGGAGAATAGAAAATATGCTATTGCGAACCAATTATTAAGGTCTGGCACTTCTATAGGAGCTAATGTGAGAGAGGCTCAGAATGCAGAGAGTCAGCAGGACTTTATCCATAAGTTTAAAATTGCAGCTAAGGAAGCCGAAGAAACAATGTATTGGTTAGATATATGTTTATATTCAAGTGATTATCCTGATACTCAAGTAGAAAAACAGGAATTGTTGAATATTATGTATATAATAAATAGTATTATAGGAACAATGAAAAGAAAATTAGTGAATTAGTGAATTACAAATAAATGGTATAGAAATTTGCTAATTTTCAAATTTTCAAATTTTCAAATTAGAAAAGCGTATGAAAGTAAAAATGAACAAACTACTTTATGCAGTAATGTTTTTCTTGTGTGTAGCTTTCGGTTATGCACAGCAAATCACTGTAAAAGGAACAGTGAAAGATGGCGCTGGCGAACCCCTAATGGGCGCTAGTGTGCTCGTGAAAGGTACCTCTCACGGTACTGCCGCCGATTTCGACGGTAAATTCGAACTAAAAGTCGACAAAGGTGCTACCCTTGTCTTCTCGTCTGTAGGCTTCAAATCCCAAGAAGTCGCCGCTAAAGCAGTGATGAACATCACCCTCCAAGAAGATGTACAACAACTCGGCGACGTAGTAGTTATCGGGTATGGAGCTGTAAGAAAAAAGGACTTAACAGGTTCTGTAAACTTGGTAACCGATAAGGACTTTAACAAAGCTCCTGCCGTAAATGCCGACCAGCTTATCCAAGGTAAAATAGCAGGGGTACAGATGACCTCTGCAAGTGGTGCTCCCGGTGAAGGACAAACCATTCGCGTACGTGGTAATGGCTCTTTGTCCTTAACTTCTAACCCGCTAATTGTAATCGACGGTGTGCCAATGAACGATGGCGGCGTGGGCGGTTCTCGTAGTATCTTCAACTCTATCAACCCTGAAGATATCGAAAGTATGACTGTATTGAAAGACGCATCCTCTACCGCTATCTTCGGTTCTCGTGCTGCCAATGGGGTGATTATGATTACCACCAAAAAAGGAAAAGCAAACCAAGAAATGAAGATTAGCTTCAACACCAGCATCGCACTACAAGATGTAAACAAATATGTTGATGTGATGAGTGCCGATCAATACCGCCAAACTGTAAAAGGATTGAATATCCCTGCTGCCGAAGCGCTCTTAGGCAATGCTAATACCAATTGGCAAAAAGAAATCTACCAAGTAGCCCCTATGAGTAATAGTACTTTAGTGCTCTCTGGCGCCTACAAAACTTTGCCTTATCGTGTATCAATAGGGCATTCGTATGCCGATGGGGTGTTGCGTACCGATAACTTCAAACGTACCAATGCTAAAATTAGCTTGAACCCTACTTTCTTTGATAAATCATTGAAATTAGAATTGAATGCCAATGGTACTTATATGCAAAACCGTTTTGCCGAAAAAGGAGCTATAAGTTCAGCGGTTCTCTATGACCCTACCCAATCAGTGTTTGGAGGTCCCGCTAAATACGGTGGATACCACGCTTGGATTGACCCAGCTACACAAAATCGCTCTAACTTAGCTGCAACCAATCCTATGGCGTTATTGAACTTTACCGACGATAGTTCTAAAGTGTTTCGCTTTATTGGTAATGTAAAAGTTGATTATACTTTACCTTTCTTTAAAGATATTACCGCTACCGTGAATGCTGGTTTAGACTACAGTAATGGTAAAGGCGATAAAATTATCGATCCTAAAATGCCTACTGCCACTACTGGTTTTGCAGGAAGTACTAATACCTATGATAATAAAGCAACTAATAAGTTGTTTGATGCTTATGTAAACTATATGAAGGACATCAAAGATACACATAGTATTGGGCTAATGGTAGGACACTCTTATCAATCTTTTGAATTTGACGATAATAGTACTCAAAAAGATTACTTTGTAAACCCTGGCGATAACAAAATTGTACCTAATATCAACAAAAGTAAAAACGTGTTAATGTCATTCTTTGGTCGTGCAAACTATAGCTATAAAGACCGTTACCTCCTTACCGCTACCCTCCGTGCCGATGCTTCTTCTAAACTAAACCCAGACGACCGTTGGGGCTACTTCCCTTCAGTTGCCTTGGCTTGGAATGTGAGCAACGAAAAATTCCTCAAAGACAACAAAACCCTTAACGAACTCAAATTGCGTTTTGGTTATGGTGAAGTAGGGAACGTAAATGGTTTGGGCGACTACCTATTCCTTACCAATTACACCCGTAGCCAAGATGGCGCTTCTTACCAATTTGGTGATAGATTCTATCAAACTTATCGCCCTGGGGTAACCAATAAAAACCTACGTTGGGAAATTGGTAATACCCTCAATGCAGGTATCGACTTTGGCTTGTGGAATAACCTCATCACAGGTACCCTCGATGTCTATCGCAAACAAACTAAAGACCTAATTGCCGAAACCACTATTGACCCTTTCACCAACTTCAAAAACCGTGTAAATGCCAATATAGGCGATATGGAAAATAAAGGGGTTGAGTTTGGATTAACAGTAAATCCTATTCGCAATACCGAAAAAAATATCCGTTGGAGCTTTAACTACAATATCTCTTATAACGATAATAAGATTACCCGTATGCCCGACGATCAACCTACCGGAGGTATAGAAGGTGGTACAGGTAACCGTGTACAATTACACCGACAAGGAGAAACCCCTTATTCTTTTTATGTTTATCAACAAGTGTACGACGCTCAAGGTAAACCTATCGAAAATACTTTTGTTGATAGAAACGGCAATGGCAAAATTGACGAAGGTGACCGCTACTTGTACAAATCACCTTTTGCTCCTATAACTATGGGATTTGGTACCGATTTGAACTACAAGAATTGGGATTTGAACATCACTACTCGTGCAAACATCGGCAATTATGCCTATAATAACACTCAATCTCGTTTAGATCAGCTTGGTGAAATTACAGCTAATAGTGGCTTTATTGTTAATATTAAAGCAAATCAGGCAGATGCTAATTTCCAACGCCATAACGACCAAGCGTGGTTAAGTGATTACTATATTGAAAACGCTTCATTCTTCAAGTTAGACAATATCACCTTAGGTTACACCTTCCCTCATACCGATAAAATGTACGTCCGCCTCTATGGTACTGTACAAAATGTATTGACTATTACTAAGTACAGCGGTTTAGACCCTGAAGTGTTTGGCGGTATTGACAACAACTTTTATCCTCGCCCTCAAACTTACTTGTTGGGCTTGAATCTTAACTTTTAATATATGCAAAGTATGAAAAAATATATCAAACATAGTATTTTAGGGCTTGCGATGGCTTTTTCGCTTAGTGCCTGCCTAAAGGACTTAGACCAAGAACCTATTGACCCCGATAGCTTCACTGAAAAAGATGTGTTCAAAAACGCTACCGAAGCTAAAAGTGCCTTAGCTAAAATTTATGCCTCAATGGCAGTTACAGGACAAAAGGGGCCTTCTGGAGATGGTGACCTTGCTAATGCAGACGAAAGTTCAACTCAGTTCACCCGTGTACAGTTTTATTTACAAGAGTCAAGTACCGATGAAGCTATCATTCGTTGGGCTGATGCGGGGGTACCCGATTTTCACAATATGAGTTGGACTCCTTCTAACGCTTTCACTAATGGTTATTACAACCGTTTAGGGCAACAAATCGCTTTTGCTAATTCGTTTATCGATAACGCTAAAGACTTAGCTTCCGACCCCGAAGTGGCTTATTTTATTGCCGAAGCGCGCTTCATCCGTGCTTATGCTTACTATAATGTTATTGATGCTTTTGGAAAAGCACCTTTGATTACCTCATCAAAAGCTGATTTAAAACCTGCTCCAAACTCTCGTGCCGAACTCTTTAACTTCGTCGAAAGTGAGCTAAAGGATTTAGAGGGAAAACTTAAACCTGCTCGTACCAATGAATACGGACGTGTAGATCAAGTCGCTGCTCAAGCTCTTTTGTCTCGCTTATACCTCAATGCCAAAGTGTATATAGGCCAAGATAAATACACCGATTGTATTACCTATGCTAAAAAGGTAATCGCCTCTTCCTATAGATTAAATACTACCGATGCCAATAACAATGGTACCGCTTATGATGAGTTGTTCTTAGCCGACAACAATAGTAATGGCGCTCAAAACGAATTTATTCTCGTCGTAAATTTTGATGGTTTGAACACCAAAACTCACGGAGGAACCTCTTTTATTACTCACGCAGCTACAGGAGGAGATATGAATCCTAACTTAATTGGTATTAATGGTGGATGGCAAGGTATTACAGTTACTAAAGAGTTTGTCGATAAATTTGATGCTTCTGCACGCAATGGTAATAACGAACCTACCGCTTGGAATGACAAACGCGCTATGTTCCATACCGGCGGACAAACCTATGAGAATACAAATATAAAAGAGTTTAAAACGGCTGGTTATGCGGTTACTAAGTTCAGAAATATTACTTCTACAGGTGCTGTAGGTAAAGACCCTGCTAAGGACTTCCCTGATACCGATTTACCGCTCATCCGTTTAGCCGAAGTATATCTTACTTATGCTGAAGCCGTACTACGCGGTGGCGCAGGTGGCGATAGAGCTACTGCCTTAAATTATATCAACCAATTGCGCACTCGTGCTTATGGTAACGCCTCTGGCAACATAACCAATAGCGACCTTACCTTAGATTTTATCTTAGACGAACGCGCTCGCGAACTCTATTGGGAAGGATTGCGCCGTACCGACCTCATCCGCTACAATAAATTTACTACCGCCGATTATCTTTGGTCTCTCAAAGGTGGTGCCGCTTCTGGGGTAGCCGTTCCTGATTATAGAAACTTATATCCTATCCCTCAAGATGCGCTCACTGCTAATGAAAACCTTAGACAAAACACTGGATACTAAAAAAGAAATACTATGAAAAATATATTTAAATCTATATTATTATGTTCAGGACTTACCTTGTTCGTAGCTTGTGAAAAAGATGAGGACAAGGTGACAATGAGTGCTAATGCTCAAGTAGAGTCTACGCTATCAACTAATACAATAGTGTTAGATAAAACACAATCAAACACTACTGTCCTTACCGTAAGTTGGGAAGAAAAAGATTTTAATGTAGCTGTAGCTCCTACCTATACAGTCAATTTAGAATATGGAGGTAAAGTGAAACCTATCTCTGTGAAACAGTCTCCTTTAACCTTCACTACTAAAGAATTGAACGACTATCTTCTTGGTTTAAAAGTCCCTGCAGGTACAGCTACTAACGTAACAGTGTATGTAAAAGCTGCCCTTAGTGACCAACGTAGTATTGTTTCAAAAAAGAATACTCTAAATGTAACTCCTTTCCTTGATGAAATCAAACCAAGTGATTGGGGTGTAGTAGGTAGTGCAACTCCTAATGGTTGGAATGGACCTGATATTTCTTTTTGGAATGGTGAAAATGGAACCCTCGTAGCTTATGCGACTTTAACCACTGGTGAAATCAAATTCCGCAAAGGTAACAAATGGGATGGTAATGACTGGGGTGATAAAAACAAAGATGGAGTGCTTGATAAAGAAGGAGGAAATAATATTCCTGTAACAGCAGGTACTTACAAAATCACTTGGAATTTATCCAATAATACCTATACTATCGAAACTTATTCTTGGGGTATCGTAGGCGACTTAAATAATTGGGGTAACACCGGTCTTCCTGATATTAAAATGACTTATAAAGGTAGTACCAACTCTTGGGTTGCTGAAAATGTAGTTATAGCAAATGAAGGAAGTCTTAAATTCCGCTTAAATAGTGATTGGGGTACTAACTTTGGTGCTGATAGCACTACTGATCCCGCTACCGACCTCGAAGGAAATGTTACCTCTGGAGGTAAGAATATCAAAGTAGCCGCTGGTACTTATAACGTATCTTTCTCATTCGATGCAACTAACAAAGGTACTTACAAAATAGAAAAAAAATAATCCATTTAAAAGAGTACCTAAAAGTTTCAAAATTGCCTTTACGGCGCTAAACTTTGCCAAAGCCTAAAACTTTGGCAAAGTTTATTATATTGATAATCAACATTTCTCTGAGTTCCTCCAAGTCTCTCTGAGTTTCTCTAAGTCTCAAAAAATAATTAAACACTAAAAATATGAAAACATACATCTATTTATTAGCAATTTGCTCTTTGTTATCCTGCAAAAAGGATAATAAAGGCGAGCCTACCCCACAAAATGTATCACCCATCGACCTTACTAAAATTGACAACGGTAATCGCGTGATGATGCAAACCTTCTATTGGGATGTAGAACCTCGCGGTGAATGGTGGAATACCATTACCCCAAAACTCGACGATTGGAAAGCTAATGGCGTAGACCGTATTTGGCTGCCTCCTGCCACCAAAGGCGCTTCTGGGGGCTATTCTATGGGCTACGACCCCTCCGATTATTTTGATTTTGGCGAGTACGACCAACACGGCACTACCAAAACACGCTTCGGATCACGCAGTGAACTCGAAAACCTCATCAGCAAAGCCCACGAAAAAGGCTTGCAAGTAATCGCCGATATTGTAATCAATCATTGCAATGGGGGAGGAGAGGAGATAAACCCTTATAAAAACAACGAAAAAACAGAAACACTGTTTGATAAAACTCACGGTAACGCTTCCGAAAAATTTAATCGCAATTACGAGCATTTTCACCCTAATGCTATTGAAACATCCGATGAAGGAGGTGGTTTCTTTTTAGACCTTGCACACAGAGTGCCTTATGTACAAGATTGGTTGTGGAAAAAAGACGAATCAGTAGCTAAGTATTACAAAAATACAATGAAATTCGATGGCTGGCGTTTCGATTATGTAAAAGGATTTGGAGCGTGGGTCATCAAGGAATGGATGAAATCTGTTGGCGGTTTTGCGGTAGGTGAACTCTGGGACGGCAACCCCGAAACCCTTAAAAATTGGGTAGATGCTTCCGGTATTTCAGCCTTCGATTTTGCTTGTTATTATGCCGTAGAAAAAGCCTTGGATAGCCAAAATGATATGCACCATTTAATGAGCGACCAGCACCCTATGTTGCGCACTTTGCGCCCCGATAAAGCAGTAACTTTCGTCGGTAACCACGATGTAGACGATAGAAACGATGTCCACCCCGATAATACCATCCCTAAGAATAAAAAACTAATGGCTTATGCCTATATCCTTACCCACAGCGGTTACCCTTGTATTTTCTATACCGATTATGAAAATTCTACTAACAAAACCAAATTGCAAAAGTTGATGCTTATCAACCGCAGTTTAGCAGCAGGTGAAGAAAAATTCCACTTAGCCTCTAATACCGAGTATGTAGCCTCGCGTTTGGGTAAAGACAAAAGTCCTGGTTTAGTGTTGTTCCTCAACAATGGCAACACCCCTGCCGAGCGTACCATTACCACCCATTTCAAAGGCAAAATCTTAATAGACTATACAGGTAACTCTACCGAGCGCTTCGCTACCAATAACGAGGGGCGTGTAACCCTAAAAGTCCCCGCTAACAGCTATACTATTTGGTCTGTCGGCCAATAAATTTTTTAGTTTTACACTCAGCGAGCTACTCATCACAAGTAGTTCGCTGTTTTATTCACAACTACTTAAAAATATTTATTTAGTGTCAGTTCAATATAACAGAATATTGATTTACAGCTTTGTATCGTAATATATTCACAAAATAATTCACTGTCAGGTGAAAATTAGTGAGATAATATAAAGTAAAGAGTTTTATACATTCCAAAATTCGTGAAAATTCGTGAAATTCGTGGGAGTTAAAAAAGAGGCTGTCCGAAAAGTCTAAAAATCGCTTTTGCATCATAAACTTTGTCAAAGTCCCAAAACTTTGACAAAGTCTATAAACCTGATAATCAATCACTTTTAGAGTGTGTTATGTAGGAAAGCCAGCGATAGCTGGGTATGTGCTGCAAACGCCCACATAAAAAACATTTTGCCCCCTACAATTGGTATGTACTCGCTTTTGCGGATAGTCCCCCTTCGGGGGTTCGGGGGCTTTCAACAAATTTACAACAAATGAAAAACTACTTTTTAGCCTTTACATTAGTCGCTACCATTTCAGCTACTGCCCAACACAAAACCTTAGCAGGCTTCGCTTATGGCAACCCTGTTGTCCCTACAGGTGATGAGTGGCAATCACCCGAAAAACTATCTCTTAACAAAGAGTATCCGCGAGCCTACTTCTTTTCGTTCAACAACGAAAAACAAGCCACACAAGTATTGTCCGAGTATGCTCCCTATTGGCAATCTCTCAATGGGCAATGGCGATTCCATTGGTGCAAAACCCCAGAGCAGCGCCCTAAAGACTTCTATAAAACCGATTACGATACCTCAAAATGGGATGCTATTCCCGTACCGTCTAATTGGAATGTCTATGGTATCCAAAAAAACGGATCGCTCAAATATGGTCTGCCTATCTATGTGAACCAACCCGTGATTTTCTACCACGAACGCAAGGTCGACGATTGGCGCAAAGGAGTAATGCGCACGCCTCCAACAGATTGGACAACCTACGATTATCGCAATGAAGTAGGTTCCTACGTGCGCGAGTTTGAAGTCCCTGCTAACTGGAACGGACGCGAAATCTTCATCGATTTCGATGGGGTAGACTCTTTCTTCTATCTGTGGATCAATGGCAAATATGTAGGTTTCTCTAAAAACTCTCGTAATGTAGCCTCGTTTGATATTACCCCCTATCTTCAAAAAGACAAAAATAAAGTAGCCGTAGAAGTGTACCGCAATTCCGATGGCTCTTTCCTCGAATCTCAAGATATGTTCCGCTTACCAGGGATTTTTAGAACTGTCGCCCTGCGCGCTACCCCAAAAGTACAAATCTTCAATTTGAACATCCTTACCGATACAAAAGATGAAAACCTTTGGCAACTAAATATAAATACTGAAGTACGCAACCTCAGTGCCAAAACAGCAAAACACTATCAATTGCGCTATGTGATGTATGAAGTTACACTGTATGAAGATGATGTAATCCCTACAGCTGTTCAAACACAAACCTCATTAAGTGTGCTAACGCCAAAAACACTCGGTAAAACCACCACTACTATAGCTGTGGAAAAACCTAAATTATGGTCAGCCGAAGCTCCTCATCGCTATGTGCTCGTCGCTCAATTATTAGATAAAAAAGGCAAAGTGGTTGAAACGGTCTCATCATACTTTGGCTTTCGCAAAGTAGAGATTAAAGATAAAGTCTATTATCTCAATGGTCAGCCAATCAAACTCAAAGGCGTAAATCGTCACGAAACACACCCCGCACAGGGGCACACGCTCACTCACGAACAAATGCAAGAAGACCTCTTCTTGATGAAACGCAACAACATCAACCACGTGCGCAATTCTCACTATCCTCCCGATCCTTATTGGTTCTACCTATGCGATAAGTACGGTATCTATTTAGAAAATGAAGCCAATATCGAGTCACACGAATATCATTATGGCAAGGAATCGCTCTCACATCCCAAAGAATGGGAAAATGCACACGTTGCCCGCGTAACCGAAATGGTAGAAGCTACTTACAACGCACCTTCTGTCGTGATTTGGTCTTTAGGAAATGAAGCAGGCCCTGGCGACAACTTCAAAGCAGCTTACAACCACCTGAAAACCATCGATAAAAGCCGCCCTGTGCAGTACGAACGCAACAACAGTATCGTCGATATGGGCTCTAACCAATACCCATCGGTAGCGTGGGTTGAGAAAGCTGCTACCGGTGAATTGGATATCAAATACCCCTTCCACATCTCGGAATATGCCCACTCTATGGGCAACGCTATGGGCAATCTCGCCGATTATTGGAAAGCGATTGATAGCAGCAACTACATCTGTGGTGGCGCAATTTGGGATTGGGTAGACCAATCAATCTATAATTATACAAAAAACGGCATTCGTTATGAGGGCTATGGTGGTGATTTCGGCGATTACCCTAACGACGGTCAGTTCGTGATGAACGGACTCATTTTCGCCGATCGCAAACCGAAACCACAACTCGCCGAAGTGAAAAAAGTCTATCAAGAAGTAGCGGTTTCTAAATATGCCTCATTTCTTAAAGAGGATATAATGTCTCCTCTTATCTTTGAAATTTTTAATAAAAACTACTTCCGCACTTTATCACATTTAAAAGGCGTGTGGAAACTCTACAAAAACGGTTTTGAAATAAAAAAAGGAAACTTTTCAATAGACGCTATTCCTCCACAAAAAAGTGACAGAGTAAATATAGGTTACCTTCCTAAAGAAGATGCCGATTACTATATCAATTTCGAGTTTGAACTCGCTGAAGATATGCCTTGGGCTAAAAAAGGTTTTGTACAAGCAGCTGAACAACTCCATTGGACTGAAAAGAAAGTAGAAAAATCACCTATTGCTTCAGTAGCCAAAGGAGAAAAACTCACTCTTAGCAAAGACCAGAAAACCCTTGCAGGTAAAGACTTCTCTGTGCAATTCGATTTTGAAAAAGGCACCATTGCCAAATTGCAATATGGCGAACAATCTATTGTAGAAAATAGTGATTTTCAACTCAATGCCTTTCGCGCTTTTCTAAACAACGATGTGTGGGCGTACCAGCAGTGGTTTGCCAAAGGATTACACAATCTGCAACATAAAGCCTTATCACACAAAGTAACCAAAAACGCCAATGGCAGTTATAGCTTTGCCTTCACCGTACAATCACAAGCGCCTAATGGGGCACAACTCGTAGGTAAACCCAGTGCAGCCGACCATCATATTGAGGAATTTACCAATAAACCTTTTAATAATGACGATTTCCGCTTTGTTACCAACCAAGTGTTCACTGTCTACCCCGATGGCTCTATTGAGCTACAAGCGGCTATCGCCTCCAATGTGCCAACAGCTATATTACCACAAATAGGTTATCAGCTCAAATTACCTAAAAAATTTAGATATGCCACTTACTACGGTCGAGGCCCTCAAGATAACTATTCCGATCGCAAAACAGGAGCTTTTGTAGGAATATACAATGATGAGGTAACCTTTCCTCTTCCAGAAGGCGGTTCTTCTTTCCCCAAGCCGCAGGATATGGGGCATCATCAAGATACGCGTTGGGTAGCGTTTAAAAACGATGATAACAAAATAGGAGTGCTGTTGGTAGCCAATCCTACAATGGATTTTTCAGCTTTAGCTCACTCACCTCAGCAACTCACTTTGGCAGGGCATCCTTACCAATTGCCTGAGTCCGATGCTACTTATCTGCAACTCAGCGCTGCCACTACGGGGGTAGGCGGTAACAGTTGTGGCCCCACTCCGCTCATCCGCGATAGAGTAACAGCAAGCCCTACGCATTTTGGCTTTATCATACGCCCTATAAAAGTCCGCATTTCAGGAACTGATGAAAACGAAAAAATAGCCGCTCAAGCACAGGTGAGCCCCAGTACTCCTGCACCTGCTTTTGTAACAAACTTAGAAAAAGATAAAAGTGTGCCGATGAAAGTAATTTTTGCCAGCAGTGAGGAAGTAGGCTTAGGTGAAGCAACCCATCTGCTTGACAACGACCCTAGTACTATATGGCACAGCGCCTATAGTGTCACCGTCGCAAAATACCCCCATTGGGTAGATTTCGAGCTGCTGAAAGAAACCCTCATAACAGGTATTAGCTACTTACCCCGCAGTGATGAGTACAAAACCGGTGATGTAAAAGATTTTAGTGTGTCGGTAAGTAACGACGGGCAACATTGGGAAGAAATCTATAAAGGTACTTTCCCTCTAAAAGACGGCAGACCCCAAAAAGCCATTTTCGACAAACCCGTAAAAACCCGCTATTTGCGATTCACCGCCCTAAGCGAACAATACGGACAAGACTACGTAAGTGGCGCAGAACTACAAATTCTAAGTAAAACCCCCTAACCCCTAACCCCTAATTTGCCTAATTCCCAAATTATTACTATCTTTGCCGCATCTATTCCTTTTTCCTAAATATTTAAACAGTAAAACATTATGAAAAAAACACTTTTTTCAGTGCTCTCACTGATGACTTTCGGTCAGTGGTTATGGGCACAAGAAACCGAAATCATTACCCACCCTCAATCGCAATACCAAAAAGCGGTAGAACTCTACAATCGCAAGTTGTATGAGCCTGCGCAAAACCTCTTCCGCAAAGAGCAAACCGCCAACCCCGATAAGGCAATCCGCGCTCAAAGTGAATACTATGTAGCCACCATTGCTGCATTGCTCAATCAGGATGGCGCCGATGCCTTAGTGAATAACTTCATCGTCAATCACCCCGAGTCGCCTATGAGCAGCGAAGCTTACTTGCAAATGGCAAATCTCTACTTCCAGCAAGGTAACTATGCCGAGGCCTTGGAGTGGTATGAAGCTATCGATGAACTGAATATATCAAGCGACGAAAAAGCGCGCTTCAACTTCCAAAAAGGCTACTGCCTCTTCCATACAGGCAAACAAGCTGAGTCAAAACCTTATTTCGAGTCGGTACAGAACAACCCTCTATACGCCGATAACGCCAAGTATTATCTGGGGTATATAGCCTATGACTCCGATGATTACGCAAAAGCCGAAAGTTACTTCCGCGAAGTGCAAGACGATGCAACTCTCAGCAAAAATGTATCCTACTTCCAAGCCAATATGTACTTCAAACAAGCCCTTTACGACGAGGCTATTGAAGAAGGAAAAAAACAACTCGCCAAAACCAAGAGCGCTCAAGAAATATCAGAACTCAACAAAATTATAGGCGAAAGTTACTTCAATCAGAAAAAATATAAAGAAGCTATCCCTTATTTGCAAAACTACAAAGGCAAAAAAGGTAAATTCTCCAATACCGATTATTACTATTTAGGCTATGCTTTCTATAAAAATAACGACTACAAGGCTGCTATCGAGCAATTTAACAAAATTGTAGGAGGTAATGATAATGTAGCCCAAAACGCTTATTATCACTTAGCCGAATGTTACCTCAAAACCGACCAAAAACAGCAGGCACTCAACGCTTTCCGCAACGCCTCTCAAATGGATTTCGATAAGCAAATTAAAAAAGATGCACATTTGAACTACGCCCGCCTCAGCTACGAAATTGGGAACCCTTATGAAAGTGTGCCTAATGTGTTGCAAGCATACGCTTCGGCCTATCCTAACGACAATAAAGAAGAAATACAATCCCTTTTAGTCGATTCCTATATCTCTTCTGGTAACTACCAAGCAGCGATCAGTCTGTTAGAAAAATCTAACGACCCTAAAGATAAAGAAACCTACAAAAAAGTAGCCTTCTACCGCGGTTTGGAACTCTTCAACGAACTCCAATACACCGATGCTTTGCAGTATCTCACCAAAGCCATTGCCGGTAGCGGAAGTCTTTCAGCGCGTGCGTCTTATTGGGCTGGTGAATCCGCTTATCAGCTAAAAGATTACAAAGCTGCAGAAACTTACTACACTCAGTTTGTAAACAATCCAGCGGCTGCCAAAACCGAAGAATATCCCAAAGGATTCTACGGATTAGCATACTCACAGTTCAATCAACACAACTACGCTTCAGCAATCGTCAATTTCGAGAAATACCTCAAACAAAGTCCTAAAGATAATGTTTGGAAACACGATGCTATGCTCCGCTTAGCCGATTCGTATTTCGTAACCGGAAAATACTGGCCTGCAATGGAAGGCTACAACAAGCTAATTGAAGCAAAATCAGCCGACCAAGATTATGCAGCTTACCAAAAAGCAATTAGTTACGGTTTTGTCGATCGATTGCCTAGCAAAATTGAAGATTTAGAGCGCTTTATCAAAAACTACAAAAGCTCTAACTTGCGCCCTAATGCCCTCTTTGAGTTGGCAAACGCCTATGTGTCAAAAGGAGCTACCGAAAAAGGAGTGCAGTACTATCAGCAGCTCATCAAGGAATACAAAGGCAATGTGCTCGTGCCTCGTGCAATGTTGCGTGAAGGTTTAGTGTATTATAATAAAGGTGAAGACCAAAAAGCACTTACCCTTTTCAAAACCATTGCTAAGGATTACCCTAACACCAATGAAGCATCACAAGCGGTCGCTTCAGCCAAACTCATTTATGTTGATATGGGTAAAGTGAACGAATATGCCGCTTGGGCAAAAACTTTAGGATATGTTGAAGTAACCGACCTTGAATTGGAAGGTGCATCTTATGAAGCTGCCGAACGCCAGTATTTGCAAAACAACAGCAAAGAAGCTATCACCGCTTTCGAGAAATACCTCAAAGATTTCCCTAATGGACTACGCCGCACCAACGCCGAATTCTACTTGGGGCAACTCTATTTCAATAGCGGACAGAAAGCCAAAGCGCTTACCCATTATGAAAATGTATCTAAAAGCGGTTCTAACGAGTATGGCGAGCAAGCCCTCACTCGCGTGTGCCAAATATTGCTTGATGCAGGTAGTTACCTCAAAGCCAAACCTTATCTTGAGGAACTCGAAAAAACCGCTACCATCGCACAGAATAGAACTTATGCGCAAAGCAACCTAATGCGCGTGTGCTACAACGAGAAATTGTACGACAAAGCAATAGAATATGCCAATAAAGTATTAGAAGAAAAATCTATCGATACCCGCATCAAAAACGATGCTTATATAGTGCTCGCCCGCGCCTATGCCCAAGCAGGAAACAACGAGCAGGCACGTAAGTATTACCAAGAAGTACAAAAAACAGCTACCGGTAGCCTTGCCGCCGAAGCCTTGTACTACGATGCTTATTTCAAAAATAAAGATGGTAACTACAAAGCCTCTAATGAGGTCGTACAGAAAATCGCCAAAGATTATGGTGGACATAAAGAATTCGCTGCCAAAAGCCTTATCGTGATGGCTAAAAACTTCCGCGGACTCAATGATGCTTATCAAGCCTCTTACATCTTAGAAAGCGTATTAAAAAACTTCAAAGAGTTCCCCGAAGTGGTTGCCGAAGCTAAAAAAGAGCTCGCCGCTGTAAAAGCCGAAGCCGCTAAAAGCAACTCATCAGTAAAGTAGGGGCGAATGGCAATCTGCCCGTCCGACTCGTCCGACAACAACAATTAAAAAAAACAAACAAAAAATGAACAAAATTACCTATATAACACTCATACTTTTAGCTTTAGCTTCTGCTACAACAGTAGCCCAAAGCCGTAAAGATAGCCTCACTACTAAGGTGGTAGATGTAGTAAAATCCTATGCCCCTACCATCGCCGACGCCGATAAAAAACGCGAAGATGCTAAAATTAAAGATTCGCTTACTGTAAAGAAGAAAAAAATCAACTATACGATTTATTCCGTACCCGTTGCCTCCACTTTCGTACCCGATAAAGGGCGCGCTGCTGCTGTAAAACAAAAAGTAGTGCGCGAAGATTATCAAGATTCCTATATAGCAGGCGGCTTAGGAATGCTCAATACCTTCTATGCCGATGCCAATCTCAACTATCACGTGAACGACAATGGGCGTGCTTCTTTCTTGCTGAACCACCTCTCTTCTTCCGATGATGCCGATGAGGTAGTCCCCGATATGAACTATTCCAACTCCTCAGCCGAATTGCGTTACGACTACCAAAGTCAAGATGTGCTGTGGGGGCTCAATGCCGATGTAGCTCGACGTTTGCACAATTGGTATGGAATCCGTAAAAACACTTTCACTGATGCCGATTTGCGAGGTAAGGTAGATGAAGTAAACCAAATCTATTTCGATTATGGATTAGGAGGCTATTTGCAATGGACGAACCCTTATTTCAAAGGGATTGATTTCGCTATTCGTGGGCTCTCCGACCATTTCCAAAGCAAGGAAACCAATGTAAAAGCTCAACCTTCCTTTGAAGCTCCTCTCACCGATGAACAGAAAATCAACGCCAATGTACTCGTCGATTATTACGAAGGTAGTTTTACCCGCAAGGATAATCTCATCAACGATATCTCCAACCGCTGGATGCTCTTTGGAGTCAATCCTTCTTACCAATTAGTCATCGATAACCTCAATGTAAAATTAGGCGTATCGTTAATGTATGCCGATGCCAATAAATCAGTAGACAACAAGTTCAAAGCCTATCCCGATGTCGAAGCCTCTTACAACCTCACCGATAGCGCTATATTGCACGCAGGAGTGCGCGGAGGTATGCAGCAAAACACTGTTGAGAAACTCACCAAAGCCAATCCGTATCTTGCACCTATGCAAGAAATCAAACCTACCAATGTACAAGTAGATGGCTTTGTGGGGGTAAATGGCAAGGTAGGCAGTGATTTGCAATATCGCGTAAAAGGAAGTTATCGTCAATATAAAGAAATGCCCCTTTTTACCACCAATAGCGAGCGCCCTCAATTAGGGGTAGAAGCCTTGCCATATCAGTACTATAACTCTTTCAACTTGTTGTACGATGAGGTAAGCGATTTCGAGTTCTTGGCAGGAATAGGTGGTAATTTGAAGGATATAGTTACTTTCAATTTTACAGGTCAGTACAACAACTACAAAGCTCGTACCCAGCGTGATAAAACCGCTTGGAATCTCCCTAATGTACGCGTATCCCTCTACACCGATTTCAAAATCCTACCTAATCTCTTCACAGGGATAGATTTGTTCTACACCGGTACACGTGAAGACCTCGATTATCAAATAGGAAGTGCTGTGCCCGAAAAAATCAGTCTCGGTGGCTACTTAGATTTGAATTTCCATATCGATTATACCTTTAATAAGAATTGGCAAGTATTTCTAAAAGCCAATAACCTCACTGGTCAACGTCACGAAAATTGGGTGTATTACCCATCGCAAAGCATCCAAGCCTTTGCAGGAATCAAATACATCTTTAAATTAGGAGAATAACAAGTAATAAAATCACATACTTTGCCAAAGTTTCGAGCCCACACAGCCCGTAACTTTGGCAAAGTTTTTTATCGCTCAATGAAAAAAAACGATAGATTTAACTTTTATTTAACACGTGGTATAAAAAATAAACGTTACCTTTGCCCCGTTTAATTATAATACTTACACACGTATGAAGAAATTATTACTATTAGCAGCCGCTGCACTCACTATTGTAGCCTGCAAAAAAGACAATGGCGGTGATCCTACTCCTCCTCCAGCACCAGGCCCTACACCACAAACTCAAACTCCTACTGTAACAGCTGACCAAAGTTCAGTTCCTACTACAGTGAACTTTAAGTATCCTAAATCATTCACTAAAATAACTACTGTAGGTGGACGAATAACAGCTACTAACACAGTAACTTACACTGTTGAGAATTCATTGCTAAAAAAAGTAGCTGTGAATATTGATGATAGTGAATCTAATCACAGAGAAAATTTTGCTTACACATTAGCGTATGACAGCAAGAACTATCTCACTTCAATAGAAGGACGTGGAGAGCAGCCTCAAAAATTCTCTTACAATAGCAAGGGACAACTAACAACCATTGTTAAAGGTACCTTAACGAGAACTTTTGATTATAATGCTCAAAATAAAATTATTTCAAGTACCTATAAAGATCCTCACGAAGATAAATCTTATACCTATGACTACTCAGTGGCAAATCAAATCAAGATAGTTCAAAAAGATGCTGATCCTAACTATAAAGATAGGCATTACATCTATGTTTTAGATGCTAAAGGTAACCCTGTTTCTACAAAAGTATTAGAAGTGCCTTCATCAATAGAGAGTGAATATACCCTTGAATATGATGATAAACCTAACTATCAAAGCAAAGGGGTGTTCAAATTCTTTAAAGATGAGTACTTGAATGGTTATGCTGATGAGTATAAATTCGTTTCCTCACCTAATAATCTTAAAAAAGAAACAGTTGTAAAAGGCTATGATCCAAATAGAACTTACACCTATACTTATGATGCCGATGGTAATGTTACCCAAAGAGTATGTACCTATGAGAAACAGGTAGGTGCTAATATGAAAACTGTAGTTGAAACAACTATTTACAACTACTAATCTTTTCGTAGAGTTTATCTAAAAAATAGATAATATTTTGTATCACATTTGTAAGGGCGTTTTGCAAACGCCCTTACAAAAAAAAATCGAATACTTACTTTTTTAACTTAAACACATCTCACAAATGAAAAAATTATTACTATTAGCAGCCGCTGCACTCACTGTTGTAGCCTGCAAAAAAGACAACGACGAAACACCTCCAGGCCCCTGTATTGAGCCCGCAAGCCCTTATACCGTAGGCTTTGACTATCCTAAAACTATTGTTTCAGAAGAAAACGGAAGCACCTCTACCATTACTTATACTGTAACAGACCTCTTGCTTAGAACAGTTACTTTACAAAATACCCAAAAAGGTCTTAAAACTTTCACTTTTACTTACGATAATAACAAATATCTTACTGAAGTAAAAGAAGAAAAAGCAGGAACTGTTCCTACTATCTTAAAACTTTCTTATAACAAAAAGAAACAAGTAGAACGCACTCTAATGAGTCAGTATGGAGGTGTTTTTACCTCTACTTTTTCTTACGATACTGACGATAGAGTAGCTAAATTAGTATTTGAAGGAGCTGGTACTGTTGCAACTACTCAATATGAATATGTTAACAATACAGTGATAGCTACAAAAGTAGAAGTTCGAGATAATGGAGGAGGTACTTTTACTAATACAAACACTTATACTTTCGACGATAATGGTAATCTGTTAGAAGATAAGTCATTAGGTTGGACTGCTACTTATACTTATACTACAGGTCTTAACTATAATGCGCATCCTGCCTTTAAAATTATAGCTCCTGAAGTAGGATCAATAAGTCCCGTAGAAATGAGTATAAACTATGACAGAAGGTTTAGATATGTAGCTCAGAAGAATTTCCCTAATAAAGCAGGAGTTGCTGAATATGGCTATAATAATGTAAACAAACCTACACAAATAGTTATAAAATCTGTAGCTGGTACCGCTACCCAAACCCTTACTTACTAAAAACTAAGTGACAATTAAATCCCTTACAAACTTTGCCAAAGTTCCCCGCTGTACAGCTCGCACCTTTGGCAAAGTTTTTTATATCCCCTATCCCCCTGACCCCTATCCCCCTAATATCTGACACCTAACCACGGCATTCGCATTTAAGATAATAGGTTTATACTTTATTAATAAACTACAAAAATAGTAGAGAATATTAGATGTTTTCTCTTTATAAAATCACTTTTGCGGATTGCCCCCTTCCTTTCGGGAAGGGGGAACGGGGGTTAGGCTTTTAAATGCGAACACCTATCCCCTAAAATTGCTAAATTGAAAAATTATTACTACCTTTGTCGCTCACTAATATGCAATAGATATGAAACGCTTCATTATCTTATTCTTTACATTCTTTAGCACTATTACCCAAAGTCAAAACCTTTCGCTCCTGCCTCCTATCTACAACTACTCTCAAACTCAATATAAGGCAGGTATGCAAAATTGGCAAGTGAGTCAGTGTCAGGATGGTATACTATATGTCGCCAATAACCAAGGCCTGCTTACTTTCGACGGACAAGTATGGCAATTGTACTACCTCCCCCAAAAAAAAATTGCTCGTTCGGTATTCGCCGATAGCAGCACCTCTAACCTGCGCGTATATGTAGGCTCTTTTGAAGAATTCGGCTATTTCCAACGCAACGCCCAAAACCAATTGGTATATACCTCTCTGAAAGACCAACTCAAAAACTATACATTCCACAACGACGAAGTATGGCAGATCTTTAAATACCAAGATAAAATATATTTCCAAACCTTCTCTTCTTATTTCGTGTACGACGGCTCTCACGTACAAGCCTTCACCCCTCAACCCGCCCCTTTTGCAATGTTCCCCTACGGCAATAAACTCTATATGCAGGGTATGAACGCTGGTTTTTACCGCATCGATGCTACTCAAAAACTCAATTTAGAACTCTCTCCCGAACAACTCGGTGGGATAATAGTCGAAATTATCCCCTATCAAGGCGAATTATTACTGATTACCAATAAAAACGGATTCTTCCGCTACAACCCTGCTACAAGCGAATTGCGCAAATTCCCTACCGAAATGGATGCGCTCTTTCCCTCGCTCCGCATCAACCGCGCACTGCTCACTGCTAACAACCTACTCATTTTAGGAACACTCACCGAAGGTTTATACGCTATCAATCCTCATAACGGAAAAATTTTCGGCCATATCCACAAGAAAAACGGACTCAATAACAACACTGTTTTAGGGCTCTACGAAGATGCCCAGCACAACCTATGGGCAGCTTTAGACAATGGTGTCGCTATGATTGAAGTCCCAAGTAGGTTGCGATATTTAAACCTCAATGGCGAGGTAGAACTCATTAGCGATATGGTGCTGAAAGACAATGTCTATTATTTAGCTTCTAATAAAGGAGTCTATACCTTTAAGGAGGGGGTACTTTCCAAAATCCCTGACTTCTCTAACCAAGTGTGGTTTATCAAGCAGTTTGACCATCAAGTATTTGTAGGGCATAATAAAGGGGTGTCGGAATTGATGGGTAATCACTTACAACCTCTTGATAATGTAGGAGTAGGAGGAATGGACTTAAAAAAAGGCGTTATTCACGGTCAGGAAGTACTCGTAGGCTCATCCTACTCTGTGCTTACCATTTATAAAAAAGATGCTGCCAATCGATGGGTGCCCTCTCATATCGTAAATGGCTATTTCGACCTTACCTATCGCGTTGAAATAGATGCTTTTGGCAATATATGGACGAACCATACCTATAAAGGAGTGAGCAAACTCTCTCTTACCGAAGATCTCAAAAGCGTGCAACGCAAAGTAACTTACAACCAACTCAAAACAAAAGAAGCCTTGAAATTGCTGAAATTGCGCGGCAAAATCATCTTTACCGATGGGCAACAGTGGTTTGAGTATAACGACGACAAACAAAATGTATTGCCTTATGCCCTCCTCAATGAGCAATTGCCCCAACTCGCAACTACCCACCATATAGTGCCCGTGAACGACAATCGCTTTTGGTTTATCACCCCCACCGATTATTATTTAGTAGCATTCGCTAACGGCGTATATAAAATAGAAGAAAAAATAGCCTTCAATCAGTTGCAGCACCCCGCAAGTGAGGAACGCGCTACTGCCTTTGTAACTCCTGAAGGTAATACATATTTCTGTTTAGATGGCAGCATCGCCCTGTATACCCCAAAAGCACCTCGCGTAAAACTGCCAACCAACCTCACTTTAAAAAGTTTACGTACCTATAACCGCTCAACCGATTTATATACCCTCGAAAATATCACCCCTAATATCGCTATTCCTTATAGCAAAAACAACCTTCAGTTCGATTTTCAGTATCCTAATTTCAGTAAAGAACACTGTCAGTTGTGGTATCAGTTAGAGGGCTACGACAAACATTGGCGTGAAATTGCTAATGATTTTAGAGTGAATTACCAAAACCTCCCTTCAGGCCACTATCAGCTAAAAGCAAAGGTACTCAACGAATTAGGTGAAACCCTATCGCATTATACTTTTCCCTTCGCGGTAATCACTCCTTGGTATAGAACCGTGTGGGCTTATATATTCTATTTCGCAGTATTTATAGGCGCTGGTGCACTTATTACCGCCTTATACTTGCGTTATAAAATGAAGAAAAAAGAGCGTTCTTACTTGCGCGAACGCTTGCGCCGCCAGCGTTTGTTAGAAGCTCGTGAGCAGGAAGTAACCAAATTACAAAACCAAATGCTTATAGATCAGTTGGATTACAAGAGCAAATCATTAGCCGAAGCCACGATGATGAACATCACTCGCAACGAGTTTCTTACCAATCTCGTCACCGAGCTCGAAACACTGCTAAATAGCCAAAGAGTGAGCAAAGCCAAAAGTAACCTCATTTTACAACACATACGCGATAATATCTCTCAAGAAGACCAATGGCAGGTATTCCAAGAAAATTTCGACCTCATTCACAAAGATTTCTTCAAAAAACTGAAAAAACTCTATCCGCAACTCACCCCCACCGATTTGCGTATGGCAGTACTCATCAGGCTCAACTATACCTCTAAGGAAATCGCCGAAATGCAAAATATATCCTTGCGCGGTGTCGAAACCGCTCGCTATCGCTTGCGCAAAAAACTCCAATTAGCCGAAGAAGATAATCTTTACGATTTCTTCGCTCAATTCAATTAATATTTTCTTACCTCTTACCTCTTATCTCTTACCTAAAAAACCCTTCTTAACCAAAAGACTATAAATTAGTTACAAATCGTTGTAGTAGTAATGACGTAGTCCTTTAACAAATTATTTTAACATTGTAGTAGTAAAAGCGAACCCATTTTTTTGCATATAAAAGAAAGAATAAGGAACTTTGCGACAAATTTTATTTAATAAACGTACGGAAATGAAAAAGCTATTGTTTTTCTTCCTGATGACCTTTCTTTCTCTTGCTGCTTATGCACAACCTAATATGGTGAGAGGAAAAGTATTTGAAGCAGGGACTAAAAACCCTATTCCAGGAGCCAATGTAATTGTGAAGGGTACAACCCGTGGCGTTTCAACCGACCTCGATGGAAACTTTGCGCTTGATAAAGTTTCTCCAGGTGATGTATTAGAAATTAGCTACATAGGTATGGTAACCCAAAATGTAAAAGTAGTAGCCGGACGACACTACTTAGAGATTGCGCTCAAAGAAGATACGCAACAACTCAAAGAAGTAGTTGTTATAGGCTATGGGGCAGCTCAAAAACGAGACCTCACGGGCTCTATCGCTAGCCTCAAAACCGATGAATTTGCTGACCGTCCATCTACCAACCCCTTAGCCTCTATACAAGGGAAGGTAGCTGGGGTGCAAATCGTCAATACAGGGCGGGCAGGGCAAGACCCCGAAATCCGTATCCGCGGTACAAACTCTATCAACGGCTATACACCTCTGTACGTAGTCGATGGGCTCTTTACCGATAATATCAACTACCTCAACCCGCAGGATATCGAGTCTATGGAAATCCTCAAAGACCCTTCGTCTCTCGCAATCTTCGGGGTTCGTGGTGCCAATGGGGTGATTATCATTACCACCAAAAAAGCCAAAAAAGGACAAACAGTCGTAAACATCAATTCTTCCGTAGGATTAAAAGTCATCAACGACCGTGTTGCAATGACTGATGCCGAAGGCTTTAAAACTCTCTACAACGAGGATATAGCCAATAAAGGTGCTACACCGTTTGATTATACGCACTATCAAGCCAATACCGATTGGCAAGACCAAATCTTCCAGCGTGCCTGGGTGTACAACCACAATGTGAGTGTCGCCACTTCTGGTGAAAAAGGACGCTTCTATATGGGCGCTGGCTATACCGATGAAGAGGGCTCTATCAAGCACGAAAAGCTCTCTAAACTCACCCTCAACCTCAGCAGCGATTACAACGTAACCGATTATCTGCGCTTTGGCTTCCAAGCCAATGGTTCTCGCACCCTCCCTATCGATGCCAAAGGGGTAGCAAGTGCCCTAAAAGCAGCTCCTATTGTAGCCCCTTACGACACTCAATCGGGTTTGCTAAATATAATGCCTAACTTCCAGCGTGCCCAAGTGTGGAATCCGCTTATCGATGTCGAAACACGTGCCAATCACAACAAAGGTTTGAATCACCGTTTGGCGGGCAATGTATATGGTGAACTCGATTTCCTTAAAAACTTCACCTTTAAGGCTACCCTTTCTATGGATTACCGCATAGGCGAAAACCGCGAATATTCCCCTATCATTTGGGTCTATAACCCCGATACCCAAAAGAAAGAAAACCTCAACGAACGCGAAACGATTAATCAGAGTAAATCCACCACCATTGCTACCCAGCAGGATTATATCCTTACCTACAAAAAACAAGTGGCAAAACACAACCTTACCTTTATGGGAGGGCTTACCACCAATTACACCGAACACAGTTCGATATCAGGCTCTCGCTATCAAAATATCAACGATATAGTGTTTGGCATTCCCGAAAATACCGATAAGTGGTGGTTGTCATCAATTGGGGGTAGCAATATGAGCAATGGTTCTGGCCAGTATCGGCGTTTTACAATGTCGTATTTAGTACGTGGTTTGTACAATTACGACAACCGTTACCTCCTCAATGCTTCTTTCCGCCGCGATGGTGCCTCCGTATTTCACCGCTTAGGCAATACGTGGGATAACTTCTATTCCTTCGGGGCCGGCTGGGTGCTCAGCGAAGAAGCCTTTATGAAAAACCAAAAAGTGGTAGATTACCTCAAACTCAAAGGCTCTTGGGGCGTTTTAGGTAACCAAAACACTGGCGGACGTAACTATCCTACTTACCCTCTGCTCACCAATTCGGGCAGTGCTGTATTCGGCGACCGTATCATTACGGGCTATGCACCTGCTTATTTAGTGCAAAACTTAGGTTGGGAAAAGACCTATGCGTGGGAAGCTGGTGCTGAATTCCGATTCTTGGGCAATCGCCTCAGTGTAGAACCTGTCTACTATCACAAGAAAACCAAAGACCTTATCGTGCTACTCAGTGGCTTAGCAGGAGCAAAAAACTCTTTGGAAAACCTTGGCGAAATTGAAAATAAAGGGTGGGAGATTTCAGCCTCTTGGCAAGACCAACGCAAAGAAAGTGGTTTTAGCTATGGTGTAAATGCCAATATCACCACAATTGATAACAAAGTGCTTTCACTTGGTAGAGGAGAAAAAGATGCGCTTTACGAAGGCTATCAAAACGTAGCGCGCACCTTGGAAGGCTACCCTATTGGGCACTTCTACGGCTATAAAGTGAAGGGCGTGTATCAAACTTTTGAAGATATCGACACCTCACCTACCAACAATATCGCTACCGTAAAACCTGGTGATCTCAAATTTGAAGATGTGAACGGCGATGGTGTAATCGATAGCAAAGACCGCACGATGATAGGTAACCCTACCCCCGATTTCACTTATGGATTTAGTCTCAATCTCGGCTACAAAGGCTTCGACCTCACTGCCGAATTTATGGGAGCTTATGGCAACGAAATCTACCGCGGTTGGGGCGAAGTAGGCTATGCAATTCTCAACTACCAAGCCCACCGTTTAAACCGTTGGCACGGCAAAGGCACTTCCAATTGGGAGCCTATTATAGATAACGGTCGCGCTATCAACCGTGAAAACTCCTCTTATTACATTGAAGACGGTAGCTTTTTCCGCCTCCGCAACGTGCAATTGGGCTATAGCTTGCCACAGGAAGTAGTACAACGCTTCAAAGTACAGAAATTGCGCTTCTATGCCAACGTACAAAATCTCAAAACTTGGCATAAAAATACAGGGTATACCCCCGAAATAGGTGGAGGAGCTTTGGCTTTCGGTATCGATACCGGCACCTACCCTATGCCAATGATTGTTACCTACGGGGTGAACCTTACATTTTAATTAACAATTGATAATTAACAATTATGAAAAAGAATATATATCATATCATAGCAATAGGATGGATGGCAGCGAGCCTCGCCCTCTTTACCCATTGCAATAAATTCGACCAAGAGCCACAAGGCGAATGGGTCGATGGCGACCAAGGGAATGTATCAGGCTCTTTTGAAGCCGATATATTCACCCTCTACGGAAAACTGAGAGGCTCTGATCTGGTAGCGGGTATTCCTGCTTTGGCAATCCACAGTTTCCGCAGTGAAGATGCCGAAAAAGGCTCTACTGCCAGCGATGGAGTTGATCACGCCAATATGTTCGATAATTTCAATTATGTAGCGACTAATGGTTTAATTAACGGATACTATTCCGCTAACTACGAAGTTATTCACCTCTCCAATACCGTGCTCGACAAAATCAATAAGGCTGACCAAAGTACTCTCACCGATTCCGATAAGATAAACCGCGGTGAAGCACACTTCTTCCGCGCCTTTGCCTATTTTAACTTAGTGCGCGCCTTTGGCGAAGTACCTCTTATCAATTTCCGTATCTATAAAGATGAAGATGCCAATAAACCTAAGGTAAGCGTTGATAAAATCTATGAACTCATCGATGCCGACCTTACTGCTGCCGAAAGCGTACTCCCTCGCTCGTGGAGTGCTATCTACATCGGTAGACTTACTTGGGGGGCTGCCCGTTCGTTGCACGCCAAAACCTATATGATGCGCTCTAATTGGCAAGCAATGTACAACGCCTCTACCGATGTGATAAATTCAGGAATTTACAATCTTACTACACCCTACAATAAGTTGTTCCGCGAAAGTGGCGAAAACGCTCCCGAATCTATCTTAGAAGTACAGTGCACTGCCAATGCCACCTATCCTCAATCCAGCCAAGTAGGTAGTCAGTTTGCTCAAGTACAAGGGGTGCGTGGCTCTGGACAATGGGATTTAGGTTGGGGATGGAATTGCCCTACCCAGCTTTTAGCCGATGCTTTTGAAGCAGGCGACCCTCGCAAAGATGAAACCTTGCTCTATTTTGCCAAAAGTGAAGCCGAAGCTGCTACTATGCAACCCAATACTCCTTACGACGAAAAACCAATTGCACAAGCAGGCGTAGTAAATAAATATTACAACAAAAAAGCCTATACCGACCCTGCTTTGCGTAGGTCATACAGTCGTTTTGGTTATTGGTTCAATATTCGCCTCATTCGATATTCCGATGTACTTTTAATGGCTGCCGAAGCCGCTAACGAACTCGGCAACAGTGCCCAAGCGCTCGTCTACTTAGAGCAAGTGCGAGCAAGAGCACGAGCAGGCAATAACAGTGTTTTACCTGCCGTTACAACCACCGTTCAAAGCGATTTGCGCGACGCTATTCGTCACGAACGCCGTATAGAGCTCGCTATGGAATTCGACCGTTTCTACGATTTAGTGCGTTGGAATATTGATGTGGGAACCCTGCACAACGCGGGCAAAACCGCTTATCAAACCAAACACCGCCTTTTGCCTTTACCTCAAGCGCAAATCGACCGTTCCAACGGAGTACTTATCCAAAATCCTAATTATTAATTAGCTAACAGGTGTCAGGTATTAGGTGTCAGCTGTCAGGTAACATCACGTCATCTTTTACTTTTTACCTCTTATCTCTTATCTAAAAATGAAAAAATATATATTTTATATCAGCTTTATGGCAGGTCTTACAGCTTTTACCAGCTGCTATCAAGATTTAGACCAAGACCCGCCTTTCGATTATCCTGAGGAGGTAATACCTCAGTACAACCCTCAAAAGCTCTTGTTTACTTTTGAGGGTAATGTGAAAAATGTGAGTGGTTACAAAGTTCCTACACTCTCTAAGGGCAATATCAGCTATACAGAAGGCAAAAAAGGCAAAGCCTACCAAGGGGGTGAAGGTACTTATGTTTTTATCTCCCCTCGCACAGCGCGTTTTGCAGGCGATATATCTCTGAAAGATACGATAGCTAACCTCGGTAGTTTTACAGTAGCTTTCTGGATGAACTCCCCTCAAGTAAATAAAGGTACAGGTATCTTTTCAATTCCTAATACTAAAAAGTTCTGGGGTAACCTCGATATTTTCTTAGATGGCAACAATACTGCTGGCGAAGGACGTTTTAAAATGCACCTCTTCAATGGTACTAAAGAAAATTGGGTAGAGACCAAAATCCCTGGTACTATTGGTGATTGGGTGTTTATGACCTTCCGTTACAACCACAAAACGGAAATGTTACACATTTTCAAAAATGGAGAAATTGTCTTTACGCGTGCCCTTACAGGTTGGGGGAGAATTGTTTACAGCGATACGGGCGATTTGGTGTTAGGTACTTATGCTTTCCAAACCGACCCTCCTCAATCGTCTACTAAAGCACAAGCTTGGGCACAGTCCTTCCCTGGTAAGTTAGACAACTTTGCTTTCTATAATCAAGCCCTTACCGATGAACAGATAAAAGCCTTGTATAATGAATAAAAAGAATGATATTTACATAAAAAATAACCCTTTTTCTCCAATCTCCTTTATGGCTTGTCCCTCTTTGGAGGTTCGAGGACTGAATACAAAACTTTTAGAGCTATGCTTATTACTTTTCTTTTTTTCGTTCCCTCTTTCTGCTCAAAATGAAGCCTTTGCTAAAAAGCGCTACATCACGGCGCAACAAGATACAATGCCTTACCGTTTCTTGCAGCCCGAGCAACTAAAAGAAGGCAAGAAATACCCTTTAGTGCTCTTCTTGCACGGAGCAGGCGAAAGAGGGAACGATAATGAAAGTCAGTTGCGCAATGGGGGTACAGTGTTTACCAATCCTGCGAACCGAGATAAATACCCTTGCTTTGTACTCTTTCCGCAGTGCCCTGAGGGTGCGTATTGGTCGCTTGAAAAACGCCCCGACCAAGGGTATAAGAATACGGCTAATCCGCTGCCTAAAGAAGTGCCTATCACTAAACACTTACGCTTGGTGAAGGAACTTTTAGACGAGACTTTGGCTACTTACCCTATCGACCCTAAACGAGTGTACATTATGGGCATCTCGATGGGGGCGATTGCTACTTTGGATATGGTGTATCGCTTCCCCGATACCTTTGCCAAAGCTGTCTCGATATGTGGGGCGACCAATATAGAGCGTATGCGTGAGTTCAAAGGGAAAACTCAATTCCGTTTCTATCACGGTGATATAGATGATGTAATTCCTGTAACCTACTCGCGTGAAGCCTATAAAGCTTTGAAAACTACCGGCAAAAAAGCTGAATATATAGAGTTTTATGGGGCAAATCACAACGCTTGGCATCCCGCTTTCAACACCCCAGACTTCTTGCAATGGACTTTTAAAAAGAAATAATATACTTATGAACAAAAACAAATTTTTCACGATTCACTTTTCACTTTTAGCTTTCCTTCTGCTCTTCGTTTCTTGCGGTTGTAGTAAGGACAATAAAAAGGTGGTAGAAAAACCTACTCCTCAGCCGCCTACCGAAAAGAACCGTCCAATGGAATTTGCTTCCGACGATGCTTTCTTAGATTATATCCAGCGTGCGCACCTCAACTATATGTGGGAGGGAGCAGAGCCTAATTCGGGTTTAGCCCCTGAGCGCATTCATATAGATGTCCCTTCCGATGATGCTCATATCATCACTACGGGAGGTTCGGGCTTTGGCATTGCAGGGCTATTAGTAGGGGTAGAACGCGGTTTTATACCTCGTGCACAAGCAGTAGAGAGATTTACTAAAATCGTAACTTTCTTGGAGAAAGCCGACCGTTATCACGGGGTATGGTCGCATTGGATTGACGGGCGTACAGGTAAAACCAAACCTTTTGGGCAGAAAGACAATGGGGGCGACCTCGTGGAAAGTGCCTTCTTGATGCAGGGATTGCTCTGTGTGCGTCAGTATTTCAAAGATGGCAACGATACCGAAAAAGCCTTAGCTCAGCGCATTGATAAACTGTGGCGCGAAATGGAATGGGACTGGTATCTCAACGGACAAGATGTACTCTATTGGCATTGGAGTCCCGATTATGCTTGGCAGATGAATTTTCCACTCAAAGGTTATAACGAGTGCCTGATTACCTATATTTTAGCCGCTGCTTCGCCAACCCACACCATTCCTGCTTCGGCTTATCACAACGGTTGGGCACGCGGAGGAGCTATTAAAAGCACTCAAGTAACTTATAATCTGCCATTGATTCTCAAGCACAACGGAGCAGAACAATACGGAGGTCCGCTATTTTGGGCACACTATTCGTATATTGGCTTGAACCCCAAAGGACTCAGCGATGATTATGCCAATTACTGGGATTTGAACCGCAATCACACACTTATCAACTACAAATATTGTGTAGAAAACCCCAAAGGTTATAAAGGTTATGGAGCGAACTGCTGGGGACTTACCGCCAGCTATTCAGTAAAAGGGTATGATGCCCATAGTCCTAACAAAGATTTAGGGGTGATAGCACCTACTGCCGCACTTTCCAGCTTCCCTTATACGCCCCAAGAATCTATGGCAGCCCTCAAGCATTTCTATTACGATTTGGGCGATACTATTTGGGGTAAATACGGCTTTTACGATGCTTTTAGCGAGCAAGCGGTATGGTATCCTAAGCGTTATTTAGCTATAGACCAGCTCACTATTGCCCCGATGATAGAAAACTACCGCACAGGCTTCGTATGGAAACTCTTTATGAGTTGTCCCGAAGTACAACAAGGACTCAAAAAACTAAACTTTAAGGTGCAATAACCACAACTTCTTACTTAGCCATCCCATTATAGCCTTTGCCAAAGCCCTTAATTGCCTGTGCGGCTCGCACCCTTAATTGCCCGTGCGGCTCGCACTCTTAATTGCCCGTGCGGCTCACACCCTTAATCGCCCGTGTGGCTCGCACTTTTGTCGTGTAAGCTAATAAATTATATTATTTTTGTGTAAATCAGCAACTTATTTCGCTCTCGAAACTCAAGTTATATAAAATGAAATAACTATGAAGTATGTGTATTTATTAACTGTAATCACCTTATTATCCTCTTGTAAAACAATAAAAACAAGTAACTGTAGCCCTTATAACATCATCGAGATAACTCATTGGGGGACAAATGAAACAGACAAAAAGAATTTCATTTTGTATGAATATGACACTCTTAATGTCTTTCTAAAAACAATAGATATAAATGAAATAAGGGTGTACAATAAGACAACTGACCCCAACTATTATGGTTCGATGAGAATCTTTCTGAAAACACCTTTATGCCCAGATAGGAATTATAAATTAATTATATCAGACTCTTTGCAATACAATATTCAAGAAATGGATATGATTAGTTTTTATAAAAGAGCAATGTTATCAAAAGTTCATTATAAGGGCGTTAAATCATATAAGGTAAACCATATAAAACTTTCTCCAAAGGAAGCTCACGTTATTTATTTTAACAAAAACTTAGCTACTCCTTACAAAAAAGAATAACTTGATAAAAATAATGTTAGTTCGATATAGCAAAACACTTGCCCGTGCGGCTCGCACCCTTGCTAAAGGCTATTTATCCTTTTTTCTAGTCTCTAATTTGTTAATTAATAAATTACTTTCTACCTTTGCCAACAACTAAAACTCTATACCTTATGCGTAAGCGTGTTTTTCTATGTATTTTGATAAGTTGGTGGGGGATGATGATACACGCACAATTGTTACCTCCTATCTATAACTATACCCCTTCTGAATACAAAGGGGAAAGTCAGAATTGGAAGATATGTCAAGCTGAAAACAAAAATATATATTTTGCTAACAACATAGGTCTCTTGGAGTTCAACGGAGTAGTGTGGCAGCATTACCCTTTGCTCAACGGAGCCATTGCACGTGCAGTAAGTGCCAAAGGCAACACCCTTTATACGGGAGGTTTTGCCGAATTTGGCTATTGGCAACCTAACAAATTCAACGAACTACAATACACCTCTTTAAGCCGCCAATTAAACTCCGCCGATATAGAAGACGAAGAAATATGGAAAATTATCTTTTCCGATCGCTGGGTATTGTTCCAATCGCTGCATAAAATCTTTATTTATGATACTCAGCAACAGCGTTTTAAGATAATTAGCGCTACTCATCATCTACCTAAAATCTTCAAAATAGGTGAACATATCTATTTCCAAAAGATGAAAGAAGGCTTGTTCAAGCTCGTCAATGGTGAAGAAGTATTAGTTACCGATCATCCTCTCTTTCGCGAACATATCCTCATCAACCTGTTTCCTAAAAAAGAACACTTTCTATTCGTTACCCAAGACAAAGGAATTTACGAAGGTACGCCTACTCAAATTGAAGCGTGGAAAGTAAGCGCTTCTCAATTGATTAACACCCTCAATATATATAGTTGCGAACGACTAAGCGACGGTTCATTGGTGTTGGGAACTATTGCCAAGGGCGTGTATAGAATTTCTGCTAAGGGCGAGCTCTTGGAACATTTGCAACAGAAAGAAGGCTTGCAAAACAACACAGTACTCTCCATTTTTGAGGATAAAGAACACAATGTATGGCTGGGATTAGACAATGGTATCAGTATGGTGAATTTCTTTTCACCTTTCCGCTTGTATAAAGATTATGAGGGACAACTTGGGGCGGTCTACACCTCCATCGTACATCAAGGAACCTTGTATTTGGGTACCAATCAAGGATTATTTTACACCTCTTTCCCCTTGCATTCTAATAGTAAATTCAGTCTTGTTGAGGGAACTAACGGACAGGTATGGCAACTAAAAGTAGTGGAAAATACACTGTTCTGCGGTCATAATTCGGGTACGTTTATCATAGAGAATCACCAAGCTACCTCTATATGTAACCTATTGGGTACGTGGGATGTAAAACCTATAGCAGGACACCCTAATTGGCTCTTGCAAGGTAATTACGAAGGTTTGCATTTGCTTGAAAAGAAAGACGGACGTTGGCAGTATCGCAATAAAATAGAGGGATTCAACGTGTCGAGTAGGTTTTTTGAGTTTATTTCACCTACCGAACTCTTAGTGAGCCACGAGTATAAAGGGGTTTTTCGTTTGCAACTGAATGATGATTTTACCAAAGTAACCCAAGTACACAAAGAAACTTCTGCTCCAATAGGACGCAAGTCGGCAATTGCTAAATTCCGTAATGAGATTTGGTATTTTACCGAAAAAGGTTTGTTTAAATATAACACTACAACCCATAAATTTATACAAGATGAAGCCCTTACACAGCAGCTGTTCCACCAAGATAGTTACCTATCGGGCACCCTTGTGCAAAGTAAGGACGAGGGCTTGTGGGCGTTTACCCAGCACAATATCGTAAAGATAGCACAAGGCAAACTCGATAGTGCTCCTCAGCTGAAAAAAATGCCTCTCTCAGCATCGTTTCGCAAAGACCTCGTTGGCTATGAAAATCTTTATGAATACCGCGAAGGCGACTGCTTGTTGGGTACCAGCACGGGCTTTATGAGCTTTGTGTTCAACCAAGTAACCCATACCCCCTATGAGGTGCATATAAACCACATCAGCAGTAGTAGGGTAGAGGGGGCTTTGCGTGCCATCGCTATAGATACCAAAGAAATAACCTTTAATAATGCCGAAAATAACTTCACTTTTAGTTATAGCGTACCGTCCTATTGCGGTATGTTCCCCTCAGTATACCAATACAAACTCGAAGGACTCTATGAGCACTGGAGCGATTGGAGTGAAGAGGCTACTGTGCGTTTTGAAAACCTGCCTGCTGGCGACTATACTTTTTTGGTAAGAGCCAAAGTAGGTGATGCTGTCTCACCAAATACCGCCTCTTTTCATTTCGTGATTCGCAAACCTTGGTATGCCACTAATGCGATGATAGTCTTTTACATTGCACTTCTATGCGGATTGCTCTTGGTGGTGCATCGTGTGTATAGAGTGCATTACAAGCGTCATAAGAAAAAAGTAGAGCAAGAAAAAGAAAAAGAACTCGCCCTGATGCAATTAGAGAACGACCGTACCGTGATGCAACTCCGCAATGATAAACTCCAAAGTGAAGTAGAGAGCAAAAACCGTGAACTTGCGGCAACTACTATGAGCATAGTGCGCAAAAACGAACTGCTGATGAGTATCAAAGAGGCTCTTTTGAGCAGTGGTAATGGCAAAGAAGTGCTACATATTGTAGACGATAATATCAACTGTGAAGGCGATTGGGAACATTTCCAAGAAATTTTTAACCAAACCGACCGTGAATTTCTCAATCGTCTTAAAGCCCTCCACCCCGATTTGACCCCCAACGACATCAAACTGTGCATTTACCTGCGATTGAATCTTTCCAGCAAAGAAATAGCTCCATTGCTAAATATCTCTACCCAAAGTATAGAAATCAAGCGTTATCGCCTCCGCAAAAAGATGCTTTTAGAGCGCAATCAAAACCTTACCGATTATATTTTGAAACTCTAAAAGTCATCGCAAACTTTACCAAAGATAGTTTTAACATTCTATCACCTATACATTACCTATACAACTCCGTTTTTTAACACTTTCTTTTACCTGTTTTTTACCTTTACACTCACTTTGTAAAATATTTATAAATATACTATAATACAATCGATTAAAAAATGAAACTTATCAATAATCAACTATACAAACCCCAAAAAATAGCCCTTGTATATTTTTTGTATAGGTAAAATCTTTTGCGTGTTGAAAAATTGCGTTTATCTTTGCGCTGTAATTAAAACATAAACCAAAAGAAAGGAAAAGCAATATATATGAAAACATTTTTCTTACCTATTCTACTGTTTTTATGTACAAGTTTGGCAATGGCTCAAACTTATCGCATAAAAGGAAATGTGAAAGACGCTACGGGTACCCCTATGATAGGTGTTTCGGTAGTGGTCAAAGGCACTACACACGGTGTCTCTACCGATTTTGACGGGAATTTTACCTTAGAAAATGTCAAAAAAGGTCAGTTGTTAGTTTTCTCTTATGTAGGCTACACTACCCAAGAGAAAATGATAGCCAATGGCAATGCGCTGAACGTTACCTTGAAAGAAGATACCCAAACCCTCGGTGAAGTGGTAGTTATCGGGTATGGAACACAAAAGGTAAAGGACGTAACAGGTTCGGTATCAGTAGTAGATGCTAAAACCATTACCGAACTAAAGCCTGTGGATGCGGCTACTGCCCTACAAGGTACTACCTCAGGGGTGAGCGTAAACAAGGCTTCCGGCTCACCTGGAGGGAAGATAAACATTCTCATTCGTGGAGTGAGTTCTAACGGTAGCAACGAGCCTTTGGTAATTATCGATGGCTACGAAGGGGCACTGAACAGTATTAATCCCGAGGATATTGAGAGTCTTACTGTATTGAAAGACGCTCAAGCGGCTATCTACGGTATTAAAGGGGCGAATGGAGTAGTACTCGTAACTACTAAGGGTGGACGCAAAAACACACCTTTGGAAGTGAAAATTAGCTCGTACAGTGGTATCCAGCAAACTACCAAAAAGTTGGATTATATGAACGCTACCGAGTATGCTGCCTTGCTCAACGAGAGTTATGCTGCCAACGGACAGGCGTTGCCCTTTGGCAATTTGGCTTCTTTAGGCAAAGGCATTGATTGGCAAGACGAGGTGTTTAAGAATTCTGTTATTTCAGATATGACAGCTAGTATCTCGGGTGGAGGTGAGAAATTTAGTTATTACTTAGGGGCATCACATCTTACCCAAGACGGTATTGTAGCCCCTGAAAAATCCAACTTTAAACGCAATAACGTGAAAGTGAGTTTGGGAGCTGATATTTCACCAAAACTTAAGATGAACTTCACTGCCAATTATTACAACAACAAGCGCAAAACTATTGAGGAAAACGGCTTGGGAGCAGTGCTTTTCAACGCTTTGAACTTCTCGCCTACTTACGGTTTGCACGATGAGGATTTAACGGGCTTTTTGGGCAATGAGGTGATTAACCCTTTAGCACAAATAGACAATACCTATAATCAGTATGACGGCAATGGATTAGAGGGGAATTTCCAGTTGAGCTATAATCTCATAGAAGGCTTAGACCTTACTTCACGTATTGGGTTTAAGACTTATAGTGATGAGAAAAAAGATTTTCAACCTCTTAGCTTCTTTGGTACGGGTAAGATTTTCAACCGCAGTCGCAGTACCGTAACGCAAGATAAGAATGAAACGCACGCTTATACGTGGGAGACTTTTGCTACTTATAGTAAAACCTTCTGGAAAAATAACAACACTTCACTCACTGTGGGTACTAGTGCGCAACGCAACTGGGGCAGTGGACTCAGTGCTACGGGTTACGATGTGCCTAATAACTCTTGGGACTTTGCCGATATAGGTCTCACCACAGGTACGAACAATAGCAAAACTGATAACTCGTATACGAACGATTCGCGTCTTACCTCTTTCTTTGGTCGTTTGCAATACGATTATAAGAGCAAATACTTGCTATCGGCGATGCTTAGGCGTGATGCTTCTTCAGACTTCCCGAAAGATAACCGTGCCGACTTGTTTTCATCAGTAACAGCAGGTTGGAAAGTATCCGACGAAAGTTTCCTAAAAGATAGCAAATGGATAGACTTCCTCAAATTGCGCGGTAGTTACGGTACACTCGGTAACAATGCCGGTAAAAACCTTTATAAGGCAATTTTGAACGGGGAGGCTGTGTACGTGTTTAACGGAAAAATAGTGCGCGGAAAAGCTGTAGGCAAATTGCCAAACCCAAGTGCCAAATGGGAAGTAGCCGAAAAGTTAGATGTCGGTTTTGACTTCAATACACTTGGCAACCGCTTGTCGTTAGTATTCGATTATTTTATAGAAAACCGCAACGATTTGCTCATCTCTAATTTCCCTGTCTCAGGTATTATAGGAACGGCTGCACCAGGGGCTTCAAACCCTACTGTGAACGCTGGTAATACTCAAAATAAGGGCTTTGAGGTAGCCTTAGGTTATAGAAGTGATGTAACAAAACCTTTTTCTTGGGGCTTCAACTACAATATTACTCGTTTAGACGGCAAAGTAGTATCGATTAATGGAGATGTGATTCCAGAAGGAGGAGCTTTCAGCGTGGGTCAGTTAGCACCTGCACGTATGGAAGTGGGGCAACCTATTGGTTACTTCTATGGTTTACAAGCCGATGGAATCTTCCAAAACCAAGCTGAGGTAGATGCACACCCTTCACAACTTGCCTTAGGAGCTCCTGCCAGAATAGGAGATATCCGTTATAAAGATATGAATGGCGATGGAGTCATCGATTTTAAAGACCGCACATATTTGGGTAAACCTACCGCCACTTACTATATGGGATTGAACCTCAATGCTAAGTATAAAAACTTTGATTTCTCAACCTATATGTATGCTGAGCTCGACAAAGAGATGGTGCGCAACTACGAGCGTTCACAACCTAACGTAAACCGTCAGCGTTTATATCTTGACCGTTGGCGTGGTGAGGGCACTAGCAACAGTGTACCTCGCGTAACCACAGGAGCAACAACTAATAACTTGTTCTCAAGTTTCTTTGTAGAAGACGCCTCTTTCTTGCGCGTTCAAAACATACAGTTGGGCTATTCGATTCCTGCATCGGTATTGGAGAGTGTGAAGATGAAGAGCTTCCGCGTATATTTTTCAGTAAACAACGCCTTTACGTTCACTAAGTACAAAGGTTATGACCCCTCAGCTACCTCTGGTGATGCCATTGGTGGAGGTATTGATTACGGCTTTTACCCACAAGCTCGTCAGTTTATCTTAGGATTTAATACCTCATTCTAAAAAGTCGTTCTATCTAACAGCGAAGCCACCAATCTCATCAGCGTAAGCTGAAATTCGTGCGATTCGTGGGCGAAAAAACTATCAGCGTAAGCTGAAATGCTCATACGCTCTTTAAAACGGATTGTCCCCCTTCGGGGGAACGGGGGCTGTTCTATAACATATAAAAACATAAACAAATGAAAACGATACACCACATACAAAAATGGACAGTAGGGCTAATGCTCCTCGCCTTTGCCCTTGCTTGTTCCGACGATTTTCTCGACAAAACCAAACAGTACGAGATAAATTCCGAAAGTTACTTCAATTCTAAAGAAGATTACCAAAATGCGCTGATTGCATCCTACAACTTGTTGCATTCTACGTATATAAATGTATTGATGGGCGAAATTGCCTCCGATAATACCCTTTGCGGAGGGGAAGGAGCATCGGATGTAATAGGCTTTCAGCAAATAGACCAGATGATTCATACTCCTGTCAATGCACAACTCAAAGACTTGTGGGACTGGATGTTTGCTGGTGTAAACCGCACGGCTTATATCTTGGAATTCCAAAACAAAACAGCCTTTGAGGGCAAAGAGGTGATCATTGCCGAAACACATTTCCTTCACGCTTATTACAATTTTGAACTCGTGAAATGGTTCGGAGCAATTCCTCTTAAAGAAAACAAACGCTTTGAGCGTGGTGACGAACAAAAAATACCCCGTTCCCCTGTGAGTGAGGTCTATGCTTCTATTGAGAAAGACCTTTTGGCTGCCATTCCTCACTTGCCTACAACACCCCCTGACGGTCAAGTAGGGCGTGCTACCAAAGGTGCGGCTCAAGCCCTCCTCGGCAAGGTATATTTATACCAAAACAAGTTTGCCGAAGCTGCTCAAGTATTAGAAACCGTGATACACAGCAATACCTATTCTCTTGTAACCGACTATGCGTCTATCTTTGAAAAAGAAGGTGAAAACGGTGCTGAATCGGTATTCGAGATACAATACACCGATGCTGAAGGTGCGAGCTTCGACTGTTTGCAATGTAGCAAAGGGAATGTAGCGGTAGGGTTTAACAGTATCCGCAACTACAACGGTCCTGTGTTCGATTCTGGCTATAGTTTTAACGTACCCGTACAAGAGGCTGTCGATGCTTTTGAAGCAGGCGACCTTCGCAAAGATGTAGCGATTTTAGACATCGTCGCGTGGGCAGCAGCGAACAACGCTACTTATGCCGAAGGTTACAAACATACAGGCTATTTCAATAAAAAATATATAGCTCGCAAAGGCGACCTCAATAGCCCCGACCAAAACCTTACCAACCCTAATAACTATCGTGCCATTCGCTATGCCGATGTACTCTTAATGGCTGCCGAAGCGCTCAACCGTGGTAATATCAGCGATGAACGCGCTCGCGATTACCTCAACCAAGTGCGCAAACGTGCCTTTGGCGATGAAAATCACAATATTACGGTTTCGGGTACTGCCCTTACCGAAGCAATTTGGAAAGAACGCCGTGTAGAGTTCTTAGGCGAAGGCTTGCGATTTTTCGACTTAGTCCGCACGGGTAAAGGTACCGAAATACAAGGCTTTACTGCCAATAAAAACGAAGTCTTCCCCATACCCCACGAAGAAATTCGTTACGCCAACGGCAATTGGCAACAAAACCAAGGATATTAATGACGAATTACGAATTACGAAGTAAGTCTCCTTTGCAGCTTGTCCCCCTTCGGGGGTTCGGGGGCTAAAAACTCTTATCTAAATTAAAATGAAAGCACTCAAAACCCTAATAGCACTACTGCTCCTCATTGGAATGGTAGCTTGCGAAAAAGATAAGGACGATCTCAGTTTCGTCCAAAATGCCACGGCTCCTACCGATGTCTCAGCTAAATTTCAGGTGAGCGCCGATAACTCAGGATCTGTAACCATCACACCAATAGCTACGGGAGTAACCTCCTACAAGGTCTACTTTGGCGATAGCACTGCAACTCCTACTACAGTGAAAGCAGGTGGTTCGGTAACACATACTTATGCTGAAGGTAGTTACCAAGTGAAAATAGTAGCTGTGAACATCGCTGGCAAGGAGGCCGAAGCAACTTTGCCTTTAGAGGTGTCGTTCCGCGCCCCTGAGAATGTAGAAGTAACCGTAGCCAACGACCAAGCGGTTTCTAAGAAAGTGAATGTAACAGCTAAAGCCAACTTTGCAATTACCTATGATGTGTATTTCGGTGAAAGCGCCGATGAAAAACCGGTATCTGGTAATATAGGTGAAGTTGTTTCACACATTTATAAACAAACAGGTACTTACACCCTTACGATAGAGGTGAAAGGTGCTGGTAAACAAACTACCAAAGTACAAAAATCGGTACGAGTAATTGCTTTGCAACAGCCTACTACTGTAGCTCCTCAACCTCCAATCCGCAAAGCACAAGAGGTCGTTTCGCTTTTCAGCGGACGATATACCAATGTAGCAGGCACCGATTTCAACCCTAATTGGGGACAAGCCACTGCCTACAACCTCTTTAAGTTGGGTACTGATGAAATCTTGCAATACGCTCACCTCAATTATCAAGGTATCCAATTTGCCCGAGAAATCGACCTATCGGCGATGGAGTTCTTACATTTAGACGTTTGGACTGCCGATGCTACCGCTTTAGATATCTATTTGATTAGCAAAAGCACAGGCGCTGACGGTGAGAAGTTTGTCAAAAAGACCCTCACTGCCGATAAGTGGACAAGCATCGATATTCCACTAAATGACTACACCAAACAAGGATTTGTAATCACCGATGTACACCAAATAAAATTGGTAGGACAAGGTACCGTATTTATTGATAACTTGTATTTCTACAAAAAATCGAATATCGTAATAATCGAAAACTTTGAAGGTACAGCTCCCGAATTTACTACCTTTGGCAATATGGCAAATGTAGAAGTAGTAGCCAACCCTAAAAAAGTGGGTAATACTACAGCCAAAGTAGTAAAAATGGTGCGCACCAAAGGTTGTGAAACGTGGGCAGGCGCGTTCTTCACTTCCGAAAGTTTGGATATGAAAAGTCACAAGGTATTGAAGCTAAAAGCCTTGTCACCTAAAACAGGTATTGTTGTAAAAGTGAAATTAGAGGGAGCTACTAGCAATGAAGCAAAAGAAGTAGATGCTCGCATCACCAAAAAGAACACTTGGGAAGAACTTTCTTTTGACTTTACAGGCATTGATACCAGCGCAAAATATACTAAAGTAGTTGTTTTCTTCGACTTTGGTGAAAAAGGCGATGATACCACTTATTATTACGACGAAATAACACTTAATTAATTGCCCGTGCAACTCACACTAAATTGACAAATTAAAATGAAAACCTTAAATCTTTTAACCCTATTAGTAGCTTTTGTCTTTATAAGTTGTAAAGATAAGCACGAGTTTGGAGACCTTACACCTCCTTCTAATGTAAATGCCTCATTCAGCATCGTGGGGGCTGATAACACTCATCCTCACGGCGACGGCACGGGTTTGGTGAACTTTGTAGTAACCGCCCAAAACGCCATTTCTTACCGTGTCGATTTTGGCGATGGCAAGACCGAAATGGCTCCTTCTGGTAAAATCCAACACCGCTATACCAAAGTAGGTACCAACAAATTCACAGCGGTAGTAAGTGCTGTAGGTGCAGGAGGCTCTATGAGTTCTGTACCTTTAGAATTGGAAGTATATAGTTCCTTCTCCGATGCCGAAGCTGAAAATATGCTTGCTGGTAAGAATGTAGGCGATACTAAAACTTGGTATTGGGCTGCAAATGTAGCGGGATATGCAGGCTTAGGCCCTCAAGAAAGTGGCGACAATGGCGAATATGGTTACCCCGCTTGGTGGCAAGCAACACCATTTGACCCTACTCGTACTTGTATGTTCGAAAATTCCTTCATCTTCACCCGTACAGCCAATGGTATTACCTATAAACAAACTGCCGATCACGTGTTTATACCAGGAGCTTACGCTGAGGTGTTAGGTGTAGCTAAAGACCAATGTCACGGCACCGATGTAGTACCTACGATTACAGGCGAGAAACAAGTGTCCTTTGTGCCTTCTACTTCTAAAGCCGCTACCCAAGGTAAGTACGACAACAAAGCCTATCGCGGTACAGCTATCGAGCTCTCCAATGGTGGTATGCTCGGTTGGTGGGTAGGAGCAAGCACTTATGATATCATCAGCCTTACCGATACACAACTTGTCGTGCGCGTGATGCAACCTAATAGTCAGTTTGCTTGGTATCACATTTTCACTACTACCAAACCTTCCGAAAATAGCTTTACGAACCTTGTGTGGTACGACGAGTTCAATAAAGCGGGCACCCCCGATGCGACCAAATGGACGTATGATTTGGGCAAAGGTAGTAATGGTTGGGGTAATAACGAGTTGCAAACATACACCAAAGACCCTGAAAATGTGAAAGTGGAAAATGGTGTGCTAAAAATTACTGCCAAAGCCGATGGGAATGGTGGTTATACTTCTGCTCGCCTCAAAACCGAAGGCTTGTATGGCTTCAAATATGGTAAAGTGGAAATCAAAGCCAAATTACCTGCTGCCAAAGGTACCTGGCCTGCAATGTGGTTCTTGGGCAATAACTTCGCTACCGAGGGCTGGCCTAAATGTGGCGAAATAGATATGCTCGAACAAAAAGGTAATAAAAAGACCCATATTCTCGGCGCTTGCCATTGGTACGACACTGATAACAACCGTCAGGGTGATTACGACAAAGAAACTGAATTTGCAAACACTTCTGCAGATTTTCATATTTATACGATGACGTGGACAGAAAAAAAGATTATCTTTGCAGTCGATAACAAGAACTATTTCGAAATGGACAACAACGCTAAATTGCCATTCAACCAAAAATTCTTCCTTATTCTAAATGTCGCAATGGGAGGAACATTGGGAGGTCAAGTAGCTAATAATTTCACCGAAGATAGCCTTGAAATTGATTATGTGAGAATTTATCAGTAAATACTATCGCAAACTTTGCCAAAGTTAATAGTTGTGATAATCAATCACTCTTGCAGTATGTTGTGTAGGGGCGTATTGTATACGCCCACGTGATGTATCATTTTTGTGTAAATTCGTGAGACTCGTTTTATAGCGAACTCACCTTAAAATAAGTTTTATGAAGAAATTAATCTGTGCTGTTACTGTCTTATTCGCTGTAGTAGCTTGTAACAATTCGTCAAAAACCGACGATAAAACCCCTGTGAAATGGGAATCCTTCAGTGGCGATAAAAACATCGAACGCAAGGTAGATTCTTTGCTATCGCTAATGACCTTAGAAGAAAAAATAGGACAACTTACTCAGTTTGCCGCTAATTGGGATGTTACAGGCCCCGTAATGTCCGATGACTTTCAGCCTTATCTCGAAAAAGGTCTCGTAGGTAGTGTGTTCAATGCTGTTACCGTGCCTGGAGTGCGCAAATTGCAGGATATAGCTGTCAAGAAAACTCGCTTGGGTATCCCTATTCTATTTGGTTACGACGTGATTCACGGTTATAAAACCATATTCCCTATGTCGCTTGCCGAAGCCTGCTCTTGGGATTTAGACCTAATGCGCCAAACTGCTGCTATTGCTGCCGAAGAAGCTGCCGCCGATGGCATCAAATGGACGTTCGCTCCTATGGTCGACCTCGCTCGCGACCCACGCTGGGGGCGTGTGATGGAAGGCGCTGGCGAAGACCCCTTCTTGGGAAGTGAAATCGCCAAAGCTCGCGTACAAGGTTTTCAAGGGGGAACCGACTGGCATTCGCTTAGCAAAACCAATACTGTCTTAGCGTGTGTAAAACACTTTGCTGCCTATGGCGCTGCCGAAGCAGGACGCGACTACAATACTGCCGAGCTCTCTCAGCACACCCTTTGGAATGCCTATCTACCACCTTATAAAGCAGCGATCGATGCAGGAGTGGGCACCGTAATGGCTTCCTTCAACGAGGTGAACGGTATCCCTGCAACTGCCAATCGCTATCTAATGACCGATATCCTTCGCAAACAATGGGGCTTTAAAGGCTTTGTAGTAACCGATTATACCGGTATTAACGAACTGGTTCCTCACGGTGTTGCGGTTGATAATAAGCACGCTGCCGAGTTAGCAATCAATGCTGGTATTGATATGGATATGACAGGCGCTAACTTTATCAAGCACCTCAAAAAATCAGTCGAAGAGGGTAAGGTAAAAGAAGAGACTATCAACACCGCTGTACGCCGTATCTTGGAAATGAAATTCGTATTGGGCTTGTTTGATGACCCTTATAAGTTCCTCGATGAGAATCGCGCCAAAACAACCCTTATGAAACCGGAGTTCTTGCAAGTAGCCCGCACTGCCGTTGCTAAATCGGTGGTATTGCTCAAAAACAACGCCGAGGTATTGCCTATCACTCCCGATATGCCGAAAAGGGTAGCCCTTATAGGCCCTATGATAAAAGATTCTATTAACCAAAATGGCGAATGGCAAGGTCGCGGCGACCGTGAACTCAGCGCTTCTCTTTTCAAAGGATTACAAGAAGTGTATAAAGATAGTAAGGTGCAGTTTAGCTATGCCAAAGGTTGTACACTTACCGCCACAACTTCTGCCGATATAGCCAAAGCAGTAGCCACCGCACGTACCGCCGATGTAGCAGTGGTAGCCTTAGGTGAAGACTATAACTGGTCTGGTGAATCTGCTTGCCTTACCGATATACGTTTGCGCGCTCCTCAACGTGAATTGCTCCGCGCTCTCAAACAAACAGGCAAACCTATAGTGTTATTAGTGTATAGCGGTCGTCCGCTCGACCTCAGTGAAGAAAGTGAATTAGCCGATGCTATTTTACAAGTATGGTTTCCTGGTACCCAGTCAGGTTATGGTATCGCCGATGTATTATCAGGTAAGTACAACCCTTCAGGGCGTTTGGTGATGAGTTTCCCTCGTAATGTTGGGCAAGTGCCTATCTATTACAATCACAAGAATACTGGTCGCCCCGTTGATCCTAATAACCCAACAGTTGATTACCGTTCTAAATATGAGGATGCGCCTGTCACACCACTCTATCCTTTTGGTTACGGATTGAGCTACACCACCTTTAATATTAGTAATGTACAGCTCAGCAGTGCCACCCTCAGTAAAGGAGGTAAACTCACCGTTACAGCCCAAGTAGCCAATACCGGCAAGCGCGATGGTGAAATAGTAGTACAGTTATATATTCGCGATTTGGTAGGTAGTGTAACCCGTCCGGTGAAAGAGCTCAAAGGCTTCCAAAAAGTGGCTCTCAAGGCAGGCGAAAGCAAACAAGTGCAGTTTGAAATCACCGAAGACCTCTTAGCCTTTTACAACGCCGATTTGAAAAAAGTAACCGAACCCGGCGCTTTCAAACTTTGGGTAGCCCAACACTCTGCCGATAACAGCAACGAAAAAGATTTTGAACTAAAGTAGATTTTTTTTCTTTCATTATTGCTAAACTTTGCCAAAGGTTTTAATAGCTTATCCTGCTACACCTTTGGCAAAGTCTTTTTATAAACTGACTATTCAGCTCACAACCTATCCCTAAAATAAAGAGAAATATGAGAAGTAAAGAGATATTTTTCAGCTCCCTTATAATAATTCTTATAGCACTATATATCTATAGTTTTATAGAAGATATAAAATCTTATGATAGTTTTAGCTTTTTGCTAGCTAAAGGTTTTTTAAAAACAATCCCACTGGCGCTAATTATCGCAAAATGGCTAAAAGAATTCAAAGAAAATAATTGAGTTTTTCCGATCCTTTCCAAGAGTACCCACTGCTCCCACAACTCCCACCACTCTCACCCCCTCCCATCGCTCCCACAACTCCCACTGCTTACACCATCTTTTTCCGGCTTGTCCCCCTTCGGGATTGTCGGCAATTGCCGAGTAAGTGAGTCAGCGCCTTTCCGAGATTCTCATTCCACACCTCCTATATATCCCATCTGATTATCAACATCTTAAAAAATATTTTACCAAAAATCATAAAAAAATCTCTCAAAAATTTTGGAGGTTTCAAAATTTGTTATACTTTTGCGCTCTGTAAGACAAAAACGCCGGCATAGCTCAGTTGGCCAGAGCACGTGATTTGTAATCTCGGGGTCGTGGGTTCGAATCCCTCTGCCGGCTCAAAATAAGTACATATTTTAATAGTTTAAAATTTTTTACTCGGGGAGATACTCAAGCGGCCAACGAGGGCAGACTGTAAATCTGCTGGTTTTACCTTCACAGGTTCGAATCCTGTTCTCCCCACTGTCATATTTTTATTTTTTGCGGGAGTAGCTCAGTTGGTAGAGCGTCAGCCTTCCAAGCTGAATGTCGCGAGTTCGAACCTCGTCTCCCGCTCTTTTTGTGTATGCTGATGTAGCTCAGGGGTAGAGCACTTCCTTGGTAAGGAAGAGGTCACGAGTTCAAATCTCGTCATCAGCTCATATTATCTTTTGTACACACATCAAACACTCATTTATATAACTAAGATTTAAAATTTATTTAAAATGGCAAAAGAAACATTTGATCGTTCCAAACCCCACTTGAATATTGGTACAATTGGACACGTAGACCACGGTAAAACTACTTTGACAGCCGCTATTACTAAAGTATTAGCTGACGCTGGTCTTTCAGAAGTTCGTAGCTTCGATTCAATCGATAACGCTCCAGAAGAAAAAGAACGCGGTATTACTATTAATACCTCTCACGTAGAATATCAAACAGCTACTCGTCACTACGCACACGTTGACTGTCCTGGCCACGCCGACTACGTGAAAAATATGATTACCGGTGCTGCCCAAATGGACGGCGCTATCCTCGTAGTTGCCGCTACCGACGGACCTATGCCTCAAACTCGTGAGCACATCCTCCTCGGTCGCCAAGTAGGTATTCCTCGTATCGTTGTGTTTATGAACAAAGTAGATATGGTAGACGACCCAGAATTATTGGAACTCGTAGAACTCGAAATGCGTGAACTTTTGAGCTCTTACCAATACGATGGCGATAACACTCCTATCATTCAAGGCTCTGCTCTTGGAGCTCTTAACGGTGAGAAAAAATGGGTTGATACTGTACTCGCCCTTATGGACGCTGTTGATAAATGGATCGAACTTCCAACTCGTGACATCGATAAACCATTCTTGATGCCTATTGAAGACGTGTTCACTATCACCGGTCGTGGTACCGTTGCTACTGGTCGTATCGAAACTGGTGAAGCTAAAACAGGTGATGCAGTTGAAATCATCGGTATGGGTGCTGAAAAATTGACCTCTACTATTACTGGGGTTGAAATGTTCCGCAAAATCCTCGACCGTGGTGAAGCTGGTGACAACGTTGGTTTGTTGCTCCGTGGTATCGACAAAAAAGACATCAAACGTGGTATGGTAATCTGCAAACCAGGTTCTGTAACTCCACACGCTAAATTCAAAGCTGAGGTGTATATCCTTTCTAAAGAAGAAGGAGGTCGTCACACTCCATTCCACAACAACTACCGTCCTCAATTCTACGTACGTACTACCGACGTAACCGGTACTATCCACTTGCAACCAGGCGTTGATATGGTTATGCCTGGTGATAACGTAACTATTGAAGTAGAATTGTTGCAACCTATCGCTCTTAACGTAGGTCTCCGTTTCGCTATCCGCGAAGGGGGTCGTACAGTAGGTGCTGGTCAAGTAACTGAAATCCTTGACTAATTTCTAACTTAGAATTTAAGTTATAACAATCATACAAAAAAGTTTTGGGTTCTAAAAACTCAAAACTTTTTTAAAATACGGGTGTAGTTCAAGGGTAGAATAGCGGTCTCCAAAACCGTTGATGGGGGTTCGAATCCCTCCACCCGTGCTATAAAAATCTAAATAAACTTTGTCAAAGTCCCAAAACTCTGACAAAGTTTTTCCTTTTTCACCACTCCCACCCCTCTCACCATCTTTTTCCAGCTTGTCCCCCTTCGGGGGTTCGGGGGCTATCTCCCACCGCTCCCCCTATCTGCCCGTGCAGCTCGCACTAAAAACCACTAAATGTTTTGATAATAAATAAAAAAGTTATATCTTTGCCTTTCAAATAAAAGTTAATAAAGATGTTGAATTATACCCCCTATAATCGTGTAGATACTTATACCAATCTTTTAAATACTTTAAGTAGATTAGAAAAGGTAGAGCTTATTAAAAAAATAGCCGACTCCTTAAAAGAAGATACTATAGATACTGAAAAATTGGAGAGGGAAAAAAGTTTTTTCAGTTCTTTTGGGGCTTTCTCCAGCGAACAAGCAGCCGAAGATATTATTGCTGATATAAAAGGAAGTAGAGCATTTAGAAAACGAGATTTATCTTTAGAAATATGAAGTATTTATTAGATACAAATATTTGTGTGTTTTTTCTAAGAGGAAAGTTGAACTTAGATGAAATTATTAGAGAAAAAGGTTATGAGAATTGTTTTATTTCTGAACTAACAGCTTTTGAGTTGAAATATGGAGCTGAAAATAGTCTCAATCCTGAAAAGTCTCATAAGGCAGTTAATAATTTTTTAAACGGGATTAAGATTCTTCCTATTTCAGAAATAGGAGATAAATATGCAAAAATAAAAGTAAAACTTAGAAAACAAGGAACTCCAATACACGATGAATTTGATTTAATGATAGGAGTTACAGCTCTTTTTTATAACTTGACTTTAGTAACTGATAATATTAAAGATTTTAGATTTATAGAGAACCTAGAAGTAGAAAATTGGTTTGATAGAACATATTGATAAGTATAAAAATGATTAATAAATAAACTTTGTCAAAGTCCCAAAACTCTGACAAAGTTTTTCCTTTTTCACCACTCCCATAATCCCCACCGCTCCCCCTATCTGCCTGTGCGGTTCGCACCCCACCGCTCCCACCCCTCTCACCATCTTTTTCCAGCTTGTCCCCTTTCGGGGGTTCGGGGGCTATCTCCCACCGCACCCTCTATCTGCCCGTGCAGTTCGCACTAAAAACCGCTAAATGTTTTGATAATAAATAAAAAAGTTATATCTTTGCCTTTCAAATAAAGAATCATTAGCTCAGATTTCACATTAGAACATAGGTTAGCTGTTTTGTATCATAATCCGTGAAATCCAATAGAGATAGCTGTCAATGTCCACACAAAACTTTTGTAATGAAGATAGGTCGCTTCACTTTGCTAAAGTTGATTACTTTAATAATCAGTAGCTTTTTAGGTATGCCGTAGAGGCGATTAGCAAATCGTCCTCTAAAAAATAAGCTATTTAAATTATTTGACTATAAAACAGAAATAAAAAATAGAAATAAGAGTGTAATAAATTCTTACCTCTTACCTCTTAACTAAAAACAAATGAATATTCAAAAAAAAGATGTATTAGAAGCGCTTCGCAAAATTACCGCTCCTGGTGAAGGAAAAAATATGGTCGATAGTGGCGCTGTACAAAATATAGTAGTATTTGGAGATGAAGTAGTAGTAGATGTAGTAATCAATAACCCAAGTCTACAAGCTAAAAAACGTACTGAAGTAGAAGTGATGAAAGCCATTCACGGCGAAGTACACGAGAAAGCTAAAGTAGTAGTGAACGTGAAAGTCATCGCTCCCGAAGTGCCCGAAATCAAAGGGAAACCTATACCAGGCATCCAAAATATTATCGCTGTTGCCTCAGGCAAAGGTGGGGTAGGGAAGAGCACCGTAACTGCCAACTTAGCTGCCGCTCTCGCCAAAATGGGCTTCAAAGTAGGCCTCCTCGATGCCGATGTCTATGGACCCTCTATCCCTATGATGTTCGATGTAGCAGATAACCGACCTCAATCGGTGGCTATCAATGGCAAATCGTTCATTCAACCTATAGAAAACTACGGTGTAAAAATCCTCTCTATTGGTTTCTTTACCAATGCCAATCAGGCAGTAATATGGCGAGGTCCTATGGCGTCCAAAGCGCTTAACCAACTCATTTTTGAATCCTATTGGGGAGAACTCGATTTCCTCCTCATCGACCTTCCTCCAGGAACAGGCGATATTCACTTGAGTATTATGCAAGCATTGCCTATTACGGGTGTCGTAGTAGTGAGCACCCCCCAAAAAATAGCCCTCGCCGATGCCCGCCGTGGAGTAGCGATGTTCAAACAAGAAAATATCAATGTACCTGTATTGGGGATTGTAGAAAATATGGCATATTTCACCCCAGAAGAATTGCCTAACAACAAGTATTACATCTTTGGCAAAGAAGGCGCTAAAAACCTCGCTGCCGATTTGAACGTACCTTTCTTAGGCGAAATTCCCTTAGTACAAGGCATACGCGAAGCAAGCGACGAAGGCCGACCCACAGTGCTACAAGATGGTACTCCTCAAGCAAATGCCTTCCGTACTTTAGCTCAAGAGGTCGTGAAAAGTGTCGTAGAACGCAACGAAACACTACCCCCTTCCGAAGCTATCAGAATCACCAATACCGCAGGATGCAGTAGTAATTAACAATAAAAACAATAATTAATAATTAAATAGACAATAATCAGCAACAACATACTTGTTACCTGTTACTTGTTACCAATTACCTGATAAAAATGGAAGAACTTAAACAAGAAGTGATAAAAGCTTTAAATAAAATACGCCCCTATTTGCAAAACGACGGCGGCGATATTACTCTCGTTGATATCGAAGACGGAAAAATCGTAAAAGTACGCTTAGAAGGTACTTGCACCAACTGCTCCGTCAATCAAATTACCCTTAAAAGCGGTGTCGAAATGACTATCAAAGAGTATGTACCTCAAATCGAAAAAGTAATCAGTGTAGAATAAAACCTTAGTACTATGGCAACGAATAAAGAATCGCGTAAAGAATATTGGAAACGCAAGTGGCTTAGCAAATACCGCTTGATAGTAATGGACGATAGTACCTACGAGGAAAAAACTTCCTTCCGATTGAGCCGTCTCAATATCTTCGTCTTTGGTTCTCTCTTTGCCTTTGTACTCATTGTGCTCACTACAATACTGATTATCTATTCCCCTCTGCGCCAGTATATCTTAGGCTATACTGCCGTCGAAAACAAACGCGAAACTCTCGGACTGCTCTTCAAAGTAGATTCCTTAGAGCAAAAAATTCAAGATAACGACAAGTATTTAGCCTCTATCAAAAAAGTACTCGTCGGTGACCTGAAACCTCAACACGATAAGGATACCGCTAGCTTCAACATCTCCGACCCTAAATACGACCCCAAAGCTTATAGGGTAACCCCTAATAAACAGGATTCTATCCTCCGTCAAGAAGTAGAACAACAAGAACAAGAACAGGAAATAGAACCTACAAACCCTTAAAAACAGAATTAATGACAAAATTAAGTGTAAATATCAACAAAATAGCTACCTTGCGCAATGCACGCGGTGGCAATATGCCCGATTTATTACAAGTAGCCAAAGATGTGCAACGCTTTGGCGCTGAAGGTGTAACTATCCACCCCCGCCCCGATGAACGCCACATCCGCTATCAAGATGCCTTCGATTTGCTAAAAGTAGTAACTACCGAATACAATATCGAAGGAAACCCCATCCCTAAATTCATCGACTTGGTCTTGCAAGTCAAACCTACCCAAGTTACCCTCGTCCCCGATGCCGAAGACGCAATCACCTCTAATGCCGGATGGGATACCATTAAACACAAAGATTTTTTAACCGAAGTAGTAACCGAGTTCAAACGCAACGGTATTCGTACCTCACTATTCGTAGACCCTGTCGAGGCAATGGTAACTGCCGCTGCCGCTACCGGTACCGATCGTGTAGAACTCTATACCGAAGGCTATGCAAGTGCCTATGCACACGGTAACAAAGCTGCTGTTGAACCCTATGTAAAAGCTGCCTTAGAAGCTCAAAAAGTAAGCTTAGGACTCAATGCCGGTCACGACTTGAGTTTGGACAACGTAAAATATTTTAGAGAGCAAATACCTAACCTCTTAGAAGTCTCTATAGGTCACGCGCTTATTTGCGAAGCTCTTTATTTAGGTTTAGAAAATGTAATCCAGCTATACCTTGGAAAATTAGCTAATTAGCTAATTTTCATAGAGCTCGCACTAAATTAAGAAACTAATACATTAACATATCAACAAAATGAAAACACATCTTACTTTAGGGGAGTTCATCATCCAAAATCAGAAGGACTTCCAACATTCAACTGGCGAACTATCACGTTTGCTGAGTGCTATTAAATTAGCCTCTAAGTTAGTAAACCGCGAAGTAAACAAAGCGGGACTCGTTGAGGATATTTTGGGCGATATGGGCAAAGAAAATATCCAAGGCGAAGTGCAGAAAAAGTTAGACGTTTTCGCTAACGACCTCTTTATCCGTGCCCTTACTCAGCGCGATGTAGTATGTGGCATTGCTTCCGAAGAAAACGAGTTTTTCATTCCCATTGCCTCTTCCGAGAACAGCCCTAACAGCAAGTACGTTGTGCTCATCGACCCTCTCGATGGCTCTAGCAACGCCGATGTAAATGTAACTGTCGGTACAATCTTCTCTATCTATAGACGCGTAACTCCAGTAGGGACTCCCGTACAATTAGAAGACTTTTTGCAAGAGGGTAACAAGCAAGTAGCAGCAGGTTATGTGGTCTACGGACTTTCTACAATGCTTGTTTATACTACCGGTCACGGGGTAAATGGCTTCACTCTCGACCCCTCTATCGGTACTTACTACCTCTCTCACCCTAATATGCAGTATCCTAAAGATGGTACCATCTACTCCATCAACGAAGGGAATTACGTGCATTTTCCACAAGGAGTAAAGGACTATATCAAGTATTGCCAAGCCTTAGAAGGCGATCGCCCTTATACTTCGCGTTATATAGGCTCCTTAGTCTCCGATTTTCACCGCAATATGCTCAAAGGAGGTATTTATATCTACCCTTCGGGAACGCGTACGCCACGCGGTAAATTGCGCTTGCTCTACGAATGTAACCCTATGGCATTCCTCACCGAACAAGCAGGAGGTAAAGCCTCCGATGGCTATACGCGCATTATGGATATCCGCCCTACAGAACTTCACCAAAGAGTACCTTTCTTCTGCGGATCAGAAAATATGGTGAAAAAGGTAGAAGAATTTATGGCAAAATATCCTAATGACAAACTTGATTATTAGTTAGTTATAAAAAAGATGGTAAAAAACTTGCAAAATATTCACAAAATATTTTGCAAGTTTCAAAAATAGTACTACTTTTGCAGCCGTAATGATAAAACAACGGGTACCTTAGCTCAGTTGGTAGAGCAAAGGACTGAAAATCCTTGTGTCCCTGGTTCGATTCCTGGAGGTACCACGAGATCTTCTTCATAGAGGAAATTTTTCATATTTTTAAGGATTAGGAATTGCAAAAGCCTCAGCATTCGCTGAGGCTTTTGTTATTTAGTACTTTGTCAAAGTCCTTAATTGCCCGTGCGGCTCGCACCTTTGATAAAGTATAAGTATGTTTGTTATTAAAAAATTCTGTACCCTACCGAAATACTGAATACTTGATTAGAGGTGCTTTCTGAGCGGCTGGGTAGTATATCGGCGAAACCTATTCCATATTGAATGCCTGCTGTAAAACGATTGATTTCTACGCCTGTAGCTAAGTTGAACCCTACATCAAATCTGCGTAAATCATCTGAGGTACTGTTACCAATAATTAATGAATGACTGTTTCTTACGGTGTGGTCTATTACTTTTTTCTTCTTGTAGTGCGTCCACTCTTCACGTGAATTACCCCACAAAGCAGCAGCTACATAAGGTCCTGCTTTCCACAATAAGTTTACTTTTCGCAACTTTAAGCGATAGCCCACATAAAAAGGCATCTCTAAATAGCCATAACTGTAATGTCTTTCACTTAGGAATCTCTCTTTGTCTTCTTTGTATTTATACTTGTAAGAATGTCCTTTGGTGGTGAGCAATAACCCCGATTCAAGATAGAATCCTGTAGGAAAATTTACACTTGCCAAAGCTCCCGTGTGAAATCCTGGAGTGATTGACCTTTTACTGTCGTAAGTATCTGAATAATAAACTCCTGCAATGTTCAAGCCTGCCTTTACTTCCAATCCCATTTTCACTTGTGCGCACAGAGGACTCATCATCCCCAAAAGCAGGGCTACTGCCAAAAATAATTTTGCTCTTTTCATTGTATAATGTTTTAAAGTTTACTGATTTAAAACTACAAAGCTACAAAAATAATTGTAAACCACAAATTAAAGTTCTCAAAATCACTTTTGTGTCACTACACTTTACCAAAGTTTTAATAGCTCGTCGTGCTACGACCTTTGCCAAAGTTTCTTGCCCGTACGGCTCGTACCTTTGGCAAAGTTGATTACTCTGATTATCAACAGCTTTTGTAGTATGTTATGTAGGAAAGCCAGCGATAGCTGGGTATGTGCTGCAAACGCCCTCACGGATAAAAAAATCCAGATAGCCTCTTTAAAGAATTCTTCCACCTATCGAAAAAGCAAAACACTGCTGCTTCATATAGTTCTCATTAGGGTTAGGCAATATATCGATGAAACCTACTGAGTATTGGAAACCAATGGTAAAACGCTTGATTTCTAAACCTGTAGCAAAGTTGAAACCCGCATCAAAAGGCTTGAGTCCATCGTTACTGCCATTGCCAATGCTCAATGAGTATTTACTTTTGTTGATGTGCAAAAACCTACTATCCTTATACACCGATTGTTCTTCGCGTACATTGGCAGCCAAAGCCGTCGCGATATAAGGTCCTGCTTTCCACACAAAAGTAATATGTCGTGCTCTAAGGCGAAAACCTACATAGACCGGAATTTCCAAATAGTGATGATTAAAAACTTGCCTACGCATATAGTTACCATCAGATTTGTAATAGCCTCCGCCGTAACTATACTCGTGTTTAAAGTTTTTAGAGGCATATACCAATCCCGATTCTATCGCAATGCCATTGTCAAACTGAGCGCTCAACAATCCGCCTATTTGCAATCCCGAAGCGCTTTCCATTACCCACTCAGGCGATGAAACGCTGTAAAGACCGCCTGCGGTAATCCCTGCTTTGGCTTCTACACCCCATTTTATTTGTGCTTGTGCAACGATTCCCCAGAGGAATATCATTGCTAATAATTTCATTCGGTTCATAAATTTAGGTATTAAAATGAATTTCAGAGGCAAAGGTAATAAATAATTAGCTAATTTACTAATTTGCTAATTTGCTAATTATTCTTATCTTTGCCCCAATATATTAATTTTCCTTTTATGAAAAGATGCTTTTTCACCTTATTAACAACCTTAACCACTATATTTGCTACCGCTCAAGAGGCTGATACTTTGGCAATAGAAAAGCCAACTCCTCCTTCCGCACTTCCGGCTTTTGCCAAAAAACTAAACATCGATTTGTTTTTCAGAGGGGGAGGCGTGAGTGATAACTATAACGATGCTTCTAAAAACAGCACTCATTTTGTGATTGATAATGCGCGCATCAATCTGCAAGGTGATTTCAACGACGATCTCTTTTACCGCGTGCGATTCCGCCCTAATCGTCCCTTTACCGAAACTTCTCAGGACGGTGGTACTACTGCCTTAGACTATGCTTTTATCACCTATCGTTTTGGCGCGACACGTCAGTGGGATGTAACGGTGGGCAAACAGCTCGCTGCGTTTGGAGCTTTTGAAAAAGAAATCAACCCTATCTACGAATATATTTTCACCGATTACCTAAATGGGGTCTATAACAATGTCTTCCTTTCAGGGCTCGCTTTGGGCTATAAACTCAACGACCGCCAGAAAGTAGGCGTACAGTTGCACAACACGGTGAATGCTAAATTCGCTACTCATTTAAAAAACAACGGCTTTGTAGCGGGCGATTTTAAGGCTTCCAAAGCACCTATCGGGATGTACCTCTATTGGAATGCCGATTTGCTCGACGGCAAACTCAAATTGCGCTACTCCTATAACCTATCGCAATACGCTGCCAACTACCTCACTCACTCCGTAGCTTTGGGGAATTGGTATAAAAGTGGCAAACATACGGTTTATCTCGACCTCAGTTATACCTATATGGCTGCCGATTACGGACTTACAGCTTCAAAACTCCTCAGCGCCTACGATGGTTTGGCAAGCAATAATTTCTTGATGCAGAAAGATGCAGTCTACAAACGAGCTGTATCGCGCTACGACTATCAACTTACCGACCGCTGGAGTCTATCGGCTAAGGCGGGTATTGAGTTAGCGGGGAGTACCCAACGCCTCAGTGAGCAGTTGCGTACCAATTGGATATATTTCGCCGCGGCACAATACGCTCCCATACAAGGACAAGACCTCCGCTTTTATGTAGCCTACGTGGGGAATACCCTCAGCTACGACAAAGCCTTACATCTAAAAGATGAACAACTACACCGCATCGCAATTGGTGCTTACTATACATTACCAATTTTAAAAAGTAGTCGTTAGTAATTTTGGATAGTGATTTGTGTGTTTAAGAATTTGTAAGCTATATAGTTATAAATCTCTTTAACTCATAAAAAAAACACAAGTGCTATGAAAAAAGTATTTTATTCCGTGTTCTCTTTCTTATCTACATTGCAATTTTTTAGTTGTTCTAATAATAAGGCGGTGAGAAATGATAGGCTTAGATGGCAAGCTGCTGTCTCTGTACCATCAGGTTATCTTGTTGATGTATATACAGGAGCGCTCATTTCAGATAATGATGTTGCTGTACTTAATTCGCCAACACCTACAGGTGAATGGGGAAAACCCACTGAGGCTATGGGGTCTGCAGGATATCTCCCTAAACAATTGAGTGTTACTTGGGTTTCGTATTTTGAACATAAATTTTATCATATAGATACTCCTATTGATTATGATAAAATGGTTCGCCTTTTTAATGAAGGTTTTTACGACCTCTATGATGAATTTACAAAATATCCTCCTATTAAATCAGAATATAATAAAGTGGTAGTAGGTTTTGCTCCTGGAGGTGTTGTAGTTATTTGGGTAGCAGGAATAAAAAAACAAGTAGAGATAGGTCGTTACCAAGCAGAGGAAATTACCTTCTCAAAAGAATATATTGCAGGATTATCACCAGGTCCAGCTAAAAATATGCACAATATAGAATACCATAATAATATTCTCTATAATTGGGGAGTACAATCACAAGAGAGTATAGAAAAAGTAAAGGATAAACCTATTCCTTATGGAATATGGGATACTTATAGAAAGGAATATAATTGGCATATCAATTTTGATTTTCCAAATGATGAAAAAATCATTTTCGTTAGATACAGTTTCTATAATGGAGAAAAAGATTTCCTTTTAGGTGAAGTTGTTACAGACAAACATCCACAGATCCCTGATATTTTCAGATGGAGTGATAAAGTCCAAAAGAATCATATTCCTATGAAAATCAATTTTCATTATATGAAAGAGGGGAATAGATATAATTGCTTTATAGGATTTAATGAAGAAGAGATTTTCAATGCTTTTGAAAAAATAACAGAAGGAGATACGACTGCTGAAATAAAAATGTATATTTCCTTAAATCACACTAATACAGAGGCAAAAGTTGTTTTAAAGAATAAAAATAAAGAAGTTACATTACTCAGTAACGACATTAAAATTAATAAATGGAGTTGATTTTGACCCTAACCCCTAACACATAGAAATGAAACAAATTAACGGTTTTTCTAAACTTACCAAAGCCGAGAAAATTCAATGGCTTTGCGATACTTATTTTCCTGAGGTAGAGAATGCAGCCGCTTTCTTTGAAAAATACCACAACCCCGATGCCGAACTCCAAAAACGCCACGACGAGTTCATAGAAAATACAGTAACCAACTACTACTTGCCTTTTGCAGTAGCGCCTAACTTTCTCATCAACGGGCGCACCTATACGGTGCCTATGGCAATTGAGGAAAGCTCGGTGGTGGCAGCTGCCAGCCGTGCCGCGAAGTTTTGGCAGGGTAGGGGAGGCTTCCATACTACGGTGCTCTCTACCGAAAAAACAGGACACGTGCACTTCTTTTTCTACGGTGAAAAAGCGCATTTAGAAGTCTTTTTTGCCCGCGTACAGCCTTTGATGCTCGCCAATGCCAAACCTATCACCGCCAATATGGAAAAACGTGGCGGGGGCATTACTTCCCTTACTTTGGTAGATAAAACCGAAGCATTGGCACACTACTACCAGCTGTCGGCTACTTTTGAAACCTTAGATGCGATGGGGGCTAACTTCATCAACTCGTGTTTGGAATCGTTTGCCGAGACCTTTAGAGAAGAGGCTGAAAAAGATGCAGCTATCCGTGGGCAATACGAAATTGTGATGTCTATACTCTCTAATTATGTGCCTAACTGCTTGGTGCGTGCCGAAGTGCATTGCCCTGTAGACGAATTGGAAATTGCCCACCTCAAAGGAATGGCAGCAGCCAAAAAATTCGTGCAAGCCCTCGCTATTGCCAACGCTGATGTATACCGCGCCACTACTCACAACAAAGGTATAATGAACGGCATCGACTCGGTGATTTTAGCCACAGGTAATGACTTTCGCGCGATTGAGGCAGGAGCGCACGCCTATGCAACGCGTTCAGGCAATTACAAGAGTCTTTCCAACGCTTGGATAGAGGGCGATACCTTCCATTTTGCACTCGAATTGCCTTTAGCTTTGGGTACTGTAGGCGGACTCACCACGCTCCACCCCTTGGTGAAAACAGCCCTCGAAATCCTCGAAAAACCCAATGCTCGCGAGCTGATGCAAATCGTAGCTTGCGTAGGTTTAGCACAGAATTTTTCGGCTGTGAGTTCACTCATCAGTTTGGGTATCCAAAAAGGACATATGAAAATGCACCTCAACAATATTTTTAATCAATTAGGCGCTACCGACGACGAAAAACAACAGCTCACCGCTTATTTCAAAGATAAAACAGTGAGCCATAGTGAAGTTGCCGAGGCGTTGAAGAAAATGAGAAGATAGTGTTACGCCATTTTAGTTTCTAAAAGCTGTTTGTATTTTTGCCAATCTGGCATAAAGTTTTCTAATAGCCGGTAGAAGGCTTTGCTGTGATTGTGATGTACTAAATGACATAATTCGTGTAGTATCACATAATTTATACAAACTACAGGAGCTTTGATGAGTTCTGGGGTTAAGATTATTTTCTGCTGAGGAGTACAACTTCCCCATCGCTTCTCCATCTTTTTTATTTGTAATATAGGTTTTTCTAATCCGAACCTTTTAAATAAATAAAATTGTTCTTCAAAAAGCTTGTTAAATAAGATAGTAGCTCTTGCAATATACCATTGTTGCAAGAGCTTTTTTATATGTGTAGCATCAGGATTGAGTGTTTTTACTACCAATCTCCCTTGATAAAGCTTCACCTCTTCAGCCGTTGAAGGTTCTATCTTTAGCATATATTGTTTGCCGAGATATAAGAAGCTCTCTCCTCCTATATATTGGCGTGGAGGGGTGGCAGGCAGATAGCTTTGAAAGCTTCTTTGCTGTTTCTCTATCCATCTGCGTTTAACCTTCAAATGCTGTTCTATTATAGGCAAATCTGTGTCTATAGGGGCAAATACCTTTACTGAAGTATCAGGATAGACCTTTATACCTAAGGTTTTTCTATCAGTATAAAAAAGTTCGTAGTGGGTGCTCATTATCCTATTTGTTTACTTACTTTTACGATTTCTTCTATAATAGTATCTACTATATCAAAAGGAATTTCTACCCCCTGCTGTTGTTTTAGCTGATAGAAAAAATCGTCTATAGTTTGTGCTATTTCGTTTACTAGTAAACTGTTTTGTTGCCAATCTACAATAGGGGTACCTTCTTCATAGATAATGTGGTTGATAAGCAAATCTAGCTGTAAAGCCCATTTTACTTTTTGGGCTGTATGAGGCAAGGTGTCAAGGGTTTTGAGATGTTCGCCTAAAAGATTGTAGAAAGCTGTAGCTTTTTTATTTCCTATCAAAGCCTCTGGCAAATCGCTTTGTGCTCCTTCAAAAAACTGGTTTTCATAATCTCTTACCCTGTTGAAATACTCCAATTCGTCTATGCGTTTTTGCCGATAAGCTTCAATGGTTTGCCTGATGAGGGTAGAAAGCTTTTGGTAAAAAATAGGGTCTTCATCCATTTTTATACTGATGGCTTTCACAGTGCGCGAAGCGATATGGTCGGCTTTAGAGGCGTGTCCTGTTAGCTGCTCTAATGCTTTATCGCGTTCTTCTTTGTCAAACAAATCTATCTTTTCAGTGATTTGTAGAAAATCCCCATCGGTAATAATGTGTTTATCAATCAGTTTTTGTATTTGCTTTTCGTATTCGGTGTAATCAATCGTGTCAAAATAGCGGTGCGCTACATCGGTGCGCAATGCGAGGAAGAACTTCAAATCTTTTTGATAACGCTCTATAGTCGGCGCATTCTCTTCTGTATCAAAACTTACTAACGAAAGGGCTAATTTCAGCATACGCGCAAAGAGGGAGAGCCGTTCGTAAAATGTTTCTCTTTTTTCTTTGTCAGATAATAGTTCGGCATACGCTTCGGTGTCATATTTGTTTTTTACGGTTTTGAAAATATCCCACAACTGCGAGTGTAGTTGTGGTAGTTTTTCTATCTCTTTAGCGGCATTGGTAACAGTGTCTTTGAGGTCGTTTGCCTCAAAATCTTCCCAAGAGCCGTACATTTCAATGGCTTTATCAAGGTTTTCCAAATTGCCGTAATAATCTATGATAAGCCCATAATCTTTCCCTTCTTTCACTCGGTTTACACGCGCAATAGCTTGCAAAAGGGTATGCTCTTTCAGGCTTCGGGTGAGGTACATTACCTTTACAATAGGGGCGTCAAAACCTGTGAGAAGCTTATCGACTACTATCAGCAGTTCGGGCTGTTCTTTGTCTCGAAAACTATCAATCAGGCTGTCTTCATATTTTTTAGACGACCCGTATTTATCCATCATTGCTTTGTAGAAAGAACCTACTTTATATTCGTTTTCTTCAAAACTATCTTCGTTGTTCTCACGTGTGTCAGGAGCCGAGATAAGTACTTCACAGTCGAGTTTGCACTCTTTCATCAAATAGTCGCGATAGTCTATAGCAGCGGTTTTGCTGGGGGTTACTAGCATTGCTTTGAAACCTTCGTTTTGTACATTTTTCTTAAAGTGTTCTGCTATATCCCAAGCGCGCGCCTGAATAATCTGGTCGGCGCGATTGAGCTGGGCAATACTGTTTGCCTTGCATTTTAGATGAACTTTGCCGTAATCAGTAAGGGGTTCGCTTACACGGTCGAAATAGGTGTCTAAAGGTTTTTCGTTTAGGTCGAAAAGGTTATGCCTACCCTCATATAAGATAGGTACAATAGCTCCATCGGCTACGGCATCGGTAATAGTATAGGGGGTACCGATGATGCCACCGAACTTAGCTGCTGTGTTTTTCTCTTTTTTCATCAGTGGGGTACCCGTGAAAGCTATAAAGCAAGCTTTGGGGAATACTTGTTGCATTTTCACCCCTAACCTGCCGTATTGGGTGCGGTGGGCTTCATCTATCAGCACAAATATTTCTGAAGAGATAAGTGCTTTGTTTAGCTGACTTACTACGGTTTCAAACTTGTGAATGGTAGTAGTAATCACCTTATCGGTATGCTCTTTTAGCAGCTCAGTAAGTCTTGTGCCTGTAGTAGCTTTCTCTACCGATAGCTCACAGTCTTTAAAGGTATCACTTAGTTGCTTGTCAAGGTCGGTACGGTCAGTTACTAATAGTATTTTGGGGTGTTTAATGCTCTTATCGGTAGCCAAAAGCCTTGCCAGCATTACCATAGTAAGCGATTTTCCACTGCCTTGAGTGTGCCAGATGACCCCGCCTAAGCGCTTGCCGTCTTCTATGTGCTTTACTTTTACCAAAGTGTCTTCTACTGCAAAAAACTGCTGATAGCGGGCTATTTTTTTGATGTGATTGTCAAAAATAGTGTAGTGTTGTATAAGCCGTAGCAAGCGTTCTTTCCTGCAAAGGTAATAAAGCGTGAGGTCTTGCTGGGTGAGTAGTATCTCTTCTGTTGCTTGCTGACGAAAAAAGTATTGCGTACTTTGGTAGCGATGGGCAAAGAGCGCACTCTGTTCATCGGGAGGAAGCGGACGGTTTTTAAGGGATTTCAGTTGCTGATTTGCCTTGTTTTCAGCCAAACGATCGCCGAAGAGTTCGCGCCATACTTGCCAGTATTTTAGTGGCGTAGCAGTAGTGGCATAACTCGCACTATTTACCGCTAAAGCCAATAGTAGTTGAGAATATTGGTACAACTCGCGTATGCCATCGTCTTTCTGGTTGCGCAAGTGCTGCGAAATAGCCTCGGTAATAGGGTTTTTAATCACATTGCTTTTGCACTCTATAACTACTATCGGGATGCCATTGATAAACAGTACAATATCAGGGCGATAATGATCGTTGCGGGCAGTGCGTGTTACGGCAAACTCTTCGCTTACGTGAAAGACGTTGTTCTCGGGGCATTCCCAATCGATATACCTAAAAGAATAACTTTTCTTGCTACTGCCAATAGTTTGCTCAAAGGTTTTGCCCAATGTAAGCAGGTCATACACCTGTTGGTTTACCGCCATAAACCCCTCGTGAGTACGGAGCTCTTTGAGGGCTACTACTCCTGCGTTGATATTCTCTTCCGAAAAAGCATAGTCTTTCCCGCGATAGTGAATACAGTTTATCTTGGCGAGTTGCGCCTTGAGGATAGGCTCTAAGAGCACATTACTATGTTTATTACCACGCATAGCCAAAGCTTCTTCGGGCGACAGGTATTGGTAGCCCATATTTATTAGGAGCTGCAAAGCAGGTATTTGCGATATGATTTCTTCTCGGTAGTGCATAAAGATTAAATTTTAGCTATTGAGTAGTTTGTCTATATCTATATCAGTAGCAATTGCTTCAATAAGCCTGATGCTACCTTTTTTCAAAGCTGTTTTTCCTTGTACTAAGTTTTTAACAAATTGATTAGCAGGGGTTCCAAAGATTTTTTCTATTCTACCTTTAAAATGATCTGTAGTAGCTCCAGGATCTATGATGTCTATTTTTTTGTTAGGGTGTAGATTTCTTAAAATATCATTGAAATGTTCGTCAGCACTATTGAAAGAATAGCCCACAATAACTATGTGTTCAGCCTCTTGAACCCATTCTGAAGCTTTAGCCCAGAGCTCAATGTATTTGTAAGAGAGTATGGGTTTTAGTCTCAAAGGCGGAACTAAAGAAGGAATGATGTGTATTTGTTCTTCAATATTATTGTTGGTTACATCAATAGAAGGTTTGATGATGGAGCTTAGGAAATCTTCTAAATTTAGCTTATTTAAATTCTCTATCTCTAATAATTCTCTTGTATCCATTCTTACATATTCAGCAAGTCCTCCGTGAAAATAGATAACATTTTCCTTGCCTAATTGATTCTCTAAAAAGGAAGTATAATTGAGAGTGATAGCTCTTAAAGATGTTGGTAAATTTCCATAGAAAGGCATTTTAGCATTTCTTTTCTTGGAAAGTGCCTCTAGTACTTCTTTCTGCTTAAATACAAGATAAGCCCACAGTACCCAAGAAATATAAATGTAGCTCTTAATATCAGCACTTTTATTGTTGTAGAAACCTAAGAATTTCTCTATTAAAAGAAGTTCAATATTTAGCATTTCTGCCCCTAAAGCTTCTGCTACAGCGTGAGATTTACCTTCAAGACCTAATCTTAGTGTAATTTTAAGAACTTCTTTAAAAGTGTCAGATAAGGAGAGTTTATGAATGTCTAAGATAGAATCACTATCAATCAAAACGTCAGCTTTGTTAGGAAAAACTTCACGAATTAAATTCTCAATATCTTCATCTAAATTGCTGTTTTCAGCAATGGCTACTAATTTGTTGAAAAGCTTAATGATTAGCATTCCGTGCTTGTGGATTTTATCATCTTCACTTAATCCTTTTATAGCCTTTTGAACACGTTCAATCATTTTTTTTTGTTCGTTTGGTTCTCTGGTTACAATTTTATCAACAGCTGTCTTTATCATACTGTTGAAGCTAAATCTCATATTAGGAAGCATTTCTCTTAATACTTCATCAATACGTTTTCCTTCTTCTGTTGTTAGAAAACCAGTTATTCCGCCTAACAAAGTGTTTGCCAAGGGAAAATCAATACCTTTGGAGCGGTCAACTCCTGCTCCTGTAATTAATAAATGTTTCATAGTTATTTTATTGTTAAAATTTCTCCAGTAAGTAACTTTTGCATTAGTGTTTTCTTTTGAGCTTGCAAGAGTTGTAGCTTTTGTTCGTATAGTTTGAGCTCTTGATGGGCAGTATCAAGAATCTGATCAATAGCGTTTTGCTCTTTAAATGAAGGTACAAAGATAGTTAAAAAAGCGTATTTTGAAATCCAATGACGTTCGTGTCCTCCAATAGCATATTTTATAAGTTTCATAGCTTCAAAAATAAACCTAAGATTTACATTTTTCTTTGCTTTTAATAGCTTTACAGCTGATGATTTCACTTTAAAAGGAAAATCAATATATCTTGAATCTGTTGTAAAATCATCAAATAGAATTAAAGGGATATTTGTACATATTCCTTCTTTTTCATTGGTATAACCTAAAATGAATGTTTTTCCAGCCGTAAGCACAGGAATTTTATATTCATCACTATAATCAGTATTTTTAACAAGATAATTAGTAGGTTGCCCATAGTCTAAAAGCTCTCCCAGTTTCACTTCTTTCCATACACTCTTTTCAAAACCTTTGACTCTTTTCTCTCCCGTTAGCAACTGTTGGGCAAGCCCTTGGTTGCGCTGTTTTAGCTGGGTGATAATTTGAGTGGTAAGGCGAATGGCTTTATCACAAGTAAGTAGTATCTCGGCTATCTTTTCTTGCTCTTCTAATGGGGGAATTAATATAGAAAACTCAGCGACATCCTTTCCATTTATGTTAGGGTCTTTTCTACTACTTCCTGCAAATCTCTTCCATTTTTCAACATTCGCATTTAGCCAAAAAAGTAAATAATCAGAATTTACATCATCGTTTTTTAAAACTAAGGCAGAAAGGGCTTGGTTAATAGTTGCTTCCATAGCTAATTTTCCTGTCCGTCCTATTTGGTTAAAACCTCCATACATTGCTACTAAAACAGTGTTTGTTGGGTACAGCCGTAAAGATGTATTGTTTAAAGCGTACATACTAACTTTTTCTTCTGTTGTGGTAATATAGCTATTATTCAAGTCGGTTGTTTTCACCCAAGGTATATCAGCATTATCGTAAAATAATGGATTCTTTCTAAAAGGTGTTGTCCCTGAACTAATATTAGCTATCTCTCCTAACTTCTTTATTTTCCAATGTTTGGGTATATTTGTTATCATACTTTTTTTACTTTTGCTAATAGTTCCTTGCCTAATTGTTGGGGTAAAACGCTTATACTCTCATCATCTGGAAAAGTGCTATAAGGATAGCTTTTTTTGAGGAGATAATCATTCATTACCTCTATTTCTATAGTATATGAATTCTTTTCAAATGAAATATAAAAAATGCAATTCACAACAGAACTATCCCTTGCATAAGCACTACCATATAAATAGTATTGGAGAGTAATGTTATATATATCTGTAGTATAAGGGTCTATACCATAAACATTTTCCTTTTTTATGGGATTGTTGAGTTGTTTGGCAATTTTAGGAACAGAGGCAGTTAGAACTTCAAGTAAACTATTTCTGTTTTCTTCTTCAACTTCCTTATGATTTACTTTTCTAACTCTTTTCTTCTCCTGAAAAAGCTTGTCAAACTTTTGTAATACAGCTTCACAAGGGGCAAGGAGCTTTTGCTGTGCCCAATGAAAAACGTTTAGCACTTGTTGGGGGGTTTTGTAAGTCTCTTGGTGTTGTAGCTGTCGGGCGACAAGTGCGATTTCTTTGTCTAAATCATCAGGCTCTTCTATACTTTCGCCTTTGGCTGCTTTGATTGCCATTTCCAAACTACTCACTACTTGTTCTGCTATATAGCGTATAAAGGCTTCGTATTGCCCTGTGTCAGCTAAGTGGAGCGCGTGCAAATAGTTTTGTTTGTCGCTTGATTTGATAACCACTGGGGGCAACTTATGTGCTAAAAGTACGTAATTCATTAGCAAACGCGATACACGCCCGTTACCATCGTCAAAAGGGTGAATACATACGAATTTGTAATGAAACATAGCCGCAAGGGTTACAGGGTGCAAAGCGGTTTGCTCATCGCGATACCACTCCATAAGCGCTTGCATTTGTATGGGTACTTCCTGCGGAGCTGTGTATTCAAACAACTCTCCATTGGGTAAACGTACCGAGTTGGGCTGTGTTTTGTAGTTGCCTACTGTTATTTGTCGGCGGGTGGGTTGCCCATCGGGGGTAATAGCGTCTTTCCAAAAAGGCTGTACCAGAATAATTTGGTTGAGATTTTTAATGTCCTGTTCGGTAAGAGGAGTCTCGGTATCAGCAGCCCATTCTTTTATTTTTTGGAAAGCTACATCGTGTGCTTTCATCTCTTCGTAATCCCTCATTGGGCGACTGCTGTGGGTTTCATCAAATAGCAATAACAATTCAGTTTCACCATAAGTGAGTGTATTTCCCTCTATATGGTTAGAATTATAATTGAACTCCAAACGCACTTTTTTATCCCATCGGCGTTGGTTTTCAGGGCTCATAGGGAGTAGGCTATTGTAGGTAGCCAAAAGTTGGTCTATATAATCAAAAATATCCATTTTTACACAAGGTTTAGTTCTTTTAAATATTGTTCTATTTGTTGTTCTACTTGGCTGAGCTCTTGTTTTAGTTGCCCCAGCTCGCTATGTACAGTAGCTATGTCTACCAAAGTTTCTGGTTCAAAAGTATCTACATAGCGCGGAATGTTCAGGTTGTAGTCATTGGCTTCTATCTCTGCTAGTGTAGCGCGATAGGCAAAACGTTCTTCTATTACACTGCCTTTTTCAGCGTTAATGGGCTTAGCTTTTTTGTAGTGCTGATATACCGAAACAATATGGCTAATGTCCTCATCGCGCAAATGGTTTTGGTTCTTGCCACTTTCGTAAGCCTTGCTCGCATCTATGAAAAGCACATCGGTATTAGCTCCTTTTGCTCGGTTGAAAATCAGGATAGCCGCCGGAATACTGGTGCCGTAGAATAGATTGGCAGGCAAACCTATTACCGCCTCTAATAGGTTTTCCTCAATGAGTTGTTGCCTAATGGTTTTCTCCGAACTTCCGCGAAAGAGCACCCCGTGAGGCACAATCACCCCTACTCGTCCGTTAGTCTCGTGGGTGGTTTCAATCATATGGCTAATAAAGGCATAATCTCCTTTAGTTTTAGGGGGAATACCGCGATGAAAACGCTGGTAAGGGTCAGCAGCTGCATTTTCTACACCCCATTTGTCTAAAGAAAACGGCGGATTGGCTACCACTACATCAAATTTCATCAGCGCATCATTCTCTATGAGTTGGGGGTGGTTGAGGGTGTCGCCCCAAGTGATGTTTGCCGCATCTTGTTCGTGCAAGAACATATTCATCAGGCAGAGCGCCCATGTGCTACCGTTGTTTTCTTGTCCGTAAAGCGAATAGTTTTTGCCTTGTACTTCTTTAGCTACTTTTATCAGGAGCGAACCCGAACCACAAGCGGGGTCGGCAATGCGGTCGCCAGCTTTAGGAGCTACCAATTTAGCCAAAAGGGTACTCACTTCGGCAGGGGTGTAAAACTCGCCTGCTTTTTTGCCTGCTTCACCGGCAAAGTGAGCGATGAGGTATTCGTAACTGTCACCTATCACATCGTTGCCTGCAAGATGAGAAGGTTTAAGGTCTAAATTGAGGAAATCAGTAAGCAGTTTTTTGAGTATCTCATTGCGTTGCTTGGTTTGTCCAAAAACAGCTTCGGAATTGAAAGATATACTGCGGAATACATTAGTTAACTTGCTCCGATTGGCTTCTTCTAAAGCGGTAAGTCCTATGTCTATAATTTCGCCTAAATTGGGCTCGTTGCGGTGGTCGTATAAATAGTCAAAAGTGCTTTTTTCAGGAATGATAAAGCGGTCTTTTTGCAACTGTCGACTCACCATAGCCTCATCGCCATTGTATTTTTCGCGGTAACTTTCTATTTTTTCTTTTCTTACATCCGAAAGATATTTCACGAATAAGAGTGTGAGAATGTAGTCTTTATATTGCCCACTTCCCATTACAGGGCGCAGGGTATCACAAGCTTTCCATACGATAGCATTGATAGTATCGCGAGTTATTTTATTTTCTTCCATAGTTACTATTTGTTAATTGTTGAATAATAGCCTGATGTAATTGGCGTTCTTTTTTTATAATTTGTTGTCTTAAAATGTTTTTTTGCTGAAATAGCAGGTTAAAAGCAGCTATTTGTTGCTGTACTTCAAAAGAAGGAAGCGGAATTTGCAAATCTTCTAACTCTTTTTTCCTTAGTGAAAAAATATTACTACCTCCTCCCATTTGCCATAATTGTTGCTGGTATTGAGGTAAATTGAGAATAGCTACCAAATAAGTAGGCAATACAATAGAAGTATCGACTCTTAACACATAAAATATAGAGGAAGCTACTGCTTTGCCCCATTGTGCTTGAAACAAAGTGGCGAAAATTCGGTTCCCTTTAGAGGGTAATAGGATATCGTTAGCCAAAAGGAGATTTTTAGTATACTTCTCATCTTCTTTAACAAAAGCATCTACATTCCCCAAGAATTGATTGTTTTCATCAAAGTTTTTGAGCTGTAAGTATAAGATTTCTCCCTTGGGGAGCGCACTATCATAACAACCAAATTGTATTTTACTTAATTCTTTTAAAGCCTTCATATAATTTGAAAATTTCTACAATTGTATTTTCAGGGCGCAAAGTAATAACAAATAATTTAATTACGCAAATTTTTATTGTAGATTTTTTCAAAATATTTTTTGAGAAAGATTTAATATGAAAAAAATCATCTGATAATTAAATGATAAAAGTTTAAAATCTATTTGATTTTCAATAGATTATTAGAGAATATAGGACTTGGAATAAGCTATAATTTAAAATTTGGTTAAGTATCAAGTACAAAAATGAATTGTCTAAAGTATAGAAGAAATTAAAAAATCTATTGAGATTTTTCAATGTTTGACCTATTTTTACTAATTTTGTAGTCAAAAAGAAAGTTATACACTATGAAAACCCCTATCATGTTTATTTTTCTGTTGTTAGTCTCTGCTGTAAGTGCACAGAAATTGCATTTATATGGTGGAAGCAATCACGATGTTTATTTGGGATGCTTGAATTGTAGTAAAACTGATAGCAATTCTATATGGAATGACTTGGGTAAGTACGGGTCGGCTAATAGTTCGATGTCTATATGGAATGACTTTGGCACCTATGGCAACCCTATGAATAGTTTGAGTCCGTGGAATGATTTTGCCTCTAAACCTCCTATAGTAGTAGATGCTTCGGGGAAGTTTTGCGGCTATTTTACAGTCAATAAAAGTTATAATAAAAGAGCAGAGTTTGAATTAGCTCTGCTCATTTATGATAATTACCAAGCAATTCGCAAAGATGTTAGCACTTGGTATAGAAAACTCTTCTAAAAATTGTAAGTAACGGTAGCATTTACATTGCGTGGGGCACCAGGGAAGTTGCGGAGGTTATCGTAACCACTAATCCAATAGGTGCGGTTGAGCACATTGTTTACATTTACTTGGAACTGTACATCTTTCACTTTGTAGTAGAGTACAGCGTTTACTAAGGTGTATTCGGGGTAGGTGGCAGCTGTAGCACGACGCCCTACTTGCCCTAACCGCTCACTTACATAATTCACTCCTACACCTAATCCCAAACCTTCTAAAGCACCTTTTTGGATAATGTATTTCGTCCAGAAATTAGCGGCGTGACGAGGCGTGCTGGGGCGTTGCATATTCAGGTCTTTTAGGATACCATCTTCTTTTAGTTTTACAATACGGGCATCGGTATAGGCATAGTTCGCCACTACACTCCAGTTGGGGGCGATACGTCCAGCGACATCTACTTCAAAACCATTCGATTCTTCGTCTACAGGCACACGCCAATCGGGTTTGCCTGTTTTGGCACTTTGCTCTAACGAGTTTTCTTGCTTGATTTTAAATACCGAAACAGTAGCATTCAACCGCTTGTTGAACCATTCGGTTTTGAGCCCTATTTCGTGTAATTCACTCTTCACATAATCAAACGGGCCTCCATAACGCTCGGGGTCGGACTGTATGTTCGCCCCTTGAGGTTGAAATCCTTTTACCCAAGTGGAATAGAGGTTGATATTTTCCGATGCCTCTATCACCAATCCCACACGTGGTATAAAGGCTTTGGTTTCGCGTTGGGTCTCTTTATCAGTGTCTTTGTTGAGGATTTCGGTAAACCATTCTTGTCGCAACCCTACGAGCACTTTCACGATGCTGATGTCCATCTGCTCTTGCACATAAACGCCGTGAGAATATTCCTCATATGGATTGAGCACATTTTGGCGGTAGATATACTTGCTAATGTCTTTATAGCCATTACCCGCCGAACGATTTTCTAAATCGAACACCGGTACATTGGTAGTAGGAGTTTGTACTGAACCTGCTAATACGTTGGCGGTGGTGGTATAGGTATTCACTACTTTGGTTTTGTCCTTGCTCAAATACCCCTGAGCGGTAGTGCCCGAAGAACCGTATTTCTGTTCCGATAGGAAATAGTCGTAGCCCACTAATAACTTGTGTTTCACAATGCCTGTGTTGAAAGTGAAGTTGAAGTAGTTGTTAAAACTATTGTTCGCAAACGATCGCTTACGCTGGTTGAAAAGCATCAGCACCTTGTTAGGGTCGGCATAGCGGAAAGCGTTGGCGCCATTGCCTATTTGTTTGTAGTATAAGTTGGCTTGGGTGTGTTCTTGCATATCCTCGCTATAAGTAGAGTTGAGGTAGATAGCATTAAACGAAATATGCTCGTTGAACTTATGAGAGAGTCCGATAGTAGTGTTGAGAGTATTTTCTTTAAGGAAGTCGTTAGCAGCGCTCATCGACATACTGATGGGGGTATCGTAGAGCGTACCATTGGCAGGGAAGGCTTGTCCGCGGTCTATTTTGCCATTGAAATTCTGATAGACAAAATCAACATTCACGCTGGTTTTGTCGTTAGGAAGATAAGAAAATGAAGGAGCGACGATATAGCTTTCAGAGCCTTGCAAATCGCGGAAAGAATCGGTTTTCTCATAGCCTAAATTGAGTCGGTATAAAAGGGTTTTCTTAGGGTTGAGGGGGCCTGTGAAGTCGCCGTAGGTTTTGAGGGTATTCCACGAACCAACACCTACCGAGATGCTGTTCTGGTTTTTTAGAAGAGGTTTTTTGGTTACCCTATTGATTACACCCCCAGGGGCAGCATTGCCAAAGAGTGCCGAAGCAGGCCCTTTGATCACTTCTACACGCTCAATATTAGCTAATGACGATTGTTTCCACAAGCTCGTTTGAGCACGCATACCGTTGAGTAGGTTGCCTGAATTGCGGTTACCTGTCGCACGAAATCCGCGTATTGAAAAATCGTTGTAGGAAGTGTATTGGTTTACCCCACTGATGTTTTTCACTACCTCATTCACGGTAGTAGCACCTTGGTCTAAAATGAGCTCTTTGGTAACATACCCCACCGACTGAGGAACGTCTTTTAGGGCAGCAGCTGTTTTGGTACCTATAAAGGAATTGGTGTTTTTATAGCTACTTTCCTTTCTGCCAACTACTTCTACTTCTTGTAGAGCGGTGAGTTCTTCGCTGAGTTGCACATCGAGGTGCGTGTGCGTACCACTGGGATTAGGACTGATATCGGCGCGTATTTTCAGCGATTGGAAGCCAACGTAACTAAATACAATAGTTTGCTTGCCAACAGGTACGTGGTGGAGGTTGTAAAACCCAGCTTCATTGGTGGTAACACCATTGTTAGTTCCTTCGAGTAATACGGTAACTCCTACGAGCGGCTGTTTGTTTTCATCGGTTACGCGCCCTCTTACATCGGTTTGTTGGGCAAAAATATAGTGAATATTAACACCTAAAAATGTTAATAACAGAAAGATACGTTTAGACATACGCTTTTATTTAAAATTATTCTACTTTATTACGGCGTGCAAAAATAGAGAAAATTTTAAATATAGTAAGAAAAAAGGCAGTGAAATTTAATCACTACCTTATTTTTTAGCCTTTTCTTTTTCAGCCCATTCTTTTTTGAGTTCTTCTGCCCAAAGTAATTCTCTACCTACTTCTTTCTTTATAGTAGATTCACTGTTATGTGAGTGACGCGGACTTTGAGTGTCAAACAAAAAATCATAACTTCCCGCTACAATGCCTTTGCCCTCTATATAAGCAAAGCGGTCAATGCCACGATGATAAGCCTCTAACCCCGAGCGATTATTCCAAGCAGTGAACGTCCAAAACAGATAAACAGTATCTTTGCCGCGTTTTTCTGTACCCGATAGGTAAATACTTTCAAAACAACTATCCAAGAAAGATTCTTTATCTTCCATTGGCTGAGCATATTTACTAATATGTGTTCCTTTGTTCAATTCTTTTTTTAACTCAGCATAAGTGACAAAATCTTGCTTTGTATTGATGATATTACTATCGTTCAAGTGTACTTTTGAAGAATAGTTCATCAACTGAAAAACTTCTACTAAACAGCATCTCGCTTTATAATACTTGTCGTCTTCTTTTTTTACTAAAGAGAAGGAGTTTAAGAATTTATTTTTATTACTTCTGCGAACTTCTTCTATCTTAACAACAGCTTTTTCGACCTCTTCCTTAGAGACTTCTACCCAAGAGTTAGCATTGTTCATATCAGGTAATACCGAGATGAGAGTTAAATAATTATAGCCAAAGAAAACTCCCTGATTGAATACATTATACATCTCAATTTCTTTTCCTTCATAAAAAGAATGAGGGCGTAATGTATAGTGTTTTACTTGATAATGAGCGGTAAGGCTATCTAAGAGTATGTATTTCTGTTCTTGTGCTATTACAGCACAAGAGCAAAATAATAGTAAGTAAAGTAAGTTTTTCATAAGCCTTATTTTTTAGCCTTTTCTTTTTCAGCCCATTCTTTTTTGAGTTCTTCTGCCCAAAGATATTCTTTTGAGCTTAGAATATTATTAAACCAATCTCTATTTAAATTCCACCAAGGCGAAAAATGAGCATCAAAACTACCTGCTATTACACCCTTCCCTTTGATATAAGCAAAACGACCTATTCCTCTATTATTACAAAGTTTATAGAAATAATATACTTTATATCCTTCTATATACTCAATAGATGACAAATAAATTCCTTTTAAATCGTTTGGAATATTTGGATTATATGATATTTCATAGCTTTGGTAAGGTCTTTGGTCAAGAGGAAACATATAATTAGGATAACGCTTTTTATAGATATTTCTCATTTTGTCAAAAGGGAAGATTTGCTGTTGAAAATCTAATAAAGCACATTTGTCCTCTTTCTGTTTTTCTATTTTTTTATTGGAAAATAGAAATCTTTCAATATTGCAGAATTCACTTGCGAAATACTTATTCCCTTCTTTTTTTACAGCACGAACATAACCAAAATCTATTTTAAAAAGATCTTTTGTAGAAAGAATATTATTTTGTATGCTCTTAAAAGAAATCTCTTGCCAAATATTCCGTTCATAATCAGGAAGTATAGAAACAAGTAATAAATAGTCTTTAAAAAATATATTATAGAGTTCTATAGTATTTTCACTGCCATAGGGTAAGGTGCTAAAAGTGTATTTTTTAGTATCATAATGAGTGGTAAGACTATCCAAAAGTATATATTTTTGTTCTTGGGCCATTATAGCACAAGAACAAAAGAATAATAAGTATAATAACTGCTTCATTTTCCTTTCTTCCAATTTTCTAATTGTTTCTCTTTTTCAGCCCATTCTTTTTTGAGTTCTTCTGCCCAAAGAAGATGTCGTTTCCCGTCGTGGGTTAGTTTTGCCCAATCTCCATCCCAGCTATCTCTTTTTCCTTTTGTGTAAAAATAATCATAATAAGCTCCTGCTACAATGCCTTTGTCCTTAATATAAGCAAGTTCTCCAATATATCTTGCATTACAAAATTGATAAAAGTAATAGATCTTATTTCCCAATTTATCTTCTATATTAGAAAGATAAGTACTTTCTAAAATATCAGGGATAAGAAAACCTAAATCATCTTCATCTAAAGGAAAAGTGAGAAAAGAGACTACCTTTTTATAATTTTCCTTTAAAATATTCATAGGTTTTATAGGTTGATTAGTGTTAAGAATAAAATTCTTAGTAGCAACTTGCATATCACGAGGGTAATCCATACAATAAAAATCTTCTATCCAAGTGTTTTTACTCGCATAGTACTTATTTTTTACTTTTTTTATTAGAATTGTGTTGCTAATATCAAAAGCTTTTTCAAGAGGTACATTAAAAACTTTGTGTTCAACTCTCATAAAAATATTTTTAACTGAGAATAGATTGTTTTTTATTTTTTTGAAATCAATCTCTTCCCAATTACTTTTACTACTAAGGTCAGGAAGTACAGAGAATAATATTATATAATCAATCCCTTTATTTGTGCCATAATATGGAGAAAAAACATTATATATTTCAATAGTATTTTTAACCCCATAAGGTGATGAGTCAAGCGTATATTGTTTTACTTGATAATGAGCGGTAAGGCTATCAAGCAATATATATTTTTGTTCTTGGGCTATTACAGCACAAGAACAGAATAATAGTAAGTAAAATAACTGCTTCATTTTCCTATAATTTCTTTCTCTTCTCGTTCTCGTTCCTTTTGCCATTTTAATTCTTTATCTCTCCATTCTTTTTTGAGTTCTTCTGCCCAGAAAATTTCATTTTTATAAGGTTCTCTTACTTTCAACCAATCACCTCCCCTAAGTGTTCTTTTCCCATAAGGAAAGAAATACCCATAATAATTCCCTGCTACAATCCCTCTGTCTTTAATATAAGCAAATTCACTAATAGTATTATTGTCTCTTAAAGAATTAGAAAACAAATAAAAATAATAAATAATATCTCCTTCTTTATTTTCTACATTAGCCAAATAAATATGCTCTAAATGCTTAGGTATAATCCAAAAAAGTTCATCCAAAGGAAATTCTTGGTTAGGAAATTGTTTTTTATATAGAGACCTTAGCACACTTACAGGCATTGTTGGTTGATGAATATCTATCACATAATTATTAGTTGTTACTTTCATCTCTGAAGGTGTATTTGTGCAGAAAAATTCATTTACCCAACAGTTCTTTGCCACAAAATATTTACCTTTAACCTTTTTAACTAAATACAATGCTCTACTATCTTCTATTTTAGCCTCTGGATTATAAGTCCTATTGTATATCTATCAAACAACTTTTTAGTTGGCAGAAAGTTCTTTTGCAATAAGGAAAAATCTATTTCTTGCCAACTATTCTTGCTTTCAAGGTCAGGGAGTACTGAAAACAAGACTATAAAATCACTATCTAAGTCTTTGCCATAGTTTTTAGAAAATACATTGTAGATTTCTATTTCATAATCCACCTTATAAGGCAAAGTACTAAGAGTATATTTTTTTACGGTATAATTGCTTGTAATACTATCTAATAGTATATATTTTTGTTCTTGTGCTATTATGGCACAAGAACAAAAAAGTAGTAAGTAAAATAAGTTTTTCATAAGCCTTATTTTTTAGACTTTTCCTTCTCAGCCCATTCTTTTTTCAGTTCTTCTGCCCACATAATTTCTTTTTTACTAAGTATGTTGAGAGGTTGTTTTCCTATATATTTATCACGAGGAATAAAATAATCATCATAAGAACCTCCTACAATGCCTTTATTTTTTATAAAAGCAAAACGAGAAACTCCTGCGTTATCAGTAAAACTCCAAAAAAAGTATATTTTATTACCTTTTTTCTCCTCAATATGCGAAAGATAAATACTCTCTAATTCTCTAGGAATAGCATAGCGCATATCAGTGGCTTCTAAAGGGAAATCCCTATCAGGGAATAGTTTTAGATAAGCTGTTTTGAGTTCGTTATATGAAGTAAACTGCTGTCCTAAGTTTATTATATTTGCTCCTGAAATATGAAAAATAGAAGGGAAATTAACAACTCTAAATTTTTCTATAGAACAATAGGTCTTACTTCTATAAAAGGAGTTCCCTTCCTTCTTTATCATATAATAGGGGTAAAAAAGTTTATAATTATTCTTAGGATTATCAACTTCTCTAAGCAATTGTTGAGTACTAAGGGCTTTTGAATGAAAAGCTTCCAAACTTATTTTTTCCCATTTATTGCCACTTTCTGTTTCTGGAAAGACCGATAACAGTAAAAACTCATCAGGATTAATCCATACATTGTATATGTCAATTCCTTGATGATAGCCGTAAGGTATTGAGTTGATAGTGTATTTGTTGAAATTAAACTTTTGGGTTAGGCTATCAACTATTATATATTTATATTCTATTTGTCCCCAAGTTAAAGTAGGGAGAAGTAGAGAAATAATCCATCTTATTAAGGTGTACATTTTGTTCCTTTTTTATTATTGTTTCCTTCTCTTTCATTTTGATTAAGCCTAATTTCCCAATCAAACATTTCACGAACAATGCCTGTTTTAGCCATTGCTTTCGCTGTATCTAAAGGTATATTGTGATTATAAGAACGGATAGCGTCAACTAACTTATCAATAAAAGGTTCAAACTGAAAATGGCCTCCTTTTTGATCTCTCAAAAATTGAAATCTATCATAAGCAACACCATTATGAATACCAATAGCTCTGTAATAATATACAGAAGGATATTTTTCATTAAATTTATCTCCTAACTGTTTTTTTTCATAGCTTAGAAAAGCGTGTATAGCTTCGTGATACATAGTTACTAATATGTATTCATTTGTAGCAGAGTTAAGGATATCTGGATTGAAATATATTTCAACCTCTCCTTTTTCTTTAGACATAGAAATTAGGTGGTAATATGCGTCTGTAGAACTTCCTCTTAACTTGTTATCTTCAAGAATAGTAAGATTAAATTTGTTATTTGTTCCAAAAGTCTCTCTAAGAATCTTAGCAATATCGTTATTTAAGTTAGGAGCTTGAGCTAAAAGGGCTTTTGCACACCGGTTGGTAAGAGAATCTTTTATAGTATCTTCTCTTTTGTCTTGCTTTTTCTCTTCTTTTTTCTCTTCCTCTTTTGCCATACCTGCTCCTATATTGCTACTGCTACCTCCGCCACCTGCGCTCCTTTTTTCTCTTAACTTTCTCGTATCATCGCTATCTCTATCATCATAAAAGTCCCCATAATTATATGGTGAATAATCATAATACGTATAATGAGGAAAGTCAGAATTATTTCTACTTTTTTTAGTAAATTTGCCATAAACAGTAACAGGCTCTAACACAAAGTAATTATCACTTCCGCCTCCACCACCATCACCATCGTCTTCTCGTTCATTTGGTCCTTTACCTGGGGAAAAAGTCGGAGGAGGTGTAATAATAAAACGACAACTTACACATATAGGCTTTCCACTTTTAGCGGTTACAGAGGCTTCGTTATTATCTATAATTCTATAGCTTCCTTTGCGTTTGGGTACTATTTTATGAGTAATAACTCCATCCGTCATTCGGTAAGCCGAAAGAAAGACACCTTTAGTATCAAGCAAATAAAATTCAGCATTTATAATGCGACGATCTGCCCTAATACTATCTATCTGAGGAAGAAAAAGATATTGCTCAGTCTTTCCATCTTTTTTAAGGAAGAGTACTTCTCCATTGAGTTCTGTTCTAGAGATCCTCACGGGTACTTTGGCATAAGGCATTTCTTCTAAGTCTTTCATTTGCTCAAAATACTGCCAATCTGTTTCTAACTCAATAAACGGGTACTTCCTACGGCTCACACTGTTGGTCGTGCGTTTCTGGTTTTCCGAAGCCTCAAAAAGGCTTTTGGCTTCATCTAAGCTCACCACCGCTTGAGGGTCTACGGCAGGAACTGGTTCTTCTTGCGGTAATACTTCTGGAGCATCGTCGCGCTGGCAATTAGTAAGAAATAATCCTACTAATGTCAGTACTAATAGTTTTAAACTTGCATTTCTCATTGTAAATAAGATTGAAATTCTGCAACAAAGGTAGATAGTGGTTTTTTATAAAGCAAATAAGAGAAGAATTTTAACATTTTTATGCCCTAACAAAAAAATGCTTTTTTGGTAATTTGAATGTTAAAAAAATAGCGACTTATTATCTTTTTAACAAAAGAGTTGTAAATTTGTTATTTTTCAATCTTTTAAATTATGGATATTTCAATGAAAAAGGAATAAAGAAATTAACTGTTTTTAACGTAATAATAGATTTTGTTAAATTCTAAGGACTTTAGCAAAGTGTAGCTATACAAAGACGATAATAAAAAACTGCCCTGAAAAGTTTTATACTTTCTTGGGGCAGTTTTCATTATGATTAAAAAACAACTATGCCATTATAGCGGTTTTACCAAACTCAAGAACCATTCTTTTACATCACCTTCTAATAGAGGAGCGAGTTTTTCTTCACAGGTTTTGTGGTAGGCGTTGAGCCATTGGCGTTCTACATCGGTGAGGAGAGCTACATTAATACCTGAAGGCATAAACGGACAAAGCGTGAGGGTTTCGAAATCGTAGAAAGTACCAAACTCATTGCTCGCTACTTCACGCACCGTAATGAGGTTCTCGTGACGAATACCGTATTGGTTTTCGAGATATACCCCAGGTTCGTCGGAGCATACCATACCTGCTAATAGCACTTGTGGGTTGAGGTCTTTGCGGATATTTTGAGGGCCTTCGTGTACGTTCATAAAGCTACCTACACCGTGACCTGTGCCGTGACCGTAGTCCTTGTGGTTTTTCCAGAGTGCCATACGCGCATAGGCGTCGAGCTGTACGCCACGAGTGCCTTTAGGAAACTGTACCATTGCGAGTTGTATCATTCCTTTGAGTACGAGGGTACTATCGTCTATAAACTGCTGACTTACTTTGCCTAATGGAATGGTACGAGTGATATCGGTAGTGCCTTCAAGATACTGTCCGCCAGAGTCTACCAAAACGCTACCTTCGGGATGTACCTCTTTACTGCCGTGTTCAGGAGCCGAATAGTGTACAATAGCACCATTACCTTGGTAACCAATGATACTGCCAAAACTTTCACCTACAAAGTTCTTGCCTTCGGCGCGGAAGTCGCGTAGCTTCTTGCCGATGCTGTATTCGGTCATTGGTTCTTTGCCTACTTGGTGGGTGAGCCAATAGAGGAACTTCACCATTGCCACCCCATCGCGTACCATTACGGTGCGGAATCCTTCGAGCTCGGTAGGGTTTTTCACGGCTTTCATTAGGTTGCCAGGAGCGGGAGCTTGCACGAGTTTGTTGTCCTTTTGGAGGGCTTCAAATATCGCTTGATTGGTATTAGGGGAGAGGAGTATATTTTGTCCTTTTACGGTAGCCAAATAGTTGTAGAACTCGTCATAAGCACGTACGTTTACTTTGGCTGCTGCCAAATGAGCTTCTACCTCAGGGGTGAGTTTAGCTTTATCTACAAAAAGGGTGGCATCTTTATCGGTGAGGGCAATATAACCGAGGAATACAGGGTTGTAAGCCACATCGCTACCGCGGAGGTTGAGTGTCCAAGCTACATCGTCTAAGGCAGTGATAAGGTGTAAGGTAGTGCGATGGGTAGCCATTGCTTTGCGAATAGCGGTGAGTTTCTCGGCTACGGTTTGTCCTGCCCATTTATCGGGGTGTACGAAAATGTGATGAAGAAGGTCTTTTTCGCGATTTGTCCAAATAAGGTCGATGAGCGGTTTATGTACCAATTTGATGTTGTGAGCAGCTAAAGTAGCTTGTAGTTTTTCCCAAGCGATGTGAGAGGTTGCTAAGGCGTTGAGTGCTACAGTAGCCCCAGCAGGAAGTACTGATACGAGCCAATCGGCATAATCGGGAGTGCCTTCTACACCGTCTTTGAAGAGGTCGATGCCAGAGCCTTTGAGCTCAATCGCCGATTGTACAAAGTAACGAGAGTCCGTCCACAAGCCGGCTTTATCTTTGGTAACCACTACAAAACCCGCAGAGCCTGTAAATCCAGAGAGCCAAGCGCGTTCGAGCCATTCTTTGGGGAGGTATTCACTAAGGTGAGGGTCGGCGCTGAATACCACAAAAGCGTCGATGTGGTTTTCTTGCATTTTAGAGCGCAAGAGAAATAATTTTTCGGGTGTATTCATTGTTTATAGTTTTATGTTTTTGCAGCTTTGCTGCCTTAATTTCTCGCACTGATTACACGAATCACACAAATTTTGACACGGATAATTTTCTATTGTCAGTTGTGATGTGCACGGATTAGTAGCTATCGCTACCGGATTTAATGGATTATTTCAAATATTTTAACAAAGTATGATTTTACGGCGAGCTTCTATTCTTTTAAATACTATATCAGCAGGCTCAGCAGGAGTTGGGTCGGCTTTAGATTCGTAATAGAGTTGTAAGTCTTCTAACTCTTCATATAATTCAGCAATTCTCAAAAGCTCGTTGTATTGTTCAATAGGAACAACTGCCGAGAGTGTATTGCCTTGTCTATCAGTTAGAAAAGTGGGTTCTTGTAAAATCATTGTATTCATATTTTACTTGGGATAATTCAGATTTTTATCGGTGAGGTGATACAAGGTTTCCTCTAAGTATTTCTTAGCTTCATACTTCGCCATTAGGAGGTTATTGTTGTAGAAATTGCCGCATTCTAAAGCCGATGCCCCAGGAATATCGCCTTCAAAATTAGCGATATACTCAAAGAGTTCGGTAATCAAGGGAGCGATATCTTTAGAAGTATAGTCACCAGCGAGAATAAGGTAATTACCGGTCATACAGCCCATAGGCCCCCAATAGATAATCTTGTCTTTCCACTCGGGGTTGTTGCGCAACCAAGTAGCAGCAAGGTGCTCGATGGTGTGTATTTCGGGACTGCCGAGTACGGGCTCACGGTAGGGGAGCTTCATACGGATATCAAAAGAGGTAAGCACTTCCTTGCCTACATAGTCTTTACGCGATACATAAATGCCACGCTCGAGTTTGAGGTGGTCGATACAAAAACTTGCTATTCTTTCCATTTTATTTAGTTAAGAGGTAAGAGGTAAGAAATGATACCTTTTACTTCTTGATTTTTTGTTAATTGATATTTAGTTGAAATTCTTGAGTGAAATCGGAGTAGTCTTCTATTTTAAAAGCGCGAATATCTCTCACTGAGAGGCAAAACCATTTGATATTTTTTAGGCTTTGTATAGCATGAAAAAGGGTTCGCAAATCGACTTCTGTAGCATACGTACTTCCTTGTATCCAATAAAAATCATTTTGCTTAAGTACTTTTCTAACTTCAGCATAAGCGTTGTGATATGGATCTTTATAATGTTTCTTTAGTTCAGAAACTATTAAGTCAAAAGCTATAGCGTGCATAATTCTTCCTCTTCTACGGGTTTAAACATATCTTCTTTTTCAAAGAATAATTCACCATTGTCCGTTTTTACTTCAATGACAATTCCTATAAAAGGATTTTGTTCTATTTCGGTAACGGTTGCTTCTACCCAATCGGGTTTTCCTGTGAGTTGAGGAGAAACCCACACACGTTGTCCTATGTTAAATTTGCTTTCCATTTGTTTAGTTAAGAGATAAGAGGTAAGAAATAATACCTTTTACTTCTTGATTTTTTGTTAATTGATATTTAGTTTATTGAGAGCTTCTGAATTTTCGGAGAAACTCAGAGAGTTTCAGATAAAACGCTAACGCCTGATACCTGATGCCTAACACCTAAAACCTGACCCCTAATAAATTACACCGCAAAGGTATTGATTCTGTTGCTAAAAAGCAAATGTTTAAAGAATTTTGCTTAATAAATAAACAAATTAGTAAGGCAATCTTTTTTGAGTTCTACGAAAGCAGGTAGCGTTACTTGAGTTACATCAAAAGGGGTAGTGATGAGGTGCATACCTGTTTTAGAAGGAATATGAGCTACAATTTTATTTTCTTCTGCGGGAGTCGCTATCTTGATTTGTGCTTCTATTTGAGATATATCAACCTGATGAGTGTCGCTGTCTATATCGATAATCCAGTACTTTTTGAGTTTTTTACTGCCTATACCCGAAGCACTTACACAAGAGGCAAACAGTTTTTCTACACGTGGATAGTGTTCTTGCTGTAGCAAATCGGGGAGGCGTTTGAGCATATCAAAAGCTACATTTTTATAACTCTTAGGATTGAGATTGATCATTGCTCTACATTGGAAAACCTCACAGAGTTTTACAATCTCGTCTCTTTTAGCCAATAACGATTTGCGGTCTTTTATTTGATACATTTTCACGATATGAGTACTTTTATGAAGTTCCTCAATATCTTTTTTGCGTTGTAATAAAAAGACGAAGAAAAACAATTGTTCTCTATCCGCTTTATTGCTTATAGCAGCAAGGCGGTTGTCGATAAGTTCACTAATGAGATCGAAATTATTTCTCATATCCTACTGATTGTTTTCTTCTCTATATACATTATCATCTCCAGAAAGGATTTGCAGATAGCTTTTGTAGCGCGACCAAGCGATTTCATCGCGTTCTAAGGCTTCTTTTATAGCGCATTGGGGTTCATCGGTGTGGAGACAGTTGTTGAATTTGCAATGGTGTTTGAGGGCAAAAAACTCCGGAAAATAGTCGGTGAGTGAGTTATTGTCTATTTCAACCATTCCAAAGCCTTTGATCCCAGGGGTATCGATGATGCGCGCCCCAAAAGGGAGGTCGAACATTTCGGCAAAAGTAGTAGTGTGTTGTCCTTGCTGATGAAGCTGAGAGATTTCGGCAGTCTTGAGGTGCAAATGAGGGTCGATAGCGTTGATAAGGGTAGATTTGCCTGCTCCGGAATGTCCTGATACTACGCAAGTTTTGCCTTCCATAGCCGCTTTTACCTTGTCGATATTCTTGCCCGTAGCAGCCGAGATGCCAATGCACTCATAACCTGCTTTTCGGTATACTGAGGCGAGGTATTTCACTTCGGTGAGTTCATCTTCATTATAAGTATCTACTTTGTTGAAAAGCAGTACAGTTTTGATACTATAGGCTTCGGCAGTAACCAAAAAACGGTCGATAAAGGTAGTGGAAGTAGGTGGATTGTTGAGGGTTACCACCAAAAAAGCGAGGTCGATATTCGATGCAATAATGTGAGTTTGTTTGGAGAGATTCACCGATTTGCGGATGATATAGTTGTCGCGAGGGTGTATTTCGGTAATGACCCCTCTGTCTTCTTCTTCCAATTCAAACACTACCCGATCGCCCACCGCTATGGGGTTCGTGTTCTTGATGCCTTTTAGGCGGAATTTTCCTTTGATGCGGCAGTCGTGAAAATGACCTGTCGCCAAGTCCTTTACCATATACCAACTGCCCGTAGACTTGTATACCAATCCTTCCATTTACTTGTATAACAACGCCGTAGTTTCAGGCTTTTTCAAATCGATTAAGAAGATGTGTTTAGGCTCTTTAGGGTCGATAGTGCCATTTTTGTTGCTGTCTAAACGCGCATAAACGTAGAGCGCATCGTTCACCCCGTCGTAATCGGAGCCTATGACGCCGTATTCTTTAGGAATGAGGGCTTTCACCCGAGTGCCGTCTAACTGATAGAGGTAGAACCGACGTAAATCGATGCGGGTGTAGTAGCCATCTTTATCGGTATCCTCGTCGTAGCAAGAAATCATATAGAAGTTGCGGTTCACATTTTTGTTTTGCAAAGTATCACGAGTAGCCGAAGGATAGTAAACATTTTCTATAAGTACGGGTTTTTCAAAGAACAGTTTCTGCTCTTGTTTTTCTACATCAAAAAGGGAAACGTTCACCATTTCGTCGCCATAAATAGTTTCAAAACCTGCCACGATATTGCCATTCCAGTTGTTGCCATTGTTGTGGCGTGCGTAATAACTATCGCTGTAGCTATAATTGCTGAGTTTTTGAGATTCGCCTACAGAGCGATCGCCGTATCTGTAATTTACTTTGAAAACGGGTGTAAGTCGGTACTGAGGGTGCTGGGTAGGGAGTACACTGCGCACTTCGGTTTCAAATTGCAACGAATCAACCGCTAAGCCTTCAATAGGATTCCCGTTTTTATCGATAGCGGGGCGGGTTGCCTGAACGCCTTTATAGACATCGGCAGCAGTTTTGCGCTCGCAAGCTGTAATAGCGAGGACAGCAAGAGATAATAAAAGGATTTTTTTCATAATGTTTTATATATTAGTATGTTGTAATTTTCAAGAGGCTGTTTTTCAACTTTGCCAAAGGTCGTAGCACGACGAGCAATTAAAACTTTGGCAAAGTGTAGCGACTTTTTACTCTTCACTTTTCACTTCTCCTGTTTCTTTATCAGGGAATACATTGGCGTATACCACTTGGCTGACGCTCTTTACAGGCTTGTAGAGCACAGATTCGCTAAGGGCTGAAGTTGAAAGCCATTTATCGGTTTGAAAAGTACGCTCTAAAAATACAAATATAGAGCCTACAATCACAATAGATTTTAGCAAACCAAACAATGCACCTCCTAATCGATTAAGAAAACCGAGTTCGGCAGCTTTGATCATTTTGGTAAGTATTTTTGCCAAAAGCATTACGCCTAATACCAATACGATGAGGGTTATCCCAAAGGCAACGACCTCTAAAGTTTGTTTTTCGGCGGGGAGTATCTTGTCTAAGAGTGAGGCAGTAAAGAACGAAAAGTGTATCGCTCCATAAATGCCTACTACAATAGCCAAAAGTGATGCCATCTCAATGATAAGTCCGCGCATAAAACCGCGTACTAATCCAAAGCCTAAAATAATCAGCAGTATAATATCTATCTTATTCATTATCTGTTACTTGTTACCTATTACCTTTCTGAAGTATCCGCATTCGCGAATCACGTCCTTATAGTATTGGGTATGAGGATATTTGCGGAGTTCTTTAAAACCTTGCCAATCTTTAAAAGCGATTTCGTTCTCCCAAGGACTCACACCGTATATTTTACCTTCGGAATAGTACTGTTTGTTGTAAAACTCGTTGCGTTCTACTTTGGCGAGCATATAGGCTATTTTAGCGCGTTGTTCATCGGTAGAAGCGTGTTGCTGAGCGATTTGGTAGTATTTTTTGGCGTGGGTCATATTGAGTAACATAGTCATATTCTGAGCATTTACAAAAAAGCCACCTGTTTCACCCAAAATATCGTTGTAGTAGAACGCGCGGCTGTTGCCAAAATAAGAAGCGCTGTAGAACGCATTGCCCAATAGGAGTGCGTTGTTGTACATATCTTCACCTTTTGCAAGTTTTTCCTCCATTTCTTTCACTTTTTGCAAGAAAGATATTTTGGTGTAAGGGGTGCGCTTTTTGGCGTGTTCACAATCGTGACAGTCTTGGATAAAACCGTTAAACGGATTGGCAGGTAGTGAGCTTTCACTCAGTTTTAGCTGTTTGGACACCATTTTTTCAGCTTGTTCATCATATACTTGTTGGCTTTCAAGAGGTATTTTTTTCATTTCGGCGATTGCCTTATCGAGGTCATCTTTGTAGAAAGCATAGATAGCACGACTTTCGTAGATTTCGCCTAAAGTAAATGTATATTCTTTCGCCCAAAAGGCTTCCCAAGGAGTTTTGTTCGTTTTTAGCAAGAATTTTTCGACTGCTATCGAATGGTTGTTGTTTTCATAAAAACCATCTTTGGGTCGAGTGATTTCACTCATTACCAAGTTCTTTTGCGCATTGTAGAGCGCCGAAAGGTAGTTGCGCACCAAATCAAAAGCATAACGAGAGCGCAAAGCCGATTTGTATTCACTTTCTTTAAGAAGCGCAGATTGCCACATCCACTCTACTTTTTTAGTGAGGCGTTCTTCGTCGGCAGCAGTGATTTGTTGTAGCGCAGTAACATCATTCATCACATCGATGATGCGCACTTGTACTTTTTGTTTTTCGTTTTTGGCAACGGCATCAGCTTTTTTGAGAAACTCTTTGGCAGTGGTAGCCTCATTGCGGAACATCGAAACATACCCCGCCGCTACATTCCATAAATATGGATTGCTCACTTTTCCTTCACGAGCGGTTTGCAGTAGCCAATCGGTTTTGAAATCTTGGGTTGCCACCTTGTGAGTGTATTGGTGATAAGCATTAGTGTTTGTGAGAGGCTGGTTTTGATAGAGATCACCAAACTTATTTACCACACCCTCTATGCGGTTGATATAGCGAGTGAGGAGAAAATCGATGTGGGGTGATTTAGGGTCGATGTGCAGTATTTTTTGGATGGCTACCTCTTCTTTGCTGTAGTAACCTTGCATTGCCCAAAGAGCACATTGTTCAGCTTTGGAAAGGGAAGCGGCTATTTTTTCGGTCTCACTATCGGTGAGGGCTCGGTACTCAAAAGTAACGGTTTTTCGCAGTTTAGGTACTTCGTTGAAGAGCGTTGCTAAGAGCGCATTAGCTTTGGCGTAGTTTTTCTGTGATTTATAAGCCCCTGCTACATAGTGCAAAGCGCGGTAATAGACACTGTTTTTCGGCTGGGCAGCTTTGGTTTGCTCAAAATAAGCAATTACAGCGCTACGGTTAGCGGAGTAGAATTTGAGGCGCATCACTTGTAGCCACATACGGTTGGCGAAGAAAGTATCTTTATTAGCAACTGCTTTTTGGTATAGTTTTTCAGCTTTTTCTATTTGGCTGTTTTGGGTATATTGTACGTTGCGTTTTTCGTAATCCCAAGCGCTTGGGGTAGTGATAGATTCGTTGTTACGAGCGATATTTAAAAGAGCAAAGAAGTTGGTAAGGCGTGCGCTTTGGGTTTTTGGGGTATGATGAGAAAGTCGTACACTACTCTTGTCGGTTGCATCGTTGTATTTGCGAATATCGGCAAGAGCATCGTTGTTGTACATAAAATATTGAATACCTTCTGCCCAAAAATCTTTACCGAGGTATTGCTTCCAGTCATCGAGGTCGGACGAAGAGAGATTTCCTTGAGAATCAGTGTCGTAATCGCCGTAGAAAAGGTTTTCCCCTTCTAAGTAGAGAGGGGTATAAGAAGTTTTATTTACAGTAACTTCTGGGGAGAATACTGAGTTGTAGAGGTAGTACCAACCTCCATCGGCACAAGCGTAGAGGTAAGTGCCAATGCCTACTATTGTAGCGGCACTAAGGCTAATGATAAGTTTTAGGTGTTTTTTCATTTATTTTCTTTTATACACTTCTCTTCTGTGATTGATATTGATTACTTCTATTGTTACAATATCATCAAAAATATTGTAAATAATTCTATAATCACCTACTCTTATTCTATAAGAATCTTCACCTGTTAATTTGGTATAACCAAAGGGGCGTGGCTCATCAGCAAGAGCATAAACAGCTTTTTTAATGGCAGAATAATGAGGTTCAGATAATGAATTAAGAAATTTATCGACTTTCTTAATAATGATTACTGTGTATTCTTTTTTAACTGATTCCATTTTCTTTTCTGTATTTTTCTACTCTTTCAAAGAAAACATCAATAGGTTCTGTTTCTTCTCCTTTAGCTTCACGTACGGAACGTATGTCTTCTAATTCTTCATACATTTCGACTAAAGCTAATAATTCGCGATATTCGTCAGCAGGGATTAGAGCTAAAGAATTCCCGTTAGAATCGGTTAAAAACTGTGGGGTTTGTAAATTGATGGTATACATATTTTAACGATTTAATATAGGTTTTAAAAGTTTTTATAAAAATCCAAAATCTTTTTTATCTTTGATAGAGATAGTTTTAGCGTTTGTGATAGTGATTTGTAATTCTCTTAAAAAACTATCAGTAACATTTCCTACTACCATACTTGGGTTTTCTTTTATAGCATTGCATATTTCAGCGATAAGCCGTTTGTGCAGTTTAGAACAATCTACAAAACTATCGTATTTTAAAAAAGAAAGGTCTTGTTGTTTGATGAGTAAGTGGAGATTTTTCACTTTTTCACTCCAAGCGACATTTAAATTCACTTCAGTATTAATAACAACTCCTGCGATATACAATTCATTAGTAGCTACGATAATCAGGTATTTCTTATATGAAATATTGAAGTCGGGTATTTCAATGAGCAGTGTTTTACCAAGTTCTATATTTCGTTTGGCGAAATTATCTTTTATTTCTTGAGGGAAGAAACTGCCTAAATCCATAACTAAAAACACATTTGTTCATTCAAAGCATTTATCTTGATGTAATTCAGTATATCAGGATTGTTAGTAACTGCTTTTGCCATTGCTAAATAATCAATACGCCACTGTGCATTTTGCCAAGCACTATCGTGAGATTTTTCAGTAAGTTTTTTAAAAGAGATATCTTTATTTTCAGCAATAGCTTCGTTTAGGCACTCTATTTCAGATTCTGATAAGTCTTCTTCATCATATTGATAAGAAGTAGTTAGGAAATGTTTGTTTGTTTTATTGATAAGACCTTCTTTTTCATTGCCTTCTGATACATTTCTAAGAAAAGATGGCACAGGTCCATACTGCATTTTCACATAAGTATCACCTGTGATGGGACGACCATAGTTTACCAAGTGCTTTTGGTCAGCAAAATATAAGATTTTAAAGACCTTATGAGCATCTGATTTCTCTGCCCCTAATTGATTAAGGACAAACAACATACTATTGATAGCCTTACTTTTATCTATATCAAACATAACAATTCTTTATTTTATATCGCAAAAGTAATACTTTTTCTTCATACAGCCAAATACGGCTTACAAGCATAGTGCTTATTTCTAATCATTTAATCATTATACAAGTATACAACATCTGCAAACCAACCGCATTCCTTAATGGCTTCTTTATAATACTGAGTGTTAGGGTATTTGGCGAGTATATGGAAACCTTCCCATTGATCTACCCATTTTCGTTTCTTCTCAGGGATGTCGTAATAATTCAACTGAGCGAAGTACTCGTTGCGTTCGGCTTTTCCAAGCAAAAAGGCAGCTTCAGCGCGCTGTTCATCAGTGGTTGCCATTGTAAGAGCAATTCGAAAATACTTTTTAGCAGCGGTCATATCCAAAAGAGGGGCGTAGTTCTCTTTGTTTTCAAGTCCTAAAGCACTCCATTCGCCTATAATCTCGTTGTGGTAGAACTGACGAGAAACGCCGTAAAACGAGGTGTTACAAAAAGCATTGCCTAATTGTATGGCGCTGTGATATACATCTTTACCTTGCGCTATACGGTCTTTTAGTTGCTTGGCTTTGCGCAAGAAGGAAATCTTAGTGTATTCCACACGAGGAGGGGTGATATAATCGTAGTAATACATATCATACACTCCTCCTTTAAACGGACTGACGGCTAAGGTTTGCTCACTCAAGCAGCGCTTTTTATTCACTAATTTGTCTTTTCCCCAATCATATTCTGCACCGCGAGTTTCCCAAGGTATTTTCTCAAACAATGCCAGCGCCTCGTCTATGCGGTCTTGGCGGAATAGATAAATTCCACGACACTCGTATATATCGCCTTTGGTATAAGGGTAATAGTTGATCCAAAGTGCCTGCCAGTCGGTTTTGTGAGGGTTGTGAGTTAGCTCGTCAAAAGCCTTATAGTTAGCTTCACTGATGAAAAAACCGCGTTTGGGGTGAGTGAGTTCAGCCATTAGGGCATTGCCTTGTGCCTGATAGAGCACTCGGAGGTATTTACGCATAAAGGTAAAGGCATAATCATAGCGCAAATCGTTAGTAAATTTGCGGTAATTGAGGTATTCGGCTTTGTACTTGTCATACACTAAAGAACCATCGTAACAAAAATCGTCGTCGCGGTAGAAATAGAGGTTGTTCCACACGCGTTGCATAGGTAGAGTTAGCTGTTTTTCGGTAGCAGCATCAATGTGTTGCAAACTCGATACTTCGTTCATCGCTTGTAAGAGGTACAACTGACTTTTTTGTTCGTTACCCTCAACGTATTTTTCGGCTTCTTGCAAAAACTGACGTGCCAAAGAAAATTCACCTCTAAACATTGCTACATATCCCCCTGCTACTTTCCACAAGTAGGGATTGGAAAGCCGGTCGCCTTCACGGGCTAAAAGCAATAGCCAATCGGTAGAGAAAACTTGGGTGCTCACTTTGCGAGCGTACTGATGATAGGCTTTGATAGATTTCAAATCATCGCCATATCGGTCGAATACATTGAGTTTGTACTCCATTTTGTTTATAAAGCGGGTGAGCAGGAAGTCAACGTGAGGTGATTGGCGGTCGATAGTGAGGATTTTTAGCAAATAATTAGCCTCGTTGTTCGTGTAGAAACCTTGCATTGCCCATAAGGCACATTGTACACCAGGAGAGAGTTTTTGGGCGATTTGTGCAATTTCTCTATCGGGTAACGGACGATAATCATACCCTACGGTTGCTCTTAATTCGGGAGTGGTATCAAATATTTCGGCTAAGAGTATATTGGCTTGAGGGTAGTGTTTTTCGGCTATATAAGCTCCTGCTACATAGTGCATAGCGCGGTAGTAGAGCGAGTTTTTAGGTTGGGAAGCTGCTGTTTCTTCAAAGAAAGGAATTACAGAACTTCTGTTTTCTGAATAAAACTTCAAACGCACGGCTTGAAACCATATACGATTAGCAAAAAAAGCATCGGAGGTTAAGCTGCGGTAGAGCGCTTCTACACGCTGAGGTTCAGTATTTTGCAATCGTTGGTAGTTTCTGTTTGTGTAATCCCAAGGGTCGTAATAGCTACCGCCTGTAACCACCTCATTGCCACGAGTAATTTCTAAAAAAGTAAGGAAGTTCTGCACCCGTTTATCGGTGAATTTTTTAGAATGTTTTAGTTGTAAAACTTCGTCAATCGCTTCTCCGTCATACATTAAATGGCGAATTTGCTCACGAGGCATCGCCTTGCCTACATAAGCACACCAGTCGGCTAAATCATCTTCAGTATAACGGTCGGAATCTATTCCTACATAACCATTGAAGCTGTGTTCCACACTGTAAAACAGACTGTTGTATACTCCTTTAGGTACAGTAACCTCAGGTGAGAACGCCGAGTTAGTGACATACCAATCAGGCGGAAACCATCCGCAAGCATACAAATATGCTCCTATTCCTGCTATCGAAGTAAGGAGGCAAAAAGCTAATTTGATAATTCGTTTTTGTGTCATTTTTGTGGGTTGTTTTTTACCTAAACCAAATCACTTCTTTGGGTTGGGTTTTCATATTTTTTAGCAAATCTTCCTGCATTTCTTGGCGCTCAGCATCGGTTACTTCCTCTATTTTGATGCGGTCGCCAGCTTGCCAAAGGCGTCCTTTGTAGTAGGTTTGTGTTTTCACTTCATAAACATTAGGGATGTCGGTAGCGACTACGCCTTTAAGAGTTTTGATTTCAGCAGAAGTAAGTCCGCTAACCAAATTCACCACCTCACCGCGTACTGAATGTACCCCCCAAGAGAACATCGGTAGGGCGATATTCAGCTGTAAAGGGTAACTTTTTAGTGAACCGATATAGCGTTTGGCAGTTGCGCGATTGTAGATAGAATTAGCTCCCGTGGCGGTGATTTTATCCATATTGTAGTACATCAGCACCCCGTAATCTACGGGGGGTACGCCCGTGTCATCTTTGTATTTTACTTGATGCAAGCGTATGGTCGCCGAGAGTTGTAAATCAGGATTTTTTTCTTTGAAAAGCTTGAGAAAGTTGAAGTAATACTCCTTAGTGTTGAGCGTCCAATCGCAATCAAACTGCACCTCATTTACAGTGAGATGATAATAGTTGTTGATTTGCTCAATATACTTAGCCACATTTTCGCTGAGCGTTTCTGTTCTCCAAAAACGTTGCGGTGCATATTGTGCTGTTGCTATATCATCAAACACCTCATTTTTGATATAGATTACAGGAACAATTGCCAATCCACGTGTGCTAAGGGTATCAATTTCTATGGGCGCAATGGGCACGGCTTGTTCATCTCTAAGCCCTACGTCACAATAGCGCACATAGATTTTTTTTACAGCGTGTTCTTTTAAGAACGCTTTATCGCTTTCGGTAAACGAAAGGTTCGTTTTCCAAAAGTACATAGCCTCAGGAATTGCTTGCTTTTTGTTGCAAGCTATAAGGCAGAGAACGAATGTAAATAGAAATATTTTTTTCATCAGGGCACAAAGGTAGTAAAATAATTGATGTTAAGCAATAAGTGATTGATATTTTTTTCTTTGCCTCTAATGATAAAAATTTGGTAATTGATAAAATATTCTTACTTTTGTCGCTGTTTTTGTAAATAACAGAAAATATGAAGTTTGAAACTAAAGCGATTCACGGAGTGAGAACCCCTGAAAAAGGCATTGAAAACTGGGGAAGTACCCTAAATATGGCGACTACTTTTCCCATTAAAACCTATAGCGAGTGGCAAGAATTTGAGTACTCTCGCGTGTCTAACCCCACCCGCAAAGATTTCGAAACGATGATTGCCCTTTTAGAAAATGGCAAACACGGATTTGGATTTTCTTCAGGGATGGCAGCGACTTCTTCGGTGTTTACAATGTTCGAGGCAGGCGATCACTTTGTGCTTAGTTTGGATATTTACGGAGGTACTTACCGCATTATCAACGATATATTCCGCAAGTTTGGCTTCGAGGCAACCTTTGTAGATACTACCGATTTACAACAGATAGAAGCCGCTGTGCGTCCTAATACCAAAGCTATTTTTATAGAAACTCCTTCCAATCCCCTTTTAGAAGTTACCGATATACGCGGCGTGGTAGCTATCGCTAAACGCCACAACCTGCTTTCAATGGTTGATAATACTTTTATGTCGCCCGTATTACAACGCCCTTTAGAGTTAGGGGTAGATGTCGTTCTACACAGTGCAACCAAGTTTCTCGGGGGGCACAACGATATTATCGCAGGGGCTGTGGTGGTGAATCGCGATGATCTTGCCGAGAAAATAAGTTTTGCCCAAGTAGCTATAGGGGCAATTCTCTCACCTTTCGATAGTTGGTTGCTACTTCGCAGTATGAAAACCCTCAAACTAAGAGTTGAAAAAGCCCAAGCAAATACCCTTAAACTTCTTGATTTCTTGCGCTCTCACCCCGAAGTAGAGAAAGTGTATTACCCTACTGAGGTGCATAACAAAGGCAAGGCAGTGCACGAAAGTCAGGCTTCGGGAGGCGGGTCGGTATTTTCGTTCACGGTAAAGAGTGAAGCCAAAGCCAAAGCCTTTTTCGAGAGCTTGAAAGTAGCTCTTTTTGCAGTGAGTTTAGGCGGTGTAGAAACCTTGGTAACTCACCCCAGTACCCTCACTCACACTGAGTTTCCAGAAGAAGAAAAAGTGGCGCGTGGTGTTACGCGCACCCTTATCCGCGTAGCTGTGGGGATTGAGGATGCTGAGGATTTGATTGAAGATTTCAAACAAGCATTGGAGAAATAGGGATTGGCAATAGCAATGCAGATAAGTTTTGATTTAGATGGGACACTTATTCCTTACAATAATGAATTTCCTACTGAAAAAAGATCGTGGTGGGCGAAGTTATTGGGAATAGAGCTTATCCGCAAAGGGACGAAAACTCTTATCAAAACACTGCAATCTCAAGGTAATGAGGTGCATATCTACACTACTTCGTTGAGAAGTAAACCCTATATAAGACGAATGTTTCGATATTATGGCATCAAAATAGGGAAAATTATCACCCAAAAAGAAAATGACCACACTTTACAATCTTTGAAAATTAATGCTTCTAAGTATCCTAAAGCTTTTGGTTTTGACCTTCATATAGATGATGCTCAAGGCGTGCAAAGTGAAGCAGAACAATATGGTTTTGAAGTGATTATTATTTCTCCTAATGATATTTTTTGGATAGAAAAAATATTGAAATTACTTTGAGTTTTTCTCTGAAACACACAAAATCCGTAGAATACTAATAAAAAAACTAAATACTAAAATATATGAGAGTAGCTGTAGTAGGCGTTACCGGAATGGTAGGTAACGTAATGTTAGAAGTACTTGCAGAACACAATTTTCCTGTAACCGAATTAATTCCTGTAGCCTCAGAAAAATCTGTAGGCAAAAAAATCGTCTTTAAAGGTACTGAATACACTGTGATTGGCTTGCAACAAGCCGTGTCACTCAAACCCGATGTAGCCCTCTTTTCAGCAGGAGCTTCAGTTTCTAAAGAATGGGCGCCTAAGTTTGCTCAAGTAGGCACTACTGTGGTAGATAACTCTTCGGCTTGGCGTATGGATCCTACCAAAAAATTAGTAATTCCTGAAATCAATGCCGATGTTCTTACCAAAGACGACAAAATTATCGCTAATCCCAATTGTTCTACTATCCAAATGCTCATAGCATTGGCTCCTTTGCAACGCAAATACGGCATCAAGCGCGTGGTAGTCTCTACCTACCAGTCGATTACGGGTACAGGGGTGAAAGCGGTACGTCAGTTAGAGAACGAGTACAAAGGCGAAAAAGGTGAAATGGCTTATCACTACCAAATTCACCGCAATGCTATTCCGCACTGCGATGTGTTTGAGGAGAATGGCTATACTAAAGAAGAAATGAAACTCGTGCGTGAAACCAAAAAGATATTGCGCGACGATAGTATTGCCGTTACTGCCACAGCTGTACGCATACCAGTAGTAGGTGGTCACAGCGAAGCAGTGAATGTAGAACTCAAAACCGATTTTGATATAAATGAAGTACGCACTCTCTTAGCGCAATCAGCAGGTATCAAAGTGCAAGATAATACCGAAACTAATACTTACCCTATGCCTTTGTATGCTCACGGCAAAGACGATGTGTTTGTAGGGCGTATCCGTCGCGATGAGTCACAACCTAATACGCTCAATCTTTGGGTCGTTGCCGATAACCTCCGCAAAGGTGCTGCCACAAATACTATACAAATCGCCGAATATTTGATTAAAAATAAATTGTTATAGTATCCTAATAACTATCAATAAATTAGCCAATGAATCAATACTATTATTGACTCATTGGCTATTTTTTAGTGAAAAATGAAACATCTCAAACTCTTATCTCTTATCTCTTACCTCTTACTTTTTACTTTTACTTCCTGCGGTATTTTCTATAAGAAAATCACTCCGCCTGAGGTAGCCTATCCATACCAGAAACCACAGATTACTGCAGTGAATGACTCGCTGCGGTATTTTGGTGATAACTATATTGCTAAAAACCAACAAGGCTTGTGGGAACTCTACCTTTCGGGAAATCCCTATCAATTAGGGCTCAATTCAGGGGCTCTTACCCAGCCTTTGTACCACCGTCAAGACAGTTTGCTCTTCACCAAGCTGAACCACTTTGTACCTTCTGAACGCAAACAGCGTTTCTTGCGCAAGTTCATCAAATGGTTCAACCGCGATATCAACAATTGTATAATTCCGCCCTTCAAACAAGAATTGTGGGGGCAAGCCCAATACTCCGATACGATTTTCAACTACTTAGCCCCTGCTTATCAGCGTACGCTCTACTTGCATTCAGCTCACGATTTGGGGCACGCTTTGCAAGATTTGATGCTTGTAGGTTGTTCATCATTAGCAGTTTGGGGTGATAAAACTGAAGACGGTCAGCTGCTCATTGGTCGCAATTTCGATTTTTACCTCTCCGATGATTTTGCTACCGAAAAGATTGTCCGCTTTGTGCGCCCCAGTGAAGGCATTCCCTTTATGAGTTACGCTTGGGGCGGAATGATAGGAGTACTTTCGGGTATGAATCTCGAAGGACTTACAGTTACTATCAATGCTGGAAAATCGTCTATTCCTCTTAAAGCTCGTACCCCTATTTCACTCCTCTGTCGTGAGATTTTGCAATATGCTAAAAATATAGACGAGGCTATTGCTATTGCCAAAAAGCACAAAGTATTTGTGTCCGAGGCTATAATGGTAGGCAGTGCTACCGATGGCAAAGCGGTGATTATCGAAGTCTCTCCCAAAAAGTTTGGTGTATACGAAGCTCCTAATGCTGTGGTTTGTGCCAACCATTTCCAAAGTGAACCTTATAAAACCGACAAAAAGAATCTCAAACAAATAAACACTTCGCACTCAGCCTATCGCTATGCCAAAATGCAGGAGTTTCTAACAGAAGAACCTAAGCTAACGCCCTCAAAAATGGCTACTCTTTTGCGTAGTACCGAGGGGCTACACGGCGATTCTATAGGCTATGGCAATGAGAAAGCCCTTAACCAACTCTTGGCGCATCACGCGGTTATTTTCAAACCACAAGAACGCTTGGTATGGGTATCGACAGCCCCTTATCAGTTGGGTACTTTTGTAGCCTACGATTTGAAACAGATATTTTCAGGTAGCAGCTATCCCTCTCACACGCCTTACCGTCAAAACCCCTCTTTGAATATCCCTGCCGACCCCTTTCTCTACACTCAAGCCTTCAAAGATTACGAGGCCTATCGAGGGTTAGAACAGCAAATAGAAACCCATTTGCGCGAGCATACCCCTATAATTATAGACAAAGTAAAACACATCACTGCTCTTAATCCTCATTATTGGAAAGGCTATTACCTCTTAGGGAAAGCCTACCAAGTCCAAGGCGACACCTCTACAGCTCATCAACTCTTTCAAAAAGCCCTACAATGCGAAATACCCTATACCGAAGAACGAGAGAAAATAGAGAAGTTAGCAAATTAGCAGATTTGGAAATTTGGGAATTATATGTATTTTTGCACCGATAATAAAAAGAAGTTTTTAGAATAAGAGTATAAATGTTTACTGTATAACTTCTCATAATACAAAATTATAGGAAGCCTATGAATGATTTTCTAAATATGTCGGAAGAAGATATAAAACTCAAATTCATAACTCCCAGCATAATGGATAAAGGATGGGGTTATGATAATATTTCTATGGAAAAAATGGTTAAATTTACCGATGGTAAGATTAACCTTCGAGGTAATCTTTTCTCTCGTAGTAAAGCAAAATATGCCGATTATATGCTTTACTATAATAAGGCTACCCCTATTGCTATTGTAGAAGCTAAAGATGCTACTCACTCTATAAGCTACGGAATGCAACAAGCAAAAGAATATGCTATGATGATGAATATTCCTTTTGCTTATAGTTCTAACGGACAAGGTTTTCAAGAATATGATTTCCTTACAGGAAAAGAAAGAACTCTCGCGATGGATGAATTCCCTACTAAAGAGGAGCTTTACAAACGTTTTACGGGTGAAAATCATAATGGAGAAGGATTATCGGAAAAAGAACTTAAGGTTATCAATCAACCGTTTTGTGTAGGTCAGGACATCTTCCCTCCTCGATACTACCAGCGCAATGCGGTTAATAATACGGTAAATGCCGTCGCTCAAGGCAAAAAACGACTTTTATTAGTAATGGCTACTGGTACTGGAAAAACTTATACGGCTTTCCAAATTGTTTACCGACTATTGAAAGCAGGATTGGTAAAGAAAGTATTGTATTTAGCAGACCGCAATGTATTAGTAGACCAATCTATTCAGCAGGATTTTAAACCTCTTCAGAAAACGATACACAAGGTTGATTATCAGAAAGATTTAAACAGCGGCATCACAGCATATGAGGTTTATTTTTCACTTTACCAACAACTTATAGGACAAGGAGGAAAACAGCAGTACAAAGAGCTGTTCAGACCTGATTTCTTTGATTTGGTAATTGTAGATGAGTGCCACCGTGGAAGTGCCAAAGACGATAGCAACTGGCGTGAAATTTTAGAATATTTTGATAGCGCAATACAATTAGGGATGACCGCTACTCCTAAAGAAACTAAATACCAATCCAGCATCAATTATTTTGGCAAGCCTATTTATACCTATAGCTTAAAGCAGGGTATTGAAGACGGATTTTTGGCTCCTTTTAGAGTTGTAAATATTACCACTAACATTAGTGATGAGTGGCGGCCTACTGTGGGGCAAGTAGATGTTTATGGCAATGAAATAGAAGACCGCATTTATAACAATTCGGACTACGACTATAAGATTATTATAGAAGACCGCATTAGGGAAGTAGCTGAACAAATTACTCATTACCTGAAGCATACTGACCGAATGGCAAAAACAATCGTTTTTTGTGCTGATGAAGACCACGCTGAGAGAATGCGCATAGCCCTTGTAAATGCGAATTCGGATATGTGCCAAAAAAATCCTGATTATGTGGTGCGTATTACGGGAAGCGACCCTTATGGACAATCGAAGCTAGATTATTTTATTTCGGTAGCTGAAAAATATCCTGTTATTGCCACTACCAGTAAGCTTTTATCTACGGGAGTGGACTGTAAAATGGTGAAGCTGATAGTGCTTGACCAGCGTATTAGCTCTATGACCGAATTTAAGCAGATTGTAGGGCGTGGCACTCGTATTCGTGAAAAAGAGGGAAAAACACACTTTACTATAATGGATTTTCGGAATGTTACCCGCCTATTCCCTGACCCCGATTGGGATGGTGAACCAGAGATAGACCCTAATTATCCACCTGATGACACGGTGATTCCTCCTGCTGAGCCCTGCCCTGTATGTGGGCAATTCCCTTGTGTATGTCCGTGTCCTATTTGTGGGCATTATCCTTGTGAATGTAAGGTTGCAAATAAATCGCCTAAACCTATTGTAGATAAAAATGGTTGCTCTGTGATAATGATTAACAAAGTAGTATCGGTGTATGATACGAATGGCAAACTTTTGCGAACTGAGAGTGTTACCGACTATACTAAGAAGAATATCAACGACAATTATACAAACCTTGATGACTTTATCCTGCATTGGAATAAAGCAGAAAAAAAAGCTGAGATAACTGATTTGCTACGCGAAAGCGGTATTGATTTGCAAGCCCTAAAAGAAGACCAAGGAATGGCTGAAGTAGATGATTTTGATTTTATCTGCCATATAGCTTACGGCAAAAAGCCTCTTACACGTAGAGAACGCGCTGAAAATGTAAAGAAACGAGATGTTTTTAACAAGTATGGTGCTGAAGCCCGAAAAGTATTGGAGGCTCTGCTTGAAAAATATGCTACTGATGGAATCACACAATTAGAAAACACCACAGTTTTGAAACTTGATCCTTTCCGACAAATGGGAGCTCCCGCCCATATAGCCGAATTCTTTGGAGGAGCAGAACAGTACTATTCAGCAGTAAAAGAATTAGAAGAATTGATATATAACATAGCTTAATATATGGCACTTAACAACTTTGTAAAAAGTATTCGGAATATTATGCGCAACGATGCAGGTATCAATGGCGATGCCCAACGCATTGAGCAAATTGCGTGGATGCTTTTTCTTAAAATATACGATGCAAAAGAGAAAGATTGGAAAACTATGGATCGTAGTTATCAATCATTTATTCCTGAAGAATGTCGTTGGCGTTCGTGGGCAACAGACAAGGGTGATGGCAATGCCCTAACCGCTGATGCCTTGTTGGATTTTGTAAACAATACTCTCTTCCCTACCCTAAAAAGTTTGGAAGTTACCCCTGATACCCCTATACGCAGTAGCATTGTATTTACGACATTCCAAGATGCTAACCAATATATGAAAGATGGAGTATTACTTCGCCAAGTGGTGAATGTAATAGACCAGCTGAATTTTTCCGATTATGAAGAGAGCCACGCTTTTGGAGAAATTTATGAAGCAATCTTGAAGGAAATGCAGTCGGCAGGTTCAGCGGGTGAGTTTTATACCCCAAGGGCACTTACGGATTTTATGGCAGAAATTATAGAGCCCCAAATAGGAGAAAAGATGGCTGATTTTGCCTGTGGCACAGGAGGTTTCATCACAAGTTGGCTAAAAACTCTTGATAAAAAAGCTACCACAGCAGAAGCTATAGAAGCTTGGGCACAATCTATCTATGGAATAGAGAAAAAGCAATTCCCCTATATGCTTTGTGTAACCAATTTGTTACTACATAATATTGATGCCCCTACAGTAGTGCACGACAATTCACTTACAAAAGATGTACTTAACTATACCGATGACGACAAGTTTGATGTGGTGCTAATGAATCCGCCTTATGGGGGTAGTGAAAAGAATGATATCAAACAGCATTTTCCGTCAGACCTTTCTTCCAGCGAAACAGCTGATTTATTTATGGTACTGATAACGTATCGCTTAAAACAAAATGGACGTGCTGCGGTGATTCTTCCTGATGGGTTTCTCTTTGGTGCTGACAATGCTAAATTGGCTATTAAAGAAAAACTTTTGAGAAAGTTCAACTTACACACTATCATCCGCTTGCCAGGTAGTGTATTTTCTCCTTACACAAGTATTGCTACTAATATCTTGTTTTTTGACAATGTGCAAGCAGAAGGAGCTGAAGAAGGTTTTTGCACCCATAAAACGTGGTTTTACCGCTTGGATATGCCCGAAGGATATAAGCATTTTTCAAAAACCAAACCTATGCAAGCTGTACATTGTCAGCCTATTAAAGACTGGTGGCACAATCGTGTAGAAATTGTTAGCGAAGATGGGAAAGATGAGAAGTCGAGAGTATTTACCGCGCAAGAGCTCTTAGCGATGGATTGCAACCTCGACCAATGTAAATTCCCCAAAGATGAGGAGGAAATACTACCCCCTGCAGAGCTTTTGGACAACTACTACAAAAGACGTGCTGCCCTTGAGCACGAAATAGACAAAACTCTTTCGGAAATACAACAGATTTTAGGAATAGAAAGATGACAGCAGACCAATTACGCAAATCTATACTTCAGCAAGCTATACAGGGCAAACTTGTGCCACAAGACCCTAATGATGAGCCTGCCTCTGTACTTCTTGAACGCATTCGGGAAGAGAAAGCTCGGCTTGTGGAAGAAAAGAAAATCAAGAAGGAAAAGAACCCTTCTGTTATTTTTAAAGGAGAGGATAA
>NZ_JAEFDB010000020.1 GCF_016126015.1 Capnocytophaga periodontitidis
TAATGTTTAAGTTGCGCTTTTTTGTCAAAAGGCTTTATAGTATTTTATACTTTTGAGTAGGTATAGAGTAGGAAAAATCTGATGGCATATTTCTTGTGGGCTATGAAATGTATAGGTTGTGTGACCACACCAGTGAATTGGGGAGAAATAGGATACAAGTAACTCTCTTGAACGGAGATTTGAAAAGATTCATTAGTACATCTAAACAGTATAAAAATCAATAGATGTTATAATACAATTAAACAAAAAACTAAAGGATATATAAAAATCCAGAAGAAACATCTATTCAAATAGTTGAAGATACAAAAGGTAACTATTTTAGGATAGAAGAAGCCAGTAATACAGACTACTTAACAGAAAAAATACTTCATTTGATAGAGTTAGCTATTGACTATAAAACAGGAATCTTTTTTTGAAATTATAAGGTAAGGGGTAATATTCCAGATGTGTTGTTAAAGAAGAGTTGTTACGTACTGTGTCATCTTTCTTAAAAGGGTTCAATAAAAAAGTCTTTTTTTATTTTTCTGTTGGGTTGTTTTCCACATGAAAGATGGTAGATAGTAGGTTGTATGTGAGGAGCGGATATCCTCACTCTGCAATCTCCTTTAAAGAAAAGTTTATAATAACCTTTGTCATTGGTTTTAACGTCGTACTTTATAGTGTCAGGGGTGGTTTCTATATATTCAATAGAAAGTTTATAATTTTTTATAATATTCTTCTGTTTATCATATACTGTCCCCTCTATAGTTCTTCCGCAAGGGGCTTCATATACAAATAAATAATAACTATAGGCTGCTACTATCACAAGAAAAATGATACAGAAGAAGAAAGAAATCTTAATTATTTTATTGATTATATGATTCATAACTGATTGTAGAAGATGGTGCAATGGGTGCTTTTTTGAGTGATTTCCTGAGAGTAAAGAAAAGTGTCACTATTGGTTGAGTATATTGATATGCTTGCGCTATTCTCAAGAAATATTTTAAAATACCCCTTGTTGTTCGTTCTAATGGTGTAGGTTGTTTCACCTTCTTTATAGGATGTATTCTCTAACAGAAACTCACAATTCATTATGGGATTATGTTTTTCATCATATACATATATTTCTATTGTTGCATCGCGAACATCCCTATCCATATAAAAGTAAACAAGAGTAAAACCCACTATAAAAAACATAGAGAGTAGATAGGTAACTATTTTAATTATGTTAATCAAGGTGTTTTTCATTTTTTCTTCAATACCTAAATTCCTCCCAACCATATTGCCAATATTTAGAATCTGGATAGAATGTTCCATCACCTCCATCAAAATCTCCAGAGCAAGGAATGCGATATTCTCCCCAAGAGGCTACCGAAGTTTTTTTAGTAGTATAACTCGTCCAAGTGCCAAAAAATTGGTAATTTCTACTTCCATCACTCTGAATAAATAGTTCAGTATATACAGGTTTTTTATTTATTCCCTTATACCAAAGAACAAGCATTTCCCCCTTAAAAACACCTGTAGCTGTAAGATTCTCGTCTTCTTTTAGCGTATATGAAAAAGTAGAAAAGCCTTCTGCTTCTCCCTTTTTTAGAGGCTCATCCCCATCAAAAGCGGGGGCTGTAAGTCTGTAATGAGAAAGTAAAGTGAACGTTCCTTTGAAAGTCCGCTTGTTTTTGTTCATCACAGTGCTAAAGCCCTCTGCCTCATATACATCTTTGTTTTCCTCACTCTTTTTTATGGAGGTGAAAGTGATGCGCAAGCGTTTGCGATTTACCCCTATGAATCCTAAAAAATTATCTTTTTTACCATTTAAAACTTGCAACATATCAAGATGAATGTTGTATTTTTCATAGGGTACATTATGTGTTGTTTCCTTTACAACATCCTTAAAAGTACAAGGTTGTGCATACATTGCGCTACATAGCAACACTAATGTATAACAAAAACATCTGTTTAGTAATTTCTTCATATTTTTTCATTTTCTTTATTTTCTAAGAAAAGTGAATTTATATATTTTTTACTTGACAAGAGAGAGTCGTCTTCAGCATTTTTTACCTTCTTTTCAAATAGAAACTGCCATTTTCCATTCTTCTTTTGATAATATTTTCCTATAAAAGGGAATGAGATGCTAAATTCATCATCACTATCTACTCTTACATATTTTATAGGTACAAAAAAACCTATTATCCCCCAATTTTTCTCATTTTTTATCATTTCTTTCAGTATTTTGTCAATTTTCTTATTATCAGTGTCTGAAAAATAGTAGTAATCATACAATTCATTATATAATGGCTTTAATTGGTTATTTTTCTCAAAATTCTTCAAATAATCAATATCTGATTTTAATCTTGGTATATAATAAATTGTAAAATGTCCTACATTTGGAATCATATAAGATGACATAGGTATTTTATCAGACATATAAAAATAGATTTTTTCTTCTTTATTGAAGTATCTTGTTATACTATTGTTATTTTCTTGTGCTCTACAAGAAAATAATATGAAAAATATACAGCTTACTAAAAAATACCTTGTTTTCATTTTCTTTATTTTTCTGTAAAAGATTTAAAATCATAGACTTTGCCAAAGGTCGTAGCACGACAAGCAATTAAAACTTTGGCAAAGGTGCGAGCCGCACAGGCAGAGGACTTTGGCAAAGTGTTGTGACGCAAATTTTGCAATCCAATTCTGATTGACTGTAATTTTATTCCCGAAATCGATACTTTTCTACTAAACTATCAATATATCTATCCTGTAACCTATGGATTTCTTGCTCTATTTCATCTGTAACAGTATATGTTTTTCTTATTGACCATTTGCCATTTTCTAAAACATAAGCATCTTCCTTATAAGGATATTTAGGGTTATAAGAAGTCTCTAAATCTGGTGTGTATTCCAAATATTTTTTATCTATGATAAAAATAACAGCATTGAAATTCTTGTTGAGCTCTTCTATCGATAACGAAGCTATTTCTTGTCTTACTTTTTCCCAACAAGGCTCATTATCATTGCATTTAGATGTAATGGCATAGGTATCAAACCTTTTTGTCTTGGGAATTAGAATGACATTCGCATTTCCTAATTCATTTCCTTTGTATGGACATCCATAATACGGAATTTGATAATACCCCTCTCTTTCAGAAAATTCATCATATTTAAAGATTTTATATAACTCTTTTCTATTTATATTGGTTGTATCATTTTTATTTTCTATAAATGCTTGGTAATTGTCATTTACTTTTTGAGTTTGCTCATTAGGAATTTCATTTGAATTTTGTTTTCTCCTCTCCTTAAACATTCGTTGATTGGGTATGGTGTATAGAGAAAATTCACAAACAAAGCTTATTAGAGAGAGAATTAGCAATACAATTATCTTTTTCCATCCCATTTTCATAAAAAATATAGAAAATAGAAGAATGAAAGGATACACTAATATTATCCAAAAAAAACAAGCGAACAATACTGTCATTATAGCTGAAAATAGATAATCAAAACTGAAACAAGAATTTTCATACCACATTCTATTGAAAAAGCGATGCGCCTGTGGATAATTGTAATATACAGTAGTTAAAAATATAAATACCAGAAATAAGACTACTTGTGCTTTGTATATATTGCGACTGTATTTTCTTAAAAACATAAATACTCAGAAATTATTTGAATGAAAAAGCTGCTAAAATTCAGGAAGTTTGGGCAAAGATACAAAAATAAATGGATTATTTGCTTTTTTGTATGGGAATAGGTAGTATGCGGAATTTAAACAGCTGAGGCTGTCCGAAAAGTTTTATTTGTGTAGGTGTTGCAGCACATACTTAGCTATCGCTGACTTTCCTACATAATATACTCTAAAAGTAATTGATTATCAGGATTATAAACTTTGTCAAAGTTTTGGGACTTTGACAAAGTTTATGATGCTAAAGCGATTTTTAGACTTTTCGGACAGCCTCTTTTTTTTTGTTTTTTAGGAAGTTTTATTGTTTTCTTTCTAAGATAAAGAAGTGATAAGTGGTTTTGAAAGGATTTTCTACGGTGATTTCAATAGGCTCAAGATAATTACTTTCAGATTCTAAAGATTTGAACTGTTTTTCAAGAAGTTCTTTCCATTGAGAATCTTCGGAATATCTGCTACCAAACATGGTTTTAATTCCCCAATCTGCCTCATAAGCATTCCGTGTTTTTTCTTTACCATTACAAATAATTGAGATTAAATAGTTGCATTCTATTCTTTTTTCAAAATAGTTTCTAAGTGATTCTTCTCTTATTTGAGGATCATTTGCAAAATGGTATTTTAACTCAATTAGTATTTCTTCATTTTTATTTTTTAGGGCTAAGTCTATGCGAATATTTTTATTGGAAGCTTTTTTATTAGGAACCCGATATTCTGCAATAGCTCTTTCTTCTCCCTTGAAATCTCTATTGAAAAGCTCTACTAACAAGTTCCTAATTTGAATCTCTTGTTTTAGGTTAAAAAAATTATCGTTGAGTTTAGCTAATTTTCTTTTAAACCTTTTTGATTTGATAATCTTTATTAGACTATCAAACATTTCTTCTTTTGTTCTGATACTATCACTCATTTTCTAATGGTTTTAAGATTAATTTCTACTTTAAAAACTTTTTAGTTTCTTTAACAATAGCAGGTATTAGTTCTCGAGAAAAGCTATTGCTTAATTGTCGGGTATGGATAAGAATACGTTTGTTATCCTTACTAAAGTGTAAGAAATAGCGGTCTCTTCCTACTTTTATTTCCTTTTGAAAAACGACATCAAAAGTTTGTTCTAAATTAATGTGGTAACGGCTTGGATAATTACCGGCTGCTACAATTACAATAGGGAATTCCTTGAAAAAAGGCATTGCAAAGAGAGGTTTACGCTCTTCTATAGACTGTTTTCTAAGGGCTTCTATCTCCTCATTTTTGTAGCTTTCTTTAGTAGGGTAGTCGCTGAACTCGGTGATGAAAAACTCTTTTTGAAAATTGATTTTCTCAAGTTTTTTCCCCTGCAAAAATAGCTGTTCATAGAGTTTTTCGTAGTTTAAATAGGTACTACTTGTACCACCATTATAAGGTTTCCCTTCTTTCCTTATATCCTTTTTGTTAAACTGATTGCCATAAGCATATAAGGGATTTTCGTGAGAGATGGGACGCTCACCATCGTAGTTAGGCACTTCATTGGTAGAGAGTATGTGTTCCCATTGAGATACATTACTTTGGAAGAGCTCTTCTTTCTTCTTTTCTAAATTTTCGGTAGTCTCTTCTTGGGGAATGTGTGCAGCTTCTTTGCCGATTACTAAAACTTTACCATTAGGGTTGCCATACCCTACAAATAGATTGTTGGCTTTGCAGTAGGCTACTGCCTCTTTGAATGCTTGTGTGTACATATATTAGGTGTTTAATTATTGTTTAACTTTTTTTAATGCCTGCAAATATACTAATTTTCTACTATAGTACATTCTTTTTTTACGATATATTCAGGAGTGCCATTTCTATAGAAAACAGTTTTCCATTCTCCATTAGGAGAATAATTGCGTATGAGTTTATTTTTTTCATTTCCTTCTGAATCATATTCAATGCAAGAAAAAATGTTTTCGTTGTATGGGACTTCATTACTTTCTTCTTTCTGCCTCGTATTCTTTGTAAATAGTTTGTATTTTTTTGTTAGCAAAGAAAGTATTAGGCTTCATTATAGGGATATAAGGAGAATCAGAGCATTTTAAGTTGTTATTTTGTATTCTCATTGTTGTTTATTTTTTAGTTTGCAAACGTTTGGTAAGAGGAGGTTACCTTAAAAGCAACCTCCTCAGTTGCTTAACTACGCTTGTTCCAAGTAGAACCTCCGTTTTTGGAGTAGTACAAACCTTTGTCAGTTTGTGCTAAAAGCTCATCTCCAGAGACTACTAAATCTTGAAATGTGTAGCTACCTGAATAACGGGTATTCCAAGTAGATCCATTGTTCTTGGAATACTCAATTTTCTTTGCATTCTTAGGGCAAATGCGAACCACTTCGTTTTTGAATGTGACCATTAAACTCATAATTAAATATAGTTTTTAGTTCTTGCCTACTCTATATGGTTTTCGGCTTCCCCAATGTTTTACAAAAATAGTTTGCGGGCATCCCGTTTTACTTAGCTCGTTGCCCGACCAAAGGCATAGTGTAAAGCAAAAGGAACGCCCGCATACGCGAACGCTTCCGTCTTTACTTTCTGTACACTATTGAAAAATTGGTCGTATTTCGAGCTTAGAAAATAAAAGCGAAACGCTACTAATATGTTTATTTTGTGTTTATCTGGTTTTTACTATAAAATATGTTTTATGAGTTTCTGCCAGCAAATATACAAAATAAAATGATAAGTACGTCCTTTTGCTTTGTTTTTTTAGTTAAGAGGTAAGAATGCTTTGTTTGTACTTGATGATATGTAGCTCTTTTTCAAGTTTTTCGGCTTTTTTAATGCTGTCGTTAGTGCCTTTTGACTGTCCGTCCCAGAAGGCAAAAACCACTTCAGCATTTTCGATGATTTGAGTGTTGCGCACAAGGGTAGCCCCACGCCCATACTTTTGGTAGTCGGGTTTGAAAACGAGGAGAGGAATACCCATCTCGGCAGCAAATTGTGCGGCGAGAGTGTCGGCTCCTTTAGCACCACCCGATACGATATTTTTGGGTTTTTCGTGCGTGTTGATATACGCTAAGATACTTTCTTTCAGTAGGGTGTAATCGCTAAAATCACGTCCCCCAACAATGGCTATATTCATATAAATCGTTATTTGTTGGGGCAAAAGTCGATAGCAAGGGCGACAAAAACTGTCGCTCAAAGAAAAAAGTTTGTATATTTGCAAAAAAAATAATAAAATGAAGAAGTTTTTAAGACACCGTTTTATTGTGGAACGCCTGCGTATGAAGCCTCATTCGTATGAAGATTTGATAAGAGCTTTACAAAAAAGTGACGAATATTGCGATCTTGAGATGTTTACTGATCGTACTTTTCTCCGTGATAAACAAGATATTGAGAAAATCTACCACATAAAAATTGAGTATAACAACTCTCTTAAAGCATACGAAATCACAGAAGATAACGACCTCTATACTCAGAATTTATTAGAAGCGTTTGATGTGTTTAGAGCGTTGCAGAATTATGGCAATCTTTCTGAGGTTATTCAGTTTGAAAAGCGATTGCCTGCGGGTACGGAATATTTGTCGCCGCTGCTTAGGGCTATCAAAGAAAAGCGGCAGGTAGCGTTGCATTACTATAAGTTTTGGGATAAAAACAAACAGCCGGTAGTGCGCACGATAGAGCCTTATTTGCTGAAAGAGGCGCAAAGGCGTTGGTATGTATTAGCGTGGGATGTGGAGAAAGAAGCGTTGCGGGTGTTTGGCTTGGATAGAATTAAGCACTTAGACGATGAGCGGGGGGTGAAGTTTCAGCATCCTATGCCTAAGGGTGTAGAGCACTTTTTTGACGATAGTTTTGGGGCGTGGGTGGATAACGAGCGTACGCAAGCGGAAGAGGTGGTGCTCGCCTTTAAAAAGTTACCTACCGACTCGCCTTTTGTGCCTAACCCTGCTGAATACCTCAAAGCGATGCCTTTACACTCTTCGCAAGAGGTGATGACTGAAACTGACGATGAAATTGTGCTCAAACTGCACTTGAAAATTACTCCTGATTTTGTGAAGGAAATACAATCGTACGGCAGTAGGGTAGAGTGGAGGTAAGCAATTGTACGAGTGGCTCAAACTGCCAAAATGGCACTGTTTTTGTAAATGGCAAATTGTTTGCTATCAAAATACGAAATAAACCTAATAAGAATCATTATGAGTACTGAAGATATTAACAAAGACGATTTTGAATTTGAACAAGACCCTGTGGATTACACTCCTGAAGAGGATATGTACGAAACAGTAGAAATTCCTGAAGATGAGGACTTTTATGACTCCGATGAGGACGAGATGCCTTTTGACTTAGAAGACGACGACGACTCTTTTGAAGAAGAAGATCCTGAAACAGAAGAAGAAGAGGAAGAGCCTGAAGCAGGAGAAGAGGAAGAACCTGAAGCAGGAGAAGAGGAAGAACCTGAAGAAGAGGAAGAGGAAGAACCTGAAGAAGAGGAAGAGGAAGAACCTGAAGAAGAGGAAGAAGAAGAGCCTGAAACAGAGGAAGAAGCGCCTATAGAGCAACCTCCGGTAGAGGAAGATCCTGTTCCAGTAGAGGAAGAACCTATTGAACAGCCTCCATTAGAAGATGAACCTGCTCATACTTCAGAACCTACTGATGAAGAGCAGATTATGTATAAAGACCCCAACGAACCTGAAAAAACGGATGAGTATTTCAACAAGGAAAGAGATCGCTATTTGCGTTTGTTTGCCGAGTTTGACAACTACCGCCGTAGAACTATTAAGGAACGTGAGGAGTTAATCGCTACTGCAGGAAAGGACATTTTGTCAGCTATGTTGCCTATAGTAGATGATTTTGACCGTGCTTTGGTAGAACTCTCTAAAACAGCAGATGAGAAAACGCTACAAGGGGTGAAACTCATCTACAACAAACTTATCAATACACTAAAATCTAAAGGTTTAGAGCGTATGGACGTTGCTCCAAACGATGTATTCGACAGTGAAATTCACGAGGCAATTACGCTCATTCCTGCACCATCGCCTGAGTATAAAGGCAGAATAGTGGATGTAGTGCAAGCAGGCTACAAATTAGGTGATAAAATAATACGTTTTCCTAAAGTAGTAGTAGCACAATAAGAAGGTTAAAATGAAAAGAGATTACTACGAGATATTAGAAGTACAGAAAACAGCTACGGCTGCCGAAATAAAAAAAGCATACCGCAAACAAGCATTAAAATATCACCCTGACAAGAATCCTGGAGACAAACATGCTGAAGAGAATTTTAAATTAGCTGCTGAAGCCTACGAGGTGCTCAGCGATGAGAACAAACGCGCTCAGTACGACCGCTTTGGTCACGCTGCCTTTGAAGGTGGTATGGGAGGCGGTGGTTTCTCAATGGACGATATATTCAGTCAGTTTGGCGATATATTTGGCGGTCATTTTTCAGGGAATTTTGGTGGTTTTAGCGGTTTTGGAGGCGGCAGTCAGCAGGTATATGTGAAAGGTGAAAACTTGCGTATACGTGTGAAAGTTACCTTAGAAGACGTTGTGAAAGGTACTGAGAAGAAAATAAAAGTACGCCGCAAAGTAAAAGCTGAAGATACAACTTACAAAACTTGCCCAACGTGTAATGGTCGCGGACAGGTGGTGCGACAAGTGAATACAATGCTTGGTATGATGCAAACGGCATCTACTTGTACTGCTTGTGGCGGCACTGGTGAGGTGATTGATAAACGCGGAGCTGATACTGATTCACAAGGTTTGAAAACGGTTGAAGAGACTATCTCTATCAATATCCCAGCAGGGGTGATGGAGGGTGTTCAGCTCAGTATGAGTGGCAAGGGGAATGAAGCTCCTGTGAAGAATAGTGTGCCTGGTGACCTTCTGATTCTCATTGAAGAACAAGAACACGAAACCCTTAAACGCGAAGGGGATAACTTGCATTACGATTTGTATATCAGTTTTCCTGAAGCTGTTTTAGGAGCTACTAAGGAAATAGAAACGGTAACAGGCAAGGTGCGCATCAAATTAGAAGAAGGTATACAATCGGGGAAAATACTGCGTTTGCGCGGTAAAGGTATCCCCAACTTGCAAGGACGCGCAACAGGTGATTTGATTGTTCACGTGAATGTATGGACTCCTAAACACTTGAACGACGAGCAAAAGGCTTTCTTTAAAAAGATGCAAGAGGATGAGCATTTCAGTCCTAAACCTGATAAGAACGACAAGTCGTTCTTTGAGAAAGTAAAAGAAATGTTTTCATAGGTTATAGATTTTATTAAATCCAAAAAGGGACTACTCCGCACGGGGTAGTCCCTTTTTGTTATTAAAGTGAAGAGTGAATGACGAGGGACGAATGACGAGGGACGAATGACGAGGGACGAATGACGAGAGACGAGGGAGGAAAATCTCGGAGAGACTTGGAGGGGCTCGGAAGGGGCTCTGAAGGGGGCTCTGAGAGTCTCGGAGGGGGGATTAGAAAATTAGATGTAATGAATAAAAATGAGGTTATCTATTGTTAGATAACCTCATTTTATTTTTTATAAACTTTTTAGAAAAGTTACGTCTATAAAAACTTGTTAAATTCTTAGAAGAAGTAACGTTTGAAAGCTTCGATAGCGGCATAGTCGGCGAAGCCTAAATTGCGGTAACGACGAGCGGTTTCGCTGTTACGAGCTTCGGCACGTTGCCAGAACTCACGCAAGTCGTCTCCTTGGAACATAGCACCGTCTTTTTGAGATTGGTGGAAGAAGATGGCTTGACGTTTTTTGAGTACTTGTGCGGGACTCATAGGTACAGCCATTTCGATTTCGTGGATGTCCCATTCGTGCCAAGCACCGCGGTATAACCATACCCAGCAGTCTTTCATATAATCTTTGTGTTTTAAGTTTTTCAAAGCAGCAAAGATAGCATCGAGACATACTTTGTGAGTTCCGTGAGGGTCGGCGAGGTCACCAGCGGCATAGATTTGGTGAGGTTTTACTTCTTCAATCAAATCCATAATGATTTTGATATCGGCTTCACCTATAGGGTTCTTTTTCACGCCACCTGTTTCATAGAAAGGCAAGTTGAGGAAGTGTACGTGTTTATCAGGAACTCCTTCGTAGCGTGTAGCAGCCAATGATTCGTGGCGACGGATGTTGCCTTTGAGTTGGCGTACGAGGAGGCTATCGATTTCATTGGATTTTTTGTTGGTGATGTTGCTAATAATCTCGTTGATTACGGCTACTTCGGCTTTGTTTTCTTTGGCTATATCTTTGAATACTTCGGCGAATTTAAGTGCTTCGTGGTCGGATACGGCAAAGTTACCGGAAGTTTGGTAAGCGACGTGTACTTCGTGACCTTGAGAGACTAAGCGGTCGAAAGTACCACCCATAGAAATTACATCGTCGTCGGGGTGAGGGCTGAAGATGATCACGCGTTTTTTGTGAGGATGTTCGCGTTCAGGGCGGTTTGTATCGTCGGCATTAGGTTTACCTCCTGGCCATCCAGTAATGGTGTGTTGCAAGCGGTTGAACATAGCGATGTTCAAATCGTAAGCAGGACCTGATTCTGCCAAGAGTTTTGACATACCGTACTCGTTGTAATCGGAATCGGTGAGTTTGAGGATTGTTTTATTAAGGTGTTCGCAAAGCCAAACGATAGCTTTCGCTTTGAGGTCTTCGTTCCACTGTACATCGGTAACGAGCCAAGGGGTTTTGATGCGGATGAGGTCGGAAGAAGCTTCTTCGTCTAATACAAAAGTAGTGTTTTCGTGGAGTTGTAGGTAGCTTGAAGGTACTTCGGGGGTGATATCGCCTTCGACGGCTTTGGCTACGATAGAAGCTTTACTACTACCCCAAGCAAGCAATACGATGCGATGAGCTTTTAACACGGTGCGTATACCCATTGTAATGGCTTGGCGGGGCACATTGTCGATGCCGTGGAAGGTTTCGGCGGCGTCGGCGCGTGTGATATGGTCGAGGGTGATGATGCGGGTACCAGAATTGCGGTTAGAACCAGGTTCGTTGAAGCCGATGTGGCCTGTACGACCGATACCGAGGAGTTGGAAATCGATTCCGCCGCAATCTTGGATTTTTTTATCGTAATTAGCGCAGTAGGCTTCTAACTCGTCGTGAGATACGGTTCCGTTAGGGATATTGATATTTTCTTTTAGGATATCAATATGGTTGAAGAGGTGTTCGTGCATAAAGTACCAATAACTTTGTATATCCTGTTTTTCCATTGGATAATACTCGTCTAAGTTGAAGGTAATTACGTTTTTGAAGCTAAGGCCTTCTTCTTTGTGCATACGCACAAGTTCGTCGTAAACTTTTACTGGAGAGGATCCAGTGGCTAAGCCTAATACGCATTTTTTGCCTTCGGCTTGTTTCTTTTTGATAAGGTCGGCGATTTCGTGTGCGACACTAATTGAAGCGGTTACTGAGTTCGAGAAGATGATGTTGTGGATTTTCTCGAAACGAGTTTCCTCAACGGAGCCGGCGGGCTGATGAGCGATTGATGAAACTTCTTTTCTGATATGTGTTCTCATTTTTTATTGATAAATGATGTTATAATAATTTCAGATTTGACCCTGCAAAGGTATATCTTTTTTATGATTTATACAAAAAAAATTAACATTTTATTATAATGACGAGGGACGAATGACGAGGGACGAATGACGAGTGCCCCGAACCCCCGAAGGGGGACTAGCCGGAAAAAGTGAAAAATGAAAAGTGAAAAGGATGGGAGCAGAGGGAGGGGTGGGAGCAGTGGGAAAGGTGGGAGGGATGGGGTTGAGGGGTGATTGCTTTGTGATGCGAAATGAAAAACTTTGCTAAAGCGTACTCGCTTTAGCAAAGTTTTTGTTTTTAGAAATTAGGTTTTAGTTGTTGTTTGTTGAAATAGAAGTCTTCGATGACTTTGATGACTTGATCTTCGGTGTCTACCAAATGGAACAAATCTAAGTCTTCGGGACTGATGTTGTTGAATTTTTCTAACAATATTGTTTTTATCCACTCTACAAGTCCGCTCCAATAGTCTGTGCCTACTAAAATGATAGGGATTTTGTCGATTTTATGGGTTTGCACGAGGGTGAGAGTTTCGAAAAGTTCGTCGAGGGTGCCAAAGCCACCTGGCATAGCGATGAAGGCTTTGGAGTATTTCACAAACATTACTTTGCGCGCAAAGAAGTAGTTGAACTTGATGTTCTTGTCGTGGTCAATATAAGGGTTGTTGGTTTGCTCGAAAGGCAGGTCGATATTGAGTCCGGCAGATACGCCTTTGTTGAGGTGAGCGCCTTTGTTTCCGGCTTCCATAATGCCGGGGCCTCCTCCGGTGATGATGCCAAAGCCTTCGTCGACTATTTTTTGGGCAATGCGTACGGTGAGGTCGTAGTAGGGGGTTCCGGGATTGATGCGTGCAGATCCGAAGATGCATACGCAGGGGCCTATGGAGCTCATTTGCTCATAACCGTGAACAAATTCACCCATTATTTTAAAAATAGACCAAGAGTCGTGTGTTTTGGTTTCGTTCCAAACTTTAGAATGTTTTTTCATTTGAATTATGTGTTAAAAGTTAAAAGATGGCGCCCCCACATACTCTGCTCTCGCAGACTTCCCCGAAGGAGGATTAGCCCGAAAAAGTTATTGAATATTGTGTAATCAATGGAGTTTTCAGAGGGACTCTGAAAATTTCCGAGTTGCGAATGCCGAGTGATGTTGGGCAGCTGGGACTGCGAGAGTTTTTTTGCCCACGAATTTCACGAATTTACACGAATTTTCGCCTGACGGCGAAGGGAGTGAAAAGTGAAAAATTAAAAGTTAAAAATTTGAGTTCTCAGAGGGACTCGGAGAGACTCGGAAAGACGCTGTGGGGAATTAGCAAATTAGCAAATTAGCAAATTGGAAAATTAGCAAATTAGTTTATAGTTTCATTGTTTTTACTTTCAAATTTTTTGAGGTCGTTGCCTTTGAGGGCGTTTTCGACGAGCTCGGGGAGGCGATCGGGGGTGCAGGCGAAACAAGCGATGCCGAGTTTGCTGATTTCCTTGCCGAGTTTTTCGTCGTAATCGGGACGACCGCTATCGGAAAGGGCTAAGAGTACGAGTACTTTTACACCGTCCTGATGCATCTCGTTTAGACGACGTAGTAGTCCGGAGCGCACGCCTCCCTCATAGAGGTCGGATATGAGGATGAACATCGTTTTGCGGGGGTTCTCGATGAGCGTTTGGCAATATGCCACAGACTTATTAATGTCGGTTCCTCCACCCAATTGCACGCCAAAGAGCATATCGACGGGGTCTTGACGGCAGGCTTCGGTGAGGTCGGTTATTTCGGTGTCGAACACTACTACGTGAGTATCGAGGGCGGGCATACTTGCAAAGATGGAGCCCATTACCGATGAGTAGATAATGGAATCGCACATAGACCCACTTTGGTCGATGTCGAGGATTACCGTCCAGTTTTTTTGTTTTTGAGTGCGTTCAAAGAAATAGAATTTTTCGGGAATGATACGCTTGGTGGCGGTGTCGTAGTTTTTGAGGTTGCGCTGGATGGTTCGTTTCCAATCGGTTGATGAGAAATTGGCGATGGGTGTATGAGCTTTTTTGTTGAGAGCGCCGGTAACAGCACGACGGAGGTCTTGCTCCATACGTTTCATTATCTCATTGACGACTTCTTTGACTAACTCGCGGGCGGTATCTTTGGATTTGGCGGGAATCTGGTCTTTGAGTGCCATTAGGGTGCCGACCATAGAGATGTCGGGTTTTACGTTTTTGAGGGTTTCGGGTTCAAAGAGTAGTTTGGTGAGACCTTTGCGTTCGATAGCATCGGTTTGAATGACGCTCACTACATCGGGGGGGAAAAAGGAACGTACATCGGTGAGCCACTTGGCTAAGTTAGGGGCGGAGTTGCCCAAACCTGCCGAGCGTTTGCCGCCGCCGTTGCCATTGCCGTCGGTATCGTCGTAGAGGGCGGCGAGGGTAGCATCCATCAGTGATTGCTGTTCGTTGAGTGATACTTCACCCAAAGCATTTGCATCTTGACCCAAGATGAGTCGCCAGCGTGTGATATTTTCGTCCATTAGAGTATATAAAAGATGAGACCTATTTGTAATACATTAGAACTGAGGCTTGTGCCATCGGTGGTTTTTGCGTCCTTTAGCAAAGGTGAGAGGTTGTACTGCACGAAGAAATTCAGAGCATTATAGCCAAAAGCGGCAAAGGTTTTCAGTTGGAATTTTCTAACGATGTCGGGGTTTTGGAAGGAGGTGTCGATGTCGTTGGCGGTGTACAGGCTTCTGCCGCCTAAGAGATAGGCGATGCGCATTCCTGCGTATACTCTCCAGAATTTGTGAGATGTGGGGGTGGAGGTACGGAATCGGAATTCTAAAGGCATTTCGATGGCGTGGGTTTTGAAATAGTTTTTGCTGATGTTCAAATCGCGGAAATGTTCGACTATTTCGTAACTGACACCTGTTGCGGTTTTGTTGGCTACCATATTGTTATACACCACATCGTAAGCATAACCTAATCCGATGCCAAAGCCGAGATTTCGTTTTTGGTTGATGGGAAGGTCGCGGATGAAGCCTAAGTGGATGCCGTGAGAGAGGTTGTGCTGCACGACACTGCTGGCTTTGCCGGCGAGATAATCGTAGGTGAGACCGACATAGAATTGGTCTTCGAGATAATGACTATCGACCGTTGAGGGGTTGGCAGTTGAGCTTTGTGTAGAGCCAATCAAGCCGTCGTCACTATTTTCTTGAGCATAAGTGAAGAGGGAGAAGTGAAGGGTAAGGAGTAATAGGATGATATTTAGTTTATTCATTTTTTTTCTTTGGGTTTATATTTTTTGGCAAAGATAAGAAATAATTACGAATTACGAAATACGAATGACGAAATACGGTGCGAGCCGCACGGGCGGGGGATGAAGAAAGACTATGAGGGAGTATCTTGGAGGTGCTCTGAAGGTCTCGGAGGGGGTGGAGAATTGATAATTGACAAGAAACGTGTGGGGGAGATGTGTGTTGCACGGATAGGGAATGACGAGAGACAAATTACGAATGACGAATGACGAGAGACGAGGGTGGGGATAGTGGGAGGGGTGGGAGGTGCGAGCCGCACGGGCAGGGGATGGGAGGGAAGACTCCCACGGATTTCACGAATTTTCAGCTGACGGTGAATTGTTTTGTGAGTATATAAATTCTTTGACTTAATGATTTTTGGAAAGGTGTTCTTTTAGGGCTTGTTCATTATTACCTATTCTCATTGTGAATTCTTGGAAGCTCTCAGTTTCTTGAGGAATATGCAATCCTATTTTTTCTAAAATTCTATTTTCTGCATTCCCGTCTATATAGAGTTCTTCAGGAAAAAAAGGTTCGTCGCTATCTTTTTTGTTACAAGGATAAAGTAGAAAACCTCTATTTGTTTCAAAACGGTACATATACGTAATCGTTTTGTAGTAGATGCTTGTCGCTTTTTCTAAATCGTCCTCGTAAAATTTGTACCTATCTAAAGGTATATATTTAGCATCTCCTACAAGTTTTGGAGAGCCACTTCTGCTGATAAAATCGGGGTAGATAGGTTGTTTGCTATTTTTAAAAAGGTATTTTTTCCCTTTACCTGTCAGATTTTCAGGATGTTCAAAACCTTCGTTTAAAAAAGTATTTAGGTATTCTTCCCACAGCCAAGCACCGTCAAAAAGGAGTCCGTGTATTTTATCTTTTTCTTCGCCGAATGTCAGTTTTTCGTGGTTTAGGATGTTCAAACATATTTTTTGCAGAGGAGCATACTCTGTAAAATAAGGATGTACAAAGGGCTTGGCATTTGCCATTATCACTTTACGCCGAGCATTTTTGTTATAGGTGTTTTGAGTGTGAAAAACAAATTGGCTAACCATAGTGCGCATTTCGGCATCTGTATTCAGCAAAGCATTGCCTATAGGGTGTGTTCTTAGGTACTCAATAGTATGGCGATGAGTTGCGATAAAGGATTATCGTAGCTATGTTCTTTGGTTGTATAAGCTATTTTGCCTGCAAAAGGTAGGTTTTTAAGTAGATGACGTTTTACATCTATAGTTCCTTTTACATTTGCATCATTATATTGCTTGCGTTGGTAAGCTTTATAAAGCCCTTGTGCATAAGCTTTCTTTAAGCAATAAGGAAATAAGTAGAGCCAAAAATCCCAAATAGTTTCTTCGTTGTTAGGGCTCTGTTCAAAATTAAAGATGTTAGTAGCTAATACTTTTTGTAACATATAGTGCAAAAAGAAATCATTCTTATCATCTTCTGCAAAACGGGAAGTGATAGTAACCTTACTTGTGTTGCGCCCTACAAATCCCATTATGTTGTTAGTATACAATTTATCTCCTTCTATCTTAAAAATAGGTTTGTAGAGATATTTTTCTAAAGATAGTGGATACACTAACAAATTAGGATTTTCATTTAGTAAGTGTGTTATACTATGATTGGCAATAGGGGTTAGGTGCGCTATATACTGAGAATTAAGCTCTTTTCCCTTATAGTTATTGTCTGTTATCCTCATTACCAAAGAAAGCATTTTTTAATTTTTCTAACTCGTTTTTTCCATTAGGCATACCACGTAAATATTCCTTTAGTAAAGGTTCTATGCGATAGTCCCATACGTTTTCTAATTCTTCATCTTGAATACAATTGCCATCAGTATCAAGAAAATAAGCACCCCCTATATGGTAGGCACTGCTGAAGCCTGCTATATTTTCAATAGCCTCATTGAGTTTTTTCATAGCTTTTGTTATTGGTTCAGTCAGTCCCATATTTATAGCGCTTTCTTCGGCAGTAACTTCTATCCAAGTGAAGCGGCGGCGCATAGCAAAATCAAAACTTTCGACACTTCGGTCGATATCATTCATACAGCCGATGATATAGACGTTTTCGGGCACGTAGAAAGACTCGTCATCACCTTGCATATTTGCATATTGAGTTTTGACGGCTCCTTTTACACCTCTGTAAGTAGGGTCGATACTAAAAAAGAGCTCTCCAAAAATTTTAGAGATTTCACCTCTGTTGATTTCGTCGATTACAAAAACGTAGTTTTTATCATTTCCTGTTTTTTCGGGTTTGAAATTATAAGTATTTTTGAAATACTCTGCTACCGATACTAAATAAGGTTTCCAATCTCTTATCACACCATTGTAAAGATAGGCTGCTATCATTTCTTTGGTGATTGATAGACGTGTACCAACTTCTGTTTGAGGAATAGCCACACAAGAGTTTTTACTATTAGCTTCTAAGGTAAAAGGCTTTTTCTGGGTTGGTGTTGAAAGTGTTATAGGATTTTGTAATAAATCGTCTATAAAGTTGTTATACAACACATCAAAGTTATCTTTCTTTTTATTAGCTTGTTGGCAAAATTTTTTGAAAATGCCGTCTTTTTTGTTGCAAAATTACGAATAAAAAGCAAAACTACAAAAATAATGTAATTAGCTCATAAAAAGAGGATTAATTTTTTGACAGGAAGATAAGAGAAGACAGAGTCTTAGATGATTTGGACAGGCTTTTTCAAAATTAGGTTTCTAAATCGTTACCTAATACCTTGAAAAAATATTTTTATTAGTAGGTTATATTTCAGTGTTTTACACCTTTTTTCATATTGTACAGTAACTTGATAAAAAGTACTTTCGCAAATTAAAAAATTAGAGTATGAAAAAAGTAAAACGCTCAACTTTTAAGGTATTGTTCTACCTTAAAAAGAATGCCCCAAAGAAGAATGGTAAGGTTGCTATTATGGGGCGTATTACCATTGATAATCAGGTAGCTCAGTTTAGTACCAAACTTGAAATCCTTCCACAGAAATGGGATTTGAAATACGGCAGGGTAACAGGTAAAACAGAGGAAGCTACCCAGCTCAACCGCAAGTTGGAGGAAATTCGCTCACGTATGG
>NZ_JAEFDB010000021.1 GCF_016126015.1 Capnocytophaga periodontitidis
ACACTCACCTTGACTGCTACGACTAATACGGCGAACAACAACTATTGTTTGCAAGGCGGAGTTAAGGGCAAGGTAGAGGTACAGGTACGCACATCCAACAACACAAACACAGCGCCTTATGTATTCCAGCACAATGGAACAACGGTAGCTACTCAAAATGCGACTACCTATATATATAATAATTTAGACCCTGGCACACACACCTTTACGGTAATAGATAAACACAGTTGTAAAGCCACCTACACTGTTGAAATCAAGAAACCGCTTTCTATTGATGGAGGTACAGGAGCGACAGTATCGAAGGACATCTCTTGTAACGTATTTCCGGGCAATAAAGGGAAGATAGAACTCAAGGTAAAAGATGGAAATCCACCTTACCGTTATGTAGTGAAACAAGGTGGGGCTTTAGTACAAAGTCTTCAAAATGTAGTAGGCAATACAGCCACTTATGAAACAGCAACCCCAGGAGCATATACAATTGAAGTTACCGATAGCAAAGGTTGTATCATCACAGGAACAGCTACATTAGTAGCTGCTGTAGCGCCAACAGTAACAGTAAGTACAACAACAGTAGGTTGTTATGGAGCTAATAATGGAACTATATCCTTAACAATTTCAGGAGGCAAAGCACCTTATAAAGTCTTCTTAGATGGAGTGAATAAGGGCAGTCAGTTAGTATTTACAAATTTAGCAGCTAAGAGCTATATTGTAAAAGTAGTCGATGCCAACAATTGCGAAACCATTAAAAATGCTGCAATAACCCAACCTGCGAACCCATTACAAGGTTTTGCAGGAGTATCACAACTCATAGGTTGTGGCACGGGAGCCAATAAAGATAAGGCAGAGGTACGCATTACCAACCCAAGTGGAGGTACCCCACCATATCAATATAAGTTCGATGGCAACTATGGCAACAGTAAATCAGCTTGGTTACCAGCAGGCACCCATACAGTGTATATAAAAGATGCTAAAGGTTGTGAATTAGGACTTACAGTAACAGTAACAGCGAGAATTCCAGAACCTACAGGCACGACTTACACCATTACAGGTTATGATTGTAATGGTAAGGCTACGGTACGCTTTACAGGTACCCCAACCTCTTATGATTATACTTATGAAATAGATGGCAAAACTGCTACAGGTACAACCGCTACTGTTACAGGTTTAGCACCAGGCAGTTATACAGTAACGATAAAATATAAAGATACCAATCTTCCAGCTTCAAGTATATTGATAGAAGAAAGTTTTGGTTCAGGGCCTACCGCTTGTTTATCTTCAATAGTACCATCAAATTGGACTTGTAAACTTACAGGCTGTTTAGAGGAAGGAACTTATGCAATTACCAATCAAGCAGGCGCATATCCTTGTCCAGGTTGGTGTTGGAGAATGCCAAAAGACCATACGAGCAATGGAACAGATGCACAAGGAAGATTCTTTGTAATGAATAATGGAGTAGTAGCACCAGGTGGTACACGTTTCTATTACAAAGAGGTACAAGATGTAGTGCCTAATCAGCCAGTTAAATTTAAAGTATATTTGTATAGTTTAGAGAAAGAAGAATGCCATAATCCTATCATACGACCTAATATACAAGTAAGTTTAGTAGATGCCAGCAATAATGTATTGGCAAGCACAACCTCAGGAATTCTTCGCGATAACCGACACGATTTAGATTGGCAAGAGTTCTCAGGAGAGTTGAATCCAGGCACTGCAACCTCTTTCCGAATAGAATTTAGAAATTTGACAGTAGGAAGCGGGGGTAATGACTTTGCTATCGATGATATAATTGTTTACCAAGAAGCAAAATCTTGCGAACAAGAAATCACCAAGCAAGTAATAGTTCCCTCAGGTAAAGAGTTTAAGGCGAGTGTAGTAAGTCAAACCGGTGTAACTTGTAAAGGTTTGAGTACTGGTAAGGTAACCTTCAAGATGGAGAACCTACACGGAGGTAGCTACCGAGTATCAGTAGATGGAACGGCCCGTCCAGGGGTAGGTTATGCAACCCCTACAACGGCATCGACTTTTGAGGTAGACGGGCTCAATGCAGGAGTTCATACCATTACCTTTAGTCATAACGGTAACTGTTTGCTTACCCGTACAGTAACCATCACCGAGCCCAATGCGCTTACCCTTACGGCAACCATTAGCGAGCCAGCGATGTGTTCCAACAACAACAAAGCACGAGTAACGCTTACAGCAGGTGGCGGAACTCCACCGTATACTTATATCTATCAAGGAGTAGGAACGACCACTACCCAAACAAACAATGTCTTTACAGGCATAGCCCCAGGTACCCCTACCTTTATAGTAAAAGATAAGAATGGTTGTAGTGCACAGCTCACAGGAGTCTTTACAGTAACCACTCCAGCAGCTATAACGCTTACTACATCAGCAACCACTTGTTATTCAAACAATGGAGATGGAGTAATAGAAGTGAAGATCAACAGTGGTAATGGCAATTACAAAGTAAGGTTAAATAACAATGCGGCGGTAGTTTTACCAGCCAATGGCACCACCCATACCTTTACGGGTCTTACCCAAGGCAGCTATAGCATCACCGTTACCGATGGTTATGGTTGTAGTACAGCCACCCAAGTGCGTATTTACCCATCGTTAAATAGTACAGTAAGGGTAACCCACCAAAGTAGTTGTAATACCAATGCGAAGATAGAGGTAATAGCCTCAGGAGGAGTAGGAACAAGCAATATCGAATACGCTTATGTATTAGGCAGTGGATTGCCTAATTACCATCTAAACGATACGAGCAAAGTGATTCCACACTTTAGTGAGGCAGTACAAACTTGGACAGTTTATGTACGTTCTGCAGGTTGCGTAAAAACGCATCAAGTAATAGTGAAGAAAGCCGATAATGTAGCCTTTACAGCGGCGACAGTAACGCCTACGTGTCAAGGATCAGCAACAGGCAAGATCGTGTTGAAAAACATTCAAGGCGATGGCAACTTTACCGTACGTTATGGCAATGGAGGAACTCCAGTAATAGCCACTTATACAGGTATAGCGACCAACACCTATACGATAGCCAATGTAGCAGCAGGAGTATACTCAGTAACAGTAACCGATAAATACGGCTGTAATGCGACACAAAATGTTACTTTAGCCGATATGCCAGCACTTACTGCTACGATAACCTTATCGGCAACAGTAGGAAGTTGTGCATCCACAGGTTCAGCAGCCACCCTTACCCTTACAATGGGTAATGATGCTTGGACAGCCTACCGAGCAGGCGGTAACCAAATATACTATGAGTTTAACAATAGTGGTACTTGGCATCCAATGCTAAACAATCCACATTACATACTTCCTTTATCAGGAGTAACCGAGCCAGGCAGAACCATCCAAGTGCGTTTTGCAACACGTCCGAGTGCTACAGCGCCTAATGTATGTAGTACAGCAGCGATGGCTTATGTAGTACCGTTGCCAATTGGAGGCGTAAGTGTAACCACCAATTTAGAACAGTACGTACAGAACTGTACAGCGGCAGGTAACCCATTGTTTACCGCTACGGTAACAGTAGCTCCAGGCAAAGGACAACCACCTTATCAGTTTAATATCAATGGAGGAACCTATGTAGCCGCTAATGTAAATTCAGTTACACACGTGTTCACAGGCTTAGTAGTAGGTCGTACCTATACCTTTGGAGTTAAAGATGCCAATGGATGTGAGGCAGCCTACACAGGAGACATCTATGCGAGTGTATCCTCACCAGCGATCAGTGCAATGCTTGAAGGCAATCCAGCCTGTCACGGCTCTAATGGTAATGCAACGCTTAAAGTACGTCGTAGCACTGCATATAACTCAGGAGCCTCAACCAGTATCAGTTGGGCAGTGTATGACAAAGCAACCGATGCGATAGCTATAGATCCTGTAACATCAGCACCTATCAATGGTACAGCAGCTATGCCAGGACCGGGAGGCGAGTCTATCTTGTCTACCTTTACCCTCAGTGCAAACAAAACATACTACGCTATTATCAGCGAAGGAAGTTGTAAGTGGGGTAGTAGAGACTTGCATATACGAGAATTAGCAACGCTTTCAGCTACGGTATCACAAACCGCTACAATTACTTGTGATAGCGATGGAGTTTTAGAGGTACAAAATCCTACCGGAGGAGGAGGTACTTATAGGTACACAGTAACTCCAACAACAGCAGGAGTTACTTTTAGAGCACCAATAGTTACAGGAAGCTCAAGAGTACAGATAGTAAAAGATAATATAGCCACTCCAGCGATGCCAACCTATCCAAGTGGAGCTTATAGTTTTGGAGTAAAATTAGAGATGGAAGACCAATATGGATGTAAAGCTACTTTAGGTACATACACCTTTACAGTAACGCCATCTCCAAGAATTGCAAAAGCCACTGTAATAGGTTGTTCCGATGGACAGTACACCCTTACTGTTGAGCCACAAGCTAAAACAGGAGCTTCAGGAACCCCAGCAACAGGAACAGAACTCAACGGTTACGAATACTCAATAGATGGAGGTTTAGATTACCAAAGCAGCAATGTATTTGCTAACTTGGTAGCAGGCCAGTATGATGTACAAATCCGAGATAAATCTACAGGATGTATAGCTACTAAAACCGTGAGCATCACCAATGCGTTAGAGGCAGATATAGCATTAACCACACCATTAGGATGTGGAGGCGGAGGAGCCGAAATCACTATAAAAGTAGACAATGGTTCAGGCGACTACGAATATAGCTATATAAATCCAGGTGGTACACTAACAGGACCTGTTACAATACCACAAGTAGGAGGTCAATATAAAGCGACCATCAATGTAACGGCTGTAGGTGTATATACCGTAACAGTAAGAGATAAGAGTACATCAGGCACTTGCGGTAGTTATACTAAGAGCATTACAGTACGTACTGCCGAACATCCAGAGATAACCACTTCGGTAAAAACAGTAACCTGTGCCGGAGGTAATGATGGAGCGATTTACCTTACTGAGGTCAATGCAGCCACTGTAGGAACATTCACTTATGCAGTACAAGGCCCAAGTGGAGCAGTTCCATCATCATCAATAGTCAATAGAGAAGTGAGAGGTTTAACGGCAGGAGTATACACCATTACAGTAACGGCTAATGGTTGTCAAAGCACCTATACAGCAACAGTGAAAGAGCCTACCGCACTTACCCTTAGCAAAACAGTGATAGAGAACAACAAACAAGAGTTCAGTTGTGGAAGCTCAGGCAGTGTACAACAAGCTCAAATCACAGTGCCAAGTGGGGCAGTACAAGGCGGAACACAACCTTATAGAATAGAGTACTTGTACGGTACCGTATCAGGTACAGGCAATAGCTTTAGCATAGGTAATACAGCAGGAGGCACAGTAACCATCACCGCTATCGATGCCAATGGTTGTAGCACCCAAACCTCAGTGGTAATCAAACCGTTTGAAGCTTTTGATGTTGATAAGATCGACTTTACGGTAACCACTTCAGGAACTTGTAATGCGAGTGAGACCATCACCATCAGTGCAACCCAAAGTTCAGGAGTACCATTTACCGGTCAGTTGTTGTATTATCAAGGAGCTACCGCCCCTACGGGAGCGATTACCCCAACAACAGGCGGCTGGCAAACAAGCAATAGCTTTACCATAGCCCCTAACAGAACTTACACATTCTGGGTAGCCAACAAAGCGACAGGCTGTACAGTGAGCAAGTTGTACATCTCACCTAACCCTAACAACTTCAGCATTGTAAACCCACCAGTGAAGAATGTAGGTTGTAAAGGCGCTAACGATGGTACCGCTACCTTTACCCTTAGCAATACAGTAAGTGGTCACGCTTATAATGTAACCGTAACCCCAGCAGGAGGAACGATTGCACCATCCGCACCATTTACAGCAACGGGCACAACAGCAACCTTCAACATAGCAGGTTTAGCTCCTAATACCTATACAGTAACTGTAAAAGATAACAATACAGCTTGTGAGCAAGTATATAGCTTCAAGATAGAAGAACCAACAGCGTCTGTTACAGCGAGCGTTACAGTACGTCAGGCAACTTGTGCTAGCGCACCTACTTACAACAGTGGAGAGATAGCCATAGAAAATGTAACCGGCGGTTGGGGCACATATCAGTACTATATCGGTCAAGCAGCTCCAGGCTTTGAAGTGTGGACAAACACAAGTGTACGCACAGGCTTAACCCCAGGTACTTATAGAGTATTAGTAAAAGACAACGGAGGTTGTCCTACAACCCTTAGCAGTACAGTAACCATAGCCACCCCAACAACTATTAGTGGTACACTTACGGTAACCAATGCAAACTGTACCAATGGTACGGGAGCCATAGGAGTGAGAAGTGTAACGGGAGGTGAAGGCGCGAACTACTTGTATCAACTCATCAAAGATGGGGTAGCACAAGGCGGAGCACAAACTAGCACCGAGTTCCAAAACTTAAGTGCAGGTAATTACCAAGTAGCGATATCCGATTCTTGGGGTTGTACAGTAACTCTTACTCAATCGGTAACCTTATACGAACCGGTAGAAGGAGTAGGCGTACGCTTTATCAAGCAAGTAACTTGTACACCAAATACAGGAGCGACAGTTAGCGTCACTTATGCAGGAGGCGATTCACCAAGCTTGCGTTATACCCTTAAGAACTTAGGTACAGGAGTGAGCACTACATCCACTACCAACGGATTTACAGATGTACCAGCAGGTAATTATGAAGTATCGGTATACGATGTAGCAACAGGTTGTCCTACCCAAACCCACACCTTTGCAGTAACTGATGCAGCAGCAGTAAGCTTTACTTACACTACAACAGCAGTGAGCTGTAGTGGTAGCAGCGATGGTAAGTTAAAAATTACCATACCAGGTACCCAAACACAAACCGATTATCAAATCAATATAGTAGGTAGCGGCGGCTTTACCCGCAGTGAAACGGTGAACACCACACCTAAGGACATAGAGTTTATAGCTATGCCAGCGGGTACTTACACTGTAACACTCACCTCGGCGCGCAACTGTACTAAAACTGAGACAATTGTCATAGGCGCACCAGCCACCTTGATAGTGAGCAATACCACTACGGTAACCACACACTACAGATGTGATGCCAATAACAATGCCCAACAAGCAATTATCTCAGCAGTAGCGCAAGGCGGTACACAACCTTACAAATACAACTATCAAGTATTTGATGGTACAAGCACCACCACTTCAGGCTGGATAAGCAGCAGTGTCTACAGCCTCACAAGTGTAGGTAGTGCCACACAAACCGTGATAGTGAATGTAGAGGATGCCAATGGCTGTAGAGCCGTCTACACCCCATTGGTAGTACCACCACTACAACGCATCAGTGAGATAAAAGCCACCCGATTGACAACCATCAGTTGTAATCAATCCGAAACAGTGAACTTCACTATAGTAGGAGGTAAGAACCTCGGTTATATAGTAGAGGTAACAGCCAATGGTAGTGTGGCAACGCCAACGCCATCAACACAAACCCTTACAACAGGAGCGAATGTAGCAACAGTACACTTCAATGCTCCAGGTTACTATACTATCAAAGTAACCGATAGAGAAACAGGCTGCTATGCCACCGTATCTTATACCGTAAACGAATATAGAGCGATGGAAGTAAGTGCAGCCCAAAGTAAACCAGTGAGCTGTGTGGGAGATAGCAATGGAGAGATAACCATTACCTTCAGTGGTTACCAAGGCCCGATAGCTTACCAAGCCTACACAGTAAGTCCTACGGTTGCTCCAGTAGGTAGTTTGCAAACCCAAATAGGCAGTCCAGATGCGGTGCGTAAAGCGGTAATCAGCGGTTTACCAAAAGGCAACTATGTGGTAAGAGTAGACCAAACCGATGCGCCAAATTGTACGGTAACTAGCACCCAAGTAATGGTATCCGAGCCAGCAATGGCACTTACAGCTACCCCTACAGTCACCGATCGCATCAAGTGTGGCGTTGGTCAAACAGGAACCTTTAATGTAGAAGCTACTGGAGGATGGGGCAATTACGAATATCGTTTGTTCCACAATGGTACAGCCCATCCAGTATATGGAACTTATACCAGCACCTCACTCTTTGAAGGTTTATCAACAGGAACTTATACAGTAGAGGTAAAAGATGAAAATGGATGTGTAACAATAGTAACCCAAGTGATGGCAGCACCCGATCCTATCGATGCGACAGTAACAGTAACCAATGTAAATTGCTTCAGCGATCGAACAGGGGTGATAAGCGTACAAAGCATCACAGGAGGTAGTGGCAACTACACTTACGAATTGAAAGAAAAAGGAGGAGCTATTGTACGAGGCGCACAAACTAATACCACTTTCACAGGATTAGACGCACGAGAATATGTGTTGATGATCACCGATGGATGGGGATGTGAATCACAGATAGAAGTAGAGGTAACCGAACCTGCCGAACTCAATATAGTAGCCGGTATTACCAGTCCACTTACTTGTCATTCCCCAGCTACAATATCACTTGTAGCAACAGGAGGCACAGGAGCTTATACTTATTATCAAATAAAAGGCGGATTGACTACAACAGTAGGAAGTACCGTTACGGTCAATGCAGCCGATGTAGGCGATTACGAGTTCTATGTAAAAGATGCCAACGGCTGTACATCTAAAGTATCTAATAAGATAACCATAGCAGCTTTAGAACCTTTAGCCTTGCACGTGAATACAGCCGATGCCTTTGTGAAGTGTAACGGAGAAAGTTCAGCGCGTATCACCTTCTCAGCAACCGGAGCATTGGGTAACTATCAGTACAAATTGTACAAAGGCGGAATTGCACAAACAGTTTCAGCAACCCAAGTAAATGCTACCGACTGGGCATTCTCAGGCTTAGCAAGTGGTACTTACCAAGTAGAGGTAACCAGCGTAGATTGCGTACAAACAGCGACAGTAAATATAGGTGAATCACCAGCCTTTACAGTAGCAACCGCAACCACTGATATCACTTGTAACTCAATGCGTGATGGTACCATCTCAATGACGGTAACCGGAGGCGCAGGCGATATACAATACGCAATCAGTCCACGATTAGATAGATTTGTATCCGAAGGCTACTTCACACGACTTGCTCGAGGAGAATACGTAGTAAGAGCCCAAGATAAGAATGGTTGCTTTGTAGATGAGGTCTTCAAGATCAACGAACCCGATGTATTGAATGCCATCATCGATAAACAAACCGATGAGGTATGTTATGGAGCAGGCGATGGTACCGTATCGATAACCATCACTGGAGGAACCCAATCGTACAGTACCTCAATCGACGGTGGTGCTTGGACAGTAGATAAGACCTTGTATACAGGCTTATCAGTAGGAACCCACACCATCACGGTGAAAGATGCACACTCTTGTACAACCGAAGTATCAGTATTGATAAAAGAAGGTGTAGATATGCAAGCCACAGCAACAGTAATTTACGGTTGTGGTAACAATACCGTAGTCAATACGATCAACGCAGCGGTCAGCGCCAGCTACACAGGAGCGGTAAGCTTCAGTTTAGACGGAGCAGCACCACAAAACTCAGGTAAATTTACAGGAGTAACAGCAGGTACTCACACCATCACCTTTGCACACCTCAATGGTTGTACAACCAGCCTTACAGTAAATGTAACAGCTTACAACAGTTTAACGGCAACAACGGTAACAAAAACCGATATGAGCTGTTATGGAGTAAACGATGGAACGATAACCTTTGTGGTAAACGGCGCAACCAATAGTTATACTTATACTATTGAACCAGAAGCCGGCACGTTCGATGCAGCAAACAGCCGATACACAGGTTTATCAGCAGGTACTTATACAGTGAAAGTGAGATCTAATGGCGAGATCAATTGTGAATTAGAACACAGCTTCACTATAGTAGAACCCGATTTGTTACAAGTCAATGCCTCAACAGTATCCGAAACCTGCTACGGTTTAAACAACGGACAGTTGATATTCAGCATCCAAGGCGGTAGAGCACCTTATAGCTATACACTCAAAACAGCTTCAGGTACTTTAGCAGATAGCGGAACCGTAACAGCAACAGGAACGGTACGCACTATAACCAATGTAGTAGGAACTTATCTCTTAGAATACAGCGATGGTCAGTGCTCACAATCTTTACAAATCACAGTACCATCAGCACCTAAGTTAGATATTGTAGATGTAAAAGAACAGTTCAACTGTTCAGTAGTATCCACTACTTACACCACCAGCTATTTACGTGTAGAGTTCTCACAAGCCGATGACAAACGTACAGCGAGCAATACCCTCTACTCAGTAGACGGAGGTCTTCAAAAAACTCCATTCAAGAGAATAGAAGGTAAGTACGGATATACCGATATTATACCTACAGGACAATACACCCTTACGGTATACTATTACTCAAATGTACCAGGAGCACCACTATGTGAACAAACTTGGGGTAGTACCGTGAGCTTAACCCGTTATCGAGGTTTAGAAATCAAGGATATTACCGATCCGAGAGCAATCAACAAGATAAAAGTACAAGCCGTTGGCGGTAACCCATCAAGTTATAGTTACACGTTCAATGGTTATCAAGACGGTACAAATGAATATATGTTGCGCTCAAGCGATCCAACCACACGAGTAGTAGGTAAGAGAGTCTACAAAACAGTAGTTGTAGAGGCGATAGACGGCAACGGCTGTAGCTCAACACTCACTATAGAGAAAGAGTATATGAAGTCAGTACCACCTGATTTCTTTACACCAAACGGAGACGGACAGAACGACGGCTGGGATCCAGATAGATACCGCAGTTATCCAAACTTAACGGTAGACATCTACGATCGTTACGGACGTTATATCACCAGCTTACGTTCAGGAGAAGTATGGGATGGTCGATACAACGGCAAGGAATTACCAACAGGTGACTATTGGTACATCCTCAAAACCCACGAAGACGGCGAAGACGACCAAGAATATGTAGGTCACTTCAACCTCTATAGAGCCGCCGATTAAGAGTATTTCTTGAAATAATAATAGCGAAACTCCCCGATTAACTAATGCTAATCGGGGAGTTTT
>NZ_JAEFDB010000022.1 GCF_016126015.1 Capnocytophaga periodontitidis
ACGGAAGATACTCCCGCCCAAGCCTATATTACGCAAGCGTTCCATTGGTTGGTGATAACTGATGCTCCCATTGGTAGGTGCTCCACTGATACCTACCCATTGAGTACGAAACATTCCAAAGAGACTCCCTACTTCACGCGACCCTGTATAAGCAGGGTTAAAGAGCATCGTATTATACATATACTGAGTATATTGAGATTCTTGTTGGGCAAAAATCTCGGTACAGAATAACATTGTTAGTGCTGAAAACAACGCTTTTTTAATCATAATAAAACTGTATTTTATATATTTGCTATTGATTTTTATACTGATAGTACTTTGGGTAAGTACCTACAACTCGGCAAAAGTACATCTTTTTGTTCAAAAAGACACTCTTTTGTATAATTTTTTTTTATATAGTTGAAATTTTTCTCTATTACCTAAAACATAGAATTAATATAACTATTTATTTATAAATGAGTTACGATTAAAAAAAACAAAAGAGGCGCCTTTTATTTTAGAGTGCCTCTTTTGGGATTTTTTTACATTATAGTTCTATTTTAGTAAGCAAACAGAGGTCTATCTTCCATAAACATATTTACTTCTTCTGCTATTTCTTCAAGAACTTCATCATTATCTCGATTAGTAATCGCACGGTCTATAAAGTCGGCAATGCGTTCCATATCCGCTTCTTTGAGTCCGCGAGTAGTAATGGCAGATACACCTACTCTGATACCACTTGTTACAAAAGGAGAACGGGTATCGAAAGGCACCATATTTTTGTTTACTGTAATATCGGCTTTTCCAAGAGCTTCTTCGGCTTCTTTACCGCTTACGTTTTTATTACGCAAATCAATAAGCATCAAGTGATTATCAGTTCCTTTAGAGATGATATCATAGCCTTTAGCTAAAAGTACAGATGCTAATTTACGCGCATTCTTTTGCACTTGTATAGCATAATAGAGGAAATCATCGGAGAGGGCTTCGCCGAAAGCTACAGCTTTAGCAGCAATGATGTGTTCTAAAGGTCCGCCTTGGTTTCCTGGGAATACTGCGCTATCGAGTAAAGAGCTCATCATTCGTACTTCGCCTTTAGGAGTTTTGATACCGAAAGGGTTTTCAAAATCTTTACCCATTAAGATGAGCCCGCCGCGAGGGCCACGTAGGGTTTTGTGGGTAGTAGTGGTTACGATATGGCAATACGGGATAGGGTCGTTCAACAGACCTTTAGCGATAAGCCCTGCGGGGTGAGCAATATCGGCAAAGAGGATAGCTCCTACTTCATCGGCTATTTCTCTAAAACGTTTAAAGTCGATATCACGAGAGTAGGCTGAGGCGCCTGCCACTATCATTTTTGGACGTTCACGTTTAGCTATTTCCAATATATTGTCGTAATTGAGTCGGCCTGTTTCCTTTTCTACGCCATAGAATACAGGTTCGTACAATCTACCTGAGAAATTTACAGGAGATCCGTGAGTAAGGTGACCACCGTGAGAGAGGTCGAAGCCGAGGATTTTATCACCAGGTTTGAGACAAGTGGCATATACAGCGGCATTGGCTTGTGAACCGCTATGAGGCTGTACATTAGCATATTCAGCGCCAAAAAGGGCTTTAGCGCGATCAATAGCTATTTGTTCGATTTCGTCAATCACTTCACAACCACCATAGTAACGCTTGCCGGGATAACCTTCGGCGTATTTGTTAGTAAGTACAGAACCTGCTGCTTCCATTACTTGGTCGCTTACAAAGTTTTCGGAGGCGATGAGTTCAATTCCCAACTCTTGGCGCTCTCTCTCGTCCTCAATTAGTTCAAAAATATCAATGTCTCTTTGCATATTAAAATTATTTTGTTGTTTAATACTCTTCTCATTACTTCTATTTCTGGGCAAATATATGCTTTTTTTCAGTATCACACAAGCATCTGTAAAGAAATATTTGTTAGCCCAATACCACGTCCATTGCCATCATCACTACAAAACCTACTAGAAATCCTATGGTAGAAACATCGGTGTTCTCATTTTGCTGGGCTTCTGGTATTACCTCTTCTATGACCACATAAATCATAGCTCCTGCCGCAAAAGCAAGGGCATAAGGGAGTATTGGGGTAAAAAAGAGTACTGCAAAAGCTCCTAATACCCCTGCTATGGGCTCTACAATAGCTGAAAGTTGCCCATAAAAAAAGCTCTTACATCTGCTCACCCCCATACGTCTGAGTGGCATCGCTACAGCTATTCCTTCAGGAAAGTTCTGTAGCCCAATACCGATGGCAAGAGTTACCGCTCCCGCAATAGAGGCTTCGGGAATACCAGCGGCTACCCCTCCAAAGAGTACCCCTACCGCCAATCCTTCGGGAATGTTGTGCAAGGTGATAGCTAAAATAAGCAAAGTAGTTTTTTGCCAATCGGTTTTAATACCTTCTGTTTGTTTGAAGTTGGCGTGAAAGTGTGGTAATAACTTATCTAATACATAAAGAAAAAGTGCTCCCATAAATATCCCCACCGTAGCAGGTAGCACCTTTATAAAGCCTTCACCTTCTGTCATATTAATAGAGGGTATTATCAAACTCCACACACTAGCTGCCAGCATCACCCCTCCTGTAAAGCCTAACATACCATCTAACACGGTTTTGTTTTCTTTCTTAAAAAAGAATACCACTGCAGCCCCCAAAGCTGTTACACTCCACGTGAAAATGGTGGCGTATAAGGCAGCAAGTATGGGGTTAATAGTCTCTAAATAAGTGATAACGTTCTGTAACATTTTATGACCTATTTAAAAATATTTTGGTATAATAACATATCTTTATAAACTCCTTGACTGTAAAGCCAGTCTTTTTGTACACCACTGCAACTAAATCCTACTCTCTCAAAAAGGCGTATACTCACCTCATTATCAGCAGGGATATAAGCAATCAGTTGGTGTAAGTCTAAGTATTGTTGTGTATGAGCTATCAATTGTTGCAAGGCTTCTTTGGCATAACCTTTTCTTCGATAAGGAGGTAGGAGAGCTATTCCTACCGCTGCTCTGTTATGTTTAGGACTAAAATTATACAAATCTACACAACCTAAAGGTTCTTCATTAAATGCTATTACATAGCGATACTGCTTGGCTTCGTAAATATCTTGATGAGCGTGCTGTATATAGTCTTGCAACAAATGTTTGGCAAAAGGTAATTGGGTTTCACTTACCTCCCACAAACTCTCTTCATTTTCTAACAGATACAAAAAATCTATATCTTCAGGTTCTAAGGCTCTTAATTTTATCATTTTATTGTTCCCTCAAATACAAATTGAGCACTACCACTCAAATAGATATTCTCATACCCCTCACCTACTCTATCGAAACTCACTTGCAAATCACCTCCGCGGGTATAGAGAGTGATAGATTGATTTTCTGTTTGTTTAGTATGGTATAAAGCAATTGCGACGGCTGTAACGCCCGTACCACAAGAGTAGGTTTCATCTTCCACTCCACGTTCATAGGTGCGCACTTTAAAGCCATTTTCTCCTTTGCTCACAAAATTCACATTACTACCGCCCTGAGTAGCATAAAGTTTTCCATAGCGTATAGTGGCGCCCTCATCTTTCACATCTACGGTATCTACCTCTTTCACCCATTGTACGTGGTGAGGCGATCCTGTATTTAAGAATACATAACCTTTGTGCTCTTCTACCTCAGTTACATTCTTCATTTGTAAATGTACATAATTATCACCTTCAATTGTTGCACGATGTTCTCCGTCTACAGCTATAAATAATGTTTTGTGTTCTATAATACCCAATTGTTTAGCAAAAGCCACCACGCAGCGTCCGCCATTGCCACACATTGTACTTTCGCGCCCGTCGGAATTGTAATATACCATACGGAAATCATACTGCGGGTCGTTCTCAAGCAAAATAAGTCCATCGGCTCCAATGCCAAAACGTCTATGACACAACTGTGCTATTAGTGTTTTGTTATTTTTAGGAAAATTTTCTTCGCGATTATCAATCATCACAAAGTCATTTCCTGTTCCTTGATATTTATAGAAATTCATCATTAAAAAAGGTCAAAAATTAGTAGTGTTAAGTACGCAAAAGGTGAGGCAAAAATAAGGCTATCTAAACGGTCAAGCAAACCACCATGTCCTGGCAGTATCGTCCCGCTGTCCTTTACTTTAGCAGTTCGTTTAAAGCTAGACTCTACCAAGTCGCCCACCGCACCGGTAACCACCAAAATCACTGCCAACATAAGCCATTGCCATAGTGGTCTGCCACTGTAATACGAAATAGCCGTAGCAATAAGCATCGCCCCTATGAGTCCACCCACAAAACCCTCAATAGTTTTCTTAGGCGAAATGCGCTCAAAGAGCTTGTGTTTGCCAAAGGCTTTACCTGTAAGGTAGGCAAAACTATCACTCGCCCATATAATACACAACATTCCTATCATCGTAATTTGCGACTCGTTGTTGAATATATTCTGATAAAAATAATTAGGGTTCGGGTTATTCTCATATTTGTAAATCAGAGGCATAAATATACAACCTCCTCCTATATACAGTAGGCTAATAAGTAGTTTAGTATTGTTACTTTGCTTGCGGATAGGCGTTTTTTCATTGAAAAGCATCATCGTGAGGTATATATTAGTAAGCAAAGTAGCCAAAAGCAGTATATAAACCGAGAAAGGATAAGTTTTTAAGTGAATAAACAGCCACCAAACCAACAAAAAAAGCAAAAATATATGTAATTCCTTGAGCCTGATGAGCATTTTAAACTCAAATAAGCAAATAATACCAAAGGACAAAAATAAGAAGTCGAAAGCGTCGGGGTTGAGCATAATTGCTGATAGCAATAGGAAGACATAAATAAATCCTGTAATTGTTCTTTTAAATAGTTCGTTCATAAATTATTGTTTATCAATAGGTAAATCTTCTAACAGTATCAGGTATGTCCTCTTAGAACTTGTACCATAATTAGAAATTGTTTGTATATCAGGATTATCGGTAAAAGTTTGCAAAGTAATAAGCCCTGTAGGGATATGGCCTATATATTTTTTCTTAATACCTTTCATTCCTTCTGGAATATCTTTTACCATCTGGCTTGTTTTGGCGAAAATGATAAACACCTCTGGCAATTCATCCATTTTCCGATGTTTCAGCTGATGAGAAGAGAGCATTATACCTCCGAGAGAAGTTATAAGATACTCACAATCTATTAAATAGACATTAGAAGTATCAATATCGGATGTAAACATTGGGCTGTGTTCCTCAAACATTTCATTGATCACAGGTGATGCATTACTACTCATTTTCACATAAACGCCTAACTCTTTCAGTATATTGCGAAAGACTTCTTGCACCTCAAGATCTGAGGTACAATAGATAAATTTACCACCATTTTTGGTAAAATTCATTGCAAATTGCTCATCTTCTGTAAGTTGCTGGGGTGGTTCTATGTTATTACGTTTAAATATCTTGGCGAAAAAATTCATTCCTACACTGTAAAATGATGTGTTATCTACATATTTTTTGCAAATATATACAAAATAAATGAATCTGTGCATTTTCAGTGAAAAAAATTAAAAATTTATGCCTATCTTTGCCGCATCAAAAACGACCTATATGGCAGTACATATCAATATTATAGGAGCAGGCAATATGGCTTACCAACTCACGCGTGCATTCTATAATCACCCAGAGGTACAACTTCAGCAACTCTACAGCCGGAGCGAATTAAGCTCTGAGTTCAATACTTTTGAAATAGAGGAAACGCATCATCTCAACTTTTTGCGCCCTGCTGATGTGTGTATTATCGCTGTGAAAGATGAGGCTATTGCTGAAATATCCAAAAAATTACCTTTTGAAAACCAATTGGTAGTGCATACTTCAGGTAACACCTCTATTGAGGCTATTGACTCTAAAAATAGGCGTGGCGTGTTCTATCCTCTGCAAACGATGAACAAACAAACGCTTGTAGATTTCAATAGTGTTCCTTTTTGCTTGGAAGCTGAAAACACTAATGATTTCTACCTACTACAACGTTTGGCTTTATTGCTTTCCGCAAAAACATACGCATTGAACAGTTACCAACGCAGGGTACTACACCTCGCCGCTGTGTTTATGAATAATTTCAGTAACCATTTGGTATATATAAGTGAGCAGATATGTAAGAAAAATGAGGTTCCTTTTGAAATTCTACAACCATTACTCACTGAAACTTTTGCAAAACTACAAAACACCTCGGCTTACGATGCTCAAACAGGTCCTGCACGACGCAACGATTCTCTAACCATAGCTAACCACTTGGCAATGTTAGATAACAATAACTATAAAGAAATATATGAGATTATTACAAATTCAATAATAAACACTTATGGAAGAAAAGAATTATAAAGAAAAATTGAAAGACATCACCACATTCATTTTTGATGTAGATGGGGTTTTTACTAATACCCAAGTATTTGTAAACAATGATGGTGACCTTTTACGCAGTATGAATATGAAAGACGGTTTTGCCCTCAAAACAGCTGTTGCTAAAGGATATACCATCTGCATTATTACAGGTGGTGGCAATGTAGGGGTACAAAAGCGTTTTGAAAACCTTGGGGTAACCGATATTTTTATGCTCCGCCACGAGAAACTCGAAACTTTTTTAGAGTACCAAAAGAGCAAAGGGCTTAAAACGGAACAAATTCTCTATATGGGAGATGATATCCCTGATATTCCTCCTATGAAACACTCAGGTTTAGCTACTTGTCCTCAAGATGCTGTGCCCGAGGTAAAAGCAGTTGCTCACTACATATCTCACCGCGATGGCGGACAAGGGGCTGTACGCGATGTGATTGAACAAGTACTAAAAGTACGTGGCGATTGGTTTGATTTCAACTAACAATTAATAATTAACAAAAGCTGCTCAAGAAAAGTTTATTTTTTGAACAGCTTTTTGTATTGATTTATTTATTAGCTAATTATTAGAACGCTTTGATGCGATACATCAACCCGAGGCTCACGCGATTGGTATTATCTGTAATGTTATCTTTTTCGCGACTTCTTCCTATATAAGCCAAAAAGAAACGCAAGTCTTGTTTTTCAAAAGGCAAATATTCAATTCCTGCAAAATACCCTATACCCTTAAGTTCATTGTTGGGTAAATCACTTTTAGCAGTTTCATACATACCTTGAGCAAAAATATTCCAATGAGGTACAGGTTGATACTCGGCTTTTAGTACAAAGCTATTGTACTTGGCATCTTTTACAAGTGTAGTGCCACTCTTTGGAGTATATTTCAACCTATCTAATTGTTCATTAGCCATCATATAATCAAAGAAGACTTGGAACTTAGGCAAATTGAGTTTAGTTCCCAACATCAAGAGCCAGTTGTTATAGCCATCGGCTTCACTTTGCAAACCACCTCCCCAACGAGTTTGGATAAGATTATCAAACAGATTACCATTCCAATTAAAGATGTAGGTAAGAGGAGCTTTACTTTCGCTGATAGTAGGTGAAGTTGTACCATAAATATCTGCAAATTTATCATTGCGTACATCAGTAATTTGGAAGTTAAATTCGTGATTCTCGTTAGGTGCATAAGTAATCATTGCTCCTAACATAAAGTTATCCATATTCTCAAGGAAATCAGAATATTCATAAATATTCATTGGGTTTAAGTCGAACTCGAAACCACCCCAAGCTTGACACATTTTTCCTGCAGTAAGTGTCCATTTATCATCTAAACGGAACCCTGCATAAAGCATATCAGTAGCTTTGGCAAGGTTATCCAAAGAAGCTCTTGCATTTGATTTATTCAAACGATGACGAAAGCGGTAGAAAATACGGTCGGTAATATCACCTCTTACTTCCCATCGCAACTGGCGTGCATAGAACTTAGCTGTCATATCTTGGTCTTTTGCTTTTTCTACATCAAAACTTCCTTGAAAGTTGAAGTACATATTAAACTTCTTATGAAAGGGCTGTTCTCCTTGATTTTCAGGCATAGATAGAGGCGCAGGAGCGGTAGCTTTAAGCTGATCGATTTCTGCCCTCAATTGGTTAATTTGATTTTGCAAATCTTGTTGCGCTGAGGCGATACCTCCTATGAGGAGGCTCACTGCTAATAATATCTTTTTCATACGTATTCTTTTTTAGGAAATAGCTAATTCCTATTACCTAATTCCTGATTTCTAATATTCATTGAAATATTTTTGGATTTGTTTCCAGTCTTTGGTTTTAGTGAGTGCTAACATCAATAGAACACGAGCTTTTTGTGGGTTGAGTGTTTGTGAAGCTACAAATTGATATTTAGCATCGTCTACTTCGGCATCGAGAGTTGTTGCTCCTGTAGGTACGCGTGAAGAACGCACAAACTGAATGCCTTGCTCTCTTGCTTTTACTGCCAAATCAAAGATAGTGTGATAAAGATTTCCATTGCCTACTCCAGCGTGTACAATACCATCGAATTTAGCGTCCATAAAGGCTTTCATTGGCAATTCAGATACATTAGAATAGCTGTATACAATGCCTACTTTAGGTAATTCTTTAAAGTTATCTACATTGAAAACAGATTGATAAGTATGTTTGTTTTCAGGAGTGCGGTTAAAGAATACTTTGCCATTGTGAATGTATGCCAATTTGCCATAGTTAGCACCTTGGAAAGTTTCGACAGCAGTGGTATTGGTTTTAATGACATCTTTAGCATCGAGTACGATGTCGTTCATACACACCATTACCCCACGCCCCATAGCGTTTTTATCGGCAGCAGTTACTACTGCGTTATAGAGGTTTAGAGGGCCATCGGCACTCATACCTGTAGCAGGACGCATTGCTCCTACCATTACCACAGGTTTTTTGCTGTGTACGGTAAGGTTGAGGAAGTAAGCGGTTTCTTCCATTGTATCGGTACCGTGAGTGATTACCACACCATCATACCCTTCTTTGTTTAAGAGCTGGTTGATGCGTTTGGCAAGTGTGAGCCATACCTCATCGTTCATATCTTGTGAACCGATTTTCACAATTTGTTCACCACTTATATTGGCTACATTCTTCACTTCAGGGACTGCATCTAAGAGTTGGTAAATACCGAGTTCACCAGCTTTATAGTTGGTTTCAGTATTTGATTTACTTACTCCTGCGATAGTACCACCGGTAGCTAAAATACGAATCTTTGGCTTTTGTTGCGCAAAGACTGCCACAGTCATCATTAAGAGCAATGAGAGGGCAATTTTTTTCATCAATGTTATCATATATAATTTTAGTTATTAGTTTTAAATGGAAAGTTAAGAATTAGAAATTAGATATTTCACATAAACATAATTATTAGGTAACCTACTGCAATGGCTACAATAGTAGCTACAAAACCAGGAATTTGGAACGAGTGGTTCAGCACGTACTTGCCTATGCGAGTGGTACCTGTTCTATCGAAATTGATAGCAGCTACTACGGTAGGATAATTAGGGATAAAGAAATAGCCATTCACCGCAGGGAACATTGCTATCATTGCCATTGGGTGAATGCCTAAGGCAATCCCTAACGGATAAAGAGTTCGTACCGTAGCGGCTTGACTAAATAAAAGAACAGACATTACAAAAAGGGCTACTGCAAAGAGGAAAGGATATTGAGTAACTATTTGTTCGATGTGCATTTTGAAGAACTCAATATTGCCATTGAAAAAGGTATCTCCCATCCAAGCAATCCCAAAAATAGCTATCACGGCTTGCATACCTGCAATAAATACCGAACCTTTTACTGCTTTGTTGATGTCTACTCGAGCAAAGATAATCATCAAGCCAGCGATAGACATCATTATAATTTCGATGAGTTGGGTCATTCCCATTTGTACTTTCTCACCTCCTACTTCAAAAGATGGACGAAGGCTATCAATAGAACCAAAAAGTACGATAGAGAGGACTCCTATAAGGAATATAATCACTGACGTTTTGGCTCTTTGCAGGTCTTTACCGGTCATTTGCGAAGCGGTATGACTTTCTTTTTCTAAAAGCCCTTCACGTAAACGGCGTTGGTATTCAGGGTCTTTTTCGAGAGGAACGCCCATAAAACTCACGGCTATGGCGCCTACAATCACCCCGATAATCGTAGCGGGGATACACACCATCAAAATATTACCTAACGTAATACCTTTACTACCTAAGAGCTCAGCTGAAAGTAAAGCGGCTGTAGCTGCCGAAATAGGGCTGGCTGTAATAGCCTGTTGCGAAGCTATTACCGATATAGAAAGGGGACGCTCAGGGCGTACCTTGCTATCGGTAGCAATTTCGGAGATGATAGGCAAAAGCGAATAGGCAATGTGGCCTGTACCTGAAAACAAAGTAAAAAAGTAGCAGACTACAGGCGCCAAGAAGGTAATCATAGCAGGATTTTTACGCAGAATTTTCTCGGCTACCTTCACCAAATAATCTAAACCTCCCGCTGCTTGCAAGGTAGCAGCCGCTGTAATAACTGCTACAATGATAAGCATTACATCAATAGGCGGATTACCAGGTTTGAGTCCGAAACAAAAGACCAGAATTCCTAAACCTATCATACCGAAGATACCGAGCCCGATACCTCCTACTCTGGCTCCTACAAAGATAGCGAGGAGCACGATTAATAATTCTATATATATCATATTCAATTAAGAAATCATAATTATGGTTCAAAGGTACGAAAGTTTTAGGAAAGAAAAAAGAAAAATACGATATTTTTTTAACAAATATCGTATTTTTCTTAACAGATAAAACCGTATTTTAAAATAACTATCAGAAAATGAG
>NZ_JAEFDB010000023.1 GCF_016126015.1 Capnocytophaga periodontitidis
CGGGTGGGGATGGGGTGGGAGCGGTGGGAGAGAAACTCGGAGGGACTAGGAGAAACTCGGAAGGACTGAGATTTAGAGAAAGAGAGGGGGGAATTTGGTGGTGATGGAAGTGGTGGACTTTTTTTGAGGGAGTGATGGGAGGGGTGAATAATTGAGTAATTGATATTTTTTTAATATCTTTGCACCTATATTTATATAAATCAATAATGAAAAGAGTTTTTATATTTTGGCTATTAGCTTGCTCTTTTGTTCAAGGGCAGACTTCTATTTGTATAGGTGAACAATTATCGGTTTCTTCTAAAGTGTTAGGTGAAACGCGTACTATAAGTGTGTATTTGCCTGATTCATATTATGATTCTACCTTGAAAACAGCAGATTATCCGGTGGTGTATCTGCTGGATGGGGAGACGAATTTTAATTATTTTAGTACTTTAATGGAGAAGTTGGCTCAGGGGATTCCTAATGTGCCTGAAATGATTGTCATTGGAATTGAAAACACTCAGCGTGAAAGGGATTTTGGGAGCGATAGTGACCGCTTTTGGCAGTTTATGGCTGATGAGCTTATTCCTTTGGTTAAAAAGCAATACAGATGTAGTGATTTTCGCATTTTAGTAGGTCACTCATTGAGTGGATTGGCGGTGGTTTCAGCTCTTAACAAACATACAGAGTTGTTTAATGCTTATATTGCACACGACCCGAGTTTGTGGTGGGGGAAAAACGATGGAGAACGGTTGTTCGAAGCGAATAAAGGAAAAGATTTTAAACATCGGATATTCTATTTATCGTATTCGGGGAAGAAGGTGCGCAACAATGGACGCAGTAGGCATCGGGAGGCGATAGAGGCGGTGCAAGCAATGGCGACAAAGGGAGATTTTAAGAATTTGGAGACTTATTTTGTTGAATACCCCAACGAGAATCACGGCACAATACAAGTGGTAGGAAATATGGATTTGATGCGGAGGCTTTTTGCAGAGATGTTCATCGATCGCAACGATATTGAGGAGAATCCAGCAGTTATCCAGCAGCGGTATGAGGCGCTTTCTAAAAGGTTACATTATAAGTTTGTGCCGAGTGAGAAGTATTTGAGAAATACCGAGAAATGGCTGAAGAAAGTAAAAAGTGAAAAGTAAAAATAGAAAAGGTGCTTAGAGAGATTGTTTTCCAAGCACCTTTTTGTTTTGTTATTTAAAGCGACCGATAGCGTTGATGAAAGAAGCACCTTTTACAGTGAGACCTTTGGTGGCTACATTGGTAGCAGGATTAATTACATAGATAGCAGGGTCACTGTTTTTTACATTTACTGGTAGATAGACTTTACCATTATAGACAGTAAGTTCTACGGGGTTTGACGTCATATTGGCAAAATCAGAGAGAGCTGGCAGTCCGGTTACCCAGTTGAAAGATTTAGCTTCCATATCTACAATAGCAAAGCGGTTTACATCTACTCCATTGAGGGCAGCTTTTGAAGCATCATTAAAGAACTCAAGCAAGAACTTATTACCAGTAATATGCCATACACGACGGAAGATTCCGTTATTGGATACTGCAGAAATATCAAAGAAGTAAGAGGCATCAAAGTCGGTAGCACCTTGTTTGATACGCAAAGCACCTGCAGGTTTTGTTGAAGCAACATCGGGGGTTTGAGGAGCTTTTACTTTAGGAGGATTCTTAGCAATTGCTCCTGAGAACACATATACATCGCCATTATCGGCTTTACCCATTTCTAACAAATATTGAGATTTGAAACGACCTGCGCTATAGCTGAGCTTATCGCTTTTATAGCTACGTTTGAGGTTCAAGTCTTTATCGAGTACCCCTACATATACTACATCGGGATTGTGGATTTTACCAGTGCTTGAACCTTGAGCTACTTGTACATCTTTGTAATCAGAAACTATCATACCGCTGAAGAACTCACCGTTACCATTGTCTAAGATACCAGCAAACGACACAATTTCTTGAGTAGAAGAGGAGGTGTTCATCTCAGGAAGAAGATTTGCTGTATGGATAGTTTTGGTAAAAGCTTTGGTATAATTGTTGGCATTGCGGAAGTTGAAGGTTGCACCGTCTTTTTTGCCTTCGTATTCTTGTCCGCCTACTACAGTTATCCAATAATCACTGAAGAAACCGAAAGTGGTGGCACGTTCGGCTACGTCAAAATCAGTAAGATGTTTTACACCTTGAGCTGTTTTTTCGTAAGAAATACCGATACCAGCTCCTTTAAAGCCATAGGATAGACCTACTGCTGTGTTCTTGTTGAACTGCCAGAAATAACCATTAGCTTCTTTGAATTGTTCTTGGTTAGCAGAAAGAGGGAGTTCACCATTTTCTACGTTTTTAGCGACCAATAGATAACGAGTTTTATTTTGATCTCCTCCAGCATCGATGAAGAAGTTAGCTCCCTCTGCAGAAGGAGGAGGAACTGGAGTATTATCGTCTTTTTTGCAAGACGTAAGGGCTACGAAGCTAACTAATGAGCCTACAAGTAGCGTTTTTTTGAATGTTTGAAAATTGATATACATATATTTAGAAATTAGTTGTTAGAAATTAGGGGTTAGTAGAATCGGTAGGAGAGTTTGGCATAGAAAGCGCGACCGGCTTTTTGGAGGCTGTAGTTATCGTACAACAATTCATCGGTGATGTTTTTGGCTTCTACGGAAAAACTTAACCGTTTGTTAGGAGTGTAGTAGGTAAGACTCACGTCGTGTGAGAGTTGGCGAGGGACTTTAATTTTTGTTCCTTCGCTTTGCCACGAGGTAAAAAACTCTTCGGTGAAAAAGAGATTATAGTTTAGTGATAGTCTGTCGCGTTTAGCAATGAGGCTTTCTATATTACAAGTAGCATCGGCGTTGCCAAATAGATAGGGCATATTGGGCAAACGGTCGTTATAGATAGCAGAAGGGCGACCTGTTTCAGTAAATTCTTCTTTGTTGCGCAAGTTCATATAAGACAAGTTGCCACCTACTGAAAAAGCATCTTTATAGAAGAAATAGCGCAGGGTAGCATCGACTCCCATATTGAGTACCTTATCGTGATTTCGGCTTCCTGCGGAGCCTTCATTAGCTCCTGCACTGATAATACTTCTGATGATATAATCTTTGATATAACGATAGGCAAAACCCACTTCTATTAAGAATGAATGCACTTTGAACGCAGGTTGATAAGAGAGATTTACATTCAGGTTATCGCTATTTTCGGGTTTGAGCTTATAGTTGCCAATTTCTAAATCGCCATCGCCAAAGAGTTCGGTATCAGTAGGTAGACGGAAGCTCTTTTCATAAGAGAGTTTGATTTGTAGAGGCTTTAAGAGCTGATAAGTAGTCGCCCCACCATAACCCCAAGCCTGAGTGTGATGAGTTTCTTCTTCATATACCGCGCGACTTCCATATCCAGTAACAATCACTGGACCTGTTACAGCTGTATTGTAATATTTACCGAAAGCTAATATATTCCAACGCTCGGAAGGGGTAAACTTATATGATAATCCAGAGATATTTTTCTCATTGACACGCCTCATAAAATCGGAATCGAGGGTATAGTTGGTAATGAGCATATTTTTGTTACGCCGAGTGTAATTACTGAAGGTGTGTGTGAGTTGAAAAGAGTGTTTTTCATTGAGTTGATAGTCTAAGTGTGAAGTAATATAGCCCGTTTTACCTTCAAAAATAGTATTTTGAAGTTGCGATTCACCACGAGTAACCATTGGTTCATACTCACCCGTCCAGCTATAACGGCGAGCTTCTTCATCTACATTTTGAGTGGTGGTAAAATCATAACGCCCTGTAAGGAAGAAAGAGAGACCGTTGAGGATATTCTTTTTCTCATATTCTACTGAAGATGAATAGTTATGAGATTTGCGGTACTTACCTCCAAAGACTTTTTGCATTAGGTTGGCATTTTGGAGTTGTTTATCCTCTTGACTATAATTGAGCGCAAAAGAAAGTTTATCAGTCCATTTTTCATCGAAAATATTCACACGACCTATGATAGCCTCGTTGTGATAACGGTCGTGAAAGCGTTTGAACCAACGTTTTTCTTTGGAGTAAGAGCCTGTTTGGAGGTCGAGATATTCAGTAAATACTTTATAGCTGTTATCGGAGTAATTTTGGTAAGCATTGAGTTCTACACTGATGTTATCGGTGAGGAATTGCCCGAGATTTAAGGTACTTTTATGGGTGTTGAAAGAACCAAAAGTATAGGATAGATTGCCATAGTTGTATCGGCTTTTGCGTGTTACTACATTGATAGCGCCCCCAAGAGCATCGGCACCAAAAGTAACAGGCACCACACCTTTGTAAATTTCGATACGTTCGATAAGTTCAGCGGGAATATTATTAATACGAAAAGAGGCATTAGCTTCGTTCATAGGTACCCCATCGATAAAGATACGCACGTGACGCCCCGTAAAGCCATTGAGATTGATATTCGCCTCTGCCCCTACCCCACCGGTTTCGCGCATCTTCACTCCCGATACACGGGCAAGCATATCGGCAGCATTGCTGTTGAGATTGCGGAGCTGTTGAGCTTCGATAGCCACCACGTTGTAAGCTGCTTTTTGCACTTGCTTGATAGGTGATTGTCCTGTGAGCACAACCTCACTGAGTTGCGTGACTTTTTCTTCAACAGGTTGAGAGAAGAGTTGAGTTGCAAAAAATGACGCTAATAAAAAGGTGATATTTTTAGGTGATAAAAACATTATCGTATCTCTGTTTTTAGAATAACGGGGGCAAAGGTACGAAAATTATTTTGAATAATCCTAAATTAGCAATAGTTTATCTTCCCATATATATCAATAGAATACTAATATCGGCGGGAGAAACACCGCTGATACGAGAGGCTTGAGAAAGGGTTGCAGGGCGTATTTTCTTTAGTTTTTCACGTCCTTCGAAAGAGAGGGAGATAATTTTATCGTAATCAAAATTATCAGGAATACGCACGCTCTCTAAGCGGTTCAGTTTATCGGCGTTATTGCGTTCTTTTTCTATATAACCTGCGTATTTAACTTCTACTTCAGCACAAGTTTTTTCTTCTTCATTAAGGTTATTTTTCTTTATATAGCTTGCAATGCGGTCTATAGACTCAAAATCGGCGAGGGTCACATCGGGGCGTGAGAGTACTTTTTGGAGTTTATCACCTTGTTTCATTGGTGATGAATCGTATTTTTCGAGAATAGGATTCACTTCGTCGGGGGTAACGCTCAATTCCTTTATATAGGTAATAAAGTCGTTTACTTTGCAATTTTTGGTTTCCCAAGCGCGGTAACGCTCTTCACTTACCGTACCTATTTCATACCCCAGAGGAGTAAGGCGGCTATCGGCATTATCCTGACGGAGGAGGGTACGGTATTCGGCACGTGAGGTGAACATACGGTAAGGCTCTTCGGTACCTTTGGTGATAAGGTCGTCGATGAGAACTCCTATATAAGCCTCGTCGCGTTTCAGTACAAAAGGCTCGCGTTCGCGCACTTTTAATACAGCATTCACGCCTGCCATCAATCCTTGAGCAGCAGCTTCCTCATAGCCTGTAGTTCCGTTGATTTGTCCGGCGAAGTATAAGTTTTCTATCAGTTTTGTTTCGAGTGTATGTTTGAGTTGGGTAGGTGGGAAATAGTCGTATTCAATGGCATAACCAGGGCGGAGGAATTTCACTTTCTCAAAGCCTGCCACCTGACTAAGGGCAGCATATTGCACTTCTTCTGGCAAAGAGGTTGAAAAGCCATTGACATACATTTCGACCGTATGCCAGCCTTCGGGTTCTACAAACAGCTGGTGACGTTCTTTATCGGCAAAACGGTTGATTTTATCTTCGATTGAAGGACAATAACGAGGTCCTACGCCGTGTATAATTCCTTGGAACATAGGCGAGCGGTCAAAGCCCGTACGAAGGATATTGTGTACGCGCTCGCTGGTGTAGGTCATATAACAATCTTTTTGTACGGCAAGAGGTTTTGTTTCAGAGGAAAAAGAGAATTTTTGAGGATGCTCGTCACCTGGTTGAGGAATCATCTTGGTAAAGTCGAGAGAACGAGCATCTACACGAGGTGGTGTACCGGTTTTCATACGACCAGCTTCAAAACCGTGTTGCACGAGACATTCGGTAAGTCCGTGAGCAGCAGGCTCGCCTACACGACCGCCGCCGAACTGTTTAAGCCCTATGTGCATCACCCCATTGAGGAAAGTACCATTGGTGAGCACCACACTTTTGGCTTTGATAGTAACCCCTAAAGAGGTGCGTACCCCCACTACCCTATCCTTTTCGATAAGCAGGTCGTTTACCATACCTTGGAAGAAATCGAGAGTAGGGAGACTTTCGAGCTGTAAGCGCCAAGCTTCGGAAAAGCGCATACGATCGGATTGTGCGCGCGGACTCCACATTGCAGGCCCTTTGGACTGGTTGAGCATCTTAAATTGGATAGCCGTTTTATCGGTAATAATACCCATATAGCCGCCCAGCGCATCGATTTCACGCACTATTTGTCCTTTGGCGATGCCTCCCACAGCGGGGTTGCAGCTCATTTGGGCTATATGTTGGAGGTTCATAGTAATAAGGAGGGTTTGTGCGCCCATATTGGCGGCGGCAGCAGCAGCTTCGGCACCTGCGTGCCCTGCGCCTACTACTATCACATCATATTCAGTTGTAAACATTTGTCGATTTGTCAATTTGTCGATTTGGTAATGGGAGTGTTCAAAAAGTTCTATTGCTATGGGCGTTTGCAGCACATACCCAGCTATCGCTGGCTTTCCTACAACATACTCTAAAAAAGAGTGATTATCAGTGTAGCAACAAAAAATTTGCCAACCATTTTTGATTGCCTATAATTTCAGGCGGCAAAGGTACAAAACAATTGACAATTAACAATTAATAATTAACAATTTACCTCGCGGTAAGCGCGCTCTAAGAAGCGATATTGAGCTTTGGGCATCGTTACAGTGATGGGGGTATTAGGTTGCTGGCGGGTGTAGATATAGGCTTCTTCTATTAGTCTATTACCTTTTTTTGAACGACTGTGGTGTTCTTGCCGACATTTCCATTCTAAATGCACTATATTCGTCAGCGGAATTCCCTCACTAAGATTCGACATAAAGTAGGCTTTCTCTTGGCAAATCACTACAAAAGGCGAATAGCGTTGAGCGAAGTTTATCAACTGCATCATTTGGGTAAAACGCTCGTAATCAGCATCGCTCATTGCTTCTAATAGCTTTTGTAAGTATTTAATATTTCGACTGTCGTGAAAATATAAGGCTATACACCATCCTAAAAATCCTGCTGCAGTAGGGTAGACTATAAAAGGATGCTGCTGGGTATAAAGAAGTAAATTTTCATAAAAAGAATGAGGCATATCCAACAACTCAAAAAGTAGAAAAGGGCAAAAAGTTAGGCAAAACAATAGCCCTATAGACACTGATACTACTCCTACGTATTTCTTTAATTTAGCGATGTACAGCTTCCGTTTTTCGGGCATATAACGCGGACTGCTATAGTGCAAGTTGTTATCGGGTTTTCTATTGAAAAAATAGTAACCCGTTGCTATGCAGAGTGCCCAAAAAGGGATAGTAGCAACAAAACCCATTATTGATTTTTTGTTAAAAGGTTATGAAGAGCTTGAATGCTTTTTTCAAATCGTTTAATGATTTTAGGGTTGGTAACCTTATGCCACAATTGAGGTTGTTCATACCAAGCGGTACTTGCGCCAGCGCGGCTATAGCCGAGCTCTAACTGTCCGTTGATATTTACTATAAAGTAGTAATCGGATGGGAAATAGGCATCTTTCACATCGAAGAAAACGATAGCTTTAGGGAGGTAGAAATCGCCGTATTCATAGGTAGTATGAGGCTTTTCGGTATTCCAAACCACAGCGTGTTTAAAAGATTTGTTATTATTCCAAAAAGCAAAGGTAGATTTTTTTTGAGGGAGCTCAAAAATTTGGAGCGCATCTTCGGGAATGAAGGCGCTGAGTGCTATAATTTTATCAAATAATTCGACTGTAATGACCTCGTTTTTCAGGGGTACATCGTGTAGTTTCTTTTCTCTATAGTAAATGCGTGGCATAATGATGTAAGTCTTTTTTGAGCGTGCAAAGTTAGTAATAATTTGTTAATTTGCCAATTCGTTAATAGGCTTGTAGTGTTTTTCTTTTTTGTTGTATTGCCATTCTATCATAGTTTCTTGCTTGGCGGAGAGTTCTTCATTACAAAAACCTTCGGCATCGGGAACGATATGTATTTGATTGGTAGTGCGGTGTTCCATCAGGGCAAAAAAACCGTATACCTTATGAGGTAGAATGCTAAAATGGCTGGTAGTTTCTTCTTTAGAGCCATTACAAGGGATGTGCCCCGCACTAAGTTCACCACCTTCTATCTTTCCTGAATAAGTCATTACATTGGCTGTAAATATGTTATGAAGTTTTTTACCTTTGGGTATCAACCAAAGTAGCTCTTCTCGTCCGGTAGGGTTATAGCGCACACTATTAGAAAAGAAAGCTCTGAGTTGGTAAGCGGGAGTTTTAGTATTCAGTTGTTGGGGGTGGGGTACTATTTCTAAGCCTCTCAAAGCGTTGTCTTCGGCTATAGACCATTGGTTTTCACCTTTGTAATAGGATTTTATTTTCTGTTTAGCTGTATGGTAGTTTATCACATACAAATCTATTTTTACAGCGCCCTGTTCTCTTTTAACAATTGGAAAGGTGATGAGCTGATACAGAGAGTCGCCTTGTACAGCTTGTGTGTTATAGAAGTCCCAATAAACTTGACGTTTTTCGATTTTGAATTTTTTTTCAATTGCTTTGAAAGCAGGTGTTTCATAAGGGAGGTTTTGAGAGAAAATTGCTAAGGGCAAGAATAGTAAAAGATACAGATAAGGTTTCATTTTTTTATTTGTTTTTATAAGGTTCATTAATCTTGGGGCAAAGGTACAAATAATTTGTCAATTAGTCAATTAGTTGATTTGTTAATAAAAAATAGTAGTTAGTTTTTTTGATAACCAACTACTATTTTCTATTTTTTAATTTCTATTTTCTATTTCTTGAGGTATAACCAACCTACTTTAGATTCTTTTTGACCATTTTCATCTATATATTCGATGATATAATAGTAAGTACCTTGTGGAAGATTTTCACTACCTTCTACCGTTACTCTACCATTAGAGAAGCCTTTGAATACATTGCGCACATTGTCGTAACCTTCTGTATCAAATACTTTTACGCCCCAACGGTTGAAAATACGTACTGTATTATTAGGATAGTTTTCAATACCACCGATGTGGAAGTGATCATTTTGAGAATTTCCACTGATACTTATAGCATTATAAATGGTTAAACCGTTAATCACTTTTACGGTTACAGTAGCGCTCACACATACTCCATCGGTATTACAGATTTCATACACAAAGGTATCTATACCTACAAAATTAGTATTTGGAGTATATGTTACTGTATTGTCGTGATTTACTACAGCTGTGCCATTTGTTGGTATAGTTGTAATATGAGGGGTAACCGTACCGTGAGGGGTATCGTTGTGCAACACATCTATTACAATAGGGGTGTTAATAGGGGTTGTTGCCTCATCATTTGCAGCTGCTGGAATTGGCGCTGGCGTTCTGTGAACTACTATAGTTACCGTGGCGGTACTGCAATTACCTGGGTTCAACTTCTCACAAATTTGATATACAATCGTATATGTACCTGCTGGAGTGTTGTTAGGCACGGTAATCTTACCTGTATGGGTATCAAGTGTTGGTGTAGCGATGCCTGGGGCTTTTGGCGTTGCAGGGGTGACTACACCTATAGTTACCGTGTGGGTT
>NZ_JAEFDB010000024.1 GCF_016126015.1 Capnocytophaga periodontitidis
ACTCGCAGGAGCATTAAGTGCAGGTGTAATGGGTGGTACATCATCTGCATTAGCTGGTGGTGCTTTTAGTGCAGGATTTTTGGGATCCTCTTCTGCGGCTGCTGTATCCTCAAGTTTCTTTTCAGGTGCAGTTATAGGAGCTGCTTCTGGTCTCACAGGGGGAATAACCTCTGGAATAGGTAATAGTTTAGTCTCAGGTCAAAATATTGGACAAGCACTAAAAAATGGAATTAACGATGGATTAACAGGGGCTGCTTTCGGAGCTATAACAGGTGGTATAGCTGGTGGTATTGATGCTGTAACTGATGGAAGAAACTTTTGGAGAGGAGATAGAAAAATACTTGATGTAGATTTGCCTATCCCCCAAGTAAACCAAATAGGAGATTATGACTGTACTTATGCTTGTGCTGAGAGTATAGATAAGTATTATGGTAATAGTAGAACTCAAAGTTATTTTACTTCTTCTAACCCAAGTTCCACAGGACAAGGACTAACTAATCGAGAAATAGGTAGGATGTATGCTAATGCTGGTTATCGAACAGGTTCAATCTCTATAGATAAAGCTAACCCTGTAAATACAATTAGAGAAATAGCAAACAATATGAGCCAAAGAACAGCCGTATCACTAACTTACGATACGGCAATAAGGGCAATAGGAATGGGAGGACAGAAGTTTATTTTTGCACACGCTACGGTAATTAATAGAGTGAGACTTTATGATAGCGGTCGATTTATTATTAATGTTATGAACCCATCGTCTAATAGTAGTACAAATTCTTTTAGAACTCTTAATAATATGTTTTTAATTTTCAGTATACGTTGATATGCAAATAAAAATTACCTTTATACTATCTTTTGTTATCAATATCCTCTCTTTCTCACAAGAGAGCAATCCTTTTCATTATGACAAAAATATATATAAGGATTCTGCCCTTATATATCTAAAAAAAAATAATATAATAGATATTAATAAAGAAGATATCCTCTCAATTCCAGTTTTAGACCTACAAGGGAAAAAATATAAGTGTGGAGATATGATAGAAAAACTTATTTCTCTAAAAAAAGCTCCTAATTTTCAAATGCTTATAATAAAAAACAAGAATAAAATTCAATTTTTCCAGATGTTTGACTCATATTATAAACTAATGAATAATATTTCTTCTATATATGACCCTCCTATTATATTTGATTCAGAAAACATTGAAAAGAAGTTGATGGATTATCAATGTAAAAATCCTAATAATTTTATTTTTATTATACAACATTTTCACGGTTATTGGGTAATGAAAGAAGGTAAAATATTTAAGATTATAAATAGTAAATGGGGAATTAAAGAAATTGATGGAGATATTTTTTGGTGTGAGAACTATGGAGAAGAACTTACTAATGATATTACTCTCAATGGAGGAATAAAAGTAGGTAAGAAATATTTAACCTGTCCAAATTGTAAAATTAGAAAGAAAAGATAATTGAAAAAATGTATCTTTGCACCGTGATTTAAGTACATTGAAATATTATAGACACTAACTAAGCAAGGCACTTTGATGCCTGGGGCAAAGTGTTAAGCATCACTGACGGCAACGGCAATAAGTTAGAAAACTTACTACTTGACCGCGGTTATACAGGGTACGAGCATTTGGCAAGCGTAGGGCTCATCCATATGAACGGACGTTTGTATGACCCTACCCTACACCGCTTCTTAATGCCCGATAACTATATCCAAGACCCTTTTAATACACAAAACTTTAATAGGTATGGGTATTGCTTGAATAATCCGCTAAAATATACAGACCCCAATGGAGAAATCATTTGGGCAGCTGTTATTGTTGGTGCTATCATAGGAGCAACAAGCTATGCTACCAGCGCAGCTATGAACGATAGTTGGTCGTGGGAAAAGTTTGCTTGGTCAACCTTAGGAGGAGCTGTTATGGGTGCTATTGGTGGTTCTTCAGTGGCAACTTCACTATCGGGAGAGAGTGTCTTAAATGGCTTTATCACAGGGGCATCTTCTGCTCTTATGCCAAGCTACAATGTATCTATAGGTGATTTTAGTGTAGGTCTCTCTTTAGCTATTGCTTTTGGTAACGCTGCAGGAATGGGAGTCAATTTAGGAGCTGGTTACCAAAGCGGAAATTTCTCTATTTCGGGAGGCGTAGGACTTATGGGGTATGTTAATTACAATCGATTCTGGAAGAACAATTTTGAAACACGCTATTCTGCTATGGCTTCTTGGGATGATGGTAAATTAGGTTTGTCTCTTGGAACAAACATCTGGAAAGGTGATTTTGAGCAAAGAACAGGGGTTATAGGACTTCATAGTGGGGATTTTAGAATGATGTATGAAAATGATGGGGGAGCAGGAATTAAACATTTAGGATTAGGGGATAGAAACGATAGTTATAGAACAGCAGCCTTAAATATTGGAATAGGAGATTTTACTGCTGGATTTAATCTTTTTACTGGTAGAAGAACTAGAGACGATCAAAAATATGAAATAAAAGTAGTTAATTCTAAAGGTAAGGAAGAAAATCCTGTAATAAATTATGTAGATAGATTTGGAACTAAATATAAACGAGGTTATGTCAATGAAGTGGGTAAAAAATATCGTTTAGGGGCTTTAACCTTTGGATATGGTGGTTTTCGAGTAGGAGGTAATAGCGAAAAAGTAAGACATGCTATTCAAGATGTGGTTATTCACGGTTTGATAAAAGACAGAGGTTTTGAAAATCAATCTTGGAAATGGGATTCTTTTTATCAGTATAGAACTTATAATCCTTTTACATCATGGTAAAAAGAAGAGTATACATATTATTTTTTTCGTTTATTTTAGCAGGGTTCTTTTCTTGTAAGATGAGTTGGTATTACAATATGAATTGTGATAAAAATTGTAATGACATAGTTATCAATGAAAACATATTTTCAGTGATAGATACAACTCAAATCTATAATATAAATTATATAAAAACAGGGTACGATCGTGTTTTTTGTAAATTCTCTTCTTCAGGGACGATTCAATACCTTTTCTTGGACAACAATGGGAAGTATAAGAATATTCCTAAAAAATATCGTAGAGGAAACTATTATGTACAGAAAGGGAGATTAATCTTAAATGTGTATATAAAATTTCCGCAAGGAGGAGGAAAAACAAAAGAAATTCTCTTAGAAGAATATAATGGTATTCTTTATTTTAGGAATAAGAATGAATGTGAAAAGAGTATAAGGTTAACTCCTATCAATGCAAAATACAATCAACAATAGTTTTTATACAAAATTGGAAACCTTTTTATCAGTATAGAACTTATAATCCTTTTACATCATGGTAAGAAAAGTTTTCTATATATTATTTTTCGTCTCAGTATTGGCAAATACTTTTTCTTGCCAAATGATGAATAGAAGTAGATATAAAAATTGTAATGATATAATCATTACTGAAAATATTTTTTCACTAATAGATACTACTCAAATTTATAATATAGAGGATTTAACTTTAAAAAATAGGAATCATCCTTTCTTTTGTAGATTTTCTTGTGATGGAAAAATTATCTTTCTATTTTCAGAAAACAGAAAAGAATATAAACATATTTCTAAACTATCTTATCGAGGCTTTTTCTATGTAAAAAATAAGCATTTATTTATGAAAATATATTTTAGACACCCACAAGGAGGGATAAGAACAAAGAAAATCCTTACAGCTGTGCGTGATGGAATTCTCTATTTTAGATATGAAGATGAATGCGAAAAGAGTATAAGGTTAACTCCTATCAATGCAAAATACAATCAACAATAGTTTTTATACAAAATTGGAAACCTTTTTATCAATACAGAACTTATAATCCTTTTACATCTAGGATGATAGATAGAAAATGGAATTCTTATTATCAATATTTAACCCCTAATAAGTATACATTATGGTAAGAAAACTATTCGCAATATTATTTTCTATATTTCTGATTTCTTGTAGTATATGGCACAATAAAAAATATTTCACGTTAAGAGAAAATATAAAAATTGATAGAATACAAAACAAAGGATATTATTATAGTATATACACAAATAAGGAATGTATAGATTGTGATGGAGGAAAATTCATACATATGCGTGTTTTTCTAAATAATGGATATATGTACTATGTGCAGAATGGATTTGGAAATAAATGTGATGGCAATATTGCCACCATAGATTGTTCTATTCAAAAGTCTGAAAAAATGCTAAATGAGCAAATGGATATTTTTTTAGACACTTCGAAACAAGGAACATCTAATATTTTTTTATGGAATTGGGGAAAATACAATATCAGAAATGACATTATCACAATTCAATATTTTTATAATGTATTTGGTGATTATTATTTAATAGAAGAAAAAGGAAAAGTAATTGATTCATCTTCTATTCACCTATTTTATCGAAAAAATTATAGAGACAAAAGGAATGTTCTTATTAATGAGACATATCTCTTTAAGGAATACAACATTGAGAAATTGTATGATAAGATACCAAAGAAAATTATGAGTTTAAGATGAAATACTTACTCCTTACATCCTTATTAATCAGCGTATTTCTCCACGCGCAGGAAGAAAAACCTATCACTACGGCGTTTCCGTTTTTGTCTATTAACACCGATGCCGCTGCTGCGGGTATGGGCGAGGTGGGGGTGTGCTCGCAGCCAAACGTTTTTGCGCAACGTAACAACGCTGCTAAGTATATTTTTGCGGAAAACACCTCGGGCGTTGGGGTGAGTTATACACCCTATCTCAATAAACTTGTAAAGGACATTTTTCTGGGGAATATCACCTATTATAAACGTACACAACGTAGCGCGTGGGGCGCAAGTCTGACGTATTTTAGTATCGGCGATGTGAGTCTCACTCAAGATTTCGGTGGAAGTGCTACCGTGCTGGGCAGTTTTCGTCCTACTGAATTTACCTTTGACCTTTCGTACAATCTCAGGCTCAGCGAGCACTTTGCAATGGGTGTGGCGGCGCGCTATCTCAATTCTAACTTACAATTGCCCACAGACAACAAGGCAGTAGCACGCGGATTAGGCTTTGACATCTCGGGCTATTACACTTCTGCGTTTCACCTGATAGGGAACTACACAGGAAGTTATAGCTTTGGATTTCAGCTTTCTAATATTGGGGCAAAAGTAAAGTACGACGACTTAGGCAAATCGTTCTTTTTGCCGACCAACCTAAAACTCGGTGCAGCTTATAACCTACAAGTGGATAGCTATAACCGCTTTTCAGTACTTACAGAGGCTAATAAACTTTTAGTACCCATAGAAAGTGATGAGAACAAAGATTTTATCGAAGGTATGTTCACTTCGTTTAGTGATGCACCTAACGGCTTTAAGGAAGAGCTTCACGAGATCAGTTGGGCAATAGGAGCAGAATACGCCTTTGATGAGCAGCTTTTCCTGCGTACGGGTTATTTTCATCAGCACAAACTAAAAGGCGATAGGCAATACTTGACTGTTGGGTGTGGGTTCGCTTTCCGTTCGTTCCAGTTCGATGTGTCGTATTTGTTTTCAACAACAACCACAAATAACCCATTGAGTTCTTCTATGAGGACATCGTTACAATACGCTTTTTAAACTATAATTTACAATAAAAACTCACGACTTCGGAGTGCTACATTCTGCGCTCCCTTGCGCACAAGTAGTTTTGAGCAGCTTAAAAGGTTTTCAGCTG
>NZ_JAEFDB010000025.1 GCF_016126015.1 Capnocytophaga periodontitidis
TGTGGCAGGGGCTGTGGGGGCTGGTATAGGTTCTGGAGTGAGTGCTTCATTGGCTGGAGGTACGTTTGCAGGAGGGTTTATGAGTACCTCAGTGGCGGTTTCTTCGAGTTTTATAAATGGTGCTGCTATAGGGGCAGCCTCTGGCTTAGGTGCTGGATTTGTAGGAGGCTTTGGTAATGGATTAGTAGGAGGGCAAAATATCGGACAAGCCTTTGGTAGTGGTATAACTAATGGATTGATAGGAATGGCAATGGGAGGTGTTATAGGAGGTCTCTCAGGAGGTATAGATGCCGCTATTGACGGAAGACGTTTTTGGGACGGTGCTACACTTTTGGAAGAAAGATACTTGGCAAATCAACAATTGCCTTTAGTAAAACAACAAGGACAGTATAATTGTGCACCTGCTACTGGAGAATCTACAACAGGTATATCACAAACAAGATATCGTACTATTTTACATGGCGATCCTAATACAACACCAATAGATGTCAATAGTTTCAATAATGCGATAAAAAGTGAAACAGGTAGAAATGTTGTTAGGTTTACAAATTATTTACCTAAAGACAAAATTGGAGCAGAACAGATAGCAGGAATGATGAACAGAGGCAATCATTTCTATTTGATTTCTAATAGTTCACAAGCAGGTATTACTCACGCAACAGCTTTAAATAGTGTGTTTCTCAAAACTTATCAAAGGATATCAGGCAGTCTTTATTATAAAGTGATTTATCAAGCGATGGATCCTGCTATTGGAGCTTATACGACTATTAAGGCTAATTCTATGAAATATATATTTAAAATACAACCTTAATTGTATGAAAAAAATATTTTTAATATTACTTTTCTGTGTTTTTTATACTATAGAAGGGCAAGCGCAAAGAATCCTTTCAGAGCTTAGAAGATATGATTTAAAAGAAGTGGAACTAAGAACTATAAGAAAGGTGAAACGGAAATTGCGATTACCTAAAGAGCTTTCAGTAGGTACAATTCATTATTTTGTAGTTACTTTTTCTGAACATATGAGAAAAGGGAATCCTTGTTCAAGTAATGAATTGCTTAAATACCTAAAATTAGAAACTAATCCTATCGGTTTTGTCTATAACAGAAATAATTATGTGATATTAGCAAAAACAAGCTATAGAGGAAATGTTTTTAAAGAATACAGTCCTGATTATTTTAAAGAGTATTTATATATAAAGTTTTTTACTGAATTTAAACCTCAATACATATTTTTAAATTTAGACAGTCGTACAAAAAACACAATGTATCTTTGTTATAAAGACAATGAAATATTTATAGTATATTTATCAGATAATAATGAAAAGATAATTTGTACGCCACTATCTGATATAGAAGATTGTGATTGGTTAAACGCATCAGAAGGGTTATTTGATAAATTATGAAAAAGATTTTTTTTATAATATTATTGTTTTGTTATGCTGTTGAAGGAATATCACAAAATATTCTTTCAAAAGTTGCAAAGTATGATCTAAAGAAAATAGAGCAAAAAGCTATAGAATCATCTAAAAAGAAGTTAGGAATATCTAAAGAAACAACAATCGGAGCATTAGCTTACTTTATAGTGTTTTTTCAATATCAGACAGAAAAAAATAAAGAATGTTCAAGTACTGATTTATTAGAACACTTTTCACTGAGTAGAAATAAACCTTTCAAGTGTTATATCTATGATGAGGAAAATTGTATCTTAGCAACTACAGAAAAAGATAGAGTCCTGAAAAACTTCAATTCTGTATTTTATAAAGAATACTTATATATTGACTTTTTTACTTATTTAAAACCTGAATACATTTTTTATAATATAGATAGCCCTACTATCAATCCAATGTATTTTTGTTATAAGGATAGTGAAATATTTGTAATATATTTGTCTGATGATAATGAAAAATTAATATCTACTCCTTTATCAGAAATAAAAGATTGTAGTTGGTTAAATAGTTCAGAAAAATTTGAATGATAATATGCATTACAGAGGTATAATTTTTATAATATTTATTTATTCTCAAGGTTTTTTGTACTCTCAGGATACTATCAATATGATTGATAGGTTACATATCAAAAATGAGTTTAAAGAGTTAGAGGGTAGAATAGAGTATCTTGTGAGAAAAGCTAAGATAGTAAATGAAACAGAAGAAATTCAACAGTTTCATATATTTTTCTTAAAAAATACTTTATTCGCTATACCTAATTACAAAGCAGATAAAGAGGAATATTTGAATGGTTCTTTTTTGCAGTATTTGAAACCAAACTATTATAAAATTAGTCCCCAAAGACTTTGGCAAAAAAGGAAAAACTATTTAGATACTTCTACCTATATTATGGATATTAAAGGTAATTTGATTGCAACAGGAGATGCAAGACTTGTTTCAATAGCATTTGCATCATATTCTTTAATGATAAAAACAGCAAAATTTCTTTTTGAGAAGAAATTTGATTTTGTTTTTTATATGGGAGGGATTTATGGATATTTTATAACTATAAAGGAAGGCAAACTCTATGTAATTAGTGCTTTTGGTGGAGAAATAGAGATGTATGAATGGGGGTATTTTGTGAATAATTGTTTAGATAAAATAGTGCCTTCTCAGTTTATAGAAAAGAAGTAAAATTAAGTATAATGCCTTTGGCGAACGTTCACATTGCTATTACGGCAATGCTGAAGTAGAAAAAGCCAAACGCCCAATGCTTAAACACTACAGCCACGACGGTAGTACAGAAATCGTATGTAATAAAACGGATAACAGCACCAAGTTTATGTTTTATTTAGGAGGTGATGCCTATAGTGCCCCTGCTATACTCATTTCGGATGGTGAAGTGCAAAAGCTCTATTACTTACATAGAGATTACTTGGGTTCTATAGTAATGCTCACCGATGAGGACGGCAACATCGCTGAAAGAAGGCACTTTGACCCTTGGGGACAACCCATAAAAGTAGAAGATGGAGCGGGAAAAGTGTTACAAGGTTTAACTTTATTAGATAGAGGTTTTACAGGACACGAACACTTGCAAACTGTAGGACTTATCCATATGAACGGACGGTTGTACGACCCTGCGCTACACTGTTTCTTACAACCCGATAACTACGTACAAGACCCTTTTAACACGCAGAACTTTAATCGATATGGGTATTGCTTGAATAATCCGTTGGTGTATGTAGATCAGGATGGGGAATTCTTTTGGATTCCTGTAATTATAGGAGCTGCAGTAGGTGCTTATATGGGAGCTGTCCAGGCAAATAATGGGGAATTTAACCCATTTAAATGGGATTATAGTAGAGCTACTTGGATCGGTCTTGGTGGAGGGGCTCTCATTGGAGGACTTTCAGGAGGTGTTGGTGCTGCTCTTGGTGGAGCTGTTGCAGGAGGAACATCATTAGTTTCCTCAATGATAGGTGGTGCAGCAAGCGGTTTAATCTCAGGAGCTGGATTCTCTATTTTACCTGGTGGAGGAGGCAAGGTATTGCAAGGAATGGGAGTAGGTCTACTATCAGGTGCCATAGGAGGCTTAGTAGGAGGTGCTATTGGAAAAGTTTCTAATGTAGTATTAGGTAATTACAACATAACAAATCCTTTGCTTAAATCAGCTGTACTTGGTTTTGCTTCTGGAGCTGCAGGTGGATTTGCAGGAGGATTTATTGGTGGTTTTGTGCAAACAGGAAATTTAGAAGCTGCTTGGAAAAGTGCACTTTCAGGAAGTGGTACAGGAGCTGCTGTAGGGGCAATTTCCGCAATGGCTGGAAATTATATAGTAAACAGAAAACTACTAAAAGATGGTATAAGATTGAATAGAGAGTTAAATGCATTAGAATTTAATTCTGACTACGATTTTACGCCAGACCCTATGGGCGATAATGTAACGCTGTATAGAGGTACTACAGGTAGTGAAGGTAAAGGAAGTCCTTTGTTTATGACTGATAATGCTGAATATGCCCGTTCTTATATCAAAAATGGAGGAAGTCTTGTAAAGGTTACGATATCAAGATTTACTTTAAAGCAAATGATAGAGGGAGGAAATATAATAAAATATAATGGAGAACATGGCACAATGAATGGTTACGAATACCAAATACAACCTAAATACGTTCCTACTTTTATAAAATTGTTTAATAAATAAAATATTTATAAGTTATGTTTAATTTCTTCAAAACAAGATTAAAAAAGAAAAAAGAGAAAGAATTTTGTTGTGATTTATTTAAAAATTATTATTCTCTTAGAGATCAACAAGCTCCTAAGATTAGAATTGTAAAATTTGCTGAAAGATATTCGAAAAAAGAAATTGAATATTTTCCTATCAAAAAAGAAGAAAGGCTAAAGAAGATTATACAAATTAACAAACGAAGACGTTTTTTTATCTTTATAGATATATATGAGGTTTTCGATTTTTCAGAAGTAGTTTCAATACAAATTCATTTCTGTCCTTTTTGCGGCACTAATTTACATTCATTTTATAATGATGATATATATGTAAATGAATATGTAGATTGAAAAATATTTTGTACCTCTGCATCGTGACTTAAGTACATTGAAATATTATAGACACTAACTATGCAAGGCTCTTTGATGCCTGAGGCAAAGTGTTAAGCATCACTGACGGCAACCGCAATAAGTTAGAAAACTTACTACTTGACCGCGATTATACAGGGCACGAGCATTTGGCAAGCGTAGGTTTAATT
>NZ_JAEFDB010000026.1 GCF_016126015.1 Capnocytophaga periodontitidis
CTAATTTATCAAATAAAAAACGGAGTTGCAATCCTGCGACTCCGTTTTTATGTATATTTTGAAAAAAAAATAGATTTCTTCTAATGGTTGTTGTTTAGAACTTCTAAAGTGATGGATTTCTATAGTGTTTTCCTCTTTTTTCTTGAATTCTTTTAAAAACATCTTCACTTTTAGAAGTCATTCCTAACTTAGATTGCTCTTTTGAAATAGCTATTTTTCTAACGTCTTCTTCTGTTAGGTCATCTTCTTCATACATACTAATAACATTTAGCATATAGTTGTATTCTTCTTCTGGAATTAATCTAAAAGAATTTCCTTTTTTGTCCGTTAGAACTTCAGGTTCCTGTAATAAAACTGCTACACTCATAATCCTGATATTTTTTGCAAAGGTAATAATTATTTTTCAATCAATAATGTTTCATTCCCCTAAACTCTCTTTGATGTTGATGAGTGTTTGTTTGATATGTTCTAATTTCTCTATAAGGGCGAAATTGTCGAGTGTTTTTTGTTTTTCTTCTTTTAGGCGTTGGCGCGCTCCTTCAAGGGTAAAGCCACGCTCTTTTACTAAGTGATAAATCAGCTTGAGTTTTTGAATGTCGTCTGCTGAAAATTTCCTACTGCCTGAGGTTGTTTTACGCGGACTGATAATCTCAAACTCCTTTTCCCAAAAGCGTATCAGCGAGGCATTTACGCCAAATGCCTGCGCCACTTCGTTGATACTGTAATAGAGTTTTTCGGGTAAGTCAATATTAGGCATTAGGGGATAGGGATTAGGGATTAGGGGTTCTGATGATTTTTACTTGCTTGATGCGTTTTTTATCGAAGGCTTCTACAATGAATTTGTAGTTGTTGAAAAGAATAGGAATGCCTTTTTGAGGGAAATTACCTGCAATCTCTAAAAGGAAGCCGGCAAGAGTTTCGGCATCACCGCGTTTTTCATCGAAAAGAGCCTCTTCTTCATCGTTGAAATCGAGAATGCGATAGAAATCCTTTAACACTGTTTTTCCTTCAAAAATAAAGGTATTATCATCTACTTTGAAGTAGGTGATATCATCGTCGTCAAACTCATCGTTGATGCTGCCTACAATCTCTTCGATAATATCCTCTAAGGTAATCACGCCACAAGTGCCACCATACTCATCAACCACTACGGCGAGGTGTATTTTCTTTTCTTGGAACTCGCTGAGCAAATCGTCGAGTTTTTTGTTTTCAGGCACAAAAAAGGCGTTGCGTTTTACACTATTCCAGTCGAAGTCGGTTTTATCTAAGTGAGGCAAGAGGTCTTTGATGTAAATCACCCCTGTGATATGGTCTAAATTCTCGTGATATACGGGGATTCGCGAATAGCCTATGGCAACAATTTCGTTGAGCAACTCCTGATAAGAGAGATCTTCGCTGAGGGCAAAGATATCTACGCGGGGTACCATTACTTCGCGCGTTTCGGTATTGCCAAACGACACGATGCTCTCCAATATTTTCTTTTCCTCATTGGTGGTGTCTTCTTCCGAGGCAAGTTCTAAGGCTTGTGAGAGTTGTCCTATTGAAATATTGCTTTTTTGTTTGCCTAAACTCTTCTGAATCCATACCGTAAAGGCTTTCATCGGTGCGCTGATGGGCGTAAAGAAAGTGTCGAGCGTATAGATGAAGTAGGCGACGCGCTGTGCAAATTGTATGTTGTTGCGATTGGCATAGATTTTAGGTAGGATTTCGCCGCAGAGCAAGAGTACAAAGGTAACTACCCCCACATCAAGCACGACACGCACCCAAGGGGTGGTAATACCGCTAAAGAGGAAGTTACCTAAATCGACGAAGAGGAGTACGATGGAGATGTTTGCCAAGTTATTGGCAATAAGCACCGTTGCTAATAGTTTTTTGGGGTTATCAACGAGCTTGACGATGATATTGCTGGTAGCGGTTTTTTCGTCGCGGAGGGTATTTATCTCGGCAGGGGTGAGCGAAAAGAGGGCTACTTCGGCTCCTGAGATGAGAGCCGAGCACAGCAATAATACTATATATACAACAAATTGAATAATGAGCCCCCAATTGATGTCTAAAAAGGACATCAAAGGGAGTACCGACAAAGGTTCTGTTTCCAAAATATTATTATTTCGTTACACATTTAGAAAGGCGGCTGGGTACTTACGGGCGGTTCGTACGCCTTAGGTTCAGCCGTTTTTGGGGCGGGTTTAGGTTGCCCGTCGCGTTTGGGGTTTGGTAGGAAAGTTACATCGGTAGCGTGGATTTCAGTCATATAGCGCATTACGCCGTCTTCCGTTTGCCATTTGCGCGTTTTGATGCGCCCTTCCACATAGATAAGGTCGCCTTTGTGAGTGTATTTTTCTACGAGTTCAGCGAGCTTGTTGCGCACGATGATGGTATGCCATTCGGTACTGCTCATACGCTCGTTAGTAGCGCGGTTAGTATACTCATCATCAGTGGCTAAGGGGAACTGACCGATGCAGTTGCCTTCGCTAAAATACGTAAGTTTTACAACATCTCCCATACGACCTATGAGAATAACTTTATTTAAAGTTCCGTTCATTGATAAAATATATAAATATAGAGTTGATAATCAAAATATTTTTCAAAAGTACAACTTTTTTTCTACTTACCAAAATTTTGGTGATGAAATTTATTTTTTATTGATTTGCTAATTTGTGAATTTTTCAATATCTTTGTCGCTTGATAATACCTCATAAAATGAAAATAGTTCTTCTCTTTTTACATTTGTGTTGTTGCTGGGCGCTTTCGGCTCAGTCGTTTACGAAAGAAGTACCTTTTGAGCTCAAGGGCAAAGTGAAAATGCTCTATACTACAATTGAGTCCTTAAACCCTGAAATTACATTAGACCAAAACAACGATTTGTACAAACACCAAAAAGTGTATTTTGACGAGCAAGGAAAAGTTGTCAGTAGAACTTTATATAAAGATGATGGTCAAGAAGATGGTACACAGGTGTTTTCGTTTGATAAGAAGGGTTTTTTAACTGAAGTGAAGATTACGAACAAAAACAATTTGCTTGCTAATGAGGTACGTACACTGGTGTACAATAAAAAGAAAACTGAGGCAATAGCCAAACGATTTGTCGTTGCCGAAATGCATACGGTTTATCCTACCAAATATGTGTTCGACAAGCGTAAACGCCCTATAGAAATCACTGATTATTTTCCTAATGAGAAGGATATTATCCAAAAAGAGCGTTTTGAGTACAACGCTGCTGGCAAAATAACTGCCAACATCAAAGAACGAATGAACGGGAGTGTGGTGATTAGCACGTTCCTTACTTATAATGCTCAGAACCAAATTGTAAAGGAACTTACTGAAGTAACCCAAAACGGTAGTACTATTTATAAATTAGAGGCAACTTTTGCTTATACTGATAAAATGGGCTTCCCAACAGAACAAGTAACGGTTATCAATGGAGGTGCCCCTACGCGTTGTAGCTATGAATATCAATGGGATGCAAAAGGCAATTGGACGGAAAAGCGCTTTGTGGTGGACGGCAAGGCAATGGCTGCTGTAAAAAGAGAAATAACCTACTATTGAAATCCTAATGGTAGTTCATCTTAGGCATCACTCTCAAACTTAATTAACGTGAGTTTGATGTGACAAATGTATGGCTAAATATCTATTAATCAAATAAAGCTGATGGCACGAATTACACGGATTTTGACACGGAATGGGGTGCAAATATGGTTGTAAATTATAGTAGATGCGAGTTACAAGAAATACTCTAATGGGGTTTTACTTTGTTTGTTGTCTTAAAAAATCTTCTATAGGATTTGCTTTATTATCATTTCCATCACGTTGATATTGTATAGTTTCTTGATACAAAATTTCCCCTGTTTGTCCATCGATCACGAGATTAGTAGTAGGTTTTTGATATACATCATAAGGATCAAGAGGGAATATCACTACTAAATAATAGTATTTTTCTTTTTCTTCAAATTTTCTAAACTCAATATTACTCTCTCGTTTACCTATTTGTCGTTGATATTCTGTTTTTATCTTTTCTATTAACTGAGGTATAGAAAAAAGGTAATTTTTATCTTCATCTTCTTCCTTTATTATATTGCCATCTTTATCATAATATCGAGAAATACCATAGGGTACACCTGTAATATATTGACAAGAAAAGTTACGTTTTTTAGTAGCTAAATCATATATACATAAACGAGAATAAGGACTGAGAGTATCGTACTCCATTACTTGTATTGTGTTTCTGTTGTAAGAGTAGTATATTTCTACTCTTTTGCTTCTTTTTTTCAGGTATTTACTACTATTACTTGAGGAATAGGCATTATCTATTTCCCAGTTTTTAAATACTTTTTCGTCAAAAGTAAGCATTTGATGTACATTAAACTCTTGTGATTTGCAATTTATATAGCCACACAAAAGAATGTAAATTAATATTATTTTTCGCATTTTTCTTTATCAATTAATCATTAATAAAAGCCATTGCCAATGATGAAGATTATAGTTAAACAAAAATAGGTTTTGAATAAATTGGCTTGTTTTTAGGGGGCGTTTGCAAAACGCCCGTACACCACGCACTTTAAAAGCGATTGATTATCAGGTTTATAGACTTTG
>NZ_JAEFDB010000027.1 GCF_016126015.1 Capnocytophaga periodontitidis
TAAAAGAGCAATTTTCATTGCATTCTATAGATATAGAATCGCAGTAACAAATCTTATAAATTCCATTGAATTTCACAAGAGAATTTTTGCTATAATCTGTATGAGGGTCGTAGCAATAGGAAAAATTCTTGCTTACTCTCTTAGGAATATAATCGGCACAAGAGACAAGCAGTACGCAAGCAATTAATATTTTAAATGTCTTTACCATAATGAATAAGGATTGTTAAAACCAGTGTAATTATAAAAGCCTTTCTTAAACTCATCATATCTATTAAAGAAATGAGTTCTAGCAAACCACACCCATTTATGAGTTACATTTTGTGTCCTATCTTGTACCATTGGGTGGCTATAACCAAAACGATAAATAGTAGAACCTGTTCCTTTTACTCCAATCCATAAAGGACTTGAATAAGTTTGTCCTTCTTTCCAAGCTCCCATTTCCTGACCTTTAAATGGACGATTAGGTTTTCCATTAAGCATTGTTCCTTTAACCCATTCAGCATTTTCTCCTACATCATTATTATATAAATTAGAACCTAATGTAAAGTTACCTACAGTCAGTTCAAAAGCATTTGAACGAAAACGATCGTGTCCATCGCCAAAAAAGTCATTTTCCAGACGGAAAGAAACATCTCTAAAATATAGTGAGACACCTCCTACCACCTGATTGTCAGCACTTGAATAATTAGTTCTAGTGTAACCTAAGCCCCAGCCTTTATATCTTGCACTTGCTCCCCAACCAGAATAATCTCCTGTACTTCCACTTCCAATACCCCAGCCTAAAGATGTCGAAAAATCACCATTTGTATAATTTAAAGAAGTGTTCAATCCCAAACCTAATGTTCCACTACCAAATCCTAATCCTAAAGAAGCTGAAAAAGAAAAATTATTGGATATAGGAATATTAAAACTTGGCATAAAACTGTTAAATGTAGAGGATAACATATAATTCCCTGCAAAAGATAATCCACCAGAAAGACTTCCTCCTGCTGCGAGACTAAATCCTCCCATTGTATAGTAACTTAACAAGGCAGTTCCAGCACCTAGTCCTCCTGCTCCAACGGCATTCCAACCCCAATCTCCCGTTGTAATTCCGTGATAAACATAACCAAAAGCAAATCCTGCTACACCAACAATTAAATCATCTAGTAGAAATAGTTCCCCGTTTTGGTCAGTATAAAGTAATGGGTTGTTCAAACAGTACCCATATCTATTAAAGTTTTGGGTATTAAACGGGTCTTGTACATAGTTATCGGGTTGTAAAAAGCGATGTAAGGCTGGGTCGTACAAACGAGCATTCATATTGATAAGCCCTACGGTTTGCAGGTGTTCGTGTCCTGTAAAACCACGGTCTAATAGGGTAAGTTTGTCTAAGGTATTGCCTGCGCCGTCTTCTACTTTTATGGGTTGTCCCCAAGGGTCAAAGTGTCTGCGCTCGGCTATATTACCATTCTCATCGGTGAGCATTACAATACTTCCGAGATAGTCGCGGTGTAGGTAATAGAGTTTTTGCGTTTCTCCGTCCGAAATGAGTATTGCAGGAGCACTATACGGGTCGCCACCGAGGTAAAATAGAAAGTCAATACTTCCTTTTGTTTTATCCTCTTTGATTTCTACACTGCCATCGGTACTGTAATGTTTATGGGTTGGGCGTTTCTCTTTCTCAACTTCCGCATTGCCATAAAAGCTATGGGCACGATTGCCAAAGGCATTGTATAAGTAGGTAATACGTTCTTTGTCTTTTATGTAAATCTGCTCAGGGCTTTTGAGCATATTGTAGCGTATCGCGGGCATTGGTGACACTTTATAAAAGGTTTCGCCTGTAGAGTTCAATACTAACTTTTCTTGGTTATAACCCTTAGCAGAATATTTATAAGTACCCAAAAGACTATTTTCAGTAATGCGCCCGCGCTCATCGTAGCTATGGGTTTGCGGCGGAGTATTGGCATCGCCCCAAGCCGTAAGGCGATCTAAATTATCATAACTAAAATCCTCTTGTTTACCCCAAAAGCTGTATTGACGGCTGTCTAATAGTCCTTTTTGAGGGTTAAACTGCCACGTAAGTGCGCCTATAGCCTTGTCCTCATTTTGTAGCAGCTGACTTACAGGGAAACCTTTGTCGTAGGTATACGTCTCTTTTACATTGCCTTTATGACTTATGAGGGGTTGTCCATAAGGGTTTTCACTACTGAGTTTCCAAAGAGTTACACCCTTGTCGTCCTTCATTTCCACGAGTTCACCATTTTGATAGCGGTATTGCACCATTGCACTCGCGCGTTTGCCTGCTGCCTCTGCGGTGGTCATTTCCTTTTGTACCCGACCGAAAAAGGTCGTATGTATAGGCTTTGGTGTGAAGGTAAGTTCAGAGAATAGAGCACTTCGTCTATTATCTTTATTTGATTTACAATTTCTTTTGAATGTCTCATTATAAAGTTATATCCTTAAAAAAGAAATATTTATTTGTATTACTGTCTTTTATGTCAAATGAAATACAAAAATAAACATTATTTAGTTTATAATTAGATATATATTTAATGGCTTTTTCTATACTTCTTAATACATAATCTACCTCGCTTTCTCCTTTTTTTCTATTATAACTCCAATTGTCATAATTATATTCAAAATAACCATTATTATTAATATTGACTACATCTCCTCCCAAAACAGCAATTCTACTCTTTAGACACTCTTCTAAAATCTCTAAGGCATCATTTTTTGAAAAAGATTTTTGTATTGTCCCATATACAGGAGCTCCTTTTTTTAGTAGTGCTATTAATTTATCTGTTAATTCCATGTTATTTACTATTAGGACGAAAAAATCTATGATTAATCATTCCATCACGTTCTTTTATAAATTCAAAATATCCTTCTTTTCCTCTGTAACTTCCTGGTATTTTTAATATTGGAACTATAACACCATCTTTCCCTTTTAGAGGAGTTACAACCCCATCCATTTGAAAAGCTTTAACATTCTCAGGAAAGCTATGAAAAGCATCAGATGTATTAAACATATTTCCTAATACTCTATCTGAATACCAAGTCCCCTTAAAAAAATCATTCCTTTTTCCTGTCCAAGGATTTACATCATATCCTCTTGCATACTGAAATCCTTGCACAACCCCTAAAGCCGAACCTAATGCCAAACCATAGCCAGCTCCTTTAACACCATCTTTTAAAGCTTGATCAAAATCTTTAGTATATGCAAAAGAAATTCCTGCTGAAAGAAGAAAACCAGAAGCTGCATTACTAGTACTATTTATCAATACATTTTTAAGAATTGGACTTGAGATAGAGTTAAAAACTTTTGAAAATACTCCTGAAAATTTTGATGATATTTGCCCTCCTAAATAAGCACTTCCCATTCCTATTCCTGTGTCTATTATAGCACTTGTTAAACTGATATTACTCCATCCATTCTGCGAAACTTGTGAGGTAATATTATTTCCTAAACCTAATACAGCTCCAGCCGCCAATGGTCCTCCATATAAACTAGCAGCTCCAGCTCCTACTCCTACCGCAAAGTAACCAAGACCACTCCAGAAAGAAGTTACATTTCCTTGTATAGCATTTATAGTTAGGTTTACAACCCCTCCTACTAACATCGCAATAGCATCATCTATTACAAACCATTCTCCTGTAGGGTCAGTATAAAGTAATGGGTTATTCAAACAATAGCCATATCTATTAAAGTTTTGAGTGTAAAAAGGGTCTTGTACAAAGTTATCGGGTTGTAAGAAGCGGTGTAGCGCAGGGTCATATAAACGCCCGTTCATATGAATGAGACCTACCGTTTGGAGGTGTTCGTGTCCTGTAAAACCTCGGTCTAATAGAGTGAGTTTGTCTAAGGTATTGCCTGCGCT
>NZ_JAEFDB010000028.1 GCF_016126015.1 Capnocytophaga periodontitidis
TGCCGAAAAACTCTTGACCCAAATAGACAATGAGAACCAGGACGGCAATAGAGATCATTACACCTATACTTATGACCACAACCGCCAGCTACTTACCAGCAGCGAGACTAACCCTTGGGCAAAGTATACCAAAGCCTATACTTATGACCTTTTCGGTCGGGTACAAAAGGAAATGACCACCGCAGAGGCAGCAGGCAAACGCGCGAGTGCTGTGGTGCAATACCGCTATCAAAATGGTGAACTCGTGGAAATGAAGGACGACAAGGGTGTAACTCTTTGGAAACTCAGTAGTGAAAACCCTTATGGACAACCCCTCATAAGTCATAAAGGCAATGTAAAAGAGACCTATACCTACGACAAAGGCTTTCCTGTAAGTCAACTCTTGCAAAGTGAGGACAAGGCAATTGGAGCCCTTACGTGGCAGTTTAACCTTCAAAAAGGACTGTTAGACAGCCGTCAATACAGTTTTTGGGGTAAGCAAGAGGATTTTACTTACGACAACTTAGATAGGCTTATGGCTTGGGGCGATGCCAATACCCCACCGCAGACCCATAGCTACGACGAGCGCGGGCGTATTACTGAAAACAGTCTTTTGGGCACTTATAAATACCCCTCTAAGGGCTACGACCAAGAGAAGTTACAGCTAAATGACGCTGGCGAAGCCTTTTATAAAGACGCCCCAATGCCTGTGATACGCTACAATATGCTCAAAAACCCTGAGCAGATTTACATAAAAGACAAAGAGCGTATCACCTACTTATACAATGCCTTTGGCAATCGTGCCCATAGCTTTTATGGCAATGCGGAAGCCGAAAAAGAGAAACGTCCTATTCATAAGCATTACAGTGCCGATGGCAGTGTAGAAATCAAAGAGGATAAAACAAAAGGAAGTATTGACTTTCTATTTTACCTCGGTGGCGACCCGTATAGTGCTCCTGCAATACTCATTTCGGACGGAGAAACGCAAAAACTCTATTACCTACACCGCGACTATCTCGGAAGTATTGTAATGCTCACCGATGAGAATGGTAATATAGCCGAGCGCAGACACTTTGACCCTTGGGGACAACCCATAAAAGTAGAAGACGGCGCAGGCAATACCTTAGACAAACTTACCCTATTAGACCGTGGTTTTACAGGACACGAACACCTGCAAACCGTAGGGCTTATCAATATGAATGCTCGTTTGTACGACCCAGCCTTACATCGCTTTTTACAACCCGATAACTATGTACAAGACCCGTTTAATACCCAGAACTTTAATAGGTATGGGTACTGCTTGAATAACCCGCTACTCTATACTGATCCTAATGGAGAGTTTGTATGGGCAGCGGTTGTTATTGGTGCTATTATAGGTGCTTCAAGTTATGCCGTAAGTGCTGCTATTAACGATTCTTGGTCTTGGGGAAGTTTTGGACTGTCAGTTTTAGGAGGTGCTGTAGGAGGTGCTATTACGGGAGCTTTAGGATCAACAGCAGTGCTGACGACTGAATCTATTGCCAATGGTATAGCTACAGGAGCAGTATCTTCGATGTTACCAAGTGTCAATTTTCCTATAGGAGATTGGAATATAAGCCTATCTTTAGCTGTAGCTTTTGGCAACGCTTCGGGTATGGGGGCAAATTTTGCAGTAGGTTATAACGATGGTAATTGGGGCTTTTCAGCAGGAGTGGGAATAATGGCATATAATAATTATTATGGGTTTGGCAAAAATGCTATAGAAGTACGCAATTCTATAATGGCCTCTTGGGATGATGGTACTACCGGAGTTAGTTTAGGTACTAATGCTTGGTCAGGTGATTTTTCACAAAGAACAGGGATAATAGGATTTAGAAGTGGCGATTTTAAGCTAATGTATGAGAATGATGGAGCTCCTTTCAATAAATTAGGTAAGATTTTAAGCAATAATACTGATATGTACCGTACTGCCGCTGCAAGTATTGAAATAGGAAAGTTTTCTTTGCAAACAAATTTATTTACAGGAAAATCAGGGACAGATGAAAGTGGAAAGCCTTTTAAGCAGGCAATAAAAGATCCTAACTTAGTAGATTTTTCATCAGGAAGAAAAGGATTAGGCATTTGGAAAAATAAGGAAGCAGATATGTATAGATTAGGAGCATTAACTATTGGTTATGGAGGTTGGAGAGTAGGTACAAACTCTGAGCACATACGAGATGCTGTTCAAAACTGGTTTGCACACAAAATTATATCTCCACAACCTGGCTTCAGAATGTTAGATACAAGTTGGAATGGGTTTTATCAATATCAAACAAGAAATTCTTACACATTATGGTGAAAATTATTATTTCTGTATTTTTATTTTTTTGTCTGTGTGCGTGTAGTGTTATTTATAATAAAAAATCTTTTGTATTTAGTGATACACCCAACGAAAGAAAATTAAGAACAAATGGATATTATTATCATGTTTACAATCTTGATAAAGAATATATGCGACAAAAAGGTGTATATATCAATATGCAACTCTTTTTAGATAATGGATATACCTATGTTGTCAAAAATGGTTTTGGAGATTACTGTGGTGATTTAATAGAGAAGGAATGTGCTGTTAAAGCCTCAGAATATATGTTAGATAAAAATATAAATGAGTTTTTAGAAGAAACTGATAAACAAAGTAATAGAAATTATCATATTTGGAATTGGGGAAAATATCATATTCAAAATGATACTATAGTTGTAAAGTGGTTTTATAATTGTTTCGGTGACTATTTTTTAGTAGAGGAAAAAGGTATTGTAATAGATTCTACAACGATTGATTTTTTCTATTTTAAAGATTACCAAACTAAAAAAGATACAATATATAAGATTCCTAAAACATATAACTTTAAAGTTTACCCCATTGATAAAATATATAATAAAATCCCAAGGAAATTAGTTGAATGGAAATAGAAAGTTTTCAGTACAGAACTTATAATTCTTTTACATTATGGTAAGAAAAATCATCCTATTATTAATTTTATTTCTTTCTACTACTGCTTGTTGGTATATAGGAAAGACAAGTGAATATGGCTTACCAAGACGAAAAATAAGACCTTTACCTGAAAATACTGATTATAGCAAAATAGATACGATGGCATTGTATAAATTGGATAGCTACTATTTTTGCAATAGTTTAGAAAAGAAAATAAACGATTTTACAAAAAAAGAAAACGACTCTTATCCTTACATAAGTTATTTAAAATTCTATAGTAAAGGTAAATTAGGTCTTTTTGTAATATCTAAACAAGATACCTTAAATCTGCAACGGTGTTTTTTTAATCCTCAAAAAGCCAAAATGGGGTATTACTATATTGAAGGTAATAAAATTAAAACTAAAATCTCAACTATTGGTAATGCTACCTTGCATATTAGTAGAAAAAAAGGTTTTATATATAATGATTCTATAGATATAAGACATCATAATTTCTATGGTAATATTTTTATAAAAAGGAATGTTCCTAAAGAACTTTTAGAAGGCTGGGAACCTGATTGGTAAGCTTAATATTTTTTAGTGTAATACAGAACTTACAATCCTTATTCATTATGGTAAAGATATTTAAAATATTAATTGCTTGCGTACTGCTTGTCTCTTGTGCCGATTATATTCCTAAAAGAGTAAGTAAGAACTTTTTCTATTGCTACGACCCTCATACGGATTATAGCAAAAATTCTCTTGTGAAATTCAATGGAATTTATAAGATTTGTTACTGCGATTCTATATCTATAGAATGCAATGAAAATTGCTCTTTTG
>NZ_JAEFDB010000029.1 GCF_016126015.1 Capnocytophaga periodontitidis
TATAAGAAGGCGGCGACATACTCTCCCACAACAAGTGTAGTACCATCTGCGCTAAAAGGTTTAACTGCTCTGTTCGGAATGGTAAGAGGTGAGACCTTTGACTATAACCACCTTAAACTTTTTAGGTGTCAGGGGTTAGGTTTCAGGGTAATTTCCTGATGCCTATAACCTAATACCTGTAACCTTATATTTTTAACATATAGGGATAAAAAACATATTTTTTCAATTAACAATTGACAATTAATAATTAACAATTGTTCTAACTAACGAACGTTTCAGTAAAAAAAGAATGCTGCGCGAAAAGTCTACGGGTGATTAGTATTACTCGGCTATGATGTTACCACCGTTACACCTGTAACCTATCAACGTGGTCATCTCCCACGACCCTTAAAAGAAATCTCATCTTGTGGCGGGTTTCGTACTTATATGCCTTCAGCACTTATCCCATCCGCACTTAGCTACTCTGCTATGCCCTTGGCAAGACAACAGATACACCAGTGGTGCGTCCAACTCGGTCCTCTCGTACTAGAGTCAGATCCACGCAAATTTCTAACGCCCACAGTAGATAGAGACCGAACTGTCTCACGACGTTCTGAACCCAGCTCGCGTGCCACTTTAATGGGCGAACAGCCCAACCCTTGGGACCTTCTCCAGCCCCAGGATGTGACGAGCCGACATCGAGGTGCCAAACCCCCCCGTCGATGTGAGCTCTTGGGGGAGATCAGCCTGTTATCCCCGGCGTACCTTTTATCCTTTGAGCGATGGCCCTTCCATACGGAACCACCGGATCACTATGCTCTACTTTCGTACCTGATCGACTTGTGGGTCTCTCAGTCAAGCTCCCTTATGCCATTGCACTCTTCGCACGGTTACCAAGCGTGCTGAGGGAACCTTTAGAAGCCTCCGTTACTCTTTTGGAGGCGACCACCCCAGTCAAACTACCCTCCACGAATTGTCCCCTGCTCTTAGCAGGGTTAGACCTCAGATAAGCAAAGGGTGGTATTTCAACAATGACTCCACAACTACCGGAATAGCCGCTTCTTAGTCTCCCACCTATCCTACGCATCACTTATCCAAGACCAATACGAAGATATAGTAAAGGTGCACAGGGTCTTTTCGTCCCACTGCGGGTAATCGGCATCTTCACCGATACTACAATTTCACCGAGCTCATGGCCGAGACAGTGTCCAAATCGTTACACCATTCGTGCAGGTCGGAACTTACCCGACAAGGAATTTCGCTACCTTAGGACCGTTATAGTTACGGCCGCCGTTTACTGGGGCTTCAATTCAAACCTTCGTGTTGCCACTAAGCTCTCCTCTTAACCTTCCAGCACCGGGCAGGTGTCAGACCCTATACCTCATCTTTCGATTTTGCAGAGTCCTGTGTTTTTGATAAACAGTCGCTTGGACCTTTTCACTGCGGCCTATCGCTTGATAGGCGACCTTTCTCCCGAAGTTACAGGTCTATTTTGCCTAGTTCCTTAGCCATGAATCTCTCGAGCGCCTTAGAATTCTCATCCCAATCACCTGTGTCGGTTTACGGTACGGGCATTAATCTTCGCTTTTCTTGGAAACGTTGTCACCACTCTATCACCTCGGCCGAAGCTTCAGTGTACTATCAAAGCTATAACTGCTCCTTTAACGTACTATTCCGTCAGTACGCGGTAGTTATCTCGTTCCGTCACTTTTATTAGATTAATGGTACAGGAATATTAACCTGTTGTACATCCACTTCCCCTTCTCGGGTGCGCGTTAGTCCCCGACTAACCCTCAGCTGATTAGCATAGCTGAGGAAACCTTGATCTTTCGGCGGGCAGGTTTCTCGCCTGCCTTATCGTTACTTATGCCTACATTTTCTTTTCTATCAGCTCCACTATGGCTCACGCCTTTAGCTTCCACGCCTATAGAATGCTCCCCTACCGGTATATTACTTAGTAATAACCCCATAGCTTCGGTAATATGCTTATGCCCGTTTATTATCCATGCCCAACCGCTCGACTAGTGAGCTGTTACGCACTCTTTAAATGTATGGCTGCTTCCAAGCCAACATCCTAGCTGTCAGTGCAGTCAGACCGCGTTTGGTCAACTTAGCATATATTTGGGGACCTTAGCTGATGGTCCGGGTTCTTTCCCTTTAGGATATGGACCTTAGCACCCATACCCTCACTGCTGATGAGCATTTAATAGCATTCGGAGTTTGTCAGGAATTGGTAGGCGATGAAACCCCCGCATCCAATCAGTAGCTCTACCTCTATTAAACTCACTTCAACGCTGCACCTAAATGCATTTCGGGGAGTACGAGCTATTTCCCAGTTTGATTGGCCTTTCACCCCTACCCTCAGGTCATCCGAAGTCTTTTCAACGACAACCAGTTCGGTCCTCCACGCTGTGTTACCAGCGCTTCAACCTGCCCAAGGGTAGATCACCAGGTTTCGCGTCTACTACTACCAACTATTTGCGCCCTTTTCAGACTCTCTTTCGATGCGGATTCGTATCTGAAATACTTATCCTCGCTGGTAACAGTAACTCGTAGGCTCATTATGCAAAAGGCACGCTGTCACAGCCGTAGCTGCTCCAACCGCTTGTAAGCGTATGGTTTCAGGGGCTATTTCACTCCGTTATTCACGGTTCTTTTCACCTTTCCCTCACGGTACTAGTTCACTATCGGTCTCTCAGGAGTATTTAGCCTTACCGGATGGTCCCGGCAGATTCAGTCAAGGTTCCACGTGCCCCGACCTACTCAGGATTCCCTTAAGGTTTATATCGCTGTGCCTATACGAGACTTTCACTCTCTATGGTGTGTCTTTCCAAACACTTCTAATCCAGCTCTACAACCTATATTAGGGTCCTACTACCCCCGCATTGCCGTAACAATACGGGTTTGGGCTGTTCCCATTTCGCTCGCCACTACTTTGGGAATCACTTTTGTTTTCTTCTCCTCCGCCTACTAAGATGTTTCAGTTCAGCGGGTTTGCTCACCTTTACGGTGTAGTACATCTTCAATGTACTGGGTTGCCCCATTCGGATATTTGCGTATCATCTCGTATGTGCCAATCCACGCAACTTTTCGCAGCTTATCACGTCCTTCTTCGCCTCTGAGAGCCTAGGCATCCCCCATACGCTCTTACATAACTTTTCGCGCTTGTAGTTTTATTCAATTAACAATTATCAATTATCAATTAAATAAATACCTCGTTCTCTTTGATTCTTTTTAATATTTTTCGTTAGATTATCAATAATCTATTATTGATCTCTTATGCTTTTTATCCCAATATGTCAATGTACGGTTCCTC
>NZ_JAEFDB010000003.1 GCF_016126015.1 Capnocytophaga periodontitidis
ACTTAGGAAATATTGTCTGTCATTTTCTTATATTGTAACCACTATAATATAAAATTCAAACAATATGGTTACAACCTTTGAAACTGCTCTCAAAGAGAGCCAAATGGCAGAAAATACCATCACTGCCTATCTATATGCTGTAAACGATTTCTACGGTAAGTACAAATCCCTCAGCAAGAAAAACCTTTTGCTCTACAAAACATACCTTATCGAGCATTTTAAACCTAAAACGGTGAACTTGCGCATTCAAGCACTGAATAAGTTTTTGGAACACATCGGTAAGCCTAAACTTCGACTTAAATCAGTGAAGGTGCAGCAACGCACCTATTTAGAAAATGTGATCAGTCAGGCTGATTACCTCTTTTTAAAAGAACAACTCCGAAAAGAAGAGAACCCAATGTGGTATTTTGTAGTGCGATTTTTGGCAGCTACAGGAGCAAGGGTAAGCGAGCTTATCCAAATAAAAGTAGAACACGTAAAAATCGGCTATTTCGATCTATACACTAAAGGAGGTAAAGTCCGCCGCCTATTCATCCCACTTCAGTTACGTGAGGAAACTATAAAATGGCTCACAAAAGAGCAAAAAACTTCAGGCTACCTATTTCTCAACCGCTTGGGAGAACGTATTACTACACGAGGTATTGCCCAAAAACTCAAACTTTTTGCTGAAAGATATGGTCTCAATTCTAAAGTCGTCTACCCACATTCATTCAGACATAGATACGCTAAAAACTTCTTGGAAGCCTTTAACGACATCTCTCTCCTTGCCGACCTTATGGGGCACGAAAGTATTGAAACTACTCGTATTTACCTCAGACGAACAGCCTCAGAACAGCAGGCTATTGTAGATAAGATTATTACTTGGTAGTGAAATATCCATCGCGCAAATTTGCTAATTTACAAATTTGCTAATTGCCAAATTATTTGTACCTTTGCCCCTTGTAAATATTTTAATTATCAATTGTTCATTGAATGAAAATATCCTATAACTGGTTAAAACAATATTTGAAGTTAGACTTGCCTGCTGAAGATACAGCGGTAATTCTTACTGATTTAGGTTTAGAAGTAGAAGGTATTGAACACTTCGAAAGTGTAAAAGGCGCTCTCAAAGGCGTAGTCGTAGGTCACGTGCTTGAGTGCGAAAAGCACCCTAATGCCGATAAACTCAAAATCACTAAAGTAGATGTAGGCGGCGACGCTCCTCTGCAAATCGTTTGTGGCGCTCCTAACGTTGCTCAAGGGCAAAAAGTACTCGTAGCAACCATAGGTACTGTATTATACGACAAAGACGACAAGCCTTTTGAAATTAAAAAAGGAAAAATCCGCGGTGAAGAAAGCTTTGGAATGATTTGCGCTGAAGACGAACTCGGATTAGGCGAAAGTCACGATGGTATTATGGTGCTCGATGATAAATATGAAGTAGGAACTCCTGCAAGTAAAGTATTTGAGGTAGAAACTGATGAAGTTTTTGAAATCGGTCTTACCCCTAACCGCGCCGATGCAATGAGCCACTACGGTGTAGCGCGCGACTTGCGTGCCGGATTGATACAGAAAGGCACCTCTTTAGAGCTTATTACCCCTTCAGTAACCAAATTTCACATCGATAACCGCTCAATAAAAATGGATATAGAGGTACAGAACAAAAAACTCGTGCCTCGCTACACTGGCGTAACTATCAGCAATGTACGCGTTGGTGAATCGCCTATGTGGTTGCAAAATAAACTGAAAGCCATTGGTATTACCCCTAAAAACAACGTAGTCGATGCTACTAATTACGTATTACACGGAATGGGGCAACCTCTCCACGCTTTCGATGCCGACCATATTATCGGACGTAAAATAGTGGTGAAAAATGCTGAAGAAGGTACTAAATTCAAAACCCTCGATGGAGTAGAACGCACCCTCAGCGCCGAAGATTTGATGATTTGTGATGCCGAAAAACCTTTATGCATAGCAGGGGTATTAGGCGGTGAAAATTCTGGTGTTACGCCATTTACACGCAATATTTTCTTAGAAAGTGCTTATTTCAATCCCGTTTCAGTACGTAAAACCGCTAAACGCCACGCAATTAATACCGATGCCTCTTATCGATTTGAACGTGGTATCAATATTGAAGATTGCAAGTATGCACTGATGTATGCTGCTGTACTAATTGAAAATATTGCTGGGGGTGTCATCTCTTCCGATGTAATAGATTTTTATCCTAAAAAACAAGAAGATTTTCAGGTATTCCTCGCTTTTGAGAATGTCGATAAACTCATCGGTCAGAAAATCTCTCGCGACACCATTAAGTCCATTCTTCACTCCCTTGATATCAAAGTCAATTCACTCACCGAGCGCGGTTTAGGACTTTTAGTGCCTTCCTATCGTGTAGATGTACAACGCGAAGCCGATGTGATTGAAGAAATCCTCCGTATCTACGGCTACAACAATATCGATATCACCGAAAAAGTGAACGCTACAATGGCACATTCTGATAAGTATGCCGACCATAATATACAGAATGTAGTAGCCGAACAATTAGTCGCTCAAGGATTTTTGGAAATTATGACCAATAGCCTTGTTTCCGAAAAAGAAATCACTACTTATACCGAGAATCCCGAACAAGCCGTAAAACTCCTCAATCCACTCAGCAGTGATTTAGGATATATGCGCAAAAATCTCGTGTTTTCTGGTTTAGAAGTGATTGCCTACAACAACAACCGCAAGCGCTCCGATTTGAAATTGTTTGAGTTTGGTAAAAACTATCACTATCTCGATGGTAATTATAATGAAGACAAGCATTTAGTGCTTTATCTTACAGGGAATACCCACCCCGAACATTGGGGAAGTCCAGCACAAAAAGTCTCTTTCTTCCAACTCAAAGGGGTAGTAGAATCTCTTTTTGAACGTCTCGGATTAAAAGAAATAGTTACCTTGCCATTAGAAGCTAATGAAGTTGTATATAGTGAAGGTTTCCGTTGGCAAATAGGGGAGACCCTTTTAGGAACCATAGGCGTTGTAAAAACCAAAGTGCTCAAAGAGTTTGGAATCAAGCAAGAAGTACTCGTTGCCGATTTGAATTGGGAAGTGATTGTAGCACAAGTACAGGGGCATAAAGTAGTCTATAAAGAAATACCTAAATACCCCGAAGTACGCCGTGATTTAGCCCTCTTGCTCGACGATAAAGTAACCTTTGCCGACCTTTATAAAGTAGCATATACAACTGAAAAAGACCTCTTGCAACGCGTAAACCTTTTCGATGTATATCAAGGCGATAAACTCCCCGAAGGTAAAAAGAGTTACGCTCTTAGTTTCGTCCTTCAAGACGACAACAAAACCCTTACCGATAAACAAATCGATAAAACGATGCAACGCCTACAAGATGCTTTTGAAAAGCAATTCGGCGCAGCAATTCGTTAAAAATGAAAAACCTATATACTTTGCCAAAGTTCTAAACACTTCTTGTGCCGTGAACTTTGGCAAAGTTTTTTATAAAAAACCTCTTTGTTATTTGTAATTAATAAAAATAACCTATCTTTGCACTCTCAAAATGATTAGGTGTTTTTAAAACAAATGAAATGAGGATTTTTCTTCTTATTATATCTCTCCTATTTCCTTGTGGTTTAATAGCGCAAATCACCCTCTCAGGACGTGTGGTGAGTGTGCAACAACAACCTCTACAAGGAGTAACTGTGGTTGATAAAATCTCAGGAAAATGGGCTTTTACCAATGATAAAGGTGAGTTTTCTATCTCTGTTTATAAAGAATACGACCTTAGCTTTACAATGTTGGGATTGCAATCGCAAACAATCAAAGGAACAGTAACCCTCACTCATTTCATTTCTGTAATAATGCAAGAGGAAACCCTGCGTCTCAACGAGGTGGTCGTAACAGCTACCAAGGTACGCGACAAAGTGAGTTCGGCAGTAGTATTAAATAATTATGCTATAGGACAATTCCAATCGTTTTCGGTATCCGATATTTTACAACAACTCCCTGGGCAAACTATCGAAAAACCTTCTTTTTTTACTCCTAATATACTGAACCTACGTACTGCAATCAAGTCCGATAATAATGCTTTTGGTATTAGCTATATCATTGACGATATGCCTTTGAGTAACGATGAGAATATGCAAACTTATAGCAAGAATATCAATACTACAGCTTTCTCTCGTATCAACACGGGTATGGATTTGCGAACTATTCCTGCTTCAAGTATAGAAAAAGTAGAGGTAATTACGGGTATCGCCGACGCTAAATACGGCAATGCAACTACAGGTTTGGTGGTAATTGACCGCAAAGCAGGAGTTTATCCTTTGCAAGTGTCTGCCAGTATGATAGGTGGAGGAAATGCTGTAAGTGTAAATAAAGGATTTAAAATCAGTGATAAAGTAGGCAATTTGAGTCTATCGTTAGACTACTTAAATGCCAATGCTGACCCTCGTAACAATCTTGATGGCTATAACCGTGTAACGCTTTCTTCTATTTGGAGTGTAGTGAGTCCTAAGAACAACTTCCGCAATACTTTTAACCTAACCCTGAGAAGCAATATCGATGGCAATAAAACGGATAAAGAACAAGTAGAGGGTTTTCGTAATTCATCTAATAAAAAAGACTACGGACTCACATTCAGCAATCGTTTAGGATGGCAGTTCAGCAAAAAATGGATTGACCAACTGAATCTCACTTTCGGTCTTTCTGTTTCTAAACAAGATGATTACAAAGAGCAGTTTATCAACAATGGGGGAGAGGTAGTGCCCACCGCTACCACCACAGCACTGCACGAAGGGCTCTATACACCTGTCGCTTTTCGTTCTTTAGTGCGCACTATAGGGTTACCTTTTAGCATCAACAGTCAGCTGGGGATAAGCAAGCATTTAAAGAATGATAATTTTAGCCAAAATATAAGTGCAGGAATAGGCTTCCTCTACAACGATAATTTAGGTGAAGGTAAAGTGTTTGATTCTTCAACCGCCAACACAGTGGGTACGGTGAGTAAAATATCCAATTCCGAAGAAGGAGTACGTCCTTTGAACTTCAATAAATATGTAATAGCAAACAAATTGTTGAGTGTCTATCTGCAGGATAACTTCCAATGGCAACGTGCTAACCGACAACTGTTAGTTGCCAATATAGGTTTGCGTTACGAAAATCAAAACGGTTACAGTAGTCTGAGTCCGCGTGTGAATATGGCGTATGAGTTTACCAAATATTTCAAGTTAAGAGGGGGTGTAGGTTTAGCTACCAAAGCACCTTCCTTAGCCAATCGATTTCCTGGTAACGTTCATTTTGATATCCTTTTGCGCGATGATCGAACCAATCATTATGCAGTGAATCGTGTGCAAACTTATGTAGAACAACGTCGGAAAGTAGATTTAAAACCTTCTAAAGCGTGGAAATACGAACTTGGTACTGATGTTTCTCTCAAATTTATGCAGCTAAACCTCACAACATATCTCAATAAAACTTTCGATGCCTTTACTTCTGAAACTACTTTCAAGCTCTACGATCTCCCTAAACTCACCTCTATTCCTTCTGCCGATCCTGAACACATACCTCCTACCTATCGTATTGATGGCTATGAAAAAGTAGTGCGTACCTATTCTACAGCTACTAATGGCTCGTACTATACTGATAAAGGGGTTGAACTCATCTTGTTTTTCAATAAGATAGATAAAATCAATACTCAATTTTCACTTTCAGGAAGTTATGTGTTTTCTTCAAGTACTTCGCGCCTACCTTATATCAGCAAAACCAACAATGCTCTCGAAGAAAAATATGTATATGGCTATTATCCTACCGATGCTTCTCAGCGCGAACAAATGCACTTGCGACTCACAGCTACTCATCATATATCTTCCTTAGGCTTGCTTTTTTCACTCACTGTCGAACAATTCACTTTTTCTAACAACTATATTGCCTTGAGAGAGATTTATCCGTATGCTTATATGGATAAAAATTTAGTATATCACGAAATCCCTGCTGCCGAGCGTACACACTCTCGCTATAAACATTTATTTTTAACACCTAACGAAACTAAAACAGTACATACCCCTACTTATCACAATTTCCATTTGCGCATCACCAAGGAAATGCTCAACGGACTATCTATCTCTCTTTATGCTAATAATTTCCTAAACTATCGACCTAAAATTACTGTCAACGGACACACTTCTCTACAAAATAGCAAAATTTCATTTGGTGGAAGTGTAAAATATCAGTTTTGAAAATAATCAATATTTCTAATTATATGAAACGAGTAATTCTAATTTTTGCACTCTTTATAACCGTGCTATCCTGCAAAAAAGATAATGATAGCGATGGTTTTGTAACTAATATCACTCATCGTTTATCGGTGAAGTACGACGATTTCTTTGGTGGCAAAGCAGCCGAAGGAGTAAATGTAAAACTTACCAATTTGCAAAATGGTCAGATATACACTGTCAAAACCGATGCTCAAGGAAAGGCAAGTGTAGTAATATCTGCGGGTACCTATGATATTTCTGCTTCTATCTCTCTATCTGCCGAACAGATGAAAAGACTCTTTGGTGAGGAAAAAGAAGCGAGCTTCAACGCTTCGTTGAGTAAAGTAACTATCAATGCACAGCAAAATGCTATCAGTGAATTGGTATTACAAACAGGTAAAACAGGCGATTTGCTTATTAAACAAGTTTATTATGTTAGTTCTGATAATCAAAAAGCTGCTGGTTTCCAGTGGAGAGACCAATTCTTTGAGGTGCATAACAATTCTAACGAAACCATCTATTTAGATAATATCTGCTTTGCTCAAATCCACGGCTGGTATAACAATTTTTCAAAAGAAAACTTAGATGAGAATGGTCAAATAGACTGGAGTAAATCTCCTGATTTAGTAGGCGTTGGTAAAGATGCTAATACAAAATTTGTTTATGCTTACGAAATCTATGCCTTCCCTGGTAATGGTACTACTTACCCCTTGGCTTCAGGTAAATCAATGATTGTCGCCAAAACAGCGATGAACCACAAAGCACCACTTACCATTGGAGGTAAAAAGTACGAAGTCCCTAACCCCGAACTAACAGTCGATTTAAGTAAAGCTAAATTCGAGGTCTATTTGCCTAATCAAGAAAATAATACTGATATTGATAATCCTGCCATTAATATGGAGGTACGCTATAAAATAAACACACTTAAAGATATGGTGTTAAATGTGCAAGGGCGTGATGCTTATGTGTTATTTAGGGCTACTAAAGCTGAAACTGATGCTCTAAAAATAGTGCAAAGTCCCGCTATGCGTGGAAAAAAACCTGATAGAAAATACTTGCAGATACCTGTAGATATTATTATTGACGGTGTAGGTTGTCAAGAAGCAAACCTGCCTAAACGTTTGCCTACTAATGTAGATGCTGGAGCCCTCAGTAGCCCTAAAGGTGCTTACTCCTCCGAATCAGCTATTCGCAAAGAAACTAAAAGAGTAGGTGATAAAATCTTCTATCAAGATACGAACAACTCTACCAACGACTTTATATGGATATCCACTCCCGATGTAAGTTCCCTAAACTGATGATACCTAAAACCCTTTTCATATTATTTGCTTCAACAGTAACTATCTACTCTCAAAGCAGAGTGGATAGTTACTTACATCCTAAAGTATTCCAAACTTATCTGCAAACTCCTGTACTCTTGCCTGCCTCTTCTCTAGAGAATTTTACAAATTCCGGACTTTCTTTCCAAACTGAAAAAGGTGATTTACACTTGGGACAACAGCCCTCAGCTGTTACAACTATCAGCCTAAATACTAATGGTTATTACAAAGCTAAAAAAACAGCTTTCTTCGGCGATGTCACTATTAAAAGAGAATATCAAACCGATAAAAAATGGAATCTCTCTTATGTTGAGGTTGCTCCCGATGGGCTAATGCCCGACCCTCATTACTATGCCGTGAGCAAGGCTTCTAATTGGAATGCTCAACAATACCAAGTATTTGGTGGACTTATCACTCCACTCATTACCTCTCATCTCAACGGAATGATTGCTGCCCGTTATCACTTAGGTGAAAAATACCGTACCTCCTTTGATCCTCGTCCTAAAATAATAACTAATGAATTAGCTTTTACCGCCCAATTAGCACTGAATCTTACCTCTCAACAACAAATAGCCATAGGAACAACGTACGGACTTGCCCAAGTAGACAATGGTATTTCTTTTTCCGATAGTGATAGCCATATCCCTATGAACTACCCTAAATACCTCCGTTGGCAATTAGGCTATGGCACCTTCGAGCTTCCCACTGATGTCTCTACCAAACGTGAACGCCCTTTCAATGAACTAACACTGCATTATCATTATACAACTCCTACTACCCAATGGATAGCTGGAGTTCATTACCAATGGCAAAAAGCAAACACTTACCAAAGTAATACTGAGTATGAAGCCGATGAACGCTTAATGGCAACGCTTAATACCACAAACTATAAGGTCTATATACAACGCCTGAAAAAGCTATCGGAAGCTCAGTTGAGATATTACGCTCAATATACTGAAACTTCTCGTAAAAATTTTTTAAATCTACAACAAGGAAAAAACTATGAAGCGCAATTGCGCGATGTGCAATTTTCAGTACATTATTATTCTGAAAAATACACTCAATTATGCGAAACTGCTGTTACGCTCGGCTATCACCAAGCCTACCAAACTGATGTATTAGCACAAACCCTTACTGATAGGCATTTCCTCACCGCTCAAGCATTACACAGCCGTAGTTACCAACTTTCGGGAGTTGAAATAACCCCTTTTGTAGCATTCCAATGTCAATTGCCTACCTATAGCAAACTGGAAAATCAGAATATAGAATATTATAAAACTCTCACCAACAACGATTACGCCGCTAAAACTATTCGGTTATTCTACGACGAAGTAGTCTACCCAGATAATACGCTCTTGTGCAAAACTCAATACCATTTTTCTTTTGGAACAGATTTCAAACAACAATTGCGCAACCATCTCTTCGCTATATTAGGAGTAAAAACAACGTATAGCACTACTTTCAAAAGTGATGACCGTTACCATTTGTCTTTACATCTACAACTTAATTATTAATACGATATTCGCATTTGTGTCCCTACACTTTGGTAAAGTTGATTGCTTGATAATCAATCTATTTTTGTTAAACTACATTCAATCATATAATTAAACCTCTTGATTGTGAAGATGAAGATTTGAATGATTTCCTATTTAAGGAAGCAATACCTTACTAAAAACAACTTGCTACTACTTTTCTATTATTTTCTCTTCCCCCAACTCCCCCAGCTACCACCACTCCCATTATTCCCACAGCTTCCACCACCTGCACGTGCGGCTTGCAACCTACATTTTCTACGACTCTTGCCACTCGCACTAAATTTGCTAATTCACTAATTATTCCTACCTTTGCACTTTGTAGAGAGTATATAGTAGTAAAAGTTATAGTAATCCTTAATCCTAACATCTAATATTATGGCAAGAGAAATACAACCCACCCCCGTACTTGAAGGGCAAGATGCAATTGATTTTTTAATAAAATTAGAGACTTATCCTCAATATCTAAAAGAAAAAGGCATTGTACTTAGTCGTAAAAAAATGGAGGAAAGTGCAAAATTTTTAAAATCTATTTTTAAAGAAAAACCAACAAATAATGAATAAAGAAAATACGATAGAAGAATTGTCTTTTTCATTACTCACAGAAGAACATATTATTAAGCCCTTTGATTGTGAAGATGAAGATTTGAATGATTTCCTATTCAAGGAAGCAATACCTTACCAAAAGCAAATGCTTGCTACTACTTTTATTGTAGAAAATAGTGAACGAACTTTAGGATTTTACAGTCTACTAAATGATAGTATGCAAATTAAAGAAGAATTATTCTCCTCTAAAAGTCAGTATAAAAAATTTGTAGGAGGATTACTGCCACATCTCAAACGACATTTGAAGAATATTCCATCTCTAAAAATAGGACGTTTAGGAGTGGATAAAACTTATAAAGGAAAGGGATTAGGAAGAATACTTCTCGAGGGAATTATTGCTAATTGCATAACTCTCAATAAAAAACAAGCCTGTCGATTGATAACAGTTGATGCTTACCGACAGGCATTTCCTTTCTATGAAAGATTTGGCTTTCAATATATCTCCAATAATGATGAAAATGAAGAGGTACGACAAATGTTCCTCGACTTGATGACAATTTCTAACGACTAACCCCCTAAACACTAAAAAAATGTCAGAAGAATTAAAAGAACAACGCTCTAATAATTTTATAGAAAATATCATTGAGGAAGACCTCACTGCAGGTTTCCCCGCCAACGCTTTGCGCTTTCGCTTCCCTCCAGAACCCAATGGCTACTTGCACCTCGGTCACGCTAGCTCTATCTGCCTCAACTTCGGATTGGGCTTGCGCTACAACGCCCCTGTAAATTTGCGCTTCGACGACACCAACCCTTCTAAAGAAGAACAAGAATATGTAGATGCAATTCGTCGTGATGTAGAGTGGCTCGGATTCAAATGGGATAAAGAATGCTATGCTTCCGACTATTTTCAAGAACTTTACGACTGGGCGGTAATGCTCATCAAACAAGGAAAAGCTTATGTCGATAAACAAACCTCCGAAGAAATTGCTGCTCAAAAAGGTACCCCTACTACAGCAGGAACCGAGAGCCCCTATCGCAATACCTCTCCTGAGGAAAACCTCGCCCTTTTTGAACGTATGAAAAACGGTGAGTTCGAAAATGGTACCTATGTACTCCGCGCCAAAATAGATATGGCATCGCCTAATATGCTAATGCGCGACCCTATCATCTACCGTATTATGAACGCTTCACACCACCGCACTGGTGACAAATGGCATATTTATCCTATGTACGACTGGGCGCACGGAGAAAGCGACTACCTCGAACAAATATCTCACTCTCTCTGCACCTTAGAGTTTTTGCCTCACCGCGAACTATACGACTGGTTTTTAGATCAAGTATACGACAATACTCGTACACGCCCTAAACAACGTGAGTTTGCCCGCCGAAATCTCAGTCACACCATTGTGAGCAAACGAAAACTCTTGCAATTGGTAACCGAAAATTATGTGGCTGGCTGGGACGACCCTCGTATGCCTACTATCTCTGGTTTGCGCCGCCGTGGATATACCCCCGAAGCGATTCGCAAATTCGCTGATACCATTGGTATTGCCAAACGCGAAAACCTCATCGATGTATCTCTTTTAGAATTCTGTGTGCGCGAAGACCTCAATAAAAAAGCAAACCGCGTAATGGCAGTACTCGACCCCGTGAAGGTAGTGATTACCAATTATCCTGAGGGACAAGAAGAATGGCTTGACGCCGAAAATAATCCCGAGGTTACCCCTATGACTTTCCGTAAAGTACCTTTTAGTCGTGAAATCTATATCGAGCGCGACGACTTCCGCGAAGAAGCCGATAAAAAGTATTTTCGATTGAAATTAGGAGGTGAAGTACGCCTTAAAAATGCTTATATTATCAAAGCTGAAAGCGTAGTGAAAGATGCTCAAGGAAATATTACCGAAATTCATTGTACTTACGACCCCGAAAGCCGCAGTGGTAGTGGTACTGAGGCAAGTATGCGCAAGGTAAAAGGTACATTGCATTGGGTATCAGTAACTCACGCTGTAGAAGCAGAAGCGCGCCTCTACGACCGTCTATTTACTGTTCCTGAACCCGATCACCAAGAAGATAGTTTCTTAAACTACATCAACCCCGATTCTCTAAAGGTGGTAACTGCTTATGTAGAGCCAAGTCTCAAAACTGCTCAAGCAGGCGACACAGTACAGTTCCAACGTTTGGGTTATTTCAGTGTAGACCCCGATACTACCCCCGAAAAATTGGTGTTCAACAAAACCGTCGGCTTAAAAGATACTTGGGAAAAAATAAAAAATGAATAACTCTAAACTTTCATTCTACCTGTTAGCCTCATCCGACTTGTCTGACTTGTCTGCCTTGTCTGATAACTCTGCTTTGTCCGACTTGTCCCAATAGTCTAACAAAATTAATAAACCACTTTAAAAATGACAACTTTTTTGAAACAAAAAGGAGGATATAAGAAATTACGTGTTTATCAAGTATCTGTGATTATTTATGACATAACCTTTTATTTTGTGCAACACTTTCTTAAAAAAGGAGACCGCACCATTGACCAAATGTTGCAAGCAGCACGTTCTGGGAAACAGAATATTGCGGAAGGAAGTCAAGCAGCTACCACTTCTGCCGAAACAGAAATAAAGCTAACAAATGTTGCAAAAGCGAGTCTTGAAGAGCTATTGCTTGATTATGAAGATTATTTAAGAGTACGAAATAAAGTTCAATGGAAAAAGGGGCATCCTCGTTTTGAGAAAGTTCGTGCTTTTGCCCGTAGTCAAGAAATCTCTTGGAGGTATCCTACTTTACTCCCTAAATGTGATGATGAAGCATTGGCAAACCTCTGTATCACTCTCATTCAACAAGCAACTTATATGCTTAGACATTTAATAGAAAAACAACAAGAAATGTTTTTACCACAAGGAGGTATAAGAGAACAAATGTCTTTCGCAAGAAGTAAAAATAAGTATCTCAATGAAAAATTTGATTAATCTATAATTAATTCATACCTTTGTCCCTTTTTAAAAAGTATATTAAAAACCGTAATAATGAACAGACAGGAAATAATAGACCTTACTACCCGTATTTTTGTAGATGAATTTGAAGTAGATGGTAGCGTGATTGCTCCCGAGGCTAACTTCCGCGAATCTTTAGGATTAGATAGCCTCGACTACGTAGATTTGGTGGTGATGATTGAACAAGAATTCGGTGTGAAATTGGTAGAAGCCGATTTCAAACCTATCGTAACCTTCAACGACTTTTATACTACCTTAGAAAATAAAGTGAATGCACACTAACGACGAAGGCAAGACCAAATGGCAAGGAAAGTCTAAAGGAAATGTATTAGGCTATAGCATCTTTGTATGGTTGATGAAACACTTAGGTATTTACGCCGCTTATACCTTATTGGTATTTGTGGCTTTCTACTATTTTCTATTTGAGTGGCGATCCAATGGCTATATGTATTACTATTTCCGCCATCGCTTGGGATATAATCCCCTCAAAGCTGTCGTTTGCCTCTACCTCAATTACTTTACTTTCGGACAAACTATTATTGATAAAATCGCTATTTTAGCAGGACTCGAAGATAAATTTACTTATGAGTTCGATGGTGTCGAAAATTTGTATAAACTCCTCGACCAGCAACAAAGTGGCGTACTCATTTCCGCACATATCGGTAACTTTGAAATAGCCGAACCTTTTTTTAGAAAAATAGATCTCAATTTGCAAATCAGTACGGTAACTACCGATATGGAACACTCCGTAATCAAAGAGTATTTGGAGTCGATTTCTAAAAATAAACCCTCGAATCAGTTTATCTATGTAAAAGAAGATATGTCACATATCTTCAAAATCAACGATGCTATTGGCGATAACAAGATAGTGTGTTTCACCGGCGACCGATATTTTGAGGGAGTGCGTTCGCTCAAAGGAACGTTGTTGGGTGCAGAAGCTACCTTCCCCGCAGGTCCTTTCTTTATAGCCTCCCGCTTGAAAGTGCCAGTGCTTTTCGTCTATGTGATGAAGGAAAGTAGGTTGCATTACCACCTATATGCCCAAGTAGCTGAGGTGAAAGGGCGCGATGCTCAAGCATTGCTGGATGCCTATACCGAAAATATGGAGCAGATGCTCAAAAAGTACCCGCTACAATGGTTTAACTATTTCAACTTTTGGGATGAACAATGAAACGCGTATTAGTAGTATATTATACCCAATCGGGGCAACTTAAAGAGATTATCGATAGTGTACTATCCCCACTCACGGAGGTAACTATCGACTTTTTGCCTATTGATACTGCGACTCCTTTCCCTTTTCCGTGGACAGACGATACATTCTTTGACGCCTTCCCCGAATCCTACTTGCAAATTCCCCAACCTCTACAACCTTTTAACCTCCCCCATACCGATTACGATTTAGTGATTTTGGGCTACCAAGTGTGGTATCTCTCGCCTTCTATCCCATTGAGTTCTTTTTTGCAACACCCCGAAGCTAAAAAACTCCTCAGTGGCAAACCTGTCATCACCATTTCAGGCACACGCAATATGTGGGTGATGGCGCACCAGAAAGTAAAAAAACTCTTAACCGATTGTGGGGCACATTTAGTAGGTAATATTGCCCTTACCGATAGGCATCACAATCATATCAGTGTGATTACCATTGTACAATGGCTCTTTTCAGGCGACAAGAACAAACGCTATCTCGGTGTGTTCCCCAAAGCAGGTGTTGCTGATAAAGATGTACAAGGTGCGAGTGTATACGGCTCTCTCATTGCCCCTCACCTGCAAACCGATGATTACACAGGACTGCAGCAAGCAATAGTAGCCCACGGAGGTGTGCATTACAAGCGTTTTCTCCTTTCGGCAGAGAAGAAAGGCAACCGCCTTTTCGGCATCTGGGCAAAGATGATTTACGGCAGTAAGAAGCGTAAATTCCTGCTAAAATGCTTCCGCATCTATTTGTATATTGCTATTTGGGTGCTAATGCCTATAGTATGGTTGCTGTATTGGCTCACCTATCCACTATTCTTTTGGAAAGTAGAGAGGGAGGTGAAGAAATTGATAATTAAGAAATAAAAATAAAAAAATAAGAAAATGGAAGAGATTTTTAAACCTAACAGTCTATCAATAAAAGAAATATTTGGGAATGCTGATAGTTTATATCAGATTCCAAGATATCAACGCCCTTATTCTTGGGGAGATGAACAATTGGAGAAGTTATGGGAAGATTTGGTAGATGCCAAAGAGAATGAGCCTAATTATTTTTTAGGTTCCATTATCACCGCAAAACCTGAAGATAATAATAACTATTTGGATATAGTAGATGGGCAACAAAGATTAACGACTTTAACTATTTTACTTTGTGTTTATAGAGATTTATATCCTGAAATAAATAACGATATTTTGGAGGAAGACCCATTTGCTATTGATGGAAAAACTGTTAGTAATTCTATCAAGTTCAATGATAGATTCCAAAGATTACGTTTGCGTACGCACTCTAATCATCAGAGTGATTTCGATAAATTGATACTTTCAGAAAATGCTACTGTTGATCTTAAAGAAATAAGGAAACCTACAAAACAGGATTTAAGGAAAGATGAGCCCAAATTTAAGTTTAAAAATTCCGCTTTCTTTTTTAGAGAAAAACTTACTTCTATCGGTGAGAAAGAAGCAGGAGAACTATTGAATTATCTTTTTAATAAAGTAAAGATTATAAGAATAGATTGTAAGTCTGTTTCTTTTGCTATCAAGTTATTTCAAGTACTAAATGACAGAGGACTTGATTTGTCAAATTCTGATTTAATAAAAAGTTTCTTAATTGAAAAGATACAGAAAAAGTATAATGATGAAAGTGAAATAAGAAAACAAAAAGAAGAACAGTTTATGGATGATTGGAAAGAGTGTGAAAACTGTTCAAATAATACAGAGACAACTCTAAACGATTTATTCGTTATGTATGAATATTATCTGTTAGCACAAAACCCTAAAAAATCATTGTATGATGAATTGAGAAATGAGTTGAAGGATAAAGATTCTAATGAAACTATAGCAGATATTAAGAATTTTATCCGCACTTATCAAACTGAAATTTTTGACAAAGAGAATAAAATAATATATTCTTTTTTCTATATTCCTTGGGGAATGTATTGGAGAACTATATTGCTAACAGCATTAAAAGAAAAATATTCTGAATATGAAGAGTTTGTAAAAGCTTTTAGACGTTATTACTATCTGAATTGGATAGCAGGGAATACCCTATCTAAAATCAAGCAGACCTCTTTTAATCTTATTAAATCAATAAAAGAGAAAAAAACTTTGCAAAATATTAAGGAAGAATTGAACAATAGTTTAGTTTCTGACAATACTATCAGAAAAGCTATTGAAAATCTAAGTGGGGATATTTATAATGAAAAATGGTGTAAACCTCTCTTATTTTTAATAGAATATAATCAAACAGATGATTCAAATATCTCTTTTTTGGATATAGCCAATAGGAATGTACAAGTGGAACATATATTACCTCAAAAATATTATAATAATGAAGATTGGAAAACTATTTTTGAGAAAAATGATGAAACTAATAGTTGGCTAAATTCTGGACGAAACTTAACTCTTTTAAGTGGGAAGAAAAATGTTGAAGCAGGAAATAGAGATTTTGAAACAAAAATTAAATCTTATACAGGTAAAGGTTTCTATTCAAATAACCAAGAAGGTATTACAGCATTCCGAATGACTCAACAAATAGTAGACAACTATAATAAAGGACTATTTGGTAAACAGTGGAATAAAGAAGCTTTGAAAGATAGATGGAATTGGTTCTGTGCTCAGGTAGAAAACATTTTAGAAATTGATTTAACTGAAATAAAAGAATAATAAAATGGAACAACAAAATATTTCTGAAAATAAGAATCTGCAATTCGGACCGCACAAAGACCTATTAACAGTCGATATGCTACTGAACGGTTACGAGAGTTACGGTATTGGATGGCTACAACAAACAATGGACGGACTCTTGGCGGCGAGACGTTCAAAAGAATTTATGAATTCTTTAACAACAGAACAAGCAAAAGATTATATGGAACAACAAGCAAAGAGGTCTGGAACTTTGTAGTAGTTGTTTTCAATAACAACCTGTTACCTGAATAATATGAATGTCTATATAACAAAAGCAAGTAAATATTTACCTAACAATCCCATTGGCAATGAGCAAATGGAGACTTTCTTAGGTCTCATAAACCAAAATGCCTCTAAAGCGCGACGCCTCGTGCTACGCAACAATGGTATTCTTACGCGTTACTATGCCCTCGACGAGCAAGGTAACCCTACTCATAACAACGCCCAGCTTACGGCTTTGGCAGTACAAAATCTATTGGATGGCGAAGTGCCTTGGGATACTATCGAGGTGCTCTCTTGCGGTACCTCTACCCCCGATGTGCTCTTGCCCTCACACACTGCTATGGTACACGGCATTTTGGGCGGACACTCAGTAGAACTGAATGCCTCTTCAGGGGTGTGTAACTCAGGAATGAATGCCCTCAAATTTGGATACTTATCAGTAAAGGCAGGCAATAGTGTCAATGCAGTATGCACAGGCTCTGAACGTGTATCGGCGTGGTTGCGTGCCGATAAATACGAAAACGAAGTACAACTCTTAGCCGAGTTGGAAGCACACCCTGCTATCGCCTTTAAAAAAGATTTCTTGCGCTTTATGCTCTCCGATGGGGCAGGGGCTTTTCTGTTAGAAAACAAACCGCGTGAAGGCGCTTTGCAAATAGAGTGGATGGACGCTTATTCGTATGCTCACGAGCTCGAAGCGTGTATGTATGCCGGTGGCGACAAGCTCCCCGATGGCAACCTCAAAGCTTGGAGTGAATACCCTGCCGAAGCGTGGCTTAGTGAATCTATCTTTGCTATCAAGCAAGATGTGAAGCTACTCAATGAGAATATTTTGCTAAAAGGCGCTGAAAGTATGCGGGCAACCTTAGATAAACACCAACTATCGGCAGATGATATTACTTATTTCTTGCCTCATATCTCGTCTTGTTATTTCAAAGAACGCTTGTATGAAGCCCTCAAAATAGTAGGTATCGACCTTCCGTTAGAACGTTGGTTTATCAACCTCCCCGAAGTAGGCAATGTAGGCTCTGCTTCCGCTTATTTGATGTTAGAAGCCTTGATGCATTCAGGGAAACTCAAAACGGGCGATACTGTTTTGCTATCAGTGCCCGAGAGTGGTAGATTCTCCTATTCTTACGCTTTCTTGAGAGTAGTATAGCCCCCGTTCCCCCGAAGGGGGACAATCCTTAATTGCGTCATACACTTTGCCAAGGTTGAATAGAACAACTTATGAAATTACCAATTACAGATAAAAACGAAATTCTCACCCTTATACCCCAGCGCACTCCCATTGTAATGGTAGATGCTCTTTGGGAATATACCCCTACCGAGGGAGTGGCAGGGCTCACCATTGCCCACAACAACCTCTTTGTACAGCAAGGGATATTTTTAGAAAGCGGACTTATAGAGCACATTGCCCAAAGCATTGCCTTGCACAAAGGTTATTACTACTATCTCAACGGAAAACCTGCTCCTATGGGGTATATAGGAGCGATTAAAAATATAGAAATACAATCACTACCCAAAGTAGGCGATACGCTTAAAACACACATCACCATTCTCCAAGAGTTTATGGAGGTGACCCTCGTGACAATGCAAACCTTTATAGGTGATACCCTCATCGCTCAAGGCGAAATGAAAACCGTACTCGCACCCAATTCCTAACTCTTAATACCTAATACCTGACACCTAATATGAACATCTCTATCCACAAATATCTCCCTCACCACCCACCGATGCAAATGGTAGATACCATTACCGACATCAGTAATACGCACGTAGTTACCGAATTTACGGTAACTGATAGCTGTATTTTTGTAGAAAATGGAATGTTTGCCGAAGTAGGGCTCATCGAAAATATGGCACAAACTTGTTCGGCAATTGTGGGACAGTTTCTCTTTGGTATAGAAGATACATCGAACTATGTGATAGGCTACATCAGTGCGATTAAGAAATTGGAAATCTTTACCTTGCCAAGAGTACAACAAACTGTCACTGCCGAAGCCGAATTGCTTTCTCGTTTTGATAGTGATGAGTATTACCTCTGTGCAATGCGCTGTAATGCCTTTGCCGATGGGGTACATCTGGCAACAGCCGAATTAAACTTAGTGATTAAAAACTTAACGGAATGAAAGAAACTGAACTACCTCAGGAAAAAGGTGCCTTGCGCGACCTTACGGAATTGTGTTACGTAACCGATGACGAAGGGAACTATACTACCCGTCTCAGTTCAGGTTGGGAGGTGAAGAATATTGCTTTAGAAGTCTCCTTAGGCAGGTTACAAGAGCAGATTGATGAAGCTAAAGCCGATGCCATAGCAGGGCGCAAAAGCCCCATAGTGTATTATATGCTTCTCAACCGTATGGATTGGGCTGTCCTCGCCGATGCTATGCATCGCTGGCAATGGGTTATCAAGCGTCACGCCAAACCTTCGGTATTCAAAAAACTATCGGATAAAACGCTACAACAATACGCTGAGGTATTTGGTATCACAGTGGAAGAACTCACGCATTTTAGCTGAGCAAATAGTCTCCTATATGTTTCTTTAAAATACGTTGTATATAGGTTTTAAGTTCACTCTCTACGCTAGGTTTAGAGGCAATAAGTGCAATTTGAGGTTCAAAAAAGGTGTCATCTACTATTTTTTCTCCTTCTTCATCGGGGAAAAGGGCAAACAATCCATTAATTTTCTTGTAACGATCCCCACTGATACCTGTGCGGGCGATGTATTTCTTCTCTAATGATGGTAAATGCAAGAATTTCACATTTTTCAACACCGAATATTTAGCATCAAAAAGGTAATAGAAGGTTTTTTCCGCCTTTTTGTCTATAATTTCTATAATAAAATCGGGGTGGTAGTACTCTTCAGGGCTTACACAATCGATACGGCGTAGCAAAGTGCTGTGGTAATTGCTACTTTCTGGGTAATATTTGTGCTCATAGAAGAGATTTACTGCAAAGAAATCGTTTGTAAACTCCATTTTCTCAACAATAGGCTCATCTTTTCGCAATGCCACCTTCACATTGAAGAAGGCGATTTTGAGGCTTGAACGCAACGCATCTATCAGCTGGAAGAGGTTGTACAATTCGTAAAGCTTACTCAACTTACTGATGTTGAAGAGCTTGAAATATCCCGTGATATCGAGTTTGTAGTCGTTGAGTTTGCGTATCAGTTCGTAGGCGCGTTTGTAGTGCGGTCGCTGAATGAATATAGAGGTGAGCACAGGGCGCTCGGCTTTGGGGGTTACCTCTGGAAAAATGCGACGGTAACTCTGCTCCAATTTCTTCACTCGCTGTTCTACCTTGCTAATTTCTTCAAATAGGCGGATGAAAGGCAAGCGTTTCAAGTCTTTAAAATCTACAAAATACTCTTCAGAATCTTCAGTATCCGACCAATTAGTGACCGTAGATTTCAGTTCGATGTCGCGTTTGAGGGAGCGGAGTTTTTTCAGTATCACAAAAAAGATACCCATCACCACTTGGTTCTCATAAGTATTACAGTCGCGGGTTTCCACTTCGGTGTGGATGTTATCGATCATTCCGTAGTGGTTGCCGAGTTGTACTGCTTTGTGATGCCCTTTAAAAGCATCGTCGAACTGCACTTCGTCTAAATTGTTGATAATCCACTGTACAGTGTTAGCACTCACTTTGTTAGAATTGAAAGGCAAGACGGTAGTTTTCTTTCTCAGTACGAAATGAGGTTGCTTTTCAAAGTAAGGTAACAGTTTTTCGAATACCGTTACAAAGTGAGTTATCAAAGTGATGAATTTGTTCATCTGCCCCACTTCGTTAGGTTTGTTCTTTACTTCTACACTGTTTTTGGAGTAGAACACATCGAAAAGGCGGTCTTCTTTTTGCCATAAATAGGTGAAGAGTCCTTCTATTTCCGAAAGTCTCAACTTACTGATACGCACATTGAAGGGGTATGTTTTTCCGCCTATTGTGAGTTGAGTACCCCCAAAATAATCTTCAAAATAGCGTTGGGGCATCAGTACGATTTTTGTTCTATCCAAGCGCAAGTACTCTGAGGGCAAGGGAGTGCCTTCGATATTAGGATTCAGGTCGTCGTTGTTTTCGGGGAAGAAAACCATTTCGTAAACCCCCAATTCCTGCACGTTGTACACACCGTCCTCCAAGAGTACTTCACGGCGTTCGTCGTTTTGTATTTCGTAAACTCTAAGCATACGACAAGGTGAGGAAATAGCTGTAGTTACCTCCTAAAATTTCGTTGTTTTCGCCTATTTCAATCATTTTATCCAATATCTTTTCCGATATTTTCATCTTGTTCTCGTTCAGCAATTGCGAAAGTCGGTCGATATAAACTTTAAGGTTTTCACCTTGTACGTTGATCATCGGCAAGAGGCGTTGTGCAATGCAATAGTCTAAGAGTACATACTCGTTGAGCCCAGCGATGTGTTTTGCCATACTGCAATACTTTTTGATGCCCATTTCCACGCGATAGCTGATAGGCAAGCGCAGTTTTTTGAATAGTTCTTTAATTTCTCGAAATACTTTGTCGTTCTCGTCGTCGCTGAAGCTAATCACTTCTTTATCATTCTTTTGGAAATCGAGAAGGTGGAAAAACTCAATGCATTTTTGGAACGAAATACGCAAGGTTTCTACTTCTTCTTTGGTGATAAAGTGAACGCTTTGGTTGAGTTCGGGTAGCTGGATAATGTTCGTTCTATCGATTACGCGCGGTGAAAGTGGTTCGGTGGTATAATCGTAGTTGATAGTAGCGATGAAGCGGAGGTTGTTCGCATACTTGAGTGTGTGGTTGTTACCCAACTGGATAGAGAGGTAGTCGCCTTCTTGAGCGATGGTATCGGTAAGGTTATAGAAGTTTGACCAATAGTGCTCTATAGGGCTGAGGTTGGCTTCGTCTAAGATGATGAAAGCCAAAGGAGCGCTGAAGAACGAGTGTTGTTCTACCTCGTAGTTGAGTTGCTCCAAGAGTTCGTATACGCCGGTGGGAGCAGAGTGGAACTTATCGGTAAGCGGGTTTTGGAATCCGATAAGGTCTTTAGGTGATGACCAGCCACGGCTCACCGATACTTCGGTAACGCGCTCTTGGGGGGCTAATATTTGGGTGAGCAAGCGCGCTAAACTCGTTTTTCCTGTACCAGGTAAGCCCGCTAAAATGGTGAGTGTATTTTGGTGTATAGCGATGAGCAGATTGTCGATGAAATGCGTTTCGAAAGCACGTCCGTTTTTAGAGAGAATTTCCTTTATTTTATCTCTGAAAGCGGCATAAGTATCGAAAGCATCGGTGATACTGAAGTCGGTAAAGGTTCTTTGTTGTGTTTCCTCGTAGAGAGAGAGGTTGCGACCGCTCAAAAAGTCGAAATACTTTTTGTGTTTGAAGAGGTTGACGAGTTCCTGCTGGGCGTCGCGTTGAGCGTGTTTGTTCTCGAGCAACAATTTATCAACAAAAGCCGTTAAATCGTCTTTTTCTTTGCGTAAAGCTACTAATTGTTGAGAAATTTGCTGGGTTTCGCTTTCAATTTCGGCAGCGAGATTGGCTTTTTTCTCGGTAAGAGCTTTTACTTCCTGTTCTAAGGCGATTTTTTCTTTGGCGAACTTCTCTTCTTTAATTTTAGTGAGATTTTCGAGCTCGTTTTGAGTGTCGTCTACCTTTTCTTGTAGTTCTTGCAGGCGTTTTTCCTGACTGCTCACTTGGCTTTTCAGTTCTCTTTCGCGCTCGGTGAGGTTTTCGATAATCTCGTTTAAGCGTACTTTTTCGGGGAATATTTCACTGATTTTATAGTCGCTAATAAGTTTTTCATTGGCTTTTTCCAAGATGTCGTACACGCGGCGGTTTTCCTTGAGATAAGTTTCAATGGCTTTGTTTTGGCGCATTGTTTCGATGAGGTCGAGCATTTCTTGCTGTTTGCGTTTGTTGAGCAGGGCAGGGTTATGCTTGATGCGTTCGGCAAAGTCGTTGAGTATTTCTTTGTCGTCTTTAAAGTCTATTTCCTTGATGAATTCGAACTTACTAAAGCCGATGATATGTACTTTTCGGGTAAACCCAAAATTCTGAAATTCTATATAACTATTGTCGGTAATTTGGTATTCGCCAAAAGGATATTCTTTTTTGAAGTATTTTTGTACGGAAAAGGTATTGTCTTCATCTTGACTCGCAATGATAAAGGGTCCAACGATTTTTTCTTCGGTTTCTATAAAAAGAGGTTGACTGTAGCGCGCATATACATCGGAAATGAGGGAAGTAAAGGGGGTTTTTACCTTTATTTTAGCTTGAGATTCTAATATTTCACCTTCTAAAATTTCTATAATTTCCTCTTTAGAAGTAAAATTGAGGTTGTTAGCGAAGGTTTTGCATTTAGGATATTTATCGTCGTCGTAGTTGGTAGCGACGATAGTACCGTACGAAATTTTTAGGATTTGGTACAAGTTATCGAATCTATCAAAACTTTGTTCAGGTTTGAAGTGGTTGATGGGCACCTGAATTTTATCCATATCATAACGGTCGATATTTTCTACTTTTCCCGCTCTTTTATCTACATATAACAATGGGCGCACCGATTTATCGGGGTTGTCCTCATCTTTGATTACCAAGATATAGTTCTCATTGCTATATCTCAAATTTGGATTTTCTTTATAACTAAAATCACCTTTAATATCTTCTATTTTCATATTACTATTTGTTAATTTGCTGCAAAGATAAAAATAATTTGTCGATTTGCCAATTTGTCGATTTAGCCCCCGTTCCCCCGAAGGGAGACAAGCCGGTACGAACCGCACGGGTGATTGCTAATTTACTAATTTACTAATTTGTTAATTGATTAATTGATTTTTTATGCGTTATACTTTCCTTTTTTCCATATTTCAATAGAGTTGATGATATTTTGCCAAAGGATATAACAACCTGGGCCTACGGTAGAAAGCGGATGCAGGTAAGTGGCTGCTATCCAGATAGCAAAGGCGGTGTTCTTCTGTCCTAAGGCTTGTCCTGCCTCTATTGAAGAGTTGAAAAAATTACCTATACGCCACCCTATAGCGTATTGTAGTAAGCACAATGCCAAGCCTAAAAAGCCTATGAGCAACAGAAATAATACGCTTGTTTCCGCGTGAAAAATGTTCTTTAGTGTAGTGCCGGTAACGATCATCAGTGAACAACCCCAGAGATAAAAAGATAGGTCGGGGATGTGTATGAGCCATTGGTGAAAGCGGTGGAGTAGGGGGAGGGTTTTGGTGAGCAATGCCAATAGCATCGGTACGACTAATACGAGGCATACTTTCTGCATTATCAGCGAAAAAGCACTCCAAAAGGTCATTTGAGAAGCGGGTTCTATCAGCGGGAAACACACGGGTATGAGTAGCGCACAAAGCAAGTTGGATACAAAAGTATAAGTAGTCATCTGCTCTAAATTACCACCGAGTTTGAGAGTTACTACCGCTGCTGCTGCCGCACAAGGGCTTATAATGCACGCCAATATGCTTTCCAAGAGTATCAGTTCTTTACCGTGGATGCCAAAGGAGAGAATTGCCCCCGTGATACTTCCTACCAAAACACACTGCACTACTATCATCCACCAATGCCAAGGTACAAGTGCTAACCTCTTGAAATCGACCTTGCAAAAGGTTACGTACAAAATGAGGAACATAAAAAGTGGCAAAATAGCATCGAATATGGGAGCAAGCCATTGTGAAGCTCCTTCTAATGCTGGTACGTAATAAAATACCAAATACGCTACTGCTCCTATACCCATTGAAAGGGGGAGCGTCCAGTTTTTTATAAATTGAAGAAGTTTAAGCATCATAATCTGCTAATTAAACCATACGTCAAAGGTTTCATCGGGCTGGTCGATATGTATAACTTCACCTATTTTAGGAGTGATGATATTTAGGCTATCTTCTTTGGCATAAGCTTGAACATTGCGCATAGGTTCATACCAAGGGTGTTGCGCCAAGGCGAATTTAGAGTTATGACCCGTGAAATAACGCTTAGCGCCTATTTCGTTCAAGGCTTTGCGCAAGTCTTCGGGCAAGAAGTGAATATAGCGCCAATTAGGGTTGTACTGTCCGTTTTCCATTAGGGCTAAATCGATATGAGGGAAGCGTTTGCCTATTTCGGCAATGTGCTTGCCATAGCCACTATCACCGCCGATGTAGACGGTATAAGTACCCGTTTCGAGCATAAACGAACCCCATAAAGTGGGTGCTCTCTTAAGTCCGCGACCTGAAAAATGACGCGTAGGCAAGCAAGTGAATTTGAGATTTGCTACAGTGATTGTGTCCTGCCAATCCATCTCGGTGATTTTAGCAGGGTCAAACCCCCAATACTCTAAATGCGCCTCTACACCCAGCGGACAAACTACGTGTTGAATACGGTTTTTCAGTTCTTTCATCGCTGTATAATCAAGATGATCCCAATGGTCGTGGGTAAGTATGAGCACCTCAATAGTATCGGGCATATCGGCAGATGAGTAGTTGTAAGTCGCCTTAAAAGGTTTTACCATAAACGAAAAAGGAGAGGCAGAATGAAATACAGGGTCTACAAGTACGCGGGTGTCGTTTACGTTTAGCAAATAAGAAGAATGCCCCAGCCATACCATCGCATTATTAGGCAGGGACTGTAAATCGGTTTGTACTGCAGGGATGGGCGTGCTTGGACTGAGGTCTTGTACATCGGGAAAGAAGTAATGATAGGCAGTTTTGAGTATATTGTCATTAGAAGTAAACTGCGGGGTAGTTTCTAAGTTTTGAAACTTACCCTCGCGGTAGTTGGGTGATTGTTGTATGCGTGCCAAGCGTTCGCCTGATGGTGCTTTGCTAAAACTTGGTAGGTTGAAAATTATAACAGCCCCAATGCCTATTACTACAACGAGGATAAGGATAGTGTACAACATACGTATTACTTATCGCTTAAAGCGTCTTTTATTTCGCGTTTGAGGTTTTCAATCTTACTTTTAAGTTCATCTGAAAGCTTTTCGGAAGAGCCTTTTATCTTCTTTAAGTTAAATGATAATACAATAGAAGCTACTCCACTGAAAATAAAAGTCAGTGCGATAAGCACCATTAACGAAATGCCGGTGAAAATAGGATTAGCAATAAGCAAGAATGACACGATAATTCCTAAAGTACTCAATAGTGCCAAGTTACCCCAATTCAAAACACCAGCTTCTTTTACTTCAAACGAGAAGCCTAACAATTGAAATGAGCGAAACAACAATGTAAATCCTACTATAAAAGGCAAGATAAAAGCAGATACAACAGGGTTAGCGAACAAATATGCCCCCATAAGTAGCGATACAATTCCGCTTCCTAAATACCAACCCCAACCTCCTAAGGCTTGTCGATTTTGCAAGGCAAAAAATATGTCTAATAATCCCGACATTAAGAACGAGAGGGCAAAGAGAAGCGATAGGGTAGTATAAGCTCTAAAAGGAGCTGCAAATACCGCAACACCACAAATAATAAGCAATATTCCCAAAATAAGCGGAATATACCAATGCTTTACTGATTTTGTAAATGAATAAAAATACGACATAACTTTATTTTTTTTAGTTTTATGAGGCAAAGATACAAAACAATTAACAATTAGCAATTAACAATTAATAAATTAGGAAATTATTCTAACAGCCATTGTTCATTGGTAAAACCTTTACGGTAAGCCTTGCCGTGTACATCAATCACAGCGTGCCATTCTTGACAGGTTTCTAAGGAAATTTTAGCTACTAAGGGCATACACTCTTCGTGAAGGGCTTTATAGGTTTGTGCGGTAGAAAGATTCAGGCGGTTCAAAAGTCGTATAGCGTACTAGTCGGCTATGAACACCTTTCGCTCAAAAATGTACAACAACATTGCATCGGCCGTTTCCTCGCCCACACCTTTAGTACAAAACAATTGACAATTGATAATTAACAAATTATTATTATTTTTGTGCCATAAAAAACATATTATTATGGAATTACAAGTAGGAAAGAACTATTGGGTAAAAATGATATTTTCAACTTTAAAGCGGGTGGAGTTTGGTCGTTAGTAAGAGAAGGATACCAAGTTTACTACGGTGAACAATATTTTGTATTCGTTAATGCCGAGAAAAATTGTCAATTTATGATCTTGCGAAATACTTCCGATGAAGATATGGGAATAGGATGCCCTTTGGATAGGTATTTTAAAGAAATTGAAGAGTATGGCGAATCAGTATTATGTTTAAATTATCGCCAATTGATAAATTATTTTTATCTTTGTGAGTCCCAAAGAGAGTGAAAAAATAAGTAAAGAACCATCAAATGGAAAATAAGCAGATAAAGGTATACCTAAGCAGAGATAGTGTATGTGCTGCCGATGATGTAAAAGATCCCAATCCAGCTACGTTTTATCTACCCGATACTATAGAAGAATTTATAGTAATTATGGACGAGATGTTGCCATTTAAAAAGTGGAAATGTTACTTAGGAGAATATAGAAAAGGTATTGTAGGTGCAGAAGATGGAATACTTGTTTGGAAAGAAGTAGATAATCACGTTCTTATCTCAAGTTATAAAAATAACAATAAATTGATTGTAGCATACGATAGTGATTGGTATGAAACAATTAAAGCCCACCCTTATTTATATTTTGAAAGATGTTTAGATTAAGAAGACAAAAAGTGAAAAAGATGAGGCTGTCCGAAAGGGTAGCCTTTAGTTTTTTATAAATTGAAGAATGTTAGACATTGTAATTAAAAAGACAGATTATATTCGTCTGTCACTTTAAAATGCTTATGAGAAAAATAGGCTTTTAGTAAAAGATAGTTGTCAATACTCAATTTGATGTGCAACACTCTGTTTGTTCTTGAGGTGTAAATCTGCATACGAGGGTGTATTCTATCAGAATCTTTCCCTCTTCTCACTTTTTCGAGGAAAAAATGGATATGGTGAATGGAATTTAAATCGATAGTTTGGGTAAGTTCTTCTTTATAAAAAATGGAAAGAGCCTCGTTTTTTATCTCTATGGCATAGAAAGTATTATGAGTGTTTTTTATAAGATCTTCGCCAAAAAGCACTATAATAAATATTAAAACAACAATTCCTATAAGTAAATAGAAATATTTGGCTACCCCTTCTCTATACTCACTTATAATTTGGCCACTTATTAGCCAGAACATCATTATATAAAAAACTACAATCGACAGAAATTTTATCCATTGAAAGGTTTTGTCTTTCAGTGCTTTTACCTTGATGGTAGGAGGTAATTCACCTCTTGTATATTGGTTGTATCGCATACGCTTATCCATCACCCATCTGTAAAAAAAGCTATATAGCCCTATTAAGACTGCTAAAGGAAGGATAGGGATAATAATCTCGTCTATAAGCTCCTTACTAAGGGTAAAGTTTCTGGCTAACCATAGAAGTTCTAACAGATAGAAACACAAAAATACAATTAGGATTATACGTCCTATTTTCAAAAACTTTTCGCCGAAAAGCTGTTCCTTTTTCTGTCCTTTTTTAGAGAGTTTTTTTGTTAGCAGATTCATATTTTACTTGTAATAATAATACCAAATTCCGTTCCACTCCTTGTCGCAATCTTCCTGAGAGGCAAAAGTACAGTCCTTTATACCTTCCTCAGGATATTGTTGCTCACGCAATAGTTTTTGGTGATACTCGTTTATCTTTTGCAGTAAGCCTGTTTCCTTTGCTTTGCTCAGTTCTTCCTCTGTTTTAAAGATGTAAGACACAAAGTAATCTTGCGGGGCTATATAAGCTCCGAAATCCACAGAAGCGTATAATTCTTGAAAAGTTGCCTTTACCTCTTCTTGTGTTCGGGCAATGATATTTTTCCATATTTTGCTCATAATTTTTTTATTTATTATTCTATCAACCACTGTTCATCGGTAAAACCTTTGCGGTAAGCCTTGCCGTGCACATCAATCACAGCGTGCCATTCTTGGCAGGTTTCTAAGGGAATTTCAGCAACTAAGGGCATACACTCTTCGCGTAGGGCTTTATAGGTTTGTGCGGTAGAAAGGTTCAGGCGGTTCAAAAGTCGTATAGCGTACTGGTCGGCTATGAACACCTTTCGCTCAAAAATGTACAACAACATTGCATCGGCAGTTTCTTCGCCTACACCTTTGATAGAGAGCAGTTCCTTGCGAAGCTCCTCGGTAGGGATAGCTTGAAACTTCTGTAAGGAAGCTCCGTGCGACACGTACCATTCCATTAGGGCTTTGATGTAAGTGCTTTTTTGCTTGTAGAAGCCTGCCGGACGTATATATTCCTGTAAAGTGTTCAGTTCCATAGCGTGTAAAGCCTCTACCGATAGGTTCCCCTCTAAGTTAGCAAGGGCTTTTTCGGTATTCTCTTGGGTAGTTTGCTGAATGAGAATCATCGAAATCCAGTCGGTAATGCGATTGGGGGCATTCCACCAATATTGCTTGCCGTAATGGGCTAATAATTTATTGAAAACTTTGATTTTTTGAGACATAAAAGCTAATGCCTAAGGTGTTTTATGAATTATTGTAATTGCACAAAGATATTTCTTTTAAACCTCTGTCAAAAAGAGAGGTCAAGCAAAGGTTACCTGTGATATTTTGGAGTTTGTGTTTTGTCATTCCTTTAGGTAAGAAAATATTACCATATTCGCGTGTAGTGAGCGAAAAGACTTTTTGATTGCCTTTCCATTCATCGGTTTTAAAAATAGGTGTTAGTATCACATATTCAGAATCACTGAAACAGCCATTTACACCGTGTTTTTTATGATCGGTATGCAAATTGTCCGATTCGATAATTTTCTCGATTACCTTTCCTTCGGCAGAGATTTGTGCGAGCGCATAATAATCCATTCCCCATTTATTGACCGATGAAGCGCTTTCACCCGGAATGAAGGCATAGATTTTTTTATCCGATATTTTAAGACTGTCTATTTTTGGGGTGTCGGAGGTTCTGTTGTCACGATGTGTAAATGCTTTTTTATCTATGTAAGAAAAGGATTTCCATTTGGCGGTTTTAGCAGTATCATCAAATTCTAAAAGAGCAAAACATCTTGCATTGCCATAATAAACTTCATTTTCAAAGCAAACGGGAATTATTTGGCTATCGGATATATTTTGAAAATACCGCTGTTCAGCTATCTCTGGTACAATGTTATACCTGAGTAATGATTTATTTTTTATCGGAATGAGTGCTGGTGACGAATGCATATCTGAGTAATACCGCACTTCTTTTGCCGAGATGATGATGCCAAACCCTTCTTTATATCTGAAGAGCACAGGATAATCTCTGTTGGATGTTGGGTTGTATTCAATAGGAATCTTTTTGATGCCTTCGGTTGAAAGGACAAGGACGTAATATTTATGCCAATCGGTATGATCGGAAGTTAGGATTACGGCAGTGCCGTCGGGTAGTAAAATTGAAGCATAAACAAATGAGAATTCATTGTCAAATTCCCATTTTCTCAAAAGTGTTAGTTTAAAATCGCTCATATCCTTTTCTTTTTTGCTGACAATTTACTTGGCAAAAGTAGTAAATAATTTTCTAATTTTCTAATTAGAAAATTGACTAAATTATTATTATCTTTGTGGCTTAAAAATCACATAGTATGGAATTGGAAGTAGGTAAAAACTATCGCATAAAAAATGATATTTTCAGCTTTAAAGCGGGTGAAGTTTGGTCGTTAGTAGATGAGGGATACCAAGCGTACTTCGGCGAACACAATTTTGTATTCGTTAATGCCGAGAAAAATTGTCACTTTATGGTATTACGAAATACTTCCGATGAAGATATGGAAATAGGATGCCATTTGGATAGGTATTTTGAGGAAATTGAAGGGGATGATAATAATTTTATACCTTTGTCCTTAGATAAAAAAGACACTATAAAAATCTTAGTAATAGGCATAGGCGTTATAGGCTCTATTTACGGCTATGTGTTTTCTAAAGCAGGATACACAGTAACACATTACCTTAGAAAAGACAGTAAAAAGAATAACATACACACTTTAAACGTTCATATCTTGGACGGACGTGGACACAAGAAAGGACTTTCGTATACCGACAGCTATTCTATTGAGCACGCCACAGAAAAAGAGTATGATTTTATCTTTATTGCGGTACCTTCTGGAAAATTAGCAAGTGTGATAGAAGAACTCAATAAAGAGCATATTACAGGAACACTGCTCATTGCTTGTGGTATTTGGGAAGATAAGAATTATTTAGAAAAACTCTTAGGCAATCGTCCTTATGTATTGGGTTATCCCGTAGCAGGAGGCAACTTAGAAGGTGAGACCCTTAATGCTTGTCTGTTTGACCATTTTATGCTGGAGAGCAAAGCAAAAACTACTATCGATAATTATGATGATTTAGTAAAGCTATTTAGCGATTGCCACATAGCCTTAGAACACCCTTACGATATGCTCGAATGGATATGGTTACATCTGGCTATTAATGCGGGAGTTATTTCGGTAGCAAGTACTACAATGGAAAATTATAGCAATAATGCACAAACTACTGAGGCAGCCGAGAAGCTAATGCAGTCTGCCAAACTACTGAAGCAAGCCGTAAAATCGGTACGTGAAACGGTGAAGATAGTAGCCTCACGAGGGGTGGTACTAAAACACTACAACAACGAGTTACTACCTTACAAGTTGCCTACTTTTCTTTCAGCACCTTTGATGAAAAGAATGTTTGCCAACAATATCCTTACCCAAAAAATAATGACTCTCCACAACAACCTCCCCGACTTATTATATGTATGCAAGTGCGTGTATGAAGAAGGTAAGAAAAAAGGTATAGAAGCACCTTTGTTCTATAAAAATTGCAGCAAGTTACCAATGTAATGGAAATATACTTAAAAAAACTACACAAGCACATTAAGGAGATGAAGAATGAAAAATGCAGTTCTATACATACACGGTAAAGGCGGAAATGCAGAGGAAGCTAATCATTATAGAAAGTTTTTTAATGATGAATATGAGGTAATAGGATTTGACTATAAATCAGAATTTCCTTGGGAAGCTAAAAAAGAATTTTCAAAATTCTTTGATTCCATAGCCTCACAATACAGCAGTATCGCCTTAATAGCTAATAGTATAGGAGCTTATTATGCTATGTTGTCATTGGCAGATAAATCTATTAAAAAAGCTATGTTTGTCTCGCCAATCGTAGATATGGAGCACATCATTTTAAATATGATGACCCTCTCCAAGGTATCAGAGAAAGCACTATATGAAGAAAAAGTAATCACAACTTCTTTTGGAGAACCTTTATCTTGGGAATATCTTTCTTATGTTAGATCTCATCCAATAATTTGGAATATACCTACAAATATCCTTTATGCTGAGAATGATACGATAACTTCTTTGGAAACAATAACAAATTTTGCCAATAGCATTGGAGCAACTCTAACCATTATGAATAATGGCGAACATTGGTTTCATACGGAAGGACAAATGATCTTTTTGGACAATTGGTTTAAGAAGTTTATATAACGCATTTCAAATGCACTAGTTAGGAAATAAAAATCCCCGCTCATAGTATTCTCTACGAGCGGGGAAATATTATTTCTGTTGGTTAGATAACCTGAGAGCTTCTGTCCAGAAGGCGTCTTCTTCGTCTATGTGTTCAGAGAATAACCAAACCTCTTGTATTTTGTCGTTCTCTACCCGATAGAGATCAATACCTCTCATTCGCATACTTTTGTCAAAAGCAAAGACCTCAAAAGCAACGGCAGCAACTACCAAATGATTGTTTTCGGTGATATAATCAATTTGGTCAATAGCAAAAGTGCCTCCACTGAGCTGTGCCATTCTTCCCAAATGAGAGAATACAGCCTCTTTACCTTTGTAGCTACCTGAAAGAGCCCCTTTCCCTGGTTGGTGCCATACTAAGTCATCGGCTAATAAACTGCCTACTTTCTCAAAATCTCCTTTAGCTAAGGAGACATAAAACTGATGTACAATTTCTGTTTTTGTCATTTTTATATGAATTTTTCTTTGTTATTTCACCGCAAAATTATACCTTTGTATCCAAGCACACAAGTACTTACGAGAAAGTAAGCACCTTACAAAAAAGTTAGAATTACTCAGTATCAAATAGAAAAAATATTGCGATGAACGAAAAAAATATTAACAAAGACTGTCCTGTATGGCGAACAATGCAAATAATGGGAAGCAAATGGGCAATGCTTATACTGTTTCATCTCAGTCAGCGCATACATCGTTATGGGGAACTAAAACGTGCCATTCCACAAGTGAGTGAAAAAGTACTCAATGAAGAACTAAAAACGCTCTGTACTCATCAATTAGTAGCAAAAGTAAGTTATCCAGAAGTACCCCCGCGAGTGGAGTATTCCCTTACCGATTTAGGTAAAGAAGCCTTACCTATCATAGAAGCGATTATCCGTTTTGGAAATGACCACTTGAAGAATAACTAATAAAAACCCTCCCCACTTGTAGTATTTTCTACCAGTAGGGAGGGTGTTTTTTTATCCTAATTTGTGTGTTATTTCAGCGAAGAAAGAAATGCTAACAATCGTTGGGCTTGCGCTTTGGCTTTTGCTTCTATATCCTCTTTGGTATAACCTGCATTTACTGATGTCCCGTGAAAATAAAGAGGCTCTACATACTTCATCTGCGCATAATAAGCCGTTTGCGCTAAGTTCTTACAGAACTCGTATACTTTGAAATGGTGTTCTCCCAAAGTGTGATATTCACTTTCGGGTGCCCCAACGGTAAAACTTGGGATAAAATATTTCCCTTTGAGCTTATCTCCTTGTGAACCATAAGCAAACTGATACGTAAAAACCTCATCAAACCAATGCTTGAGTATCGCTGGCATATTATACCAATAAAAAGGATATTGAAAGATAACCTCTTGATGCTTGAGTAAGGCTTCTTGCTCTGCTTTTACATCTATTTGAAAGGTAGGGTATAGCGCTGATAAATTTCTGATTTCAAAGTCTATATCGCTACGAGAAAGCTCCTCTATGATAGCCTTATTAGCTATCGATTGGTCAAAATGGGGATGTGCTAAAATTACTAATGCCATATCGAAATTATTTTTTAATTTTGGCGCAAAATTATAGTACAACTTTCAATCTGGCAATAACTATCTAAATAGATACTTTATAATTTCAACTATTATGGAAACAAAAATAGAGTGTACTGCCCCCAGCGTCCGCTTAGGAGAAAAAACCTATCCTTGCACCATTGCCGTAGCGATGGATTTGATAGGAGGAAAATGGAAAGCCGTGATTTTGTATCATCTTAAAGAAGGTGAAAAGCGATTTAGCGAACTGAGAAAAGACCTCTATTCGGTAACCGAAACTACGCTGAGTATCCAACTAAAACAATTGGAAAACGACGGGCTTATTTCTAAAGTTGTCTATGGCGAAAAACCTCCTTTGGTGGCTATCTATTCACTCACCGACTTAGGGAAATCTTTTTTGCCCATACTCGATGCCCTTACCCAATGGGGAAATAAAATTGTGCTTGAAAAAGGAACTTTCCTAACGGAATAAAAAAATAAAAAAAGCGGTCACTTTTTTATAAGTAACCGCTTTTCTTTATTTATTCCCAAAGATATTCTTCAAATGGGCGATATAGGCTTGCTTGTAGGCTTCAATTCTTTCGGGAGTACCGTTTTTCATTACGTCATAGAAATGAAAACCTTCCAAAGGCGAGAGTCCTACGAACTTATTCATCTTGTGGAAACCAAATAGCACCCCATCGTCTACAGATGTTTGGTCGAAAAAGTCATTCGGCTGAGTGAAAGCTCCTAAGGGCGCATTCCACGTAGTGGTAACCATATATTTTTTGCCTTGCATTAGTCCGCCTGTACCGTAATTGCGTTCGGGTTCTTCGCGCGAACGACCGTCATTAGGGCAAATGATGTCCATTCCTGCAATAAATACCTCATCGATGTATTGCTTTAAGCCATAAGGCATCTGAAACCACCAGATAGGCGTATGATAGATAATCACATCGGCACCTGCTATTTTTTCTGCTTCTGCTCTGGGGTCGTACGTATCATTAATACAAGTAGACTGCACCTGATAGCCCAGTTCCTCAAGCGTTTGGCGTGTCCATTCTGTTATGCTGGCGTTGAGGGTACCGCCACCTCCGTGAAATTTTTGTCCCCCGTTGATAATAAAAATCTTTTTCATTTTTCTTTTATTTATAAATTCGGGGGCAAAAGTAAGAATTAATTAGTAAATTTGAAAATTTGCTAATTTGCAAATAAAACCCTCCCCACTTATAGTATTCTCTACCAGTGGGGAGGGTTTATTTTATATTTTTACTGAATAGGTTACTATATCAATATCCATACGTTTATTTTAAATACCCATTATTTCTTTAATTCTTTTCTCTCTTCTGAGAAGAAAATCATCAAAACGAGCTTTTCCGTAGAGAGGAACTAAGACAAGTTCCATTACTTTTAATTGTATAGTATGTAAGTTTTCGATAGAAAGGTCGTTATAAATAGTTTGGATCGTTCGAATAACAGATTCTTTATCTATATTTTGATATTCCTGATAGGTATTGATTTCTGCAATACTACTGTTGATATACATTTTTGTTTCATAAAACAGAAAAAAGTCGTTGTAAGGAGATAGAATAGAATGATTATCTTCTATAAGTATGGCTATATCATATAACTTTTCTTGCCAAAAGAAAGATTTGGCTCCTAAAAAATCTGTTTGAATAATAAAGTCGGTATATTGAATATGTTTCTTACAGATATTTATAATATTTTCAGCAGTAACGAGAGTAGAGTTATTATTTTTTACAAAGTTACTATATGCGAACAAACATTTGTTAAAAGAATCCTTATCAGAGTTTATAAATACTTTCTTTTCCTCTTTATATTGATAATATATATTTCCTGTAGATTCTTCCACTAAGAAATATTCATCTTTACAAGTATCTAAGAGATTTCCTATATCAATAATTGTCGTCATCTATTTATTTTAGTCTCCACTTATACGTATTTTCTCTATTTCTGCTTGCTCTAATAGTTTTATTATAGGAGAAAGTTCCGGAAGTGAAAGCATTTTAAGGTCTTCAACAAAGTCTGTAAGTGCTTTTCCCATAAAAATAACATCTGTAAGGTAATAATCTTTAATTTTAGAGAGCTCTCTGCATCTACCTTGTTTTATAGCATCCTGAGAAAACATCAATTGATGTAATTTTTCATCAATTGACACATATTCCTTCTCCTTTCCTTGCTTAAAAATAACAATATCCAATGGCATAATAGAAAATAGTATAAATAGTTTTTGAGACTACAAAGGTACAAAACAATTGATAATTGATAAAACCTTCCTTACAAGTAAGGATTTCTAGCAATGAGAGCAAAACGATTCTGCTAATTCGTCAAAAGTTTGTGCAGTTGAGCGTTGAACGAGGGCTGTTCGGTTGCCAGAATACTGAAAAATTCATCGTCGAAAGCCTCGACTTTAGCGACAGCTTGCGCGATGAGTTCAGCACCTTTATCGGTGATAGCAACTACTTTGGCGCGGGTGTCGGTCTTGTGTTCTTCCCTTGTGATGAGGTCTTTGCTCTGCAAAGTACGCACCACTTGCGAGGTAGTCATTGGGTCTATTTTGGTGAAATTTGCCAAAGATACCTGCGTGATTTCCTTTCCTTGTTGGGCAAACCACTGGGCACTCGCCAAGAGTACAAACTGAGGGTGTGTGAGGTCGAAAGGTTGCAACACTTTTTTGATTCCGCGTTGCCATAACATACTTACCTGCCAAAGTAAAAGCCCTGAGCTTTCTTCGGCTCTTAAACTAAAAATTGAGTGCTGAGAGGTCATTGTGTAACATTTTAGAGGCTATAAGTTTAAAATCGTTCTCGGATATTTCCAAAATACCAAAGCGAAAAGGATATCCCCACGCTTTTTTGTTAGGGATAAAGTCCAATAGCTCGATAAGGTCGGCTATGGGTGTTTCTTCGCAGTCTACAAAAGTAATATTTCTCCTAAACGGACAGAAATTTTCACTCATCTGAAAGGCATAAACTTCCTCGTCTTTCACGCTACCAATAGCTGTGAAGGCTTGGCATTTGTCTTCTTTTCCGAAATAGTATTTGGAAGAGTAATAGAGAATACCGTCTCCCTCCTGCATACGTTTCAAAGGCTGAGCCTTGCCGTGGCAGGCTTGGGCAAAGCCTCCCGCAACGCCCATCTGTACGTGGTCTTTGCTCGCCACTACAATCCAATATTTGATAGGTCTGTTTTTCATTTATAAATGGAATAAAAACCGTGTGACACACTGCCACACGGCGATTTTTATCAATTGCAAACTTAGTTTAATTCTTTGATTTTCGCAACCAATCGAGCGGCGTGCTCTTTGGCTCTTTGTTGCAAGGTTGTAAGTGCTTCTTTGGGCATTACCTCTGGAATATACTTCATTCCGTAAGAGATTACAGGCTCTTGGAATAGCAATTTGCAATGATTGGCAGTTTGGCGGTGAATATTGAGAAAATCGGTAAATGGATAGTTCTGTGCGCCACCGTGTTGGTAAGCCTCTTCAGGTGCTCCGGTGGTGAAAGAAAGGATGAGCTTCTTGCCCATCAGCTTGTTGTCGCCATAAGCAAAGCCGTGTGAAAATACGTTGTCTAACCATTTTTTCAACAAGGCGGGAAGCGAATACCAATTCACGGGGAATTGCCATACTATTACATCTGCTTTTACAAGTTTAGCTTGTTCGGCAGTTACATCAATTTGATAGTTAGGGTAAAGGGCTTGCAAGTTACTTACTTCAGCCTCAGGGAGCAAGCGTTTTACTTCTTCTAAAATAGCCTTGTTGGCGTTAGACGTTTCCATAGTAGGATGCCCGTTGATAATTAAAACATTCATATATAATTTAAATTTACTTCTTTATTCGGGCGCAAAGGTAGTATGTTTTTATATAATAAGCAAACTTACTATATATTATTTTATAAATATTTTTTTAAGGTGTAGGTATTACTATGAGTTAGGGATATAAAAACTCCCCGCCGGTAGATTTCTCTACAAGCGGGGAGGGGGTTTGTATGTTTTCTAAAGGTTTTATGGCTTTTCAGATGTTAGTGAAGGAGAGGCATTATAGCCACCCACAAACCATTCCTTTTTTTCGATATCATATCTTAAAATCTCTACAGATGAATTGTCCTTGACATAGAAAAAATAAGTGAAATTTTGATATTCAGACCTAAACAGATAAGAAATTGCTACATTATCAGGGGCTAATTTGAGCCTTACGAGTAATTTTCTTATAAAAAGAGAAGTTTCCTTGTCTTCTTTTAGGGTTTCAAAAGATTTATTTATATCGGAAATGCGTTTTCCAAGATTATTATCAGGAATGTAGTCATACATTTCATTAGTTTTAGGGTTAAAGTAGCCTAATATATTAGCTCTCCCACCGGATTGTTGTCCTGCTTCAATATGAAAATAGAAAATACCTTTATATTCTTTGGTCTCCATACTATGTGCGAGATTTGCAAAAGCTCCCGTATGAGGGTATAATCCTATATAATAGGTTTTGTGTGTCATTGTAGTTAAATCAAAACTTACAGCAGTTACTACTCCCCAACAAGAATAGAAAACAAGTAGCTTATTTTCCAAATGAAATCCTTTGATGATATTATAAGTATAATACGCGCCTTCTCCTATTGATTTTCCAAAAATCCAATGAAGATCTTTTTTATAAGTAGAAACAAATATTTTTGTAGAAATACCTGTTTTTTTATTTATAAATAAAGTACGGAACTCTGCTTGCTTTTCACCACTATCATCTCTGACTAATCGCAGGGTAAAATCCTCGAAATCTTGTTTGTAGATGGTATCTATATCTGTCTTAGTTTGACTAAACATATTTTGAGAATAGTTAAGCATAAAGATTAAGAATAGGAATGTTCTCATAGACTAATTTTTAGAGGATTGTTTGATTTTATCGAGTTTTATTCCTAACCAAATGGCGAATTACAAATGACGAATGACGAACGACGAATGACGAATTACGAATGATGAGTGCAAAAGTAGTGAATAATTAGCAAATTAAAAAATCCCTGCTGAAAGATTTCTCTTTCAGCGGGGATTTTTTATTTTTACTCAGGTGCGCAATAGGTTACGATATCAATACCGATGCCGTTGGGGTCTATAATGGCAAAATGGCGGTCGCCCCAAGGCTCTTCGCGTAAGTCTATGGCAATAGGTACGCCCTGCTCTTTTAGCTTGTGGTAATAGTCGTCTACATTCTCTACTTCAATGGTGAGGTATACACCCTGTTGGGTAAAAGGTTTTTGGAAAAGAGGTTGTTGTGAAGGGTGATTAGGCAACAAAAAACTGATTTCTGCCTCCTGATTAGGAGTGTGCAACAGCAAATAAAAGTCGTTTTCAAAAGTAACGCCAAATTGCAATACTTGGGTGTAGAAAGCCTTGCTCTCGGCTAATTTCTCGGTGATAATACCTGCGTTTAATTTCATTCTGATAATGTATTTGTTATTTGGGGGCAAAAGTACCGCAAGCGCAGGGAATACGATTGTAAAAAACGGACATTCTTCAGCCTAATACCTTGCTTGGGGTATCGCCATAGAATGTTTTAAACGATTTGATAAAATGGGCTTGGTCGTAATAAGTGTCTAAAAAAGAATAGTTGTGATAGGCTTTTGCGCTTAGTATATGTTGGAAGCGCACAATATTGCTAAAAGTCTTTGGGTTATCGCCTATGTAGTAGTCGAAAAGGCGGCGCAACTGTCGGGTGCTGATGCCGGTATCCAACTCATTGATTTGTATGTTGCCTTTGCTCTGTAATATCTGCAAAAGTGCCGAGAAAAAGCGGTTATCCATCTGCAAAGGGCGTTGTGATAGGTGACGGAGAAAATAGTTGTCTAAGCATTGTGCAATGGTAGCTAACGAAAGGGGAGTTTCTAACTGCTGAGTGATAAAAGTAGCCAGTGCAGGAACTACCTCACGCAAGGGAATTTCTTGTGCGCTGATTTCAAAAGCATCTTGACCAAAAAGTAGCGGAAAAGCACTGGGCAGAAAGCGCACCCCTACATAGTGGAAAGCCCCCGTTATAGGAAACTCTATGTATGTATTGCAATAGCCCATAACGGAACTCATCTGCGGGGCGTTGCAGTCAAAAAATAGGTCTATACAACCATCGGCAACTACTCGGTAGCAAAAAGGCGTGTTACGCGGAGGTGATTTCAGTTCCCAATAGCAATAAATAAACGAGCGCAAAGCCTCACACGGAAGAAACTCGGTATAGGTAACCTCTTTTTCTTCTGTAGGAATAACCGATTGCATAGGGTGATAATAGGGGTGAAGTGATAACACGTTGTTTGCTATTGATGAAGGGCAAAGATAGAAATAATTAGCCAATTGGCAAATGTGTTAATTATTATAAAAATCCCCGCTGGTAGGCTTTGCCTACCAGCGGGGATTTTTATAATTTTACTAGGTTTATAGATATTTTCCTGTAATACTATTGGCATTATTCTTTACTGATTGAGGGGTGCCTTGTGCTACGATTCTTCCGCCTGCGGCACCGCCACCGGGACCCATATCGATAATATAATGAGCATTGCGAATGACGTCTAAATCGTGTTCAATCACTATCACGGTAGCTCCTAAGCTAAGGAGGCTCTGAAAAACACCGAGCAGCACACGTACATCTTGCGGGTGTAGCCCTATGGTGGGTTCATCAAATACGAAAACGGTATCGCTCTGTCCTTTACCCATTTCGCTGGCTAACTTAAGGCGTTGGGCTTCTCCGCCTGAAAGCCCTGGGGTATCTTCGCCAAGCGACAAATAGCCTAATCCTAACTGTTGTAACACTTGTAGTTTTTGATTTACTAACTTCAAATCGGTAGTTACCTCTATTACTTGGTCTATACTCATACTCATCAGCTGGGGTAGACTGTATTTTTCGCCATTCTTGGCGGTGCGAAATACTTTATAGGCTTCGCGCTTGTACCTGCTCCCTTTGCAATCAGGGCACACAATATCAACATCGGGGAGGAACTGCACATCTAAGGATATTTGCCCTGTGCCGTCGCAGGTAGGGCAACGGAGGTCGCCTGTATTGTAGGAGAAGTCGCCTGCCTTATAGCCGCACTGTTTGGCATCGAGGGTTTTGGCGTAAATCTTACGGAGTTCGTCGTGAATACCGGCATAGGTAGCTACCGTAGAGCGAACATTGATACCTATAGGGGTAGCATCGATGAGCTTTACCTGACGAATACCTTCTGCTTTTACCGATTTGATGTGCTGAGGTAATTTCTTCCCCATAGCGTTTGCCTCTAAAGCGGGAATTAGGCTCTCTAACACTAAAGTAGTTTTGCCTGAGCCCGAAACCCCTGTAACTACTGTAAGTCTCCCCTTTGGAAATTCGACTTCTAAAGGGTGTACGGTGTGTATAGCATCGGTAGAGAGGTGTATGTTTCCCATAGAAAAGAGTTCGTTTTTTGGGAGTTCTGCTGGCAGTTTGCTCTCTTGCGATAAGTAAGGTGCTATTACCGATTCCTTATTTTGTGTTATTTCATCTACCGTTCCTTGTGCGATGACGGTTCCGCCATTAGTCCCTGCGCCTTTGCCCATTTCTACAATCTCATCGGCGTGAGTAAGTACTTGGGTATCGTGGTCTACCAATATCACCGAATTGCCGTCGGCTATGAGGTCGTCCATCACCCCTGTTAAGCCTTTGAGGTTGTGAGGGTGTAGCCCGATAGAGGGTTCGTCTAACACATAGAGCACCCCGGTAGTGCGGTTGCGTACAGCGCGTGCAAGCTGTACGCGCTGGCGTTCGCCAGTGGAAAGGGTAGCTGCTGCACGGTCTAAGGAGAGGTATCCCAAGCCTAAATCGATGAGGCGGTGGGCGGTATCGGTAAAGGCTTCGCAGATGTTTTTAGCCATTGGGCGCATAGCTTCTTCTAATGAATCGGGGACGCCTGCTACCCAAACCATTAACTCATCGAGCGTCATAGCCGTAGCTTGGTCTAAGCCAATGCCCCTAAGGCGTGGGGCACGTGCCGCTGGAGAAAGCCTTGTGCCGCGGCAGTCGTGGCAAACGTCTTCTTTTAGGAACTTCTCGAGGCGTTTCATTCCGCTATCGTCTTTTACCTTAGCCAAAGCGTTTTGTACGCTATACACAGCACTGTAGTAAGTAAAATCCATTTCGGCAGTTTGTCCTGTTTTGGGGTTTAGGTAGAATATATGTTTCTTTTCAGCAGGCCCGTGGTAGACTATTTCTTTTTCTTCGGGGGTTAAATCCTTGAAAGGCACATCGGTACGCACGCCCATTTCGCGGCATACATCTTTCATAAGTGACCACATCAGGGTGCCCCATACCACTACTGCTCCTTCGTCGATAGTGAGGTTTTGATCGGGGACTAACTTGCTTTCGTCTACCGTTCTGACGGTTCCTATTCCGCCACAGGTAGGGCAAGCCCCACGACTGTTGAAAGCTAAATCTTCAGCCCCAGGTCCGTAGAAATGTTCGTGGCACTCGGGGCAGGTGATTTCTTGCATAGCTGCTACAGCAAACGAAGGTTTTACATAGTGTCCGTTAGGGCAACAGTGATTGGCAAGCCTTGAGAACATCAGGCGGAGGCTGTTGAGCAATTCGGTCATTGTGCCGAAAGTACTGCGGATACCAGGTACCGTAGGGCGCTGGTGCAGTGCTAAGGAGGCTGGCACGTAGCGCACGTCGTCTACCTCAGCGCGTTCGGCTTGCGTCATTCGTCGTCTTGTGTAGGTAGAAAGCGATTCTAAGTATCTTCGTGAGCCTTCGGCATAGAGAACTCCTAAGGCAAGAGATGATTTGCCAGAGCCCGATACGCCTGCAATCCCTACAATCTTATTGAGGGGTATATCGACGTCTATATTCCTGAGGTTATGTATTTTAGCCCCTCGAACTTCAATATTTTTGGGGCGTTTAGGTTTTTCTTTTTTCATAGTTGTCATTATTTTACTAATTTGTTTTTCTGTGAAGAAGCTACTAAATCATACGATTGTTTTACATAAGCCTTGATTTTATCATCGGGCATATCTTCATTGAAACGGATACCCACCCAATACTTTTTGCTTAGGTTAAAAGGGTCTTCTACTGCCTGATAATTTGCTTTGAGTTGTTCTATCTCATCGGGGTTGCATTTGAGCGTGCATTTGTCAAACTTATTGATATCAAAGAAGCAAAACATCTTTGTACCCACATAAAAAACTAAGATTGAATCAGCATTTTTAAAGAACCCCGAAAAGGGCATTTTCTCATACGTATCAGGCAGGGATAGGCAAAAGTCTCTAAATTCTTCTATATTCATAGTGTGAGCTCCACGGGCAGTTTAGGGTTTATAATTGACATTAGTTTTTTTAAGGTCTCACTTGAAAAGTTCTAAAGCGATATGCGCACAAGCCTCGGCATCGGCTAAGGCGTGGTGATGTTGCTTTAAATCAAACCCAAAATAAGCGGATACAGTGTCTAACTTGTGATTTACGAGCTGAGGGAGGAGTTTACGCGCTTTTCGGCAGGTGCAAAAGAAAGGATTAGTATGCTGTGGGAGCTCGTAATAAGCTAATACAGCCCGCAAACAACCTTCATCAAACACACTATTATGAGCTACAAGGGGTAATTTTTTTATTTTTGGCAATATTTCTGCCCATACTTCGGGGAAGAGCGGTGCTTTTTCGGTGTCGTGCTGCGAAAGACCGTGTATTTGGGTATTGAAATAACTATAAAAGTTTGGTGCAGGTTTAATCAGTTGGTAATAAGTATCGACAATCTCGTTATTTTCTACAAAAACGAGTCCGATACTGCATACGCTACTGCGGTATTGGTTGGCGGTTTCAAAGTCTAAGGCTGCGAAAGTGTTCATTTAGGTAACAAGTAAAGTCAGTGTTATATCGAACTCACGTTATTTAAGTTGTTTTTTCATCCATTGACTTACCTCGGTGGCGGGGATATCTTCTTGGTTAGAGAAAACGTGGTCGGCTTTTGGAGTGATTGTTAATTCGGCGTTTTTGTAGAAATACAAAAGATATTCACTATACGAGTAAGGTACGGCTCTATCACCTGTTCCGTGAATGATTTTTACCTTTCCTTTGTAACGTTTAGCGGCTTCAAAAGGCTTTATGCGTTGCCCTGAAAGAATATAGTCCTTGCCTACGGTAATTTTGCCTGAGAAGAGGCTCACCTTATCGGGAACATTTAGGGGGTCGAAGGTAGTGCCAAAAAAAGACCCTTGTAACATATTATCGTGAATGATAACTGCTGGAGCCAGCATTGCCACTGCCTTGATTTTGCTCTTGCCGAGTTCTGAACTGAGCAATATTGAGATCAGCCCTCCTTGTGAATGGCCATAGATGCCTATTTTACTCACAAAAGGCAGTTGTTCAACATACTGAACAATACGGCGCGCATCTTCTAATTCGTTATCGAGGCTCATTTTCTCGAAGTCGCCATCGCTTTTCCCGTGCCCGTTGAAGTCGAAGCGCACAGAAGCAATGCCTTCTTTGGCAAGGGTCTCGGCTATAGTGATATTTATTTTCTCGTTGATATTTCCAGTAAAACCGTGAAACATAATCACCACGGGGATTTTCTTTTGGTTGAAATTGTCGGGAGTAGTAAGCACCCCTCGGAGTTTGCCTACCGCACCTTGTATTTCTATGGGTTCAGTTTTGGCATTGCCCCAAAAAAACGTCGTTAAGAACAATAAAGTCAATACTTTTTTCATCTTATCTGATATTTAGTGTTTATTATTTTACGGGGACTATATAGTTATCCATTTGAAATGACTCTGTGATGAATAATGAGAGTTCAACGTAAGTAATTGTTTAAAAATCAGCAAAGTATTTTAATCTTCCACAAAACCAGCGAGTTGGCGCTGCTGGGTAATGTGGAAGATAAATTTTTACGAAATTGACAATTTTACGTTTACTAATTTTGAAGACTACTTTTTCAATCGTTTGAAAACAAAGCGGGTGATAAAAAGCCCTGTAGAATCGTCTTTACCTGAATTACTTTCTACACCACTGGTAACAAAGGCGAGCTCCCATCCTTCTTCACTCATTGCATTGAGTTTGGAAGTGATAAGGGCATCGTTGGCAGCGATATTCTGAAAGCGAATCCCTCCGAGGTTAAAGAAGTTTAGCAACTTGGTTTCGTCAAAACCTTTGACACGAATCTCATCACGGTCGCTTTTGTTACGTTCATCCCCTTCTTCTGAACGGGTGGTGGTGAAATCCTTGTAATTGCGCTCATCGTTAGTTGAGATCAAACGAGAACGACCGATTCCATAAGGTACAACTGATTCTACAGCGGTTACTACTTTAAATTCGTAGGTTTGTGCTGTAGCTACAAAGCCCACAAGGGCTAAACAGAATAAAAAAATCTTTTTCATTGGATTTGTATTTGATGATTTAGGGGCAAAGATACGAAAATAATTAGTAAATTAGTTAATGCGCACTACTACTTTGCCATAGCCTGCACTGCTTTCAACATATTGATGAGCAGCAACTATTTCTTCTAAGGCAAATACTTTTTCGGGAGCAACGGGTACATTGTGTTCTTCAATATAAGCAAATAACTGGGTAATCTTTTCGGCATTTACACTACCTGAATAGAAAGTGGTAAGATAGGCATTGTGCAGGAGGTCGCGAGTAGGGTCAAAGTCCTCTAAATACCACTTACCGCCTAAAAGTCCTGTAGCACAGATGATGCCATATTCTTTTATATGGGCAAATGAATCCTTAATACTCGCAGGTCCCACCAACTCTAATATTTTATCAAAACACTCATCGGTAGCCAAAACGTTATCATTGTCGGCGATAATAGCATCGTAACCCAACCCCAAGAGTACAGCTGCTTTCTCAGTATTATTACCTCTGATAGAACCTACTACCCTCAGCGTAGGGTATTGAGCTTTTACTAATCGCACAAAAGTAATGCCTACCCCACTAGCAGCAGCACGCACCAGTATGGTATCAGTAGGTTTGAGTTGCAAGTTTTGCATAGAGCCAAAGGCAGTGTAGTAGGTTTCGGGTACCGCAGCAAGTTCCGCCCAACTCAGTGTGGTGGTTATGGGGTATACCTGTGCGTTGGGCAAGAGGGTATACTCGGCATAACTACCGTCAAAAGCCCTGCCCATTTCACCCATTAGCGAAACAACAGTCTGCCCTTTTTGCAAAGTAGGACTGGTAGTAGCTTCCACTACCCCTACACACTCAATGCCTAAAATACGCGGGAATATAACTGAGGGGGAATGCCCTTGCCGCGTGAATATCTCGGAACGGTTGATGCCAAAGCCTTTTACTTTTACTAACGTCCACCCCTCTTTGAGTGCTGGGATAGGGCGTTCTTCTAACTGTAATTGTTGGGCATCGCCCGCTTTGTAAATAACGATAGCTTTCATTTTTATAATTTGCTAATTCACTAATTGTCTTACAAACTCATTGGTAGGGTGTTGTTTAATCATTTCGGGGGTGTCGTATTGTTGAATAATTCCCTTATCTAATACTAATACTTTGGTACCCAGTGTTAAGGCTTCGGCTATGTCGTGAGTAACAAATACGATAGTAGCCCCTGAGAGCTGATGCAGCGCTTTGAGCTCTCGCTGTAGCTGCTGACGGGTAATGATGTCTAACGCCCCAAAAGGCTCGTCCATTAAGATGATTGAAGGGCTTGCCGCTAAGGCTCTTGCAATACCTACCCGCTGCTGCTGTCCGCCCGAAAGCTGCTGTGGGAATCGGTTGGCGAGTTCAGGGTCGAGGTTTACCTGTTGTAGTTTTTCGGTTACAATGTGTGTGATGTCGGTTTTAGAGTAGTTTTTCAGACGGAGTACATAAGCAATATTCTCAGCAACAGTGAGGTGTGGGAAGAGGATATTTCCTTGAATTACATAACCTATGTTGCGGCGTAAGGCAATGAGGTCTTCCTCCAAAATATTCTTGCCGTCAATGTATATTTCGCCCTTGTCGGGCAATACCAATCCGTTAATCATTTTTAGTACGGTGGTTTTGCCAGAGCCTGAAGTGCCTATGATAGTGAGGAAAGTGCCGCTTTCAATGGTCAGATTGAAGTCAGCAATAATTTCCTTACCATTATAATTTTTGTGTATATGAGAAAAAGTAATCATCGTTGTGGGTCTAAAAGTCCTTTTTGTAGCAGATAGTTCTTAGCAACTTCTTCAGGTCGTTTCCTTTCAGTTTCTACTAAGAAGTTGAGGTGCGCCATCGTGGTATTGTCTATTAGCTGGTTCAGCTTTGCCAAAGTAGTGCGCAGGGTGGGGTAGGAGGTCAGTAGCTCGGTGCGTACCACCGTACCTGCCTTGTAGGAGGGGTACATATTGCGGTCGTCTTGCAGTACCACCACCTCACTGATAGAAAGTTGTCCGTCGGTAGTGAATACTACCATAGCATCAATTTTTTTATCACGCATCGCTTGGTATTTCAGTCCGATGTCCATATCGATTACTTTACCAAAGTGCATACCATAGACTTCTTGCAGTTGCTTGTAGCCGTCTTCGCGCTCGAAGAAATCATATTCAGCTCCAAAGATAAGTCGCTCGCTCACCTTAGCCAAGTCAGTAAAGGTTTTGAGCTGGTATTTTTGAGCCATTTCCTTGCTCACTGCCAAGCTATAAGTATTGTTGAAGCCATATAGGTTAGCCCATTCCAATCCGTATTGCTTTTTATAGGCAGTTTCTAAGTCGGCGAACTTGTTCTCGTTGTAAGGGTCTTTGCGCTTGAGTACTGCTTCCCACGCGGTGCCAGTGTACTCGGGGTACATATCAAAGTCTCCGCGCAACATTGCTGGGTGAATGTTGGAGGTGCCACCCCCTACACCATTGGTCAGTCGCACCGAAAGCCCCGTGTCTTGTTCAATAAGCAAAGAAAGCATCTGCCCCAGCAAATAGCTCTCAGTCATCGGTTTGGTAGCGATATGTATATCCTTTGTTTTCTTAGGTGAAAGCACAAAGAACAAGGTGATGAGTAAAGCCAACACTCCTATCCCTACCAGCTTTAGCGGATTGCGCTTATAGACAACTTCACGGTGCACCAATCGTTGCTCTACTTTTGCCAAAAGAAAATCAAAACCTAAAGCCAAGAGCGCAATCAGCACACTGCCTATGAGGGTCATCGCACTATTATTGGTAGTGATACCTCTGTAGATAGCCACCCCCAAGCCCCCAGCACCTACAAACGAGGCAATCCCTGCCAGCGCAATGGTCATCGTTACCATATTGCGAATGCCCGACATTAGTACAGGCAGGGCTAAAGGAAGTTTGATTTTCCAAAGCAGTTGCCTGCGGGTGCTACCCATTGCCTCTGCAGCTTCTACAATCAGCGGATTGATTTGGGTAATACCCGTATAAGTACTGCGGATAATAGGCAGTAAAGCATAGAGTATTAGAGCAATAAGAGCCGTGAGGTTCCCTACCCCCGTAATAGTGATAAAGAAACCCAATAAAGCGATAGAGGGGATAGTATAGAGCACATTCACAGCCCCCAAGAGCCAAACAGCATACTTGCGGTACTCGCTGATAAAGATCCCCAAAAGCACCCCTATAAACGTTGCGATAACAATTGCCAAGAGCGAGATAAGTAAATGCTCAGCAGTCAGGTGCAGGAAGAACGGCGCTTCCTCACGAAGAAGAGTGATAAAATTTACCAATGTGTTGATGTGTTAATTTGCCAATATGATAATGGCGCAAAGATAAAAATAATTAGCCAATTGCCTTGCTTCTTCTAAAGTAATGGTTTTGCCTACAGCACCAGCTTCGTGTAGGTCACCGAATACTTCTATACGGATAGACTGATTGAGACCGCTGTTTCCTAAGCCTATAACGGCAATTTTTTGTTCTGTTTTCATTTTAATAATATGTTTAAAATTCTGGTGCAAAGGTACGGCAATACGGCAGGCGAAAGCAATAAAGTATTTTAAGAAATACCCTTAAACTATTTTAATCTTAACAATTCGGCTTTTACATTGCTAAGCGATACGGGAGTAATCCCCAAAAAAGCAGCAATTTGCGTTTGTGGTAGTCGTTGTAGTAGGTGAGGATAGGCTTGGGTGAAGTAACGGTATTTTTCTTGTGCCGAAGCGCTAATACTCAATAGGAAGCGTTGTTGAAGTTGGGTATAGGCTTCTTCTATCAACACGCGGAAGATGCGGTTAAACTTAGGCGAATAGCCGTAGAGTTGAAATAAATCCTCTCGTTTTATTTGTAGTACAGTGGTGTTTTCAAGGGCATCGATACTAAACTCTGAAGGTGTTTCTTTATAGAGACTCATTAGGTTGGATATCCACTCGTTTTCAGCAGCGAAATGTACAATATGCTGGGTGCCTTTCTCGTTGATGGTGTACATCCGTAGGCAACCGCTCACTACAAAATTGAGCACGTGGCACACATCGCCTTCCTGCAGTATGTATTGCTTCTTGCGGTACAAACGTGGCTGAAAAGCCTCAGTTACATAGGCTTTCTCTTCGGCGTTAAGCGGAATAATCTTCTCAAAATGATTGATAATTGGGGTGATATAGGGTTCCATCATATTGTTTTAGAAGACAAAGGTAGAAAACAATCAATAAATTAACAAATTTAGGTTTTATAACTTTTTAAAAATACAGTTACTAAATTAAATAGGTATATAGTTAGTAGGTTATAGTAAGCTGCTATTATCTATAGTTTTAAAATTATCAATAAAATAGGCATTGTCGAAATCCGCAGCAACAGCCTCAAAGGTAGTTTTAGGAGCTCCAAGTTTGTTGAACAAAGCCTGTTCTAACTCTTCAAAAGAGCCATCATAAAACATAAATTCCTCTAAATGAGTTCCATTATCGGCTAAATAGATCACCCTATCTCCTCCTAAGGCTGTGATAATACATTGCATATATTTACGCCATTCATTACGGGCGATAGCATCTTTCAGCTCAAACCATTGCCAATACCGGTAAGGCGGATTATCAAGTACTATTTGTGATTCATAAAAGCTTAGCCCTAATGTAAAAGGGCCTTCAAATTCAATTTGTTTCCATTTTTCATAAGTAAAATATTCATCCTCTTCAAAGAAAGTCCATTCCCGCTTATCATCGATTTTTCTTATCATTTGTGTATCATCTTCACCATACCAGCGCAGAGCAAAAGTCCTTAAAAATTCACTATTAGGGAATTTACAATCGTTTAAGATTTCTTTGATTTCGCTGGCTATATCCTGAAAGTTTCGACCTTTGTACTGAATATTATGATTTCCAACAGGTATAAGAGAGGTTCCCATAATTAAAGATTATTATAAAAATATTTCGTCAAGGGTAAAAGTATGTAAGCCCTTAGCTACTGTAGCAACTTCTTTACGCATTCTCTGAGCAAGAACAGCTGTTGGCATAGGGCGGTAACGTTTTAAAATACCTAATTTGTTTAAAAAATTAAAGGCTTTTACTGTGAAGTTTTCGCCACTTCTGTCGCTATTAGAGCGGATGAGTACAGAGGGCTGAAAGATGAGTAAGCAAGAGAAATCAAGTGCTTTTATAGCGTCCTCCAACTGCCCTTTCATACGGTTGTAGAACAATTTAGACTGCGCTGTAGCTCCTGCTGCCGAGACGAGCACAAAGGTGGGTACACCATTGGCTTTACACTGCTGGGCAAAGGCGTACTGATAGTCGTAATCCACACGCCATTGAGCATCTTTGCTGCCTGCCACGGCTAAGGTAGTTCCCAAGCAAGAGAAAGCTACATCGCCGTGCAACAAATCTGCCCACGCCTCAGGGGTATCAAAATCAACCACGTGAGCGTGTAGCTTGGGGTGGGTGAGGGCTAAGGGTTTACGCACAAAGCAATGTACTTCAGCATAAGTGTCGTCAGCTAAAAGTTGCGACAATAAATCTTTTCCGGTAGCGCCCGTAGCGCCGATGATAAGTGCTTTCATAATAATTGATTTATTAGTGCAAAGATACAAAAAAAAAGTCATCAATTATGATTAAAAAATATTTTTTACTATTTTTGCCGCCTCATAATTAATGACCTATGGTACAATATTTCCCTTACTTATTACTTTTGATGGTGGCTATTATGCTACTGATAATGTTTGCAAACCGGCTCAAGGTAGCGTACCCTATTCTTTTGGTGTTAGGAGGATTGGCAATTAGCTTTATTCCCAATGTCCCAACCATTACACTGAATCCTGATTTGGTACTCATCATTTTCTTACCGCCTCTTCTGTATGCCGATGTTTTTTCGCTATCACTGAAAGAGATGTGGAAGTGGCGCCGCATTATCTTTAGCTTTGCCTTTATTGTAGTTTTTATTACGGCTGCTGCGGTGGCGTGGGTAGCCAATATGGTATTCCCTGGGTTTTCATTGGCGTTAGGTTTCCTTTTGGGGGGCGTGATAGGCTCTACCGATGCCGTGAGTGCAGCAGCGATTATGAAGTTTGTAAAGGTGCCTAAACGCATTTCAACCATCATAGAAAGCGAGAGTTTGCTAAACGATGCTTCTTCACTAATAGTTTTTAGGTTTGCCGCTTTGGTAGTAACTACCGGTCAGCTGGTATGGACGGATATAGCGCTAAATTTCCTTTGGGTAGCTATTGGCGGAACGCTTATAGGCTTGGCAGTAGCGTGGGTGATGCGCAAGCTAAACAAATTTTTCCCTACCGATGCTAATATGGATATTATCCTTACCTTTATTGCTCCTTATATAATGTATATTGTAGCTAACGAAATGGGAGTGTCGGGAGTGTTGGCAGTAGTGGCTGGGGGTATGTATATGTCGTTCCACATTACTAGTATTCTTGCTGCCTCTACATACAACAAAGCGGTAGCGGTATGGGATATTTTAGGCTTTGTACTCAATGGTCTTGCCTTTATGCTGATAGGTCTTGCTTTGCCTGATGTACTCGAGAGTATAGAAGCCGAAGGTATGAGTCTTGCTACAGCTACAAATTATGGGTTGCTCATCACAGGGGTAGTAGTAGGGGTACGACTGCTATCGTCATACGGGGCTTTACTCATTACTCAAGTAATGAAACACTTTATCACAGTAGCCGACAGGCGGAACCTTGGCTTTCGGTTACCTTTGGTACTTGGTTGGGCAGGAATGCGCGGGGTGCTTTCACTCGCGGTAGCCCTTTCTATTCCTCTAACTTTAGAGAACGGTGAGCCTTTTCCGCATCGCAGCCTGATTCTCTACATTACTTTTATAGTGATATTGGCAACCCTACTCGTACAAGGGCTTAGTTTGCCAGCGCTTATTCGATGGGCTAAATTCCCTGATTATGAAGACCATATTCCTGAAGCTGAAGCCGAAAGTCTTATTCGTAAATCATTAGCGCAAGCGGCTTTAGATTATATGCAAAAGCATTACAAAGAAGGAATAAACGATAGTCTTCTATTACAGAATCAGAAAGATATATGGCAATACCAACTCGATTTGTCGAAGAGCAATACTACTCCTGAAGAGCGAAAGAAATACGTTGCTATTTTGCATCATCAGCGGGAGATATTACAACAACTGAATAAGAACCCACGTATTGATGAGGAGCAAATACGCAATTTCCACCGGCAGTTGAATTTAGAAGAAGAAAAATGGGAAGAGTGAATTATAAGAATATTTTTTGAATATCATTATTCGTATTTTTCTATATCAGCATTAGGATTATACAATCCGATAAGGCTTGCAAAGTAAGGATAAACACTATTATACACCTCAAATTTGGTAGTTTTCGGCGATTGAATTTCTACCAAAAAGTCATTTCTCAATATTCCTCCCGCGTTTTGATAATCTTTATCAGTGCTTTCCATATAAAATAAGTTGTTATTTTGTCGCAAAAAAGTGTATTTTTGCGACAAAACTAATACCTAAAACCTGACACCTGAACTCTATACTTTCTTCAAAAAAAGAATCTTCTATATCGCTTACCACTACTACAAAGTTATTGATACATATTAAGTTGGTAATTCATCGGTTGTAACCGATGAATTACAAGAGTATTTTGAGGGTATCAGCTAAGGCAAGTTTATCTTCTTGAGTTCGCCAGCAGGGGTGAGCAATAGTGCCTCTTTATTTTTATATTTATCAGGGCGATTTATACTCATTTTTATTTCATAGACTACTTGTATCATAGGTTCTACGATAATAGGGTTGAGCACCACATCAAAATCTCGATTAGCAATAGGTCGGTAATACTGAGTAGTAGACTTGTTGGCTTGCACGACATTGCCTGCTCGCTTGCCTTGTAAGGATGCACTACTATAGGCTTCGTAGCTACTATATTGTTCAGTAGGGGAAATGTACAAAAAACCATCAACAACCTTCTTTTCAGCGGAGGCAAAGCTTTCCCCAAGGGTAGTTTCATAGGCCTTTTGTTTTTCAGCAAAGGCAGATTTTACCTTGTCCTTCAGTTCTTTTTTTACCGTCTCTAACTGGCTACTATAGTAGTCCATACGTACAAGGTCGTAAATCTCGTTATTAGTCAGTAGAGTGATTAACTCATTGAGTCGGGAGGCTTCATTGATTTTGATATGTAGGTTTTGCTTGAGTTCAAAGCCTACAGGAACTTCATTGTAGGTGCGCTTGCTAAAGACTTTCTTCTCGGTCTCGTATTCGTACATAGGCACAAAGGAGATCATATCTACAAAAGCCTCCATATTCTTAGCCTTTAGGGCAGAGAGCACAGGCGAAAGACGCTGACTCATTAGGGAGGTAGCCTCTTCAGCACTCTTGCCTACCTGTACCACACTGAAGATCGCCACAAAAGCATCGGCTTTGATATTAGCCAGTCCCTTGGCTGAGACTACCATTTCGTAATTGGTAGGGAAATCAAGAGAATAGTCGTTGTTATTCAAGCTATTTCGGCCTCTGTTTTGGTAATTGAGGTTTCCTGAGGCCTGTCCAAAACCGAGCATTGTGCTCACAAGGGCTACGGAGAAAAAGAGATGTTTCATATTATTTTTTATTTAATATTTAGCGGTATAATAGCTCCTACTGAAAGGCGGAATTTACCCGTGTCAAAAGGATAGTTGTTACTCATTTTACCCCAAGGGAATGCGTAGCCTGCTTTTATGTAGAAAATAAAAATTTGGATACCTGCTTCGGGGGCGAAGTAATAAGGGGAGAAATTCAGTTGAGGGCGCAACATTAGCATAGGGATATCTATAAAACCACTGTGAGAATCATCAGCTCTGATCCACGCCGAGAGTTGCGCTTCGGGGATAGCGACTAATCCGTTTTCCGAACGGAAGTTTCCTGCCAATCCCACTGATAGTGCCAACTTATTGCTGTCATAATAGTTGAGATGCACTCCTAACTGTCCGTAGCTACTACCTTGTTTGAGGTAACTCGCATCTATAATCAGGGTTTTGTCTTTCGAGGTTTGGGCTACGGCTGGAAGTGCTGCCCATACACATAGCAGTAAAAAGAGTTTTTTCATTTTAATTATCGTATTTTTCAAGTATATTACTCACTATCAAAGCTATTAAATAAGCTATCACCAAACACGTATCCCCTACAATTGCCAAAGGAAACAAGAGAATTGTCCTTAGTATGCTCCCAAAGGTCTTTTGGCGTTTCTCTAAAAGGTGTAGGGTAATGAATATGTTCAAATTCATAGTGTATTATGTGTTTTTACTAATCCTTCTTCACATCCATACGGTAGCTGCGGTGGCAGGCTACACAGTTGCCGAGTAGGGCAGTTACTTGTTGTTGTGTAACTTTAGGGTCGAAGTTCTTTTCGGCGCTATTGGCAATGCTATCGAATTTAGCGTGCGTGTCGAAGCCTATAGTTTTGAATCCCATAGGGATAGAAGCTATGAGTCCTGCAGGAGCGTGATGAGCTACCGAACCTCCTGAACTGCGTGCTGCTTCCACTATCAGTGAGGAATCGTTTTGCTCAATTCCCATATTGATTTGATGTAAGGTTTCTACAAAATTGCGCATTTCGCTCATTACAAAATCACGGTTCGGCTGACTTACCACAATACTTGTACGTGAGTCGCCTTCAATTACTTGGGTATTTCCTACAAATAATTTGCGTACCAATACTACATTGGCAGCGAGTGATAGCACCAAAAGAGCTATAAAACTCATCTTTTTCATACGTCTATTAATAAAATAATTGATGTTAGTTACTTATATAAGAGTTTTTATTGTTCTATATATTTAGTATGTTATGCCATATATGAACGGATTTTAGAGATAAATTATACGATTATTTTTTTGAAAAAAGAAGGGGCTATTCCATTCAGGCGTTTGAAGAAGCGAATAAAATTGGAAGAATTTTCAAAGCCGAGAGTATAGGCAATTTTACTCACGGAGTCATCAGTGTAGGTAAGTAGACGCTTAGCTTCGAGAGAAAGCCGCTCGTTGATGAGAGCCAAAGGTGTTTGTTGTATGAGCTCGTTGGTACAGTTAGTGAGGTTTTTAGTGGAGATATGTAACAGCTTGGCATACTCTTTTACGGTGTGTAGTGTTTTGAAATGCTGTTCTACTGCTTCACAAAAACGTATAAAAAGCAGATGTTTGGGGTCGTTTATTGAGAGTTGTTTTCGGTCTTCTTTAAGGAAAAAGCGTTGTATTTTGATGAGTAGGAGATGCAATAAGTTTTTTAAATAATCAGTGTGAGCAAAGGCTTCAGAGTTTTCTAATTCTTCCTGCATCTTATCTATAAGCTGATGCCATTTAGGCACTTCCTCAGGAGCTAATGATAGATAAGGCTTTTGCGAAAAAGTATCGAAGATGTTATGTTTTAAGAAGATGTCAAGTGTATCAACTTCATCGGCTAAGAAAATTTTGTTGAAGTGAATAACAAAACCTTCATAAGGCTGGTTGTCGAAGGCGTGTATTTGTCCTTTACCAATAAAAAAGAGTTGATGAGGGCTTACCTCGTATTCTTTGAAATCTACATAGTGTGTGCCTTTACCTTTAGCAAACCATATGATTTGGTAAAAGTTATGTGTATGTGCCTTTTGGGTATAAGTAGTGTTCTTTTCAAGGTACTCATTTAGAGGAACGAGCTCAAGTTGTAAGGCAGTAGGGGTGTCTTTGTGTGGGTTATATTTTTCCATTTGTCTATAATATAGTTTAGCTATTTTTGCAAAGAGTTATCAATTTGTTAAGTCAATTGGCGAATGAGATAACATACTGACAGCACCTGAAGAAAGAGATTCATCCCCGTACCTTCAAGCGTTTCGTCAGTGAAAATATTCATTTGTTATTATATAATAGGCAAAGGTAATAAAAAAAATAATATAGTAACAAATAAATTAATTAACAAATAAAAACAATAGTAGCTATAAGTGCTTATTTTTATTAGCAGATTAACAAATTTGTCAGATAATCTTTTTTGACCTCTATATTGCCTGCGAAGGTTGCCCCACTGATATTAAAAGGAGTTGTAATGAGGTGCAGGCCGTTTTTAGAAGGGACTACACTCACCAGCTTTTCTTCTCCATAGGGTTTACTTCTGCTAATTGCTTTCGTATGGTAGCTATCATTGTCTATAGCTTGCTTATTTCATCTATATGTATAATCCAATTCTTACCCATCTTTTTTATAGAGGTCTTCCCCTTCTTTTATCTGATATAACTTTATGATATGAGCGTACTTGTGTAGCTCTGCAACATCCTTCTTGCTGGTTCGTTTTTCACTTGTAAAAGGCGTGTGTTTATGAGCTTGGCAAGTATATCGGAATTATCGGTGTGCATATAACCTACCTGAAATTGAGAGGATAAAGATAGTAATAATTAGCAAATTAGCAAATTTTAATTTGTGGTGAGCCCGCCATCTACGGCAAGCACAGTGCCTGTAATCCACGAAGCATTGTCGCTGGCTAAGAATACACAAGCTTTGGCTATATCTTCAGGCGTGCCAATGTGTTGCAACGGGTATATTTCCTTTACTATAGTCTCAAAAGCGGCTTGCTTTTCGGGGGTGAGAGCTTGCAAATTGCGGTTGAATTGCGGGGTAGAAATACTTCCAGGGGCAATGGCATTTACGCGTACGCCCAACTGTCCTATTTCAAAAGCTAAAGCCTTGGTAAAAGAGTTCAAAGCTCCTTTAGTAGCTGAATAGACGGTGGTCGCGCGGTTAGGAAGCATTCGGTGCGCAAAATACGACGAGATATTAATGACATTCCCCTTGCTTTTCACCAAAGCAGGAAGCAGACTTTGGGTAAGGAAATAAGGCGCTTTTACATTCAGGTTGAAGTGAGCATCGTATAAGGTGTTGTCCACTTGCTCAAAAGGCACAAACTTCCCCAAACCGGCGTTGTTTACTAAAATATCTACCGTAGGCAACAGTCGCTCAATGTCTTTCACTACCTCAGTTACTGTCTCTGTTTTTGATAAATCAGCAGAGAGAGTGTGTACTTGCACGGCAAACTCATTTAGTAGCTCTTGTTGGGCTCTTTGTAGTTTCTCAGGGTCTTTGCCTATGAGCAATAGGTTCGCGCCCTCACGGGCAAAGGCTTTGGCTATTCCTAAGCCAATACCATCACTTCCGCCGGTAATCACGGCATTCTTGTTGTTTAAGTTTTTCATTTTAATATTTGTTTATTGATTTTATATTTTCTTCGTTTATACCATTTTACCAAGGAAACATACAGTACTGCCTGAGGAAATGATATTGCGTAAGAGGTTAAAAACTTCACGCTCCAATCACTCCAAAGATTCAACTTATCACTTGTGATAAAGCTGTTTACCAAGCAAAGTGGTGTCGCTATAAAAAAGACAAATTGCAGAGTTTGTTTAAGTTCTGTATTCATTTGTTGATTATCTTCTTTAATTGTAGATTATTTACAAAATGCAAAGGTAAAGTATTTATTTGTATATTTGCAACTTATTTCGTAATTTATTTACAATTTATGGCAAAAGAAGTACAAAAAGAACTCTTGTTAGACTTTGATTTTCTGAGGAAATTGGTAGTGGGCATAGGGGAAGTATCACAAATCACTGGTATCCCTACCCGACAAATACGCTATTGGGAAGAGAAAGGGATTATCAGCAGTTTAACAGAAGAGGAAGGAAAAAATCGCCGGTATGATTACCTTAATATCAAAAAAATACTCCTCATCAAAGAACTTCTTGATGAGGGGTATACATTAGATGCTTCGGTAGAGAAAGTAAAGAAGCGTATGGCGATGATAGAGGAAACGCTCTCCAAGATGAATCAATTAGTTAATAAACAGATGAGTTGATGAGAACAATAAGTAGGCAAGAGGCTATTACACTGAGATTGTTGCACCAGCAATTGCTTTCTCCTCAATATGAAAAACCTGAGGATATTGTAGCGTGGCAAGGGGCTATGCAAGCGCAGGACTATAACTATTTTCGTTGGGCAATAGGTATACGGCAATGTACTCCGCAACTAACCCAACTCCAAGAGGCTTTTGCTAAGGCTGAACTTTTGCGCCTTCATCTCTTGCGTTGTACGGTGCAAGTGGTGAGCAAAACGGATATAGGCTGGTTACTTCCCTTATGCAAGGAACGCAATCTGAGTACTTTGCTATCTTGGCAAAAGAGTATCAGTACAGCGTTTGCCCAAAATTACTTTAAGGAAGTAACCCACGCTCTACGTGAATTGTTCGTTGGTGGTAAGTCATTGTCTAAAAAAGCTATTGCTAACAGACTCACAGCTTTGGGGCTTTTACCCAATGACAAACTGCTCAACCCTTTATTATTGCGTGCTGAGATTGAAGGACTTTTGTGTTCGGGGGTGATGCAAGGCAAGGAAGCTACTTGGGCTCTATTGTCGGAAAGAGTGCCTACAACAGCTATTATTACCCTTGATGAAGCTTTGAAACGACTGGCACAGAAGTATTTCAGGAGTCATTCGCCTGCATCGTTAGAGGATTTCACGTGGTGGTCGGGATTGCCTAAAATGCAATGTAAGAAAGCTATAGAGGGGATTGCCTCTGAATTAGAAGAAGTTTTGGTAGAAAGTACTCCAATGTATCTATATCGCAATAACTTTGAAGCTACCGATTACGCAAAAACAATGCATTTACTTCCGCCGTACGATGAGTATCTGATAGGCTATAAAAGCCGTTGGGTAGCTCTCGACAAAAAGCACGAAGCAAAGGCACATAATAAGTTTGGTATATTCAAACCGGTTATTCTGCACGAAGGCAGAGTTGTAGGCAATTGGAAAGCGAGTATTGATAAACAAGCAACTAACCTAACTACCGACCTTTTTACTGAGAAAACCAAAGTAAGAAAACAGAGTTTGCAAGAGGCTACCGACCAACTTGTAAGGTTTTGTAAAATTAATAGGTAAAGTAGTGATGATTTGCTGATTTTTCAAAATTGCTCATTACAGTCTAAAAATATCTTCAGTTGATACATAGAGTTCAGGAAATTTAACTGATTGAACTATATCGCCTTCTACAATAGGAGGGAGGGCGCGATATTTGCCCTCTTCAAGAACAAACTGGGTAATCTCCTTGTCGATAGGGCGGACTACCCAATACTCCATCACCCCTGTTTCTTCATACAATTCATACTTATTGCGCATTTCCTTTTTAGTGTTGCCAGGAGATAGTATTTCAATAATTAGGTCGGGAGCTCCTAAACAACGCTTGTCGTTCTCTAACTTTTTAGGGTCGCACACCACACAGAGGTCGGGTTGTACCACACTGTCCTCCAAACCATTTTTATTTTTGAGTACCACATCAAAAGGAGCTGCAAAGAGCTGACAGGTTTTTCCTTTGAAATAATGATAAAGTTCTCCCGTTAAATTTCTTGCTATTTTTTGGTGTGAGATAGCAGGAGCAGGGCTCATTCTGAAAATTTTTCCTTTGAGAATTTCCAATCTTTCTTTTATTTCCCAAAGTACATAATCCGCATACGTATATACCCCATTTGCAAGGTCTAACTGATTGATATTGTTGATTGTTGTACTCATAGTTAACTAATTTTAAACGATTGTCAAGGGCAAAGATATAAAATAATTGGCAATAAAAAAACTCCCCTCGCTAAGACTGATTGCAAGAGGAGATTAAAGGGTGATCTATAAGGGAGTCTCTACAAAAAAAACTCAAAAATTAGGATAATCTGAAGCTAATAACAGCATTACCACTTTTAGCTGTTGCCATATAGAATTCTTTTACTTTCTCGTATTCCTGCATCATATAGTCAAAAACTCTTTCTACGTCTGTTTCAGGGTCTACTTCTGTGTCTTCCTCTTCTAATAAAGGAAAAGCATTTGCACATTCCATACTGTCAGCGTCAAAATTTTTTCTTAATTCTTGTTCTGTTATATTGGCTAATTTAGCACTGAGTTCCTTTACCTCATCAGGAGTAAGGTATTCATAATACCAATTAGAGTAATCTCCTGTTAAGTCTTCTCCTAAAAACACACCGCTATGAAAGATTTTATGAATAATGTCTTTTGAACGAAGAATAGGTTTATAACTTACAATCATACGTTCTATATCTTCCCAAGCATTGGTGTAAATATAAGAATAATCTTCTTTTGAAAAACCAAGTTTCCACTCTCTGAACCAACAAGGTTCTTTTAGCATTTCTTCAAAATCTTCTTTTGGTATGCTAACTAATTCTATATAACAACTCATAAGTAAGTGATTTTAATAAGACAAAGATATAAAATAATAAGCAATTTGCTAATTTTCTTATTTGTTAATTTTTCTGATAGAACCGCACCCAGTCCACGTACATTCTTATTGGCTTGGTAAAAGGTTTTACTTCACCTACCCAACTACCGCCTAATTGCATATCAATGCGCAACATATAGGGGTGGTTAAAAGGAAATTGTCCTTCACTTTCTTTCTCGGGCACGCGGGCATAACTGAAAGTTTGTTTGCCATTTACATAAAAACGCACCTCATCGGTGTCGAGTTCTACGGCATAAATGTTGTAATCATTGGGGTTGATAGGGGCAGTAGCGGTGCTTTTAGGCGTGCGCTTAGATTTGTCTTTTTTGCCTTCTTGAGTGTAAGTGGAATGTACCGAATGGTGTACAAAAGGCTCGTAGTTGAGTCGTTCTACAATATCTATCTCACCACCCGTAGGCCAAGGAGCATCGGGTACCATCCACAGAGAGGGCCAAGCACCTTGATGAGCTTCGAGCTTGCAACGGATTTCTAAACGCCCGTTTTGAAAATATTTCTTTCCTTGGCTAGTTATCCCTCCCGTAATGTAAGGAGTCTTGTGCTTAGCTGGGTCTGTTCTGGGTTTGCCCAAGAGAATAAGATTGCCATCCTTTATCTCAAACAGACTGGGGTCGTGATTCATTGTTTTGCACCAATCGGCAGTGGAAGTAGGACAACCCCATATTTTAGACCATATACCAGTAGCAAAGATATCGTCGCGGTTGAACTCGTCGTGCCAAACTAATTTCCATCCCTCTTTTTCTATGCCAGAAGAGTCATCTTCTTTTTGTTCTTGAGAACAGCCTACAATGATGCTCCAAATGCATAAAATAATAAAAGTTTTTCTCATAATATTGTATTGTTTTTAAGTTATTCTAAATGCAAAGGTAGTGATAATTCGATAATTAGCAAATTAGTAAATTAGCGAATTTGCATATTAGGCAATTAAGTATTACTTTTGCAGCATTAAAATATTAATAATATAATTATGAAAAAAGTACTTTTAATGGGAGTGTTAGCTTCCTTTATGTTAGCGGGTTGTGGTACAGCTAAATCACCAGAGATGAAACGCTTGGAAAAACAACAACAAGCCTTGAAACTCAATACCGAGCTCAACGAATTGCAAATGAAACTCACACAAGAGCAAACCAATAATCAGTCGTTGCAAACTGAGGCTACACAAGCTAATGAAGAAGCTACCAATCGTACGGATGCTTTTAGTGATGCCAACTCGGCTTCGGCAAGTGCTAAAAAAGCGAACAAAGCTGAAAAGGCTTTGCGCAAGGCTAGTAAAGCTAATAAGCAATTAGCAAAAAGTAATCGCCGTATTGAGAAATTGCAAAAAGACATCACTAAATTGCAAGAAAAGATAACTAAACTAAATGCTGAAGTAGAATTTAGCAAATAGATACAAGTTAGATGTTTTATTAAAAAATCCTTGTATGGTATATACCACACAAGGATTTTTATTTATTGCTTGTCGTGCTACGACCTAATTACCATATTGTAGTATCATCTCTACAAAAGCAGGATCTCTGTGAGAAAAGAATAGCGTTTGCTGGGTGTCGAGAGCGGCTATTTGGCTCATATCCTCTGCTGAGAGTTGGAAGTCAAATACATTAAAGTTCTGTTCCATACGCTCTTTGCGCACCGACTTAGGAATGCAGATAATATCGCGTTGTAATAGGTAGCGCAAGGCTACTTGGGCAGCACTTTTGTGATACTTTTCACCAATAATATTGAGCGTAGGATTGGCAAAGAAATCGTTTTTACCTTCTGCAAAAGGTCCCCACGACATTAGCTTGGTATCGTATTTCTTCATTAGTTCTTGGAGGGCTTGCTGTTGGTGGAATACGTGTGTTTCCATTTGGTTTACAGCAGGTTTTATCTCAGCGTGATATGCCAAATCGAGGTATCTATCGGCATAGAAGTTGCTCACCCCAATAGCGCGCACTTTGCCCTCTTTGTAGGCTTCTTCCATAGCGCGATAAGAGCCATAATAGTCGCCAAAAGGTTGGTGAATGAGCAAGAGGTCTATATAATCAGTTTGTAGTTTGCGCAAAGAGGTTTCGATAGAGGTTTTTGCCTTTTCATAACCAGCATTGCTTACCCACACTTTGGTAACAATAAAGAACTCTTTGCGGTCAATACCACTTTTTTTAATAGCATTGCCTACACCTTCTTCATTGCGATAGATTTGGGCAGTATCAATCATTCGGTAGCCTACCGAAATAGCATCGCTTACGCAACGCTCACATTCTTTAGGGTCTACTTGGTATACACCATAGCCCAAGAGGGGCATTTGTACTCCGTTGTTCAATTGGATGTTTTTCATTTGTAATTCTTATTTTTAGTTTTTAGACCCTGCAAAGATACAGATATTTTTCATTTCTCCACTACCTCTCTCGTTTTGTATAAAAACATTTAGGGGTAAGTCCGAGTGAATTTTATCAGTAATAATAAAATCCCTATGTGGTATGCCACATACGGATTTTATTTATAGCTTGTCGTGCTACGACTCGTGTTACGACTCGTGCTACTACCTTATAGCTTCAATCATATTATCTACTTGTAGTTTTTCGAGGATATTTTGGCGGTGGCGGTTTACAGTATGTACACTGATATTCAGTTTTTCGGAGATTTCTTTGCTGAACATTCCTTCTTTGGCAAGGGCGAGAATTTCTCTCTCACGAGGGGTGAGTAGTGCATCGGTAGCAGTTTCGATAGCAAAAGGTACAATCTCATCGGTAAGGCAGTTTTTTATTTGAAAACGGACAGAAGTATTGGCTGATTGCTCGGGAGCGAGGTCTATGATGCCCATCCCCAAAAAATTATCGTCTTTGAATGCCAATATACGCATTTGGTAAATCATTCGTACATACTTTCCTCTATCCAAGACTCTCATTTCATAGATGTATTTGTAAGTCAGCTTTTCTTCCTTGGGGAGCGTGTCCAAAAACTCCCATACTTTTTTATCAATTCGTCTTACCACTTTTAAATCATCAGGATGCACCAATTTTTCAATATTGAGCTCATCAGATGCTTGAATATCTTCGGTTACATATTCAGTTACATAATAGTAATGACCGAATCTATCTAACAGAAAAACAGCAAAACTACCTGCTTGTTCTAAGATTTTTAAGTGTGGAATGTATTCCTGTGCTATTTCCTCTATGCTTTTATCGGTTGTCATCTTTAAAAATGGTTATTATTCAGTATTGTGTAGTGATGCGCACCGCCGTAATTTTGCGCCAAAGATAATCAAATATTTTTAAAAGATGAAGAATCAAACACGAACCATTAGGAATTTATGTATTTTTATTTTCGTAGCCCTCAGTTGTGGCTGGATAGGGGTGTGGGTAGATTCGCTTACGGGGGAAACGACAGGCGATTTCAGCGATACTAATAATGGTACTAGCGGAATGGGTATTTTTATAGTGGCTCCCCTGCTTACTTCGCTCTTGTTGCGCACCTTTATGGGCGATGGTTGGCGCGATGCAGGATTGCGTCCGCTTATTAAGAAAAAACTGCGTTGGTATGGGGTGGCAACCCTTATTTACCCTGCGGTGATTGCCGCTACCCTGCTTATAGGCGAGTTGTTAGGCTGGCTAAAAGTGCAAATCCGGTGGACGGACTATTTTGCGGGCTTTGGTATTTTTGTGTTAGCGGAATTTGTAAAGAATTTCTTTGAAGAATCGGCGTGGCGGGGGTATCTTACGGCTCGTTTGCTCAGTTTGCATATTAAAGACGTGTGGCTTTACCTCATTGTGGGGGTAGTGTGGTGCTCGTGGCATTGGCCTTACTTTTTCTACTTCATAAAACCGGAACAAATATTTGCCGTATTCCCTTATGATAAGGTTACTTTTTGCGTAATGGCATTGGTGTGCTGCATCTCGTGGACGGTGATGTATACCGAACTTTTCCGCCTTACCAAGTCGATATGGGCAGGGGTGTGGATGCACGCTATTGAGGATACCACTATCAACAGCTTGATATACGACAAACATATTTTTATAGAAACGGGCAAACATATACTCATTTCGCCAGTTTCGGGGATTATCCCTTGTCTGTTGTACCTTGGTGTAGGTCTGTGGCTGAGGAAATTACGAATGACGAGAGACGAATGACGAGAGACGAGTTACGAAAACTCCCCGTGATGCGAGCTACATAGGCAGTTTGCATTACGGGGAGTTTTATTTATTGAGTGTTGTGCTATGACTTAATTAGCGAATTTCCACTACTTCTTCCAGTGGAAGTCTCTTCTTAGGAGTCTTACTTGGGTGGTTGCCATCGGCTTCACTGTGATAGCCTACTGCTACAGCAAGTACCGCTTTACAGCCTTTTACTTGCAATTTTTCAGTGTAATAAGCCGTATCAATTCCTTCCATAGGGGTAGCGTCAATACCCTCTGTTCCACAAGCGGCTACAAAGAAACCTGTTGCCAAATACACTTGTTTTTGAAACCATGCCTTCGCTTTTTCATCATCACCAGCTTTTACACTCTGGTAATAATCTACTACAGGTTGTGGCTGATTGGCTTTGAAATGGTTTTCAAAAACGGCTGTATCATCATAAGCGAAAAACACGATGAGGTGACTAGCCTCTTTTATCTTCTGTTCGTTGAAGAATGAATGCGCTGCCAAGTCGGCTTTGAGGGCTTCATCACCTATGATAGCAAATTTCCAAGGCTGACTATTTACTGAAGAAGGAGCTAAGCGGAGAATTTCTGCCAATTCTTTGATTTTAGCTTCATTTATCTTCTCATTGCGATATGCTTTGGCAGCATATCTCTTTTGTGCGATTTCTAAAAAATTCATATTTTCTATTTCTTATAATTAGTTGTTTGTTACCTCTGTAGTTACTTCTATATTCCCACGAGTAGAGTTAGAATACGGACATACTTGGTGTGCTTTGTCCGCAAGTTCTTTGGCTTGCTCAAGTGATACCCCAGGTACATTCACTTGTAAGGTTACAGCAAAGATAAAACCACCAGTATCAAGCTTTCCTATAGATACGTGTGCTGTTACAGTAGTTACCCCTGTGGTTACTTTAGCTTGCTTAATAACCAAGTTCAGTGCGGTATCAAAACAAGCTGCATACCCTGCTGCAAAGAGTTGCTCTGGATTGGTATAATCATCATTAGCTCCTCCTAAGGCTTTAGGAGAGCGAAGTTCGAGGCTTAATACGCCATTGTCGGAAGTTACTTTTCTATTAGGGGCTCCGGTAGCGGTAGCCACTGCTGTGTACATTGCTGTCATCTGTCTTCTTTTTATTTATGATTTAATAATTTGTTTACTAATGTCCTAAGAGTCTCTAATTCTTCAGCGGTAAGTGCTATTGACTCTTTCAATCGCGAAGGAATGTCTTTGATGGTTTCTTGTAGCTGTTGCCCCTTTTCGGTCAGTGCTATCCACATAATGCGTTCGTCCTTCTTGCAGCGGATACGAGTGAGCAATTCTTTGGCTTCCATTCGCTTAAGCAAAGGGGTAAGGGTACCACTGTCTAAGTAGAGCCTTTCTCCTATGGCATTCACCGTGAGAGAGCCTTCTTCCGTGAGTACTAAAAGTACCAAATACTGTGGATAGGTAAGGTCTAAGGGGGTAAGATATTTAGCATATTGCTGTGTAATCTTACGCGAAGCCGCATAGAGCGGAAAGCATACCTGAGCGCTTAATTGTAAGTTTTCTTCTATCATCACTTCTTGATTTCGGGGGCAAAAGTATAATAAATATTTTAAACAACAAAATTTTTTACAAATAAATTTTGCACAATGTAATTTTATAATGAATTATTAGGTAGTTCAATAACTAAGAATCCCCCGTGTAGCAGGTACTACACGAGGGATTTTATGCGTTTATTTACTAATTTTCTCAGCCCAATCGAAGAGTTCTTCGAGGTCGTAATCACCACTATGAGGTTTATCCCAAGGGAGGGCATAATCTACAGCGTAGCGGTGATTTTGGAGTGTAGTAGCAAGAATTAAGGATATAGCTGCTGAGGTATCACTGTCCTTAGCCCCGTGGCGTATGCGCCAATATTTTGGCAAATGAGCATTCTTTTTACCTATAAAACTCATTGGGTTCATCAGTTTTACGATATTGGCATCTGCCATTTGGCTCTCTACAATACTGTTCTTAAAAGCATAAGGGGTGAAATGCTTTTTATCGGTGGTGCTATCGCCAAAGAGTTGGTTCTCTCCTGTGCTTAGGTCGAGGGCATCGAAGGCTGGAGGACTTTTGTGTCGCTCCATATAAGTGATGTAGCCTTCCCAATTGATAGCCGTAACTTTACCGTTTTTAAGGGTAAGGAAAGAATATTGACTAAGATCAGTACCTTCTTTTTGTGCTTTTTCGGCAGCCGCTATAACCGTTTGTTTTAGTAGTTCTTTAAAGCTACCTTCGCCTTTGGAGTTTAGAGTAAGCTGTTTGCCTTTACTGTCTTTTAGCTTTAGACTATTGAGGTAAGCGGGGAAGTCTTTTCTAAGGTCAGCAGAAACTTTAGCTTGCTCAGCGGTAAAAGTCCCTGTCTTATAAGTGCGTTGTACGTTGTAATCAAGCATAGAAACCTCCATCGTTTTATACTGACTAAGGTTACCAAACTGCCATTCATAGGCTTTATCAGCGTTCTCTAAGTTGGTGATAGGGCAGTAGGCTGATACAGCAAAAATAGCATCGGTAGCGGGGGCAGCACCTAATTCCTTTAAGTAAGGCTCGTAATCGGCTTGGTCGCCTGAGGCTCCTAAAAGGGCAGATGAGGCTCCTCCTGCACTGGTACCATTAGAGATGATTTTATTAGCATCACCAGGTATTTCTTTGTCGTTGTATTTGAGGTAACGTACGGCAGCTTTTAAATCGACAATTACAGCGGGGGCTTTGCCGGTAGCCGAGGTACGTCCGCGTGCACCAGGTGAGGCAACCACGAAGCCTTTGCTAAGAGCCATAATGAGCGAATTATTTGTGTCTTTAAACTTACCTCCGGTAAGCGAAAGAGGCTTGGCAGGCATATAGCCTCCTACACCATTAGGAAAAAAGATAGGGGCAGTTTGAGCGTTAAAGCCGTTGATTGTTTCGCCATTGAAGTAGGCTTCAGGAATGTAGAGATTGAGCTGTTGGTATTGTTCTTCTACCGGATTGGCTACATATACAATTCCTTCATAGGCGCGTACTGCAAGGGTCTGGTTACCTTGTGTCACTTGCTGGGTAGTGTATTTAGTAGCATCAAAGCGGAGAGGTGATTTTTGCAGTTCTTTTAAGATTGCTTCGCCTACACTCTTAGCTGATTGTGGGTTTTGCCCTGTAATTACGCGATTATCTACGCTCACTTTGTCTTGCCACAAACCTGCTTTATCAATGATAGCCCCGCGCTCTTTGAGTTTGTCTTCTAACGAGTAAGGCACTACTTGGCTGAGTTTTACAGCCTCTTCTTCCTCATTAGTAAAAGGACTCAAAGTTTTGCCACTCACTAAATATTTGCCGTTAGAGAGCTTAATATTCACTAAGCCCGATGGTCCGTGGCATACCGCTGCTACTATGCCACCTTTTTCGTAAATCTGTTGGGCTATTTTGGCAAGGGCTTCACTGTTAGCAAAATCCCACATTGTGCCGTGCCCACCCGCATAAAAGATAGCTACATAATCATTAGCTTTTACTTGTGAGGGGGCAAGGGTGTGAGCTAACTGTTTTTGATAGTCGGCACTTTCCCAATATTTTTTATTGATAGGATCGTCTAACTTTACGCCGTAGGCAGTAGCTGTACCTCCTTTCGGACTCACAAAATCGACCTTATAGCCTGCCTCTGTAAGCACTTCTAAGGGGTGAGTTACTTCCGATAGAAAATAGCCTGTAGTTTCACCTGTATTCCCCAGTTGGGTATGGTTTGTTACTACAAAAAGTACTTTTTTGTTCTGTGCTACCCCAGCTACACTGTAGATAAGGGTGAGCAATACGATTAATTTTTTCATTGTTTTTCTTTTTAAATTCGGAGACAAAATTACAACTAATATCTCTATATTGCTGTGAGGTATGTCACTTTTTTGTGTGTGAAGAAAAATACAGACGGCTGAGGGTTTCGCGTGATACCCCTAAATACGAGGCTATCAAGCTCTTAGGTAGGCGTTGTAACAACGAGGGGTAGAGTGCTACAAACTGTTCATAACGAGTGCGAGCATCATCACTGAGCAGGGAAAGGATGCGCCTTTGTTGAGCAGCATACCCCATATTACATTTTTGGCGGTGGAAGGTGTTAAATTGAGGTAGTTCGGCACATAGCTTTTCTTTGTCGGTATAAGTAATTGCGAGTAGTTCAGTATCTTCTAAGCAGCAAATGTTAAGGGTAGCTTTCTTCTTACCGAAAAAAGCTTGATAATCGGTAACCCACCAGTTTCCCATAGCGAACTGCACAATGTGCTCTTTACCATTAGCATCTAAGAAGTAAGTTTTTAAGAGCCCTTTCACTACCCAATATTCGTGGGTAACGATTTTACCTTCGTGTAGTAAGAAATCGTTTTTTTTAAGTGATAGGGGCGTAAAATGTGAGGCGATATAGTCGAACTCCTCATCGGTAAGAGAGAGGAGTTCCTCAAAGTGCTGTCGTAAAGGGTGCATATTTTTCTAATTAGTAAATGATAAGGCAGCAAAGATAGTGCTAATTTTCTAATTCTCTCATTTGCTCATTTGCTAATTGACGATCTTATCAACTGTCGCATTGCTGCATCTATTTTCTCTGCCGTAGCGAAGTTTTGCTTTATATGGTATTTTTCGGCGATAGCAGAGATTTTCTCGTAGCGTATGCGTACAATTTTTTCCTCCTTGTAGATAAGTATTTTCAAAGGAAGTTCAATAGCCAAGCGAGGGTTTTCCTGCATTAGGGCAGTCCCTACTTTGGGGTTGCCCACTATAAGTACAGTCGCGGGCTGCATACTTTCGCCTACTGCCTCGGCTGCCTTGTGGTGTTCAATAGTAGCAAAAATGTTAATCCCTTTGCTGTTCAGTGTTTTCTGAAGAGCTGCTACAGTCTCTTCAAAAGTCAATGGACTCTCAAAATCAGCATAAGGTTTTATCACATCAGTACAGCTAATAATAGGTTGTGCTGCAGCTAAGAATGGGAATAATAAGAAGATAATTAAGTGTTTCATATAGTTTATTATAAATGTTTTTCAAAGAAATTAAGAGTAAGTTTATTTAGTTTGCGGTGGGTTTCCTCAATAGGAGTTTTGCCACTAAATCCCAAGGTATGAGCAAAAGGTATCCACAGAGGCGCATCGGTAAAATCTACGTGGAAGATGTTGGGGATTTGTACAAATTCACTCTCAGGTGTGTTTTTGCATAGGTTTTCCATTGTGCTGAGGTGCTCTTGAATATCGCTTTCTGTCCATCCTCCTGAGCGTTCTCTTTCTGTACACATAGCTTCTGCTGGACGTGTGATAACCATTGTAGGCACACATAAGCCCGTTTGCGCTATTTTTAGCGGAATCTGTGATTCCATAATCAAATTAGCCTTGATGCGCGCGTCTTTCCACGAAGCTTCCGATACGATAATTCCTCCGAGAGAGACGCCAAAAGCTCCTAATTTATCTAAGTTGAGTTTATTGTAAAGAAAATTGTTAGGGTCGTTGGTATTGAGTGTGGTGAGGAAATCTATTACTCGCGATACATCTTTAGCAAAGTAGGCAATAAGTCCCCCTTCAAAAGTTTTTCCGTTATAGTTCAAAAGAGGATTTTCTTCTGTCAAACTCTCATTGAGCATAGGGTCGATGAGAGTTCGCGGCAGGCTTTTGAGCGTACTGCCATCGGCGAAAGTTGCTAAGGCTACTGCTATAGGGCAATCAATACCTACCACTATATAGCCTTGCGAGACTAATTCTTGTGTCTGGAAAGTGCTTATACATCGGTGACCATAAAGACCTGTGAGGTACAAAAGTACAGGATATTGGGATTTTCTCTTGCTTATGGGTGCTTTTTCTAAGGCATTAGAACGCTTGAATTGCAACGGATAAAGTAATGCCTTTGGGATGTGCAAAAGCTCTGAAATAGCCTCGCTCACCTTTGTAGCTTCAGGGATATAAGGGGCGTAATCGTGGTGAGAGGTATTTTCGGCGGGGTACCACACTTGTATAGGGATTTGTCTGACTTGGTGTTTATCCGTGATAAAAATCTCTTCCCTATCAGGGTCGGTTACACAGTAGGTTACTGTGCCAATGGCATACTTGCCCGTAGGTTTTGCAAAAAGCACAGGACGGAATATATAGTAAGCCCCTGCCACGAGCAAGAGCAATAGTATGGTGATAAGGATATACATCTTTTTCTTTTTCATTTGCTAATACAGTGAGGAAATTGTAATCTTAAAGTATAAAAGTAGTGAAAATTTAGAAATACTCTTTCATTGTTCTGATGTCTAGATAACCTTTCTTGCCTTTTTTTATAATGTGATAGAAAGAGTGGGTTTGGGGTTCTATTTTTTCGTATATAACCTTTTTATGCTGGGGGTAGATGCCTATCTTATTATCCTTGTAGAAATAGATAAGTCCATCCTTATGTTGCTCAATATTATCGTAGATGATAGGGAGCTGTTCTTCTCCTGTGAGATGAGTTGAAGCATATTTGCGTACATTGCGTTTAAAACTATTTTCTTCTTCGTTTTCTTTATTCTCCTCTATTCCCTCAATATATAGTTCTTTTTCTGAAATTTTTTGATAATTGTATTTGAACAGTCCGTATTTGTTCCCTCGTTGTACGCGAATGAGTTCGGGATGATGGTAAATGTTATCGACAAAAAAGTCATTATCATCCCATACAAAATACCTACTACCATCAATGAAAGAAAGTGTTTCATCGGCACTTCTATCAGAAAGATAGTTTCGTTTTTCGGCTTCAAAATCTGAAGCAAAGCCTCCAAAACCATAAAGCATATAGTGAGGGTGTTCAGATTTTTTAGGGTCTTTTTTCAATGAATAACGACTTTCATATACGGTTCCGCAGAGTGAGTAACTGATTTTGGGGAATTTCTCGATACGTTCGCCATCTATTGTGTAATATGCTGCTCCTTGCTTGTTAAGCATCTCAATACCATTGCGGTAGAAATAAGCACTACGCATCCCTTTGAACGATTTTTTTTGTAAGTAACTATCATAGAGAGTGAATTTGCTTCCTCTTCTACCTATAACGCCAAATTTGTTATAATAGATTGTATCGTATCTGCCAGAAAGCACTTTTTCTTTATACGTATTCATAAGCTCATAACGTTTGCCTTTGGGGCGAAGTATGAGATGCTCTTCTGGCTCATAATCGATAAAATCATCACTATAGGAGGAAGGGTATTGAGTTGGCGCAAGTATGGTTGTCTCTCTGCCGGTTAAAAACAAGGTTTTATCTTTTAAGGGTACCATAAAGCCCTCGATATTTCCTCCATCACTTAAGAGGTAAATGTTTCGCCCCTTTTTTAGATGGATAGTGTGTAGTGCATAATAGTCTTTTCTTTGATAAGGTTTTTCTTCTTCTGTGTCGATATCACATAACAGAGCCAAGTGAGGGTTAAAAATCTTCAGAATTGTTTGAGTATTCTCGTCATAGATAGGAGGAAGTGTCTTGAAGGTTTTGCCTACAAAGTCGCTGGGGGTAGTGCGTTGTATATCTTTGAGGTAGATAATTTTCTTATCGTCCTCTTTTATCTCGCTCAGGGTCTCCAAAATCTCCTCATTATAATCAACCAATTTGAGATCGTAGACTTCGGTATCGGTATCTACATTTTCATCTTCTTGAGCATCAAATTCTAACTCTGAAAACTTGTCTTTCTGTTTTTGAGCATAAAAATAAAGTCCCCCATCAGAGTCATAAGCGAGGATATCAATATGACGGATTGAAGTTTCTTTTTGTGCTTGCGCTAAAGAAGTGAGCAAGAGAGCAATGATAAGGGTAAAGTTTTTTAACATATCGTCCTAAGGTTTTTGTTGGCAAAGGTAATAATAATTAGCGAATAAAACTACTCCTCTTATTTCACTAATTGTTCTATCTGTTTTTGCAGTGTTGCTCGCTCGTTAGCCGATTTAGAAAGAGCAATCGCTTTTTGGTAGTGAGCAATTGCTTTTTGGTTATTGATATCAGTATACAAATATCCTAATAACTCGTGGTAGTAACGATTGTTTTGTAATCCTAATTTTTCAGCCTCTACAATAGCTTTTTCTTTGCCGTACACCTTGCCGTAAGCAAAAGTCCTATTTAAGGCTATTACAGAAGAATATTCAATGATAATGAGTTGGTTATATAGGCGGAGAATATACTCCCACTTATTTTCATCGGTAGGGGTAGTATGCCAATAGGCAATACCAGCTTCTAAGTGATATTTAGAGATTTGTGATCCTTCGCAGGCTTTTACTAAGTAATAGTTGCCTCTGTGTATGAGTTCTTTATCCCATTTGCTTTTATCTTGTTGTTCATAAAGAGTGTTTTCACCAGTGGTATTGATACGGGCTTCAAGTCTGGAACTTTGGAAACACATCAGCGATAAAAGAGCATTCACTTGTGGCGTATCAGTTTGAGGGTGCTCGGCAAGTAAGAGCGTAAGACGTAAGGCTTCTTTGCAAAACTCCTTTCGTATAAACTGATTGTTAGTTTCGGAAAAATAGCCTTCATTGAAAAATAAGTACAAACAGCGCAGTACAGTTTCTAATCGGGCTTGTATATCGGCTGGGATTACGGTTTTGATTTGAAAATGATGCTCTCTGAGTTTGCTTTTAGCTCTAAGAAGTCGTTTTTTTATAGTTTCAGTATTGGTGAGTAGGGCATTGGCAATCTCTTCTACTGTAAAACCACAGAGTATTTGCAAAGCCAAACTTATTTGTGATTCTACAGAAATAGAAGGGTCACATATATTGAAAAGCATTTCTAACTGACTGTCGTTTATTTCAGAAGTTTCAAAGGTAAGTTCTTCGCTTTTCTCAGTAGGTGTAAGTGTCTTTTTTACTTTATCTTCAAATATAGCTATGTGTTTCTCATAGTCCTTAGCTTTGTTTTTAGCGACGGTGTAAAGCCACGCAGTAGGGTTAGTAGGCAAGGGCTGTATTTCCCATAATTCATAGGCTTTTAAGAAAGTATCACTCGCAATATCTTCAGCAATTTCCAAATGAGAAAAGCCAAAATGGCGACATAACACTGCCACCATTTTAGCGTATTCTTTTCGAAACAAATCGGATAAAAGTTGTGAGTGAGGCATTTTAATCTCTTTTTAGCACTTCACGTACTTCAATACTGCCACCTACTTGTTCAAAAATAGGGTTGGCTTTAGCCATTTCCACTGCTTCATCAATGTTTTCAGCTTTTACTACCACATAGCCACTGATAAACTCTTTAATTTCGGTAAAAGGTCCATCGGTTACAACCTTATCGGCTTTGATAGTTTTGGCACTACCAGCGATAGGCAAAAGGGTATTGCCTTTGTCGGCTAATTTGTTTTGTGAAGCGATACCTGCAAGCCAGTTCATACGTTCTTGCATTTGCTCAGGAGTAGGTTTGAAATCAGCGATGTTGTTCAAACGAAAAATCAATACAAAATCTTTCATATATTTTTAAATTTAATATTATACCCCTATAACGATTGAATTTTTTCTATGGGGACAAAGATAGTAAAAATTAACAAATAAAAAACTCCCCGTGCAGTTATTCACTACACAGGGAATTTTTTACAGCTTGTCGTGCTACGACCTAATCTGCCAATTTACAAATTACTTTCTTGTCGCCAAACTTCTCAACGAGCCATTGTTGTAACTTTTGGGTATCTACTTCTTTGGCGACTTCTTTACCCTTCACAGTTTCTTTTTTAGGCGTGTAGAGCAGTACAGTAGCCGTTTGTAGAGAATCTTTATTAGACAAGAGGTTCAGCTTACCAAAATAAAAATCGTCTATGCTCGGGAATAATACCTGCATTTCTTTAGCAAAAGTAGCATCAGTAGGCTTGTATTTTTCCAGCTCGTCAGTTAGGTTCTTTATCATCACATCTTTACTAGAGAGCGACGACTTGTTTTTGTTGATTTCTGATAGTATTTCTTTATCAATTTCCGATTCTTTTTGTAGTATAATAAGCTTGGTATTGAGCAATTTGAATTTTTTAAGGTTGCTTTGTAGCGTTTTCAGCTCTTCATCGCTAAATTTCTTATCCAAAAACGCTAATTCTATGCTTTTAGGGTTCGTATTGTAACGTATTTTCTTATAAATGATAGTATAACCGCTATTTTCAAACTCTGCAGTGATATAGTGTGCCACATTCTCGTGGAATTCCTTCTCTTTCAAAAGAGTATATGCCAAATACAAACTCGGGGTAACAATGAGGATTACCAAGGTAGAAATAACAATCCGCAAACGTTTGTTAAGCGCCTCATTACCCGTATTCTTAGGGGTGTATTTCAAGTATTTAATAATGAGAAAAGTAGCAATACCTATGAAGAAGCAGTTAATGTTGTATAGGTAAAAAGCCCCTAAAAAGTAGCTAATATTGCCGGTCGCTAAGCCAAAACCTGCTGTACAAAGCGGAGGCATTAGGGCAGTAGCGATAGCTACCCCAGGGATAGGATTTCCTTTGTCCTCGCGAGTGAGCGAGATAGCCCCTACCAACCCACCCACAAAGGCAATAAACACATCGTAGATAGTAGGCGAGGTGCGAGCTAAAAGCTCCGACTGCACATCCTTAAACGGACTGATATAGAAGTAGATAAACGATACTATAAGGCTCACAACGGTAGCGATAAGCAGACTGCGCCCTGTTTTCTTCAGTAGCTCAAAGTCGTAGGTAGCCAACGCAAATCCTGCCCCCACGATAGGCCCCATAAGCGGAGAGATAAGCATCGCTCCGATAATAACAGCCGTAGAATTGACATTTAGTCCAATTGAAGCAATAAGGATAGCACAGGCTAAAATCCACAAGTTAGCACCTCTGAAAGAGATATTGCTGAGGATATCCTCAATTACTTTTTCTTTTTTCTCTTCGCCTTGGTGTAGATTAAATAGGTTTTTTAAGAAACTCATAATGTTAAGTATTTATGATGTTAGTTTAAATATTAGGGGCAAAGATAGTAATAATTTGCTCATTAGGCAATGATAATTCACTGTTTTTTCCTACTTTTGCTTTCTGATTATGAAGAAAATATATACTATAGGGCACTCTACCCATACCTTGGAGGAGTTTATAAAAATGTTACAATCGTTTGAGATACAACATTTAGTGGATGTTAGGGGACTACCAGGGTCTAACAAATATCCGCAATTCAACAAAGAGAATTTAGAAGTGGCATTACCCCAAGTTGGTATTGCTTATACTCATTTGGCGCTATTGGGGGGCAGACGAAAAGTGCACAAAGACTCCAAGAATACCCGCTGGCATAATGAGTCTTTCCGCGCTTATGCCGATTATATGGAAACTCTTGATTTTGAAGAAGGTATTGCGCAGCTTATCGCTATTGCCAAAAGAGAAACAACGGCTTATATGTGCGCTGAAGCCCTCTGGTGGCGCTGTCATAGATCGATGATATCCGATTATCTGAAAGCCAAAGGATGGCAAGTAGACCATATTATGGCAATAGACAAAGAAGAACTTCATAAATACACTGCCCCAGCTCGTGTTATAGGAGACAAGGTAGTGTACTATGATGATGGAATTCTTTGGGGGTAATTTGCTAATTATCATACAGTATCACCTTTATTTGCGCACTTTCGTATTCTGCTAAAAATACTTCCGACGGACTATCATAGCCTAATTCTTGTAGCTTCGCAAACAACCATTCTTCAGTTTTATCTACATCTTCCAATACGCTTTTTTGGATAATACCATCGGTGATGATAGGGTATTTAGGATTTTCTTCACCCGATAATACAATAATGAGCTCACCATTCTGTTCAAGTACGGCTCTTTTTACATCCCTGATGTAGTAAACCCCTTCTTTGCGGAGCTTGAAAGCGAGTTCGTGTGCTGTGATTTTAGCTTTTTTGCAAGCCGCGATGTCTATCTTGCCACGATTGATAACAATCACGGGGTTACCATCTATAAAACTCTTAAAAGCGTGGTTCTTGGTTTTGAGTTTTCGCAAGCCAATGATGAGTAATGCCCAAATAATCAATACAATAGCAAACTGAAAGAGCGTAACCGACGGACTGTAAATCACGCCCCCCGATAATACCCCCAAGTACGTAGTTTTGCACCTGATCCATAGCCGAAGTAGGCGCCAAATTACCCTTGCCCGATTTGTTGATAATTAGGGCAATAGCCAACAATCCTAAAAGAGTTTTAGGAACACATCCAAGTAGAAAAACTCCTCGGATTCAATATAAGGAATTGTAAACATAAAATTGATTTATTGATGAGACAATTTACTAATTTGCTAATTGACAAATCGACAAATTGATAATTAAAATGAAACATTAAGCCCTACTTCAAGCGAATGATACTCTTTTTTTATAGGTACAATAGGGGCAGTGTCATAGATAATTCGGTAAGTACCCATAATGCCTATGGTAGGGGTAATGTTGTAAGTGAGGTCGAGTGCCCCGCCAAAACGCGCTTCTTTGAAGTAAGTGCTATCGGGTTTCCCCTGATGTATAGCAGTGGTGATAAACGTCCATTTCTCAGCTAATTGAAGTTTGTAGCTGAGCGATAAATGAGTTTTGATACTACGACTATAAGTGTGGTCAGGGGTATTGGTATCAGGGGCAGGGTGTTGCCATTTTTCGTATTCAAAGAATAAGCCTACAGCAGCAAACATCAGTGAGGAATTAGTGTTTATTAATCGATAGCGCGACTGTAACCCCGTAGAAATCTTGTGGTTCATTCCCCTGCTCTCTGCCCATTGTGATTCGGCATAAGGATACACCTCAAAAGCGTGGTCTAACAAGTAGCGGTATTCTAAATGTACATACCCACCACTTAAGATTACTTGACTACCATAAGTAGAAAGTTCAAACTTGTTAATTACATTGATGACCCTATTGCGATTGATGAGCAAGTTGAGGTTTGCTGTATTTTTAAGAGTAAAAACGTCCTCTTTTTCGGTTTTGAAGTCCAAGATAGGCATCAAGCTCCCTTGTAGGGTTTTGGTACTATCTATCGTCATCGTGAGATTTTTCCGAAAAAAGCATCTGTGAGTAGGCAGAAGCCGAAGATAATAGTGTTAATAACACATAAAGTAATTTTCTCATTGTGCTTAAGGTTTTCTTTTTCAAGCGACAAAAGTAAGAATAGTTAGATAATTAGCAAGTTAGCTAATGAAAAAATCCCCGTGTAGTCATACCACACGGAGATTTATTAGTTATTTGTCACTTCTGTAATTACCTCTATATTCCCACGAGTAGAGTTAGAATACGGACAAACTTGATGTGCTTTTGCGGCAAGTTCTTTGGCTAGTTCAAGTGATACATCGGGTATATTCACTTGTAAGGTTACTGAAAAAATAAAGCCGCCATTATCGAGCTTTCCTATAGATACGTGTGCTGTTACAGAGGTCTCGCCAGTGGTTACTTTAGCTTGCCTAATAACCAAATTCAGAGCAGTGTCAAAACAAGCCGCATAGCCAGCTGCAAAGAGTTGCTCAGGATTGGTATAATCGTCATTAGCCCCACCTAAGGCTTTAGGAGAGCGTAGTTCAAGGCTTAACACGCCATTATCGGAAGTTACTTTCCTTTTTTGACCACCGGTAGCGGTCGCCACTGCTGTGTACAATGCTTTCATAATAATTCTTACTTATTTTGTTATTTATTCTTACTTTGTGAGTTTTATAGGTCAGGCTTTTAAGAACCTTAAACTATATTTCGAGAGACAAAGATACAACAAATATTTTTAACAATGTTTTTTATAAACAATTTTCTAAAATAACGTCAGTTCGATATAACAGAATATTGATTTACAGCTTTATATCATAATATATTCACAAAATAATTCACCGTCAGGTGAAAATTCGTGAGATAATAAAAAATAAAGACTTTTATACATTCCCAAATTCGTGAAAATTTGTGAAATTCGTGGGAGATTAAAAATATTTTACTGATTGTTAAGTAATTACTTACGTCGAACTCACGTTAAAATAGAATTTATGATGATTAGTGGGGCAATTGATGATTAACAAAAATCCCTATGAGGTAAGTACCTCACAGGGACTTTTTAGTTGTTTTATTCTTTTTCTTAGAACTCTTTGCTTTGCTGTTGAACTCTAAACAGAGTTGCAACCAAAACTGAAAGTCCTCTTTTTGGCTATACCCTGAGGGCTCTACATAGCAATAGCCAGAGAGCTCTTTCCCTCTCATTACCACTGGCGAGAAGCCCTGCCTTTCGGCAATTTCTTCTGTCTGCTTAGGGTCAAACCTACACATTAGGCAATCATCTCCTATATTGATGCACATCTTGTTATTCACCAAGAAAGCCAAACCGCCAAACATCGCCTTTTCCTCCACCGTGATATGAGGAATTTCAGCTAAATATTCGCGAACTCTATTGGCAAGTGTTATACTATAAGCCATATATTAAATTTTTGAGCTAAAATAGTTTAAAGCGACTACAGTTCCCAAATGTCTCGATTCGTGCATATTGTTTACATACATAGCATCTTCTATAGTATCAATAGAAAATAAACCTACCTTAACCGTTGGAAACTCATTGAATAACCTTCCTTGATAATCTTCTTGTAATTGATTTACTGTACTAAGTAACAATTCCTTTACTTGGTAGATTTCTCCCTTTGAAGGTGCAATCTTTTGAGGAAAGGTGCCACGATTGTATTTCTCTAAAAAATCATTGCTTATTAGCAGTTTATTTCCACTGAGTTGATAACATAAGAATTGCTGTACAGCAATACAATGTGCTATATTCCAAAAGATATTATTAGAAAAACCTGTTGGAATATAACCTAATTGTTCAGGAGTAAGATTATCCAAGTAAGTCAATAGGTTTTTGCGAATGGATAAAAGAAAATCAAAGTGTTTTGTTTTTGTCATTTTTAAATACTTTTTAAAATTCGGGGGCAAAAGTACTGCCTTCAAACAAAAAAAATCTTGCCATAAGACAAGATTTTCACATTTCTTTCCTGATACGACTCAGCGAAGTATCTGTAATGCCTAAATAAGTAGCTATATGTTTTAAGGGGGCGTACTTTATAGCACTCGGTTTTTCCTTAATAAACTGCATATAGCGCTCTTTGGCAGGGAGTATAATCATTTCAAGCGATCGTTTCTTTGCCTCAAACAATTTCTCTGTCATAAAGAGTCGCCCCCATTCCGAATATCCTTTCAAACTGTGATAAAGTTCTTGAAAATGGTCATAATCGATATGCCAGCCCTCACAATCGGTAAGGGCTTGGATATTTTCGGCAGAAGGCAAATGCTTAAAAAGAGAAAGTTCTTGCACGATAATTTCACCTTCACAAAAGAAGTCGGTAGAGATATCATTCCCTTCATAGTCATACACAAAGGCGCGAGCAACTCCTCTCTGCAAGATGAGATAACCACGAGCTATTTCGTCCTTACGCAAGATAAAATCACCTTTGCGAAAAGCAATAGGCTGATGGGCTTTTTGTATTTGTTGTAGTTCTTGCGCTCCTATCAGAGGGTGTTTGTAGATGTTTTGAAATAAGTTATGTGTCATTGTTGTTCTTCATATTTGCCCTCGTGAAAGTATTCATAAGCACTGACTTCCAATTCCCCACAATCGGAAATAAGATTGCCATCTTTATCGTATATTTTGTAAGTCTGCTGGGTGTTGCCTATGGAATTTTCGCCATCTAATCCTAATAAAATGCTGTAAAACACATCTGTTAAGAGGGTATCTATTACATCTTTAAGCTGCTCTTGATGAGTGCTACTGAGTGCCATTTCTTTTATTTTAGCATTTACAGTGCTGGGGTATTCGGGCTGCTCTTCAAAGCAGGATTTTAGAATATTTAGTTTTTCGAGATAAAAGTTCTTTGCAAATTCGTCGGAGGTCATAATGTTATTGAATAAATTTATCAAAATCTGATTGAAAAAGTGAAGATGCTCTTACTATAAAAAATGAGAAATTACTCTTGTGGATACTTTATTTCATAGGACAAAAGCCATACATTATTCTTCTTTTTTAAGCTGATTGAAACAATTCCTAAGGGCACTTCTTTTTCTATGATAACACTGTTTTTCTGTATTGTGTAATTTATATAGTGTTTATTATCATAGAAACTTTTTAGAGGTATTTTATTCAATAAGTTTTCTGAAGCATAAGGAAAATCGGTTAAAAAGCAATTGTATGCCTCTTGGAGGTCGCTAAAATTATATTCTTTTTCTACTTTCCAATAATTTCTGTCATCACCTGGAATTCCTTCTATATGAAAGTTTTTACTTGCAGAATCATCTTTGTATTTCTTTTTAAAATAGAAGAAATAACCTCTGTCACGGAAGATAATAGTTGTATCGTTCAAATACAATGTATTAAAGGTATTATCACACTGCAAATCATCTTCAATCCCTTTGATAAAACTAATACTATCCTGTTTAGGTTTTAAAAATATTATGTAACTATCCTCCTCATTATCCTTTTTTAATTTTGTGGGGTATTTATACTGAAAAACGTATTTAGAACAACCCTTAGGAACGATCAAAGAATCTTTTTTTATTTCAAATTGAGCAAAATGAGAAAATTGCTTAGCGTAGTTCTCACTAAATATTTCATTTTCATTGTTATTTCCATCATCTTTAATGTATTTAAAGCATTTCCATTTCCCCTCATATCTTTTATCCACTAAATTCTTCTTTATCTTGGTATGGTTACTACTTTCAGATTCCGATATAATTTTGTTTTCATTACTCTCCTTACATATTTTTTCAATGTTATCTGCAGTAAGTAAATTTTTGTCGAAAGTTAGAATAATAGGATTTTCTATATCGTAAGTTATATTGTACAGTTTTTTTTCCTTCACACAAAGCAATAACCAAGCAACGGCATTTTCAACAATTTGTTTGGTATTAGATTCATCTTTATCAGTAATATCCATATCAAAAAAGACTTTGATAAATATACTATCTCCCGAAATGCGATCTATTCTTGTGAAAGCTTCAGGGTAATGTTTCCAATCTAAAGAACTTGATTGTACAATTTTTGAAATAATTTCTTCACAATCTAATTCTTCCTCTTGTTTGTTTTGATTGTTATTACTTTGATTATTAATAAAATCACAAGAGATAAGTACTCCTATAAGGAAGAAAAGATAAATTATTTTTCTAATCATTTTGATTGTTTTTTAATTATCATTTAAACGATTCCTTTTTCAATGTATCACAAAGTTTGCCTTGTACTGTCTTGCGTATTTGGGCAAATCTATAAGAGTAGAACCTTCAAATATTAGTTCTATATAATAAGGCAGGTCATACGCTTGTATTTCCTCGTCTATAAGGTGATCAGTAGGGGCGTCGAGTTCGTCAAAATTATATATAGTTATTAGTTTTTTTAATCGATTAGTAAATTAGTAAATTTGGAAATTATCAAATGGGTGTATTGTTCTTTCATTGCAGCAGAAAGAAAACTACTCTCAACCCACTGTTGCCAAGTAGGTAACGCTTACTACTTGTTTCATTCCTCAATAATACTTACGACTCCTACTTCGGCACCGAAGAGAGCCAATACTTGATTTACTTTATCCAAACGCAAGTTTTTTTTACCTTGTTCCAATTCGCGTACAAAACGCAGTCCAACGCCCGCTCGCATTGCCAATTCAGGCTGTGTAAGGCGTAACTCCTTACGCCTTTCCTTTACAAAAGAAGCGATATTCATAATTAGTAAATTGACTAATTAGCAAATTAGCTAATTAGATTATACCTTTTCGGGTGTATTTTTTATTAAAATTTCTCAACTCGTCAAACCACTGCGTTATTTTTTCTTCCTCAATAGTAAAAGGTAATGTTGAGTAAAAACATATATTTCCCATATTTACTTGTTTATTAATATCAGAAAGGTCATCAATACCGAAAAAAACGCTACCAATAATGTAGTAGGTAAATGAACTTTTACAGCTAATAGCACAGTGAATCCCACTAAAAGTACATTTATAATAATACAATAACGAAAACTAAGAGGCAGTTGCAGTTGGTAATGCATCAAGTTAGCAATCCCAGCAAAGATAAGAGCTAATCCAGCACTGAAAAACCAAAAACCTTCAGCTGAAAAATGCTCATACTTCTTAAAACTCAGTGCCGAGTGTACCACCCCCAGCATTATAATTACTATAATAGTAATGAAATAAAGACTCCTCATTGTAAAAAATGTTTATCAAAGGCAAAGGTAATACTTTCTAATAACAAATACAAATAGATTCGTAATTTACCGTCAGGTGAAAATTCGTGAAAATTCGTGGAGTTGTGATAATCAATCACTTTTGTAGTATGTTATGTAGGGGCGTTTTGCAAACGCCCTTTTGCAAACGTCCTTTTGTAAACGTCCTTTTGCAAACGCCCTTTTGTAAACGCCCTTTTGTAAACGCCCTTTTGTAAACGCCCTTTTGTAAACGCCCTTTTGTAAACGCCCTTTTGTAAACGCCCTTTTGTAAACGCCCTTTTGTAAACGCCCTTTTGTAAACGCCCTTTTATAAACGCCCTTTTATAAACGCCTTCACAAATAAAACATTTTAAACACCTTACATTTTCTTATCTCTTATCTCTTATCTAAAAAAAACAACTTTTTTGTGATATTTGTAACAAAATTAAAAGTATATAACTCCTTATAATATAATCACTTCTATAAAAAGTAAATGTATAATATGTTGATAATCAGTTTTTAATAGGTGATTACTGCATCTAACCCCTAACCCCTAATCCCTAATCCCTCTTACCTCTTATCTTTCAGATAGTTTTGTGGTTTTAAAAAATAATTGTACTTTTGCACCCGCTTTGAATAATTAAAGCCTAAAACTCAAGTAAACAAATAAATAAATATATAGTATTGTAAATTATGCCAACAATTTCACAATTAGTACGAAAAGGAAGAACCAGAATTACCAAGAAGAGTAAATCGGTTGCTTTGGATTCGTGCCCACAACGCCGCGGTGTATGTACACGTGTGTACACCACTACGCCTAAAAAACCGAACTCTGCTATGCGTAAAGTAGCTCGTGTTCGTTTAACTAATGGCAATGAGGTGAACGCTTACATACCAGGTGAAGGTCACAACCTCCAAGAGCACTCGATAGTATTGGTACGAGGCGGAAGGGTAAAAGATTTACCAGGTGTTAGATATCACATCGTGCGTGGCGCACTTGATACTGCCGGTGTTGCCGGTAGAACGCAACGTCGCTCTAAATACGGTGCTAAACGCCCTAAACCAGGACAAGCCGCTGCCGCACCAGCTAAAGGTAAGAAAAAGTAATTTAACACACAAAATCTTTTAACTGAAAAGAAATGAGAAAAAGACAGGCTAAAAAACGCCCACTTTTACCGGATCCTAAGTTTAACGACCAATTGGTTACCCGCTTCGTGAATAACCTTATGTGGGACGGTAAAAAATCAGTGGCTTTTAAAGTATTCTACGACGCTATCGATATCGTAGAACAAAAGAAAAATAACGACGAAAAGTCGGCATTAGAAGTTTGGAAAGACGCTCTTAGCAACGTAATGCCTCACGTCGAAGTACGCTCTCGCCGTGTAGGGGGTGCTACCTTCCAAATCCCTATGCAAATTCGCCCAGACCGTAAAGTCTCTATGGCTATGAAATGGCTCATCGGGTACGCTCGTAAACGCAACGAGAAATCTATGGCTCAGAAATTGGCTGCCGAAATTATCGCGGCCTCTAAAGAAGAAGGTGCTGCCGTGAAGAAAAAAATGGATACGCACCGTATGGCTGAAGCTAACAAAGCATTCTCACACTTTAGATTTTAATTAACACGATGAGTAGAGACTTAAAATATACAAGAAACATAGGTATTGCCGCTCACATCGATGCTGGTAAAACCACCACTACCGAACGTATACTTTTCTATACCGGTAAAACTCACAAAATCGGTGAAGTTCACGATGGTGCATCTACTATGGATTGGATGGAACAAGAAGCTGAACGCGGTATCACTATCCAATCTGCTGCAACCACTTGTAAATGGAACTTCCCTACCGAAAATGGTAAACCTACAGCCGACGCTAAAGAGTATCACTTCAATATTATCGATACTCCCGGTCACGTCGATTTTACCGTTGAGGTAAACCGTTCTTTGCGCGTACTTGATGGATTAGTATTCCTCTTCTCTGCCGTAGACGGTGTAGAACCTCAATCTGAAACTAACTGGCGCTTGGCTGATAACTACAAAGTACCTCGTATCGGATTCGTAAATAAAATGGACCGTCAAGGTGCTAACTTCCTCAATGTTTGCAACCAAGTAAAAGATATGCTCAAATCTAACGCTGTGCCTATCGTATTGCCTATCGGTGACGAAGCAGATTTCAAAGGCGTTGTAGATTTGATTAAAAACCGCGCTATTGTATGGCACGAAGAAAACTCAGGTTCTACCTTTGATATAGTAGAAATTCCTGCCGATATGAAAGAAGACGTAGCTAAATACCGTGCTCAATTGATTGAAGAAGTAGCTGGTTACGACGAAGGTCTTCTCGAAAAATTTATGGAAGATGAAAATTCTATTACTGAAGACGAAATCCACAAAGCATTGCGCGCTGCAGTAATGGATATGGCTATCATTCCTATGGTATGCGGCTCATCATTCAAAAACAAAGGAGTACAGTTTATGCTTGATGCTGTTTGCCGTTACTTGCCTTCACCTCTTGACAAAGAAGCTATCGAGGGTACTAATCCTGAAACTGGCGAACCTGCCCTACGCAAACCAGCCGTTGATGCTCCTTTCTCAGCCTTGGCATTCAAAATCGCAACCGACCCTTATGTAGGACGTTTAGCATTCTTCCGTGCTTACTCTGGTCACCTCGATGCAGGTTCTTACGTATTGAACACTCGTTCAAACAACAAAGAGCGTATCTCTCGTATCTACCAGATGCACGCTAATAAACAAAATCCTATCGAATACATCGAAGCTGGTGATATAGGGGCTGCAGTAGGTTTTAAAGATATCAAAACTGGTGATACCCTTTGCGACGAAAAATATCCTATCGTACTCGAAAGTATGGTATTCCCTGATCCAGTAATCGGTATTGCTGTAGAACCTAAAACAAAAGCCGACGTTGATAAATTAGGTATGGCTTTAGCTAAACTCGCTGAAGAAGACCCTACCTTCCAAGTAAAAACTGACCAAGCCTCTGGACAAACTATCATCTCTGGTATGGGTGAGTTGCACTTGGATATCATCGTAGACCGCCTCAAACGCGAATTCAAAGTAGAAGTAAACCAAGGACAACCTCAAGTAGAGTACAAAGAAGCCATTACTGGTAAAGCTGATCACCGCGAAGTCTACAAAAAACAAACTGGAGGTCGTGGTAAATTCGCCGACATCGTATTCCGTATGGAACCAGCCGAAGAAGGTAAAGTAGGTCTTGAGTTTGTCAACGAAATCAAAGGTGGTAACATCCCTAAAGAGTATATCCCATCAGTTGAAAAAGGTTTCAAAGAAGCTATGAAAAACGGACCTTTGGCAGGCTTCGAAATGGACGCAATGAAAATCGTTCTTATCGATGGCTCTTTCCACCCTGTCGATTCCGATTCATTGTCATTCGAGTTGGCAGCCAAATTGGGTTACAAAGAAGCTGCTCGCGCTGCAAAAGCCGTATTGATGGAACCTATTATGAAATTGGAAGTTATTACTCCAGAAGAAAATATGGGAGATATCGTAGGCGACTTGAACCGCCGTCGTGGTCAAGTAAATAATATGGACGACCGTAATGGCGCTAAAGTAATCAAAGCTTTTGTTCCATTATCAGAAATGTTCGGCTATGTAACAGCACTTCGAACTCTCTCATCAGGTCGTGCTACTTCTACAATGGAGTTCTCTCACTATGCCGAAACTCCTTCTAACATTGCAGACGAAGTAATTAAAAACGCCAGAGGCAACTAAATTATTAAGCAAATGAGTAATCAACAAAAAATAAGAATAAAGTTAAAATCTTACGACCACAACTTGGTAGATAAATCTGCTGAGAAAATCGTAAAAACAGTAAAAGCAGCTGGTGCTGTAGTAGTAGGACCTATTCCACTACCTACCCACAAAAAAATATTTACTGTATTGCGCTCTCCTCACGTAAACAAAAAAGCTCGTGAGCAATTCCAATTGAGCTCTCACAAACGTCTCCTCGACATCTACAGCTCTTCATCTAAAACTATCGACGCTTTGATGAAATTGGAATTACCAAGCGGTGTTGACGTAGATATCAAAGTTTAATAACTTTACTAAAATGTCCCGAAACTGCGGGTTAGGGAAAAACGGATAAAAATGATTCAGGGTTAAAAAGCCTCGGGCATTTTTTGACCCTGAAACATTTATAGGTATCATTCCCTGATACCTCACACCTGTCCCCTGACTCCTAAATAAAAAACTAATAACTAATTTAATATTTAATTTTATGTCTGGGTTAATCGGAAAAAAAGTAGGAATGACCAGCATTTTTGATGAGAACGGTAAAAATGTACCTTGTACCATCATCGAAGCAGGTCCTTGCGTAGTTACCCAAGTCAGAACCAAAGAGGTTGATGGCTATGAGGCTCTTCAACTTGGTTTCGATGACAAAGCAGAAAAACGTGCTACCAAAGCTGAGCTTGGTCACTTCAAAAAAGCAGGTACTTCTGTAAAGAAAAAAGTTGTTGAATTCCAAGGTTTTGAAAACAATTACAAATTAGGTGATACTATCACCGTCGATTTCTTCACCGAAGGCGAGTTCGTCGATATCACAGGAACTTCCAAAGGTAAAGGCTTCCAAGGGGTGGTACGTCGCCACGGTTTTGGCGGAGTAGGTCAAACTACTCACGGTCAGCACAACCGCCTCAGAGCACCAGGTTCAGTAGGTGCTTCGTCTTACCCCTCTCGCGTATTCAAAGGTATGCGTATGGCTGGACGTATGGGAGCTGAAAAGGTAACAGTACAAAACTTGAAAGTATTAAAAGTGGTTGCTGAGAAAAATCTTTTACTAGTAAAAGGTTGTATCCCAGGTCACAAAAATGCTTACGTAACTATTCACAAATAATGGAAGTAGCAGTATTAAACATACAAGGAAAAGAAACAGGTAGAAAGGTAACCCTTTCTGATGCTGTATTCGGTATCGAGCCTAACAATCACGTAGTATACTTAGATGTAAAACGCTATTTAGCTAACAAACGTCAAGGTACTCACAAGGCTAAAGAAAGAAACGAAGTAGCTGGTAGTACTCGCAAAATCAAAAAACAAAAAGGTACTGGTACAGCTCGTGCAGGTAGCGTAAAATCTCCTGTATTTGTGGGTGGCGGTCGCATATTCGGTCCTCGTCCTAAAGATTATACACAAAAACTTACTAAAAACGTAAAACGATTGGCTCGCCGATCTGCCCTCAGCGCTAAAGTGCAAAACCAAGCCCTCGTCGTAGTTGAAGATTTAAATTTCAACGCCCCTAAAACTAAAGATTTTACAGCTGTTGTGAAATCCCTCGGCTTAGAAAATAAAAAATCACTTTTTGTGTTGCCAAATACAAATAATAACGTATATTTGTCCTCTCGTAACGTACCTACTTCAAGCGTGGTAACAGCTTCAGAATTAAACACTTACCAAGTAGTCAATGCTGCAAAGGTAGTACTTACTGAGAGCTCAGTAACAGTTTTAGAGTCAATTTTAACAAAATAAGAAGAAAATGAGCGTATTAATTAAACCTGTAAATACAGAAAAAGCAACCGAAAATAGCGAGTTAAAAAACTGCTATACTTTCGTAGTAGCTAACGACGCTAACAAGATTCAAATCAAAAATGAAGTTGAAGCTACTTATGGCGTTAAAGTAAAATCCGTACGTACCCTTAACTACGGCCCTAAACGTTCTACTCGTTATACAAAAACAGGCTTGCAAATCGCTAAAACAAACGCAGTGAAAAAAGCAGTTGTGCAAGTAGAAGATGGAACTATAGATTTTTATAGTAATATATAAGTATTTAACAAATAGACAAAAATGTCAGTTAGAAAATTAAAACCAATTACCCCCGGTCAGCGTTTTAGAGTAGTAAACGAATTCGACACCATTACTACTGATAAGCCGGAAAAGAGCTTACTCGTTCCGTTGAAAAAGACTGGTGGTAGAAACAATCAAGGAAAAATGACCATGCGTTACATTGGTGGTGGTCATAAGAAAAAGTACCGTATCATCGACTTCAAACGAAACAAATTCGGCATCGACGCCAAAGTAGTTTCTATCGAGTACGACCCTAACAGAACAGCATTCATTGCTCTTGTTCAATACACCGACGGCGAAAAACGTTACATCATCGCTCCAGCAGGTTTGAAAGTTGATCAAGTAATCGTTGCAGGTCAAGAAAATATCGCCCCTGAAATCGGTAATGCAATGCCGCTCTCTCAAATCCCACTCGGTACCGTAATTTCTTGCATTGAATTGCGCCCTGGACAAGGAGCTAACATCGCTCGTTCCGCAGGTACTTTCGCCCAACTAATGGCTAAAGATGGTAAGTATGCTACCGTAAAATTACCTTCTGGTGAAACCCGTATGATCCTCCTCACTTGCCTCGCAACCATAGGAGCTGTATCAAACTCCGACCACCAATTGGTACTTTCTGGTAAAGCTGGTCGCTCTCGCTGGTTAGGACGCCGTCCTCGTACACGTGCCGTAGTAATGAACCCTGTCGATCACCCAATGGGTGGTGGTGAAGGTCGTGCTACCGGTGGTCACCCACGCTCACGTAAAGGAATACCAGCTAAAGGTTATAGAACCCGTTCTAAAACCAAAGCAAGTAATAAGTATATTGTAGAACGCAGAAAAAAATAAGAGACTAACAAATGGCACGTTCATTAAAAAAAGGACCTTACGTTCACTATAGCTTGGAAAAGAAAATCCAACAAAATATACAATCAGGTAAGAAAAACGTTATCAAAACTTGGTCACGAGCTTCTATGATTACACCTGATTTCGTTGGCCAAACTATCGCTGTACACAACGGTCGTCAGTTCGTCCCTGTATATATTACTGAAAATATGGTGGGACATAAATTAGGAGAATTTTCACCTACTCGTTCCTTCCGCGGACACGCAGGTGCAAAAAATAAAGGTAAAAAATAATTAAGGCTATGGGAGTTAGAAAAAAATTAAGAGCAGACGAAATTAAAGAAGCTAAAAAAAGCTTGGCTTTCGCAAAGTTAAATAACTGCCCTACTTCCCCACGAAAAATGCGCTTAGTAGCAGATTTAGTTCGCGGTCAGCAAGTAGATAAAGCCTTGGCTATTTTGAAATTCAACCAAAAAGAAGCAGCAGCTCGTTTAGAAAAATTGTTGCTTTCAGCTATCGCTAACTGGCAAGCTAAAAACGAGAACGCTAACTTGGAAGAAGCAGGAGTATTCATCAAAGAAATCCGCGTGGATGGTGGCGCTATCCTTAAACGCTTACGCCCAGCCCCACAAGGAAGAGCACACAGAATTAGAAAACGCTCTAACCACGTAACTTTAGTGCTTGGAGCTAAAAATTTTAACACAGAAAGCTAAGATAAACTATGGGACAAAAAACAAATCCAATCGGAAATCGCCTAGGAATTATCAGAGGATGGGAGTCTAACTGGTATGGAGGCAATGATTACGGAGATAAACTCGCTGAAGACGACAAAATCAGAAAATATGTTCTCGCTCGTTTATCTAAAGCTAGTGTTGCTCACGTGATTATCGAACGTACTTTTAAACTTGTAACCGTTACTATCACCACCGCCCGCCCCGGTATCATCATCGGTAAAGGAGGTCAGGAGGTAGACAAGCTGAAAGAAGAACTTAAGAAAATCACCGGTAAAGACATCCAAATCAACATTTTTGAAATCAAACGCCCTGAGCTCGACGCCGCTCTCGTTGCAGCAAGCATCGCCCGCCAAATCGAAGGTCGTGTCTCTTACAAACGCGCTATCAAAATGGCTATCGCTTCAGCTATGCGTATGAACGCCGAAGGCATCAAGGTAATGATTTCTGGCCGTTTGAATGGAGCCGAAATGGCACGTTCCGAAAGCTTTAAAGAAGGTCGTATCCCTCTTTCAACCTTTAGAGCTGATATCGATTACGCTATTGACGAAGCTCACACTACTTATGGCCGTATGGGCATCAAAGTGTGGATTATGAAAGGCGAAATCTATGGTAAAAGAGAACTCTCCCCACTCGTAGGTATGACTAAAAAAGCTACCGGTGGAAACTTCTCCGGTAAATCAACTGACAAGCCTGCTGGTGCACCCAAAAAAGCGCGTCGCAAAAAGTAATTTTTTAAAGAACAAGAAAGATGTTACAGCCAAAAAGAACGAAATATCGTAAACAACAAAAAGGCAGAATGAAAGGCGTAGCTCACCGCGGTGCGCTCCTTTCTAATGGTACTTTCGGAATTAAATCGTTAGATTCAGCATTCATCACTTCTCGTCAAATCGAGTCAGCTCGTGTCGCTGCTACCCGTTATATGAAACGCGAAGGTCAACTTTGGATCAAAATCTTCCCAGATAAACCTATTACCAAAAAACCACTCGAAGTACGTATGGGTAAAGGTAAAGGTGCCGTTGAATACTGGGCAGCCGTAGTAAAACCAGGTAGAATAATGTTCGAGGTTGGCGGAGTGCCGCTCGACGTAGCCAAAGAAGCGCTACGCCTCGCCGCTCAAAAGCTACCCGTGAAAACAAAATTCGTTGTAGCAAGAGATTATCAAAATTAATTAAAGAACAATGAAACAGTCTGAAATTAACAAATTGACAATAACTGAGCTACAAGAAAAGCTTGGTGAGTTTAAGAAATCGTATGCAGATTTGAAAATGGCACACGCAATTTCGTCATTGGAAAAACCAATTCAATTACGTAACGTAAGAAGAACTATCGCGAGATTGGCTTGTGAGCTAACTAAACGTGAATTACAATAATTCGAACCTGCCTTATGGAAAAAAGAAATTTAAGAAAAGAAAGAATAGGGGTTGTTACAAGCAACAAAATGGATAAATCTATCGTCGTTTCAGAAGTGAAACGTGTAAAACACCCTATGTACGGTAAGTTCGTGTTGCGCACAAAAAAATACGTTGCGCACGACGAAAAAAACGATTGCAACATTGGTGATACTGTACGCATAATGGAAACACGCCCATTGAGCAAAACCAAATGTTGGAGATTAGTAGAAATCATTGAAAGAGCTAAGTAATTATGGTACAACAAGAATCAAGACTAAAAGTAGCCGATAATACTGGCGCTAAAGAAGTGCTAACTATCCGTGTACTCGGTGGTACTAAGCGCCGATACGCCTCTGTTGGCGATAAGATTGTAGTTACCGTCAAAGAAGCTACCCCTAACGGAAACGTAAAAAAAGGACAAGTTTCTACCGCGGTGGTTGTAAGAACTAAAAAAGAAGTACGCCGTGCCGATGGTTCTTATATCCGATTTGATGAAAACGCTTGCGTTCTCTTGAACGCAGCTGGTGAAATGAGAGGTACCCGTGTATTCGGTCCCGTAGCACGCGAACTTCGTGATAAACAATTTATGAAGATCGTTTCATTAGCACCAGAAGTGCTTTAATTTTTAACTAAAGTAAATGATGAAACTAAAAATTAAAACTGGAGATACCGTAAAAGTAATTGCCGGAGAAGAAAAAGGTAAAGAAGGCAAAGTATTACGTGTAGACCGCGAGAAGAACAGAGCGATTGTTGAGGGGCTTAACTTGGTGAAAAAACACACCAAACCTAACGCACAAAACCCTCAAGGTGGAATCGTAGAAAAAGAAGCATCTATTCACATTTCTAACCTCTCCCTCATCGACCCTAAAACAAAAAAAGCTACTCGTGTAGGTTTCGAAGTGAAAGACGGTAAAAAAGTGCGAATCTCTAAAAAATCTAATGTAGTAATATAATATGGCTTACGTACCTAGATTAAAACAAGAATACAATGAGCGCATCATTGCGGCTCTTAAACAAGAATTTGGCTATAAAAACGTAATGCAGGTTCCTAAACTTGAAAAAATAGTTGTGAGCCGTGGTGTTGGTGCTGCCGTAGCCGATAAAAAACAAATCGACTACGCCGTAGACGAACTTACCAAAATTACTGGTCAGAAAGCTGTTCCCACTTATTCTAAAAAGGACGTCGCTTCTTTCAAACTCCGTAAAGGTATGGCTATAGGTGCCAAAGTTACCCTCAGAGGCGAAAGAATGTACGAGTTCTTAGACCGCCTTATCACTACAGCTCTTCCCCGTGTAAGAGACTTCCAAGGCGTCAAAGCAAATGGATTCGACGGTAGAGGTAACTATAACTTAGGCGTTACCGAACAAATCATCTTCCCTGAAATCGACATCGATAAAATCAATAAGATTGCAGGTATGGATATTACCTTCGTTACTTCAGCTCACACTGATAAAGAAGCTAAATCATTATTAAGCGAATTAGGATTACCTTTTAAAAAGAACTAAGTATATGGCTAAAGAATCAATGAAAGCCCGCGAGGTGAAACGTCAAAAGTTAGTAGCTAAATACGCTGCTAAACGCAAAGCTCTAAAAGAAGCTGGTGATTATGAAGCACTTCAGCTCATCCCTAAAAATGCTTCCCCTGTCCGTTTGCACAACCGTTGCAAACTCACCGGACGCCCTAAAGGGTATATGCGCACCTTTGGAATTTCACGTGTGTTATTCCGCGAAATGGCAAACAAAGGATTAATTCCTGGTGTAAAAAAAGCAAGTTGGTAATAATTTAAAAGGACAAAATTTATGTATACAGATCCTATCGCAGATTATTTAACAAGAATTAGAAATGCTAATAGCGCTGGTCACAGAGTCGTTGAAATCCCAGCATCTAAACTCAAAAAGGAAATTACTAAAATCCTTTTCGACCAAGGGTTCATCCTTAGCTATAAATTCGATGACTCTACCGTTCAAGGTACCATCAAAATAGCTCTGAAATACGACAAAGTAACCAAAGAACCCGTTATTAGGCATATTGAAAGAGCCAGCCGCCCAGGTCTGAGAAAGTACGCGGGCGCTGATAACCTACCTCGCGTATTAAACGGTTTGGGTATCGCTATCATCTCTACATCACAAGGCGTGATGACTGGTAAAAAAGCGAGAGAACTCAATATCGGTGGTGAGGTAATTTGTTACGTTTACTAATCAATAAAAAGACAATAAACAATGTCAAGAATAGGTAAAGCACCCATCAATATTCCCGCAGGCGTTACAGTTACTATCAAAGATAATACCGTAACCGTAAAGGGGAAATTAGGCGAATTAACCCAAGAGGTTAAAGACATTGCTGTAAAGCAAGAAGATGGACATTTAGTGTTTGAAACTACAGATACTACCAAAGACCAAAACGCTAAACACGGATTATACCGTGCATTAGTACACAATATGGTCGTAGGTGTCTCTGAAGGTTTCACTAAAGAATTAGAGTTAGTAGGGGTTGGATACCGTGCAGCTAACCAAGGTCAAAAACTCGACTTAGCCCTCGGTTTCTCCCACAATATCATTCTCGAATTGCCTAAAGAAATTAAACTCGAAACAATCAACGAGAAAGGTAAAAACCCCATCATTAAATTAACTTCTCACGACAAACAACTACTCGGTCAAGTAGCGGCTAAAATCCGTAGCTTCCGTAAACCTGAACCTTACAAAGGTAAAGGTGTTAAATTCGTAGGCGAAGTGTTGAGAAGAAAAGCAGGTAAATCAGCTTAATAGTTAGAACAATGGCATTATCAAGAATAGAAAGAAGACAACGTATTAAAAGCAGAATCAGAAAAGTAGTAAAAGGTACTGCTGAACAACCTCGTTTGGCTGTTTTCAGAAGTAATAACGAAATCTATGTCCAAATCATAGACGATACTAAAGGTACTACCCTGTTGGCTGCATCTTCACGCGATAAAGAAATTAGTGCCGCCAAAGGTACTAAAACTGAAAAAGCAGCATTGGTCGGTAAAGCTATTGCTGAAAAAGCTTTAAAACAAGGTATCGAAAAAGTATCCTTCGACCGCGGAGGTTACCTTTACCACGGACGTGTAAAATCATTAGCCGACGGTGCTCGAGAAGGCGGACTTAAATTCTAATAACTATGTATCAGAAATATAAAAATGTAGAATATGTAAAACCAAGTGGTTTGGAATTGAAAGACCGTTTGGTAGGTGTACAACGTGTTACTAAAGTAACTAAAGGTGGTCGCGCTTTCGGTTTCTCCGCTATCGTTGTAGTTGGCGACGAAAACGGAGTCGTAGGTCACGGGTTAGGTAAATCTAAAGAGGTTTCCGAAGCTATAGCTAAAGCTGTTGAAGACGCTAAGAAAAACTTAGTGCGTATCCCCCTCAACGGTACTACCTTGCCTCACGAACAAAAAGGAAAATACGGCGGTGCCCGTGTATTCCTACAACCCGCTACCGATGGTACTGGAGTTATTGCTGGTGGTGCAGTACGTGCCGTATTGGAATCCGTAGGTATCCATAACGTACTCTCTAAATCTCAAGGCTCTTCTAACCCTCACAACGTGGTCAAAGCTACTTTCGACGCTTTATTACAATTGCGTAGCGCTAAAACTGTCGCTGCTCAACGTGGCATCTCTTTAGAAAAATTGTTTAAAGGTTAATTTATATAGCTATGGCAAAAATTAAAGTAACTCAAATTAAAAGTAGCATCAAACGCCCTAAAGACCAAAAACTTACTCTCGAAGCTTTAGGTCTTACTCGTATCGGTAGAACCGTCGAACACGACGCTACACCAAGCATCCTTGGTATGATCAATAAGGTAAAACACTTAATTTCTGTAGAAGAAGTTAAATAATATTTTTATACAAAGTTATGAACTTGAGTAATTTACAACCCGCACAGGGTTCAATTCACAGAGAAGGGAAGCGCGTAGGTCGCGGTCAAGGTTCTGGTAAAGGAGGAACTTCTACCCGCGGTCACAAAGGAGCTAAATCTCGTTCTGGCTTTTCTAATAAGATTGGCTTCGAAGGTGGTCAAATGCCCCTACAACGACGCGTACCAAAATTCGGTTTCAAAAACTTTAACCGTAAAGAATACGTCGGTATCAACTTGGGTCGTATCCAAGAACTCGTTGATAACGGTAAAATTACCGATAAAGTTGACCTCGAAACCTTAGTTCAACTAAACCTCGCTAAAAAAACCGACTTGGTTAAAATTTTAGGAGGTGGAGAACTAAAATCTAAATTAAAAATATCTGTTCATAAGTTTACTGCAAGTGCTAAAGCCGCTATCGAAGCTGCTGGTGGCGAAGCAGTAACCTTGTAATATTCAATTTATGAAGAAGTTTATCGAGAACCTGACCAATATTTGGAAAATTGAAGAGTTAAAAAATAGAATCATTTTAACTCTCGGAATTTTGTTAGTTTATCGCTTCGGAGCTCACATCGTCCTCCCTGGTATCGACTCCGCTCAATTACACGAGTTGTCTACCAGAACCTCTGGCGGTGGTCTCCTCGACATCCTCAACGCTTTTACCGGTGGCGCTTTCTCCAATGCCTCAGTATTCGCACTCGGGATTATGCCCTACATCTCAGCTTCTATCGTCGTTCAGTTGATGGGAATCGCTATTCCTTATCTCCAAAAACTACAAAAAGAAGGTGAAAGCGGACGCCGAAAGATAAACCAAATCACTCGATGGCTTACTATTGCAATATGTATTGTACAAGCACCCGTATACCTATACGGTATCAATAGATTAGGAGTCCCTGATTCTGCCTTCCTTTTAGGCAAGGGACTCTCTTTTATAGTACCCGCGGTGCTTATCTTAGTAACAGGAACTATTTTCGCAATGTGGTTAGGTGAAAAAATCACCGATAAAGGAATTGGTAACGGTATCTCCCTACTCATTATGGTAGGTATCATCGCTCGCCTCCCTCGCGCATTCCTCTCCGAAACCGCTTCTCGACTTACCGGTACTGGTGGACCTCTGTTAATTCTCATCGAGATAATCCTTTGGTTCGTGATCATCCTGCTCTGTATCTATCTGATCAAAGCAGTACGACAAATCCCAGTACAGTACGCCCGTAGAACAGCCGACGGAGGAACCGCTAACGAGAGAAATATCTTCGGCGCTCGCCAATACATTCCTTTAAAACTCAACGCTGCAGGGGTAATGCCTATCATCTTCGCTCAAGCCTTGATGTTTATCCCAGCCACTGTAGCCGGATTATCACAATCCGAATTTGCCAAAAGTGTTCAAGCAGCCTTCTCCAACGTCTTCGGATTTTGGTACAACCTGCTCTTTGCAGCTATGATTATACTATTCACGTATTTCTACACTGCAATTACAGTGCCTACTAACAAAATGGCCGACGACCTAAAACGTAGCGGAGGTTTCATCCCAGGTATACGCCCAGGTAAAGAAACTGGCGACTATTTAGACAAAATTATGTCGCTCATCACATTCCCTGGCTCTATATGTATAGCCTTGGTAGCTATCTTCCCTTCACTGCTCAAAATTATCGGTATGCAAGACCAATGGGCATTGTTCTACGGGGGTACTTCACTACTCATCTTAGTAGGGGTTGCTATTGATACTATGCAACAAGTAAATTCATATCTGCTCAATCGCCATTATGATGGTTTGATGAAAACAGGTAAAAATAGAAAAGTATCTTAATTAAAATTTATGGCTAAACAAGCAGCAATTGAACAAGACGGAACTATTGTAGAAGCACTGTCTAATGCAATGTTCAGAGTAGAGTTAGACAATGGGCACGTAGTCATCGCACACATCTCAGGAAAAATGCGTATGCATTACATCAAACTACTCCCAGGTGATAAAGTAAAACTCGAAATGAGCCCTTACGACCTAAGTAAAGCTCGCATCACCTACCGTTATTAGTTTTAATTAAGAGAATTCTTCCAATATTTTGGTTGATAATTTCTCACAGATACAACCCTTTTAGTTATATCTGTGAGAAATTACAATCATAAAATAAGAATTTTTTATTTGTGGTATTTTTAGCGTAAAACATTTGTATTCAAAATGTTGAATACAAAAATTACGCTCAAAAAAACGAGTGAACTAAATGCAAAATGAAATTTTTGTACACTAAAAATGTGGCTATTACAAAAAAAAATTGTAGTTTTGCGCACTCTATTGATATAAACAAAACAAAATGAAAGTTAGAGCATCAATTAAAAAAAGAAGTTCCGAGTGCATCATTGTGCGCAGGAAAGGACGATTGTACGTAATTAACAAGAAAAATCCTAAATTTAAACAACGACAAGGATAATTATGGCACGAATTGCAGGTATTGACTTACCAAAAAACAAAAGAGGGGTTATTGGTTTAACCTACATTTTTGGTATTGGAAAAAGTAGAGCTAAAGAAATATTAAGTAGAGCTCAAGTAAACGAAGACACTAAAGTAAACGAATGGAATGACGACGAAATTAGCCGCATTCGCGAAATCGTTGCGTCTTACAAAATCGAAGGAGAATTGCGCTCCGAAATCCAATTAAACATCAAACGTTTGATGGACATCGGTTGTTACCGCGGTATCCGCCACCGTAACGGATTACCTTTGCGCGGTCAAAAAACTAAAAACAATTCTCGTACAAGAAAAGGTAAAAGAAAAACTGTTGCGAACAAGAAAAAAGCAACTAAATAATAAGTAGTAGAGTATGGCAAAACAAAATGCAAAAAATGCAAAAGTCTCTAAAAAGAGAAAAGTAGTCGTTGAGTCTGTTGGCGAAGCTCACGTTTCAGCTACTTTCAACAACGTTATCATTTCTCTTACCAATAAAAAAGGAGATGTAATTGCTTGGTCGTCAGCAGGTAAAATGGGCTTCAGAGGCTCTAAGAAAAATACCCCTTACGCCGCACAAGTAGCCGCCGAAGATGCTGCTAAAGTAGCTTTCGACGCCGGTCTTAAAAAAGTAAAAGTATACGTAAAAGGTCCAGGTAACGGTAGAGAATCCGCTATCCGCACTATCCACAACGCTGGTATCGAAGTAACTGAAATTATCGACGTTACTCCCCTTCCTCACAACGGATGCCGCCCTCCTAAAAAACGTAGAGTATAATTTAATATAACAAGTAAGAAAGGTGAGTTGTTATCGAAGGAATGCCTTAATTCATAACTGCCTTTCATTTTAAACAATTCAAAATGGCAAGATATACAGGACCAAAAACTAAAATAGCTCGTAAATTTGGTGAAGCTATCTTCGGAGATGATAAATCTTTTGAAAGAAAAAACTATCCTCCCGGACAACACGGCTTGGCTCGCCGTAGAGCAAAACGCTCTGAATACGCCACCCAGCTACAAGAAAAACAAAAAGCTAAATATACTTATGGAATCCTCGAAAAACAATTCCATAACCTATATGAAAAAGCTAAAAGAAGTAAACACATCACCGGTGAGGTACTTCTTCAACTTTGCGAATCTCGCTTAGACAACGTCGTATACCGTATGGGTATCGCTCCTACTCGTAGCGCCGCACGCCAATTGGTGTCTCACCGCCACATCACCGTAAACGGAGAAATCGTAAATATCCCATCTTACTCACTTAAACCTGGCGATGTAGTAGGCGTTCGCGAAAAATCAAAATCTTTAAGCGTGATCGAAAATTCATTGGCCGCTCACAGCACCGTATACGAATGGATCACTTGGAACCCTGAAAAATTAGAAGGTACTTTCGTAGCTGTACCTCAACGTATTCAGATTCCTGAAAATATTAAAGAACAGTTAATCGTAGAGTTGTACTCTAAATAATAAATAAAAAAAGACAGCAGTCAAAATATGGCATTATTTAACTTTCAAAAACCAGATAAAGTTATAATGATTGAATCATCTGATTTCGAAGGGCGATTTGAATTTCGCCCTTTGGAACCAGGATATGGTTTAACTATAGGTAACGCATTGCGCAGAGTTATGCTCTCCTCCCTCGAAGGTTTCGCTATTACCTCTGTGAAATTTGATAAAGTAGACCACGAATTTTCTACTATACCAGGCGTGAGAGAAGACGTAACCGAAATCATTCTCAACTTGAAACAAGTTCGCTTCAAACGCCAAGTCGAAGATGTAGAAAATGAAACAGCTACCATTACTGTTTCTGGTAAAAAACAATTGACTGCCGGTGATTTTCAAAAAACTCTTTCAGGTTTTCAAGTGCTAAACCCTGATTTGGTGATTTGCAATATGGAAACTTCCGCCGCCTTTACTATGGAAATTACCATTGAAAAAGGTCGTGGATACGTGTCCGCCGAAGAAAACGCAAAACCAAACGCCGCTATAGGAGTCATCGCTACCGATTCAATCTTTACTCCTATCAAAAACGTGAAATACACCGTTGAAAATTATCGTGTTGAACAAAAAACTGACTACGAAAAATTAGTCTTCGAAATTAAAACCGACGGTTCCATCCACCCTAAACAAGCTCTTACTGAAGCAGCTAAAACCCTCATCCATCACTTTATGCTCTTCTCCGACGAGAGAATTACCCTCGAAGCCGATGAAGTAGCCCAAACCGATGCTTACGACGAGGAATCATTACACATGCGTCAGTTGCTCAAAACTAAATTGGTAGACATGGACCTTTCAGTGCGCGCTCTCAACTGCTTGAAAGCCGCCGAAGTAGAAACATTAGGCGACTTAGTATCATTCAACAAAGCCGATTTGATGAAATTTAGAAACTTCGGTAAAAAATCCCTCATCGAACTCGACGAATTAGTGGCTAACAAAGGTTTGGTGTTCGGTATGGATACCTCAAAGTATAAATTGGATAAAGATTAACTCGCTCTTGCGATATTTTAACTAAGGAAAAATGAGACACGGAAATAAAATTAATCATTTAGGAAGAAAATCTGCTCATAGAAATTCAATGCTCGCCAATATGGCTTGCTCTCTTATCGAGCATAAACGAATCAATACCACCTTGGCAAAAGCAAAAGCTCTAAAACTTTTTGTAGAGCCATTGGTAACTAAATCTAAAGAAGATACTACTCACAATCGTCGTATCGCTTTTAGTAAATTGCGCAACAAATACGCTGTAACCGAACTCTTCAAAGAAGTAGCAGTAAAAGTAGGCGACCGCCCAGGTGGATACACTCGTATCATCAAATTAGGAAATCGTTTAGGCGATAACGCCGAAATGGCTATGATTGAGTTTGTAGACTACAACACTACTTACAACGTAGCTAATAAAGCAGCTAAAAAGAAAACTACTCGTCGTGGTAGAAAAAAAGCAACTGAAGAAACTGCAACTGAAGCAAAAGCTGAAGTTAAATCTGAAGTGAAGTCTCAGGTTAAATCTGAAGCAAAATCTGAGGTTAAAGCTGAAACAGCTGAATAATTGCAATTATTTAAGTTAATAAAAATAAGGAGGTTTGCCACGGCAAGCCTCTTTCGTTTTCTAAATAAATTTGGCAGAATAGATTATATTTCATACCTTTGCCCAATTAATGACTTAAAAATGAAATCACTAATGAAAAAAATCGTCTTGAGCTTAGCTGTTATAGCAAGCATTGCACTCGTGAGTTGTAACAATACAAATACTCAACAAAGTACTGAAACAACTACCCCTACTACCGATCAAACTACTGCACCTGAAGCTACTCAAGTATCTACTTTTGCTTACTCAGTTGATCCTACTTCAGTAGTAGAATGGGTGGGTAGCAAACCTGCAGGTAAACACAAGGGTACCGTAAATGTTACCAAAGGCGGTGTAAATGTAGAGAATGGTGCTATTACCAAAGCTGAGTTCGTGTTGGATATGAATACTATCACAGTACTCGACCTCCAAGCAGGCAAAGGTAAAGAAGACCTCGAAGCTCACCTTAAAGGTACTGATCCTGAAAAAGTAGACCATTTCTTCAATGTGAAAGATTTCCCAACAGCTTCTTTTGTATTCAAGAAATTCGATGGTAAAAACCTTACTGGTGACCTTACTATCAAAGGTAAAACTAAAGAAGTGTCTTTCCCTGCTACTGTTACTGTTACCGATAACGAAGTGAGCATCGTTTCTCAACCCTTCAAAATCAATCGTGTAGATTTTGGAGTGAACTATGGTTCTAAATCAGTGTTTGATGATTTAAAAGATAAATTTATCAACGATGATGTAGAGTTAGTAGTAAAAGCTAAGGCTACCAAGTAAAAATTCTTTTCATAAATAAAAGGCAGTTGCTACCAACTGCCTTTTTCTATTATTCTTATGGTTGAACCTATTTCTATAATTATTATCCTTACTACGCTGGCACTTTCAGCCTTCTTTTCGGGCTTTGAAATAGCATACGTATCGTCTAACAAAGTACACTTAGAAATCCTCAAAAAGCAAGAGGGTGTGATTGCCAACGTGCTTACTAAACTCACCCGAAAGCCCTCTAAACTGTTGGCTACTATGCTCGTGGGTAACAATGTGGCTTTGGTAGTCTACGGTTTTGAAATGGGCAAGGTGATGACTGCCCTCTTGCCCGAATTCTTCCAAAATGTGCTTTGGCATACTATAATCTCTACCCTTATCATCCTCATTACAGCAGAGTTTATGCCTAAAGTATTCTGCCAAATTTATGCTAATCAGTTGTTGAAAATATTTGCTATTCCTGCTTATTTTTTCTACCTACTGTTTTATCCGCTTTCCAGCTTTGTAATGTGGATTTCCGATTTTGTACTGCGCGTGTTCTTCAAAACAAAAGGCGATTACGTGCCTCTTTCATTCACTAAAGTAGAATTAGTAGACTACATCTCTGAACAACTGGAAAATGTGCCTAAAAAAGAAGAAATGGATAGTGAAGTGCAGATGTTCCAAAACGCTTTAGAGTTTTCGGGAGTAAAAGCGCGTGAGATAATGATACCCCGCACCGAAATAGTAGCTGTAGAACTCAACGAATCTATTGAAAATCTGATTGCTACTTTTGTCTCTTCGGGATTTTCTAAAATATTGATATACAACGAAAATATCGATGATATTTTGGGCTATGTACACTCGTTTGATATGTTCAAAAAACCTAAAAATATCAAAGAGGTACTCATTCCTATCGTGAATATCCCTGAAACTATTCAAATAAACGAAGTGTTGAATCTCCTTACCCGTAAGCGCAAAAGTATGGCTGTAGTACTCGATGAATATGGCGGTACTTCAGGGATTGTAACCTTAGAAGATATTGTAGAAGAACTCTTTGGCGAAATTGAAGACGAACACGACAAAGATAAGTTTATAGAGGAACAACTATCGGAAACTGAATACCTATTTTCAGCGCGTTTAGAGGTGGAATACCTCAATGAGACATATCATTTAGAAATTCCTGAAAGTGAAGAATACGAGACCTTAGGAGGCTTTATTGTGCTTCACAATGAAGGAATCCCTACCCAAGGTGAAAAGATAGAAATTTCTCCATTTACTTTTGTAATTGAAGCTTGTTCCCAAACCAAAATAGAAACTGTAAGATTGATAGTAAACAACGAATAATTATCAATTGTTATCAATTAAAAAAAGACTCTCCCTTTCGGAAGAGCCTTTTTTCACAATGCATATAAATACTACTACTAACTCCAAAATTAATACTTTTAAGCTAATAAAAATTTTATGAACTTAAAAGTATTTGTTTTTTCCATAAAATTTTGTCCTATAAATAGCTTAATAAATGATCTTTTTCAGTAATTTATTTTTTTTCAATTTCTGCTTTAATGATAATGTTTCTTATAGTAAGCAATTTTGATTAACAATTAGCAATCTCTGTTTCTCAAAATCTTGTTTTCAATGAAATAATCTTTATCTAACAATGTTTCTTATAGCAATTTTTCAGTAATTTTGTTTAATTCAGTTTTTTCAAGCAATTTTCAGTATAATCATTTATTATGATTTAAATGCACTTGTAAGCTTTACTAACATCCCGTCTGTCAAACTTACGCTTACTATATAGAAAATAGTGTGCCAAAAATGGAAAGTCTATCTGTTTTACGTATAAGTTGCTTATTATCAGTGTTAAATAAAGTTTTGATACTTCGTGCCAAAAAATGAAGTTACAGTTTTTTGTATATACGCTACACGGAAATTTTGTATAACTTTCTCATTTTACACGTTGTTAGCTCATACTTCTTCTCTTAAAAATCTACGGTTACGCCTAATTTTTTAGCAATAATGCCATTGATATACTCTGAAAGAGCAGGGATTTTTACGCTTTCTAACACGGTATTTGCAAAAGCATACGTGAGTAGGGCAGCCGCTTCTTTTTTGCCTATGCCTCGTGTTTGCAAATAGAATAAGGAGTCTGCGCTGAGAGAGCCTACGGTACAACCGTGCGAACACTTCACATCATCGGCGAAGATTTCGAGTTGGGGCTTGGTGTATACCGTTGCCTTATCGGAGAGAAGGATATTGTCGTTCTGCTGATAAGCATTCGTTTTCTGGGCGATTTGCTCCACCATTATCTTACCGTTGAACACATTGGTGGCTTCATCACTTACGATACTCTTATAATCCTGATGACTCTCGCAATTAGGGCAAGCGTGGTTCACTAGCGTATAATGGTCGGTGTGTTGTGTGCCTTTGAGGATGCTCAACCCTTTGAGGGTAGATTCTAAATGCTCGCCTTGGTGATAGAAATTGAGGTTGTTGCGAGTGAGTGTCCCCCCAAACGAGAAAGTATGTACGCTGGCGTGGCTATTTGCTTCTTGCGAAATATAGGTGTTATCAATAAGGGAAGCAGTAAGACTATCGTTTTGCAATTTGTAATAGTCGAGGAAAGCCTCTTTGGCTACAAATACCTCGGTTACTGCATTGGTAAGGATAGCCGTAGCTGTATCCGATAGGTTTTGGTGTACTTCAATGACTTTGAGCTGTGCATTCTCGTCCACAGCAATAATATTGCGCGGTTGGTAGCAAGTGGTTTCTCTTCTATCGTTGAAATACAACAGCTGTATGGGTTTATCTACTATTTTTCCTTTAGGTACTTCTATATAGAGCCCTTCTGAGGCAAAAGCCGTGTTGAGGGCTGTGAATATATCGCCTTTTTCGGTATTGGTGTTGAAGTATTTTTTGATAAAGGCTTCTCCACCCTTGTGTAGTGCCTCTAATAGAGGGCTAATAGTCGCGCCTGCAATCTCTTTGCTTGACATTTCGGGGCAGTAATAGCCGTTTACAAACACAAGCTGATAACAATCCGCGATAGCGTACTTGTGTAATACTTCGGGAGAGAGGGTTGTTTTATTGTGAATAGGTTGCCACAAACTGTAATCAGTAGCTTGGAGGTTAGAGAGTGAAGTGTATTTCCACGCTTCTACTTTCTTATGTGGGAAACCTTTTTCGGCAAAGAAACTAAGGGCTTCTTTGCGAATGTTTTTTAATATATCGTCTTTATGTGGGAACGCCTCGAAGGCAGCAACCCATTTTTCTTTTAAATTCATCTTCTTAATCTTTTAATTCATTTGGTAAGGGTATTGTGTATAACTTCTTGCAATTTGCGGCATAGCTTGCTGTAGGGTCAAGTCCGAAAATTGTAAGGATTTCATCTTTGATAGCTTTGTTGAAAGGAGCACGCAAATCTCTATCACACCAGCATAAGTCATCGCCACTGAGCATTTGTGCTAAACGATGTTTTCTATACATCTGTGGTGAAATACCATTTCCTCTATTGTTATAATCCAAATTATCGGTGAGTGTTTTGAGTTTTCCGACTCTTTCATCAAAGGCGGCTTCACTCATTCCTAATTGTATCAATCCCCATTGCAAAAAATATTTAGGACCGCCGTATAACATAAATCCATCATCTTCAAAGTTGATAGGGAAGTCGTATTCTTCATCGGGGATAGGAGCGTTGCCTATAATTTCATATTCGCCATAGAACAAATTGTTGTCCATCATCACGTTAGAGGGCATTGTTTTCTGCTGTTGCAATACTTCTATAGCTACATTTTTAGTATCGGAAGCGTATACAAAGAACTGTATCATCACAGGTCGACCGAAAAGAAATCTCCAAAAGTGGTTTTCGGGGATCATATTTTCTTTTTGAACCTTATAGATATCTAAAACCACTCTGCCAAATCCGTATTGGGTGCGATTGAGTTTAAAACAGAAGATATCGCCTTTTTTGAATTTTACGTGCTTGCGTTTCTGTTGTTTAAATTCGGCTATTTCCTCTAAATGATTTGCTGGTGATTGAGCTATAAAATCAGCTATTTGCTGTGGGATAGAGGTTTGCTTTCTATCGGAAGGCTTTTCCCAAAAAGTATCGTAAAAAGTGATTTCGGAGGTGTAGCTCGTTATTGCCAAGCGGTCATTTTTGATTTCTACCCACACGCCAATAGGGGTGCGTTTTTCAAAATGATTGGCTTGCAAAGGCACTTCTTTACCTTTTTGGGTTTTAGGTAACAATATTTTGCGGTTGCGTGTTGCTTCCTCGTACTGTTTTTCAATATACTTTTCCTTTGTGGAGATGATTTGCCTTTTGATGATATCGCCGTCAAAATACAATATGCTCTCAGGGCGGTGTTTGTCGCCTGCCAATAAAACCCTATCCCAATGAGGTAATATAGGGTCTAAACCTACGTATTTGCGTTGTTCGTTGTTGAGTTCAAACATACCGATTTGTCAATTTGTCGATTTGCTAATTAGCACATTGGCTAATTTTCTAATTTACTAATGAGCCAATGGTATATAGGATTACTTTGTTTATCTACTTCGGTATATCCTCCTATCAGCTGACCGTTGTGGTAGTTGAGTTCGTCAATATCGCTTACTAAAAACTCTTCTACCTCATCTTGATAAGGTTCAAAACCTTTGAAAATGATTTCGTCTTCCACTGTGAGGGTACTGACATCAAAAATGTAATGCCGATTGCAGTACATATCGGTAATCAGTATTTTGTCACCTTTGAAAGGTTGTGCTACGGCTCCCCAATCCTCAGAGAAATGGTGCTTTTTGAGCGTTTTTAGCGATGGATAACTCATTACATAAAGCTCTGCCTCGTAGAAATTGGTGAATACAGCTTCTTTTTCACTGAGCATACAGCAGAAATCTACATCGTTAGGCAATTGTTTGGCGACTTTTAGTTTTTCGTTTTCAAAAGATAGCAGATAGCTCATACAGCCGTTTTGTCCGCCATAGAAAGTGATAACTACCTTGTTGTTAGGTAATGCTTTCAGCTCTATATTAGCATCGTAGATTTCGTCATCCATAGGCATAGAAGCCAATGCCTTCTCTTGTAAATCATACGCCCATACGGTGATATGTTCAGCATCGTGGCGCTGGGCAAGCCAAATTTGCTGGCGATCTATCGCTAATAAAGCCCCAACAATAGGTTTATTTATTTCCCAAAGCAGTTCTTTTTCAAAAGTGTAGAGCGAAAATCCTTCTGACTCATTGCATACGCCTATTTGCTGATGTTCATAGTCAATAGCAAAGATGTCTTTTCTTTTTAAGAACTGAAATGTCTCAGGCAACAAAGGGTTTGTTAAGGTTTCTGTGTATTTTTCAATAAGCATAACCGTAATTCATCATTATCCTTTCAACCAATCATAACCTTTGGCTTCCAATTCTAAGGCGAGGTTTTTGTCGCCTGTTTTTACGATTTTACCATCGGAAAGCACGTGAACATAATCGGGGACGATGTAGTCTAAAAGGCGTTGGTAGTGGGTGATAACGAGCACTGCATTGTTTTCGTTTTTGAGTTTGTTCACGCCATTAGCGACAATGCGGAGGGCATCGATATCGAGACCAGAGTCGGTTTCGTCGAGGATAGCAATTTTGGGTTCGAGCATAGCCATTTGGAAGATTTCGTTGCGTTTCTTCTCACCGCCAGAAAATCCTTGGTTAAGGGAGCGAGAGAGAAAATCGGGGTTTATTTCTAAAAGGGCTGCTTTTTCGCGTATTTTTTTGAGGAGTTCGGCAGCAGGCATATCAGGGAGTCCTTTTGCTTTGCGACTCTCATTGATAGCTGTTTTGATGAAGTTCGTTACAGATATACCAGGGATTTCCACTGGGTATTGGAAAGACATAAAGATACCTTTGTGAGCGCGCTCTTCGGGGGCATCTTCTAATAGACTTTCGCCTTCTAAGAGGATATCACCCTCGGTTACCTCGAAGTTTTCGTTGCCTGAAATTACCGAAGAGAGAGTGGATTTTCCGGCTCCGTTAGGTCCCATAATAGCGTGAACTTCACCTGCTTTTATTTCTAAGTCAATCCCCTTGAGGATTTCTTTGCCGTCCACACCAGCGTGGAGATTTTTTATTATTAACATTTTAATTGAGTTTAGCGTTAAGGGCGCAAAGTTCCGATATTATTTTGAATTATGCAAAATTAGGCGCTTATTTATCGTTGTGTATAGCATCGCAAAGGCGGAATATCAGTATTTGTTTTATAGATAGGAAAGAAGCTTCGTCTTGCCAAGTTTGGGCGTATTGACGCAGGCGTTCTGCTCCTTCGTCCCAATCTTCATTGTTTAACAAACACTCGGTTACATATCCGCTTTTTGTACGTGCTACAAAACATTTTAGCGACTGGATACGGTATTCGGTAGTGAATTTTTGAGGTAGAATGTCTATCAAAAGGTTGTAAAAATCTCTTTCATTGCGAGGCGTTTGCCATTTTCCTAATAAGTATAGGTTGCCTATAGAGGTATGCCAATGATAATTGCCCCGATAGATATCGCAACCTTTATCAAAAAGGCAACCCAAACTATTGATGATGGTTTGGAATGTAGTAGAAAGGTAATTTTCTATGAATGAATCTATCTTTTCTTCATCGGTATCACCAAAACCTGCTATATTATCCAAAATTCCTTGTGGAAAAAAACCGTCCTCTAAATAAGTGCCTATATGTATTGGCAACACACTTTTATGAATATCGGGGGTGATAGGGATAGGATCAAGCTCAATACGCATTTTGTCGCCTATTCGTATCATAAGATTAGGCAAATCTGGAGTGGCGTCGTACCCTTGATCTCTTATCTGTTTAGAAAGTTCTAAAAGTATTATTTCTTCCATAATATCTAAATTTTATTAGCTTAGTTTCTCTAAAAACTCTAAAAAACTACTTGCTACTTTGCGCCATTTCCACTCACCTGCACCGTGGGGAGCTTTGTAGATAGGCGCATCGTTGCCATCACTTTTGGAAAGGTTGAGTATATAAGGGTCGGCATCTTTATCGGCGATTACGAGCCAATGGGCTTTCCAATCGGGGAAGAGTTCATCTTTTTTAATTTTCACTTTGCATAGAATGTTACAAAAGCTATTAGAAAAGTCGGGCAAATACATAAATTTGCACTAAAATTAGAAAGAGCCTACTTTTCTGTCTTTGTAAATACCATTTATTATCTGCCAACAAACATCATATTCTGCAGCTCCAGCCCCGCCTGTTGTTACTATGTATAAAGCATCATTATCTTTATCGTAATAAACTTTTATGGCAGACAAAGGATCAAGCAAATCACTATAAGCCTTTTTAGGGAAATCAACTTTTTTACCGTTAATGGTTACTTCAATGCTTTTATATTCGTCTTTAGGAAGGTCGTAATCAACGCCATAAGGGTCAAATCCGTCTATTTTAGTAACACCAAACTTTTTAGTATAAATAATTTTATGTTTGTTTTTGTCGAACTTTTGAGTTGCAACCTTTACTTCAATACCATCTTGTGAGAAAATATCTAAGTATTCATTCCCTCCAACTGATGGAATAGCTTTAAAATGATGTATCCATTGTACTCTATCTTTATAGATATATCCATTGTCTTCGTTTTTAAGCCAATTGCCAATAGGATCTTCACCAATATAAACCATTGTATTATTGTTAAGTGTACCAATAACCTTACTTTTGATGTTGGCTTTCTCACGAATATTTACATAACCATCGTTATCTTTGATAATGCCAAAGAAGTCTTTTACTTGTGCAAAACTGCAATGACTTATGAATAATAGTGCTAAAAGGATTCGTTTCATTACTATGATATTAATTTTGTTCTTTTGTAACGCAAAATATGACTCACTACCATCGGTAGTGATGAGGAGTTTTTGAGAGAGAACGCTGAAATCTTTTTCTTGTTTAGTCATTGTTTGCTTCTTCAAAAGTTACGGTTACATTGGGGAATTGCTTCAGCGCCTCAATACGCTCTTTGAAAGCGCCTAAAATATACTCTTCCCACGGAACGCCATACTGGTCGCTGTAGTACAATTGCATTTTCTTGCTGTACTCTAAGCGATCGGTAACAGCTTTGTTTTGTCGCCAATTCAGTGCTTTGAGGGCATCATACACTTTGTCGTTTTTGGCAGGGATAGGACTTACCCTTACATAGAGCGTTCCGTCTATATATCGCAGAGGTGTACTTTCTACTTCATTTTCAGTTGTATATACAAAGGTCTTTTCGCCTGCTATGGGGATATGTTGTTGCAGGATTTGCTCCAATTCTTCATCAGATAATAATCCTTGATAGGTTTGGGTAGAACGAGGGAATACACGTGTGAAATCGGTGAGTTTCCGGATGTAAACTTCTTGTATTACTTGCCGTTGCGCCTCGTTGGTTATATAAGGCAGGTGACTTTGTAGTAGGCGGGCTATATTTTCGTAGAAATCACCTTCACTACGTACGAGCGCCCCCTCGTATATATCGTTCACCGAGTTGAGCATCTCATAGAAAAAGAAGTCTTCGAGGGTGTTTGCCAATAGCTCAGCCTCGTCCGAGTCGTGATGCAAGAGTACTATTGGGCACGAGCAACAAGCTCGCGCCAGCGAAAGAGCGTTTTGGTCGTACAAAAAGCAATAATAATCACCGCCGCCCGTTTGTCCGAAAGGAATAAAAAGGTAATCGGGGTTGATGCTGAACCAACTGTCCTCGCCGTTGAGTTCTTCGATAGTTTCGGCAATATTAGCAAGTGGAATCAACTCAAACTCACCGCTGTACAAAAAGAGCGGTGGGTGGTTTTTAAGTCGTGGATATACTTCTTTACTCCAAAGCGAAGAATATTCGCCTATATCGAGCATTTGGTCGGCATAAAGCCGATGATATAGTTCAGAATATTGAAATTGGTATTGTTGTTCTAAGGCTTTTAACATAATGGAAAATTAGCAAATTAGAGAATTAGCAAATTGGCAAATTGACTAATTTGCTAATTTGTGAATGTGAATAGCATCCGATTGGTGGAGGGGAGTGACGGTAATATCAGTAATCTGGATTTTATCAGGCAGATTGACGATATAGGCGATAGTATCGGCGATATCTTCGGCATATAGGGGTGTGATGCCTTTGTAGACATTATCCGCTTTCTGCTGGTCGCCTTTGAAACGCACCTTGCTGAAATTGGTTTCTACCAAACCTGGTTTTACGTTGGTTACCTTTATATTTTTGTCCATTAGCTCTATGCGCATCGCATCGCTGAGAGCTCTTACGGCAAACTTGGTCGCGCAATAAATACTGCCATTTGGGTAGGCTATTTCCCCCGCTACCGACCCGACGTTCACTATCGTCCCCACCTTGTCGGTGGCAATCATTAGCGGAATCACACTATTGGCAATATAGGTAAACCCTTTGATGTTGGTGTCAATCATCTGGTCTATATCTTCTATGGCGTAGGTGTGGAGGTGTTGCAATCCTATTGCCAAGCCCGCATTGTTGATAAGCATATCTATTTGTTGCCATTTTTCGGGTAAGGATTGGATATTTTTCGCCACCTCTTGGTAGTTTCTCACATCGAAAACTAAGGTAATGACCTCTATAGCGTGTTCTTTTTCGAGTTGGGTTTTCAATTCTGCCAATACCTCAGCACGGCGAGCGCAAAGAATGAGGTTTACGCCCATTTGCGCCAATTTTTCAGCTACTGCTTTACCTATCCCACTGCTAGCACCTGAGATAAAAGCGATTTTTCCTTTGATACGATTTAGTTCCATTTGTTTAGATATTTAAGTGTTAGGTTTTAGAATATTTCACTTTAGAAAATTATTCTTTTCTTAAATAGGCTATTTCTTTCTGCAACTGAGCAATTAAATCATCTTTAGATTTGATGAGTAGTTCAGTTATTTCCTTATTTTCTTGGTAAAAATGTTCTATTTTTTGTTGGTATACAGCATCGTTATGGTAATTGTTCTGTACCATTTGTTGTTTTTCTAAATCGAGCAATTCTCCTACGGGGATTTCTAATATCATAGAAATTTGAAAGAGTCTTTCTACTGATAGTTTAGTTTCTCCTATTTCCAATTTGCGATAAGCAGGCACAGAGAGGTGTAATTCCTCCGCCATATTTTCATAAGAATACCCTTTTTTAGTTCTCTCTTGTACAATTCTATTGATTACTTTTTCTATATCCATCATAATAAGTTAATGATTTGAGAGGCAAAAGTAAAAAATATTATCGAAAAAGTAAAATATTTTTTGAAAAAGTTTAAATAGAATATTGTTTTAAACACTTACTTTTGCACCATTAAAAATCATTTAAAAACCATAAAACAATGAAGAACTTTCTATTATTTCTAATTTTTGGAATGGGATTAATGTCTTGTTCTGATAATCTAACAACTTCTAAAACTGATAAGCTAATAAAAGAAGCCTTGGCAGAAACAACTCCTTTTTATGGAGCTGCCCGTATTTCAGAAAGTAAAGGAGAATTTATTTCTAAAGATGATTTACCTATCTATGAGAAGTTAGTTCAAGAAGGCTATATCACTATGAAAAATACAGAGTTGCCTTATGGTATTATTAGTAAAAGTAGCTATGATATAGCTTTTACTGATAAAGCTAAACCTTATATGATTGGTAATAGAGTGCGTGCTTACACTCTTGTATTTGATAAAACTGACGAAATACAAATAGTAATGCAGAACAAAGCACGTGTAAAAGCTATTTTTAAAAAAGAAGATAGAACGCCTTTTTACGATTTGTCTTTTTTAGGTAAAGATGACACGTATATGAGAACCTTTACCTTTGATAAAACAGAGAACAAGGGTTGGGTAACACACAGCGTACTTCCTATGCTTAGACTTTCAATGGGAATTTTTCAAAAAGAATAAATAATTAAAACAAGTATATAAACTGATGAAAAATCTATTTTTAATGCTATTTGCTGCCTTGTCTTTTATAGGGTATGCTCAAACCAATAACGATTGGGAAAAAGTAATCATCACTCGTAATCCTGAAGATATTAAAGGATTAAAACGTTTGAATGATGTTTCTGCCGAAACGAGTAGATTGTATGGAAAGCAATCTAAATTGCGAGATGAAACTACTAAGAAAATCAAACAAGAGGCAGCTAAAATAGGTGCTACTATAGTACTTATCACAGTTGATAATTTTGCGATGACACCTATCAATAACGTGAATATGGTAGGGACTGCTTATAGTGGTGAAGTTTCTCAGCAGGAAGAAAAAGTTCCTCAAAAAGTAGAAGTGAGTGGAGAAAAAGTATCAGAAGAAGATATTATTATTACACGAAATCCTGAAGATATTAAGGGATTAACACGTTTGGGAGATGTATCATCAGAAGCAAGTAGACTTTATGGAAAACAATCCAAATTACGAGATGAAGCAACCAAAAAATTAAAGAAAGAAGCTGCAAAATTAGGAGCGAGTATAGTGCTCATCACAGTTGATAATTTTGCAATGACCCCAATCAACAATGTAAATATGGTAGGAACAGCTTATAAAAAATAATCTGCTATCATAATAATATCTAACTTTGCCAAAGTTTTTGCCTATGTGGCTCGCATCTTTGGCAAAGTTTTTTTATTCTATCTCCTAACCCCATATTTTCTTCATTACCTCCTCCACAGTAGGCTCGTGATATTTGCCTTTTTTATCTTTGGTGGTATTGAACACAGTAGGGTCGAAATGCGGGCAGTTGAGTTCTAAAAACTGAAAGAAGTAGCCATCGCTGTAAAACATATAAGGCATAAACTCCTCCTGAAAGTCGTTTTCGCACTCAAATTCATTGTCTATGATGATACGTACAAAAGCAGCGATATCTTCACGAGTGAGGTTGTTGTGCTTTATAGGGTCGGGCATTGCCAAATCAAAGGCAAAAGCCTCAATACCATTGCCTTCCCACCATTCCCATAGCCAAGTATCGGAAAGGTCTTTGCCCGTGAGTTTACTGAGGTATTGCTCCATCGCCTTGTATTCTTTGTCAAATACTTCTTCGGGAGTGTCTTCACTTTGGGCATCATGAAAGGCTTCGTAGTCTTCCAAACGTTTTAGTACAAACGGGTACAGCTTTTCTGCTGTTGCAAAATCGGGGCGTAGTTCTTTTCTAAGTGTTTGCATTTGTTTAGGGTTTAGAATGGGACAAAGGTAGTGAAAAATTAGTAGATTAGCAAATTTTCCAATAGGCACATTAGCTGTATTTCTTTTCTATTCTGTTGATGATGATTTTGCCTGTGCTTTTGTAATAGGCTTCTGTAAAAGGGAGTGCTTTGAGGTAGGGGATATCACTCTTGTCACCAAACGCCTGAAAGCATACAGCAGCACTACACATTAGCATTTCGTCTTTTTTAGACTGCCCAAAGCTGATGATTTGTTTTAAGATAGGTACAAAAGCCTCGTGAAGGTTTTTATTCACTTTTTCACTTTTGAGTTGGTGTGATATATCACAAAGTTCATAGGTGTATTCTTTTACAAAATCCTGCTGCTCATCGGTGATTTTAGAAGAAAAATTTTGGGCAATTTCCAAAAAAGCAGGGAGTGATTCCTCTATGGGTAACTCTTTTAATACTCCAAAAACAATGCTAAAGAAATCTTTTGTTTTGTGTATTGATTTTACCAAGCCTTGTACCCCTTCTTCTAAATAAATGCAAATGGCATCTACCCACGAGGCGAAAGGCACAATAAGCTCATCGTTCAGTGGTTGCCAATGGTATTGCACTACCATTTCCTGCAAGGGAGTAATGTACTCTTTATTAGGCGTTTTGAGAATTTTTAAGAGGTCTTCTACCTCCAAATTGCCTTTTTTCTCCAACTGATGGAGCTTTTTGATGTGTTTTGCTACTGCTTCGGTCATATTGTTAATTTAGTTAATTTAGTAGCTATATAATTTTAACTTTACCAAAATATTTAATTGCCTGTCGTGCTACGACTCATCGTCGTAGGAAGTGTAATCCCATTCCAAGCCAAAGTTTTCCATAGCGTCTAAAAGAGTATCAAATAACTCTTGTTGAGCGCTGCCTATAAAAATAGCTGTGGCTCGGTTTGTATCTCGGTGTACAGCAAGGGTAATGACTATTTGAAAATTAGCATCGGTAAAGGTGCGTTGTCCTTCCCAACTGAGAGAGGTAAGTTCGGTATATTGTTTTTCTATATGGGCAACTGCTCCTGTGGGTACTTCAAAGTCTTCCATTTTCCAACCGCCCATTGCATTAGCATTGTAACGCAAGCCTCCCATCACACCGTTGTAAATAGCTATGTACAGCCAAAAGTCGGAGAGCGTTTGAGTTTCTAATACCCAATCGGGGTCGGTTTCTGAGCCGTAATTTCCCCAAACGGGTGGGTTAGAGATTGTCAAATCCTCTTTGCGAATTGCCCACATTACCACCCCTTGGTTTTCTTCACAAAAGCAAAGGTAATCCCCTGCAAAGTACAACTGCTGGGGTGTTGCTAAACTGTTAAACGACTGGTTTACGCTTTTCGTTGCCCCTAACTGTAAGTAATACGCTCGGAACATTTGAGGCAAGGTGATGTTTAAGCGCTTTTCAGCTTTTAACAACTGTGCTTCCGAGAAGCCTTTGCAGTCTTTTGGTGTGAGATTGTATAGTTTTTTGATGTTTTCCATATCACTCATAATACTTGTTTTTTAATTAATTAACTGAAATATTTGCTAAAATCTAAAAAGTGTTGTATTTTTGTCCCCGAAGATGAGTTAAAGTCATAGACTCGCTGGGCTAATAACCCAGATGCGTTATCGGACGTGTTGAGTAAGGATTTTAACTCATCTTCTATTATTTTATCTTCTTTCTTTTTCAAGAATAAAGCTGAAATATTTTTCAATATCTCCATTGCATCAGGAGTTAATGTTGCAATTAAATAATCTTTAGCAACTATTTCACTTCTTTTTACTTTATTGAACAAACTCATTATAAAGTTCTTAGCCTTATCCTTTAAAGTTTTCATAATCACGATTGTTTAATATTTCAATAAATAAAAGCCCCATATCATATTGCTAAATTCTCCTGCTACAAAGCTGTGTGTCTCGCCGTTTATCACTACTTTATAAAGGCAAAAAGACCTTTCGGCGTGATAGAGAGGGTCTGTTACTTTTACGTATTCTCCCGTATCTTGCCATTTGTAGTCAAATATATTTACGCCAAAGAGTTTTACCTCGCCTTCTACTCCCGAGGTTTCAAACTGCCACGTTTTTTGCTTGAATAATTTCATACGTTAACGATTAGTTCTAAAAACTTCGAGAGTACTTCATCTGTAAGCCAAACCCCATTGGCAGAAAGGTAAAAAACATACCCAGACTGGTGCATTGCCATTGTATTTACTTTAAAAATGACGGGCTTGCCGTGTCGGGCACCTACTTTGGTTGCGGTTGCTATATCAATGCTGAGGTGTACGTGTTGGCGGGTTTGCTTTTGGAGTCCGCTTTTGAGAATGCTCTCTACAAACCTGCTGGCAGTGCCGTGATACAAACATTCGGGAGGTGTTTGGGGCTCTAATTCTAATGTTACGGCAAGTGAATGCCCTTGATTGGCGCGTATTTTTGTGTTATCCTCGCTAAAAGCATACCGCTGTTTGCTATCGGTAGTGACGATTTCTTCTAACATTTTAAGGCTGAACACTGGGAATTTACGCTTCATATTCTTAATGAGCACATTCACCTCAGCCCAACCGTGTGTGTCGAGGCTAATACCAATCGCCTCAGGGTGGTGTCGCAGTACCAAACTAAGAAATTTGCTCTCTTTTTTATGTTTTTCAATCATTTTTATAGGGGGTAGGGAGTAATTTTTGATAGGTTACTTTTTACAAAAACACTATTTTATTTTCAAATAAACAAGATATAAAACCTATTTCCGAAACAAGTTCCTCGCTGCTTTCTCACTGCATTTTTGGTGTTTAGCATAAGCCTTAGCTGCACGCAGGCGTATCTGTTCATCGCTTTCACCATTCACATAGCCCGTAAGTGCATCGTGAAGCGTGTAGGCTTCGGCAGCCATCAATCCTGAAGTCCAAACCAGTGGATTTACCTTTGCGTGTTGCAGGTGAGGCTCGAAAAAACGCTTACTATAGCACGCCAAGATAATCACATCGCGTGTCTTGCCATCGGTATTTTTATAAGTGGTGTTGAGTTGAAAATCCATCAGTCCGTCGTGTCCTACATACGCAACCAAATCGGCATTGCCAGCAGCGGCATTTTTCAAGAAGTTTTCTGTACAAGTTTTGATATATTTGCCGTCGTAAGCATCGGCGATGAGCGTATAGTTTTTAGTAGCGTGTTTAAAGGTTACTCGCTCCAAAATAATATCACTATAAGGCTTTTCCGATTTTATGAACTTCCATTCCTTACTGCGTTTAAAATAAGTGCGCACGCCATAACCACAACCCCAATAGAGGTTGCTATCAGCATCTTGCCCATTGCCAATCCCTTTGGGTACCGGCACAATGCCCTGATACTTATTATCGCAGAGGGCTACCAAAACGTGTATGGTTTTCGTCTGTTGCGCCCATATAGGGGCTGTAACCAAGCAAAAGAATAATAGGAGGTGTTTCATTGTGTTTTCAGTCAAATATTGTTTGTCTGTTTCTAAGAAAGAATCTTTTATAGTTTTAATTATTTCAATCGAAATGTCTCGTTATATTCTTCTTAAAAATCAAAGGTTGAAAAATGGTTTTGCTTTCCTCTACACCACCTTCAACCTTTGATTATTATTTAAAGTCTATTGTTTAAACACGTTGTTTTCTCTGTTGATATCCACACTTCTGTTGTTAGGGTCTAACACTATGCTTTGGATATCACTCAGTGGCATATCAAGCTCAAAAGTGTAAGTGAGGTTACCCCATCCCCAAGCAGGGAGCACAAGGCGAGAGTAAGCAGGATAAGTATTAGGTTTTTCGCCGTAAGTCATTCGCAAAGGCACATATACATATTGAGTTTTTCCAGCTTTATCAGTTACAAAAAGGTCGATAGAGAGGGGCAATCTGCCTAAACGCTTGAGGGTAACAGTAGTTTTATTGCCTTTGGCAGTCACCTTGTCGATAGCGTAATCGGCTACGTGGTCGGTTTGCATAAACTCGTTGAGAAACCACTGCAATTGCAAACCCGATACTTTTTCGGCAATGCGAATAAAATCGTTAGGGGTAGGATTTTTGAAAGCAAATTCGCGGTAGTAACGTTTGAGAGTTTTTAGTAGTGCCTCATTGCCCATTAAGTAGTCTAACTGGGTGAGAAACAACTGACCTTTGTAATAAGCGGCAATGCTATAGGCGTAGTTGGTTGCATAACGATCGGAATGAGTGATAGTAGGCTCTTGCAAACCCGATTGTACCAAATTGAAGTAGCCTTCATAAGCATCTTCAAAAGGATATGCGTTTTGAGGGACAAGTCCTAAAACTTGCTGTTCCGCAAGGGTTTGTATATACGAAGTAAAGCCCTCGTCCATCCACGGATAAGCTGCTTCATCGGTAGCTAAAAGATGCTGAAACCAAGCGTGGGCAAGTTCGTGAGTGGCAGTACCTACTAATTTTTCATATTTTTCACCGCCTACCATAAGGGTACACATAGCGTATTCCATACCGCCGTCACCACCTTGGATAAAAGAGTATTGAGGCCAAGGATAAGCACCGATGAGCTTGTTGAAATAATCAAACACTTTTAGCATATCAGGCTGAATGCGTTTCCAAGTTTCAGGATATTTTTTGTAGAAGAAGTGTATAGTTTTACCATCGGCAAGTTGGTGTTTGTCGTGTACATACTGAGGGTCGGCAGCCCAAGTGAAATCGTGTACGCGTTCGGCGACAAAATGCCAAGTTCTGGTTTTAGCTTTTTTAGGTAGCGCAGGAACTTTCACTCCTGTATCTTCATAGCCAAAACCTATTTCGTTAGCGTTTTGGAGTATACCTGAACCTGCTACCATATAGGTTTTGTCGAGGGTGATTTTCACATCAAAATTGCCCCAAACGCCATAGAACTCACGTCCTAAGTACTCGGTGGTATGCCAACCTTGGTGATCGTAAGCCACCATTTTGGGGTACCATTGTGCCATTGAAAGAGCTACACCATCGGGGTTGTTGCGCCCTGCACGGCGTATCATTACGGGCAACTGACCTTCAAAAGTCATATCCAGTACTGTTTTGCTATGAGGGAGGATAGGGGAGGGGAGGGTAACTTTCAAGATAGTACTCTCGTGAGTGAAAGTCGCTTTTTGCCCATCTTGAGTCATAGCTGTAATGCGCAAAGAGCCTATTTCCGAAGGTGATAGTTTGGCAATTCTACTCTCGTAGATAGGTTTTTGTTTAGTACCTACGTTGTTAGCCATACGTCTATCGGGGTCGGGGAGGGCTTGCAAGTTGCTGTCCATCTCGCTATTAGGTTGGAAAGCATTGTAGTAGAGGTGGTAGAATACCACGCGAAGAGTGTCGGGGGAGTTGTTTGTATACGTGAGTTTTTGAGTGCCTTTGTACTGAAAGGTTTTCACGTCCATTGTCACGTCCATTTGGTAATCAGCTTGTTGTTGCCAAGGATTGTCTTGCGCACTTACATTCAGCGCAAAAGCGAAGCCACAAAGGGCTAATAGCATTTTTTTCATCAGATGAATTGTTTTAGTTTTTTTAGAAAGCGCAAAGATAAAGGTTAATTTGCTCATTTCCAAATTTGCTCATTAGCAAATTCTTTACTACCTTTGTCGCCTCAATTATTGTTAATTATTCATTGTCAATTGTTAATTGAAATATTATGGATTTTTTATTTTCTGTTGATGCTCTTGTGGCACTCCTTACCCTTACTTTCCTCGAAATCGTTTTGGGGATTGATAATGTGATATTTATCTCTATCGTTACAGGTAAATTACCCGAAAACCAACGCAAACGTGCTACTCGCTTGGGACTCTTCTTGGCAATGTTTATGCGCATAGGTCTGCTATTAGGGATTTCCTTCCTCATTCGCCTCAAAGACCCGCTTATCAGTTTTGATTGGGGTTGGTTCTCAGCACATTTCAACGGACAAGCACTGATACTTCTCGCGGGAGGTATTTTCCTACTCTACAAATCAACTAAAGAAATTCACGCGAAAGTAAATCATATAGAGCACGTTACAGAATCGGAACAGCCTCAAGCGCGACAACACGCCTCATTTGGCGGGGTTATCGTGCAAATCTTACTGATAGACATTATCTTTTCAATAGATAGTATCCTCACAGCTGTGGGTATGACTAACGGACTTAATGGTGCTTTGTACCTAATGATTATCGCTGTAATTCTTTCGGTGGGAATAATGATGCTCTTTGCCAACCCAGTAGGTAATTTTGTGAACCGCAATCCGTCAATCCAAATATTAGCACTTTCATTCCTGATACTCATTGGTTTTATGCTCATTACCGAGAGTATGCACCTATCAGAAGCAGTACTCGCTGGACAAACAGTAGGGGCAGTGCCTAAGGGTTATTTATACTTTGCTATTGCCTTCTCATTGGGCGTTGAGTTTTTGAATATGAAAATGCGGAAGAAGACTGAAAAATGAAAGTATATACCAAATGCAAACATTGCGCTGAAGAACTGTCTTGCGCTACAGAAGCTACTGATCGTGTGGAATTTGCGATGCGCGAAGGGGAAGAAAAATCACTCGTCTGCCCTAACTGCAATCGCCGTTTTACTTATGAACCCAACGATTTTCGCGCCAAACCCTCAAAAATAGGGCAAATAGTAGCCTTAGCCATTCTCATTTTGGGAGTGCCTATACTTATCTATGCTTTTGCGGGAAAAAACTACATTGTATTAGGAGGCTATTTACTGATTCCGTGGGCTGTCTATGCGATTATCACCCAACAAGACCGCAGCAGAGTAAGTAGTTTTAACCAAGTGCTTTTTAGAAGAAAATCACAACGAGAATAACTTGCCAGAAAATATAAAATAATACATCTTGACACATCTTAGTGAAATTGCTGAAGTTGTATAAGTTATAGAAAAACAAAACCCGATAGTTTGATTGCTCAGAGACCTATCGGGAATAAAACTGGGGCAAAAATACGAATAATTTTAGAAACAACAAAAAATATAATGGTTTTTGATGATTTTAAAGATATTATTTCAGAGCAACGTATGAATAGATATCTTTTTTCTGTAAACAATAACACGCGTAATGCACAAACTCTCTACAGGAAAAATCTAAAACTCTCACAAGAAATGTTTACTATTATTTCTTGTTTTGAAGTAGCTTTACGAAATAAGATAAACAAACATTATACTTCTCTATATGGTATTGAGTGGCTGTCCGATTTTATTTATGAAGGAGGAAGATTTGATACTCCATCTACAGAAAGAACTCAAAATATTATTCGTTTTGCAAAAAATAAATTAGGTGCTGATTATACACATTTTAAGTTGATGGCAGAATTAGATTTTGGTTTGTGGAGATATTTATTTGCACGTCCTCAATTTGTAGCAGGAGGACAGAATTTATTACAGATTTTTCCTTCTAAACCACGCAGTTCAGTTTCTATGCAATATAATAACACTTATATTTTTAACGAACTTACAAAAATTAATGAACTTAGAAACAGAATAGCCCATCACGAACCAATATGTTTCAAAAATAATACTGCTGTTATTGATACTAACTATATAAGACAGATATACAATTTGATTTTACAATTATTTACTTGGATGAATATCAATGCTGCTGAACTACTTTATGGTTTAGATCATATTCAAAATGTTTGTAATGAAATTGATAAATTAAAAAATTAGTAAAAACAATGAACAATATTTTAGGATATGACACTATAAAGAACTATTTAAAAGCTAGTGTGGAAGCAGGTCGCATTCCACACGCTCAGTTATTTGTCGCTAGCGAAGGACAAGGAGGACTGCTAATGGCAATCGCCTACGCGACTCTCATTCTTTCGCACGATAACCCTAAAGCAAAAAACCAATGTGCTCAACTCGCTCACCCCGACCTCCATTTTGCTTTCCCCACAGCGACTAACGACAAGGTGAAAAAAGACCCTATTAGCTCGCTCTTTATGGACGAATGGCGCACTTTTGTAAAGGAACAGCCCTATGGCTCTCTTTTCGATTGGTTCGTATTCCTTGGAATTGAGAAAAAACAAGCCAACATAGGGGTAAACGAGGCTAAAGAGATTACTAATAAGTTAGCACTGAAATCATTTGAAGGGGGCTATAAGGTGATGATTATCTGGATGGCAGAGAAGATGAATCCCGAAGCCTCTAACAAGCTCCTCAAACTCCTTGAAGAACCCGCCGATAAAACGGTCTTTCTCTTGGTGGTAGAAGATGAAAATGCCCTATTAGACACTATCAAATCGCGTTGCCAAATTCTGCGTTTTCCGCCACTCAGTGAGAAAGCTATCAAGGAAGCGCTCATCGCACGTGGTTTGGCTGAAGCCGAAGCAACCAAAATAGCCCTACGCGCTCAAGGAAACTTCAACAAAGCCCTCCAACTGATGGACAACAAAGAAAGCGAAGAAGCAACCTTTGAACGTTGGTTTATTGCGTGGGTGCGTACTGCCTACCGTGCGCGTGGCAACAAAGCCTCTATACGAGGACTCTTGCAATGGAGCGACGAGATTAATACGGTGAATAGAGAGATGCAAAAGCAATTTTTACTCTATTGTGCAGAGGTGTTTCGTCAGGCATTTTTGCTGAACTACACAGCCTCCAATTTGGTGTATATGCAATTCAACGATCCTACTTTTCAACTTGCTAAATTTGCGCCTTTTATTCACGGCAACAATATCGAGGCAATACATAACCTCCTCGAAGAAGCCCAGTTACACGTGGAGCGCAATGGTAATGGCAAAGTTATTTTTACCGATTTGGCTATCAAACTCACCCGACTATTACACACTAAGCAATAAGACAATTTTTCTAATTTTCTAATCTGCTAATTTGCTAATTTGAAATTATGTTAACCGCAATTTCCCCCATTGATGGTCGTTATGCCGATAAAACGACCTCCCTTGTGCCTTTCTTTTCCGAAATGGCACTCATTCGTTATCGCGTACAAGTGGAAGTAGAGTACTTCATCGCGCTCTGTGAACTCCCCTTGCCTCAACTCGCTGCCTTTCCTAAGGAAAAATACACCGATTTGAGAAAACTCTACCAAAATTTTACCGAAGAGGAAGCTCTAAAAGTAAAAGAAATAGAGCAAACTACCAATCACGATGTGAAAGCGGTAGAATACTTTATAAAAGAAGCCTTTGATTACTTACAACTGCAACCCTATAAGGAGTTTATCCACTTTGGTCTTACCTCTCAGGATATCAACAATACCGCTATTCCGCTTAGCATCAAGGAAGCCGTACAACAAGTGTATTTACCTGCCTTAGAGCAATTACTCGGAAAACTGAGAAGTTTAGTAGTCCAATGGAAAGATGTGCCATTGTTAGCACGCACTCACGGTCAGCCGGCATCTCCTACGCGTTTGGGCAAGGAATTCGAGGTGTTTGTCGTTCGTATGGAACAGCAGTTACAAACCCTTATCGCAGTGCCTTATGCTGCCAAATTTGGGGGAGCAACCGGTAACTACAACGCTCATAAAGTAGCCTATCCTAATATCGATTGGAAGGCTTTCGGTACCCGCTTTGTTGAGGAAATATTAGTGTTACACCACTCATTCCCTACTACCCAAATTGAGCATTACGACCATTTAGCTGCTCTTTTCGATGCTCTCAAACGCATCAATACGATTCTCATCGATTTGAACCGCGATATTTGGACGTATATCTCTATGGATTACTTCAAACAACAGATAAAAGCAGGCGAGGTAGGCTCTTCGGCTATGCCTCATAAGGTAAATCCTATTGATTTTGAAAACTCTGAAGGTAATTTAGGTATTGCCAACGCTCTTTTAGAGCATCTATCGGTGAAATTGCCTATTTCCCGCCTGCAGCGCGACCTCACAGATAGTACAGTATTGCGCAATGTAGGGGTGCCTTTTGGTCATATACTCATCGCCTTGCAATCTACCCTCAAAGGACTCAACAAACTGCTTTTAAACGAAGATAAAATCCGCCAAGATTTACAAGACCATTGGGCAGTAGTAGCCGAGGCTATCCAAACGATTTTGCGTCGTGAAGGCTATCCTAATCCGTATGAAGCCCTCAAAGCCCTTACGCGTACCAATACCGCTATCACTGCCGAGACTATCAGCAACTTCATTGATACCTTGGAAGTAAGTGAAGATGTAAAGGCAGAACTAAAAGTCATCACCCCCGAGAACTATACAGGAGTTTAGTTTAGGCAAGAGATAAGAAGTAAGAAAAAATGCTATACTTTGCCAAAGTTTTTAATTGCTCGTCGTGCTACGCCCTTTGGCAAAGTTTATTACCCTGATAATCAATCGTCTTTAGTTACATTGTAGGGGCGTTTTGCAAACGCCCCTACAAATAGAATTCTTCAAACAGATTTATTTTTTATTGGAATAGTTGTATCAAATTTTCTATGACCCCGAAGTTGGTTTGCTTAGCAAGGGCGCGTAAGCGCTCTTTTAAGGTCAAACGCTTGCTCAACTCTCCTTTTTTACAGCGCTTCAAATCGATGAGAAGTTGCTGAATTTCTTCATATATCCTTGTTTTCCAATGCGGCTGACGTTTAGAAACAAGCTCAGGAATTGAAGGGTCAAACAAACGCAACATATCCACCGTTTGGGCAGCAAATTGAGTGTCGCGCTCATACACAAAACGCTGCGACATATTTTCTACAGGATCTTTCGTTAGAAAAAGTTCTTCGCTAAAAGTACTATAAATCTCTATTGCAAAATCCACTTTCCCCATCCATATAAGGGCATTACACAGTTTAGAAATGAGAATATCAGGAGTGTTAAATTCCTCATCAAACACGTGTAAGGGTTTGGCGCGTAGGTTGCGATGTAAAGCAACTTCAGCCACGCGAATCGCTTCTTGTTCATTGTTGTTCAAGTAAGCCAATACTACTTTGGCTATGGTATAACGCGTTTCAGGATAATGAAAGAAACTATCAGGATAATCTCGCCATACCGATTCGATGTATTTATCAGCTTCTGCAGTATATTTTTCTACAAAACCCCCCCCCCCCCCCCCCCCCATTTTGTACTGCAAAATACACCATAAGCAAGAAAAGAATTTTGGCATACTCTCAAGTGTTCCAAAGGTTGAGTGGCGAGATAGGTTTCGATGAGGTGAACATAACTCGCTTGTGCCATATAATCGTAGTACGGGAACCAAGGGTAAAGCGACTGAGTGATTTTTGGAGTGTTTTTATAGCGTTCCAAAAACGAATAGGCATAAGGTAAATCGTTTAAAATGATAGGAGCGTAAGCCTCGTGAGTGTCACGCAGTTTAACGTCGAAAAAACTCGCGCCCGAGAAAGCAATAGTGTCGTAGAAAGAGTTGATAACCTCGCGCAGTTGTGTAGGGGTAGCAGGGGTTGTGTTGTTGCAAAAGCTCTGCCAGTCAGCAAAACCAATGTAGTTACACAGCAAGTTTAAGCTTGCAGTGCTAAGTTGTTTCTCCTTGTCAATTTTTCCAAAGAAGCGGCGCAAGGTTTGGGTAGATAGACGCGTTTTTTCCGATAATTCTTCAAAGTCAGCTATAGAAGTAACTGTTTTTCCAAAGGAGCGGTTTACTTCGTTTTGTAAGCGGTTAATGTGTTGTTTATAAGCGTTATCAGTAGCTAAATCATTTGTCATTTTCCACGTCAAGTATTTATAATAGGGGTGCAAATATACACAAAAAACACCAAACTGTACAAAATTGTACAGAAATTTTATACACAATTGTACAAAATTGGACTTTTGTATTTTTTGGAGCGATTATACTTTTGCCGCTGAAAAAAGATAACAACAGAAACCGAAAAATAATAAATAATGTCAGTAGAATATTACAGAAAACAAATCATCGACCTCAGAGCGCGATTAGCCAAAGAGAAAGAAAACAAGAAGAAGGACAATGCTTATTATGGCGATATGGCAAAAAAAGCTTCTTCTCCTAGTAGTAAAGCTTCTTATAAAAAGACTAAAGTAGATAAAGCCGCTTCTCACGACCGTGCTATCGAAAGTCTCAAAAAACAAATAGAGCGTTCTAAAGAAAGTCTTGCTCGCGAAAAGGCAAGAAAAAAATAAACAAGTAAACAATTTAAAATTTTTATAATATGATTAAGCAATACAAAGAATTGGTAGCTACTGATTTGTATATCGTGGCTATCTACGACAACAAGTCTATCGACGTGTACAACCGCTACGAAAACGCTAAAGGTGCTTTGCGTCAAATCGCTGATGAAAACAACTTCAAGTATGACGAATCTTGGAATACTCGTCAGTTTGGCAAAAAATTAATTGATGCCCTTGGAGGCGGAGCTCCTGCTATTGCCGATGAAACTTACTGTGTGTATACCGATGCCAAAGGTACCGTTATCTGTGGAAGCAAGTTTGAAGGCAGTACTAAAGAAGGTTTGCGTACCGTAGCTGCTAAGTACAAAATTAAGTACGACGAGGCTTGGAACACTCAACAGTTCGGTAAAAAAGTAATTGAAGCTTTGCGATAAGAGCTGATTTCTAAGAGAGTGTCTATTTTTAGGCACTCTCTTAAAAAAAACTGAAATAAACATACTAACACTAAATAAAGAAATAAAAATGGCAAAAAAAGCTCTTGTAACAGGAAGAACACAGAACAGAACAGCCCTTGGTATTATTGCTGCTTATTTAGAAATGTACCCTAGTACAACTCTAAGTGAGTTAAAACAAATATTCGCAAAAAGTAGTGTATGTCCCGATGCAGGTATTGGCGAACTATTCTACACTACTAAAGACCTTGAGGCTGAGAAAAAAGCAGGAAATGAATGGTTTGAAAAAGACCAAGCTTGCTTTACTCAAGATGGTGAATGGTTAAAAGTAAAAGGCAATAAAATCGCTTTCTGCAAAATGTGGACAGCTCCCAGCCTTGCTAAACTACAACAAAAAGCCGAACAATATGGCATCACAGCTCAAGTAGGCGACCTTCCTAAAACCGCCCCTAACTACAAAGTAGGGTATGCAATCACTTATGAAGGTGGTAAAAAAGGAATTCCTTTTTGGGTGTGGATTGTATTGTTAGTACTCTTAGCAGGAATCGCCTATTTTTTATTAGCCAATAAATAAAAAAACTGTTGCTATTCAAACCATTCCTCCTACTGAAGAAGTACAAAAAGTAGAGTCGCCTCAGCTATGAAGGTTTTGGAAGTAGCAAACAAAAAACACTAATACCCCCAACTCCGATGAAAATAGACGTGTGGAGTTTATCGTACTTAAATAAAACATTTTTTTAACACTTAAAAAATTCTAATATTATGGGAATTAAAACAAAAACTATTGCCCCTTTTATCGCTGCTGCTGCAACTGCACAAGGAACTTACGATGAAATTGCACAAGAATGTGTAGCCGATTTGGCTGAAGAACTCGAACTCAACGACCTACAAAAAGAAGTAGAAGCAGCTTTCAAAAAAATAGAAAAACTCAGCGATGACGATTTTGATGCTTATCTCGAGGAAGCTGCTAAAGCTGTGAAAGCTGGTGAAAAAGAAGCTACATTACTTATTAGCTTGCAAGTATTAGCATCCGATGGTGTGATTACTGCCGACGAGATGGAAAACTATTTTGCTTTTGCTGAACTACTTGGCATAGACGATGAAAAAGCAAGCAAATTGTTTGACGATTTTGTAGAAGAAGCTGATGATTTAGAAATCGAAGCCTAATGTATAACCTTAATTTTTTTAACTATGGCACTTAAAAAAACAGCAACTGGAAAAGTAGATAAAAGAACTACTGAATACAAAGAAATGGTAGAAAGAGCAAAAAAAGCTCGTGAAGCTGCTAAAAAAGAAAAAGCAGCTAAAAAATCCGACAAGAAAACTACAACTTCAAGTGGGGTAAAAAGAAAAGCCGATGGTAAAGTAGACCTTCGTACCAAAGAAGGAAAAGCTATAGCCGAAAGAATGGAAAAAGCCCGTAAAGCCAAAGAAAAAAATAAAAAGAAAGGCGGCGTATTGTCACGACTCATTAAAAAATTAGTATAATAGCAATACACACTTTTTTAACTTTGCCTGAGTTCCAAACTTAGGCAAAGTTAATATTAAATAATCAACTTATGGGACTATTTAGCAGTATTTTAAAAGGAACAGGATTCTCTTTTTCGTGGAAACGTGCTGTAGGACTTACAGCACTCCGCAGTAAAACCTCTCGCAGAATAGGAGTGCCTACTTCTCGCCAAGGGGTAGAACGCAAAATAGGTGCAACTTTATTGGGAGTCCTATTTGGTACAAGCAAAAAGAAAGGAAGAAAGAAAAAATAAATATTTGTACAATGAAAAAATATAAAGAAATAGCAGCTAAAGGAAAGTATGTAGTCGTTTTGTATGACAATAATGCTGTAGAAGTATATGTAAAACAAAAAGTGACTATTGCAATTTTGCATAAAATAGCTGGCGAAAACGGGCTTAAATTTCATCAAGATACAGCCGTTGAAAATGGCATAGAATGGTTTGCTAAAAAGATACTTGACACATTGGGAGACCCCAATGCTATCGTGGGAGGAGAAGATTGTTTGTATATAAACAAAAATAATACTCTTATTTGTGGAAATCGCTACGCGGGAACAGTCAAGGAAGCTTTAAGAAAAATCGCTGAGGAATTTGAAATAGACTATCAAGATACTTGGAATACTCAGCAATTTGGTCGTAAAATTATAAATGAGTTAAAATAATAGATACTATTAGTTTATGAAAAAAATAGTACTAATCTCTTGTGTTTCAAAAAAAGCTCCTCAGCCTATGCAAGCAGAGGAGCTATACCAAAGCCCTTTATTTGTAAAAAGTTTAGCTTATGCTAAAAAGCTAAGACCCGATGCTATTTACATATTATCGGCACTACATCATCTGCTCCCTCTTGATAAAGTAACCGCCCCATATAACCTTACTCTCAACACTATGAGTAAAAAGGAAAGAACAGAATGGGGTAAGAAAGTAGTGGAGCAACTTAAACAAGTGGCAAATTTAGAGGAAGATACTTTTGTGGTTTTAGCAGGAGAAAACTACCTCGCACCTATCCAATCTCACCTAAAACATCTCGAACTCCCCTTAAAAGGAATGAAAATAGGTGAACGGCTACAGTTTCTAACGAATAAAACAGCTTAAAATGAACTCATTAGCAGTACAATTACATCAGTTATTTAACGCACAAAAGCGTTTTACTTTTCCTTTTGAAGCAAATAAGAACGAAATTCCTACTAATGGTATTTATATTATCTTTGAGAAAGGTGAAAAATTTAATGATTGTGATAGAATCATCAGAGTAGGTACCCATACAGGAGATAACCAACTCTATTCTCGCTTAAAACAACATTTTGTAAAAGAGAATAAGAATAGAAGTATTTTTAGAAAAAATGTAGGGCGTAGTCTGTTGCGTAAAGATGACCCTCATCATCCTTATGCTGAAAAATGGGAATACGATACTACCTCAAGGGAAGGTAAACAAAAGTATGCACACTTGCTGGATGTAAATTTTGAAAAGGCTTTAGAAAAGCGAATTAGTGAATATATACAGCAAAACCTCTCTTTTGTAGTTTTTGAAGTAAAAACTAAAGACGACCGACTATTCTGGGAGAGCAGAATCATTTCTACCCTTTCTAATGCTGCAAAAGCAGGAGAAATAAAACCTTCTGAAAATTGGTTAGGTAGTTATTCTCCTAATGAAAAGATTAGAGAAAGCGGACTTTGGTTAGTGAATGAATTGTATAAACAAAGTCTCAACAACGAAGAATTTGAAAAGCTAAAAAACTTAGTAGAAGGTAAATAATTTGATCACTTTCAAGCACTCCCCTGTTATGCGAGTCTTATAAAGGCTAAACCATAATTAGGTATCAAATATCAGGTGTCAGACATCAGGTGTTTAGTAATAATCAAACAAAAACCACCGTTGTGCATTTACCCGCTCAGCGGTGGTTCTTTATTGCCTTAACTTTCCTAATGAGCAAATTGGCGAATTGTCAAATTATTATTACCTTTGTGTCTCAATCTTTTAGAAAAAATGTGAGCCTACAAACTTTATAAAAATGAAACACCACCTTACCACCTATAGCCATATTGTATTAAGAAAGAGGTATAAAGATATTACTTTTAGTGTAATGTACGAGACTATCAATGGCGGACTTGTAGAGAAATTTAATGAAGGTACTCAAAGTAAAACCGAAAAGTACAAGAATATTGAGGCTTTGAAAATCTTAGCTGATAATGGGAGGAAGTATCGCCTATTACCTGTAATTCAAGATAGACAGAAAAATCCTGATGCATTTAATTTGATAAACTTAAGATATGTAGATATAAAAGTAGCAGAAAGTACCAATGGGAAGAATGTTACACAAAGTGCACTAAAAGAGGCTAATAGACAGAATGTAAGTGAGCTAATTATACATTTCCCCGAAGAATTAGAGTCTAATCGTGATGTGTACGATGCTTTAAAAGCTTCATTTAAGCAAGGAAGAGCAAGTAATATTGAGTGTATAACTATTATTACCCATAAGAAAAAAGTAATATCCTTTAAAACAGATAGGCTAAAATAACTAGGAGGCAAATTGAATTACCATCAATTTGCCTCCCGGGGGGGTGTGTGCGTATAGAGACCCGAAGTCTCGTCACTCACCATCAAAACGATTTTAATCTGTTTTGCGTTGCAAAGATATTACTTTTTTAATACATACGCAAATTTTTTGACTGTTTTTTATTTGTAATATTTCTATCAACTATACTTAATGATTGATAATTAAACCCTTACACCCTATCCTCTAACCTCTTCATTGTTATCTGTCCATTGTTAATTATTAATTGTTAATTGTAAAGAATACTGCCTCCTAATCTTCTCCTCTGGTCGTAAGCAAAAGGTGTATAAACAAAGTAGAAAACCCCATTCTAAGGGCTTCATCAGTATATAAGTGAGGTTTGAAGCCCAGCGACTTTTGATTTTTTTAGAGAGGTCGTAACCATAGCGGTCATAGTTCTTGCGTATAAAGCGGTGTAGGGTAGGGGAGAGGTCGACGATAAGTTCTTCAAAGGCGTTAGCAATTTGCAACTGTCGGTTTACGATAATGCGCTGCTTGCCCCGTATCCCCCAGCGCAAAGGTTTTACTAATTGCGGACTTCCGCAGGCAGCTACAGTGCAAAGATAATGCCCTTGGTGGGGTAAATGCGGCGGGTGGTCGTGTTGTGAGAACCCCCAAGTAGTAGTCTCTGTCAGTGCTTTGCTCACAGCATCGTAATCATCTCCAAAGAGCATCAGGATTAAGGTAATGAGTACAAACACAGGCAATATAGCTATTACCGAGGAGCAAAACAGCGCGCTTTTGGTAGAGAGTTTTTTGTTCAGCTCGTTGAGCCATTGGTATTTAGAAGGTCTAAAAGATAGGTTTTTAGGCAAATTATAGAGCGTGCGAATGATGATGCTTAAACCTACTAACAGACTGAAAGTAGGGAAGCAAGCTAAGATTTCAGCACCTTCTTTGGCTCCCGTCAGTTGTAGGATAAGAGCTCCATTGAAAAACAACCCTATATAGAGCACACACAATCCCAATGCTAAAATTAGTGGGGGTAAAGCTGATTTGCGAAACCAAAGTAGTAGCAGGGAAATATGGTATAACACAAAAAATATCATATATATCAGTCGGTGTTTGGAAGCAATAAACTCATAACTTTCAAGTCCAGCAGGGTCAATCGCTTCGTAATAAGGGTGTTCCTCTCCTGAAAATAAAAGGAATAGTAAAAATGTAACAAAATAAAATTCTGCTATGATAATCTGCCATATAGGTACAAATTTGCGCAATAGTAGTATAAAGCATATCGCAAATACAACTAAAAATAGTAATTCTATCATATTTCTTACCTATTAATTGTTAATTGTTAATTGTTAATTGTTAACTCTTACCTCTTACCTTACTTAAAACAATCGCTCCTGCCATTGCCACATTTAGGCTTTCTGTTTGTTGGTGTTTGCTAAAACGCGGAATAGTGATTGCCTTATTCGCTAAGGCACGCACTTCGGGGCTTATCCCATTGGCTTCATTGCCTAAGATGAGTACACAATCTTTGGGAAATTCGGTAGTATAGAGGTCTTCTCCTTCCAAATCCATTACATATACGGGCAGACTACAAGTAGCCAAAAATCCCGCTAAATCCACATAATGCACTGCTACACGCGTAAGTGAGCCCATAGTGGCTTGCACTACTTTAGGGTTATAGCAATCTACGGTTTGGGTGTTGCATAGCAAAGTTTCGATGCCAAACCAGTCGCAGAGGCGTATCAGTGTGCCTAAATTACCAGGGTCTTGTACGTTGTCCAAAGCGAGAATTACCCCCTCTTGCAGTATGCCCTTTTGCTTGCGTTGGTGAAAAATAGCCAAACCCTCATCAGGGTTTTTGAGGGCACTTACCTTTCTCAATTCCTCTTTGCTCACCAGCGTGATAGGGTGATTGCTAAGAGCTTCAGCAAACACTTCAGTAGCAATGAGCAGTTCCAATCGGTAGCCTGCTTGCAGAAATTCCACGATGCTCTTTTTCCCCTCTACTATAAAGAGATTCAGTTCGTTGCGATATTTTTTCTGTTGTAGTTTCTGAATTAATTTGAGTTGATTTTTGCTAAGCATAAAATAATTGTGTATTTTTGAGCCCTAAAAAACAAAAACTTGTGAGAAATACGCGTTCCCCACTAAGTCTTATCGGTATGCTACTCGTCTTAACCATTGCACTCAGCGCGTGCGATGCTACCAAGCGTGTGCCTAAAGACCGCCATTTGCTCAGAGAAAATCTCGTGTACGTGAATGGCTCTAAAACCGACGATGCAAAGATAAACAATTTTGTGTTACAAAAGCCTAATTCGTATATTTTAGGAATGCCCATCAGTTTGTATATCTACAATTTGGGAAACCCTAATGCCGAAAAAGACTTCGCTCAATGGATTGACACACACCCGCGTTGGCATCGTTTTCTCAAAGGATTCCTATCCGAAAAACAGGTGGGCAGACTCCAGAAATCGTTTTTAGTATCGGGTATCGACCACCAATTGCAACGCATAGGCGAAGCTCCTGCCGTACTTGATACAGCCCGCGTACATAAATCTACCAAACAATTGGGAGCGTACTTCCGCAGTATAGGCTATTTCAACAACAAAGTAACCGATAGCATTTTCCCTCTTCCTAAAGAAGAAAAACAACAAGCCAAAGTAGGCTACTACATCACCACGGGCGAGCGTTACTATTTGGATAGCCTCAAAACGAAAATCACTTCTCCCGAAATTGATTCGGTTTACCAATTGCACAAATCAAAAACTTTCCTCAAATCGGGGGCGCCCTATCAGCTTAGCGATTTTAGCAACGAGCGTTCACGCCTATACGAACTTTTCCGCAATAATGGTTTTTACACTTTTCAGCAGAGTTCTATCAACTTCCAAATTGTGCGTGATACAGTTACCGCCCAAAAAGACACTAAATTGCAGGTAACCACCGATATAGGTGACCTTGTAGAACGCGATGGCGATGTGATTACCACCAAAAAATACAAAGTACACCACATCAATAAAATACGCCTCTACACCGATTATGACAACAAAGTAGATAAGAGTACTTTGGACTCTTTGCAGTATCGCGATATGCTTATTTATTACAAAGGCAAACTTCGCTATCGTCCGCGTGTGCTGTACCACGCTACGGGGCTGCGGAAAGGGGCGGTCTACTCCGATGTGGAGCGCGGTAATACCTATCGTCAGTTCAATAACTTGCGCGTGTTTCGTTACCCTAATATGGAGTTTAAATACGCTGCCAATGATACCTTGCAAAACAAACTCGATGCGAATATCTACCTATCGTCTATGGATAAATTTTCACTGCGCCTTACCAATGAGATTAAGCGTTCGGAAATTGAAGCTATTGGTTTTGGGATAGGTACTTCGTTTGCAGCGCGTAATATATTTAGAGGGGCTGAAACTTTAGAGCTGAACTTCCAAGGTACTTTTGCCTCTCAGCCTACACTCAAAGATACGCGATTTTTCAATACCTCGGAAGTGAGTGGTGATATCCGCTTGATATTCCCTTCTATCGTTTTCCCACTGAATACTCGCAAACTCATTCCGTACTATATGACCCCTCAAACTATTTTGCAAGGAGGTATGAGCTATCAAACGAATATAGGGCTCGACAAACGCACTACTTCGGGCTTGTTGCGCTATGTGTGGAATCCGCGTAACCAAAAGAATAAGGTCATTTTCGATTTGATAAACGTACAATATGTGAACAATATCAACCCTGGTAACTTTTTCAATATTTACCAAAGTACGTATGAAAAGCTGAACGATATTGCTCGCAAATATAGCTTAGGCAGCCGATATGTAGATAGCAGAGGAAATCTTACCCCCAGCGAAGGTACATTCAATTTCTTAGAAGATATTTTTAATCGAACAATAACTGTTCAACCTGATGATGCGTTGCCTTTATTCGGTATTTTGGAGCGATATAACCGTATTACTAACAACGACTTTATCGTGGCGAGTAGTTTTACTTATATCATCAATAGCAAATCACAGTTTTTTGAACGCAATTTCTCTCAACTCCGCTTCAAAATAGAAGGAGCTGGCAGTTTGCTCAATGCTATTACAGCTACTTATAAAGTGGTGAATACCGATGGGAGTACCAAAAATAAACTCTTTGGGGTGGAATATGCCCAATATGCCAAAGCTGAGGTCGATTTCATCAAGCACTTTCCTATTGGCAAACAGAGTTCTTTGGCATTCCGTTCGTTCTTAGGAGTGGCAATTCCGTATGGCAATTCCGATAATATACCGTTTTCACAGAGTTATTTTGCGGGAGGTACTACCGATAACCGCGGGTGGAAAGCCTATCGTTTAGGTCCAGGGTCAAGTCAGTCGATTTTGGACTACAACGAGGCAAATATGAAGATTACTCTCAATCTTGAATATCGTTTTCCTATTTTAGGGGCACTCAAAGGTGCACTTTTCACCGATGTGGGGAATATATGGAATGTTGCCGATAACACACCTTTTGAAGAAAATAAATTTAAGAATCTTTCATCACTGAAAGATGTAGGGTTGAGTACAGGTTTAGGTTTGCGTTATGATTTCAATTTCTTTGTCATTCGCCTCGATATGGGTATCCCTACCTATGATCCTGCTGAACCTATAGGCGATCGCTGGATAAAGAAATTCAGAATAAAAGAAACGGTGTTTAACTTTGGTATCAACTATCCTTTCTAAACGAATATGCAACCGCTTACGTGTATTATAGTAGATGATGAGCCTATGGCGCTCTGCCTTCTAGAGAGTTATGTGAAGAAAACTCCTTCCTTGCAACTTGTAGGGAAGTTTAGCAATGCCATAGAAGTATTGCAATTTCTGCACAACCACCCAGCTCCCGAGCTTATCTATATGGATATACAGATGCCAGAACTCAACGGTTTGCAACTCTCCAAAAAGCTCCCCACGGCTTCTAAAATCGTCTTTACTACAGCTTTCGATCAGTATGCCTTAGAAGGTTATAAAGTAAATGCGATAGGCTATTTGCTGAAACCTTTTGATTATTCCGAGTTTTTGGAAACGGTAGAAAAAGCCCTACTTCTCACCGAAACTACTGCCCCTCAACTCACCGAAGTACCTGATTATATGTTCGTAAAAACCGATTACAAACAAGTGAAGGTGCTCTACAGTGATATTCTTTATATAGAAAGTCTAAAAGACTATGTGAGAATATACCTCATCGGTGATACACCTCCTATCACCACCCTGATGAGTTTAAAGAAATTAGAAGAAGAGTTACCTCCAGAACAATTTATGCGCGTACATCGCTCGTTTATTGTAGCCTTAGATAAAGTGGAAGTGGTAGAGCGCAACCAAGTAGTATTTGGCAAACAGCGCATCACCATTGCCGAACACTGCAAAGAGGCATTCTTTGAGAAGATTAAGTTATAAAAAAGCTGTTTAAACACATTGTTTAAACAGCTTTTTATCTATTACTTGTTACCTGTTACCTCTTACCTGTTACCTCTTACCTATTATTTAAGAGTCTTTTTAACGGCAACCTCTTGGAAGGCTTCTATAACATCGCCTTCGTGGATATCGTTGTAGTTCTTGATTTGCAAACCACAATCGTAACCTTTGCTCACTTCTTTTACGTCGTCTTTGAAACGCTTGAGTGAAGAAAGTTCGCCGGTATAAATCACCACATTCTCGCGCAATAGGCGTATCTTAGAGTTGCGGTAAATTTTACCATCGGTTACCATACAGCCTGCAATGGTTCCTACTTTAGAAATCTTGAAGAGTTCGCGTATCTCTACTGTACCGGTAACCTCTTCTTTGAACACTGGTGAAAGCATACCTTCCATCGCGTCTTTCAAATCGTTGATAGCGTCGTAGATGATAGAGTAGGTACGGATATCAATAGATTCTTTTTCTGCCAAAGCACGTGCATTGGTCATTGGGCGAACGTTGAAACCGATGATAATCGCATCAGAGGCTGAAGCCAACAATACATCCGATTCGGTGATAGCACCCACACCTTTGTGAATGATAGATACTTGAATCTCTTCGGTAGAGAGTTTTTGGAATGAATCGGTGAGCGCTTCTACCGAGCCGTCTACGTCTCCTTTGAGGATAATGTTCAACTGTTTGAAATCGCCGAGGGCAATGCGTCGTCCAATCTCGTCGAGGGTGATATGGCGCTGTGTACGCACCGATTGTTCGCGTTGTAATTGAGCGCGTTTAGCTACTATTTGTTTAGCTTCTTTCTCATCTTCAAATACGTAGAACTTATCACCAGCTTGAGGAGCGCCATCGAGACCTAAGATAGTAATAGGAGTTGAAGGGCCTGCTTCTTTCACCTTTCTACCACGCTCATCCTGCATAGCGCGTATTTTACCTGAGTTAGTACCTGCAAGCACATAATCACCTACGCGCAAAGTTCCTGATTCTACGAGTACAGTAGATACATAACCACGACCTTTGTCGAGAGCAGCTTCTACTACAGTACCTACAGCAGGCTTGTTAGGGTTTGCTTTTAGTTCGAGAATTTCGGCTTCTAAGAGTACTTTTTCCAATAGTTCAGGAACGCCAATACCTTTTTTGGCTGAGATGTCCTGTGATTGTATTTTACCACCCCATTCTTCCACAAGTAGGTTCATACCTGCCAAGCGTTCTTTAATTTTATCGGGGTTGGCATTAGGTTTATCAATCTTGTTGATAGCAAAGATGATAGGCACTCCTGCCGCTTGAGCGTGGCTAATAGCCTCTTTGGTTTGAGGCATCACATCGTCGTCGGCAGCTACTACAATAATAGCGATGTCGGTTACTTTGGTACCACGAGCACGCATAGCGGTAAAGGCTTCGTGACCAGGGGTATCGAGGAAAGTGATGCGCTCACCGCTTTCGAGTTTTACTCCATAAGCCCCTATGTGCTGAGTAATACCACCACTTTCACCTGCGATTACATTTTCTTTACGAATGTAGTCGAGGAGAGACGTTTTACCGTGGTCTACGTGACCCATAACGGTTACGATAGGCGCACGAGGTACTAAATCTTCAGGTTTATCTTCCTCGGTGTGGATAGCCTCTTCGATGTTAGCGGTTGCGAACTCTACTTCATAGCCAAATTCATCGGCTACGATAGAAAGTGTTTCGGCATCAAGGCGCTGGTTCATTGTAACCATAATACCAAGTGACATACAAGCGCCAATCACTTTGTTGATAGGCACATCCATCATTGTAGCCAATTCGTTTACGGTAACGAACTCGGTTACTTTGAGTACTTTTTCTTGTTGTTCTTGTTCTGCGAGTTCTTGTTCTGCTTTTTGGCGGTGAGTTTCGCGTTTTTCTTTGCGGTATTTAGCTCCTTTAGATTTGGCACCTTTTCCTTGCAAGCGTTCGAGGGTTTCGCGTACTTGTTTTTGTACCTCTTCTTCAGTAGGTTCTATTTTAGCAATAATCTTGTTTTTCTTTTCTTTTTTAGGAGTGTCGCCGCCTTTAGCCACATTCACTTCATCTTTACGGATGCGTTTGCGTTTGCGTTTTTCGCTATCGTTAATAGCGCCAGTAGCACCAATAGCGGTTGTTTGTGCCTCTTTATCTTTGTCCTTGTCCTTATGGCGATTGCGTTTGCGTTTTTTCTTCTTTTTCTCAAACTGACTGAGGTCAATTTTTTCACCTACCACTTTAGGGCCTGTAAGTTTTTGGTATTGAGTTTCAATCACGCCAATAGGAGTCTCAGGGGTAGCTTCTTCTTTGTGTTTGGCGTGTTGTTCCTTTTTCTTAGGCGGGGTAAGGGCTTGCGTCAAAGGGTTTTGATAAACAGATTTATTTTTTTGAGCGTCGGGTTTTGGGGATTCTTTCTTTTTGATATCTTTCTGGTCTTTGTGGTTATGATCTTTATTTTCGTTGTTTTTAGCAGGCTCAGCAGGAGGGGTTACAGCTGCTTTAGATGCTACTATGGGCTCCACAGGAGTAGGAGGGGTGTTCACTACTTCGGTTTTAGGAGTTTCGTCAGGAAAAGTTTTTTCCTCTTTTTTACCCCCGTCGAGGTCAATTTTGCCCAGAGGTTTGAGTCCTGCCAATTGAGCTTTAGCACGAATCACTTCCTGTTCTTGTTGCTTGCGTTTTTCTTTATTTTCCTTCTCTTGTTCCATACGGATGGCTTCACGCTCTTTGCGCTTATCTTCTACAATTTCTTTAGAAACCGCACGCTTGTTTTTGTCGGCTTTAAATTTGTTAGAAAGAAACTGAAAATCTTCTTCAGTGATTTTAGTGTTCAAACTCGCTTCAATTTCAACATTTTTATGTTTTTTGAGTTCGTCCACGGCTGTCGCCAAAGAGATGTTCAAATCCTTTAAAACTTTGTTAATTCTTATTGTTTTTCCCTCGCTCATATATATGTTTTTAATTATCAATTAGCAATTGGCAATTCGCAATTGTCAATTTCCTTTTTTTGTTACCTCTTTTCACTTACTTTTTACCTGCTACTCAAATTCGGCAGCAAGTACTTGTAGCACCTCTTTTACGGTTTCTTCCTCAAGGTCGGTGCGTTGCATTAGCTCTTCAGCTGAAAGTTCAAGTACGCTTTTAGCAGTATCAAGACCTGCTTTTTGGAGCTCTTCAATTACCCATTGTTCAATTTCGTCGTTGAACTCGGTAAGTTCAATATCTTCTTCGGTTACTCCTTCGCGATATACATCAATTTCATAACCTGAAAGCTGACTTGCTAAGCGGATGTTGTAACCTGATTTTCCAATAGCTTTAGATACTTCTTCGTTAGCTAAATACACATCGGCGCGCTTTTCTTCTTCATTGATGATTACTGAAGATACACGTGCAGGTGCTAAGGCGCGAGTGATGAGCAATTGTGGATTGGTGGTGAAAGGCAATACATCGATGTTTTCGTTGCCTAACTCGCGCACAATACCGTGAATACGAGCGCCGCGTACGCCTACACAGGCTCCTACGGCATCAATGCGCTCATCAAATGAATCTACAGCTACTTTAGCTTTTTCACCTGGGATACGCACTACTTTACTAATGGTGATGAGACCGTCGGCTATTTCGGGGATTTCTTGCTCAAACAAACGTTCTAAGAACACTGGAGAGGTACGCGACATAATAATGGTAGGTTTAGTGCTTTTAAGCTCTACCGATTCTATAATTCCGCGCACGTGTTCCCCTTTTTTGAAGAAGTCGGACGGAATTTGTTTTTCTTTAGGGAGAATGATTTCGTTGCCTTCGTCGTCAAGCAGGATAATAGCTTTGTGACGAATGTGGTGAATTTCGGCAACGTATAGCTGACCTATCAAGTCTTTGAAACGCTGATAGATAGTCATGCTATCGTATTCGTGGATTTTGGAGATAAGATTTTGGCGTAATGCTAAAATGGCACGACGACCTAAGTCATTAATTTTAATTTCTTCAGAAACGTCTTCCCCTACTTCAAAGTCGGGTTCGATTTTGCGAGCTGCCGAAAGGGCGATTTGCTGGTTGTCGTTAGTAACCGCATCGTCTTCCACTACCACGCGGTTGCGGAAGATTTGTAGGTCGCCTTTATCGGGGTTGATGATGATATCGAAATTATCGTCAGAGCCGTATCTCTTCTTAAGGGTGTTGCGGAAAACCTCTTCCAAAATAGCCATCAAGGTTTCGCGGTTGATGAGTTTATCATCTTTAAACTCTGAAAACGATTCGATTAATTCAAGACTATTCATATACGTTTAATTAAAATTTAATGATTACTTTAGTTTCTTTTATGTCGGTGAGCGCAAAAAATTGCTCTTTTTTTACAGTGATTTTTCCTTTGCCTACGGGTTTAGGTTCGCGAGTTTCGGTTTCAAGAACGGCTTTACCTTCTTGCAATCCTTTGAGTACCCCTTCGTGAGTTTTACCGTCAAGGGTTGTGATTTGTACGGTTCTTCCAGCGTTTTTGGTGTATTGGCGCTCCATTACAAAGGGTTCGGTAGCACCAAAAGAGGTTACTTCTAAAGCGAAATCTACAGTTTCGCGGTCTAAAGCACCTTCTACAGCACGACTGAGTTCAATGCAATCGTCTATACAAACGCCTTTATCGCCGTCGATAGTGATGCGGATGGTATTGTCAGCACCCACAGTTAAATCAGTGAGGAAGAGTTCAGGATGATTGCTTAAAGCCTTATCTACTAACTCTTTAACTTGGTCTTTAAAATTCATTTGTTATAAAAAGAGGGGACTAAAATGTCCCCTCTAATGTTGTTTTTCGGGGCAAAGATACAACGTTTTTTTGAAATAACAAGAAAAAAGTAAAAAAAGTTTTGGAAATTAGATAAATAGGTGGTAGTTTTGGGGCTCTATAAAGCAATATAAATAATGAAGAAACTTCTAATTTCTAAAAAGTTTGAACGCGATAGTATCCTTGCATAGACAATTTATGTAGGGGCTAATGGCAATTAGCCCTCATAAAAAATAATTGAAAAAACAATGAAAACATTTCTATTAACAATATTGTGCTGTGTGAGTACTCTCACTTGGGCGCAAGAAAATAGCTTTTATCAGCAAGATTCTATTATGTTGCTCAGTCAGCTTAAAGATAAAAGTTTTAAGATAGATAAAAAAGTAACAATTGATTGCATTCCTTCTATAGATATGCACCACTCTACTACCTATAGCAGGACAAAAGTAAAGAAGGCGTTTAGTGCTATTTTTGATGAGTTTTTCGAGAGAAAACTCAAAGAAAAAGATTTTAAGTTGTTCTATTATCCAGCTATGGATTATAATACTACACCAGAAACAGAGCATAAACTTTATGGTCTTGTTTTAAAGGAATATGATGGTAAGGTTGATGAGCTTTTGAGGATTTATTGGTTTGAAAAAAAGGATAATAACTTTTATTTTATATGGATAGAATGTGCTATTAAGAATGAATAATAGAAATGAGAAAAGTGACTTTATTGTCGGGTATTTGGTGTTTGATTTGTGTGATAATCAACCCTTTTGTATTTTGGGAGATGTTGTTTAATAATCTTTTGCATACAAGTGATAGTTTTAGGTATAATAATGCGGTTGAAATAATAGGGGGGACTATATTTTTTACTGCTTTTATAGTGTCACCTATATTTCTCATATATCAAACGGTGTTGAGATTAATGCAAAAGTCTCATTATAAAGTCTTTAAAATTGTAAAAATTACTTATTTCTTTTTGTTGTTGAATGTAGTGTTTTATAGCTTTATATATTATATTTTGAGTAACGCAACAAAATAAAGTTTAGGAAATTAACATAATAAAAGGCTGATTTCATAATAATTTATTACTAAAATGAAAAGAAAAGAAACTTTTTTCTTGCAAATAAAAAATAAAAGTCGTACATTTGCCTCATCAAACAAAAGTTTGTGGAAATGAAATAATTTAAAAAAATAGAGTCTTATGAAAAACATCTTAGTAACTACCGATTTCTCTGAGAAGTCTATCGCTTCTCTTCACGTAGCAATAGAATTGGCTAAAAAACACAAAGCTAAAATCTATTTGCTTCACGCTATAGAATTGCCACTGCGCTTAATGACCGAGAGTCAAGTATCTGTGCCCGAGGCTATGTACTTTCTCAACCTCACCAAGCAACGTTTCACCGATCTCCGCAAAACTCTCAATACCGATGTAGAAATCCTTGATTTGGTAGAAACATCTCCTCTACCCGATGCCGTAGAAGATGTTGTGAAAAAACACCATATCGACCTCGTGTTAATGGGTTCTAACGGTGCTTCAGGAGCTAAAGAACTCTTTATAGGTTCCAATGCCGAGAAAGTAATTCGCTCTGCTTCTGTACCCGTGTTAGTAATTAAAAATCCACACGAAAAACTCAAAATTAAACACGTTATGTTCGGTTGCGACTTCTCTAAACGATTTTTAAAACCTTTTGAAAAAGCGTTGAAATTAGCAAAACTCTTTGGTGCTAAAGTAGATTTAGTGTATGTGAATACCCCTTATCAATTCCTTACCACTCACGAAATTAACCACCGTATGCAAGAATTTCTCAAAGAAGCTGAACACGTACGTCAGCATTACGAAACTCACGTATACAACGATATTCGTGTAGAAACAGGTATTCTCAACTACGTGAAGGATAATAAAATAGACCTTATTTGTATGTTCCCTAACGGACGCAAAGGTATCGCTCATTTCTTCAACGGCAGTATTAGTAGCGACCTTGTAAACCACTCTAATACTCCAGTGCTTACCATTAAGTTAGAAAAAGAAAAATAGTCGCTTTTGTGTTGCGAACTTTGCCAAAGCTTCCTGCCCGTGCGGCTCGCATCTTTGGCAAAGTTTGTTATAACAAATTTGCTAATTTGCAAATTATTCGTATCTTTGCACCCAAATTACATAAATGAACACTTGGGGTCGACCGGTTTTGACAGTAAGTGGCATTGAACAGTAAGCATACCGAGCTGTGAAATGAATGCTCGTTAATCTCTATTTCAAAATTTTAAATGGCGAGAATAACTACGCTCTTGCTGCCTAATCTGAAGTTTAGTAAGATTTCTGGCTAAGTCCCTACAAGGTAGGGAAGCGAGATGTCTCTGAAAAGCCCTTGTTGACGGCGTTTCGTATAGAGGCACCATAAAAGTCAACATCGAACCTGCAGTAAGCTTCTGCTAATGGTTCTTAATTTCAGGAAGCTAAGCGTAAAATGGGCGGTGCTCGGTCAGTTTTACGACGAAAATCAAACGAGTACTAAGTATGTAGAAAGCTCTTTGATGACTTATTTGGACGAGAGTTCGATTCTCTCCGACTCCACTAAACAAGCAATAGGCAATAGATAACACGTAACAATTAGAAGTTGATAGGTTATTGGTTGCCTTTTTCTATTTTTAACCATTTACTAATTTGCTAATTCCCTAATTTGCTAATTATACCGTGTGGATTGTAATTCGTGAAAATATAAAAATAGCTCTCGATAGCATCCGTGGGCAACTCTTGCGCACCATCCTTACTGTGCTCATTATTGCCATCGGTATTACTGCATTGGTAGGTATCCTCAGTGTGATTACCGCTTTGCGCAATACCCTCGAAGGTAACTTCTCTTCTATGGGAGCAAACACATTTTCTATAACTCGCTATCAGTATAGTCAGCGCGCTGAAGGCAGCGGAACTACCCAAAAACCTCATCCTTATATCACTTATCAAGAGGCAACTGCTTTCAAAGAACAGTTCAATAGTCCGTTTGCCAAAACAAGCATTTCTATAAATGTTGCTTCAGCAGCCGAAGTGAAGTACGAAAACAAAAAAACCGACCCGTTAGCGGTAGTAATAGGGGTAGATGAGTACTATATTGGCAATTCAGGATTAGAAATAGAAGAAGGACACAATTTTAGTGATTTTGATATCCAAAACAACAGCAAAGTATGTGTCATAGGTCCCGATTTTAAGAAAACTCTCTTCAAAGATATAAATCCTATCGGAAAAACTATTTCTATACGGGGGTATAAATTCAAAGTAATAGGGGTGCTCAAAGAGCAGAGTTCTTCTTTTGGCAATTACGAAAATTTTCAAGTGTTCATTCCCTTAAATATAGCACGTGCCGCTTTTCCTGTAGATAATCCTAATTTCCAATTAAAAATAAGCGCCCAAAGTAAAGATCAGCTTGACGGCCTTGTAGACGATGCTACCATCGTGATGCGCAATCTTCGTCAGTTAGCACCTTTGCAAGAGAATAATTTTGGTATAGAGCGCAGTGACGACCTTTTGCAGCGCATAGGTAATATCACAGGTACACTCACCATTGCAGGTTTTGTAATTGGGCTTATCACTATATTAGGTTCTTCCATAGCCTTGCTGAATATTATGCTCGTTTCAGTAACCGAACGCACTAAGGAAATAGGCATTCGCAAAGCTTTAGGAGCAAAACGCAAATCCATAATCTTACAATTTTTTACTGAAACGCTACTTATCGCACAAATGGGAGCAGTAACGGGTATTGTGTTGGGTATTAGTTTAGGATTTGTGATAGCCAAAGCCGTAAAATTCCACTTTACTATTCCGTGGGGTGTGATAGCAATAGCTATCGTCATTGCAATAGTAGTATCTGTAATTTCAGGCTTGTACCCCGCGATGAAAGCTTCAAAATTAAACCCTGTAGAAGCATTGAGATATGAATAACTAACCCCTTACCTATGTTTAACAACCTCCATATAGAAAACGAACCCGTAAATATCCCGTTGCCCTACGGCATTACCCTCACTATCAAGCGTGAGGATAAGAACCACCCTTTTGTGTCGGGTAACAAGCTCCGCAAACTCAAGTATAACATTGCTAAAGCTCAAGAGGAAGACAAAGATACCCTCCTCACCTTTGGAGGGGCTTATTCTAATCATATCGCTGCTACAGCTGCTGCGGGGCAAATTGTAGGTTTGAAAACTATAGGTGTGATTCGTGGTGATGAATTAGCTTCTAAAATAGATGTTAACCCAACGTTAAAGTTTGCTAAATCTTGCGGAATGGATTTTTGCTTTGTCAGCCGTGAGAATTATCGCCAAAAGCATACGCCCGAATTCTTACAAAATCTCCAAAAACGCTATAGTAACAATATTTATATAGCCCCCGAAGGGGGTACTAATGCGCTGGCTGTGAGGGGTTGTGAAGAAATCCTTACCCCTGAAGATAGCGTTTTTGATGTGATATGCTGTGCAGTAGGTACCGGAGGTACTATCTCAGGACTTGTTAATTCAAGCGCTAATCACCAGAAAGTCATAGGTTTTCCTGCACTTAAAGGCGAGTTTCTCACTGATGTAATCAAGCAATATACTACCAAAACAAACTGGGAATTGATACACGATTATAACTTCGGTGGTTATGCCAAAGTGAACGACGAATTGGTGGATTTTTTAAATGATTTTAACAGTCAAACAAAAATTTTATTAGACCCTATATATGTAGGTAAAATGATTTTTGCTATCTTTGCCCTCTCAAAGCAAGGGTATTTTCCGCCCAATACCCGCATATTAGCCATCCACACAGGTGGTTTACAAGGAATTAAGGGCTTTAACAACGAACGAATTAAAAAACATAAAAGTATATTGAATTATGATGAAAAGATTTAGTTTACTATTACTATTTCTCTTTATAATATCATCTTGCTCTGAACAGCATTATAGGAATGGGAAAAATTCTCACTCCGTGATCTATCGTGGGCAACGACCTACACCACGTATGGACGTCAAAAAACCTACCCATTCAGAGCTCGCTCAAAGGAATAAAGCCTTGATGGATTCAAAACTCAATCGCAAGGATTTTATGGAAGACGATTTCCACGAAGTACCTCCTGCTCTCCAAGTGACAGAAGCGGTAACTCAAAAGTATATTGGAGATTACAAAGATATTGCTATGGTCGAAATGCAGCGCTATAACATTCCTGCAAGTATCACATTGGCACAAGGTATCTTAGAAAGTGGCTCTGGGCAAGGTCGCTTGGCACGCTATGGCAATAACCATTTCGGTATCAAATGCCACGCTACTTGGAACGGCAAAACAATTACTCACGACGACGATGAGAAAAGTGAGTGCTTCCGCCGTTATAAATATGCTTACGAATCTTTTGAAGACCACTCTCAATTCTTAGTAAAACGCGGTAGATATAGCTCCTTGTTCGAGTTAGACCCTACCGATTACGAATCGTGGGCGCACGGACTCAAAAAAGCAGGCTACGCTACCGATCCTGCCTATGCTAAAAAACTGATTGCCCTTATCAAGAAATTTAACCTGCATCTGTACGACAATCAAGTGATTGCAATGAAAGGAACAGAACTCAAAATGCCTAATACCGATGTCATTGCTACACCTACACCTAAAATTGCAGCAAAAGAAACTACTCAACCAGCTGTTAAAGAAATAGCTAAACCAACAGTCAAAGAAACACCTAAGCCGGTAGTTAAAGAAACGCCTAAAGTCATAGCTAAAGCTGAAACAACTAAAGTGCCTGCTGCTAAATCTGCTTCAGCAACAGCTAAAGAAAGTCCTATCAAAAAAGATGCAATTGCACAAGTGTTTTATCAAGTGCAAACAGGCGATACTTTATATAAAATAGCACGCGAACAACAAGTGCCAGTACAACAACTGATGAAACTCAACAATTTTGATGATGTAGCTAGTAGCAATCTGAAAGTAGGACAACAAATCCGTGTAAACTAATGACTTTTGCCGAATTGAAAGCGCATATTCACAATAGTTTACAATCTTTGTATCCTAAGAGTGAAATCAATTCTTTTTATTTTATCTTGTTAGAACATTATGGTAATTATACTACAGCCGAGGTATTAGCCAATGTTAGTACTCAGCTCACTGATAATATAACAAAAGCGATACAACAAGCGATTACAGAATTACAAACAGCTAAACCCATACAATACATTTTGGGCGAAACTGAGTTCTTCTCTAATCGTTTTTTTGTAGATGAGAATGTCCTCATACCCCGACCCGAAACCGAAGAATTAGTGGATTGGGTATTGCAAACCTATCCTGATAAAACCTATCCATTACATATTTTAGATGTAGGTACGGGCAGTGGTTGTATTGCCATTTCATTGGCAAAAGCCTTGCCTGAGGCACAGGTAACTGCTATAGATGTTTCGCCTAAAGCCATAGCAGTGGCACAGCGCAATGCCGAGCACAACGGAATAAAAGTTCAGTTTTTACAACGAGATATTTTGCAAACCGAAACCTTGCCCGAGAAGTACGATATAATCATTTCTAACCCCCCCTATGTGCGTGAGTTAGAAAAAAATGAAATGCATAGCAATGTGCTCAACTATGAACCTCATTTAGCTCTTTTTGTCCCCGATGATCGCCCACTGTTGTTCTATGAGCAAATAGCTACTCTCGCTCAGCAATATCTGAAGCCTAAAGGCAGACTGTTTTTTGAGATTAATCAGTATTTAGCAGCCGAAATGCAAGTGATGTTAGCACAGAAAAACTTTACTGAAATTACCCTTCGTCAAGACCTTTCTGCTAATGATCGTATGCTTTGCGCTCGCACCTTTACCAAAGTTAAATAATATCAGTTCAATATAACAGAAAATTGATTTACAGCAATATAACACAATATATTCACAAAAAAATCACCGTCAGGTGAAAATTCGTGAAATTACTTACCTCGAACTCACATTAAATAAACTCCGATAACTCTGAGAATACTGAGACCTCCAAGATCTCTGATACTCAGAGAACTCCCATCCCATAGAACTCAATACCCTTACTGTTTAAAATTTGGTATTTCAAAAAAAAGTATTACCTTTGCCGAAAATTACTAAGTGGGTCTTGTAGTTCAACGGATAGAATAGAAGTTTCCTAAACTTTTGATCCAAGTTCGATTCTTGGCAGGACCACTTGTTTTAATCAGTAAAGATTATGAAAGATTTAAACGTATACATCGAAGAGTTGCTCTACAAACACCAATGCGTGATTATCCCTAAGTTTGGAGCATTCATCTCTAATAGAAAATCAGCCAAAATGGCTGATGATAAGACTTTTGACCCCCCTAAACGCGAGCTGAGCTTCAATGCAAGCCTCAATTCTAACGACGGATTGCTGATGAAATATGTCTCTGAACAATCAGGTATCGACTATAAACTCGTTGAAGACTATGTAAATCTCGCTGTTGAAGGTTGGAAACGCATCTTACAGCAAGAACAACCTTTGGTGTTAGACAGAATCGGTACTTTGCGCCAAACTCGTGAAGGCCGTGTGTCTTTTGAACCAGCTAACGAAGTAAACTACCTTACCGATTCTTTCGGTATGGGACCTTTTGTGCCTCACGAAGTCCCTACTGCCGACCTCCAAATTGCTGAAAATCAAATTAAACCTACAATCGATCCTGAGTCAATTCTCCCTCCTGAAGAGAAATCTCTCGCCGCTATTGAAAGCCCTATTTCACAACCAGCACCTCCTGTAGAGCCTATTTCTCAACCCGAAGTAGAAAATATAGTCCCTCCTAAGCCTACTGTAAATAAAAAGAAATTCAAACTGCGCCCTTATATCAAATATACAGCAGTAGCAATGTTAGGATTGGCAATATTGGCCTATGGTGCCTATGCTTTGTTTAGTGAAAAACTCGCTAATGGCAGCTCCGATGAACAACAATATGTGGTAACCGATAGTTTGGTGCAAGAACGTTTAAACCAGCAACTTAGTGAAGCAGCGGTATTTACTCCACCTATCACTATGCCCGTAATCAACCTTACCCCAGAAAAAGGTAAGGCAAAACCTGAATCTAAACCTAAAACGGTTACTGAATCACCTAAACCTACAAGAACAGAACCTACACCAACCTCAAAACCTACACAAACTACAGCAGGTACTAAACCTACACAAACCACCACAGGTACTAAACCTACACAAACCACCACAGGTACTAAACCTACACAAACTACAGCAGGTACCAAACCTGCTAACACGAACACTCCAAGTGCACCTAACCGACCTTCACCTTTGGCTAACAAAAAATACCAAGTGATTGCAGGAGCTTTTAGTTCCGAGAAAAACGCTCAGGCTCGTGTACAACAACTTAGAAAAATAGGATACCCTAATGCTTTCGTCTTAGGTGTAAACGCCAAAGGTCTATACCAAGTGAGCTATGGTGGTTTCGACTCTGTCGATGAAGCAAGACTACAACAACGCGAAGTACAAGCTTCTAAACAAGAGAAAAAACTCGACGGCGGATGGATACTCACTCAACCCTAAAAAAATGATACCATATAAGAAAACCCCTTCTGATTCACGTACTATACTCACCGACCTCGTACTACCTGGCGAAACCAATCACCTGAACGCTATGTTCGGGGGTGAGCTCCTCGCTCGTATGGATAGAGCCGCAAGTATAGCCTCTCAGCGCCACTCAGGTCGTGCTACGGTTACCGTATCAGTAAACCACGTCGCTTTCACCCATAGCATACGCGTCGGGAGTATCGTAACTGTTGAAGCGGCTATCTCACGCGCATTCTCTTCTTCTATGGAAGTGTATATAGATGTGTGGATGGAAAATACCTATGGCGAACGCACTAAAGCTACCGAGGCGATCTACTCGTTTGTCGCGGTCGACGAAAATGGTCGCCCCGTAAAAGTACCCGAATTAGAACCCGAAACCGAGCTTGAAAAAGAACGTTTCAAAGGCGCTTTGCAACGTCGCCAACTCAGCCTCGTAATCGCTGGTAAATTGAGCCCTCACGATGCTACCGAGCTCAAAGCCCTATTCACCGAGTTAGAAAATAGTTGATGTAATAGCAAGAACCGCCACTGTAAAAAGGCGGTTTTTTCTCTTAAAAACAAATAAAAATGACCTTATCAGAAGAAAACCACTTGAAAGCTATCTTTCACCTCTATGCCGAAACTAAACAGGCTGTGAGTACCAATGCTATTGCCGAAGTGATGAACACCAAAGCTTCATCAGTAACTGATATGCTCAAAAAATTAGCCGAAAAACAACTTATCAACTATGTCAAATATCAAGGTGTTACACTCTCCAAAAAAGGCTATCAAAGAGCTGTTAGCATCATTCGCAAACACCGTTTGTGGGAAGTGTTTTTAGTAGAAAAACTTAATTTCTCGTGGGACGAAGTTCACGAAATAGCCGAAGAACTCGAACATATACAATCCGATAAACTCATCGAACGCCTCGACGCTTTCTTAGGATTCCCTAAAAAAGACCCTCACGGCGACCCTATCCCTAATAAAGAAGGTGTCTTCTCTACCACCGTCCAAACCCTTCTCAGCGAACTCAAACAAGGTGATAAAGGGGTCTGTGCCGCCGTAAAAAATACCTCTAAAGAGTTTTTGGTGTATCTCAACAAAATGAACATCGCTTTGGGTGATGAAATAGAAGTACTCAGCAAAGAACCTTTTGACGACTCTATGTTCCTGCTGGTAAATGATAAACATATCAACCTCTCTGCAATGGTTTGCAGAAATATATATGTCAATGGAAATACTAAAGAAAAATGAATAAGAAAAAACTAACCCTCATTATAGCCCTTATTGCTGTAATAATAGCTGGCGCTTACTGCACCTATAATTATTTTAGTAAACTCCGCTTTGAAGAAATAACCATAGAACGTAGCGAAGAAAATTGCGACGACGATTGCTTCTCTGTGAGCTTGAATTATTTGCATTGTAAAGGCAATAGCGAGTTCGCCCAAAATTTCAATAAAGAAATTGAGATGCAAATTTCTAATTTCCTCCTTTCCAACGAAGATACGCTCCAAGTAGAAGGCATCAGTGTCGAAAAAGCCTTGGATAGTTTGAGCAACGATTACTACAAACTCCACGGCCATTTCCCCGAGCTCCCAGCTTTCGAGTTCATCGTTACTGATAGCATTATGTGGAAAAATACCAAAATGCTCTCTTTGGTATCTAATCGCTATGCCTCTACAGGTGAAGCTCAACCTACACAAACAAAAGTATTTACTAACTTTACCCTCGATGATGGCGAGGTAATTACAAACGAAAATCTCTTTACCGATGAACAAAAAGTAACTCAAATTGCCGAACGTTACTTCAAAAAAGCAAAAGAAACCGCTACAATTACTCCTTTAAACGATAAAAAATTCGATTTTGAAGATGGAGTATTTTCCCTCCCTAACAAAATGGGAATCGCTACCGATGCCCTCATTTTGTACTACGACCCTTTTGAAATCGCTCCTTATGTAGATGTGCCTTTTGAAGTAAAAGTACCCATCAAAGAGATTATGCCTTATCTTACTTTTGCCGATGATAAATAATATGAAAGAACAATTAACAACACTCCATAATGCTCTCCTGCAAAAAAACGAAGTAGAAGGTCTCGCTTTCTTAGCTCAACAATTCCCCAATGAAATTGTCTTTTCTACCAGTTTTGGATTAGAAGATCAAGCAGTTAGTCACCTTATTTTGGCAAACCAAATCCCTATCAGTATCTTTACTTTGGATACAGGGCGCTTGTTCAACGAAACTTACTCCGTTTGGGAAAGTACCAATGAACGTTATCACACTTACATTCAACCTTATTACCCTAAAGCAAACGATATAGAAGAATACGTACATAAAAACGGACCGCTCTCTTTCTACCGCTCTGTCGAACTCCGCAAAGAGTGCTGCCATATCCGTAAGGTAGAACCTCTCAGTCGCGCGCTCAAAGGTAAAAAAGTGTGGGTTACAGGCTTGCGTGCCGACCAAAGTACAGCCCGCAAAGATCTTCCAATACTCGAGTGGGACGATACCTATCACCTATTTAAGTATAATCCTATTCTCCATTGGACTTTTGAGGATACAAAAGCTTTCATCAAAGCACATAATATCCCCTACAACGTGTTGCACGACAAAGGTTTTGTAAGTATCGGATGTGCCCCTTGTACCCGCGCTATCAAAGAAGGTGAAGATTTCCGCGCTGGCCGCTGGTGGTGGGAAAGTAACAGCAAAAAAGAATGCGGACTCCACGAACACAAATAAATCAACAAATAAGCAAATCGCCAAATCGACAAATTGATAATATGACTTTTTTCAAAACCCTCTTAGCTACAATCCTCGGATTCTTCATCTCTATGGGAATATGCCTCCTCCTATTCCTCATCTTCATCTCTATGATGATAGGTTCAGTAGTAGGAAGTTCCTCTGGCGATGAAATAACCGTAAAGGATAATTCAGTATTGGAACTTGCTTTCAACGAGCCACTTACCGACTATAGTGAGCGCATTAGCTTCAAAGATTTTGATTATATCTCTCAGTCTTACAACGGATTGAACACTACTCTAAAAGCTATTCAAAAAGCCAAAAACGATAAACGTATCAAAGGTATTTACCTCAAAAGTACGGGCAACATCGGGGGGTTAGCGTTCGCTCAAGAACTCCGTAAAGCCTTAATCGATTTCAAATCTTCTGGTAAATTCGTCTTAGCCTATAACGACGAAGTTTCTCAACTTGATTACTACCTTCAAAGTGTCGCCGATAAAATTTATATAAGTCAGCTCGGAAGCGTTGCTCTCCGCGGTCTCTCTTCCGAAGTGCTCTTCTTCAAAGGTTTGCAAGAAAAAACAGGAATCCAAATGGAAGTAATTCGCCACGGTAAATACAAAAGCGCTGTCGAACCTTTCTTAGATAATAAAATGAGCGACAACAACCGCTTGCAAATCACACAACTGCTCAATGCAATGTGGAGTGTTATCGCTGCCGATATCGCCCAAAGCCGCAATATCTCTGTCGATAAACTCAACGAAATCGCTACAAATGTAGGCGGACGTACTGCCCAGCTCGCTAAAAACAACGGACTCGTAGACGATATCCTTTTTCGAGATGAGTTCGAGAAAATTATATGCGATAAAACAGGTAGCAAAAGTATTGACAAAGTAGATTTTATCAATATAGAAGACTATGCCGAAGCTGTGATAGGTAAAAACTCAAGCCATAAAACTAAAGATAAAATCGCTGTGATTTACGCCGATGGTGAAATTATGCAAGGCGAGGGGCGTGCCGAAGTAGTGGGCAACGAAACTATTATCCGTGCTTTGCGCAAAGCCGCCGATAAAAAAGAAGTAAAAGCAATCGTTCTTCGTATCAATTCCCCCGGTGGTGATGCCTTAGCTTCAGAGCTGATGCATCGCGAAATAGAAATCACTAAAAAGAAGAAGAAGGTATATGTATCTATGGGAAATTACGCCGCTTCAGGTGGCTATTATATAGCTTGCAATGCCAATCGCATCTTTGCTGAAGCAGGTACCATTACAGGTTCTATCGGGGTGTTTGGAATGATTCCTAACGTAAATGCTTTAGCGACTAATTGGGGTATAACTGCCGAAACGGTGAGCACTCACCCTAATGCTCAATGGTATAGCCCTTATCAAAAGCCTACTGAACAATTCAGAAAAGAAATGACTGAATCTATCGAACAGGTATATACTGTATTTTTAGACCGTGTAGCCAAAGGACGTGGAAAAACAGTAGCTCAAATAGACTCTATCGCACAAGGCAGGGTGTGGAGCGGTAAAGAAGCTCTTGCCAATGGTTTGGTAGACGAACTCGGCTCTCTTAACGATGCCATCGCCTATGCCGCTAAAGATAACGGACTTAAAGAGTATCGCACGATTTCTTATCCTATATTCGAGATGGATTTCAAAACAATGTTCCGCCGTTTTGGTGCTCAGTTAAGAGGAAATAACCTGCGTGACGAAATGGGGGTAGAAGCTTATGAAGTATATCAGCAGATAAAACGCATCGCCCAACAACGCGGCATACAAGCCCGTTTAGAATATGATGTGAAACTGAAATAGTTATGAAATTTAACACAAAATTAACATTTTTAAACTTGCCTATCTCATTTTTATTACCTACATTTGTACAGAAAAACATTAAAACCTATCTATTATGAAACGTGCAATGTTTGAATACACAAAAATGATTTTATCAAAGGTAAGTTTTGATCCAAACTTATTCTACAAAGAACTTAACAAAGCAATAGATAGACTATTGCCCTACGAAGTAGAAGAACTAAAAGTTTGGCTTGATGCCTATACTAAAAATAAGCCCGAACTTTCACACTGCAAGGTGCTTATGGATAAATAATAATAAAGCTGCCTACGTAAGTAGGTAGCTTTTTCTTACTTCTTACCTCTTATCTAAAAATGAACATCACTAGTACTCAAAACCCCCTAATAAAAAAAATCGCTCTTTTGAGTGAAAAATCACGCGAACGCAAAAAACAAAGTTTATGTGTAGTAGAAGGCGCACGCGAAATACGTTTGGCTTTACAAGGTAACTATACCCTTGAAACGCTCTTGTATCAACCTGATATCTTCAGTGAAGGGCAACTCACCGAATTGCTCGGTTATACTACCCAAAAACTCACGCCTATTGCTATCAGCAAAGAAGTGTATGAGAAGATTAGCTATCGCAGTTCTACTGAGGGGGTGATTGCTTTAGTACAAGTGAAAAAGCACGGCTTAGGTACTTTGGTATTCAAAAATGAAAAACCCTTGCTATTAGTAGCCGAAGCTCCCGAAAAACCAGGAAATATAGGGGCGCTCCTCCGTACTGCCGATGCTGCTCATATAGATGCTGTGATTATCGCCAACCCTAAAACCGACCTCTACAACCCCAATATCATCCGCTCGAGTGTAGGCTGTGTGTTTACGGTGCCTATCGCTACGGGCACTACTGCCGAGGTCATTGATTTTCTGAAAGCTAAAAACATCAGCAGTTATTGTGCGGCTCTCACAGCATCTAAGCCTTACTACGAAGTGTCGTTTAGCGAAGGCTCAGCCATAGTAGTAGGCACTGAAGACCAAGGTCTCACCGATGAATGGCTCACTCATAGTACCCAAAATATCATCATCCCAATGGAAGGCGTAATCGATTCTATGAATGTATCAGTAGCCGCTGCTGTACTCATCTTTGAAGCAAAACGCCAAAGGGTAATGACGAACTACGAATAACAAATTACGAATATGAAACACCTCATAACAATCCTTTTTCTATTCTTTTGTAGTTTATCACTGCAAGCGCAATATACCTTGCCTTCTTCTCAGATAGATGTTATAGCCTATGATTCTAAGGGGTACTTCTATTTCTATCAGCAAAAAGGAGAAGATATGCTTTTGAGAATGCAGCTAAATGAAGATAGAGAAAAAATTCAAGAAGAGAGTTGGTTGTCAAAACTCAGTTGGCACTCCACTGATAATCCCATTCTCTTTGATGAGCTCCAAAAGAAAGGATTACAGTTGATTTATATAAAAGATATTCGCCCTACTCAATTCAAGGATTTTATTAAAAAAGATTTTACTTTTTTTGGGCAACTACGCGAATATACCACTACTCCTAAAGTGAAATTTTTTAGTGAAAACTTAGGGGCTATACAACTCTTTTCTCGTAAAACTATTGAAGGAAAAGAATACTTTTTCCCCGATAGGCATTATTTTTCTATCCCTTTAGTGCTAAAATTTAGTGACGAAAAAAAAGCTTATATGCTATATAATCACGCTATTATCATTCCCTTAAAAGATGAAAATAGATTTATTACCGATTGGTTTAAAGGGGCTAATGTTCCATTAGAACCTACCTCACCTATTAAAGTTTCGTATTACGCAAATTTTAATAACTTCTATTCTAAAGGGATGTTTATTTCTTACAAGCGCAACAACGGTTATGAGCTCATCAATAAGTTGGGGACTAAGTTGCTATCTCAAACTTATGATACACTCTATTTCAATGATTATGCTATTGTAGGAAAGAAAGCCAATGAGTTCAGTGTGTATAATCTGTTATTGGAAAAACAACCTATAAAAGGAATAAAAGCACTCTATTTGTACAATAGCTATGATTATGTAGAGGTACTCAGCTCAAAAGGCGCTTATTATTATAGTCTTAGTGAAAAGAAACCACTGAGAAGAGTAGATATGAAATTAGGAAATTGGTGTCCTGTAGGTAAATACGACGTTTCGGTTACTATTGAAAAAGATACTACAGTTCCTCATCCTTATACATTACTGTTAGCATATCATATAGAAGGATTCCAAGATAAAAAAATCCCTCTTATAGACCGTACTGCCGACGAAGAACTTTCTCTGCTCAACTTAGGAGCTGAACTTCCTTTTATAAGAAAAGTAAAAACACCCTCAGGCTACTGTGTTGTAGTGAAGAAAAATGGAAAATACGGACTGATGAACTATCCATATCACGAAGATTCTCAACCTTTAGAGGCAAATGTACTACTTCCTATTACTTTTGACAAGATAGAAAAACGCGAAGATCAATTAGTATACATTTATAAAAATGGCAAAGTAGGTATCTATCCTGAGCAAGAAAAACCTTTATACGATACGATTCAGCCCCAAACTCATTCTTTCTACCGCATTACTAAAAACGGCAAAAAAGGCTATCTTGATATTCGCACCTTTAAAGAATACTTTTTTAACTATGAAAAATGAAATACAAAAAGCTGTCAAACATTTCTTTGTTAGACAGCTTTTTTGTTACCTGTTACTTGTTGCCTGTTACCTAAACAGAAACTCCGTATTCTCTTAGAGCATCGTTTAGTGAAGTTTTCTTATCGGTTGAGGCTTTGCGCTGCCCGATGATAAGGGCACAAGGCACTTGGTAATCGCCAGCAGGGAAGTGCTTGGTGTAACTACCAGGAATAACTACCGAACGTTCAGGTACATAGCCTTTCAGTTCTTTAGGTTCGCTACCCGTTACATCAATGATTTTAGTAGAGGCTGTAAGCACTACATTAGCACCAAGTACCGCTTCTTTGCCTACACGCACTCCTTCTACCAAGATACAACGCGACCCGATGAAAGCCCCATCTTCTACTATCACGGGAGCTGCTTGCAAGGGTTCTAATACACCTCCTACACCTACGCCACCACTCAGGTGCACGTGCTTACCTATTTGAGCGCAACTACCCACAGTAGCCCACGTATCTACCATTGTACCTTCATCTACATACGCCCCTATATTCACATAGCTGGGCATCAGTATAGCTCCTTTGGCGATAAAAGCACCACGGCGTGCTACAGCAGGTGGTACTACGCGCACTCCTTTCTCATCATAATTATGCTTGAGCGGAATTTTATCGTGATACTCAAAAATACCCACCTCTACAGGTTTCATATTCTGAATAGGGAAGTACAACACTACGGCTTTCTTTACCCATTCGTTTACTTTCCAGTCATTGGCAGTAGGCTCGGCTACTCGCAGCTGCCCTAAATCTAAGAGGTGAATGACCTCGCGGATAGTCTGCTGTACGATTTCCTCGCGAAGCAATGAGCGATTTTCCCACGCTTCATCTATTAGTTGTTTTAAGTGTTCCATTTGTTATTATTTTGATAAGGTTGCAATTGCTTTTTCAATAGTTGCTATTTTAGCGAGCGCATCGGCTTCTTTTTTGCGCTCGATATCTACTACTTGAGCTGGCGCTGAATTTACAAACTTTTCATTAGAAAGTTTCTTGCGCACTGACGCCAAAAAGCCTTGTGCGTGGTCTAATTCTTTCTGTAGTTTTTTAAGTTCTTCTTCTACATTGACCGCTCCCCCCATAGGGATAAAGTACTCATTAGCTTTTACGCGGAAAGACATTGCACCTTCTATGGCTGTACTTACTTCGGTAATAGCCTCAAGTCCGCCCATTTTGCTAAGTACCACATCAAAACGATTGCTCATTTGCTCTTTGTTTAATACCGAAAGGCTAAGCGGTGTTTTGAAAGGTATATTCTTCTCTTTGCGCACCGTGCGGATACCTGCTATCACTTCGGCGGCAAAATCAAATTCTGCCAATAGTTTTTCGTCGTACGGCTGTACGATGGGGTAGGTAGCCACGATAAGAGCTTGTTCAGGGGTACGAGGTGCTAAACTTTGCCATATTTCCTCGGTAAGGAATGGCATAAAGGGGTGAAGGAGTTTTAGTAAATTCTCAAAAGCGATTACCACGCCCTCGTAAGTTGCTTTGTCCATTGGTTTGCCGTATTCGGGTTTTACCATTTCCAAAAGCCACGCACAGAAGTCGTCCCAAGCGAGTTTATAGATTGCCATTAGGGCATCGGAAATACGATATTTTTCGAAATGGTCTTCTACCTCAGTAAGCACGGCGTTGAACTTGGCATCGAACCACTGCAAAGCGAGCTTAGATGCCGCTGGTTGGTCGACTGTATCGACCTGCCAACCTTTCACCAATTGGAAAGCATTCCACAATTTGTTACCAAATCCTTTTCCTTGCTGACAAAGGGCTTCGTCAAACAGCAAGTCATTACCTGCTGCCGATGAGAGCAAGAGCCCCACGCGCACGCCATCAGCACCGTAGTCGGCGATGAGTTTGAGCGCATCGGGTGAGTTACCTAAAGATTTAGACATCTTGCGGCGTTGCTTGTCGCGTACCAATCCAGTAAGATACACATTGCTAAACGGACGCTCGCCTTTGTACTCAAAGCCTGCTACGATCATTCGGGTTACCCAGAAGAAAAGGATATCAGGTCCTGTTACCAAATCGTTGGTTGGGTAATAATACTCAATTTCAGGATTATTAGGCTCTAAAATACCGTTGAACACACTCATTGGCCACAGCCAAGACGAGAACCAAGTATCGAGGGCATCTTCATCTTGTCGCAAATCGGCTTCAGTAAGATGAGCATTGCCACTCTTTTCTTTAGCCAATACAAGAGCTTCTGCCTTAGTTTTGGCTACTACAAATTGGTCTTTGCCCTCGCCGTAGTAGTAAGCAGGAATCTGTTGTCCCCACCACAATTGGCGTGAGATATTCCAATCGCGTACGTTCTCTACCCAATGGCGATAAGTATTCTCGAACTTTTTGGGATATAGTTTGATGCTTTCGTCTTCCAATACCGCCTTGATAGCTGGCTGGATAAGGGTGTCCATTTTTAGGAACCACTGGTCGGAAAGGCGGGGTTCTATCACGGCTTTGGTACGCTCGGATGTCCCCACTTTATTAGTATAAGTCTCTTTTTTAGCGAGTAAGTTTTTTTCTTCTAATTCGGCTACTATCTCTTTGCGCACTACAAATCGGTCTTTGCCAGCATAGTGTAAACCGTAGTGATTAAGGGTTGCATCATCATTGAAAATGTCAATTACTTCCAACTGATGTTTGTCGCCCAAAACCTTGTCGTTAGGGTCGTGAGCAGGGGTTACTTTCAGGCAACCTGTACCAAACTCTACATCTACGTACTCATCTTCAATAATCGGAATCACGCGGTTGCAGATAGGTACAATCGCTTTTTTGCCTCTGAGGTGTTGCCAACGCTCATCGTTAGGGTTGATGCAGATAGCCGTATCACCAAAAATGGTTTCAGGGCGTGTTGTAGCAATCACGAGGTGCTCATTCGTCCCTTCAATTTGATATTTCAAATGATACAAAAATCCTTGACGTTCTTCGTAAATCACCTCTTCATCAGAAAGGGTAGTTTTAGCCTCTGGATCCCAGTTCACCATACGGTGACCGCGGTATATCTGTCCTTTGTTGTACAAATCTACAAACACTTTGATAACCGAAGCCGAAAGCTCCTCGTCCATAGTGAATTTAGTGCGCTCCCAGTCGCAAGAGCAACCCAATTTTTTGAGTTGTTCGAGGATTACCCCACCGTATTGGTGTGTCCATTCCCACGCGTGTACGAGGAATTCCTCGCGAGTGAGGTCGGATTTCTTTATACCTTGTTCTTTGAGTTTGGCTACCACTTTGGCTTCTGTTGCAATCGAAGCGTGGTCGGTACCTGGTACCCAGCAAGCATTGAAGCCTTTGAGGCGCGCACGGCGAATAAGCACATCTTGAATGGTGTTGTTGAGCATGTGCCCCATATGGAGTACCCCTGTAACGTTAGGGGGCGGAATCACAATGGTGTAGGGAGTACGCTTATCGGGGGTTGAGTGAAAATAGTTGTGGGCAAGCCAATAGGCATACCATTTTTCTTCTAATTCTGTAGGATTGTATTTTTTAGGTTCTGTCATACGTATCGATTTGTCGATTTGCTATTAATTATCAAGGTTTGTTAAATCAAAGAACATCTGGCGAATGTCTTCATTGTTGTCTTTTTCAGTTAAGAATTCAAAACCTAACTTTTGGTAGAAGGTTAAAGCTCCTTTATAGGCATCTACTGTGATAAGTCTACAAGCTATCTTTTTGTTTAATTCAATACACTCATCCATAAGATTCTGCATTATCATCTTTCCTAATCCTTTCCCTTTATAAGTTTTATCAATAGCTAAACGTCCTATTTTTACAGCAGGTACACTTTTCAAATGTCGTTTAGGGTGAGGAATTAGATGACTTAAGAACTTTTTGTATTTACTCTTTGACGGAAAATCTTCTTCCTTGAGTTGCAAACTATCATTAAGCACACTATAGTAACCTAAAGTGCGTTCTTCACTTTCTACTACAAAAGTGGTTGCGAGTAGTTCTTTTTGATATAGTAATGCTTTATTGAATAGAAAATCATTCAAATCGTCATCTTCACAGTCAAAAGGTTTGATTGGGTGGTTTTCTTTCAATAATTCAACGGTAATTTTTGAATTATTTATCATCTTCTTTCACTTCTTTTTTAAATAAAGCTTTAAATTGTCTTGCGCCTTCACGAATACTTTCTCGTGTAATGCCTTTTTTCTTTAAGTTCTCTTTAAAGTTCGCTAACTTGTTGTAGAACTCTATGACTTCTTCTCCCTCCAATACGGGAGTAGGTAATATATCTCTTGCCATAATGTTATTTCTCTAATGTGTTGATTTTGGGTGCAAAGGTAGTGATTAATTGACAATTAACAATTATCAATTGTCAATTATTTCAGTTTGCCAATTTCTGTAGGGATTTTTGCTCAGCATAGCATTGTAGTAACGCGCCTCATTGGTTACTTCCTCGCCTAACCACTCAGGACGCTCAAAAGAGGTGTTTTCAGAGGGTAATTCTATCTCAGCAATCACCAATCCTTCATTGTCTCCATAGAACTCATCTACCTCAAAAAACAACTCACCACAAGGCACGAGGTAACGGGTTTTATCAATCACTCCTTTTTCACAAAGAGTGAGCAGTTGCTCAGCATCGGGTACTGCAATGGCTTTCTCCCACTCAAAACGCGTAGTACCACTCTCGTTGCTACCGCCCTTTATAGTGAGGAATGCTTCGTCGCCTTTCAGGCGCACTCTCACTGTGCGCTCAGGCACCGAACTCAAATAGCCTTGTGTGATGCGTATTGCCTTAGTAGCGAGCGATTTATAAGCATCGCTTTTTACCTTGAATTTGTGTTCTATCTCTTGTAACATTACTTTTCTTTTTTGTAGTTGTCGTAAGTGAATGGCACTTTCCACGTCATATAAAGAGCTGGGATAGTGCAAATCATTACTAACAAGAAGAAATGTTGATATCCTAAGTAAGTGCTCAAGAAACCACTAATCATACCTGGAATCATTACTCCTAAGTTCATCAAACTATTGGCAAAAGCGTAGTGTGCCATTTGGTATTTACCAGGGGCTATTTGTTGCATCATAAAGAGGGTAAGCCCCACAAAACCAAATCCGTAACCGAAGTATTCTCCTACAATTCCCATAGCGATAACAGGTAAATGAGTAGGTTGAAAATAGGCAAAAAGCAAATAAACTACAAACGGAATATTGAAAGCACACGCCAAAGTGAACAAAGCTTTTTTTAGACCTATTTTCGATACAAAATATCCTGCTACAATAGAGCCTAAAATAAAGGCTGCTGTACCTGCTGTACCATACACTAATCCGTATTGTTCGTTGCTGAGTCCTAAACCTCCGATTGATAGCTCGTCTTTGAGGAATAATGGAGCTATTTTCATTGCCAATCCTTCAGCGAATCGATATAAGAAAATGAAGAAAAGATAGAATAAAATATGTTTTTTTTGGAAGAAATCGGCAAAAATGCGCCATAACTCCTCCGATTTTTCACTAAAACTACCTTCTTTTTGTAGTTTTACGTCTTTTGGAAGCGCGTAGAAGTGATATAAGCCTACCAAACCGAGTATAGCTGCACAAATGCTCAGTATCAATTGCCAAGAGGCTACAACTGTCATTCCTCGAGAGGTTACTAACCAGCCCGCCAAGAAGATGAGTCCGCCATTGGCGAGTACTTTAGCTAAGTTGTAAAAAGCTCCTTGCCAGCCTGAATACAAACTTTGGGTAGCCGAATCTAACTGTTCCATATACATTCCATCGCCTGCAATATCGTGAGTAGAACCACTTAGTGCTATGATTCCCATCAGTGCTAAACACATATTGAAAAAGTTAGGCAAAGGTAATGAGAATACAATACACCCAAAAACTACTGCCGATACAATTTCAGTAATTACAATATACTGTTTTTTAGTGCCGTAGAGTTCCATTATCACACTGATGATAGGTTTAAGTGACCACGGAAGAATTAATAAGGAAGTCCAAAATGCAATGGTTTCATTAGGTACACCTAAGTCCTTGAAAATAATAGGAGATACTAAAGATAACATCACAAAGGGTAGCCCCATAGCAAAGTAGGTGGTAGGCACCCAAGTAATAGGATTTTTCTTTTTCATAACGGTTGTTGTTTAATATGTTTTTATGCGTTTGTTAAAAAAATCCGACAAATGTACAACTAATTTGGAAATTAACAAACTTTTAAGTCTTTAGCACAAAATAAGTTTTGCTCATTCGCTATTTATTTATACCTTTGCAAAGTTTTTCATATAACTCAAAAAAATCATAATTAACAAAGAATGAAAAAATCATTTATTTTAGCAACTTCAGCAGCCTTATTGTTAGCGAGTTGCGGCACTACTAAGGGCGCGTTAGACAAAGCTCCTACTTCCACTTTTGCTGAAAAAAAATACAGCGACGACACTCTCAAAAACTGGCCTCACCAAGGTTTTAAACAAAATTTCCCTGGTATCAATTTAGACGAGGCTTATGCCCTCCTAAAAAATCTTACTCCTAAAAAAATTATCGTAGGGGTGGTAGATTCTGGTGTAGATATCAATCACGAAGACCTTAAAAACGTGATTTGGACAAACACTGCCGAAATTCCTAACAATGGTAAAGACGACGATAAAAACGGCTATGTAGACGACATTCACGGTTGGAACTTCCTCGGTAATATCATTCAAGAAAATACCGAAATGACCCGTATCTACAAAACTAAAGATACTAAAAATCCTGATTATGCTCGCGCTAAAGAAGAGTACGAAAAAGAAGCCTCTGAAGCAAAACGCACTAAGGCTTTCTATCAACAACTTATCGAAACTACTGATTTCGCCGATAAAGCCGTACGCAAAATCGTAGGTAAAGATACTTATACCCTCGAAGATATCGAAAAAGCTACCAAAGGAAAATCTTATGACGCAATGACTACCGATATGATAGGCTTTATGAAAGAACTTTTGGCTCGCGCTAACGATAATGAAGAAATTAAAAAAGAATTGAAAGAGGGCGTAGACTATTTCGATACTAAACTTAAATATCACTTGGGATTAGACTTCAGTCCGCGTAAAACAATCTTGAAAGACGACGAAAACGACTTTTCTAAAAAATATTACGGCAACAATAACGTAATAGGCCCTGATAGCAAAGAAGCTCTTCACGGTACTCACGTAGCAGGAATCATTGCTGCTGAACGCAACAACGGCATCGGTATGGATGGAGTTGCTAATAGCGTATGGATTATGCCAGTACGCGCCGTTCCCGATGGTGATGAATACGACAAAGATGTCGCTCTTGCTTTGCGTTATGCAGTAGACAACGGTGCTAAAGTAATCAACACCAGCTTTGGTAAAGGTTTTTCTCCTCATAAAGAGTGGGTGTACGATGCTATCAAATACGCAGCTTCTAAAGATGTACTGATCGTAAACGCTGCTGGTAACGACTCTCAAGATATCGACGTGAAAGATACTTACCCTAACGACGAGGTAAACAAAAAAGAAATCTCTGATAATTTCCTTACTGTAGGAGCTCTCAACTATCAGTTCAACAAGAATTTAGTAGCCGAATTTTCAAACTATGGCAAACGCAACGTCGATGTATTTGCCCCAGGTGTAAAAATTTATGCTACTGTTCCTAACAACAAATACCAATTCTTACAAGGTACTTCAATGGCATCGCCTGAAGTAGCTGGAGTAGCAGCCTTGTTGCGTTCTTACTTCCCAAGTCTTACAGCTGCCCAAGTGAAGAAAATCATTATGGATTCAGGGGTGAAAGTGAATATGAATGTATATGTAGGTGAAGATAAAGGCGATGGCAAAAAACGTCCAGAAAAGAACTTTAGTGAACTTTCTACAACTGGAACTATTGTAAATGCTAAAAACGCTGTGATAATGGCAGCGAAAATGGCAAACGTTAAATTGAAATAATCAGATAATAGTTCAAAAAAAGCTGCCCTAAGGCAGCTTTTTTTATTCGTCATCGTCATCATCTTCGTCGTCTTCGTCTTCATAACGCTCAATGAACTCATCGCTTACCGCATTGAAATCTTCGGCAGTTTTTACTATAAAAGCGTTGTTTTTCTTAAGTTGGGCTTGCTCTTCTGGAGTACCTCTCAAGCCTTTTAAACGCATTTGGATAAGGGTTTTGTAACCATCTTTCATCAAAGCATCGTAATTATCGAAGTATTTGATAGCGGCTTCAAGCAATGAAGTATCACCTTTGTAAGCACCGAGTTTGCGTACTTCTTCTTTGAAAGTTACAAGGTCTTCAATCCATTGCAAACGCACTTCTTCAGCGCGGTTGAAATCGTTGTCGTCCATAGCGTCGTTCATTTCAGCCATTTCGTCTGTACAACCATTGGTGATACACACAATTTCGTTGTTGTACTCTACGGCATTATCGTACTCACCTTTAGCGTAGTACACACCTTCATCAGGTTGCCAACCTCTTTTTTCATTGCCACCCCCCATAGCAGCATTCATTTGTTGTTGCATTTGTTGTTGCATTTGCTCCATTTGCTTTTGCATATCTTCAGCTGATCCTCCCATCATATTCTGAAGATTCTTTAGAAAATCCATCATAATCTAATTATTTTATAAAATTTTTAATAGATTGCAAATGTAATGTAAATGTTATAAACGACCACAATATCGTTTAAATATTAACAATAATTTAACGCCTAACTCTTATTTTCTTTCGTCTACCACTTCTTTAATCTATACCACTTAAATCCTATTTCCTTAATAAATAGCTATTTACAAAAAAGAGTAAAAAATATTTTCACTTTCCTGCACGTAAATAAAAATAAAAATATTACCTTTGTAGCTCAAAAAAACTTTTTGATAAAAACCGATGACAGTACAAGTAAAAAAAGAAGGTAAATTTACATACATCGAAAAAGGTGAGGGCACTCCTATTATTATCTTACACGGCTTGATGGGTGGGCTTAGTAACTTTGAAGAAGTAGTTTCTTTTTTTTCCCATAAATATAAAGTGGTAGTCCCCGAACTGCCTCTCTTCTCTATGCCTTTGCTCACAACTTCAGTGAAAACATTGGCTAAATATATACAGAAATTTATCAAACACAAGAAGTTTGAAAAAGTAATCCTGCTTGGCAATTCACTTGGCGGACACGTAGGTTTGCTCTATGCTAAAATGCACCCTAAAAACGTACTTGGATTAGTGCTTACAGGTAGTTCTGGGCTGTACGAAAAAGCAATGAGCGATGGCTATCCACGTCGTGGTGATTACGATTTTATCAAAAAGAAATGCGAAGAGGTGTTCTACGACCCTGCCGTAGCTACTAAAGAAATTGTAGATGAGGTATTTGCTAATATCTCCGACCGCTCTAAACTCATCAAAACTTTGGCACTTGCCAAAAGTGCTATCCGCAACAATATGGCAAAAGATTTGCCTAAAATGGAGACCCCTACTTGCCTTATCTGGGGTAAGAATGACAATGTAACCCCTCCTAAAGTCGCTGAAGAATTCCACGAACTATTGCCTAATTCCGAACTGCATTGGATAGACAAATGTGGGCACGCCCCAATGATGGAGCACCCTCAAGAGTTTAATGAGATTTTAAATAAGTGGCTTGAAAATAAGGAGGTAAAATGATAAAAAAAGCTGAATTTGTGATGAGTAACTCTCAGGTGAGCAAGTGCCCTAAGGAAAACTTACCTGAGTATGCTTTTATAGGGCGTTCTAATGTTGGGAAATCGTCGCTCATCAATATGCTTACCAATCACAAGAATTTGGCTAAAACTTCTGGTCGTCCAGGGAAAACCCAACTCATCAATCACTTCAAAATAGACAATAGTTGGTTTTTAGTAGACCTCCCTGGTTATGGTTATGCAAGAGTGTCTAAAGAAACTAAAAAGGTATTTCAGCAATTTATTACTAAATATTTTGAGGAGCGGCAACAGTTGGTATGCGCATTTGTATTAGTAGATGTGCGCCACGAACCTCAGAAGATAGATGTAGAGTTTATGCAATGGTTAGGCGAACACGGAATTCCGTTTGCTATTGTCTTCACCAAAGCTGATAAACTCAAACCTTTAGCTATTGAACGCAATATAGCTGCTTATCAACAAGTACTCCTCGAAACTTGGGAAGAATTCCCGCCCTACTTCATCACTTCCGCCGAAAACAAAACCGGCAAAGAAGAACTTACCCATTACATTGAACAAATCAATGAAGAAATAAAAAATAAGAGATAAAAAGTAGGATTCTTACCTCTTATCTCTTACCTAATTAAAAAACTTCTGATATTACTTTTACTATATTATCCGATTTTTCCATTGAATAGTAGTGCAAAACAGGTACCCCAGCGGCTTTGAGCTCTTTGCTCTGCCGAATTGCCCACTCTATACCCACTTGTTTAACCTCGTTGTTGTTCTTGCAGGCTTCTACTGCTTTGATGAGCTCTTCGGGGAAATCTATTTTAAAGGCTTGTGAAAGCAGGTTGAGGTGCTTTTTAATAGCAATAGGTTTAATCCCTGGTATGATAGGTACATTGATGCCTGCTTCTTTGGCTTTCTCTACAAACTCAAAATACTTCTGATTGTCGAAAAACATCTGTGTTACTACATAGTCGGCACCGGCATCTACCTTTTCTTTAAGGCGCGCCAAGTCCGAGGTGAGTGAGGGGGCTTCAATGTGTTTTTCAGGATATCCTGCTACTCCTATACAGAAATTAGCCTTATGGTCGGCAGCAATGCCGTTGAGGTAAATCCCCTTGTTCAAATTACTGATTTGAGTAACGAGTTCGGTAGCGTAAGTATGTCCGCCCTCAGTAGGCTGAAAGTAGCGTTGTTCTTTCATCGCATCACCGCGCAATGCCATTATGTTGTCAATACCCAAGTAGAGGCAATCTACCAAAAGGTACTCAGTTTCTTCTTTTGAAAAACCACCACAAAGCACGTGAGGTACTGTATCTACCTTGTATTTATGCTGAATAGCCGCACAAATACCCACCGTACCAGGGCGCATACGGGTTACTTTCTTTTCCAATAACCCATTAGGGTGTTCAATGTAATAATACTCCTCGCGTGAGGTAGTTACATCTATAAACGGAGGATTGAACTCCATTAGAGGGTCTATGTTTCGGTATAGTTCTTCAATATTATTTCCCTTTTTAGGAGGTACTACTTCAAAGGAGAAGAGCGTTTTTCCTTTGGCATTCTTAATATGGTCTGTTATTTTCATATTTTCCTTTAAATTCTTCTTTTGCTATCAGTGTATATCGTTTTATAAAGTCTGTTTTGTGAGCGGTATAAGCATCTCGATCGTACTGGAAAGGTTTCCAAAGAGACAATTTAAGTGTTTCATAATCTTTAGCTACCGATGGGTGTGCTTGCAGTTCATCGCGAAAATAGAGTTCGTCATTATCGTCTTCATAATGCAAGTGCAGATGAAATACACGTTCTGCAAACCCATTAATAGTATAGCCTTTATTAAAAGAAATCCTATCGTTTGTTTCATTCATACATAGATAACCTGATTGTAATATGAGTTCCTTTAGCTTCTGAAATGAACTGTCCTTTTTCACTTCTAATAACATATCTACAATAGGTTTGGCTTGTATCCCTTCCACAGCAGTACTGCCTATATGGCTTAGCCGTACCACTTTGTTAGAGGGCAATTGTTTTAAAAGGAAATTGCGTTCTTCCTCATACCATTCTTTCCACAAAGGATTATGCTGCGTAAGATTGATAGGGAATAGTTGCCACAATTCCTGCAACGACATTTTTAACAAAGGATTTTCTTCTTTATTCATAGTTTTAGTCCCTAACACCTGAAACCTGATACCTAAAGCCTACTTTTCTCTGCTAACCTTAAAATATCGCCAAATACCCCACGTGCGGTTACCGAAGCGCCTGCTCCTGCTCCTTGTATCACGATAGGGTTATCGCCGTAAGATTCAGTGTAAATCTCAAAAATAGAGTCAGCTCCTTTTACCTGACCGAGGGCACTGTTGCGCGGAACGGATACGAGCGATACGTCTAACTGTACCGTTTCGGTAGAGGCTAAGTCGCCGTGAAGGTCGCCTACATAACGCAGTACGTGGTCAGGGGCTTGGGCTTCTTTGATTTGCTGATAAGGTGCGTTGAACTCATCTAAACGTTGCAAAAAGTCTTCCACAGAGCCTTCTCTCAAATGTTCTGGGATAAGGTTTTGTATCTTTACATCAGTAAATTCATTGCCTAAATCGAGTTCGCGGGCTAAGATGAGCAGCTTGCGCCCTACATCGTTACCACAGAGGTCTTCACGAGGGTCGGGTTCGGTATAACCGCTGTTGATAGCGTGTTGGAGCACCTCGCTAAACGGCTTGTTTTCTGCTGAAAAGGTGTTGAACAGATAGCTGAGTGTCCCTGAGAATATTCCCTTAATACGGGTGATGTTCTCGCCCGAATGGTGCAAGAGGCGAATGGTGTCTATCAATGGTAAGCCTGCCCCTACATTGGTTTCGTAGAGATAAGTTTTTTGATGTTGTTTGAGGGTTTTACGCAGTTCTTGGTAGAAACCAAACGAAATAGTATTCGCTATTTTATTAGCCGAAACCAAGTCGTAACCGCTTTTAATAAGTGGAATATAATTATCTACAAAGGTTTTGCTGGCAGTTACATCCACGGCGATGAGGTTCTCTAAGTGATTTTTATCTACAAAGGCTTGCAGAGTGTCGAAACTATAAGGCACAGCTTCTTTATCGAAGGTAGAGCGCCAATTGTTATTAATTCCTTTTGCATTGGTGAGTAGCTGTTGTGAATTGGCGATAGCAACGATACGCAAACTGATGTTCTTGCGGTGCAGTATATTGTCGTGTGCGGCAATCACTTGGTCGATGAGGGTAGCCCCTACGGTACCTTTACCAAAGATTACCAAGTTGATACGGCGCGAAACCCCAAAGATTTCACCGTGAATTACGTTCAATGCCTTGTGGAGTTTTTCGGTTTTGAGTACCAAACTCACATTTCTACCCGTTACGGCATTATTGATGAGTAAAGGAACGATTTGGTTGCGTATCAGTGCGTTATAAGGGTGGTGGAAAGTAGCAAGCGGTTGCCCTACAATAGAAATTACGGCTACATCTTCTACAATGCTCACACTGCTCACATCATTGGTGTAGAAATCGTGTGAGAATTCCTCGTCTATAGCAGCTTTGGCAAGTTTAGCATCTTTAGAAGCTACTACCAAACCTACCCCGCGCTCCGATGACCCTTGCGAGATGATACTCACACTGATACCTTTTTGTGCGAGCGCTTTAAAAATACGAGCATCTACACCCACTTTGCCCAAGAGTCCGCGACCTTCCATCACGATAAGGGCATTGTCTTTAATTACTGAAATAGATTTGATGCCCTCTTGCACGCTTTCTTGGTGAATGAGGGTGCCGGCGTCCTCACTGTTGAAAGTGTTTTTGATACGCAACGGAATGCCTTTTTCAATAAGAGGGATAATAGTTTTGGCGTGAAGTATAGAAGCTCCAAAATTAGCCAATTCATTAGCTTCTTCGTAAGAAAGATGGCGTATAATTTTGGCTTCGGGTACTAACTCAGGATTGGCAGTGAAAATACCATCGACGTGGGTGTAGTTTTGCAGTTCGGAAGCGTTGAGGTAGTTAGCCAAAAGTGCTGCCGAATAGTTGCTGCCATTGCGCCCCAAGGTAGTAGTGTCGCCTTTTTCGGTGGAAGCGATAAAGCCTGTAACCACCACCACGTGATGAGGAGGAATGGTTGCAAAGCGGTCGCGGGTGAGTTTTTCGGATACTGAGTTGATGATTTGTGCATTACCTACTACCGCATCGGTTTTGAAGATTTCACGACTATCTACAAAGGTACTTTCCAAGCCCTTGCGCTGGAGTAGTGCTACCACGAGCTTAGCCGACACCAGTTCGCCTTGTGCCAATACCAAATCTTTGGTCTTAGGGCTGTAATCTTTCAGTAGCGAAACACCTTCAAGGAGTTTTTCGAGCAACTGAAATTCAGGCTCAAACGACATAGCATCCTCATACTGCTGTTCGTCTTTCAGTTGTTGAAAGTCGGCAGTATAATCCTCGCCTTTACTCGCTTTTTCGAGCAAAGCCTCTAATTCATCGGTAGTGTTGCCTCGCGCTGAAACTACTACTGATATAGGTTCAGTTGTAGCAAGCCCAGCAATGATACTGAGTACCTTTTCAATGCCGTCATTGGCAAGTGATTTTCCACCAAATTTTAATATCTTCATCTTATAACAATTAACAATTGAAAATTAACAATTAACAAATTCTTATCTCTTACCTCTTACCTAACAAACACTTTCTTTAAAAACTGTTCTAACTGTTTGTGTTCTATCAGGAAAGCATCGTGACCGTGTACTGAGTGGATTTCGTAATAATCTACGGGTTTGCCCATTTCACGGAGTTCGGTTACGGTATCGCGGTTCTCTTGAGGAACGAAATACAAATCAGAATCGGTGCTTACGATGGTGATGTGTGCGGTGATAGGCGCTACAGCCTCGGCAAAACTGCCCCGTTCTTTTGAAATATCTATGGTTTTCACCAATTGGTTCATCAGTTTGTAGGCGGAGAGTGAGAAGCGTTTGTGCAGCTTGTCGCCGTGGTGTAAGAGCCACGTTTCTACATTGTACAACTGCAACGGAATGTTGGTGGTGCGCTCAAACTTGAGTTTCAACGATTGAGGCGTGCGATAACACAACATCGCGTGGAGGCGTGCATCGTGCAAGGGGTGTGTAGAGTTTTTGAGTATCTGCTCTTGCAAGAGGCAGTTGCCTATAATCCAGTCGGTTGCTTTCCAATCGGCAGCTACGATTACCAATTCTTTGAAAAGAGTAGGGGCGAGGGCTGCCATTTCCCAAGCAATACCACCACCTAACGAGCACCCTACAAGGGCAAATACTTCATTGAGACCTAAATGCTCAGTGAGCACTTGGTTGAAAATACGCGCTATATCTATACCTGCCCAATGCTCATAATTAGGAATCATATCTTCTTCGCGTGCTCCAAAACCATTGCCAGGGATATTAAAAGCTACTACCGTGTATTTAAGGGTATCTATCAATTTTCCTTCACCGATGGCTTCTTTCCACCAGCCGTTTTCACCCGTTACTTGTGAATTGCCTGTAAAAGCGTGGTTTACTACCACCACCGGAGCTGTGCCTAAGGCTTTTCCAAATACTTGATAATACACCCTAAGAGCGGGAATACGCACCCCGTAGGAGGTGACAAAATCAGTAAGAGTATAATGCAAAATATCTGACATAGGTTATGGGGAATATTTCTGTAACTATTATTTCAAATAGCGATTTTTTCTATTTGAAACGTAATGTACTCTGTATATGTAATTAAAGCGGCGCAAAAGTAAGAATGTTTTTCTTATAAAACAAGTTTTTGACAATGAATTGTTTAAATTTACTGATTTGTCAATAATCTTATATCATTTAGAATTATCGAGATAATGAAAATTGTTAAACAAAATAAACATTCGTAACTATACACTTATTTTCTTTGGTAAGAAGGAAGGTTATGAACGAAAAATAGCAGTTTTGAAGGCTAAATTTTCAGCTGAAGAGTTAAAAAAATGAAAGAATGTGTAGATTATTACTATAAATACAATCCACCTACTGAAAAAATACTATTCTCTTGTAGTATCTTCTAAATAAAATTTTGTACATTTGTAGCGAATTTTAAACTTTATAGCAATGAAAAAAATATTATTAATAGCACTTTCTGTGATAGCTTTCACAGCGTGCACTAAAAAAGACAATGAGGATACTAAGCATCCTAAAGAATTACAAGGTACTTGGGTTTATGAAAAATCAATTTTGCCTGATGGTAAATTGTTTTCTGAGATAACTTCTTCTGAACAAATAGAATGTTCCAAAAAGACCAAATATACCTTTTATGGTGAGTTTTTAACTTCAGAAGAACATATTTTCAAAGGGGGTAATTGCCAGCAAAATACAGCTAGCGTAAAGTATTTTGTAGAAAATAATAAACTATGTTTAGATAATGGCAATGGTGTTGTACTTAAAGCTTATGATATAGTTAGTCTCACCTCCACACAGTTTGTTTTTAAATACAATAGTGAACTTAAAACATTTTTGTACTCCCAAATACCTTATGACCCAGATCTTAAAGGAAAAGGTTATACTATTGATGACATTTTGAATGTAACAATCACTTATCGAAAACTATAAATAAAAAAGCTGCCTCACGGGCAGCTTTTTTATTGTCGTTTATCACTAATTCCTATCGCTTTTCCTATAAGGGTTGTTGAGGTGCAATTTGTTATTTCAACTAATACAAAATCACCTACTTTATAGTCTTCTTTCGGGAATACAACCACAGTGTTTTGGGTGTTGCGACCCATCCATTCAGCAGCTGATTTTTTAGAAGTCCCCTCAATGAGTACTTCAACAACCTTACCTACTTGGGCTTGAGTGCGGTACAAGCTGTGTTTTTGTTGTAAGTCAATAATTTCGGCAAGACGGCGTTTTTTTACTTCTTCAGGTACATCGTCTTCTATTTTGCGGGCGGCTAATGTGCCAGGGCGCTCAGAATAGGCAAACATAAATCCAAAATCGTACTTCACATATTCCATTAGCGAAAGTGTATCGCGGTGATCTTCTTCAGTTTCGGTGGGGAAACCAGCAATCATATCTTGCGAAATAGCACATTCAGGGATGCGTTCGCGTATGCTATCGATGAGTGTGAAGTACTCTTCGCGAGTGTGGAGGCGGTTCATTGCTTTGAGAATACGATTGCTACCGCTCTGTACTGGCAGGTGGATATACTTACAAATATTAGGATGTTTCGCCATTGTGTCAATCACATCAAGGGTCATATCCTGCGGATTAGAAGTAGAAAAGCGGATGCGCATTTCAGGCTGAGCTGTAGCCACCATATCGAGGAGTTTTGCGAAGTTGATAGCAGTAGCTTGTTGCATCTCACTTGCTTTGCTAAAATCCTTTTTGAGTCCGCCGCCATACCATAAGTAACTATCTACATTTTGCCCCAAGAGAGTCACCTCTTTAAAGCCGCGCGCTTGGAGGTCGGCTATTTCGTTAAGGATAGAGTAGGGATCACGGCTGCGCTCACGTCCGCGAGTGAAAGGCACGATGCAGAAAGTGCACATATTGTCGCAACCACGTGTAATCGATACAAATGCTGTTACTCCATTGCTATTGAGACGGATAGGTGCAATATCAGCATAAGTTTCATCTTTAGAGAGAATCACATTCACTGCCTCGCGACCTTCTTCTACTTCTTCAAGAAGATTAGGCAAATCTTTATAAGCATCAGGACCTACTACCATATCCACAATTTTTTCCTCTTCAAGGAAAGCGTGTTTTACCCTTTCAGCCATACAACCCAATACGCCCACTTTCATCGTTGGTTTCTTGCGTTTGTACACATTGAACTGTTCCAAGCGCTTGCGAATAGTTTGTTCTGCCTTTTCGCGCACCGAACAGGTGTTGATGAGCACCAAATCGGCTTCATCAACCGTGTCGGTAGTGTTATAGCCCGCTTTGGAAAGGATAGAAGCCACAATTTCACTGTCGGAGAAATTCATTTGGCAACCATAACTCTCGATGTATAGTTTTTTGGAATTGTTGTTATCAGCTTGTAGTACAAGGCTTTGCCCTTGTTTACTTTCGTCTATTTCTTTAGCCATAGAGGTTTTGAGTTTCTGAATTGAGGGCGCAAAGATACAAAACAATTGATAATTAACAATTGATAAGTAGCAAAAGAGGACTAATAGCTATTTTGCTATTTCTAAAATATTTATTACCTTTGCGCTTTGAACTAATAATTAACAACTAACGACTGATTATATGGCTCGTGTTTTAACAGGTATTCAAAGTACCGGTACTCCTCATTTGGGGAATATTCTGGGGGCAATTCTCCCCGCTGTGCAAATGGCGTCAGATCCTGCTAATGAATCGTTTCTGTTCATTGCCGATATGCACTCTCTCACTCAAATAAAAGACGGCGCTCTCCTTCGCGCCAATACTTATAGCGTCGCTGCCACTTGGTTAGCTTTTGGTTTAGATACAAACAAAGTTACTTTCTACCGCCAGAGCGACGTACCTCAAACTGCTGAACTCTCGTGGTATTTAGCGTGTTTTTTTCCTTACCAACGCCTCACCCTCGCCCATTCGTTTAAAGACAAAATGGACTACTTGCAAGATGTAAATGCAGGGCTCTTTACTTACCCTATGTTGATGGCTGCCGATATCCTCCTCTATGATGCTGAGGTGGTACCTGTAGGTAAAGACCAATTGCAACACCTCGAAATTACCCGCGATGTGGCTTCTCGTTTCAATCATCAAATGGGTGAAACTTTTGTGTTGCCACAAGCTAAAATAGAGGAGAAAATAATGATTATCCCTGGTACCGATGGTGAGAAAATGAGCAAATCACGCAACAACTTCATCAATATTTTCTTACCCGAAAAACAACTCCGCAAGCAAATAATGGCAATCCAAACTGATAGTACGCCTTTAGAAGCTCCTAAAGACCCCGATACTTGCAACGTGATGCGCCTCTACCGTCTATTAGCTTCTCCTGAGCGAATACAAACGATGGAAGCTGCTTACCGCGCTGGTGGTTACGGTTTTGGCAATGCCAAACAAGCCCTCTACGAACTGATATTAGAAAAATTTGCTACCCCACGTGAACGCTACAATTACTATATGGAGCATTTAGATGAACTCGATGCTATCCTCAAAGAAGGTGCTGCCAAAGCACACCGTGTAGCCGATGAAACTTTGCGTAGGGTACGTGCTAAAATAGGATATTAAAATGACAAAACTAAAAGCAGGCGTCCTCGGTGCAGGACATTTAGGAAAGATACATTTGCGATTGCTCAACCAATCGGATAGATATGAACTCGTAGGTTTTTACGACCCCGATGAAGCTAATGCTCAAAAAGTGAGCGAAGAATTTGGCTACAAGCGTTTTGATAGTATAGAAGCCCTTATTGCCGAATGTGATATGGTGGATGTGGTAACTCCAACTCTCAATCACTTTGTGTGTGCTGAAAAGATTATCAAAGCGGGCAAACACCTCTTTATCGAAAAACCTATCGCTACTACAGTAGAAGAAGCTGAAGCGATTATCGCCCTTGCCAAAGCACATCACGTGAAAGGACAAGTAGGTCACGTAGAGCGTTTTAACCCTGCCTTTACAGCTGTACGCAACCAAATTCACAACCCTATGTTCATCGAGGCACACCGCTTGGCTGAGTTCAACCCTCGTGGTACCGATGTACCCGTAGTGCTCGACTTGATGATTCACGATATCGACGTGATTTTGAGCGTTGTAAAATCAAAAGTGAAACACATTTCGGCAAGTAGTGCAATGGTCATCAGTCATTCACCCGATATTACCAATGCCCGTTTGGAGTTTGAAAATGGTTGTGTAGCCAATATCACCGCCAGCCGTATCTCTATGAAAAATATGCGCAAAAGTCGTTTTTTCCAGAAAGACGCTTATATATCTGTAGACTTTTTGGAGAAAAAAGTAGAAGTGGTGAAAATGAAAGACGCCCCCGAAGTGCCGGGTGATTTCGATATGATATTACAAAATGCGGAAGGAGAGCGCCGTCAAATTTATTTTGAATACCCTGAAATACATAATAACAACGCTATCTTAGACGAACTTGAGAGCTTTGCCGATGCTATAGAAAACGATACAACTCCTATGGTTACCCTCGAACAAGGCACTGAAGCCCTTAGAATAGCCAAACAAATTGTAAGTCTATGAAACAACTCATTACGCTCTTAATTTGTGTAGTAGTGAGCCCACTATCAATGGCACAATCTGCTACCGATTTTAAAATCCGCTACGAAACTTTTATCAAAGGGGATATTAAAATTATAGGGAATAACATCCTCAACCGCAAGGAAAAACGCGATACACCTAACGACCCTTACAACGATCGAAGTCCTAAAGCAAAACTCAACGATGAGTTTGATATGCAATACATTGATATTGATAGCGACCCTAGCACGTTTTCATCTAGTAGTGCCAACTTCGCGTATGAAAGTGCAGGGGGAGGCAAGGTGGCTTATGCAGGTTTGTACTGGTCGGCTACTTATCCGTATGCTAAAGGACAGCTAAAAGGTAGTAAAAACACTATTATTGATGCTAATAGAGAAGATGCGAGTAGTGTATTACTCAAAATACCTGAGAACAATACTTATGTGCCTATAAACGGCGAATTGATATTTGATGGTCGTACCGATTCCGATTTGAAAAACTCAGCACCTTATGTGTATTACGCCAATGTAACTAATTTGTTAGCAGCTGCAAATACTGTAGAAGGAGAGTACACCGTTGCTAATGTAAAGGCTGCCTTAGGGCAAGTAGAAGGAGGTTCGGCTGCAGGTTGGGCACTCGTGATAGTTTACGAGAATGCCAATAGCAATATCAAAAAAATAATTACTTACGACGGTTTTTCGGCAATTACTAACGACGCTGCTAAAACTTTCACCTTTAGTGGTTTTAAAACTCCTGAAGCAGGTGATTTCAAAACTCGCATTATGGGGGTCACCCTTGAGGGTGATTTTAATATGATGGGCGACAATGTTTCTATAGGTGTACCTGCCAGTGGTAAAACTACTTCTTTAGAAACCAAATTACGCCCTAATCAAAACTTTTTTAGTAGTGCCATTACTTATAACGATGAGATGGTGAAAACGCGCAAACCTAACAGTGAGAATACTTTAGGCTTCGATATTTTCCGTATGGATATAAAGAACGACAACCAATATCTCATTCCTAACAACGCTACCTCATTAGATTTGAGCTATACCCGTAGTCGCGACCGTTATTACTTGTTCCTCACAGCTTTGGAAATAGAGAACAACCCTAAAGAGATTACCCAATTGCACCGTAGTACCCGTGTGACTAAACTTACCGCAAAAGATACTGAAAAAGGATATTACGTGATTGTAGGGGTTTTCCTCAATATCAACAATGTGAATAATAGAGTAGAAGAGATGAAAAAATGGGGCTATGATGCTCAAGTGTATTACAACCGCGACCAAGTGTTGAACTTCATTTATGTGGCTCGTTACGACAAGTATGAAGATGCAGTGAAAAAGGTAGACGAAATACGCGAAAATACCGAAATCCCCGACCCTTGGATTTTGGATGTTGCCAATTACGATTAATTTTAGATGTTAAACAAGAATACACAAGTAGCCTTGCAGAAGGGGGAGCTTCTCCCCCTGATGGAGGCTTTTTACAGCTTACAAGGTGAAGGTTTTTACAAAGGAACTGCCGCTTACTTCATTCGCTTAGGCGGTTGTGATGTAGGCTGTCATTGGTGTGATGTAAAGGAAAGTTGGGCTGCCGAAGCACACCCTTTAGTGCCTGTAGATACTATTGTAACCGATGCCTTAGCACTCTCCAAAACTATGATCATCACGGGAGGAGAACCCTTGATGTGGAATTTAGATCTCCTTACCGAAAAACTGAGAGCTGCAGGGGCGCGCACTCATATCGAAACTTCAGGGGCTCATCCGCTGTCAGGTACTTTTGATTGGATATGCCTCTCTCCTAAAAAAATAAAACGCCCCGTAGGAGACGTTCTTCAAAAAGCTAATGAGCTCAAAATGGTGATTTACAACAACAACGACTTCCTTTTCGCTGAAGAAATGGCTGCACAAGTATCACCAGATTGCCTGCTCTATCTACAACCCGAGTGGAGCAAACGCGATAAGGTAATCCCCAAGATTGTAGATTATGTAATGGCTCACCCTCAGTGGAAAGCCTCCTTACAAATGCATAAATACCTTGATATTAGGTAATTAGATAATGTGATAATTAGAAAATGTGAAGCTACCCAATCATTTGCTAATTTCCTAATCTGCTAATTTCCTAATTTTGCAAGATAATCAAAGTGTTCACCTTCGGCGATAAGTTCACATTCTAAGCCTACTGAAATAGCTACATTCTGCAAAGTATTGTAATCTACATACATCCACGGGAAAGGTTTTTCTTTCTGTCCCTTGTACTTCACCACGTAATCCACTTCTCCGTAATAATCGAAATAGAGCGGTACATCATAACTGCCATCAGGGTTTTCATCGAACATATAGATAATATCAGATGAGTCGGTGAGAATTTGTCCGTGCGGAGCTAAAAGTGTTTTGAGGTGAGCATAGAAAGCGCCCATTTTTTTGAGTCGTCCACACATACCTGCGCCATTCATCAGTAAGAGAATGGTGTCGTACTGCCCTGAAGTTTCCAATACATTCTGTACTTGGGCGTTGCGTAAGCCTCTCAACAGGCACGCCTCAATAGCCTTAGGCGATAGGTCGATAGAATGTACTTCAAGTTTGCGTTCATTCTGCAAATAGAGACCGTGAGAGCCTGCCCCACAGCCTACTTCTAATACTTTTCCTTTTGCCATTTGTAGAGCTTTTTGCTCTAATGCAGGCATCTGTTCAAAGGAACGAAACAAATAAGGCAAGGGCAATACATCTTCCTCGGAAATAGTAGTTTCCGTTTTGATATCTTCAGTATATTGCCCTTGCTGATAATCTAAAATAGCTTGCCCGAATAAGTCTTTCATTAGTTATCCCATTCTAATAGGCGACGTTCCCCTTCTATTTTTTGAATATCGGTAATATCTTGCGACATTTCAATCACGCCTTTGTAGTTCTTTTCTTTATCGCGTACCGCAAAATAACGCACATAGATAAGGCGACCGCGATAATTGAACCAGAAATTAGCTTCGTTTTGAGTACCTGCTTTGAAGTTCTCTACGATTTTAAGCACCGTGCCCACGCTCTTAGGAGGGTGACAGAACTTCACTTCGCGCCCTATAATACCAGCACTGCGAGGGAATACACGTTCTTCGCCGCGGTTGTAGAAAATCACGCGGTCGTGTTCATCTACAAAAGTGATATCAATAGGGAGAGTTTTGAGCAAGAGGTTCACCTGTTCAACAGTCATATAGCCCTCATCATAATGGGCAGCAGCATCATCAAATTTAACATCGGTGCGGCGTTCGGTATCCATTGAAGGGTGTACATATACAGGTTCATTGGGGTTGTTGTTAGGGTAGGGGGCAGGTTCATCTTTCAGCATCCAGCCTATTTCTTCCTCGCCTTTGCGCATTTCAATCCAATCTTCTTCGGTGAGCAACTGCAAAGCATTAGGGAAGAGAATATTAGCTTCTACATTTAGCAAACGACCTAAGTTTTCTTCGATATAGCGCACATTAGTTTGTGCCGCATCAAGGTCTTTTTCTTCTAAGTTTTTGCGTACTAAGCGGAAGATATCGCGAATGGTATCGTGAAAAGACCACATATTCTGTGAAGGATTCATCCAGCCGCGTTTTTCCAAGAAAGGAAAGAGCTGGTTTTCCTTGCGAGCAAAGTGTTTTTCTACGGTTGCCAAATGGTTGAACACGTTGTAGAATTTCTGATAATCGGTATGAGGGTCTATGCTAAGTAGCTCGTCCATTAGTGAGTAAATAAGGTCAGCTTCAAGCATATAGGTATGCACGGGGTGTCCTGCGGGTAAAGTTTGTTCCATAAATGATTTTATTTTAGGAGGCAAAGGTATGAAATAATTTGCTAATTTACCAATTTGTTGATTAGCAAATCAAAAAAAGATGTATATTTGTACCTTAAAAAATAACATTGTGAAAGAGTTCATTCATATAGGGCAGCGGTTGATTTTATTAGTTGTAGTATGGATATTGTCATTCATTCCTATCTCGATATTCACTACTAAAAGTTCTTGTGCGACAGGTGATGTGTTTGTATTTGCCTTTTGGATAGGATTATTTTGTGGACTTTATGGTATATTTTTGGTGATAGAGGCTTATTTTTTGTCGCAGAAGCGAGAGCGAGGTTGTGCTATAGCAAATATAGTAATGGCTATTCCACTTTTGTTGTTACTATTAGGAGCATTAGCTTTGTTATAGCTAATAAATTGATAAGAAAGAGTAAATATAAAACCTTCTGAATCCAATGAAACTATATGGAATTATTTTTATAAAAATTACAACAAATGATGAACGTACTTTATTATTATATTTATCTTTTTAATGTGAAGTTTTTGCCTTATACTTTCTCAGATTTAAACACTGTTTGGATATTAGGATCTTTATTTGCTTTAATAGTCAATTCTTCACTTAATATGGGATTGGCATATTTTTTTGGTTATACTTTAGGTCGTTTTCAAATACTAAGTATAATAATACTTCTGGTGATTTTCTTTCACTTTAAATACGATAGAAGTGGTAGAGGAAAACGAATTGTTAAAAAAGAAAAACCTAAGTTTTTGGGTAGCAATATAGCTTCTATAATACTAACAATTTTATTTTTTTTGATAAGTATATCATTCTTTTTATTTAGTGAAGATGTAGTAAAAGAAATATTAGAAAAGAAAAAAGCTACTACCTTACCTATGTAATCAAAAAGATGTATATTTGTCCCTTAAAATCATTATAACTATGGAAGAAGTGCTACCTCATATTGCTAAACGCGTTTTATTGCTCATATTATTGTGGATACTTCCATTTTTTATAGCCATATTCGTCTTTAGAATATAAAAAATAAAGCCTCCTAATCTCTCAGGAGGCTCTTTTTGTATTGTGTTTGTCGTGCTACTACTTATGTGCGCTGTAGAGTTCAGCAACTTTTGCCCAATTGATTACGTTAAAAAACGCTTCGATATAATCAGGACGACGGTTTTGATAATGCAAGTAGTAAGCGTGTTCCCATACATCTAATCCTAAGATGGGGAAACCGCCACAACCTGTGTTAGGCATCAACGGGTTATCTTGATTTGCAGTAGAGCAAATCTCTACTTTGCCGCCTTTGTGAACACAAAGCCAAGCCCAGCCTGATCCAAAACGGGTAGCTGCAGCTTTGCTAAAAGCCTCTTTAAAACCTTCAAAACTGCCAAAAGCCTCATCAATTGCTTTAGCGAGTTCTCCAGTAGGTTTGCCACCGCCATTGGGGCTCATTATTTCCCAAAAAAGATTGTGATTGTAGAATCCACCAGCGTTGTTGCGAAGCGCAGCGTTGTTCATATCGAGGTTTGTAAGAATCTCCTCAATACTTTTGCCTTCTACCCCAGCAGAAGCCAAAGCGGCATTCAAGTTGGTTGTATAGGCATTATGGTGTTTTGTATGGTGAATTTCCATTGTACGCGCATCGATATAAGGCTCAAGTGCGTTGTAAGCATAAGGTAATGCAGGTAGTGTAAACATAATATATTCTTTTTAAATTTGTTGCAAAATTACTATAAAAATAAATGAGTGAGAGTATTTCAGTTATAGATTTTTCTTATAAAGCTATAGTTTTATTTGCAAAAGAGAGCGTTTCTACTTATTTTTGTCCTCTGAATAACGTAACTTATTAATTATGAAACATTATATTCTATTTTTCTTTGGTAGTTTTTTGTGGGCTACCTATGCACAAGAATTGCCCTTGTTAGACCGTCTTTCAGCTATCAAAAACGGCAATAGAGAGTTTTATGCGATTGATGGCTATACCATTACTAATGAAGATTTGAAGCTTCCTTTTGATGAAAAGGGTTTTAAGAAGGCTTACCGAAAGTTGAAAATCAATGCGCAAGACGCACAGCCTAACCCTCGCATACTCACTGATAACTATGTGGTTAATAGAGATAAAGAGGGGTATGTAGAGTCTCTTTATTTTGTGAAAAGCCCAGCAAATACTATTTCCCTTGTTTGGTTTTCAAAACTGAGAGATAGAGAGGTTGAGGTAGAAGAAGCCTTAGTAAACCTCATTGTTGAAAATAAAATCCCTCAGGAATTATTTGCTCCCACCGATGCCAGAAGTATTGATTTTGCAGGACGAAAAATCCCGATGTTAAACGACTGTTATTTCACGGGTATCAACATAGTGCAATGTCCATACAACGGCGAAATGAATTGGGGAGTGTACCGCACTTTGGAAGACGCTCAACAAGCTGTAGCCGACCAGTTTGCAGCCAACAAACAACGCAAGATTGTCAAACCTATAGAAGAGCAAGAAGTTGAGGTATTTTTTGAAGAGGTACCCACCAAAGCCAAGAGAGTAGTATTTGATATCAAGGGAATTGTATCGGCTTTAGCAGGGATGTCGGGCGGAAAAACCCTTACGGTGTACTATGTAGCACAAGTGGTGCGCAATCGCCCTATTGCTTGTGTGATGAGCTTTTGGAATAATGATAATATCAATGCTACAACAGGCTTGCCTCCGCTCTTGAGTCGTGTAATGCGATTGAAATAAATGGTTAATTTGCTAATTTGCAAATTATTTGTACTTTTGCACCATTAAATAATTCTAAAAATAACAAACAATGAAAAAAACAATTCTTTTATTAGTTGCTATCTTTGCGATGGTAGCTTGCGGCAAAAGCGATGACAGCAAAGACGGAGGTTCTTCCTCAGGAAAATTTAATCCTCCTGCTTGGATTCAAGGTAAATGGTTAAACAAATCAGCTGGAGGAAACATAGGTTATGAATTTGCAAAAAATGATATTTGCGTTATAGCCAATACTACAACTTTATGTCATGGTAGTGGGGTAAATGCAGATTTCACTACTAACGTTAAAGAAGAATCAACAGATAAAGTCTATAAAGTTTCTTTCACAGTGAGTGGTACTATAATGAAATCTTATGAATTTACTAAAGTATCAGATAAAACTATCACTTCTAATGAGCATCCAGGTATGATATTGACTAAACAATAAATAACATATCTAAAAAAAAAAGACTTAACGCAGAAGGAGTTAAGTCTTTTTTATTTATAAATCAAACAAATAAATCCCCATCATGAAACAAATTGTATCACTCATCACTCTATGCCTCGCCCCCTATCTTTGGGCACAAACCCCTTTTGAAAACATTATCCAGAAATCAAAAAATACGTTTGACTCCTTAAAACTTGCTGAAGATAACCAGAGGTATTATAAATTGGAGTTGCTTAGATACTTGTTCAACAAAGAGAAAATTACCTCAGAACAGTATGACAAAATGGCAAAGGAAATCCGCGAGGCTAACGAGCAACACATTCTGCTACATTACTACAAACAAGCCTTGCAATTGAACTCTGAACTCCAGCAAAAAAACTCTCAAATCGCTATAGATACCGTCCCTAAAACAACCACTCTCGACAGCCTCATTACCGATGAGCTGAAAGCTGCTTACGAAGAAGAAAAAAGACAGTTCTATATGAATAGAAGGCGATATAATGACGATAAATATAGTAAAATATACCCCCGACCTTATATGGCAATGGGCTTGCAAACAGCAACAGGCGACAGCAATCACCTTAAACCTCATCTCCATACCGATTTAGGTTTGGGACTTATAGCACGCATCAGCAAAAAACAACGACTCTTCTTTAGCACAGGCTTGGTGTGGCAAAACAACCGATTTGAAATCAAAGGCGATAACTATTTTGTAACAGAAAATGAAACCTCGCGCTTAGTGCCTTATGGAAAACCCTTGAAAAGCTCAAAATTGCGTCTGCATTACCTTATCATTCCTATCGAATTGCAAAAGAAAATTAGAGAAAGCCATATAGGAATAGGTTGTTATTTTGGTGCTCTCATAGATGCTACTCAAAAAATTAAATATGAAGAAAATGATGAGGATTACAAACTCGTTCTTCGCAACAATCTAAAGCCTAATAGAGCCACTTATGGGGTTTCTGCTCAAATAGGCTATGGAGGTTTTGCTATCTATGCCAAATACAGCTTAGCTCCTCTCTTCCAAAATAGCCCTACCGAGATACATCCCCTTTCTATAGGATTGAGTTTTTATCTCAATTGACAAATTGACAAATTGAAAAATCAAAAAACGATGAAACAATTTTTATCATTTATCTTCCTGCTTTTGGCAGCAAATCTCTTAGCTCAGAATCCTTTTGAAAGAGAGATTTTACAATCGAAATATACCATCGATTCATTGGTGGCTACCGAAAAGAAACTGATGTTACAGAAGGAGGAAGCTATTCAACAGCTGCTTAGTGAAGGAAAAATTACCAAAAAGCAAAGCGTGAAAATGCTTAAGGAAATTAAAGAGGTATGGCAACACAATGTACAAGTGCACAGCTATAAAGAGGGCTTGCGCCTCTCAACGCTTATCCAGAAAAAAGCTACTGAAATAAAATTAGACACCTTGCTTCGCTCTTCAAATCTCGATAGCGTAATGACTGTTGAAGAGAGAAAACAGTATCGCCAAAAAATACAAACTATAGATTCTCTCCCTGAAAATTCTTTAAAAGAAGAAGCTAAAACAAATATCAACATAAGCTTTGGAGTAGGGATGCGCGCTACTACAAACAGCAATTTTAAACCTGCTACCTCTGTTGAATTAGCTTTTATAGCCAATACACGTATCCATTCCGCTAAACGCTTGTACCTTCAATACGGTTTTTCGGTAGTAGGTGAAAATTTAAATATCAAAAACAATAAATATTTTGTTCTTGACAACGAAGTCACTAAATTGGTGCCTTATGAGCGTTCTTTAGATGTATCTCGCTTGCGCACAAGCTATTTCACATTGATGGCAGGTGTAGAAAAGAAGTTCCCTTCAAAAATTCGTATAGGGGCAGGAGGTTACTTTGGTAGCCTGATAAATGCTAAACAGAGAATAAAATACGGAGAAGGTGATAAAGACTATGATGTATGGCTAAAACACGATATAAAGGCAAATCCACTCACTTATGGGCTTTCAGCACATATAGGCTATGGCGTTATAGCCTTGTATGCCAAATATAGTTTAGCTCCCCTTTTCAAAAATAGTCCTGATAACACATACCCCTTTGTAATAGGTCTCAAATTCTGGTAATATATGCTGAAAATTTACTTCTTTCTGTTGTCAATATTCTTTTCACTGCCTTGTTTAGCACAAAATAGGGTGGTGAATACCCATCACGAGCCTATAGAATACGTGAATGTAGGGATAGTAGGCACTAATAAAGGAATTATTAGTGATGAAAACGGCTATTTTTCACTTGAAAAACTTGGGGTAAAACCTACAGATAGCATCTATTTTTCTCATTTAAGCTATCAACATAAAGTATTAGCTTATCGCGATATTTCCAAAGAAATACAACTTACCGAAGCTGTGTTCGACTTGCCTACTACTACCCTAAAAATGAAAAAACCTAAAGTGCGTGACGTAAAAAGTAAAGGAATCACAACCTTTTTTACGCTCTACGGCGAGATGAAACACTATTTTCAAGAAGAAAATGGAGTGTTATCGGAATTAGGTGATTTTGTAACCCTCCCTAATGATACCCAGCTCACCGAGTTCAGTATTGAGGTGAAAGAAAGCACTTTCTATTTAGCAGTATTACGCGTAGTAGTGTATCAAACCGATAAAGAGCACAAAACCTTTACCCCCCTGATTAAAGAACCTATCTACATCAATCTATTCCCTACCGATAAACCACAAACGTTTACCCATAAACTATCAATATTAGCACCCAAAGGCGAATTGTGGGTAGGGGTACAATTTGTAGAAATGAGAGGCAAGGACGATGCGACCCTCTCTTTCCACGGCACTACCAATACCTGCTGGTTACGTTTCCCTAACAATACCATTAGAAAAGTAAACCGAGGATTAGGCATTCCCTTTACTGTAAAAGGCTACGACCTCATTAAACAATAAAATCCAACTTTGCTAAAGTTAAATAATTTGCTAATTGACAAATTTTTTAATTATTTTCCAACCTTTTTATTTTTTCTTCGTTTATAAGGGCAAATTGGAGGACTTATGAAAAAGAAAATATTTACATCTGCTAAACTATTGTTGATGGGAGTTATCCTATTGTGCTACCTTGTTTTTAGCGCTTGTTCAGCACTCACGCTTGAGTTTGAAGAGAGGGACTTGACCATTACAAATCTTGACGGCAAGACCATTCCCATAAGAGTTGAGCTTGCTCGCTCCATACGAGAGATGTCAAAAGGTTATATGGGGCGTGAGAATATTCCCGAAGGAACGGGTATGCTTTTTATCTTTAAAAGAGACGAAAAGTTAAGCTTTTGGATGAAAGATACGCCTACTCCCCTTTCGATTGCGTTCATTAACTCGAATGGCGAAATTCGCGAAATTCGCGATATGACACCGTTCAGCCATCAAAGTGTGGACTCATCGGAACCTGTGCGTTATGCTCTTGAAGTGCCTCAAGGATGGTTTGAAAAAAACAACATAGGAAAGGGCTGTATAATCAAACTGCCGTAACCGATGAAGTTGAACGATCTCCTGTTTTTCTACATCGTACTTAATTTGAACCTTAAAAAGAATAAATCATTCATCATTTAAAGAAAAATGCAAATCGACCATCGTCTCATCGAGAAAGCCCAGCGCAACGACCGCTTAGCGCAAAAGCAGTTGTACGACCAGTACGCTCCTGCTTTGCTGAGTGTGTGCAGGCTGTACATCAACGATTTGCAATTCGCCGAAGATGCCCTGCTAAAAGCCTTCTTCAAAATTTTTACGAATCTCTCTAAGTATGAAGAACAAGAGCACTTCTATGCTTGGATGCGCCGAATCGCTGTAAATGAGTGTATAGATTTCCTCAAAAGCAAAGTCCAAAAGCTATCTTTCGCCGATTGGAGTGACACTTACGATATAATAGATGATGTCTACTTAGAGAATGAAACTTTTAGCGAATCCGAAATACAATCCTTTGTAGACCAATTGCCTACCGCGTGCCGTACCGTTTTCAACCTCTATGTGTTTGAGGACTATTCACACAAGCAAATTGCCGAAGAACTTTCTATCAGCGAAGGTACTTCTAAATCACAATTGGCGTATGCCAAAAAACTTTTGCAACAACACGTAACAACTTATAAAAAAAGAGCTTAAAAATGTGGAAAGACAATATACAACGCCTGTTTAGGTACAGAAAAATCAATCCTTCACCTGCTTTGTGGGAGCAATTAGAAGCCCAATTAGCCGAGAGTGAAACCTTGCCAACTGAGCAAAAGAGGCGGAAACTGTGGTATTATACTGCGGCAGCTGCGGTGCTGTTATGCCTTGCAATAGGATATTTGTGGCAACAACACACTGAAACCAATAATGACCTTCAAGTCTCAAAAAAACTCATTGTTGTAAAGTCATCAGTTCCCACAACCAGCCCGCACCCTACAGTGCCTACAACTCTTAAAGACAGCCAGTGCAGTTCATACCCTTCAATTCTCAAAAATAGCCAGTATGACTCATATCTCACTTCCTCAGAAGAGGTGATTACCCTTATTGATATCAATGCAGTAGATACTCTTTTTACCCAGTATACCGCCAATGCTATACAAAACCGAATCACCAAGCAGATGGAAACCCAAATGGCTGCCGATTTGCAGCACCTATCCCCCGAATATTTAGCACTTGTAGCTACTACTCAAGCAGAACTCAACCAGTATGTTACTGAAAAATATCAGCAAGATAAAACCTTCAACACCATTGAGAAAGAACAACTGAAGGACAAAGTAAAACTCTTAGCTGAAAAGCTACTCAAAGAAATAGGAACACGTGTCGTATTAAATAATAAAAGTTAAAAACAAGTATCAAAAAATGAAAACATTACATCTATTATGGATGACTTGCTTGTTGGCGACAAGCGTCATCACCGCACAAAATAATTCCGAAGAGGCTATCAAAAAATCAAAAGCCACAATTGATTCTATAGTTTCTTCAGAAAAAGAAACGCTCAAGAAAAAACTTTCAGCCGTTAATGAACTGCTCAAAGATAAGAAAATCACCGAAGAACTGGGCTTACAGATAAAAGAAGACCTCACAGCCACTACCGAGAAGAATATCAAAGAAAAAACAGCTGCCGAGGCTGAGCTTTTGGCAAAACTTATACGCGAGCAAGTAGATTCAAAGGCTACTGTAAATACTCTTGACACCCTTAATGTGAATAAAGCCAAGGACTATTTGCGTGCAATGCAAGAATTAGAAAAAATTCTCCGAAGAAAAGAAGACGAAAAACCAAATACCGATCGCGCTTCTCACGATATAAATCTTTATACAGCCATAGGTTTTCACAACTTAAACAGTAGTGATGGTTTTGGCGATAATCGTTTTAAAACTGCAGGATCTAAATCCTTTGAAATGGGATTTACCTCAAGCTTTCGTTTGCTAAAAACCAACAATCTATTCCATATCAACTACGGGGTTGCGTGGATGCACAACGGACTCAAATTCAAGGAAAGTGAGTATTTTGTAAGAGAAAACGATGTGACAAAATCGGTACCTTATACCGCTAATAAACTCAATAAATCAAAATTGCGCACCAATTACGCCATTGTACCTATAGATTTTGAGTTTGATTTTACTCCCCCCACTAAAACTAAAAAAGGAGTTACAATCTACCCCACTCACGAAAGTTTTAGAGTAGGATTTGGTGGCTATGTAGGGGTATTGATAGACAGCAGTCAGAAAATAAGATATGACGATGGGGGTACTCATAAAAATGTGATAAGAGAAGACCTAAATATCAGCCCTTGGATATACGGACTTTCAGCGCATTTAGGATATAAAAGTTGTGTGCTTTACGCGCGTTACAGCCTTGTACCACTCTTCCGCAACAACCCAGTAAACGAATATCCTTTCTCTATAGGAATACGCTTTGCAGATTAAACAAATAGGGGCTGTCCGAAAAGTCTAAAAATCGCTTTTGCATCATAAACTTTGTCAAAGTCCCAAAACTTTGACAAAGTCTATAAACCTGATAATCAATCACTTTTATAGTATGTTATGTAGGAAAGCCAGCGATAGCTGGGTATGTGCTGCAAACGTCCCCTCAAGAAAAACTTTTAGGACAGCCTCATTTTCAATATTTTGCTTTAGCTTCTTCAAACACTTGTTCACTACTTTTTATTCTTCCGTGCTTTATATCTTCACGAGCCAAAGCTACCGAACGAATGTCTTCCTCTGTTACCTCATAAGGATTATGAGGCTCCAATACTTCAACTCCTATATTTTCTAAAGCCTTTACAGCCAATTGGTAGTGTTGGAAATCTAAGTTATGTTTTAATATGATGGTATTCATAATAACCCTTTATTTTTTTTGCAAAGGTACAAAATAATTACAAAACAGCAAATTGGCAAATTGCCAAATTTTTATTACCTTTGTCGGCAATAAAAAACATTGTAATGACAACAGAAAATACTCAATTAGTAATCCTTGATATTCAAGGTAAATTATCGCAAATAGTTTATCAAAGTGAAGAAGTTTTGCACAATAGCACTATCCTTATCGAAGGTAGCAAACACTTGAATCTTCCTATAGTTTGGGTAGAACAAATGCCCGATAAGTTAGGAGCAACACACCCCGCGATTGCCGAACTATTAAGTTGTAAAACTCCAGTGAAAAAAAGTAGTTTTTCGGCTTGGGATAATACTGAGTTTCAGCAGCAACTTAATGACAATCAATGTAAAAATGTACTGCTTATAGGTATTGAAACTCACATTTGTATCTATCAAACAGCGGTTGATTTACTCGCCAATGGCTATAAAGTATCAGTAATTGCCGATGCGGTTTCTTCGCGTACCGAGAGCAACAAGCAAATAGGACTCACGATGCTCCGCGATGCAGGCGCAACTCTTTTGAGTACCGAAGCAGCACTTTTTGCTCTTTTGCGTACCGCCCAGCACCCTAAGTTCAAAGAAATAGCACGCTTAGTAAAATAAAACATCTATACCTAATGAGGGTATATGGCAGTGTAATGTTAATTATTTACTATCTTTCCTCTCATTATCAATAATCATTTGTTATATTGAATATGAATTTTATTACCGAAAACCAAACCGAGTATCAAGCACTCTTTACCTTTTGGCAAAAGCAAGAAGCTGAAATTGTAGTCCGTTTTGATGCCAAACGCCACTTTACAGAAGAAGAAAAGCAAGAAGTATTTCAGCAAGTAGCAACCAAAGTACAATGGTTGGAGGGCAACAAGGAAACTGTTCTGCAGTTTCTCCTCAAAAATGAAGAGGTAAGAGAACTCTTTGAAGTAGCCCAAGAAGACCTTGAAGAAGAAGGCGAGCAAGCAGTTTCTGATGAGCAATTTTGCGAGGCAGTGTATTTGCATAACCTGTATTGTGGAGTAAGCAAAGAAATAGCCTGTACTTTTGATGTGGATACTGACCCAGATTACTTTTTGGGGCATCTGGTGAATATCAGGCTTGATGATAACTATCGCCTTAGTTTAGAGACTATTAGTGGATAATAATGCTGAATTGTAACTTAATGTAATATAAAAATTATGAATATACATCCTGCCATTACAACTGATATAGCCTTATTGCAGGCTATTGGCAAACAAACTTTCTATGAAACCTTTGCTGATACTAACACTCCAGAGGATATGGAGCAGTACCTCACTACAAGCTTTGCGACAAGCAAAGTACAGCAAGAACTATCGAATCCAGATTCTCTTTTCTTCTTTGCTGAAGAAGAAAACAAGGTAATAGGCTATTTGAAGCTCAATTTTGCCTCTGCTCAAACAGAACGACAAGACCCTAATGCAATGGAAATAGAACGTATCTATGTGTTAAAGGAATTTCACGGCAGTGGGGTAGGTCAAGCGCTTTATCAAAAAGCTATTGAAGTAGCTAAAGAGCGAAGGGTACCCTATGTATGGCTGGGGGTATGGGAGAAGAACGAAAGAGCCTTACGTTTTTACAAAAAAAAATGGATTCGTAGCTTTTGATACCCACACCTTCGTCTTAGGTTCTGATGCTCAAACCGATATTTTAATGAAACTGTCGATGTTTTAAAATATCCCCCCTTACTTTAAAAAATACCAATGATTGATTACACTCCCAAAGAACACGGCTGGGCAATGGTAACTATTAGCAATGGCACTGTCGAAATAGCCTTTGTAGCCTCTCACTTGCACGATAGTAGGCAGGATTTGATACGTTCGGTAACAACCTTAGAAAAGTTCAAAGAAGCAACTGTTGTTTTTCAAGATGAACCCGATGGTTATGTGCTTCACTTAGAGCGCGAGGACAAACATTGCCATTATACCCTTCATTCCTTTAAAGGCTATGACCCAACAGCCCTTTGCGAGTTGGTTTTAGAAGGAAACATCAGTTTTGCGAGTTATAAAAACGATATAGCAAAGATTAAATAACACTATATGGAAATTACACAAGCCCTTAAAACAGAAATTTACCACACCCTTACCGACTTTTTAGAAGCCTATAAAGCTGAAGATGCCCAAGTATTAGCTGAAAAGTTTGATATTTCGGGAGAATTTTTAGAAGAAGTCTATGAAATGCTTGACTTTGTAGAAGATAAAAGCGTATTGCACCTTTTCCCGATAGAAGAAATGGACAAAGAAGAAGGTGGAGGGGTGAATTTAGAGGTGTATAACTTCAACAATGATGATACTGCTGTAGGAGTAGAAGCCCACTTGTGGGATGATCAAGAATATTTTGCCATCATCAAAGGATATTACAACCTTAGAGACCAATTTCCTAAGTTTGTATTTCACTACTTTAGTTGTTAATACACCCGTTGAGGCTATCTGAAAAGTCTCAAAATTGCTTTTGCGTCGCTATACTTTTGCGAGTTATAAAAACGACATAGTAAAGATAAAATAACACTATATGGAAATTACACAAACCCTTAAAACAGAAATTTACTACGCCCTTACCGATTTTTTAAATGCTTATAAATCGCAAGATACCCAAGTATTAGCTGAAAAGTTTGGTATTTCGGGAGCGTTTTTAGAAGAAATCAATGAGACACTTGATTTTGTAGAGGATAAAAACGTGTTGCACCTCTTTCCTATAGAAGATATAGATAAGGAAGTGAATAAACTACGCGAACTGACCTTGTATAAAGATAAAAAGATGAATAAACTTGTGGTAGAGGCTTGTGTATATAATGATAAAAATGAATGTATAGGGCTTATAGTAGGCGATTATCCTTTATTTGAATATTCTCCTAAGTTTGTGTTTACTTATTTTGATGTATAAATAAAAGAACAATTTACTCAGCTTGCTCAAGCTCTCTCTAAACAAGGCAAGAAATGAAATCAATAAAAATATTTAAAATGACACATAACAAAACACTTATTTACTTTTTCTTTCTACTTATACTATCTGCTTGTAGCAAACAATCGGGAGAAGAGGAACAGCAGAAGCATCGTAGGTAAACTGTAAAAGGATAACAAACATTTAAATAACATCCGACTATGAAAAAGTTCATAACATTAGTAGCAGCATTTGCCCTTGTGGCTTGCGGAAAGGACAGCAACGGAGGCGGCGGAGAGGATCCGATCGACCCCAGCGTAGTGTACAAAACTTCGGGCGACCTTTTCGGAAAGAACTATGTGGCAAAGGGGACCGTTTTTACGCGAAGGGTAGACAAAGAGATGCCTCTCGCGCCCAATTCAGCAGCGATTGCAGCCAAAATGAAATCGCTGGCAACCAATCCTTACGGGGTGATCACTACCATTACACGTCAGCACTATAATTACACCATAATTATAGTAGATAGTAATGATAAGAACCAGCATTATGCTAATTTTATCCCCGAAGGACACCGTGAGCGAGACGATGCTGACCTCTATAAATACACGGGAGGGCGTCAGCCTATCGTGCACGATGCCAAGCCTGCCGCTGGAAACGATGCGCATATGGCGGTGTACGACGTGGCAACGGGAGTGATGCGTCAGTACTTCGGAGTAACGTATGTGAACAGCGGTGAGTACAAATTTAAAGGCTCGGGCTACTTCATTGCAAAGCCAGGCCTGCGAGGGCTCGCTAAGGACAACTATTGGATGCGCCTTACCAAAGGCGGTAGCTCGGTAGTGGGAATGCTCAATCCGCTGTCGCAGATCGGTATCGAGGAAGTGAGGGCAGGGGAGATCAATCACGCCCTATCGTTCACCATAGCGCACGCCCGTAAAGGCTTTTCGTGGCCTGCGAAGGCTGGCGATGGCGATCTGGACGATGCCGACGCCCCAATGGAAGGGCAATGGTGCCGTATCGACCCGAAAGTGGACTTAGATAAACTCGGATTGAGTCCTATGACCCTGATGATTGCCAAGGCGGTGCAGAAATATGGGGCTTATGCCGCTGATAAGAACGCATTTTGCCACACTTTCACCACCGAGCACGGCATTTATGAGCTTGCGATCCACGGGTTAGACCCTTGGGAACACGATGGGGAGTTTGAGAAGAAGTACGGCAAGTTCGATAACATCAACGACTTCCCTTGGGAGCTCACACAATGGGCACCCGTTGATTGGGGAAAATAGAATATCAAAAAGAGTGGATAAACTATGTTAATGAGGCTAAAAAGGAAGAAACACGCCTCAAAAGAGTACTGAAAAAGCAATTATTGTTCTGTGAGAAGTATACATTGGAGGGAGAACCCCAAGTTATTAATCTGTTAGAGTAAATTATTAATATCAATTCGCAAGAAGGGAATGCCCCCGTTGGCGCGAGCTTGTAGCTCGTGCCTATTATAATAGACTTAGTTGGATACGGAGCAAGATGATACACCTTACCAGAAGCATTTGGCAGTAGTCTAGCAAACTTTTGTCAGTATAGAGATTGTCGCCTCGACAACTGATTAATGATTATTATGAAAACAGATACACAAATTAAATTCGATACAGTTGTAAAAGAAGGTTTTACGCCTTTGTTAAAGCCGCTTTCTTTTAAAAAGAAAGCCTTGAACTATTATCGAAGGCTTGCTGAGGTAGGGCATATCATCAATATACAGAAAAGCAGTTATGGGGATAGAGATCACATTAGGTTTCGCATCAATATAGGGATTTTTGAACCTAAATTTTGGTTGGGCTATTATGACTTTAAACATACAGGGCAAGTGCCTGATTACCCTACAGAACCTGTTTGTATTATCCGTAAAACTATTAAAGATTTACGAGGGAGAAAAGAGCTATGGTATGAAGTGGATGAAAATACCAATGAACAAGAGTTGATTAAGAGAGTACAGGAAGATATACAACAATATATTCTGCCTTTTTTTAAACAATATAATAGTGTAGAGAAGATTTTCTATTCAGCTGATTCAATATTTCCTCCTTTTGGAGCATTGGTGTTTTATGGAGAACATGGGTATATAGAGAAAGCTCAAAAGGAATATAATGAACTTTTAAAAGATGTGAATCCTTTGGCTGAAAGAACTTTAAAGGGGTATGCTAAAAAATATGACTTAAATATTTAATTATCAAAGTAAATCAAAAATAAAAAAATCACTCTTGCGGGTTGCCCCTCTCCTTGGGAGAAGTCCACGAGAGAGGAATTGCCTTTTGCCGATAATACTTTTGATATTGTGTTTCACAACGGAGGTATCAATTTCTTTAACGATAAAGCACTTGCTATAAGCGAAATGCTTCGGGTTGCCAAAGCAGGGAACAAACTCCTTATCGCCGATGAGACTGCCGACTTTATGGAATCACTTTTAGAAAAAGCAACTAAATGAATGTCTTACAGAAACGATTAGCACAAATAGAAACCGTTCCTCACGAAAATAGCTTGTGTGATGGAAAAGAACACGATACTTGGTACAATGAAACCAAAGTGAAATATCACCTAAATGAAGAATACAAAATACTTAGTTTTAAAGGAGGAAAAAAGCAATCACACTTAGGATAAGTGCTATTATAAAAGCATAAATTATTTTCATATATTCTCACCTAATATTTCTTTACTTGTCCTAAACTAACAGTAAAGATTCCAAAATCATCAATCAGCATACTTTTTTTCTTGACTCCTTGGAGGGAGAAAAGTCCGTCCAATTCACGCTGGCTACGGCGGCGCATCACCCAGTCTTTTTCCTGATGGCTCTTCAGGACAAAGGCAATGGTTTTGAGCTGGGGGTGCCATGGCTGTCCTGTATAGATGATATACCCATTGTCCGAGATAGAAACCACCCCCTTGATTGCCTCAGAGGCCAAGATATTATCGCCAAAAAGCTCAAAAATACCTGAGATGATGGTGATATTGGGCGAATAATTTAGTTTGCGGTAAGTATCAGCCTCAAAACAATTGTAATTGGTAAAGCGAATATTCTGGTAGCCACGCTCTTTGATAATTTGCTCTCCCTTCTGTATGTTGGCTGGTAGGAACTCATTGATAACGATCTCCACTTCAGGGTGGCGCTCTTTGATATCAAAAAGGTAGTTGCCCACTCCACCTGCGATGTCCAATATTTTTACCTCCTGTTCTTGGGCTTGTAGGGCTTGTATAGCCTTTTCTACCTGTTGTAGGAGGTGTCTCTTGCGGATACGTACCCCGCGCCAGCCTATGGCATTGAGATAGCTTTTGTCCATCCAACGACCTATACCCCACTTGCCTTGTGGCGTGTTTTTATATACATAATCCATGGAGGCGCCAGAATCGAAGCCATAGGTAAGCCCTACAGTCATACCACCACTGAGGTGACCAAGCTTGCTCAACGCCCATTTCTGAAGATGGTAACCCCAACGCTCTCTGGTGGGAATCAGTTCATATTGCATGGTCTCAAATTCTTTCTGAGTAAAGAGATCAGAATCAAGAGTAGGAGTAGGCAAGGGTGCAGAGAAAGCCTTTTGGATAAAGTGTTGTAGGAGCTTATATACTTCCTCACGGCCTTGCTCGAAGAGAATTCCATGATGGAAGCCCTCCAAGGTAACAAACTCTTTTATAGGGGAGGATAGGTTTATATAAAACTGCTTTTGCTGTCGGTTAATCACCACAAAGTCTTTTTTAGCGGAGAGCAGTAGGGTAGGGGTGGTGATTGCAGCGGCATCTTCCACCAATCGCTTACCAGCATTGGCAAGGTCAATGAGGAGTTTGCCATTGATAGAGCGGGTGATGAGAGGGTCATTATCGTAAGCCTGTTGCTGCTTAGTGTCGCGAGTGAGCATCTTGGATTTTACATAGCTCTTAACAATCAGTTTAGGATTGATTTTTAGAGCCAACTCGATGGCTTGCTTGGCCATAGGAACGATCAGGTTGATCTCAAAGGCAGGAGCCAAGAGCGCCATGCCAGCGATGCGGGGTGCAAAATCATGCACCCAAGCCGATGTGATTACCCCGCCAATACTATTGGCCACTACAAAGATATCTTCCTCGCGTACCTCATAGTGCTGCCCAAGGAACTTGGCAAAGGTATCCAAGTCCCGTACCGAATCCATGAAAATAGGAGATACAGCGGCTTTGGTGTGCCCATGTCCACGCATGTCAAAAGCAAAGATGTTGTAGGCAGCAAAGAGCGGATGGGTAGCAAATTCCTGTAGACGCTCCCCATACTCATGCCCTCTATGGATTACGATAAGGGTCTTTTGTCCGGGCTTGTAATTCCATTCGTAGAAGAATAGTTCTTCCCCTTCATGACTTTTGAAAAAACCTGTGTTCATGGTATAATGATTTTGATACGACAAAAATAGAAAATTATTTTTTGATTACCTAATTTTTTGTTAGAATTAGTTGTGATTTTGCATCCATTTGGCTTTTCTGTACATTAGTAAGGACAGCAAAGGCTTAGGCAGTAGCGAGAGTAATTGCATGAGCCACTTCATACGAGTAGGGAAGAGGTGTAGGCTTTTCTTTTGAGTAATAGCCCTGCTGATTTCGGCTACTGCTCTATCTTCACTCACCAGAAAAGGTTTCTTAGAGAGATTGTTTTGGTTGAGCTTGTAAAGCTTTTGGGTGGCTACATACCCAGGCGCAATAGAGGTGATATAGATGCCAAAGGGGCGTAAGGCACGCCTATAGGCATCGGCTATCTGTAAAACACTGCGCTTGGTCTTGGTATATAGGCTGGAGGAGGGATAGTCCAAAATCCCTGAGATAGATGCTAGCAGGACGATTTGGCCTCCATGATGAGCCATAAGTTCTCGGCCAACCTCCAAGGTATTGACGGCTCCTATGATATTGGTTTGTAGCATACTGACCGCCTCCTCGTAAGAAATTTCTCCTACCACATCCTCGGCATAGCTACCCGCACAGTTGATAAGTAAGGAGAGGGTGTCTGAGCCTACAAACTGTCGTATCACCTGGGTTAATAGTGCTTTGTCTATAACATCGGCCTTATAACTCTCAAAAGGAACTGCCTTGGGGAGCTTGCTAAGATCTCTGCCGCATACCCCAACCCGATGGCCGCTTTGCTGGTAGAAGTGAGCCAAGTCAAACCCTATGCCAGTGGTGCCTCCTATGATAAATACATTCATAAGCTAAAGGTGTTAAGAATAGTTTGGTAACCATAGTCCCATTGCCGCTCTATCTGCTCTCGGTAAGAGGGATAGTCCTTGGGAAAGTGAATTCCTATCTCCAGATGCTTCCAATTGATATATTTCTCAGAGTAAAAGCCCTTTAGAACGGTAGTTGCTCTTCGAGTATCTATCCATTGGGCAGGATAGGAAGCCACCGACGCCAACCGCTCGTTGCCACTAAAGCCCAAGACGGCACGTACCAAAGACTCTTCGGTAGGAGAGTAGGCCTGCTTGTGCTCAGCAATTACAGTAGTTGAAAGCGCATAAGCCAGCTCCATAGGAACAAGGTCAATAGCCCCGCCTGCATAGTATGTCCCCTGATAGCTTACAGGAGCTACATAGAACATATCCGAGACAGAAATACGGGCAGCCCAGAGCAAGGGAATAGCCGTTTCCACACTTATATCGGTTGCTACGGCCGAAAGCGTATAGTTGGATTCGGTATGTTGCAGTGTCTCAAGAGGGATCCTCTGGGCAGTCTCAGGGTCGGTTATGAGCACCTCTTGGTAGAGTTTTCGCTTACCCCTACGCTTGCCACACTCATGGGGGGCAAAGCACATCTTTGCTCCTATGATGATAGTGGGCAAGGCAGCAGAAAAAGCTAACTTGGTCAAGGAGGGGAGTAGCCCCGATAGGTCTTGGGCCATTTCTACCAAATAGCGTGTATATACATCCTCTACTAAGGGAGCACGACGCCAGTCATAGCGCTTCTGTAGGACTAAAAGCCCCAAGCGATATAGCTTGCTATAAGGGGTAAGGGACAGGCTTTGGATAAAGTGGTAAAACTCCTGTGATTGCAGATAGGCTTTTCTCTCTGTATTATTAGCAAAAGCATTGATTACCAAGGCAGCAAAAGCCCCACCACAGCTAGCAATAAGTAGCTCAGGAGCTTTGCCTATATCACACAACGCTGCATACATACCATTGTATAAGGCAAAGCGGGTGCCTCCTCCGGAGAGAAGCAAACTACGGGAAAAGGGCTTTATCGTATCCATAGGTAAAACCAAATACAGTTGAACAAGAGACTATCTATGCGATCCAAGAGACCACCATGACCAGGAATCAGTTGGCTGGTGTCCTTTACCCCCGCCCGCCGCTTGAGGTAAGAGAAAGTCACATCGCCCCAGAAACCAAAAAAGCTAATGAATAAGCCTACAAAAACTAATGTATGTAGTGCAATAGGAAGCCTCAGCAAGTAGCCTAAGCCCACACTCAAAAAAGGGGTGAGCAGTAAGCCGCCTACAAACCCTTCCACGGTCTTATTGGGGCTTATCTTGGGTAAGATCTTGTGCTTGCCAAAGCGCTTTCCAGTGAGGTATTGGAAGATGTCGTTGAGTTCGGTCGTTACCACCAAGAAGATGAACCACTCCACCCCTTGTGGCTTCATACGTAAGAAAGTCAGGTGAGGGTAGGCTGCCAAAACAATCAGTAGGGAAAGGGGCAATCCTAAGGGGATTTGCCTAAGGCATAGATATAGGATAAGGCCTATCCCCACAACCATACAAGCTTCTACCATATAAGTGGAGTAGTTGGGACAGCTCCATAGTAAAACCCCTTGTAACAAGGGAATAGCCATACGCCAATAGCTCGGATTAAAACCAAAGAGCCCGCCCAATTCCGTAAGGGCTTGAAAGCTTACCCATAGGGAAAAAAGACACATGGCGTAGGGGTGGGAGACAGCCGCAGCAAAAACACAGATAATCACTCCCCAGCTCCTGATACGAAGCGGTACATCGGCATATTTGTTGTCAAGCGGCATAAAGTCCTTTTTTTAAGCGGGTGAAAGTACTTAAAAGTAGCAAGGCAATAACTATGGCAAAAACCACTTGAGAGTAGGCTTGTATTCCCACACCAAAGTAGGCAAGCAGCCCATAGATACCCATCAGCAGTGCTCGGTCGCTCTTGCCCATAGGCCCCTCATAGCGCCTTTGCCCTCCTAAGACCTTGCCCATGACGCCAGCAAACTCATTGAGTACGCTCAGTACAATAAAAGCTACCACCCAGTAAAGGCTTTCGGGGTGGTACTTTAGCAAGGGGAAGAAGATAAATACATCCGAGACCACATCGCCCACCTCATTGAGTACCTCTCCTAAGCGGGAGGTTTGTCCGAACTCTCGTGCCATCATACCGTCAAGAGCATTGAGGATCATACGCACCAACAGCCCTATGGGCAGTGCCAAAAAGAAAAGTGGTACCGCCGAAGCCTCCCAAAAGAGCACGCCAATCCCAAAGGAGAACACAATGGCCACTACAGTAATCTCATTGGCAGTAACACCTCTCCTGTGTAGCCATACCAGTAGCGGGTGCAATAGCTGCTGGAATTTAGGTTTTAGTTTGTATACAGAAATCATAATAGGTTAATGAGTATATTAGTTAAAAAACTTATCAAAATCCGAGTAGCCACTTGCGGAACGACACCAACCTTTCCGAGTTAACCTTATACCTACCACTATAATTGCAGATAGATTATAGTGCTTGGTGTTATAGGTTTTTCCATCATCAGTAAGGTACTCCGCTACCAAAGCACGGATGATGTCTTTCAGAGTGTGTTTTTTCATAATAGGTTCATTTGTTAATTATCAGAGAGTTTCCCTCTCATATTTGTCTTCGTGAAAGTACTCATAAGCACTGGCTTCCAATTCTCCACAATCGGAAATAAGATTATTGTCTTGGTCATATATCTTATAATTCTGTTGGATCTCACCTATGGGGCATTCACCATCTAGGCCTAATAGGATAGTGTAAAATACATCTTCTAACAGAATATCAATAACTTCCTTAAGTTTCTCAGTTTGACTCTCTGTCAGAGCCATTTCTTTTATTTTTACATTTACAGCCGAAGCTTGTTCGGGTTGTGCTTGAAAGCATGACTTTAAAAACGCTAGTTTTTCAAGGTAAAAGTTCTTTGCAAATTCGTCTGAGGTCATAATGTTGATATATTATTTATAGAAGCTGTTTAAACTTTTTCCTATAATAAAGTAAAAGTTCCCGAAAATTAGTAATTTTGTGTTTGAAAAAAAAAGAACACCAAAATTCAGGAACTTTGGGCAAAGATACAATAAATATTTGGATTATTCCCTTTTTAAGTGTAGGAAAAAGAGGATTTAAAAGTAATTTTGATTTAGCTCAATATTTTTATTGATTCTCAAGAGATTAAAAATAGGGGTGCAATGGAGAGAACTTCCAATTGAGAGCTATTTTGAAAAAGGAAAAATCTCTTGGCAAAATGTCTATTACTACTTCAATAAATGAAGTAAAGATGGTAGTTTTCAGCGAGTATGGTTGAATCTATTAAGCAAGAAGAAAAGAAAATTAGATATGTCTTGCGTTCAATGGGATGGTAGTCATACACGTTGTCGCCAAAAAGGAGAATCTACAGGCTATCAAGCAAGAAAAAAAGCCGTAACCACAAATAGCATTTTTTTTGTGATAATAAAGGGCAAATGATAGCAATGGGAAGCCTTAAAGCAGGAAATCACAATGATTTATATGAAATAGAAGAAGTACTAAAAGAAATTTTAGCTTTATTAGAAGAAGCAGAGATAGAACACAAAGGTCTGTTTCTCAATGCTGATGCAGGATTTGATAGTAAGTCTCTTAGAGAGTTTTTAGAAAGCCAAGAAATTACAGCAAATATTAAACCTAATCCCCGAAATGGAGAGCAACCAGATGTTTATTTTGATGAAGAATTGTACAAAAATAGGTTTAAGATCGAACAAGCAAATGGTTGGCTTGACGGATATAAAGGTTTGATAATGAGATATGAGTATCTTGATGTAACTTGGATTGGAATGCTTCTATTAGGGTTTATATCCAAGTTCCTCAAAAAAGTTTAAACACGTTTATTGTGTAAATGATTTGAATCACATAAGAAGATTAAAAGAGTGTCTTATGAGAATGCCCTAAATTATAACAAAAATCACTCCTGCGGATTGCCCCCTTCCCTTCGGGAGGGGGAACGGGGGTAGGCTTTCAAACACGATATTTGCATTAAAAACAGAATTATAACAAAAAAATCCCTCTTGCGGATTGCCCCTCTCCTTGGGAGAGGAGGAACGGGGGTGAGGACTCCAAATAAAAAAACATTGATATGAAAAAACAAAAACCTAAAAACCTAACAGAATGTATCCAAATGCTGGATAAGAACCTCAAAAAGCAGGATAAGGAGTATATAAAGACGCTTACCGAAGATGAATTCTTTATGGAAAGTCATTTTACGATAGGAATGGGCATCCGCAATGAGTGGATTCGCAGTGGAAACCCCGAACTCGTGAAGTTCTTTTTAGACCAAGGCGTTAAACATCCCGATGATATGTCGGCTATGATACTCACAAGCTATTATAGGTATCTAACAAATTCTAATAATTGATTGAGTGATGATACATAGTAACATTGAAATTGTATTAGGAGATATCACTAAAATTTCCGTAGATGCCATTGTGAATGCCGCCAATACTTCTCTACTTGGTGGAGGCGGTGTGGATGGAGCTATTCATAGAGCAGGAGGCAAAGCACTCACTGAAGAATGTGAGAAGATAAGAAATAAACAAGGAGGTTGCAAGGTAGGTAGCGCAGTTATTACTACTGCGGGCAATTTGCCTGCTAAATATGTTATTCACACAGTAGGTCCGGTGTGGAATGGGGGGACACATAATGAAGAAAACCTACTGGCACAAGTTTATATCAGTTGTTTGGAGTTGGCTTTAGAGCATCAAGTAGCCACTATTTCATTTCCTAATATCAGTACTGGAAGGTATAGATTTCCGAAGGAAAAAGCAGCACAAATAGCGCTTCATACCATAGCTGATTTCTTGGAAAAAACGGATAAAATCAAGCAGGTGAAGATGGTTTGTTTTGATCAAGAAAATTACGATATTTATACAAACATACACAAGATTTAACAACTCACAAGATAATTAAAAGTTAAAACAATGAACACAAACAAGCAAGAAAAATATGATGAAATAACCGATTTTCACAAGGGCTTTGCTTGTGTAAGGCAAGGCGGCAAATGGGGCTATATCAATGAGAAGAGAACCCTTATTACCCCTATAAAGTACGATTTTGTCTATGACTTCTTTCAAGGAGTGGCAATGGTGAGAATAGGTGCACAATACGGATTGATAGATACCTCTGGCAAGGAGATTACTCCTATAAAATACGACCTTATAGATGACAACGACTTCTATAACCACCGTCCTGCAGCAGCCTTGTTGAATGGCAAATGGGGCTTTATCAATGAGAAAGGAGAAGAGGTGATTCCGTTTATCTATGAAGATACTACCTATTTTCATAAAGATTATGTAGCCGTAAAGAAAGACGGTAAATGGGGTTTTATCAACCAAAAAGGCGAACAAATCATTCCTTTTCTCTACGATGATGCCTCTTATTTTACTGAAGGGCTTGCTTTGGTAAAAAAAGGCGATAAATATGGTTATATCAATGACAAAAACGAAACCGTCTTCCCTTTTATTTATGACGATGGCGCTCTCTTTGAGAATGGTAAAGCGTGGGTACAGATAGGGGATAAACAATTTGAGATTAATAAATTAGGTATAGAAATAAAATAAGAAACAGAATGAAAATCAATAAACCTTTGGCTAAAAAACCTCCTTTTTTTGATATCGATATCCGCACTGTAGCAGATATTGATAAAGACCCGCGTTTTTATATGGCGGACACACAAGAAACGCCCTGCTATTGGACAGACGGCAAGCGGATATACTACCGCTATTCGGCTATAGAGAAGGCAAATCTTGATACTTTTGTTTATTTTAATGGCTTTTTTGCTAAAGACGATAAGCATTGTTATATCGTGGGGCGCCCTCTCAAAGGGGCGAATCCTAAAACTTTCGAAATGCTCAACGAGTGTTATGCTACCGATTACCAAAGTGTTTGGACATCGGGTGGGCGCTTTGAACCTGAGGATATTAGTACTTTTGAGGTATGTGATGAGGGGATACACAGAACGGATAGAGATAGAGAGACTTCGTGGGAGTTTAGCGATGGCATCAGGCGTGTGGTGCGTGTAGAGATTCCGTATGGCTATGCTAAAGATAACAAGCAGGTGTATTACGAGGATTATCACGGCAAGATAAAGATACTCGCTAAAGCCAATCCAGCGACTTTCATCTCAATGAACGACGGTGATTTTGCAAAAGATGATAGGTGTGTTTACTATGGGAAAACACCTTTACCTAAAGCTAATCCTGCTACGTGGCAAAAGATTTCACATTTTTATTCCAAAGATGATAAGCGTATTTATTACCAAAACAAACTCATCAAAGAGGTGGATTACGATACTTTTGAGGTGGTATTACTCACTTCTCCAGAGGGATACAAACTGCCCTATGGCAATGATAAAAACCAATATTATAACTGCGGAAACCCTCTTAGCGAAGCTGAAGCCCTACACGAGGGAAACAAACCGCTATGGGATGATTAGAAAAGTTTTTGTACTTCTGAAATTATTCCCTACTTTTGTCCCACAAAAAGAAGTATCGCAAACTTTGCCAATATGCTAAACAGAATTTACCAATATATCGCCACTCATAAACTTGCTACCTTCTCATTCTTTACCGCTTGGGCGCTCATAGCCATTTATGGCTTGAGTCAGTTGCGATTTGAAGAGGATATCACCAAAGTACTCCCTCAAAACGACAAGACGAACCTCACTTCTAAGGTGCTCAAGCAACTCAATTTTGCCGATAAAATCTCGGTAATGGTAACAGCCGAAAAAGGCGGAACGCTCACCGATATGCAGTCAGTTGCCGAAACTTTGCGCGATACCCTCAACGCTTCTATGACGAAGTATATCAAAAGTATTCAGGGGGTTATAAACGAAGAAGAAATCGACGAGACTTGGCAGTTTGTAAACGACCACCTACCTCTTTTTCTAAATGATGAAGATTACGCTTATTTAGAACGCCGTTTAGCCCCCGATAGTCTCAAATCAATGGTGGAGAGTCAGTACAAAACGATGCTCACGCCTGCGGGTATGGTGGCACAACAGTTTATCCGTAAAGACCCCTTTGGTCTCACTTTTCGCGGTTTGCGCAAACTTCAAGAGCTCAATACAGGCAACGATTTTAAGATTGCCAATGGTTTTCTCACTACTAACGACGAGCAGCATATCCTCTTCTTTATCAACCCTAAGTACGATGGCAACGACAGCGAGCACAATGCCGCTTTTGTCGTAAGTTTAGATAAGTTGCAAGACCATCTCAACGCCCAGTATCAAGGAAAAGTGCGTGTAGATTTCTTTGGGGCTCCCTTTATCTCGGTGAGCAACGCTTCTCAAATCAAAACTGATATCCTCACTACAGTACTCATTTCACTATCAGCACTTTATTTATTGCTTGTCTTTTTTTATCGAAGTGTTTATATCCCATTTATCGCGTTTATCCCTTCTGCTTTTGGGGTGCTCTCAGCTTTGGCGACACTCTATGTGCTCAAAGGCAGTATTTCGGCAATTTCTATCAGTTTAGGGGCAGTGCTCTTAGGGGTTACTATCGACTATTCACTACATATCCTCACTCATTACAAGGTAGCTAAAAACACTGCCGAGTTGTACCGTGCTGTAACTGTGCCTATCTTGCTCAGCAGTATCACTACCGCCATTTCATTCCTCTGTTTGCTCTTTGTGCATTCTGAGGTGATGCAAGATTTAGGCGTGTTTGCTTTCGTGGGCATAATGGTATCAGCCATATTATCGTTGGTGCTTGTGCCTCATTTCTACCGTGGCAATCGTAATATCGAGGTGCGCAAAACCTTTTTAGACCGCATAGGGGCTTATCCATTTCATCACAACAAGTGGGTGGTTGGAGCTTGCTTACTGCTGATAGCGGTGAGTTGTTTTACTTTTCATAATGTCCGTTTCAATGGCGATATTGCCAATATCAACTATATAAACGAACGTTATAAGGCAGCTGAACATCAATTAGAGAACATCACCGATAGTGAATACAAATCACTTTATGCTGCTGCTTATGGCAACTCTTTAGAGGAAGCCTTAGAGCGCAATTATACACTATATCAGCAGTTGCAAAGTTATAAAGCGCACGATAGTATCAAGCAATTCAGTTCTATTGGGGGGATTGTATTGCCTAAAAAAGAACAAGAAGCGCGATTGCAACGATGGAAAGATTTTTGGAATGCCGAAAGACAGCAATTTCTAAAACAACAACTGATAGAAAGAGGAAATGAAGTTGGTTTTAAAGAAGAAACCTACGCACCTTTCTACCAAAGTATAGCTGGTGATTTTGAAGTTATAAAAAACCTCGATGCTTATAAAGCCCTTTCAGTTATTCCGTTAGAAGATTTTATTACTGAAAAAGAGGGCTTTTATACCATTGCCAATCTCGTAAAGCTCACTCCCGCCGAGCGAGACTCTTTTATTCATTCAATAGAAAAACGCACGCCTACTGTTGTTATCGACCGCAAGAACCTAAGTGAAACGTTTTTAGGCAAACTCAAAGACGATATATTGCTGTTAGTAAACTATTCGTCTATCGCTATTTTCCTCATACTGCTTTTGTTTTTTAGGCGTGTAGAATTGGTGTTACTCACTCTTATTCCTATTGGGGTTACAGGGGTAGTTACTTCTGCTCTGATGAACTTTTTTGGCATAGAATTCAATGTGTTTAGTATGATTGTCTGCACTTTGGTATTAGGACATTCAGTAGATTTTAGTATTTTTATGACTTGTGCGCTGCAAAAAGACTATACCGATGGTAAAAATGAACTTCCTGTGTACAAAGTCTCAGTGCTTTTAGCGTCTATTACTACTTTTTTGGCTATCGGTACGCTTATTTTCGCCAAACACCCCGCCTTAAAATCAATTGCATCGGTATCAGTAATAGGTATTTTCACTGCTTTGGCAATAACTTTCGTATTTTACCCTACGATATTTAAGTTTTGTATCTTCCGCCGTTCTGATAAGGGTCGTTCTCCGGTGAGTTTGCGTCTTTTGCTGCAATCCATACTGCTAACTACCTATTATGCACTATCGTCTATTATTCTCTCCAATATAGGTTGGCTACTTGCCAAAATAACTCCTAAACGTACTATGTGGCTCAGACGTTTAGCAGCTTCGCTCACTACTTCAGTGCTTTATGCCAATCCTTTTGTGCGCAAAAAGGTAGAGAATCCACACCATATACAGCTTACAACTCCTTCGGTAGTAATTGCCAATCATACCTCGTGGCTTGATACTTTGGCAATAGGGCTCTTCACACATCGCGTCAGTTATATGGTAAATGATTGGGTGTATAACTCGGTAGTATTTGGACGTTATGTGCAGACAATGGGCTTCTTTCCAGCCTCTGAAGGCATAGAAAAAGGAATGCCCTTATTCGAAAAGAACTTGAAAAATGGTATTTCAGTAATGATTTTTCCAGAAGGCAAACGCTCTGATACCAACCAAATACACCGTTTTCACAAAGGTGCTTTTCTAATAGCCGAACATTTCCAAACACCTCTCGTGCCCGTGTATATTCACGGTTGTTCGGAAGTGCAACCTAAGGGCGATGTGATTATCTACGATGGCGCTATTACGGTAGTAGTAGGCGACCCTATAACACCTGATGATGAGCGTTTTGGCAACACTCCACGCGAAAGAGCCAAACAGATAGGCGCTTTCTACCGCCAGCAATTCCTCGCCTTGCGCAAGCGATTGGAAGGAGTGGATTACCTAAAAAAGAAACTGTTTTTGAATTATTTATACAAAGAAAATTATGTGGTGCGTGCTGTCAAAGAAGATTATAGGCAGCATCGCGAACACTATCACGAGCTTGTACATTCACTACCCGAAAAAGCGCGTATCTTGCATATCGCCGATGATTATGGTCAGTTAGATTTCTTGCTATTGCTCACCTATCCTGAGCGTGAAATTGTATCCGTCATCGCCGATGACGAGAAGCGCGCCATCGCACAGCATAGTTACCTCACCAAAATCCGCAAAATACAATATGTGAAAGAGCGTCCAGAAGGAAAAGATTTTGATGTAGTAATTAAAGGTAGAGAAACAGCTTAGTTTGGGTGTTTTACATTATTTTTATACCTCTTACCTTATATCTCTTACCTGAGCCAGCACACTGTCAATAGTTGGATTTTCAACAACTACCACTTCTTTCCAATAGCGTTGGGCAGCTTCGGCAGTAGTGTTGCCTATGCAAAACGCTTTTTCTTCGCCTGCAGGATTACACGAGTGATAACTCTCCACCCCCGACGGACTGAAAAATAGTATCCCGTCTACTTTTTTGTGAATAGTGATAGGTGTTAGTTCTGTTTGATAAGTTGTAATTTCCTCTACATTAGGCAAGTACTTCGCAAAGAACTGTGGGAGCGTTTCTAATCGCTGTGTGCCCGCAAAAAAAGCAATGCGCGTCATATTTTCAAATTCTTTTAAATTAGCTGAAAGATATTTCGTTAAATCGGTAGCGTAATGAAAAGAACAGCGCACCGTAAAACCGCTTTTTTCAAGTAGTTGTGCGGTACGTTCGCCTACACATAGTACAACACAATCTTTTAAGGTAGTAGCCAAAGGATGCTGCAAAACACTCCTCACCGCATTTTGGCTCGTGAAGATTAAGAGATTATAAGGAAGAGTGAGTTTTATCGGTAGTAAATTCACACTTACAAAATTGTGTTCAATCAGCTGTATATCGAGTCCCGAAAGCATAGATTGCTGCGCTTCGGTTAATATTTTTGTAGAGACAATGGTTTTCATTTTCTTCTAAGGCTTTAAAATAAAAAAACTCGGCGCTTGTGCGCCGAGTTTGGTAATGTTAAAGAGGGGTTCCTTCACTGGTTTTGAATCGATACTCTAAATAAGTATAGGCATCGCGTGGTAGGATTTTTATCCATCGTTTGTATTTCAAAAACCATTTAAAACGGATAGAGCTAAAGAGCCCTTTGGTTAAATAAGCCGCTATAAAAGGGTGAGCGTTCAGCACAATGCGCCCTTTATAGGCATCCTCCTTAATAATGCTTTCAAGTTCTATGTTGATTTTATCAACCAGAACGATAGGCGCTTCTATTTCGCCTTCTTTGCTTGGGTTCTCTTCTTTTGTTTTGATGTTGAGTTCTTGGCGCACACGTTGGCGAGTAATTTGTATCAAGCCAAACTTGCTCGGAGGCAATATTTTGTGTTTAGCGCGGTCTTCAGCCATTTCGTTGCGCAGGTGGTCAAATAGGATACGGCGGTTTTCACTATTGCCCATATCGATGAAATCTACAACGATAATACCTCCCATATCTCGCAATCGCAGTTGTCGTGCAATTTCGGTAGCGGCAATGAGGTTTACCGATAGTGCAGTGGTCTCTTGATCGTTGTTCTTGTTAGAATGGTTACCACTGTTCACATCTATCACGTGTAGAGCTTCGGTGTGTTCTATCACTAAGTAAGCCCCTTTAGGCATTGATACGGTACGACCAAAAGCCGTTTTTATTTGTCGTTCTATATGGAACTTCTCAAATATAGGCACCGATGAGCGGTAGAGTTTTACGATATTCTCTTTTTCAGGAGCAATCTCTTGTACATATTTTTTTATTTGTTCATAAAGATGCTCGTTATCCACGTGTATACCTGTGAACGTATCGTTGAACATATCGCGAAGTATAGCACCTGTTTTGCTCACTTCACTCATCACCTTTGAGGGGTAAACCGCTTTTTGTATTTTTCTACACATCAAAACCCAACGGTTGAAGAGACCTTGCAAATCCTTGTCGAGTTCCGCTACTTTTTTACCTTCTGCCACAGTGCGTACTATCACACCAAAGCCTTTAGGTTTAATGCCTTGCAAGAGTTTTCTCAAGCGTTCTTTCTCAGCTTTACCTTCTATTTTTTGTGAGATAGAAATACGGTCGGAGAAAGGCACCAGTACGAGGTAGCGCCCCGCGATGGAAAGTTCAGAGCTGATGCGTGGTCCTTTAGTTGAGATAGGTTCTTTTACTATCTGCACTAATATAGGCTGGTTAGGCTTGAGGGTATCGGCTATTGACCCATTTTTGTTGATGTCTGGTTCTAAGGGGAAATCTTTTAGTGAAAAGTCTTTTAGTTTTCCCGAGAGTATCCATTTGAGAAACTTTTGTAAGGAAGCCAATTGAGGTCCCAAGTCGTGATAATGCAAAAAAGCATCCTTTTCGTGCCCTACATTCACAAAGGCTGCATTGAGCCCTTGTATAGGTTTGCGCACTTTGGCTAGCATTATATCACCTACTCCTAATCCATTGGTATCTTCTTCTTTGTGAAGTTCTATGAGCCTACCATCTCTGAGCAAAGCAAAATCTACGTAAGAGGAACCAGAACGAATAATTAATTCTTTGTCCACTTTGTTGGATTTTTTTAGTTAATAATTAATAAATCAAGGTACGATTTGTCTGTTAAAAAGAAAAAGTAGTATTACACTACTTTTTCTTTTTGTGACGATTAGCTCTCGCTCTTTTTTTGCGTTTGTGGTTAGCCACTTTATGTCTTTTTCTTTTTTTTCCGCTTGGCATAACTTTATTATTTTATGTGTTAATTATTCAGTTACTTAAACTAATACAGGGTGTATTACTTTTTAACTTTCACTTTTGCTTTCACCCCTTCTACAAATACTTTTGCTGGCTTAAAGGCAGGAATGTTGTGTGCAGGGATTTTGATAGTAGTGTTTTTTGAGATGTTACGACCTGTTTTTTCAGCTCTTGTTTTGATAATGAAGCTACCAAAACCTCTCAAATACACATTTTGTCCACTTTCTAATGAGCTAATTACCTCATCCATAAAGTTCTCAACGGTAAGTTGTACGTCGTTTCTGTCAAGACCCAATTTGTCGGAAATCTTTGATACAATTTCTGCTTTTGTCATCTTTAATATGTTTTTGTATGAATATTCTTTTTTCTTTTCAGGCGGCAAAGATACAAATTAAATCTTTAATAAACACTATGTTACATAAAAAAAATAGTATTTATTTTTCTATTTTCTTTCAAAAATAAACTAATACGCTAATTATCAATTATTTATCTTTTTTCTAATGCCTCTTACCTCTTATCTCTTATCTGTTTCCTGAAACCTGAAACCTGACACCTCTTCCACTTGTTCCCAAAACTCTCGATACGATTTGCTTACCACCTCTTTGTCCTCTATCACTATAGGGGTTTTGAGCATCAAAGGAGCGAAAGCCATTGCCATACGGTGGTCGTTATAAGTCGCAATACTCACCCCCTCACGTAGTTGCTTACAAGGGGCTAAATGTAAACTCTCATCAGTGATGTTCACTGTCCCACCGAGTTTTGTCATTTCGATTTGTAGCGCCTGTAGTCGGTCGGTTTCTTTAATTTTGAGTGTGTGTAATCCGCTGAGGTGTGCCTCTAATCCCAATCCTAAAGCAGTAACAGCTATAGTTTGTGCGATGTCGGGGGTATCGTTTAGTTGAAATTCTAAACGAGTAGAGTAGGGGAGGGTAGTTTTTTCGATGTTCATTGTACTGCCTTTAAAAGTAGTGCCTACGCCAAAATGTTTATAGAGTTGTGGTAACGTGCTATCACCCTGCAAACTATCTTCTTTGAAGTGTGTGAGCGTGAGCTGTGTTCCTATAGGTGAGAGTGCCACAAACGAAAACCAATAAGAAGCCGACGACCAATCCGATTCTACTTCCCATATATTGTTTTTTAAAGGTTTATTTATGTGTGAAGCTACTTTCAGCACATTGCCTTCCCATTGTACAACCTCTTCACCCAAACAGTATTGCAGGAAACTCACGGTCATTTTCAGATAAGGCATAGAGGTGAGTTCACCTTCTAAAATCAGCGTAAGTCCATTCGGCAATGAAGGCGCGATGAGCAATAAGGCAGAAAGAAACTGACTGCTCACATCACCGCGAATACGCACTTCTTTTTTGCTAAGTGCTACACCTTTAATATATAAGGGCGGAAATCCATCGCGTTCTCCATAGCGAATATCAGCCCCTAAACGCTGTAGTGCTTCCACTAATAAGTGAATAGGGCGCTCTTTCATCCTTGCCGAGCCAGTGAGCAACACCTCTCGCCCTACTTGGGTTGCAAAATAAGCCGTGAGAAAGCGCATTGCTGTACCTGCGTGGTGAATATCTATAGTTGCCTCTTTGGATTGTAACGCGCGCTGTAAGAGAAGTGTATCATCGGCAGTAGAGAGGTTTTTTATCTGTAATTTGGGGAAGAATGCTTGTAGCAAAAGCGCTCTATTGCTCTCCGATTTTGAGCCCGAGAGCTGTAACGTTTTTCCTGAAACAAGTTGCGATAAAGGAAGGGTGATGTTCATTGCATAACTGTTTAATAACCGCAAAGATACGCGATAATTAGCAAATTAACAAATATGTAGGGCGCTGTCCAAAAAGTCTCAAAATCATTTTTGCGTCGCTAACTTTGCCAAAATCTGAAACTTTGGCAAAGTTGATTACCTTGATTATCAATTACTTTTGAAGTATGTTGTGTAGGGGCGTTTTGCAAACGCCCATAAAACAATAACCTAGTATATCTTGAGAATAAAACCTATTATTAAACACGTTTTCCATTTATTAAAGTAGTAATAGACATTTTGCCAAGAGATTTCTCCTTTTTCAAAATAGCTCTCAATCGGAAGTTCTCTCCATTGTACTCCTATTTTTAACCTCTTGAGAATCAATAAAAATATTGAAGCCAAATCAAAATTACTTTTAAATCCTCTTTTTCCTACACTTAAAAAGGGAATAATCCATTTATTTATTGTATCTTTGCCCAAAGTTCCTGAATTTTAGTGTTCTTTTTTTTTCAAACACAAATTACTAATTTTTGGAAACTTTTACTTTATTATAACGTCAGTTCGATATAACAGAACATTGATTTACAGCTTTGTAACATAATATATTCACAAAATAATTCACCGTCAGGTGAAAATTCGTAAGATAATAAAAAAATAAAGACTTTTATACACTCCCAATTTCGTGAAAATTCGTGTAATTCGTGGGAAATTAAAAATATTTTACTGATTGTTAAATAATTACTTACGCCGAACTCACGTTATTATAGGAAAAGTTTAAACAGCTTCAATATAAAGAATGAAAAGCAATACGAATGGAGGCTTTTTGGCGAAGATGAGTGGAAGTTCACAACAGAATGGCGTTACACATATAACAACAAACGCCATAAGGTTACCCAAGAATTACACGAAAGAAAGAGAGATACTCTCAAACACACAGCAACATTTCGTTATGAATATATTTATGATAAGCAAGGTAATTATCTTCAAAGCAAGAGATTTCTGCGTCTCATCAGGACAGGTAAAGAAGTTTTGAGCGAGATTGAAAAACGAGAAATTACCTATTATTAACCCAACTTCCGCATTAGAATATTCACTCTTGCAACTTTTATATCTTGAGAGTTAAACTTGTTAATAATACGAATTGAGAGTTGAAAAATAATAATCTCTGATTAACAGAGTGTTATCGCTTTTGCATCACATATTCCCCTTTGAAGAAAGTCGCGTAAGCGAGTATGTAAAGGGGACTTGATTACTCTGATAATCAATCACTTTTGAAGTATGTTGTGTAGGGGCGTTTTGCAAACGCCCATAAAACAGTAACCTATTGCAAACGCCCACAAAACAACAACCTATTGCAAACATCCATAAAACAACAGCCTATTGCAAACACCCACAAAACAACAATCTATATATCTTGATGAATTTAAATATTGCCAAAGTTTAGCTTGGTCAGGATTAGAAAGAACAGAAGAATATAAAAAACTATCTCAAGAAGAGAAAGAAGAAATAATTAAAATAGCAAAATATGAACGTGAAGCAATTCCTAACAATCTTTGTAATTAGTCTACTAATATTTCTTAGTAGTTGCAATTCTATGAAAAGGCAAATAGATACTTATCAAGAGAAAATTGGCAAGAAAGGCGATGATTACTCTTTGTCTTATTATAAAGCTAAAAGGGCGTCTGTTAAAAGTATTTTAAATATTAAAATTTTTGAAGGAGACGGCTCTTTGTCAACTAGTGATTTGTATTTGCATATTAATGGAGTGCCTATTATTTCAAATTATAAAGAAGCTAATTTTTATCTTTCTCCTAATAAAAAATACGATGTGCAAGTCACTACTTTCTCAGGATATAAAGGTGTGTATATAAATAATATAAAGGTGAAAGAGAAAGATTCGGTAGTGCTAAATGTATATCTGAAAGAACCTGCTCTAATATTTTGTGAGTAGCACAAAATGAAGAAAGGCTATACACGCCGTGACAAATTAGCAAATTATTTTGTATAATAAATAAAAAGTATTACTTTTGCGCGAAATTTATAAAATTCTATTAGTTTATGTATTGGACGTTAGAACTCGCATCTTATTTAAGTGATGCTCCTTGGCCTGCTACTAAAGACGAGCTTATTGATTATGCTATCCGTACAGGCGCTCCTATGGAAGTGGTAGAAAACCTTCAAGAAATAGAAGACGAAGGTGATATGTATGAATCTATCGACGAAATCTGGCCTGATTACCCGTCGGAAGAAGACTACTTATGGAATGAAGATGAATACTAAAAAATAAAAGTCTCTCCAAAGAGACTTTTTTTAATTTGCAAATCAGCAAAGTAGCAGATTTGCAAATGAGTATAGTGACAAATTGTCAGTTCCCATTCCTTTGGTATATTTATTGACAAACTTGCGGTATGAACCTTGCCAAAGTTTTAAATTGTCTATCGTGCTATGACTAACTGCTTGTCGTGCTACGACCTTTGGCAAAGTTAAAATATGACTTGTGCTACGACCTTTGGCAAAGTTAATTATTAATTATTAATCATTAATCATTATAATGAGCATTATCAATTCCCTTATTAAAATTTTCGTTGGCGACAAAGCCAAAAACGACCTAAAAGCAATCCAACCTATCGTTGAAAAGATAAAAACTTACGCCTCTCAGTTAGAAAATATCTCTAATGATGAGTTGCGCGCAAAAACTATTGAGTTCAAACAAAGAATAAAAGACGCTCGCGCCCAGTTCGATACTAAAATAGCCGAACTCGAAGCCCAAGCAAACGCTACCGATGATATCGACGCTAAAGAAGACCTCTATGCTGAAGTAGATAAACTCAACGGCGAAGCCTATCAAGCCTCAGAAAAGGCATTGAACGAAATTCTTCCCGAAGCCTTCGCTACTATGAAGGAAACTACTCGTCGTTTTGCTAATAATGAAACAATTACCGTAACAGCCACCGAGCACGACCGTGAACTATCGGCTACCCACGACTATGTAACTATCGAGGGCGATAAAGCCGTGTGGAAAAACCACTGGGATGCTGCTGGTAAAGATGTTACTTGGGATATGGTGCACTACGATGTACAGCTCATTGGAGGTATTGCCCTTCACCAAGGTAAGATTGCCGAAATGCAAACAGGGGAAGGTAAAACCCTCGTGGCTACCTTGCCAGTCTACCTCAATGCCCTAACGGGGAATGGGGTGCATCTGGTAACCGTGAACGACTATTTGGCACGCCGAGATAGTGCTTGGATGGGACCTTTATTTGAGTTCCACGGTTTGCGTGTGGATTGTATCGACAACCACCAACCTAACTCCGAAGCGCGTCGCCGTGCCTACAACGCCGATATTACCTACGGAACTAACAACGAATTTGGTTTCGACTACCTCCGCGACAATATGGCGCACACACCCGAAGATTTGGTACAACGCGCTCACAACTATGCCATTGTCGATGAGGTCGATTCTGTATTGATAGACGATGCTCGTACACCGCTCATCATTTCAGGTCCTACCCCTAAAGGCGAATTGCACGAGTTCAACGAACTGAAACCTTTAGTAGAAAATTTGGTAAACAAACAGCGTACTTATCTCACCAAAGTATTAGCCGATGCCCGCAAACTCATCGCCGAAGGGGATACCAAAGAAGGGGGATTCCAACTCTTGCGCGTGTATCGTGGGTTACCTAAAAACAAAGCACTCATCAAATTCCTCAGTGAAGAAGGAGTAAAACAACTCCTCCAAAAAACTGAAAATTACTATATGCAGGATAACAATCGCGAAATGCCAAAGGTAGATGCCGAATTGTACTTCGTGATTGATGAGAAAAACAACCAAATTGAGCTTACCGATAAAGGTTTTGCTGATATTGCCTACGATGGTGATAAAGATTTCTTCGTTTTACCTGATATTGGGGTAGAAATTGCCAATATCGAGAACCAAGGTCTTCCTATTGAAGAAGAAGCTAAACTAAAAGATAAATTATTCCAAGATTTTAGCGTAAAAAGCGAACGTATTCACACCCTCAACCAATTGCTCAAAGCCTACACTCTCTTTGAAAAAGATGTAGAGTATGTGGTGATTGATAACAAAGTGCTCATCGTCGATGAACAAACAGGTCGTATTATGGACGGTCGTCGTTATTCCGATGGTTTGCACCAAGCAATTGAAGCCAAAGAGAATGTGAAAATTGAGGCAGCTACCCAAACCTACGCGACTATTACTTTGCAAAACTACTTCCGTATGTATAGCAAGTTAGCAGGTATGACGGGTACTGCTATCACCGAAGCAGGTGAGTTCTGGGAAATCTATAAACTCGATGTAATGGAAATCCCTACCAACCGTCCTATCGCTCGTAAAGACCACAACGACCTTATCTATAAAACCAAACGCGAGAAATACAACGCTGTAATCGATGAGGTAGTAAAACTATCCGAAGCTGGTCGCCCTGTGTTGATTGGTACTACTTCTGTGGAAGTATCCGAACTCCTCAGCCGTATGCTTACAATGCGCAAGGTAAAACACAATGTATTGAATGCGAAATTACATAAAAAAGAAGCTGAAATCGTAGCTGAAGCCGGACATAGTGGTGTGGTAACCATCGCAACCAATATGGCGGGACGTGGTACCGATATCAAGTTAACCCCCGAAGTAAAAGCTGCAGGAGGTTTGGCAATTATAGGTACCGAACGCCACGACTCTCGTCGTGTCGATCGTCAGTTACGCGGTCGTTCTGGTCGTCAAGGTGACCCTGGTAGCTCACTCTTCTTCGTTTCTCTCGAAGATAATCTAATGCGCCTCTTCGGTTCTGAACGTATCGCCCGATTAATGGACAGCTTAGGTCATAAAGAAGGTGATGTAATTCAGCACTCTATGATGACCAAACGTATCGAGGCAGCTCAGAAAAAGGTAGAAGAAAATAACTTCGGTATGCGTAAACGTCTGTTAGAGTACGACGACGTGATGAACGCACAACGTAAGCAAATTTATAAACGCCGTCGCCACGCTCTTGAAGGTGAACGCCTAAAAGTGGATTTGGCAAATATGATATTTGATACTTGCGAGAATATAGTAGAAAACAACAAAGGTGGAAATAACTACAAGAATTTCACTTTCGAGCTCATCAAATATTTCTCACTGAAAACACAAATTTCAGAAGCCGAATTTGCTAAACAATCGCCAAACGACCTTACTTTCACCTTGTATCACGAAGCGCTCAAACACTATCAAGAAAAAGCTGAACGCAGTGCCGCTCAAGCCTTCCCAGTGATTAAAGAGGTATACGAAAATCCTAATAATACTTACGAGCGCATCGTCGTGCCTTTCACCGATGGCGAAAAGATGCTCAACATCGTAACCGACCTCAAAGAGGCGTACGAAACCCAAGGTAAGAAACTCGTAAGCGATTTCGAGAAGAATATTACGCTTGGCATCATCGACGAAGAGTGGAAAACGCATCTCCACCGTATGGACGAACTCAAACAATCTGTACAATTAGCGGTGCACGAACAGAAAGACCCACTACTCATCTATAAGTTTGAAGCCTATCAGTTGTTCAAAGCTATGGTCGATAAGGTAAACAAAGAGATTATTTCTTTCTTGTTCAAAGCCGAGTTACCTACTCAAAATCCACCAGTGCAGGAAGCCCACGCGCCACAACGCACCCGTGAGCACTACCAAACCAATAAGGAAGAAGTCCTCAACAGCGATGAAATGGCACAACGCGCCCGTGAAGTAGGGCAACAAGCCTCACAGCGCCGTTCGGTAGTAGAAACCATCGTACGCCAACAACCTAAAATTGGTCGTAACGATAAGGTAGTAATCCAAAACATCCGCACCGGTGAACGCAAAGAACTCAAGTTCAAACAAGCTGACCCCCTAATAAACAGCGGAGAATGGATTTTAGTATCCAATAAATAAATTACTAAGGTAATGGACAACCAAATGAACAACCAAATGGGAATGTTGCTAAGCTCTGGCATATTCTTTTTGTTTGCGCTTGTATTCTTGGTTACTGCTGAGATTAACAAAAGAATTACCGAAAAGAACAAAAAACTATATCAAGGGAAAGCACAAGGAGAGGTATTAGAAATTGTCAAATCAGGCAGTCAAGGTGTAGGAGGTATTGGTTTTAATAATAGGACTTATGTAGTCTATAAGTATACTGTAGGAGAAAATACTTATATTGTAAAACCTCTTGTTCTAAACTCAAACGCCCCTATAAACTTGAAATATGCTAATTCAGCTCATACTTTTTGTGTAACCTATTTTGGGGCTCATAGTGGTAGCCGTCAAACCAATTATCGAGCAGGCGAGAGTATTACAGTAGCTTATTTGCCCGAAACTCCCAGTGAACACCAAATAGTAGACGATAAAGATAAAACGTTTTTTTATAAGGGGTTTCGCGTAGCAGGATTCGCAATAATGTCCATTGCAGTAATTTTCTTGATTGTTTCCTTTTTCATAAAAAAATAAGCAGAAACACAATATAAATTATTTATTATATCATACTTTGCCAAAGTTTCCAGCCGTATGGCTCGCACCTTTGGCAAAGTTTTTTCTTCTTAATTGTCAATTATCAATTGTCAATTGAAAATATTATTGTACCTTTGCGCTTTAAAATACATTAGCAAATTGGCAAATTTGCTAATTTACAAATTGTATTAATGAATTTATTTGAACAATTAGGTCTTGATGAACCTATCCTCAAAGCCATCAGCGATATGGGCTTTGAAACTCCTTCTGAAATTCAGCAAAAAGCCATCCCTACTCTTTTGGCAAATGGTGCTGATATGGTAGCTTTAGCCCAAACGGGTACTGGTAAAACAGCCGCTTTCGGCTTTCCTCTCCTCCAACTTATCGATACTGATAGCCGTGTAACTCAAGGTCTTATCCTTTCACCTACACGCGAACTCTGCTTGCAAATCGCTTCTGAACTCCGCAATTATGCTAAGTACCTCCCTAAGGTGAACGTAGTGGCGGTATATGGCGGCGCAAGTATTGAGGAACAAGCGCGTAGTCTCAAAAAAGGCGCACAAATTATCGTGGCTACTCCTGGGCGTATGCAAGATATGATACGCCGTAACTTCGTAGATATCAGTCATATCAACTATTGTGTGCTCGACGAAGCCGACGAAATGCTCAATATGGGCTTCTATGAAGATATTACCGCTATTCTATCGCATACTCCTCAAGAAAAAAGCACTTGGCTCTTTTCGGCTACTATGCCTAACGAGGTGGCTAAGATAGCGCGCAAGTTTATGCGTAAGCCTATCGAAATAACAGTAGGAACTCGCAATCAGGCTACTAACACCGTGCAACACGAGTACTATATAGTGAGCGGTCGCCATAGATACCAAGCCCTAAAACGCCTCGCCGATGCCAACCCCGATATCTTCTCGGTAGTATTTTGCCGTACCAAACGCGATACACAAGCAGTAGCCGAAAAACTCATTGAAGATGGCTACAACGCTGCTGCCCTTCACGGTGATTTGAGTCAGAATCAACGTGATTTGGTGATGAAATCTTTCCGCGCACGCCAAATACAAATGCTCGTCGCTACCGATGTCGCTGCCCGCGGTATTGATGTAGACGATATCACTCACGTAATTCACTACCAATTGCCCGACGAAATAGAAACCTATAACCACCGCAGTGGACGTACAGGTCGTGCTGGTAAATCGGGAATTTCGATGGTAATTTTGCCAAAAAGTGAGGTGAAGAAAATAAAAACTATCGAAAAGATGATAGGGCAACCTTTTGAGCAGAAACAATTGCCATCGGGTATGGAAATCTGCGAGATACAACTCTATCACTTGGCTAACAACCTCAAAAACACAGAAGTAAACCCTGCCATCGACGATTATTTACCAGCTATTTATAAAGAACTGAAAAACGTAGATCGCGATGAGTTGATTAAAAAAATATTCTCAGTAGAGTTTACGCGTTTCTTCAATTATTATAAAAATGCTGAAAACTTATCGGTAGAGAACGAGCGCGAAAGCCGCAGTGCGGGAAGTAGCGATGAAGTGCGCTATTTCATCAACATAGGTGAACGCGATGGCTACGACTGGAAATCTCTCAAAGATTTCCTCAAAGCAACCCTTAATTTAGGTCGTGATGATGTTTTCAAAGTAGATGTAAAGAACAGTTTCTCTTTCTTCAATACCGATGCCGACCTCTCCGATTTGGTGATGAGCACCTTTACCGATTTTCAAATGGACGGTCGCTTCATCAATGTGGAGCTCTCTACCAAAGGAGCTGGCAGAGACCGCAGCGGACGCAAACGCGGAAATGATGACGATAGAAAACACGGCAACGACGAGGGTAGAAGTCGCAAAAAAGGACAAAGAGAAAGTCGCAAACAAAAGACTGCTGAAGCTCTCCAACAGGCTTTTAAAAAGAAGAAAAAACGCAAATAATGTTAGAATACCTTATAGAAACGGATAAGCAACTGCTCTGTTCCCTCAATAGTTGGGGAACGCCCGAAGCCGATAGCCTTTGGTTAGTAATTACCAATGAACTCTCGTCTATCCCCCTCTATGCTTTCTTGTTATACTTGTGTTTCAAGTATTTCTATTGGAAACGAGTGTTGCTCATCTTGGTATTCATCGCCCTTCTCATCACCACTACCGACCAGCTGGCGAACGTTTTTAAACACGGATTCCAGCGCTTGCGCCCTTGTCACGATGAGAGTCTTATCGGGCAAATGCGAATGGTGATTTGCGGTGGTAAGTATGGGTTCTTCTCAGCTCACGCCGCCAATACAATGGCAATAGCCGTATTTTTTAGTTACTTGCTTAGGAAAAACACCCGATATATCGTCACCCTACTGCTCTGCTGGTCGGTGATTGTGAGTTATAGCCGTATTTATTTAGGCGTGCATTTCCCAGGTGATGTATTGGTAGGTTGGATCTTTGGAATACTCTTAGCTACCCTTTATTATTTTCTTTTTCTATACACAGAAAAAAGATTAAAAATCCCAACTCGAGAATAATTTGCATTGTTACAACCTTTACTAATTAAATAAGCTGGTACTATTTCTTACCTCTTACCTCTTATCTCTTACCTAAATAAAATGAAAGAAGATTTCTTACACTACCTATGGAAATACAAAAAAGTACCTCTCAACACTGTACTTACTACGGGAGAGCGCTTGCAAATTCTCTCATTTGGTGAGTATAATTCTCTTTCAGGTCCCGATTTCCAAAGTGCCCAACTGCTTATAGGTGAGCAGCAATGGGCAGGTAATGTAGAAATGCATCTCAAATCATCGCATTGGTATGTACACGGTCACGAGAGTGATCCTGCCTATCGCAATGTGATTCTGCACGTAGTTTGGGAACACGATATAGAAGTATTCGATGCTAACAACCAGCCAATTCCTACTTTAGAACTCCGAGAACTCATCTTCCCCGAACTCATAGAGCGATACAATACCACTGTAGCCTCACACTATCAGTTTATTCCTTGTGAAAAGGAATATACCACTGTGCCTGCTATTACTTTGCTTTCGTGGAATGAACGTCTGTTAGTAGAACGTTTAGAAGAAAAAGCCACTGCTGTAAACCAGTTGTGGAAAGTTGCTAATTTCGATTGGGAGAAAGTACTTTTTTGTATGCTTCTCAAGTCTTTTGGAGGCACTGTAAACGGCGAAGCCTTCCTACAATTGGGCAAACATCTCGATTTTAGTATTATCCGTAAAGAGCGTTCACACCCCTTACATTTAGAAGCACTACTATTGGGGCAAGCAGGCTTACTCCCTCAAGAAACTGAACTCACCTACCCGCGTGAACTCTTGCAAAATTATCACTACCTACAACAGAAATACAATCTCTCTGCACCCGTAATAAAAATACACTTCACCGGTTTGCGTCCGCAAGGTTTCCCTACTATCCGGCTCTCGCAACTCGCACAGCTATACGAACTTAACGAAAGTTTGTTTTCTCAAATCCTCGAAGTGAATGATTTTAAAAGTATCCAAAAACTCTTTTCGGTAGGAGTCTCCGAATTTTGGGAAACCCACTATACCTTTACAAAGACTTCTAAAAAAGTAAAAAAGCCTATTAGTGCAAGCCTTATTACACTTATTTGGATAAATGTATTCATTCCACTCAAATATGCCTATTACCAAAGTTTGGGCAAGGATATGAATGAATCTCTCATCGAAGAACTCAAAACAATGACAGCCGAGAGCAACAGCATTATCACCCAATACCAACAATTAGGAGTCTCTGTTACTACAGCTTTTGATACCCAAGTACTTCTACAACAATACAAACACTATTGCCAGTCGAAACGCTGTTTAGATTGTGCTATAGGGATTTCGATTTTAGGGAGGAAGTAAAAAACAAAGTACGATTTAAAAAAGTCTCCAAATCAACTTCACACCACAAACCTTATCAAAGTTCTTGGACTTACTCACTTACCCAGCTTTACTTGTTACCTATTACCTGTTAACTGATGTAGCGCTTCATTATAAGCACTCTCAAAAGCGAGCAGGTTCATACCCGTAGGGAGATGTTGGGATTGGAAGAAGGTGAGAAGTTTTTCAGTAGGAAGATAGCCGCCATAACCTTTGATAGCACTGTAAAAACGCGTAGTACCGGCTTGGTAGGCAGTAGCCAAACTGCTAATAGTAATGCCTTGTTTTGCAATAGCAGGCAGTTCGTCGTTTAAAAGCAGTATTTTAGTTTGGGTATTTGAAAAATCTAAATCTTTGGTTAAGGAGAGGAGGCTGGCTTCGAGGGCAAGAGCATAGTAACCTACTGATAATAAAGATTGCAAATAATCCTCATTGGCTATCGTTACACATTCTATGAGTTGTATGTTACTGTTTGTCATAACAATTCTTGCATTGAATGGATAAGGCGGTCGGCTTGACTTAAATCTTGTCCGCCTGAAAGGGGATTTTGGAAGCCTACACACTGCATATTAGCACTTTTGGCAGCTTTGACGCCATTGGTACTGTCCTCTATCACAGTAAATTGTGTTGCTGGTAATCCATACCATTGGGCTACCTTTAGGAATATTTCGGGGTTGGGCTTACTGTATTGCACATCATCTCCGCTCATCATTACTTCAAAATAGTGTGCTATATTTGTTTGTTGAGTAAAAATATCGATGAGTTTGCGTCCGGAAGAGGAAGCTAATGATAAGTGTTTTCCTTCATTTTTGAATTTCTCTAATACATCCTTTACGTGTGGCACTAAAGGTACTTTCATTTCGGGTAATCGTTTGAAAAAGTAATTGCGGTGAAACTGCATTAGCTCCTCTACACTTTCTGTTCGCTGGGCATCGCGTTTTACCTTTTCCCACATTGGAAAAGCCGACATTCCCGTGAGAGTTTGTATATACGCCTTGTCAAACGGAATACCTTTCAACTGAAAAGTCTCATAAATAATCTCTTGGTGCATTGGTTCACTGTCTAATAGCACCCCGTCCATATCAAAAATAATATAGTTGTTAGTCATTAGTCGTTAGATTTGAGTTGTCGTCTAAAGTCTTTAAGGAATACATTACCAATACCTACGAGTACTCCTAAGAACGTCCAGATAGCGATAATCATCATTCGTTTGGGTTTAGAGGGAGAGTTTGGTATGCTCACGGGCTCGATAACAGCAAAGATAGGCTGGTCTTCTTTCATCTTGATGCGTTTGGCTTCCAGCTGTTTAGCGAGCTCGGTATAGACGTTGAAAGCCAAATTGTACTCCGCTTGTAGTTGTTGTAAACGAGTTTGAGGAAGGTTGCTAAAGAGGTCGCGGTTGCGGTCTTGGAAACCTGCCACAGCGTATTGTTTGTTTTTAAAGTCTTTTTCGGCTTCTACAAAGCGTTTTTGTACAAAGTCGAATTCTTCTTTGGCTTTTTGTAATTTAAAATTGGTTACAGTTTCCTGCAGTACTTTTTGGGCACTTTCGAGCATTTGAGCGGCAGGGAGTGCTTCTCCCATCACAAACGAGAGGGTGAAATAACCGTCTTTTTCACTCATATCCAATTTGATACGGCTGTCGATACTGTTAAGGATTCCCCTCTCTTGATCGGAGAGTCGGGTAATATCAGTACTATCTTGGGTAGCAGTAGTGGGAGCTGTAGTTCCTTTAGAAAAACTAAAAATACCCATTACGCGCCCCAACAGACTGGGTTTAGTGTAGTTCTTACAATATTCTTCGTAAGTTACCGGTTTAGGAATGTCAGAGAATGTGAGTTTGGTTTGTGCTAATTTTTGTTTAAAAGGTACGCTTTCAATGATTTTAGCGTAGGTAGTGAGCGGGAGTGTTTCGGATCCTCCTCCCAAACTGATACCTGCCATTGCTGCCAATCCTCCCAATCCACCAGTGGATTTGCTATCAGTAGTTTGTGGCACCATAATGGTGGTAGCGGTGTATTCTTTAGCTGAGAATAAAGCAATGAGTATCCCTATGACAAAGAAGAGCAAGGTGAATAGTAAAATCGATTTGCGAGCACCCCATACCTTGCGGATAAGCTGCATCAAATCTATTTCGTCCTCTGCCGTTTCTTCTTCTACAGAGTTGACTACAGGAATCAATTTATTTTCCTCTAAATGATTGGTAACATCTTCTGAAGTTCTTATTTCTTGATTTTCGTTAATTGCCATAGTTCTAATTTTTTAGTACGTTGTAAATAAGCACTCCCATAGTGGTAATTGCCGAGATAATACCTATACTTTCGCCAGTGCTAAGGCGTTGGCGTTCGGGTTTAGATGGTACGATAATGATAGCACCGGGTTCCAATTTAGGATAGTTTCTAAAGAAAAGAGAATTGCGAGTAGCACGCACATCGCCATTGGCGTAAAGCACATAGATAGCGCGCTTTTTAGCTTGATTGCCAAAACCTCCAGCTCTATCGATGTAATCTATCAAGGAAAGTCCTTTTTGGTAACGCACCAATGAAGGGGCTAACACCTCACCGCGTACTTCAATAGTTTGTTTTTCAGAAGGAATGAGCAGTACGTCACCATCACTGAGGATTAGGTCGTGCTTGCTGTGTTTCTTTTTCAAAATTTTATTGATATCTATCCCTATACGGTATTCCGAAGTTTTTTTGCTGGCTTTTTTCAGTGATTTAGCAGTTTCACTACTATTGCTTTCTAACTCAACTAATTCTTTTAGAAAATCTTCTTGCTGAATTTCGCCCTCATCAGTTTTTTTGCGAATCAAAGTTGCCCCTTCTTTATAGGCAAAAGGAGTAAAGCCTCCCACACGCTCTAATAAGTCGGAAATGCGATCGTTCTTGCTTTGGATGCTATAAACCCCAGGGTAGACAACCTCTCCCATTACCGAGACAGTTTGTAGAGGAGTAAACCCTTTGATATAACGTACTGAAACAATGTCGTTAGGTTGCAGGGTGAGTGTATTGGTGCCTTCTTCAGGTAAAAGCTCATTGTTAGACGATACTTTGAAAGCTGTACTGAGTCTCTGAAAGCTACCGTCGTTTATTTCTCTAAACACCTCAATAGTCGAGGGGTCGGCACCGTTAGAAAGACCACCCGCCAAGGCAATCACATCTTCCACTTTCATATTCTCCATAAAAGGCAATTCTTTAGGAGAATTTACAGCGCCTTCTACTTTTACAAAACGTTTGTATTGAAGAGAATCTTTGTAGAAAATATGAATGCTGTCGTTATCCTTCAAAGGGATGTCGTTTTTCTTCTCGATGAGGTCTTTAACCGAAAAGCTAAGCGTTTGATAATCTACGCGGTTTTCGGTGCGGAAGATGAGTCCGAGATTGAGAGAAGCATCTTTTTTCACACCATTGGCTCTTTCTAGTAAGTCGTGAGCGGTCATTCCTTCTTTAAACTCATAAGTGCCAGGCTGATAAACGGCTCCCCCTATACTCAAGCGATTGCGGTATTCATTGGTGATAGAATGCACTTTTAGGCGGTCGCCATTTTGCATTTTCATCTTGCCAATTTCGCTAAAGGCAATTTCTTGCACTTCGCGTTTAGCATCCTTAATGCGTTCTAACACAAGAGTATTGGTAAAAGCATCGGAAGTAAAACCTCCAAAGAAAGTAACAAGGTTAGCAAGGGTTTCGTTGTCGAGCATTTCGTACAATCCTTTGCGTTTTACTTTACCCTCTACCCACACGCGGTTTTTGTAGGGTGATACGATGATTACGTCTTGGTCTTGCAAGCCGATATTACCTTTTTCTGAACCGTTAATCAGGAAGTTATACACATCGAAAGTAGCGACTTTCTTGCCTCCTCTAAATACGTTGATATCCCGAAATGAACCGCTTTCTGAGGGGCCTCCGCAGGCGTATAAAGCGTTGAGCACGGTAGAAAGTGAGCTAAGTGAATAAGTGCCAGGCACTACTACCTCGCCAATGATATTTACTTTTACGGTGCGCACTTGGGTGATAGTTACGCCCGTGTAGATTTTAGCATAACTGCCATCGGGGGCTGAAATGCCTGAATAGATGCGTTTTAGATACGAATTTATCTTTGCTTTTACCTCACTGAACGAAAGTCCAGATACGTGTATGCGTCCCACACCATTGAGAAAAATATTACCCTCAGCATCTACTTTTTGTTTGAAAGAACCCTCGGTAGCTCCCCACACTTCCACAAGTAGTTCGTCGCCAGGCCCTACTTGGTAGTTTTCGGGGGTAGGCATATTCAGGTTAGGAGTAAAGGAAATTTTGGGATTTTTGAAGAAACTCATCCCAAAGATAGAGTCTTTTTTCTGTTTGCGGTTGAGGGAATCTTTTTTCTCTCTACCAGTATAACCAAAGATGTCATCACCCTCCGCAGGACGGCGCATTTTGTCATTGGTGTTCTTGTTTTTAGCATTAGATTTTTGAGTGCCAGAATAGCTGTCGAGTTGCATAATGCGTTGGCGCAATTTCATCACTTGCGTTTCTTGCATCCCGCGTGAACGTGCTAAAGCGAGAAATTGGTCTAAGGTATAACCTTGTGCTTGAGCGCGATCCCAATAGGTTTTGATTTGTCCATCGGTGAGATTATCGATGTTTACAGTGGTGATATCAACATTGTTATATTGCTGATTATTACCTATTTGACCTATTACGGGGGCGGTTGTTATAAATAAAAATAAAAGAAGTAATTTAAGTCTCGACATTCTAAAATCTGTTTTGGGGGCAAAATTACGAATAATTTGTTAATTAGCCAATGAGTGAATTAGTATTTTTTTCTGTTTAGCCTATTATATTCCTAACAATTCATTCTAATTAAAAAAAAAATCATATCTTTGCCCAAAATAAAACATTTTCAACAAAATGGGGTTGTTTTTCATTCATTGATAAACAGTTGCTTTTGTTAAATATTAATTGTTAATTGAGAATATATGTCTGCAATCTTAAATTCATTATTAGACAACGATTTCTACAAATTCACTATGCAATGTGGCGTAGTGCAGTTATTCCCTAAAAACAAAGCGCGTTACACCTTTATCAACCGCGGCAAACACGAATTCCCCGAAGGCTTTGCCGATGCTATGCGCGAAGAGGTGAACAATATGGCAAAACTGAAACTCACTAAAGCCGAAAAACAGTTTTTGAAAGACAACTGCCCTTATTTGAGTCCGTTGTATTTAGACTTTTTGGAAGGCTATCGCTATGACCCTTCTGAAGTGCATATCGAACAACACGGCACCGACTTGCAGGTAACTGTTGAGGGCTACTGGTATCGCACGATACTTTGGGAAGTACCTCTGCTTTCGGTGATTAGCGAACTTTTCTACAAACTTACCAAAGCAACGGCTTGGACAGATGAGCAGGTGATTGCTAACACCCGTGAAAAAGAATTGTTATACAAAGAATTAGGCGTTGTATTTGCTGAGTTTGGCACCCGTCGTCGCCATTCGTATCACGTACACGACATCGTGATGCACACTTTAATGGAAGGCTACAACCAAACCTTTATAGGTTCCAGCAATGTGCATTTTGCGATGAAATACAAGGTAAAACCCATAGGTACTCACGCTCACGAGTGGTTTATGTTCCACGCAGCTGAGTACAGCTACAAAATGGCTAATGCACTCTCTCTCGAACACTGGGTAGATGTGTACCGCGGCGACCTTGGGGTAGCTCTCTCCGACACCTATACTACCGATGTGTTTTTCAAGCAGTTCGACAAGAAATTTAGCAAGTTGTTTGACGGTGTGCGTCACGATAGTGGCGACCCTATAGTCTTTGCTGAAAAAACGATTGCTCATTACAAAAAAATGGGGATAGACCCACTCTCTAAATACATTATTTTCTCCGACGGACTTAACCCTCAAAAAGTACAAGCTATTACTGAGGCTTGTAAAGGAAAAATAGGCATTTCATTTGGTATAGGTACCGACCTTACTAATGATGTAGGTTTGCGCCCGATGAACATAGTGATGAAACTCACCGAAGTACTCACCAGCGACAACGAGTGGGTGCCTACTGTAAAACTCTCCGATGAGCCTAATAAGCACACCGGCGACCCAAGAATGATTGAACTCGCAAAAGGAATATTAGCAATTAGCTAATTAGCAAATTGACAAATTGACAAATCGAATTTATGAATTACATACTAATGATTTTAGGGGTATTGGTAGCGCTGTCGCGTTATCTGTTCCCCAAATACGACCAAGCGTTACTCATTGGCGGTATAAGCCTATTGATGATAGGTATTTACCGCATTTCGCGTAACCTACCCTCTAAAAACGAGGAAGATTTTCAAGACCCAGCAACGAAAATAAGAAACCCAGAAGATAATTAGCAAATTGGCAAATTAGCAAATTAGCAAATTAACACAGTGAACATAGGAGATTACATAGAAGTATTAGACGATACCATCAAAGGACATATAGTGCGCCTTACGCCTCAGCAGGTAACAGTGCTTACTACTGAAGGGTTTGAGCTCACTTTTCGTCCTGAGGAAATAATAGTTATTGAAGAAGATGCACCTCTAAAAGGAGCTTTCACAAATATAGATGAAGAGAGTTTGCGCAAAGATGTAGTGAGCAAGCGAAAGAACAAATCACCCCTCACTAAAAAAGAGCGCAACATCCCTCCAATGGAGGTAGATTTGCACATCGAGCAATTGGTTGATTCTACAAGAAATATGACTAATTACGATATGCTTACCCTACAACTCGAAACCGCCCGCCGGCAGTTAGAGTTTGCCATTGCACAGCGTATCCAGCGGGTAGTGTTCATTCACGGCGTGGGAGAGGGAGTGCTGCGCACCGAATTAGAATTCCTTTTGGGGCGTTACTCCAATGTTACTTTCTACGATGCCGAATATGCCAAATACGGTGTAGGCGCTACCGAAGTATATATCTATCAAAATGCAAAATAAATGATTCAAGCTATCAATATTCATAAAACTTATAAAGATTTAGAAGTGCTTAAAGGCGTATCGGTGAATGTTGCCAAAGGCGAAATTGTATCGATAGTAGGTGCTTCAGGAGCTGGGAAAACCACCTTGTTACATATTTTAGGCACTTTAGACAGCCCCGATGCCAATAAACCATCATCGTTGGTAATTAATGGCACAGATATATTGTCGTTATCCTCCAAAGCCTTAGCTAAATTTCGCAATGAACATATCGGGTTTATCTTCCAATTTCACCAGTTATTGCCCGAATTCACTGCTTTGGAGAATATTTGTATTCCTGCACTCATTAGAGGAATAGGAAAAAAAGAAGCTGAAAAGCGCGCAATGGAGCTCTTAGAGTTTTTGCACCTTACCTCGCGTGCCGACCATAAGCCCAATGCCCTTTCAGGAGGCGAGCAACAGCGAGTGTCGGTAGCACGTGCCTTGGTGAACTACCCTTCAGTAGTATTTGCTGATGAACCCAGTGGCAACCTCGATTCCGAAAGTGCTGAAAAACTGCACCAACTCTTCTTCCAACTGCGCAATGAGTTCCGACAAACATTTGTAATTGTTACCCATAACGAAGAATTGGCTACTATGGCAGATAGAAAACTCGTAATGGTAGATGGTCGTATAATGACGAGAGACGAATGACGAGAGACGAATGACGAGGAACAAATAATATTAATCAAAAATTACTTTTATTATGAAAGAGAATGTTTTAAGGAAAAAGAGTCTTACTTTTGCTGTAAGGATTGTAAATCTCTCTAAATACTTAAGGGAGAATAAAAAAGAATTTACGCTATCCGACCAAGTTTTACGTAGTGGCACCGCTATAGGTGCTATGATTTGTGAGGCAGAAAGATCTGAGAGTACTCCTGATTTTATTCATAAGTTGAAAATAGCTGAAAAAGAAGCTAATGAAACGCTCTATTGGTTGGAACTATTAAAGGAAACACAATACATTACACAAACTGAATACAATAGTATAAATGATAATACGATTGAACTTATTAAAATGTTAGTAAGTAGTATAAAAACAGCAAGAGCAAATTATAAACAACAGCAAAATTCGTCATTCGTAATTTGTAATTCGTAATTATTCCAGATTCTTTAGTATAAATGATAATACGATTGAACTTATTAAAATGTTAGTAAGTAGTATAAAAACAGCAAGAGCAAATTATAAACAACAGCAAAATTCGTCATTCGTAATTATTCCAGATTCTTTCCCAAATTAGGTATTATCTTTGCAGCGTTAAACTTAAAAACAGATTAAAACAATGAAAAAATTAGTATCAATGATCGCCACTTTTTTATTGACAGTAGTGGCAGTACAAAACGTATCGGCTAAGGATATTCCTATCACCTTTGAACAATTGCCTGCTAAGGCTCAAGCTTTTGTGAAACAATACTTTAAAATAGAAGAAATCGCTTCGGTATGGAGAGACGACGATATCCACGATCAAGAATACAAAGTGTATTTCAACGATGGTAGCGAAATTGAATTCTATGCCAATGGCGACTGGGAAGAAGTAAAAACTCGCACTCTGGCTGTACCTGAAAAACTTATTCCTAATGGTATTGCTCAGTACGTAAAGAAAACTTACCCTCAAACAGATATCTACAAAATCCAAAAGAAACGCTATGGCTATGAGATAGAACTCGCTAACGGGCTTGATTTAGAGTTTAATGCTAAAGGACAATTTTTAAGAATAGACGACTAATGAAACAACTCCTTTTTGCTGCTTTTGCAGCCCTTGCATTCAGCTCGTGCGCACGATTGCCACAGCCTGCTCGTGACTTTATCAGCATTCACTTTCCTTATACTTCTATCAGAGAAGTAGAAAGAGAAGATGATATCAACGGCTATTCAGTAGAACTTAAAGACCACACCGAGCTGGAGTTTACAGCTAATGGCGACTGGCTAAAAGTAGAAGGTGAAGACGGCAATAGTATCCCTACTACCTTCTTCCCTAAAAAAATATCCGATTACGTTACCCAGCAGGGTTATATCATCGAAGGAATTAGAAAAACCAATATAGGTTATAAAGTAGATCTTATAGGCTCTCACACCGATTTGTTTTTCAATCACAACGGTGACCCTATCGGAAATTATTAATAACTTTACTACAAATAAAAAGACCTCTTTTACGGAGGTCTTTTTTTATTGAATATCATACTGCTACATTACTACACTTTACTAAAGTTTTAGCTCGCATTTGCCTGTGCGGATCGCACTCGTACCTAATTGAAAAATAAGTGTGGAAACAACTGTTCCATTGGTTTTTTAGAAAAAGCAATTTTAAGAGTAGCCTTGAGAAATCCCCAGCCATAGCTAAAAAACTGCACCAAAAGCGCCCAAATCGAGAGTAGTCCTATTTTTACACTGCGGTTTTCACGGGTGCTATCCCAACCTATAAGGATAAAATAACATACATATATGAGTAGCGGGGCTATATACCCCCAAACAAGTAGTAATAACGCCCCACAAAGTCCTAAGGCAAAGCAAGTAGGTAGCCAAAAAGTAAGTTTGCGCGTTTGTGGATGCCAATGGTTGAGGATAGCGCGTGTCTGTCCGAATTTACTTACTTGAGTGCGAAATTTTACCCACGAAATACGGCGTTTATGGAACACAAAAGCAGTAGGGATAAAGGCAGTGTCAAAACCTTGTTTCCAGAGGCGTATCACTAAATCGGGGTCTTCACCAGGGTGTATTTTTCCAAAACCACCTGTCGCTTCAAAAGCCTTACGCGATAATCCCATATTAAAACTACGAGGTTCAAATCGTTGAATGCGCTTTTGGCTACCGCGAATCCCCCCTGTAGTGAGCAAGGACGTCATAGTGTAGTTGATAGCCTTCTGTATATCAGTAAAATCATTAGTAGCGGTATCAGGCCCTCCAAAGCAATCTACATAATGAGTTTGCAGATAATCATCTACAGCTTCTAAATAGTGAGGAGGCAAGATGCAATCGGAATCTAAAATGAGAAAATAATCGTGTTGGGCGTGTCGCATACCGTAATTGCGCGAGTCGCCCGGACCTGTATTAGGCTTAGAAAGATAAGTAATCGATAAATCGTTTTGGTATTTCTCGCATACTTCTTTTGAAGGAATAGAAGAACCGTCTTCAATCACTACTACCTCAAAAGTATCTTCGTAAGTTTGTGATACAAGGCTATTTAGTAGTTCATCTAACTCGTCCGGACGGTTGTATATAGGGATGATAAAACTGTACTTCATCTGTTAATATAATGTTAAAATTCAAAGGTTTTGTAACATCTGTGTAAAGCTATACGTATAATAGGGCGTATAAGAATCGACAAAATTAAGGATTTTTTCTGAATGAGACAACTAAAAATTACCAAACAGGTAACCAACCGTGAAACCGCATCTCTTGATAAGTACTTACAAGAGATTGGGCGTGTAGATTTGATCACTGCCGATGAAGAGGTAGAATTAGCACAACGTATCAAAGCAGGCGATGTAGCTGCTTTAGAAAAACTAACCAAAGCAAATTTGCGCTTCGTAGTATCGGTAGCTAAGCAATACCAAAACCAAGGTCTTACTCTTCCTGACCTTATCAACGAAGGGAACTTAGGGCTCATCAAAGCCGCACAGCGATTCGACGAAACTCGTGGGTTTAAGTTTATTTCTTATGCCGTATGGTGGATTCGTCAGTCTATTTTGCAAGCCTTAGCCGAGCAATCGCGTATTGTGCGCTTACCGCTCAACAAAATTGGTTCAATCAACAAAATCAACAAGATGTACGCTTACCTCGAGCAGGCGAACGAGCGTGTACCTTCAGCCGAAGAAATTGCACGTGAGTTAGATATGTCCGTAAATGATGTGAAAGAATCAATGAAAAATGCAGGGCGTCATATCTCTATGGATGCGCCTTTGGTTGAAGGAGAAGATTCTAATCTTTACGACGTGATTCGCAGTAACGAGTCGCCTAACCCCGATAAGTCGCTTATTTTAGACTCCTTGCGTACCGAAATTGAGCGCGCACTCGAAACACTCACCCCTCGGGAAGCCGATGTAGTGCGTTTGTACTTTGGTTTGGGCGACCAGCACGCTATGACCCTTGAGGAAATAGGTGAAACTTTTGATCTCACCCGTGAGCGCGTACGTCAAATCAAAGAAAAAGCCATTCGACGCCTCAAACACACTTCACGCAGTAAAATTCTAAAAACATACTTAGGATAGTCAATTACAAATTACGAAATAGGAATTACGACTGTACCTCTACACTTTGCCAAAGTTTCCTGCCTATGTGGCTCGTACCTTTGGCAAAGTTTTTTTATTGTGATTGTACTTATTTTTTTTTAACAATAAAAGTTGTATCTTTGCTCCATAGTAATTTTGAGTTAAATAAATCCTATGAAAAAGTTTATTGTGAAAGTATTTTTAGTGTTTAGTATCTTTATCAGTTTTCAATTAAAATGTACTAAAACAGAAGAAGAAGTAATTGAAAACATAAAGACGAACTCTCTTAAACATAATTATATAGTAGTCAATTCAGTAGATAATTCACCTGCTGAAGTAGAAGTGAGTTATTCAGTTTTTATCAGCGGAAATACTAAAAATATCGTAAAAACAGAACGCAAGACAACACCTTTCATTATAGGGGGAGAGTCTGTGCAAGTAAATTATGATAGTATTGTATATATTCGGGATAAAAAATTCCGCGATTACCAAAGAAAACTAAAAAGAAACTATACCCCTGAAGGTGCTGACTATCTATCAATCAAAAATCTATCATCAGTAGCTATTGAATATGCAGTTATAGGTAATCAAAAATTAGAGTTTTTATCTGCTGATGAGATTGCTAATAGCAGTGATATTGTAAACAAAAATGAAATTGATAAATCTAAGGTAGTTAAATATCCTAGCGGTGCAGCTCCTATATATAAAGCTACTCCTGTATTGTATCTAATAAAGCCAGAATTAGCCCCTCAAACTATAGTCTATGTACTCAAAGGAATATATAGTAGTGAAGGAGGAGTATCTGGAAACAAAGCTGTAGCAGTACCTCTTAAAGTACCTTATTTTGGTGAAGTGATAGCTCATACAGCTTTTTCAGTAGCTGATATCCTCAGCCTATACAAACAGGAATATGTTTCAAGGAATATATTATATCCAGAATATGATACCTATATGAATAGGGGAAGACCTTATAATCAAAGTATTTCCCAGAGAAAGTACTATTTGAAACTCTATGGAACTATAGATGCTGGTAAAACATTAGAAAATACAGGGCAGATATGGTTTATCAATACTTTCGAAGGAACTTTTGGCATTAATACTTTTTAGAATATCCTAATTTGTATTACTATGAAAAATCTATTCTTAAAAACTTTAGTGCTATTCACTTTCCTTACCAATGTATTTATGACTTGCTCTAAGCCAGAGATAGAAACAGCTACAAGTAATAAGACTAAAGTGTTAAAGCATAATTATATAGTAGTTAATTCAGTAGATAACTCACCTGCTGAGGTAGAAGTAAGCTACTCAGTTTTTATTAATGGGAATGCTGAAAACATTGTAAAAACTGAACGTAAAACTACTCCTTTTATCATTGGAGGAGAAGAAGTAAAAGTAGTGTATGATAGTTTACTTTTTGTGCACGGAACTACTCGAAGATTTCATCAAAATGAATTAAAGAGGAATTACACTCCTCGTGGTGCTGACTATCTGTCAATCAAAAATTTATCATCAGTAGCTATTGAATATGCAGTTGTAGGCAATCAAAAATTAGAGTTTTCATCTGCTAATAAGATTGCTAATAGTAGTGATATTGTAAACAAAAATCAAATAGATAAAACAAAAGTCGTTAAATATCTTAGTGGTGCAAACCCTATATATAAGGCTACTCCTGTATTGTACCTAATAAAACCTGAATTAGCCCCTCAAACTACGGTCTATGTACTCAAAGGAATATATGCCGCTGATGGAGGTGTTTCAGGTAGAGAAGCAGTAGCTGTACCTCTTAAAACTCCTAATTTTGGAGAAATAGTAGCTAACACACCTTTTTCAGTAGCTGAGGTTCTTAGTTTGTATAAACAAGAATATACTTATGGAAATACATTATATCCTAATTATGATGCTTATATGGGAAGAAACACTAAAGATCCAAATGATAGAAGTATTCTTCAAAAAAACTACAGAATCAAGCATTATGGGGTAGTATCTGCAGGGGAATCTTTGGAGAATAAAGGGGAAGTATGGTTTATTAATACTCCTAATGGAATAATGGGCTTTAATAGTTTTTAAACAGATGAAAAATTTTTTTTACGAACACTAAAAACACCTATGAAGTACGTTGTTATACAGCTTCTCATTTAGTGATTAAAACCACTCTTAAAGCAGTTGATCATCAAGAAAATATTTCACTATCATTAAATGCTGATGGAGTGTTATCTATCAAAAAATAATACGAATATATTTGAATATTAGAATGTAATAGATTTTGGCAAAGTTTTTTCTTACCTCTTATCTCTTACCTCTTACCTGAATAAAATGAATTACCTTTGGAACTTTAAACCGCTGCCACCGCAAGCCACTGTAATACAGCTACAACAAGAGCTCAACATCAGCGAGCCCTTGGCAATACTCTTAGCCCAACGAGGTATCACCACTTTTCAGCAGGCTAAAGATTTCTTCCGCCCTACACTCTCACAATTGCATAATCCTTTCCTGATGAAAGGAATGAAAGAAGCTGTTGAGCGTTTAGACCAAGCCTTAAAAAATAATGAAACTATCCTTATCTATGGCGACTACGATGTCGATGGCACTAGTGCGGTCTCTCTAATGGAACGCTATCTCAGCACTTTCACTGATAAACTGTTTACTTATGTACCCAACCGTTATACCGAGGGCTATGGCATTTCTTTTCAAGGGATTGACTATGCCGAGGCGCAAGCTTGTACCCTTATCATTGCTTTGGATTGTGGTATCAAAGCTATTGATAAAGTGCAATATGCCAAAGAAAAAGGGATTGATTGTATCATTGCCGACCACCACCGCCCGTCAGACCAAGTGCCCGATGCCGTGGCAGTACTCGACCCCCAACAAGCTGATTGCTCTTATCCATATAAAGAACTCTGTGGCTGTGGTTTAGGCTTCAAATTGGCGCAAGCATATCACGAGTATTTGCAACGCCCGTTCAGTGAACTGATGCCTCTTTTAGATTTAGTCGCCGTCGCCACTGCTGCCGATATTGTGCCAATGGACGGTGAAAATCGCATGCTGATGTACTTCGGTTTAGAAGTGATTAATGAACAGCCCTCAGCAGGAGTAAAAGCGCTCTTTGGCGAACATCAAGGGGCTATTACGGTAAGCGATGTAGTGTTCAAGGCTGCCCCGCGTATCAATGCCGCCGGACGTATAGAGCACGGCAAATATGCTGTCTCTCTACTCACCGAAACTTCACCTGAACAAGCTTTGCAAAAAGCCAAACAAATAGACGAACTCAACAGCGAACGCAAGGAATTAGATAGCAGTATCGCCGCCGAAGCACTCGACCAAATAGAGTGCAATGGCGAGCAAAATCGCTATACTTCAGTAGTTTTCAGTGAGCAGTGGCACAAAGGGGTGATAGGTATTGTCGCTTCCCGCCTTATCGAACATTACTACCGCCCCACAATAGTATTTACCAAGAGTGGCGATAAGTATGCCGCCTCAGCACGTTCGGTACAAGGGTTTGATATCTATGAGGCTTTGGAGCAGTGCAGCGAACATTTAGAACAGTTCGGTGGACATAAATACGCGGCTGGACTCACGCTCCTCCCCGAGCAATATCCACTCTTCAAAGAAGCGTTTGAAACTGTGGTTAAACAAACCATCAACCCTGAATTGTGTATCCCGAAACTCTCTATAGATACCGCACTTCCCTTGAGCAAACTCACTCAAAAATTCTATAATGTCCTCAAACAGTTCGAGCCTTTCGGGCCTTGCAACCTGCCACCGCTCTTCTATGCCGAAAATGTAGTCGATACAGGTTTTGCAAAGCACATTGGTAAGAATAACGAGCACTTAAAACTCTGTTTGCGCGAAGTGGGCAGTGCCCCGTATTTCGATGCTGTAGGTTTTAGTTTAGGACATAAACTCCCTCTCATCACCTCAGGCAAACCTTTTAGTATTGTCTATTCAGTAGAAGAAAACCTGTGGAATGGCAAGCTAAGTTTGCAGTTGCAAGTCAGAGACATAAAATAATTTGCTAATTTGCTAATTTCCAAATTTGCTAATTAATATATTTTGGTATTATTTTTGCGACTACACTTTTCACTATTCACTTTTAACTTAAAAAAAAATGGCAAACATTACATTTCACGAACAACCTGCACACACTGCTGGCGAACTTCCAAAAGTGGGCGTTGTAGCCCCTGAATTTTCAGCTGTTAAAAACGATTTAGCCGAAGTAAAACTCTCTGATTTCAGAGGTAAAAAAGTAATCCTAAACATTTTTCCCAGTGTAGATACAGGTGTATGTGCTGCTTCAGTGCGTAAATTTCACGTCGAGGCTTCAAAGCTCAACAACGTAGCAATTCTTTGTATATCAAAAGATTTGCCTTTTGCACTCACACGTTTTTGTGCAGCCGAAGGTATTGATAATCTTACAATGCTCTCCGATTTCCGCGGTGATTTTGCAGCTCATTATCCTATTGTTTTTACCGATAGTCCGCTAAAAGGATTGCTATCTCGTTGTATAGTAGTGCTCGACGAACAAGGCAAAGTAGTATATACCGAGCAAGTAGCCGAAACTACTAACGAACCTAACTACGCTAAAGCACTCCAAGCAATTAACAATTAATAATTGTGTCACAAAAAGGCTGTCCGAAAAGTCTAAAAATCGCTTTTGCATCATAAACTTTGTCAAAGTCCCAAAACTTTGACAAAGTCTATAAGTTTGATAATCAATTACTTTTAGAGTATATTATGTAGAGGCGTTTTGCAAACGCTCACATAAATAAAACTTTTTGGACACCTTCTCTATTGTCAAATCACAGCTTGTTACCTTTTTTATTGCCCAATCGCTAAATTATTCTTATCTTTGCCCCCTCAATAGGCCACCCTCACACCTGTCCCCCTAAACCCTAATAAAAATGGCTAAAAAGAAACAAGATAAAAACAAAGATAGCGATAAATCTTCTACAAAAAACAAAGAGGCTAAAACCGTTAAATCCAAGCAACGCCGCCTGATATGGGGTGGTTTTTTAGTACTACTTACAGTCTATTTGCTTTTTATTTTTACTTCATTTTTCTTTTCTTGGCAAGCCGACCAAAGTGTGTGGGCTGATCTCGCTAATCGTGAAGAAATCGCCGATAACTTAGGCAGTAAAATAGGAGCTTATCTCAGCTATCTATTGATGTACAAAGGCTTTGGCATCGCAACCTTCATCGCTGTATGGCTCATTTTCCTCTCCGGACTCAAATATCTGTTCAATATCAAAATAGCATTGCTCAACCGCTGGTATTGGGGCACTTTGCTAATGGTACTCCTCGCTACTTTTTTAGGCTTTTTGCAAGGAAAATCTACTATCCTTTCAGGAGTTTCTGGCTATGAAGTAAATCATTTTCTGCAAGATTACTTTGGTAAAATAGGTACTTTTTTAATCCTTTTCTTCTTTGCTTTGGTATATGCTATTACCAAATGGCAACTCACCCCCGAGAAGATAATGTCTTTCTTCCAAAATACCTTTACTAAACTGAAACGAGAACACGACGATGAACAAGATGACGATTTTGAAGATGCTGATGATACTCCTCCTACAACCTCTTCTGATATCATAACTGACAATGAAGAGGAACAAGATGTGGAAATCATTCTTCCTCAAGTAGATGATGAAAAAATCGACCCTTTTACACATAAAAAAGAAATTCCATTTCTCGATGGCAAAGGTGAGTTGGAAATTACCAATATCCCTGAAGATGAAGCTCCTGAACTCACCATCACTCCTATAGTGCCGCCTGTAATGGTTGATCCTGAAGATTTAGCCAAGCAATTAGTAGAAAATTACAGCGAATACGACCCGCGTTTAGACCTCAGTGACTATCGTTTCCCTACAATTGAATTGTTGAACGAACCTAAAGATAAAGGTATCATTATCAACGAGGAAGAGCTAAAGGAAAACAACGATACGATTATCAAAACCTTAGCCGATTACAAAATTGAAATCTCCAAAATCAAAGCGACAGTAGGGCCTACTGTTACGCTCTACGAAATTGTACCGGTGGCGGGTACACGTATTGCGAAAATCAAGAGTTTGGAAGATGATATTGCACTCTCACTTGCGGCTCTCGGTATTCGTATCATCGCTCCTATCCCCGGCAAAGGAACCATTGGTATTGAGGTACCTAACAAAAAACCGACAATGGTGTATATGCGCTCAATGATTACCGCCCAAAAGTTCCAAAATGCCGAAATGGAACTCCCTATTGCCTTTGGTAAAACCATTAGTAACGAAACTTTCGTCGCCGATCTTACTAAAATGCCACACTTGCTGATGGCAGGGGCTACAGGGCAAGGTAAATCCGTAGGTATCAATGTCGTGCTCACCTCTCTGCTCTACAAAAAACACCCTGCTGAGGTGAAATTCGTGCTCGTCGACCCTAAAAAAGTGGAACTCTCTATCTTCGAGACTATTGAACGCCACTTCCTCGCCAAACTACCCGATAGTGAAGAGGCAATTATCACCGATAACAAAAAAGTGGTGAATACGCTTAACTCCCTCTGTATTGAGATGGACAACCGTTACGAACTGCTAAAAAATGCTCAAGTGCGCAACATCAAAGAGTACAACGCTAAGTTCAAAGCGCGACAACTCAACCCTAACGAGGGGCATCGTTTCTTGCCTTACATCGTACTAGTGGTAGATGAGTTTGCCGATTTGATAATGACGGCAGGTAAAGAGGTGGAACTCCCTATCGCTCGTTTGGCACAGCTTGCCCGCGCCATTGGTATTCACTTGATTATCGCTACCCAACGTCCATCTACTAACGTAATTACAGGTATTATCAAAGCCAACTTCCCTACACGTGTCGCCTTTAAAGTGAGCTCTAAAATCGACTCTAAAATCATCTTAGATGGCTCTGGGGCCGAGCAGCTCATCGGTCGAGGTGATATGCTCTACTCACAAGGCAATGAGCCCGTGCGCATACAATGTGCTTTTGTCGATACACCTGAAATACAACACATCACCGAGTTCATCGGGGCACAACGCGCTTACCCCGATGCCTACTTGCTACCTGAATATGTAGGCCCCGATAGCGAACCTGTAGATTTAGATTTCGACCCCTCCGAACGTGACCCTATGTTCCGCGAAGCCGCCGAAGTAGTTGTCAATGCACAACAAGGTTCAGCTTCCCTCTTGCAACGCAAACTCAAATTGGGCTACAACCGCGCGGGTCGCCTCATCGACCAGTTAGAACACGCCGGTGTAGTAGGCCCTTTTGAAGGCAGTAAAGCCCGCCAAGTGCTCGTGCAGGACATCACAAGTTTAGACCGCCTCTTAGGAGGAAATGAATAATGCAAAGTGAATAGTGCAAAGTGAAAAATCCTTTTTGTGGCTTGTCCCCCTTCGGGAAAGTCTGCGAAAGCAGAGTATGTGGGGGGTATACACGTATTGCTACACTTTTCTAAAGTTGGTTGCTCTGATAATCAATCTATTGTAGGGGTGTTTTGCAAACGCCCATACAAATAAAACTAGGCTAAGCCTTTAAATGCGAACACCCTGAGCTACGAAGCTATAAGAATAATCCTGATAATAACAATCAACAATGATAGAACAAAACCTCACCACAAACCTTACCCCAAAAACAGCCGACCTCCAAGCAGTACTCCACACTCACTTTGCCGATTGCTTCAGTAAAGAAGGAACTTTTGATTTTGAGAAATTTAAAACAGTATTACAACAAAAAGAAATAGACTTTTTCACCGAAAGCTATTCCTTGCAATGGCTCGGCAAGCAGTATGCCCGTCTGTTAGCTACCGACCCCGTAACAACGCTCTTGCGCGCCGATGAGGCGCATAACACCTTGCCTGAAAACGCCCATTCGCAAAACCTACTGCTCAAAGGCGACAACCTCGAAGTGCTCAAGCACCTCACCAATGCCTATTACGAAAAGGTGAAAATGATATACATCGATCCTCCTTACAACACAGGCTCTGACGGTTTTGTATATCAGGACGACCGCAAGTTCACCGTACCTCAGCTCGCTCAGTTGGCAGGAGTAAGTGAGGAGGTAGCCCAACGTATTTTGAGTTTCACCCAGAGCAAGAGCAACTCGCATTCCGCTTGGCTTACTTTTATGTATCCCCGCTTGTATATTGCCCGCCAATTACTCAAAGACGATGGTGTTATATTCGTATCTATAGACGACAATGAAGTAGCTCAATTGCGCCTACTAATGGATGAAGTGTTCGGTGAGGATAATTTTGTGGGACAATGGAATTGGTTTAAATCTGCTACTCCAGCCAATCTTTCTAAAAAAATAAAGAAAAACATAGAATATATTTTGTGTTACCAAAAAGGTAGCAACTTTGCATTTTTCAAAGGAATTTTAAAACATAGTAAAAGTGAAGATCCTTTTACAAAACCTCAAAATTCATTAAAAACACTTATTTTTCCACCCAATAGTATTAATGCAAAATTAGAAGATGGTATTTATAAGGCTGGTACTTATGGAACGGAGAAATTTCCAAATGAACTATTAGAAGATCTAATTATAAAAAACGGGAAAAATGAAAATAATGCTATCTTTAGTAATAGATTTATTTGGCAACAATCCAAATTAGATGAAGAGATAAAGAAAAAAACTCGTATCTCTCTATCTAAACAATTGGTTTTATCGTATAAAAAATCAGATTATGGAGAAGAGGTTCCTCCTAATCTAATCGATAAAAATGTTGATGTAGAAACCACAGAAAATGCAGGAAATGAATTAGCAAAACTATTTGATAATACTGCTGTTTTTAATTATCCTAAACCTATTTCTTTAATTAAATATCTAATTAACTTCTTAGTTGATAAAAATGCTAACGACCTCATTCTCGATTTCTTTGCAGGATCAGGTACTACCGCCGATGCCGTGATGCAACTCAATGCGAAAGACGATGGCAACCGCCGTTTTATACTCGTACAACTCCCTGAGCTTATTGATAAGAAAAAGAACAAAACTGCTTACGAAGCGGTCTTGTCTTTCCCATCATTTGTCTCTCGTAATTCGTCATTACCCGCCGAGCCTACTATTTTCGATATTACTAAAGAACGTTTGCTAAGAGCAGCTGCTAAACTCAAAGCTGAAAAAAACGACCTTTTTAACACAAAAGCGGTAGACTTCGGCTTCCAAATTTATGAAACTTTCCCTATTTGGGACGACTATGAGTTTGAGGCAAAGGATTTTACTCCTTCTCTTACTCTTTTTGATGAAACAAAACTCACCGAAGCCGACCTCCGTGCCTTGTTACTCACTTGGAAAACCTACGATGGCATTCCACTAACAGAAAGTCTTGCTCCTGTAGATTTAGCAGGCTATGAAGGTTATTACGGTTTTGATAAATTGTACTTAATACATCGCGGTTTTACTACCGAAAGCTTAAAAGTATTGCTTGAAATGATGGACAATACCCCCGACTTCAACCCTACGACCATTGTAGTCTTTGGTTATCATTTCGAGAGTGCACACCTGCGCCAAATTGCCGAAAACGTGAAAGCGTATGCCAATAAAAAAAGTATCAGCACCGATTTTATCATAAGGAACTAAGTATGAAGCTCAAATTTGAAAAAAATCTCGACCACCAGTCAAAGGCAGTCAAAAATACGGTGAGTGTTTTTGATGAGTTGCACGTGCAGTTGCCTAAAAAACAAGGAGCTGAGTGTATCAACCCTAAGGTGGATAAAAATAGCTATGCTTATGAGCGCAATATTAGGGAGCTGCAAAAAGCTCAAGAAATAGACACGCGTTATTGCGATGCCCGCAACAATATTATTGATGTGATGATGGAAACAGGTACGGGCAAAACCTATACCTATACTAAAACCATTTTTGAGCTCAACAAAGCCCTTGGCATCTTTAAGTTTGTGATAGTAGTCCCTACCCTCTCTATCAAAGCGGGTACCCTTAGTTTTCTAAAGTCGGAAAGTGCACGTAGCCATTTTATGGACGACTATAGCAAAACCATTGAAGTGCATATAGTCGAAAGTCAAAAGAGTAGCAAGGGCAACAAAAGCGGCTTTCCGCCTGCTGTGCGCAGTTTTGTAGAAGCCACTGCTACACAAAACAAAATACAAGTGCTGCTCATCAATGCAGGGATGCTCAATTCGGATACAATGCAAAAAACGTTCGACCAAACCTTGTTCGACCGTTATGCGATACCCTTTGAAGCCATTGCTGCCACCGCCCCTTTCCTCATCATCGATGAACCTCATAAGTTTGCCCAAGAAAACAAAACGTGGGAAGCCATTAAAAAGATGTCTCCTCAGTTTATTTTCCGCTATGGGGCTACTTTCCCTGATAAAGAACTAAAACGCAAAACAGTATTCGGTACTACCGAAACAATTAAAATAAAAGATTACCACAATTTAGTATACCAACTCACCTCTGTCGATGCTTTCAACAGCAACTTGGTAAAAGGTGTAGTGGGGTATGTTACTGAGTTTTCAGGAAGTAACAATGCCTTGTTGCGCCTTACGGACACCGATGGCAAAGAAGCACATTTTGAGCTGATAGAAAACAATAGTCAAAAGAAAATTGTCTTAACCAAAGGCGATGATTTTGAGAGAGCTCACCCCGCAATGCACGGCTTGCAGATAGTACAACTAAATAAAACTACCGTTCTGTTATCCAATGGTTTAGAACTCAAAAAAGGCGATAAACTCAACCCTTATTCGTATTCGGAAACCTTGCAAGATAGAATGTTGCAAAAAACGATTTTCCATCATTTTGAGTTAGAACGCGAGCTGCTCTGTCGCGAAGTGCGCATCAAACCGCTCACTTTGTTCTTTATCGATAACATCGAGGAATACCGCAATACCGAAGGTCATTTGCGCAAAACGGTAGAACTCCTTATCAAAGCTGAAGCCCAAAGACGCTTGTATTCTGAAGAAAACGAGTTTTATCGCGCTTATCTACAGAAAACTATCGACAATATCGCCGGTACACACGGCGGCTATTTCTCTAAAGATAATTCGGTTAAAGATGAAGAAGTAGAAAAGGAAATCAACGAAATTTTGCACGACAAAGAAGCAATATTGAGTCTGCAAAACCCACGCCGGTTCATCTTTTCCAAATGGACGTTGCGCGAGGGTTGGGATAACCCCAATGTTTTCCAGATATGCAAGTTGCGCAGTAGTGGTAGTGAGATTAGCAAACTGCAAGAAGTAGGGCGTGGCTTGCGCTTGCCCGTGAATGAGTACGGTAATAGGGTGAAGGATAGCAATTTCTTTCTAAACTATTTTGTAGATTTCACCGAAAACCAATTTGTAGACCAATTGGTGAAGGAAATTAACGATAAATCAGGGTCTGTTTCAATTGAAACGCCGCTTGATAGTTTGAACGACGATCTTATCAGTCAAATTGTAAAACTGTATCATTTTGATGATAAAAATGCGCTTTTAGAGGAATTAGATGAACACAATGTACTCAAACGCGACAACAGTTTCAAACAAGGTGGTTTAGACTATGTACGAGCACATTTCCCCTTAGCTTTCCAAGGGGTAGATAGTAGCAAGATACGCAAGGCTACCCAGCCTAAAAGAACTATACGTATACGCGCCGATAAATACAGTAAGCTAAAAGAGTTTTGGGAGCAGCTCAACGAAAAAGCGATTTTGGAATATCAGTTCAAAAACGAACAACAGTTTCAAGATCTCTTTGTAGACTATCTCAAAAACGAAAGTCGCAGTGCTAACCGCTCTTTTGAGAAATGTACTTTAGTAGAAATTGTCAATAGAATACACGTACAAGACAAACGCGCTTATGTATCCGAAGAAAGAGCTGAATACCACGAACGCAAGCAGTCGTTTTCAACAATGAGCTATAGTGATTTCTTAAAAGAACTTTCAAAAATACTCTTTGTGAACATCAAAACCCTACACAAGGCGTTTTGCAGCACCCCTACCGACATCAATCTGTATCTAAATATAGCGACGATAAGGGCTATCAAACAAAATTTTGAGTTTTTCTTGTTAGCCAATGCCTTTACTAAATATACAGTAGGCTACCAAAAAGTCAGCAATGCGATACACCCTACCAAGCTCACTAATGCTAAGGGAGAGCCTTTAGCCGAAATACCTGCTGCTGAGGTTGGGATACTTTCCGAAAATCAAACCGTTGCTCATAACTATCTGTTCGATGAACTCTTTTTTGATTCGGAATTAGAGCGCGAAAACATCTTGCAAAATATCGATAGTGTAACCGTATTTACCAAAATACCTAAAAACTCTATCAAAATACCTGTGGCAGGAGGTAAAACCTATTCACCCGATTTCGCTTACATCGTGCAGTACAAAAACCAATCCCAACAACTGCACTTCGTGATAGAGAGCAAGAACGTACCCAATGACAACGCTTTGCGCGAAGAAGAAAAACTGAAAATAAGGCACGCTGTAACTTTCTTCAAAGGCAAAGTGAATATACATTTCAAAACCCAATTCAGCAACGACAAAATAATGACGCTCTTACAAGAAACCTATTATAACAATTAACAATTGACAATGTTTGTGTCGCTACGACCTTTGCCAAAGTCTGAAACTTTGGCAAAGTTGAAATTAGTAACTGACACTGCATACACTGCATACTTTGTTATACTTTAAGGACATTGACAAAGTAAAGAAAAATTAGAATTTATAAATATGGATATTACATTATACAATAATAAATATATTGAAAAAATAGATAAATACCCAGATATTTGTCCTCATTGTCATAAACATCAAGTGCCTAAATATATAAGTGGTTTAAAGTATACAATAGCTCTTCATGGAAATATGATAAAAGTAGTTGAAGCCTTTTTTCAATGCACTAACAGTGATTGTAATAAAGGTTTTATAGCTTATTATTGGGAAGGGTGTCTAATAGATACATCTATAGGGACTTTTGAAAAAAAAGAATTTAGCGAAATTATAGAAACAATATCTCCTCAATTCTCTATAATCTATAATCAGGCATATTTTGCTGAACAAAATAAACTTCAACAAATTACAGGCGTTGGATATAGAAAAGCATTAGAATTTCTCATAAAGGATTATGCTATAAAAAATAATCCTTCAGAAGAAGAAAGTATCAAAAAAACACCTTTAATGCAGGTTATCAACAAATATATTACAGATACTAATATTAAAAATGTTGCAACACGCGCTGTATGGTTAGGAAATGACGAAACTCATTATATAAGAGTTTGGGAAGATAAGGACTTATCTTTTCTAAAAAAACTAATTGATTTAACAATTCATTGGATAGAGGCAGAAGAACTTACAAAGACAATAATAGAAGAAATGCCTTATGGCAGATAATATAAATTATATTGAAGCTGTTTAAACTTTTTCCTATAATAAAATAAAAGTTCCCGAAAATTAGTAATTTTGTGTTTGAGAAAAAAAGAACACCAAAATTCAGGAACTTTGGGCAAAGATACAATAAATAATTGGATTATTCCCTTTTTAAGTGTAGGAAAAAGAGGATTTAAAAGTAATTTTGATTTGGCTACAATTGGATGGTAGTCATACACGTTGTCGGCAAAAAGGAGAATCTACAGGCTATCAAGCAAGAAAAAAATCCGTAACCACAAATAGCATTTTTTTGTGTGATAATAAAGGGCAAATGATAGCAATGGGGAGTATCTTGATGTAACTTGGATTGGAATGCTTTTATTAGGGTTTATCTCCAAGTTCCTAAAAAAAGTTTAAACACGTTTATTTATAAAATAGGGAGAGAGGTTATTCCTACAAGATATTTTGATGCAAAAAGTTTCTCAGGAGGAGTAGCTTTAGTTCGTCCCACTAAACTTGATAGATGGTTTGAAATAAACAAGAAAGGTGAGTGTGCAGAGTTTTGTGATGAAGCCCCAGCAGGACACCCCATAACCAAATAATTTTTAAAAATATTACAAACATGAAAAATATATTACTTTACGCTCTATTACTAACTGCTACCCTAACCTATGCGCAAGGTCTGCTACCTGAAGAAAAGGTAAAAAAAGAGCCGTCTGCCCAGCCTGTGCAACAAACAAAGAAGTACGCTTGGAAAGATAAATATTATGAAGGATTAGCAATGGTAAGATTGGATAAAAAATATGGTTTTATAGATAAAACAGGTAAAGAAGTGATTCCTATAAAGTATGATAATGCTAGGGGTTTTTCAGAAGGATTAGCTTTAGTAAAATTGAATAATAGATATGGTTTTATAGATAAAACAGGTAAAGAAGTGATTCCTATAAAGTATGATGATGCGAGGAGTTTTTCAGAAGGATTAGCAAGCGTGAGTTTGAATGGAGAATATGGTTTTATAGATAAAACAGGTAAAGAAGTGATTCCTATAAAGTATGATTTTGTTGGGGATTTTTCAGAAGGATTAGCAAACGTTAGGCTAAATAACAAATGGGGTTTTATAGATAAAACAGGTAAAGAAGTGATTCCTATAAAGTATGATCATACTTGGCTTTTTTCAGAAGGATTATCAAGCGTTCTGCTAAATAACAAATGGGGTTTTATAGATAAAACAGGTAAAGAAGTGACTCCTATAAAGTATGATGATGCTGAAAGTCCTTCAGAAGGATTAGCTGAAGTAAAATTGAATGATAAATATGGCTTTATAGATAAAACAGGCAAAGAAGTGATTCCTATAAAGTATGATGATGTTTGGTTTTTTTCAGAAGGATTAGCAGCCGTAAGTCTAAATAACAAATGGGGTTTTATAGATAAAACAGGTAAAGAAGTGATTCCTATAAAGTATGATGATGCTGAAAGTCCTTCAGAAGGATTAGCTAAAGTAAAATTGAATGATAAATATGGCTTTATAGATAAAACAGGCAAAGAAGTGATTCCTATAAAGTATGATTATGCAGAAGGATTTTCAGAAGGATTAGCAGAAGTAAAGCTAAATAACAAATGGTTCTATATAAACCAAAAAGGAGAATGTGTGAAAGACTGTAATAATGCCCCTGCCGACCACCCCATAGCCAAATAACTTTTAAAAAATATTACAAATATGAAAAACATATTACTTTACACTCTATTACTAACTGCTACCCTTAGCTATGGACAAATGAAAAGAACGACCATATCTACATTGATGCCGATAATGCTATTCACCCCATTATCAAAACAACAGTAGAAGAAGGCACTTTAAAAGTAGCTTTAAAACTGCCTAAAGGGGTAAATATGGTGCAAAGCTGAAAATGCCACTTTTGTATCAAACGGAATAGCTGATATAGAAGCATACGATTTGAAAATACAAGATGCTACTTTTGACAACTCATCAATACTAAAAGCTAAATTGTATATTAACGGCACTATACAAGGCAAATCTAATGGCTTTTTTGAATTGCGATACAAAGGGAATGCTATTAGCCGTATAGACCCCAGCCCAATGGTTAAGATTATAAAAGAAGAAAAAGAATGACACAAGAAAAAGACTTTCTAAAATACCAAGCTCCTACTTCGCCTTATCCGCGATTATTGGAAGTAGAGCGCGCCGAAGGTAGCTATATCTACACTACCGACGGTAAGAAATATTTAGATTTTGTAGCAGGAGTATCGGCTTGTACCTTAGGGCATTGCCACCCTGCAGTAGTGAAAGCTATACAAGAGCAATGCGCTACTTATATGCACGTAATGGTGTACGGCGAGTACATACAAAAGCCTGCGGTAGATTTCTGCAAGCTCCTTGCGGCACAACTACCCCCCGAACTCAACACTACCTATTTGGTAAATTCGGGTACGGAAGCCATTGAGGGGTCAGTAAAGTTGGCGAAGCGCGTAACAGGGCGCACCCAACTGATTGCTGCCAAAAATGCGTATCACGGCAACACGCAGGGTTCTATGAGCCTAATGGGCTATGAAGAGCGCAAGCGTCCGTTTCGTCCGCTCCTGCCCGATGTAGATTTTATAGAGTTTAACAACGAGGCTGATATACTAAAAATAACTGAGCGCACTGCTGGGGTAGTATTAGAAAGCATACAAGGGGGCGCGGGCTTTATAGAACCCCAAAACGATTACCTTATCAAGGTAAAACGCCGTTGCGAAGAGGTAGGTGCTCTCCTTATTATCGATGAAATACAACCAGGTTTCGGGCGCACCGGTAAGCTCTTTGGTTTTCAGAATTATGGCATCACCCCCGATATTATCGCTATAGGCAAGGGTATGGCAAGCGGTATGCCGGTGGGGGCTTTCGTATCGTCATACGAGCGTATGCAGCTATTGGCAAACAACCCTAAAATGGGGCACATTACCACCTTTGGCGGTAACCCTGTGATTGCAGCAGCCTCTTTGGCTACCCTCAACCAGCTGCTCACCACCGACCTGATGGCTCAAACTTTGGAAAAAGAAAAACTCTTCCGCAAGTATTTGCAACATCCACTTATCGAAAGTATCAATGGTCGCGGATTGATGTTGGCAGTCATTGTGAAAACTGCCGAAATCGCCGATTTTGTAGTGAATTACTGTCAGGATAAAGGATTGATAGTCTATTGGCTTTTGTTTGAACACCGTGCCGTACGACTTTCGCCTCCACTTACCCTCACCGATGAAGAAATTAAAGAAGGTTGCGATATCATTATTGAAGCGCTAAACCAATTCAATTAACAATTAAAAATAAACAAAAATGGAAAACGGAATTTATGCTAAAATAACTACTAATAAAGGCGTTATTTTACTGCGTCTTACTTACGACAAAACTCCTGCTACGGTAGGTAATTTCGTGGCTCTTGCTGAAGGAAAAATGAAAAATTCACAAAAACCATTAGGCACTCCTTATTACAACGGACTCACCTTTCACCGCGTGATTCCTAATTTTATGATACAAGGCGGCTGTCCGTTAGGTACAGGTACTGGTGACCCTGGTTATCGTTTTGATGATGAGTTCCACCCAGAATTGAAACACAACAAAGCAGGTGTCATTTCTATGGCAAATGCAGGTCCTGGCACTAATGGAAGTCAGTTTTTTATCACGCATTTAGCAACACCTTGGTTAGACAATAAACACACTGTTTTTGGTGAAGTAGTAGAAGGACAAGATGTGGTAGATGCTATTGCACAAGGTGATAAAATTGAAAAAGTGGAAATTCTAAGAGTAGGAGCAGAGGCTGAAAAATGGGATGCTCTCAAGGCTTTTGAAGATTTCAAAGCTGCAAAAGCAGCTCGTTTAGCCGAAGAAAAACGCAAAGCCGAAGAAGCCTTAGCTAAAGAAGTAATAGGCTTTGATAAAACCGACAGCGGTTTGTACTACCAAATCACCCACAAAGGCAATGGCAAAAAAGCAGTAGCTGGACAAAAAGTAGCGGTGCACTATACCGGTATGTTGTTAGATAAAACGGTGTTCGATAGCTCTCATCGCCGTAGAGAACCTTTGCAATTTACCGTAGGTGTAGGGCAAGTGATACAAGGCTGGGACGAGGGTATTTTGCTCCTCAGCGAAGGTGACAAAGCCCGCTTGGTGATCCCTTCAGAGCTCGCTTATGGCAGCCGAGGTGCTGGTGGTGTTATCCCTCCCAATGCGCCTCTCATCTTTGATGTTGAATTAGTTTCAGTAGGATAAAATAATAAAGCCAGCTTTTAGCTGGCTTTATTATTGTCTGTTATTTGTTACTTGTTAATTATCCAAAGAAGTGTAGCGCTTCAAAACTTACCAAAGTGAGGTATCCTAAAATAAATCCTAAGAGCGCTATCCATAAGATATTTTTTACGTACCAGAAGAAATTAATTTTCTCCATACCCATAGCTACAACTCCCGCCGCCGATCCGATGATAAGCAAGCTACCACCAGTACCTGCCGCATAAGCGATGAAGTGCCAAATACCGTTGTCTATTTCCTCTTGGAACATACCCATACTAGCAGCTACCAATGGTACGTTGTCTATAATAGCTGAAGCAAAACCTAAGAGTAAGATTACTACGTTTTTGCTTGGGATAGTTTCGTTGAGTGTTTGTGCAAAATTGAAAAGTGTACCAATAGTTTGCAATGAAGCTACTGCCAATAAAATACCTAAGAAGAACAAGATGCTCGAAAACTCGATACGACTCATCGCACGGTGAATACTGAATTTATCCTTATCAGTAAACGAAAGTTCGCTGATAGGTTTCAATTTTTCAGAAACAAACCACATTGTAGCCAAAGCAAAGAGCATTCCTATATAAGGAGGCAAATGAGTGATTGATTTGAAAATAGGAACAAAAATAATAGCGATAAATCCTATAGAGAGTACGGGCATACTGCTTTTGTAAGTAACGCCTTCTTCACTGTTAGAAGTATCGATTTTTCCTTTGAACACAGGTAAAAATGATGCAATGAGCAAAGGTACTACTAAACATACTACTGCAGGGATAAATACATATTCCACTAATTTAGCAGCAGTTACTTTGCCTTTCACCCAAAGCATTGTGGTAGTTACGTCGCCGATAGGTGACCAAGCACCTCCTGCATTGGCAGCAATTACAATCAGAGAAGCGTACCATATACGTTCTTTTTGGTCTGGGATGAGTTTGCGCAGAATGGTGATGAGGATAATAGTAGTAGTAAGGTTATCGATAATTGCAGAGAGGAAGAAACCGATAATTCCTATAATCCATAGGAGTTTTACCTTACTTTGGGTACGAATCAATCGTTTGATGATTTCAAACCCTCGGTGCATATCAATAATTTCTACAATGGTCATTGCACCGATTAAGAAGAAGAGAATCTCAGCTGTTTCAGCTAAGTGATGTTGTAAAGCTTTGTCGATAGCAGTAGCGTTGTTGGTAGGGTCAGAGGGTACTAATATACCATTTGATACTTCCATTACATCAATGTTAGAAACTTTTAAGAGCGTCCAACAGATAACAGCCATAGCTAAAGCCGAAATAGTTTTGTCCACCTTTATTTGGTGTTCTGTAGTAATACAAAGATAGCCAATAATGAAAATGGCAATAATCCAAGGTTCCATACAATAAATTTTATTTAAAAAAGATTAATGTGGCGCAAATATACTAAATCTTTCTATTATACGCCAAATCTTTTTGTTTAATTTTTATTGAGAAGTGATAGCTTGGTACACTACGTTTTGTATCTTTTGGCGCACTAATTTGTTAATCAGTAGTTTATTATTTGAAGAGGGGTAGGTGCGGTTAGAGAGAAAAACGATTAAAATTTCATTTGTTGGGTCAGCCCAAGCAAAAGTGCCCGTAAAGCCTGTATGCCCAAAACTGTTCATAGGCACACAACCACAAGTTGGCCCTGAGCGGCCTAATTGAGGCTTGTCGAAACCTAAACCACGACGGTTGCCTTCGTTGCAGTAGTTGCAAGTGTTGAAAAGAGCGACGGCTTGAGGTTGCAGAAACCACGTGCCCCCATAATAACCTTTTTGGAGATACATTTGCATCACTTTGGCTACATCATCGGCAGAACCAAAAAGCCCTGCGTGTCCGCCTACTCCTCCTAGCATAGCCGCACCTTGGTCGTGTACATAACCGCGAAGCACTTGGTTGCGAAAGCCTTTTTCATCTTCAGAAGGAGCAATATTTACAGGGGAAAACTTATGTAGAGGCAAGTAGGTGAGTTGGTAAGCTCCTAATCCTCTGTAAAAGTGTTTTTGTACCAACTCTTGTAAAGGCTTTTTTTCTTTCTTCTCTATGAATTTTTTGAAGTAGTAATATGGTAAATCACTGTATAAGTACTTTTTATCTTTGATGAGCTCACTCTCGTCTATACGTTTGTAAATCGTATCGGTATATCCTTCTATGAGGTACATATCTTTGGCTACTTCGGTGGGGAATTCATCGCTTTTCACAGTGCTGTAAAACGCTGTACTCGGCTTTTGTACAGAGTCTAAGGTTCTTTTAAAAAAAGGAATCCAAGCCTGAAATTGTGCGTAATGAGAGAGCACATCTTTCATCGTCATTTCAGCTTTGTTAGTGTGCTTGAGTTTAGGCAGCAAGTCTTCAAAGGTGTCTACAGGTTTGAAATCACCTTTGGTGTATAGACGCATCAGTTCGGGGAGGGTTGCTAATATTTTGGTGAGTGAAGCAAGGTCGTAAATAGTGTTATCGGTAACCTTATTAGCAGGATTGTAATCCAAAGTACCAAAGTTTTTTCGGTATACTGTTTTGCCCTTTTTGGCGACTAATATTTGGATACCAGGGGTCATTTTTTGGTTGATAGCATCTAAGGCAATACTATCAATTTCTTTAAGTTTAGCCGAATTGAGCCCTACACTTTCGGGTAATCCAAAAGCCAATCGCCCTATTTTTTGAGTACTGATGGAAGTACCTACAGGCAAATTGGGGTGAGCGGTTACGGGCAATACACCTTTGCCTTCAATGGCGCCAAAGATGAGCTGAGCCGCTTTTTCTTGAGCTACTTTGTGGTTTTGGTAAGCAAATACGATTGCCTTGATATGTGCAATATTCTTTACATTGAGCATTGCATACGGACGGGTGAAAATAGTTAATATCACTTTCTTCTTTTTGGCGATATGCTCTAACCATTTCAGTTCATTGTCACTGAATTTATAATCGTCCCAAGGAGTTTTGTCGGGTTTGTGCAAACCGATGATAATCGTATCGAAATTCTCTATCGCGTTGTAGAGTTGAGTTTCGTTTTGAGGTTCTATAAGAGTAACTTCAGCGTATTTGCGCAAAGAAGAATAGAATGTCCAACCGCTGTCGTTGCCAAATTTCACGTAAGCAATTTTGCGTTTATCGAGGTCTTTTAAAGGGAGTATATTTTCCTTGTTTTGCCCTATTGTAAGAGCGTTTTCAAAGAGTTCTTCGGTGAGCAAATCATCTTCGAGGGTGTGCAAGCCTTCAGTGATTTTTGTTTCGTCTAAGGGGGTGAAAGTAGTGAGTCCTACTTTGTATTTAGCCATCAGTATTTTTTTTACTGAGTGAGCCAAACGTTCCTCACTGATACGTTTGTTTTGGTAGGCTTTTTTCATAGCTTCAAAACCTTTGGCTACATTAGCAGGCATTAGCAAAATGTCGTTTCCAGCCAAGAAGGCTTCCACTTCCACTTCGCCTACAGGCAGATATTCCGATACACCTTTCATACCCAGCGCATCGGTGAAGATGAGTCCTTCATAGCCCATTTTCTTTTTGAGCAAATTGGTAATGATAACCGAAGAAAGAGAAGAAGGCAACCCCGCTTTAGGTTCTAAGGCAGGGACGTTTAGGTGGCCTATCATCACGCTGGCAACTTCTTTGGCAAGAACCTTAAATGGATAGAGTTCTACTTCATCCAATCGAGTGTTGGTAAATGAAATGGTAGGAAGGGTTTTGTGAGAATCTTTAGAAGTATCGCCGTGGCCAGGGAAGTGTTTGGCGCTGCCCAATACCCCCACTGATTGCATTCCGCGGGTAAAAGTGAGTCCTTTTTCGGCGACGTTTAGTTTATCTTCGCCAAAAGATCGGTTACCGATAATAGGGTTGTCGGGGTTAGTGTTGATATCAATATCGGGTGCGAAATTGAACTGCATACCTAATTGTTTGCAGTGCATCCCGATGCGTTTGCCCGTACGCTCAATAAGTGCATTGTTTTTAATAGCGCCAAGGGTCATATTCCACGGATAGGCATAGGTAGAGTCGAGGCGCATAGCAAGTCCCCACTCGGCATCCATTGCCATAAAAAGAGGTATTTTAGAGAGAGATTGGTACTCATTGGTGAGCTTTGCCTGACGTTTAGGGCCGCCTTTAGAGAAGATAATCCCACCGATGTAGTATTTTTTGATGAAGTCTTTAATTTCTTCAGCCCTTTTGGTGCCTATATGGCTTGAGTAGACTGATACCATAAAGAGTTGCCCTATTTTTTCGTCGAGAGACATCTGGTTGTAAGTATCGTTTACCCATTTTTCTTGGGCTTGAGCATCGGGAGAGCGCAACGGTGATTGAGCTACTGAAGTAAAGAAAGATACAATAAATAAAGATATAAAAATATAAGTTTTTTTCATTTTTGGTATTCTTCTATTTCTTTGCTAAGAATATCAATATAATGTTGATGTTTGGGTTTATAAATAAAATTAATATAGTGATTTCCTACTGTCTCATTGATGATTTCAGAAGTTTTTATCAATAAATCTTTAGGATTAGCTTTGATAAAAAGTGTATAAAAAAATGTTGGGGAGATAAAAATCGATTCTTACTATTTCTGTAATATATTTCTGCGTTATCACAATAATAGTATAAGATGACCTCTCTTTTTGAAAGATATTCTTCTATTTCTTTGATGATATAATTGAAAACTTTCAGTGAGTTAGTGGAAGTTACTTGCTTTTTCAAAGCTAAACTTACCTCAACTACTGGGATAGAAATATCAGAAAGAGGTTCATAAACAGAAAACACTAAAGCATACTGATTACCTTTTTCACTCTCAAAAGGTATGTTAATATTCAAGTTCAAAACTAGATTCTTTTGTATTCCTTAAAATCCATTTGCATTATTTCTTCTTTTAGTTTTTTAGATCTTTCAGCTAATTTTTCTATAAAACTCAGAAGTTTCTGATTTGGATTTTTTATAGTTACTTGCGTAGCATTATGTGTTTTTCGTGTTACTACTACTACTTGTTTTTTTGCTGTTCTCATATTTTTATTAGGTTAAAAGAATAAGAAATAAAAGGTAAGAGTAAGTTTTACTTCTTATCCCTTACCTCTTATCTATCTAAAATTCATCGATATTGTAGGCTTTGAGTTTGTTGTAAAGAGTTTTACGTGTAAAGCCTAATAATTTAGCTGCTTCTGTTTTATTGTTATGGGTTTCGTGTAAAGCCCCAATGATAAGCTCACGTTCATTTTCTTTGGTAGAGAATGAGAAGCGTTCGGTAGGGAAATGGCGAGTTTCTACAATCACAGGTTCAGGCAATTCGTTTTCGGTGATGTAATCGCCTTGAGTGAGTAGGGCAGCGCGTTTCACGGTGTTTGATAGCTCACGCAAGTTACCGCTCCAAGTGTATAGAAGCATTTTTTGTACAGCTTTTTCAGTGAATCCTTGTACATTTTTGTGAAGTTTTTCATTAGCTTTTTCCAAGAAATGTGAGGCGAATATCATCAAATCGTCTTTGCGTTCGTTAAGAGAAGGTACTTTTATAGAGAATTCGTTCAAACGGTGATAGAGGTCTTCGCGGAACTCGCCTTTGTTTACAGCAGCGAGTAAATCCTCATTGGTAGCTGCCAATACACGGATATCAACATCAATTTCTTTAGAGCTACCGATAGGTTTGATACGGCGTTCTTGGAGGGCGCGCAATAGCTGGATTTGGTTCTCGTAGCTGAGGTTACCTACCTCGTCGAGGAAGATAGTACCGCCATTGGCTTCTTCAAAGTGTCCTTTTTTATCACCAATAGCCCCTGTAAACGACCCTTTCACGTGACCGAAGAATTCACTTGAAGCGATTTCTTTAGGGATAGCGCCACAATCGACAGCGATAAACGGTTTGTTTCGGCGTTCGCTTTTAAGGTGGATAGATTTAGCAACTACCTCTTTACCAGTACCACTTTCACCCATAATAAGCACCGACATATCGGTAGGGGCTACTAAGTTGATAAATTTACTCAAGCGTTTAGAGGCAGGGCTGATACCTTCGATGTAAGGATTGTTAGCATCGGTTTCAGGTGCTTTAGTCACCTTGGCAGGGGCGCTATTATCGGTAGCTGATGAGGGAGTACTTTTTTTCGCTACAGCGATGTCTTGTTGTACGGTGCGGGTGCTGCTTTGGGCATTTTTGATAACGTTGAGTACATCTTCTTGCTGGAATGGTTTAGATATATAATCGAAAGCTCCTAATTTCATTGCTTCTACCGCAGTAGAAACCTCGGCGTAGCTGGTCATTACCACTACAGGGAGGTTAGGGAAGCTTTCTTTTACAGATTTTAGGAAATTGATACCATCACCATCAGGAAGTCTTAAATCGGTGAAAACCATACTCAGCGATGCGTTTAGGTTTTTCTCCGCTTCTTCTAACGTATAACACCCTATTACATCATATCCATTGCGTTCTAAAAAACGGCTTAACATTTTGGAAAATACTACATCATCTTCTACTAAAAGAATAGGATTCTTCATATTCGTATGTCTTTAAAATATATAAAATTAATATTTGCTTTTGTTGTTTTTTTTCTTTTATACACAAAAAGCGTGCAAATGTACAAACTTTTTCCGAAATAATTGTAATTAGTCAAAAAAAAAAGACTTCCCTATTCAGGAAGTCTTTTCCAATGCATATAATATAAATACTACTACTACTAACTCCCAAATTTGTTAGTATTTTTAAACTGGCAAAGTCTCTTCGGCAGTTTAAAAGACTATTTTTTACAATAGTTCAATAAATGATTTTGTTTAACAATTAAAATTTTAGCAATGTTTCTTTAAATGAATGTCGTTTCCCAACGATTTTAGTAAAATGAAATGAAATTTAATTTTTTTACACAATTTTGTTTTAATGATTCTTATCTAACAATGTTTCTTTTAGCAATTTTTCTCAGTAATTTAATTTTTAACCAATTTTTGTACTTATGAACAAATCATTCATTATTTAATTATGTATGCATCATAAGTGATTTCTTTTATTCACTCACGCCTTTTCTATTGAAAATATCGTGCCAAACTTGAAAATTATGTTTATAAACTCGTTAATTGCTTTTATTTCAGTGAAATATACTGTTGATAATCTGTTAATAACTATGTTGATACTTTGTTGAAAAACGTATAATTACACAGTTAAAGTGTGTAATAAGTGTGTAATTCTTGTTTACAGTTTTACAGTTTTTTGGATATTTCTCAGTACTAAAAGGTTGTATAATACCCCTAATATTAATAAAATTGTGATGGCGGCTATAAATAGTATGCTTTGTTCGCTGTTGAACTCAAAAAGGGTGTTGAGTTTTTCAGTATAGAGTTTGCGTATGTATAGACTGAGTGCTATTGCTCCTGCAACGGCTATTACTGTAACTATGCTGATGACCCATTGATAGAATCGCGCAATTTGATGGGGTTGGTAGCCTATATAATATAGATTTACTATTTGTTCTTTGTGTTTTTGAATGATTAGATTTACGCTGAGCAAGATGAAAGCAACCGATAGTACTATGATAATCAGTGCGATGCCTACTACAAAGAGCAAGGCAGAATGGAAAAAGAAACTCATTTTGCTGAGTTCTAATTCGTCTTTATTAATGGAGAGATTGTGAGTGTTAAAATATTGCAACACGCGTTCATCGGAGGGGTTTTCAAACTCTACTAACAATCGGCTGGTGTTACTCACTTCAGTTTTGCCATACTCTTTATTTGCCCAATCTAAAAAACTTTGGGGTACTAATATAGAGTTGATTTTGTTAGAAAATCCTACAATTCTGCTGGCGTAGTTGTCGTTTTTACCATTGCCGCTCACTTCTAAATTGAAACGCACTTGCGAAATAGTATTTTTAGAAAATACGGGTAGTCCTTGGCTTTCGGCAAAGCCAAAGTTATAGAGGTTTAGATAGCTCTCAGGGATGATAATAGGCACAAACCTACTGCCTTCAGTCCATTGCCAATCATCGGGTTGAACATCGAGGTATTTATCGGGGATGCTTTCAAAAAAGAGATCGGTGTAGAAAAGGGGAATATTATCGTCTTTATCAGTATAAGCACCTATTTTGAAAGTTGCAGGGGTAAAGTGTGAAACACTCTTTACAAACGGCTCTTGTTTGAGTTTTTCCATCTCGTTTTTATCGAAGTAAATACCTTCTTTATCAAGAGTCTTGAAAATGGAAATATTTTTGCTCACTACTGCGTATTTACTTGCAAATACATCGGTTTGATGCTGTAGTAACGGCTTTACATCAAAATATAACTGACAAACGGTGAGCAGTATACACACTCCTATACAAAGTGTGAGGGCATAACCTATGACTTGTGATTTAACAAGTGTGTTTTTTTGTAGTTTGTATAACATTTTTTACAATTAACAATTAACATATTTAATTTCTAAAACCTAAATTGAGTTTTTTGTTATAGTGGAAAAAGTTGTTGTCTTCCAAAGAAGTGAGGAGTAGGCTGGCGTTGCGGGCTTGTAGTTCTTCCTCTATAATTTCTCTTAGAATAGCGGTGTTGCTATCGTCTAAATGACTAAAAGGCTCATCTAATAATAGTAACTCAAAAGGCTGACACAAGGCGCGCAAAAGGGCGATGCGCTGGCGTTGCCCTAAAGAAAGTGTTTGTACCAAAGTGTCGCGTTTGTGGGAGAGCCCTACACGCTCTATGAGGCTGTTTATTTGGTCTTCAGTTTTGTAGTGGGTGAGTTTGTTTTTCAAGATGATATTCTCAAAAGCGGTGAGGGTAGGGAAGAGCCTTAAATCCTGATATACATAACTCAGTTTATCAATGCGATAGCGAAGAACTTCTTTTTTGTTAAACACCTCGTTGTAAGTAATTTTGCCATCGTAACTAAAACTTGCACCATAGATGAAATTCAAAAGTGAGGTTTTGCCTTGCCCCGATTGTGCCCTGATGAGGTAACACTGACCCTGTTCAAAAATTACTTCTGGCTGTAAATATATATCGGACGACGGTATTTCGTCGCCCGACATATAGGTGGGTTTTAAATGTTGTAGCTTAATTTTCATAGTTTATTACTTTGTCTATCGACTTGAAGAAAGTATTCAAACTGTTCTTTTCAATCCCTTTAAGGTGATAAATAAATTCAGCTGAAGAGTTGTCGATGCGTTTGCACTCTATGTTAGTGGAATGTTGGATAAATAAATCGAAAGCTAAACTGCCTTCACGGCTGTTTTTTTCTCTAATTATATCAACATACTCTTGTGGATAATCCTTAGGTTCTAAACTCATATAGAAATAGGCGAGATCTTTGCTTACGTGTTTGCCAAAATCGGACTTCACTGCGTTGTTGCTCACACCGCCTTTTAGGAATGCTTCTACACCTTTAGGAGAATTACTGCCGTAGAAAGCCTTATTGTTATAAGCAAAATAAAGCGTGAGGTCTTTTTGAAGAGGGAGTTTGTAATAACCGTTTTCTAACGCTAAGTGAGCAAGTGCTACCCCTTTGTCGAGGAGCGTTTTATCGCCTATATTGAATGAGAGTCCAAAAACAGGAAACATTCTTTCTTTTTCTACTTCTTTGTATTCATAACCATCTTCACTTTGCTCATCTTCTACCAAATCATAGCTGATATATTTTTGATTTTCAAAACCTTCAATAGCTAACACAAAGCTACCACCAAAGAAGTTGAGCACATTGTCCTTAGTAAGCCCCTGAGTGTTGAGGAGTTTCACGAGGTCGTCCTCATTGAGTTCTTTGCCAAATTGAGCTTTTAAGAACTCGTAGTAGTTTTTCACATTTACAGCGCCACCTATGGCTATAGGTAATTTTTCAGGGAAGTTTTTCAAGATATCTTTATCAAACGAGATATCGTACAAGTCGTATTTTTTTAAGAGTTTAGCTGTTTCTTGGTTGTAGATGCTATAAGTAGTGAGCTTGATATCATCTTTACCGAAATCTATAAAGCCATAGAAATAAGAGTCTTTTTGCATATTGAAGAGACTTTTGTATAAAGAAGCTGCAATTCCATTGAGGAACATACTGTCGTCTTGCATAAAGCCTCCAAAATTCAACCATACATTGATATCCTTCTGTCCGTCTAAGAAATCAGAAAAACCTTTGATATCAGTAATTTGCTCTGATTTACTTTGTTCATATAGTTTTTTAAGCACTACATCAACTCTTGTACTATAGTTGTCGTTTACAAGGAAGAGCATTTTCTTGTTGTCCCAACTGAGGGATGCTCCTTCATTAAAATAAACAATGTTTAAAGCACCTTCTTTTTTGATGTCCAACTGAAGTTTTGTAGCTTGAGAGACTCTGTTTAGCAAGTCTTTAAATTTAGCGTCATCGCTTAGTACTGCAGTTACACCTATATAAGGGTTGCGGCTATCACCTCCGTATTTTTTACTGTCGCATACAAAAAAGAAAACATTCTTTTTAAAGTCAACTCCTGAAGACTTAGGGTCTTTTAGAATTTCATTGAAAATTTTACCCATTTCCTTGTTGTCGTTGCTGATTTCCTCTTTGAGTTTTTGGAAACTCTTGAGTTGTTGTAATTCCTCTACATCGGCTTTTTGGTAAAGCGATTGCAAGTCGAATGAAACGACTACCATAGCATCTTTAGGGATTACTTTTAAGTTCTCACTTTTCTTAGAACACGAAGTAAATCCTAAGGCTAATACACCTAATAATAAAATAAACTTTTTCATAGTATTAACTGTTATTTGTTATTTGTTAGTTGAACGGTATCTCCATTTTTTAAACTTTTACTCACAACGTTATAAGGTCCTGTGATGATAATTTCGTCTTTGGCGACACCTGAAAGGATTTCGATATGCACATTGTCCTGAATGCCTGTATTTACAGCGCGAAGTTCGGCTTTACCGTTTTTGAACACGAATACCGCTTCTTGTTTTTTATCAGCGTCTTCTTTAGGCGTTTTAGGGTCGATTTCCGATTTTTTCTTTACAATAATAGCACTGATAGGAACTGCTACTATATCTTTTTTGGTTTTAGTGAGTATATCAACAGTAGCAGTCATTCCTGGGCGGAAAGGAGAATAGCCCGCGGGCTTGCCTTCTAAAAGGTCTTTGTAAGAAGTTTCTTCTATATGTATTTTTACTTTGAAGTTCGTTACTTGGTCTACACTGGTGGTAGTGTTGGCGGTGTTCGCAATATTGGTAACCCTACCTTTGAACACGCGCTTGAGGTAAGCATCGACTTCTACATTCACTGAGTCGCCTACGCTTATCTTCACGATATCATTCTCATTTACATCTACTTCTACCTCCATATTGTGAAGGTTAGCCACGCGCATAATCTCAGTTCCCGTCATTTGCATCGTACCTACTACGCGCTCGCCTAACTCTACACTGAGTTTAGAAATAGTGCCATCAGTAGGTGAGTAGATAATTGTTTTTTTGAGGTTATCTTGGGCTTCCGATACACTTGCCATCGCACTTTGTACATTGAAACGAGCCGACTCGCGAGAGGCTTTGGCAACCTCATAGGCTGATACAGCTTTGTCCCAATCGGATTTAGAGATAACGCCCTTTTCGTACAATACTTTGTTGCGTTTGTAACTCTCTTCGGCTTCTTTGAGCGTTGCGGCTGATTGTTGTAAGCTCGCACGTACGGTTTCTAAACTCGCCGCACTGCGTTTTACTACTGATTGGTAAATATCAGGATTGATACGCACCAAAAGATCGCCTTTTTTGACCATTTGCCCTTCTTTTACAGGGAGTTCTATAATTTCTCCTGATACTTCTGAAGATAGTTTGATTTCTAATTCAGGCTGTATTTTTCCTGTAGCGGATACTTTTTGGACAATAGTTGTAGGGGTAATTTTTTCTGTTTCAACAGTTAAGACATCGCTGTTACCACCAAACCAGCCTGCTTTTTTTCCGACAATTAGTACGATTAAAAGCAAGACAACGGATAAAATAATGAGTATAGTTTTTCTTTTCATAACAATCAAGTTGTTTTTCAAAGGCAAAGATAATAAAAAAATACGAATTACGAATGATGGAAAATAGTTGTAATACTATTTTTAGTTCTTACCTCGTGATTCGTCCATCGTGATTTACCTAAAAAACGTCATTTTTCCATTCTCTCTAAACGCTTCAAAAGGAACTTCAAAACCTTCTATTTTCTTGCCGTTGAGCTGAACGTATTCTACCAAGTTATCAGTACTGTTGCGAGCTACAGATTTAATTAAAAACTTTTTACCTTCAGGTAGTTGCAAAGTCACTGTTTTGAATAAAGGATTTCCTAAAATATAAGTATCGTTAGCAGGAGTTACAGGGTAAAAACCTAAGGCTGAGAACACATACCAAGCCGAAGTTTGTCCGTTATCTTCATCGCCGCAATAACCATCGGGGGTAGGGGCGTAGAGTTTTTCCATTACCTCACGCAGTTTAGCTTGAGCTTTATGAGGTTTGCCAGCGTAGTTATATAGGTAGATAAGATGTTGGATAGGCTGGTTGCCGTGAGCGTAGTTACCCATATCCATAATTTGCATCTCGCGTATTTCGTGTATGGTAAATCCGTAGTACGAATCGTCAAACAATGGTGGCATTTCAAACACTTCGTCTATCTTTTTCTCAAAAGCCTCTTTGCCCCCCATCAGTTGTATGAGTCCCTCAAAATCCTGAAATACCGACCAAGTGTAGTGCAAACTATTTCCTTCAGTAAATGCATCGCCCCATTTTAGCGGATTGAAAGGCGATTGGAACTTGCCGTCCTTATTTTTGCCCCGCATCCACTTAGTTTCGGGGTCAAATACATTTTTATAGCGTTTGGACTGTTCGTAGTATTGTTTAGCTATATCGGCTTTGCCCATTTTTTCTGCCATACGCGCAATGCAATAATCGGCATAAGCGTACTCAAGGGTGCGGGCTACATTTTCGTTAATCTTCACATCATAAGGTACATAGCCTAAACTATTATAGTAATCTACCCCTTCACGACCTACTGATTTTACTGGTCTGCCATCGTTTTGGGTAGCATTCTTTAGCATTGCCTCTAAAAGAATTTCGGCATCAGCAGCCTCTATATTTCCTTTTAGGTAAGCATCGGCAATGATAGAAGCTGAGTTTGAGCCTATCATACAATCCCTATGTCCTGGGCTAGCCCACTCGGGTAGCCAGCCCGATTCTTTATAAGCATTCACCAATCCCTTCATCATCTGTTGGTTCATTTCAGGGTACAATAGGTTAAACAGCGGAAATACAGCGCGGAAAGTATCCCAAAAACCATTGTCGGTGAACATATAGCCTTTTTCTATCTTGCCGTTATACGGACTATAATGCACCATTTTGCCTTCTTTGTTGTATTCGTAGAAAGTGCGTGGGAAAAGCAGAGTGCGGTACAAACAAGAGTAGAAAGTGCGCAAATGGTCTATATTTTCGTCTTCCACTTGTATTTTGCTGAGTTCAGTTTCCCAAAGAGCGAGAGCCTTTTGTTTTGTTTGCTCAAAAGTATCGTTGCCTAATTCTGTTTGCAAATTCAACAAAGCTTGTTCAGGTGAAATGAACGACGAAGCTACTTTCACAGTTACCTGTTCGCCTCTTTTGGTGTGGAAACCTATCACAGCTCCTGTATGTTCACCCATACTTTCAGTGTTTTTTGATAGTTTAAAGCCGTTGCCCCACGTTTGTACGCTCTCAAAATCTTTGTCGAAAGTAAGCACAAAGTAATTGTGGAAGTTCTCGGGTACTCCCCCGCTGTTGTTGCGAGCGTAGCCTATAATCTTGCGCTCTTTGGGCAATACCTGTACCATCGAACCTTTGAAATAAGCATCGAGAAGCAAATAAGCCTTATCGCTTTTGGGAAAAGTAATGCGAAACTGTGCAGCTCGTGAAGTAGGTGTAATCTCTACTGATGTATCATAATCAGCTAAATACACTTTATAGTAATGGGGTTGAGCTGTTTCTGCTTTGTGCGAAAACCACGAAGCTCGCTCTTCTTCTTTGATTTTCAAGTCACCTACTACAGGCATCAATGCAAAAGCCCCATAGTCGTTAATCCACGGACTTGGTTGGTGAGTTTGCTTAAAACCTACAAGTTTATCAGCGTGATATTGATATGCCCAGCCATCGCCCATTTTGTTCGTTTGGGGTGTCCAAAAATGCATACCCCAAGGCACAGCTATTGCGGGATAAGTATTGCCGTTAGAAAGACTAAATTTGGAATCGGTACCCATCAGAGGGTTTACGTACTGAGTATAAGAAGTTTCGGGTACAATAGGGATATCGTCTTGTTGTTGAGGTGGTTTGTTTTCTGAAGTAGGAGAGGAGCAAGCAAACAAACTCCCTAAAAAGATGGTTGAAAATAATCGTTTCATAAGGTGTTTTTTATTTGAAGGCAAAGGTAATAATAAAATTTGAATAAACAAGTTTTATAACTTACTTAATCTCAATATTATTTCTTGTGTAAAACTGGCACATTAATTGCTAACTTTCTCAAAATTGAATCTAAACCCCTGATTATACATCACAAAATGTTAAACAAAGGCTTCATTTTTGAAGGTCAGGGTACTAAAAAGAAACTTATGAAAAACAAATCTTTATTCATTGCTCTTTTCTCTTGTTTGCTGGCACCATTGTCGGCACAAACTTCAGATTTGCCTTTTAAAGGAGGCGAATGGTTGCGTTTTAAAGTAAAATATGGTGTTTTTAATGCGAGTATCGCTACAATGTCGGTCAAAGAAGAGATGTATGGAGGTGAAAAAGTGTATCACGCTACCGGAAAAGGGGCAACTACAGGTTTAGCACGTGTATTTTTTAAGGTAGATGATACTTATGAGAGTTATTTTGGTATCACCGATGGCAAACCACGTCTTTTTATCCGTAATATCTACGAAGGTGGCTATACTAAATATTTAAAAATGTACTTCAATCATACCGATAACAAAGTGAAAATCCACAATATGGAAAATGGTAAAGATACCGAAATTTCCTTCCAACCAGGGCTTCACGATGTGATTTCGGCTTTCTACGCTCTTCGTCATCACCCAGATATTGAAAATATGAAAGTGGGGGGACAAATCTCTTTAGATATGATTTTCGATGACGATGAAGTGTATAAATTCAAACTCAAACTCCTCGGTCGTGAGAAAGTAAAAACGCATTTTGGTACTGTAAATACGCTTAAATTCTGTCCGTTAGTACAAGATGGTCGCGTGTTTAAAGAAGAAGAAAGTATCACAATGTGGATTACTGACGACAAGAACAAAGTGCCCGTAAAACTGCGTGCCGCCTTACGTGTAGGCTCATTAGTAGCTGAACTCGACGGGTTTAACAATCTCAAAAATGAAACTGATTTGAAAAAAAAATAAGTGCATTGTATAGATAGTTTATTTTTTTTACGTATATTTGTGCCCTCAAACAATATAATCTCAAAAATAAACAAATTATACTATGAAAAACTTGTTTTTAGCAGTCTCTGTTTTTCTTGCCTCTTTAGCGTATGGGCAAGATACAAGTGTGAAAAAACTGATGAAACTCGCCGAGAAAGGCGATGTGAAAGCCCAGTCGGAATTAGCCGAAGCTTATCTGAAAGGCAAAGGGGTAAAACGCTCTTTTCAAGATGCTGCCTTATGGCTTGAAAAAGTAGCCGAAACAGGCGATGCACAAGCGCAATACCAGCTTGCCCACCTCCATCTCGATGGTAAAGGAATGCCTAAATCTGAAGAAAAAGGTACTGAATGGCTCGCTAAAGCAGCCGAAAATGGCAACCAAAAAGCCGAACAAGAACTCGCACTTTGTTATCGCGATGGTCGCGGTGTTCCTCAGTCTACCGAAAAGTACTACGCTTGGATTGAAAAGAATGCCGATAATGAAAAAGCTGAAACTTTGCTCGACCTTGCTAAAGCGTATTATGCGGGTGATGGTGTGACTAAAGATGTGAACAAAGCTAAATTTTGGGCTGACAAAGCTGCTAAAAAAGGAAATAAAGAAGCTGAACTTCTCCTCGCTACTTGGGTGTACGAAATCAACCCTTCTAACCCCGAAGCGATACAACGCTTGATGCAAGTAGCTGAAAAAGGTGATACTGAGGCACAAGCAATGATAGGTGAGTCTTACCTCAATGGCAAAGGGGTAGAACAATCTGAAAGTAAAGCGATAGAATGGTTTGAGAAGGCAGCAGCCAAAGGCAATGCTACAGCACTCTATCACTTGGCTAATTTCTACTTCTATGGCAATAGTCCACTTATAGGTAAATTCCCTAAAAAAGCACTCGATTACTACACTCAAGCAGCTAATAAAGGCAATGTAGATGCTCAACGACAATTGGCAGTATGCCTCTATAATGGTATTGGAGGGGCTACTTCTCAACGCGATGCTTTCAACTGGATTCTCAAAGCGGTGAATGCCAACCCTTCTCCTATAACCGAAAACAACTTAGCTATATGTTATGCTACAGGCAATGGCACACGGCAATCAGTAGCTCAAGCAGTAGAACTCTTCCGAAAAGCTGCTGATGCAGGCGATGTAACTGCTCAATATAACTTAGGAACTCTCTTGCTTGAAGAACCACAACAAGATGTGAAAAAAGCCTTTGAATATCTCGAAAAAGCAGCCGCTCAAAACCACCTACTTGCGCTTAAAAAATTAGGTGATTTGAATTTCACAGGGAAATATACAAATCAATCTTACGCTCGTGCTTTTGAGTATTACAATAAAGCTGCAAAACTTACTCCTACCCCTGAAAATCAAATGTTAGACTATTTCTATCAAGGGCAAGCTGATGCTTATGCCGATGTGCTTTTCACCCTCTCTCAATGCTATGCCGATGGTAAAGGTGTAAAAAAATCACCACGTGAAGCAGCTAAATGGGCGATGAAAGCTGCCGATTTGTCTCATAAAGGAGCTTTTGATTGGTTACTCAAAAAAGTAGAAGCAAACGATCCTAAAGAAAATCCTGATGTAATCCTCACTGTTGCCGATGGATATTTCTATGGTAAAGGAGTGAAAAAACAAAACGATAAGGCTTTTCCTTTATATGAAAGACTTGCTAAACAACAAGATAACACCCAAGCGCAAAAACGCTTGATTGAATACTATTTCGAGGCAAAAAACCCTCAAAAAGACGAAGAAAAAGCAGTGTATTGGAGCGAACGTGTTGCTAAAAAAGGCGATGCCGAAACACAATCTAACTTAGGTAAATACTATATGACTTTTGTTCCTGATGTAGCTCCTGCACCTAAAGAAAAACCAGCACCTGCGCCTAAGACTCCCGATCCTGCTAAAGGTAAAACTACTACAGTAACTACAGCTGCGGCAACTACAACTGCTACACCTACAACACGTACCAGAGTGCGCCCTTCTGCACGCCCTACAATAACAGAAAATACTACTGTTAAGGCGCCAGCAGTGAACAACCGCACTGTTGCCCAACATAAAGTAACACACAATGCTCCTGCACCTAAAACACCAATGAAACGCCTCAACGAACACAAAGGGGTACTTTGGCTCTCTAAAGCTGCCGAACAAAACAATGTAGCGGCACTCACCGAACTCGGTACTTACTACGAAAGCAAACAAGATTTCGGTCAGGCGGTAACTCAATACCAAAAAGCTGCTCACCGCGAATACGCTGAAGGGCAATACAAATTAGGAAATTGTTATTACAATGGTAGTGGTTTAGAACGCTCTAACGAAAAAGCCGCCGACTATTATAAACGCGCAGCCCGCCAAGGTTATGCACCTGCACAATTCCGCTTGGGTAATTGCTATTATCACGGCGAAGGTATCCAGCAATCCGATGCTCGTGCTATCGATTGGTTTGATCAAGCCTGCGATAGTGGAGAAAAACAAGCCTGCGATATGCTAAAAGTTGCAGTGGCTAAAAAATAAATATTCACAACACTACAAATAAAAAAAGCTGTCCAACTCTGGACAGCTTTTTTTATTATTATTCATCTTGTCTCATCTCATCCTTTTAAATCTATTGTGTGTCCACAAGTAGAACTCAGGACGGTCATAAATTTGTCGGGTTACATGTTCAAAGAACATATCTGTGATTTGAAAATCCACGTAATCGTTAGGTACTTCAGCTAAAACTTCAAAAGTTGTTTGGTAATACCCGCGTTTTAGTTTTTCTATTTTAGCAAACACAATCACCGTATTCAAAGCCTTACCCAAGCGTTCTGCCCCAGTGAAAACAGGTACATTCAAACCTAAAAACGGACGTAAATAGTTCTTTTTGTTGTTTGGAATCTGGTCGGAAGCAAATCCATAACAATATACATCGTGAGCATCTTTGTGTTTTTTCATCTCGCGGTGAGCAGTGTAGCGCGGTAGCAAAAAGCTGTGATGTTTAGTGCGTATTTTCTGCAAAAGTTTGTCAAAATAAGGGTTGCTTAGCGGGGTATAGAGAGCATACGATTTGTGTTTTAAGAAGTAAGCCAATGAAAGTAACCATTCGTAACTTGCGTAATGACTGCACATAAACAAGATGTTGCGTTCCTCATTTTCGTATTTCTTCAAAACTTCCAAGTTAGGAAAAACCATACGTTTTTTCATTTCTTTTTCACTCATTCCGTACGATTTTACCATTTCTAAAAGAGTATCACAAAAGTGGTGGTAGAATTTGCGTTCGATGTCTAAAAGTTCAGTTTCAGTTTTAAAAGGGAAGGCTGTATGCAAGTTTTTGCGTACCACTTTTACTCTGTATTTCAATAGAGTATATAGTATAAAGTATAAAAAATCCGATATGCCATAGAGCATCCAGAAAGGCATTCGCGAGAGTAGCCAAATAAGTGGGAAGGCAATAATATAAATAAATAAATTCATTAGAGGTTCAGTTTCAAGCCGCAAAGGTAAAAATAATTTGTCAAATAGCCAATTTGCTAATTTGCTAATTCACAAATTATTCGTACTTTTGCCCCCGTTTTTAAATTATTAATTGTCAGTAGTCAATTGTCAATTATCAATTGCTAATTATTCTCTATGCTGAATGTTCACAATCTATCTGTTTCTTTTCAAGGTGAATACCTCTTCGAGGATGTCGCTTTTATGCTCAATGCAGGCGACCGAGTGGGGCTTATCGGTAAGAATGGAGCGGGTAAATCTACAATGCTCAAACTGCTTTCACGCGAACTAAAACCCGATACTGGTGGAATTGCTACCGATAAAGATGTGCGCATCGGTTTCCTTAAACAGGATATCGATTTTGTAAAAGGGCGCACTATCTTAGAAGAAGCCTATCAGGCATTTACCGAAATCAAAGCATTAGAACGCCAGTTAGACAATATCCATCATCAAATAGAAACTCGCACCGATTACGAGAGTCAAGAATACCACGATTTGCTCGATAAGCTAAGCGATTATACACATCGTTTCGATCTCATCGGGGGGTATCAGTACCAAGGTGAAACTGAAAAAGTATTACAAGGTCTTGGCTTCCAGCGTAGTGATTTTGATAAACTCACCGATAGCTTTTCAGGAGGTTGGCGTATGCGCATAGAGTTGGCAAAACTGCTCTTGCAAAACAACGATGTGTTGTTGCTGGACGAGCCTACGAACCACTTGGATATCGAGTCAATTATATGGTTGGAACAATTTCTCACAACTTATAGTGGGGCAGTAGTGATTGTCTCTCACGATAGGATGTTTTTAGACAATGTTACCAACCGCACTATCGAGATTTCAGTAGGCAAAATATACGATTACCCTAAACCTTACACCCAATTTTTGGCATTGCGCCAAGAAATACGCGAACAGCAACTCGCTTCACAAAAAAATCAAGAAAAGAAAATTCAACAAACTGAAAAGTTGATTGAAAAATTCCGTGCAAAAGCTACTAAGGCTTCTATGGCGCAATCGCTGATGAAAAAACTCGACAAGATAGAGCGCATAGAGGTAGATGAGGAAGATAATGCTGTGATGAATGTGCGTTTTCCCGTATCGGTAACTCCAGGGAAAGTGGTGCTCGAAATAGATGATGTATCTAAAAACTACGGTGAAAAACAAGTGCTTAGCCACGTGAGTTTACTCGTAGAACGCGGTAGTAAAGTGGCCTTTGTAGGACAAAATGGACAAGGAAAAACTACCCTCGCCAAGATGATTGTAAGCGAAATTCTGTACGATGGAACTATCAAGTTAGGTCACAATGTACAATTAGGGTATTTTGCCCAAAATCAAGCCGACTATTTGGATGGTGAACTTACCGTACTCGATACGATGTTCAACGCTGCTAACGATAGCAATCGTATGAAAATCCGCGACATACTCGGCTCTTTCCTCTTCCGTGGCGATGAAGTAGATAAGAAAGTGAAAGTGCTTTCAGGAGGCGAACGCAACCGCTTGGCATTGGCTAAAATGTTGCTGTCAGATTTCAATGTCTTGGTAATGGACGAGCCTACGAACCACTTGGATATCAAGAGTAAAAACGTACTCAAAAAAGCACTTCAGCAATTCGAAGGAACGCTCATTATCGTGTCGCACGACCGCGATTTCTTGCAAGGACTCACCGATAAAGTATACGAATTTAAAAACCAACACCTCAAAGAATATTTGGGCGATATTGATTTCTATTTAGAACAACGTGCTGCCGCCAATTTTCGCGAAATAGAACAACCTAAAGAAACTACTACTGCTAAAGCTGCTCAAACTCCTGAAAAACTCTCTTTCGAAGAACAAAAACAACAGAAAGCAGCTCAAAACAAACTCAATAAAATAGAACGCAACATCACCGAGCTTGAACAGGAACTCAAAGCGATGAACGAGCAAATGGGGCAAGGCGTACAAACCGATGCGTTCTACAAACAGTACGAACAGAAAAAACAACAATTGGAGGATTTAATGACCGAATGGGAATCTTTAATGAGTTAATCTATGCAACCTAAGAAAATCTTACTCTTTATCGTGGGACTACTCGCTGCCCTTTTTGCGATGACCTTTTTCAGTCGTTATCACACCACCGCCAACGGTATGGTGCGTGAAGGTATTGCCTTTGGTGATGCAATGTTACGCTATCCTACCCCCGATATTTTAGGAGAACTCTTCAAAGCTGATGAAAAAGAAAACAACAAACTCGATGAGCTAATCAAAGAAACTTCGGGAAGTATCGTTGATGAAAAAACAAAAAATTTAACAACGAACGATACTATCGAAAAAGATTCTCTACACACTTTAGATACCAATGTAGAAGGTAAAATCTATTACCCTGGAAATAAAATTGACTATATCAAACGCCTCAAAGCTAAACTTCGTCAAGGCGTTTGCCAAATTGTACATTACGGCGACTCTCAAATAGAAGGCGACCGTATCACTGCCTATATACGCAACCGCTTGCAACTCTCCTATGGTGGAGGCGGACCTGGTTTTGTTCCTATCAAGGTGGTCTATAGCCAAAATAGTGTAGAAATAGTCTCTTCACCTAACTGGATGCGCTATGCTTTCTTTGATCGCAAACAGCGCAAAACTTTGAAACACAATAGTTACGGACTTTATGCTACTTATTCGCGCTTTACACCTTATGTGAAAGATACTGCTTTGTTGAAACCTACAAAGGCATCCTTTACAATCAAACCTTCTAAAAAATCCTACGCACGCCTGCAAAACTATACCAAATTTGGGTTGCACTATGGTAATGCTACCAGCCGAACTGCTATTAGGGTATACCAAGGAAAAAATGTAATTAAAATTGATACTCTCATCGCCGATGGTAAATACCATAACTACCAACTGAATTTTGCAACTACCCCCGATGAGTTATATATAGAATTGGAAGCACGTGTAAGTCCTGATTTCTATGGAATTACCCTTGATGCTGCTTCGGGAGTGCGCGCCGATAACGTGGCAATGCGCGGTGAAGCAGGACGTATTTTCACCCGTATGAACTATGAGAATTACCGCCAAATGTCTGCCGTTCGTAAACCCGACCTCTTTATTTTCGAGTTCGGTGGTAATACCATTCCTTATATGAAAACCGATCAACAGCTGAAAGACTATGTTGAAGGACTTATTTTCAATATGAAATGGGTGAAACGTGCCAACCCCAATGCAATGTTTATGCTCATAGGTAATGGCGATATGACCACCTCGCGCAACGGCAAGCGCATCACTTATCCTTATGTGCCTAAACTCAACGATTTGATGAAAGAAGAGTGTATGAAAAACGATATCGCCTACTTCAGTATGTATGAGGCAATGGGTGGCGAAAACTCTATGATTACGTGGGTAAAAGAAGGAATGGCAGCTGCCGATTATGTCCATTTTAGCCCTAAAGGAACTAAACTTATTTCAGAAGTGTTTTATCAGTGTTTACACAACGACCTCACAGCGGTAGAATAACAGATTTATGACAGACTTTTTCAACAATTTCTTTATGTTTAATCCTGAGCATCCGCTTACTTTTGTGCGGATAGACTTCTGGATATTCTTTGTCTTGGTGTATGCTGTCTTTGCTCTGATTTACCGACGCCGACACCTGCGCAATCTGTTTTTGCTAATCGCTAGTTTCTATTTCTATTACAAGGCGAGCGGCCTTTTTGTGTTGCTGTTAGTATTCAGTACTGTTACCGATTTTTATCTGGGGCACTACATCTATCGGCAAGCCGAAGAACGCCGACGCAAAATAGCTGTAACCGTGAGTGTTTGTTTAAATTTATTAGTGTTAGCATATTTCAAGTATGCTTATTTCTTCACCGATACTTACAATGCATTCTTCCACACCCAGCACCAAACGTTTAACTATTTAGCCTATTGGGCAAATGGCTTTAGCAATCAAGGCTATTTCACAGTTGATAAAATTATTTTGCCTGTAGGGATATCTTTCTATACATTTCAAACGATTAGCTACACAGTAGATGTATACCGTAACAAGGTAACTCCCCTGAACTCTATACTCGATTTTGGTTTCTATGTGAGTTTCTTTCCTCAACTCGTGGCAGGGCCTATCGTCCGCGCCGAAGAGTTTGTACCTCAAATTCTCAAGAAAACTGTTGTTTCTAAAGAAGAGTTCAATAAAGCGATATTCTTCATTCTCAAAGGGCTCATTAAAAAAATGATTTTTGCCGATTTTATTGCTTTGCACTTCTTAGACAAAATATTCGATGCCCCTTCTATGCACACAGGTTTTGCCAATATTCTGGCTCTCATAGGCTATTCGTTGCAAATCTATGGTGATTTCTCTGGTTATACCGATATTGCTATAGGGGTAGCACTGCTAATGGGTTTTCATTTGCCTGTAAACTTCAATTCGCCTTACAAAGCTTTGAATTGCGGTGATTTCTGGAAACGTTGGCATATCTCCCTTTCCACTTGGCTGAAAGATTATTTGTACATCCCATTAGGAGGTAACCGCAATAGTACCATAGGCACTTTCGTCTTCTCTTTGCTTTTTGTAGTGATTTTGGTAGTAGCGATCAACAATCTCGTTTTCACCCTCATCACAGGGCTACTGTTAATAGCAGGTTCTGCGGTTGCGTTCTTTTATAAACCCTTTGAACGCTACCTTACTACCAATATTAATATTATGATTACAATGCTCATTGGAGGATTGTGGCACGGTGCATCGTGGAAGTTTGTTATCTGGGGCGGACTCAATGGTTTAGGAGTTGTGGCTTATAAGTATTGGCGTAAGGTGAGCCCGTATGAGAACAGTAACTTGTGGGTAGTACGCGCTTGGAAAATAGCTTTTACTTTTGTTTTTATCACTTTCACACGTGTGTTTTTCCGAAGCAACGATATGGAAAGTATAAACCAATGGTTTGACCAAGTCGCTCATAATATGGACTGGGGTTCGGCTATGCAAGTGATGAAGTACAACAATATTAGTTTAGGAATCATCCTCATAGGCTATATCACCCACTGGCTGCCCCAACGCTGGAAAGACTATACCGAGCACGTTTTTGCCGAAAGCCATTACGTAGTAAAAGCTGCCATCGCCTTAGTGGTAGTATTGATATGTTATCAAGCCTATTCCACCGATATACAGCCATTTATCTATTTCCAGTTTTAATCAAGAATTAGGTTTTAGAAATCAATAATCAATCCTTTTTATCTGTCTACTTTTCCCCGAGACCCTCCAGAATCTTCCAAGATTCTTCGAGGTTCTCCCTATAATATTCTCTCTACTTTTCTCTAATTTGCTAATTCACAAATTTGCTAATTTCTAAATTATTCGTATTTTTGCCGATTGAAAGGGCTCTTATACCCTCTCTATTAATGTAATAATCCATAGAAAAATGAGTTGCAATACTTGCACACACAATACGAACAATAGCTGTAATACAAACTGCGGAGCGCGAAGCTTTGGCACTGCCAAATTATCAGTTTTTGATTGGCTGGCAAATACCCAACTCCTTGGCGGACAAGAGTATTTTGATTGCGTCGAGGTGCGCTTCAAAAACAGCCGCAAAGAGTATTTCCGCAATGTCGATAAATTGCCCCTCCAAATGGGTGATGTAGTAGCCACCGAAGCCCCTTCAGGACACGATGTAGGAGTCGTAACCCTTACAGGTGAATTGGTGCGCTCGCAAATGAAAAAACGCAAAGTCGATTGGGAAGGCGATATACCTCGAGTGTATCGCAAAGCTAATCAGCATGATATTGATGTATGGCAACAGTCGCGTGCCAAAGAAATAGAAGTCCAAAAACAATCGCGTGAATTAGCAATTGCCTTAGGTTTAGAGATGAAAATCTCCGATGTAGAATTCCAAGGCGACGGCTCTAAAGCAACATTCTACTACACAGCCGAGGGGCGTGTAGATTTCCGCCAGCTCATCAAGGATATGGCAAAAGCCTTTTCTGTGCGTATAGAAATGCGACAAATAGGTTTCCGCCAAGAGGCAGCCCGCTTAGGTGGAATAGGTTCTTGCGGTCGTGAACTCTGCTGCTCTACTTGGCTTACCGATTTCAGAAGCGTTTCCACTTCAGCAGCACGATACCAGCAATTGTCACTCAACCCTCAAAAACTTGCAGGTCAGTGCGGTAAACTCAAATGCTGCTTGAACTTCGAACTCGACACCTATCTCGATGCTCTGCAAGATTTCCCCCGCACCGATGTAAAACTCCACACACAGCGCGGTATGGCATCGTGCCAAAAAATAGACATCTTCAAACGCCTAATGTGGTTCACTTACGACGAAAATCCTATCACTTGGCACAAACTCTCAGTAGATAGCGTAAAAGAAATTATCGAACTCAATAAAGAGGGAGAACCTATTGAAGAGTTAGAAGAGTATGCCATCGTTACCGATTTGTCTTCACGTAAAAGCACTTCAGCTTATGAAGGTATTGAACTCGCTCCAGTAGAAGAAGATAGCATCACCCGTTTCGATGCCCCTAAACGCAAAAAGAACAAGCATAACAACAAAAAAGCGAGCAATAATAACAGTAAGCCTCAGCGAGATAACAAAACCCAACAAGCACAATCCCAACCCCAAGGGCAGTCTAACAAAAAGAAACAATCGCCCAAGCCTAAAAATAACGGCAATAATAACAATCCTAATGCTAATAACAACCCCAATACCGCTAAGAAAAAGCCCAATAATAAAAATAACAAACCCAACTCTAATGCCGATAAACCTAAAAATGAGAACGCTTAGTGTATTACTCCTATGGCTAACCCTCGTGTCTTGCCATAGTAATGTGGAATACAGCCAATATGTGTCTTTGCCTAATGGTTGGACTAAAAACGAACCTGTAACCTTTCTTTTAGAAGCAAACGATACGTTGGCTAAAAAAAACTTGTTCATAATGTTGCGTAACGATGAGCATTACGAGTTTAGCAATATCTATTTGATTGCCAAAATGGAAGTGCCCAATAGCGATAAGGTAATTGTCGATACGTTGCAATACGAAATGGCAACCCCCGAAGGTAAATGGTTGGGAGATGGCTATTCAGCAGTGAAAGAAAGCAAATTGTGGTACAAAGAACAATTCGTTTTCCCTGCTAAAGGTAAGTACAACATCAAAATAGAACAAGCAATGCGCAAAATAGGTGATGATGAAGGAATACCAATACTCAAAGGAATCACCGAAGTGGGGCTACGCGAAGAAACTAATAAATAATTGCCTAACAAAAGAGTTTTATATAGTCTCAATTTCGTGTAAATTCGTGAAATTCGTAGGAGACTTAAAAAATAATAAACTATGAAAAAAGCAAACAGCACAAACAGTAACAACAGCAGCCGCAAACCTAAAAAAGGACTCAGCACAGTCGTGAGATGGTTTTGGTATATCTTTATAGCGGGCGTGGTAGGAGTGATATTACTCTTTACTTCGGCTTCTTTAGGCTTGTTGGGCGAAATGCCCGACTTCCAACACTTGGAAAATCCCGAAACCAATTTGGCTACCGAAATCGTTACCGCCGATGGTAAATCGTTAGGAAAATTCTATTTAGATGAAAACCGTACGCCTATCCGCTTCAAAGATTTACCTAAACACTTAGTCGATGCCCTCGTCGCCACCGAAGACGAACGTTTCTATGAACACTCAGGAATCGACGTGCGTGGTACATTGCGGGCAATGGTCTATTTTGGTAGAAAAGGAGGTGCTTCCACCATCTCACAACAATTGGCAAAACAGCTTTTTCATAAAGAAAAAACCAGAGGTTTAGCACGTTATACTCAAAAAATAAAAGAATGGGTGATCGCTACACGCCTTGAAAAACAATATACTAAAGAAGAGATATTAGCAATGTACTTCAATATCTACGACTTCAATAACAATGCCGATGGTATCCGTTCGGCTGCTAAAATCTACTTCGATAAAGAACCTAAAAACCTCAAAATAGAAGAAGGCGCAATGCTTGTAGGGATGTTTAAAAACTCTGCTCTCTACAATCCTGTGAAAAATAAAGAAGGAGTAACTAATCGTCGCAATGTAGTACTCGCCCAAATGGCTAAGAACAACTACATTACCCAAGAACAAAAAGATTCCTTGCAAAAGTTGCCATTGAAAATCAAGTTTACCCCCGAAAGTCATAACGACGGGATGGCAACCTACTTCCGTGAGTACCTGCGTTCTTATATGAAAACCTGGATAGACCAAAACCCTAAACCCGATGGTACTAAACACAACCTCTATCTCGACGGATTGAAAGTCTATACAACCATCGACTCTAAGATGCAGGCTTATGCCGAGGCTGCTGTGAAAGCTCATATGAAACAACTACAAAAAGCCTTCGACGCCGAGAATAACCCTAAGAAAAATGCTACCTATCCTTTTGTGAAAGTCTCTAAAGAAGAGTATAAAAACCTAATGGAACGCGCAATGAAAAACTCTAATCGCTGGATACACCTTAAGTATTTAGGCTATTCCGAAAAGGAAATCCGCGAGTCGTTTGATAAAAAAGTAGAGATGCGTGTCTTCAGTTGGAAAGGTGAAAAAGATACCATTATGACCCCACGTGACTCTATATTGTATTATAAAGCTTATTTGCGTACAGGTATGATGTCTATGGAACCTCAAACAGGACACATAAAAGCGTGGGTAGGAGGCATCAACTACAAGCATTTCCAATACGACCAAGTGATACAAGGAGCTCGCCAAACGGGCTCTACCTTCAAACCTTTTGTATATGCCACCGCTATCGACCAATTGCACTATTCTCCTTGTATGGAACTCCCTGATATCCCAACGTGTGTAGAAGCTCATAAGTACGGCAATGTGCAAGCGTGGTGCCCACGTAACTCTACAGGTAATTTCACAGGTAAAATGATGACCCTCAAATACGCTTTGGCAAACTCAGTAAACTCTATTACTGTAAACCTGATGGATAAAGTAGGCCCTATACCCGTGATCAATTTGGTGAGAAAACTCGGCATCACTTCCAATATGCCCGAAATGCCTTCTATCGCCTTAGGTACTGCCGATGCAACTGTCTTCCAAATGGTAGGGGCTTATGGTACTTTCGCCAATGAAGGGGTATATGTAAAACCTGTGTTGGTAACGCGTATAGAAGATAAGAACGGTACAGTACTTTTTGAAAACACCCCTGAAACTCACGATGTAGTAAGTGCTGAAGTAGCTCGTGCTGTTGTAAACTTGATGGAAGGGGTTACACGCTATGGTTCAGGAGCGCGCTTGCGTACCAAAGGTGCAGAAACTTATAATACCATTTACAAAAATGTAATGACAGGATATCCTTATCAATTTACGAACCCTATTGCAGGTAAAACAGGAACCACTCAAAATAATAGCGATGGTTGGTTTATCGGTATGGTGCCTAATCTTGTTACCGGTGTTTGGGTAGGAGGTGAAGACCGCGCGATACACTTCCGTACTACTGCCTACGGTCAAGGGGCTACAATGGCACTCCCCATATTCGGCTATTATATGAAAAAATGCTATGCCGATAAAGATTTGAGTGTTTCTAAAGGCGCTTTTCCTGCCCCTCAAAACAAAGAAATTCCTATAGATTGCAATAAAGAAAAAGAAGGAGATACTGAAGACCCTGAAATCGATTTTTAAAGTTTCTTGAGCGAATGTTTGTCTCTTTGTAATATTTTTAGTAGTTTTGTCGCCCTTATTGTAATAAACTAAAAAACGCACTTACATTATTAAGAATATGAAATTTAAAAAATATACACTCACTACCCTCGCCTGTTTGCTCTTAGGTAGTATGCCAATGCAGGCGCAAAACTCTCAAAAAGACACAATAAATAGAAATCCTAAACGCGAAGGATTACACAAGTTTAACGATAATCCCAACATAAAAAAATATGATGAAAAATGGCTGAAAGAACTGTCTAATTCCGATTTGTTCTTTCAAATGAGCGAAGATGTAGCCGCAACCCCTACTGATGTAGATTACAGTGAGTTGCCTACTGAAGTACTCAAAGAGCGCTTGCGTAAACTGAATGAAAAAACACCTTTCAACGTGGAGTATAACCCTATATTAGAACAGGTGATCAAATCGTTTTTGAAAAATCGCCGCTCTTCGTTAGAACGCCTGATGAGCCTCAGTGATTACTATTTTCCAATGTTCGAACAGGAAATGAGTAACCAAAAAATTCCTCTTGAAATGAAATACCTCGCCATTATTGAATCAGCCTTAAATCCTAAAGCCCGCTCTCGTGCTGGGGCTACAGGCTTATGGCAATTTATGTATGCTACAGGTAAAAGCTATGGCTTAGAGGTAAATAACTATGTCGATGAACGCAGCGACCCCGTTCGTTCTACTAAGGCCGCTGCAAAATACTTAAACGAACTCTACAAAATATTTGGTGACTGGGATTTAGCTCTCGCTGCCTATAATTCAGGACCTGGCAATGTCACTAAAGCTATACGCCGATCTAACGGAAAGACTAACTATTGGAATTTGCGCCCCTATCTTCCTCGTGAAACAGCGGGGTATGTGCCTGCTTTCTTGGCAACACTCTATATTTTTGAATATGCTAAAGAACACGGCTTCAAACCTCAAAAACGCGCCAATCATCTCTTCCAAACTGATACCATTCGTGTAAAACAAGCCATTCCTTTCAAGGATATAGCCGAAATTACAGGTATGGATGTACAAGATATTCAGTTTTTTAACCCTTCTTACCAATTAGATGTAGTGCCTTATGTTGAAGGGCGCAACTATGCCGTGCGTTTGCCTATCTCCGAAATAGGTAAGTTCGTATCTAATGAACAAGCTATCTACAACTACCTAAACGAACAAAAAGCTCAACGTGAACAAGTTCTTCCTGAAGTAACCAAAGGCGAACAATACGCAGGAGGTAAATCTACTAAAAAAACAGTTTATACGGTGAAAAAAGGCGATAACTTAGGTAAAATTGCTAGTCGCCACGGCGTGACAATCAACAATATCAAACGCTGGAACCGAATGAAAAGTAATAAAGTACGCGTGGGACAACGACTTTCTATATACAAGTAATATAGAAGTTAGAAATAACAGTTAGATAGTATGAAGAGAAGAGCTTTATTAAAATTATTGGGGCTTTTTTCGGTAGTTCGTGGCTACAATATTGCGATGGTTTGTGTAGCTCAGTACTTAGCCTCTATCTTCGTGCTCTCCAAACAACCTTGGCGTGAAGTCCTTGCCGATACACACTTGTTGATGCTCGTCATAGCAGGAGCTTTGGCTATCGCTGGAGGGTATATTATCAATGGTTTTTACGACAAAGGTAAAGATTTGATTAATAAACCTACCCAAACGATGATCAACCACTTAGTGAGTCAGAATACCAAACTTACCCTCTATTTTTTGCTCAATTTTCTCTCAGTAATAGTAGCGAGCTATGTGTCGTTTAGAGCAGTGATTTTCTTTTCAGGTTATATCTTCACAATGTGGCTTTATTCACACCGTATCAAAAAGCTACTGCTTTGGGGCAACCTCACTTCAGCAAGTTTAGCTATTATCCCCTTTTTTGCAATATTTGTGTATTATCGCAATTTCGAAACCGTGATTTTCGCCCATGCTATACTCATCTTTCTGTTAATGCTCACCAAAGAGTTTATCAAAGATTTGCAAAACATCAAAGGTGATCTCACTCACAACTATGCTACAATTCCCGTGGTCTATGGTGAGAGTTTTGCTAAAAAACTCATCACCTTGAACGTATTGCTCTGCTTTATGCCTATCTATTGGCTACTCCATAGTTTCCCCATATTCAAACTGACGTACTTTCTCTACTTTACAATGCTTTATTTATTGTTTTTTGTAGCCTTTCTTTGGAAAAGCCAAACCCAACCTCAATACAGAGCCTTACACAATATGCTTAGAGTGATTCTCGTAATGGGAGTCTTTAGTGTAATATTAGTAAAGCAAATCAATAGTTAAAAAAATACACCTCGTATTTTGCACTTTTCGTCGATAAAATCAGCCTTTCTGTCGATATTATTTGCCTAAATCCTCTCTTCATCTTACCTTTGCACCATAAATTTTAAAACAGCGCATTGGTGTCTCATTTACTAAACTTTAACAAAAGATTAACGCCATCCCACACTTGCCTATAACTATTTTTGAACTACTTTTGCCAATAACACTTACCCTCCAACCCCACCTAACCACCTCTACCTCCCCCGACCGGTCAGCCCCGTCCGACTCGTCCTAAAACTAACACTAACAACTAATAATTAAAGTATTATGAATAAAATCTTTTTAACAGCAACAACCGCTATCGCATTGGTAGCTTGTAATAATGGAAATCAACAACAACAACAATCAAATGGACCTGAGGCTTATCCTGTGATTGTAGTAGGTGAACAAAATACGGTTTCTCAACTCTCTTATCCAGTAAATATTGAAGGCATTGTAAACAGCTCCGTGCAGGCCAAGATTTCTGGTTATATCACCAAAGTATTAGTAGACGAAGGTCAGGTAGTAACCCAAGGGCAACCGTTGTTTCAGCTGGAAACTCAAACCCTTAACCAGTCGGCAGCCTCAGCCAAAGCAGCGGTAGAGGTCGCCAAAGTAGAAGTAGATAAATTAGTGCCCTTGGTAGAAAAAAATATCGTGAGCCCCGTGCAATTAGCAACTGCCAAAGCCAACTTGCAACGCGCTCAAGCTGCCTACAACGAGGTGGCCAGCAATATCGGTTTTGCGGTAGTAAAAGCACCTGTAAATGGAGTAGTAGGAGCAATCAACTTCCGAGAAGGTGCTTTAGTAACCGCCAATAACACAGTACTCACTACTGTTTCTGATGTGAAAGAGGTATATGCTTATTTTTCAATGAACGAAAAAGAATACCTCGACTTTTTAGCTAACACCGAAGGCAAAACTACTACCGAAAAACTCAAAAACCTGCCTGAGGCTTCTTTGGTATTAGCTAACGGAAAAGAGTATGCTGAAAAAGGTAAAATTCAAGCGGTAACCGGACAAATTGACCCCTCTACAGGTAGCATACAGTTCCGCGCTACTTTCCCTAATCCTAACAAATTGCTCACTAATGGCAATAGTGGAACGATTAAAATACCTCAAAATTTCAATAATTCACTTGTAATTCCTGAGGTAGCCACTTTTGAACAACAAGGAAAAGTATTTGTATACCGCGTAGCCGAAAAAGACACCTTGCGACAAACCGTCATCACACTTAAAAACCGCGCTGATAATTATGCAGTTGTAGAAAGCGGACTCAAAAAAGGCGATCTCATCCTCGCTCAAGGTCTCAACAAGGTACGTACAGGTACCGTGATCAAACCCCAAACCATTTCAATGGACAGCCTCGTAAAGAAAATACAACCTATCTTTTAGTGAAAAGTTGCCCCTCGTCATTCGTAACTCGTAACTCGTCATTCGTAACTCGTCATTCGTAACTCGTCATTCGTAACTCGTCATTTGCCCCTCGTTATTATGAAATATTTGTTATTATTACTCTTTTCTCTGCCTCTCACAGCACAAGTTAAGGAATCCCAAGGCGGAGGTATAAAGGATATAGGGGAAATTTCTAACAAGACTCCACTTTACCTCATCGATGGAAAGAAATTTAGCGAATGGAGTTTAAAGACTAAAAAACTACAACCCAAAGATATAGCCGAAATTTTGGTATTTTTTACAGAAGAAGCTAAAAATCTTTTTGGCAACAGTGCAAAATACGGAGCCGTATATATCATCACTAAGGAAACTTTTCAGAAAGCAGAAGCCCTTGTCAATAATCCTCCTAATAGGCAACTCAACAGGAAAGAGCAACTTTATGCCGAGATTTGGGAAGTCTATCAAACGCGACGCTCTATAGTGGTTTCGGGGAAAGTTAGTAACAGAGAAGGCAAACCTCTGGCTAATATTAGGGTATATAACAAAGATAGCAATACCGAGGTTCTCACCGATAGCATAGGCAATTACACGATCCAAGCCCGTCGCTGGGAGGCGATACAAGCTGAAAATATAGAGGATTGTTATCTTGTTGTAAAAGAAGCAAAAGAGCAAAGTTATAACTTTGTACAACATCCTCCTATTGAAAGCAGAAGTAGCGACCCAAGAGCCTCTACACTTTCTGTATTTGGGTCGCCTTGCGACAAGTTGTTTGTTCTCGACGGAGTGCCTATGGAAAATAAAAAAAGTTTTCTTGCTAAAATAAGAAATAAGAAGATAGAGAAAATAATAGAATTAGATGAGCAACAAGCTTCGATGTATGGCTCTCTTGGAGCCTATGGAGTAATCATTGTAAACACTAAAAAATAAAAGCTATGACCCGACTTACTATATTTTTATTCTTTTTTACGCTTTCGGTTATGGCGCAAGCTATTAAGGAGTCTATCGAAAAAACAAATAGTATAACCCAGATAGCGACTGCTTTTAGAGCCTGTCATTCTATTGTAGAAAATACACCTCCTCTTATTATGCTGGATGATGAAAGCATTAGTGATAATCATAAATTCCTTAACGAATGGGGAAATAGAGCAGATGAAATTGAAACAATTTATATATTAAGGAATGATATAGTAACAGCTTTATATGGATCACGAGCTATAAATGGCTTGATATATGTTACCACCAAAGTAGCTAAACAAAAAGCTGATAGCCTTGCAATGAGTCGTTGGACAAGAAGGAAGCTAAAGAAATATCAGAAATATCAAAAATATTGGAATATTTTAGGGTGGTATAACTATATGAATTCTTTTATTACTATAACGGGTAAAGTTACTGATAAAGAAGGTAAGCCTTTGGCTAATATTAGGGTATATAATAAAGATAGGAATACTGAGACATATACGGATAGTTTAGGCAATTACGCTATCCAAGCACGTCGTTGGGAGGCAATACAACCTGAAAATATAGAGGATTGTTATCTTGTTGTAAAAGAAGCAAAAGAGCAAAGTTATAACTTTGTACAACATCCTCCTATTGAAAGAAGGAGTAGCGACCCAAGAGCCTCTATACCTTCTATAAGTTTGAAAACTCCTTGCGACAAGTTGTTTGTTCTCGACGGAGTGCCTATAGAAAAAAAGGAAGAGTTTCTCAAAAAAATACGACGGAAGAAAATAGAGGAAATAATAGAAATAGATGGACAATCAGGAGTTCCATTATATGGCTCTCTTGGAGCCTATGGCGTAATCATTGTAAACACTAAAAAATAAAAGTTATGACCCGAATTACTATATTTCTATTCTTTTTTACGCTCTCGGCTATGGCGCAAATTACTATAACAGGGAAAGTTACCGATTATCAAGGGAAGCCTCTTGCCAATATTACCGTAAATACAGATGTAATTACTTATACAAACGAAGGGCATTACGCAGCTAATGAGGTAAAAACAGATGCCAATGGTATGTATAAGATACAAGCAAAACAGTGGGATACAATCCACTTTGACAATATGGGCTGTTATATTGTGTTTAAAGACACACCTCACCAAGTATATAACCATACTATGGACAGACTCTATAGGAATAGTGATATTCATATAGAGTATGGTTATATTTGTGGAATCCTTTTTATACGTAATGATAAGATAGTTGAAGAAAAAGATAGAGAAGCATTCAAAAAAGAACTCCGAAGCGGACAGTTTTACAAGTATTCTGTAATGGAGAAGCAAGAGTTATTTGAGCAATATGGCTATCTCAGTCAATATGGATTAGTAGCTTATACCAAAGATTACTATAATGAGCATAAAAAGAATAAGAGTAAAAAGAAATAAAATATTTTTGATATGACCCAACTTACTATATTTTTATTCTCTTTTACACTTTCATCAGACCCGTCTGACTTGTCTGCCCCGTCTGAACCCCCTAACCCCCTAACCCCTAACCCCTAACAACTAATATGTATAAAATCATTTATAAATCAGTTGCTATAGTAACTATAGCCCTTAGCCTTACCGCTTGTGCAGGTCGTAAATCTTATGAACGCCCACAAGTTATAAACGAAAAACTTTTCCGTACGGATAATATCCCTACGGATAGCCTTAGCAGTGCTAATGTATCTTGGCGTAACATCTTCACCGATGCCACTCTCCAACAACACATCAGCAAGGCGCTTGCCAATAACCTCGATGTGCGGGTAGCGATGCAAAGTGTAGTTTCAGCACAAGCCTACCTCAAACAAAGTAAGGCGGCTTTTATCCCTACCCTCTCAGTAGGAGCTAACTATACCCGTAGTACCAACTCTATCAATGCAACGGGAGGTATGGGCGAACGTACTTACAACAACCTATTTGATATTACGGGTAGTGCTTCGTGGGAAGCCGATATTTGGGGCAAACTCTCCGCCCAAAAACGCGCCTCCTATGCCTCTTATTTGGCAACTGTCGAAGCTCAAAAAGCAGTACAGTCCGAAGTGGTAGCAACTTTAGCAACAGCTTATTACCAATTGTTGATGCTTGACGAACAGAAAAAAGTACTCGAACAAACAATTGAGTTCCGCACCAAAAGTTTGGAAACTACCAAACAACTCAAAAATGCAGGTTCTACTACCGAAGTAGCGACCAAGCAAATCGAAGCACTTGTGTACAACGCACAAGCACAACTTATTACAATCAACAATAGCGTATGGGCATTGGAGAATACGATATGCGTACTCCTCGGTGAAGAACCTCATCACATAGAGCGAAGCACCCTTGCCGAGCAACAATTCCCTACTGAATTTAAACAAGGATATGCTGTAAGTTTGCTCAAAAATCGTCCTGATGTGGCACGTGCCGAACTGAACTTGCGCAACGCTTTTGAACTCACCAATGTAGCCCGTGCTGCTTTCTATCCTACCCTCACTCTCAGTGCTCGTGGCGGTATCAGCAGTACTGAACTCGATACTTGGTTTTCAGCCAAATCGATGTTTGCTAACTTTATAGCGGGATTGGCGCAACCTATCCTCAATCGCCGACAAATACGCACCCAGTACGAAGTGCAAAAAGCTGCTCAAGAAACCGCTTTGCTCAACTTCAAAAAGGCAATTCTTTCAGCAGGCAAAGAAGTCTCTGATGCAATGCACCAATTCAACTCTCAAGACGAGTTTATCCAACTCAAAACTAAAGAAATGGAAGCCTATCAAAAGGCAACTGATTTCTCTAAACAACTCTTTGATAGTGGTATGGTGAATTATTTGGAGGTGATCACTGCCGAAGTAAACCGCCTCAACGCCGAGCTTAGTGTTGCCAACGCACAATTCACTCGTATGCAGTATGGTATCACCTTGTATAAAGCCCTCGGAGGAGGCTGGAAATAATTGGCAAATTAAAAAGAAGAATCTATAACTTAAACTTATGATAAAAAGTTTTATAAACAGACCGGTACTATCAACGGTAATTTCTATTCTGATAGTAATTTTAGGGATTTTAGGGATTATATCCTTACCTATTTCCCAATACCCCGACATTGCCCCTGTAACAGTACAGGTATCGGCTAACTATGCAGGTGCCAATGCCGAAACAGTGCTTAAAGCAGTGGTGATTCCCTTAGAAGAACAAATAAATGGGGTTGAAAATATGGATTATATTACCTCATCGGCTTCTAATAGTGGTTCAGCAAATATTACTGTGTATTTCAAACAAGGCACCAATGGTGATATTGCAGCAGTAAACGTGCAAAATGCAGTGTCGCGTGCGAACTCTATTTTGCCATCGGAGGTAACCCAATCGGGGGTAACCGTGCGCAAGCAGAGTTCAGGTAACCTGATGTTCCTCACTTTCTTTTCTGAAAATAAAGAGTTAGACGATGTGTTCTTGCAAAACTACTTGAGCATCAATGTGATTCCTGCAATCAAACGTATCAGTGGGGTAGGGGATGCCAGTGCTTTTGGAGGTAAAACCTATTCTATGCGTATTTGGTTAAATCCGCAAAAACTCCAAGCCTATGGGCTCAACCCTACCGAGGTAACTGCTGCAATTTCAGCTCAGAGTAGAGAAGCAGCTGCGGGTACTTTGGGGCAAAACAGCGGTAGTAGCTATGAATATGTAATTAAATATAAAGGAAAATACACTCAAGTATCTGAATACGAGAATATAGTACTCAAAGCCTTAGATGGCGGACGTGTACTTCGCCTCAAAGATGTGGCTACTGTAGAACTCGATGCCTTGGGATATACAGGATTTTCTGAAAGTAAAGGTCGTCCTGCGGTGGCTATGGGTATTTCCCAAACCCCAGGCTCTAATGCTCACGAAATTATCCAAAATATCGAAAAACTCTTAGAGGAGCTAAAACCTTCTTTCCCCGAAGGGATTACTTATACTATCAACTACAACGCCAATACGTTCTTAGATGCTGCCATTTCTAAGGTGGTGTCTACCCTCTTAGAGGCTTTCCTTTTGGTGTTCTTGGTGGTGTATATCTTCTTGCAAGACTTCCGTTCTACACTCATCCCTGCTATTGCGGTACCAGTGTCTATCGTGGGTACTTTCTTCTTCTTGAACCTCTTTGGTTATTCTATCAATATGCTTACCCTCTTCGCCTTGGTGTTAGCCATCGGTATAGTGGTAGATGATGCGATAGTCGTCGTCGAGGCGGTGCACGCCAAAATGGAGCAAACTCACGAGAAAGCGAAACCTGCTACCATTTCGGCTATGAACGAGATTACAGGGGCGATTATCTCTATCACTTTGGTAATGGCAGCAGTGTTCGTGCCGGTAACCTTTATGGGCGGTACTACGGGGGTGTTCTACAAACAATTTGGGGTAACTCTGATTGTAGCGATTGTCATTTCAGCAATCAATGCGCTCACCCTCAGTCCGGTACTTTGCTCGCTCTTCCTCAAACCTCACGGCGATAAAGAATATGAAGAAAAATCGTGGTTTGGCAAGTTCTTCCACAAGTTTAATGTAGCTTTCAATGCAGCAACTTATAAATACGGACAAACTTTTACTTTCTTCCTTCGCCACAAATGGGTAACCTTAGTGCTTTTACTCTTGGCAGGAGGTGGTATCTATTTTACCAATAAAAGTATGAAATCGGGGTTTGTGCCCAGTGAAGACCAAGGGTTTGTGATGATGGATGTATCTATGATTCCTGGTGCCTCTATGGAACGTGTTGCCAATATTATGCGTGAAGTAAACGAAAGTCTTTCCAATATCCCAGGGGTGGAAAATGTTACCTTTGTAACGGGTCGTGGTATGATTTCGGGCGAAGGTAGTAACAATGGTATGGGCTTCTTCAAGCTGAAACCTTTCGAACAGCGTTCTAAACTCCCTGGTCAAGACATTCAGTCAATTATCAATAATGCCTTTCGTGCAGTAGCTAATGTCAAAGATGCCAATGTGATTTTCTTCCAACCGCCTTCAGTACCTGGTTTTGGTATAGGTGGTGGGGTGTCATTTGTGCTCTTGGATAAATCCGGAAGTGATATCAGTGAGGTGAACAAAAATGCACAGCAATTTTTAGGTGCTTTGATGCAACGCCCTGAAATAAAATTTGCTCAAACCTCTTTCAATGTAAATTATCCACAATACCAAATGGATATCAATGTAGAGCGCGCTATGCAATCGGGTATTACGGTGAGTACGATTCTTTCTACCTTGCAGAACTATATAGGTGGTTTTTACGCTACCGACTTTACCCTCTACGGAAAGCAATACCGCGTAATGGTACAATCGTTGCCCGAAGCGCGTAAAGACCTCAATAGCCTGAACAACTTGTTCGTAAAAACAGGTAGTGGCACAATGGCGCCTATTACCGAGTTCGTAACGCTCACACGTACCTTTGGACCTCAATCGCTCAGCCGTTATAATTTATTTACTTCGGTATCTATTTCGGCTCAGAATAACCCTGCTTATAGTACGGGTGATGCCCTAAAAGCAGTACAAGAGGTAGCAGCCCAAACCCTTAATGCTAATTATAGTATCGATTATACAGGTTTAACACGTGAAGAACAAACCGCAGGCTCACAAACCATACTCATTTTCTTGCTCAGCTTGGTGTTTACTTATTTTATCCTTTCAGCACAGTATGAGAGTTACTTATTGCCATTATCAGTGCTCTTCTCATTGCCTTTTGGTATCTTTGGAGCTTATTTAGGACAGTGGCTTTTTGGCTTGGAAAACAATATCTATTTCCAAATCTCTCTTATTATGCTAATGGGACTCTTGGCAAAGAATGCAATTCTAATTGTAGAATTTGCCGTACAACGCCGCCGTATGGGTGAGAGTCTCTCTAAAGCAGCCATCAATGCCGCTATGGCGCGTTTGCGTCCTATCTTGATGACCTCTTTTGCCTTTATCGTTGGTTTGATGCCATTGGTATTTGCCTCAGGAGTAGGTGCCGAAGGTAACCGTTCAGTAGCTACAGGGGCTGCGGTAGGGCAGTTGATAGGTACTTTCTTTGGATTGATAGTTATACCTGTGCTCTTTGTTGTTTTTCAAGACTTGCAAGAGCGCATTAGCGGTTACCGACACAAATCCGACGAAATATTCGTGACCCCAACGGATGAATATTAATTTAAAAAACATTTTATTTTTTAACAGAACTATAAGATTTTTCCAAACAAAATGTAAAAGAAAAGTTAAAAAATGAGAGGATAGTGCGTTTTTGTAGCTCAAAAATGAGGTAGTTATAAAAAATAGTTATACATTTGCCCCGTATTAATCGTGAATAAGTTTTTTTTAAACGTTATTTTTATGAAAAGAACTCTTTTAAGAGTTGCAGCTATCGTTGCAACTTTCGTAAGTGCTAACGCACAAGAAATGCTAAGTAAGAGCAAATTTTTTGACAACTGGCAAGTAGGTGTTAAAGGTGGTGGATTCTCTTGGACTACCCGTGAAGCCTTTATCAAAAACACCCGTGCCACTTTTGGAGCCGAGATAGGTAAACAAATCTCTCCAGCGTTCCGTTTAGGCGTTGAAGGTATGGCGTATGTACGTCCAGTAGATTTTGATGATGCTCCAGAGTATGGAAACTTTGTAGATATGTCAAACGTAAGTTTGGTAGGTACTGTAAACTTGAGCAACCTTTTTGCTGGTTACAAAGGAACTCCTCGTTTCTTTGAAGTTGAAGGTTTTGCTGGTTTAGGTTGGGCTCACAAATACCCACAAGGTGCTGACAACAGAAAAGCTCCTAATGTATTGAATGCTATGACAAGCCAATTTGGTTCTAACTTGTTATTCAACTTAGGTCAAAGCAAAGCTTGGGGTATCAAAATCAGCCCAGCACTTATCTACTTTGTTGATGGTGTAGAAAACCGTGCTGAATCTAACTCTCAAAATGAGTTGAACCTCAAAAACTCTTGGACTCAAGTAACTGCTGGTGTAGTTTACCGTTTCAAAGGCAGCAATGGTGCTCACCACTTCACTACAGCTGCTCAAGCGCCTGATAACAGCGGTGAGTTAGCAAGACTTCGTGATGAGTTGAACAGCAAAAACAAACAATTAGCTGATGACCAAAAACAAATCAAAAAATTGCAAGATGATTTAGAAGCTGCTCGCAACAAAAAACCTGAAGTAATTGAGAAAGTAGTTACTAAAAACAAAAAAACTTTGGAATCTGTAGTTACTTTCCGTGTAGCTAAAAGTACTATCGATGCATCTCAATTGCCTAACGTAGAGCGTATCGCTTCTTACCTTAACAAATATAGAAATGCTAAAGTTGTTATCAAAGGTTATGCTTCTCCTGAAGGTGACTTAGAGAAAAACAAAAAATTGGCTGCTGCTCGTGCTGAATCTGTTAAAACTTTATTAGTAAATCGTTACAAAATCTCAGCTGATAGAATCCAAGCTGAAGGTAATGGTATCGGTGATATGTTTAGCGAGCCAGATTGGAACCGTGTAAGTATTGCTAATATTGTTGAGTAATTTATAGATAATTTGAGACTTAAAAATAAGAATTACTAAAAAAAGCGAGGTGAAAACCTCGCTTTTTTGTTATCTATTACTTGTTACCTGTTACCAGAAAAGCTCCTACTTCAATCACTTCTTTAGCATTGCTCAAGCGTACAGTAGTTTCTTCTTGTTTTTGCTGTGGAGTACCAAAGTGTGTGTAGAAAGTAATGCGCAAACTCACGGGCATCAATTGCTTTTGTGAGTGAGTGCCAAAGTAATCTACTTGTACTTTGTATTGACCTTTCATAGCTTTTTTAATCATAAACTCTTCAGGGCCATAACCTTCAGTTACGTCGTCTGATATTTTTCCACCGAGATAAGTGATTGTGTTTTGGTAATAACATTTCTCGCCTTTAGGGTCGGTTACCCATAAGTCCATATCGCAATCATTGGTATCCCAAGAGAGTACTACACGCACATCTACGGGCTCTTTTTTGAGCAAACGCTTGTCGATATAGCTCGTTTTTACATTTTTATTACGCGCTACGATACTGTTGAGGTCGTTCAGGGTAATGAGCTTTACATCTTCAAATCGATCGTCGTTCCAATCTTCAGTAATTACTTTGTAAAGGTTCTTCACTGCTTCATTGTACTGGGTATCATCGGCTAAAGCTAAGCCTAAATCACGGAAAGATTGAGGCTCTTCTGGTCGTATAGTTGCTACTTTTTGAAATACTTGTACCGCTTCTTTTTTGGCATTGTAACGACTGAGTTTATAACCTAATACTCTGAGCAGTTGTGGGTCGTCTAAACCGAGTTCTGCCAAATTAGAAACCACTAAAATCGCTTGCTCGCGATTGCCTTTTTTGAAGAAGTAATCGGCTACATCGGCATAGAAAGCAGGTGTTGTGCCGTATTCTTTTTTCAGTTTGTAATAGGTTTCTACAGCTTTAGCTTCTTCAGTGTATTCCATTACCTTTAAATAAGGAGTATCGGGGTTGTAGGCATTGAGTTCTATATTTGCCATTGGGGTATTTTCAACTCTCACATCATTTATAGCTATAGCAGAAACAGAGCCTGTTAGACTTCTTTCCATCACAGGAGCGTAACCCCTTACTACTACCTCATTGAGTTCTGAGCGATCAGTATCTTCTGAAACAGAGCTTATCCCTCTCATACTGATTCCTCGCGCTTGAGCTTGAACTTCAGCTTGAGGTACAGACTCTTCCATTTTAGCTGTTTCAGCAGAAGCTATAACCTCATCTTTTATTTCAGCACGATTGTCGGTTATTTCATCTACTACTACATTTAGCTGCTTTTTGTTTTTAGTTTTTTTATCTTTTAGAGGATATACGGTTTTCCACCATTCTGTTTGCTCGTTTGATTGCTCAATAAGGTTTTCTAAAATTTCCTTTTTCCTCTCTTTTTTCTCTTCTGCTTGAGAGTTTAGTCTCGCATAGTACTCTTTAGCCAATTCTTCAGGAGGTGTAATGCGGTAGCGCACATAATCTTCTACGGTTTCTAAAACGATAAGTGAGTTACCTTCAGTTACAATGCTGTATTCACGTCCTACGGCATCTATTTGCTTTTGTTCAGCGCTTTCGCGTTCTAATTGTGCAATTTGCTTTTCTGCCCATATACGGCGCAAAAGGTCAAACTCACTTCCCGAAGCATCGGGGTTAGCTGTAAAATGGATTTCTTTTTGTACGATTATATTTTTAGGGTATCCAAAGCTGAGTACTAAGGTTGCTTCTTTAGTTTGTAATTCGCCTGCAAGTGTAAAATTACCTTTGGTAATAGTAGTGCCTTTCTGTGGGAAAAATTTAGCTATTTTACCATTTTTCACTTCTATATCCAGCAGTTGGAAAGGTACAGTCTGCGCTACTTTTAGTGCCTGCTCGGTAGTGAGGGTGGTCAAATCTATAAAGCTACCCCCCGTAGCATTGGCGAGGTATTGTATTTTTGATGTATTGGCAACTGCCGACGCATTGACTACCGTTATAGGGGTTTTGGCTTGTTTTACTACTTCGTTTACTGAAAAATCTTTACTGCCAAAGTTGAAAATACCATCGCTAAAGAGGAGTAATTCATCGGCTTTGAGACTGAAATTGATAGCGTTGCCATCGGTAGCACCATCATATTGCAAACTTTCTAAATGTGATTTCAGCGCTTGCCAATTGCCGTTTTTCACTTCAAAACTAAGGGGTTTATCAGTGCGAATATTGAAGCTGCTAAGAACGACTTTCATATTTTTGACTGCTTTGAAATAAGCGTCTAAGAAAGCAAATTCTTTTGCTCTATCGCGATTGCTTGCCGAATGTGACGCATCCCATAAAATACCTATTTCTGTAGGGATAGGTTTGTTTTTGGATTGGGCAGTCGCCAAAGCGATATTGCCATAGCAATAGGTTTTGTTGCCTTTAGTAGCACTAATGCTTTGTGGTTTCTCAATTTTAGGGAAAGTGAGCGCAATGTTCTGGTTGAGCGCAAAATTCTGTTGGCTCACCTCACTGATATAGCTGTTGCGCGCTTGCTTGAAGTCTAATTGCAAGCTGTTTTGAATATCAGCCTTTACAAAGCGCGATACTACTTCGGTGCGTACTTTGAAGTTTTTAAGGGTTACATTAGCTGTGATGGGCAAGAAGTAATAATCCTGTCCATTGCGCTCGTGTAACTCTTGTTCAAAAGCGATAAGCACACGGCGAGAGCCTTGGGCAGGCATAGGATACACGCGGGCTTTGAAGTTATTGCCCTCCGTCTTTTCTAACAAACCAGGGTCTACACCCCTGCGCACGATTTCCTCAAAGGCTTTGCGCCCTGAGGTCTTATCTACTACCACCCCTTCGCGCATTTTGCCGTTGATGTCCAAAGCAAAGCGTGACACCTGCTGACCGTCGGCAAGAGGAAACTGAAATTCGCCTTCCATTACGCGGCTGTTGGGGTTGTAGAAAGTCATTTCCATAGTGGTGACGGCTGTTTGCCCTATTACCAATATGTCTATGGAGAGGTCTTGCAACACCATAGGGTTGGCATTGCGTTCATTCACTACCTTCACCTCGGGCACCACCGATTTCTGTGCGGTGATCACAAAGGAAAGCAGTAAAGCTACTGAAGATAAAAAATGTTTGATTTTCATTACTAAACAATGTTTTGATGAAACTTATTAGCTGTAAATCAAACAATATACCAAAAATTATTCGTCTAAAAACTGCACTTCGTACAAATTGCGGTAGTAACCGTTCTCTATTTGTAACAACTCCTCGTGAGTACCCGTTTCTACAATTCTTCCTTTGTCTAACACGATAATTTTGTCGGCTTTTTTTACCGTTGTAAGGCGGTGGGCGATGATAATAGAAGTGCGCCCTTCAGTCATTTTATCGGTAGCCTTTTGTATAAGTTGTTCGGAATGAGAATCGACTGATGAAGTTGCTTCGTCTAAAATGAGTATCTGTGGTTTGTGTACATAAGCACGTAGGAAAGCAATAAGCTGGCGTTGTCCTGCCGAAAGCATTGTGCCGCGCTCTTTCACATTGTAGTGATAACCTTCAGGCAAGCTCATCAAGAAATCGTGAACGCCTATGCTCTTAGCTGCTGCAATCACTTCCTCTTCACTGATGGCGGGATTTTTCAGGGTGATGTTGTTCAACACGCTGTCGGCAAACAAAAATACATCTTGCAATACAGTGGCGATGTGTTTTCGCAACGAACTGAGGGTGTATTCCTTAATATTTACTCCATCGATGTAAATCGCACCAGAGCTAAGGTCGTAAAAACGGTTCAGCAGATTGGTAATCGTAGTTTTCCCAGCGCCTGTCGCCCCTACAATAGCAATAGTCTCACCCTCTTTGACTTCAAAACTGATGCCGTGCAAAATTTCTTCGCCTGCTATATATTCAAAGTGAACATCTTTAAATTCTATAGCCCCTTTCACTTCGGTAAGTTCCTTGTGTCCTTCAGTTTCCGAGTCGTTTTTAGTTTCCAAAATAGCAAACACACGATCGGAAGCGATAATGCCCATCTGTAAGGTGTTGAACTTATCGGCGATATGCCTGATAGGACGGAAAAGCTGTTGGGAGAGTTGGATAAACAAGAAGATATTCCCTAAATCGTACACATTATCGCCTACGATTTGTCGTCCGCCAAACCACACGATAAGGGCAATAGTAATCGATACGCACAAGTCGCCAATAGGGAAGAAGATAGAGTTATACCATATTGTTTTGAGCCACGCTTGCTTGTGTTTCTCGTTGATTTTCTTGAAGTTTTCTAATTCTTCGCGTTCTTGGGCAAAAAGCTGTACTACTTTGATACCCGAAATGCGCTCCTGCACAAAGGCATTGAGGTTAGCTACTTCTTTGCGCACTTCTACAAAAGCGGCATTCATAGAACGCTGAAACCAACGGGTGAAGTAGAGAATTAGCGGCATCGTAGCATAACTGATGAGTGCTAATTTCCAATCGATTACAAACATTACGATGGTGATAACTAACATTTTGAGCACATCACTTGCCATCTCAAAAAGTCCTGAACTGAAAATCTCGCCAATGCGTTCCATATCGTTCACCGCACGGGTTACGAGCACACCAATTGACGATTTATCGAAATATCTCATCTTTAGGCGCAACAAGTGAGCAAAGAGTTTTTCGCGTATATCGCGTATAACGGTTTGTCCTAACCAGTTAGAATAATAAGAAAAGAGGAATTGCATCAACACTTCGGCGCAGAGCAAGGCTACTAATATATAGGTGATGCGCAACAGCCCTTCGTAGTTTTTAAGGGTGATATAATCGTCGATTGCTACTTTTATGAGGTAAGGCTGAGCCGTTGAAAAAATAGAAGAAAGTATCGCAAAGAGCGCGACGGCTATAAATACGCCTCGATAAGGTTTTACAAAGCGCGATAGCTGATGAAAAGTATGTTTAGTGCGTGATGTTTTTTCGGACATTGTTTTCTTTTAAGGCTGCAAAAGTACAAAACAATTAGCAAATGAACAAATTAGGAATTTAGCAAATTAGCAAATGAAGAAATTAGCAAATTACATTTTAATAACTTTATGTTTAACTCCTATTTTTACACTATATATGTTAAAATTATAATAAAATATAGCTGAAACAATAAAATAATAGCTAAAAAACTTGCATAGTATTCTCTATTTATAGACTTTTGTACGCGAATAATTAAAACAGTATGTACAATGGAAGAAAAAGAATTTTTGGACAATGAGGAGATCTTCTCTAAAGTCCTAAGGGCGGGTAGGCGCACTTACTTCTTTGATGTGAGGGCTACACGCGCTAATGATTATTACTTGACCATTACCGAAAGTAAGAAATTTACGCACGACGATGGGTCTGTACACTACAAAAAACACAAAATCTATCTCTATAAAGAAGATTTTGAATTGTTTAAAGACATTTTAAACGAAATGACAGCCTATGTTTTTGATGAAAGAGGTGAAGAAGTAATTTCTGAACGCCATCAAAAGGATTTTAAGAAAGAGCTATATGCTGAACGATTGGAAAACGTAAGAGTTAATGGTAACGGTGTTACTAATGGCACTTATCGCAGCCTTGATTTTGAAGACCTCTAACTAAAAAACGCTAATAAGGTGGAGCTTCACTCATTGTATATAGAGTGATGACGTAATGGGCTATTGGGTAAAGCTCATCTTCTGGCGTGGGTGATACTTTATCAGTGCTTCTCGCAAATAACTCTTCTCTACGTGTACGTAAATTTCAGTAGTAGTAATATTCTCGTGCCCTAACATCATTTGTATAGCTCGCAAGTTGGCACCATTCTCCAATAGGTGTGTGGCAAACGAATGCCTAAATGTATGCGGACTAATTGTCTTCTGTAACCCTATATTTTCCGCTACTTGTCTTACAATCGTGAAAATCATCGCTCGTGTGAGCTGTTTTCCCCTTCTGTTTAAGAATACAAAATCCTCGTGTCCTTTGGCTATTTTTAGCTGTCGGCGCTGGTTGTCTATATATTGCTTCACTTGCTTTTGGGTGTAAGCCTCAATAGGTACTAACCGCTGTTTGCTGCCTTTCCCCATCACCCTGATAAAATCTTCATCGAAAAACAAATCGGACAATCTGAGCGAAATAAGCTCCGATACGCGTAACCCGCAAGCGTAGAGCATCTCTATCATCGCCTTGTTGCGATGACCTTCATCGGTGCTTAAATCTATAGAAGCGAGCATCGCGTCTATCTCTTGTAGTGAAAGTGTATCGGGGAGTTTTACGCCTATTTTGGGGCTTTCAATGAGACTCATCGGGAAGTCTTCACGCCCTTTTTCGTACATCATAAATTTGAAAAAACTCTTCAATGCCGAAATGAGTCGCGCTTGCGAACGTGCATTCAAGTCTTTAGCTACTTCGTATACAAATTGCCGCAAAGTGTCTTCCTCGATGTTGCTAGGAGTTTCGGTGATGTTGTATTTTTCTAAATAGCAGATGAGTTTTTCGATATCCAAACCGTACGACACAGCTGTATTCTGCGACAAGCCTCGTTGCAGTCGCAGATAATGCTGAAAAGCTATATTTGTTTCACGCCACACCTGTTAATTGTTAATTATCAATTGATAATTTTTCACTGTCGTTGTAGTGTTTTTTATCGATGATGGTTCCTTTGGAGAGGGTAATAAGCCCTGGGTTAGAGCGAATCATCGTTTTTAGCGTGGTAGCATCGTTGTAGTAGAAGTTGAAGTTGAGTTCGTATTTCTTTACGATATAAGGCGCTTTTTCCATTTGTGAAGTGAGACCTATTACTGTATAACCGTTTTTCATTGCTTTATCGGTAACGGTTTTAATAGCTTTAAATGCCTCTTGGTTAGCGCGGTCAAGACGATAGGAAATCACCATCAAAAGTTTGTCTTTGTTGATGAATTCCTCTAAATAATCGGTGGTTCTATCCTTATCCTGAATGTAGAAGTCGTGGATAGGAGGCATTTCGGTTTTAGAAGTAAGACTCACGTACTCACCCGCTATTTTAGGGAAGGAAGGGTCTTTAGTTTCAATCACTTTGTTTTGCCCATCTATTTTAAAAGTCCAATAGTAAGTAACAGCATTAGGAGGTAATTCCATACCTTTAGGGATGTTAGTACCTATTTTGTACACGCGGAAGTCCTTCACAGGCAAATGGTTGTACACATAATAAACGAAGATGATGCAAAAAAGCACTGATAAGCAAGTTACTACCAAAGGCAATTTGCCTTTAGTAAGCGGATGAATATATTTCTGACCGAAGAAAACAACCAAAGTGAGTGCTAAAAGCACTAAATCTTTAGTAAACGATTGCCAAGGAGTGAATTTAATAGCATCGCCAAAACAACCGCAATCGGTTACCTTGTTAAAATACGCCGAATAGAAGGTAAGGAAGCCGAAGAATACTAACATAGCGAGCAAAAGCCACAGTGTGAGTTTCTTTTTGTAGCCTACTAATAGAGTTACACCCAATACAACCTCAAAAATGCATACAAAGATAGCAAATGCTAAAGCATAAGGCACGAGGAAAGACAAATTGAGTACACCAGGAGCGAAATAATCTTCTAATTTAAACGAAAATCCCATAGGGTCGTTAAGTTTTATCATCCCACTGATGATGAAAGTAACACCTACTAATATACGGCAAAGTTGCACAAGATATTTCATATTGCTATAATTGATTTTTTTGACTCGTTTTGCCTCAAAAACTTTGCCAAACTTCTTATCTTTTAGACAAAAAAAGAAGAGTTACTCATAAAATGAATAACTCTTATTTTTTAATTAATTTAAAACTTTACAATTATGCTTCTAATGGAATAACAGAAACATAAGATTTATCGTTTTTCTTTTTCTCGAATTTTACGATACCATCTATTTTAGCGTGCAAAGTATGGTCTTTACCAATGTACACGTTCTCGCCAGCATTGTGTTGAGTTCCACGTTGTCTAACGATAATGTTTCCAGCGATGGCAACTTGTCCACCGAAAATTTTAACGCCTAAGCGTTTAGAGTGTGATTCTCTACCGTTCTTTGAACTACCGACACCTTTCTTGTGAGCCATTTTCTTTAATTTTTAAGTTTAACAATTATTTTACAACAATGTTCTCGATTACAATTTGGGTGAGATACTGACGGTGTCCGTTCTTCACTTTGTAACCTTTACGTCTTTTCTTTTTGAATACGAGCACTTTGTCTCCTTTCAAATGTTTTAAAACTTTAGCTTCTACTGAAGCTCCGTTTATAGCTGGGGCGCCTACAGTTACAGCTCCGTTGTTATCAATGAGAAGTACGTTAGAAAAAGTTACTTTTTCATCTTCTGCATTAGGCAAACGGTGCACGTAAACTTTTTGGTCTTTGCTTACTTTAAATTGTTGCCCTGCTATCTCTACAATTGCATACATAGCTTTAACGTTTTTAATTATTGTTTAAATCGGCGGCAAAAGTACGAATTATTTTTTACGTGGCAAAATAAAATGAAAAATATTTGCTGCTTTTGTAGATATACTTTACCTTTGCCAAAGTTTAACAACACTTTTAGTTGGACAAGATTGTTAATTATTAATTGTCAATTGTATGAGAATTGTATTTATGGGAACGCCCGATTTTGCTTTAGCGTCCCTAAAAGCCTTAGTAGAAAATAATTATAACGTAGTAGGCGTGGTAACTGTTGCTGATAAACCTTCTGGTCGCGGACAAAAATTGCATCAGTCGCCCGTGAAAGTTTATGCCGAAAGCAAAGGCATACCTGTACTTCAACCTTTGAAACTCAAAGATGAGGATTTCCTCGCTGAACTTAAATCCCTTCAACCTGATTTACAAATAGTTGTAGCTTTCCGTATGTTGCCTGAAGTGGTGTGGCGATTGCCTAAATACGGTACTTTCAACCTTCACGCTTCGCTCTTGCCTAATTATCGCGGGGCTGCTCCTATCAACTGGGCGATTATCAATGGTGAAAAACAAACGGGAGTGACGACATTTTTTATAGATGAAAAGATTGATACAGGTGCAATTATCGCTCAAGCTGTTACCCCTATCGATGCTCACGAAACAGCAGGTACACTCCACGATAAACTAATGTTACAAGGAGCTGATTTGGTACTCAAAACAGTAGATAGTATCGCTGCAGGTACTTGTACCACTCAGCCGCAAAACAAGGAGATTACTTTTGCCGAAGCACCTAAAATATATAAAGAGACCTGTAAAATCAATTGGGAAGAGGACGGGATGACTATCGAGCGCCTCATTAGAGGAATGAGTCCGTATCCTACTGCTTGGGCGGAGTTTCCTCACAAAGGGGAAATGCTTGCTACCAAGGTGTATGATGCTGTGTTTGAGCCTGCAACTCATAATGAACCCATCGGGAAACTTTTAGCAGAGAAGAAACAATTGCGCGTAGCGGTGAAAGATGGGTTTATCCAGCTTTTAGAATTGCAGCTTCCCGCCAAAAAGCGTATGAAAACCGCCGATTTGCTCAATGGATTTTCTTTTAGTGAAGAGTAAAAAGTGAATAATAGGTTATAAAAAAGACTTTGTAGAATTTTTGATGCTACAAAGTCTTTTTTTGTTATTCTTTTACAATCGTTTTATTCATTATTCAGTTTAGTAGGTTGGGGAGATTTAATTACTTTCTCCTTATTACCTTTCACTTTTTTAATTTTATCCTTCGTCCATACAATCAGCTTGTGAGTGAGAGGAAAGTGGAATACTTCTTTGTCGGTAGCGACTCTTCCGGTGAGATATACGCCCAAAGGCATTAATATCAAAGCGGGAATCCACGGGGCTAAAGCAGGATTGATAGTGTTGTTCTCGGCGATGTTCTTCATAAACATTCCTATAAAATAATAGGATAAGAACAATATCATCGCAAAAACTAAGGGTAAACCTATACCGCCTTTACGGATAAAAGCGCCTAAGGGAGCTGCTACAAAAAAGAGTACAAAGCAAGCTATGGTGAGCGCAAACTTATCACTGAGGTTCATTATGTGCAAGTTCATCAGTTTGTAGCGATATTCAAGGTCGCTCTGGCGAAACTCAACATTGTCTAACTGTGCTTGGTTGTTGTTCATTGCCATCTCAAGCACTCGTTGTTGCTCACCGTTGTTGAGCATTTTTAGCAATTGCGCCACCGATTTTACCTCTATAGGTGCTGCTGCTTTTTTCTTTTGTGGCAAACTATCAGTAGGTATCGGTGGGGGAGGAGGGGCAGTGCTAAAGCCCGTACGGCGAAACATATTATTTCCGTAATCGGTGATGTTTTGTTTGAAATCAGATTGAAGGGAGTCGATTGCGTAATTCAACTGGCCTACATTCATCATTTTATAGGTAGTAGCATCGGTTTTTTCGTTAAAATCTACATTGTTTAGGTGAGAAAGGTCGAGATTGATTACGTATTTTTTGAAATGCACTTTGGCAAAAGGCATTTTTTGTTGTGTTTCGTAGGTATTGGTTTTGATATCTTCGTAATAAGTACCGTCTTCTAAGATGAGTTGTAGGAAGTTAGGATTAGATTTAGCACTTTTCAATTCACCGCGTTTAGCATTGATAACCGTGCGGTTCACTCTATCGGGTGTTTTTTTGTGAATGAGCACACTCTCTAAAAATTGGTCGTTATCACCACTTTTTTTACCTACTTTAATACTGATATCTTCTCCTATATTAGAGAATACCCCTTCGGCTATAGCCATTGCAGGTTTTACTTTAGCGATGTTCGACCTGAGGGTATACACCTCGCGATAGGCTACCGGAATCACATTGTTAGCCAAGAAGAAAGTGCCTATACACAACAATGCCATTAAGATAATCAGTGGTCGCATTACACGCATCAGTGAAATACCTGAGGCTTTCATCGCAGCGAACTCATAACTTTCGGCAAAAGAACCAAAGGTCATAATTGAAGCAATTACTACTGCCAGCGGCATAATGATAGGGATGAGTTGTGGGATGAAATAGAAGAGGAATTTAAAGATAATCCAAAGTTCCAATCCACGTCCTGCCAGCTCATCGATGTATGTAAAAATAGTGTGGAATACAAAGATGAGAATGAGGATAGAGAGTGCCCCGAGGAAATTTTTGAGGAACTGAGTAATGATATAGCGATCTATGATTTTCATACAACTAAAGCTGACGACTAACGAACTAACGACTAACTACATTTCGGTGATAGTGTAACCGTCTTTTTTATATTTTTCGCGGTCAAACTTGAAAATATTAGCTGATAACGGCTGATTGGTTTTGAAAGTATTTACTGTAATAGTTGTTCTTGTGCCGTTTTTGCCTATTTCAATAAGGTTGTAGATGTGTTTGGTTTGAATATCAATACCTAATAGGATTTGTTTTACCTCGCTATTAGCTTTTTGAGGTTTCAATTCTACGTATTGAATTTTGCGACCACGTACATTTTGTTGTATATCCCATTTGTACTTATAGCCTTTTTTGTAGAAGGTAAGCATTTTAGAAGGGGTAATGGTACTGTCGTCGGAGGCTTTTTTTTCTATGGTAATTTCTTCGTTTTCAGGAACAATAGTATAAGTTTTACTGCCGTCGTACATTTTAGTAGCTCCTAAATAGTTTAATACATACTTATCTTTGGCAATAGTTACATTACCTTTAGTTTCCTGATTGATATTTTCAGCAATATTATCGAGGTTGTATTTAAAATCTATATAGATATTGTTGTAAGCCACCATTTTAGCATATACTTCATCTAATAGTTTTTTAGCTTTATCAACCTGTTGGGCTTGTATGGTTACGCTGCACAGAGCGATAATAACCAATAGTATTCTTTTCATTTTCAGTGTTTTTAATGATTTTAGTTCAAGATTACAAGCAATTTTCGTGCCAATCAAAGTAAAAGCCAAATAGCCTTTTTGCTATTTGGCTTTTGTTGATTGTTTTATCAATTGTTAATTAATAACTATTTTCGTCAATCTCTACTTTGCCCCAGAATACTTTGTAAGCAAAATAAGTGTAGATAAGCAATAGAGGTGCGCCTATCGCTGTGATAGTGAGCATAATCTCTAATGATTTTTGAGAAGCAGCAGCGTTGTAAACCGTGATACTATTGCCTGTTTCTAAAGTAGTTCTCAAGAAAGTAGGGTGCAAGTTGAGTGCGGCTACTACCATAAAGAAAGCGATGGTGAGTATTGTGCCTACAAAAGCCTTTTTATAGTCCTTTTTCTTCATAAAGAATGCTATGCTCAAGATGCTGAGGAGCAATAGGGTAGGGAATACCTTTAGCGCGGTACTATTGGCGATGTTCTCAGCTAAATGCGGTGTGAGCATACTGTAAATCGCTACAGCTGTGAACACTACCACAAAAGCGAGATAAGCATAATTGATGCGTTTCTCGATGCGGTGGTGCATATCACCGTGAGTTTTGATGAGTAAATACAAACCTCCGTGTACCATAAAGAGCAACAAAGTCATTACACCTACAAGCAGTGCATAAGGAGTAAGGAAAGTAAAGAGCGCTCCTCCGGTGTACTGAAAGTTCTCGTTTAACGGTAATCCTTGTAATACGTTGGCAATCACCACGCCTAAGAGTACGGGTAATACAATGCTGCACACGCTATACACAGTATCCCAAGTATTGCGCCAACGGTCGCTGTCCTCTTTGCCACGTACTTCAATGGCTACTGCTCTAAAGATAATAAAAGTGAGAAATAGCATAAAAGGCGTATTCATAGCCGAAAACAATTCGGCATACATTAGTGGGAAACCAGCGAAAATACCAGCTCCTCCAATTACTAACCACGCCTCATTACCGTCCCATACAGGACCTATGGCATTCAGAGCTACGCGGCGTTCTTTTTTCTTGTCGAAACACAAATGCCACGCTCCAGCGCCGAAGTCGAAGCCGTCTAAAATAGCATAGCCTGTAATCAAAAATCCTATAATGATGAACCACCACGTAGGGTAGTCGATTCCTAAAAATGTTTCCATATCTGTATAATGTTATGCTGTTTGTAATTGTTCTTGAGTTTCGTGTTCATCAATACCGTGAACAATTTTCTTGTTCATCAAGTAGATGAATAGAGCGAAGAGGATGATATAAATAACGGTAAATAAGATAATTGCGAAGAGTATTTGGTTCGCCGACACCGATTTAGATAACGCATCGCTGGTGCGCAAGAGTTTGTACACTATCCAAGGCTGGCGACCCATTTCGGCTGCAAACCAACCTACTTGATTGCCTATTTGTGGCAACAATACACTCCATACAAAAATATGTAAAAGCCAGCGTTTGTTATACAATTTGCCTCTCCATAATAGGAAAGAAGCATAGAGGGTGAGTGCGATGAGGAACATACCAATAGCTACCATTATATGATAGAATTGGAATACAGCGTTCACCTGCCCAGGGCGGTCTTCCACAGGATATTGGTCAAGACCTGTTACAGGAGCATCGCCGTCAAAATGCACCATATACGAAAGCCCTTTAGGAATACTCAACCCGTGAGTTTCTTCATTTTTCTTATCTACCCAACCAATAATGTAAGCATCACCAGGCCCTGTTTTGAAGTGCCCTTCCATAGCGGCTAATTTCTCGGGCTGGTTTTTAGCTACACCATCAGCTGAGCTGTGTCCTGAAACCAATTGCAACAAGCACACAACAGTAGCAATGATAAGGGTTACTTTAAAGGCTTTTTTAGAGATTTCAACGTGGCGACCTTTGAGTAAATACCAAGCGTGAACGCTCAATACCAAGAAGATACCAGCCAAGAAAGCTCCTTGCCACACGTGCCATATACGGTCTACGCTTGAGGGGTTGAACACCATCGCCCAAAAATCGGTAATGACAGCTTTAGCTTGCAAACCTTCACCTGCAATTACATAACCTGCGGGGGTTTGTTGCCAGCTGTTGGCAATCACAATCCAAATAGCAGAACACATAGAGCCTAAGAACACCCCAAGGGTAGCCAAGAAATGCCATTTAGGTTTCACTTTGTTCCAGCCGAAAAGTACAATACCAAGACAGGTACTTTCAAGGGCGAAGGCAAAAACACCTTCAGCAGCCAAGGCACTACCAAAAATATCACCTACATAGCGCGAATAGGTAGCCCAGTTAGTGCCAAATTCAAATTCCATCACAATTCCTGTAGCGACTCCTAAGCCAAAGGTAAGTGAGAAGATGCGCGTCCAGAAGCGGGCGAGCCTGTCGTATTCTTTTTTACCAGTGCGCAAGTAGATGCCTTTAAAGACAACCATTAGCAGTCCAAGCCCTATACTTAAAGGCGGATAGATGTAATGGAACGCAATTGTGAGTGCAAACTGCACCCGTGCTAAAATTTCTGTTTCCATGCGTGAGTAATTTAATTAGTAAAATATGCGACAAAAATACGCTAAGTGATTGAAATTCCCAAAGAAAAGTAAAAGAAATGACTTTAATTTATATTGTGTCTAATTAAATTAGTGAATTTGCAAATTAGTAAATTACGAAATTTGCAAATTGATAAATTATTTGTATCTTTGCCCAAAACAAGACAATATCAGTATGATAAAATTACACATCACCAACGAAACCAATAGGTTAGAAGCCGTAATTTTAGGCACGGCTACCAGCAATGGACCTACTCCTAAACTCGAAGAAGCCTACGACCCTAAGTCGGCAGAGCACATCAAAGCAGGTACTTACCCTATAGAAAAGGATATGGTAGCTGAAATGGACGCTTTCAGTGCAGTACTTGAAAAATACAATGTAAAAGTATATCGTCCCAAAATTATCACCGATTGCAACCAAATATTTACCCGAGATATTGGTTTTGTGATTGAAGATACTTTTATCAAAGCGAATATTTTGCCTGATAGGCAAGATGAATTTCAGGCGATTGAGTACATTGTCGCTCAAATGCCTCCTGAAAAAGTGATTACACCTCCCGCCGATGTACATATTGAAGGGGGCGATGTAATGCCTTGGAACGACCATATTTTCATTGGTACTTATAAAGGCGCTGACTATAAAGAACAAGTAACTGCTCGTACCAATATGGCTGGTGTAGCCTTTATTCAACAGCTCTTCCCTCATAAAAAAGTAAAAGAGTTCGATTTGCTGAAATCAAAAACTGAAGCACGCGATAATGCTCTTCACCTTGATTGCTGCTTCCAACCCGTAGGTAAGAACAAAGGGATTATTTACAAAGGAGGCTTCCGAAGTGAGGCTGATTATCAGTATTTAGTAGACCTCTTTGGCAAGGAAAACCTCTTCCATATAGAGCGCGAAGAAATGTACAATATGTGCAGTAATATATTCTCTATCAGTCCAGAAGTGGTAGTTTCCGAAAAGAATTTCACCCGCCTAAACCAATGGTTGCGCTCACAAGGCTTCACTGTTGAAGAAATCCCTTATGCCGAAATTGCCAAACAAGAAGGATTGTTGCGATGCTCTACACTACCTCTTTACCGAAATTAGCAAATTGGCAAATTAGCTAATTATTTAGACTGCTTATATATTTAGGTATTTTAATGATAAAAGTTCGCTGTATCTTGTGTTATTTACAGCGAACTTCTTATTTTTGCCCCTGCAAAACACAACTATCAGTAGTATCAATCACTAACAAGCTATGACACAACATTCTATATCTAAGAACAAATCTTTCTACTGCATTGGGCTTAGTTATCAAAAAGCAGATGCAACTATACGTGGGATGTTTAGTCTTACCCCTGAAAATAAAGACCAATTACTCACTCAAGCTAAAGAAGAAGGCTTTGAGGAGTTTTTACTTATTTCTACTTGTAACCGCACAGAACTCTATGGATATGCCGAACACCCCTTTCAACTCATTCAATTATTATGTAAATATGCCAAAGGCTCGGTAGACGATTTCCAAAAAGTAGGCTATGTAAACAAAAACAAAGAAGCAGTAGAACACCTTTTTAGAGTGGGTACAGGTTTAGATAGCCAAATATTAGGTGATTTTGAAATTATAGGGCAGATGAAACAAGCCTTTGCGCTCTCACGAGACAAAGGATTGGCAAATGCTTTCTTAGAGCGGTTGATGAACTGTGTGATCAATGCCAGCAAACGCATTAAAAATGAAACAGCCTTATCTTCGGGGGCAGCTTCAGTGTCGTTCACAGCGGTACAGTACATTATGCAAAATGTGCCTGAGGTATCACAAAAAAATATTCTCCTCTTTGGAGTAGGTAAGATAGGGCGAAACACTTGCGAAAATCTTATTAAACATACTCAAAACAAGCATATTACCCTTATCAACCGCACACGTGAAAAAGCTGAGCAGGTAGCAGGAAAATTTAATGTAGTAGTGAGAGATTTTGCCGATTTGCAAACCGAAATTAGCAAAGCTGATGTACTTGTAGTTGCTACAGGAGCAGCTACCCCTACTGTACACAAAAAATTTATCAACCCCAATAAACCTATCCTCATTTTAGACCTTTCTATTCCTAAAAATGTAGCGGAAGAGGTTGCGCAACTTCCTAATGTAACCCTTTTGCATATGGATGAACTTTCTAAACGCAAAGATGAAGCCTTAGAACGCCGTAAAGAAGCTATTCCACAAGCTTTGGCAATTATAGAAGAGGTAAAAGGAGAGTTTTTTCAATGGGTAGACAATCGCAAATTTGCACCTACTATCAAAGCGTTGAAAACCAAACTCGAAAGTCTTAAAAATGCTGAAATGGACTTTCATCGCAAGAAGATTAGCGATTTCAACGAGGAACAAGCTGAACTCATTAGCAATCGCATTATTCAAAAAATTACCACTCAGTTTGTAAATCACCTAAAGGACACATCGTCTATCGACGAAAGTATCACTTGGTTACAAGAAGTCTTCCAATTAGAAGTGAGTGCTTAATATAATATTGAAAATATACATAATAGCGAATTATAAACAAGAGAGGCTACCTATATTTAGGTAGCCTCTCTTTTTAGGTTCAAATGTTTTTTCAAAATTCATCTTTAAATTTTTAGAACACTGAGTCGTCTTCTATAAGTTTTAAAACATTTAAGTATTTAGAAGTTTTTAAGTATTTAGCGTCGTTGTAGTAAGCAAAAATCATTGTTTTATCTTTAATGGTGTTAATTACTTGCTTGTAGATGTTAGGAGGCAACACAGGGCAACCCAAACTTCTACCCATACGTCCGTTGCGAGCGATATAGCTTTCGTTAGCATAATCGGCAGTGTGAATTACTACAGCGCGTTTTGCTAAATTGCTGTTGTAACCTTTTTCATCACCGTAGAGCATTAGGCTATAACCGTTGCTACCTTCATAAGTTTCTCCAGTGATATAAAAACCAATGCTACTTTTGTTAGATTCCTCTACATCAGAAAAAGAAGTAGCCAAGCGTTCTCCGCTTTTTTTGCCGTGTGCTACATAAGTGTAGTACACAATTTTCATTTTTTCTAAATCGATAGTATAAAAGCGTTTAGAATTACAATCTTTAGTGAAATCAATAATCGAGAAGAGTTCTTTATCGTTTAAGCGGTGTTGTTTTTTAAGTGATTGATAGCCTATATAAGCATAGCGAAAAGCTTCAAAACTGAGATCATATTGGGCAGCGTTGAGCTCGCTGTATAAATCCTTGATGTTTAGTTCTGCTTTCTTTAAAGCTAATTGGCGTTCTTTACTTAGGTATGTTTGTGCTTTAGCAAAGTACAAAAATGTACTCAAAACAAAGATAAGAAATAAAAAAAAGTACTTTTTGTTCATAGTGTTGTTAAGGGTGTTTTTTTAAATAATACTAAGAAATCATTGCTGGGCGCAAAAGTAGTACATTTTTCTCATATTGTGTATATTTACACACAATTTTAACAATTATTTAACGTTGTAAGCTGGTTTGTGGTAGGTTTTACAAGCATTTATAAGAGGAAGTTGTCTCTACGATGCAAGAATTATACCAATCTAATTAGCAAATTAGCAAATTGGTAAATTGGCAAATTATTACTACTTTTGCTTTCTGATTGAAAATAACAACTTTATGCGCATACTGCTTATCGCTCTTTTCTTCTTTTGTTTTAGCACTGCTTTAGCCCAAAAAGCAGATGCTGAAACAGTGCGCTTTATAATGTCGCTTGATACGGTGAAAGAAAACCAACAACCCACTACAATCAAACAATTTATAGCTGAAACATTTTCATCTCAGCAGCGGGGTAACTCTCCTGCTTATTGGCTTACCAAAGAACGCTTGCTAAAAGCCGAAAAGAAAAAAGATAGTATTGCTTATGCTTTAAATGCAGTACAACTGAAAGATAATCAATACGAATTGGCAGTTTTGCACTTTGTGGAAAGCTTGCAGGCAAAAAACGAGTACAAATCGTTAGCGCCTCACCAAACAGTAAAAGCACTCTTGCAACAAACTCAAATAGCAGAACAACATCATTGCAGGAATGTATACAGATTATACGACGAGTTAGCTAAGTATGCTTACCTAAATGCACTGAGTTTTGGTAACTATACCGAAAGCAAAAAATACGTACAACAGTATATAGACCACCACCCTTACAAGCAGCACCCCCGCGTGCGACAACGGTATTACGATATCTGTTGTATGATTGCCCTCAGCGAGAAAAACATCAATGATTTTGAAAAATACTACGCATTAGCAGCTCCTTTAGCCAAAAAAATGAACGAGCCCGAAGCCCTCAATCGCTTGCGTCAGTTTGAAGCCGAATACTACAAACTCACAGGCAAAAACGCACAGTCGCTGGCGATAATGCAACAGAGTTTTCAAGTGGCAAAAAAACGCCATAACCTTTCCCCTCAGTTGCTTCTCAATATGTCGCGTACCTTTCTGCAAAACAAACAGTACGATTCGGCTATCTACTACTCGCGCGAGGCAATTGCAATGAATCGCGCTATCGGTGCCGACCCCGCAAACAGTTTCAATTACTACCGCGCTCTCAACGAGGCATACAGAAAGAAAGGTGATTACCGCAATGCTTACTACGCACTCGATACTGTACTCACCCTATTTGCAGCTCGCGAAAAATCCATACAAGCCGATAAAAACAACGAATTGCTCACTCAGTTCCAAACCGAGAAAAAAGACCTGCAAATCAAAGCACTGAAAATGGATAATGAGCTGAGTGAAAAGAGAATTTCTCAACAGAAGTTCCTTATTATAGCTATTGTATTCTTTCTGGGGATAATTTTAGTGTTGTTCTACCTATTTTACAACCGTAGGCTGTTGAAAGCTAAAAACAAACAACTCCAAGCTGAAAACAAACAATTGCTCTTGGAGCAACAAACCCGACAATTACAACTAAATCCGCATTTTATATACAACGCAATCGCTAACCTGCAAGGACTTATCGGCGACCAGCAAACTGAACGCGCCAATAGTTATCTCGTAGCTTTCTCTCAATTTATTAGAAAACAATTGGAGTTAAACCGCGAAGAGACTATCACCTTACAAGAGGAAATAGAAGCCATTGAAATTTATGTAAAACTTCAGCAAATGCGATATGAGAACCGTTTTACTTTTCACGTGGAAACCGATTTGGATACCGAAGCCTACTTGCTCCCTCCTATGCTCATTCAGCCTTTTGTAGAAAATGCTATTGAACACGGCTTTAAAAATATCAACTACCAAGGAATACTCACACTCACTATAGAAGAAAAAGATAACAAACTGCATCTTATCCTTATTGATAATGGCAATGGCAAAGGGGTATCTAACCCTCATAAAAAATCGCTTTCTAAACTGATTACCCAAGAGCGTTTAGACCTTTTGTTTAACACCCAACAAAAAGGCAATGCTTATTTTGATGCTGCTCCCTTGTCCCCTCCCGAAATGGGATACCGAGTAATAATTGTAATCCCAGTAATACCCTCTTAACTGATATGAAAGTTTATATTTTAGAAGACGAAACTAATATTTTAAAGTACCTCATCTCCTTAGTTGAGGCACTTCCGTTTGTGCAAATTGTAGGCTATGCTTCCGAAATTGTTAAAGCTGAAAAAGAGATTCCTGTTTTGCAACCCGAGCTCATCCTTTCGGATATTCAGCTTGCCGATGGCAATAGTTTTACACTTTTTTCACGGATAAAAACTGATAGTTTGCAGATTATCTTTATCACCGCCTTCAATCAGTTTGCTATGGAAGCCCTAAATTTAGGCGCTTTTGCCTATCTGCTAAAACCCATAGACAAAACTACTTTAAACGATACCCTATTGCGCTGTTACCAAAAACAAGAGCAATATAAGTTCAATCAACATCAAATGCAATTGGCAATGCAGTATTACACCGAAAAGAAAGAAGTGACCAAACTCGCACTCAAAACAGCTGATTGCATACAAATAGTGCCCGTACAAGATATTGTGTATTGCCAAAGTGATAAAGGTTATACTACCTTCTACCTTGCCGATAAACAGCAAATAGTAGTGAGTAAAGTGCTAAAAGAATACGAATCGCTGTTGCCCGAAACTCAATTTGTGCGTTGCCACCAGTCGTATTTAGTGAATAGCACCTATATAAAGAAGTACTACAAAGATGGACTCTTAGAACTTACTACCGGTCATACGCTCCCCGTATCCGACCGCAAACGCGAATACGTACAAGAATTTTTGTTGAAAAACTAATTAATGTGAGTTCGACGTAAGAAAAGTTATTTTTTATTTGCAAAAAAGGGATAGTTTTAGTAACTTTGTAGTTTGAAAATCAAAAGTTTAACTAAAAGACTATCCCTATGTTATCATAGACACAAAGTTACGGAAATTTTCTTTATAATAGACGAATTTGACAAGAATTTTGAAAAAATAGTCTCTGACCATAGCCTTGTGCAAAATACTGACTTAAAACAGAGAAATCGTAAATCAACTTTATCTGATAGTGAGGTTATGACTATTCTAATTCTCTTTCATTCAGGTCATTATAGAGATTTAAAACATTACTATATCAATCACATAAAGAAGCATATGAAAAGTGAATTCCCACAAACTGTATCCTACAATCGATTCGTTGAATTGCAAAAGAAAGTAGTTGTAAAATTAGCTATATTCTTGAAAATGTTTTGTTTAGGAAAATGTACTGTCATTTCGTATATTGATTCTACCCCCATAAGATTTTGTCATATCAAACGTGAAAAACAACATAAAGTATTCAAAGGATTTGCCCAAAAAGAACAATGTTCTTTAGGCTGGTTCTATGGATTTAAGTTACATCTAATCATTATGGTAGCAAGTTGTGTTTTGAGCAGCTGAAAACCTTTTAGGCTGCTCAAAACTACTTGTGTGAAAGGGAGCGCAAAACACCGCACTCTGAAGTTGTAGCGATTAGGTCATTCTGCATTGTGATTTTCGTTGTGCCCTTTGTCTTTTATGGTGATTTTACCACCTACTGAGCACATACAATAGGAGTTTTCTGTAAGTATTTTTTGCCCGTTGATAGTGTCTTTCTCTGCTGCATCTTCCCATTGAATAGGAGCAGGCACACAAGGTAAATAACCACCAGAAGAAGGTTTTAGTTTGCATTGCTTAAAAGGCTGTATATTGGAATTCGCTTGCTTGTCCTCCTCTGTAGCCATAGCTTTACCCTCAATAGTTACAAAATCTTGACTTGTAACAGTGAGTTTACTCGTTGCTGTACCTTGATTGCAACTGAGTTCTGCAGTATCAGTGATGATTTGTGGCATAATGATTAAGTTTTAAATTAACTTAGAAATAACCTTTCCCACCAAGGGCGTGTTTTTACATATAGTTCCCACTCTTTTTTAGTGAAAGCCCTATCGTTATAAAGGCGGTAAGTGCCAGCAGGGTAATAGCCGCCTTGTTTATAGGGTACACCTAACTCTTTAGGCTGAGTGGTTTCTTCTATGAAGAGGGAGGTTGTGTTACCTTTTTTCATCTCTAAATAACGATAAAAGGGAGGTTTTTCTCCATCATTTCTTTTGAAATAGCTCGTTTTGAAAAGAGTTTTTCCTGTATTGACATCTACAAGTATATAGGTTCTTTCTCCATATATGTTTACTAATCCTTTAGGGTCAAAAGAAATAGAAAAATATTTATTCCCCTCATTGTCAGTTTCTAAACCTACAATAGGGCTATTAATTTCTCCTTCTATATCAATGTCATATTCTTTTTTTATTTTTTCAATAAGTTCTTTTATTGAAAATTTATATGATTTATCATAATCAATTTCTTTCTTTATTCTTCCCATTTCATCATAATACACCCATTTCCCAGTTGGGATATTATAAAAGCTTTGCCCTTTTAGTACTAAAATTTCTGTTTTTCTACTATAAGACCAAAAACATTCCCAAGGAGTTAGCGTATTTGTCTCCTCTATTTGAAAAGTATCACTAAATTTTGAAATGCGTACTCTTTTATTATCTTTTTTAAAGTACCAATCTTCTTCTGTATTGGAATAACTTGGTTCTGTCTCCCAATCTTTGTATTCTGTTTTTTGTACAAATTCTTTCATGGTTATTTGACTTATTAGATGGTTTGAAATAAATAACATTATGATTAATACTATCTTATTCATTTATTTGTAAATTAAAGATTAAACGTTCGTAGATTTGGATTTATAATCAGCCATTGCCAATGCCAAGTAGTAAATTTATTAAGTGTGCCATAACTCATTATATTGGTTGTAGAACCATAGAAATAGATATATTTTTTATTACTACGATCATATGGTATAATAACTTCATCATGCATCATTAGTTTTGTCTCATACCCATCTATTTTCACAAACTTAACTTCTCTGTGTGTGTGATAAAGTCCTAGTCCGTGTAAGGTTTCGTGGGCTAAAGTGTAATCTTCATTTCCACGAGGTAAAGTAAATATAATAACATTTTCAGTTTTTATATCTTGTGTTTCTCCTAATAATCCATCTTTATTTGACTCTACACCAAACTTAAATATAGTAAAGTAATTATCTCTATATCTCGCATTCTGTTGAAAAAACAGTTCTTGTAACCGATTATAAACTCTCTCTCTTATTGTAGGACTAGTCATTTGTATTTTTCCATCTGCAATGAAATCACCACCTATCTGAAATTCAGAATTAGATGATAAATTAAGTGTAGTATATTCTACTATGGGTATAATTAATGCTTGATGTAGAGCATTATAAAGCATTGTTTTTTCCTCCAGAGAGAAATCCTCTCTTTCATTTTTCCCATTTTTATCAATATCTGTCTCTATTTTTACTAATACAATTTTCTTCTCTTTTCGAGTACTACGATCATTTTTTAGAATAATGAGCTTTCCTGCTAATTTAGCTTCTTCTCTATTATGAGTTCCCTTAGGGTAGGCATAAATACATATTTCTTCATTTTTATCTAAATCTTGATTACAAGTTATCGTAATTGTTCCTCCTTTTTTGAGTGAAGTCGTGTTTTTATCTGTTAGCCCCTCTGTTCTTATATTAATTCTTTCAGGATTAGTACATTCAATATAAAAACTTTCTAACTCTCTTTCAATTCCCACTATTAATTGTAATGTAGCTTCATATTTAGGACGTGCAAATGGTGCTATCCCTAATGTATCAACAAAAGTTTTTGAAAAAAGAGTAAGGTAAGGAGCAAAGTACTCATTTTCATCTATACCATCAATTTGCATAGGATGATGTTCGTACTCACCTCTTAGTTGAGAGTAAGCTTCATCTTTTGTTAAATCTCTCCTCTTGCCGTGCTCATCTTCTTTTGTTGACTATCCACTTGATATGATATCTTTATATGCTAACTCATTTTTAAATGGAAAATACTTATCTCTCAT
>NZ_JAEFDB010000030.1 GCF_016126015.1 Capnocytophaga periodontitidis
CCAATCAAACCCAAATTCACCTCTCCAGTCTTCTAAAGGTCTAAAATATACTACGGCTAAGCCTATTTCCTCTAAAGGTGCTTGCGCTATCCCTTGCCCATTATTGCTGTACTCATTCCCTTGTTTGCCTTGCAACTGTGCCACCCCCAAGCTATTGACCACCACCTCCTTCTTTGAGTCGAGCACCGCACGCTCTTTGCCCGAGAGTTTTGCTTCTTTAGCTTCAATATCAAGGGTATTGGTACTCTTGATAAGGGCAGTGTTGCTAAATACTTGCATAAAACCACTCACCTTCTGTTTCATCCAAGCGGTAAATATATACAACTGACTAAGTACGTTCAGCACATAGTTATTTGTGGTAATGTGCAGTTTATCAGTGGCTCTAATGAGCATCTGCTGGGTATTGATTTCAAAAATAGAACTACTGAGAGTTATCTTTTGATTGCCATCAAAAATGAGGCTGTTGCCTACTGCATCTTCAATTTTTATACTTCCATCTTCATCGTTAAGTACAATTTTTGTACCACTCTCAGTATGTATAGCCTTGGTCGTTGGTTTATACCCACTCTTTGCCGCGCCATTATAATGCGCCCCCAGCACAAAAGGTCGTTCGGCATTGCCGTTCTCAAAGTCTACCATTACCTCTTCGCCTACCTCTGGGATAAAGTAAAAACCTTTGCTGCTGCCTGCGTAGGGTTGTATCATTCTGATCCACGGGCTGAGTTGTTCGCCTTTCTGCCAAAAGAATTGTACCCGTACACGTCCCATTCCTTGAGGATCGTTGTTATCTTTAACAATGGCAGGCTGTTGCTCTGCTCTGGGGAAAGCCTCGGCATTGTAATCCGCAGGCGTGCGCATCATCGGGATAGCCTCAAAACTATTTTCGTAGTTCATCCCGCTGTGGTAGTGTGATATTTTGATGACACGGTAAGTCTCCATTGCGCGGGCATTGATGTCGGTAAGACAAGCAAAGGTGTTCATCCTTAGGCGTGGGTCACGACTGCGCCCTGTTACTTTAAGCGATAGCTCTCTTAAATCTCTTTCCTGACGCACTACTTCTTCTAAATCTATGTACGATTGTTCTAATGATGTAGCTGAATGGTACTTTTGAGGTGTTTTTTTTAAGAGTTTTTTTGAGGCATTTTTGGCATCCGTCTGTATAGGATTGTTTTTGTATTCACAAGCGGCATCTTTCGCTTCCATCTTATAAACTTCAGACCTATGGAAATCGTAAGCGATATATTCAAACTCCTGTGGCTTCATCTCTAAGGTAAAGTCCTCATCAATAAGATTTAAGTTCTCCCCCAAGTCAATCGTCTCTTGAAGTTTATTGCCAAAGATAAGTTTACTACCATCATAATAAAAGTATTCACCATACAAATTAGCTAAGCGGCATATAAAATCGTAATCAGATTCGTTGTATTGCACCGTATAAGGCACTACTCTTGTAGTGTTTACCCCTGCTGAGCTATCAACCTGAGCAGAATTATCATAACCTTTACTTACTAAGGTAATAATTTCTTTAAGAGTCTTATTCTCATAAGAATGGCAAGCTTTTCCTTGGTCTAACAAAATACTCGGTGCATTGCCTGAAATGTAGAGCGTACCATAACCACCGCCTGTTTGTCGTTTGCAATAAATTCTGGTGATAATCCCTGAAAAGTGCTGTACTACTTTGCCGTATTGGTAGAACTTAATAGTAAGAGGCTCACCGAGCAGGTCTCGAGAGTGCTCCATAATGTACTCATGGAACTTGTCAAATGAGTCTTCGGGAGTTTCAATGGTGAAAGTATCGTGCAGGCAGTTGTATTGATGTAGCTCAACCTTATAGCTTTCTCTGGCTAAAAAGTCCTTACCATTAGAACTGAGCAGACAATAAACCACAGGATTAGTTTTGTCTTCTAAAAACTCCTTAAAGGTTTTGATTTTCATGTCTTTCAATTCCATACGCAATTGTGTTATTACTATTAATTGAGACCAAAGTAACGAAAAATAATGCAATTAAACAAATTATTTTGAAGAAAAATAAGAAATGTTTTTGAAAGTGTAAGTAAAATAAGGCAATTCGTGATGAGTAGAAGATTAGCAAGATACACTTATTTGACAAGAATTTTGAAAAAATAGTCTCTGACCATAGTCTTGTGCAAAATACTGACTTAAAACAGAGAAATCGTAAATCAACTTTATCTGATAGTGAGGTTATAACTATTCTAATTCTCTTTCATTCAGGTCATTATAGAGATTTAAAACATTACTATATCAATCACATAAAGAAGCATATGAAAGGTGAATTCCCACAAACTGTATCCTACAATCGATTCGTTGAATTGCAAAAGAAAGTAGTTGTAAAATTAGCTATATTCTTGAAAATGTTTTGTTTATGAAAATGTACTGGCATTTCGTATATTGATTCTACCCCCATAAGAGTTTGTCATATCAAACGTGAAAAACAACATAAAGTATTCAAAGAATTTGCTCAAAAAGGACAATGTTCTTTAGGCTGGTTCTATGGATTTAAGTTACATCTAATCATTGATGATAAAGGTGAAATACTTGATTTTATAATAACACCAGGCAACATAGATGATCGTAAACCTCTGTCTGATATGAATTTACATAAGAGAATCTTTGGAAAACTCTTTGGAGATAAGGGGTATATCAGCAAAGATTTATTTGAACAATTATTTATTGATGGGGTACATTTAATCACTAAGATTAAAAAGAATATGAAAAATAGCTTGATGCTCTTACAAGACAAAATAGCACTTAGAAAACGTGCTTTGATAGAAACAGTAAATGACGAATTAAAAAACATTTGTCAAGTAGAGCATACAAGACATCGTTCTTTTGATAATTTTATAACTGACTTATTATCAGTACTTATAGCTTATTCTTTCTTTGATAAAAAGCCTTCTATTAATTTGCAAGAAGACATTGTTGATCTAAAAAGACTCGTTGCTGCTTAAATCGAACTCACGTTAAT
>NZ_JAEFDB010000031.1 GCF_016126015.1 Capnocytophaga periodontitidis
GTCTTCTACTTTTATGGGTTGTCCCCAAGGGTCAAAGTGTCTGCGCTCGGCTATATTGCCGTTCTCATCAGTGAGCATTACAATGCTTCCCAGATAGTCGCGGTGTAGGTAATAGAGTTTTGAAGTTTCACCGTCCGAAATAAGTATCGCAGGGGCACTATAGGCGTCACCGCCTAAGTAAAGTATAAACTTGGTGCTGTTATCGGTTTTGTTACATACTATCTCTACACTACCGTCGTGGCTGTAGTGTTTAAGCATTGGGCGTTTGGCTTTTTCTACTTCAGCATTGCCGTAATAGCAGTGTGAACGTTCGCCAAAGGCGTTATATTCAAAAGAAAATAAATTTTATTATTTTATTATTCTTAACATTTCTTTTTTTCTTTCATCATTTGGTACCCGTACTTGATGTGTATTGTATACATAAAAAACATAATCATATTTTTTACGCCTTTCGAAATTAGTTGCTATCAATATGAAACGTAAAGGGTAGAAAAATGTTTCTCTCTGTCTTAGTTCTTTAACTTTGTATTCAGAGATCTGTTCCTCTTTGTAAACATAAGCAACGTTCTTACCTAAGACAGCAATTTTTCCTGCATTTTGAGTATAAATTGTGTCTTTACTTTGTGCACCTACACAAAGATAGAAAAAAGAAAGTAATATTAAAAATAAAATCCTCATATTTTTTTTCATTTACTACTTGATAACCAAAAAGGATTATAAAATGGATATCTGAACATAGGGAGTCTCATATTAGTAGAATCATATGCTCCAATACGGTATTTCCATACGTCATATCTAAAGATATTCTCTCTTCCTATCACATAGGAATCTACTTTTTGTACAAAACCAGCTGTTACAATATCACTTGGACTATGTGATTCTATGTAATCTGCCTTTACACTATTAGGGTGAGTATGAAATCTTCCTATTGCACTATTAGGCTTAGTTGATGGAGTATGAAAATCTTTTCCTCTTCCTGATGAAGGATCTATTAAAACATCATCATTAGTAATCCAACCACCAAATTCCTTTTCCCTTGCAAAAGATCGTTGAGAAGCCGTACTGATTTTTCTATATTGTTTATAACTCCATTCTCCTCCTTCCTTTTTATATTGATTATAAGAATTTTTCATCTGGAGATTATATAAACCATAAGAAATTACCCCTCCTATAATTCCTGAGTAAAAAGCATTTTCAAAACTTTCTCCATATAGAATTGAGTTTGTAAAGCTACCACTCATACCTCCAGCAAAGGCTCCTCCAAACCCTCCAATATAAGATCCTATTGCTCCTCCAACAAATCCACTTATCATTCCATTTAAAAATCCTTTAAAGACATTATTTCCTCCCATTGCTGAAAATCCAGCTCCTGAAATACCACCTCCTACAGCTCCTCCTATTGAAGCACCTAATAATGCACCATTAGAAGATAAAGACCCTAGTCCTATAGCAGAAGCTACAGAACCTCCCACATAAGCACTTAAAGCACCTATAGCTGCACCTCCTAATATATAGCCCCAATTATCAGAATAATTCCATTTTATAGGATTAGCTTCCCCATTATTAGCTATTGTTCCTCCAGTATAAGCTCCTATCAAAGCTGCCGCTCCAACTACCCACCATAAAAATTCCCCATTCTCATCCACATACACCAGCGGGTTATTCAAACAATATCCATACCTATTAAAGTTTTGGGTGTTAAAAGGGTCTTGTACGTAGTTATCGGGTTGTAAGAAGCGGTGTAGCGCAGGGTCGTACAAACGAGCATTCATATTGATAAGTCCTACCGTTTGCAGGTGCTCGTGTCCTGTAAAACCACAGTCTAATAGGGTAAGTTTGTCTAAGGTGTTACCTGCGCCGTCTTCTACTTTTATGAGTTGTCCCCAAGGGTCAAAGTGTCTGCGCTCGGCTATATTGCCGTCTTCATCGGTGAGCATTACAATACTTCCGAGATAGTCGCGGTGTAGGTAATAGAGCTTTTGTGTCTCACCGTCCGAAATGAGTATAGCAGGGGCACTATAGGCATCACCTCCTAAGTAAAACACAAACTTGGTGCTGTTATCGGTTTTATTACATACTATCTCTACACTACCGTCGTGGCTGTAGTGTTTTAGCATTGAGCGTTTGGCTTTTTCTACTTCAGCATTACCGTAATAGCAATGTGAACGCTCGCCAAAGGCATTGTACAAATAGGTGATACGCTCAACTGCTCAGGACTTATTTTTCAATATTTCATATGTACTTAAATCACGATGCAAAGGTAGAAAAAAAAAATTAGTACCATCTATTAATCCTATCTAAAAAGTAATTGTAATTATACATTTTTAAAAAGAAACTTATAGGTTTTGCTTCATTTTTCATACTATAATACTCCA
>NZ_JAEFDB010000032.1 GCF_016126015.1 Capnocytophaga periodontitidis
AGGGGCATTTATCACGTTGATAGTACCTCCGTTTTGACAACCATTAGCATCACGAACTGATACTATATATATTCCTGTTTGGGTAATCGTAAACTTAGGTGAAGTTTGGTAGTCGTACAACACTTGAGAGGTAGAGTCTTGCAACTTATATTGCAAAGTACCTGTACCCCCTGTTGACGAAACTACTGCTTCGGTTACTCCATTACATCCTAAAATTATATCGTCAGGAAGTATTGTAACCAAATTAGGTGGAACTGTAATAGAAAATGTTCTAGAAGCCTCACAATTAGTATTATTGAGCTCTGCACGGAATTTTATAGTATGATTACCTGCATCAATATTTGTCCATTTGAAAATAGACCCTGCTGTGTAGGCTTGGAATGCTGCACCGTCTTTGCTTACATAATAAGTAGATGGGGCATTTTTAAGTGTTATCTGGTATTCTCCTTTTTGATTATTACACTTAGGTTGTATAACTTTTTCTGTTGTTGGATCTACTCCAAAGGCTTTATCATTATCTATATTTACTGTGAGGGTATGGGTAAAGCCACAAGATTCGGGGTTTTGGTATACAGTAAGATCATCAAAAGCGAAGTCGTTACAAGATGAAGTGTTCCACTTAGTACGAATACGTATTTTCAAACGTTTATAAGTACCTGGATTTACACGTGCTGCTGGAGTAACTCCTGTATTTACGCCTGTACCATCGGAAGCGAAGCGGAACCAAGCATCGGCATTATTTTTATTGGTAGGTATTTGTTGTGATTCGATACGACCTAATACTTTGTCTTGACCTCCTACTTTTACTACATTACCAGCATCGTCCAAAGCGACGATTTCCATAATCATCACTGGGTTTGTACAATTGGAAGAACGCACTAAGTTGAAACCGAACATTTCGAACTCAATAGGTAAGTTTGGCATTACATCTATTACATCTTTTTCATAGAAGATCGCACCATTAGCAATGAGCTGACCAAAGTCGACTGCTAAATAGCGGGAAGTATTATCAAGGCGATTAGTATGGTCGTTAGGGAAAATAGCATCATTTTGCCACCAGCCTGTTTGGATGTGTGAATAGATGTCACGTTTTCCTGCTACAAAATACTTATTCCAGTCCAATCGTTGATAGCGAGGATCTACTAATTGGTAAGCAGGAGTCATTCCTGGAGGAGGTGTGGTATAAGGAGTACCTTTACCGAAATCTTCTTTAAGCAAGAGACCTGGACGGGTAGCTGAAGGGTCGTCATAACGGATGGTAACGGTATGTACGCCTGGAGCTAAGTTGGTGAAACGGTTAGTAGTGGTTTCAGTACCACCGTCTATACTATATTTATAGGTGTAATTAGGTTTGTTATTAGTAATTACTATAGTACCGCGACCTTGGCAATCATAAGTAACGGTAGGGTTAGGGAAAGAAGGTGTAGCTGGTTTATCTTTAACTTCTACTTTCAAGTTGCTACGTGTACAACCGATAGCATCACGCACAGCGAGTGTGTAACTACCAGGAGCCATCCATCGTTCGCGGGTGGTAGTCCAAACGCCATCACCGAAGTTATATTCATAAGGTAGAGCACCTCCTTGTACATTGGTGAAGTGTACCAAAGCTTTATTGGCATTAGCACCAGTACCACAACCTACTAATTTGGCAACTCCTGCTGAAGCGATGAGTTCATTATTAGCGGTTCCAATGGTTATCATCTGTGCTACTATGGTACAAGAAGCAGTGCTACCATATTTGTAGCGCAAAGTAGCTGTATAGGTTTTACCAGGAGCTACTGTAAGTATACGTCCTGATTGGAAAGTTACCCCATCGGCGCTATACTCATAGGTATAGCTTACTGTACTTTGGGGTTCTGTAAAGGTGATCTGCCCATTAGCACCACAGTTGATAAGTTTACCTGAGGCACTAACAGTAGGTGCAGGTAAGGTTTGCACTGTAACGGTAGCCTGATCGGTACAGCCATTGTAATCTATAACTTTAAAGCTATAAGTTCCTGGAGAGGTAACCGTAAAGTCGTAATAATTATGAGTAGCGTTATGGAGATAAGTAGCGCCATTATCATTACTAAATCCATAAGGCTGTGTAGAGCTCACTGTACCTCCGGTAGCAGATACACGTATTACTCCGGTTCCACACATTATAGGTGATAATACCGTAGCAGTAGCT
>NZ_JAEFDB010000033.1 GCF_016126015.1 Capnocytophaga periodontitidis
TGGGGCATTTATCACGTTGATAGTGTTTGTCTTCTCACAACCATTAGCATCTCGTACGTATACTGTATATGTACCCGTTTGACTCACTGTAAAAACTGGTGTGTTTTGATAACCATACAATACCGTAGTCCCTTTTCTCAACGAGAATTGCTTAGTACCTGTACCACCGGTAGCTGTAGCTGTAATGCTTGTCGTTCCATTACAACCTATGATAACATCATCGGGAGTGATGAGAACTAAATTAGGTGGATTAGTAATGGTGAATGTACGGGTTACCTCGCAAGTAGGGTCATTAGGTAAATAACGGAATTTTACAGTATGAGTTCCCGCTGGAATATTGTTCCACACAATATCAAGTGAGTTAGAAGGCGCAAAAGCACTTCCATCTTTACTTGTGTAAGAAACACTTAAATGTGCATTTTTGAGAGAAACTTTATAGGTACCTCCCTCTCCATTACATTTAGGTTGAATAATTTTCTCAGTATTTGGAATTATACCAAATGCTTTGTCGTTATCTATATTTACTGTGAGGGTATGGGTAAAACCACAAGACTCAGGTTCTTGGTAGAGGTAAATATCGTCCATAGCCAAGTCGTTACCATTAGTTTCCAAACTATGTGAACGGATGACTGCTATGAGCTCGGTATTGTTACCTGGGTTAAGCGGGCGTTCAAATACAGTCCAATTATTACGATCTTTTGCTCCTCTAATACGAGGATTGATACGTACAGAAACAAGAGGTGTATTGCTATTAATAGCTGCTTGATTAGCATACAATTCTATAGAAAGGTCGGGGGCACCACTTGGATAACGCCAATCGTTGAATCCTAATAGGTTCATCAGTGCTACCGAGAATTTTATCTCTTTGTTAGCAATAATGTCCTTCATAGGTCGCTGATAAAGAATTGCTCCCTCGTGTCCTAATACATTACCAATGTTCACCAAGAACACACGCCCTTGAGGTAACCCTGAGTGATCGGTAGGTGCCCACCAAGCAGGGTTATTAGGATTTAGAGCTTGTGAGACAACATATTCACCATCGGCAAGACCAGTGCCTTCACGGTTGTATCCTGCCCAAGGAGTACCATAACCATTCTTAGGCATAGAACCATCTTGTAACTCTAAATAATAAGCCTTGTTGATATATTCATTACCTCCGTTACGCCCTGTACCAAAGTCTTCCAAGAAGAGTACATTTTTGCTTGGAGGATTGGCATCAGCATATTTGATAGTAATGGTATGTGTACCTGGTGTAAGATTTGAAAAGACATTGCTACCCGCAGGAAGACCATCTATTTGATAGGTATAAGTATAGGTACTTTTGTTGTTACCAAGTGTAACTATTCCATTTCCTAAACAGTCATAAGTAATAGAAGGGGTGAAAATAGGTTCTGTAATTTTATTAGGAACAACAACCTTTAAATTAGTACGTGTACAACCTATCTTATCACGTACTGATAGGTTATAAGTCCCCGGTAGCAACCAACGTTGGTGAGTGGTTGTCCATACTCCATCACCAAAGTTATACTCATAAGGTTTTACACCTCCTTGTACATTAGAGAAACGCACCAAAGCTTTATCTTCATTAGCTCCTGTACCGCAACCTATTAATTTTTCTACTCCTGCAGAGGCAATGAGGTTACCACCAATAGCATTACCCATTGTGCGTGTAGAAGATATAGTACAAGAAGCTGTGCTACCATACTTATAACGCAAGGTAGGGGTATAAGTTTTACCTGGCACAAGATTGACAAATTCACGACCTGATTGGAAAGAAATTCCATCTACACTATATTCATAGGTATAGGTTACGGTGCTCTGAGGCTCACTGAAAGTAATTTTAGCTTTTGCTCCACAATCAATAAGGGCATCGGTAACTGTGAAAGTAGGTGCAGGTAAGGTTTGTATAGACTTTGTTGTTTGTGTTGAACAACCATTAGCATCTACTACTGTAAAGTTATAGGTACCTGCTGATGTTACTTCAAAATCATAATAATCACCTGTGAAATTATTAAAATAAGTTACCCCATCACGTGTAAACTGATAAGTAGCACCTTTAGTACCACCACTTGCTGTTACACGTATTACTCCGGTTCCACACATTATAGGTGATAATACCGTAGCAGTGGCC
>NZ_JAEFDB010000034.1 GCF_016126015.1 Capnocytophaga periodontitidis
ATTATCTAAATAAAGTGAAGTTACCGTAGAACTCACGTTTGTCGTACAATTGATCGTTGATTTCGATGATATACCAATAGTCACCTGATGGCATCGCTTGTTTTTCATACGTACCATCCCAGCCTTCTCCTGGTTCTAACTTCACTAAACGACGACCATAACGATCGAAAATGTAGATACGGGCATTTACATTGTTGTCTAAATACTTCGCTTTCCATACATCATTCTCTCCATCTCCATTGGGCGTGAAGAAGTTTGGCACTTCTATATCAAAGTATTCTAAATCGTAAGTCGCTGTTACTGTACAACCTTCTGCATCTTCCACGCGTACATTCACTACTTTATAACGACGCCCGTTTACTAACTTATCAGGATCGTCGTGGTTGATTTTGTACACAGGATTATCTCCTTTACTCACCTCATTAAAGTAGTATGTATAACCTCTAAAGTTATTCGTCCTACCTCCTCGTGCTAATACCTCTAAGGTGTTGAGCGTGGTATTAGTCGTTACTCTCGTAACTGTAAGTGGTGTGTAAGGATCTATCGTGATGGTCTCGGAGGCACTACAACTTCCCGTCATTCCTGGAATAGAGGATACTATAGTATAGGTTACTTCAACCGTTTGGGTAACTGAACTTCTATTGAAATTATCAATATAAGCTACATTGCCTGTGGTTCGTGTGAAAGTAGCTGCTGGAGCTCCATTCAAACTATAGGTTATCTTACTATAGTCGGGCGATGGATTGTTGAAATGTACCTCTAAATAATCTACGTAACTATTAGAATTTGCTTGACAAGTACCATAGTATTTGAGTTCCTTGATTGTAACATCTGGTAATTCTTCTACCGTGAATGACAAGGTCTTAGTCATCGTACAATCGTTACTATCCTTTATTACTACCTCATAGTAAGTGCCTTCTAAAACTCCTAATTCATCAAACAGATCGGTTGAACTTGTTACATCTCGATGTGTTTTTACGTTTTGTTTAGTATCGGCTCTGGCTATACTAATTGTATATGTTCCTGTACCTCCTGTGATATTCACTATCTCTACCTTGCCGTCTCTTGTGCCTTTACAAGTTACAAACTTAGAGTTCAGAGCGTTGATATCGGCTGTTATGGCTGTTGGATTTACAAATGAATAGCTTCCTGCAAGGGTTACTGAACAGTTTTGAGCATCTAAAATATCTATGTGATAAGTACCTGGTTCTATGTTACTAAAAGTAACTTCATCTCCATTAACTCCTGATATTTCATCTGATTTTGTTGAGCCTTTGAACAATATAAAATGGTAAGGACGTACTCCCCCTGTTACTCCTGATACTTTGAGTGTTCCATCTTTAGCATCTATACAAGTAATTGAAGTTGTGGCTACTGTAATACTTGCGGTATTGATAGCACTATAAGGTGCTAATGTTACACTTAGGGTGCCTGTTGCTGTTGTACAGCCTAAGGCATCTTCTACTGTAATATTATAAGTACCCGCGTCTAAACCTGCTATTTCAATACCTGGATAACCTTCTGGTACATTAGGTTGTACTTTGGGCGTTCCTCCTCCTAATGGAGCAAGGGTTACTGTATAGGTTTGTTCTCCTCCTATAACTGTAAGTGCTACTACACCATTATGATTACCACAATCTACCGATACTTTTTGAGATACATTTGTTACTTTTATCTCGGCTGGATTTGATGGTATTACAAAACGATGTTTCGCTACTTTACAACCTGTAGCTATAGAAATCGCTTCGATATCATAAGATCCTCCTACTAAAGTAAGTGTTCTAGTATTACCTCCAACTGGTATG
>NZ_JAEFDB010000036.1 GCF_016126015.1 Capnocytophaga periodontitidis
CGCCGAAAAGCTCCTAACCCAAATAGACAATGAGAACAAGGATGGCAACAGCGACCACTACGCCTACACTTACAACCACAGCCGTCAGTTGCTCTCCACGACAGAAACCAACCCTTGGGCAAAGTATACCAAAGCCTATACTTATGACCTTTTCGGTCGGGTACAAAAGGAAATGACCACCGCAGAGGCAGCAGGCAAACGCGCGAGTGCAATGGTGCAATACCGCTATCAAAATGGTGAACTCGTGGAAATGAAGGACGACAAGGGTGTAACCCTTTGGAAACTCAGCAGTGAGAACCCCTATGGGCAACCCCTTGTAAGCCATAAAGGCAATGTAAAAGAGACTTATACTTACGACAAAGGTTTTCCTGTAAGCCAGCTCTTGCAAAGTGAGGATAAGGCAATTGGTGCCCTTACGTGGCAGTTTAACCCTCAAAAAGGACTATTAGACAGCCGTCAATACAGCTTTTGGGGTAAACAAGAGGATTTTAGTTATGATAACTTAGATCGCCTTACGGCTTGGGGTGATGCCAATACTCCACCACAGACCCATAGCTACGATGAGCGCGGGCGCATTACTGAAAATAGTCTTTTGGGTACTTATAAATATCCCTCTAAGGGCTACGACCAAGAAAAATTAGTATTGAACTCTACAGGCGAAGCTTTTTATAAAGAGGCACCAATGCCCGCGATACGCTACAATATGCTTAAAAGCCCCGAACAAATATACGTAAAGGGCAAAGAACGTATCACCTATTTGTACAACGCCTTTGGCAGTCGTGCCCATAGCTTCTATGGCAATGCGGAAGCTGAGAAAGAGAAACGTCCTATTCATAAGCATTACAGTGCCGATGGCAGTGTAGAAATCAAAGAGGATAAAACAAAAGGAAGTATTGACTTTTTATTTTACCTCGGTGGCGACCCGTATAGTGCTCCTGCGGTATATAATAGCAATGGAGAAGAAGGAAAACTACTCTTTTTGCATAGAGACCAATTAGGGAGTATTGTCGCTATTACCGACCTTAACGGCAAGCTTGTAGAGGCAAGACATTTTGATGCTTGGGGCAAGGTATTGAGCATCACTGACGGCAATGGCAACAAGTTAGATAAATTACTACTTGACAGAGGCTATACAGGGCACGAACACCTCACAAGCGTAGGCTTAATCCATTGTAATGGACGTCTCTACGACCCTGCCCTACACCGCTTCTTAATGCCCGATAACTATATCCAAGACCTTTTTAACACACAGAACTTTAATAGGTATGGGTATTGCTTGAATAATCCGCTGGTGTATAATGACATTACAGGAGAATGGTTTGGCATAGATGATTTGATAGCTGCTGTTGCAGGAGGTGTTATTAACTTGGCAGTAAATGCTATACAAGGAAATGTAACCTCTTGGGGTAGTGCATTGGGATATTTTGGAGTAGGAGCGGTTTCAGGTTGGGCTTCTCTTTATGTAGGGCCATTC
>NZ_JAEFDB010000037.1 GCF_016126015.1 Capnocytophaga periodontitidis
ACTTTGTCGTACGTTTGCATCTTGAAAAATAAATTGTAATTTTACATTTAAATAAGCACGGAGAAAGACCGAGACTTTGTTAGTGAAAAACTGCCTTTGACGTTCAGTCCCCGTGCTTTCACATCTGTAAAACTGGATAGTTCGTTAGGTTTTAAACCTGTGTTTACGACGATAGATTATCAGATGTTATTTAAACAAAGTTATTTTTAATCTTTTTAATTTATTCATTATGAGTTATGTAGGTGTTGATATTAGCAAGGATAGCTTCGTAGTTGCTTTCTCTTCTGCTTCTAAAAGTAAAACTATTACTTATCAAAACGACGACAAAGGTATTGAAAAATTTATAAATACCCTTGATAAAGAGCAACATCATTGTGTGATGGAAGCTACTGGTAACTATGGTGTTAATCTACTTTATCACCTTTGTGAACAAGAAATAAAGGTTAGTTTAATTAACCCTAAGCAAAGTAATTTCCTTTCAAAAATGAAACTATCTACTGCTAAAACTGACAATAAAGATGCTCGTTTGTTAGTAGAATATGGAGAAAAAATGAATCCTGAAGTTTATAAAATGCCTTCAGATAAGATTATTCTCCTTAAACAGAAACAAACAGTACTTACTCACTTAATAAAACAGCGTACAGCAAGTAAAAATCAGCTAAAATCTTTAGAGTTACTCAATAAAAAAGATAATTTAGCTATTGATATGCTCAAAAACAACATAGACAACTTAGATAAACTCATCAATAATCTAGAAAAAGACATTGTTTCTATCACTGAGGAAGAGTTTGAAAAACAGGTTCAACTACTTACTTCCATTAAAGGGATAGGTAAAAAAGTTGCTACTACTTTAGTGATTATTACTAATGGTTTTTCTTTCTTTGAAAATCCTAAGCAATTATCTCGTTATATAGGTATTTGTCCTACCTACCAACAGTCGGGTAAATCGTTGAATTACAACGGACATATTAATAGAAATGGACATAGCACCTTACGTGGTCAGTTGTTTATAGCATCGTGGTCAGCAGCTAAGTATAATTCCTCTTGTAAGGCTCTTTTTGAAAGGCTTAGAGAGGAAGGAAAACTTTGGAAATTAGCACAGATAGCGGTCTGTAACAAGCTTATTAGGCAAGCTTTTGCAGTTATTAAGTCAGGAGTTGCTTATATAGACGGACACGTTCCTACGTTATCTGCACCAATGTAAACAGCTATATGAGTCACTACTTTCGCCGTAGGCGAACTAAAAGAAATTCCTTTTTAGAAAAAAAAAGTTACTAAAAAATTTGCATATTAACATAGTTCGTCAAAGTCCCAAAACTTTGA
>NZ_JAEFDB010000038.1 GCF_016126015.1 Capnocytophaga periodontitidis
CAAAAATGTTATCTGTATAGAAGAGGAAATACCTTTTGAAATACCTAAAAATTGGAGGTGGGTAAGAATGGGGCAGATAGGAGATTGGGGAGCTGGGTCAACTCCTTCTCGTAGTAATCCTAATTATTACAATGGAAAAATATTATGGTTAAAAACAGGAGAATTAAATAATGGAATTGTTTTTGATACCGAAGAAAAAATTACAGAAAAAGCTTTTCAAGAATGCTCTTTACGTATAAATAAAGTAGATAATGTACTTATAGCAATGTATGGAGCTACAATTGGTAAATTAGCAATAGCAGGCAAAGAACTCACTACTAATCAAGCTTGTTGTGGATGTTCTCCCTATCTAATAAATAATTGGTATCTTTTTTATTTTTTAATGGCAAGTAGAGAACAATTCATAAAGAGAGGAGAAGGAGGTGCTCAACCAAATATATCTCGCGTTAAATTAGTCGAACATCTAATTCCTCTTCCACCCCTATCTGAACAGCAAAGAATAGTAAATACCATTCAAAATATTTTTCGTTGTATAGAAAAGAATTAGTTTTCTATACAACGAAAAATAGCATCAATAGATTCTACAATACGTTGTTGTTCAGCAAGTGGAGGTAAAGGAATGAGAAAATTATTAAGACTACTTTGGGTAAGCTGATTTATTGTTGTTGTACCACTAACGTTTTTTAGTTGAGAGAAAAAACAGTTTGATTGTAAAAAAAGGTACATATATTTATAAAAAGGTGTTTTGCAAATAGCCATAAAAGCTCCAAAAGTTGTAGGTTCTACAATTTTTTCAATAAGAGCTGACTTTCCCACAAGTTTTTGACTTCCATTTCTCGCACAAATTATTATATCATTTTCTTTTACCAAGAGTTTATCTGGAATTTCTTTTGACACTCGAACTATATCTTGTAATACTGTTTTTCCATCTTTAATATTAGACGAACGCAGCACAATTACTCCTTCTTTTTTTATTTCTTCAGGTCTGTATGTAAGTCCTATATAAGACTGCGAAATATTGCTCACTCTACACCACCTCCAATTTTTAGGTATCTCAAAAGGTATTTCCTCGTCTATACAGGTAACATTTTTC
>NZ_JAEFDB010000039.1 GCF_016126015.1 Capnocytophaga periodontitidis
GATTAAAACTTTATGTTATAATAGTATTGAGGTCTGTATTCTGGAGATATTTTTAATCCTTCTAGTCCTGTTCTTACTCTAAAATGGAACTGTTTATAAGGAATAGGAGTTGGAGTAAGGGATTTTACTGGTAAAGCCAATTCAATAAAAGCCCCTTTGCCTGAGTTACCAAAATCTATTCCTAAGTCTAATTTAGGAGCACCATCAAAATCTACTCCAATAAAATTATAATCAGATTCTCTTGAAGGATTTAACTTTAGTTGGTTCTTTATTAAATCCATATTTTCTGGACTTGTATGATGTCTTACTATCGTTTCTCCTTCTTTTGGTATAAGCCTACCATTCCAAGGGTTTAAACCTTCTTTTTTTGCATACCTATACCCTCCTGCAAATCCTGAAACAGATCCCACTCCTGCTCCAAAAATAGCTCCTGACCCAGCACTATTCCAAGCTGCATCAAGATTTCCTGTTGTAATATAACCAGCAGTAAATCCACCTATAGCTCCTCCAGCAGCCCCTCCAATAGCTCCAGCTATAAATCCTTTAACAACAGGGCTTGTTATATTAACGCCTTGAAGAAGTACATTAGTCCCTTTCCCAGCAGCAAATCCAGCTGCTCCTCCGATGACTCCAGATAAAGCTCCAATCCCCATACCTTGTAAAACCTTACCATTCCCACCTGGCAATACTGCAAACCCACCACCTGATATAGCACCCCCTACTACTCCTCTTACCATAGAAGAGACAATAGTAGTTCCTCCCGCGATGGCTCCACCAACAGCCGATCCTACTCCTGCCGAAACTCCCCCTATAATAGCACCTCCTGTAATACCCATCCAAGTATCTGCATTGCTATAATTCCATTTAAACGGATTGTATGTGCCATTAGCTTGCGCTCCTCCTATATAAGCTCCGATCAGAGCTGCTACTAAAAATACCCATTCCCCATCCTGATCCACATACACTAGCGGATTATTCAAGCAATACCCATACCTGTTAAAGCTCTGTGTATTAAAAGGGTCTTGGATATAGTTATCGGGCATTAAGAAGCGGTGTAGGGTAGGGTCATACAAACGCCCGTTCATATG
>NZ_JAEFDB010000004.1 GCF_016126015.1 Capnocytophaga periodontitidis
TTGAGAGAGGTTGATAATGCTCAGACTTCATTTATAGACAGTAACAGCCAGCAATTTACAGATGAAAATTATTATATGCTATTAGAGTCGGGTTATGGTGATGGGCAGCACACAGACTTAACACCTAATGAAGCATACGAAAAACTTAAAAGACAATATCTCCGACATCCTATCAATAAGGAAGGTATGACCAATATGAATGAAGATGAGTATTATGTGCCTTATCTTACACTATTTCCTAAAAGTTATGTAGATACAATAAATCCAACACCAGCAGTTTCTCCTATGTATCAAGCGACATTAAGAATGCTTGGAGAGATTACAGAAGATATTGATAGATTGGAATTTGAATATGATGAAACACTTTTTGAACTCGACAAAAAAGTTTTAAGTAATAAAAGCAAGATAGAGGATTTAGAGTTTTTGCAAGAAACAATAACCATTACTTGTAAGGAGGAATTAGACAGCGATAAGGAAATACGATTGTACGCATACCCTAAAAGACCAGCTGTGACATCATACACCGATAAAAAAGGTACACGCCCAAGTGCTGATTTAGATCAGCTGGTACACCGTAGGCTGGCAGGAAAGATTATTGTAGTAAAGAACGATGCTACGGTACGCAAAGAAGAGAAGTTTGTATTGGTGAAAGTAATGACAGATGTTTGTAATCAAGGGGTTAAAGAAAGAGGAGGGTTTAATCCAGAAGAAAAAAAAGCTTTTTACAACACTTTACATCAAGCACTGATTATCCCGAAAGTAGAAGAGTATGGAGGTGAAAACAGTGAAGTGTATCTAAATTTGTCAGCTGATAGGAGATTTCGCAGTAGTGGAAAATATGTTGAGGGGGACAAATTAAAAACAAAGTTTTATACAAATCAGCAACGACAGATAGTAAAGAGTGAATTTTTAAAATATGTACAAGAAGCCTTCTTTAATGATCCGCCAGAGAATAGGGTACGTTATGCAGGGTACTTTACTGTTTTTGCTTTTGGGGTAGGAAACCCAGACACAGGAGGAGAAACGGCTGGGGAATTTGAGTTACTTAATAGAGTAGTAATAGCAAGTGCTATAAAATTCTTTAAAAATGTAGCACTATATGCAGGCAGAGGCAATACAGCATTATGTCACGAAGTCTTACACGGTTTGGGGTTATTACATACCCATAGAGAAAAGAAAGAAATAAATGGTAGAGAAGTAAATTCTGAACCAATTATTAAAGATAGTAAAAAGAAATACGTATATAAACACAAAACGACCACCAATGTGATGTCGTATAACCAGCCGAGAAATTACACTACTTGGCGTTGGCAATGGAGTATAATTAACCCTAATATTAGTGAGAAATGAAAAGGATATTTTTTTTAATTAGCTTACTAATAGTAGGCATCAGTTACGGACAAGACACAATTAATAACTTAAAACCGAGTAAAATGAGAGAACATTTTTTAGATGACAATTATAAAGATTGGGAACCTGACCCAAGATATGTTAATAGTACTTACACTATCCATCTTATTAGAGGAGATAAAAGAATTTGGATTTCTAAAGTTCGACAAACTAATGAAATCTATGTTGAAGAAACAAATGTAATAAATCGTTATAGCTCGATTGCTGTATACGATTATAATACAAAGGTTATCAAAATTTCTGGTGAGAAATTTTATAACTTTCTAATAGGAAAGAAAAAAACCTATGACCAATATGGTCGGCTTATTAAAGAGGAAGATTTTAACAAACCTTATAAAATAGGGGTTAGAGAACTTGCAGAGATTGTTAAAGAGCGGTATAATATAGATATTATAAAAAATAATCGAGATATAAGCGTTGGTCGATATTGCAATCCTAACCCTATTTATACTATTACAATTACAATAGACTACTCTCAGTATAGAGAAATTCGAATTGATGCAACCACAGGTAAAACAATCTCTGATAAAGTAAAGGACAGTGATTTATTTTCCTCTTGAAGAGAACAATACCTCCTCTATCTTCATAGAAGAAACAAAAGAACCTAAAGAATTAGGTGTTCCTTATAAACAAGTGGGTTATTACCCTGCTGGCACTTACCGCCTTTATAACGATAGGGCTTTCACTAAAAAAGAGTGGGAACTATATGTAAAAACACGCCCTTGGTGGGAAAGGTTATTTCTAAGTTAATTTAAAACTTAATCATTATGCCACAAATCATCACTAATACTGCAGAACTCAGTTGCAATCAAGGTACAGCAACGAGTAAACTCAATGTTACAAGTCAAGATTTTGTAACTATTGAGGGTAAAGCTATGGCTGCTGAGGAGGACAAGCAAGCGAATTCCAATATACAGCCTTTTAAGCAATGCAAACTAAAACCTTCTTCTGGTGGTTATTTACCTTGTGTGCCTGCTCCTATTCAATGGGAAGATACGGCTGAGAAAGACACTATTATGGGGTTCTATCACAATAATGACACTAAAACTCCTTTTTACCCTGAGAGTACTGCGGTAATCGAAAATTTTAAAAATGAGTATAGAAATGTAACAATAGATCGCAATGGTACACCACATGGGAGAAAAGTTGATACAGAGCCTATTATAAAAGATAGTAAAAAGAAATACGTATATAAACACAAAACGACCACCAATGTGATGTCGTATAACCAGCCGAGAAATTACACTACTTGGCGTTGGCAATGGAGTATAATTAACCCTAATATTAGTGAGAAATGAAAAGGATATTTTTTTTAATTAGCTTACTAATAGTAGGCATCAGTTACGGACAAGACACAATTAATAACTTAAAACCGAGTAAAATGAGAGAACATTTTTTAGATGACAATTACAAAGATTGGGAACCTGACCCAAAATATGCTTACAACCCTTATGATTATCACTTAATGAAAGAAGATAAGCGAGTTAGAATTATGAAAGATAAATGGGAAAAAAAATCTTTGTAAAGGAAAGTAATATTATAAATCAATATAACTCCTCAGCTGTATATGATTATGATACAAAAGTAATCAAATACTATATTGAGAAATTCTATTATTTTATTATAGGAAAGAAGAAAATCTATGACCAATATGGAAAACTTATCAAAGAAGAGGATTTTGATAAACCTTACAAAATAGATATTAGGGAGCTTGCAGAGATTGTCAAAGAGCGATATAAAATAGATATTATACGAATTAATCAAGATATACATGTATATCGTGATTGCGAGCAAAAAGCTCTTTATTATATTGAAATTTACCATATTAACCCTGAGAGTTATCACCAATATAGATATATAATAATTGATGCAACCACAGGCAAAACAATCTCTGATAAAATAAAGGATAGTAGATTTCCTGACAATTAGAACAACAATACTACCTCTATCTTTATCGAAGAAACCACACCTCCCAAAGAATTAGGTGTTCCTTACAAGTAAGGGGGGGATTACCCTCCTGATACTTACCGTTTATATGATGGTAGAGCCTATAACAGAGAAGAATGGGCTGCGTATGTTAAAAGACAAAATTGGCTGGTTCGTTGGTGGTTGAGTTAAATGTTTAAAATGTATAAATTAATGCTATAAATCATCACTAATACTGCAGAACTCAGTTGCAATCAAGCTACAGCAACGAGTAAACTCAATGTTACAAGTCAAGATTTTGTAACTATTGAGGGTAAAGCTATGGCTACTGAGGAAGATAAATAGGCTAATGCCAAACTTTATGCTCCGAATAATATCCGTATGAATGCAGGTAAAAACTTTGACTTAAGTGTTGGAAATAACCTCAACTTCACTATAGGCGGGCAGGCTACAATGCAGATATTGCAGCAAATGCTTTTAGAAACCCCTTTGATGAAGCAGATAGTTGCTAATTATGAGGCACGTTTGGGCAATGCGCTGCTCTCTTCTGACAACCTGATGAAGATAGAGGCAAAAGAGACCAACGTGGCAGGGCTGGAAAAACTCTTTATCCACTCCGATGAGTTGGCAACGGTGAACTCCAAAGGGCTGCTTGAGGTGAAGGGAGAGCAGGGAACAAAACATAGTAATAAGGCGGAAAGCCTTGCTCAAGACCCCGTTGTAATTGAAGGCAAAGCCTTAGTAATGTTTAGACCTAATAGCGATTGGGAAGATGACTCTGCCTCAAGTGATAACCCTACTTATGGCTTTGATTGGTATAGGGAAAATGACACTAACCTAATAGGTGATACAGCACAAATGGACACGCTTATGGGGTTCTATCACAATAATGACACTGATACTCCTTTTCAGCCTGAGAGTAGTACTGCGGTAATCGAAAAATTTAAAAGTGAGTATAGAAATGTAACAATAGATCGCAATGGCACACCATATAGGTATTTTGTGCCTAAACTTATCCTGTATAAGAATGAAAATGAACAAGTAAGAAGTGTAGCGTCTCTTGATATCATATATGATGTGTATGAAGAGCCTAACAACCTCTTTATAGAATATGAACGTGAATATTTTAACATCACAGAGCCAGGTGCCATTGTATATGGAGTTTCTCCACGTACTTCTCAACAAACGCCACGCCCTGAGATAGCCTACCAACCTACAGAAGGATATAACATATTTAAAATATCCCCAAAGTCAGTTGGAAATGATAAAAGTATTATTGTTGAAATAGAGTGCTTAAAACCTTTTGGAGACTTAAACGGAAAACAGATAAAAGCGTATGCTCTTACAGAAGGCACTAATGGGCAACCTGCACAGAAAAAGATAGTAGGGGTCTTGGATGTAATGCCTAATGACAAAGCCAATCGCAAAGTGGTAAAGCTACTTATGGTGAATGTGATTACGGATGTAGATAATGATGGAGAAACTGAGAAAGGCTATGAAGCTCCAAAACTGTTAGAACAAAAGAAGTACCTACGAAAGTATTTGAGAAACTCCTTAATAGATCCTATATTTAAAAAAGTCAATTTAAATTTGGATAGTTCTGCTATTAAAGAGCATTTCAATCGCGTCTATACTCGTAACAACAATTTATTATATAATACACCTAATGGGCATCCGCCTTTAAGTGTTTATTTAAAAGAAAAACTTAAAGAAAAATTAAAATCCATATTAAAAGAAAGACTAAGAGGAAAAACAGTTAATATAGAAGCAGAATACAATAAAAGATATAAAGATTACCTTCCCATATTCTTTTTCTCTCAAAGATATTTTGATGATAGCCTAACTACAACAGCTTATTATAGCAGCAGCAACAAGGCTGTAGTAGCTACGAATAATTTAAAAATAACTACTATAACCCACGAAGTATACCATAGCTTAGGCTTACCTCATTCATTTGAAAATAAAGCTCATATTCCTCAAAATGGAGATAGACAAACACAAAGTAATGGAGAATATTCATTTGAATACCGAAAGACCACCAATATTATGGATTACTCAGATTTGAGAAATAATTTATTCTATTGGCAAATAAAAATAGTTCGCAGCAAAGCGGCTCCAGAACCTAATAATTATAAACCTGAACAGTTATGAAAAAATTGATCACGATTAGTTGTTTACTATTGATAGTAAACCTTAGTAATGCACAATATATATATGAGTTAAAAATTGATAAAAAAATGGATAAGAACAATCGCCCAACAATAGATAGTGGATTTGACATTCTTCATTTAGAAGAATATAAAGATTATTTAATCAAAGACCCAGATAATATTGATAAAGATGTTTATGAAAAGAAAACCTCTTCAGGAAAAATACAAATAGAGGGAGGGTATGGGAATGATTATCAGTACAAAGAATGTTTTGATAATTCAAGCTATTATATATTTAAGATATATGATGTAAAAACATTGAAGATTAGATTAAAAAGGTTGTCAGAAGAACCAACAAGAATTGCCTTAGGGAAAGAGTATCACTATGATAGTAATGCTACCCTTATCAAAACCATTGACCACGATAAGGGCTGGAATTTTAGTTATGAAGATGTGATTAATTATTTATACGAACATATAGAAGATGAAGTAGAAATATTCAGTTCTTCTATCAAAAAAAGAGTATACCAAAATAGAAATTATTGGCAAGTAGAAACTAATGCAAGTTTTTGGAGAAATAATCATTTTTTGCGTATAGATGGTAATACAGGTGAGATATTATGTCATCTTGTTTTGTATACAGAAGAAAATGCTCCTGCAATAAATGTGCTTAAAACTATTGTTCCTAATAAGATAGATAAACTTCCTCCTGAAGAAAATAAATATCTTCATTGGATAGATGAAAACGGCAAAAAGTATCAAACCCCAGACACAAGGCGGAAAGTCAATGGTATTTCCTATACCGAAGAAGAATGGAAAGCCTATGAGGAAGAACAATGGCAACGCTATCAGAAAAACAAAGGAAAAAGTTGGTGGGAGCAATTGTTTAGTTAAAATATATAAGTTATGCCACAAATCATCACTGATACTGCAGAACTCAGTTGCAATCAAGGTACTGCAACAAGTAAACTCAATGTTACAAGTCAAGATTTTGTAACTATTGAGGGTAAAGCTATGGCTACAGAGGAGGACAAGCAAGCGAATTCCAATATACAGCCTTTTAAGCAATGTAAACTAAAACCTTCTTCAGGTGGTTATTTACCTTGTGTGCCTGCACCCATCAAATGGGAAGATGTTGCAGAGAAAGACACTATCAACGGGCAAAAAATACTTACAGAAAACTCCTATTGTATGTGCTCAGTAGGTGGTAAAATCACCATAAAAGACAAAGGGCACAACGAAAATCACAATGCAGAATGACCTAATCTCCACGACTTCGGAGTGCGGTGTTTTGCGCTCTCTTTCACACAAGTAGTTTTGAGCAGCTGAAAAAGTTTTCAGCTGCTCAAAACACAACTTGCTACCATAATGATTAGATGTAACTTAAATCCATAGAACCGGCCTAAAGAACATTGTCCTTTTTGGGCAAATCCTTTGAATACTTTATGTTGTTTTTCACGTTTGATATGACAAACTCTTATGGGGGTAGAATCAATATATGAAATGCCAGTACATTTTCCTAAACAAAACATTTTCAAGAATATAGCTAATTTTACAACTACTTTCTTTTGCAATTCAACGAATCGATTGTAGGATACAGTTTGTGGGAATTCACCTTTCATATGCTTCTTTATGTGATTGATATAGTAATGTTTTAAATCTCTATAATGACCTGAATGAAAAGAGAATTAGAATAGTCATAACCTCACTATCAGATAAAGTTGATTTACGATTTCTCTGTTTTAAGTCAGTATTTTGCACAAGGCTATGGTCAGACACTATTTTTTCAAAATTCTTGTCAAATTCGTCTATTATAAAGAAAATTTCCGTAACTTTGTGGCTATGATAACATAGGGATAGTTTTTTAGTTAAACTTTTGATTTTCAAACTACAAAGTTACTAAAACTATCCCTTTTTTGCAAATAAAAAATAACTTTTCTTACGTCGAACTCACGTTAGATTATTGTTCAAGCTCTTTGATAGTTCCTAATTTCTTCCATAAAGAATGATCGTCGTAGGCTGCTTTAGCACCTTTAGGCACATAAACAGTTGCTCCTGTTATTCCTATAAACGTTGAACGAGTTACTGTTGGTGGAGTAGCAGTTTTTACAATAATTGTTTTTAAAGCAGGACAATTAGCAAAAGCCACCTGACCTATTTCGGTAACTTTATTCATTGTTACTGAAGTAAGATTAGTAGCCCCATTAAAAGCACTTCCCCCTATTTTAGTTACGTTATTAAAGTCTACAGAAGTGATTTGAGTAGCATCTCTAAAAGCTCCTGACCAAATATGAAGTCCATTAGCAGGGATAGTAATAGCTCCTTTAGCGGTAGCCCCATTTTTTAAAGTTACTACACCATTACCATCTACATCAAAAATATCGTCTTTAGCTTTTACGGTTACAGTGATGGCTACTGTTTTGTTTTGGCTATCTTTAAGGGTGATAGTAGCAGTACCTGCAGCTACTCCTTTGATAATCACATAGTGATGCGTATCGTTTTTACCAGCTACTTTTTCAGTTTTCTCTTTTACTTCAGCAGTTGTAATATTATCAGCTGAAGAAGTAATGGTATAATTAGGGTTACCAGTGTTGATACGAACTTCGGTAGTTGCTTCAGTTTCTACCTCAGTAGCAGTTTTAGCAATGGTAAGCTCGGCAGCGGTAACAGTTACTTTGAAAGAAGTAGTTTGATTGTTTGTGTTATCTTTTATTGCTATTTGAGCAGTACCTACATTGAGGGCTTTTATACGTAGGTTTTTACCGTCGGGGTTACCATTTACAATGCGGTCTTCTACAGTGATACTCACACTTCCCGCAGGACTGATTGTGAAAGAAAGATTCATATTGCCATTGTGTTCGGCATTGAGAATTCTGTTCACTTCTTCTTCTCCGTTTACAAGGGTGAGTGTTTGTTTTTCTACCGAAAGTCTTTCGCTAGGGTCAATATTGCTTTCAACAGTTACGGCTATAGCAGCTTTTTGTCCTTTAGCATCGGATACTGTGAGAGTAGTTTGTCCTTCGGCTATTGCTGTGATTTTCACATTGTTTTGCTCGATTGTTGCTGTAGCAATGTTTTTATCGGCACTCTCTACCTTATAACCGCCATTGCCTGCTGTGATGCGCACGATAGCGCTTTCAGTTTGCTTTACGGTTACTGCCGATTTCTCTAAAGTAAGTCGCTGAGGGGCTTGTTCGCCACCGTTGTTGTCATCTTTTTTACAAGCTGTAAAAAGAAGGGCTATCAAGGCAAGCCCTAAGGTTAAAAATCTGAGATTTTTCATAAAAAATATATATAAAATTAAAATTAGACTCTATGGGTTAGTTTTTTGTCAATTGTAATAGGGCACTACTATTTTTAAGGTTTTACCGCGCAAAACCACTTGTTGGGTAGCGGTGCGCACTTCTTCTACGTAAAATTTAAGGTTTTCACGAGTAGCTACTCCGCCTAACTTCTTGTATTCGATAAGCAAGTTGATATAAGTGTCTGCTACCGGATTCTCAATAGGTGGAATTTTGTAATACCAATTGTTAAGCGCATTGACGTTTTCTTTTCCCGAAAAGAAAGTGCCTGTAGTGCGCTCACTTACAATACGCGCTGGGGTAATAGCTCCGTTAAGCGAACGACTGGTATTGTAGTATACTCCTAACTGATTGAGAAAGCCTTTTTCGTCTATACAACGCACTTTCACTTTCAGCTCTTTTGGGGCGAGTCCTGCTGAGGTAGCGGTTAGGGTGGCTACCCCTTCGGCTTTGCCTCTTATCTCTACAATCCCACTACTGCCGTTCCAAGTAACTTTCATCACCTCATCGGGGTCAGTAGTGGTGAGGCTCACGATATCGCCACCGCCTAAGCGTATGGTTTTATTGATATCGGTAGGGGCAAGGGTTACTTCATCAGCTGAAAAACTGAGTTCGTTAGGACGGACGTTAATCTCCAAGCGCGCGGTTTGGTCGTGTGAATGAATGATTGCATAAGTAGTTCCTTGTTCCTGAAAACTCTTTATCTTCAGGGTATCCTGACTGATAGAAGCACTTGCCAAACGACTGTTAGCAACATTCACTGTGTACTTGTGGTTGCCTCCTGAGAGCAATATATCGTGCTGACTCTGAGGGTAGAGTGTGAGCTGAGTGAGCGAGCTGCTCTCGGTGCCTATTTTGATAGGCTCGGTGGTATCTGTTTTGTCTTCGCAGGCGCATAGCACTATGGCAAAGAGACATAAAAGTATATTTTTTGTCATAACTGGTAACGTTCAGCGATTTGTTGTGTGATATTTTTAAGTGATCCTACAATTTCGGCAGGGGCTAACAAGCGGGATCTATTCCAAAGTCCGGTGCCTGCTATAAGTTGGTTTTGGAGGGCTTTCACTTCGTCGTAAGTAAAATAAAGAGTGCCATCGGGTTTGCGAGTGAATTGCAACGCGTATATAAAGCCATAACCTTGCGACAAGTATTTGAAAGCCTGCTTAGGCGATTCGCTGTAATTGGCAAGGGTATTTGCCCCCGTAAGGGTGTGAATGGTGCGAATAGCCATCACTTTGGAGAGTTCTTTGCGAATGATGCACATTTGCTCATATAAGGCTTCATAGCGATAGCGCCCTAACTCTATACGCCCTTGTACAAAAGCATTGCGAATTTTGCGCTCAGCACCTGCCAAAGCCGCTACTCCATCGGACTGGGTGAGGGATTGCAGATGCAGGAAATAGCCATAAGCCAAATCCCAATGATGTTCGAGTTGAGTGTAGTTCTCACCAGCGGGCAAGACTACATTTTGGTGTTCGCGGCGCAGGGTAGCATCGGAGAAAAAACGCTCATCCAAGTGGTATAAGAGAATTTTATCTAAATAGAGAGCTCCGTTTATAGTGTATATGAACACTTGTGCAGGGGCAATGCCTTTTTCGTCAACATACACACGATCGGCATCGCCTACCCTTCTACCAGCATCACCCGAAACGCCTTGTTGGGCTTCGCGTAGCGGAATATTTTTGGCTACAAGAAAGAGATTTTTTACATCTTCTCTCACTTGGGCAGTGGCAGCTAAAGGTGAGGAGGCTACTTCATCAGCGGGTTTTACGTAGGAAGTCCCCTCATTGTAGTAACGCAGAATTTCGTCGTAAGTAAAATTAGAAATAGCACCGTTGAGCAAACGCCTTTCGATAATCTCCAAAGGCTCGCGCAACAAGCTCACGCTGTGTTCATCAACGCTTGACTGCCCATTGCGGCTGAAAGTGTAGGGGATATCGGCTTGCGGACGCAAGATATTAGCAGTCTCCACTGTCTCACCTTCGCCTTTTTGGCAAGCTATTGCAATCAACAGCAGTGAAAAATATGATAGTATATGTTTTGTTTTCATCATCTTAAGGCAATACTATATATTCGCAATAGGAAGGAATATCATTGGAACCATCAGTGTTTTGGGCTGCAATGTACTGTAAGGTAGGTACATTCACCACTCCTTGGGTATCTACCGCAGTGAGCTGGGCACTCACGCGTGATTCTCTTTCTCCCCCTCCATACACACCGAGATACAGCGGATAACCTGAAAGGAGGGTAAAGGTAAGCGTTTGTGCAGTAGTGGTGGCATTGAGTACCACGCGCTCTTTATTGGCATTTACATAACACACATAATAACGCGGATCGCGGGTATTGCCTTCTCCTCGCTGGCATTGATAAGTGAGGGTTACGGTATACTCACGTGCTTCTTGGGGGGCATCAATACTTGGGTACACATAATGAGCGATATCACATTGTTTATGCACGAGGTCTTCGTAGTTGATGGTAGGCTTTTCAATTCCTTTGAAAGGGAATAGCTTTTGGTAATCCTCTGGAGTAGGATCTTCTTCTTTGCTATTGCAGGCTATGAGTAACAAGGCTGCAATGATAGTGTTTAGATATTTCATTTTATTAATTTGCCAATTTGCTAATTCTCAAATTTTCTAATTAATTCTCAAATATTTCAGCAGTGTAGCCAGTGGCAATTCCTTTGCTATCACGATGATGGGCTACAAAGCGGTTACCTTCTCTCACAAAGTTGTAGAATATAATCGACTTGTTGTAGCGCAAGCCTGCTCTAAAGGTGAGTCCGCTTTCAGTGCCTACATAGCCCGAGCCTATAAACTGACTTTTATACCTGCCTGTGGAGGGATCTTCCTGCGGATTGGTGCGGTACTCAAACACGTAATACCTATTGGCTACAAATCCCTCTAAGAAAGGTGTGTTGAGCCCAAAGCTATTGCCTTTTAGGTATACATCACTTTGGTAGTAGATTTTGCTCCCCCGCTTAATCACTATTTGAGGGTTTTGCATCTGCTCGAAAAAGAGTCGGTTGTTATAGGCTTTTTGCAAGAACTGTTGTTGATCGTCGGCAGTTTTGAGTTTTTCAAACACAATGTACTCGCGGGCAGGGTCGGCATACGAGGCTGTTTTGAAGACCATATTCTGCAAGGTGTCTTTGCCTACATACAGCCAATCGGCAGCGGCGCGAAAGCGGTTGTTTACTAATTGGTGAACGTAGTTATAGGTAGTGAACGAGAGCTGTAACTGCGCCTCTTGGCTAAGAGTGTATTCACTTGTTTTGACGGTTTGCAGCGTTTCGCTATGGGTGTCGGCTTGTATGGCTACTGTATTGTCTTTGTTAAAGGTCATCAGGAAATAGAAGCCTCCAAAACCTTGGTTTAAGAGTTTTTCTACATAGCGCGAATCACTTCGTTTTTCAGCTTTGGTAGGGTTAGCAAACAGCAATGAATCAGTACGGGGAAAGTAGAGCACTTTCCAGCCGTAGGGCGCTTCGGTAAGTTCTTTTTGCAAGGCAATGCGCTGCTGAAGCATTCGCTCTGAGGGCGATTGCTCAAAAACATTGTGGTCTTTTTGGCAAGATGCCAAAAGAAGCGCAATAAATGCTGTTGTTAAAAGATATTTCATATATGATTCATTTATTTTATAGACTCTTCACTTTTACCTATTATTAAAACGGTTGAGGCGTTGGAGACTTAAGAGCTGTAAACGCTTCAAGCTGAACCCTACTTTTTTGTTGAAATAATCGGCGATGAAAACTTCTTTTTTCAGTAGGTTGTTATACGATAGGGCTGCGCGTTGTACTTCTTCATCAGTGCTATCTACAGGAGTCTTCGCAATACTTTTAGCTATCTCTATCTGGGTGTTGAGATTGGTGAGGGGTACGCTTATCATCTCGGCAAAGTCATTTTCGGCTGAAAGCATTGCTTGAAAGGTGATAAATCCGTAGTGATTGGGCGTGCTTTGGGTAAAATTACAATAGTAGCATTCCTCATCTATACCTGCTTGGCTGTGTGCATTTTGGCATTGGGTAAGCGATGCAAAATACTGAAAAGGCAAGGCACTATTGCAGTTGTTTAAGTCACGCTTTTTGGGGTAATACTGCAAAGCATAAAGGGCAGTATCATCATTAGGAAAACCGTATAGCTGTTTGTTAGAACTCACGCGATAATCCTTCTGACTGATATTCAAAAACGCCTGACGGTCGTAAGGGTATATCTCATCGCCTAATAAGCGAGCGAATTGGTGATGTACAATGCGCATCAGTACATATACTTTATTCTTGTCGCGAGGGTCGAAATTATTGATGTTATACAAATGAAATTCACGCCCTACCGCACTGCTATTGATGAGTTCTTGTCCGTTGCCATCGATGTTTTTACCACCATAGAGGTATATTTTTAAAGGAGCTTTTCCTTTCCAGAAATTAGCCCCTCCTAAAGAGGGCTCACTATAGAGTTCGAGCCATAAGTATTTAATAGTCTCAAGTACCGGTTTTACTTTGCTTACTTCGGGCGGATAGGTATAGGTACCTTTAGGGGCAGTGTTCTTGTCCCAACGGTATTCCACAGCAATGCCATAAGGCAAGGTGATATTGGTTTCTATCCACTTGTCTAAATCGGTATAGGCTTGCTGAGCGGTTTCGGTATCTACAACGCTTTGTGTAGAAAGTTTTTCACGCTGACAGCTCACTATAAGGATTAATACCGTAATGAGTGTTATTTTTAAAAGGTTTTTCATATAAGTTTTATTTATTGCTTGTCGTGAATGAATAGCCCCCGTTCCCCCGAAGGGGGACAATCCGCGAAAAGATGTTTTATTTATTGTAACACTATTCACTTTTCACTATCCACTATTCACTTTTAACTTACCTCGGGTTTGCAGGCAAACCGCGGTTGATGGCTTCTATGGGGAGTTGTATCACTTTGCGCAAATCCTCTTTTTGTAGGGGTTCATTAGTGCGATTTACGGGGGTGTAAAAACGCCTGATGTCTAACCAACGCATTCCCTCGTGCATAAATTCCCATTGACGCAAAAAAGCGATATTCTTGATTGCCCCTAACTGACGAATGCTAAGCCCATAGAAAGGCGAGTAGTTGCGATAATCGTCATCGGTAGAGGCGATAAGGTCTTCCACGGTGATATTGCGAGGATTATCAAACTTTATTTTTTGAAATTCGCGGTATTCTAAGAGCAGTTGGTTGTAGTTTTTGAGCATAGCATAAGCTTCCATACGGTTGAGCATTACCTCATCGGTGGTGAACAATATGTTTGACACGTACAAATCAGTAGGTTTACTACCAGTGCTACCAAAAAGCGACAACTCATCAAACTTGGCGATATACATCCCATTGTACACGGGAGTGGGTGAGGTTGCTGGGGTGTAATAGGCAGCGTTATTGTTCATCAGTTGGGTGGTAAAGCCGTACTTAGCCGTAGGAAGCTCTCTTGCCCAACGCGATTGCACAGTGGTGATGAGTAGGTTAGCTTCTTCCTCTGGCTGGGTATAACGCTGGTAGAGATACGGACGATTATTGAAAGCATACACATCGTAATAGTCCTTTTTCCAGTGGCGCAACTGTGTTTTAGGTTGAGTGAGTACATAGTTAGCATAGTCTATCACAGTTTGCCATTCGCCTTTAAACAGATAGAAACGCGAAGCAAAAGCATAAGCAGCACGCTTGTTGAAATGAAACTTAGGTTTAGTGTAATAGGCATCGCTCACTAAAGAAATACCCAACTTGAGGTCTGTTTCTATCTTCTGATAGACCTCATACACAGTGCCTCTATTGTACTCCACCAAAGCGTTTTTCTCGGGCGTAGTGAGGTAAGGAATCCCCATATCGTTTTTAGAGGCTTCGCCTTTGTAGGGCTCTGCCCAAATATTCACGAGCATAAAGTGCAGGTAAGCCCTGAGCAAGAAAGCCTCGCCATAGAGCGCTTTTACACGTTCGGTTTTGGGGTAACGGGCTAAAAGTTCTAAGGCTTTATTAGCTTGTGCAATGCCTCGGTAACAACTATTCCAATAGAACAAAGGCGCATCAAGGTCTTCTTGGTCTTCATCTTCCCAGCGGTACATCGCTTCGTTCAAACGAGTATGCACACCGTTTTCGCGTTCGGCTACATTATCGGTGCGGGTTTCGAGGAAAGGAAAATAGCTCGCATCGGGGTAAGCCCCCGTAAGAAGCTCGGCTATTTTTTCTTCCGAATCAAGGGGAACATTTAGAGAGGCATCGGGGTCTTTGTCTAAATAGTTGCAACTTAGCAATAACAAAGAAAATATGTAAATTAAATGTTTCATTCAGTTTTAAACTATTAATTTTCAATTGTTAATTGTTAATTCATTAAAATCCTATTTGGAATGACAAGGTATATTGTTTAGGAGTAGGTAATGATACCCCTCCAGACTTGTAATACTCAGGGTCTTGACCGTTGAGTTTGCTATCGGAATAGATAAGGAATGGATTAGTGGCTTGTGCTCGCACAATAAGGCTACTCATACCATAGCGTTCCAAAGCCTTTTTAGGTACGCGGTAGCCTAATGATATACTTTTCATACGTACAAAGCTACCATCGGCAACGCGGTTTTGAGAATAGTTGTATGTATTATAAGCGCGCTCTATATTCTCTTTGCCAATGAGATCAATAAGACTCTGTGAAGGCAATGAGGGCACCTTGGTACGGAGCTCGTCGTAAGGATGCAACCAGCGGTTGTAATATTCCTTAGAAAAGACATTTAAATCGCCGAAAGCGGGATCGAAAGTAGGGTTCAAACGAATTTTATTCCCCGCTTGAGCCGAGATAAAGAAAGAGGCTTCCCAATTTTTGTAGGTAAAAGTATTAGAGAGTCCTGCAATCACATTGGGTTCTACCGATCCGTGATAGATAAGGTAGGATTTTGAGTACTTTGTGTCAAGAAAATCAGCGCCTACTACATTAGCATTCGGGCGGTTGTTGAGCGGATACAATCCAAAATCAAAAGTAGGTAAGCCTTGGTGGTTCACTCCTTGATAGTTGAACGAAAACAAAGATCCTTTAGGATAGCCCACAATATTGCCGCGCCCTGTACCTGATACCATATCAAAAGTGTTAGGGGTGTTGAGCAAACGGGTAATCTTTTGGTTCATATAGCTGAACGAGATAGTAGTTGCCCATTGGAAATCTTTTAGTTGTATGTTCTTAGTATTCAAAGAAAGTTCGATACCGCGGGTGCGCATATCACCAAAGTTGGCGTATTTGTAGTATTCACCACCTATGCCCGAGGTGCGAATCAGGTCGATGAGGTCGAATGAATTGCGCTGATAAACATCTACCGACATACTGATGCGATTATCAAAAAATCCTGCATCGACACCGAGGTTCAGCTCATACATCTTCTCCCAAGTGAGGTCGCGGTTCTCTAAGTGCTGCAAGCGCAAAGCGTTCTCTCTATCGCTAAAGCGGTAGCGGTTTTGCACATAGTTTTGGAATACACTATATGAATTTATCGCTTGCTCGTTCATTTTGGCTGTAAGCCCATAGCTGGCTCTCAAATCAAGGGTACTGATGTTTTTGCTTTCAAAGAAAGGTTCATCGTCTATATGCCATTTCAGCCCCACATTCCACGTAGGCAACCAGCGAGAGCGCGTACCGCGACCGGCAGTATTAGACCCTTCGTAGTTCAGCACGGCATTGGCAATATATCTGCCTTTATAACCATAAGTCGCACTGCCCGAAAAGGTAATGCCTCGGTCGTACTTTTCGGTAAGCGCAAAATAGTTGTTGCCCTCGTTGAGGAGCTTTTGAAAAATAAGCGGATTGGTAAACACCTGATTGCCGCGGTCATACTGAATGCCGTAGCCTTGGAAAGGCGTAACAGTACGGTCGGCATAGCGGATTTCGGCAAAGCCAAAGGCTTTGAGGTCGTGATGCTCGTGCAAGGTGCGATGATAATCAACAGCGAATCGCCCCATATAGCTTTTGAGAGAGGTTTCAGTTTTGTTAAAAATACCCCCATTGGTGAGCGCTATTTGCGGAGGTGCTAAAGGATTGTCCTTATTTTTGAGCAAATAGATATTATCATTGGCTACCTGAGGGGTTTCATTGGCGCGAAACGCCTTGATAACATTAGAATTTTCGGTGATGTAATGTGATGATTGGGTTTGTGCTTGGCGCGCTGATACTAAGGCAGTAACTTCTAAATGCGGATTGAGCTTGTAAGAGGTTTCGGCTTGTATTTTGAAGTCGAGTACATCGATTTTCATATAGTTGTTGCGATATTCCTCCAAAATATTGAAAGGCGCCCAATTGTTGCGGTAGTACTCCAAATTGCCCTGCGCATCTTTAGGTCTCAAGGTGCGTGAGGTACCTAAAGCATACGAAAAGGGGTTGATATCAAAATCGCGCTCGAAAGCACCTACCGCTGTGTTTTTACGCTGTGCAAAAGTGCCAGGGGCTTTCTGACTGCGTAAATTCCCCACGGCAGTAAAGGTAGCTTTTAGTTGGTCGTTGATATAAAAAGTATTTTTGAGGTTGGCAGTAATGCGTTTCACATTATCGGTAATCGTCCAGCCACTGTCGTGATAATAGCCCAAAGAAGCATAACTTGTACTGTTTTTGCCTCCTCCGCTAAATGTAATAGTGTGGCTGCGTATAGGGTTGATAGAAAAAAGATGTTTGAACCAATCGGTATTGGCGTATTCGCGTTCTCTCATAAAGGCAGCTTGAGCTGCTGGCGTATTGGGGTAGTAGTAGTTGCCAGTGTTGGGATTGATGGTACTCACGCCCTTATACCATTGGTAGTAAATGCCACTGCGCCTGCCGTAGAGGGTGTTTTGCAAATTGAAATAGCCTTTGCTGTTCATCTCTTGCAAAAGTGACATCGTTTCTTGCGAGTTCAGCAAGTCAAAATCTTTATACGACGGAATGGTGCGGAAGCTCTGTTCGTAGCTATAAGTAATGCGGTTAGGCGTATCGCGTTTGCCCGATTTGGTTGTAATAACAATCACCCCATTGAGGGCGCGCGCTCCATACATAGAAGTAGCCGATGCATCTTTCAGCACTTGTATATCCTCTATATCAGTAGCGTTGAGTCCAGCAATAGCCGAGCTCACTAAGGTAACCGCATCACCCGAAACCAATTGGTCAAGACTGAGAGAGACCAAATCTTCATAAATTGCCCCATCGATTACCCAAAGCGGTTGTACATTGCCTATGATAGAAGCCCCCCCGCGAATATTGATGCGCGGTGCTGAACCAAAAGAGCCCGTTACATTTTGGATAGAAAGCCCAGCCACACGCCCTTCGAGCATACGCGATATATCGGCAACACCTTCCATTTTGATATTGTCCATTTTCACCGAAGCAGCTGCCCCTGTAAATACACGGTTTTGTATTTTTTGGTAGCCCGTGAGTACTACCCCCTCTAAGGCTTGGGCTTCTTCTTGGAGTATGATTTGCAGGGTTTCCCCTTTGATTTTGAAGCGTTGGGTTTTCATTCCCACATAACTCACTTCAAGAGTTTGCCCTACCTGCGCTTTGATGCTGAAATGCCCCTCCATATCGGTACTGGTGCCTATATGTGATTCTTTCACCACTATCGTCGCGCCCAACAGCGGAGTGCCATTGGTTTCTTTTACCGTTCCTTTGAGGGTAAAGGTTTGAGCGCTAGCAGATAGGCTTACGAGGAGAAAAAGAAATATGTATGACAGTTTGTTCATCGTTAATTTACTTTGTAAATGATACCGCCAAAAATACCTAAAGGATGTCCTGGTCGCAATCCTGAAGGGTGACGGGATACCAAATAAGTGCGATTGGTAAGGTTGATAGCATTTAGGGTGAGGGTAAAATGGCGTGCAAAATGCGCTTTAGCAGCAACATCGATAATGGTATAGGCAGGAATTTTATGGCGTTCGGCGATGCGTCCTTGTCCTGGTTCAGTGCGTACAGCGCCATTATAGCGAATACCTATATTCAGTTCGTATTTTTTGTACTCGGCTCCTATACTCAAGTTGAGGCTATGGCGGTTGATATAAGGAATTTCATCACCAGCAATCACTCGCCCCCAAGAGTTGCTCTCAAAAGAGTTTTTCATCTCGGTATCGGTGAAGGTGTAGGAGAGTTGTAAGGGGGTTTTTATAGGAGATTCCTCAGGGAATGGCTGGTATTGTGCAATGAACTCAGCTCCTTTCACAACAGCTTCTCCCACGTTGAACTGTTCGAGGGTACCTGTGCCGCCCATAGCTGCAAGGTCGCTACCCAACATATTGCTGTAATGGTTGTAAAAACCTATCACTTCAGTTTTTAGCTGTTTGTAATTCACACGCAAGCCCACTTCAAAGTTGATACTGCTTTCGGGTTTTTGGTTTTCGGTGAGTAGGGTGATATTGCCATTCCTGTCCATCACGCGCTTTTCTTTACTTACCCCTGGAGGTGAAAAGCCCTTGTGTACACCAGCAAAAGCAGACAACCAATCGGTGAGGTTGTAATGCAACCCCAAACTGGGTATTACGGCATTGGCTACATTAGTGGTTTCTATGCGTTTTTGCCCTGTACGGCGGGTATCGGCAGTAGTATAATCTTTTTCTAACAATTCTATATGCTCAAAACGCAAGCCCGCAGTTACAGTGAGCTGTTTATAAGTCAGTTTAGAAAGCCAATAAGCCGCTAAGGCATTGGCACGGGTTATCTTATTCGCCTGACTGCCCTGTACTCCTTTCCAAAGGAGTTGCATTTGCTGGTTTTTCATTGCATAGATATCGTCCCACTGGTTGCGGTCTTCTTCATCGGTGTGGTAACGCAGCCCCCACTCGTTGTCTAAATAACAATTGCCCCATATCGCTTTGTATTCAGCTTTGGTTTGCACGCCACGAGAGAAATAATTGCGGTAGTTAGCGCGCACAAAGAGTCCAGGGTTGTCCTTCAACCGCTCGTAATCGTTGTAGAACACACGGCTATCGGTTTTACCTGAAAGTATATCAAAATAAGGAGCATTAGTTTCGGGGTCGGAGAGAATTTGCCCAATGGTGCGTTTTTCGTTGGCTGAAGTGCCGTATTTCACCGATTCAAGTTTGTACCAATTGCGGAAGAAGGTATTGTAATAGAAGTGAGTAGTAAATTTTAGTCGGTTAGAAAACTGAAGTAAGTAAGTGCCTACCCACTGAGTGTGGCGAGTTGTGAGGTGGTCTTTTTGAGAACCTACATAGCGCAGGAAAGGCGTTCGGGCAAAATCGGATTGCGTAAGACCTACGTAAGTTTCGTTAGAATCTTCATCGGCATAGCCCGCTTTGAGTTCAAAAGAGTGGTTAGTTCCTTCGGTTTTAGCTGTATTTACTTTGAATTTAGCGACCCAATCGTTGCGCTTGAAGCCCGCATTTTGTTTGTTTTCAAAATGTTTGAAGCCATCGGACTGGTAGCGGAGGTATTCCACCATATAGCCAAAGTGTTTTTTGCTGTCACCTACATTGATGTGCGTTTTAAGGGTGTTGTTAGTTCCACCGGAAGCACTTAGTTTGGCTGAAAATTTAGTTGGGATAGCCGTGGATACCATATTGATAGCCCCACCGGTAGTAAACGGACCGTATTGCACTTGGCTACTGCCTTTTACCACTTCTACCGCTTGCATACGAGCTGCATTGGGGAAATAGTAAGCCGCAGGGGCAGCATAAGGAGCAGGGGCGGCCAAAATACCGTCCTCCATCAGGGTGATTTTCTCACTTCGTTCTGCTTTAGTGCCTCGCAAACTGATGTTAGGTCGCAAGCCATAACCATCTTCTTCGTACACATTCACCCCAGGGACAGCTTTGAGCATACGGTTGATATCAGTATAGCCCATTTTTTGGATTTCTTGAGGAGAGATGTAATACGCTGATCCCGTACGGTTGCGCGCCTGAAACTTGCTACCTAATATTTGCTGAGCCGATACCGTTACTTCGTCTAATTTTTGTATGGTATCTTTCTGTTGTTCATTTTGTTGAGCAAAAGCAAAGGAGGTAGATAGCCAAGATAAAAGTATAAAAACACCCAATGTTTTCATATAGGAATCTTAAAATCGGGCGCAAAAGTACGTATTATTTATAAATAAAACAAATAAGAGGGTGTGAATTACGAGTTACGAATTACGAAGAAATCGGCTATCTTTAAAAGTTTTATTTTATAAGGGCGTTTTGCAAACGCCCCTACAGCGTAACTAAAAAATTAAAGACTTTAGTTACTATTCACGTAAAGGTCTGTAGCTTAAATGATGACCTAATAGAACATCTGTAAACAACTCCACCAAGTTTTTCGTTCTTATTCTCAGGCATTGTGCTACAATATTCTTCTTTTACTACCCATTCGTTGTAGGTGTAGGTTTTGTAGACTTCTGTGGCTTTTCATAATTTCTTAAATACCACTTTTTCAATCTTTTGTATAGTCGTAAACGATTGTTATAATTGGTTGTTTTATCTTGAGTGTGAAACAAAATAGCTTGTAAATGATCATACATATAAGCATCAGATTTATATTCTTTTTTAAATTCCTTTAAAACAACTTCTTTATAAATATCTCTTTTACTTTTCAATGCATAAGGCAACATAAAAAACGCATAATCTCCCTCTGTAAAATTACAAATTTCAGCATATCTAAAATATGTAGGGGTTGTATCTTTTACTTTTTCAATGAGACAGGGAACCAAAACTTTCCCCTTCTGATTAATTTGATCAAAAACCTTACCCGTAAATAAATAGTCATCTGTATATTCAATGTATCCCAAACTATCTAAAACAGGATATTTATCACAATCTAAATTAGTAAAAACAGATTGTTTTTTCGTCGCACAAGCCATTAAACAAACAACTATTATAGAAAATAAAAATAGTTTTTTCAAGGCTGTTTTAGCATATTCTTTCATATTCTTACTTAGGGTTATAATGTCCTTCATTTTTATAGATGATCCAATTAGAGTGCTGGGTAAACTCCTCCTCTCGATTCACATATTTGAACCAAATGGCAGCACGCATTTTTATATTGGGTTCTGTTATTTTAAAAATTTCCTCACATTCTCTCATTACAGCCATAGAAGAAAGTGTTTCTATTTTAGCATTAGGAGCTAAAATAGTATCATATTCTCTTATGTTAATGGGACGCATAGGTGGAGCTACACAAGTCATTTCTCTTATAGTATCATTTGCCTGAAATTCTAAAACCAATATATCTGTATATATCACAAACATATTTGTGGAAATAGGTTCGTCTAAGTAATTAGCAATTGTTAGTTTTGCCTCTTTGTTATTGATTTTATCTAATTGTACCACCACTTCTTTTTTTAGGTGAGGAGCAGGAGTAATAATCACATTTTCTTGTTGCTTAGGTGTGTTGTTAGTGCAATTAGCTCCCCCTAATAGTAAAAACAGAAGTGCACTAAATTTATTTATAGAATTTTTCATATCCGAAGCTGTTTAAATAAAGTAAAAGTCCACATTTGTTATTTTTGAGGCATATTCAATTCTTCTTCTGTAAAAACATCTTGATTCAAATAATATTTACCATCAGAATAAAGATAATATCTGCAATTTTTCCAAATGAGTTTATATTTATTGGGGTCTTTGCTAATAATATGTAATTCCCATCTGTCTGACCACTCTTTTAATAGGTATAAGAATTGCTTATCTTTTGAAAAACCTGTATCTGCTAATTTTTCATACGTATCTCTATCTACAATGTCCTTTATTTTTAATTTATCAGAGTTCATAGCATAAAGCTCTGATATGTATATTGGACGAGAATAGTAAAAGATCATATTGTTAGTTCCTTGTATATACAAATTCCCTTGTTTATCTTCAAAAAGATTATCTTTCAATTGCTTATAATCTTCTGTTATCTTTATATATTGACAACCTTGACTGTCTATATATACATCATTTTCAAAAAAACTATTACCTACTTTTTTTATATTTACATTTTTAGAGCAAGCTATAAATATTAGTAATAAAAGGAAAAATACAATTCTTTTCATAGTTCTATTTTTATATAGTCAAACAAAAAAAATTGACCAACAGATTGATAATCAGAGTAGTCAACTTTGCCTAAGTTTCCAGCCTGTGCGGATCGCACCTTTGGCAAAATTTTTAGACTTTTCAGACAGCCTCCTACAATGTAACTAAAAAATAGAGGTATGCGTTTGGGCAGTAAACATTTCTAAGAACTTCATTCCTCTATATGAATTGCCTTTGTCGTTGAGTTTGGGACTCCATACCGCTATGCTGTAATGATTGGGCAATAGGGCAACAATCCCCCCTCCTACTCCACTCTTCCCTGGCAAACCTACTTTAAAAGCAAACTCCCCCGACTCGTCATAAAATCCGCAGGTTTGCATTATGGCGTTTACGCGCTTGGTGCAGGTTTCGGTAAGGATTTGCACGCGGTCGTGCATACGGATACCGTCGTTGGCAAGAAATGAGAAGATATATGCCATCGATTTGCAAGTGAGTTCCAAAGAACAGAGTTTGAAATAGAAGTTGAGCACCTCAATAGGGTCGTTTTCGATATTCCCGAGCGACTTGATGTAATAACACAAGGCAAAATTGCGATATCCTACGGATTTTTCGGATTCGGCTACTAAAATAGAATAGTTGATGCTATTGTCGTTAGCCAATTCGCGTACAAAAGTGAGGAAATCGGCTTCGGCATCTTCTAAGATAGAGAGCAAAATATCACACACTACTATTGCCCCTGCGTTGATGAGCGGATTACGCGGAATACCATTATCGGCTTCTAACTGGACGAGAGAGTTGAACGATGTACCTGAGGGTTCTACATCTACACGTTTCCACAATTGGTCGCCTATGATGCTATACGCCAAAGAGAGGGCGAGCACCTTGGCAATACTCTGTGATGAGAATTTCACATCGCAATCGCCTATGCCATACGATTGCTTGTTGAGGCTATAGAAATACACCCCAAACTGCTCGGGGTTTACTTGTGCTAATTCGGGAATGTAAGTAGGGACGGTACCAGCGTTTTCGCCCTTTAATACTTCCTCATAAACGGCATCGATTATTTTAGAATACTTCATTTTTCAATTAACAATTGACAATTAATAATTAACAATTAGCTGTACTTCTCATTGTACGTTTACACAGCCCCAGCCGTCGTACTCACCTTCAAAAGGAGAGGCAAGTTCTAACAAATCCCATACGATATCATTGATATCCAGCGGACTGTCTTCACGGGTGGCTTCCACCATATAGGGATATTCTTTTCCTTCTGCTTTTCGCTCTTCCACAAATTCATCATCGTTAAAACGCACTTTAAAACCTTTGGCTTCAGCTTCTTTGGCAAAAGCCTGTTGCTGAGCAGCTTCTTTGAAGTAGATAAAATGGTCGATTTCGCGAGGTACTTCCATCTTATCGCCATTCTTTTCGAGCTGCATTAGCACTTTGCGGTTTTGCATTGTTTGGTAAGAAAACTCATCGGGGTAAAGGAAATCGAAATAATCTTCCCACTCAGGATCTTCGGCTATATTATACCCTGATTCATACCCCTGAAAAGCTTGTAATGCTTCTTCACTAGTTTTAGCCAAAGTTTTGGCATTTTGGGTATAAAACCAGAGTTCTAAAAACCCTTCCGATTTTACTACCCCTGCTAATACAGCCCCTGTAGCTCCCGCTTTTTCGCCTATAGCATCCTCTATATCACAAAGGATAGGATATTCTTCATTAGAAGAAAGTCCGTCGGGTCTGGGGTTTTGCATTTTGATATAGAACTGCAAGCGCTGTGTGAGTCCTTCAAGAGGAGCGACCTCAATCAAGGCTAAGTTGGTGCGTATAGAGGCAGGAGCGCCTTCAATACGGCACATAAAGAAATCCCAATTTTGGGGTAGATTTTTATGAGTCATAATATTCGTATTTTATTGTTTTTATGTTATGTAAATCGCGACTGCCTGTTAAGGTTCTTTTCTTTATGGGGTTGTGGTGCTTATCGTATTCGTACTCATAGATTTCTTCACTTTGTTCTTCCCCATCTGAAAAATTTTTTTTTGAGATTTCATCCTTGTTTTCATTGTAGGTAAAAACAATTTTAGTAGCCACTTTATCAATATTATATTCCATTTCTATCAGATTATTTTGGTTGTCATATTTATAGCTAATAACCACATCAGTTATGGACTTTCTTTTTGGATACGTAGTTGTCTCTACCATATCGTAATACTTGTCATTATAAGAAAATGTTGTTTGTGAGGTTAAAGAATCTTCTTTGCTAATAGGAATGGTATTTATTTTGGAAAATCTTCCTTTTTCATCATAAGAAAAAAGAATTTTAAAAGCGTATTGGTCGTTTATATATTCATCTCTTTGAATTACTTTACCTACTTGGTTATATTTATAATGAATAGTTTTTCTATTTAAAGGAGCGCCTTCATCAGAAAGAGTTACTTCAGTTTCAGTAATGAGGTTATGCTGAGTGTCATAAACATAATCTGTTGTTGTAACCTCCTTTTGAATACCATCATCCGTTTTTATTTGCTGAACATACCCATCTGTATTAAAGGAAATAGTTGTGGAGATAGTTGAAGAACCCTCTTTTTCATCTGTTTGGTAATGAGACATCACTTGTGTGATTGCTTCCATAGTTTTAACTTTTCCGTGAAGGTTCAACCATTCCCAGTTTTTTTCGGGTAGGGTAGTGAATCTTTTTTGTCCGTTGCAAGCCAATAGGCAAAGAGCAAAGACTAATAATGTAGTAAGGGTTTTGTAATTCATATTAATTTGATTTATTATTTAATACTGATACAGATATACTGACCTCGTGGGTTATAGTGCCCTTTTTGATCCCAACGAACAGAGACATTAATTACTTTAGCATAGAGACTTCCATTGCTTCCCATAAAGACTTGTTCTCTATCCTTTTCATCTAATACTAATGCCCACTGAGTAAAAGTGGTTGAAAATACTTGCTTTATTTTATTTGTCTCATCAATACTATAAAGTGAAAAGTCTGCAACTCCTTCATAGACATTGTCTAATAGAGTCATAAAATATTGTCTATCAGGAGTAATATAAGGATAAGCAGCTAAAGTAAACTTTTTACCTGTAGTTTTGTCAATCAAGGTATAATCCCAATCTTCATAGTATGTAGTACTGATAAGATATTGATTTAGAAAGGGTATTTCCCCTATATAGGTATGTTCTATTCTATTGTCATCGTACTTAGGCGCAAGGCTATCAATATAAGTAATATATTTGTTTTTACACTCCTGACAAGGAAGGCGCAGTTTCCCTTTTACTTTTTTGATAGTATTGGTAGTATCTATAAAATCAACCGCATTGGCTTTTTGAGCGAGATATTCGTCTTTAGTCACAAAACGAATGTTTATTTTCTTGTGCGGTTTCTTGTCTTCAGTAGTAATCAGGTCTTTATAGTTGAGTTTTATTTGGCTAATATCACCTGTTTGTTCTTTTTTAATAAAGAGTTTTTCCCATTGCCACAAGATAATGTCTTCGCCATTACGCTTGTACTTCCTCTGGATTTGCTGTTTTATGCCATACCAATACTTAAGTTCTTGAACTACTTCTACTTTTTCGGCGTAGGGCAATTTACCAAGACGTGCGCTTTTGTCGTCGGCTTCCTCATAAAAATCAATACTATCGCGGGTGGTTACATAAACTTCTTTAATCGTAGGTGCATTATAATCAATAGGGTTGCCTATTCTTTTGCCCTCAGAGTGTGTATCCTCAAGTGAATCCTTCTTTTCTGTATAAACCACATCAGCGGTGTTGATTACCTCCTCTTGGGCAGGAGAGGATGAGAAATATTGGCAACTGCAACAGAGGAGTAATATGGCGCTTAAGAGGGGTTTCATTTTGTTAAATCGTTTTTGAATTTTCCGATTTCTTTTTGGGTATCGGCAATGAATTTGGTATCTATATCGGTGGCTTGGTGGATAGATTGTTCGATTTCGGTTTTAATTTCGTTGGTAGCATCACACATTTGGCGTATGGTTTTGCCCAAGGTAACGCCAGAAAAGGCTTGCTGTATGGTGTGAATGAGGTTTGTCATTTTGCTGATTTTCTCATTTGCTGATTACTTTTTCTATTGTATATAAGTTGTTTTCATCTAACAATCTATCTAAAAAAGAACTCTTGAGAAGGTACGTACTGTTTTTCTTTACTATTTTTATATAATCCTCATTTTTCAAATCTACAAATGAAATTTCGCTGTTTTTTTCTTCTTTAAAAACATATTCCTTATCATTACTTTTATCATAAGTTTCTATCTGTAAATGAGCAATATTATCATCTATTTTTACTAAGATTTTTCCCCAAGCACGAGGGTCTGCCTTTTCTTCTTTTAAATATAAAAAATGACCTGAGTATATTCCTAACCAATCTGAAGAGTACTTAATTGCACCTTGTTTAATAAGATACGAAACAATCTCTTTGTCTCCTATTTTACGAGCTAATCCAAGAGGTGTTAGTCCTTCTTCTGTATATATTTGATTTATATCTGCTTGGTTTTCTACAAGATATTTAACAATAGGCAAATGACGATTTTCTATAGACACAAACAAGGCATCATATATCAAATAATCATCTTTTTTTGCAAATTTACTATTCGCTCCTTTAGCAAGAAGTTGTTTTACATTGTCCAAATTTCCTATTTTACACTCTATACCCAGCGAGTATATTTAAATATATTTTCTTTGTGATAAAAAGAGTCAATAGCAATTGAATTTTCTTTGATATCAGCAACATAGGTTTTCTTATGTTGTCTACAAGCCGTTATAAAACTGCTAAGAATAAAAAGAAATAGTATTTTTTTCATCTAATTATAGAATTTTGATTTCAATTCGCTAAAGCCTCTAAGTTCTGGCAGTTCTTTGTGGAGGTTTTTGGAGTATTTTTTAGAGGTTGTTTAGAGGTGAGAATATCTGACAAGTCGGACGAGTCAGACTCTGACACCTAAAACCTAACCCCTGAAACCTGCCCTAACCCCTAATCAAGCGATTGGTTTTCTTGGGTAGAGACGTGTAACATATCGGCGTATTCGCTGGGGGTGAGGTTGCCATAGTAGAAGTGAATAGGGTTGATATGTTCGCCGTTTTTGATGACCTCGTAGTGCAAGTGAGGTGCTTCAGACCTACCTGTGCTTCCTACTTTGCCAATGAGGTCGCCGCGCTTCACGTGCTGACCGGCGCGCACGTTGTAGGCAGAAAGGTGCCCGTAGAGGGTTACATAGCCATAGCCGTGGTCGATGCGAATGTGGTTACCATAGCCTGAGGCATTGCTATCGGCACGGACTACCACGCCATCGCCAGCAGCATATACAGGAGTGCCTTGAGGTGCAGCGAAGTCCATACCATAATGGAACTTACGGGCTTTGGTAAAAGGGTCGGTGCGCCAACCATAGCCTGAAGCCATATGTTTTAAATCTTTGTTGTTGATAGGCTGAATAGCAGGAATAGAAGCGAGAAATTTTTCCTTTGCCTTAGAGAGTTTGGTAATCTCATCAAGCGATTTAGATTGTACAACCAACTGTTTGCGCAACACATCTAAACGCTCATTGGTACTGGCAACAAGTTTGGAGTTGCCAAATTTTTCGAGGTCTTTATAGCGGTTGGGGTTTTTAAGGCTCTTGCGGATACTATCGGGGATGATAGGGGCGTTGAAGTATAGACGGTACATATTGTTGTCGCGTTCTTGGATATCGGCAAGCACCTCTTCCGCCAATTCCATTTTTTTATTGAGGATTTGGTAATTGGTTTCGTAGGTTTTTATCTCGCGTGCCAACACCACCTCACGAGGGGTGAAAAACAGACGCGAGTTAATCATTACCAAAGAAAATAAAATCCCAAAGAGAGCTGCTGCCGTGAGGAATATCAGGGCATTGCGCACCTTTGTACGCTTGCGATTGCGAATGCGTTTATACGAAAGCGTCTCGGGGTCATAATAATATTTTACCTTTTTCATACGGGCAAAAGTATAAAAAAAATATGATATTTACTATTTTGTGACAAAAAAAATGTAATTTTGCTCCGCATTTGCCAATTTGCTAATTTACAAATTTGCTAATTATATTATGGGTATTTCAGAGATTATATTTATACTTTTTATGGTTTTAATACTTTTTGGGGCAGATAAGCTCCCAGAGGTTGCACGTGGTTTGGGCAAAACAATGCGCCAATTGCGCGATGCTACTGATGAGATTAAAACTGAAATTCATCATCATATCAATCACACGGGAATAGACACTACTATCGTAGAAGACACCCAAAAAGAGATTGAAGAACTTAAAAAAACAATTGACAATGAAGAATTGACAATGAATAATGAACAATAATTTGTAACTAAATTGTTACTTTACTCTAAAAAATTCCCTTGCACTTTTACACTGCAAGGGAATTTTTCTGTTAATAAACGTGTTTAAACTTTTTTGAGAAACTTGGAGATAAACCCTAATAGAAGCATTCCAATCCAAGTTACATCATGATATTGGTGTCTCATTATCAAATCTTTATATCCGTCAATCCAACCATTTGCTTGTTCAATCTTAAACCTATTTTTGTACAATTCTTCATCAAAAAAAACATCTGGTTGCTCTCCATTTCGGGGATTAGGTTTGATATTTGCGATCAAATCCTGCATCAGCATTGAGAAACAGACCTTTGTGTACTCGCTGAAAACTACCATCTTTACTCCATTTATTGAAGTAGTAATAGACATTTTGCCAAGAGATTTCCCCCTTTTTCAAAATAGCTCTCAATTGGAAGTTCTCTCCATTGTACTCCTGTTTTTAATCTCTTGAGAATCAATAAAAATATTGAAGCTAAATCAAAATTACTTTTAAATCCTCTTTTTCCTACACTTAAAAAGGGAATAATCCATTTATTTATTGTATCTTTGCCCAAAGTTCCTGAATTTTGGTGTTCTTTTTTTTTGCAAACAAAAAATTACTAATTTTTGGGAACTTTTACTTTATTATAGGAAAAGTTTAAACAGCTTCTTAGTGAAGATTTGCTAAATAAATTGAATTATGATTGTTTTTGCAACAATTTTAACAAAGCTGAAGTGATTAAAAATGATACTATCTACAGTTTTGAAATATTTAGAGGAGATTGTAGAGGAGTTGAAGTTTTTAGTAGAAATAAAGAATGAAAAAGTTTGGCTTATAGATATAGCTTTTTATGCGTTTATGTATTATAATTTGAATAATATCACAAAAGAACATCAGTAAGGAATGATAAAGAGAATATTTTTAATACTTATCCTTTGTGGAATAGCTTTTTTCATATTTGCAATATCAACTTTTGATGAAGGCTATTTAAAAAATAGGATAGAAGCCATAGAAGCTGACAAAGCTAACCATTGTCTTACTCGTTTAGGAATTGTAGTAACCACAGAAAAACAACCTATTGATAGTGTTACTTTCTTTGATTATAACAATGAAATCATCACTCGTACAGATAGCGTTGGATTTTTCAAAATAACAAGAGAAAAAGAGGTGTTTATTCACGCTATTATCTTAAAGAAGAAAGATTATATTACAGATACCATTCATTACTATAATAAAGAAATAAAAGAATGGGATCCTGTATATAGAGGATATAATGACACTATTGTTTTAAAAAGAGAGAAGAAATGAGAGAATTATGGAATTTCATTGAAAAATAATGTTATACTTTTTAAAATTATTGCTAACATACATTTGCGCTCTATTTTCTCCTACCCCTTGATTCCTAATACCTAACACTTACTTCTTTTAAAAAATCATAAATAAACCTTAAAAAAGTCTTCGTTTTTGTTGCGTTTTAATTTTGGTTTATTTACTTTTGCCGTCAAAATAAGGCATCAGGTGTCAGGTGTCAGACATCAGGTAATAGGTGACAAGTGGAGTATTACCATTCTTACCTCTTATCTCTTTTTAACTAATTAAAAAATAAATAATTTAAAATAATGGAAAACCAAAATCAACAAAACAAAAGTTACGTATTGCCTATTGCAATGATGTTCGCTTTATTCTTTATGATATCATTCGTAACAGGCTTGCAAAACCCTTTTGGGGTTATTGTGAAAAACCAATTTATGGCGAGCAACCTCGAATCTCAATTGGGGAACTTAGCCAACTTCATCGCTTATGCCTTTATGGGTATACCAGCAGGGAAAATGTTACAACGCATTGGTTATAAAAAAACAGCTTTAACTGCTATTGTGGTAGGTTTTACTGGAGTGTGCGTTACTTTCCTTTCAGGTATTGCAGGTAGTTTTGCCGTATACCTCACAGGGGCTTTTATTTCGGGGTTCTCTATGTGTATGCTCAATGTGGTAGTAAACCCAATGCTCAACACTCTTGGTGGTGGTGGTAAACGCGGTAACCAACTCTTGCAGTTTGGAGGGGCTATCAACTCTATTGGGGCAACCATTGTACCTGTATTGGTAGGTTACCTCATTGGTACTATTAGCGCTGGCACTTCAATTGCCGATGCTAACCCTGCACTCTTCTTAGCAATGGGTATTTTTGCTTTAGCATTTATCGTACTTTTCTCTATGCAAATACCCGAACCTCACGCAGCTCAAGCTAATGTAGCTACTGTAAAAGACGCTCACAGCCCTATGTCGTTCCGCCACTTTATATTAGGAGCGATTGCTATTTTCCTCTATGTAGGTATTGAAGTAGGGATTCCTAATATTGCCAATTTATTTATGACCGGTAGTAATGAAGCCAATGGTTTAGGTATTGATACTACTACGGCAGGTTCGGTGGTAGGTACTTACTGGTTTTTGATGTTTATAGGTCGTTTGACAGGAGGTTCATTAGGAGCTAAATTCTCAAGTAAAGGGATGCTTACTTTTGTATCTTCTTTAGGTATCCTTTTTGTAATCTTAGCTATAGTAATCCCTGATACACAAGTAGTAAATATGCCTGTGTTCAAATCGGATATATCTTTTGGTTTAGCCGAAGTGCCAATGAGTATAATGTTCCTTGTACTTTGTGGTTTGTGTACTTCAGTAATGTGGGGAGGTATCTTCAACCTCGCTACCGAAGGATTAGGTAAATACACTGCTGCCGCTTCAGGTATCTTTATGGCGATGGTATGTGGTGGTGGTATCTTGCCAGCTATCCAAGGAGCTGTAGCCGATGTAGTAGGTTATATGCAAAGTTACTGGGTAATAGTAATTGCTCTTGCTTACTTATTGTTCTACGCCCTTGTAGGTAGCAAAAACGTAAATACCGATATCAAAGTAGACTAACGAAAATGATTGTACTATAATATAAAAAACTGCCCAAAGCACCTCAACTAAGGTCTTTGGTCAGTTTTGTTTTTAAACAACCTCCTACCAATGAACGATTTCGCTACATATTATGCCTCTTTGCACCAGCGCATACAACAAGGAGATAACACTGCCTTTCAAAAGCTTTTTGATAGTTTGTGGAAACCTCTGTACGTATGGGCACAATCGGTGGTGATGGACGAAGATATAGCTAAAGATATCGTTCAAGAGGTGTGGATTGACTATTGGAAACGCTGCAAAAATATACAAAACCTCGCTATCGATGCCTATTTGCGACAAGCGGTGCGCTACAAGGTGTACAACTATTTGCGCGACCGCAAGTTCAACACAGTGCAAATAGAGGTTATACAAGAACTCCTCACCGATGAACTCACCGTTGACGAACCTATAGCCCTACAAGAAAATCTCACCGCTACCGAGGGTAAACTTCACCGCGTACTCAAATCCTTGCCCAAGCGATGTCGTGAAATCTTCAGTTTGAGTCGAGAAGAAGGAATGAGCAACAGCGACATCGCTACGCATTACGGCATCTCCAAACGCACAGTAGAAAACCAAATTACTTTTGCCCTCAAAAAACTGAGAGAGGTGCTGGGCGCGTTCTTTTAGTGAGATAATTTACCAATAAGTATAAAAAACACTGACTTTTTGAGGTCAGTGTTTTTTCTTTATAAAGTAATGAAGGATAAAAGATTATGTTTTCTTCCAAGTGAGTAATGCAAAGAACATTGAAAGCACTGCTGCTGATACCCAAAATATAGATATAGCACCAAAATCGTAATGTGTTATACCATTTACTACTGTTTTATTTCCCTCGATGAGGTAACCACTAGCAATATCTTGAATACCTGCTGCTAAATAGCTCATTATTCCCACTACGCCTAAAGCAGCTCCTGATGCTTGTTTAGAAGCAATATCGGTAGCCATCAGTCCTCCTAAGAAACAAATGAGAGCTCCTATCGCCAAACCGAAAATTACCATACTGAGTACATCGATGAACCAGCTTTGAGGAGCAAAGAGCATTAGTGAGAGGGCGGTAATATTCATCAGTCCAAAGATAAGTGCGGGTTTGTTGCGATGACCTTCAAACCACTTGTCGGACACAAAACCTGAAGAAGCTGTACCTAAAATACCACATATTGCATTGATAGAAACCAAGAGGTTTGCCTCTGTAAGACTATAGTGCTTGGCAGCTTGAAAATAGTAGGGTCCCCAGCTGGTAACCGCATAGCGCGAGATATACATAAAAGCACTAGAAAAGGCTAAAAGCCATACATAAGGATTTTTTATTACCCCTAATTGTTCGCCCCATACACTTTTCTTTTCTTGAGCGACTTGTTCATTTACAGGGGGTAGCCCGATGCTCTCGGGGCTATCGTGAAAGAAAAAGTACAAAATTGCTACTCCTATAAAGCCTACTATAGTAGCTGTGAGAAACCCCCAACGCCACCCACAATATGAGGCTACTACGGCAGTGAGGATATAGGTAAGTGCTTCTCCTATATTGTGACTCGTACTCCAAAAGCCGTAAAAACTGCCTCGTTCACTACTCTTATACCAACGCGAAAGTCCCACAACACAGCACGCTGCCCCAATAGATTGTACCCATCCATTTATTCCCCAACAGATGATGAAAAACAAATAGGCATTGGTAAAACCCATCACAAGGTTAGCTAAAGCTGAAATGAGTAGTCCTGCACTCATAAAACGTTTGATATTGCTATGGTCAGCTAAAAAACCGTTTAGTAGTTTGCCAAAAGCATAGGAAAAGAACAAAGCTGAACCTATAATTCCTAATTGCGATTCACTGAGAAAACCACTATCAGCGATTGGTTTTTTGACTACATTGAGACTTAATCTACACACATAGTAAAAACCATAGCCAAAGGTTGCTGAGAAAAAGATGTACCAACGCAGTTTTTGGTAGCGTTTAGATTGCTCCTCAGCTGTGCCTTGCAGTGGCTGAGGAGCACTTTTTTTGAAGTAATTTATCATTGTTTGTAATGTAATTTCTTAGATTTGAGAAAAGCGACGAGTTCTTTAATTCTATCAGTTTGAATAATATTTACTTTTTTTTCAATAAACCACTGATAAACGTTAGGATCTTCTAAGAATTTATCGTCGCTATGGCCTCCACTGAGTTCGTCCCAAAGTGAATTGACCCATACGCGATACCCTTTTTTGCGCAACGGGCTGAAGTCGATCAAATGTTCTTCAGTTTCTCCTAAAGTAAACTCAAAGCCGTAAACGGGGTAGTGGTCTTCAAAGCCTTTAATCATATCCCAACCCTGTCCTTTTTCTAATCGAATGATAGGCATATAGCAAATTTTATCCTTGATATTACCATATTTTTCATTGAACTGTTCGTAGGTTGCTTCACCTTTGTAGAGCACTTGGTCTTCCATTGCGTATTTTTTGACTAACGGATAAACGAGATCAAAGTACTTAAAACCCTTGTCCAAGTTTAAGAATACTTTTCCTTTGGCGGTTTGTAAAGCTTCTTCAAGAGTAGGTATGCGCATTTTGGTAGGACATCCGTGACCGTTTTTTAAATATAGTTTTTTGATTTCGGCAAGGGTGTAGTCAATAGGGCTTCCTTTTCCGTTTGTAGTGCGGTCTAAGGTGCGGTCGTGTAGTAAGATAAGTACGCTGTCTTTGGTCATAGCTAAATCTATTTCTACCATATTTGCCCCAGCCTCGTAGGCTTTTTTAATAGCCCAAATAGAATTTTCGGGAGCTTCACGCCAATCGCCACGATGAGCAACGACCATCACTTTGTCTTGAGGAAAATTCTTGAGAGACAATTTTTTTTTGTTTTGTGCATTTGCCGAAAAAACAATGCATAATAGCATACTGAGTAAAGATAATGTAAATCTGTTTTTCATTTTAAAAAATTTTAATTATATCCTTGGTTTTGCCAACCAGTTTTGTTGTTTACGTTTTCAATTTCTACTGAAGGGATGGGGTACAGTTGTCGATAGGCAGGTACGCTGGGGTAAACAGTGCTAAACTGTTCTGTGCGTATGAGGTCGAACCAGCGGTCGCATTCTAAAGCGAGTTCTAATCGACGTTGCAAGTACACTTCTGTACGGAAAGCTTCTTTAGTAGGGAAATCGGATAAGGTTTTAGTAGCGATATTAGCATTGCTGCGTACGGCGTTTAGGGCATCTAAAGCAGCTTGAGTAGGAACTGAAGAGAGTTCGTTAGCAACTTCAGCATAGAGTAACATTACTTCGGCACAGCGAATAATAGGAAAGTCGCTGCTGGTTTCGTTACCAATACGGTCAGCATTAAATTTACCAGGGCGATTGCCATTAGAGGTAGGAGCTACTAAGTTTTTTCGATTATCACCACTTTCAAATAACGACTGAGGAAGTGCTATTACATTGCTGCTATCTTGATTGCGATAACGATTGTTTTGGTGTACGGATTCACCTACTCCTCCTTTGAGGTATTGTACAGCAAAAAGCACGTCCTTACTAGTTTTAAGATTGTTAGGAAAAGTTTCGTTTGAGGGTACTAAACCGATAACACTTCCTGCATTGATAGCAGTAACTAAGGGGGTAAGTTCTGTTAAGGCGGCACTGTATTGTTTTTGATATAGATACACTTTAGCTAAAAGAGCTTGAGCCGCATAAGCGGTAGCACGTCCGCGCTCGGCATCAGCCCAACGGGTAGGCAGTTGTTTTGCTTTTTGCAAATCACTGATGATAAGACTATACACATCGCTAATAGAGTTGCGTTGGTTGTTACGTGCTTCTTCTACGGTTTGTACTTTGGTGATAATAGGTACTTCTCCCCACAAACGCACTAAGTTGAAATAGGCTAAAGCGCGTAAAAAGGAGGCTTGACCTACAATGTTTGTACGTTCAACAGTAGTCATTGTTATTTTATCAACATTTTCCAAGATAGTATTGCTTCGTGCAATCACTTGATAGAGCGAAAGCCAAGTGGCTTTAAAATTTCCGTTAGCGGGGGTGTCGGCAAAAGTTTCTATTTCGTAGTTTACGCCTCCTGCAGCACCTGAATTTTCATCACTCACATTGTCAGCGCGTACCTCCATTAAAGTAAGAAAACGCCCTGAATATTGGTCTTTAGATTGCAATTCGTCATAGACACCTATAACAGCTCCCTCAAAATCTTTTACTTCTTTAAAAGCAGTTTTTTCAGTAGGTTTTGAAATAGGCTCGCGATCTATAAATTTGTTACAAGAAGTAGCTGAACATAAAGCTACTAATCCAAATAATATATAGGTTAGTTTCATCGTGTTAGAATTTTAAGTTTAAACCAAGAGTGAAGGTACGAGCCAAGGGATATACGCCGTAATCCTCACCACTGGTAGTAGCATCGGTACGGTTAGATACTTCGGGGTTGTAACCTTCGTAATTTGTAAAAGTATACAAGTTTTGAATGCTGCAATATAGGCGTACATTACTAAAATACTTACTGATGTTTTTAGGTAGATTGTAGCCCAAAGTAATGTTTTTGATACGCAAATATGATCCATCTTCTACGTGCCAAGTGCTGGTTACTCCATTTTGACCTTTGCTCACGCGATTGGCGCGCACATTCATCCCACTACCTGGATTACTTTCTGATTTCCAACGGTTGAGAGCTCCGCGATAGTTGTTCATATTTCCTTCGTGATTGTAGAAATAACGGCGGGAGAGGTTGAGAATTTGGTTGCCATATACACCTTGAAAATCTACTTTGAAGTCGAAGTTTTCGTAACTGATACCTGTACCAAAAGCATAAGTGAATTTAGGGAGATAGTTACCCACGATGGCACGGTCGGTATCTAAGATATCTAAGCGTCCATCACCATTCACATCCTTAAATTTGAAGTCACCTGGTCGAGAGGTTTGGTAATCGTAGTTGTTGGGAGTGTCAATATAGTGTAAAGAAGCATCTACTTCGGCTTGGTTTTTAAATACGCCTTCCACTACAGGCAAGTAATAAGAACCGATAGACTCTCCTACACGAGTGATAAAATAAGCGTTAGCAATCGAACCTGAAGAAATGATATCAGCATTGCCTGGCCCCAATTCTTTCACTGTATTGATATTCTTAGAATAGTTGAAGTAAGGCTCGAAGTTCCATTTGCCCCAATTGATATTGCTGGAGAGATTGATTTCTATTCCTTTATTGTTTACTTTACCAATATTTTCTAATCGGGTAGCGAAACCTGTAGTACGTGGAATAGGTACATTCAACAACAAATCGTAAGTGTTACTATTGTATAAGTCGAGACCGAGATTGAGGAGTCCTTTCCAAAGAGAAGCATCAAAACCTACATTCAATTGAGCGGTTTTTTCCCATTGCAAATTAGGATTAGGTAATGCACTGGCTCCCATCCCCTTTACTACTGCTGGTGAAGAACCTCCTAATACATAGCTGTAGTAGCTAAATTCGCCTTGAGCTCCGTAGTTAGGAATGCGGAAGTTACCTGTAAGCCCATAGCTGGCACGGAGCTTTAAGTCGGTAAGGAATTTTACGTTTTGCATAAACTCTTCACCTGTAACGCGCCAACCTGCTGAAAGTGATGGAAAGTAGCCCCATTTGTTGTTGTTCCCAAAACGAGAAGCTCCATCGGCACGTAAAGCCGCTGAAAGCATATACTTGCTTTTGTAAGAATATTGTAAGCGTGCTAAAGCAGAGAGTAGAGCCCATTCTGAAGCCTCAGAGTTCCCTCGTGTTACAGTACCAGCATTGAGGGTTTGAATACTATTGGAGATAAACCCATTAGCAAACATATAATTGCTCTCATCGCGTTGGTATTGCATTGTCCAACCTCCTAAAGCATTGAGGTGATGTTCGCCAAAATTTTTGTTGTAGTTCAAGGTTTGTTCAAATACCCAATTATAGCGCTGAGAGGTTTGAGAAGTCGCTTCAGCTTCTGAAGGCGGATTACCTGCCGTATTAGAAAGTGGAATAGTAGAGGGTTTGAAAGTGCTTTGAGCATCGGAGAAAATATCAAAGCCAAAGTCCATTTTGTAGGATAAACCTTTTAGAAACTCAGCCTCAGCATATACTTTACCAAGCAAGCGATTTGCTTTTGTTTGGTTTGAAGTAAGGCGCGCTAAGGCAACAGGATTCCACGCTTGAGTTTGTGAATTACCTATTCGTTTTACGCCATTTACCATTGTAGTAGTGCTGGCACTCCATTCGTTTTGAGCAAAACTAAAGGTTCCATCAGGGTTGTATACAGGAAAGATAGGTGCGTAGTGCAAAGCTGAGGCAATCACCCCTCCACCATTTTCGTTGTAGGCTCCATTTGCATTTACTTTATCTTCTTTTACAAACGAAGGATTGAGAGAAGCTCCAAATTTAAAAATTCCTGTTTTGCCATCTAAATTCAGGCGTAAGCCTATACGTTCAAAGTTGGTACCTATCACTATACCGTCTTGGTTGAGGTAATCTAAAGAGGAATAGTACTTTAGGTTAGGAGTTCCTCCTGAAATTGAAACAGAGTGGTTGGTCATTACTGCTGTACGGAAAATCTCATCTTGCCAATCGGTATCGGTGAGCCCTTGTACGCCTTGTAAATAAGGTTGTAGCTCTACAGGGATAATAGTGTTATAGTCGTTGTTAGTATTTTTAAGACGAGTGGCGTTATCGTCGGCTGATGAAAAGCTAATAGGCGCTTGGCTACGTGCTGCACGGCGTTTATTGATAGATTCCATACGGTCTGCATACGAATTGTTACGTGCGTCTTTTACTAAATCGGCATATTCGTAGGCATTAAGAAGGTTAATTTTTTTAGAGACGTTTTGAATAGAGAGGTAAGTATTGTAAGAGAAGGAAGGTTTGCCTTCTGCACCTTTTTTAGTTGTGATGAGCACCACCCCATTACTACCACGAGAACCGTAAATAGCTGCTGAAGAGGCATCTTTGAGTACTTGAATTGACTCAATATCGTTGTTATTGAAAGTGTTGAGGTCTTCTTTAGCTAAAGGCACTCCATCTACCACATATAGAGGGGCAGTTCCGGCGGTGATGGTGCCTACCCCGCGTACACGTACTTGCAAGTTAGCCCCAGGCGCCCCTGTGTTCTGAGCGATATGTACTCCAGGCATCTTTCCTACCATTGCTTCGGCTACCGAGCTAACCGCTTTGTCTTCTAAATCTTTTGCTTTTACACTGGCAATAGCGGTGGTTACATCACCGCGTTTTTGTACACCATAACCCACTACTACTACTTCGTCTAACTCGGTCGTATCTTCTTTGAGGACAACTTTAAATTGAGTGTTTTTACCGATAGTCACTTCTTGTGAATGATAGCCGATAGAAGAAAATACGAGGGTTTGAGCATCAGTAGGGACTTCTAAAGAGAAGTTGCCGTCAAAATCGGTAGCTACTCCTATGGAAGTGCCTTTCACTACTACACTTACTCCAGGAATAGGTATTCCTTTTTCATCTACCACCGTCCCTTTTATAGGTCGTCTATCGGCAGTTGCCTTTGGGGCGTTCACTTTCACCGAAATACTGTTGTGAATACGCAGAAAGCTCACCCCGTATTCAGTAGCTAACTTTTGTAAGATACTGTCTACTGAATCGCTTTGATAACTAAAATCCACTCGTTTTTGTAGTGCTTTCAGTTCGTTGTTGTACACAAAGCTCAATTGTGTTTGAGCTTCAATTGATTTTAAAACATCTAATATAGATGCTTTTTTTAAATTTAGCTGAATTTTTGTGTTTTGAACCTCTTGGTGAGGGGTCGCATTCATCACTAAAGGACAACACAAGAAAGCCATAGCTAAAAGCCACTTTGTGGTTTGATTGCGAAATTTTACATTCATAAAAAATAGTTTATAAGGTTCTTATTTTGATAAAACTGTTAAAATGCTTTAGTGCTGATATTCAATGATATATTTTAATATTTGAATAGTAAAGCATTTCTATTTCTTTCCTTTTTCACTTATAAATACCAAAAAAGTAGCAATACACACATAAAAAATAAAAAAACTGCCCGAGAAGGCAGTTTTTTAAGAATAGGGAGTAAGAAACCTTAGTAGCTGCTTCTTGTGCTACAAGTTCCTTTGAGTACTAAATGTTGGCTGTCGATATATTCGTAGCTGAGTTCTGAATGGATAAAGATGAGTTGTTTGAGAACTACATTTAAGTCTTCTTTTACAAAAGTACCCGATAAATGGCAGTGTTCAGCGTTTTCTACCTCTAAGCGTATTTGCACACCGTAGAATTTTTCAATTTTTTGTACCGCAGTGGGTAAGGAGCTTTCACGGAAGCGCAAAATACCCTCTTTCCAGTCGATGAAGTCGTTGGTAGCGACGTTTTGCACTTGCATTTGTTGAGTTGTTTTTTGGAAGACAGCTTGTTGTGAGGGGAGTAGTTCGCATTGTTGTGCCCCTGCTTGCACCCTTACTTTGCCGGTAACAAGGGTTACTCTTGCTTCATTTTGTGAAGGAAAAGCCTCAATGTTGAAGCTGGTACCTAATACTTCGGTGGTGAGTTTTTCAGTTTTTACAATAAAAGGTTTTTGTGGATTATGAGTAACCTCAAAGAAAGCTTCACCGTCCAATTGTACTTCGCGTTTTTCAGTTGTAAAAGCTGAAGGATAACGCAAACTGCTGCCGCTGTTGAGGGTAACAGTAGATCCGTCGGGCAGAGTGAGGGTTAAGGTTTTACCTTTAGTAGCCGATGCACTGAGCCACTGGATTGGGGTGCTCATCGCTGTAGGGTTAGGTGAGGAGAAGAACCAGCTCCAATTGGCAATACCTATTATCAGCAATAATACTGCCGCCGCTGCCACCGACCATCGGTAGTAGAAGGGTTGCGGGGAGAGCTTTTTAGTGATTCGCTGGGAAAGCTCACTATGCACGGTATCGGCAGAAGTGTGGGCAAAAACTTCAGAGGTATTTTTTGCTAAAAGCTTATTTTCAAAGTCTTTTAGTATTTTGTTTTCATCTGTTGAGGTGTTGCCCTGCAGGAATTTACGGATGATATTTCTGAAAGTATAAGTTTTCATATTTTTTCTTTTTCAGTTATAAATACCAAAAAGGGGAGGGGACACACATAAAAAGGGGTTAGGGGATAGCGATTAGGGGGTAGCGATTACTTTTATCGTTTGTTTTACTTTTTCGGCAATGGCTCGGGCTTTTTCAATGTCTCTATTTACGATGGTTACGTGTCCCATTTTTCTAAACGGACGGGTTTCGCGTTTGCCGTAGATATGAGGGGTTACGCCTTGCATTGCTAATATTTGTTCTATATTTTCGTATACTACATCGCCTTGGTAGCCTTCAGCTCCTACGAGGTTTACCATTACACCTGCTACTTTGCTATCGGTGTTGCCTAACGGAAGATCTAAAATGGCGCGCAAATGTTGTTCAAATTGGTTGGTATAAGCTGCTTCTATGCTGTAATGCCCTGAGTTATGCGGGCGTGGAGCTACTTCGTTTACTAATACCTCGCCTTCAGCCGTTAGGAAAAGCTCTACGGCTAAAAGTCCTACTACCTGAAAGGCTTGGGCTACTTGTACGGCTATCGCACGTGCTTTTTGGGCGATTTCCTCACTGATACGCGCTGGACACAACACATATTCCACCTGATTGGCTTCGGGGTGAAACTCCATTTCTACCACAGGGTAAGTGGTTGCCTCACCGCTTACATTACGGGCGACGATCACGGCTAATTCCTTAGCGAAAGGCACTAAATTTTCGGCGATACACTCTCCTTCGGGTAGAAGGGATAGATCGGGTAGTTGTCGTACGATTTTCACGCCGTTGCCGTCGTAGCCAAAACGCGCTGATTTCCACACGAAAGGCAGCGTTATTTGCTCGTTTGCTACTGCTTGTTGCAGGTTTGCTAAGCTCTCAAAGCGATGAAAAGGGGCAGTAGGGATGTTGTGAGTGGCGTAGAACTGTTTTTGGGTAGCTTTGTTCTGTATCAACTCAATAGTTTGAGGAGTGGGATATACTTTTACCCCTTCGGACTGTAGTTTTTTAAGGGCATCGACATTCACATTTTCAATCTCGATAGTGAGTACATCTACCTCTTTGCCAAAACGATAGACGGTATCAAAATCGGTGAGAGAGCCTTGTACAAAGGTATTGCAGGCAATGCGACAAGGCGCATCGGCAGAGGGGTCGAGCACCTTAGTGGTGATATCGAACTTACGGGTTTCGGTGAGGAGCATCTTGCCGAGCTGTCCGCCACCAAGGATTCCTAAAGTAAAGTTTGATGAAAAATAGTGAGGCATAAGGTTGATTTATTTCAATTCTCTAATCAAATACATATACACGGGGAAGTGGTCGGAATAGCCCCAAGTGTAGTTGCCGTTGCTCATACTGCGGAAAGGATAGCCTTTGTAGCGCCCTTTGGGGTTTGCTAAATAAGGACGATTGAAGATGCCTGTTTTCCAATAGCGATAACTGCTTTTGTCTTCTTTGAGCAAGTCGTAGGTGAAATAGAATTGGTCGAAAAGATTCCAACCGTCTTGATAGGCAAGGGTACCCATACCTTTTTTGAGCATCGCTTCCATAGGGTTGAAGAGTTCCCCTGGTTTTACATCTTCTTTTTTGTCTTTTGTTTTGAGTACATTTTTAAAGCCAGAGTTAATAGGGTCGTCGTTGAAGTCGCCCATCGCAATAACTTTGGCGTTAGGGTCTTTTTTGAGTAGAGAATCGATGATTTGCTTGTTCAGAGCGGCTGCTTTTTCACGACTGGGGCGGCTTTTGGCTTCTCCTCCTAAACGTGAGGGCCAGTGATTTACGATAAAGTGTATCATTTCGCCGTCTAACTCACCGCTTACGAGCAGTTGGTCGCGAGTGTAGAGGGGTTTGCCGTCGTCTTTAGTGAGGTGTAGGGGGTGTGCGAAAGAAGAAACGGGCTTGAACACGCCTTTTTTGTAGATGAGTGCTACATCTACCCCACGTGCATCGGGGGAATCATAGTGCACGATGCCATAGTTGTAACGTTTGAGATACTCGGTATTGATAAGGTCTTGTACAACAGCTTCATTTTCTATTTCGGCAAGTCCTACTACATCGGGGGCGTGGTGGGTTACATCGTTACCGATTTCGGAAATGACTTTAGCAATTTTCTGCACGTGGTCGTTATAGACTTTAGAAGTCCAGCGGTCGGCGCCTTCAGGGGTGCGATCGTCGTCGAATTTATTAGGGTCGTTGATGGTGTCGAACAAGTTCTCCACGTTGTAAAAAGCAATCGTTCTCACACTAAATTTTTTTTGTTGAGCCTCGGCATTGAGTACCGCTAAAAGTACAAGCGATACCGTTAAAGTTACAATTCTTTTCATTTATAATTTGGTGTTTTTTTAGCTGTTTAGTTTCAAAATAGCAAATCGGTAAATTATTGAAATATTCTCCCGAAAAAGCCTTTCTTTTTAGGTTTGTCTTCTTCTTGTTGTTGGGTGGAGGAGGCGGTGTTTTTGGCTGCTGCCGAAGGGTTTACCACATCGTCTATAGAAATTTCTTCCTCACCATTATCTATATCGTTTAATTTGCCTTTGCGCTCGTAGATGCGGTAATGCACTTCGCCTGCTCTAATCGTATCTTTTACAGCATTGCTATTGCTGAGGAGACGGTCGAGGAAACCTTCTCTTACCACGGGTTCACAATTGGTTATCTCCTCGCGTATCTCGTCGGGGACGGAGAAGGTAGCGCGGGTGATTGTGTTGAACTGCTTGTTGCGGTTGAGTTGTGATACAAAGAGGGCTGCAATAGGCAGTGCTGAGTTAGCTCCTTGCCCCAAATAGGTAGCGCGGAAGCCTATCTGCTGGTCGTTACCCACCCAAACAATCATCACCAAGTTAGGCAAGAGTCCTGCAAACCAACCGTCTTTATTATCTTGGGTTGTACCTGTTTTACCGGCAAGGTCATTAGTGAGCCCATATTGTCCGCGCATTCTGGCAGCTGTTCCTTCATTCACTGTAGCGCGCATCAATTGGATCATCTGTTGGGCAGTGGTTTGGCTGATAGCAGCGGCTTCTTTTTTAGGTTTGTGTTGCCAGATGATTTTTCCTTTTTTGTCGGTGATTTTTTCTATAAAATACGGTTGTGAGGGTACGCCGTTATTGGCAAAGGTGGTATAAGCTTTAGCCATTTCAATCACTGATAATTCGGCTGAACCCAAGGCGATAGAGGGCACTTGTGGCAAGGCTGTTTGGATACCCATTGCGCGCGCTTTCCTGATGACATTGTTGAGTCCTGCATAGAAGAGCGTTTGCACAGCGATGGTGTTCAGTGATTCTTTAAGCGCCTTGCCTACAGAGTAGTAAGTATAAGGGTCGTCGTCGGTTTTAGAGGCGTTGCGCGGAGTCCAGAATTTTTCATCGGCGTAGGTAAGGGCGCGTGGTGAGAAGTGAGTGCATACAGGCATTCCTACCTCTAAGGCAGTAGCATAGACAATAGGTTTGAAAATAGACCCAACTTGGCGTTTACTTTGCAACACGTGGTCGTACTTGAAGTGCTCAAAATCAACACCTCCTACATAACTTTTTACAGCTCCCGTTTGTGGATTCACACTCACAAAACCTGTGTTGAGCAAGCGGATATAAAACGACAAACTATCGAGGGTACTGTGTTTTTGCACTTCGTCCTGAGTGTAGAAACTCAAGTCCATAGGTTTTTTCTCGCTGAGTTTTTTCCAAATAGTTTCATCGTTGAGACCTTGGGCTTTTAGTTCTTTATAAGCGGGGAGTTTTTTAGCTTCTTGGAGTAGCCAGTCGTTATCGGTTTTCCAAGGAGGGTTTTTGCCATAAGCCGTTTCAAAATCTTTTTGCAGGCGTTCTAAGTGTTTTTTCACGGCAGCCTCGGCGTATTGCTGCATAGTACGGTCGATAGTGGTGTAGATGCGCAACCCATCTTTATAGATATTATAGGGCGTACCGTCTTCTTTTTTAACGTCTTTCAACAATTCGGGGAGTTGCAAGCGTATTTGTTCGCGGAGGTAAGGCGCGAGACCTTCGTTTTCGATGTTGTTATAGCTAATTTTCAGGCTGTCTTGCTTGTGGACTTCAAAGTCTTTATCGGAGAGGAGTCCATTTTTTTTCATCTTAGCCAATACTACATTGCGGCGTTCTTCACTTCGCTTGGGCGAGGTACGCGGATTGTAGTTTTTATTAGCTTTGAGAGATCCTACTAAGGTAGCAGCTTCGTTGAGGGTGAGTTCTTTGGTGTGTTTGTTGAAAAATCGATGGGCAGCAGCCTCTATACCGTAAGTATTGTCGCTAAAAGGTACGGTATTGAGGTAGAGGGTGATGATTTCCTCTTTAGTATAGACTTTCTCAATACGGCTGGCGATAATCATCTCTTTGATTTTATGCACGGGCATTGAGAGTTTTCCGTAGCGCTCGCCACGCCCGAAAATGTTTTTAGCCAACTGCATCGTAAGGGTACTACCCCCGCCCGAAGAATCATCTTGCAAGAGCAGTGTTTTGAAAAATACCCTAAAGAGGCTTCGCATATCCACGCCACTGTGGCTGTAAAAACGCTCATCCTCGGTGGAGATGAGGGCATTTACCAAGTAAGGAGGAAAATCGGAATATTCAACTTTAGTGCGGTCAAAAATGTAGAATTTTCCTAAGAATTCACCGTGGTCGTCGTAGATGAGGCTTGCTTCAGCTTGGCGGAGCTCCTTGAGTTCTTGTTCGGTAGGTAATTTGCCAAAAGCACCAAAATATACTAAAGAGAAGAGCAATAACAACATTGCTACCCCTGCTCCTACAGCAATACCTGCCCATTTGAGGTAGAATTTGTAGGTTCGGGGTTGTTTGCCTTCGCGCTTGCCGCTGAAGAGTTTATAAAATAAATAGGGAATGCCAATAAGCAGTAATACAAGGGCATACCAAGTGTATTTGAGGCAGTAACGCAGTAGTTTATATACCATAGAACCTAAAGCCAAAATCCCTTCCATCAGTAGAGAAAGGAGGGGAGCTATCAGGAGCAGCCCTTTGGTAATAAGTTTTTTGAATGATATATTTTTCAGTTGCATATAAAAAAGTACTGAACGATTTAGAATGCAAAAGTACAAATTAATTAATAATTACCAAGTAATGGAGAATAAAATTTAGGTGTAGAGAGAGATTAGCGAGAAAAAGTTTTTGATATAGGTTTTTTGTTATTTACTAAAAAATTTATACTTTTGCCGCTTCAGTAATAAAGGATTATAAAAATAAGTGTGATGATATACTATGTACTTCTTTCCTTAGGTGTGGTTGTGCTGCTTTATCTGCTTATTATGCAAGGAATTGCAAATCTTAAGCGCGAAAAAGTAAAAGATGAACTACGCGAAAAATGGCAAAATGCCCTTATCGACGAAAAACGAACTAAAGAGACCATTATGGAACTCATCAAAAAAACTTTTGGTGAGGCAACGGTTAGTAGTATTGAAAAAGGCATATACAAAGAAAGTATGCCCGATTATCTCGTGAAAATGGCTATCGGTCGCCCTGTGAGCGTCCAGCCCGTAGTGTTCCACGGCATCCCTACCGAACGCTGGTTCTACAAATCTGTCGTGCTTAGCTTTCAGAGCGGCCGACTTATAGGCTGGGAAACCAATGATAAATAACTCCAAATAACAGGACTATGACAGTAAAAGATTACTACCAAGTGCTGGGACTCACCCCTGAAGCCCCTACTGAAGAAATACGCACCGCCTACCGAAAACTCGCTAAAGCTAATCACCCCGATAAACACAAGGGTGACCCTATCTACGTAGAAAAATTTAAAGACCTCCAAGAGGCTTATGATGTGCTATCGGATAGCTACAAACGCAAAGAATACGACGATCAGCTGGCACGCCAAAAAAGCTATAATAAAAAAGACGCTAAAAAATCGACGGCTAATAAAAAATCGGATGAATCTTCTAACGATAACGCGCAACAACCCCCGCAAACAGAACAATCCCAACAACCCAAACAACCTCGCCCCGAGGAAATTAAGGATTTGCATACCTTGGTGGATATGTATTTCAAAAAACGCGACATCACTCTGCAAGCTCGTAAGGCTTACGATAGTTTTCTCGCTTCTCCTCGCAAAAAATATATCAATTGGGTAACCTTTATAGCTCTGTTGCTTTTTATCGCAGGAGTTGTTGTGGCAATGACGCTCCTCAATTGATAGGTAACAATTGACAATTAATAATTAACAATTGACAATTAACATACACAACGAAACGGATTTTACGGCAACTGCCTTGGATACTTTTCGCTATCAATACGAAAATAACGAGGTGTACCACCGCTTTTGTACCCTATTACAACGCACTCCCGAAAAAGTAACTGCCCTCGAGCATATCCCTTTTTTGCCTATTGAATGCTTCAAAACGCATAAAGTGTATTGTGGCAGTGCACCTCACCAGCAAATCTTCACCAGCAGTGGCACCACAGGCGCACAAACTTCCCGACATTATGTGAAAGACCTCACTATTTACGAAGAGAGCTTTCGCAAAGGATTTACATACTTCTATGGCGATATCCACAATTATGTGGTATTAGCCCTCCTCCCTTCTTATTTAGAGCGCACGGGCTCATCGCTCATCACTATGGTAGCCGACCTTATAGAGCGCTCAGATAGTGAGTATAGCGGTTTTTACCTCAATGAATACGACCTCTTAGCCGAGCGCTTACAAATGCTTGATGCTTCGGGTAAAAAAGTGTTGCTCATAGGGGTATCGTTTGCCTTACTCGACCTTGTTGAAAAACATACTTTCTCCTTAAAAAATACGATTGTAATGGAAACTGGCGGAATGAAAGGTCGGCGTAAAGAACTCGTGCGAGAAGAGTTGCACGCTATGCTCTGCCAAGGTTTTGGGGTAGCAATGATTCACTCGGAATACGGAATGACCGAACTGCTCTCGCAAGCCTATTCTGCTGGTAAGGGGATTTATAAGTGTGTACCTTGGCTCAAAGTGCTTATACGCGATACTAATGATGCGCTTAGCTATCTGCCTACTGGCAAAACCGGCGGACTTAATATCATCGATTTGGCTAATAGAGAATCGTGTAGCTTTATCGCTACTCAAGATTTAGGAAAACTATACCCCGATGGTACTTTTGAAGTATTAGGGCGCTTCGACAACGCCGATATCAGAGGGTGCAATTTGCTCATTAGCTAATTTTCTAATTTGCTAATTTCCTAATTATTTTCTATCTTTGCCAAAAATATAAGAATTATGGGTACAGTAAGATTACAAGCAACAGTGCAAGAATTTGATATTCCATACTTAGAAAGGTTTTTAAAAGGCATTTCAGCCACTGAAATCAATTTTGAAAAAGAAGAAGATGCTTTTGATATTCTTACTCCTGAAGACCTCAAAGCCATTGCGCTCTCAAAAGAGCAAGGAAACCTCGGTATGGTTACAAGCAATGACGATGTTTTTAAAGAGATTCGATATTTTAGAAGTTCAAAACAACAACCCTTATTTTAACAAGAAAACTCCCTTGTAGTTTGTACTGCAAGGGAGTTTTTCTAAAGTAAAGTAACTAATTTATTAATTGATTACTGTTTTTATCAGACAAGGCGGACGTGTCAGACAAGTCAGATTCCTGACCCCTAAAACCTATCATCGGGGGCAAAGGTAATAAAAAATAGTTTAATATCCTAATTTATGTCGCTAATTAATTATTAAACGTGTTTAAACTTTTTTGAGGAACTTGGAGATAAACCCTAATAGGAGCATTCCAATCCAAGTTATATCAAGATATTCATATCTCATTATCAAACCTTTATATCCGTCAAGCCAACCATTTGCTTGTTCAATCTTAAACCTATTTTTGTACAATTCTTCATCAAAATAAACATCTGGTTGCTTTCCATTTCGGGGATTAGGTTTAATATTTGCTATAATTTCTTTGCTTTCTAAAAAATCTCTAAGAGATTTGCTATCAAATCCTGCATCAGCATTGAGAAACAGTCCTTTGTTTTCTATTCCTGCTTCTTCTAAAAAAGCTAAGATTTCTTTTAGTACTTCTTCTATTTCATATAAGTCATTGTGATTTCCTGATTTAGGGCTTCCCATTGCTATCATTTGCCCTTTATTATCACACAAAAAAATACTATTTGTGGTTACGGCTTTTTTTCTTGCTTGATAACCTGCAGACTCTCCTTTTTGGCGACAACGTGTATGACTACCATCCAATTGAACACAAGACATATCTAATTTTCTTTTCTTCTTGCTTAATAGATTCAACCATACTCGCTGAAAACTACCATCTTTACTCCATTTATTGAAGTAGTAATAGACATTTTGCCAAGAGATCTCTCCTTTTTCAAAATAATTCTCAATTGGAAGTTCTCTCCATTGTACCCCTGTTTTTAATCTCTTGAGAATCAATAAAAATATTGAAGCTAAATCAAAATTACTTTTAAATCCTCTTTTTCCTACACTTAAAAAGGGAATAATCCATTTATTTATTGTATCTTTGCCCAAAGTTCCTGAATTTTAGTGTTCTTTTTTTTTTGCAAACACAAAATTACTAATTTTCGGGAACTTTTACTTTATTATAGGAAAAAGTTTAAACAGCTTCAATATTTATATTTGAATTTACCAAATACTGAAAGAGGAAATTCCCAAAGAAAGTTGGTAGGAAAAATATGATAGCCTAATATTACATCTTTACTTGATGTAATAAGTACATCATTTGTATAAGTTTTTAAATACTGATAGTTTTCTTCAAGAATTATTTCCTTTACATTAACTAAATCATTTTCTAAAAGACAAATACTTCTGTTATATACTCCTCTTGATGTTTTTACAGCATTAGCCCAAGCTATTAAATATTTAGAATTCTCATTTGCTATAAGAAAATAGTTACTTTTAATAATATTAAAATTTTCATCAATATAATAGCACCCCTTCTCTTCATCAAAAACTTGAATTAGAGAATCTGAAATCTTATAAATGCTAGTACCATCTATTCCTTCCATTAAGAGTGTATTGTCATATAACAAATTGTCGTTTAACAAACTATAAATTATTCCTTCTTTAAAAGGAATTACTTTATTTATATTTTCTTTTATTTCAATTAGAGAATACATAAATTAGAATTTTATAAAATTGTACAAAACAGAATCTGTTGAATTTATTAGGTCTCTAAAAACATTTTTAGCTTCACTTTTAGTTAAACCTTCACCTAATAAGTTATTTTTCAAAGTATTGTTTTTCAAAATAATCTCAAAGAGCTCATCTTTTCTGTTTTTAAACAATTCTTTAAAAGCTTGTTTTACTTTATTTATATTAGCTTTATTACTGTTAATCACATAAGCTAAATCTTCTATTTTGTTAACTTTTTGTAAATGGCTTTCAAATTGCTTGATAAAACCTTTATCATTAGCTATTTTGCTCCAAGTTTCACTGTTATAACTAATCAGGCGTATATTTTTTAGGGTTTTTCTATGCTTTTAAATGAAAGTAAAAGTAATAAAATTAGTATGATAAAACAAGAACTACTCTTCTCTTTCAAAAATATGCAACGTATTATTACTATCTAAGATATACACCTTATTCTCTGAAACTTTTAAATCTTTAAGCTGGGTAAAACAATCATCTCTTTCCACTACTGCAATAGGCTCTGAAACATAGATAATCTCCTTGGTATTGATGTCTAAAACACCAAATTTTAGTTGTTCAGCAAGATAAAAGTACAATAGATTATCTTGAACAACAAAATCTTCGGCAATATCATTTGCTTTTTTGATGTTGTACTTTTCAAACTCCTCTTGTAAACCATATTGAGTAACAAAAGGGGGGTCTTGATTTAAATCTATTTCAATAAAAATATGTGCTAATCCAAAAATTTTTCCTCGTTCATTATCCAAGTAATAATCACTTCTGAAAAAAAGTTTGCTTTCTTTTCCCATGTGGTATTCAGAAATACGATATTTCAGCTCTCCTGTTTTGATGTCTAAGCCTATAAAGCCTCCTATCTCTATAAAAGCCCAAAGAATATTGTTATATATACCTATAAGTTTATATACCTCGAAATCTCTTTCTTCATCCCACGAATTTTTCCACCTCCCAAGTGAAGAAAGAGGAAACTCCCAAAGGAATTGCCCTGATAAGAAGTTAATTGTTTGAATTTTATTCTCCTTTTCAAAAAATAAGAGCTCATCAAAAATATAAGATGATAGTATTTTGCCTCTCACTAGCTCTAAATCATTATACATCAATCTCTTTGATACTCTATCATAATAGATAAAGGAGCTGTCAGAAAAATAGTAATAAAAATTTCTTTCTTCAAAAGTGTTTATAACTTTTCCTTGATAATTAAAAAAAGTATTGACACTTCTATTAGTAAACACATTAAAAAAAGAAGGGTTAAAATCAACTCCCCAATACGGAAGAGGAATGGGAATACTAACCTCTTTGCCAATGACTTTTACTAGATTGCCAGAAGCATAATAACAATTACCATCTATTATTTTCCAACTATTTATATTAGGAAAATTCTCTACGTGTTGATACTTCATTAGTTTGTTTTTATAAAATTATATATTGGATTATTGAGATCCTCAACTTTCTCTAAGAAATCAGAGGCATTATCTATGTCCTTACCAAATAGCTTTCTTATTTTTTCAAGTCCGAGTCCTCCTTCTTCAGGAAATCTAAAAAGATTATCAGCTTCTTTTTTAAACACTTCTTTAAAAGCTTGTTTTACTTCATTTATATTAGCTTTATTACTGTTAATCACATAAGCTAAATCTTCTATTTTGTTAACTTTTTGTAAATAGCTTTTAAATTGTTGGATAAAACCTTTATCATTAGCTATTTTGCTCCAAGTTTCACTGTTATAGCTTTTAAATTCCTCAAATAAAGGTAGGTTAGGATTTTGTTTATTGTTAAACTTCACGTCATAACGGCAGTTGGGACAGATATCATCTAAAGCTTTTCCAAACTTCATATCTATATGCTCAATGTTTTCAGGTGTATATTTCTTAGGGTTTTTCTTAAAGGTGGATAACATATGCTGTGTGCCTTCACGCATAGCGGCATTGCTACTTAAAGCGCCTTCTTCTATTTTTTTCCATAAATCAGGACGGTTTCTAAAAGTATGAGCAACTTCTACATAGTTTTCGAGCATCTCATCTATGGTACGACCTCCAAAAATTTTCCTTCCTGCTTCTGCTTTTATAACAAAGCTAAGATTCTTTTTCCCAATCTACTTTTAAGACTTCAGTTTTAAAATCTTCATAGATTAAGAAATATTCTCTAAGAACATTTTTTAAATCTTCATAATTTCTAAAACGAGCATATTTAATTTTTTCAAACTCTCTTCCTTTATTGATTGTTATTAACTTACATATTCTTGAAAAAGGGCCTCCTCCTGATATGGCTTTATTTTTCTTACTTTCCCAATACATTATAACTTCAACCTTTCCATATTTTAATGAAAAATGAAAATAGAAATTAATTTCATTTATAGGTTCTAAAATCTGAAAGAAGTTTTCTTTCTTTTTATATTTAGCTGTATATCCTAATTCTTTTACAATTTTTAAAACTTCTTCATTAGAGTAATTCTCAAATGTGTTCTCATAATTATTCTGAACACTAAGAGCGTAGTGCCTTTTATAGAGATTTATTTTTTCATAAATCTCTAATTCTTTTTTATTTAATTCCATACTTATTCAGGTCTGAATCTTATTATTCCCAGTCTACTTTTAAGACTTCAATTTTGAAATCTTCGTAAATAGCAAAGGCTTCAGTTAGAATTTCTTCTAAATCTTGATAATTTGAGTAATAAGGTCTTGGTCTTATCTCAAAACTTTTGTTCAACATTTCCTCTAAAATACTTTCCCAAACTCCCCAACTTAGTTCAAGCATTTGTTTATTTAGTTTAACACTCCACACAAATTGTAAAGCTCCAATATAAGGAATTATATTAAACCCAATTGTTATTAAATTACTCTTGTCTTCTATTTTAAAAAAACATTCTTTTTTGGAATATTTAAATTTTACTTCCATTTGATTTAATAATAAATCAATATCTGAAATTGATTTACTATTTATACTATTTTGAAAATCAGAATATTTATTACATATTTCTAAATATCTTTTTTCAAAATTGATTTTTTGCAATACTTTTTTTAATCTAATGTCTATACTCATAAATTATTCCATATTTTCACCAAGACAAGTTTATTTTTGCTCAGTTAGTCTCATTTCTTGTTGATTTTATATAAAACTGACGTTAATCTATAATTCCTTTTCTTTTGGCTTCGGCAGTAACAATCTCTATATCGGGTAGTAACTCGCGATGGGTTGTGGTGAGTTTTTGAAAGAACTCATAGAGATCATAACTATAAAGAAATAGTCTCTCAGTATCAGGAATTTTTACAGCTTCTTCATAGAATTTGATAAAGTAAGCCATTGCCTTTAGGTCGGTAGCATCAGGGATGTATTCGGTGTGAAAGATAATTTGCAGGAAATTCTGGTTGTAGAATGTAGTGTAGTTGCGTATGAGCAAACGAGTATATTCCTCATTTATTTTTCTATCGCGATAATGAGCTTCCACTAATCGTTTCCACTGCCAGCGCAGTTGTTTAGGGGTTAGCTTTAAGGTGTAATTTTCTACCTTTTGTAGTTGTAAATCATAGTTGTTGGTCACCATTTTGTGAAAAACGTTTTCTACATCCTCTATAGGAGCTTGGGGGTTGGTAAGCACTTTGTCGATAAGACGAGCAGTGGCGGTAGTGCGCACCTCAGCTTCAGTATTGTCATAGAACAATTTTTTGCGATGTATTTCGGGTATAGTAGCTTCTTTATAATACATTACGTCACCATCATAATCACATACAGCATACACGTTTTTATCAGTAGGAATGTTGTTTTTTTTGAGCCATTGAGCGTCGTCAATTTCATCTACTAAGTAAAAAAAGTAGTAGTAAATAGGTTTTTTGCCTTCTAAATCTTGGTCGTTAGGGTGTGATTCTATATAGTCGTTCCAATAATCGTCGTAATGTTTAGACCTTTTCTTGTCGTTAGGTTGAGAGAGCACGACTAATAGTTTTTCTTGGTCTCGAACGATGTCGCTTATCACTCTTATCCGCATAGGAGGGGGAGGAGGTGGCGCAATAGGTATAGAATCGTTTTGACCAAAAGCAAAAAGGGGTAATAGTGTTAAAAAGAGGTGTTTCATTATAGGATTAATTTATAGTCAATATAAAAATAGGTTGCGAATAATTAGGCTTGTTTTTAGAGGGGCGTCCGAAAAGTTTTATTATGTGGGCGTTTGCAAAACGCCCCTACATAATGGATACCTCTCGTCCCTCGTCATTCGTCATTTGTCATTCGTCATTATCATTTCGCCCATTTTCTTTTGTAGTCAAAGCCGGCGTTGAGCAATATTTTTTCCTTGTGCAGGTCTTCTAAATAGGCTAAATCGTTGTTGTAAAGGGGTTTGCTGAGGCATTCTACAGCTACGGGCTTGCCTTCTTTGGGCTCTAACAAAATATCGATAGTATACCCACCAAACTCGTAGTCCATTGTAATACGTTGGTCGGGGTATTTTTCTTTGAGCTGACAGTAGGTTTGTTCTTTAAAAGCACTTTTACTTTGCTGGTCAACATCGGTGTGTTTGTGTCCGTAGAGGTCGAGTTCCGATAGGATTTCACGGCGAAGAGCATCATTGCCGTCGCTTACGGCACGAGCGTAGGCGAGGTAGGCGTAGAGCACAGCGCGGCGGTTGTTAGCCCCTTCTTGCGCTAAAGCCTCTTTATAGGTAGCTAACAATTCTTCGGGGATAGAGTTACACACGTATATCTGTTCCTTGGCGCGGGTGATAATCACGTTTAGCAGTTTGTAGCCTTTGGAGAAGTTCAGCGGACCAAAACTCTGTACGAACTTGCCGCCTTTCTTCTTGCCATAAGTTACCGATAAGATGATGATATCGCGCTCGTCACCTTGTATGTTCTCCAAGTTCTTGATAAAGAGTCCCGCTTGCTCTAAGGCGTTGATTTTCTCGCGGAAAGCCGTTTGAGTAGGGTCGTTTTGCTTTTGGAGTATTTGTTTGCGTATGTAGTTGCGCTGAGTGATGTTGAAGGTCGCAATCCCCACCGATGGGTAACTACCGTCGGCGCGAGGTTCTATTTCTGAGAGGATACGCAACACTTCGGCGGCTTCCTCACGGTTGATATGCTCATCAAAAGTGCCATTTACCTGAGTGAAATGGATAGGGATACGACTTTCGGTACTGGGTAGCGGACGCAATCGGGCGTTGTAGAAAGCGTGGTTAGAAAAATCAATCAGATAAGAGTGTTTAGAACGATAGTGAAAATCTAAATGGTTCTTACTAAATTGATATTCCAAAGCGTAATCCAAGAGCGACTCTATGTTTAGCATCGCGTTTTTGTAGGTGAGCACTTCATCTTCTTCCTCGTTATCATCGTCATCTTCGGCAGTACCGTCGAATACTTTGCTAAAGTAGTTAGACGGCGGCATTTGGTGTTCATCACCTGCGATGATAATCGTCTTGCCTTTGAGCATAGCCGGCAGATTGTCTTCGAGTTTCAGCTGACTTGCCTCGTCAAACACTACATTGTCGAAATAGAAATTCTTGCCCTCAAACAGATTGCAACAAGCATCGGGGGTGGTGAGGATAATAGGGAAGAAACTCGTAAAGAGGTCGGTGTCTCTCATCGCTATTTGTCTCAAAGTAAGTCGGTTGTGTTTTTCACTTTTGCGTTTGTTGTAGAGGTTCGCCACAGTGAGCTCTTTGTTAGTCTCTTCAAACGTTTTTACAGCTTTGCGTTGCTGGGTATTCCAGTAGCCCTCGATAAAATCTTTTTGGGCAGAGGCGAAGTAGTGTACTTTCTTTTTAAAATCGGCGTAATCGCGCTCGTTGAAGTTTAGCGTGTCATCGGCATTTCGTTGCAAGAGCAAGGTGTAATAAGCGTGGAGGAAAGAGGCTTCCCAATGCGTTACTTTGGTAAGTGATAAAACGATGCGCTCTTGGAAATCGTTGAGCGATTGGAAGAATGCAAACCACTCGTACTGAGCTACCAAAGGTTGTGCAGGGTCGGCTTGATAGCTGTTGTAGGTCGCCAAACTACGGGTGATAAAGGCTTCAAACTCGGCAAAGGTATTGCCAAAATTGAGGGAGTCGAGCCAACTATCAGCTTCTATGCGGTTTTTAAGCGATTTTACTTCGCTTGTGAGCTTGTCTAAATCGGCGTTTACAAATGAGCGTTCGTAATAATTCAGCAGGTCTAAGGCAGTGAAATCAGCATTGGCTTTGCTGTCGAAATCGGTTTGCGCTTGCGCAATGGCAGGAGTGTATTCGGCGATAACAGTTTTGTTGAGCAATAAGTTATCCGAAATAGCAATCGACGAAAAATTGCGGTGCAAACTGATCGCTTTAATCGCTGTACAGAGTTCTTGTAAGCGTTTTTGGGTTTTCAGCACCTGCTTTTTCTCAGCAGAAAAGAGTGCCGAGAGTTTATAGAAGAATCCTTTAGTAACCTCAGGTTGATACACAGGTGAAGTAGGGGGGAGGGTAGCGGTAATCAGCTCATACTCATTGCGATATTGCGCTAAGGTATCCAACTGTTGTATAAATTCTTCTTTGCGTTTGTGCAAGTAATAGGCTTTATAAATGGCTATCTGCTGCTGGATAACCTCCCATTGTTGTGCGTATTGCTTGAAGGCTTCGGCGAGTTGTTGCTGGGTATTAAACAGATTGGTAGCGGTGAGTTTTTGGGGGTTAAACAGATGATTTTGAGCGTAGGGTGCATACCGCTGATAGAGCGCCTCACCTTGTTGCCAAAGGGGTGCGAGAGAGGTAAACTCTTCATCGGTAAATTGAAAAGAGAAAGCCGAGAGGTCGAGTTCTTCTCTATCTGTTTCGTAGCGCATTAGCTCCGCCATTACATCTGTCCACGACAGTTGGTTGAGGAGCGGTTGGTTGAGTTTGTGGTGAATAGCATTGATATCCGTTGTGATTTTGCGCATTGCTTGCACTTGTTCGGCAAGGAGATTTTCGGGGAAGGCTGGTGTTTCTTTTTTAAACTCGGCATTATCAATATGGTTACGCACGGCGTCTACAATGAGCTTGCGATCGGCAATAGCATCTTTTATCATTGTGCAATACTTACCCAAACCTTTGTTTTGCAAGGCGTTGTAGAGTACTTCGAGGGCAGTTTGCTTTTCACAGACTACTAATGTTTTCTGTTTGTTTTCCAAAGCATTGATGAGAATTGCCGTGAGCGTTTGGCTCTTGCCCGTACCTGGAGGACCTTGAATAAGTATTTTCTGCTGACTTTTCAGCGATTCCAAAATCGACTGTTGAGAGGGGTCGGTTTCAATAGCACTTAGCGATTGGAATTGTTCGTTGGCTGTTGTCTGCAAAGGTATAAATTCCTTTTTCAGCGATTCGTAATCGTTGACGATATTCTGTTTTTGGACTTCAAAGAGGGAGAGGATGCCGCATTTTTCAATAAAGGCATCACCTTTGTTAGGCAAAAGTTCTTCGTACTCCGCTTTGGTTTTTAGAGGGAGAATCTCGGTATAGTTGTTCAGCAGGAAATCCAAGTTTTGGGTAACTTTCAGTTGGTTGAGGATATCCGAGCAAATAGAGTGCAGTTCAGGTTTATCGATTTTTCCGTCTTCCAGCATCTCGTCGGGGATAGGCTTAAGGCTTACGCCCGAATCGTTTTGCAGGTGGTTGGTGAGCACCTCGTTCAGGTAGATAGGGTCGTCCTCATTGCGGCTTATCACCCACGTATTCATTTGGGTAGCCGGCTTTATCTTCACCGACCAAATTAGGATAGGCGCAGCTGTGAGCTGTCCGTCGCCCATATCGCGGCGCAACAGTATGGGGAAGCCAAAGCCTAGTGTGTTCACCCCCTTTTCGGAAGTGATAACCTCGCTTTGGAACATCAGGTTTTCGATGCTATCTACGAGTTTTTCGAGGGCGGGATTGCGTTCAAAGCTGTTGTTACGGCTCTCGGAAGAGGCGCTACGGCGGTCTATATCAGTACTTTCGGTATCGTGAATAGAAAACGAAAAGTTGAGGTTGCGCAGGGTAAGGAGGTCGAGGATAAAGCGTTCGGGCAAGCTTTTGAAGATAGCCGAAAGTCGTGCAATATCAAATTTATAGCGCGAAGCAGCAGGAATAGCGTTGAGGTGCACGCCACGGCGGTTGCCTACTTTGAGTTTGTTCTGTAGAGCGGTAAATACTTCTTTGTTCATTTTAGGGGTTTATTTTTTATTTGCATTGATGGCTTTTATCAGGTCGTTTTTTGTAGGAGCTACCCAAACTTCAATGAGGTAATCCCAACGACTCACATCATCAAAGAAAGCAAAATGCAAGGTGTTGGTAGCATATACTTCATAATGCCACTGTGCATTGGGTGAAACTTTGTGCTCGGTTATGGTTGCGTTGAACTCTTTCTCAAGGCGTTCTTTCATTTGGTTAATAATAGATTTTCCTGTGTGTAGTTTTGTATCTCTGAAATTGATGCTATAGACCATAGCTTTAGAACGCGCTTTTACCTCTTGAATAGAAATGACATCTGTAATTTTTTTACTTTTATCAGTTACTTTATTAGGGTTGGCTAACGATTTGAAGCCGCTAAAGAATTTATCTACAAAATCACTCACATCGTAATAATCGGATCGAGCACCATAAGTTTCAGTAATTCTTGTTTTTACCTCATAGAACTTTTCAGGCACTATAAATTGTCCTTCTTTATTGATGATGCCCCATAGATATTCTTTAGTAGCAAAGGCCATATCGCCATAGAAAGGAGCAATGCGCCTAAAATTAGGTTTGATCACTACTTTGCCTTCTCTGTCAATACACCCCATATTATCTCTATAGTATCTAAAGGTAGCAAGGTTACTGCTGAAATTTTCAATATTAAGGGGGATAGAGTCATTGTCATAAGATATAGCATCAATCACTACCTTACCTGATCTGTCAATGCATTTAGGGTCTTGCCAGTCGATCTCCACAATCGCCAAGCCATTGCTAAAGGGTTTAGCTTTTTTGAATTGAGGAGCGATAACGTATTCACCTTTTCGGTTGATATAGCCGTAAAGACCGTCTTTTTCTTCTTGTACAAAAGCTCTATTGGAAAAGAAATCACCTGCATCTTCAAATTTGGGAGGAATGACCATCTCACCTTTTTGGTTGATATAGCCCCATTTACCATCTTTTTTCACAAGGGATAAGCCTTCGGAAAACTGGTTAGCATCCTCAAATTGAGCGGGAATGATTACTTCGCCTGAGGTGTTGATCCAGCCCCATTTGAGATTGTCGTCCTGATTGTGGTATTTATCTTTTTTAAGTTTTTCTTTATCAACTACTGAAAACAAAGCAATACCGTCAAAAAATTGGTCGGCACTATGCGCATCTTTCAATGAAAATTTAACATTTCCTTCTTTGTCAATACAGGTAGGGAAGCCTCCTTCTGGCACAACAAAAGCGAGTCCGCCAGAAAAGTAAGTAGCACTGATGTATTGAGCGGGGATTTTGTATTTACCAGTTTTATCGATAAACCCTACTCTGTTTTCAGGAGAAATGACTATAGCCAATCCTTCTCGAAAATAGTAAGCATCGGCAAATGATACAGGGATGACCATTTCTCCTTTGAGGTTAGCGTATCCCCATTTTTTGTATCGTTCAGGATAGTTAGGAGGAGTAACAGGAATCAAATCCAAAGGTTCAGGTTTGGTAACTTGAAAAATTTCGTCATCATCGTCGGCCATTTGCTGATTTTCTACAGCAGAAGTAGTAGAAGAGGTAGCTAAAGCTTTTTTAGAATGGCAAGAATACAGCACACTTATACTTAAAAGCACCGCTAAAAAATTAAAGATTCTTTTCATACGATAGGTAATTTATAATTAGCAAATTAGCAAATTAGCAAATAAGAAAAAGCTGTTCAGTATCCAACTGAACAGCTTTTTTCACTTTTCACTTAACTATATACTCCCCCGTTGATATTGATCACTTCTCCGGTGATATACGAGGCTTTTTTAGACACTAAAAACGACACGAGGTCGGCTACTTCTTCAGCTTCGCCAAAACGCCCTACAGGAATCAGTTTTACGAGGTCTTCTTCGTTGAGAGAGGAAGTCATATCGGTGCGGATAAACCCTGGGGCAATAGCATTTACAGTGATATGTCGTTTCGCTACTTCTTGAGCTAAGGCTTTGGTAGCAGCAATGATAGCCCCTTTAGCAGCCGAGTAGTTCGTTTGCCCTGCAGTTCCTTTTACCCCCGATACCGATGAAATGTTGATAATACGTCCGTAGCGATGGCGTAACATTTTTTGGATAAAGAAGTTTGTTACGTTGTAGAAGCCATCGAGGGTGGTAGAGATTACTTTGCTCCAATCCTCTTGGGGCATCCACATAAAGAGTCCGTCGCGATTGATACCCGCGTTGTTCACAATCACCTCTACCACAGCGTCTTTATTGTCGTGTTGCCATTGGGTAAGTGCTTTTACGGTGCTTTCGTGATTAGAAACATCAAAGCGAATAATCTCTCCCTCGCGCCCTAATTTTTTGATATGACCGAGGGTTTCAAGGGCAGCTATCTCATTGCTTTGGTAAGTAATGAGTAGGTGATAATCGGTGTCTTGCGCGAGTTTTTCGCATATAGCGCGCCCTATGCCTCGCGAACCGCCTGTAATGATAGCGTACTTTCTCATTTGTTTTTTTATTTAGTTTTTCTGTCTGATAAGTCTGACAAGTCAGACTCGTCTGATTGTTCTATTTTTTCAACCACGATACCATATCCTTCAAATAAGGATAAAACACCAAGTCTTCTTTGAAGAACGGAATAATACTTCTTATTTCGTTATACCATTCTTTGGTAGTGCTCGAAAGCTCGTCATAACAGTCTAAGATATCAATAGCCTGTGCAATGGTAATCGCTTCAATGGCGAGTACTTGGAAAGCGTTCTCTATCACCTTGCGGGTGAGCGTTGCGGCATTGGTACCCATACTCACAATGTCCTGATTGTCGTTATTATTCGGGATACTATGCACATACATAGAGGTAGAGAGGGTTTGACACTCGGCAGTGGTAGAGGTAGCAGTGAATTGCACCCCTTGCATACCGAAGTTAAAGCCCAGCTTGCCCGCATTCACAAACGGCGGTAAGAGCTCGTTGATTTTAGGATTCAATAGGTAGTTGAGTTGTCGTTCGGCGAGCATTGCCATACGGGTAACCACGAGCTTGAGCTTGTCCATTTCAAGGGAAATATAATCGCCGTGGAAGTTACCCCCGTGATACACCTGCTGGGTAGGCAAATCCACGATAGGATTGTCGTTAGCCGAGTTGAGTTCTTCTTCTACAATGCGCTGGGTGTGTTGCAAAGTGTCTAACACAGGACCTAATATCTGCGGCACACAGCGCAATGAATAGTATTCTTGTACTTTTTCTTTGAAAACAGTCTCGTTGTGCTCCCCTTGGTAAAGGTGTTCAGCGCGTTTGCGGGTGCGCTTACTGTCGGCGAGAAACTCGCGCATTAGCTTAGCGATATCCTGCTGACCGGTATGCTGTTTGGCGTTGTTGAGCTCTTCTGAAAAATGGTCGTCATAAGTCTGTACCAATTCATTGATAGCACAGCTGAATTTTACTGTCCAGTCCAATAGTTTTTCAGCGTAATACAAATTCACCCCTGCCAAGCCCGTCATTACCGATGTGCCGTTCATCAGCGAAAGACCCTCGCGCAAGTGTATTTGTAGCGGTTTGATGCCTACTTCGGCAAATACTTCAGCCGTTGGGCGACGCAAGCCTTTGTAGAACACTTCGCCTTCGCCTATGAGTACTAAGGCGAGGTGAGCCAACTGCACGAGGTCGCCACTGGCGCCTACACCACCGTGCTGGAAGATAAGCGGGGTAATGCGGTAGTTCAATAGGTCGCGCATCAGCTCAATAGCCTCTATATGCACCCCCGATTTACCAAGAGAAAGACTGTTCAAACGACAGAGAATCGCTGCGCGTACCGTTTTTATATCAAATACTTCTCCACAGCCTGAAGCGTGGCTACGGATGAGGTTATACTGCAATTGCAATTGGTCTTCAGGCTCTATGCGATATTGAGCCATAGGACCAAAACCAGTATTTACGCCATAGATAATTTTATCGTTGGCAAATTCTTTTAGAAAGTTATAACTCTCCTCAATCAAATGTTTAGCTTCTTTGCTAATCGCTACTTGTTTTTTGTGAAAAACAATGGCTTTAAAATCTTCGTAAGTACGTAGTGTTTTCAACTGAAAAAATTTTAATATGAGCGACAAAGGTAGTAAATAATTGGTAAATTAGCAAATATGAGATATTTTTACTACTTTTGTCGCCATAGTCTGGTTTATCAGGCAACTTTTTATTTTTTTAACTTTTCAACCCTTGATGGGCATTCTTACTATGAAACTATTGCTTCTTATGATTGTCAGTTTATGCTTTTTCAGTGTAAAGGCACAGAATTTTAGATTGATAACAGATGTGCAGCAACATCAGTTGAATGGAAAAGTGAAAAATGTGAAGGAAATTATTGAATATGAAGCACCTTTTTTTAGTGCTATTGATACTGTTTTCTATTCTTTTAGTAAGGATGGTTTTATAACCAAAAGCGAAACACGAACATTGCAAGGAGAACCTATTAATGAAGTATTTAAAACAATTTTTGAGCGTCAAGGAGCCGTAGCAACTACTATAGTTTATAATCAAGAAGGAAAGGAGATTGATGGGAATGTGGTAAAATTAAATAAAAAAGGCTTTCCTATTGAAATGGAAATGCAACTGAATGACACTGAAAAAGTAAAAGTTTATTATCACTACGATCCTAAAGATAGCAAATTAACTCTTGTAGCTGATGATAAAATAATAAATGTAAAACAAGTCATTACCTATAACAAAGAGGGATTTCTGATAACTAAAGAAGTTTTTAAAGATGATGACCCTCTTCCTATAACTAAAAATGTTTACACTTATAATAGTCGAGGTTTTGCAACTACAGTTCTTTCGCAAAACGCCGACAAAAAGGAAACAAAAATTACCTACGAGTACCAATACGACACTCACGGTAGTGCTATTGAAATAAAGAAATACGAAAACGGCAAACTCAAAAGTACCGCTAAACGCACTATTGAATATTATTAAGAAACACAAAAATAATGGAAAACATTCTGCAAAACATCGAATTAATACAACAACGCATCGCCAAAGCCTGTGCTAAGGTAGGTCGCAAACCCGAGGAGGTAAAACTCCTCTTAGCCACCAAAACTGTAACTCCTGAACGCATCAAAATAGCACTTGAGGCAGGATATACCCTCATCGCCGAAAACAAAGTGCAGGAACTTAAAGAGAAGTACGAAGCCCTGAAAGATACCCCTCATACGAATCACTTTATCGGTCATTTGCAAACCAATAAAATCAAAGAAATATTGCGCTATGAAGTGAGTTGTGTAGAATCGGTAGATCGCCTTGATTTAGCCCAAAAACTCCACAATCGCCTCGCTAATGAGGGCAAAGAACTCGATATCTTTATCCAAGTGAATACCTCTAATGAGGAAAGTAAATTCGGTGCCGACCCTTCCGAAGTGCTCGACCTTGTAAAACAAGTGGCAACCCTGCCTACCCTCCACATCAAAGGACTGATGACAATAGGCTTGTTTAGTGCCGAAACCGAAAAGGTGCGCGCCTGCTTTCAACTCCTCAAACGCATCCAGCAGGATATTATTGCCCTTAACCTCCCCAATGTAGACCCCAAAGAGCTTTCAATGGGAATGAGCGGTGACCTCGAAACCGCTATCGAGGAAGGCGCTACTATTGTGCGAGTAGGTACCGCTATCTTCGGTCAGCGCATCTACCCCGATAGCTACTACTGGAATGAGAAGGCGTAGGGGGTCAGAGGATAGGTTTCAGGTGTTAGGTTTCAGGGTCTGCCCTGTCCGACTTGTCCGCCCCGTTCGATGAGTCTCTTTACCAATTTGCTAATTTTCTAATTTTATGAAACACCTTATTTTTTTAATCTTCATTTGCTGTGCCATAGCTTGTGAGCAAAAAAAGCCCTCTGGCACTACATCTCAGGAAGAGACTATCAACTTTCAGTTTGAAAAAACTCCTGCCTTATACAACTGCTTGAAAGCCCAATTGGAAAACGGAATTTCAGTACTTGTAGACGGTTCCTTTGATGCAGAACTCTATAAATATGGTAAAAACGATTTGGAAGTTACTTTTCCTTTGGCAAAAGAAATATTGCAGAAAAAAGGCTATCAGTTTCCTACAGAACAGGAATTTATAGCACGTGTACAGAAGATTTTTGGCAGGACAATAGACCCTAAACTACCTACTTCTTTCTTGTATGTGCAAACCGAAATCCCTTGTGAGAAGCAAATTAGCTACTATAGAAATGACAAGTCGGTAGATATTACCCCTTATTCGTACTATCTCAGTAAAAAAGAACATTTTATAACCGAACTCTACGCTATTCCAGAACTGATAGACTACCAAGCGCTTTACCCCGATTTATACGCCTTAGAACAAAAAATGCCACGCCTTCTAAAAGACAAAGATGGTGAAGAACGTTATGAAGTTTACCAATGGCAACAAATCCCCGATTTGAAAGAGCAACGAGAGAAAAATATTGATAAATTAGTACATCGCAACAAATATCTATTCAACGATGATAAGGCTTCTTTCCAATGGCTTATAGCAAACGATGCTTATTTTATGAGTGAATTGGTGAAAAAAATAGGTTATACTGAAGATGAAAAACTCTTGGAATGGGCAATCAAAAACACTCACTACGAAAAGGATAACCCTCAAGATTACGGCAGACTTTTTTGGACAAAAAACTGCAAGACTGGTGGCGTGAAAATACATCTGAATACCTTTAAAATTTTAAGAAACCTATATAGTACAGAAGCAATAGCCGAAATATCAAATGGTTTAGATGGTTATATCAACTATTTAGGGAACGATATGTCCGCCGATGAAGAATCTAAAAAAGAACAACTTACTGAAAATGAATACATCCAAATTTTAGCCCATATAGCCTATTTTGCCCAACAATACGACTTAGATAACTACCGCCGAGAAGATTATCATTATAAAATCATTTATTTTCCGATGGGGCGATTGCGTTATTTTTTAAATGGAGATGACCGTTGGCTAAAGGAAAAACAGTATTTCGGTCTGCCAAAGTTTAAAGAATGGTGGGATAAAGCCGCTTATGCCGAATATTATTTATCAGAATGTGAATATGAAGGTAGTTGCGGTCCGGGTTATCAACCCTTAAGTGAAGAAGAATGGAAAAAGCAACAAAAATAATGTACATCGCCTATCACCCATTATACAATCATCCAGTGCCCGAAAACCATCGTTTTCCAATGGAAAAGTATGCCCTCTTGCCTCAACAACTCCTCTATGAAGGCATTGCCAGCGCGACCAACTTTCACACTCCTGAAAAAGCTACCCAAGCTACAGCTGCTTTGGTGCATACGCAACCTTACTTACACAATTTCTTACACTTAACACTTTCACATAAAGAAGCACTACCCATTGGCTTTGTACAATGTCAGCAGTTAGTAGATCGCGAACTTGCCTTAGTGCAAGGCACTGTAGAAGGCGCTTTGTGGGCATTGCGTACGAGAGAAGTCGCCTTTAATATAGCAGGGGGTACGCATCACGCTTTTTCAAACCGCGGGGAAGGCTTTTGTATGCTCAACGATCAAGCTATCGCTGCCGCTTATTTGCTACACCACACAACGGTGAAAAAGGTACTCATTGTAGATTTAGATGTACATCAAGGCAATGGCACTGCCGAAATTTTTAGAAACACCCCCGAAGTTTTTACCTTTTCAATGCACGCAGAAGGTAATTACCCTTTTGAAAAGGAACAATCGGATAAAGATATAGCCCTACCCAATGGCACAGATGACAAAACCTATTTAGATATATTGCGCAGCGTTTTGCCGCAGCTCATAGAAACCCATCAACCTGATTTTGTGTTTTATCAAGCAGGGGTGGATGTGCTGGCAACCGATAAGTTAGGTAAGTTATCACTTACCGTAGAAGGTTGCGGTGAACGCGATCGCCTTGTTTTTGAAACGTGTCATCGGTATCAACTGCCTGTACAATGCTCAATGGGAGGAGGGTATTCCCCGCGACTCACCTCCATTCTGCGAGCACATACCCAAACCTTTGCCATAGCGAGTGGGATTTACGAATAGGTTTCAGGTGTCAGGGAATAGGTTTCAGGTGAGTCACTACACTTTCGCAAAGTCCTTAATTGCCTGTGCGGCTCGCACCTTTGATAAAGTCTATTAGAATAAAAAAACAATGAGAACAATCCTAATTTTATTATTGATAATTCTACATACTCAAATACAAGCACAAACTACAAGAATAGAGAATGATTTATTCGTAAAGGTTGTTACAAAATTTAAAAAAGATAAGGAATCTTTTGGAGAGTTTAAATATTTAGGGCTGTGCCATTGTATTAGCAGTGTTTTAGAAAAAGAAGAAGATTTGTTTTTTGCTGAATATATAGATTACTACAATCGCTGTTCAGCGCTTACCCGTTTGTTAAATAAGGAAGTGCTAAAAAACACTTTTGATATTTATGAGAGTAAGTTGAAGGTTTTGAATAATAATGCTGAAAAACTCAATCAGTGTTTTCTTTTGTATAACCAGAGAAAACTCAAACAGTGTTATATACAGACTATCAGTAACCAGAATAATTATATAGAAGATGAAGAAATTCAACTATTTATGGAAGATTACCTCAACTTAGGTCGTGTAGATATCCATAGGTTTATAGAAGGAAAAAACCTTTGGAAGTCAGAAAATAATATTGAAAAAAGAATTAAAAAATGAGAAATCTTTATGTCTTAACAACATTCTTTTTCTTCCTTTCTTTAGGTTTTACCTATTCTCAAAACAAAATAGTTAAATATACTGATGAGAAAGGATGGAAACAACAAATTTTGTATTATCTTACTCCAAAGGGGAAAGAATATGCACGTGTGTATTTATCTTTAGATACACTTACTGATAAAACGCTTGATTTATAATATGAATTAAGAATTGAAAAATTGCGTCACTACACTTTGCTAAAGTTTTAATTGCTCGTCGTGCTACGACCTTTGGCAAAGTGTGGGGTTGTATTGATAATTGTGATTGTAATAGCATGAGCTACAAATTTTATTTTAAGAGGATTATTATGGCTAACAAAGTAATTTTTATATTGTTTTTTATAATTGTCGGTTGTTATTATGGTAGAGGTTATTTGATAAGACCCTATGTAAAAGGATATTTGTATTCAAAAATAGACAATGCGCCTATTCAAAATGCATTCATTTATGTAGATAAAAAATTATTTTATGCAAAATCACCTTCAAATATAACGACTGATAGTAAAGGATATTTTTTTATCAAAGGTTATAGGGATAACAATAGACAAACAATGAAACTAATGCAACAGTTTACTTTTTATATCAAAAGAGACACCCTGCTAAAGGTGTTTGATATTTCTAAAACAAAACAATTTCAAGAAGATATTTATGGGAAGAAAGATACTTTTGATATAGGTATAATTTATATTGAAGACTTAGAAGAGATAAGAGATAAGAGGTAAGAAGGGTATAATCCATTTATTTATTGTATCTTTGCCCAAAGTTCCTGAAATCTCTCAAACACAAAATCACTAAATTTGGGAACTTTTACTTTATTATAGGAAAAAGTTTAAACAGTTTCAATGATAAAACATCTATCAGAGCCTTTTCTATTCAAAAGAAAGAACATCTATGGGAGTTTCCTCTTGCTTCTCTTGGTAAAGGTAAAGATTACAATACAGATGAAGAATTTGACTATGAAGTAGAGCAATTTGTAGGAATATATAACAATATTCTTTGGGTTTATATAGAAAGAGGTGGATTTATTGGTTTAGATATTCAAACTGGGGAATTGAAACATCGTATTCTATGGATACCCAAGGGGAATTTATTAGGCAAAGTCGATAGTTATGTAGATAGTGAAGAGTTTTACATTTTTTATCGTGCAAAGTTTATTTTGGATGAAAAAAAGAAATAATTATCGGTTTAATAGCTGACAGATTTTTTGAAATAGACCTCAATAAAGAAAAAATAACTCCTATGCTATATGGTATGTGGGATAAAATGGAGAAAATGAACCTAAAGAAATATGGAGTTAGTGGGAATACAAGTCTACAAGAAGATTTATTGTATTTTTATAATGATAAAGAATTACAATTTGGTGTTTTAGACATCAACACCAAGGAAATTATCTATGTTTCAGAGCCTATTGCAGTCGTGGAAAGAGATGATAGTTTTACTCGCCTTAGAGATTTAAAAGTCTCAGAAAATAAGGTGTATATCTTAGATAGTAATCATACCTTACATATTTTTCAGCGTGAGCAGCATCAAAAACACCCTATTACCTAAAACAAGATTATAGTAGCAAGTATCTGGCTCACTTTTTGATAGACTCTTTTATCTTTTAACTCTTAACTTATTAACTTATATCTAAAAATGAAAGTACTCCCCTTATTAGCGCTCTTGCCCCTCTCTTTGGCTGCGCAAACCCCCATTCCTTCAGGAAATTATAAAGCTAACTCTCTTGGCAATGCTTTAGAATTGAGATTCCTCCCCAACGGCACTTACGAACTGATTGCTACCTCGGGCGAGTACGTTCTCAAAGATAAAAAAATACTTTTTCAACCTCAAACCTCTTCTTTTGTTGTTGAGAAAAAACAAAGCGACAGTCAGCAATTGCAAATCACCCTCAAAACACCGCCTCGCACGGGTGTCGATCCGCGTTATCTCTACATAGGGTATGAAAACGCCAAAGGAGAAGTGGAGTACGTATGCGTTTATAACAAAATCGATTCTTTAGAGAATATTGAAGAAAAAAAGGATAGCAATGGCGAGACTTACTATGTGCTCGAAAGTTTTGAAGTACCCCGTACTGCTAATCTCTACTTAGTTGATGCTCACCAAGCTGCCTACAGCAAAAACAAGGAAGTAAACATCCAAAAATTCCCTATTGGCAAAGATACAAATGCTGTGGAAATCGCTGTTTTAGCAGGTGGTAATTCCTTTAACCTCAACGGGGTTTACAATCCCGACAAACAAACTATTTCGGTTTCGGAAGGCAATAGCAGCAATGCCATTGTCTTTAGCAAACCAAACGACAAACCCAATCCTAACCAAGTACCTGTCGCTTCTAAAGAAAATGTAAGTCAATGGGCTCACTTCATCGACTTTGAAAAAGAACGCGATATCCCTCGATACGACCCCGATAAAAAAGCCAAAGAAAAAGCCAAAGCCGTAGTTTCGGTGCCTAAAAACCTCAATGCTGCCCTCGCTTCAGCCGATAAACAAAGTCGTTTAGTGGTAGTGTTCCAGCAACCCGACAACTCAAAAGCAAAAGCTGAATTTGATGATTTCTTCGCTAAATACAAAGAAGATGGTAGTGGCTACAACTACGATGATGACGATAACAGTCCGCTTTATCCTTACGAGTTCTATTTGGCTACTGCCAAAGACCTCAAAACCCTCAAAGCTAAAGGAGTTCCTGCAGGTAACCAAGTAGTTCTGTTAGACGTTGCAGGCAATGTGCTCTATTCACAACCCGCAACCATCAGTGAGGTTGCCAGCGATGAGCTCTTTACTTCTAACGAAAATGTAGCCCGTTTCAGCACTATTGCAATGGCACGCGCGCTCGATAAAGCCTTGAGTAACCCTAAACTACCCGTAAAAGAACTGCAAAACATTTTCACCACTTTCCTCAAAAAGGACAGTCAGCGTGTGTATTTATTAGCAAAGAATCGTCCGGAACAAAAAACCGGCGATAGCAATGAGGAAGAAGCTTTTGACTATATTGCGCAAGAAGCCGAAGATTATTTCTCTAATCTCAAGAATCCCAAAGGTATTTACCAAATGCAACTCACCCCTGATCAGGCAATCGCCCAATGGGAACGCGTGGTAAACGCTCATAAAAAGGACACTAAACTCGACCCTGAGTACGCTTTCTTGCTCTCTCTCAACAATACCGAAAGCAACTATTACTACCGCATTTTCAACGCCGAAAAACCCGCTACTACCGCCGATATAGATGCGGTTGCTTATTTGGTGAAATTCGCCGATGATATCAAAGCCTACAACAAAAAAATTGAAGGTAACGACGACAACTATATGGGCTATAACGAACGTTTGAACAAAGGAATCATAGAAGTGCGTTATGGTGAGCTCTCTAACCAACTCGACCGTATCGTTTTCAACGACAAAAAACTCTTTGAACCCGTAAAAACTGTTTATAAAGAAGGTTTGAAAAAGAAACTCTTCTCTGCCGATAACTACATCGATTTTCTCTATGAAAACAATGTAGATGAAGCAGCAGCTTACTTCGGTGAATACTACAAAAATCTATTGCAAAAGGACAGCAATCTCATCGCTGCATTAGACAAGGCTTTTTCGGAAGGCGATGATGAGAACAGTTGGAAATACTACAAAATGCGTTTTGCAAATCGCGCCAACAACATTGCTTGGAAAGTGTTTGAAGAGCACAAACAAAACCCCGATAAATTGAATGAGGCTTTCCAATGGTCGAGTTCGGCAGTACAATTAGAACCCGAAAATTCTTATTATTTAGACACTTTTGCCCACCTCTTGTACGCACGTGGTGAAAAGCAAAAAGCCTTAGAAATACAAGAAAAAGCTGTTAAAAATCTTCCTAAAGCTGAATATGGTGGCGACGATGAAAAATCAGAGATTGAAACCAATTTTGAAAAAATGAAGAAAGGAGAGATTTAGAGGGAAGGTCTTAGGTTTCAGGTATCAGGTGTCAGAAGTTAGTCGCTACACTTTGGCAAAGTCCTTAATTGCCCGTGCGGCTCGCACCTTTGATAAAGTCTATAAAATAAAAGTATCTAAAAAGTGCATTGATTCACTTTTTAGATACTTTCTTTTTTGTCACTATATTAGGTGTTAGGGGTCAGGGGTCAGGGGGTAGGAATTACAGGATACTTTTGACAGCCTTATCTGAGTTGTCCGAGTTATCCGAGTTGTCTGACTTTGTTTAACATTGTCCGACCTCCTACAGCTTGTATTGTAACAACAAACAATAAAGCAATATAGGAAAAGTCCCCTTCAAAAAACTGCTGTATCTTTGCCCCAGAAATTCAAATTACACCCTATGAAATCCATAACTCATAACGATTACACCCAGCGCATCAACAAAGTGGCGGAATACATCAACCGTCACCTCGATGAGCCTATCGAACTGAAAACATTAGCCGATATAGCTCACTTGTCGCACTTTCACTTTTGTAGGATTTTCAAAGTGCTGAAAGGTGAATCGCCTATTGCTTTTATCGCGCGTTTGCGCATAGAAACCGCTGCCCAACTGCTGCGCTACTCTACTCTCCCTATAGAGCAAATTGCCTTCAATATAGGCTATGAAACCCCTGCATCGCTCTCTAAAGCCTTTAAAAACCAATATGGCATTACCCCTACCGAGTACAGAACTAATAAAGATATCTACATTATGAAAAAAGAAATCATCAACCCCGATTTGGCTCTCAAAGCTCCTAAAATAATGGAACTTGAGCCTAAAAACCTCATCTATGTAGCCCTTACCGGCGGATATGGCTCTTTAGACTACGGCAAAGCCTACGAACAATTATGGGCTGTCGTAAAATCGCAAAAGCTATTTACCAAAGGCATCGAGTCGATATGTGTATCGTACGACGACCCTAAAATTACTGAAGCCTCCCTCCAACGTTCGGAAGTAAGTTTGGCTATTCACAAACCTGCAGTTCCCGAAGGAGAGGTGAGTTGCAAAACCTTAGCTGGAGGCAAATATGCGGTCTTTTTCTATCAAGGCAGTTACAGTCAGCTTTCTGCCGTTTGCGATGCTGCAATGCGTTGGGTAGTAGAAAGTGAATACGAACTGCGCGATGAGCCTATGTTCGAGAAATACCTCAACGACGCTCGCCGCACTCCCGAAGAAAAACTAAAAACAGAAATCTATATCCCCATTAATTAACGAATTTGCTAATTCTCTAATTTACTAATTTAACATTATGATTCTTACAAAAACTGAAAAAACCGTAGGGATTGTTTTGGCAATCCTCTTATTATTGCTCACACTTTCAGGGAGTGGTTATTTCTTCTTCACTTTGAAAGTAAACTTTGTGCAATTGCTTGCCTATAACGCTTGCTCACCCAGTAGCTTAGTGTATTTAGGTTGCTTTATCGCCTTTTGGCTCACCAAAAAGAGCTTTTGGCTACCCCTTGCTTTCCTGCCGATGTACTATTTCGGCACTATGGGACTCTTCACATTCACGTGGAGTGGCGCCAATATCTTTGCCCAACTGTCGCATATCACGATGACGCTCAATTTGCTATGGGCAGGCTACACCCTTTACCGCATCGGTGATTACAAAGGTTTTGCACAAGGTTTGTTGTGGGGCATACTATTATTTGTGCCTTACATCGCTTTTGTGATGTCCTACTGCCGCACCCACGCCGAGGAAATTAGTAACTTACTACAAATGACAGCTTAAAATGCTATCGGTTTTATTAGACCTTTCTGTTCATCATCAGACTCCTCAGACTTGTCAGACTCGTCGGATAACTCTGATAAAACCGACTTTATTCAAAAGTAAAAAAATCCCTTGCAGTGCAAACTGCAAGGGATTTTTTTAAAGTAAAGTAACTAATTTATTAATTGATTACTGTTTTTGGAAGAACATTGTAGTACCTCCAAGGCTAAGCGTAAGTGTTTGGTTGTTATTGCTAAAGCTAAAAGGGATAGGTACTTTTTGTCCGTTAGAAACGTTGTAATATTTGCCTCCTTCTTTTACATAGTCGTAGCTTTTCACTTCTCCAGCTTGACATTGTGTATTGTTCTCAGGCAGGGTATAGTAGAGCGAAAAACCTATAGAGCTCGCTACTATACTACCTGTAAAGCAAGCAGGAGTACCGGCAGGATAAGTAGTGCCTCCTGCTTCTATTTTGGTAAGTTCCCAAAGTCCTACCAAAGGATCGAGATAGCTATAGTCTACTCCTTTTTTGTGAAGGATATCTACTTCTGGAATACCTAAATTATTTGTAAAACGCAAAATAAGTTCTTTGCCTTTTATTTCGTATTTAAAAGAATTCATTTTCTGTCCTTTAGTGCCATTAGGAGAATTGCTAGCAATACTATGAATTATCTCACCATTAGAAAGGGTATAATCGTAATAGAAAGGAGTATATTTACATCCAGAACCATCCCTACGATACCATTCGAACTTCATCTGGGTATCTGAAAATGAGCGATAAGACTGCTTGGCGCAATTATCAGGAGTACTCCAACGGATATTTTTCCCATTGCCATTATAGTCTCCATACACAGTATGGTAATACCAATCCCCTTTGAGCGAAGTGCTACCTCCGCCGTTGTCGTCGTCTTTCCCGCAAGAGGAAAGGCATAATACTGTGGCAACCAATGCCGAAAAGATTAGTTTTTTCATATAATATTTGTATTATCCTCTCTCCCGTTCCCTCTCTCCCAAGGAGAGAGGGGCAATCTGGATAAGAGGGGTTAAAAAAAATGTTTGTTGTTTTTATAATTTATCAGACAAGGCGGACGTGTCAGACCAGTCAGATTCCTGAAACCTATCCCCTGAGACCTGACCCCTATTTTACTTTGGTAAAATAAAGGGTTACTAAGCCGTTTTGGGTTTGTTCGCTGTAGGAAAGCTTGGTGTTATTTTCTGAAAACACAAGTGCCAACTCCTCTTTGTTTTGGGGGTTGGTAATGTTATAATACTTGCCCCCCTCTTTTGCCCACTCGTAGGTATTGATAGTTTTTTGGCATTGCCCGTTTTGCTCAGGAACATTAAGATATAGTGTAAACCCTATGGAGCTACTCACTACAGTACCTTGCAAACATTCTCCTTCCTTTACAGTAGCTTCCGTTTGCCCGACAGTAGCTTTGGTCATTATCCAACGTCCTATAAAAGGGTCGAGATAGCTATAGTCTACCCCTTTTTTGTGGAGAACTTGTATTTCTTCCTGTTGGCGATTATTTTTAAAGCGAAGGATAAGTTCCTTGTCCTTTATTTCGTATTTTATAGAGGCTGTTCCCCCTTTGTTTCCATTAGGAGAATCATTGGCAATCGTCATATTAAAAACGCCATTAGTAGCCGTATAATCGTAATACACTGGAGTGTATTTGCACTCAGGACCCTCTGAATAATACCATTCGTGCTTTATTTTTTTATCGGAAATAGACCAATAAGTTTTTTTAGCGCAATTGCCAGAAATTGCCCAGCTTTTTCCATTACCATCGGGGTCATTATAAATGTTGTAAAGATACCAATCCCCATTGAGCGAAGTGCTTCCTCCGCCGTTGTCGTCGTCTTTCCCGCAAGAGGAAAGGCATAATGCTGTGGCAATGAATGCCGAAAAAATTAGTTTTTTCATATAATATTTGTGTTATCCTCTCTCCCGTTCCCTCTCTCCTTGGGAGAGAGGGGCAATCTGGTTAAGAGGGGTTAAAAAATAATGTTTAATGTTGTTTATAATTTATCAGACAAGTCGGACGTGTCAGACAAGTCAGATTCCTGAAACCTATCCCCTGAGACCTGACCCCTATTTTACTTTGGTAAAATAAAGGGTTACTAAGCCGTTTTGGGTTTGCTCGCTGTAGGAAAGCTTGGTGTTATTCTCTGAAAAGACAAGCGGCAATTCCACTTTGTTTTGGGGGTTGGTAACATCGTAATATTTACCACCTTCCTTTATCCACTCGTAGGTATTGATAGTTTTTTGGCATTGCCCGTTTTGCTCAGGAACATTAAGATATATTGTAAACCCTATGGAGCTACTCACTACAGCACCTTGCAAACATTCTCCTTCCTTTACTATCACTTCCGTTTTTCCTACGGTAGCTTTGGTCATTATCCAATATCCTACAAAAGGATCGAGGTAACTATAGTCTACCCCTTTTTTGCGAAGGATTTCTATTACTTCCTGTTGTTGATTATTTTTTAAATATATAAAAAGCTCTTTCCCTTTCATTTCGTATTTTATAGAGGTTTTAGCTCCTTTTCTTACGTTAGGTGAATCATTGGCAACCGTCATATTAAAAACGCCATTAGTAGCCGTATAATCGTAATATATAGGATAGTATTTGCACTCAGAACCTTCTAAATAATAGTATTCGTGCTTTATTTTTTTATCCGAAATAGAATAATAAGTTTTTTCAGCACAATCGTTAGAACTTGTCCAGTTCCGTCCGTTTCCATTGAGACCATTAAAATTACTGTAAAGATACCAATCCCCAGTGAGCGAAGTGCTACCTCCGCCGTTGTCGTCGTCTTTCCCGCAAGAGGAAAGGCATAATGCTGTGGCAACCAATGCCGAAAAGATTAGTTTTTTCATATAATATTTGTGTTATCCTCTCTCCCGTTCCCTCTCTCCCAAGGAGAGAGGGGCAATCTGGTTAAGAGGGGTTAAAAAATAATGTTTAATGTTGTTTATAATTTATTATCAGACAAGTCGGACGTGTCAGACAAGTCAGATCCCTAAAACCTATCCCCTGACCCCCTGAAACCTGACATCGGGGCAAAGATAACAAAAAAATATATTTGTATCCTATTTTTTAACTTATTTTATATTTCGTCATTCGTCTCTCGTCATTCATAACTCGCCCCTCGTCATTCGTCTCTCGTCATTCGTCATTCGTCTCTCGTAATTCTCTTACATTCTTTCTATATTTTTCGCTCTTGCTTTCTTTTTATTTTGTTGTTTATCAAACTGCTACATTTTTACTTATCTATATTTTCACTATCCTGTGTTTTAGTATATCTTTAACGTTTTATCTTTGCGGCAGAATTAGGTATCAGTTGTCAGGGGACAGTTGTCAGGCACAAACTCTTACCTCTTAACTTTTAACTAAGATGAAAGGAAAACAAAGAACTTTATTAAACAGTATTGGCAAGCTCACCTTGCTACTACTTTTTAGCTTGCTTTCTACCGCCCTTTCTGCCCAAAACAAAAAGATTAGCGGAAAGGTAATCGATGAAAAACACCAGCCCGTGCTGGGGGCATCGGTGGTGGTGAAAGGCACTACTAAGGGTACTACTACCGATTTCGATGGGAATTTCACGATAGAAGTACCTGCTAAAGCCACGCTATCAGTTTCGTTTATAGGGTATCACACCCAAAATGTAGCAGTAGGCAACCAAAACCAACTCACTATCGTGCTCAAAGAAGAACAAGAGCAGTTAGACGAGGTAGTGGTGGTAGGTTATGGTACTGTCCGCAAGAAAGACCTTACGGGGGCGGTTACTTCGGTGTCTAACAAAGCCCTCAAGGAGAAACCTATTGCCAACGCTGGGGAAGCGCTCCAAGGGCGTGCTGCTGGGGTGCAAGTAACCTCGGCGGGAAAACCTGGTGACAACGTGTCTTTTCGCATTCGCGGAATTAGTACGATTAACAACAGCGAACCGCTATTGGTTATCGATGGTGTACCTACCGACCTCGGTATCAACGCGCTCAACGTAGATGATATAGAAAATATCGATGTGCTAAAAGATGCTTCGGCAACTGCCATTTACGGCTCTCGTGGTGCCAATGGTGTGGTACTCATCTCTACCAAAAAAGGAAAAAATGGCGACGGCAAACTGTCGTTCAGCACCAATATTGCTCTCCAACAAGCCACCAACTTACCCGTGATGCTCAACGCCCGCGAGTTTGCTTCTTTTCACAACGAAATGATTGCCAACTACAACCGCACCCCTGGGGTGAGTCCGCTTTCACAACGCCCTGATTTTGCCAATCCTGAGGACTGGGGTGAAGGCACCAACTGGCTTAAAGCGCTTTTCCGCCCTGCTTTTATGCGCAACTATTCGCTTTCATACTCAGGCGGTAACGACAAGAGCAATTATTACGTATCAGCTGGGGTGTTCAACCAAGATGGGATTATCCTCAACACTTCTTACCGCCGTTATACAGTGCAGTTCAACGGTGAGTCGCGCGTAAAACCGTGGATTAAGTTTGGCAACAACCTCACCCTTAGCCACGACGAAAAGAAATCGGGCGACTACAACATCCGTATGGCAATGGCTTCTTTGCCTACACAACCTATTTACAATGAAGATGGTAGCTACTCTGGTCCTGATTCGCCTGCCCATCAGTACAGCGATATCCGCAATGTGATAGGTACTGCCCTTATCAACGGACAAAACACTACCAAAGGCTATAACATTTTGGGAAATATCTTTGCCGAGATTACTCCTGTGAAACATTTGGTATTCAAAACTACTGGAGGGCTCGATTTTAAATATTGGGACAATCGCAGTTTCTCACCTAAATACAACTGGAAACCTATACCCAATCCGCTCTCTAACCTCTACCAAGATGCTAACAAGAGCACTACCCTCCTATGGGATAACACACTCACCTACACCAATACTTTTGCCCAAAAGCACTTCCTCAATGTAATGGTGGGCACCAGTGCGCAAAACAATGTGTATAGCAAAATCAATGCGAGTGTGAGCAACTTCTTGAGCGACCAGCAAAACCAACTCAGCAAAGGCTTGGAAAACCCTACGGTAGGCGGTACAATGAACGATTGGGCTATCCTCTCTTTCATCGGGCGACTCAACTATACCTATGCTGATAAGTACTTGCTCACTGCTACGGTGCGTCGCGATGGTTCTTCGCGTTTCTCCAAAGAAAACCGCTGGGGTACTTTCCCGTCTTTCTCTTTGGCGTGGCGTGCATCAAATGAGTCTTTCTTCCCTAAAAACGACTATGTAAACGATGTGAAATTGCGCGTGGGTTACGGTATGACGGGTAATCAAGGCGGTATTGACAACTATGCTTATTTCACCAAATTGCGCACAGGGCAATATGTGTTCAACAATAATTTGGTTTCTACCCTTTATCCTCACGTAATGCCTAACCCTAATGTGAAATGGGAAACGGTAGAGCAATTCAACGGGGGTATTGACCTCGCGCTACTCAAAAACCGCTTGAACCTCACTTTCGATGCTTATATCAAAAACACCAGCGATATGTTGGTGCCAATGGCAGTATCGGTAAGTTCTGGTTATTCGGATATCAATGTGCCGAGTATCAATGCCGGTAAAGTGGAAAACAAAGGGGTAGAGCTCACAGTATCATCAGTGAATGTAAATAAAAAGGACTTCCAATGGAATACTGATGTAAATGTATCGTTCAACCGCAACAAAATTGTGAAGATGAACGATGGGGTGCCTTTGTTCACTGGTTTTGAGGCGTTCCTCACCAAATTGCAAATCCTCTCCGAGGGTCACCCTGTAAATTCTTTCTATGGCTATGTAATGAACGGACTTTTCCAAAACCAAAGCGAGGTGGACAACTATGCTACCCAAGTGGAAAACGGTACCGCGCCTGGTGATGTGAAGTTCCGCGACCTCAACAACGACGGGGTCATCAATGCCGATGACCGTACTTATATCGGTAATCCGTTCCCTGAATGGACGTTCTCTATGAACAACAACTTCAACTACAAGAATATTGATTTACAAATATTTTTACAAGGCGTAGCAGGCAACGATATCTACAATGCCAATCGTATATGGCAAGAGGGAATGTCGGTACCACAAAACCAAATTGCCAAAGTAAAAGACCGTTGGACTGGCGAGGGCACTAGCAATAGTATTCCACGTGCTATCTATGGCGACCCTAACCAAAATGCGCGTCACTCTACCCGCTTTGTAGAAGATGGTTCGTATTTGCGCATCAAAAACGTAACTTTGGGCTATACGCTTCCTAAAGAGGTTACTCAAAAATTCCACACCGATATGTTGCGCATATATCTGTCTTGCCAAAATCTGTATACTTTCACCAAATACAGCGGTATGGATCCCGAAGTAGGCACTGGTGGCGTTGATGGCGGTACTTACCCTGTAACCCGCACAGTTAGCTTTGGATTAAACGTGCAGTTTTAGGGGTCAGGCATCAGGTAATAAAATATAACACAATTATAAACAAAAAAAAATTACCCCTATGCAGCCTTTGTGGCTTGCCCCCTCTCCTTGGGAGAGGGGGAACGGGGGAGAGGAATTAATATTATGAAAAAGATATTATACATCACCCTATTAGCATTTCCGCTCTTCACGGCTTGCTCTAAATTCTTAGACAAGACCCCTTACGAAGATTCAAGTGCTGAAAACATAAGCGATGCGGCATCGGCAATTGCCCTTACCAATTCGGCTTATAAACCCTTGCAACGCTCTAACCTCTACAATATGCGCCTCTGGACGCTCGACATCGTAGCAGGTAACAGCATCGTAGGTGCTGGAGGTGGTAACGACGGACTCGAGACTATCACTCTTTCCAACTTCAACGCAACTGCCGATAACCCTTTGGCGCTCGAAATATGGCGCGGTTGTAACCCTGGTATTCTCTATTGCAATACGGCTCTGAAAGCTTTGCCTTCTGCCAATATCCCTGACGATATCAAAAACCGCTGTATCGGGGAAGCCAAATTCCTCCGCGCTCACTACTATTTCCTTTTGGTGCAACTCTTTGGCGATGTGCCTCTTCAGATCGACCCTAAAGAGAGTTTGACTAACAAAACGCCTTTCCGCCAAAGCAAAATGAAGATATACAACGAGGTGATTATCCCCGACCTCAAAGAGGCTTTCAACCTATTGCCTACACGCGAGCAATATAGCAATGCCGATAAAGGTCGTGCCACCAAAGGCGCTGCTGCGGGTATGCTCGCTAAAGTATACCTCACCTTGGGCAGATATAGTGAAGCCCTTGAAATGTGCAACGCTGTCGAAAACCTCGGCTATACCCTCAATCCTGATTATTCCGATTGTTTTGGCGCTGCCGAACGCAACAAAAACACTGCCGAGTCTATCTTTGAAATTCAGTATTACGGACTTACCAAAGATGATTTTTGGGGCGAAGAAAACCAAGCCTCTTGGCTCAGTACTTTTATGGGCCCTCGCAACAGTGGTTGGGTAGGGGGTGCTTATGGTTGGAATCAGCCTACACAAGAGTTTGTAGACCAATATGAGGCAGGCGACCTCCGCAAGGATAAGACGATTCTCTACGAGGGTTGCCCTAATTTTGAGGGGAATGCGTACCGCGCTTCAATGTCTAACACGGGCTACAATGTGCGCAAGTTTTTAGTGCCACTAAGTCAGTCGCCTGATTTCAACACCAACCCTGCCAACTTTGTAGCACTCCGCTTTGCCGATGTACTCCTAATGAAAGCTGAAGCCCTTAACGAGTTGGGTCGCACTACGGAAGCTGAAGTGCCTTTGTACAAAGTGCGCACCCGTGCGGGACTTACCCATCGCGCTGATATAGAGAACCTCACCCAAGCGCAAATGCGTGAGAAAATACGCCACGAACGCCGTATCGAACTCGCTTTTGAAGGACATCGTTGGTTTGATATGATTCGCTGGGACAACGGTCAGTATGCGCTGAATTTCTTGCACTCTATAGGCAAAACCAACGCCCGCGAGAAACACCTGCTCTTGCCTGTCCCTCAAAAAGACATCGATGCCAACCCCAACCTCACCCAAAACCCTGGTTGGTAATAATAATGACGAATGACGAATGACGAATGACAACAACTCTTATCTCTTAACTTTTAACTAATGTTCACCCTTGTCGCTTTTGCGGCTTCCCTCCCCCTCGCCTTCGGAGAGGGGGAGAACGGAGGGGGTGAGGACATAAACTAATATGAAACCATACCATTTATACATCGCCTTCCTCTTACTGCTCCTTACGGGCTGTAAAAAAGAGGACTATATGGAGCTCTTCAAAGAGGGCAAACCCTTTGAATTGAAAGCTCCTAAAGAAAATGTCGCCTTAGACGCTGCCAACCCCGAACAAGAAGCGATCAAGTTCACTTGGACGGCGGCTTCCAATCGCGGCACCAATGCCGCTATCACCTATACTTTCCAAATGGATGTGCAAGGCAACAACTTCGCGGGAGGTATCAGCGAGAATGTAGGTCGTGAAGCCTATGAGAGAGTGTATAAAAACGAAGAACTCAACACCCTCTTGCTCAATACTTTCAAGGTTGCGGCAGACACCGAAGTTACGATGGAAGTACGCATTATTGCTCAAGTAGCTTCTGGCGAGGGAATGAAACAACATACCAATGTAAAAACCATCGTTTTCAAAACGCATACCCCTATCAGCAATACGTTGTATATCATTGGTAGTGCAGCCCCTCACGGTTGGAGTGCCGATCAAGCCGAAGAGATGAAACCTGTTGAGGGTACTCCTAAAGCCTTTGCGTGGTCAGGACGATTGTCTGCTGGCGAACTCAAGTTTATCACTACCAAAGGTCAGTTTATACCATCGTATGGCAAAGGCAGCAACAACAACGAGTTGCATTTCCGCAAAACCGATGCCGACACCAGTGATGAGAAATTTACAATTGCCGAAAGTGGTGTCTATACTGTAAAAGTGAACCTCATCAATCTCACCATAAGCATCACCAAAGGTGAAGCGCCTGAATATACCGAGTTGTGGTTCGTAGGTGAACCTACTGGTTGGAGCTTTAAGAAAATGACTGTAGACCCTGTCGACCCATTTGTGTTCCACTACAATGCCGATTTAGGCAACGGAGGTGAGTTCAAAATAGGTACTAAAGAAGGTGATTGGTCAGCAGTATTTTTCCGTCCGAAAGAAAATAATACTGCTGAAGGTAGCGACCTCCCTGTGAAGAAATGGGCGGGCGACCCCGATAACAAATGGAAAATTGCAGCTGGTACTTACAAGATTACGCTCAACACTCGTACGATGAAGATTGACATTGTGCCTTTCACTCCTTATGCAGGAATGTATATGATTGGTAGTGCTACCGATGCTGGTTGGGATATCAACAATCCTATTGCAATGACCGTTGATAGTGGCAATCCTAATGTCTTTACGTGGGAAGGCGACTTGAAAGCGGGCGAACTCAAATTCTCTTGCGACAAGAAAAGCGATTGGGGTGGCGACTGGTTCTTGGCTGCTAAAGCTGATAAAGCACCCGCCGGAGTGGAAGAACCGATGATTTTCAGCGCCCACGGCTCTAACCCTGATAATAAGTGGAAAATCACTGAGGCTGGCACCTACAAAATCACCCTCAACCAACTCACCCAAAAGGTGATTATTAAAAAACAATAAGTTAAAAAGTCTCCACATACCCAGCTGTGTGCACTCGCTGGCTTCCCCCAAGGGGAGGGAGTTTAAGAAAGTTCAAGAACAAAACATCTTTATACGTGTTAAACAACCCTCTTTCCTCCCTTTTGCGGATTCCCTCCCCCTCCCTTTCGGGGAGGGGGAGAACGGAGGGGGTGAGGATAAAAAATCAATTAAAATGAAAGCTTTATATACTCTATTCTTCGCCACTACGCTCAGCCTCTTCTCTTGCGAGAAGAACGATACGCCGAGCAACAACCCTATTACTTATGGCGAAACTTATTTGAAAATAGATATCAGCACCGATAAGGCGGTCTATACCCCTGGTAGCACGGTGCGCTTCTCCTTGGCGAGTATGCCCTCTGGTACTTACAAAGTGCGCTACTCTTATTTAGGCGAAATCATTAAAGAAGAACCTCTTACCAGCGCCTCTTGGCAATGGGTAACCCCTGCCGATGACTATCGAGGTTATTTGGTGGAAATCTACCAAGAAGCAGGCGGTAAACAAAATACTTATGGCTGTATCGCTGTGGATGTATCTTCCGATTGGACAAAATTCCCTCGCTACGGCTTCTTGTCCTCTTACGGCAAAAATGAGCCTATCGAGAAGAATATCGACTTTATGAATCGCTGTCATATCAATGGTATTCAGTTCTACGATTGGATGTACGACCATCACAAACCGCTGGCTGGCACCCCTCAAAACCCTGCTAATGAGTGGCCAGACCTCTTCAAACGTCCCACTTTTCTTTCTACTGTACGTGGCTATATCAGCGCTGCTCATAGCAAGGGTATGAAAGCGATGTTCTACAACTTGGCTTTTGGGGCACTCAAAAATGCCGAAGCCGATGGGGTTGCTAAAGAGTGGTTTCTCTACAAAGACAATCAGCATAAAGAGAAAGACGCTCATATCTTAGGCGACTTTGCCCGCAGTAGTATCTACCTCACCAACCCTGGTAATACGCACTGGCAAAACTACTTAGCAGGGCGCAACAGCGATGTCTATGCCGTTTTTGATTTCGATGGCTATCATATCGACCAACTCGGAGGGCGTGGCACGGTATATGATTACAATGGCAATAGCGTAGACCTCTTGCCTCAATACGCTTCGTTTATCAATGCGATGAAAAACGCACATCCTAACAAACGCCTTGTGATGAACGCGGTAGGGCAATACGGTCAAACCGAAATTGCAGGTACCAATAAAGTGGATTTTCTGTATACCGAAATATGGGACGAAAAAACCTACGACCAGTTAGCTCGCATTATCCTCGACAACTACAATCGTAGCAACAACCAACTCAAAACCGTTTTGGCTGCCTATATGGATTACGAAAAATCTAAGAATGCAGGTTTTGTAAACGAACCTGGCGTATTGCTCGCTAATGCAGTGATTTTTGCCTTTGGAGGGGCTCATTTAGAGATAGGCGAACACTACCTCGCCAATGAGTATTTCCCTAACAAAAACCTTCAAATGAAAGCCGACCTCAAAAAAGCGCTTATCACCTACTACGATTTCTTGGTAGCTTACCAAAACCTATTGCGCGATGGCGGTAGCTATACCTCAGCTCAAGTAACTGCCGAAAATGCAACCATAGCGGCTTGGCCTGCAGCGAAGGATAAAGTGGCGGCTCTCACCAAAACCGTGAACGGCAAGGATATAGTGCATCTTATCAATTTCAACGGGGTAACCTCTATGGACTGGCGTGATACCAACGGTACTCAAAAGAAACCTACCACAGTAACCGACCTTAAAACTACCGTTGCTGTAACCGCACAACCCAAAAAAGTGTGGTTCGCTACTCCCGACCTCTTTGGCGGTGCTCCCCGTGTGGTAGAATTTACCTATAACAACAACCAAATCACCTTCACCCTCCCCTCTCTCAGCTATTGGGATATGGTGGTGATAGAGTATTAATAAAAAAATTAGCAGATTAGCAAATTTTCTCATTTGCTAATCTGCTAATTAATAAATTTGCTAATTATCGTTATAGTTTTTCTTTCTTTAAAACCTCTAAAACAGTATAGTGAGGTAGATATGTCTCATCTTGATAGGGTTCTCGGTTAAGAATTTTTTGTTCGCGAAGTACTTTTACAGTATAGCGATAACCCATTTCATAAGTGTCGAATTTTAAATATTCTTTAGCGAGCCTAAAAGTATTGTTAGATTCAGTAACACTATAACATTTTGTTTTGAAGTTGCCTGCACCCATTTGAAGAGTACATTCCTCTAAATGTCCATCAATCACAAAAGTGTGATAGCTCTTTTGAATTTCAAATTCAGGTTTTTCTTTTTTACAAGAAAGCAAAAACAACAAGGTAATAAGTGTGTAAAAAATAGTATTTTTCATAAGGAATAGATTTTAAATTCAAGACAAAGATACTGTTTTATTTCTATAAATACAAGTTTTATACTAAATTTTAATCTTTATTTTTCAGAGATTATTCCCTTCACTTTTAAGAATTGTCCCCTTTCGGGGAAGTCAGCGAAGGCTCATAACTGAATATGTACACCACAATTGTGAGTAAGTGAATAAGGGGACAATCCACAAATTGACAAATCAATGAGATTTCTTACTTTCATAACAATAACTATCCTCTCCTGTGCTAATGCTGTAGCGCAGGAGTTATTTTCGCCTAACAAAGCACTGAAACTCTCTTTTTCGCTCAGCGCGGAAGGTACTCCTGTCTATTCGCTTTTTTACAAGGGAAAAGAAGTAGTGAAACCGAGTAGATTAGGTTTTGAACTATTTAGCTCCAATGAAGTGAAATTTGGTGCTGAAATCACCAAAAAAGAGGGAGCAAACACCTCTCTCTACCATAATTTTGAAGTGGTGAATACCCAAAATACAACCGTTGATGAAACTTGGCAACCCGTATGGGGCGAAAGCCAAAACATTCGCAACCACTACAACGAGCTATTGGTGAGCCTCAAACAGAAGGACACGCACCGAGAAATGCACCTGCGTTTTAGACTATTTGATGACGGATTGGGATTCCGCTATGAGTTCCCCGAACAAAAGCAAATGCCTTACTTTGTGATAAAAGAAGAACGCACCGAGTTTGCAATGACGGGTGATCACCAAGCGTGGTGGATACCCGGTGATTACGATACCCAAGAGTACGACTATCAGCAATCGCGCCTCTCCGAAATACGCGCTATCAACCAAAAAGGGCGTCAGGCGAATTTAGCACAAACAGGCTTTTCGGATACGGGCGTACAAACTGCTTTAATGCTCAAAACTGACGATGGTTTGTACATCAACTTGCACGAGGCTGCTTTGGTGAACTACGGGGCGATGCACCTCAACCTCAACGATAAGACCTTCGTGTTCCAATCGTGGATTACCCCCGATGCCAACGGTGCCAAAGGTTATATGCAAACTCCTGCCCAAACGCCTTGGCGCACGGTAATTGTTAGCAACGATGCCCGCGACATTTTGGCTTCGGATATCACCCTCAACCTCAACGAACCTTGTGCTTTGGCTGATACTTCGTGGATTCACCCGATGAAGTACGTAGGGGTATGGTGGGAAATGATTACCGGTATGAAAGAATGGTCGTATACTTACGATGTACCCAGTGTGCATATCGGTAAAACCGATTTCACCACCCTCAAACCCCACGGCAAGCATGGGGCTACTACCGAAAATGTGAAGAAATACATCGACTTTGCTGCCGAAAATGGTTTTGATGGCGTTCTCGTAGAAGGTTGGAATATAGGGTGGGAAGATTGGTTTGGACACTCTAAAGATTTAGTTTTCGACTTCCAAACACCTTATCCCGATTTTGATATCGAAGGTATTCACCAATACGCCAAAAGCAAAGGAATTAAGATGATTATGCACCACGAAACCTCCTCATCTATCCGCAACTACGAGCGTTTTATGGACAAAGCCTATCAGCTGATGAACCAATACGAATACCCTGCCGTAAAAAGCGGTTATGTGGGCAATATCATTCCGCGAGGCGAAAACCATTACAGTCAGTGGGTGAATAATCACTACCTTTATGCTATTAAAAAAGCCGCCGACTACCGCATTATGGTGAATGCGCACGAGGCAGTGCGCCCTACGGGTTTGTGTCGCACCTATCCTAACCTCATAGGCAACGAGTCGGCACGCGGAGGTGAATACCAAGCCTTTGGCGGCAGCAAGCCCAATCACGTGTGTGTGTTGCCCTTCACCCGACTCATTGGCGGACCAATGGAGTATACCCCTGGGGTATTTGAAATGGACATCAGCAAGAACAACCCCAACAACCATTCACACTGTAATGCTACTTTGGCAAACCAATTGGCATTGTATGTAACGATGAGCAGTCCGCTGCAAATGGCATCCGACCTTCCTGAGAACTACCGCCGTTTTCCCGATGCTTTTCAGTTTATCAAAGAGGTTGCCCTCGATTGGAGCGAAAGCCACTATTTAGAAGCCGAACCAGGGGCTTATATCACTGTGGCACGCAAAGCCAAAGGCACTCGCAATTGGTTTATAGGCAATACTGCGGGCAAGGATTTTACCTCCAAGATTCATTTCAGTTTCTTAGAGCCCAAAACTACTTATGTAGCCACTATCTACGCCGATGCCAAAGATGCCAACTACCAAACCAATCCGCAAGCCTATACCATTCAGAAAATATTGGTAACCAACAAGAGCAAACTCACCCTGCACTCAGTAGCAGGCGGGGGTTATGCCATTAGTTTGTACCCCCTCACCAATAAGGCACAAGCCAAAGGATTAAAAAAACGATAGCAATTACAGTAATATAATAGTGAAAAAAAGCTGCTAAGCGACGTGCTTAGCAGCTTTTTAAATGTTAATTTTTTGTGAAAATTCTTTTTCTGTTGTACTTTTGGCACGCTGTTGAAAGTCGGCAGTGCTGGATGTAAAGCTAGCAAGGTCTTTACACAATAAAAAAAAGAGATATGCAAATAAAACTGTACTTTAAATGCAAATCCCTTATTTTAATTATTAAATTTTCTTTAAAGAAATTTAGATTATTGTAAGGTGAATGGGTGGGGGTCTGACCACCTCCGCCCTATCTCTTTTTTATTTTATGGGGCAAAGATAATACATTTTTTTGTAACCACCAAACAAATTTACCAATTTGCCAATTATTTCAGAGCAATGTAATTTGAGAAAGCTCATTTCCTATAGTTCTAATACCATTTTGTATTTCTAACAATCGTTTTTCTGAGGCTTTACTTTTTCCAGAAGCGTATTTTCGCATCATTACAGGACTAATAGAAATTCTACGAGCTAACTCACTCATATTGAGCTCTGGTAATTGCTGACTAATACCATCTAATGCTATTTCATAAACAAAATCAACTCCTTTTTTATAGCGATTGACAAAATCCCAATCCTCATCTTTTTCACATTCTTCCAAGTGAAAAGCAAAGGCTTCTTGCATATTTTTTTTAAGTTCTTCAAGGCTCTTGCCTTCGGCTACAACTATGCCTTCGATGTTTTCGGTATTTCCCCAAAACACACCATTTTCTTTACGTACAGTTACTTTTATTTTTTTCATTTTCTTATTATTTTCTCATCAAGAAACCCACTTAAAGCAGGGGGTTATTTCACCCCCATTTGCTTTAAGATGGAGTTCACTGTACCTTGTGGGAAGTCTTTTTTGGGATGCGGTACAGTTACTTTTCCTTTTTTTGTTGGGTGTTTAAAATGATGATGACTACCCTTTACATTGTATAAGTACCACCCGTCATCTGTCAACAACCTGATAACATCTGTGCTACTCATTGTTATATCATTTTAACGATGCAAAATTAGGTAACTTTTTTGTAACCACCAAACAAATTTACCAATTTACTAATTCTCTAATTGGCAAATTGACAAATTTTTCTTACTTTTGCCTCTGAAAATTAATGTTTGAAAATGAAGTACAAAAGCCTTATCATAACCCTTCTACTACTCCCCTACTGCGCTTTGGCTCAAATGGCACAAAATCAAACGCTCATTCACAACCTCACTGCACTTATCAAACAGAAAGATAACTACACCCAGCAAAAAGAACGCAAAATAAAAGAAACTATCGACTTGCTACGAGTGCCCAATGCCTCTGTTGAACAACGTTATGCTATCAATCAACGCCTCTTCGACGAGTTTAAAACTTATATATCCGACTCGGCGGTGTACTACGTGAAAGAGAATATCCGCATCGCTGAAGAACTCCAAAAACCCGACCTCCAAAACGATTCCCGCCTCTCTCTCGCTTCTCTGTACATCATTTCGGGCAACTACTTAGATGCTGCCGACCTTCTTAAGGCTATTGATAAAGAACAACTGCAAGAACCTCAGCTCATTCAGTACTACAACTGCTACCTCAACCTCTATAACAACTACGCTTTCAACAACCCCGATGCCAAAACCTATATCGCTAAAAGCAATGCTTACCGCGACCTCCTCCTCAATTTAGTAGATAAGAATTCCACTCATTATATCCTCCTCTATGCCGGCGTGCTCACCGATGCCGGCAGATATGACGAAGCCGAAAAACTCCTCCTTGACCGCTTTGCCCTAATGCACACCGATGAACACGAAAAAGCCGTATTAGGCTATGTGCTCGGCACGCTCTACAAAAAGAAAAAGAATGTCCCTAAACAAATAGAATACTTTGCTATTTCGGCGAGTTGCGACATCAAAGATGCGATTAAAGAAAATGCCTCGATGCTCGAACTTGCCTCAGCGCTCTTTCAATTAGGCGAAGTAGAGAACGCTTACACTTGTATCAAATCGGCGATGGAAGACGCTACTTTTTGCAACGCTCAACTGCGTTCCGATGAGGTGATGAAGATTTTCCCCATCATCGAAAAAGCCTATCAGGAACGCATTCACAGTCAGAATACCAAACTGCGCAACGCCTTGCTGTTAGTAGGGTTGTTTGCCATTTTCCTCATCATTGCCGTAGTATTGGTTACCCGCCAAATGAAGCGCATCGCCAAAATACGCAAGGAACTCTACCACAAAAACCAAGATTTAGAGCAACTCAACGAACATCTGCGAGAGGTAGTAACCCAACTCAACGAAAGCAACGAAGTAAAAGAAGCCTATATAGGCGAGTTTTTCAACTTGTGTTCGGTATACATCAGCAAATTAGAGAAATACCAAAAAATGCTCACCAAAAAGGCAAAAGACCGCAATTGGGACGAACTCAACAAAGTGCTCCGCTCTACCGAGATGATAGAGCAAGAGCTGAAAGAGTTCTACAAGCTGTTCGACGATATTTTCTTGCATCTATTCCCCCACTTTATCACCGAGTTCAACGCTCTATTAGCCGAAGACGAGCGTTTTGCCCCCAAACCTCACGAAATGACCCCAGAGTTGCGCATCTTTGCCCTCATCCGCTTAGGCATCACCGATAGTTCTAAAATAGCCACTTTCTTGCACTATTCCACCAATACGATTTACAACTATCGCACCCGTGTGCGCAACAAAGCTATCGTGCCGAGAGAAAATTTTGAAGAAATGGTAATGAAAATCGGGAAACGCTAACGCAAAAAACAAACTACTTTATTGCCAATCATTTCTTTTTTTGTACCTTTGTAGCGATAAAATAAAAACAAATGACTTACACAATCACCATAGACAATAGTCCGCAAGCTCTATCATTTATAGAATTCGTTAAGAATCTTGATTTTGTGTCGATTACTAAAACTAAAGAAAATAGTACAAAATCAAATGTTGTACTTAATGAACAAAAAGAACTCAAAAAACGTTTTTTTAAAGCGTTAAAAGAGGCTGACGACATACGTGCTGGCAAAAAAGAAGCTATTGATTTAGACGAATTGCTCAATGAACTATAAATTCCCAAAAATTAACACTTGTGAACCCCTACAACAATTATTTACATATACGCTTATTACCAATTTTATTCATCAGTTGTTGTCTATTTAGCGGCTGTGAATATTTTTCATCCTCTCCTGCCCAAGAAGAGACAAGTAAAACAGCTGATGAGATTTATACAGAAGAGAAGAATTCAGCTGAGAATATAAACTCTGAAGATGAAAAAATAGGCAATCCTATTGATTATGAAACACCCACTATCAAGAAAGTATTTGTTACCACTCGTGATGGCATTGAGTTTTACGAAGGAGCTGATGATAAAAGTACTCGTCTTGGCAAACTACCTTACGGAGAAAAAGTGGAGGTCATAGAAGAACTTATGTATTGGTACGCCATAAAGTATAACATTCAAAGGGAATACAAGACGCCTAGTGGAAATAATGTAACTATGTGGCAATGGGAAAAAGTTTTTATAAAGCAAGTGCAAACTGGCGATATTAGCCAGATTAAACTCAATTACAAAGACCTGATTACTACTGAAGACAAGAAACCATTAAAGAAAATAAGCATTCGCTTTGTGACTAAAGACGAATATCTCACCAAAAAAGCAAACGCTGTTGATTTTTTAGATACTACCAATGTCATCAAACCGGTAAAAGGAAAACTACGATTGCCTTGCGAAGAATGCAAACAAAAATATATTACTTATCTTGATAGTCTTCATTCTTATATGGGTGAAATACCTCCTCTAAACCAATATCTTATTAGTGCTATGTACTATGATAATTGGGGGTGTGCCTTGGTTGATAAAACCACAGGTAGAAAACTTATCTTATCTGGCTATCCTTATATCACCCCCGATAAACAGCATTTTATGACCCTTGATGATATTGATCCCGAAAAAGTTATGGAGTTTTCACTTTATAATGTTGATGAAACAAATAAAATAAAGAAAGTATTTTCAACTACTTTTACTAAATGGATTGTTATGTATGATAAAGAGGGAAAAGTAGAAAGGTTTATGGGTAGTAATGGAAAACTATATGCCAAAGTTTTTTACGCATATATTAGTCTATTTGAAGATATAGATAAATACAACCAATATGGACAGTACATCTGTATCAGCCTTAAATAATAAATGTGACTCAATTAATAAACAAATGAAAAAAATAGTAGTAACCGGTGGGTTGGGCTTTATAGGCTCTCACACTGTGGTAGAATTGCAAAACGCTGGTTTTGATGTGGTTATTATCGATAACCTTTCCAATGCCCAAGAAAACGTGTTAGAACACATTACTAAAATCACTGGCAAAAAGCCTCTCTTCGAGAAATTCGACCTCCGCAACAAAGCCGATGTGCAAGACTTCTTCAAACGTCATCGCGATGTACAAGGACTCATACATTTCGCTGCCTCTAAAGCGGTAGGCGAGAGCGTGGAAAAACCACTTTTATACTACGAAAACAACCTCACTTCATTGATATATCTGTTGCAAGAACTCAGCAAGTTGCCCAAAGCACACTTTATTTTCAGTTCTTCTTGCACTGTATATGGTCAGGCAGACGAGTTGCCTATTACTGAGAATGCTCCTGTGAAAAAAGCCGAATCACCTTATGGTAATACGAAACAAATCAGTGAGGAGATTATTGCTGACACTTGCAAGGTTACCCCTTCGCTTAATGCGATTGCCTTGCGCTACTTTAATCCTATTGGGGCACACCCTTCGGCTGAAATAGGCGAACTGCCCTTAGGCGTACCTCAGAACTTAGTGCCTTATATCACCCAAACGGCTATAGGCTTGCGCGAAAAACTCTCCGTTTTTGGCGACGACTACCCTACCCCCGATGGCACTTGTATTCGCGATTATATTCACGTAGTGGATTTGGCGAAAGCTCACGTAATTGCCCTCCAACGCCTATTAGAAAGCAAAAATCCCGAAAACTATGAAGTCTTCAATATAGGAACAGGTAAAGGTAGTACTGTTTTGGAAGTTATCCAAAGTTTTGAACGGGTATCGGGCAAGAAATTGAACTACCAAATTGTAGGTAGACGTGCTGGTGATATCACCGCTGCTTATGCTAACACTGATAAGGCTAATAACGTACTCGGTTGGAAAGCCCAAAGTTCTTTGGACGATGCGATGCGTTCGGCTTGGCAATGGGAACAGAAGGTGAGAAGTAAAAAGTAAAGCCCAGCAGGGACTCACAGCTGGATATGTGGTGAAAAGTTAAAAAATGGCTGTTCAGGCGAAGACTGAACAGCCATTTTTGTTTAAAGGTTTAAATTTTTTAATTCCTGCTCTACATCAATATTGAGGATATGATAAAGCGTTTTGCGCGAAATAAAGAATTTAGGATAGATAAACTCTCGCCAAATTACCGTAATAGGGATATAACGCGCATCGTGAGCGTTGAACTCATTCATTACCGCTTGGTAGCGCAGTAGTTGGTTGCGACGGCAAGTCTCCCGACTCCCGTTGCCTTTGGATTTCATTGTTGTTTTCATTATACTGCTAATTGTTGTTGTTGTTGATAGTTCTGCCAAAGTGTTTTAGCTCTTGCAAACTTCTGCCTAAACCGCTAATATGGTGAGGCAAGAAGCGTGAGGGGCGCTGCATTTTTTTTGCTTGAGCCAATACTTCAAGGGCACGTTGCTGGTGGAGCCTATCAAAATACTCCTGCTGTGCCATTTCATTGGGTTGTATATAAGTCTTCATTTTGTTTAAATTTACTGTTATACAAATAGTTGTAACACATAGAGAAACACTAAAAAGGCGGTGATCTATTCATAGTTTTTACGATTTATTAACCCTGCAAAAATATAGACTTTATCTCTAAATAACAAATATTTTTAGAGTGTTTTTCTAAAAATTTTAGAGTAGGAATGTAAGACATTCATCGTCAAGACAAAAAAACCTCCCCTTGCAAATCTTTTTGCAAGGGGAGGTTTTTGTTTTAAAGGAGTGTTATTTTAGACACTCTTTTTATAACATTTAGCTTTAAGGTCTTTTGTTGTTACACATATATCGTAGCCCATTTCTTTTAACCCTTTGATAAGTTCAAAATCAAAAATTTACAACTATCATATCGTTTGTTTTTCTTTCTTTTTAGCAAGATCCTCTCTCCAACGGCGTGCAATATTTCTGTTGGACTCTTTAGACATAGCCATTATTTCTTCACGGAATTTTATAGGAATACCATACTCATCTTCCTCAAGCTCCTCTGTAATAGGAGCTACTTCTTTAGGTTCTTTTATTTTGGTAACCTTTACAAAATCAAGACTTTTTGCATATTTTACAAAATTCATAGCTGTTGGGCTATCATTGGTAATGGTAAGGGTATAAGGCATAATATTCAGTATTTTTTTGGCAAATATACAATTATTTTTGTGATTAACAATCTTTTATCGCTTCAAAATACGGCTTCAATCGGTGTTTTCCTACTTTTAGAGGGGTTACCGAATCCATTGCCATTACAGTGAAAACAAACTCTATGGTACCATAAGCGCTCTTTGGCATCAAATATTTGCCTATTTTCAAAATAAAACGTCGTAACCAGTCGGGGGAATAGGTTATTTTCACAGGTTTGTGCAACACTTCAAAAGCTAAGCGGGCAATTTCGGTATGCGTAAAGACCTCAGCACCCCCTACATTCACTTCTTTTTCAGCACTTTCTAATTGTGCCACGCACACTTCGGCTAAATCTTCGCCGTGAATGGGGTTCATTGCGTATTGTCCTTTGCCAAACAAACGCACTTTTCCCCCTTTTGCCATCTTTAAAAAGTTACCCATATCGCTGTAAAAACCGCTGGGTCGCACAATGCAATAGTCTAAGCCACTGACTTTAAGAGCATCTACAAAACGCTCTTTGGCAGCCCCAATGGCGATATGCCGCATCATTTCACCTTTGAATACCGATACGTACACAAATTTCTGTACGCCTTCGCGCAAAGCCTCATCGAGGAGGTTTTTGTTAGCCCCATAATCCACTTGTTCGTAGGTAAGTCCGTCCTTTTGTTGGGTAATCCCTACGGTTGAAATTACTTTGCTCACCCCTTTGCATACGCCTTGTAAGGTTTGGGGTTGGGTTACTTCGGCTTCTACCACTTCCAATAGCGGGTGCGTGAGTAGGGCGGGTGCTATTTTTGCCTTATTGCGCACCACAATACGGGTAGGGTATTCTTTTTTTAGGAGCTCAGCCAGTATATACTGACCTAAATAGCCGGTCGCTCCTGCTAATAATATTTTTTCTGTTTTCATTTGTTAATTAAACAACTTGTGTTTCTTAATCTCTTTTCCTTTTCTCAGCAGATAAGCGTGGTAGCTACTCGGGATATCATTCTGCCATTTGGGTAGTAACAAAATGATAAGAATGACGTCCAATTGCGAGAAAAGTCCCCAATAGACCGCCAAGAGCAAGGGGAAACCTCCGTAACCAAAGCCGATGAGCGAGATAAAAGCTACTAATAAGCATACGCCCCACAGTTTGGAAAGAAAAGCGTGTGTACAAGTTTCTTTTCCAAATCGCCAAAAGCTCACCCCGTAGCAGAGTCCTTCCATTACAAAAAGGGCAATAATTTCATACCGATAGGCAGCTATCAAAGTGGGATTGAGGTGATAACAAGCCACGCCCACGCACAGCCAGAATATCAAATCTGTTTGGCTATCCATTCGCCGCATTGCCACGGTGCAGAGCCCCATATAGCGCGCAATAATCCCATCGAAGATATCCGACAATAGTCCTAAAACGATAAAAACTACTATCCATAGTCTTGTGGTGGGTTCTTCTGCCTTATACGCCATCCACAGAATAGTAGGGGCTAATAAAAACCGAAATAATATCAGTAGGTAGGGAGATTTTTTAAATAGTGTTTTCATTATTCAAATACGATTTTTCGCCAATAGAAATCTTTTGTATTAGTATGTTGCATTTTTAAATATTACCCTTTACCATAGACTTGTTTTGTATTTTTCTTTATAAAAAGTATTGAATAAGACGAAGAACTCATCCAAAGCCTTTTCTTCAGTTTCAAATTTATAGAGAAGTATATCAGCCCAGCCTCCACTACCTCCTACTTTGTATTTTTCTTGTAGCCATTCATAAAATTCTGTGTATAAGACACTAGCTTTTACATCTTCCTTGGTATCACGATAATACCAACCATCAATAAATACTTCGAGGCTGAATATACTATGTTTTCTAATGAACAGTTTAGGAATAGGTTTGATTTGCTTTATAAGTTCTATAATAGTCATATTGAAAATAGTTTTTTCTTTCTGTGTGTTATATTAGGTATAAAGTCTAAAGGATTTCTCTCACTGACTCGCGCCAGCGGGGGTAATAGAGCTACAAGCTCTTGGGATAATAGGCACGAGCTGCAAGCTCGCACCAGCGGGGGGGGCATTATATCGTACGAACGTTAAATTATATCTCCCATTTCTAAAAAGATGATATTATTAAATTCTTTATCCTCACAAAATTCTTTTACACGTTCTGTGCATAATAATAGATTTGTATTCTGTAAAGTGAAGAAATCATAATTATTGATAACCTCCTTATCAAAGAAGATTCCTTTACCTTTTTCACGAGGAATTATTTCCTCTCCTTTTAATTCTGACACTCCAATAAATTCTATTCTTCCTCTTTCTGTCTTAACTAAAGAACTTTGGGGAAGACAATCAAAATATGTAGGGCTAAAAAAGGATTTTAATGCAATGTCTTCTTGTGGTAGCCATTTCAGTCTTTTAGGATTTTTTGCTTTTAACTCTCTTTCAGTCTTATTAATCTTTACATCTACCCCCTTAATATCTTTAAAGTTTTCTTGTAAAAGATTAAAGACGGATAATTTACATATTTTAATGCCATAACAAAATGTAAAATCTCCGATTTTATTCCCATTACTACCCCAACTATCCCACCAAACATCTAGCAAATTGTTTTCTTTAATATTTTCTTTACTACTAGGTCGAAGAATAGCGTATTCTTTTTCTATGTAACTTGTAAATTTATAAACTTTCATTCTGTACAATCTTTTTTATTTTTTGGATTATATTTATCAATATTAAATTCCCTGCAGGTCTGTATAAATTTTGCCAAAGTCTATGATGAGCTGCAAGAAACGCGCCAGCGGGGGGCTTACTGTAATTCTTTTACTCTAAGAGAATCTATGTATAGTTCAAGTTTCTTACTGTTGTAAAAATCTATACATTTCATAATTGTTAGATATATTTTCCCTCTATTCTCTTCTGCAAGGTAGGTATTATATTCTTTTTTATGCCATTCCTTGACAAGATTATCAAAAGATAGGTTATTTTTTAGTAGGTTTACATCCAATCCTCCGTAATTAATATAATCCTCCCTACTTCTATCTATGAACAAAGAGTATAAATCGGGGTTTTCTTTTACAATTTGTTCATATTCGTATTCCATACAATTACAAAAAGCAATGTTTTTTAGAATTAATAGCTTGTCATCCTTATTTTTTATCTTTTTCTGTAAAAGCGGGGTGTCATAATAAATATCATCCGTTTTTGTTGCTGCTGTGCAATATTTTTCATCACTTGCTTTATATCTCTTCTCTAATACTACACGAACAGAATCTAAGTATTTTTTAAGTGCCTTACTATTGTAGAAATCTAAACACTTCATATAAGTAGGATAGCGTTTAGGACTTCCTTTCTCTTGAAAGGTTTTATAATAGGGTTTACTTAACCAATTTTCAACGAGCTTATCAAGGGTAGGATTTGCTACTATCCACTCTATATCGAGATGCTCACTACACTGAAGATATCCTCCTGTAGTAGCATCAGGTATCAATTTGTAAGTATTGGGTTCCTTCTTTTTTATACCGAACACTTCTTGTCCAAAACATTTGCAAAAAGCTACATTTTTAAGCATCAACAAATCATCTTCTAATGTTTTATCTTTCTTCATTGTCAATACTTCATTGTCAATTTCTTCCTCTTGCTTTATTTCCTTTGTTTGAGCAGAAGAGGTTTTGGAGGAAGTTTCCTTTAGCAACTTCCCTTCACTATTTTGTTTATTATTACAACAAAACAAAAAACTCGATAACAATATAAATAAAAAGCATCTCATATAATTTTCATTTGTTTATACTTATTAGTTTATTTTACACTGCTTGGCAGGTTGAGGGGGTATTTATTTCTTAAAAGAAACAATATCTTTTTCTTCTAACCATATAGACTCATCATTAGTAGTTATTTCTCCTGTATTGGCATTTATCCAAATACCAAAAACGGCTACCTTTTGCATAACTAAATTCTGAAAAGAATACACATAATGATCATCAATAATTAAGGTTGGAGAAAGAAGCGTTTCATCATAATCTAAATCCTTACTTTTTTTATTATCATATAAATATTTGACATATAAATCATTAGCTTCTTGGACACTAATTTTATATTTCTTTTCTTGGACAATTTCCTCAGAATACGGAAAAACTTTATGGTTTTTTAAGTAATTCTCACTTGGATTACAACCAAATAATAAGGTAATAAGTGATATAGTAATAATTATTCTTTGCCATTCCATAAATCTTTCGTTTTTGTTTAATTGTATTATAATGTTCTGTTGATTCTTATATTGCCCATGCAGATCGCGCCAGCGGGTCTGTTTGTTTTACCAGTCAGGAGTGCCTGTGAGGGTATCTACTTTTTGTTTGATATACATATCACAACAAAAATCTTCTTTGTCTCTTGTCCATTTTTTATAATTAGCAGGAGGTATAGGGGTCTTTTTTCTACGAAATCTACTAAAAACATAGATTGTATCACCTCTTATCACTCCCATTCTTTCTTCATAATGAGCTGATGTTGGCGAATAAGCTACAAATTCTTCTAATTCAACCTTGTTGGGGTTATGCATCTTATAATAACCAGCTGTCCATTGTTTTGAGGGGGCATTATATTGTAAAGAATCTTTGTAAAGGTATCCAGAAGCACAACGTCCATTAGCAAAAAAACGTAAAAATACAACATAAGGTTTTCTATAATAGTCATAACCTCTATCCTTATTTATGTATATAGCTGTTGTATCTATATGATCTCCTTTTTGCAATCGGTAAGGAGTAGGATATGCTAACCAAAAGCAAGGATCTATAGGGCGAGCTCCATCTCCTTCTAATGAATAATAGTTTCTCCCCACAGGAATGGGACAGTGAAATAGACGTGTATTACAACTACAAATTGAAAATATTATTGTTATTATCAGGATTCCAGAAAAACTGAATAGACGGAATTGTTGGTTCTTTTTGATGTTGAATTTCATTATCATTAATTTTTTAAGATTCTCACTCTTTTTGCTTTTTATGTCTTTTGTATTAGGTTGGGGAGGGGATGATAGGCACGAGCTGCAAGCTCGCTGAGTCCCTGCAAGCGAGTATGTGACTCACGCCAGCGGGGGTTTTCATTGGTTTATTTTAATTCTTTTCTCCTATTATTCATTCTTAATGATGTAGGTTTTGCCCCTATCATTAAACAGTTTATAGTGCAAATTCTTATTACTATACAGCTTCAGGTGAGCAAAAACCTCCATAGTTTCTGTAGGAGTACTAAAATAAGTTGTAAGCAATTTTAGGTTAGTGTTTCTTTCTCTATAATCACTTATATTAAAAGTAACCCCATCTATTACCAAATCGTAGTAAAAATCTTTGTTATCATAGCTCGTATATTGCGGTTGTATGCCTTTACGTTGCTCACTATCAAGCTTGGTAGACTCCCATTCTTCAAAATTCATAAAGCTTTTTACTTTATTTTTAGAGATAAGACCTCGCAGAAAACCTTCTTCATCACGTTCTTCATATTTTCTGTTAAATGGAAGAAAAAAATAGTACCACTCGTTGTCTTTGCTAAAAATAACCTTCAAGTCATTTAACTGTCTATTCTCAGGTTCTTTTCGGTATATATAGACTTCATCATCAATAAAAAAAGCATCAGTTGTTTGTTTCATTTCTTCAAAAAAAGCTTCACTTTCACTGTCATTCCACTCTGCCGATTCTTTTAAAAAAGTTATAGGTTTTGGTACAGTATCACCATCAATAGCCCAAGTAAGGTATTTGTTATTACGCGTGTCAAAGTAACAACTCTTCATCACATCATTTGCGTAATATCCTTGCCTAATGTAGTATTCGGCAATGAGATTGCCATAAGTATCGTATTTATAGAGTCTTTTAGCTCCTTCTATCAAGATAAGCTCATTTTTATCATTCAAGAAAACAACAGTAGTCGTACTACCATACCCAGGACCTTCGCGTTTAGAAAGAAAGCTAATAGTCTTGCCTTGTTTATGATAAGGTGCACTACTAAACAAGTTATTATAGTTCTTGTATTTCTTTGGAGTTATCTTATCCGAATAATAATCTATGATATCATTATGAAATAAATCAAACAACGAAATAGCTGTAAATAGTACAACTGCAGCCAACCCCCAGCGTGCCCATTTGTAATACAAACTAAAGTAGGTAAAGAACAGAAATGCTATAACGATACTCACTGCCGATGCAAGAATAAAAATATAAATAGCCCCCCACCCCCCTTCAAAAATAAACATTAGGGAGGCAATTAGCATTATAGCAAATATGATAAAAAAGACTACTATAGCAGGCTTTTCAGGATTTGGTTTTGCGTTCATATTATTGATATTGAATATTTTGAGATGTTAGACTAAGTGCATATTAACTAATGTTAGAAAATAAGGTGTTTTTGCTCCACAAAAGTAGGTATTTATTCACTAATAACCAAATTCTCCCCTTTTAACTCTTCACTCTTCACTAAAAAACAATCGCCTTTCTTTCACTAATATATAGCCCATTAGTAGGGCGAATAAGCCTGTTTGTATCAGTTTGCTGTCGGGGTGGGTAGCGAAGATTTCGTTAGAAATATTGGCTACCAAATGAAATAATATGGCTACTAATACATTGCGCCCCGACTTGTAATACAACCAGTTGATGATAAACACAAAGGAAAACAGACTCACAAAAAAGTTAGCCGTATAAATCCACCCTTCTGCTTGTATGTTGCTCTGGTAATAATCTTTTACGAAAAACAAAGGCAAATGCCATAACCCCCAATAGACGGTAAAGATAACCGATGAGATGAAAAGCTTCCACCTACTGCGCAAAGCATCAGTGCCGTAAGTATGCCAAGCCAATTCTTCGAGCACTGGCGCCAAACAGAGCACAAACCAAGCGTTGAAAGGCGCTGAACTGAAACTAGGCTCTCCCGAAATGTAAAACTGGTCGAGACTATGCCCTAAATCAAGCGAAAGTAGCTGTGCCACGACAATGGAAAGGGGTGGAAACAAGAGGGTAATCCAAAAATAGCGATTGGTAAGCAAATTTCTGCCAATAAAACGCGTTTTGAGGTCGGATAATAGTTCCTTATTGCGTGTAAAGAGGTAGGTAGCTACGCCCATAGGTGCTAACAAGCCTGCCAATTCAAAAAAGCCTGTCCAAAAAGCATTAGGTGCTTTGGGTTGGTGACTCCAATAAGCCACCACAAACCAGAATACCCAAGGAATCACAAGGGAAAGGGTAAAAAACAAAATAGGGTGATTATATTTTTTCATTTTATTTAGATAAGAGATAAGAGGTAAGAAGTTAGAATTCTATTTTATAACTGATATTAGGAATCACCAAAGTAGCTTTACTGAGCTCTATCTGTCCGGTTTGGTAATTGTAATTATGGTCGATATAGATAGGCGCCCCGAGTACATTCTTCATTTGGAAAGAGAACACGCTACTGCTCTTGCGGTGGTTGATGCGGTAATTCACAGTAAGGTCGGCGTAGGTAAGAGTGCGGAATTGCTCGCTAAAAGCCCGACTTTCATCGTATATCACACGTTTTTGGGTTACCGATTGGCTTTCCAAAATCGGACTGTAACGCTCACCTCCGGTTACACTCACACGCGTATTCACATCGAGCACCTTGCGGTTATTGGCAAAATAGAACTCTTTACCAAAGAGGGCATTCAGTACAAAACCCTTGTTATAGCGCGTATTACGCCACACATTATCCCCCGCTTTATATTCGGATTTGAAGATAGACCCCGTTATAAGGTAATAATAATTGTCACCTAAAAAGCGTTCCAAAGTAAGGTCGATACCGTAATTGCGCCCTTTAGTATTATTCACGAGTGTTTTGTTGAGATACAACGCCCGTCGCAAATTGATAAGCGAATAGCTGGTACCCTCTTCCCCTGGTATATTCCACAGATATTGATAATAGGCTTCGGCTTTGAAACGCAATTTATCGGTAAGCATCCAGTCGTAACCTAACACAAAATGATGTGCATCGCTCAGCTTCAAATCCTTATTCACAGCTACGCCCCCTACTTCTATCATATACACATTCAAATCTTCGGGCTGAGAATGTTTGCCATAACCGAAACTCAAACTGTGTTTATCGGAAAGTTTCCAAGCCAATCCTGCTCTGCTTTCAAGAGAAAGTTCTTTACTCAAACCAAAGTAGTGAGCGCGCAACCCCACGTTAGCCAAAAGTGAAGGTGATAGCTGGTATTTCAGTTGGGCATAACCTTCGGTAAGATGTGTATTACCAGCCGAATTAACGATACGCGCATAAGTGGAAGGCACATAATCCTGTGCAGCGCTGAGGTTATACTTGTAGAAAAGTTGTTTAGATGAAATCCCTACTTTTAAAGTAGCCAAAGGAGAAAACTTATGAGTGAGCGAGGTCGCCAAAGTGAGTGTTCCGTTTTGTTTTTTAAGTCGGCTGTCGGGGGTGAATACAGAAGCATCATCGGAAAGGTAATCGGTACTAATACGGTCGTCAGTACCCGAAAAAGCGAGGTGTGATTCTACAAAACTGCGCTCGCCAGCGGTAATTTGGTGGCGCAAGCCCACAGTACCCACGTAAGTATCCCAATTGTTATTCACGCGGTCGATATCAGTTTTCCAGTCGGCAGGAGCGTTTAAAGCATCTTTATGAGTGTTGTCAATCCCTCCGATACCCCAAAGAGAGAATGTACCTGCTTTTTCAGTAGGGAAATTCAATTTAAAGGAAAGGTCTTGGTACTTAATACGCTGACCGGTTTTGTTGATTTTCAAATCGCTGAGTAATCCCAAAGTAGAATAGCGATAGTTGAAAAGATAAGAAGAACCTTTGGCACGTGAAAGGGGACCCTCAGAAGCAAAATCGAGTCCTAATATGCCCACTTGTGCCGTATGTTCATAGCGGGAAGTATTACCAGTGCGCATTTTCACATCAAAAACAGCTGCGAGCGCATTGCCATACTCGGCAGGGAAAGCCCCTGTAAGAAAATCGGAATTGCCAATCACCTGATTGCTAAAAAGCGTCACCAGTCCGCCCCCGATGACGTTCCCCCCAGAAAAATGCTGAGGCGAAGGGATTTCCACGCCTTCCAATCGCCATTGCACGCCTTGTGGGGCATTACCGCGCACGACAATAGAGTTATCCTGCAAGTTACCCGTAGAGACTCCTGCAAAAGCAGACGCCAAACGCGCAGGGTCACTAAGTCCGCCGGCATAGCGCTGTGTTTCCTCTACCGAAAAGGTGCGGGCACTCACGGTAGCCATTGCATTGAGGGCTTTCTCCTTGCGGATACCTGCTACTACTTCCACACCTTCAAGCTCAGTAGCGGCTTCTTTCAGAGCGATACTAAGCACTACTTCTTTGGCTGAAGTAATGAGCACCTCTGGAATCACACGGCTCTCATAGCCTATATAAGAAATTTCCAAACTCACCCTTCCTAAGGGGAGGTTAGTAATCGAAAAATTTCCATCCTCATCGGTAGTTGTACCGATAACTGGCTGAGAGTTTTGCACCACTATGGTAGCCCCGATAAGTGGTTCGTGAGTGCTTTGGTCGTAAATAGTACCCCTAAGTGTTTGGGTAATATCTTGCGAATGTGCTACAAGCGGAAGCACTAAAAAAAGGACGATGTTCAAAAAGGTTTTCATTGCGTAATACTTTTAAAATTCTGGGGCAAAAGTACAGCGCAAAAAGGGGTGCATCGCCCAAGCGTGAGGGAATGGACGCTTTTTTTAATGACGAGGGACGAATGACGAGGGACGAATGACGAATGACGAGAGACGAATGACGAGAGACGAGAGACGAATGACGAGCTGTATGGGCAAGAAATTTTAGCAAAGGATAATCATTTACTTTTAGCGTATGTTATATAGAAAAACCAACAATGAATAAAGAATTGCTTCTCCAAAAAGAAAAAACTATAGCTTCATTAGTTTTTTATAATCGGGATTTGTATTTTTTAAATATATCAGGGTTTTGTATTTCTAATTTTCTGTTTTTACTCAGTTCTAAAAACTCTTGTTCTTTATCTATACCAACAAATTTTCTACCTTGCAAATTAGCTGCAATACCTGTAGTTGAACTCCCTGTAAAAGGGTCTAATATCCAAGCATTAGGTGGGGTAGAAGCTAAAATAAGTCTTGTAAGTACTGATAAGGGTTTTTGAGTAGGGTGTTTGCCACACGACTTTTCCCAAGGAGCAATCGCGGGAAAACGCCATACATCTTTCATTTGTTTATTACCATTCAATTCTTTCATTAGTTCGTAATTGAAGTAATGAGGCGTTTTTTCTTCTTTTCTTGCCCAAATGATTTGCTCAGTAGAATGGTTAAAATACCTACAAGAAAAGTTAGGGGGTGGATTGGTTTTCTCCCAAGTGATAATATTGAGTATTTTAAAACCTAATTCTGTAAGTATTTGTCCTACTGAAAAGATGTTATGCATCGTACCACTAATCCAAATAGTAGCGTCTTCTTTCATCACTTCGCGTACTAAAGTAAGCCATTGCCTATTAAAATCATTTACAAAAGCTATTCCTTTTGATTTATCCCAATCTCCTTTATTAACGCTTACAATTTCCCCGTTATTTATAGTAAGTCCTCCGTTTGATAAAAAATAAGGAGGATCTGCAAAGACCATATCAAACTTGCGATGAAACTGTGGTAACAGTTCCATCGTATCTCCGTGAAGGAGGTAAAATGATTTGTCTTGAGATTTGAAATAGGGGTTAAACATTATTCAGGAACAGGTAAACCTAATTTTATTAATGGAATATACTCAAAGAAATAATAACAATGTACACTATGAATATAGTCTAAAACATCTTTGTATTCGGGCTTTCTAAACCAATCACTTAATAGATAAATGTATTCTACTTCTATATTTGCTTTTGATAAAAGTTTTTGGTATTGTTTTCTTTTAAAATCACAAGTTTGCAATTTTTCATCTACTGACCCTGCTACTTGTTGGAATTTGCATTCAATTATGAATAATGTATTTGCTATAATTACAAATATACTATCATCGGGTAGTAATCTTTTAGAAATTAATTGTTTCCAATCAATATCTAACTCTTTTAGGAAATCATAGAAACCGTATTTTTTAAAAATTCTTCCAACAAGTTCACCTTTATAGAAAACATTATTTTCTTTTACTTCATAACCTTTTTGAGAGTTTAGAAATTCTGCTAAATCAGTTTTACCTTCAAAAACTAAACCTGTTTTTGTATTTCCTCCTCCTCTTCCTCCGTAAATCATATAGTTAAAAAATTATTAGTATAGTTGTTAATTAATAATTCATTTAATACTCCTCTTTTTTCAGGATTGGCATTGATACTTCTCTTAGCCAATACGCGTTTTATTTTAAAATCGGCATATAGTTCATCAAAAAAATGATTGTTTTCATCTTTTCCTTTTACATCTGAATTACTGAGTATCCAATAGTGATTCAAGTTGTCTAATTTTTGGCAGAAATCTCTTAATCTAATTTGTTCGCTATCATCAAAATTGTCTTTTGCATAAGCATTGAAGTTAGAGGTCTCGCTCAAAGGTTTGTAAGGAGGGTCAAAATAAAACAAGGTGTTCCCCTCGGCATATTGAATGGTTTGCTCGAAATCTCCACAAATAATTTCCACCTTTTGCAATGCTTTACTTACTACTAAAATGTTTTCTTTATCGCAAATCATAGGTCGTTTGTAACTCCCTATGGGTACATTGAACTCATTTTTACTATTTACACGATATAAACCATTGAAACAAGTGCGATTTAAGAATATAAATAAGGCTGATTGGTTTAGTTTGTCTTCACTTCTGCTATTAAACAAGGCTCTTTTCTCATAATAGTATGCTTTTTTAGCCTCTTGTTGATCTTCTAAAGCGTGGTATTCTCTTTGTAAATGCTCAAGAATAGTTATTAACGGCTCAGGATTTTCGGCAATAGTGGAATAAGTATCTATCAAATCTTTGTTGATATCATTGATTATTGCTTTTTTCATATTAGGAAACTCATTGAGTAACCAAAATAGTACAGCTCCACTCCCTACAAAAGGTTCTATATAGGTAAAGCTCTCATTATGAACAAAATTAGGTAAATTATTTTTGATTTGTTCTATGAGCTGTGTTTTACCTCCTGCCCATTTTAAGAAAGGTTTTGCTATGTGATTTGTATTTTTTCTCATTAATTTTTTATCTACGCTTTTGTTTAGTTAAACAACAATTCGCGGTATTTGGTGAGTGTCCAAAGTTCATCGTCTACCATAAGTTCGAGTTTATCGCAGTGGTAGCGTATTACCTCAAAGAAAGGTTTTACTTGCGTGCAATAAGCATCGGCTTTGGCTTCAAAATCGGGAAGGTGATTAGCGTGCTTACGCGCCTCCACCATTGCCTCTACCTGACTGTGGATCACCTTGATATGCTCGGAAATATGGCGTATGAGCTCTAATTGCTCGGCAGCGACTTCTTGATAGCTATCGCCAAATATTTCTTTTAAGCCTTTCACATTCTCAATAAGGGTGTTTTGGTAACGCACGGCTGTTGGCACCACGTGATTACGGGCAATATCGCCTAATACACGCGATTCTATCTGCACGGTTTTCACGTATTCTTCTAAGCCAATTTCATAACGCGCTAAAAGCTCTACTTTGCTGAGTACTCCTGTACTTTCAAACAAAGCCACAGCCTTCTCACTGATGTTTTCTTTGAGTGCTTCTGGTGTCGTTTTATGGTTTGACAGTCCGCGGCGGGCAGCCTCTTCCTCCCATTCTTTGCTATAACCATCGCCTTCAAAGCGTATTTTTTTACTTTCCTTAATATAGCGGCGCAACACTTTAAAAATCGCATCTTCTTTCTTCTTGCCCCCTTCTATAAGTGCATCAACTGCTTTCTTAAACTCGGTGAGTTGTTGGGCTACGATGGTACTCAATACCATTGTAGGCTTGCCACAGTTGGCTTTAGAGCCCACTGCGCGAAACTCGAACTTGTTGCCCGTAAAGGCGAAAGGCGAGGTACGATTGCGGTCGGTAGTGTCGAGGAAGAGGTCGGGTATTTTGCCTACTACGTTCAGTTTGAGTTCGGTTTTTTCCTCAGGAGATAAGTTATCGGAGGATACTTCTAAGGCGTTGAGCACTTGGGTGAGTTGTTCGCCTATAAACACCGATACAATGGCAGGTGGTGCTTCATTAGCACCTAATCGGTAATCATTAGTCGCCGATGCCACTGAGGCTCTTAACAAAGGCTCATACTCACATACTGCCTTGATAGTACAGATGAAGAAAGTGAGGAATTGCAGGTTCTTGATAGGCGTTTTGCTGGGTGCTAAGAGGTTTACGCCTGTATCGGTTACAAGCGACCAGTTATTATGCTTGCCCGACCCATTCACTCCTGCAAAGGGTTTTTCGTGGAATAGGATGACAAAGTCGTGGCGCTCGGCTACCTTGCGCATCACGTCCATTAGCAGTGAGTTTTGATCGACCGCAAGGTTGGCTTCTTCAAAGATAGGCGCCAACTCAAACTGATTAGGAGCGACCTCATTATGGCGCGTTTTGACAGGGATACCGAGCAATAGGCACTCTTGTTCCAAATCGCGCATAAAAGCCAACACACGGCTGGGAATTGCCCCTAAATAATGGTCGTCCAGCTGTTGTCCTTTCGCCGCTTGATGTCCTAAGAGGGTGCGACCAGTAATCATCAAATCGGGGCGGGTATTGGCAAGGGCTTTATCGATGAGGAAGTACTCTTGCTCACAACCTAAGGTAGTGGTTACTTTGCTCACATTTTTGTCGAAATAGCGGGCTACCTCGGTAGCTGCTTGGTCGAGAGCGCTAAGGGCTTTAAGCAGTGGCGTTTTGTTGTCTAACGCCTCGCCAGTATAGGCGATGAAGATTGTAGGAATACAAAGCACGGTGCCATATACAAAAGGCGGTGAAGAAGGATCCCAAGCGGTGTAGCCACGTGCCTCAAAAGTATTGCGAATACCACCATTGGGGAAGCTGGAAGCATCCGATTCTTGTTGTACGAGCTGTCCGCCCCTGAAGCGTTCGATAGCGCGGTCGCGAGTAACGGGCTCAAAGAAAGCGTCGTGTTTTTCGGCTGTGCCCCCTGTAAGAGGTTGGAACCAGTGGGTATAGTGGGTAGCGCCTTTGGAGATTGCCCAATCGCGCATAGCGGTCGCCACTTGGTCGGCTACACGGCGGTCGATTTTAGTACCATTATGAATGGCGTTCATTACAGCGGCAAAGGCATCGCGGGTCATCAGTTGGCGCATAGCCTCTTCGTTGAATACATTTTGGGCAAACAGTTCGGAGCGTTTGCCATTTTCGGGTACCGCCACCGGTTTGCGGTTTTGTGCGGTAGTAAGAGCGGTGAATCTTAGCATAGGTAACAGGTAATAGGTAACAAGCCACACGGGCAGTTTTATTGAAAAGGTCGGACAAGGCGGACTGGTCGGACTGGTCAGAGGAGGCGGACTGGTCGGACGAGGCAGACGCAGTTTTTAATATCAACTTTGGCAATCTCGACCTTTTTCGTGAGGTCACGAAAATGATCATCTACATTGATTTGCTGTGACTTAAATATGTTGGTTTAATAATTATCTTCCCATTGAAAAAGCACATAGTTTAAACTTACAATTTCTCAAATCTTCAGGATTATTGTCTGAACTTCTTTATTTCGGCTTCGGTACAGTCAAAAAAGCAAGACATTTCTTTATCTTTTTCATCATAACAATTTTCTTGTATTACATAGGTTATAGTTTCTGTGGTGAGGTCTTTTACCGCAAATACCCAAGCCGCTCTATCTTCTAATTGGTTATAAGCAAGTATCTTGAATTTTTTCAAGTGAAGTATATCAGTAGCATATTTCTCTACTTGCGTAGGTAATGCTCCTATATATTTAAATTTAGTTTCCACCTTCATTTTTGTTTCATGTTTATATACTACATCTTCCTTTATACCGGTTACTAACAAATAGTTTTTAGCCTTTTCTTGATCTTCTTTTTCATTTCTTGAAGTGCTTTTCACTAAGAAGATTTTCTTATCTGAGACTTTGTATATGTAATAATCGGCGGTATCGTTATGCAACGTTTTGTTTTTCTTTTCACAAAAACCTCTTTGTTCAAATTTTAGGGCATTCAGGCGTACATACGAGGGAGCTATAAGCTCAAATGTTCCTGATATAGATTTGAAACAATCGTTGCCACAAGGGGCGAAGTAAAATGATTTATATTGATTTTTGTCGTTCTTTTCAAATACCGTTGCAATACCTGATATTTCATCTTCGTCTTTCGTAAGTTCAAATAAGTTGCTGTCTTCTTCTTTGAATTTACACAACCGAGAGTTAGTTATCCATTCGCCTTTTAAGGGATTTTGTGCGTATACAGAAGGCGCACATAGTAACAAAGTTATTAAAATATGTTTCATAGTTGTTTATTTATCGGACAAGTCGGACTGGTCGGACGAGGCGGACGCAGTTTTTAATATCAACTTTGGCAAAGGTCGTAGCACGACGAGCATATCAACTTTGCCAAAGTATAGTGACGCAAAGTGTAGTGACCCCTAACTACTAAATATCTCACTTAGGTTTATCTGCAAGTCGGGGAATTTTTGTGGGGATACTACTTCGCCTGCAAAGCGCGGTTTGAGTCCTATATAGCCATTATCTTGTAGTACAAAGATATCTAATTCCTTTTCTTCGGGGCGTAGCACCCAGTATTCTGCTACCCCTGCTTCTTCATAGATATGCATTTTTTTGCTTAGTTCTTTTTCTACATTGCTGGGAGAAACGATTTCCAACACCCAATCAGGGGCTCCATAACAGCGTTTGCCATCGGCGAGCTTTTCGGGGTCGCACACTACACAAAGATCGGGTTGTAATACAGTATTATCTTCCCCATTAGGGTTTTTGAGCACTACATCAAAAGGCGCTGCAAAGACTTCACACCGCTTGCCTTCTAAATAGTTGTCTATCTTAGTAGATAGTTTTCTTGACACTCTCTGGTGGTCGATAGAAGGTGCTGACATCTTGAAGAGCTTTCCTTTGAGGAGCTCTACACGTTCTTCAAACTGCCATAGCAGGTACTCTGCATAGGTATACAGCCCATTGATAGGGTCTAACTGATTGATGTTTGTTATAGTCATATTTTAATTTTATTGAGTGAATGAGGGGGCGGACAAGGCGGACACTATCCCCTGACGCCTACAACTGCAATGTAATAGGGGCGTTGTCCTTTGATTTGAGGGTAACGGCTTTGCTGGTTTTCAAAGTGTTTTCAGTCACATCATCACCTGAAAGATTCTGCTTGTTTTGGTTGTAATAGACTACAAAATGATACACTTCACGCTCTTCAAATTTATCTACACTGAGGGTGAAAATTGCTTTTCCTTCATCGTCGGTTGCCATTGATTTGGCGTGGAAAGTGGGTTTTGAGCCACCTTTGTGTTCCCAAGCCCACTGGTCGTAGGCGTAGACTACCCAATTTTTTAGAGGAGTGCCATTGGCATCTTTTAAGTAGACGGTTACATCTACTTTACCTTCCATTTTTTTGATGTCCTCTTTGCTACAAGCTACAATAGCAAGTGCAATCAATAGTGTTAAAATTGTTCTTTTCATTGTTTTCTTATTTAGTTGTTAGACGTTATCTGTTAGTAGTTAGACAATGCAAAGGTATTACATAATGAACAAAAAAGCAAGGAGATAGAAAAATATTCTTACCTTTGCCATAAATTATGTAGTTTATGAAATTATTAGTCTTCTTATTGTTTTTATTGCCTCTGTGGGCAGAAGCGCAACTAATGGAACCTCTTGACAGATGGGGCATACGCACTGCTTACACACATACTAACAGCAGCAAGAGTTTTGTTTTTGTAGGTACTTCACTCAATAGTATAGATGTAGATGCCAGTGGTTTGGCTGCTGCAGGTGCCGATGCTTTTTTTATCTTGCCTGTAGGGGCGGGTGTTTCGGTAAATACTGAAGCAATAACACCTCGTGTAGGGATTACACTCTTGAATACTATCGAATTTTACTGGGGATACTCCATTCCTTTTAAGGAAGATAGCTACTTTAGAGGACGCACATTTTCGGTGATTGTAAATTTGTTTAGTGGATTATGAGTAGTCTTTTTGTTATTGGCATCTTTTTGTGCTTTTTCTTGGCGATACTGCTGTTTTCTAAAAAGTCTCCATCGTTGTCTGACAAGGTATTGGGGGTATGGCTTATGTGCATTGGTGTTTACTTGCTGAACTACTATCTGCACTATCTGGGTTATTGGGAGAAATACCCGCATTTGGTAGGAGTTACCCATCCTTTCCCGATGCTTTTTGCGCCTTTTCTGTATTTGTACGTATCGGTGTGTGCGCGTGAAGACCAACGTTTTCATTGGCGCGACACTTTGCACTTCCTGCCCTTTGTAGTAGGCTATATAGCGATGTTCCCCTTTTTATTTGGCTATTCGGCAGAAGAAAAGGCAATAACTGATAGTGCTGATTATCACAGTGATTATCAGTGGTTTTTTACCCTTTCGTTCATTGCTTTTGTGGTGGTGAGTGGGGTGTATTTTGTGTTAGCTTATCGGAAAATTAACCACTATGAGCGAGTGATAGGTGAGAATTTTGGCTATAATGAGGGGATTAGCTTGCAGTGGTTGCAGTTGCTATTGTTAGGTTTTGTGGCTATTGTAGCTGTATTGGTAACGGTGTATGTGGTGGAATATTCTTTAGAAATAGACACAGGATTTAATATAGAAATCATAGCCTTTGCGCTGTTTATATTATTTATTTTTGCAATTGGCTTTTGGGGCATACGCTATCAGGGGATTTTTAGTGCGAGTGGTGCAGTTAATACAGCTGACAAGGTGGATGAGGCTGACGAGGTGGAGGAAGTAGAGATTTTTAATAATTTTGAAGAGGAAACCAAAGCGCCTGAGTATCGCAAATCGGGATTGAAAGCTGAAGAAGCGCCCGAACTACACCAACAGCTTTTACAACTAATGCAAACTGAAAAACCTTACCTCGAGCCTAAACTCTCCTTAGCGCAATTAGCGGAAAGGTTAGGCGTACTGCCTAATCACCTATCGCAAATTATCAACCAATACGAAGAAAAGAATTTTTACGATTTTGTGAACAGCTACCGCGTGGAAGAGTTTATCGATTTGGCTAAAAAAGATACCGACAAGAGTTTTAACCTCTTAGGACTTGCTTTTGAGGCGGGGTTTAACTCTAAATCTTCTTTCAATCAGGTTTTTAAGAAATTTAAAGGAAAAACCCCAAGTGAATTTTTAAGTTGAGAGGTAAAATTTGCTAATTTGCTAATTATTTTATACTTTTGTCGCTTTCAATTAATTATAAAATATTAGTGAGCTATGAAAATCTTCAACAATCTTCTCGTGAGGGTGATTTGTGGTATTCTTTTAGGGGTACTCCTCGGTAACTATGCACCAGAATGGTTATACCGCATACTTCTCACTTTTCAATCATTATTTAGCAATTTTCTCAAGTTTGCTATCCCCTTGATTATGATGGGGCTCATTATGCCTTCTATCGCCGATTTAGGCAAGAATGCGGGCAAATTGTTGCTCATCACGGTAGGGATTGCTTATGCTTTTACGCTGTTTTCAGGTTTTTCTACTTATTTAGTGGGCGAGGCTATCTTCCCTTCACTCTTACAAGGCGAACAACTCGCTTCTCTTGCTGAAAACAGTGTGAAATCTGCACCTTATTTTACGATTGAAATGCCCCCACTTGCCGATGTGATGAGTGCTTTAGTTTTCTCGTTTATCATAGGGATAGGTTTATCGTTCAACGAAGAATCTAAACTCACCGATGTGATACGCGAGTTTGGCGATATTATCAAATGGTTGATTATCAAAGCAATTATACCTATATTACCTTTCTACATCTTGTGTATTTTTGCTGAAATTACCTATAGCGGACAAGTGCTTGCTATAATGAAGGTGTTCTTCAAACTAATCGTTATCCTCTTTGTAATGCACATTTGCTTGCTCATCATTCAGTATCTTATTGCAGGGGGTATTTCGGGCAAGAATCCTTTCAAAGCCTTGGGTACAATGCTACCTGCGTATGCCACTGCTTTGGGTACTCAATCCTCGGCTGCTACCATACCTGTAACGTTGCGACAATCGCTAAAATTAGGGATTTCACAACGCATCGCAGGCTTTGTCATTCCGCTTTGCGCTACCATTCACCTATCGGGGAGTACAATGAAAATCACTGCTTGCGCCCTTGCATTGATGATGCTCCAAGGGGTACCTTACGATTTTTCTCTCTTTGCCGGCTTTATACTGATGTTAGGCGTGGTGATGATTGCTGCTCCTGGTGTTCCTGGAGGGGCAATTATGGCGACCTTAGGAGTATTGAACACTATCCTCGGTTTTGACGAGAGTATGCAAGGACTGATGGTTGCTCTCTACATCGCTATGGACAGCTTTGGCACTGCCTGCAACGTTACTGGCGATGGTGCTGTAGCACTGATTGTTGATAGAATTGCGAAGCGAGAGGACTCAGGGGATAGGGGTTAGATAAGAGGTAAGAGATAAGAGATAAAAAAGAGATAGGAATTTGGCGATTTATTTTTAGGCAAGAATAAACTCTGTCGTCAAATTCCTATCATTAATCATTAACCATTAATCATTAACCATTAATCATTAACCATTAATCATTAACCATTAATCATTAACCATTAACCATTAATCACTGCTCTTATTTCTTTTTGTATATTTCTTCAAAAGGCAGTCTAAAACGTTCTCCCCTAATGCCTTGCTCTTCACGCAGTCCGCAAGATACGAGCATATTCACTTCTGCTCCATAAGGCAGGTGTAATATCTTTTTTACGCGTCGGCTATCAAAGCCTTCTATAGGACAGGTGTCATAGCCTGCTTCTGCCATTGCCAGCATAAAGGTTTGCGCTACCAATCCGCAACTCTTGTGTACATTCACCCGCATATCACTTTCAGAAACGAGTTGCATCATAGGGCGAAACCAACTGCTAACTACCCCAAAAGTCTTGCGCAAAAGACCCAAAAGACCAAAACACCTGCTAAAGAGAAAAGGCATCAGCTGGTTGTAAAACTTCTCTTGTTCCTTGATGCGCTTGGCTTGTTTCTCTGGCGGACTATTGCGCTGTATATTACCGCGTTCAAACTCTAGAACCTTCTTGGCGTGCAGACGGTGTTTGTCTTGTCGGGCAACGAATACTACCATTTGCTGCGCTGTAGTAGCCGTTTGCTGGTCAAGGCAAGCGTGTCCTAGCTTTTTAAGCAGTTCCTTATCGGTGATGTGATATACCTCATACAACTGCATATTATAGGTGGTAGGCGCCAGAGTAGCCAATTTAAGGCACTCTTGCGCCTTCTCTTCACTAATAGGCGTAGAAGCGTAATAACGCACCGCCCTTCTAAAATCTAAAATGTCTTTTAACATATTTATAATTGATATTTGATAATTAATTTACATCACTACACTTTTAGCAAATTAGCCGATTTGTTTTTAGACAATAAAGCATCAGGAAGCTGAACCAAAATCATCTTTAAAAATAAACTCGGCAGGGACTTTTTCATTGAGAAGGAGTTCCTGCATTGCTTTGGTAAAGCTATGGGTTCCCACGATGTAATACTCACAATCGGTGAGGATGTGGAGATGCTCCTTTAAGAAATCAGCGTTGAGGCGCTTTTGGGTGGCGGTGAACACGGGCAGATAGCTATAGTTAGCCAAATTGCTGTGTTGTAATTCGCTGTGAAAAGCGGCTGAGGCTTCGGTTTTATTAGAGTAAAACACTGCTACTTCACCTGCAAATTGCTGTTGTGCTAAGGTTTTGAGCATCGGGAGTACGGGGGTAATGCCAATGCCTGAGGCGAGGAACACGATGCGTTTATTTTCTGCTTTAAGAGTGAAATTACCCATAGGGGCGAATATCGTAGCGGTATCGCCTATCGCCATTGCGGCAACGCTCTTCTTAAAACTGCTATCACTGAGGCGCATTGCGAATTGCAAAGTGTCATCTTTAGGATGAGAGACCATTGAAAGCGGACGCAAAGGTATATCCAATGCGGTATATCGAGGATTATCGAGGCGCAAAACGGCATACTGCCCTGCTTTATACTCTAAACCTTTAGGTTTTTCAAAAGTGAGCAAGATAGTATTATCAGCAATGAGGTCTTTAGCTAAGAGTTTTACACAGCGTTCATCAGTAAGCGTTGAGGGTGCGTAGTCACGCCATTTCACTTGGGTTTTCATCTTATTTGCCGTCATAAAACCGCTGTAAATCGCCCCTGAATACCCTCCCCCTGAAGGCGCCCAAGCTGAGGCAAAGTACAAGTTTTTCAGCGGTGAAGTGGTGAGCTTATCGCGTTTAGGGTAAGTTTGTTTCACCGATTGCACATAGCCATAGGGGGTGCCCTGCGGGTTTAAAGTGTATCTTTTTATCGTTTTGGCAGTCGCTACCTCATAACACTCCAAGTACTCAAGAATAGTGGGAAATTCGGCTTCTAAACGCGCTAAAAACAGCTGTGCGACCTTTTCCTTCTTCTGCTGATATTCCGCTTCGCTGAGTCCTTCCCATTCTTTGAGGTAATCAATGGCACAAATCACACCTACCGTCTTTCCCTCAGGAGCTAACTGGGCATCTACTGCCCCATAATTCACAAAAGTAAATGATTTTTGAGCCCAATCACCTTGCGAATCGGCTTTTACATCTTTCAGTTTATAGTCTTTTTGACCCTGAATGATGGTAGAATAGTGGTTTACGCCGAGTTTTTTCAAATCGGTATTGAAACCCAAATAAATGGTGAGCAGGGAACAGGCGAGTTCTAAAGGCGCTACCTTTTGCGCTAATTTAGAGCGATAAGGCTCGGGGAGCATCTGGGCGACTATAGGTTGGGCAGCATTGGCGACCACACTATCGGCGTAGAGCGATTTTTTAGCTGCCGCACTGTTGAATGTATCGCGATAGCTCACCCCCACCGCTTGGTTGTTTTCCACCAAAATCTCTTCTACAAATTTACCCGTAAGCACTTGTCCGCCACGTTTTTCAATAAAGCGCACCAAGTAGTTAGACAGCGACTGTGAACCCCCTTTCACGAAGTTGCCCCCTCCTTTTAAATAGCTACCTTGCGCCATTAGAAAATACATTAGCGAGAGGTTATAAGGGTCATCGGTATAATAACCCAAATTAGCCGTGAGCACGTTTTTGAGTGCTTCATCTTTGATATTTGCATCCAGCCAATCACCTGTGTTCATTGTAGAAGTTTTGATGATCGTAGGAATCAAGAAAGGCATCAGTGGGTAGAGCAATATATTGAGCCATTTGTTGCGGGGGAGCCGACGCATTTCGGCATAAAGCCTATTGATGAGTTTAAAAAAGCGTTCGATTTCGGCTTTGCTATCGGGAAAATCGGCGATGAGTTTTGCTTTGGCTTCTGCCCCGTGATGTAGAGTACACTGGAAGTTTTGCTTCTTCAAATGGTAGAATTCTGGTACTTTTAGAAATTCTACTTCATCAAACACCCCTAAAAGTTCTAAGATAGGACGTTTAGGGTCAGTTTCGTGAAGTCCGTCGATTTCGTGCAAACCTACTTCCATCAAGTAATCTTTGCGTTTAAAAGCGGTAGCACAACCGCCAGCGATATAGTGTTGTTCGAGCACAATTACCTTCTTACCCCAGAGAGACAAAGTAGCTCCAGCGATGAGTCCGCCCAAGCCACTGCCTATAATAATACTGTTGTAATTTTTCATATTTGAGAAAAATTATTAATTTTGGGGCAAAATTACGGCGGTTGCGCAAGTGTGGCAATACGCAAAAATAACCATTTTTAATTGACGATGAGTACCTCAGCTTCTATGAAAATCTTAGCACAGAAGTATATCCCTTATGCCGAAATGCTTGCAAAAATAGGGAATAATGCCGTTTTTATAGTAGATAAAAACAAGCATTTCTATTTTATTTCCGATAAGTTTAAACTCTTTGGTTACGACGATATTCCTCAAAACGACAGCAACGAAATACAAGATTATCCGCTAAAACGGCGCATCCACCCCGATGATTTGGCGATGAAAGACCTCATAAATGAGAAAATTTTTGAGTTTCTATCGGCTTTGCCCAAAGAAGAGCAAATGCAGTACAAATGTATTTACGACTACCGCGGAATGGCAAGCGATGGCACTTATAGGCGCGTAACTAACGAGAAGCAACTATTAGAAGTTACTGACGACAATTACCTCGCCTTAGGCATTATAGAAATTGCCCCTGACCAATCGGAGAATTTGCCGGTAAGGGCGCAAATGAAACACTGTATAACGGGGGAGATTATCCCTATAAAAATAGAAGAAGAGGATACTTTTGCGCTTACCCCGCGGGAGAAGGAAATACTCTCACTTGCCTCTCAAGGTTTTTCGAGCAAAGAAATAGCTGAAAAGCTCTTCATCAGCACTTACACAGTGAATAGGCACCGACAAAATATACGGGAAAAGTTCAATGCCAAAAGCCTTATAGAAGCGATTGACATCGCGAGGAGAAAAGGGGTTTTGTAGGGTATTAGGTGTCAGGGGACAGGTGTCAGGTGTTAGGGGATAGATATAAAAAAACTTCCCTTTGTTTTTAGATAAAGAGAAGTTTTTTATTTACTAATTAGAATTATTGTGCTCTTTCAGCACGACCACTTTTGCTTTTAAAAATGCGTACTGTTCCTTCAGGAGATTTACTACTAGCTACTTTAACATAGTTAGCCCATTGAAATCCATTTATAGCACCTTCAGTAAATTCACCTGAAAGGGCAACTAAATCTCTTTCTTTGTTGAGAAAGAAAATAGTAAACTTATTACCTTCTCCTGAGATAACCGCATTTACACCATTAGCAGCATAAGTTCCTCCAGCGTGATTTCTATAGTCTACTTTTAGCTTAGAGCCGTTTTGCTCATAGAATCTATAGTAGAATCCATCAAAAGCTGCTGATTTTAGAGGATCATTATCACCAAGGCTAGTATGGGTAAGCTGTACTTCTCCAGAGGTAAAATAACCTTCAACTCTTGGAGGGGTTGTGCCACCATAGATAGTAGCTTTATTAGCTGCCATTTTTTGGATAGTTTCCTTAGAAGCAACGGCTGTTACCTCAGAAGAGAAATTATTATTTACAATTCCACCATTGCCTCCTTTATCATCATCGGATTTTGAGCAGGAAGTCATTACAAATAGTGCACATACCACTGTGCAAAGTGCGTAGATTGTTCTTTTCATTTTTGTTTTTTTAAAAAAATCGGAGGCAAATGTACAATTTCCAATACAATACTTCCAAATCTTTTAACAACAATTTAACAGAAAGTGTTGCTACTGCCAAAGTGCCGAAATATAATCGATATAGGATTATTTTCACTCAAAAGTTACTTTTTTTTTGATAAGAAAACATCCAATGTTGTAAAAAACTAACTGATGAATTGCCTAATTGACAAATAGTTCTTACTTTTGTACTTTCTAACTAAAAATTCACAACGGATATGAAAAAAATTTTATTAGGTGCTTTTATAGCACTCACAACACTTGTAACTTCTTGTGGAAGCAAGGATAATGACGCACCCGCACCTCCTGAAAAATCTCCTAAAATTATAAAGGATAATGACATACCAACACCTCCTCAAAAATCTCCTGAAATTATAGGAGTGTGGCAAATGGAATCGTCTACCATAGATGGGAAACGAATTTCAGTCTCAGAATGTACAATAAAAGAAACGGTTGTTTTTACTGAAAAGACAATAGAACTTCTTTCGTTTAAGAAGAGAAATGGCAATTGCGGCTATGAAAAGCAAGAGCTCTTGCCTTATACACTTTCAGGGAATACCTTTACAACCAAAAATGGCACTACTACTTTTACCATTACTGAGGGTAAACTTATGATAGAGGGTGCCTATATAGATGTAGATGGAAACAAAAAACCTTCTACCACTACCTATAAAAGAATTACCGAAAAAGAATTGGCAGCCCTTAGAGCAATGGAGTATAAGGCTCCTTAACAAATAAAAAAACTTCTCATGATGAGAAGTTTTTTTATTTGTTGTTTATTAGTCGCCGTAAGGGAACTCTTTCTTCTTTGTTGCTAATTTGCTCGTATCAACCCAAATACGCATACCGCCTATAGGCATCAACTTATTCAAGGTGTCATCTTTCTTGTCAACCAAACAAAGCGCCCATTGAAAATCTTTCACGCCATTTGCTGTCATCTCTCCCGAATACACGGCTACCTGTGTGTAAGTAGCCCCCAAAAGAGACCCCGTTAGCTGCAGATAAGCGGTGAACTTACTGCCTGACCCCGAAATGATTACGCCTTTGCCTGAGGCTCTATCATCACTTAGAAGGCTTTCGTGTACATAATCAGCTTTTAGCTTTGTTCCTTTTTGGTTGTAAAACTTATAGCGATAGCCTTCAATCTGTTTCCCTATCGGATAACCATTGTCTTCTGAACTTATGTAGGTCAGTTCCAATATGCCCGTAGCAAAAATACCTTCGATATTAGGCGGGTTAGTCCCCTCGTTGATGGTCATTCCGTTGGCAGCCATTTCTCCTATAAACTTCTCAGGAATGATAGCTTTAGCTTCCTTAGGAATATTGAAATTACTAGTTTTTACTTGTTTTTTCTCTTCTCCATTATTGTCATCAGATTTAGAACATCCGATAATGGTAAGCAGGGCAAATACGCCTGCGCAAAATGTGTAAATTGTTTTTTTCATTTTTATTTTTGTTTAAAAATTGGAGGCAAATGTACAATATTCAATACAACACCTCCCTATATCTCTTTGATATTTAATATGTTGTTTGCTTTTGAGCAATACTTTCGTAGTGAGTGAAAATGCGATAGGTACCTACCTTCATTATTTTATTGTTACTGTCATCTTTTTGAGTAACTGTTAGCACATAAACCAAATTCTTAATACCTTGAGATGTGAGTTCCCCTGAAATTAGAGTTATATCGTTATTCTTTACACCTTCTGTATTAGCAGCGTGGCTTAGGAAAACGGTGAACTTGTTACCGCTACCTGAAATGATAGCACCAGAGCCTGTAGCTGTGTCAAACACGCCAAATTTCAGTACTTTGTAATTCGATTTTACCTTTACTCCTTGTTGATCATAAAACTTATATTTATAATCGGCAGCTGGTTGTCCTTTGGTAAAGTAATGATCGTCGGGGTCACTGGTGTAAAGGAATTTGAGGTTGTCGAGCAAATAGATACCCTCGATATTAGGCGGGTTAGTTCCTTCGTGAATGGTCATTCCGTTAGCAACCATTTCGGTAAGAGTTTTGTCGGGCAAAATGGCTTTAGCTTCCTTAGGAATATTGAAGTTTGTAACTTCGATATCATTTTTGTCCTTGTTCTTTTTGCTGTCGTTGTCGTCGGATTTAGAGCAACCAATAATGGTAAGCAGCGCAAATACGCCTGTACAAAGTGTGTAAATTGTCTTTTTCATTTTTATTATTGTTTTTAGGTTTCAGGGGGTAGGGACTTTGCCAAAGTGTGGCGACACTACTCATTTGCTAATTTTCAAATTTGCTAATTAGCAAATTACTTAACTGTTTCTTGTAGTTGTTGCAATCTCTGTTCTTCTCTATCTTTTTGAATACCTTTGGAAATCATAAGAGCGAGAATTCCTATTAAAAAGAAAGTAATAGCACTAGCAATAGCAGAAAAGGTATATCTCTTCCTGATCACAGGGTCTTTATCAGTAAAGGCTCTATAGGTAGCATATAAAGGAATGCTTAAAATAAGAATTGCATAGAAAAATCCTGCTATCACTAATAAGAAAATTCCTATAGCAGAGAGTGCATTATAAAAAAGCAATGAATATCTAAAAAATCGCATAATAATTAGATTTTAGGTTTCAGGGATTAGTGTAATTATAGACTTTGACAAAGTGTAGTGATACTACTCATTTGCTAATTTTCATATTTGTTAATTAGCTAATTCGCTTACGCATTTCGTTGAGTTTCATCAGTGCCTCTACGGGGGTGAGGGTGTTGATGTCGAGACTGAGTAAATCTTCTTTTAGGGCTTCTAAAAGTGGATCGTTCATATCAAAGAAGCTCAATTGCATTTCTTTTTGGGCGTTTTTAACCACTTTGGCAGTGGGTACTACATTATGACTCTCCTCGAGCTTTTTGAGCATTTTATTCGCCTTCTGAATCACATATTGAGGCATTCCCGCCATCTTCGCTACGTGTATCCCAAAACTGTGCGCTGAACCACCCTCGGTGAGTTTGCGCAAGAAAAGTACGCTGTCTTTGGTTTCTTTTACCGATACATTGTAATTCTTGATGCGCTCGAACTGCTCACTCATCTCGTTGAGTTCGTGATAGTGGGTCGCAAAAAGAGTTTTGGCTTTGCTGGGGTGTTCGTGCAAATATTCGGCGATTGCCCACGCTATGGAAATACCATCGTAAGTGCTCGTACCACGCCCGATTTCGTCTAAGAGCACTAAACTTCTATCGGAGATGTTGTTCAAAATGAGGGCTGCCTCGTTCATCTCGACCATAAAAGTAGATTCGCCCATAGAAATGTTATCGCTTGCGCCTACACGGGTGAATATCTTATCGACGATACCTAATTGAGCAGTAGCAGCAGGCACAAAACTGCCTATCTGTGCCAAGAGTACTATCAGGGCGGTTTGTCGCAAAATAGCTGATTTACCCGACATATTAGGTCCGGTAATCATTATGATTTGCTGGCGTTCACGGTCTAAATACACATCGTTGGCAATGTAGGGCGTACCAACGGGCAGTTGCTTTTCAATCACAGGGTGGCGACCATCCTTAATGTCAATGGCGTACCCCTCGTTCATCTCGGGGCGGTGATAGTTGTTTTCCATCGCCAAAGTAGCAAAACCACAGAGACAATCCAGCTGACCGATAAGCGTAGCGTTCGTCTGCACCTGACCGATATACTCACTGATAAAAGCAATCAGTTCGGCGTATAGCGATTGCTCTAATTGAGCGATTTTTTCTTCAGCACCTAATATTTTAGCTTCGTATTCTTTGAGTTCTCCGGTGATATAACGCTCCGCATTCACAAGGGTTTGCTTGCGTATCCAATCAGGCGGGACTTTATCTTTATGAGTGTTGCGCACTTCGATATAGTAGCCAAACACGTTGTTGCTATCTATTTTTAGAGAAGGAATACCCGTGCGTTGGCTTTCGCGCAAGAGCAAATCGTCTAAATAACTTTTGTCCGAATGCGAGAGTCTGCGCAGTTCGTCCAATTCTGCCGAAAAACCTTTGGCGATAGCATTACCTTTGGCTATGTTCACTGGGGCATCTTCATTGAGTGTTTCGGCGATGCGCGCACTGAGTTGTTCGCAACTGTGGAGTTTATCGCCCAAAAGGGTAAGCGATTCATTGGCAGAAGCCAAACACAACTGTTTTATCAGGGGGATATGTTCCAAAGAAGCGCGCAATTGCACTACTTCCCGCGGATTGATTTTCAGGGTAGCGACCTTAGAAATCAGTCGTTCGATGTCGCCCATACGGCTGAGGGCTGTTTTCACCTGCTCTAATACATCGATGTGTTTCAAAAAGTAATCGACCACCTCGTGACGCTGACGGATTTTGTCTAACTTCTTCAGCGGTAACGCCAACCAGCGTTTGAGGGTACGACTGCCCATAGGCGACAGCGTTTTATCAATCACATCGAGCAAACTCACCGAGGGGGTGGTATTGCCCACATAGAGTTCCAAATTGCGAATGGTGAACTTGTCGAGCCATACATAAGCCTCTTCGGCGATGCGCTGAATGGCAGTAATGTGTTGGAGTTGGTGGTGTTGGGTTTCGGATAAGTAGTAGAGGATAGCCCCTGCGGTAAGAATCGCTTCGGTGAGTTCGTCTATGCCAAAGCCTTTGAGAGAGTTGGTTTGAAAGTGTTTGGTGAGTACCTGCTGGGCATAATCATCTTTAAAGACCCAATCTTCCAAGTAGAAACAGTGGAAGTCGTCGCCAAAATGCTCAGCAAATTCCTTTTTTTGGTGTTTAGCAACGAGCAGTTCGCTAGGGCGGAAGTTCTGCAAGAGCTTATCGATATAGGTTTTATCGCCTTGTGCTACCAAGAACTCACCGGTAGAAACATCGAGAAAAGCAGCACCGCAGCCTTGTTTGCCCAACCATACCGAGGCTAAGAAGTTGTTGCTTTTGCTTTGCAATATATCGTCGTTGAGGGCAACTCCTGGGGTAACGAGTTCGGTAACACCTCGTTTTACGATGCCTTTCACGAGTTTAGGGTCTTCCAGCTGGTCGCATATTGCCACGCGGTAGCCCGCTTTTACGAGTTTGGGGAGATAGGTATTGATAGAATGGTAAGGAAAACCCGCCAATTCACTGCGCTCGGTGCCGTTGTTGCGGTTGGTGAGCACAATGTCGAGGGTATGAGCGGCTTTTACGGCATCTTCGCCAAAAGTTTCGTAGAAATCGCCTACCCTAAACAGCAGTAAAGCATCAGGATATTTGCTTTTTATCTGATTGTACTGCTTCATTAGTGGGGTTTCTTTTGCCATATATTTTAGTGAAAAGTGAAAAAGTTTTGAAAGGGCAAAGGTACGTATTATTTGATAATTATCAAATTGATGATATAAAAAAACAAGGTGTCACAAACACCTTGTTTTTTTATAAATCCCAAACAATTCTTATTTTTTGGTTTCAATCACTTTCCAAATACCTGCAGCGCAACAAGCACCAATAAATGGACCTACAATGAAAATCCAAAGATGTTCTAAAGCAGAGCCACCAGCATAGAGAGCTGGAGCAATACTACGCGCAGGATTCACTGAAGTTCCTGTATAACGAATACAAGCCAAGTGGATAAGTACTAAACCTAAACCAATAGCTAAGCCAGCAAATTTGTTGGTTTCACCATTTTCTTTTGATGTTGCTCCTAAAACGATGAGCACAAACACGCAAGTGAAAATAATCTCTGCCAACAAACCGCCTAAAACAGTTACATTTGCATCCTGCAAATCATTAGCACCAGTGCCTGTTAAACCTGCATTAGAGGTCAAAACAAACAAAAGCGTTGAACCAATTAGCGCTCCAATAACCTGCGAGATCATATACCCCACAGCATCCTTGCCATTCATTCTTCCTGAAAGGAATACCCCCAACGTAATCGCTGGATTGATATGGCATCCTGAAACACCTCCTATGGTATAAGCCATTGCTACAACCGATAAACCAAAAGCTAACGCTGTACCAATTACTGTTGAAGGATCAGCATTTGTGCAACCTAAGCTCACAGCTACACCGCATCCCATTAAAACGAGCACCATAGTGCCAAACATTTCTGCTAAATACTTTTTCATATTTCTTTTTTTTAACTAAACGTATTTATTATTTAATGACAAAGGTATAAAAAATACATAGAAAAACAATTTTTCTTATCAAAAAAAGTCTTACTATTAGAATTTGCTTTGTCCAAAAAGTTTTTTCACTATCCATCGCAACCCTATATATAGGGCAGTAAGGTGAGAATATCCAAGCGAGAATAGTGCGAAGATGTATTTTCTCGTCCATCCTATCAAAAAAGCGGCTAAACAATATGCCAATGAAAAGCAGCGGAAGCAACAAAACACACAGCATATCCTTTATGTGAGAGGAGAGTTTCTTCAACTGAAATAAGTAAATTAGAGGTTTTATTTTTTGTAGAGATGTTCGCTCAATTCTTCTGTAGAGGTAAAGAAATGTCCGTAACCTTTTTCGGTAAGACCCTTTATAAGAAGTTTGTCAGAAGTCCATATTTTGTGTTTGATTTGCAGATGAAGAGCAATAAAGTGCATATCATTCTCATCTACATCAGCGACTATTTTTTCAGCTTTTGCTACATAGGTTTTTTGCAAATCTTCTTCTTTTACAATGGTAATGCCTTCTAATAGTTTTTTAAAATCAGCTAATAGTTCTTTTTTTGTTTTCTGATTTTTAAAACGTTTTACCAAATCAGGAATATGCTCGGTTACTTCAGTAATGAGATAGTCAGGCACTATATATTGTATTTTCTTCCTTTCAGCCAATATTAAAGCTTTATGACCAGAGGGGTTTATAAGAGCACTCATAAAAATGTTACTGTCGGCAATGATAATCATAATTAAAAGTTTTTATAGGTTAAAACGTTCTCTTAATCGTTGAGATACTTTCTTATTTATCTTTTTAGAGATTGTCATCACAAATGCGTAATCCTCAGGGGTCATTTCTTCTTCTTTAGCAGCTTCTACGATTTCCTCAGGGGTCATTTTTAATACTTTAGAAGCATCCAATACTTCCTGAGAGTACTTAGGTTCTTTTTGCTTTGTAACTTTTACAAAATCAAGTGTTTTAAGATATCTCACAAGGTGTAGTGCTTGTGGATTGTTATCGGTAATGGTAATTGTATAAGGCATAATATTTTCTATTTTTGGCAAAGGTACAAGATAATTAGCATATAAGCAAATAAAAAAACTGTCCGAAAAGTTTTATTTGTAAGGGCGTTTGCAAAACGCCCGTACATCATAACATAATTCAAAAATAACAGATTACTTGTCCATTCGCACGATGCGTGGCTGGAAAGTACCGATGATATCTACTAAATCGCTTTGGGAAGCCATTACAGTTTCTATGTTTTTATAGGCCATAGGAGCTTCTTCGGCATTGCCCCCAATGAGGGTAATATCTTTGGCTTTGAGGGCTTTTTTGATATCGGAATTGGTAAAGCGGTTCTTGCTCTCATTGCGCGAGAAAGCGCGCCCTGCTCCGTGTGAAGCCGAATTGAAACTTTCGGCATTGCCCTTGCCTCGCACAATATAGCCGGCATCGGTCATTGAGGCAGGGATAATACCCAATACTCCCTCGCCAGCAGGGGTAGCCCCTTTGCGGTGTACAACTACCTCCTTGCCATCGTGAATTTCTTTCCACGCAAAATTGTGGTGGTTCTCGATACGCGCCCTCAATCGTCCACCCACGGCGCGAATAAGTCGGCGGTGGATATCATCGTGGCAGGCAGAAGCGTAATCGCCTGCGAGGTTCATAGCCGTCCAATACTCTAACCCTAAGTGAGTGCTGAGGTCGAGCCACGCAAACTGTTGGGCTTCTTTGGGTAGCGGACATTGTTCGGCTGCCACGCGCACGTAATACTGAGCAATTTCAGCACCAAAACCACGCGAACCGCTATGCGAAAGAATACCGAGGTATTTTCCTTTGGGTAAGCCTATTTGTGGGTCGTCTGCCAAAAGTTCTACCTCGCCAAATTCTACAAAGTGATTGCCACTACCTGAAGTACCCATCTGCTTGATTGCCTTATCTTTCAATCGCTTGAGAATAGGAATCAGTGAAAAAGTATCGCGCTCGAAAATCTCGTGGTCTACGTGTGATTTGTGGGTTTCGTACATACCGAACTTCGTATGTTCCACAAGGGCTTTCTCGTACTTATCACGCGCCCCCGAAAGGTAGGATACAGGGATATCCAAGATGCTGAGGCACATACGGCAACCGATGTCCAAGCCTACCCCATAAGGAATCACGGCATTCTCCACCGCCAGCACGCCCCCTATGGGCAAACCATAGCCACTATGGGCATCGGGCATTAAGGCACCGCCAACCGAAATAGGGAGTTTGAGAGCCGTGTAGAGTTGCGTTTTTGCCTCTTCGGTGATGTCGTCGCCAAAGATGTGATAAGGGGCACGGGTAGCGTTGAGCTGTCGTTTTTCGGTTTTAGTAGACGAAAGCAGCGCTTCGGCTATCTGACCAAAAGTAAGGTGTCCTTCGTACTGCGCAGGATTTTTTAGAATATCTTCGAGTACCGACTTTACATACGCCAAGTTTTTAGTAGCGTAATTGCGTTTCATCACTTCCAACGCTACATTAATAGATTGATTATTCGGGAATCCTAACTTAAGTAAGTCTTTCCCTTTGAGTTTTAAATTTGCCATAATAATTTGTGAATTTGTTAATGCCCCCGTTCCCCCGAAGGGGGACAATCTGGAGTCATTGGCTAATTAGATAATTTTCAAATTTGTTAATTAACGTGAGTTCGACATAAGTAATTATTAAATAATCAGCAAAATGTTTTAAATCTCCCACGAATTTCACGAATTTTCACGAAATAAGGAATATCAAAAACCCTTTACTTTACATTATCTCACGAATTTTCACCTGACGGTGAATTATTTTGTGAATATATTATGTTACAAAGCTGTAAATCAATGTTCTGTTATATCGAACTGACGTTAATTAGTTTGATAAATGGTATTTGCAATGGGCGTTTGCGAAATGTTTGTGTGTGGGCGTTTGCAATAGGCATTTACAATGGGCGTTTGCAGCACATACCCAGCTATCGCTGGCTTTCCTACATAACATACTCTAAAAGTGATTGATTAACAGAGTAATCAAGTGGAGTGTTGCACTCATTGGCTAATTTTCAAATCTGCTAATTTTTCTCTCCATTTTGGATAATCAAAGAAAAAGGTGTATTGCTCGACTACTTCTTTCTCTAAAAGTTCTGCTGAAACAAGTACACGGTTTACAAATATATACTCACTTACGGCATCTTTGAAATCGGATTCAGGAGGGTAATTGTCATTGAAAATCTCTTGATACAAGTGGTTGAGTTCCTCTAATTCTTCTTCTAAATACGGATTGATATCCAAATCCGCAATCTCCACATTACGAGGGGTAGGATTCTTCACATTTTCCTCTATCCAAATAGGGGAACAAAAGAACTCAAATTGGTATTTAAATTCAAACTTTTTCATAGGATTAATTTGTCAATTTACTAAATTACCAATGGGCAACAACTGACTTGAACTTCTTTCTTTTTCTTTTATCGGGGATACCCGTATCGCTGTTCCATCGCTGTACGAATTTCTCAAAAGAATCGTAGGCTATTATATAGGGCGAAGGCTCTGGTAGGGATTCCTTAGGAATGGCAGTACCTATCCGCTCCAAGCGTTCGGCAAAGAGCAACAAGGCTTTATGACTCACCCTACGCACATCACTGAGCACTTCCTTCTCACCATCTCCCATCAGCTGAAGGCGCGCCTCCATTAGCGATTCCATCGTTGGCTTTTCAGTACTTTTATATAATAGTTCCACGAAAGTATAATGTCCGTCGCCCTCATAGTTATCAGTCCTCAATAGCCATACCGCACCATACTGACCTCCCAACAAGGGTACGCTCAGCACTTCATAAGGCACAAAAAGGAAATCGGTTACCTTTTGCCAATGTTCGCGTGCAGGCACTGCTGTATTGGCAGTGGCAAGGCGAGAGAGCAGTCGTACTACTTGCTGTTGTCGCTTTGCATAGCTCATCTGGGGGGTATCAGTACCAAACTGCTGTAGCCACTTTTTAGAAACTCCTTTTTGTACCAACTGTTGCAGGGGAGCTACCTCCTCGGGGCGCAACCACCCATACTGCCATAAAATAGCAAGGCGAAGGGTCAAAAATATTTCCTTCTCCAAAGCAGTGCGTACAGTTTCCTTGCGAAAAGTGTCTATAAGGGAGCGTATTTCGGCTTCTGTAGCGCCGTAGTGATAAGCATCTTCTACTATGCTATCCAACTCATTAGCGAGATCGCTTTCAAAAATATGAACGCCGTGAATAAGGTTGTTTTTCATTGCGAATTAATTTGTCAATTGATAATGAGACAAGCAGTGCATTATTTTAGCGATGTTATAAGCATCGTCTTTGCCTCGGTGGTGGGTTCCTACAAGGGGTAGCTTGAGGTAGTTCAGTGCCTGATGCATTCCCAATCGCTTGGGGTGCTGGGTTACCTCTTGGAAGCGTTCCTTTACATTGATATGCTCATTGCGCATTGGGTAAGGCAGTTTTCTAAGTGCACATTGCTTTTGGAGCATATTCCTATCGTAATTCCCATAACTCGCCCAAGTGTACTGATAGGCTTGGTATTCCTTTTTAAGGATTTGCAAGGCTTCTTCAAAGCTCACGCCTTCCCGCGCCACCAGTTCGGGGGTAAGGGTGGTAAGTTGGGTACAAAAAGGACTTATTTTGGAATGTGTAGGTTTTACCAAAATACCTCTGTTATCGCTAATTTCACCTGTAAGGGTATCGAGCAGACAAATGCCTATTTCTATAATTTCACTCACTTCTCCTTTGGGAGGTATTCCCTCCCAACAAGTCGCTTCTAAGTCTATAATAATGATTTTGTTTGTCATTGTTTTAATTTTCTAATGAAATAGCTCTTATCTTCTGTGGGGCAATAGTAGAGCCTGAGCTTTTCACCTTCTTCCAAAAGAAAGATAATCTCACTATTTCCGGCTACTTCTTCGGCAAAAATAGCGCTAATGTGTTTGCCTTTGAGTTGCCAAACCTCCGTAAGGTCATCAAAGCGATAGGCATCATCGTCCTCATCTACTTCATACTCATTCCAACATTGACAGAAAGCAAAGCCCAATTCTAAATAGAATTCAAAAATAGGCTGTCCTTCCGCTTTTAGATAAACTAAACAGATATTTTCATCATCAGGATTTACGGACAGTTTGAGTTGCTCTATGGGCAAACCATTGAGTATGGTAAGGTTGAAATGGGTATCTTGATAAAATATTCCGGTCATAAAGTTTGTTTTTTTAGAGATGCTGATATCTCGGAGAAACTCAGAATAACTTGGAGGGTTGCTGAAATTCTTTTCAACTTTGGCAAAAGTCGTAGCACGACAAGCATTTGCTAATTGACAAATTCCCTAATTTCCCTCTTGGCAGTAGCGCGTTCTTTCTTATAGCTCTTTTCTACATAAGTGCTTTTGAAATCGGTACCTTTGAAAGTGCGTACAGGGTTACCGCGTTGCACTTGGGTGTGATTGTTCCAATGGCTCTGCGCTTGCTCGGCGAGTTGCTGAAGCTCTATTTCGGCAAGTTTTTCTTTAAGGCGCGCAAGGGCGAGTTTCTTATTGTCGAGTTGCGAACGCGAATCCTGTGCCAATACGCTGATACCTGTAGGCAGGTGGGTGGCGCGTACTGCCGAATTTACCTTGTTCACATTCTGTCCGCCATTGCCTTGCGAGCGAGTGGTTTGGAACTGTACATCGCGCTCCGAGAAAGACTGGCGTTGCAGTTGGTCAAGCTCAAAAACGCCTATATACCAGTTGCTGCGCTGGTGAAACTTGCGAAAAGTGCTCTTGCCTACCCAGCAGACAGTGCCAAGCCAACTTTTCAAAAATGGTGCTAACTCCTTGCCTTTGAGTTGCAAGGTAACCGATTTAACCGTGAGATTGGCATCGCCTTCCTCACGGCTGAGAATGGTATAGTCTATGCCTGCTTGAGTAGCTTCTTGTAGGAAAGTCTTGAGTACTTTCGCCACTACCCATTGGCATTCTAAAGGACCGCGTCCTGCGGTGATTTGTATGATTTTTTCTTGCATTTTTTTCTTTGTTTTTTTGTAAATCGGACGAGTCGGACGGGGCGGACTGGTCGGATTGGGTTAAAGATTGACCTCCAAAAGCATATCTGCGATTTCCATTGCTGAAGTGTGATACTTAAGGGCGGCGATTTCTTTCAGCGGGGTGCGTTTGTACTTTTCCTTAGGCGTATAGCGCTTTTGGAATTGATTCCACGAATAACTGCCTCCATAGATTTTGCTATGGATAATCCCCCAGTTCTTATGGTCATTTATGATTTTATCAAGCTCGGCGAGTTCTCGCTCTATGGCTATATCTACCGGACGGTAGTGGGTGATCATATTAGGCTTTACGCGCAGTTCAAAACGCCACGCCTCGGTAAACTCGTAATAGGTTTCAAAACGGTCTTTTTGGCGATTGAAACACTCTATCCTCGCAAAATAGGCGCGTTCCTTTTCAGTGAACTTTCCCCTTTCAAGGGCTCTTTGCCATTCCCATTGATTAAAAGCGTACAATTCCTGCTTACGAGCTATGTAAACGCGTTTGCCACGGCGCTTTTTCTTCTTCTGAAACTTACGCGTATCAGCATATTGATAGGTGTTGATTTTCTCTAAGAGCGTAGCGAAAAAGTCGGCTTGCTTGCCTTGCTTTACATCTTCCCTCAGTACAAAGAAACGCACATAGCCCTTTTGGTAAGGTTTTTCGAGTGGTACAAGCGGCAAGTTTCGTTTCTGCTTTTCTAGTTCAGGATGGCGATCACAGCATTCGCGCAAAAACTTCTCGTGGTCTTCTCGAACAATGCGTTTGCGAGAACGCAAATTGCGCAGGCGAGAAACGCCTTCGGGGGTAATATATAGATTTCCCATTTTTCAATTAACAATTGACAATTAATAATTAACAAATTGCTTCGGGAAAATTTGAAAGTGCCTAAAAGTTTTATTTATATGGGCGTTTGCAAAACGCCCCTACACAACATACTACAAAAGCTATTGATTATCAGATTGATCAACTTTGCCAAAGGTCGTAGCACGACGAGCAATTAAAACTTTGCCAAAGTGTAGCGACACAAAAGCGATTTTGAGACTTTTAGGACAGCCTTCAGAGGTGAGGAAAAACAAAAAGCCCGAAGCGGGTGCTTCGGGCTCTTCTATATATTATACTATTATTCTAATCAAGCGGATACGCCACGAAGCGTTACCTTGTGCAAAGGTAATACAGATGCGATATGTAACTTGATATAGGTCATTTCTTCGTGCGTATTTTTTGTATTTAGTTAAACGATAATTCTTAAAATCGGGGGCAAAGGTACAACAATTTTTTGAATATGCAAGAAAAAAGATGTATTTTTGCACTATGAATGAAAAAATAGCCATACAAGGTACCCAAGGTTCGTTCCATTATCAGGCAGCTGAAGCCTATTTTGGTAAGGATATAGACGTTATAGAATGTCGCAATTTTGATATAGTGGTGAAAAAACTCTTAAGTGGGGAAGCCCAATGGGGGGTAATGGCGATTGAAAACAGCATTGCAGGGGCTATACTGCCTAACTATGCGCTTATCGACCGCAACAACTTGCACATCACAGGCGAGTACTATATGAATATTCAGCACCACCTAATGGCTCTTGGCAATCAAACTTTAGCCGATATTACCGAAGTGCGCTCACACTATATGGCACTATTGCAGTGCAAAGATTTTTTTGAGCAATATCCTCATATCCGTTTGGTAGAAGCTACTAACACCGCTCAAGCAGCTAAAGAAATTCACGAGCAGCAGCTGAAAGGTGTCGCTGCAATTGCCTCAACCTCGGCATCGGAACTTTACCACTTGCCGATATTAGCTGAAAGTATCCAAACTATCAAACGCAACGCTACGCGCTTTGTGGTGCTCTCTACTACTGACAACCATCTGCCAAAAGAAGAAATTGACAAAGCAACCCTAAAATTCCAAGTATACGACAAGAGCGGAAGTCTCGCTACCGTGCTGAACGTGTTGCGTGACCACGATATAAATATGACCAAAATACAGTCGTTGCCAGTGATAGAAACACCTTGGAAATACGCTTTTTTCGTGGATGTAGGGTTTGAACATTACGCCCAATTTCAGCAAGCTATGCAACTTTTGGAGATAATGACAGAAGAGTTGAAAGTTTTGGGAAAATTTATATCAGATAAGAGGTAAGAAGATTAATGCCTAAACCTCTTGGCAAAGCGGTTGATATTCATTTCGTGGGGGATTTCTATTTCTTCAAAAGCGGCGGCATAGAGCACCTCAGCACAATAAGGAGCATTGAGCACGCCTCGGGTGCCTAAACCGTTGAACACCCACAGATGAGAGTGCTGAGGATGTTGCCCTAAAAGAGGTCGCCTATCGGCTACTGTAGGGCGAATCGCGGCTTGATGACTTAGCACTTCATAAGGAACACTCGTCATTTTGTAGAGTTTATCTAAAAGTTCGGCACGGGCAGCTTCGGTAATTACTTCAGTTAAATCTTCGGGGTCGTAAGTAGCACCAAGTATATACTTATCATCACCTAACGGAATCAGTACCCCATCACTTTTGTAGATGTGTTGTAACTGCAAAGCAGTAGCACTGATAGTGAGCGTCTCCCCTTTGCACGGACGCATAGGCAATTTGCTGAAATACGGATTTTTGGCAATACCGCAGCCTTCACAGAAAATGATATTTCGGGCAGATACTCCGCAATAAACCACATGTGTATCGTATACTTCTAAATCGTCGTACACAAAAGTCTTCTCGTAGCACACCCCTTCTGTTTGCCAGTGTTTTATACTTTCGTTTAAATAGTGTTGTACCTCCAATCTCCCCGTGTGGAGCACTTCGCCTAAGCCAAAAGGTGCTGGGAGTGCCTCGTTGAGAGCGGGCAATATCACAGGACTCAAATAAGGAGCGAGCAGCGGATTATCAGAAGCTGTAAACCAATTGTTTTGTTCTTCTACAGAAGCGAATTTGCGCACTACGTGTATAGGAACGCGGAATTGACATTGCATTTTAGCCTCAATTTCGTCGTAAAAACGGTTGGCACTATTCATTATATCCTCAGAATGCCAAACGGGGGTAAATCGCTTTAAAACAACGGGATTATAAACCCCTCCCGCAATAACGCTCGCCACTTGGGAGTGATCGGAGAGGAGGCAGAAGGTTTTGCCGTTTTTTTCGAGGGTATGGGCAAAGCTTACGCCTGCAAGTCCCGCGCCTATGATGATAAAGTCGTACATTTTCAGGTTTCAGGGGTTAGGTTTCAGGGGTTAGGATAGTGTGGTGATTGCTTGTGTGGGTCACTCTTAATTCTCAAATTTTCTTGATTACTAACGCTGAGTTTGTACCGCCAAAGCCAAAAGAGTTGCTTAAAAAGGCATTGATGGGGCATTCTACAGTTTCGGCAATAATATTGAGTTTGGCAGAAGCTTCATCGGGGGTTTCAAAATTGATATTAGGGGCTATAAAGCTGTTTTGCATCATCAGTACGGAATATATCACTTCGCTAGCGCCTGCCATCCAGCACTCGTGTCCGGTCATTGATTTGGTGGAACTCACAGGGATATGGCTACCAAAAATCTCATAAATAGCCTTTGCTTCATTGGCATCGCCTATGGGGGTAGAAGTGGCGTGCGCATTGATATAGTCGATTTCATTAGCTTGCATTCCTGCATTTTTGAGGGCACGCGCCATCGCACGGGCAGGACCTTCTACATTGGGGGTAGAGATATGTCCGCCATTGGACGAAAATCCATAGCCTACGACCTCAGCGATAGGAGTTGCCCCGCGCCTCATTGCCGATTCGTAACTTTCTAACACCAAAGTTGCTGCGCCACCACTAGGCACTAAGCCGTCTCTATTAGCATCGAAAGGGCGTGAAGCTAAAGCAGGCTCTCCCTCGCGCATTGAGAAGACCCCAAGACCATCAAAACTGCCCATACTGTACTTGTTGATTTCCTGAGCACCACCGCAAATCACGCAGTCTTGCATACCGCTTTGTATCAGCAAATAGCCCAAACCCACTGAGTGTGAGCCACTGGCACAAGCAGCACTGATGCTCATATTTACCCCGCGCAGTTGGAAGAGGGTAGAGAGGTTCATCGTTACAGTGGAGTTCATCGTGCGGAACACCGCTCCAGAGCCTACCAGTGTGGTGTCTTTCTTTTCTCTTATCTTGTCGTTGGTAAGAATCACCGACTCGGCTACACTGTCGTTGCCATAGAGAATGCCCACTTCGTTTTGTTGTAAGAAATCGCTATCGATACCTGCATTTTTAAGCGCTTCGAGGGTTGCCATATAGGCAAATTCGCTTTCTTGTCCCATAGAAATACGCTCGCGGCGACCCAAGAGACCTTTGAGGTCGGGGTTTTCCACAAAGCCTGTGAGGGCAGAGCGATAGCCATATTCTTTGCGTTCGGGCAAGAAAACAATACCCGATTTCCCTTGGTATAACGAATCACGCACCTCACTGAGTGAAATGCCTATGCAGGAATAAATACCCATTCCGGTGATAACTACTCTCATAACAATTAACAATTGATAATTAATAATTAACAAACTGGGGCAAAGGTAATAAATATTTACGAATGACGAGTTACGAATGACGAAATTAGGCGTTAGAAAATGTATAAGGGCGTTTGCAGCACATACCCAGCTATCGCTGGCTTTCCTACACAACATACTCTAAAAGTGATTGATTATCAGATTTATAGACTTTATCAAAGTTTTGGGACTTTGGCGAAGTGTAGCAATTCTTTAATAGCCCGTGCGGCTCGCACCTTTGGCAAAGTGTAGCGACGCAAATCGACAAATTGGCAAATTATCTCATCACTTCCTTAACGTCTTTTCTTTTGGAGTATGCGACGGGTTTGGCATAGCCAATACGCAAAAGAATTTGAGGATAGACGTTGTTTTCAGTGAGTTTTTCGCGTAGAGAAGCATTTACTTCGGGTACTTCACACGGCTGATTGAGGTAGGCGTGAGCGATGCCTGCTTGGGTGAGCAAGAGCAAAAAGCGTTCGAGGGTGCGACCTGTGGCTATCCACGTGGGGATATCGTTTGTAGCGGTAGTGATGAGCACCATATCCGAAGAGGATTGAATCTTTTTCAGGTCGGTTTTGTTTTGGGTTTTTGCTTTGAGGCTTCCTTTTACGATAGGCTCTGTAACCCAACGGGGTAAGTTAGGTGCCCCGAGTACCGCATAACTGAGTCCGTCGTGAGTGCTTTCAGAGTGTTTTTTGTTGAAGCGAATCCACGAAAGCAGTTCGTTTTTAAAAGCAGGATCGGACATCTGGGCGGTATTGCCTTGCAAGACAGCATCAGTGAGTTTCTCGAAGAGCGGAGTGCCATTGGCAAAAGTAAAGATACCCGTTGCTCCTGTTTGCGCTACAAGACTTTGCAATAGCGCAGGGTCGATGTGCTTGTTGTCATACACCGAGCGGTTGGTTTGTCGTTTTTCAATCACACTCGCCAAAGGATCAGGGGCAACAGCTTCTGATTTTTGTAAGTCAATGGTGATGACCCCCTCGGGAGTGAGGGTTACATTAGTTTGGTACTGTAGCTCAGAGGCTTTGATACAGAGGTTTTCGAGCGCACAACCCAAGCTGATGAAGAGTTCGCGATGCTGACCATCGACGGCGGGGAGGGCTTTCTCAAAGTTGGGTTTGATAACGATACTGTGATCGGAAGTTTCAAACCACCAAGGCTGAGAGTTATGACCTGAAGGTGCTTGTGTAGCAGCCTTGATAAGGGTCAAAAAGTCGGGATTTTGGGCGGAAGCTTTAAGTGTAGCAAGCGCCATCATAAACGTGATAGGTAACATTTTTAAGTTCATTTTAGTTTGTATTTGTTTTACGTTGCAAAGGAACGGCGAAAAAACGCTAAAAAAATGAACTTGGGTTAAGAAATGGCAATACTCAGAAAATTCTTTTTCTAATCCTGCTCAGTGCTTGAGGGGTGATGCCAATATAAGAAGCTATATATTTCAGCGGGATATTCTGGATGAGTTTAGGGTCTTTTTCTAATAGATTGCGGTAAATCTCCTCCGGTGATTGCAATAAGAATTGCGCCTCGCGTTGCATCTTTTCAATGAGCAGATGTTCCAAAATATCAGCTTTTATTTGTAGGTACTCTTGCTGTTCTATGAGGTGTTCCAAGTGTTCACGCCCTATTTTATAGGCGGTAAGCTCTTTGAGTGCTTGAATAGAGAAGAGCGAAGATTCACGCTTTACAAACGAGGCATACGACATAAAAAACTGCTCGGCAAAAAGGATATCTACGGTAGTTTCCTTGTCGGTTGTGGGGTTGTAGTAATAGAAGCGCACGATGCCCTCGCTAAGGTAATAGAGCGAGTGCTCCACGTCGCCTGCACGGGTGATGAGGGCATCTTTATCGAAATGTACTTCAGTAAAATACTGACTGAGGAAATCGAGGTTTAGGGTCATTGTATATCTTCTGTTTTTTCTTCTTTTATAAACCACATTTGGCAGGTATTGCCCGTAGCAAAAGTAGTGGGTCGTGCAAAATGTAAGTTGTGTAGCTCTGTTTTAATGCCTTTTATCCAACCACAATCTACTTGGCATATAATTCTTTTTTGTTTACAAAGTAATAATGCTCACACACTTGTCCGAAGTCCAACAGCAAGGTATCTTTAGTAAGAACTTCTTTTTGGAAAGCCTCGCCAAGTATCTGTTCCTCTATTTTTAGTTTAGGAATTGTTTTTTGTATGTATGCAATAAGTTTTTCCAATTCTTCTGTAATTCAGCAATAGTGTGTGAGGCAAAGGTAGTATTATTTTTTCTAAATACCAATAAACATAATAAAAAAAGAACTGCCTTAATACGGCAGTCCTCTTTATATTTTTAAATAATTGTGTGTGCGACTCGCACTAGAATTTGTAACTTAAACCTAATCCTAACAATTCACGGATTTGGAAAGCGCGTGCAGCATCGTCGTCGTAGATGGCTTGGAAAGTAAAGTTAGCTGATAAAAATTTGTTTACTTTCATCACTACGTTAGCAGTGTAATCCAAATCTATATTTTGTGGTTTATCTAAATAGTTGCTGTACAAGCTGAGGATGTTCTCAATAGATACGTTTTCCCATACATTAACTTTAGCATAGCCGTTCAAGTAGAAACCGAGTTCGTAACGGATGTTTTTATCGTCTTCAACACCGTAGAAGTTATGAGTGTAGTGAGCTCCTGTAGGTGAAGTAAATTCCTTGCGTGCAGTAGTAATTTTAGAAGTTGCAGGCGCGATGTTCACTTTTAGGTTGTCACTCTTTTTCCACAACATACCAGGACCAAATTGCAAGTAACCTGGGGAGAGCAATTTGTTGATAAGCGTGCGGTTTTGGCTATCTACATACTTGTAACCATCGGTCATTTGAGTTTTGAAGTTCAAGAAGAACGAGTAGTACCATTGAGGGTTGTTCAATTGGTAACCGAGTACAGAGTTTACTTCAAAACGGTCGGTGGTTTTTTTAGTATATTCATCGCCATCTACTTTGGTGAGACCATAGTCGATGAAGATATTGTTATCCCAAGCCCATTTGTCTTTTTTGTAGTTGAAAGCATAGCTTACAGCGAGGTTAGCGGCAACGTTGTTAGAACCACCACCAGTCCAATCGTGGTTGAAAGCAGCTTGTGAGAACAACAATGAAGCGCTACCACCTTTTGTCCAACGAGGAGCAGGAGCTTCTTCGGTAGGGGCAGCTGTAGGATCTTGAGCTACACCGCCATTAGTTTCGTCTTCCTGAGCGAAAGTAGCTACTGAAGACAATAATAGAGCTGAAAATAAAAGTTTTTTCATAAGTGATTTATTAAATTTAGTTTACAAAAGTCCTAATTCGAGTTTTGCGACCTCGCTCATCATATCTTGATTCCAAGGGGGGTCGAAGGTAATTTCTACAAGTGTTTCGTGTACTTCGTCAATGCTTTGCACCTTTTCTTTCACTTCCATAGGGAGAGATTCGGCAACGGGGCAATTAGGTGATGTGAGGGTCATTAGTATTTTCACATCGCGGTCTTCGTTCACGAAAACGTCGTAGATAAGTCCGAGTTCGTAGATATCTACAGGGATTTCGGGGTCGTATATGGTTTTGAGTACCTCAACGATTTTTTCGCCGAGGACTTCGGTGTTTATGATTTCGTCCATCTTTTTTTAGTTAAGAGATAAGAGGTAAGACTTCTAATTCCTGTTTTCTAATTTCTAATTCCTATTTTCTAAATCCTGCCGAGCATACTGTTTCATTTGCTGAATCATACTCACTAAGCCGTTGGCACGGGTGGGTGAAAGGTGGTCTTTAAGACCAATTTTATCGATAAAACTCACATCGGCGTTGAGGATATTCTCGGGGGTTTGATGAGAGAATACTCTTATTAAGAGAGCGACAATACCTTTGGTGATAATCGCATCGCTATCGGCAGTGAATACGAGTTCATTACCTTGTTTTTCGGCGTGTAACCACACCTGACTTTGGCATCCTTTGATAAGGCAATTTTCAGTTTTATATTGTTCGTCTATTAGAGGCAACGACTTGCCGAGTTCTATAAGATATTCGTAACGTTGCGTCCAATCTTCAAAGAATGAAAACTCTTCAATGAGCTCATTTTGAATATGTTCGATAGTCATTTGCAATAAATTAGGGGGCAAAGATAAAAAACAATTAACAATTAGCAATTAACAATTAACATTTTTAACAGTTAGCAGTGGTGTTTTAAAGCGTTTCGATTTGTACACTGGGGTTGTAGTGCTTGATAATCGATGCGAAATGCTGGAATAGCTCTTTTGTCATTTTGGCAACATCGGTAGTGTTAGGCGTTTTGATAAAAGTCATTCCTCGTTTTTGTCTGTTATAATACCTCCAACTGAGTTGTTTGATAGTTGTAGGGTTGATTTCTTTGATATTAAAAAGGGGGAACAAGTAGAGTTTATCTCTACAAAACACAAATGGAGGGTTGTATTTCATCAAAGGGAACAAATATTTTTGGGTGTTGAGCAACTGCTGAAAATCAGTATCCGACATTTGCGCAATGAGTTCTTGTTGGTTTTGCATTTTCTTTTTTAATACGCGATAGTTAAAGTAGAGCGCTAAAATTTCGGCAACTGAAATTGCTAACAAAAGGTTGTAGATGTGAGATTTATCTGGAATGAAATAGAATAATATCCCTACAAAAAACGCTATTGTAACAATGGGTGTACAGGCAAAGAATACAGCTGCTTTTTTGATATATTTGTTTTGGTTTTCGACATATTGCTGCCGTTCGGAAGAGAGGAGAGTGTTGTTCATTTTAGTTTTGGATTATATAGTTCAACAATTTGTAAAAAGTAAGAAAATGTTGTGGGGGATAGAGTAAACATTGTTCTCTTAGGAGATTTGAGGTGTATAAAAATACTATTCTTATTATTTTCCCAATTAATTTCGGTTATTTGAGTAGGGTCAATTTTTCTAATTGCATAGAAGAGAAAAATATACAACTTCTTGTTACACAATACAAACGGAGGACTATATTTACTGATAGATGGCAAACTATCTCTTACCTTGAGGAGTGTTTCAAAATCAGTATCACTCATTTGTTCCAAAAACATACGTTGAGCTTTTTCATTGCGCTTCAGCACATAGGTAGCAAGGTAATACGCCAGAACAATAGGTATAAGGACAAGAAGGACAAACAATATGAGTTTCTTAATTTTATTAAAGATTACCATATATACACTGCCTATTTCCTCAAAATCCTCTTTGAACATTACAAAAATCAAAATTAATAAAAGAAAAGAAAATAGCACCAGCAAAGCAATAGAAGCATATTTGCGGTATTTGTGCGCCCCCTGCATATAGGCTTCACGCTTTTGTGAAAGTTGGTGAGTAGGACGGAAAAGCACTAATCGTTCTTCAAAGGTATTTTTTCGTACTACCGTAAGGTACAGAAAGATACCTATAAAAATCACTAAGGGTGCCAAACAGATAATGTAAACTGTGTCCATTTTTTTAGATAAGAGTTAAGAATTACCGTATTTAGCAAAAAACTCATTGATAAGCCTTTCTAATTCCTCAAAAGTGATTTCGAGTTCGCTATTGTCGATTTGAATTCCTTCAAACCTATTCCTTATCTCTTTACTTTTGATTCTGCTCAAGTAGTTTTCAGGGTGTTTGAGTTTGATATGGATGTGTATTCCATAGAATTTCATTCTGCCTATAGCAGCTATTTCGTTCCAAGGAATTTCACCTACCCATTTACCTACAAGATTCACATTGCTTTTGAGGTACTCAGGAGTGAGTATTACACCTCCTTTGCTTCTCTTTAATGATAATAGTCCTTTTATTCCCATAAAAAAGAGAATAATGGTTACTATCAATAAAACTAAAAAGAATGCTAAATAGTATAGGTTTAGGGTATCAGCTGATAAAATAAGAGCGATAACACCTGCTACACCAAGGATTATAAGAGCATAGATGCCTGTGAGTTTCAGCATTTTCTTTTTGCTGAACGGGATAATGATAGTATCTTTCATTTTTCTGTTTAGTTCATAGGTTATTTTAAAGTTTTTATTTGAGCATTAGGATTGTATTTCTCGATAATCTCTACCAAGAGAGGGTATATATTCCTATACATAGTAATTCGAATAGATTTTATCGATTTAATATGTACAATTACTCTCCCTCCCCTAGCATAAAGAAAACTTACTTCTTTTATTGTTGTAGGATCAATCTCCTCAACGGTAAGAGAAACAAATAAGTACAGCTTATCTTTGCAAAGTATAAAAGGAGGAAAGTATTTGAAGAGAAATAATTCTTTTTGTACACTCTGCAATAGCCGAAAGTCGCTATCACTCATTTGTTCTAAGAGTGCTTGCTGGTTTTTTATATTTCTTTTTAAAATACGATATAGTAAATAAATAGCCAAACACTCTATTGCTATTAGAAAAATTAGAAGAAGAAAAATGATAGGAATACCAACATCAGCTAATAGAAAAGCGCATACAACCATTAACGGAAAGCTAACAAACAAGCCTATAACTACGCTCGCTTTTTTGATATATCGTTCTGCACCCTTTATATATTCCTGTCGTTCGGAGGAAAGAAGTCGGGGAGTATGATAGGCTAAGCGTTTTTCGAAATTACTTTTGTACTGCACAATAAAATATACCGAAACAACTACAAGCACGAATATGAGAATGATTATGGCATTCATTGTATACATACTTTTAATTTTTGATTCACTGTGAAGTTGTATTTTTCAAACTTTCAATATGAGGGTTGCGACAAAAAAAGAGGCTTCACCTCAGTGGAGAAGCCTCTTTGTATTATTACATTACAATATTGATAATCCTATTAGGCACAACAATTACCTTTTTAGGGGTGTTGCCTTGTAGTTGTTCTGCGGTTTGAGGATCGGCGAGAATGGCTTGCTCTATCTCGGCAGGAGTCATACTTGTAGCATAAGCGCGTTTGAAGCGTACTTTGCCGTTAAACGATACGGGATACTCCTTACTGTCTTCTTGCAAATACTTATCCTCGTGTACGGGATAAGGTGCATAAGTTATACTTTCGGCATTTCCGAGCCTTTTCCAGAGCTCTTCGGCGATATGTGGCGCAAAAGGTGCTACCAATACCGCAAGAGGCGCTAAAACGTCTCTATGATGGCATTTTAGCGATGATAACTCATTCACGCATATCATAAACTGACTCACCGAGGTATTGAATGAGAAATTCTCGATATCTTCATTCACCTTTTTGATGGTTTTATGCAGTGCTTTGAGCATCTCGGGCGTAGGAGCTTCGTCGGTTACTTGCCAGCCGTTATCATTGAAATACAAACGCCATAGCTTGCGCAAGAAGTTATACACCCCCGATATACCTGCTGTATTCCAAGGTTTGGCTTGTTCCAAAGGTCCTAAGAACATTTCGTAGAGGCGCAAAGTATCAGCACCATATTGCTCGCAAATATCATCGGGATTTACCACGTTGTATTTAGATTTAGACATCTTTTCTACTTCACGAGCACAGAGGAAAACACCCCCCTTACCCCCCTCAAGGGGGGAATTGTGCCCCTCAAAGATAAACTCTGCATTGGCAAATTCTTTGCGCCACGCTTTAAATTTATCAATATCTAATTCATCAGAAGTATCTTTTAAGAGAGAAACATCTACGTGAATAGGTTGGATAATAGTATTAATTATTTTTCCTGAGAGTTTTTTCATAAACTCCACCCATTGAGGATATTTAGGGAAAATCTTCTCTAATAAAACAATCGCCAACTTATCATCCTTTAATTTCTTTGAAACAAATATAGGAGGAAAGTTATTAGATGAAAGCTCTTTTACTTCAACTAAATTCACTTCATTACCTTGCTCATCTTTCACTTCCCATAACACTCGGTATGCAAAGGCACTCATACCCAATATCATTCCTTGATTGATGAGTTTCTTAAATGGTTCTTCAGTAGGGGCAAAACCGCGGTCTTTGAGGAATTTGTTCCAGAAACGAGAGTACAAAAGGTGCCCTGTGGCGTGTTCGCTACCCCCTACGTAAAGGTCTACGTTTTGCCAGTAGTCTACTACGGCTTTGGTAGGGAAGGTTCCACGTGCGTCTTTTTCCATCATATATTCCAACCAATACCACGAAGAGCCTGCCCAACCTGGCATTGTATTCAATTCTAATGGGAATACGGTTTGGTTATCAATCAACTCGTTGCTCACTACCTTATGGTTTATGGTATCCCACGCCCAAGTAGTCGCATTGCCCAACGGTGGGTTGCCCTCTTCGGTAGGGAGGTATTTCTCTACTTCGGGTAGAAGAATAGGGAGGTACTCCTCGCCTATCATCTGTGGCAAGCTGTTTTTATAGTACACAGGGAAAGGTTCGCCCCAATAACGCTGACGTGAGAAAACAGCATCGCGGAGACGGTAATTCACCTTGGCTTTGCCGGCTCCTTTGGCTTCTAAGGCTGCTAACACTTTGGCAACTGCCTCGCTAAAGTTAGTGCAACCATTGAGAATGTCAGAGTTTTGGTAAGTCATTCCCTCTTTGTCGGTAAAGGCGTTTTCTGAAATATCTTTATCGAAAATATTAATCACTTCGGGCATTCCTTTGGCTCCCTTGAAGTGTTTAGCAAAGGCATAATCGCGGTCGTCACCAGCAGGCACTGCCATAACAGCCCCCGTACCATAGCTTGCCAATACATAATCGCCTATCCAGATAGGGATTTGCTTTCCGGTAAGAGGGTGCACGGCATACGCCCCTGTGAAAGCTCCTGATACGGTTTTGGTGTCTGCCATACGGTCGCGCTCTGAACGTTTGGCAGTAGCTGCGATGTAGGCTTCTACCTCAGCGCGTTGTTCCTCAGTAGTAATTTGCAATACTAAGGGGTGCTCGGGAGCAAGGGTAAGGTAAGTAACACCGAAGAGAGTATCGGGGCGAGTGGTGAAGACCTCGACTTTATGCTCGCCGGAGGCGAGCACAAAGTCGATAGAGGCTCCTACTGATTTTCCTATCCAGTTGCGTTGGCTTTCTTTGATGCTTTCACTCCAATCGATGGTGTCTAAACCTTGCAAGAGGCGTTCGGCATAGGCGGTGATGCGCATACTCCATTGGGTCATTTTCTTGCGAATCACAGGGTGACCACCACGTTCGGATACACCATTGACAATTTCATCGTTGGCGAGTACAGTTCCTAAGGCAGGGCACCAGTTTACTTCGGTTTCTGCCAAGTAGGTAAGTCGATATTTTAGTAAATGACGTTGTTTGCTTTCAGCTGTCATTGCGTGCCATTGGGCAGCAGTGAAGGTTGGGGTATCGTCGTCGCAGGCAGCATTTACCTTGCTATTGCCTTCTGTTTCAAAGAGAGCGATAAGCGTTTCGATAGGCTCTGCCTTGTCGGTTGCGTTGTTATACCACGAGTTAAACAACTGTATGAATATCCACTGGGTATGACGATAGTAATCGGGGTCGGAGGTCTTTACTTCGCGACTCCAATCAAAAGAAAAGCCCATTTTATCTAATTGTTCGCGGTAACGGGCAATATTCTGTGCCGTAGTAACCGCAGGATGCTGCCCTGTTTGTATAGCGTATTGCTCGGCTGGCAGACCGAAACTATCATAACCTTGGGGGTGCAATACATTGAACCCTTTGTGACGCTTGTAGCGCGCCACGATGTCGCTGGCGATATACCCCAGCGGATGCCCCACGTGTAAGCCCGCCCCTGAGGGGTAAGGGAACATATCGAGCACGTAGTACTTAGGTTTGGTACTGTTATTTTGGGCTTTGAAAGTTTGATGTTTAGCCCAATATTCTTGCCAAAAGGCTTCTATTTCTTTGTGATTATATACCATTTGTCGTTAATTTGTCGATTTGTCAATTAGCAAATTTGCCAATTATGGGGCAAAGGTAGTGTATAATTAGGAAATGAGCAAATTTGGTGCATTTTAAGATAAGAGGTAAGAGATAAGGTGCGAGCCACACGGGCAGTTTTTTAGAGGGTAGGGGGAGTGATGGGAGTAATGGGAATAATGGGAGTAATGGGGAAGGGGTTGTTTAGGTAAGAGATAAGAGATAAGAGATAAGAAAGTGATGATGATCAGCTTTGGGGAAGTTGTTTAGGTAAGAGATAAGAGGTAAGAGATAAGAAAATAAGCTTTATCAAAGTTTTGGGACTTTGACAAAGCTTACTAAAATAATCTTTTGTATATTATTCCTTAATGTTAGTACTCAAATTAGTTACTATTTGGTTTTAAGTTGTAATATTTTACAACAATTTCTCGTGAGTTATCAATTTTCTGTGTTATTATTAAGGAGTCATATTCATCTAAATTTCCCTCTGGAATATTGTTCAAATAAATCTTTTCATTGATTGTGAAGTCTCCTTTTTGTTTGTAGATTTTTCCTTTTTGACGAACATTAGGGTCTATAAAAAGTGCTCTTAAATCATATTTTTTCTCAACTGCTTCTTTCTGACTGAGAAAGTCATCTGTTGGTTCATCTCCATCTTCAATTTTAAAATATGTCTTATCAATAGTAATTTTTGCAACATTAAAGTTGATGGACAATTTTATAGACTCTCCTACTGCTTCTCCGTTAATAAATTTCTGAAATTCATAGGTATGTTTAAAAGAACCAGGTACCAACGGGCGAATATAAAAATCATGTTTTCCTTTCTTTGTAAAACTGATATAATTTTTATCTTTGTGTATAGTATTATCTTCATCACTAAGATAAAGTCCAAAATCTACCCATATTTTTTGATGATAGGAAGTCCCTTTGTCAACAGGAATTAATCTATACTCTACATTGTCGTTATTTCCTTCATCATTAATAGTTAGCTGAAAAGGTACATAGTCATTCACTTGAACATTTTCAAGATTTTTATATGTACTAGTAAAGTATTCTCTTACGGTTGCTTCATATTTTTCTGCCTCTTTTTTTTCTGCCTCTTTGTCATTTTTATTACAAGCAACTAAAGACATTACTGTTGCAAAAACAAATATAATTCCTTTTTTCATAATAAATATAATTTTTTAATAGTTATACAATCATTTTATTGGGTGCAAAAATATAAAAAAAATCTAAGAATAATATTATTTTAACAAAAGTTTAACGCAAGAACTTTGGGGAAGGGGTTTTTTAGGTAAGAGATAAGAGGTAAGAAAATAGGCTTTAGCAAAGTCCAAAAACTTTGCCAAAGCCTATTATAACCTTACTTTATTCTGCAATTGGTGGCTTCTGCTGCCTCGCAAACAAGGTCGTAGAGTCGCTGTGCAAAAACAAAACTTTCGGGTTCTTTAGGGTTTGTAAAATCTTTAGGGTGAGCGAATGCATAAGGTCTTCGCGGGTGCGGACGATAAAACGATTTGGCATAACGCATAATCATTTCATCGTCGCTCGCTTTTGCTTCTACCAGCTCACAAAGCTTGTCGAAAAAAGCATCTGTGCAATGTACCAAACAGTTGTTTGGCGAGGGTTTCACGCGGTCTAAATAGCAATCTGCAAAGCTACTCATCATTACTTCAGCTTGAGAGAAATCTATACGATCAAAGCGATTATCTACCTCTTCGGGAGTTACGTAGCCTTTTTTCCATTTTTCAGACCCCATCTCTAGACTGTCAAACGAACAATCATACAGCGTTCCTTTAAAAACGCAATCTTCTAAAGGAGAACCCCAAAAGTTGATTTTTCGCATTTTGCCTTCAAATAAACAGTCTTTTATCAGGTCGCAGTTAAAAAATAGTTTGGTGTTTTTCTTGCGTATGCCTTTAAATGAGCAAGATTGTAGGATACCATAAAAAGTATGGTCTTTGATCGTGCAATCATCAAAAGAGCAGTTTTTAAATATCATTTTGCCAGCAAGGCTTTTGTCGAAAAACGCTTCGTTAAAGACGCTGTTTTCAATCGTACTAGGGTTTTTATGTTCTTTTGAAACAAGTAAGAAATTAAGCCATTTTGAGCCCGAAAAATCGCAATTTTGCATTCCTGTGATAATGAGTTCGAAGTAATCGTAATAATACTTGTCGTGAGAGTATTCCAGTTTTATCCCACGAAAGTCCTGCAAGCCTTCTTCAGTAAGTCCAAAAGGAGACACACTAAGGTTTTGAGTTGCTGCAAGCACGTCTTGCAAAGAAGGATAAACATCCCAACGTTTTTTGAGTTTTATGGGTATTGCCATAGGATTAATTTGCTAATTTTTCTTATCTTTCCAAACATCGGGATTGAAGTAGTAAGTAAGTCCTACTTGGTAGACTACATTTTTAGGTTCGTAGCGGAAAGGGTATTCACGCGTATAATCATCTTTTGTAACACTCCATCGTCCGCCTTTGATACGTGCTTCAAGAGAAAGTTGTGGATTGAGGTATATTTCAAGTCCCATAAATCCAGCGATGTCCATCATACGTTGGTCGGGGATTTGAGCATCCTTGCTTAGAGCAAAATCAAGAGAGCCTCCGCAATCTAAGCGCATTCCTTTAAAGAATCTAAAACTCATTACATACCCCACTGATAGATAAGGGATAGAGTAGGAAGTGTTGATACCTTTTTCGGAGTATTTGTATTTACTACCTTGACCTGAGTAGGTGAGCTCAAATTTACCTGCAAGAAATTCGTATACATAGTCGGTATAGACAAATCCGAAGTAAGGTTTTTGAACGGGATCGTAATCGCCATCACCTCTGAAAGAAAAGTTAGCAAAGTTTATCCCACCTTTAGCACTCAAGGTACTATAGCGCAACCAATCATTTTGTGCTTGTGTGGTAAGGCTTAAGAGCAAAAACAAAGAAGTGATATATTTCATAGTTGATTTACTAATTAGCTAATTATAGGACAAAAGTAGAGTATAATGAGCAAATGAGCAAATTTGGCACGAGCTATAAGCTCTATTTATAGTAGGCACGAGCTATAAGCTCGCGCCAGCGGGGGGATTCTTTTCATTCTTAGACAGATATTTTAATAATAGACAATACTCCTTGTGTAATGCTGTACACAATCAGGATAAGTACCGGCTTGTTTGTGAATCCAATTGCCGTGGTCATCATACTCGTAGGTAGTGGCAGGTTGAGAGCGCAAGATACCATTTTTATAAAAACTCGTAAATGTACGGACTTGCTCTGTGTAGGGTACTCTACGATTCTGTTCAGTATGTTCTATTTCTTTCTCTATGCGTTCCTCTTCACCTCTTTTGTAGTGGTAGGTTTTAGTCTTTGTTATTTTATTCTGCTTGTAAAAATGAACTCTGAGGGTTACTTTCTCTCCTTGATAGGAGTAAAGGTGCTCTTGTGAGGAGTCTTCCCAAGCATACCAAATGTTCTTCACTACATTTCCTTGAGTGTCAAACTCAGTGATACACGTCCATTGAACATAGTCTATACAAGCTGCACACTTTCCTGAATAGGAAGCAGTAGTGGCTTTTACTTGTTTTACTTTTCCTTTGAGGTCATACTTTTCCCAATCGGTTTGCTGAGCTTGCAAGCTGAAAACAAATGTTAGGACTATAAAGGGCAAAAATATTTTTTTCATAGGGTTCTTGATTTTAGATAAGAGATAAGAAATTAATAAAACATTGATAATTAATATTATAAGAAATTACCTTCCTTATCTATAGTCAGTTCTTTGCCATTTTTGATGAGCAAATAATAATAATCTTCCCATTCTTCGGTAGGTTCTGAATAAGGCTCGGCGTGTTCATATTCAAATGGGAGCTTTGTATTTCCTTTTTTGTCAATCATTCCCCATTTGCCCTTGTATTTCACCATTGCGTAACCACTTTCGTTAAAATGATCTGCGTCATCGTATACAAATGGCAGTACGAGCTCTCCTTTAGGATTTAAAAAACCGTAATACCCTCTATTTTTGGCAAATGCCAAACCTTGGTAAAACACATCAATTTCGTCAAACCAAGGGGTAAGACTTTTGTTGTGGATATCCAAAAGTTGATAACTATCGTTCAATTTTACCACAAATACGCCTTGTGAATACCAAATAAAATCATACTCAGCAGGGATAATTTCCTCACCTGAAGGCTTGATGATTCCTCTTAAATTGTTGATAGTAACATCGTAAAAAGGCATATCTTGAGGGGGATTGGTATCAATATAATCGTATTTCACGGGGGTGATTTCCAATCCTTTAGGGCTTACAAGTCCGTATTTATCGCCTTTGCGCACCATCATATTCTCGGTGCGTGTGGGGAGTACTTCATCGTACTGTTTGCGCCAATCGCTGTTACAAGCTGCACAGCATAGCGCTAAGGTTGTTATTAAGAATTTTTTCATTATATTGTTGTTTTTGGTTATTCTATTAAAAATATATTGATTATCATATTTATAGCCCCCGTTCCCCCGAAGGGGGACAAGCCGGAAAAAGAGACTTTTATGATAACTCTCAAAATACTCTTACAAAAAAACTACAAAAGCTATTGATAATCAGAGTAATCAACTTTGCCAAAGTTTCTTGCTTGTGCGGCTCGCACCTTTGGCAAAGTGTAGCGATGCAAAAGCGATTTTGAGACTTTTTAGAAAGCCCCATATTTTCCTCTAACTCAGGAAAGTAACTATCGCCTCTCCCCTACTGGATGCCGTAGCAAAAAAAGATTGAAGTGCTTGAAAATAAGAATACAAATACTCAAAATCTTCCTCATTCCAATCCAATGAAGGGTATAATTCCTCCTCTTCACTCATTGCCTCAGGATCGTAATGCGCTTTTAAATCAGCTTCTGTAAGTGAAGCTATTTTGCGATGAATACCCGCTACTTGCTCAGGAGTAAGGTAATGAGCAGGTCCGTAGCCTACATCCATATCTTCATCAAAGAATTGCGCACTGAAAAAGATACGATTCAGGCTATCTACTTCATCCTCAGGAGTTCCAGAAGCAAACGGACTTCCTGTAAGCAAGTATAAAATACCGCCCCACGCTTTATCGATATCCAAAAAAGCATCATCATTATCTTCTGATTCATACAATACATCCAATTTCTCTTCAAAAAGAGAAGGCGTTTGAATGTAGTTTTCAAGCTCCTGCTTAGAGATGCGGAGCAAATTCATAATCATACTCATAGTTTTTAATATTTAGTCGTAATAAGTTATTTCTCTGCGTACAATTTCAGGAAATCTATCTTTTGGTACTGGCTTCTCAAAAATTTCTTCTCGCTCTATCCAATTGCCTTTATCATCATAAGTATATTTGTAATGATAGTGTAAAAGTTTAGTTCCTTTTAAGTTATATACCTCTATATCAGTTATTTGACCTTTATTGTCATAATGATAACTCTTTATATCGCCTTGAAGTGTATAATCTACCTGTCCGTTATCTTTGTAATAGATGTCATTTTCTATTGTGGTATGCCCTTTGACAGTAAATGATATTTGAGTATGAGTACCAAAATAACGATAGGTTGTACTTTCAGATTCGCCAACTTTTTCTACCAAATAAGTACCTGCTTTATCATATAAAAAGCTGATAGCCGTTTCTTCTCCCTTATCAGGGTAACTAATTCCCTTATCAGGATAACTAATTCTTTTACCGCCTTTTAAGTGATTGTGCGCATCATATTCATAACAGTATACAATATCGTGCCCAATATTCTTTTCCACAAGATTTCCCTTTAGGTCAAAACGGTAAGTGATAGGTACTACTACTATCATTTTAGTTGTCGACAATTCAGGAGGATACTTTAGAAGACTCACTTCTGTAACCGATTTTACTTTCCCTTTAAGGTCTAATCTTGCGGTTGTATATTCCTTTTGTGCCTGCAAATGAATTGTTTCTATAAACATAAAAATCAAAAAAAGATACCTCATCATAAGATTATATATTAGTCGTAATAAGTTATTTTTCTCTGTACAATTTCAGGGTATTTATCCGGTATAGGAGTCTGAAAAGTTTGCTTCTTCTCTACCCAATTGCCTTGCGCATCATACACATACTCATAACGGTAGCTATTACTCACTTCACCATTTTCGTCGTAGAAAATAATCGTCGCTACCTCGCCTTGGTCGTTATAAGTATAGACTTCCTTTTTACCATCTCGAAGTATGTAATTAATTTTGCTATACGAATAAGGTTTTTGGTAGTAAATCTCCTTCTCATCAATCACTTTTCCACCAATGGTATGAGTTATTTTACAGTGAACAGGTGACAAATAATCTATTCTTAATTTCTCTGTCATCTTTTTATAAAAAGTAAGTTCTTCCCAAAAAGCCCCATCTTTAACGCGTATAAACATTATATCTGCCTTTATTTTCTCAGAATAGACATACTTTTTACCACCCGATAAATAATGCTGATAGCGATCGTATTGATATACATACTTGATATCCGCTCCTATACTTTTCTCAGTGAGGTCTCCTCTTTGGTTAAAAGAATAAAGCGTAGGGATAGGACTTTGCATTTTCATAGTAGCTAATTTTTGAGGAGGATACGCATACTGAGTAGTTTCAGCAATGCTTTTCACCTTCCCTTTGAGGTGCATCTCAGCACACGAATATTCATTTTGCGCCAACAGCCCAAAATGTATGGTAAATACTATGATAAAGATAATATTTTTCATAAACAAATCTCGCACTAATTGGTAATTTCTCTCTCCACATACCCTACGATAGTCCCATTCACAAAGATAGTACGGGTAATCCAATTACCTTTTTTGTCGAAGGTATGCTTAAACTGTTGATTATTTGTACCCGTTGGGATACCCTTTTTGTCATACGTATAACGCAATACTTGTGGGGGAGTGTTACCCTCAGCAATACTGCGCTCCACTACCCTACCCTCACGGTCGTAACGCACTTCTATGCGTATTTCGGAAGAAGTATTGCCCTCGGTAACCATCTTGAGCAAAGTGCGCTGGTTGTGCTTATTGAACTCCTGCCACACCTTAGCTTTTTCTTTATCCGTTTGCAAAACACCTTCAATAGGATTGCTATTGCTATCCCACTTGCTAAAAGTATACACCTGCGTAGGCGATGCGCTCCCCTGCATTAGCATACGATAAGAAAGCAATTTCCCTTGAGCATCGTATTCATATTTACCTGTAGAAATAAGCGAACCACCGTGAGCCGTTTTGGTAATCGTTACCTCCAAAGGATGTTGTACAGTATCATACACATACTGGTAACGCAAGCTGTTACCACTATAACGCTGTTCAGAGTCCGTAGCGTACCCCGCTTTGTCAAACACATAACGATTTTCCGTAGCGAGGCGTTTTTGTTTAAGGTCGCCGCGATACACATCATACGTACGTTCCACCATCGTTTTCACCTCTCCTTTCAGCTCCTTATCAGCACGAGTAATGGGAGGATTGACAATTTGTGCTATTCCTAAAAAAGGAACAAAGCACAGAAAAAGCATTTTTTTCATATATTATTAGTTATTAATAGCAATCAAAAAGTTGAGTTAAGTACCTTTTAAATATAGCCCTCGAATCCCCGAAGGAGGAGAAGGTGCAAAAGCAATTCTCACTGTAACTTCTAATAAAACAATATATCTTTTTTAAAAAATTCTTGATTTATTTTATTAGTATTTAGTCGTTAGTATCTAACTCCTGAAACCTATCGTCTATTACCTGATCGTCCTGAAAGTTTAGCAAATTCTGCTTTTGCTTTAGTGAGTTGTTCCATAAACTCTTTATTGGCGTGCAAGCGAGCAACTACAGCACTAGCAACAAGTCTGCCTGCATCTACATCACTTTGGAAATGATAACCGCAAATCACTCTACTCTGTCCGATTTCATAACCGCGTTTAAGGATTTCATTTTGTCGTTCTACATTGATTTCAGCCAATACCAAGGCAGTAGCCCAACCAATAGCCGTATGTCCTGAAGGATAAGAACCGTTAGTAGAGAGTCCTTGTTGTTGTTCGGTGTTACAAGTATCTTCATTGTAGAATGTAAACGGACGCATACGCATATAGTGTTCTTTAGCACTACGGGTAGCATAATCGCCGGCATCTTCACGAAAATGACTAATGAGCTTGTAAATTTCTGGAGTTGCTTCTTTAGAAATTGTCATCCCAAAAGCCTGCGAAAACGATTTAGCTACTCCATCACCGTAAAGGCGTGCATCGCTCACGGCTTGGTCACCGCGCAGTGTAGGGCGTTGCATTTTGCCCCAGCGGTATTGAGCCTCATCATTCAAGAAAAGAATACTATTCACAGCAGGAGGAGGGGGCAGAAGTTCTAAACTACTTGCTACATCTTCCAAAGAGAGGTAATGATGTGATTCTTTTTCCTGTGCTTGTACAAAAGTACCAAGGGTCATAAAAGCAAAGAAGCTTACCAAAATAGAATGTTTTTTCATACTAATATTGTTTTTATGGTTAAAATTCGCCGACAAAAATAAGGATAAAAGAATAAAAATACAAGCAATAAAAGAATAAATCTCAAATCATAAAATACCCTGAATTTTTTAATTAGGGATAGCCCTGCACATACCCAGCTATGAGCATTCATTAGTTTTCCCGAAGAGGGACAAGCTGGAAAAGTGAGTTTGAAATTACTCGAGAATAGCCCCCGAACCCCCGAAGGGGGACAAGTCGAAAAAGAGAATGTTTATAAAATGTTCCACGTGGAACATTTTTTAATTAACAATTCACAATTGCGAATTATTAATTATAAATTGATAATTGTTAATTAATTTACTACCTTTGCACCATCTTAACTCATATCTCTCAACTCTTACCTAAGTGAAACGTTTTATCGTAAATAAATTTTTCGTACCCAAAGGCTTTGCAGGAATTACCCTCTATCCTTTTGTATTTACAAATAATCCGCGACTATTAGAAGACCCTCAGTTCATCAATCACGAACGGATACATCTTGCTCAACAACGCGAACTCTTAGTGATTTTTTTCTATATATGGTATCTCATAGACTTCGGAATTAAATACCTAAAGTACAAAGATAAATATCGCGCCTATCGCAATATCATCTTTGAAGGTGAAGCCTACGAAAACGATTATAACCTCCACTATCTAAAAACACGAAAACTATATGCCTTTCTTCGAGGTAAGAGATAAGAAGTAAGAGGTAAGAAATGTTCCACGTGGAACATTTCTTCAATTAACAATTAACAATTAATAATCAAAATGCCCGTGTGGTTCACACCTGATGATAATTAAAGATTACAGTGTATCACAAGAGGATTTTACTCTTGTATATGATTCATTATTAGAACTTTACAGAACAAATCCTGTCCCTGATGAGCTGGGTAAATACTACGAAAGTGAGACATATATCTCACATACTGATAGCCGTAAAACACTATTCGACAGACTCTACCAATGGGTGAAAAGCTATAACCTAAAGCATAAAATTGCACTCATCAAGCAATACAAAAAAGGAAATATACACCTCCTCGACATAGGGGCGGGTACAGGCGACTTTGTGTTGAGTAGCAAAAAATACGCTCATTGGGAGGCTATGGGCATTGAGCCCAGCGAGAAAGCACGTGGTAAAGCAGAAGAAAAAGGCTTATTGCTACAAGCGGATTTCGGCAATCTCCTGCCCCACTCTTTTGATGTGATTACAATGTGGCACGTACTAGAACACGTACCCGATGTAACACAAGAAATACAGATTATCAGCAACTTACTAAAAGAAAACGGTATTGCTGTAATAGCAGTGCCTAACTATCGTTCCTGGGATGCTCAGCATTATAAAGAACATTGGGCTGCTTATGATGTACCCCGACACTTATGGCATTTTTCCAAAAAGAGTATCGAGCAGCTTTTTGCCAAAGAAGGTTTTCACCTCCTCGCTACCCACCCTATGCTCTTTGATGCCTTCTACGTGAGTATGCTCTCCGAACAATACAAAACCGGTAAGAAATCATTTCTCAAAGGATTCCTCAACGGACTCCGTTCTAACTACTACGGTTGTCGCAAAGGAGAATACTCATCACAGATTTACATTTTAGGTAAGAAGTAAGAGATAAGAGTTACCTATTTTTACTATTTTTGAAGCTAAAAATAGTAAAAACTTTAAATAAGGCGTTTTTACGATACTTCTCCCTTATCAATAACTAAGTATATCACTTTTTAAAAATAACGCTTAAAAACGGCTGTAATAAAGTCGGTTTTGATAAAGTATTTTTATAGATTTTTAATTTAAAATAGAAAATGATTATTTTTAGGGAATAGGGGTCAGGTTTCACGTGGAACAATGAAAGATGAATGACGAGTGACGAATGACGAGTGATGAATGATGAGAAATAGTATTTTACTTTTTTGAGTAATAAAATTAAAAAATATTTCATTTACACACAAAACTTTCTTATTTTTGCGACCTGAATTGAATTAAACATTATAGAAAATGAAAAAACTCATCTTAACAGGCGTAGCAATCCTCACTCTTACTGCCTGCACCGATAAGGTGGCTTTCGTGGATAACAGTAAACTCTTAAACGAGTACCAAGAGAAAAAAGACATCGAGGCTAAATTGAAAACTGAAGTTGATGCCTATAAGAAAAAACGCGATAGTATTTCGGTAGCGTTCCAAACTGAAGCACGTGCTTTCGACGCTCAGGCTAAAACCCTCCCTCAAAACGTAGCTCAGAAAAAATACAATGAGTTGATGCAAAAGAGTCAGATATTGCAACAACACTTGCAACAAGAAGAAGAAAGATTGCAATTGGAAAGCCAAACTCAAATGGATTCTCTACTTAGCAAAGTGAAGAAAAACATTAAAGAATATGGCAAACAAAAAGGCTATACCTTTATCCTTGGTGCTAACGACGGCGGCAGCGTGCTCTATGGTGCTGATAACAAAGATATTACTAAAGAAGTTACTGAATACTTGAACAATCAATATAAATCAGGTAAGAAGTAACAAGGCCACAGGCCTTAGGCCATAGGCAATAGAAAATAGACTTTGTCAAGGTTTTTAAGACTTTGACAAAGTTTTTTTATTGATAGCTAATCAGTTAATTGTAATACGTTAGGAAAGAACGCTTGGAGTATCAAGAAAACTCCAAAGACTAACAATATAATGCTAATCGCACGTTTGATTTTGTAGATGTGAAAAGCGGTAAGTCGGTTTTTAAGTTTCTTAGCAATGAGAATTTTAACGATATCTATACCAAAGTATACTAAAATAATAGAAGTGAAAAATACAAATATCCTACTGGCATTCATATCGAGTTTAGGACCAAAAACGATGATAATTCCTAACCAAAAACCTAAAACCCCTATATTGATGAAATTCAGTAGAAAACCTTTGATAAACAGGGCTACATAGTTCACTTTTTCAGCTACTTGCAAGTGCGCATTTTCCTTATTGTCCATTGTTTTCTTGAAGTCTTTCTTCAGTTTGATGAATGAGATAAGCCCGTAGGCTACCATTATAAGTCCGCCAGCAAAGAAGAGTTTAGGATCGTCCTTAATTTCGCGTAGCAGACTGCTGGTAGTGAAATAGACAATGAGAATGAAGACAGCATCGGCTAATACTACCCCCGAATTGAAAGCAATAGCTGCCCTAAATCCTTTGGTAATGGCTGTTTCCAGCAATACAAAGAAGACAGGACCTATGGTAAAAGCTAACAACAAGCCTAAAGGTAATGCAAGCAATACATCCGCAAACATCTATTTCTACCTAAAATTTGATTAATTGCACAAAAGTACTAAAAAACTGCTGAATCACAAAAAATAAGGGAGAAGTTTTTAATACCTCTCCCCTACTCTATTGGTTTTGTGATAATTATTAACTATGGCTTAATAATTTCATTTACTTGTTTTAGAGTTTCTTCATCTTTCAAATCAACCAATTCATCAAGATCTTTAGAAAGATAAAAAGCTCTTACATCAGGTACATAAACTAAATAATTATCGATACCCTCAGTATAATAATTAAAAAGCAATTGCTTAAAATTACTAACTCCATTACAAGTTTTCTCTAAATTCTCACCATCATTATTTGCATAAAATACGGTATAATTATCTTTTTGATTGTGAGAAAGTTGTTGTTTTTCATACTTACCAGCCACATCAAAACCTACACCCCAGCTCGATTCAGCAATGATACTTGACAAGAAAGTAACGGTATTATCTTCTTTGTTTAATTTGTATGAGACAAGTAATACTTTCTCATTTGGAACAAAGTTTACTGATTTCTCTGATACAGTTTCAAAGAACTCTTTATAAGTCATTGACTTATTTTGCAAATCTTGCAATGGTTCTTCATTTTTTTCCTTAGAGCAAGACAGTAATACTACTGCAAAAAACAGTATAAACAACGAAAATTTCATCATTTCTTTCACATTAATTCAATTTTTAAATTATTAAATCTTTCTTTTGCACGTTCTTTTTTATGAAGACAGTAACCCGTAGCTCAGTTAGGGGAAGTTATTTTTAAAGAAAAATTCTCACTATATTTTGTTTTATAGAAGAAAGCAACAAAATATATCTCCAAAGGAAATAATATCAATATCAGTCATAGGCATTAGGATTTTATAGGACAAAGGTATATTATATTTTTATAACTTCCAAATATTTTTATAACTTTTTCACTATCAATCTACAAAATATCTTATAATTATTTATATATCAATATTTTATAAATATATTAGTAAATACATATTGTTACTCAATATATTATTAAAAGTATAAAAAAACTTTGCCAAAGATACGAGCCGTACGGGCAAGAAACTTTGGCAAAGTGTAGTGATGCAAAAACTGCTTGTCGTGCTACGATTCATTATTCACTTATGAGTTCAAAGTCTAATTGCTTTTTCATCAGGTCGGTGTTTTTCACACGTATCATTACTTCATCGCCAAGCTGATAAGTTTTGCCAGTGGCTTGTCCTACCAAGGCGTATTGTTGTTCATCGAAAGTGTAATAATCGTCTTTGATGTCGCGAGCGCGTACCAATCCTTCGCATTTGTTTACGGTAATTTCTACATAAATACCCCATTCGGTTACGCCTGAAATCACTCCTGCAAACTGCTGGTTCTTATGGGCTTCCATATATTTCACCTGCATATATTTGATAGAATCACGCTCAGCCGATGCTGCTAAACTCTCCATTTGTGACGAGTGTTTGCATTTGGTTTCATATTCGGCTTCGGGTTGTGAAGGGGCGTTATCTAAATAGAGTTGCAAAAGACGGTGTACCATCACATCGGGATAACGACGTATAGGCGAGGTGAAATGGGTATAATAATCAAACGCTAAACCGTAATGCCCTATGTTTTTAGTAGTATAAGTAGCTTTTGCCATTGAACGTATTGCCAAGGTATCGACTAAGTTTTGTTCTTTCTTGCCCTTTACTTCTTCTAACAAATTATTAAGTGAATCGGTAGTGGTTTGACGGTTGTTCAAGTTCAAGCTATAGCCAAATCTACTAATCACCGCATTGAACTGTTGGAGTTTATCGGCATCGGGTTCATCGTGTACGCGGTATACAAATGTCTTTTTCATCTTGGCTACGTACTCGGCTACTTTTCTGTTAGCCAATAACATAAACTCTTCAATCAGTTTGTTAGCTTCCTTGCTTTCTTTGAAATATACCCCTGTAGGGTTGCCGTTCTCATCGAGGTCGAATTTTACTTCCACTTTATCAAAAGTAATAGCTCCCAAACGCATACGCTTGCCACGCAATTTTTCGGCTAAAGCATTGAGCGTGAGAATAGCTTCTACTACCTCAACAGGTACTGCACGCTCTTTATCGGTAATAGAAGTCTCGGCAGGAATGGTATACCCCTCCCCTACTTTGGATTGCTCTATTACTGATTGTGCTTCTTCGTAAGCAAACCTAAATGAAGAGTGTGTTACAGTGCGTCCTATCCAAATATCTACCACTTCGGCTTTCTTATTCATCTCAAATACTACCGAAAAGGTGTATTTATCTTCATCGGGGCGGAGTGAACAAGCGAAGTTACAGAGGACTTCGGGCAACATTGGCACTACCCTATCTACCAAATATACTGAAGTAGCACGGTTGTAAGCCTCTTCATCTAATATAGTACCTTCTTTCACATAATATGATACATCGGCAATGTGTACTCCTATCTCATAATTGCCATTCTCCAAAAGTTTGAAAGACAGTGCATCATCAAAGTCTTTTGCATCACGAGGGTCGATAGTGAAAGTGAGGGTTTCACGCATATCACGACGGCGGGCGATTTCTTCTTCGGTAATAGAAAGGTCTAACTTTTTAGCAAAGGCTTCTACCTCTTCTGGATAGGTATAAGGCAGACCGTATTCGGCTAAGATAGAGTGCATTTCCGTAGTTTGCTCCCCTGGTTTACCGAGTATCTGTTCCACTACCCCCATAGGCGAATCGCTTTTGTCTTTCCAATCTTCTATGCGTACAATCACACGGTCGCCGTCCTGAGCACCATTGAGTTTGTCTTTCAACACAAAGAAATCAGTATACATACGAGCATCGGTAGGGACGACAAAGGCAAAGTTTTTGTGCATTTGCACAGTACCTACAAAGCGCACTTTGTTGCGTTCTAATACCTTACTGATTTCCCCTTCCATCTTATTGCGATTTCTAAAACGTGGAAATACATACACTTCTACCAAATCGCCGTGAAGGGCTTTGTTTAGAAAATTCTGTGCTACAAAAATGTCGTTGTCTAAACCATCAACTATTACATAACCATTACCTCGTGAACTCACATCAAGCGTACCCACATAATAGTGTTGCATAGGGATAGCTTGATACTTTCCGCGGTCGATTTCTACGATGCGTTTTTTCTCTTTCAGTTGTACGAGTTGTTTCACCAGCATATCACGACGTGGTGCATCGGTAATGTGAAGTTTGGCAGCAATTTGCTTGTAGTTGAACCCCTCTTCGGGGTGTTCTTGTAACACCGAGAAAATTGCTTTGATAAGCTCTTGCTTGTTGCGTTTAGCTAAACTTTTATTCTTTTTAGGTTTCCCTGATTTGCCTTGTTTTTGAGTTTTATTTGTTTTTTTCATAGTAATTTCTTTTTTAGATGTGAGCCACACAGCAATGTGACTAAATGCAAAGATAATCATTTTTGAGTTATCAACAATCTCTAAATTATAAACTGAAAAAAATATTTTTTTAAAAAAAGAAGGCTATTATTATGAGGGTGTGAATAGGAGGTAAAAAAATAGGCTTAAAAATTTGCTTTTTTCAGTTGATGTGATTTATGATTAGTTATCAACAATAAAAAACGATTTACGGATTTTAAAATGAATATTTTAGGCGAAACTGTTGATAACCGCTCAACAACTATTCAACTGCATTTTGTGGATAATTTTTTAAAAGGGCAATTGTGGATAACTGTTGTATCACTGTTGATAATTTTCTAAAAAATAAATTTGCTTATTTTAGACTTGGGTTTGTATATACGGAAAAGTGAGAGAAACAAATTTATTTATCATTTTTTTAGTAATAGTTATAAACAAGTTTTAGGAGTCAGGGGATAGGTTTCAGGAGTTATTTGTTTCTTCTGTCTTCACCCCAGAGTAGTTTGTATCTTAGTGTATTGATAAAACTATCGCCGTCTAATCGTATCATTTTCACTACAAAGGGTGCTTTGCGCACAATAATAGAGTGCTTTTTGTCTACCGATTTGATATGAGAATCTAACGATAAAAGGAATTTCTTTTCCCGTCCTGAGATAGTGAGTTTAATTTCAGTATCTTCGGGGATGATGAGCGGCCGCATATTGAGGTTATGTGGTGCGATGGGGGTAATGACAAAGTTTTTAGCTGTAGGTAAAATTACGGGGCCGCCGCAGCTCAGTGAGTAGCCTGTAGAGCCTGTAGGGGTAGAAATGATAAGTCCGTCAGCCCAATACGATGAGAGGAAGTCACCGTTTAACTCAGTATCGATAGTAATCATTGAGGCTGTATTTTTTCGTGTAACGGTAATTTCGTTGAGGGCGAAATTTATAGGGTCTACCGGATCGCCACTATCGGCATAGACAGCTTCTATCACCGAGCGTTCCACTACTTCGTAAGTTTTATCGCGCAATTGCAGAAAAACGTTTTGCAGGTCGTCTTTATGAGCATTTGCTAAAAAACCCAAACGCCCTGAATTGATACCTAAAATAGGTATTTGTAAATTGCGGAGATAAGTAATACCTTTCAGCAGGGTACCGTCGCCCCCAATGGTGAGCATTACCTCGTACGAATTATCGAGGTCGGCAAATGAGCTAAAAGGTTTAGCTTTGAGGAATTGGTGAGAGCGGATATTCAGTTCTTTAAGGATTTCACATTCAATAAATACCTCGTCATCGGGCAAGAGGTGAGAGAAGAGTTCGCGCAGTATAGCTTCATTTTCGGTAGAATATTGTCGGATATAGATTGCTATTTTCATTGATTTGCCAATTGGTATGGCAAAGATACAAATTAATTGATAATGAACAATTGACAATGAAGAATTTTTACTATTTTTGTTTTTTTAATCTCCAATAACAAGTTGCCGATAGTATCAATTTGTATATCGCAGGACTTGCTCAGAATGAAAAAGCGATCCACGTTTCTTTTTCTGATATATATCAAAACGACACCTTAGATGTGCCCCCACATTATATCAAGAACCAAAAGAAATTAGGAAAGGAATTTATGAAGTATTTTCCCTTAATAGGAAACTATTTTTACCTTTTACCTTTTTTATAAAACAGCTTATTCATCACCTCTCCGGTTTGCAGGTTTAAAAACTCTTGATTGGTGGTAGGGCTGTCTAAGCCGCCGAGTTTAGGTAACCATTTACCAGTTTTAATGTAGTCTAAACACCCTAACAGCTCAGGGTATTTGCGCTGTACTTGTTTAAGATTAAGCCCTGTATAGAGTGCCGTTTTCAGCCGTTTGCACTTCACTTGGAAGATAAGCGAGAGCAGGGTCTCTACCTGCCACTCGCCTCCCATAAACAGCACACAGCTTATCATATCTTCATACTTGCTAAGCAGTTGTTCTAAACCTTCATTAGTAAGCGCACAGCCTTTGCTACCGTCCCAAATATATTCGGAATGGCAACCCTCACACGCCAACGGACACCCTGTGATGGTAAAACACAGGGAAATCTCGTTGGGTACTTCTTGGAGGACTATATCGTAACTGCTATACCGTAGCGTTCCCATAGTAACGTATTTTAGCTTCTTTTTGTCGGTCTTTAGAGAAATTAGTGATGCGTTTGAGATAGCCTATCACCCGTGTCGCGTGGTCGATATTTTCAGAACCACAATGGGTGCAGTGGTCGTGCGTGTGTTTATCGATATAACCACAATCGTTGCACACGGTTACGCATATATTAAAGCAGAAGTAGTTACAACCCGTTTTAGCGGCTACATTTAGCAACTTATAAAAACCTTCGGCAGTGGTGTATTCTTCGAGATTGCAGTGGTAAGCCGAACCGCCGTCTAAGTACTGTATATAGTCGTTTCCGTGCAAATAGAACTTATCGATAAGGTTTTGAGAGCTGTCTTCCACAATATAGAAATATGAATTGTAGCAATCACGTGGCACTTGCAAGCCGTCGGCTTTGTCCCACGCCGCATTCTTTACGCCTAAGTTCTCGGCAGGTACAAACTCGGTATTGAACATAAAGCCGTATTTGGCTTTAGCTTCCTTGTTTTTGTCGTAAATTAGTTTGAGGTTTTTGTTGATGAATGCTTTATAGTCGGGGTTGTCGGAAATGCGAATGCCTAAATACTCGGCAGCTTCCACCATTCCGTTGATACCAACGGTGAGGAATTGTTTATCAAGTGAGATGAAGCCCGCATCGTACACTGGTAACATACCCGCATCTTTGTAATCCTGAACAATAGCGCGGTAAGCTACTTGGTATTTATGGATATTATCTAAGGTGCGTTCCAACGACAAGTGTTTTTGGTAAAGGCGATTCATATTAATAGTTATCACATTAATACTACCGGTAGAAACACCTCCTGCCCCGAGTGAATAACTAAAGGTATTATCGGAAATTTCATTGCGCAAACGACAGCAACTTGCCAAGGAGTCGGCGTTGTCCGATTGGTATACAAAGAAGGCATTCCCTTCGCTGAGCTCTTTGGCACAGAAGCGCGCAAAATGCTCGTCGTACACGTGTTTGTCCTTAGTGAGCATTGCTGCGGTTACTACAGGGAAGGTGAGTATCGCCTTGGTGCGTTCGATATTAAACCAATGCATAAAGAACTGTTGGAGCTTGTCTAAAGACTCATAAGAAGGTTTGCTACCATCGGGGTAAACGAATGTACCGAACATCGAATCGAAATAAGGGCGGTCATACAGCGATATGTTCCAGAATACCGACTGATAGCCACGTGCTGCTGCTGGCTGATTGATAGCGTATACTACGTGTTGCAGTTCGTTTTCTATCACTTCACGGTGGGTGTTGAGGTAATCGTCGCCATAGTCTTTGCGCGCAAAATGGTCGAAGTACATTAGGAACTCTACCGTTGCTACCGCTCCTGCAAATTGTGAGGAAACGGAAAAGAGGAAGTTCACGAACGACCCGCAATAGCTTGCTAAGTGTTGCGGAGCTTTGCTTTCACCGCCGAGTTTTACGAGCCCGTCCAAGAGCAAAGGATACATCGAAACGCTCACACAATAAGGTTTGAGGCTCGTTTCGTCGTGCACGTAGATTTCGTGTTCCTCAATCTGACGGATATACTCATCGGCTAATTCTTTGCCAAAGAGCTGTTCGATTTTGTGAGACACGAGCGAACGGTTCACTTGGATATTGATATCTTTATTGAGTTCTGCCTCCATCGTAGCGATGTTTTTATGTGCCACATTGGCATTGGCATCGAAGAGAGACCCAGTAGCGGCATTGTGAGATTGTAGGTAATTTTCGATGAAATTACGCTTTGTTTGAAGCTGTTCAGCTGTAAGCTTAGTGAATTTAGACATAATTTTTTATTTATTATTATTTCAGATACAAATTTTAATTTCTCGAGCATTAAGTTTCCAAGTTGTAATGATAATGGTCACTAATTTCTCTATTTTATTAACAATTTTCAAGTATGTGACACATAAGGAATGTTTATATAATACAAACATAGCTTAATAAGTTTATTTTTAACTCTCTTTTTTAGTTAGAGAGAAAGAAAGTGCTGAGAGATTTATATAAATCACTCATTTATAATGCATTGAATAATGTTGCTTTTATAAGTTCCCTAAAAAGGGGAAGAGTTTTTTCCTTAGTTGCTGGGGCAAAGGTACGGAATAAAGTAATAGGTTATCAACAAAATTAAAATAGTTATCAACAAAGTTATTAACAATTTTCGTTACTTATTCATACTTAGGAGTTAAAGAGAAAAAACTCCGTTATTAAAATTTTGTAACAAAAATAGGATTACCTCTATCATAAATAATTTAGCAGGAAGTATTAACGATGTTTTCTATAAGAAGAAATTGCTAATTATCAATTGTTTTGTATCTTTGCAAAAAATAACACTTATGATAAAATCTCAATTATTGAGATAATCACAATAAATCTCACTCTGATAAAATAGATGATGCCCTTTATAAATTAGAAGAAGAAATTAGTCTATCCCCATACTTTTTAGCTCAATATATATTATATAAGCGTAATTTCTAATATGGAAAATTTGCTATGTATTATCAAGTCTTAGAAGAGGAAAATCTTATCAGAATTATTTACTTCAGAAGTAACAAACAAAAACCTTTGTAACATAAACAAATGACTTTCTTTATCATCCTCATAGGTATCCTATGCTTCCTTCTCTTCCAACGATTAGCTAATCTACCCAATACTACAAAGGGTTTTGACAATCTATTTCGCCCTCATATCTCTCCCGCAACTTTCGAACTCAACCTCCTCTCCCTCTGCTCTCTGGTTATCAAAGCCAACGGTCGCGTTACGCAAACTGAACTCGATTTTGTGCGCTTGCAATTCGTGCGCTTATATGGAAAGGAACGCGCTAATGAGGTCTTTCGAAGTTTCAACGAGCTCATAAAGAACAGAGCTATAGATGCCACTCGTGTAGCCATCTATGTGCGAGTGCGTACTACCTACGAAACCCGCTTGCAAATCTTGTATTTCTTGTTTGGCATTGCCGAATCGGATGGAGTGATGAGTGAGGAAGAGGTACGACAAATACGAGAAATTGCATATCATTTTGCTATAGAAAACAGTGATTTTGAGAGTATCAAGGCAATGTTTGGCAGTAGCCAAAACGATAGTAACAACTCTTACAACACTACGCCTAATGCCTTGGCAAAGGCCTACGCTATCTTAGGATTACAATCCAATGCTACTGCTGAGGAAGTAAAACAAGCCTATAGAAATATGGCAAAAAAATATCACCCCGATAGAGTGATTACTGAAGATGCTGCCATCAAAAAAGGCGCTGAAGAAAAATTCAAACAAGTACAAGAAGCGTACGAGCTAATTAGCAAATATCAAAATTAGCAAATTGTCAAATCGACAAATTACAAAAAAAAGTGGCAAGCGATCTACATCGCACCGCTACAACCGAATACCTTTGCTGTGTTCCCACCCTGGAGGATTTTTCAGGAGCTGGTCGTGTAGGACTTGCCGCTGCAAATGTACTACTTTTTTATTACATAGCAAGTTTTTTTGAAAAAATTTTTGTACCTTTGTGGCTGAAACTAATAAAACAACATACAATGACTACAAACAGAACCCTTACAATGATTAAGCCCGATGCCGTTGAAAAAGGCTATATAGGGGCTATCCTTACCGACATTATCGCTGCTGGTTTTACCATCAAAGCGATGAAATTCACCCAGCTCACCCGCCGTGATGCCGAACAATTCTATGCCGTACACAAAGGCAAACCTTTTTTTGAGAGTCTGCTCAACTTTATGACCCGTGGACCTATAGTAGCAGCTATCCTTGAGAAAGATAATGCTGTAGCTAATTTCCGTGAACTCTTAGGGAGCACCAATCCCGAAAACGCTGCCGAGGGTACTTTGCGCAAGAAGTACGCCACTTCACTAACCGAAAATGCCGTTCACGGTTCTGATAGCGATGAAAATGCCGCTATCGAAAGCCATTTCCATTTCTCAGAACGTGAAGTATTTTGAGTTAAAGAATATTTTTTAGCTGTTTAACAACTAAAATTTCACTATTTTGCCTCAAAAGTACTCATATTTATCATATACCCAAATGAAAAAACTCCTTTTACTCTTAGCAATCCTATCGCTACAATGTAGTAAATCACAGGATAGTGATAACAACACGGGCTTGAGCACTAACAAGATGCTCGCCCTCATCAACCAGCAACGCCAAAAAGGTTGTAACTGTGGCAATACCTACTACAAAGCAGTACCACCCCTCAAGTGGAACACCACCCTCGAAAAAGTAGCCAAAGCCCATAGCGACGATATGCGTCGCCGTAATACAATGACTCACTATGGCAAAAACGGTGAAACCCCTGGTAATCGCCTCAGTAAAGCAGGCTACAAGTGGAGTACTTGGGCTGAGAATGTAGCTATGGGGCAACAAAATGAAGAAGAAGTGATGAAAAGTTGGCTCAGCAGCCCAGGACATTGCGCTAATATAATGAACCCCAATGTAACCGAAGTAGGTGCAGCTCATAGTGGCGACTATTGGACACAACTTTTCGCCGCCCCCTCTAAACCCTGACACCTGAAAATGTACTTAGACATTCACTCTCATACTCAGCATTCCACAGCTGATACTTTAGTGATTCGTAACCAATACCCTCTTACAGCCAATACTACCGAACCCTTCTCGGTAGGCATACATCCTTGGTATGTAGAGAATTGGAAACTACAATGGGAAGTCTTGGTACCTTTGGCAAAACATCCCAACTGCTGGGCTATTGGCGAATGTGGGATCGACAAAAACATCACCACTCCCCTACCCCTGCAGCAAGAAATCTTTTTAAAACACATTTACTTAGCCGAAACCTTAGAGCTTCCGCTCATCATCCATTGTGTAAAAGCCTATTCAGAAGTCCTTCACTTGCGAAAAATCACTAAAACCAAACAGCTCTGGATACTCCACGGTTTTCGCAAAAATCTAAAAGTCGCCGAAGAATGCATCGCTCATAACATTGCCCTTTCTTTTGGGAAACCCCTCACCTATTCACCTCAGCTACAGGAAGTTTATAAAAGTATTTCACCCGAATATCGCTTTTTTGAATCTGATGATGAAGAGATGTCTATTTCAAAATTTACTAATTTTCTAATTGACAAATTTGCAAATTAGAAAATTACTTTGTACTTTTGCGCCCTGAAAATTGAAAGGAGGTGTAATCACTATGTTAATAATCCCTTTAAAAGACGGAGAAAGCATCGATAAAGCTTTAAAACGTTACAAACGCAAATTCGACCGCACTGGTGTAGTACGTGAACTACGTGAAAGACAACATTTCACCAAACCATCTGTACGCAGAAGAACCGAAATCCAAAAAGCTCAATACATTCAACACTTGAAAGACCAAGAAGAAGTATAGCTTTTGTTAAATAACAAAATAATGAGGTAATAGATAGAGTTATCACAACTCTTATCTATTACCTTTTGTTTATTTTATACATTAAATATTGATTTTCAATAACTTAAAATAATTTGTTACATTCATCACAAAAAACTTACTTCTTTATCTCTCAATGATTTGCATTTTTTTATAAAAAGTACTACCTTTGTCCCGAAATTGAAATGAAAGTATAATAATACAAAAAATTTAGCAATGAAAACTACATTTTTAACATTAATGGCAGCAACGTTAGCTGCAACTGCACTCACTGGTTGCAAAAAAGACAGTGGAGGTGACGACGACAATGTCATAAGATTTACAGATCCAAATCTAACAGTAGCTGTAGATAAAACAGCTCAAGTAAAACTCTTTGTTCCTTCTGGTTCTGGAGTGACCGATATTAAATCTAATAATACTCAAGTAGCTATCGCAGGAAGAACAGGTAACTACCTCTTCATAAGTGTAAAAGGAGTAAAAGAAGGAGATACTACAGTAGAAGTTAAGAATGGTAATCGCTCTCAAAAAGCTGTACTCAACGTACACGTGTTTAAAGAAAACGTAGAAAATAAAAATGGCTTTAAAGTAGATGCAAGTACTATCTTCCTCAAAAAGAATGAAGTAACCAATCTTAGAAGTCGTATCAAAGAAGGATCTGGCAACTATACTATGTCAGTAGGAAATACAGCTTTCGCCGATGAGTTAGGCAACTTCCAAGTAAGAGGAAAAGGTGAAGGTTTGCACCACGAAATCACTTTTAAAGATGTAGATAAAAATCAAGAAGTTAAAGTACCTGCTTATGTAATTATACCTTTCAAAGCAATAAGCGCCCCTACCGAGTTGAGCTTAAATAGTACTTACAATATCAACTTACAAGGAGTTTATACCACTACTACTACTGATGATGGTACTACTAATGGCCGTTTTGATAGAGTACAAATGACTACTGATGGCAGTGTAACAGCTGTATTTTCACTTGAAACTGTTTATGATCGAGTAAATCGACCTATTGGTAAAGCAGTGTCTGGTATCAAAGTAACCGCTAAAAGCGTAGGTACAGGCAGTGTGAATCTTATCAACGGCGACGGACAAATATTGAAACTTAACTTTACTATAAAAGCTTCAGTACCTACTAGCTATTTCATTGTAGATGCCGATGGTGTCCTTACTGTAAAACCAGGAGCTGTATTACCTCCTCACGTTGATATACCTGCTGATGCTAAAAAAATAGGAAGAGAAGCTTTTAAAGATAAAGATATTACAAGCGTTGATTTGAAAAATGTAGAAGAAATAGATGAAGACGCTTTTCATGGTTGTGTTAACTTAACTACTGTTACAATGACAAGAGTAAAAGTAATAGGTAAAAGTGCTTTTAGAAATACTAAATTAACAGAAATCGACTTACCTGCTTCTGTAGAAAAAATAGAAAAAGGTGCTTTTGATATAACAAATTTAGTAAAAGTAACTTGTAGAGCCACTACTCCTCCTGCAGTAGGTACTTCTTTCCGTGCAACTAATGCTGAACGACGTGTGCTTTACGTTCCTGCAGGTAGTATTGATACCTATGCAAGTAGTTGGGGTACAGAAATAGCATCTTACTTCAGAGGTTTAAGAACTAATGGCTACAAACCTTACCCTATTCAATAAAATTTAAAACTAACATACTTCGGAAAACCGTTATAAGTCCCCCTTATAGCGGTTTTTCTTTGTACTATTCACTTTTCAATGGAAGGATATATTTTTGATTTAGACGGCGTACTCGTAGATACCGCCAAGTACCATTACCGCGCGTGGAAAACTATCGCTCAAGAATTTGGCTTTGAGCTCACTCCTGCACATAACGAGCAACTCAAAGGCATAGGTAGGGAGGTCTCTCTGCACAAAATACTTCAGTGGGCAGGTAAAACACTGCCTGAAAATGAGTTCCAAGCCTTAGCTCTCCGCAAAAACGAACTCTATTTGCAGTATATCGCCCATATCGATAGCAGTGAACTGCTCGTAGGTGTAGCCGATTTTCTGCATTCGCTGAAAAACAAAGGTAAGAAGATTGCCTTAGGCTCTGCCAGCAAGAACGCGCGTTTAGTATTAGAGCGCACAGGCATTTTGCCGCTGTTTGATGCTATTGTTGATGGCACTATGGTAACTCAAGCCAAACCCAACCCCGAAGTCTTCCTCAAAGCTGCTGAACTTTTGCAACTACCTCCTGCCCAGTGCTGTGTGTTTGAAGATGCCCCTGCAGGCGTACAAGCTGCTAAAGCCGCTGGAATGAGAGTCATAGGGGTAGGAGAGGAGCAAGTACTTTGCGCTGCCGATGAGGTAATTCCTGATTTTTCGTCATTCGTACTTCATTATTCGTAATTATTTTATAATTTTGCACTTATAAACAATAATAGGTAACAAGTAATTAGGTAATACCTCTTACTTCTTACCTCTTACCTAAAATCAAATGGATCAAAGAAAAAAAGAAGAAGCATTACATTATCACGAGTTCCCTCAACCTGGGAAAATCGCTATCGTACCTACTAAAAAACACGCTACACAACACGATCTCGCGTTGGCTTATTCACCTGGGGTAGCCGAACCTTGTTTGGCTATCGCCGACGATAAAAGCAACGCCTATAAATATACTGCCAAAAGCAATCTGGTAGCCGTAATTTCTAATGGAACTGCGGTTCTTGGCTTAGGCGATATAGGCGCCGATGCCTCTAAACCCGTAATGGAAGGTAAAGGTTTGCTCTTCAAAATCTTTGCGGGTATCGATGTGTTTGACATCGAAATAGATGCCACCGATGTAGATAAATTCATAGAAACCGTAAAAGCAATTGCACCTACTTTTGGGGGTATTAACCTCGAGGATATCAAAGCTCCTGAAGCTTTTGAAATTGAACGACGCCTAAAAGAAGAATTGGATATCCCTGTAATGCACGACGACCAGCACGGTACAGCTATCATTTCGGCGGCTGCCCTCATCAATGCCTTGGAAATCGTAGGTAAGGACATCGCCAAAGCACAAATAGTAGTAAATGGTGCAGGTGCTGCTGCTATCTCTTGTACACGCCTCTATGTGGCTTTAGGTGCCGACCCTAAAAATATCGTAATGTGCGATAGCAAAGGAGTAATTCGCAAAGATTCCCCTAATCTCACCGAACAAAAAGCTGAGTTCGCTACCGACCGCAATCTCCACACCCTCGAAGAAGCCGTAAAAGGCTCTGATGTGTTCATCGGTCTTTCTAAAGGCGATGTGCTCACCCCAGAGATGTTGCTCTCTATGAACAAGGATGCAATTGTATTTGCAATGGCAAACCCTACCCCTGAAATCGATTATGATTTGGCTATCAAAACACGTAAAGATATCATTATGGCAACGGGTCGTTCCGACTTCCCTAACCAAGTGAACAACGTACTCGGTTTCCCTTATATCTTCCGCGGAGCGTTAGATGTTCGAGCTACCAAAATCAATGAAGAAATGAAACTCGCTGCGGTACGCGCTATTGCCGAATTGGCTAAAAAACCTGTACCTCAAAAAGTGAGTCTTGTATATGGCGGCGAAAACCTTACTTTCGGTCGCAACTATATCATTCCTAAACCGTTTGACCCTCGCTTGATTTACGAAGTACCCCCTGCTATCGCCAAAGCAGCTATGGCATCGGGAGTGGCACAGAAACCTATCACCGATTGGGAAGCCTACAAAGGTGAATTAATGGATAGAATAGGCGTAGGAAGCAAAGAAATACGTCTCTTGCAAGACCGTGCCAAACGCGCTCCTAAACGCATCGTTTTCGCTGAAGCCGACCAATTAGAAGTGCTCAAAGCAGCACAACGCATCTATGAGGACGGCATTGGTATTCCAGTGCTTTTAGGCAATAAAGAACTCATCAAAGCCCTTAAATACGAAATAGGATTTAACGGTCGTGTAGATGTAATCGACCCTAAGAGCGATGCCGAGCGCGCACGCCGTGAGAAGTTTGTACAACACTATTGGAAATTGCGCGAACGCCGTGGTATCACTTATGAAGTAGCTGAACGACTAATGCGTGAACGCAACTATTTTGGTACAATGCTTGTAGAAACTGGTCAAGCCGATGCGATGATTACAGGTTATTCACACGCTTATCCAAAAGCTATTCGCCCTGTTTTAGAGATTATTAAAAAAGAAGAAGGAGTGCGCCGCATCGCTGCTGCCAGCATTATGTTCAGCAAGCAAGGACCTATTTTCCTATCGGATGCGACTATCAATATCAACCCTACTGCCGAAGAGTTAGCTAATATCGCTTTGCTAACGGCAAAAGCAGTAAAATCGTTTGGTTTAGAGCCTTCAGTAGCGATGTTGTCGTATTCTAACTTTGGATCGGCAGTATCCGAAAGCAGTCTCAAAGTACGTGAGGCGGTAGCTTATTTGCACAAACATCACCCTGATTTAGTAGTAGATGGAGAAATTCAAGCCGATTTTGCCCTCAATCCCGATAAGATTGCTAAGAACTATCCGTTCTCAAAACTCAACAATGGCAAAGGGGCTAATGTGCTCATCTTCCCTAACCTTGAGGCAGCAAACATCAGTTATAAACTCCTCAAAGAAACCCAACACTTAGATACCATAGGCCCTGTAATATTAGGTCTTACCAAACCTATTCACGTTACTACACTCGGTTCTACTGTTGATGAAATGGTGAATTTGGCTACGCTTGCTGTAATTCAAGCACAATCTGAGTAGTACGAGCTACACAAGCAATAAGATTGTAAATTATACTTTGCCAAAGTATTTATAGCTTTTATGTTATAGCACTTTGGCAAAGTTTTTATTTAGAAAGATTGCTAATCAAAAGATAATTTATAATTTTGCAACAAATTAACAATGAACAGAAAAGATTATGGCAAGAGAAATAAAACCAACTCCTACATTAAGAGGTGAAGAAGCTGTAGAATTCTGGAAAAAAATGGCTAATTTTAAACAGAGTTTAGCTGAAAAAGGTATTACTAGAGAGAGTGTTCGAAAAAATGCAATGCTTTTAAAATCAATATTTAAAGATGATGTAGAGAATGGAAGTAGATAGTAATATTTTACAAGGATTAAATTTTCTTCGACTTAAAAAAGGTTATCATATAAAACCTTTTGATTGTGAGGACAATGATTTAAATGAATTTTTGTTTGAAAAGGCAATTCCTTATAGAAAAGAAATGCTTGCCACTACATTCCTTATAGAAAATAAAGAACGTACTTTAGGGTATTATAGCCTTTTAAGTGATAGTTTTCGAGTAGAGGAAACACTTTTTACTTCTAAAAACCAATATAATAAATTCAAAAAAATATTACCTCATCCAAAGCGATATTTAAAAAGTATTCCTTCTGTAAAAATAGGACGTTTAGCTATTGATAAAAGTTTTAAAGGGAAAGGATTAGGTAGAATTATAATTGATACTATCATAAATTATTGCATAGAATTAAATGAAGACCAAGCTTGTCGTCTTGTTACAGTCGATGCCTATGCACAAGCAGTATCTTTTTATCAAAAAGATAGGATTTGAATTTCTTTCAAACTTAGATGAAGGTGAAGCAACGCGTTTAATGTTCCTTGATTTAGCAACATTTATAGATGATAATAGAATTTAATTATTTTATATTCCCTCCAAAAAAGCGTTTGTAGCACCTTTTTTTTCCGTTATATACTCACGGTTGATATTTCCTACTATCTGGCGTTTTTCAGCCGAATTTACAAGGCTATTCATCACCTCAGCAAATGCTTCTCCACTATCAACAGATAGTACACCTCCTAAAGCGACTAATTCTTTCGCTTCATTGAATTTTTCATAGTTCTTACCAATAATCACTGGAATACCAAAAACAGCTGGTTCTAACACATTGTGTAATCCCGAAGTTCCCATACCTCCACCTACATAAGCTATATCGGCATAACTGTATACCTTGGTGAGCATACCGATAGTATCGAGAATGAGTACCTCGTAATCAGAGAGGTTAAGAGTATCTTTCTCACTGAAAAGAGCAACTTTGCGGTCTAACTTCTGCTTGTTGTCTCTCAGTACAGCTATCTCAGTGGGGTGTATATTGTGAGGGGCAATAATGAATTTCACGTTAGCTTTGCAAGTGTTGAGATACTGCAAATAAACCTCTTCATCGGCAGGCCAAGAGCTACCAAATACCACACACAAAGCATCCCTTTTGAATTGCTCTATAAAATCGAGATGGTTGTCTCTTTCGGCTATTTCGGCTACACGGTCAAAACGAGTGTCACCACTCACCGTTACATTGGTAAAACCTAAACTGCCGAGCAGGGTTTTAGAAAGGTCGTTCTGTACAAAGAAATGCGTAAAACAGTGCAAGGCTTTGCGCATCATTCCGCCGTAAGGCTTAAAGAAGATTTGATCTTTTCTAAAAATACCGGAGAGCAAATAAGTAGGCACTTGCGCTTTTTTAAGTTCATTGAGGTAGTTCACCCAAAACTCGTATTTCACAAAGATAGCCATTACAGGATTTACGAGTTGTACAAACTTACGAGCGTTCGAGCGCGTATCGAGAGGAAGATAGACTACTATATCAGCATCGGGGGTGTTTTTGCGCACCTCATAACCTGAGGACGAGAAGAAAGTAATGAGTATTTTGTAACCTTGTGCTCTAAGGGCTTTGGCTACAGGCAATCCTTGTTCAAACTCACCTAAGGAAGCGGCGTGTAACCACACATAACGCGCATTTTTATCTAATTTTTCATTAAGGGTTGTCCATACGGTTTTACGTCCGCTTACAAAGAGACGTATTTTTTTATTGAAGAGGGCAATCAAGGGTAGGATTGCTTTTATTATATAAAGAGAAAGAGTATAAAGTATTTTCATTTACTTTTTTTATAAATATGAGCTCCTAATTCTTCAGTAGTTATAAAAATATGGTTATATCCCTTTTCTGTTAGTCCATCAATAAGTTTTTGATCACGAGACCAAATTCTATGTTTGTATTGAAAGTGCATTGCTACAAAGGGATAATCATTTTCATCAACATCTTTTACAATAGAAATAGCTTTTTGTATATTTCTCTTACTTAATGTACTTAAAGGAATAATAGTTACTTTTTTTAAAAGAATTTTTAAATCAGCTAATAATTGTCTTTTGGTTTTTGTATTTTTGATGCGCTTACGTATATCTTCTAAGTGTTCTTTTACTTCTTCTATAATATAGTCAGGGGCTAAAAATTGCATATTTTTATCCTTTAATATAGTTGCTATGTTACCATTAGGGGTAATTAATGAACTATAGAAAATATTACTATCAGCAATAACTATCATAATTATTTTTGGGAAGGTAGGGTAATGTTTTTTTCTTTTGCTAAGCGCAATGCTACTTTTTTATTAGTTTTTTTAGATAATTCCATTATAAAATCATAATGTTCTTGATCATCATCAATAATTTGAGATGAATCAAATTCTATTTTTTCAGGCTGATCAAAATCTATAAAATCAAGTTTTTTAGTATATTTTATAGAAGTTAACACAGGTGAATTATTCTCTTTAACTGTTAAATTTAGTTCCATAATGTTTCATTTTTAGATTGCAAATATATAACAAAAATAACTACTTTATTTTGTGGATTCAGTTTTTATTTTACTGTAAGTTATAAGTAGCACGCTTGATACGGTCGGATAGATCTACTAAGGCACCTCGCAAAGTTTCAATTTCATCAGAAGAAAAACCACCTCTCCACCATTAAAACCTTTGCCATTCATCTTTTTAGATAACCAAGACCTACTTTTTTTGAAGTATTGTTCAGATATTTCTCCCCACGATACTTCTACTATAATATCCCACAACTGTTGTTGTACAGTTTGTTTTTCTTGTTTTAATACAACTTCCATATTTTAAGAATCTATTTATCTTTATAGTGGTTGAGAAATTGCGATATAACTACAGTTTTTTCCTCCTCTAAAACTACGTATACAACTCTATCTTTCTTACTAAGTTCTCGACTATATCCTATACCTCCTTTCCCTTTTAGCCGCTCTACTCCTATTCCTTCTGTAGGGTGTTTCTGAAGCTCTTCAAGAATATGTTGTAACTTACTTTTCACAGCAGAAGTTGCTGATTTTTTTATAAGTTCAAGTTCTTTTTTTGCCTCTTTCGAAATTTCAATTTCATAGTCTTTTTCTATATCGTCCATAATGTTTCAGGAGTTATTTTTATTGTTTCACCAGCTTTGTGTTCTTCAAGGGCTTTAATAATTTTATTTCCTGTTTCATCTGAATATGTTTGTATATGTTCATCGAAGTTAGAGAAGCTTAAAAGAGCAGTTTCTATGTAGTTGTTAATACTTCTATTCTCTTTCATAGACATCTGTTTTATATGCTCATATAGCACAGGTGTTACTCTCAATGAAATTGTTTTTTTTAATGTAGTTGTTTCCATATTGATACTATTTTGATTGCAAAAATAATCAATTATTTTTGATTATACGCCATTTTTTTAGAAATATTATTCTACAATGCTGTCCAATTTATATTTATAGGCTTACTTTTAGTAATAAAAAATAATTCAGCAGCTTTGTAAAAATCAGTTATAGGAAGTATATTTGCTTTCGGTAGGAAAATTTGAGAGTATTCATTTTCATAGAATATTGCAGTTGTATCAGTCTTGGTAGTACTTTCTGAAATGAAACTTTCAGTAGTATCTAAATAATAGAGTACAGCCTCATTTGCTTTTACAAAAGCTGTAAGTTGTGGAAACCCTTCATCTTGAAAAGTTAAAATAAAGTAGTTAGCATTATGAGTGTATCTTTTCAGAAGAAGTTCATACAATTCTTCTAAAGAATTTATAGTATATTCTCGCTTAAAATCATTTAAATACATTCTTAAATAAGTAGATGAAATTTACAAAAAAAGCTGCTCTAAAACGGAGCAGCTTTTTTTGCTATCTATTAATAATATTTTAGTTTCTGAAGTAAAATCATCGTGGGTTTACCATCAACCGACATTGTTTTCTTTATCCAGTTTTTCTTCTTGTCATACACAAGTGTGTACGATTCTGTTTTGGTAACATTACCATCTTTATCAAAGTATTTTACTTCTGTTTCGTTGTTGTTGTCATCAAAAACTGAAGTAATGCGCTGTTTTAGGTTATTATCTTTGTCAAATACTTGTTTTTCAATGGTATTACCTTTAGCATCGTAAGTATATACAGTTTTACTTGATAATTCTTTTTTGCTGTATTTAGATTCTTCAGCTACTTTTCCGTTAGGAAGGTAGGTATAGGTGATTTTCTCATCGCACAATCCAGCCATACATTCGGTGCGTTCTATCAACTGGTCTTGACCGTTATAAGCATTGATACGACTCATAAAGATATTACCATCAGGAGTTTCAACATCGTGTTTGGTAAGGTTACCGCGCTCGTCGTATTCATATACGTTTTTAGAAAGGAGAGTATTAGAATCATCGTGAGAAGCCGATTCTAACAAAAGTCCTTCTTTGTCGTACACATCCACAAAATTGATGGTCATACCATTTTGTTTAGAGTACATTTTCACGGGAGTTCCTTTTTTGTCAAACTGAGTAAAAAGTTCAGAATTCATAGGGATTTCTTGTCCTTCTTCAGTAACTTGGATACCTGTTTGGGTATATGTTTTTACTTTTCCATTGAGTTTGGCACGCTCCCAACCATTCTTTTTTTGAGCCTGACCAAAGGCGATGGTAGTGGCTAATAAAGCCGCTATTGCTACAATTTTTTTCATAATAATGTGCTATTAATTTATATTTTATAAGGGCGCAAAAGTACAAAAGATTTTCTAATGTACCAATGCTTGTGCGGGCTAACGTACTAAAAGTATGCCAAAAAGCGCAAAAAGAGGATAGGTTGTTACAAATATAACTAAAGCGACAAATAAATAGATTGTAACTAACAAAAACAAGTTGTTCATTGTCAATTGGCAATTATTTTGTATATTTGCCAATAAAATTTAAAATTCAGTTTTATGAAAAAAAGATTCAGTTTTTCAGTAATGCTATTTTCATTAGCATTCGCTACTTTCGTTTCTTGTAAAAAGAATGACGATAATCCGCAACAACCACCAACCCCTAAGGTGGAAGTAACTGCCCCTAAAGGCGATTTTGTGAATGGTACTACTTCTAAAACCTTCACTATCACTAACACAGGCACAACCGATGTTACTATTACATCAGTGGAATTCACAGGTGCTAATGCCGATGAGTTTACAACCTCCGCTTCGCCCATTACTATAGGAGTAGGTAAAAAATACGAATTTACCGTTACCCTTTCTCCTAAAACTAATGGAAATAAAACAGCTAACTTAGTGATTAAAAGCAATGCAGGAACTATTACCATTCCACTAAAAGGAACTGCTACCATAACACCTAAAGTAACTTTTGTTACTAACAAGGCTGAAGGTGATTCCTTTATGTTAAGCGTTGCAATTGCAGAAAATGATATTCCTGAGGTGTGGTTTGATAGGAATAACAATGGTGTAAAAGATGGAGGTGAGGCTTTGTTAGAAGTTCTATATCCCAGTGTAAAAGCAGGAAACCTTTTTGTGGAAATAGGTAGCTCTAATACAGTTTCTATTTATGGAAAATTTACAAAAATGGAATTTCTTCCAGAAAAAGGTATTATTAGCTTTGATATTTCTCAAAATGAGTATATCAAAACCTTTTCTTGTGGAGGTTCTGATTTTAAAGGTGTTACTCTTAATACAAGTCTTACTAATATGTATTGCAATAATTCCAAACTCACTTCTTTAGATATTTCTAAACTTACCGAACTCAAAGGTTTATACCTAAATGAAAACAATTCTCTAACGAGTTTAGATCTTTCAAAAAACACAAAACTTACCTACTTGCAATTGAATGGAGCTAACTCCTTACAATGTATAAAAGTAAGCGCTGAACAATTAGCTAATCTTCCTGCAGGATGGAGAAAACAAGGAACCAGAGCAGAGTTCAAAACAGAATGTAACTAACAAAATCCAGCTTTGAGTACTGCTGGCTTTATAATTGTAAAGAGGTTGTCTAAACTTTAGGCAACCTCTTTTTTTAGTGATAGCTAACAAGTAATAGGTCAGGTAAATAATTGATAATTGATAATTAATTTGTACATTTGCAAAAAATATTGAAACTATGGAAGCAACCACAATTACATTCCAATCAGAAATACAAGCTGTAGACTTTCCATTTATCGAAAGAATTTTAAACAGTTTGAAAGCTACGACCAAGGTTATTAAAGAAGAAAAGGATGAAACTTTGATGACTAAGGAGGCTTTTTTTGCTAAAATAGATCGTGCAAGAGCTGGTGAAAAAATACAAATGAGTAGGGAAGAAATGAAAAAATTGATGTTTGACTAATGGAAGAAAAACAACCAGCCTTTGAGATTATTTATTCAAAAGAATTTTTCAGTGATTTAGAAATCCATAAGCAATCGGGTAATAAACAAATACTAAAAAAGATAGATACTTTTTTAGATGAGTTAGAAGAGACTCCTACAAAAGGAACTGGACAGACGGAACCTCTTAAAGGATATGGAGAAAGAAATGTATATTCCAAACGAATCAATGGAAAACATCGCTTTATATATGAAGTTTTTGAGGAAGAAAAAAAAGTAGAAGTACTTTCTGCTTTTGGACATTACAATGATAAGTAATTAAAGAATTAAAATTATGGACGGAAATACTCACACCCTCTCGGAGGTTATCAAGCTCATTGTAAAGCAAAATCACCTCAATTATGGTTTGCAAAAAGCCTCGTTGCCAGCTCTCTGGAATGAACTGATGGGTACAGCTATAGCGCGCTATACTACCTCGGTAGAGCTCAAAGGCAACATCCTATATGTGCACTTGAGCTCCCCTGCACTTAGCAACGAATTGAGTTATGGCAAAACCAAAATTATTGAGAACCTCAACGAGCGCTTGGGAGAAAACTTAATTCAAAAACTTATATTTCTAAACTGATGATACGACCCGCAACCCCTACCGATGCCTCTGCTGTCGCCCCCTTAATGTTTCAAGCAATGGAGGAAATCGTGTATAAAATGATAGGCAAAAACCATAAAGAAGAGGCTATTGCCCTACTACAAAAGCTCTTTGAACAAGAAGATAATCAGTATTCCTATAAAAATGCTTGGCTATACGAGGAAAACAACACCGTAATAGGGTCGGTGATTGCTTATGATGGTGCTCACTTGCACCGCTTGCGCGCCCCTGTGCTGGCACTTATTCGCAGTAGCTACGGTATAGATATTGTGCTCGAAGATGAGACTAATGAAGGAGAACTTTATATAGATACCCTCAGCGTATTGCCCACAGCTCAAGGCAAAGGTATAGGCTCCAAACTTATCACGCACCTCAAAAAGGTGGCTACTCAACCCATAGGCTTACTCGTGGATGTGCAAAATCCACAAGCCGAACGCCTTTACTCCCGTTTAGGGTTTGAATATGTAAATCATCAAGAACTCGCAGGTGGAATATATAAACACCTTGTATTTAGGTAACAAGTAATAGGTAACAATGAAAACCCTTATCAAAAACGCCATTATTGTAAACGAAAACACCCTCTTTCAAGGCGACCTCTTGATTGAGGGCGACCGCATTTCCCAAATAGGTACCCACATTACTCCTAAAGGGAATTATGAGGTGATAGAAGCCGAAGGTAAATACCTCCTCCCTGGGGTGATTGACGACCAAGTGCACTTCCGCGAACCTGGGCTTACTCATAAAGCTACTATCGCTACCGAAAGTCGAGCTGCGGTAGCCGGCGGTGTAACTACCTTTTTTGAGCAACCTAACACCGTACCTCAAACCGTAACAATTCCGCTTTTGGAAGAGAAATTTGCGATTGCCAAACAATCCTCTTATGCTAACTATTCTTTCTTCTTGGGGGGTACAAACGACAACCTCGAAGAACTGAAACGCTTAGATAAAAACGCTTGTGCAGGGGTAAAGCTCTTCTTAGGCTCTTCCACAGGGAATATGCTTGTAGACAACGAGAAAACCATAGAAGCTATTTTCAATAATGTAGATTTAGTAATTGCTGCCCATTGTGAAGATGAAGCAACTATTCGCAAGAATTTAGCCCACTATCAAGCCTTGTATGGCGAGGATATCCCTATAGACCTGCACCCTCATATCCGAAGTGCTGAGGCTTGCTATCTGTCCTCTTCACGCGCCATTGCTTTGGCTGAAAAAACCGGCGCGCGTCTGCACGTGTTCCACCTCTCTACGGCTGCCGAAACCGACCTCTTCCGCAATGATATGCCGCTAAAAGATAAGAAAATCACTGCTGAGGTATGCGTGCATCACTTGTGGTTTTCGGAAGATGATTATACTACTCGCGGGGCTTTCATCAAATGGAATCCGGCAGTAAAAACGGCTGATGACCGTACTGCGTTGTGGCAAGCCCTCTTAGACGACCGTCTGGATGTGATTGCTACTGATCACGCACCGCACACGTTGGAAGAAAAACAACGCAAAGGCTATACTAATATCCCCTCAGGGGCACCTTTGGTACAGCACTCGCTCGTGGCAATGCTCGAGAAAGCTCATAAAGGTAGCATTTCTATCAAAAAAATAGTAGAAAAAATGTGTCATAATCCCGCTATTCTTTTTCAGGTAAAAGACCGCGGGTTCTTGCGTGAAGGTTATTTCGCCGACCTTGTGTTAGTGGATATGGATACCCAATGGACAGTACAGAAAAACAACCTGCTGTATAAATGTGGCTGGAGTCCGCTGGAAGGACAACAATTTCACTCGGCTGTAGTGAGCACTTTCGTAAACGGCAAACAGGTGTATCACAATGGTAAGGTAATAGCTACCCCTCAGGGGCAACGCATCACTTTCAACAGATAATAAAACAAACTATGAAGAAAATTATTTATATATTCGCTTTACTGCTCACAGTAACAGCCTGCAAAAAGAACATCGTGCCAAAACCCGATAAGTTTTTAGACGAAAAACAAATGGAAAACTTGCTTTACGATTTGGCAGTATTAGAATCGATGAAAGTTTCACAAGCCCAAAAATTAGACTCGTTGCAGTTCAACCCACAACAGTTCATCTACAAAAAATACGCAATCGACAGTCTTTCGCTGGCACAAAATATGGTGTACTACGCTTCTTTTCCTAAAGAATACGATACCATTGTAAAGAAAGTAGAAAAGAGAATCCAGTTGCAACGCGACAGCCTCAGCAAAGCGATGAACTCCTCTAACAACGAGCTCAAAACAGAAACACAACCTAAAGAAGAACTCAAAGAAGAACTCATTAAATAACCCATTTAGTAATTTTGGACGCACTGCTCATACATCGCACCTATCTCACTTGGATATTCCCTGCCTTCCTGCTCATTTTTGGGTTGGTAGCCTTCCTGCGCGTGTTCTATCCTAAACATTTTACCGACTATCAACGATTGTTGTTCAACAATAAGTACATTATTATCTATGGCAAAAAGGAACGCAAACTTCATCTCTTTACGGTAGTACTCTACCTCACACAATGTTTGTGTTTAGCGCTTTTTGTATACGTATGCCTGAAACACTATGGAATAACAACACTTTATGCCGAGAAGTTTATGTTCTTAGAAATAGTGCTTTTCATATTTGTATTCCTTATTGTAAAACTCCTCCTTCAGCGGTGGATAAGTAGTCTTTTCGATCTTTCCGATTTTAGTAGAGACTACATTTTTAGCAGGGTAGCCTACTCGTCGTATGCTGCAATTGTGATGGTAATCGTCCTTTTTTTTGGTGTTTATCTACCTTTTACAAGCGAAAAACACTTGTTTTTACTTCTTTTAGTATTGTTGATGATACTACTGATTATCAATATATTAAGTTGGCTTAAAATCATAAAATCCAATCAAAAAGAAATAAAACCGTACTTATTCTATTTTATTTTGTATCTTTGCACCCTTGAAATAGCACCCTATATCTTTCTCGTTTACGGAACAAGGTATTTTTAGGAAGTGTGAAGAAATAACATTTATGAAGGTAAAATCGATATTAGTTTCGCAACCAGAACCAAAGGCTGAGAACTCTCCGTATGCACAAATCATGCAAAACCACAATGTGAAAGTAGATTTTGTGCCTTTTATCAAAGTAGAAGGGATGACCGCTAAGGACATTAGAATGCAGAAGATTGACCTTACTAATTTTACAGCCGTTATTCTCACCAGCCGGAAATCAGTAGACCATTATTTTCGCATAGCTGAAGAAATGCGCTTTAAAGTGCCTATTACAATGAAGTACTTTTGCCAATCGGAAGCCATCGCTTACTACCTGCAAAAGTACATCACCTATCGCAAGCGCAAAATATATGTAGGTAAAAAAGAGTTCGCCGATCTTTTGCCTATCCTCAAAAAATACAAAGATGAGAAATTTCTCTTCCCAGGCTCGGATGTACCCAAACCAGAGGCTTTTGCAGCCTTAGACGAAATCAAAATCAAATGGGAACGCGTGGTGTTTTACCGCACAGTATACTGTGATATTTCGGCACTGAAAGAAAATAAGTACGATATACTCACTTTCTTTTCACCTGCAGGTATAGAAGCCCTTTTTAAGAGTTTCCCCGATTTCTCACAAAAGAAAACTAAAATAGCCGTTTATGGCGATGCAACCCTTAAAGCTGCTGAAGAAGCAGGCCTTATCATCGATATCAAAGCGCCTTCACCCGAAAGCCCCTCGATGACCGTTGCCCTCGACCATTATTTAGGCAAACAAAATAGTAAAAAATAAAAAAAGACTGCTTTTTAGCAGTCTTTTTGTTTTATTTGTAACTATGCACTTAGTATTCATATACTATTGTTGATTCTTTTTCTGCCTCATTATCATTTTTAGTGTACACTTTAGCACTGATAGGATAGCCCGATGCATTGTAGTTGTACTCAGAGCGAACAGTAGTTACTTTAGTCTTACCATTATCATTTATGGTAGTGGTCATTTTAGTGATATTGTTCTTTGCTTTTTCACTAAATACTTCAGGGTATAGGGCTAACATACTAACAAAATGTTGTAAAGGATTGTTTTTAGTGTCGTAAGTGCTTTCTACTACGTAATGCAAACGACCATCGGAATCTTTATTATCTGTTTTTACAACATTGCCGTTGGAAAGTGTATAGGTAATAGTGTTAGCTTCGTAGACAGTTCTACTTATCACAGCCCCTTGAGCATCTATTTCAAAACCTTTATTGTGTTGTACTATGGTATTACCTCCATTACTATAAGTGAAAGTCTCTTCATAACAATCTATTCTGGTGTGGGGTACCCCATTTATACTTCCTTTTATGTAGGTTTTTTGAAATATTTTGGTGAGTTGTTTGCCTGTATAGCTGTATTCGTAAAACTCTTTAGACCTGTGACTATCAGTAAATATTTTTTCGTATGTAACGAGGTTTCCCTGATCGTCATAGCTGTATTTATCGGTTTTATCATCAACTCCCCCCTCAGAGCCTATAGTTACAGCTTTAATGATACGATTATGGCTATCATAGTAGAAAGTACTTACCTCGGGAGTACCATTTTGGGTGCCGTTTTTGCTATATTTTTGATGGGTTATGGCAGTGAGTCTTCCGTTTTCTACTGTATATAAAGCTACTGAGCTGTTTCCTTCAGCATCTCTTGTGGTCATTTTGCGGAGGATATTACTTTCTTGGGGATTTTCTTTTTTATTGTCGTCGTTTTTGCTACAACTTACTAAAGCAATACCTGCTATTAGGCTTATAAAAAATTTCTTCATTATTGAGTGATAATTAAGTTAGGGTACAAAAGTAAGAATAATTTATCAATTAGGCAAATGGATGATTTGTTCATTTGTAAGTTATAAATTATTTATTCACTCTTGATTGGTATTGTTGTTTTTTTTTTACTATCTTTGCGCTTTAAACAAAAAAAAATAAACACAATGAGAAAAATTTTATTAGGTGCTTTTATAGCACTTGCAACAATGGTTTCGTCTTGTGGTAGCAAGGACGATGATAGCACTAACGACCCCCAAGCACTTATTGGAGCGTGGCAATTAGAATCGATATCAGTTAATGGAAAAGAAATACCATTACCTGCCTGTGATGCCAAAGAGGTGCGAATATACAATGGCACACAGCAACAAACGTATGATTTTGATACCGATAATACTGGTAACTGTACATTTGAAAAAAATACTCCTACTAACTATACTGTATCGGGTAACACACTAAAAAAAGGAGAAGATATCTATACTTTTTCTATTAGCGGGAATAAACTTACCTTGAAATATAGAGATAAAAACAATAATGAAGGGGTAGCTGTATTTAGAAAACTTACTCAAAGTGAATTGGAGGAAATTAATAAAATGGAATATAAACCTTCTCAAAACAATCCTTTGGTAGGGTATTGGCAAATAGTGTCTAAAACAGTGAATGGAGTAGCAACTACCTTAGATGAATGTACCCAACGCTCGATGTTGGTTTTTGGTCGCGACAAACTTCGTGAGTATAACTTTGCTTATAACAATCAGCAATGTAGTTATGGAAATGTAGAAGCTAAGGCATATACCTTATTAGGGAATAATAGTTTTATGATAAATGACGGAAAAGAGAGGGCAATGCCTACTTTTGAAATAACTAACGACCAACTTACTATTACTACTAATACTTTGGAGAATTGGCAGAATAGAAAAACTGTAGAAGTTTATAAGAGAATTACAGAAGCAGCTTTTCAAGCGAATATTAAATAATAAAGCAATTGCTGGCAATCCTTGAAAGAGGAGGCATAAAAATGCTTGTTTATAAAAGAAGAGCCCGTTAGTAACTTCGCTAACGGGCTCTTCTTTCATTTAAAATGCGTGAAAAAAGGCAGGGTTGCCAGTAGTAGAGAGGATTTGCTCTACAGTTTCGGTAGCTGGGTTGAAATCGAAGAGTCCGCGTTTATCAGTGCCAAAAGCACCAAATAGCACTCTGTTTTTCAGTTTGGTGATGAGAATACTATGTCCGTCAGTAAGCGGAACGCCCCTTATCTGGCTGATAGATTTGTTGTTGAGATTTATAAGTACTGCCATAGCGTTTTTAGCAGTATAGGGGTTTGCGCCACCGAGTTCCACGATACCCACATAAGCTACAGCTTTACCATTGCCTATATATTGGCAGTTATACACGCTGGCAGGCTTGTAGGTAGTGCCTGCAATAGTGGTAGTGGAGATGTCCCACGATTTGCTGCTATCAAACTCGGTACTGCCTTTGGGAATACAGAGGAAACCGCATTTGGTATTGTCCTTAGAATATCCAAAATAGCCTGCGGTAGCCATATAAATATCACCTGCTTCATTGGTGAAGAGCATTCCCTTGCATTGCGCCATTGGGCGGGTAGGGAAGGTGAGTTTGGTAGTGGTTTCGGAGACTACTTTTTCTACTACATCAGTTTGAGGGTTGATGATAGCCACATCACACTGTTGGTAGTCGGCGTAAGGTTGCCAACCTGCTCCTGGGTTGATTTGGTTGAGACATAGATAGTATTTGCCATCGCGGAGGATACCCATAGCAGGCTCAGGACTGCTGTCGCCGTGAGCGTATTGGGCGAGATTGATTTCTCCTGTTTTTTGCATTGTTTGTGGGTTGATAATCCACACAACGCCTTGGGTATACATAGGCACGTAGGCTTTAATAGCGCTTACTTTCTCAAGGTGACCTACCATTGAGTTAGAAATTCCTGCAAGAGTAGCTCCTTTAGTAAGTTTTTGAGTAGCAGGGTCATAAGTATATTGAGTGATACCACCTACGCCTTTCATAGTGTCGAAAAGGTACACATCATTGCCTTCTACTTGTACCGAAGAACCAAACTCTATTTGTTCAGCTTTAGAGTTATCAACAGCGATACCTCCTGCCATTTTATGGATGATTTGAAGGTAAGAACTACCACTCATCCCATCGGGATTTTTCACCGAGGTTTCTAATAAGAAATTACCGTTGTACTCTACCGTGCTGGGAGGTACAGGAGCTGGTTTAGTGTTGTCATCTTTTTTGCAAGACACACTAAGCAGTGCAAGACTGCAGAAAGTTAAGATTACTTTTTTCATTGTAGTTTATTTTTTTGATTAATTTTCGATTTTTGCAACGCTATAAAGCCTGTGCGGCTCGCATCAAATTGGCTGTGCGGCTCGCACTAAAATGCGTAGAAGAAGTCTGCACCCCCTTCTGTATTCAGCACTTGCTTGCTAATACCGGTAGCAGGGTTGTAGCTAAACAAACCTCTTTTGTCTGTACCCGATACACCAAAAATCACTTCGTTGTTGTTTCTACCGATAAACACACTATGGCTATCGGTATAAGGGATACCGTCAATCTTCTTGATAGTTTTAGCATTGAGGTCTATCAATACGGCAATACCATTCTTATCGGTGAAAGGGTCTTTTACATTCAGTTCAGCAGCGCCTACAAAACCTACCGCTTTGCCATTACCTAAGTATTCCACACTATAGATAGTCGCAGGTTTATAGGTAGTACCCTCAATAGTAGTGTTGGATATATCCCAACTCTTACTGCTGTCAAACTCCGTAGCCGATATAGTAGCACTTTTAGGAATGCATACTAATCCTGAATGTTTATTGGCAGGATTAAAACCAAAATAACCTGCACACATTATGTATATATCTTTGTTTTCAGTAGTGAAAATACAAGTTTTATACGAGGGTTGAGAAGGCATAGCCAAGTGAGTAGTGGTTTCTGATATTACCTTTTCTACCTTATCAGTTTGTACATTGATGATGAGTACATCACTTTGGAGATGGTCGGCATAAGGAGCATAGTCAGGTCCTAATTGCAATAGGGGTAGGTAGAAATACCCATCGCGTATTATTCCGTAGCCTGCATCCGGACTGCTGTCGCTGTGGGCGTACCTTTGAATGTCTATTTCACCTGTTTTCTGCATTGTTTGTGGGTTGATAATCAATACCTTTGGTACGTTGTATAAAGGCAAATAGGCTTTGGTATCGCTCACCTTTATCAAGTTGCAGGGCATAGAGTGTGCAGGGGTATCGAATTTTTTACTTTCGGTAAGTTTTTGGGTAGTAGGGTTGTAAATAAATTTTCTCACACCATAACTACCATCAATAGCATCTAATGAATATACCTCATTGCCATATATCATTACACTCGACATATAGGGTACTTGTATAGCTTGTTTGTTGTTTAAAGCAGTAGTGGTATTGAGGTCATTAGTAAGTTGTAAGTAAGAACTACCACTTTTACCGTCGGGGTTTTTAAAGGTAGTTTTCACCAAATACTTTCCACTGCCTTCATTAGAAGGAGTAGGGGTAGGGGTGTCGTCTTTTTTGCAAGACACAATGAGCAGAGCGAGGCTGCTGAGGGTTAAGATTACTTTTTTCATTGTAATGTATATTTATAGGTTAATTTATTAGTTAGATATTCCATTCTTTAGCTCTGTTGTGGGCGTTCCACATTCGTTGGTAGAGTTCACTACTTTGCAAGAGCTCGTTATGAGTACCTATGGCGTTGATTTCACCTTTTTCAAAAACGATAATCTGGTCGGCAGTGGTGATGGTGGAAAGGCGGTGAGCGATAACAAGCACGGTTTTTCCCTTGATAAGCTCACTAAATGCCTGTTGTATTTTGTATTCGTTCTCGGGGTCGGCAAAGGCGGTGGCTTCGTCTAAAACGAGAATAGGAGCATTTTTCAAGATAGCACGTGCCAACTGAAAACGCTGTTGTTCACCTCCGCTGAGGTGTACACCTTGTTGCCCGAAAAGAGTGTCGTAGCCCTTGGGAAAGCTCATAATAAAGTCGTGTATTTGAGCGGCTTGGGCAGCAGCAATCACTTCTTCTTTGGTTTTGTTCATCCCCATACGGATATTCTCGTACATTGTTTGAGCAAACATAAAGCTGTCTTGAAATACAAAAGAGACCATCTGCATCAGCTTTTCAGTAGATAACTGACGAATATCTACCCCACCAATGCTGATGTTTCCTTCTTGTACATCCCAAAAACGCGACAACAATTGCCCCACCGTGCTCTTGCCAGCACCTGAAGGACCTACCAAAGCAGTAATAGAGCCTTCTTTGGCAATAAAGTTGATGTCGTTGAGTACGTAATGTTCGCCGTCGTAGGCAAACGATACTTTATCGAAATGAATATCGTAATGAGAGGGCTCTTGTGGAGTGTGTGTTTCGGGTAGGACGGGAGCTTCGAGTATTTTGTCTATTTGCTGTACGCCTTGCTCGATGAGTTGTAGTTGCATTGCCATATTGCTCATCGCAAACACGGGGCGCATATAACCCGTGCCCAGAATTAGGAAAAAGAGCAGGGTGGCGAGGGTGAGCCCATTGTGAAAATAGAGGTATAAACCCAATGCTAAAACGGGCAACATCGCATTGCTGGCAAAGCTCATAAAGATAGCAAAAGGGGGTGAACTATGGCGTATCCAGTCGCTTACAAAACGATGAAAGGTGAGCACTTTTTTGCCGTACTTATCAAAAGTTTCAGCTGATTGCTGGAAGATTTTCATCACCGGCATAGCGCGTACATATTCCACAATGCCTGCACTCATCTCTTCGAGTGAATGGTGGTATTTTTGGGTGAGATTTTGGTTTTTACTGCCAAACATCAGGGGCATTATCACCACCAATACGAGTAGCGGCAAACAGCTGATGAGTGCTAACCGCCAGTCTTCACTAAACAGATAGCCCAAGGTGAGCAGAGGCAAGGCAACGGCTTTTACAAAATCGGGGATTTGGTGAGCTACAAAGGTTTCGATACGTTCTACATCGTCTGAAATTATTTTCTTGAAAGCTCCCGAATTGCGGTGTGAAAGATAACCCATAGGCAAGATACCTACTTTCTCAGTAATAGTTTTGCGCAAGCCATAGAGAATATTGAAAGCGGCGATATGCGAGAGAATACCCGAAAGCAAAAAGGCTACCATACTCACTATTACCATCACTATAGCATATACCACATACTGTTGGATAGTGGTGAAATTAGGTTGTGATTGGGTGAGTTCTTTAATAATGTAAAACACTAAGGCATAAGGTACAAGGCTCAGCACGCTGTGTATGACGGCTAAGGTGCAAGAGGCTAAGAGTAAAGTCTTGCGTTGTCCTGCTATTTGGAGTAATCGTTTCATAATAAGCTAATTTTCATATTTGCTAATTTGGCAATTTCCATCCTCCAGATTGCTGTTGGAGTGTCCAAAGGCGCTGGTAAATACCTTTTTGTGCTAAGAGTTCGCTATGCGTACCAGCTTCGGAGATTTTGCCATTTTCTAACACGAGTATCTTATCAGCATTTTTGATAGTGGATAGCTTGTGGGCAATCACCACCACGGTTTTATCTTTTACAAGCTCTTGAATAGCCTGCTGAATAAATATTTCGTTTTCGGGGTCGAGGCTGGCGGTGGCTTCGTCTAATAAGATGATGGGCGCGTTTTTCAGCAAAGCACGAGCAATACTGATGCGTTGTTTCTCACCTCCTGAGAGTCGGTTGCCCCCTTCACCGACGGCGGTGTGCATTCCTTGAGGCAGTTCCCACGCAAACGACAGTACTTGGGCACGCTCGGCAGCGGCTATAACCTCAGCTTCGGTAGCGTGTGGATTGCCTATTTTGATGTTGTTGTAAATAGTATCATCAAAGAGGTATACCTCTTGAAAAACCTCGCTGATAAGTCCGTAGAAACGTTCTTGCGGAATATGGCGTATATCTACTCCTCCGATGGTGATACTGCCTTTGGTTACATCCCAAAAGCGGGCGATGAGTGAGGCAATAGTGGTTTTACCCGAACCTGAATGCCCTACCAAAGCTACCATATTGTGCTCAGGCACTGTGAAATTCAGCTGACTGAGAGTCGTTTTATCCGGTAGATAAGCGAAACTCACATCGTGGAAAGTAATATCGAAATGGGTAGGGAACTCGTTTTTATCAGTTTCCATAGTAGGTTCTTGCAATACTTCAATCACCCTACTGAGGCTCTCGTTCATATAGCGAATCATCAAATAGTCCACCAATACTACTTTGATAGGACTATAGAGATTATACCCCAAAATGAGGAATACCATTAGTATAGGTACAGTAATCTCTCCGTGTGTGAGGTAGTACAAGCCCAAGGCGAGCATCAGTATAAAAGCAATTTCGAGCACTATAAACGAAAGTGTAACCGTAGGACCTGGGATGGCCTCTAAACGGATACTCTTTTGGCGGAGGTCGGCGTAGGCTTTTTCGAGAGTGCTATAATTGTCGCCCGTAAGTCCATAGGATTTTAAATGTCGGATACCTTGTACATATTCTAAGAACTTAGCCGACACCTCGTTGCGGGCTTTCACTTGTGCTCTGCTCAACCCCCATTTATCGACGATAAAAGTGCCGAGCTTTAAAAAAGGAATGATAAGCGGTAAGGCAGCTAATAAACAGAGGGTGAGTCGCCAATCGCAATAAAACAAGAAGCTCGATAGCATTACGGTACCAAAAAGGGCAGCCGCCAGATTGCCAAAACTGTGACTAAAAATATGTTCGAACGAGGCAACATCTTGCATAATTACTGAGCCAATCTCTCCAGGGTCACGCTTTTTGAAGAAACCCAAAGAGAGCTTTTGCAAGTGATTGCCCAACTTTATACGCAATTCTTTAGCGATGTCGTATACGTAGAGATTAGAAGAGACCAAAGTGCGCGAGGCAACAAAGAACTGCAAACAGAGCAAGAGGCACATCAGCCCTACCATCAACCAGATGAGAGAAGTGTTAGGTTGTTCTTTGAAAAGTTCCCATACAATAATGAGCAAAATACCCGACGGTGCTGTGATAAAACCGCTGTGCACAATTTCCCACAACACACTTTTGAGAATCTGCTTAGGATGAAAAGTTGTAATATATTTGAGATTTTGTATCATAGTTTTGTTAGTCTTTAGTCTAAGCGCTTTGACGATAAAGTTTGCAACGCACCAAATTGCCTGTACGGCTCGTACCTCATTGGCAAATTGACAAATTAACTACCCTCTGGTTGAATCGTTTATAAAAATAAGGAATTTTATAAAGCATTCTGAATATAAAAGGATAACGACCTTGGTCATACTCACTCATATAGTATTCTTTAGCCAAATGGATTTTGGGATGCCAACTTTCCATCGTAGCACTTTCTTTTTCACTCCACTTAAATTCAGGACGCTGGTCTTTGTCCATCGCGCCGAGTGTATCGTGTTTTTTGGCGTGCCCCACTAAGGCGTAGGCGAGCATATCAAACAAAAAGGTAGCTTCGTCTATTTCATCACAGAGGTCAATCATAAAATCTTTTACTTCTCTCTGGCTGAAATACATCAGCACTCCCTCCACGATAATGAGCAAGGGTTTGTGATGTGCTTTTACAATAGGTATCCATTCTCTATCAAAAAGTGACATTTCCAAAAAACTCCTCTGTTCCGTCTCTTCAAAAAACTGACGGCGTAATTGCATCACTTCGGGTAGGTCGAGGTCGTACCAATGGGTAACTTCGGGGCAACCCAAACGCTCATAGCGGGCATCGAGTCCTGCACCGAGTTGTATGACTACCGCATTGGGGTGAGCGGTGATAAATTTGCGTGTCTCTTCATCAATCAGGCTCGCGCGCACGCATACCCCTGCTTGAGAGAATTTAGCTTTCTTAAACTTGCTGAAATCATAGTCTATTTTGCTAATAATCTCAGCAGCTTTTTCATCGCGCAACAAAGGATTGCGCTGTTGGTTTTCAGTTGCTTTTGCCCATAGGGTTATGAGCATTGTTTCAGGGATTTTATTCATAATCTAAAATATCATTCTAATCTTCACTCCTCCGTTGATACCAGGGAGTGGACGGTTAAATTCCGACAAGGTCTTTTCGTTCGTTACATTGCGCAATTTGCCCGATATAAAGAGTTTGTTATTCAAAAAGCTGTGTTCAAAGCCTATGTCAATAGTGGTGCTTCGTGGGATGCGGCGTTTTTGTAATTGGGTCAATTCAAAATCATAGAAATATTCTTCTACAAAAGCCACATCGGCAAAAAGTCGGGTGTTCTGACCGCTACCTCCAAAGAGATTTTCGCGGTGAAATTCCATTCCGGCGTTTGCCATTAGGTAAGGGATGTTAGGCATACGCTTGTTTTTAGTGGGGTTGGGCACGGTACTGGCGGGCTCGTAGTCGCGGGTGTCGCGCAAGTCTTGGTAAGTAGTATTCACGTAGGCATAGAGTGAGGGGAGTACATCGGCTTTAGCTTCAAACTCTACCCCAAGGGTGCGCATCTCGCCAAAATTCTGATATTGTGCGCCTATAAGTCCGGCGGTGTAGCGTATCATATCCTGCAAATACATATAGAAGAAGTTCATTTCTATTTGTGCATTGGTAGGGTGTTTGCCCGTGAGGTCGAACAATAAACCGAGGTTTGCACTAGCATTGCGTTCGGGTAGGAGGTCGGCACTGGGCACTACACCGATACCGTCGCCCAAAAGCTCACTTTCTGAGGGGATACGCACTTCATAACCTGCTGAGAGTTTTCCCATTAGCGAAGGCAAAAAGCGGTAGCGCAAAGCGTTGTTTACCCCCCAATTGTTCTTTTCTAAATCAACATCGTACTTACCAGGCACAAATAATGGTGCCATTTGAGTGTGCATAGTGTATTGGTAGTAGCGTACAGTAAGCGAGTTGAGAAATATATCGTTAAGTGACCGCAAGTCGTAAGTAAGTCCGCTCACCCAGCTGTGCATACGCGAATCGAAATTTACTTGTTTGCCTAAACTGAGAGTTTTGAGTTCATCCTTTGGCGTTCCTTTGGCTATAGAAAATACACTGTTGAAGTTGAACGAATGACGCTCATTGATGATATACTCCAAGTTGGTTTTATTGATAAACGATAGTTTTTGGTCATCGGAATCTGAAGGGAAGTTGTAGCCTACCTCGCCTCCGTAACGCGATGGGGTAGGGTAGGAGGTGCCGTCCCATTCATAGCGGCGGGTAGCTTTATCGATAAAGTTCATTTTGGTGAGTACCAATCCGTTGAACATATCAAAGTTGAGTCCTTCGGTAAGGAAATTGTCTTTCTTGAGTTTGTTAGCCAAGCCCGCCATAAGGCTCTCACTATATGCCTCGCGAATATCGTACTCTATACCTTGTACTTCTTTGTAAGTCTTCACCACTACGGGCTCTAACTCCACCTCGTCAAACCACCATTTTTTAGCTTTAAAGCTCCCTCCAACGATGTATTTGTGGTATTTATCGTGGTTGCGGGTGATACGCAAACCCTCGCGATAGGGCGAATCGAAAGTATAGTTATTATCGGAAGTGGTATAGCCCCCACCGATACCAAAAACGAGTCCGCGTGCTTTCAGGTTGCGTTTGAAGACCCCTTGCGCCTTGTGAGTGTTGAAGCTCTCGTAACCATAGCTGAGGTCGGCATATTTATCGGGGTATTCGCGAATTACAATATTGATAGCCCCACCCAAAGACGACCCTCCAAAGCGAGCAGGAACAACGCCTTTGTAAATCTCGATGCGGTCTATCATATCAATAGGAATATCGTTAATATCTAAATAATCGGTTTGTTCGCTCATTGGCAATTCATCGATAAAAAAGCCAATGCGCTTGCCTTCCAAGCCGCGTACCGAAATGCGCGAACTGCTTCCCACACCTCCAGAGGTGCGCAAGGTTACCCCCACGGTTTTGGCGAGAATGTCCTGCACATTGCTCACTGTGCCTCGCATATTGCTCATATCAATCACCGTTACAGGCATACTCTCTTCTTTCTTTTGGTGAGCGATGCTCTTGCCCGAAACGGTTACCCCGCTTATTTCCTCGGCTTGCTCTTTAAGGCCGATATCCAAGCGCTCTTGCCCTTTTAGATAGATTTTTTTGCTAAACGTTTGGTAACCGAGATAGCTACCTATAATAGTGTAATTGCCTTCGGGGATGCCTTTTAGATGATAGTTACCTTGTGCATCGGCATTAGTGCCTTTCTTCAATTCTTTGAGGTAGATATCGGCGCCTATAAGTGGTTTTTGGGTGGCTTTATCGGTAATTTTACCCGAAAGTTCAGCAGTATTTTGAGCCCATAAAAAGGAAGTAGTGAGCAGTAATAAAAGAAAAGTTTTGTATAACATAAATATTGGTTTTTATCCATTAAATCACTAACTATCAACTTCTAATCCTTATTTTTCTATCCCCTATCCCCTAAATCCTAACCCCTAAAATTTGGTAGTTTGCGATATATTATTTACTTTTGTTCTAAACAAATGAATTTCAGAGGCAAAAGTACAGTAAAAAAGAAGTACAATTGTTTAATATCCTTAGCAAAGTTTTATATCTGAATAGCTATGATAAATGAAGTAACATTACCGTTGGTAACCAATGAAGAAGAAATACTTACTTATTACGAAGGGGTAAGCGAGCAAATAGCTCATTTTCAGTTAGAACAACAAACCTTAGGGCATTATACTTATCATCGTTGGCAAGCGCAAGTAAAACAAGAGGCTACTTTCGAAGGGCGTATGGACATCCCTTCTTTGCGCCTGTATTTTGTAACCCAAACCCACAAAGACATTCAGATAGAGGTAGATAAATCTATTTCCACTGCCAAGGCAGGAACGCACAATATCTTTTTCGGACGTGAAGAATGCACAGGCAAAGACTTTTTGCATAAAGGCGATACTATAGAGGTCATTACCTTAGCCATTAGTGCCGAGCAGTTTGCGCAGATGGCTACTCAGTACCCCGAAACCTTTATGAGTTGGTACGAGCGTTATGAGCGTGGGGGTAATTTTATCCTCTCTCCCGACCACTCTCTGCCTACCACCTTTGCGATACAAACAGCACTTTGTCAGTTGCAACACGCAACCCTCTTGGGCAAGGCTGCCGGCCCCTATACCGACCTGAAAGTGCAGGAACTTCTCCTTTTACAACTCCAACAATACGAGCAACAACAGTCGCAACCTCACCAATATTGTAAAACCCCAACCGATATACAGAAGATGTACGAAGTGCGCGATCTCCTTACAGCTCAGTTAAACACTACACCCACTATAACTGAGTTAGCGCGTGCTGTAGGTACTAATGAAAAGAAATTATGCTACGGTTTTAAAGAAGTATTTGGCACTACTGTTTTCGGCTATTTATACGATTATAAAATGGAGTTAGCACAGCAACTACTTCTCCACAGTGATAAGAACATCAGTGAGATAGCATTTGCTTGTGGCTATGAGTATGTATCGCATTTCTCTACTGCCTTTAAGAAGAAATTCGGCAGAAGCCCGAAGCAAAAATTGCGTGATTTATCATAAATCACGCAATTTTTGCTATCTTTGCCCTCTAAACACATAAAACCAATGATAGAAAGCCCTCCTCCTTTTGTCCCTCAATCGGCTCTTTTTTCCCTTATAAAACCTCTGTTAGAAGAGGGTATCTTGCAGAAAATACAAGATGAATATCTGTATTGGTCAGAACTTAAATATAAAAAAACTAAAAGTGCGACCCCTGAACAATTGTGGCAGGCTGTAAAACTTTACCGCTTGCTAAACCAGCGTACATTGCAATTTGGCAATTACCATTTTAGCTATGTACTCACCGATTATATCCAGCAAGCTCTCCATAACTTTGATATGCACATTGGGGGTACCCTCACCAGCAATATGGAGATTGCCGAGGTAGATACACATAAATTTATGGTGAGTTCTATTATGGAAGAGTCAATAGCCAGTAGCCAAATAGAGGGCGCTAATACCACGCGTAAAAAGGCTAAAGAGATGATTCAAAAAGGGATAAAGCCTAAAAGCAAATCGGAGCAGATGATTGTGAATAACTACCATACGATGCAGTACATTGTGCAACATAAGGACGAACCGCTTTCAGCTGAAAACTTGTTGCATATCCACCAACTCATCGCTCATAAGACCCTCGATTTACCTGAAGAAGAAGGCGCTTTTCGCACCCATAATAATATTTATGTAGTTGATTTTACTAATAGCGAAGTAGTGCACACCCCTCCTGATGCTCGTGAAATACCACAGCTTATCAAGGAACTTTGCTCTTTTTTCAATAATAATAGTACTCCTTTTATTCACCCTCTGGTCAAAGCCTGTGTACTGCACTTTATGATAGGTTTTATTCACCCTTTCACCGATGGCAATGGGCGTACTGCTCGCGCTGTATTTTATTGGTATATGCTCAAATCGGGCTATTGGCTTACTGAATATCTCTCCATCTCACGTATTATAAAAGAAACAAAAAAGCAATACGAAAAAGCCTACCTACATACTGAAGCTGATGACAACGACCTCAGCTATTTCATCACTTACCAATTGAGGGCTATGGAAAAAGCTTTTGAAGCCTTAAAAACTTATATTAAAAGAAAGCAAAAAGAGATATTTCAAGCTTCACAATTTATGAAAATTCCTGGAGTAAACGATCGTATGGCGCAAATTATCAAAATCATTTACGATGATCCTGATCGTGTGCTTTCTATCAAAGAAATTGAAAATCGCTTTCTCATCTCGAACTACACAGCTCGCACTGATCTTAAACAATTGGTAGATATGGGATTTTTAGAAGTTATTCCCGTTAATAAGAAGAAACAGAGTTATATCAAATCACCTTTGTTTTTCAGTCTTTTAGAAACTAAAATTGCGTGATTTATCGTAAATCACGCAATTTTAGCAATTCTTCTACGTATTCTCTACTGTTAGAAAGTCGGGGGACTTTGTTTTGCCCGCCGAGTTTGTCTTTATGCTTGAGCCAATCGTGGAAAAGTCCCGCGCGTGCGCTGTGTACTTTGGGCTTGTTGAGGGTCATATTGTTGTAACGCTTGGCTTCGTAATCGGAGTTGAGTTTCTGGAGTTCGAGGTCTAATATCTCGGTGAATTGCTCTAAACTCTCTGGCGCCGACTCAAATTCTATCACCCACTCGTGTCCGCCTTTTAGCTTGTCCTGCATAAAGATAGGCGCTACGGTGTAATCTATCAAATGACTATTGGTTTGTTCGCAGGCTTTTTCTAAAGCGCGCTCAGCATTCTCTATAATGAGCTCTTCGCCAAAAACATTGATAAAGTGTTTGGTGCGCCCCGTAATCTTGATGCGATAAGGTGCTACTGAGGTAAATCGTACGGTATCACCTATAATATACCGCCACAAGCCTGCATTGGTGCTAATCACCATTGCGTAGTTTTTGCCTATCTCCACTTCACTCAGCGGAATAGCTTTTTGTTGGGCAGTGCCAAAGGTTTCCATCGGGATAAATTCATAGAAAATACCATAGTCGAGCATTAGCAGCATCTCGTCGGAATTGTTGCGGTCTTGAATAGCAAAAAAGCCTTCGGAAGCGTTGTATATTTCGTAATAGCGGAAAGTATCCGAGGGGATAATATTTTTATATTGTTCGCGATAAGGAATGAAACTCACTCCACCGTGGAAATATACTTCTAAGTTTTCCCACAATTCTAATAGGTGTTGTTTTTGGGTATCTTCTAAAATGCGGTTCAGCAATACGAGCATCCACGAGGGGACTCCTGCAATGCTAGTTACATTTTCGGTTTTTACTTCTTTTACAATTGCCTGTAGTTTGCTCTCCCATTCACTCATCAGCGACACTTTGTTGCTGGGAGTACAACTCCATTCTGCCCAAAAAGGCAAGTTTTCAATTAAAATTGCCGATAAATCGCCAAAATAGGTACCGTTTTGTTCGTATAATTGCTTGCTACCCCCAAGTCGCAAACTCTTTCCTTTGAAAAGGTTCGAATCCTCGTTGTTGTTCAGGTATAAGCAAAGCATATCTTTCCCTGATTTATAATGACACAATTGCAGAGCCTCCTCACTCACGGGTATAAATTTGCTTTTGGCATTGGTAGTCCCGCTGCTCTTAGCAAACCACTTGATGGGTGTATGCCAAAACACATTGCGTTCACCGCGCCGAGCTCTTTCAACATAAGGCTCAAAGTCCTCGTAGGTAGTGAGAGGCGTTTCACGCACAAATTGCTGGTAGTTTTTCACTTCGGCGAAGTTGTATTGCTTGCCGAGTTCAGTATCTTTGGCATTGCTGATTAGTTCTAAAAGCACGCGTTCTTGTACCCTATGAGGGTCGAGTACAAACTCTTGTATTTGGTCGATGCGACGTTTTAAAAACCACGAAGTGATAGAATTAAATAAAGCTAAAGGCATTTTGTTTCAGGTTTCAGGGAATAGGTGTTAGGTTTCAGGGTAGGATTTTGATACCTGCCCCCTGACCCCTAACACCTGATAACTTATAAAGAATTTTCTTTAGTGAATTTTACGATTTCGGAAATACGTCCGAAAGCAACGCCCACTACTGTATCGGCAGCACCGTAGTATACTGCTACTTTGTCTTCTTCGATAGAATGCAAGGCAGCGCAAGGAAATACTACATTAGGCACATCGCCGGTAGTTTCGTAGAGAGTGGCAGGCGCCAAGAGGTAAGGCTGTGTACGAGCGATTACCTTGCTTGGATTGTTGAGGTCTAACAATGCAGCTCCCATAGAGTAGCGGAAACCGTTGCAAGTGTTGATCACCCCGTGATAGAACAATAGCCAACCATCTTTTGTTTTGATAGGCACAGCTCCTGCTCCTATTTTGGTACATTGCCAAGCGCTATCTATAAAAGGTGTTACTTTCATCACACAGCGGTGTTCACCCCAGTATTTCATATCGGGGCTATAGCTGATGAAAATATCACCGAAAGGAGTATGTCCGTTATCACTTGGGCGGCTAAGCATTGCGTATTTACCGTTGATTTTCTCAGGAAAAAGTACCCCATTGCGGTTGAAAGGCAAAAAGGCATTCTCGCATTGGAAAAACTCTTTGAAATCAAAAGTATAAGCAATCCCGATAGTAGGGCCACAATAGCCATTACACCAAGTTACCCAATAGCGGTCTTCGATAAACGTTACGCGAGGGTCGTACTTATACTCAGAATGAAGGAAATCAGTATTACCACCTTTCATCACGATAGGTTCGTGGTTGATTTCCCAGTGAATAGCATCTTTACTGAAGCCAGCAAAAATGTTCATTTGTACTGCTTTGTTGTCGCAGCGGAAAACCCCTGCATAGCCGTCGCCAAAAGGCACAACAGCCGAGTTAAAAATACTGTTAGAGGTAGGGATATCATACCTACCGATAATAGGGTTTTCAGAATAACGCCACATTACATCGGTACAACCCGCAGGGCGTTCTTGCCAAGGAATTTTTTGACTCATTATTTTTGTTTTAGTTATTAAATTTTTTAAAATATTCATCAATTTCATTATGTAACTCTATACCTATACGTTCAAAGCAATCTAACAAACCTTGATAGGCATTCTCTCCTGCGAGAAAATCCCAAAACTCTTGGGCTACTTTTAGCTCGTTATCTAAATCTAACATTCCCGCCATTGTCCAGCGTGAATAAGGTTTAGGCTCATACGGATTGTAAGGTATAGCAATAAGGGTATGTATTTTTCTGTTAGGGTTTTTAGCCAATACACAGCCTACCCATTCTAATAAAGTGCGTTTAAATTCTTTAAAGCCTCCTTTGTTAGGTTTAGCTGTTTTAATGTCAAACAAGAAAAGTTCATCTGAATGACTTTCTAACCACACATCTACTTTGGTAGGCTTTACGATGTTCATCTTTCCTTCCTGACACACAGCCCTAATAGCTTCTATTTCTGCTTCCTTATTAGGGTTGCCATTTACGGTAAGATTGTCCATAATATCTTGAATAACCCGTTGTGCTTTTTCACTTATCTTATCACCTGCTACCGCTTGTAGTTTAGCAACTTTAAACCGAGATTCAGCTAATGATTTAGCCACAGGCTCAAAAATACTCGTCCCAAAATTAGTATTTAAAGAATGAATAAATGAAAACAATGCCATACGATCTTTACCCAATAAACGTGTATGGAAAGGCATCACCGCAGGTTCAGGGTTATAGTGCTGAAACTTTGTTCTAAGACTATGCCTAAGGGTGTTTTCTACATTAGTTATTTGTTGTGGGGTTAGTGCCATTTTCTGTTGTATTATTTAGAACATCATCAATATTTTTATTGAAAATTCTCTCAAAATTCTCAAAAAGTTTTTCTCCTCTTTGATTTTTATCAACTGTTTTATAAAGTATTTTCTCTTTTTCTTTAGTGTCAAGGTTATTCAATAAAGGATAATTATTTCGTATTGTCGTAATTATGTAATCTACAATTTTTTTAAATGCTTCCTCATTTTGTAAGATATATAAATTAGAGTATATTTTATTTATAAGTTGGTTTTGTTCTTGTAAACTCTCTCCTTCCAACTCTTCAAAATCTTTTTTATTTTTGTCCTTAATAAAATACTTTTCAATAGAATCAACGTCTGTATCTCTGTTTATAAACTTATATAAAAGGTATAAAATATGAAATCTTAATTTTTTATACTCAATATAATTGAGTTGAATATGATCTTCTAAAACTTTATATAGAGATACTATTATTTGATATAGTTTTATAAACCTATCTTCAAATATAATATCAATTAATTTACTTGTAGTAATATCAAAATACCCCGAAACCTTATGTGGAAGATATAATACAGAAGAAAAGAAAGCTCTTAGAATATCATTGATATTCACAATATAATCAGCATCACTTGAAATAGTGTCAATAGAGTTTTGTCTTTTATAAAAAAAAGATTTTGCTTGGAACTTATTTTTTTGCAAAAAATCCTCTAAGTCTTTTTGGATATTTTTAATTGATAATAGATCTTTTTCTGAAATACCATTTTGACTATTTGTTCTGATTGTTATCTTTTCATATTCTTCATCATTTGCAACAACAATTTTAACAGGTATTTTAACCAATTCTATATTAGACTGATTGCTTTTGAAAGTGTTGTAAATACTATTTGCAGTTTGGCAACCATTGACAATATTTACAGGAGTGATAATATAATTATCAACTCCATTTTTTATCTCCTTTGTTGTAATTGTTAGTCCATTGTTATATAAGTGAAATTTATTAGGTTCTTCAACAAGTGTTTTTTCAATATTTTTATTTACTTCTGTATGACCTAAATAAAGTCTAATATTATTTTTAAAAACATCAGGATATAAAGCTCTAATTCCACTTTCTTGTATAGGAGCAATACTATCAAGCAATTCTTTAGCATTTACAAAACCTATTAAGTAATTGTTTTCATACTTGCAATTATCTCTTGGAATTATTAGTTTATATTGATTAGAATTAAATTGTTCATATAACTCATTAAGCTTTTTAGAACCTTCTAAATGCACTCTTACAGAACCATAATTGGCATACTGATTTTTAATATAAGTAATCTCAGCATTCCAATCTTTTCTTATACTTTCAATGTCATTTTCATCCTTTTGTGTGTAAAAAGTAAGAACAAAGGAGGCTTCTAACTCTGGGTTTTCTTTTATATCTCTAATAAAATTAACTAATTTTATTAAATTTGCATCTGTAGGAGAGATTCCTTCTCCTTTTATTACTTTTATTGGAATTTCCACAAATTTTTTAAAATCTCCCAAATCAGCTTTATGGCTCTTTTTTGTTTGAATGAGATGAAATTCTATCTTATTATTATTGCGCTCAATGGCTTCTTTTACTTCTTGTATATTATCTTCTAATGAGTATATTTTATTAGCAATTAACAAAAAAAATGCATCGCCTCCTTGAGCAGAGCCCAAGGATATTTCTTTTCCTATTTTTTGTTTTGAATTATATGATTGGCTCGAATACTCCCAACAATGTAGAGAATTAACAAACCATTCAAACTTTAGATAATCTTCTTTCTTTCTTTCGGCTTTATCGAAGTTATTATCTATGAATTTATCTATATATCTTTCGAGTATTGTCTTCACTTTTATTACTTTTCTTTTAGATGAAATATAATCTCAGCATACGCACCTTTATCCTTCTCGGTACGGTTGAGTACAGGGCGTTTGTATTGATTTACAATGTGCATTCCTGCTCGCTCGGCTATTTCAGGGTATAAGCCGTACTTGTCGTTGGCTACCAAAAATACATCGTAATCATCGGCTAAAAAGCGTTTGCTATTGGTAAGCACCTCAGCAATACCCGCTACATACATACGTTTGGCTTCCTGCCCTTGTCCTTTGTAAAGGGGGCCTATCTCTTTATCGTCATTGCGCTCAAAACCAAAAAGGTCGTAAGCATAAGCGTGTTGCTCGTGATAATCAATCAGCCCTACATAAGGAGGTGATGAGAAAATACCTTTTATCTTTTGCTTTCTTGCCAAAGCGGCAAACTCAGGGTTCTTATGCTCTAATGCCTCAAAGATATCAATAGTACGACTATCACCTTGCAAACACTTTTGGTAGGTATTAGTACGCAATTCTTTAAATTGTTGCAAACGCTTGATAGTGTCTTTAGTGTAGGTCTCCCACCATTTCAATATAGAAAAAAGAGGTTTGCACACCTTGCCGTGTTTGGCACAATAGTAAGTGGTAGTTACGGGCTCTATCAGCGTGGCTAAATCGGCGTGAGTGGTAGCGCGACAACTGCGAATGGTACGGCTCAATATGAGGGTAACAATACGCTTGGTAGCGGGATTAGCTATCTGTTTAATAAGGTTAAACACAAAATCTATCTCCTCGCGCACGTGTTGTATATACCATTTATCTAAAAACGTATCGGCTTTAGCTTGTTTTAGTTGAATGTGGTACTTTTCTATGAGACCCTGATAAATAGGTAAAAACTGTTGCTCTTTCTCAGCGCCATATACTTTTCCGTCTATCTCTTTGCGTTGTAAGCGATATTTATAGTCGGGTACGGGGAAGAACTCTTTATTGAAATTATTGAGCGCTTCGGTAAGTTCAGCATCAAAAGCAAGTATGTGTTTTTCTGCTAAAAACTCCTTTAAGGCTTGGGTAATGCGGTGCGTTTCATTATACGCATCTACCAAATCATAATGTCCTACCTTAGCATTGCCTATGAGCGCATTGAAAGCCGACACATCTACTCCTATAGCGTGCATTCCTAATTCTGAGGCTTGCACCATAGTAGTACCACTACCCGAAAAAGGGTCGAGGACTATATCACCAGCTTTAAAAAAGACTTCTTTTTTGAAAGCATCAGTATGCCCATCTAAAAAATACTCTACCAATTGCGGAATAAACTTCCCTTTATAAGGGTGCAAGCGGTGTACGTGTTTGGTAGTTTCTGCTTCTTTATATTGCTCAAATGACAGACTCCAGTTGAGGTCATCACCTAATTTCTCTTTCCACTGTGAGGCGCGATTTCCACCCAAAGCATCATAATAGGCCTTAAGTTCCTCTTTAGCAATTTGAGTGATGCCATTGTTTTCAAATTTCTTTACTTTACCATACTGTACTAAATAGGAGATATTTGAGGAAGTAACATTCTTCCCCATATATTTCGTCGCCCACAATGAGGCTTGTTGCAATGTAAAGTATTGATTTGTATTTAGCATATTTTCTAATTAGGTAGATACTTAATTATTTTCATAGGGTATCAACTCTTGAATGGCATTCTCTATGCTATCATACCAATCGATGTAATCACCTATTTTACTTTCTAACAAAGTAACTTCTTCTGTCGTTAAATCTCTATTTAATACCTCATTAGATACTGTTTGTAAATCTTCTTTTGTAAGAAAATAAACAATATCTGATGTTTCTACCTCAAACTTTTCAAAAAGAGATTCAAAAATAGGTAAATCTTCCTCATCAATAGCTATTTGTAATACCGTCTTTGCCATAAGGTTGTTGTTTAAAAAATATCGTTAGTATGTAGTTTAAGAGTAGGAAATTTCTCTGAAGGGATATAATCATCTATTACATTGATAGGATTTTGGTACTTATCACCTTTCAGTATATAAACCAAAATATTTTGGTGATCGGGGTCAATAATCCAATATTCTGGTACTTTAGCTTCCTCATAAAGGGCATATTTAAACTTCATTTCCTTTTTAGAGTTGCCAGGTGAAAGGATTTCAATCACCAAATCGGGGACACCTTCACAACCGCGTTTGTCTATCTTTTCAGGGTCACATACTACACAAATATCGGGTTGCACAACCGTATAAATATCTTTATCTTCTTGTGCTTCTTTGAGCAAACGCACATCAAAAGGAGCGTGAAACACTTTGCCGTCTTTTCCTTTAAGAAACTGATAGAGCTCTCCTGCTAATTTCATTGATATTTCTTGATGTACCGCTGAAGGTGCAGACATTTTGAAGAGCTTTCCTTTAAAAAGTTCTACACGCTCTTTAAATTTCCACAATAGATAATCGGCATACGAGTACACGCCATATAGAGGGTCTAACTGGTTGATATTAGTGATTTCCATAAGGTTACTTTTAAGTTTCTATTTTTCAAAGTAATCAGTATCAATTTTTTTCACCTGATAATTTTCTACAACTGTTGTTCCTATTTCATATTCAATCATAAGTTTAGTAAGCGTTTTTCCATCAATAAGAACAACTTTTGGATCAATTGTCTTCACATATTCATAAGCATTATCGGAAAATTTACTTGTTGTGATAAAAACTCCTTTTTTTGCTCTTTGTCCATGTAAAGCTCCTACAAACTTTTGAACTTCAGGTCTTCCTATTGTAGTTTCTGTATCCCATTTTTTAGCTTGTAGATAGATAAGTTCTAACCCTAACTTATCTTCATTAATTATGCCATCTATTCCTTCATCATTTGTTCTTTTTACAGAATTTCCTTTTCTACTTTTTGCTCCTCCATATCCCATTTTTACCATTAGGTCTATAACTAAATCTTCAAAGAATTGCCAAGAATTTTCACGAACCTTTATCAATAACTCATGAGCTAATTCATCTTGTAACAGCTGATGAATATCTTCTAGTCTTTCAAAAGGTGTTTTATCTTCTATTAGATTTTCTTCTATACTTAATTGATTTAAAGAATCTCCATACTTAAAACTATGGAATTCAGGAATATTCTCTAAATCCTTAATTGTGATTTTTTTGTTGTTTTCTAACTTATTAAAGAACTCAACACCTTTTTTAGTAATCTTAAAATGAGATCGTTTAGTGGATTCTATAAGATTTGCTTTTGTAAAATAACTTTTTGTCCAATAAATTCGATTGTTGAATTTTGTTTGAGTACCACTTGGTACTTTTTCAGATTTATCATCCTCCGTTAATTTAAAATACTTTGTTAAGAAGTTTCTTAGCTCATCTATAGAATACTCCTTTTTATCTTTTATCATTAAAAAAGTAGGATAAAAAAAGGATTGGAAATCAGGTAATGCCATATTTAATCAATTTTTAATTGTTAATTTTTTAAAACATCAGAAAAAGTGATGTCTTGTTTTTAATTGTTATTGATTTTATAGACTTTGCCAAAGACCGTAGCACAGGTAGGTGTTAAGAACTTTGGCAAAGTGTGTGACGCAAATAACTGCTTGTAGTACCACGACCTACAACTACACTGTTTTCTTTATCAATTCTGTGATAAATGTTATTTGTTCATCATCAAGCTCGGTGTGCATAGGCAGAGAGATGACTTCTTGTACTAATTTATTGGTAACGCCAAAATCCGCTTCGTTATAAGAGTTGCGGGTATAGGCTTTTTGGGCGTGCAATGGTATAGGGTAGTAAATACCAAAAGGCACTCCGTTTTCACCAAAAACCTTAGCGAGTTCATCGCGTTTGCCATTAGTGATGCGGAGGGTATATTGGTGGAACACGTGGTCGTTACCTTTGGCGATTACAGGAGTGATGATATGAGGATTGCCTTTCAGCGCTTCGGTATATTTGCGAGCTGCTTCACGGCGGCGAGCGTTATAATCGTTCAGGTGAGGGAGTTTAGCGCGCAATACAGCCGCTTGTAAAGAGTCGAGGCGTGAGTTTACCCCTACTACATCGTGGTGATAACGCACGTACATACCGTGATTTACGATACCGCGAAGAGTGTAAGCAAGGTCGTCGTCGTTAGTGAAGATAGCCCCTCCATCGCCATAGCAACCGAGGTTCTTAGAAGGGAAGAAAGAAGTTGCCCCCACGTGACCGATAGTTCCTACTTTCTGTTTGTGTCCGTCGGCAAAAGTATAATCAGCACCGATGGCTTGCGCATTGTCTTCAATCACAAAGAGGTTGTGTTTTTTAGCCAAAGCCATTACGGCTTCCATATTAGCTGGCTGACCGAACAAATGCACGGGTACAATCGCTTTCGTGCGGGGAGTAATCGCTTTTTCAATAGCCTCGATGTTGATGTTGAAAGTATCGTCATACACATCTACCAATACAGGGGTAAGTTTTAGCAAGGCAATCACTTCTACAGTTGCTGCAAAGGTAAAATCGGCAGTGATAACTTCATCACCTTCTTTGAGTCCGAGCCCCATCATTGCTATTTGTAGGGCATCTGTACCGTTGGCGCAAGGGATGACGTGTTTTACCCCCATATAGTTTTCCAATTCCTTTTGAAAGGCTTGTACTTGGGGACCGTTGATAAAAGCGGTGGTGTTGAGTACTTCTTCAAAAGAAGCTTGTACTTCATTTTTAATTCTTTCATACTGACCTTGAAGGTCAACCATTTGTATTTTTCTCATATACTGAATATTAGTTGTTAGTCATTAAATTTACAGACGGCAAAGATACAACGTAATTGCTAAATTAGCAAATTTTAGTTATTGATTGTTAGCCACTTCCAAATAGCCCGATATTCTTTAGTTTTCGTATAAAAAAATTAGAAACTTAAACCGTTAATAAACAACATTTTAAAAATTTTCTCTAAAAATAATCACTTAAAAAAATTGGGAAATTAAATAATTATTTCTACTTTTGTACTTTCAAACTGAAAAATTTTAGTTATATACCTTATTTAATATAATATAAATGAGAACAATACAATTTAGAGAAGCCGTTTGCGAAGCGATGAGCGAAGAAATGCGTCGCGACGAGTCTATTTATTTGATGGGTGAAGAGGTTGCCGAATACAACGGTGCTTACAAAGCCTCTAAAGGAATGCTCGATGAGTTTGGTCCTAAACGTATAATCGATACCCCTATCTCCGAAGGTGGTTTTGCAGGTATCTCAGTAGGGGCAGCTATGAATGGTAACCGCCCAATCGTTGAGTTTATGACCTTTAACTTTTCGTTGGTAGCAATTGACCAAATCATCAACAATGCCGCTAAAATGCGCCAAATGTCAGGTGGTCAATTTAATATTCCTATCGTATTCCGCGGTCCTACCGCTTCTGCTGGTCAGCTTGCTGCTACCCACTCTCAAGCTTTTGAGAATTGGTACGCTAACTGTCCTGGTTTGAAAGTAGTAGTTCCTTCAACTCCTTATGATGCTAAAGGATTACTCAAATCGGCTATCCGCGATAACGACCCTGTAATCTTTATGGAGTCTGAGCAAATGTACGGTGATAAAGGTGAAGTACCTGAAGAAGAATACACTATTCCTCTTGGTGTTGCCGACATTAAACGCGCTGGTAGCGATGTAACTATTGTATCTTTTGGTAAAATCATCAAAGAAGCTCACAAAGCTGCCGATATTTTAGCCAAAGAAGGCATCGAATGTGAAATCATCGATTTGCGTACCGTGCGTCCACTCGATTTCGATACCATTTTCACATCAGTGAAAAAAACAAACCGCTTAGTAATTTTAGAAGAAGCTTGGCCTTTTAGCAGTGTCTCTTCCGAAATTACTTACCAAGTACAAGAACACATTTTCGATTACCTCGATGCTCCTGTACAACGTATTACTACCACCGATACTCCTGCGCCATTCTCTTCAGAATTGCTCAAAGAGTTCTTACCTAACGCCGAAGACGTAGTAAAAGCTGTAAAAAAAGTACTTTATAAATAAGAATTTGCTATCATTTTTATTTTTTAAAAGTTATATTTTATTTTTTAGTCTTCACGATTTTCTTTTTCGTGAAGACTTTTTTTGCGCTCTACACCGTTAAACTTTTGTTAAACTCTCATTTTTACAATGTTAAACTTCTGATAACTTAAAATAAGAGTTTTTAACACATCCCCATAGCCAAAATACTAATAAACTATTAAAAATTAAGTCCAAAACTTTTTTCATTAACATATTTATTATGTTAAATTGCAAAACAGACATTTTGCTCTCTAAATAGAACTTGTCTATATTGAAGTTTTTTTTACTACCTTTGTATAAAATAGATGAGAGAAAACAAAAATGCCATTGATTAAAACATTTGATATTGATGTAAAGACCAAACTTTACTTATGGGATGTGGAGGAGAGGCTCACTGATTTGCAGCAAGCGGTCGTACTCACACCCCAACAACAAGAAAGTTTGAATGCCATTCACAATGAGAAAGGCAAAAAAAACTTCCTTGCTACACGCGTATTGCTCAAAAATATCGGTTATACACCTACTGCTCTGTTCTACGATCCTAACGGAAAACCTTTCCTTAGCGATGGAAAACAAATTTCTATCAGTCATTCCTTTAATAAAGTAGCAGTGATTATCAGCGATAGAAAAGTAGGGGTAGATATAGAGAAAAAACGCCAAAAAATAGTAGCTATAGCACATAAGTTCACCCAATGGAACTTTAGAGCAGCCTCTTTCTCTTTAGAAAGTATCATACAAAAACTCACAATGACGTGGTGCGCTAAAGAAGTAGGCTTCAAAATTCACGGCAATCCTGAACTCACCCTCAACGATGTAAAAGTACGCGATTTCTTCCCTACCGATAGCTCTACCGAGATACTCGTAGGGCGTGGTAAATACGAAGTCCACTTCATTTTTATAGAGGATTATGTTTTAGGCTACTGCCATAGTATCAAGTAACAAATAATAGTTAACAAACAAAAAAAGCGACTCTTTTTGAGTCGCTTTTTTTGTTTGTACCTCTCCATTTCTACGACTTTTGAAAACCTTATAACTACAGCACTCTAACAAAACACTTTAAATAAAACTAAAAATATTTATTTAAAAATTTTCAAGTTATCTAAAAATGAATTACCTTTGCGCCGAAATAATAAGTAATTGTGCCTGCCTCAATAAGGTAATAAGAAAATTGCCCGTGTGGCTCGCACCAAATTTTCTAAACAAATTAATATTATATGAAAACTTTTTTATCAGCTATTGCTATAGCTTTCAGTACTTTATGTTTCTCTCAAAACGGAACTATCAAAGGTACTATCACGGTGGATAACGATCCTTTAGAAGCTGTAACTGTCCAACTCGAAAGTAAATCTTTAAAAAAATGGACAACCACCGACCGCAACGGTCATTATTCTATTTCCTTACCAGCCGGTGAATACCGACTAAAAATTCGCTCCTTAGGCTACATTCCTTACAACGATAAAGTGGTCATTACTCAGGAAGAAACCCTTACTCAAGATGTCGCTCTTAAAGAAGATGTACTCGGTATAGACGAAGTAGTCGTAACCGCTACTAAAACCAAAGAAAACCGCAAGGATGCTCCTGTACTGGTGAGTGTTACTACCAATCGCGAACTGGCAAACGTCAAAGCTCATACCTTGATGGAAGGTCTGGTATTCCAACCGGGTTTGCGCACCGAAGTAAACTGTCAGAACTGTGGTACTTCCCAAGTGCGCATCAACGGTTTGGAGGGAGCTTATTCCCAAATTCTCATCGATAGCCGTCCTATCTTTGGCTCGCTTAATGGCGTGTATGGCTTAGACCAAATCCCTGCCAATATGATCGAGCGCATAGAGGTAATCCGTGGAGGTGGTTCTGCCCTCTTCGGCTCTAATGCCATTGCTGGTACTATCAATGTGATTACTAAAAATCCTACTAAAAACGAGGCGCAAGCAGGTATTGTGGGTAACCTCATAGGCGGTAAATCAGCCGATGTGGTAAGTTCCTTCAATGGCTCTCTCGTGAGTGAGAACTATATGCGCGGTATCTCTTTCCACGCAATGCAACGCTCACGTCAGTCTTACGACGATAATGGCGATGACTTTACCGAAATCACTCGTTTGCGCAACCTCAATGCAGGTGCAAAACTCTTCAACGATTTCACCGACCGTCATAAACTCACCGCCGAACTGAACGTGAGCAACGAAAACCGTCGCGGAGGTAATAAACTCGACGAACCCGAACACCTTGCCGACCTTGCCGAGAGCATTCGCACTCAAATGCTTGGAGGGAATGCAAGTTTCGATTACTTTTCGCCTGCTTATAATCATAAGTTCACCGCCTATACCAGTGCCGAACGCACTCGCGCCGATAACTATTACGGCAGTTTCGACGGTACTGATATAGTAGCCTCTTCTGGCAACTATGGGGTTACTAAAGAAAATATATGGTTACTCGGCGGACAACATACAGCTTATGTGCCTACGGGCAACGGCAATTTGCAATGGACGTCGGGCGCCGAATTTCAATATGATAAGATAGCCGAAAAGCGTCAGAATCCTAATGTGCTTGCCGTAAACCAAAAAGCGAATACATTTGGTCTCTTCACTCAAGCCGATTGGCGTATCTCTCCCAAAATCAAAGTGCTCGGGGGTGTGCGATTCGACAATGTAAATTCCGATATAATGAAGAAAAGCGTTACAGCGCTCAACCCTCGTGCGAGTGTGCTTTATAATATCGATGAAAACTTCATCGCTCGGGGTTCGTATTCAAGAGGATTTAGAGCGCCTTTCTTCTATTCAGAAGATGTACATAGCGAATTGCAAGGAGGTGAAGCACGACGCGTAAAACTCGCCGATAATCTTAAAAAAGAGACCTCCGATAGCTTTACCGCTTCTTTTGAGTATAACCACGCTCACGATAACCACCAATTTGTAGCGATGATAGAAGGATTTTATACAGCTTTGCACGACCGCTTTACTTACGAAGATGCAGGTTTAGAAAATGGATTGCCTATTCGCGAGAAACGCAATTCCGATGGCGCCGTAGTAAAAGGGGTAAATATAGAAGTAAAATATAGCCCCAATCCCAAATTTATGGTACAACTTGCCACCACTATCCAAAGTTCTAAATACAACAGTGTGCAAAACCCCGAAGAAAACGTCTATACCGATGAAATTCTCCGCACGCCAAGTGTGTATGGCAACCTGATGGCAACCTATAAACCACGCCCTAATTGGGATATCAACTTTGTAACCGTATATACAGGTAGTATGAAAACCACTCACTTAAAAGGCTATATCCCCGATACGCGTTTGGAGACCACTCCCGCAATGTGGGATGTAGGGGTTAATACCGCTTATGAATTTAAATTCCCAAGCTTCTTCCCCTTAGAAGTAAGTTGCGGTATCAAAAACCTTTTCAACCAATACCAAAAAGATTTCGACAAAGGCGCTGAACGCGACGCCGATTACATTTATGGTCCTTCGCTACCTCGCACTATGTTTGTAGGTTTAAAAGTGAAGATTTAATATTCATATTAACTTTGCAAAGTTTGCCCCAAAATTGAAACTACTTTTATAATCTATTTTAAATAAAGAAGATACAGGAATTACAAGAAGATTAGGTAATGATTTAGTAATAGCTCTTATTTCATTTGATTATACCTATTTTCTCAGTAACTTCTAGGTGCAAAGGTACAACATCTTGACAATATAACCAAAAAAATTTACCTTTGCACCCGCAGACGTGCAGCAACGCACGTCTGCGTGGAGCTGGTAATGTGTCAGATGTGTTATTTTTAATTATGTAGTAGAATGCGACAAAATCAAAAAATTTTGTCAGATTGAAAAAAAATGTATCTTTGCCCCCAATATGAAATATTTCACTTTTATATTTAGTTTATATCTGCTGGTGCTCACAGGAGTTCCCTGTGCTGATATGCCTATATATGAAGGTGAAAACACTGCTTTTCGATTAGTAGCTACGCCTGATGATACTTCTTCGCATCTTCACTTAGATGTTTGTTCCCCTTTCTGCGTATGCACTTGCTGTCAGGTGCTTGTGGACAGCTTTTCCTTCAATACTTTCACTATAGAAGCACCTATAGAAACTATTCACCCTCATAGCCTCCCCCTCTATACCGAGGTGTGGGTATCGGCTTACTATGGTAATATCTGGACGCCTCCTAAAGTATAATCTATCTTTATTGTTTATTAGTACCCACTAATATTTTTGCTTTGAGAACTATTCTTGAGGCATTCTTCTTATTTATTCACAATTAAAGAAAGATTATGTTAGATAAAATTATTAAATTCAGCATCAAGAACAAGTTTCTTGTAGGATTGATGACTCTTGCCCTTATCATTTGGGGTGTATGGAGTGCTATGAGGCTACCCATTGATGCCGTTCCCGATATTACCAACAACCAAGTACAGATTATTACTTCTACGCCTACTCTTGCCTCGCAGGAAGTGGAGCAACTCGTTACTTTCCCTATAGAACAAGCTATAGCCAATATTCCTGGACTGGAAGAGACACGCAGTATTTCGCGCTTTGGACTCTCGGTGATTACTGCCGTTTTTAGCGAAGATATGGACATCTACTTTGCCCGTCAGTTAGTCAATGAAAAACTTAAAGAAGCGCAGGAGCAAATCCCCAAGGGAATAGGCACCCCCGAACTTTCGCCCGTGAGTACAGGACTGGGGGAGATATATCAGTATATCATTCGCCCTACGGAGCAGAGCAAAAACAAATATTCCGCCAAAGACCTCCGCACCATGCAGGACTGGATCGTGGCACGCCAACTCTATGGTACCAAGGGAATAGCCGAAATCAACAGCTTTGGAGGCGAACTCAAGCAGTATGAGGTGGTTATAGACCCCGATCGCCTCCGTGCCATGGGGGTGAGTGTCAGTGATATTTTCACTGCCTTGGAGCAGAACAACCAAAATACAGGAGGTGCCTATATCGACAAGCGCCCCAACGCCTACTTTATCCGAGGGATAGGCATGGCTCGCTCCCTTGAAGATATAGGCAATATAGCCGTAGGCAAGCACACCCCTCCCCTCTTCATCAAGCATGTAGCCGAGGTACGCTTGGGCAGTGCCATCCGCTATGGTGCCCTTACCTATAATGGCGAGGTGGATGCCGTAGGTGGGGTAGTGATGATGCTCAAGGGCGAAAACAGCCACGAGGTAGTCAGTCGTATCAAAGAAAAACTGCCCACCATACAGCAATCCCTACCTGAAGATGTAGTGATAGAGCCTTTCTTAGACCGCACGGACTTGGTACAACGCGCCATCCATACAGTAGAGAAAAACCTCTTAGAAGGGGCGCTGATTGTCATCTTCATCTTAGTACTTTTCTTAGGGAACCTGCGTGCCGGACTGATTGTTGCCACGGCCATTCCGCTCTCCTTGCTCTTTGCCTTAGGAATGATGAACCTCTTTGGAGTAAGTGCCAACCTGATGAGCTTGGGAGCGATAGATTTCGGAATTATCGTAGATGGATCGGTTATCGTGGTAGAAGCAGTGATGCACCACTTGGCGATCCGAAAGAACCACCAACGACTTACCCAAACACAAATGGATGAGGAGGTATTCCATTCCGCTTCCAAAATACGCAGTAGTGCCGCCTTCGGAGAGATTATCATCCTGATGGTGTATATACCCATTCTTAGCTTGGTAGGAGTAGAGGGCAAGATGTTCCGCCCTATGGCACAAACCGTCGTCTTTGCTATTTTGGGAGCCCTGATCCTTTCCCTGACTTATATCCCTGCCATGAGCGCTTTGCTCCTACCTAAAACAGTAAGTGACAAGCGCAGTTTTGCCGAGCGAATGATAAGCTGGCTCTACCGTCACTACCAACCGCTCTTTGTCCGTTCTATCCGCCTTAGGGGATGGATAATAGGCAGTACCATGGTACTGTTCGTCCTTGCGGTAGGCATTTTCAGCCGTATGGGAGGTGAGTTTATTCCACAACTACAAGAAGGTGATTTTGCTTTTCACTGTATTCTGCCACCGGGCACTTCCCTGAAGCAGAGCTTGGAGACTTCCATGCAGGCCTCTCGCTTGATTCGTGAGTTCGACGAGGTGAAAATGGTGATAGGCAAAACAGGTTCTGCCGAAGTACCTACCGACCCTATGCCGCTGGAAGCCTCCGATATTGTGATCGTTCTCAAGAGCCAAGACCAATGGAAAAGTGGTCGCTCCTATGAGGAATTAGGAGATGCCATCATTGAACGACTCAAGGATATTCCTGGGGTCTTCTTCGAGAAAAACCAGCCTATACAAATGCGTTTCAACGAATTGATGACAGGTATCAGACAGGATGTAGCGGTAAAAATCTTTGGAGAAAACATGGATACCCTCGCCCACTACGCCCAAAGAGTAAGCCAACTTATCCAGAAAACAGAAGGTGCTACCGCCCCACAGGTCGAAAAAGTAAGCGGACTTCCGCAAATCAATGTTACTTACGATCGGGTACGCTTGGCCAACTACGGACTTTCGGTGCAAGAGGTCAATGAGGTACTCAGTACCGCCTTTGCTGGTAAGAAGGCTGGGGTTGTCTTCGAGAACGAACGAAGGTTCGACCTTGTGGTACGCCTCGATAGCCTCCATCGTACCGGAATTGACGATGTACAGCATATGATGGTAGCTACCGAAAATGGGCAGGTGCCGATGAGCCAATTGGCCACTATCAAATATGAATTAGGCCCCGCACAAGTAAGCCGTGAAGCAGGCAAGCGCCGTATCGTCATTGGCTTCAACGTGCAAGGGCGCGATGTGCAGAGTGTGGTGAGTGATATAGAACAAAAATTAAAGGGCGTAAAGCTCCCTACGGGCTATTACTTTACCTATGGCGGTCAGTTTGAGAACCTACAACAAGCCACCGACCGACTGCTCATAGCCGTGCCTGTAGCCCTACTTTTAATATTTTTCTTGTTATACCTTGCTTTCCACTCTATAAAACAATCATTGCTCATCTTTAGTGCTATCCCGATGAGTGCCATTGGGGGCGTATTTGCCTTGCTTCTTCGGGGAATGCCTTTTAGTATTAGTGCGGGTATTGGTTTTATCGCGCTCTTTGGGGTAGCAGTGCTCAACGGTATAGTGCTTATTGGCACTTTCAACCAGCTGAAAAAAGAAGGAATGACCAACCTTTTGCATCGCGTGATTACGGGTACCGAAATGCGTTTACGCCCTGTGCTAATGACGGCTATGGTGGCGAGCTTAGGTTTCCTACCTATGGCACTCAGTCAAGGAGCAGGAGCAGAAGTACAACGCCCCTTAGCTACAGTGGTTATTGGGGGGTTAGTATCGGCTACCTTCCTCACCCTCTTCGTGCTTCCGTTGCTTTACATCGCTTTCAATAGTACCTTTTCTTGGCGCCGTCCTTCAGCTAAAGTACTCACGATAGCCCTATTGCTTATCAGTCCTATAGCGCTACACGCTCAGCAGTCTTACTCGCTACAAGAAATAGAGCAAATAGCCCTTAAGAACAATGGAGTGATTAAGGCAGCACAACTCAAGCTACAAGGAGCAAGTGCTAAAGAGCGAACCTCTTTTGAATTGGCTAAAACAGACTTTACAGGGCAATACGGGCAGTACAGCAGTGCTGAAAAAGACCTTTCAGTAGGTGTATCACAATCTATTCCTTTGCCTACAGTATTTGCTGCTCGCAAAAAGCTCTATCAAGCAGAGACACAATTACAACAAGGGCAATTAGCCCTTCAGCAGAATGAACTGAAGCGGCAAGTGCGCAACGCATATCAGCAATTGCAATATTTGACTTTTAAAGAGGAACAGCTCTTGCAGCTTGATAGTCTCTACAATAATTTTATTCGCATTGCTGAAGTACGCTATAAAGCAGGGGATACCAAGAAGATAGATATTAACACTGCCCAAGTGAAGAAAGGAGAAATAAGTTTGTTACTTCAACAGAACAAAACTATACAACAAGCTACCTATCGCAACTTGCGTACGTTAATGCAAACAGAAGAAGCATTTACCATTACCAAGTCGCCCGTGTATGAGCCTTTGTTACTCAGTGAGCCTTCGGATGTACAACTCTCTCAGCACCCTTTGGTACAACTTAGCTATCAAGAAGCAAACATAGCTGAGTACAACAAATGTCTAGAGCGTGCCCAAGCCCTGCCCGACCTTACATTGGGCTATACCAATCAGTCTCTTATAGGAATGCAAACCATTGGAGGGGTAGAGACCTATACTGATAGAAGTAAACGTTTTCACTTTGCCACCATAGGGCTTTCAGTTCCTATTTTTACCGCTACCCGTGCCAAGGTGAAAGCTTATAAATATCAGAAAGAAGCAGCTATAGAAGCAGCTCAACAAACAGAAAAACAGCTTAAAACTCAATGGATAAATCTGCAAGAGGAATACCAACTGAATTTGCAAAAATATCAGTTTTACAAACAAGAAGCGCTACCTGAAGCCGAGCGCATTATCCGAGCCAATCAGTTAGGGTATAGCGCAGGTGAAATAAGCTATGTGGAGTACCTTTACACCCTACAGACAGCCGTAGATACCCGCTTGGCATACCTTGAGAGTATCGAGGCGCTTAATCAAAAAGTAATAGAAATACAATCCCTTTTAAACCAGTAAAACAAATGAAAAAATATGGTATAAAAATCGCTTTTATCCTTATAGGAATTAGTCTATCAGCCTGCAATGGCACTCCTACAACTACCAATAATCAAAAGCTCGAAGAGCGCGAAGAACACCACGAAGAAGGAGGCAACCTCACCACCCTTACCCAAGCTCAAATCCAAACTGTAGATATTCGTTTGGGACATATAGAAGAAAAAGCTCTTGCCGCTACCCTCAAAGCCAATGGAATACTGAGCGTGCCTGCCGACCATCAGGCGAAGGTATCGACTGTATATGCGGGGATTATCAAGAGCGTAAAGGTAGAGATAGGCAGTTATGTGCAAAAAGGGCAAGTAATCGCTACTGTTTCTAACCCAGAATTCTTGCAACAACAACAGCGCTTGCTCACCGTTAATGGTCAGATAGAACTTGCTAAACAAGAACTTGACCGTCAGCAAACCCTCTATGAAGGGAATGCTGGTACTGGTAAGAACCTACAAGCCGCTACTACTCAGCTACGCACTCTCCGTACCGAAAAAGCTTCGCTTGAAGAACAAATACGCCTAATGGGCTTAAACCCTCAAACACTCACCGATAAGGGAATGCAATCTACTTTGGCGATAGTGGCTCCTATTAGTGGGAATATCAGTGCGGTATATACTAACAAAGGGGCTTATATAGATGCCTCCACCCCTATTGTGGAAATCATCGACAACAGTTCGCTACACCTGCACTTGCAAGTGTATGAGCGTGACTTGCCTTACATTAAGGTAGGACAACAAGTGCACTTCAACCCTACCAATAACACCTCTCGCGAATATGATGCCCAAGTGTATAACATTGCGGCTTCGTTTGAAAACGAAAGCAAAAGCATCATTGTACATTGCCACGTAGAGGGTGACAAACAAGGGCTCATCAATGGAATGAATGTAACAGGGGTTATCAGTCTTGACAAACAAACGACCCCTGCTGTACCTAACGAGGCTATCGTAGAGGATGCTGGTAAATCCTACATTTTTCTGGTAACCCAAACTTCGGATAAAGAAACCTCTTTTGAGAAAGTGGAGGTAGTAAAAGGAGCTTCCGAAAGTGGGTATACTGCCATTGCCCCTGTAAAACCTATAGCCCCCGAACAGACTATTGCCACCAAAGGAGCATTCTTTATCAACGCAACCTTAGTAAATGCTGGAAAAGATAGTGATTAGAATTGGTAATGTATCGGATATATTATTAAAATTTTATTACATTAGAAATACAATAAAAATATAAAAGTAAAAAACCACGACTTCGGACTGTGTTTTAAGCTCCCTGCAAGGGCAAGTGGTTTTGAGGTGCCTACACGTCTAATGCGTGC
>NZ_JAEFDB010000040.1 GCF_016126015.1 Capnocytophaga periodontitidis
TGAGGTGTCAAGTTAAGGGCATACCAACTGAGATTGGAAAATAGGTTTTCTTTCAATCAATCTTTTTATTAGATTGTTAAAGATAGTCTCTTTGCTTTGTGAGCGATTGATTCTAAAACTATACTCAGCTAAATAGCGGTCTATATTAAACTCTGAAACCCAAGAATATATACCTCTTATCCAAGATTTTACTTGGTGTATTACTTTGTGTAATGTAGGAAAATTCTTTCCGTCATTACTCGGTTTTTGAGTTATATTATAGTCTTTTATAGGTCTATAGCCTTTCCATTGATCAGTCGTTATATAGGCTGTCTTATCAATGTGTTTATCAAATATTGTTCGTAGTGATTTTGAGGAATAGTCAGGAATTTTAAATGCATAAAAACGTTTAACTTTACCTTGGTTACTAAGTTGTATCGCACAAAGAACTTTCTTTTTCTTTGCGTCATAACTTCTACCTTGTTTTCCTTCTTCTTTTCCTCCTATGGTAAATTCATCGACTTGCACTTTGCCATCCATTTTCTGTGACTCACTGGATTTCATAGCTTCACGAACCTTGTGCATAAAATAATGTGCTGTTTGTCGACTAATATCATAACGGCGAGCAACTTGTGATGCTGATAGACTTTTTGTAGTTGTTGACATCTCAAAACATATATAAAATGCTTTGAGAAGTCCAAATTTTAGCTTGTGAAACAAAGTTCCAGCTGTAGGACTTTCTGTATCTGAACAGATATTGCAAGTGCGTGAAAAATCTTTGCGAACTTGGTATTTTGTATGTCCGCATTTACGGCAACAATACCCTTTTTCCCATTTTATGGAAGCTAAGTATTCTTCGCAATCTAAGTCTGTTTTAAAGCGTTCAGTAAACTCTAAGAGGCTTTGTCCTTTGAATAATTCCATAATATATTAATTTTCAGTATGCAAATGTATGAAAATATTTTGACACCTCAA
>NZ_JAEFDB010000041.1 GCF_016126015.1 Capnocytophaga periodontitidis
TATCTATTGTAAGTTGCGTTTACCTATGTAATAATCCCAGATACGTTGGAAACCTCGCTTTTTACATATACCTTCTAAAAATACTTCAAATGTATCTGTTATGTTATCTTTTATAAGTAATAATCCTGCTAAGTATTCTATTTCGTCTAAGAGATCATATATTTCTTCATATTCTCTGCGTTGGCTTGTAAAAACTCTCGCTTCAATTACTAATTGTTGTATAGCTAAAACAGCATTGTCCCTTTTCTCTTCTCGTATCATACTTACTTCATTCTATTTCATTAGCATATCTTATAATGCGTTTGCCTGTGTAATAATCCCAAATACGTTGAAAACCACGCTCATCACATATATCTTTTAAATAATTTTCAAACATATCCGTAAGATCTTCTTTAGCAATGGTGAATCCTAATAATCGATGTATTTCATCCAAGAAATCATATATTTCTTCATTTGTAGCCATATTAGCTGTCATAACTCTTGCTTCAACTACCAACCAATGAATTGCTAAAATAGCATTGCCTTTTTTATCTTCTTGTATCATAGACTTAATTTTATATTTACTTTAAAATCTTTCACTTTAATACCTATATCTTGATTAATAGGAGAAATGAAGATAGGTATATACTTATTATCGTTAACTAACTTAAATAGAGATCTATAACTATTAATCTCTGATTGACGAGTTAGATTGATCTGATCTTTTAAAGTAATTCTCAGATTTTTTATAGGAACATCAAATGTACTATTTGTGCTACTATCTTCAGCTCTTATTGTTTTCATTCCTAACATATCAGCAACTTTAGCTCTTTTAATTCCATCTGATATTTGATATAGTGTTTCATTATTTAAATTCCTTCCTGTCCAAGGGCTCAATTTATTTTCCTTTGCATATCTATACCCGCCTATAGCACCAGTAGTT
>NZ_JAEFDB010000042.1 GCF_016126015.1 Capnocytophaga periodontitidis
TTCCTATTATGAGAAGTTCACCCTATCGGGCGAGGTAAAATGTATTGATGAGGAAATACCTTTTGAAATACCTAACGGATGGGAGTGGTGTAGATTAGGTGATATTACATCTATAACAGGAGGAAAAAGAGTTCCTGTTGGATATAGCTTAACTAATCAAAACACTGGATATAAATATATTCGTGTAGCTGATATGAAACAGTATAGTGTGCGTAATAATGATGTCCATTATATTTCAAAAGAAATTTATTCTCTTATTAAAAACTACACAATATCTAAAGATGATTTATATATAACAGTAGCAGGAACAATTGGAGTTGTAGGAGAAATACCAATAGAATTTGATGGAGCTAATCTTACAGAAAATGCAAATAAAATAGTATTTACTCAATTAAATAAAAAATGTTTAATGTATTTGCTGTCTTCAGATTATGTTCAAACACAAATTAAAAATTGTACAACTAAGGTAGGACAGCCTAAATTAGCTATCATACGGATACAAAATTTTCTTCTTCCTATTCCTCCTCTTGCAGAACAACAACGTATTGTAGAAAAAATAGAAGAGCTTATACCTCATATTGAGCTCTATGGCAAAGCACAAACTGAACTTGATACGCTTAACAGAAACATTAAAGAACAGTTAAAAAAGTCTGTTCTGCAATATGCGATAGAGGGGAAACTTGTACCGCAAGATGAAGCAGAAGGTACTGCTGAAGAACTATTACTACAAATACAGAAAGAAAAACAAAAACTATATGAAGAGGGTAAGTTAAAGAAGAAAGATCTTGTCCATAGTATTATCTTTAAAGGTGAGGATAACAAGTACTATGAGAAGATAGG
>NZ_JAEFDB010000043.1 GCF_016126015.1 Capnocytophaga periodontitidis
TGAAGGGCTCAAAACGAGCTTTGTGTATGATGAGCGCGGCAATCTAAGCAAAGAAACTACCCCTTGGGGGCAGTCTACCTCCTACCAATATGATATCTGGAATCGCCCTATAAAGGTAACTGATTACTTAGGTAAAAGCCTGCGCACTACTTATGGAGCGAATGGCAGCAAATACAACATCCGCTCGGATAGTGATGACGACAGCTATACAAGTGAAACCTACAACGCACTCGGTTGGCTTTTGGAAAGTGAAGCGTCTACTGCCTTGGGAGCTACTGCTGTGCGCTATGAGTATGACGCCTTAGGGAGAGCTATAGGTAAAAGTGAACCTTTTGCTGCTGGTGGCAGTCCACAGGGCTGGACACGCACTGAGTACGACCGCTATGGGCGTCCTGTGCAGGTAACTACCGCTCACGGTAAGACCATTCGCACCTCTTACGATGGCTTAAAGACTACCGTAGACGATGGCACAAAGCAAATCACCACTACCCAAAATGCCATTGGCAAAACCATCAGTCAGCAAGATACGGGTGGTACCATTAAGTACACCTACTTTGGCAATGGTGCACTCAAAACTGCTAACTACGAAGGAGTAGAACAGAAAATAACCCAAGATGGTTGGGGCAGAAAGACAAGTATTACCGACCCTGCCGCAGGTGTTTATCGCTACGCTTACGACAGCTGGGGGCGTCTTACTGAGGAGACTACCCCTAAGGGTAAAACTACGCTTACCTACGAGCCCAACAGCGACCGCATTAAGAGCAAGCACTTAGTAGGCGACCATACCGATATGCTCATCCGCTATACCTATAA
>NZ_JAEFDB010000044.1 GCF_016126015.1 Capnocytophaga periodontitidis
TTACTCATTATGAGGAGTTGATGAAGTACGAGGGAGTGGTTACTGCTCAGAAGCTAAAAGCTACTTTCTTGGGTATAGGAGTAATGGAAGATTCCTTGCTAAAAGTCTATGAGAAGTTTAAAGAGGACTTTGCCCTGATGGTAGAAAAAGGTGTTAGAAGTTATAGTACGCTCAACAAATACGAAAATGTATACACTCATTTGAGTGAGTTTATCCAGTACAAATACCACAGAAGTGATATTTCTTTCAAAGAGCTTACAGAAGACTTTATCAACGATTTTGACTTCTATCTTAGAGTTAATAAAAGTCTTACTCACAACACAATATGGGTTTATATGATGCCCCTTTGTAAAATGGTAGAAATAGCTATAGACAAGAGTATCATCTATCGCAATCCTTTTAAGAATTATATAAGTTCTATGGAGGAGAAAGACAGAGGCTATTTGCTTAGAGAGGAAGTAGAAGCTCTTCTACAATATCATCCTAAGAGTGCTTCTGCTGAATTAGTACGAGACCTATTTGTTTTTAGTTGCTTTACAGGCTTCTCTTACATTGACATCAAGCAGCTCAAGAAAAGTCACTTACAATCGTTCTTTGACGGTAACAAATGGCTTATCAAACGACTTCAGAAATCCGATGTGCCCTGTAATGTACGTCTGTTAGATATAGCCGAGAAAATTATTGAAAAATATGAGGGTACGACTCGTACTGAGGCATTGTTTCCTACGCCCTCCAACACTAATTGCAATCTCTTAATCAGAAAGATGATGAAAGATTGTAACATCATTCGTGAAAAACC
>NZ_JAEFDB010000045.1 GCF_016126015.1 Capnocytophaga periodontitidis
TAACCACTACTATAGTTTAGATGGTGCTGCTGATAGACCTATAGTGTGGACAATAGCTAATCAAGCATTCGAATTAGAAGTAAGTCCATTGGCGGCACACACTGTAGTTGTGAAAGATGTAAATGGCTGTGTGACTACAGCTACTTTCAGTACTACGGCACTTATTACAGCTACAGCTACTGTTAGTAGAAATAAAACTTGTGCAACCCCTACAGCCGATATCACAGTAACTGTGACTGGAGGTACAGGTACTTACAGCTATACCTTAGAACGCTTAGATAATGGCGTAGTAGCAGGTGCTGTACTTGCACAAAATGTAGCCTTTCCAACACCTACAGGTGGAGTGATTACTATCGCAACGCCTACAACCGAGGCAGCTACTTACCGCATCACTATTTATGATGCCGAAACAGAAAATTGTCCTATAGTGAAAGAAGTAGTAGTACGTGACCCTGACCCTATAAATACAGATAACACAGTGGTGCAACCTTACCACGAAAAATGTAATTTAGGACTCACTGCTACGGGTACAGGTAGCATTGATATAGCAATGCCTACCGATAGTGATAGTTATACCTTTAGGATTACAAATGCTATTGATATCACTACAGGAAATAATGTAACAGTAACTACAACTCCTGCTATCGCAGGTACTCATACAGCTACTTTCACTCAGTTACACGGTACAACACAAGGAGTGAAATATCAAATAGCTATTACTAATAGTACAGGTTGTGTGGCCTATGTTGATGCTACT
>NZ_JAEFDB010000046.1 GCF_016126015.1 Capnocytophaga periodontitidis
CCTACCTCTTTTACCTTCCATATTTAGGATACATCTTCATTCTTGACATTGTAGGAGTAGGAAGATAGGGGACACGAAACTTCAAAAGTTTACAATCTTCATAACTTAAGTCATAACGCTTTAGTATTTTATAATCTCTCCGTACCTCTTCCCAGCTATATTTATTTAAGGTATCAGTACTAAAAATAAAAATTGATAAAGTATCTTTAGGAAAAGATTTAAAATCATCTTGCCAATCTCCTGTTCCAAATCTACCAGTTTTTAATTTTTCTAATGTATTAGGTTTGTATTTCATAGTTATTAAGGTATCAGGATATAGAAAATCAAATCCTAATTTTGCAGGATAAACACTTATAGTATAAGTGCTATTGTTTTCTATATATAAAACATCTTCCCCTTTATCCATATATAATTCACATCCTGAGAAGAATATTGATATAAGTGTTAAATATAATCTTTTCATAAGCTCATTTTTTTCGTTTTCTCGGATATGTATATTTTGGAGGCTCATATAAACTCCGATTTACTCTATTTCCATAATGTTTATTGAAATATTTATTAGCGTTTTTATTAGCATTCATTTCATACCATCTATAGTTATGCTTATAAAGTCCATCATCTTCTTTTTTATTACTCATTGCACTAAAAAAACTTGGTATAGCTATATTAAGCATATATGTCAATCCAAATGTTTGGCTATCTATATAGTGCCCATATTCGTGCATACCTACCTCTTTTACCTTCCATATTTAGGG
>NZ_JAEFDB010000047.1 GCF_016126015.1 Capnocytophaga periodontitidis
TTCAGCTGTAAAATTAGCTGTACAACCTGTTGAGTTTACTGTAAGTTGTAATACATACAATACTCCTATAGGTGTTCCGTGCAACTGAGTAAAGGTAGCGTTGTGTGTTCCTGCACTGCTTGGTGTAGGCGTAAATGGAACAGCTAAGCCTGTAGTACGATCGGTAGCGCTTAGGATACGGAATGTATAACTATCACTATCGGTAGGCATTGCTACTTCTATAACCCCCGTACCCGTAGCAGTGAGTCCTAAATTACATTTTTCGTGGTAAGGTTGTACCACTAAATCATCGATATTAGGCCATATAGGAACAGGAAGAATTACTTCTTTTACTATAGGACAATTTATTGTTTCGGCATCGTAAATAGTGATGCGGTAAGTACCTTCATCGGCAGGTGCTGGAATTGTAATGGTAGTAGTTCCTGCTGACAAAGCTTGGTTTTGAGCAATGATTTGTCCAGCAGAGCTACCATTATCTATATGTTCTAAAGTATAACTATAAGTACCTGTTCCTCCAGCTACTGTTACACTGATTGCTGCAGTAGGTGATGCACAAGTTTTAAGTTTGCTGAGTGTAGCTGAAGCAGTAATAATAGCTGTAGTACTGAAAGTAGCTGTAGTCACACAGCCATTTACATCTTTTACAGTAATGGTGTGTGTTATTATAGGATCTACTTCTACCTCAAACGCTTGGTTCGCTATTGTCCAAGCAATCACTTTTTCAGCACTGCCATCTAAGCTATAGTAATGAGCT
>NZ_JAEFDB010000048.1 GCF_016126015.1 Capnocytophaga periodontitidis
CTTTATTTGTAGGAGCGAGTACAGATTTGCTTCTTTTTCCAATAAGAGTTATCTTACTGTAGTTGGTTTAGAAACTGCAGATAAGTTAAAAAAGGCAGGATTTAAAAACATATATTTTACTAATGTATATAGGCAAGATTGAAAAATATTTTGTACCTTTACATCGTGATTAAAGTACATTGAAATATTGAAAAATAAGTCCTGAACAGCTATACGTAGAGGACAAAGAGCGTATCACCTACTTATACAACGCCTTTGGCAATCGTGCCCATAGCTTTTATGGCAATGCGGAAGCTGAGAAAGAGAAACGCCCTATTCATAAACATTACAGTGCCGATGGCAGTGTAGAAATCAAAGAGGATAAAGCTAAAGGCAGCATTAACTTTGTGTTTTACCTTGGCGGTGACCCGTATAGTGCTCCTGCGGTATATAATAGCAATGGTGAAGAGGGAAAACTGCTCTTTTTACATAGAGACCAATTAGGGAGTATTGTCGCTATTACCGACCTTAACGGCAAGCTCGTAGAAGCCCGCCATTTTGATGCTTGGGGCAAGGTGCTAGGCATTACTGACGGCAACGGCAATAAGTTAGAAAACTTACTACTTGACCGTGGTTTTACAGGACACGAACACCTGCAAACCGTAGGCTTAATA
>NZ_JAEFDB010000049.1 GCF_016126015.1 Capnocytophaga periodontitidis
TTTCCTGGAATGGTCGCTCCTCCACTTACTGCTGTAACTGTATAGGTAAAGCCTTGTAGGGATTGATCGCCATCTGAAAGATCTTTATCTACAAAGGTAAGCATTATACTACCATTTCCATTATGACAAATGGCTCTCACTGGGTTACTTGAGGTTATCTCGAAGGTATTAGCATCTTTCACAGTATGTACTCCTGTGATGCTACAACCTGTTTTTTCGTTGAATACCTCTACCTTATAATTTGAACCTGATAAGTTTTGTGAACCTGTAAGGACCAAACTCAAGTTGGTTGCCGTAGTGGTGGTGATAGTGGTAAAGGCATTGTCATTTCCTTTTATCTCATAGCGCAATGGTGTTCCTGCTATATAAGTAGGCGTAGCGGTTACACTGATGTTGATCACCTCGTCTACAGCACAAGTAGCTGATGTTGTAGTGGTGATACTGAGTGTTTGCAACTCGAAGGCTGGTTCTACTGTTACGCTTGTGGTGCTCGTAGCACAAGTACCTGAAGCGTCTTTTATCATAGCGTAGAAAGTACCTCCATTCAAGTTCGAAAGTGTGTACTCTGTACCATTGCCTAAACTATTTCCTCCATTATCAAAG
>NZ_JAEFDB010000005.1 GCF_016126015.1 Capnocytophaga periodontitidis
GAATCGGTATGGGTTGCTATAAAGCGGTGAGTAGGGTCGTAGGTGTATTGCTCACTGCGCTTTTGTCCGTCTTCAGCAATAGTTTCCTTTTGGGTTATATTGCCATAGGGGTCATAACTAAATTTTTCGGTGTGCTCGCCTGTGCTGTTGCCTTTTGTTTTGGCAGTGCTGATTAACCCATTCTCATAAGTATAGCTTTCCTCAGCCGTAAAAGTATCACCGTCCAAAGTGCTTGCTGTGCGTTTATGGGTGAGCAAGCCCATACGGTAAGGAGTACTTTCCTTGGGGGCGTATTGCAGTTCTTGTACTTGCTTATAGCCCTCAGCCGCTGTGGTGATTTGTGTAGGGTTGAGGTCAGCATCATAGGTAAAAGCTTGGGTGGTAGTAACGCCTTTGAGTTTATCCTCAGTAACCTGCTTATCTAATTGGAGTTTAAAACGTTTGTTAGGAGATTCGGAGTGGGTGTAGGTGTAGGAGGTATGTTGTACATAGTCTGGAGGATAAGTAAAGTTGTAACGAGCTTTATAATTGGCAATGTAAGTATCAGTGACAGCTCCTCGCAATTTAGCATCCATTGTTGAATAAGTAAACATCCTTTGTTCTTCTTTCTTTGTGGGGTCATACCAATTAGTTCTTCCTATAGCACTAAAACCTAAGAATCCTAATCCTTCATCGTGTGAGATAGCTCCGAAGTAATCAAATAATTGTTCTGTGTCTACTCCGTTATATTGTTTTTGTATTCTTGCCACTAAGGGTACAGAAGGTGTATTTGCTAAGTTTATGTAGGGATACTTAAGGCGATGGTATTCATCTACGTTTACATAGGTAGGATACAAAGGATCTATTTGCTCAGAAGCGTAAGCAAAGTCAGAAGCCATAGGGGCATAAGTGATGTATTGAGAAGTTCCTCCCTGTTTGATAGTACGAAGAACAGTCTCTTTTTTACTATCTTGTTCCAAAGAGTAGCTTTCCATTGTATCCCCATATATTAGCGCAATATCCATAAACATATTACGCTTATCAGGAGGAGAAAAGAGTAAATGACCAGCTCTTCCTACGTTATAACTCTCATATTCTGAATTGTTTATTTTTACAAATAACTCATTAGCATCTTTCCCATTTATATTCTTAAAGACACTAATTCCTCTAAACATCTGATTTATTAGATCTGAATCAAAAGCAGTACGATACTCTACAATATCAGATTTTCCATCATTATTCATATCTATTGCTATAGGAGTAGACTGAACTGGTCTCCTACCATTTGCCATATGAGCTTCATATTTAAAAGGTAGTATTTTTGTTTCAGTAACAAACCCCTTACCTGTATTGTAGAGTATATCATATTGATTAGTAGGATTATCTCTTGGCAACATAAAATCAATCAGTCCATCTCCATTGAAGTCACCTATAATGGGACGTATCAAATCAAGGTTACTATTAATATTATCTATAAGAGGATGCTTTCTCCTGATAAGTAAATAAGGATTAGTGTGCTTTACTACTAATTGGAGATTATAGTTACCATCCATTTCATAAATAAACAATTTCCCTTTAGTGATATGTAAGAGATTTGTTTTACCATTACCATTCATATCAATAGCTTGCAGGAGATCATCAGAGTCAATCTTTGACTCTAAAATTCGTAAGTATTTAGTGTAATTAGAGGTTTTTCTTCTATCTAAGTCAATCCAATTTACAGTACTTTTATTTATTATAGTATGTTTACAATCACAATATCTTCCCTCACGTCTACGCCCAGTGGGGATACATTTTTCAACATTGTAAGGGAGTTCTATAGATATAACATCAGTGAGCCCATTACCATCAAAATCCCCAGAAAGTATTTTTATATTAGTGTTTGCTTTCTGAGGAGGTGGTAAGATGGGTCTTTCTCCTGAGTACATCAATTGATTCATACAATAGTTATAATCAGCCTCTATGTAAGCAGGTAATTTCCACTCCTTGCTATAATGTACTGCTGGATATCCCATATACTCATCTGTATATACGTCAAAACGAATTTTATCTGCAGTAAAATGAGTTGTTACTATGCCACTATTTACTAATAATTCTCCTGATCGCGATAGAACTTTAGCTGGAAAAATTTCTTTGAAAGGCTCATTGGTAATAAATGAAACACCTAATGAGTTCTGTTCTCCTCTGAAGTTATAAACAACAGATATGTCTTTATAAGCCTTTGAACCAGTGGTAGGATAAATAATAAAATCTAACCTTCCATCTCTATTATAATCAAGAGGTACTATTGCAGAGTTGGTAAGGCTTACATTTATAAAACCCGTACTTGCTTTTGCTGTTGACTTACTTAACTTATCTGAAAAATTAAGATACTGCAGCCCTATTGGTACCCGCTTCTCACCTTCTACACTCTCTTGAATACTTACCAATCTGTCGTAGCCCAAGCTATTAGGATTACAATTTAAGTCGTATTTTCGGTATTCTTTTCCATTAGTGCTAACGCTTATCGCTGATAGCTTGTATAGACTATTAAACTCTATTCCACCAATATAAAAGGTTTCAGAGCGCGAACGGTTGTTGTACTCAAAATGCACCATACAATTACCCATTGCTTCTCCCTTTGCCCCGTATATGATGTTCTCAATCAATGGAATATGGTGTCCATCTAAAGTCTTATAAGCATACTGTATACTTACCCCTTGAGCATTCTCCCACGACGATATGTTATACTCATAAGGTCGCCTTCCGTTGTTTTTCCCATAATACGCTTTGCTACCATCAGGGTATAACACTTCAAAATAACTGGGACCAAAAATGCCATTCCCAAAAGTACCCTTTGCTACCACCTTCACATTTGAGAAATTTTCTATCTCATACACTGCCCCATCGGCTCCGTGAGTGCCTTCTTTTAGCAGGAGACGCTGTCCATCGAGGGCAAACTGATCCGTTTCAGTGAGATTTACCCCTGTGAGTTGTCCGTTGTGGTAAGGGGTGGAGCCTACACGGGTAATTTTTGAAATTCCTGTGATATTCCAGCCATAGCCTGCTATCCCATTACCTGCCTGACTGTTATAGGTAAGCGCAAGATTAGGCTGCACGCCATTGATGCCCGCAGGCACTGCAATAGGGATAGTGTACACGGCTGCCCCTGTGGCACTCACGTCTAAATTACTTGGGGTAATACCTAAATCACTTCCCGATGCTCCACGAGCGGTTGCTACACCAATAGTAGGCAACTCAGTAAGGGTAGAAGGTGTAGGCTCATCGCGATGAAAAGAAGTCTTTTTGATGAGCTTATAAGGCAGCTCCTGTGCTGTAACAGTTAGGCTGCTTAAGCTGAGTAATATGTAGAGTATGTGTTTCATAGTAATAGTTTTTGTATTATCTTTTTACCACTTTAAATATCTTTCGGCTGCCATCAGCAAATTCCAATACTAAGAGATAAAATCCCGTGGGGTAGTCGGCTATATTCACTTTGTGCTGAGTTGCTTGCAATGTGCTCCGCTTGTAGAGGATCTTCCCATCAACGGAAGTGATAAAAAGCTCAGTCATTGGTTTTTGCTCCTTATGCTGCCAATAGACGGTCAGCTCATCAATAACAGGGTTAGGAGCTACATCTAAGGTTATCTTCTCGACATTGTGCTCTTCACGCCGTTTTTCATCTAAAGTATCCTTGAAGATTTCCTCATCACTGAGTTGTTCTTCTCCACTACCACAGGTAGTAATAAGTCGTTGATTTCCTGCCTTGTCGTAGTGGAAACAAAGCTCTTGCTGACTATATCCCCAAGAAGGAATTACCAAAAGTAAGATTATATTTAACGTTTTCATAGCAATAGGACGTGTTATTTCAGCGCAAAGTAACGAAAAACAACGAAATCAATCAAATTATTTTGAAGAAAAATGAGAAATATTTTTGAAAGCGCAAGTAAGATAAGGAGTTTTGGAAGGAATATAAAAGAGTATATAGTAGGCTTACTATACTTAATTCATCTGTATGCACTCAAGATTTTTAGAAACTTCTATATATTATGCTAGCAACGGAAAAATAAAAGTTTTGGTCAATAGAGAAAATATTTATACCTTTGCATCGTGAGTTAAAAACACAATAAAAACAAAGCAAAGAAGTGAATTAAGTTCCGTAACTAAATCGTTACCTATCAGAGTTTTATAAAATAAAATTGATTGTGAGTGAGGAAGTTAGAAAAATATTCGTATCTTTGCACCTAGAAGTTACTGAGAAAATAGGTATAATCAAATGAAATAAGAGCTATTACTAAATCATTACCTAATCTTCTTGTAATTCCTGTATCTTCTTTATTTAAAATAGATTATATAAGTAGTTTCAATTTTAATTCAAAGCCAACATTTCCATTGTCGTTATTAGTAGGACGGAGGCCTTCTACAAAATCGGTATAGTCGTAAGAAGGGTGAAATTGTACAAAGCCAAACTGAGGGCTTTTTGCTAAGGCTTCATCGTCTTCCCCTATCATTTGTTTAGCTATTTCTTTAGCTAAAAAAGTTTTACCAGTACCAGGGGCACCTGTAAGAATGATGTTTTTAGAGCTTTTTAGTTTTTGAACATACTGAAAAACTTTTCCTATTCCTTTTTCTTCCATAATTAACTCATTAAATTTATCAAAAAAATTTTACAACTTATCATTGGGTTCTTGGTCATCGAAGAGTCCTAACTTTTGTACACTAATAGTCAAAACTTCTTCTGCATTTATAATAGGATATGAGTTTTTTACAATTCTTAGATATTCAATACTATTAGCATTCTTTTTACATTTATTGAAGTGTGTATCCAATTTAGGTAACTACCTCTATTGGTATAAGAGGAAGCTAATATATTTATAGTAATTTTACCATTTTGATAGTTTTCCCAATTCTTAACTTGGTTTTGTATTTTTTCTTCTTTACGACCAAACCCACTCCATTTAAAGCTACCTTTTTCTTCAAAAGGTTTGATGTATTTATCATAGCCTCTATTGTGTTTGTTATTTGTAACGCAATACTCTAAGTGTGCCACAAAATACTCTAATAATTGCTTGAAATTTTTGTAATTGTCATTCATATTTGAGTTGTTTAATTTTTTCTAAGTTGTTTCTTCTTCTAAACGAAAAGTCTTTGCTGATGGCATCTACATATTTGATGATGTGGGCGGTTTTCTGTAGGGTTGCGGGCTCGTTCGTGGATTGGAGGAGCAATTCGGAGATGATTTCTAACGCCTCGGCATCGTTTTCGTATTCTGAAAGGAGGGTTTCGGTGGGGGTGTTGAGGAAATATGTGAGATGGTGCTGAGTGTATTTTTCAGTCAGCAGATCTAATTGTTTGCGTTCTTCTTCTTTGGCTGCCTTGGGGTTTAGTAGGGCGGTGAGTTCCTCAAAGAAACGGTCGATTTGGCGTTTGAGATAGTCTTTTTCAATCATAACAGGGGAATTACGATGATGGTAGGAGGTGCGAGCCGCACGGGCAATTAAGGACTTTGACAAAGTGTAGCGATAGTAAGTGAATGGTTATTTAGGGCAAAGATAGGGATAAAATGTTAATTGGCAAAATAAAAGGAGTTAAAGAATGTTGGGATTCTTTAACTCCTATTTTTTATTTTCTGATTACTAATTTCTAATTTCTGATTTCTAATTTCTGATTTCTATTATTAATAGAATGAACTTAGGTTTTCTTTGATGGTGGCGCTGTTTTCTAATGATTTGAGGATGCTTTGTGCAGCACGCTCGGTACGGAGATTTTCAACGGTTTCTGCTTGGGTTCTGTAATCGGTGATTGCAGGGGCTATAGTCTCTGAGATGAGTTGGATTACATATACGGCGTTTTCACCATCGATGGGTTTAGAGATTTGACCTTGTTTGAGTCCGAAGGCGGCTCCTACGACTTTGGGTTCGCGACCTTCACCTATAATAGTTGGGTTTTTCATCACGAGACCTGTAGCGCTTTTTACTTCAGTTTTGTTAGCTGAAGCGATGGCTTGGAGGCTGTTGCCTTTGGCTTTTTCTTTTAAAATAGCGGCTTTCTTTTCGCGGATGAGGATAGGTTTCACGATAGGAGCGGCATCTTGTACAGAGCTGAGTCCTTCTTCACCTTGTTTTACTAATTGAGCGACGATGTTGTTGCTTCCGGCGTTGAATCGCTTGATGTCACCTACTTTGGTGTCCTTATTGAACAACCATTGTACGATGGCGCGGTTGCTACCTAATCCGATGATTTGGTCGTCGTTTTTATGGAGGTTATCGGCGCGGAGTACTGAAAGGCCGAATTTTTTGGCGATACTTGCAAATTCTTTTGGATTTTGAGAAGCCTTCATTTCAAAGTTAGAAACTTTAGAGAAAATCTCGCTTACAGTGGCTTCAGAAGGTTCTACCGCACGGCTGATAGTGGCGATGTTTACGGCTTCGGCTTTACCTGTAACTTTTACAACGTGGAATCCGAAATCGGTTTCAACAAGACCTATATTGCCAACGGGGTTAGCGAAAACGAATTCTTCGAAAGGTTTTACCATTGCGCCTTTTCCGAAGAATCCGAGGTCTCCACCGCTGTAGGCAGCGCCAGGTTCTTCAGAGTTTTCGCGAGCGAGTTCGGCGAAATCAGTTCCTGCTGTTTTGGCTTTTGCCAAAAGTTCTTCGGCTTTAGCCTTAGCTTCTTCCTTAGTACGAGTGGTATTAGGAGTAGCGGCTTGGCTTCCTTGGTAGGCGATGAGGATGTGGCTTGCTTTTACGGCTCCGGCAGGCTCTTTGGCAACCATACGGCTGAGTTTGATGTTGCCGTCTTCTTCGTAAGGTCCGAATACTTTACCTACGGGAAGAGCGTAAAGGGTATCGGCGTAAGCAGAGCGGATATTGTCTTTATTTACGAAAGTGCTATCGTAAGGGACATTAGAGTTGCGATCGACAAACTCTTTGATATTCTTAGTTTTAGCGAATCCAGGGAGGGTGTCGTTGCTATTGGTTTTGCTGTTGTACACAACTTCGGGTTGCAAGAGTTTGAGCAAGCTTTGTTTTTCAGCTTCCATATCTTTAGCTGAAGGTTTTTCGGCAGCGACGATGTATTGGATGTTGCGGTAAGCTTCTTGTTTGAATTGTTTTTCGTGTTTTTTGATGTAGTCTTGGATTTCGCCGTCGGTAATGGTAATATTTTTATCGTCGATGCTGCTGTATTGGAGGGCGACATAGTTGATATCGGCGAGGTCTTTTTCTTGGTGGTATTCCATTTCGGCTTCGGCATTGGTAACGCCAAGTCCAGCGCGGATGAGGCTGAAATACATTTGTTGTTTAGCGCCCTCTACGATAGCGTCTTCTTGCATTTTCCACTGAGCATAGGCTTCGGGGTTGGTGCTTTTGAGGGTAGCTAAGTAGGAAGTGAATTTATGGGGGTCGAACACGCCGAGTTCATTCACGAATTGAGGGTTTTGCGCTAGAGGGGTTTTAGCGAGGATAGCCAAGATTTGGTCTTTTTCGACACTAAGGCCGAGTTTTTCGATTTGTTGGTTGAGGAGGATTTCTTGGACTTTTTGTTCCCACACATATTTAGCGGCTTCGATGCTGCTTACTTGTCCGTTAGCTTGACGAGTAGCGTTTTCGACTTGAGCACGGAAGGCGTCAATAGAGACATCTTCGCCGTTTACGGTACCTATTTCGTTAGGCATGTGGTTGCTAAAGCGCCCTTTACCGATGAAATCGGAGATGATGAAAGCGAAGAGGGCGAGCCCTATAATCGCGATAAGGAATACGGTTTTACTTCTAATCTTTTCGAGTACTGCCATTGTTTATATTCGTTTATAAAAGTATAAAATTGTTTGGTGTTATTAATCAAACGGCAAAAGTAATACTTTTTGTGGAAATGCAAAAATATTTTTAAGATTTTTTTATAAGATAAGAGGTAAGAAGTAAGAGATAAGAAATTGTTGTTGAGTGGGGTAGGGGTGATTTTATGTTTTTTTGGTGCAGTTTTTTGCAAGTAGGGAGGAGGTTCGTTGTGTCTTCGTTACGTGTTCGTTGTGTGTTCGAATGAGGTGCTTTTTTTGCTATTTGGCAATTATTTTATACTTTTGCCCTTTGATATATAAAGATATGAAGACTACGACTCTTTATAAATACTTGTTTATAGTATTGTTTTTCGGCGTACGATTAGTGTTGGCTCAGCAAGGTGTTGAAGCGCTTTTCATCAAGGAAGGGGTTTTACTCAAGTGTGAGGATGCTAAGATACCTTCAGATGGCTATATAGCATTACCTCATACGGTGAAAGCAATTGTAGCTGAAGCATTTAAAGGTTGTACGCGCTTGCAAAGGATTAGTGTCTCGGGTGGGGTAACCACTATTGGGGATCGCGCTTTTGCGGGTTGTAATCATCTTACTAAAGTGGAGATGCTGCCTAACTCGGTGACGGCTATTGGGGTGCAGGCGTTTGCTTTTTGCGTTAAGCTGAAGGATATTAACTTACCTAATACGGTAGCGACGATAGGGGAGGAGGCTTTTAGAGGTTGTTTTGCTCTGGAACGCATTGAAATACCCGAGTCTATGAGTCTTATTGGCAGCAGTGCTTTTATGGATTGTTCGGGACTCAAGCAGGTGAGTTTTTTAGGTAATGCTCTTAGTGTGATTCCGTCGCAGTTGTTTTACCAGTGTAAGGCGCTTGTACAAGTAACTTTGCCGCTGAGTTTAAGGCATATTAAGAGCAGTGCTTTTGCGTATTGTGAGTCTCTTCCTGAATTGGTGTTGCCTGAAGGATTAGAGAGTATAGGCGACGATGCTTTTGAGTATTGCAAATCGCTTAAGGGAATAAGTATTCCTGATAGTGTGTTTTTTATTGGAGCAAGTGCTTTTCATAGTTGTAGTGCTTTGGCAACGCTGAAATTGCCTTATGGTTTGCGTCATATATTGAACGATACTTTTTTAGATTGTGTAAGTTTGAGTTCGGTGGTAATTCCGGATACGGTGGAGAAAATCAATATGCAGGCGTTCAGGAATTGTAGTTCGCTGATTGCTGTACAAATGCCTTTGGCTCTCACTGATATTTTCTATGGAGCTTTCTATGGGTGTAAGAATTTACAGTATATTGATTTACCTGAAAATGTTAAATATATAGGTGTGTTTGCTTTTGCTGAATGTGTTAGCTTGCAAACAATAGAGTTGCCTCGTGCAGTGGTAGATGTTGCTGCTAAGGTTTTTTATAATTGTGCCAATCTTACTGAAGTAAACTTGTCTAAATTTACAACTTCTATAGGGGTACAATCGTTTTATGGGTGTGTAAACTTGAAAGAGTTAAAATTGCCTAATACAGTAGAAAAGATAGATTTGGCAGCCTTTGAAAATAGTGGTCTTGCTGAATTGCATTGCCGAGCACTCACTCCACCTGTAGTGAATCGCAGTTTCGGATATAAGGGGAAAGTGGTAGTGCCATATCGTTCATTAGAGCTCTATAGACAAGCAGAAGTATGGAAAGATTGTGCTTTGGAATAAAAAATATTCTAAAAAGTTTGGTAGATTAAAAAAATCACCGTACTTTTGCCACCCAAAAGCGCACATAATAGGGCGTAATATTATTCATTAATAATACTAATAAGTTATGATTCAATACGTTAAAGAGTCTTATGAAGAGCTAACAAACCACGTTACGTGGCCTAATATTTCAGATGCACAGAAGGAAATGGTGGTAGTAGTGGTGTTTTCTATCCTATTTTCTTTAGTAATTTGGGGAATGGATTCTTCATTCGAATACCTTATAGGTAAGTATTTTGAATTTATGAAATAAAAACAGCAAGAATGTCTGGATTAATAGAAAAAAAATGGTATGTAATTAAAACCGTTACCGGTCAGGAGAACAAAATAAAGAACTACATAGAGAACGAGACTTCTCGTTTAGGTTATGCCGACTATGTAGAGGAAGTTTTAGTGCCTACTGAAAAGGTGGTTCAAGTGCGTAACGGCAAGAAAATCACCAAAGATAGAGTGCACATGCCTGGCTATGTAATGGTGAAAGTTCACTTAGCAGGTGAGGTAGTGCATATCATTAAGTCTATCCCAGGGGTAGTAGGCTTCTTGAGTGAAACCAAAGGAGGTGATCCACTGCCATTGCGTAAAGCCGATGTAAACCGTATGCTTGGTCAGGTAGACGAATTAGCCGAAACGGTAGAAACAGTAGCTATTCCTTTTGAAGTAGGCGAAATGGTAAAACTTATCGATGGTCCTTTCAATGGTTTTAATGGTACTATAGAACGTGTGAACGAAGAAAAACGCAAACTTGAAGTGATGGTGAAAATCTTCGGACGTAAAACACCTTTAGAACTCAGCTACACCCAAGTAGAAAAATTGTAACAAAGTCCTCATAAGAGGCATTTTAAATAAATTATTAATTATAAACAATGGCAAAAGAAATTAGTAAAGTAGTTAAACTACAAGCTCGGGGAGGTCAAGCGAATCCTTCGCCACCAATTGGACCCGCATTAGGTGCTGCCGGTGTTAATATTATGGAGTTCTGCAAGCAGTTCAACGCTCGTACGCAGGACAAACAAGGAAAAGTAATTCCTGTAGTTATCACCGTTTACAAAGACAAGTCTTTCGACTTTGTTATCAAAACTGCACCTGCTGCTGTTCAGCTGTTGGAAGCCGCTAAGGTTAAAGGAGGTTCCGGAGAGCCAAACCGTAAGAAAGTAGCAAGTATCACTTGGGAACAAGTGAAAGCAATTGCAGAGGACAAAATGCCTGATTTGAATGCATTTACAATAGAATCTGCAATGAGTATGGTTGCTGGTACGGCACGTTCAATGGGTATATCAGTAACAGGAGAAAAACCTTTTTAATCGCAAAGCAATATGGCAAAATTAACAAAGAAACACAAAGAAGCTCTTGCTAAAGTTGATAGAAATAAACTCTATTCACTCAAAGAGGCTTCAGCATTATTGAAAGAAATCACTTACACTAAATTTGATGCTTCTGTAGATATTGCAGTGCGTTTAGGCGTAGACCCACGTAAAGCAAACCAAATGGTACGCGGTGTAGTTACACTTCCTCACGGGACTGGTAAAGATGTTCGTGTACTTGCCTTAGTAACTCCAGAGAAAGAAGCTGAAGCTAAAGCAGCTGGAGCCGACTATGTAGGGCTTGATGAGTATCTACAAAAAATCAAAGACGGCTGGACTGATGTAGACGTAATCGTTACTATGCCTGCTGTAATGGGTAAATTAGGTCCTTTAGGGCGTGTGCTTGGTCCTCGTGGCTTGATGCCAAACCCTAAAACTGGTACTGTTACTATGGAAATAGGTAAAGCTGTACAAGAAGTGAAATCTGGTAAAATCGATTTCCGTGTAGATAAAACTGGTATCGTACACGCTTCTATCGGTAAAGTATCATTTACTGCTGATAAGATTGTAGACAACGCCAACGAGTTGATTCAAACATTAATAAAAATGAAACCTACCGCTGCTAAAGGTACGTATATGAAATCAATTTATCTTTCATCTACTATGAGCCCAAGTGTAGCTGTAGATCCTAAAACAGTTTAATTTGTAGTTAAAAACCGAAATTATGACAAGAGAAGAAAAATCATTAGTAATAGATAATTTAACTGCACAGTTAGCTGATAATAATGTTATTTATGTAACAGATTTAACTGGTTTGAACGCTCAAGATACAACGGCATTACGTCGTGCTTGTTTCAAAGCGAATATCAAATTAGCAGTTGTGAAAAATACCTTGCTTGCTAAAGCAATGGAAGCTTCAGAAAAAGAATTTGGTGAATTGCCAAATATCCTTAAAGGAAACACTTCATTGATGTATGCTGAGGTAGGAAATGTACCTGCAAAACTCATCAAAGAATTCCGCAAAAAATCAGAAAAACCTATTCTAAAGGGAGCTTATGTAGATGCGGCTGTATTTATTGGCGACAATCAATTAGATGCCTTAGCAGCTCTTAAATCTAAAAACGAAGTTATTGGCGATATCATTGGATTACTCCAATCTCCTGCCAAAAACGTTGTTTCAGCTCTCAAATCAGGTGGCGGCAAATTGGCTGGTATCATCAAAACTTTATCTGAAAAGTAAAACAGAACACACAGAATTTATTTTTAAACAATTAAACAAAAACGATAGAAAAAATGGCAGATTTAAAAAATTTCGCAGAACAATTAGTAAACTTAACCGTTAAAGAAGTAAACGAGCTTGCTCAAATCTTGAAAGAAGAGTATGGCATCGAGCCAGCTGCAGCAGCAGTAGCAGTAGCAGCAGGTCCAGCTGCAGGTGGTGCAGGTGAAGCAGCCGCTGAAAAAACAGAATTTGATGTATTCTTGAAATCAGCAGGTGCTAACAAATTAGCGGTTGTTAAATTAGTAAAAGACTTGACTGGTCTTGGACTTAAAGAAGCTAAAGAAGTAGTAGACGGCGCTCCTTCAAAAGTAAAAGAAGGTGTTTCTAAAGAAGAAGCAGAAGGGCTTAAAAAATCTTTAGAAGAAGCTGGTGCTGAAGTAGAATTAAAATAATTTTACTTATAAACCCTATAAGGTTTAGGTCTTTTTCAATGGCAAAAAGACCTAAACCATTTTGTAATTTAAGGCAACAATACAACAACAATATTATGATGGTAGAGAATAGATACTCTTGCCAAATATAAACATAAAAACAAAATGAGCAAACATCTTGAACGTTTAAATAACATCTATTGGAGTTTCTCTAAAAAATATTACAATACTGTAGAAGAGTTTAAAAAGGATATCGAAGAGTATAATATTAGCTGTGAAAACGAAAAAGAATGGCGATTAGACGAGCTAGTAATTGATGAGCCTAGTATTGAAATGCAATATATGGCTTGGGTACACCCAGAAGATATACTACCTAATGAGGAGTTGATGGAAGATGATGATATCTTTGAAGAAGAACCAGATGATGATGAGTATGGTTATCAGGTAGAATTGGCAGCAACTTTGCTTCCTGATAACGGCAAGAGTTTTTTGGGTTATGAACTCTTAATGAAAGTACATAACCAACAGGCAAATAAAGAATTAGGAGACCACGTATTTTATGAAGGTACAGAGATAGAAAGAGGAGAAGATGGAATAGCTATATTGCCTATCTACTGTGGTAGCTAATGACTAAAGACAAATAAAAACAACTTACTACTAACACACTAAACAATAATATTAAAGTAAAGAAAATGCTTACGAATCAAACCGCAAGAGTCAATTTTGCTTCTGTGAAACACGTTCCTGAATATCCTGACTTTTTGGATATTCAAATCAAATCGTTTCAAGAGTTCTTTCAGATGGAAACCAAGTCGGAAGACCGAGTTCACGAGGGATTGTACCACACCTTTAAGGAAAACTTCCCTATATCCGATACTCGTAACCAATTCGTATTGGAGTTTCTCGACTATTTCGTAGACCCTCCTCGCTACTCTATACAAGAGTGTATTGAGCGTGGTCTTACCTATAGTGTGCCTCTGAAAGCCCGATTGAAGCTCTATTGCACCGACCCTGAGCACGAAGATTTTGAAACTATCGTACAAGATGTGTACTTGGGAACTGTGCCTTATATGACTTCCAGCGGAACATTCGTTATCAACGGTGCTGAACGCGTGGTAGTTTCTCAATTACACCGTTCACCAGGGGTATTCTTCGGTCAGTCGTTTCACGCTAATGGTACCAAACTCTACTCTGCACGTATCATTCCTTTCAAAGGTTCGTGGATTGAGTTTGCTACCGATATCAACAATGTGATGTACGCTTATATCGACCGTAAAAAGAAATTGCCCGTAACTACACTTTTCCGTGCAATTGGTTTTGAACGCGATAAAGATATATTAGAAATATTCGACCTTGCCGAAGAAATCAAAGTTTCTAAAACAGGGCTTAAGAAATACATCGGTCGTCGTTTGGCTGCTCGTGTACTTAACACTTGGCACGAGGACTTCGTAGATGAAGATACAGGAGAAGTAGTATCTATTGAGCGTAATGAGATTATCCTCGATCGCGATACTGTGCTCGACGAAGATAACATTCAAGAAATCTTAGATGCTGATGTAAAAACTATTCTTCTTCACAAAGAAGATAGTCAGGCTACAGATTATACCATTATCCACAATACTTTACAAAAAGACCCTACCAACTCTGAAAAAGAAGCGGTAGAACACATTTACCGACAATTGCGTAACGCCGAACCACCCGATGAGGAAACTGCTCGCGGTATTATCGACAAGTTGTTCTTCTCAGATCAACGTTATAACTTGGGAGATGTAGGGCGTTACCGTATCAATAAGAAATTGGGCTTGGATACCCCTATGGAAAAGCAAGTGCTTACCAAAGAGGATATCATTACCATTGTAAAATATTTGATTGAGCTCATCAACTCTAAAGCAGAGGTAGATGATATTGACCACTTGTCTAACCGTCGTGTGCGCACGGTAGGAGAGCAGTTGGCAGCTCAGTTTGGTGTAGGTCTTTCTCGTATGTCACGCACTATCCGCGAACGTATGAACGTACGTGATAATGAGGTATTTACACCTATCGATTTGATTAACGCTAAGACTCTTTCATCTGTAATCAACTCGTTCTTTGGTACAAACCAATTATCTCAGTTTATGGATCAAACGAACCCATTAGCCGAGATTACTCACAAACGCCGTTTATCAGCTTTAGGACCTGGAGGTTTATCACGTGAACGTGCAGGTTTTGAGGTTCGTGACGTACACTATACTCACTACGGACGCTTGTGCCCAATTGAAACCCCTGAGGGACCAAACATCGGTTTGATTTCATCATTAGCAGTATTTTCTAAAGTAAATGGTATGGGCTTTATTGAAACTCCTTACCACAAAGTTACTAACGGAAAGGTAGATCTTAAAGATATGACTTACCTTACTGCCGAAGATGAAGAAGGACTCAAAATTGGTATGGCAAATATTGCATTAGACGATAAAGCTAATATCATTGAGGAAAAAGTGGTTGTAAAAGAAGATGGTGACTTCCCTGTAATCGAACCTAACGAAGTACAATATATAGACGTGGCGCCTAACCAAATCGCTTCTATTTCAGCTTCTCTTATTCCGTTCTTGGAACACGACGACGCGAACCGTGCGTTGATGGGCTCGAATATGATGCGCCAAGCAGTGCCTTTGTTGAAACCAGAAGCTCCTATTGTAGGTACAGGTTTGGAACGCCGTATAGCATCGGATGCTCGTGTGCTTATGAATGCTGAACGCGATGGGGTAGTAGATTATGTAGATGCTGAAAAAATCATCATTACTTACGATCGTACTGACGAAGAAAAACTCGTGAGCTTCGACCCTGATGAAACAGTATACAACCTTATCAAATTCCAAAAAACTAACCAAGGTACTTGTATCAACCTTAAGCCAATTGTAGAAAAAGGCGAACGTGTGAAAAAAGGACAAGTGCTTTGTGAAGGTTATGCTACTGAAAACGGAGAGTTAGCACTTGGTCGCAATATGAAAGTAGCGTTTATGCCTTGGAAAGGGTATAACTTCGAGGATGCGATTGTAATCTCAGAACGTGCTGTACGCGATGATATTTTTACTTCTATCCATATTGATGAGTATGCACTTGAAGTGCGTGATACTAAATTAGGTGCTGAAGAACTCACCAATGATATTCCTAACGTATCGGAAGATGCTACTAAGGATTTGGATGAAAACGGTATGATTCGCATTGGTGCTGAAGTACGCCCTGGAGATATTCTTATAGGTAAGATTACTCCAAAAGGTGAATCTGACCCTACTCCAGAAGAAAAACTCCTCCGCGCTATCTTTGGTGATAAAGCAGGTGATGTGAAAGATGCATCTCTAAAAGCCTCTCCATCACTTTACGGGGTAGTAATCGACAAGAAATTGTTCTCTCGTGCAGTAAAAGATAAACGCAAACGCAGTAAAGATAAAGAAGATGTAGCGCAATTAGAAGCTGACTACAATGCTAAATTCGAGGCACTTCGTACTAAATTATTAGAAAAATTATTTAGTTTAGTAGCTGAAAAAACTTCAGAAGGAGTAGTAAACGACCTTGGAGAAGAAATTGTACCTAAAGGTAAGAAATACACCAAAAAAGTACTTGAAGGTATTGAAGATTACGCTCATCTTACTTCTGCAGGATGGACTAATGATAAACACATCAACGGTCTTATAGACGACCTTTTGCACAACTATCGCATTCGTGAAAATGACCTACAAGGAGGATTGCGTCGCGATAAATTTACCATTGCTGTGGGTGACGAATTGCCTGCAGGTATCCTAAAATTAGCTAAAATTTACGTGGCTAAGAAACGTAAGTTAAAAGTAGGGGATAAGATGGCGGGTCGTCACGGTAACAAAGGTATCGTAGCGCGTATCGTTCGCGATGAGGATATGCCATTCCTTGAAGACGGAACTCCAGTAGATATCGTGTTGAACCCACTTGGGGTACCTTCACGTATGAACATTGGTCAGATATACGAAACTGTATTGGGTTGGGCAGGACAAAAGCTCGGTAAGAAGTTTGCAACTCCTATCTTCGATGGAGCATCGCTTGAGCAAATCAATGAGCTTACTGATGAAGCAGGCGTACCGCGTTTTGGTCATACTTACCTATACGATGGTGGTACCGGTGAACGTTTCGACCAAAAAGCCACTGTAGGGGTTATTTATATGATCAAACTCGGACATATGATCGACGATAAGATGCACGCGCGTTCTATCGGTCCGTACTCACTTATCACCCAACAGCCATTGGGAGGTAAAGCCCAGTTTGGTGGTCAGCGTTTTGGAGAGATGGAGGTATGGGCATTAGAGGCTTATGGAGCTTCTAGTACCTTACGCGAAATCTTAACTGTAAAATCCGATGACGTAGTAGGTCGTGCCAAAACTTACGAAGCGATTGTAAAAGGTGAGACAATGCCAGAACCAGGCTTGCCAGAATCTTTCAACGTATTGATGCACGAGCTTAAAGGTCTTGGATTAGATATCCGACTTGAAGAATAATTGTTAATTACAACTGACGAATTACAAATAACAAGTAATTCGCCAGTCATTAGAAATAAAATTCCAAACTATTGAATATTCAGTAGTTTGGAATTTTTGTTTTTTTAAGGAGGTTATAGGGAAAAGGTGTATTTGTATACTTTCATAATAACGTAAGTTTAACACAAGAAATATATAAAAACTTCAGTATAACACAAAGTGCTCTACTGAAGTATAATAAATAGTTTTACAAATTGAAAGCTTCTTTCAGTTCATTGTAGACTGTTTGGTATTGAAAATTTTGTGCTGAAGGGTGTGGAATATACATAGTTGCTATCTCTTTATTTCCTACTTTGTAATAATAGAAGCCTTTACCTTTATTGATGAGTGTATTTTCTTTAGATTGGTATTCTCCTGTATAAGGCATTTTTACCCAAAGTCTATGACTCCATACTACAATAATATCAGGTTGGCAGACTTCTAACACCTCCCAAAAAACCTTTTCTGATTTAGTAAATTGTTCAGTAGTAGGAGACTGACGAGGAGTTGCCATTGGCTCCTGAACATAGTTATAGAAAGCTACTCGCTCCCAAAAATCCACTATTTCATTAGTAGATAGGTTACCATTATGAAAAGCTTTTGCGAATCTAGTAAAGGTCTTCATCCAGTTGCCGTGTCCTCTTTTACCTTTCTGATAGTTTATAAACTCTTGTACTATATAGTTAGTGAAAGTAGGATCATCAAGAGAGGCATTCCCATCTTCATCGGCACTATAATGACTTTCTCCTAACACTAATACTTTTTTACCTTGATATCCTTGTTGGTATTTTTCACCAATGTAAGGGGTGAACAATACATTTTTAAATTGGTTTGTTTGCATATTTTGTTAATAATATTCTATGGTTCTTTCGGTGAGAATTTTATTTTGACGCTTTTCTACCCAATTACCTTTTTCGTCGTATTTATAAGTAATTTTATTTCCCTCATTAGAAACTTCTTCTATAAGATTGTTCTTATGGTCATACTTGTAAAAAGTTTTGTTACCATCTGAAGTTGTTTGTTCTACAAGATTATTATTCTCATCGTACTTGTAGGTAGTTTCTATTCTTTCTAATACAGAATTTGTATGGTAGATTTGAATTTTCTTAATTAGATTATTATTGCTATCATAGCTATAAAAATAATCTGTATTATCCCATCTTTTTTCCTCTACTATTCTACCTTGTGAATCATACTTTTTCATTTCACCATCAGAAGAGCTTTCCTCTGTTAGATTCCCATTTTCATATTTGTAATTATAAGTACGAATTTTGTCTATAGGTATTTTTTCTATCTCAAAGTCACCACCTTCAGAATAGTAAAAACCTTTTAAAGTTTCTTTGATAAGTTTATCTTTATCATCATACTCAAATGTTTCAGTAGAAAGGACGCCACCTGAAGAGTCGTATGTTACAATTTCAATTACTAAACCCTTATCATTGTATTTAGTAATTCTTTTTCCTTCATTCATACAAAAATATCCTTTACAATAACTTTCCCTACTCTTAATAGTGTTATTCTGATAGGTATAAACATTTACATTTTTGAGGAAGACTTCTCCTTCTGAATTATATTGTTCATTTTCTACTATATTCCCTTTTTCGTCAAAGGAAGTCTTATATGGACGTTCTTCTTCTGTAATGAAAAGTGTTTTATTTTGGTTGTCATCAATCTCATACATAGTTTCCTTTAAAGTTTTTACTTTTCCCTTCAAAACCTCAGTATTGAATGTTGTAGTATCGATGGAGGTATTACTATTTTGAGAATTGCAAGAGAGTACTAAGAATAACACAATAAGTATAAAAATATATCTTTTCATTGTTTGTTGTATTTTAAAATTAAACTTCCTTTTGTGGGTTACACTCTTCGATGAGTTCATCAATGGTCTTACTTATTCCATCTAAAGGTTCTTGGTAGAATGCAACAATTTCATTAACGAGTTTTTCTATACTTTCAGAGCTAAGTTCTTCGCCTTTCCGCAATAGGTTATAATTAAAAGTTTTACTTAACTTATAACCTTTTATCCAGTCTTTCGATTCGCCTTTTTGGGCATAGCGGTAAGGCGTGTATTGACGATTGCTAAAAAACTCTGACCAGAAAGTGAGGTATATTTGTCCGCTGTTATTGGTATCGCCTACTCTAAGCCACATACCTGTATCCTTTCCTCCTACTCGCCACCATAGTATATCGTCTTCTACAGTGAAATCGGTTAAGGTTTTATCTAACTTTTCTTGGAGTAAAGAGTTGATTTTATGTATATAGCCTTTTTTATTTAGATAAGGAAGAATGTGATTTTCAAGTTTGTTAAGTTCAGTAGCAACTTCGTGTTCAATAGCTCCGCCTAATCCTATTTCTTTAGACAGAGTGTTGATGATAGCATATAGATGAGCTTGTATTTCAGTTTTATTTTGGTTTACATTTTGTGTGTCTACAGCTATCGCATTGAGCGATTGCAAGATGCTTTTAGCACTTTGTGGTTTAGCATAAGGGATAATATCTTTAGCAACTAATTTGAGTAAATGATTAAGTTCTTCTAATGAGATATTTCTATCTTCCCACACTTTCCAAAGTTCTTCAATAAAGTTATTAAAGAGTTCTGATTTTTTCTCAAAAACCTTTACATTGCGTTCTTTGTCTTCCTCGCTGGCAGTTTGTCCTTGCAAAAGGAATACAGTAACGATAGCGGTAAATATAGCCCCTATAGCAGAGTTGTTGATTTCTTCTACTATTTTAGGGAGTTCGTTTTGGTAAATAGCATTAAAGATAAAAATACTAAGTGAAATAGCCAACAAAGTAGCTAAGCCGATGAGTAATTTGCTTTTGAATAGCTTCATTTATTTAGATTTTTAAAAGAATGCCTACCTATACGATAGGCATTCTAAATGATTAATTTCTTTTTGTCCAAGTACGCCCCTCATTTTTTGAGATATAAGTACCTTTTGAAGTAGTAGCTACAAGCTCAGTGCCATTTACTTGTATGGTTTCAAATGTTCCATAGGAGGCATTAGAAGTACGTAATGTCCAATTGACTCCTTTACTTGTTGAAGCATAGACTCCTTTAGATGTAACGACAATAATTTCCTTACCGAAAATAACTAAATCATTGAAGTCTCCAAAATTATTTCCTTTGTAGCGTTGAATCCAAGTCCTACCATTATTAGTAGAAAATTCAAGTTTGTTGTCGTCTGTAGGGCAAATTCGTAGCAATTCGTTCCCTAAATTAATTTCTTTTGCCATTTTGTTGGTATTAATTTTTGTCCTACTCACTTATAGGCTTTTCGGTTACTCCTTTGTTATATACAGCCCCTCGGATAGCTGTTTTATTTTGGTTGCAAAATTACAGTAGGTATTGGTCAAAGTGTGACCATTTAATATTTTTTTCAATATGAGGACATAAAAAAACGCGGTGCATTCCTTGTTTACTCATCACAGAAGCCCGACCAAAGGCTGCACACCAAAGTAAAAAGGAATGCCCACGTAACCGCAGGCACTTCCACTTCACTTTCCTGGTGTTGAAAAATTGGTCGTATTTCTATGATAGGAAAATGTAAAGCGAAACGCTAATATTGTTTATATCTTTAAATGGCTATTTAACCGCAGTTAAATAGTGTTCAAATTGTTCTCGGTTGTCTAATTTTGCTGCATAGTTACGGTGAATTTTTATACTATGCAAATTTTTTAACATTTATTTTTTAGATGTATTTTGTAAGACGCTAAAAATCAAATGAATTTGAATTGTTGTTAATGTGTAAAACTGACTTTTGTATTTGTAAATATATTGATTTTTGCTATCTTTGTCGCCTAAAATTAAACATTATGGCTACCTACAAATTACCCTATTTCGGGAAGGTTACCCTTTCTGAAGATGATGATTACCACGAAATAGAAGATGTGGATATCAACGGTTCCTCAGTGTCAATCACTATTGATTGTATGGGAGAAACACCCTCTAAAGCTCAGGGGACAGCTATTCAGCAATTGTTAGAACACTTGCCTGAACTCGACCAGCAGATTCGCAACGAATTTATAAAAGTCTATCGTTCTAGCGAGGAATCTATGGTGAAAGATTATGTGCAAATAGTAGAAGAAATGGCTGATGTGCAGGGGGAAGAATTGCTCACAGCACTTGAGCTTACCAATCTCAATATCTCCCTTTTTGCAACAGAGTTTGCGGGTTTCGACTATACGTTGCCTGAAGTTACCGATGAAATTCTTGTAGTAATGGTAGATGAAGACAGAAAAATCATACGCTTTACGATTGAATCGTAAGTTATTAGCACGTGCGGCTCGCACCTTTGCAAAAGGTGCGAGCCGCACGTACAAAAAACTTTTGATAAAGTTTAAATTGTTAATTGCTTCTTGTTACCTGTTTATTGTAAATATACAATGATGCCGCTGCAAATACCCCCAAAGCACAAATCACATACCAGAGTTTTGCAGGTTCATAAGTATCCCATAACAATTGAGTGATTTGCGACTGACTGAGTCCTAATTTCTGACTTGCTAACTCAAAATATTGAGTTTTAGTGAGATTTTCAGGCATTTCAATAGCGCGTTTGGCTAATTCTTTTTTTAGTAAACCGTATTTATCAGACCATTCAGTATACAAATGTCCTGAAAAGAAACCTGTGAGGTAGTTTCCTGCAGCTACTGGCAAAAACACCGTACCTTGATACAGCGCCTCTTTGCCTTTAGGTGTAATTTGAGCCACAAAAGCCGATAGGGTAGGGCTGGAAGCCATTTCACCTATCGAGAAAATCACGGTGCCTATAATGGTGAACCACGGATTGTTGAACATAAAAGTAAGCGTTACCCCTAAAGTAGCGATAACTGTCCCTCTAATCATAGCGCTCACGTGGCTCATTTTGGTTACAAAATACGATACAAGCACTTGAAAGAAGATAATCATAAACGAATCTATGTTGATAAACCACTCGGCTTTCACTTGTCCTTCAGAGGTGAGGATAGTGCCCAAAAAAGTTGATTTTTCATTAATCCACGCACTCAATGCCGATGAATCTACCCAATCTTCAATAAAGTTAGGCAGGGTGTAAAACAGCTGGTTGAACATCGTCCAAAAGCCTACCATCAAAAGCAATAGTACGGTAAGTCGGCGGTCCTTCAAAGCCTCAACGATATGCATCAGTGATTCTTTGATTTCGGTGAGTAAAGGCTTTCTAATTTTTTGAGCGAGTTTGGGTTCTTTATAGAGGAATAAAGCTACTAACACATTGATAGTCATCACTACAGCTCCTTGTATAAAGATAATGCGCCAACCGTATTCGGTGCGGAGGTAGGACGACATTGCAGGACCTAAAAAGCCCCCTATGTTCACCATCATATAGAAAATTCCAAACCCCATAGTGCTGGTGGTTTCATCGGTATTACGCGCTACAATACCATTGACTACAGGCTTAAAGAATCCTGCTCCAACAGCCGATAAGAGAAATATAGAGTACACCGCTGCATAATCGGTAACTTCTCCCATCAAAAAATAGCCTACCGCTGTAATAGCACACGAAATTACTAATGAAAGTTTATAGCCAATACGGTCGGCAATCACTCCAAAAATAGGAGGCAAAAGATAAAGAATAGCCGAAACGTTTGCCATTATACTCGCTTTTTGCAAGTGGTCAAACCCAAGTCCGCCCTTATCAGTAGAGGCAACTAAATAAAGCCCCAAAAGCGTAAAAATACCGTAATAAGCCCAGCGTTCCATCAGCTGAAGGAAGCTCGCTACCCAAAAAGTAGGAGAAAATTTATTTAACATAGTTCGTAAGTTATAAGTCGTCCGACATTAGATTTTGAGTGCAAAGGTAGCTAATATCTCATCTTCAGAAAAATAAATACGCATTTTCTACAAAGGATAAATATTTTGTTGTAAATATAACAAAGTGTTTACCATTTTTCTTTTACCCTATTTAGAATTATTTCACACTTTTATTTAGAATTGTTTTATGCAATTCAAAAAAAGTATTACCTTTGTCCCCGATTTTAATGAGTGTGAAAAGTGAAAAGTGAAAGAATACATTGTCCTCTCTATTACTTTCCTAATATTTTTATTGGGATATTCTTTTTATTTTCTTTTTTCTACCCAACACTTTACGCTCAAACAGCTACCACCACGGTTACTGCTACTACTCAAGCTATTCAGTTAGAGGAAGTAGTGGTAACTGCTAAAGAACTTCCTGCACCTACTTCTACCTCGCTTATCGACCGCAAGGCAATGCGACACCTTCAGCCTTCTAGCTTTGCCGATTTGGTGAGTTTGCTCCCTGGTCGGCAAGTTACTACTCCCTCACTGAACTATGCCAATACGCTCACTCTCAGGCAGACAGGAACGCCTATGGACGGCTATAGTATTTCCTCTTTAGGCGTAGGCTTCAATATTGATGGTGTTCCCTTAGATGTAAATAACAATATGCAATCTACGGTAGGTACCGGAATGATTATCACCCCTCAATCGAATTACGCCGATAAGAAGCGCAACACTACCCGCTCGGGGGTGGATATGCGCACCATCGCTACCGATGATATTGAAACAGTGGAGATTATACGCGGAATCCCATCGGTGAAATTTGGTGATATCAGCAGTGGGGTAGTAACAATTCACCGCAAAAAAGGCTATACTCCCCTTAGGGCACGCGCCAAAGCCGATGGTTTTAGCAAACTTTTCTATATAGGTAAAGGTTTCAGTTTTTTTGAAAATAGCCTCAAACTCAACTTTAGTTTGGATTATTTGAATGCCCAACCCGACCCGCGTAACAGCTTTGAAAACTACAAGCGTTATACTGCTTCAGCACGTGCTGAAAAACGCTTTGATACCGAAAATCCGCTTACGTGGAATTTTAGCATCGACTATACGGGCACTATCGATAAGGAAAAGCGCGACCCCGATGTGGGCTTCGATCGCTATGACGCTTATCAATCTACTTACAATAATATCCGCATTGCCAATGGGCTGAGTTGGGAGTTCCTTAAAACATTCTTCAAAGCATTGGCACTCAAAACTAGTTACTCACAGAGTTTCGACCGTATTGAGCAAGATAAATGGGTGCAAATTACCAATGCACGCCCCGTTTTCATAAACACAGAAGCTGGTGAATTTTATGGGGTATTCTCCGATCCTCACTATGTGTCGCACTTGCTCGTCGATGGCAAACCGCTACACCTCTATGCCGACCTCTCAACGACTTCTTATAAGCTATTCTCGGGCTATCGCAACGAATTGCTAATCGGACTTACTTACAACTACAACAAAAACAACGGTCTGGGGCAGGTATACGATTTAGCGCACCCTCCATCACCCGAAATGGACACCCGTCCGCGTGCTTTTAAGAGCATTCCTGCAATGCAAGATATGGCTTTTTATGCTGAAGAGCAGTTAGAAAAAACTTTTTGGCATACCCAATTTCTCGTGCGTGCTGGTTTGCGTGCCAATACCCTTTTAGGACTCGATTCACGCTACGCATTGCATAACAAGGTGTGTTTTGACCCTCGTGTGAATATGAAAGTTACTTTCCCAAAAATTGAGTTCGCTAACCAAAATGCTCTCAGTATTAGCCTTACAGCAGGCTGGGGGAAACACAGCAAACTTCCCACTCAAGAAATGCTCTATCCTCAAGAAAAATACGAAGATTTTGTACAGCTCAATTACTATCACAGTCAAAAAGCTTACCGCCAATTGCACTACAAAACTTACATTTTTCCGCAAGTGAACTACGACATTATGCCTGCGGTGAATAACAAAGCCGAAGTGCGCCTTGGGTTAGAATACAACCACCATTCGCTATTTATTACTTATTTTGATGAGCGTATGCAATCGGGTTTTCGAAAAATGAGCGATTATCATAAAGTATTCTATAAAAAATACGATGCTACAGGACTCAATCACAATGCGATTACTGCTCCTCCTTTGGTGGAAAATCTGCCCTATACAGTGCAAGACGCCCTGATACTCTCAGATATGGAGAGCAATGGCTCTGCTATCGATAAACAAGGGGTTGAGTTTCAGTACAGCAGTAAGCGCCTTCAGTTGCTCAACACTCGTTTTACACTCAGTGGCGCGTGGTTTCACAGCCTGTATTACAACTCATTGCCCGTATATCGTCCCGCCGATAAAAATGTGATCAACAACCGCAAACATTACAATCTGGGGGTATACCCCGAAGTGGAGAAGTACGACCGCGAACAGCTGGAAACCAGTCTTATTGCTGATACTTATCTCCCCGAGCTAAAACTCACAACCTCTGTGCGTTGCGACCTCACTTGGTATACTATTAGCACCAATCCGTCACTTAGTCGTGTGCCCACTCACTACATCAGTGAGGATGGTGTACGTCACCCATATACAGCGGCAGAAGCTAATGACCCCGTACTGCAATGGCTCATACGCCCTACAACTGTAAGTCTCAGCGATAGAACCCCATTGTCAATGAACATACATCTAAAAATATCTAAAGATTTCTATAAGTACTTTACGCTCTCAATGTACGTAAACAATCTGTTTAACTTTTATGAAGATTACCGCGTGAACGGACAATATATCAACCGCCGCGGACTCATCAATCCCTATTTCGGAATGGAAATGAACGTTTCACTCAAATAACAATTAACAAATAACAAATAACTGCCCGTGCGGCTCGCAACAAATTAATTAATATGAAACATTTAAAACAATTTTTAGCTGTAGCACTTGGTTTAGTGCTCTTAAACGCTTGTAAAAAAGACGACAACAATGGAATCCCTACAGGATCTCTTTCTGTAACCTTTCATTTACAAGCCCCCGACAAGGTAGCTATCACTCAATATGCTACCCTCACCCTCACTCTTACCGAGCTCAACAAGAATGAGAAGGTAGAAAAGGTATATCACAATGTATCAAGTAGTGATTTTAAGTTGGAATTATCTGCAGGTAGTTATGAAGTACGCGCTGTAGGTAGCGTAAATTACACCCAAAGTGGCACCGCCGCCACGGGTGAAGTAGCAGGATTTGTAAGTAAGATTGATATTCTTACAGCTACTACCTACACAGTACCCCTTAGCCTAAAACTCAGCCCCTCAGGAGATGGAGATTTTATCATTGAAGAAATTTTCTTTACAGGTACAGCTACTCCAGAAGGTAAACAGTATTTTGGTGATCAGTACATCAAATTGTATAACCCTACTAATAAAGTTCTCTATGCCGATGGTTTGGTTTTAGCAGATTCTGAGTTCCTAACAGTAAATAAAAGAGATTACACCCCCAATGTAATGGCAGAAGCCTTTACAGCAGGAAGTATGGTGCAGATTCCAGGTACAGGCACTCAATATCCTGTGCAACCAGGGAAGTCTATTGTAATTGCTGAACAAGGAATTAATCATAAAGAAAATAACCCTAATTCTATAGACCTTTCAAAAGCTGATTTTGAAAGCTTCTACCCTCCAAAAGTGAAAGACGTTGATGGGGTAGGAGTAACTAACAATATCAACTTATATGGTGTTTTTATAATTAATAATAGAGGCAATAGAAGTTATGTGATAGCACGTTTCCCTGAAGGTACTGCTACTTCTACACTTCAGTATAACTATGAATACAAAGTAGGAACAAAATTAATGCAGAGACAGGCTTTGAAAATCCCTAATAATTGGATAGTAGATGCCGTAAATTTAAGTACTCAATCAGGTTTCGAGTGGATAGTTACAGCTCCCTCTTTAGATGCTGGTTATACTTATGTAGCTAAAGGAGAAGGAGATGCTTCTCGTTATGGCAAATCCGTACGCCGTAAAGTCCTCTCTCAAAATAACGGTAAAACCGTTTTTAAAGACACCAATAACTCTACCGACGATTTCGAGATACTCAATACACCCACACTTAAAAAGTAATAACTAACAGCTAACAAGTAATAGGTGCATTGCAAACTTTGTCAAAGTCCTTGGACTTTGACAAAGTATATAAATGATAATCAATTACTTTTATAGTATGTTATGTAGGAAAGCCAGCGATAGCTGGGTATGTGCTGCAAACGCCCTTATAGTATAAAAACTTTTTGCAAACGCCCTCACAATATAAAAACTTTTCGGATAACCTCTTTATAATTAACAAATTAATAAATTGCCCGTGCGGCTCGCACCAAACTGCCCGTGCGGCTCGCACCAAATTGGTATTAATATGAAACATTTAAAACAATTTTTAGCTGTAGCACTTGCTTTAGTGCTCCTAAATGCTTGTAAGAAAGATGACAACAACGGTATCGCTACCGAACCTTTGAACATAACCCTTCATTTACAAGCTCCTGATAAAGTAAACATTACTCACTATGGTACCCTCACCCTTACCCTTACCGAGCTCAACAAGAATGAGAAGGTAGAAAAAGTATATCACAACACTACTACCAACGATTTCCAACTGAGTATTCCTGCGGGTAGCTATGAGGTACGTGCCACAGGTACTGTGAGTTACACCCAAAGTAGCACTACCTATGCAGGTGAAGTTGTAGGTTTTATGAATAAACTCGATATCCTTACAGCTACTACTTATACGCTACCCCTTAGTCTGAAAATTACCTCCTCAGAAGATGGTGATTTCATTATCGAAGAAATCTACTTTACAGGTTCCTTAACCCCACAAGGCAAACAGTATGAAGGCGACCAGTATATCAAACTTTATAACCCTACAAATAAAGTGCTCTATGCCGATGGTTTATTAATAGCTGACTCTAAGTTCCTTACAACAAGTAGACAAAAAGTTGAGCCTGATATTATAGATGAAGCTTTCTCTGTAGAAGGAATCGTGCAAATACCTGGTAATGGAACTCAGTATCCTGTTGCCCCTGGTAAGTGGATAGTTATAGCCGATCAAGCTATCAATCACAAAGAGAACAACACTAATTCTCTCGATTTATCAAAAGCCGATTTTGAAATTTACTATGAACAGATAAAAGATGAGGACAACCCTAAGGTAACCAATGTACTCAACACCCATAGTTATGTAGCTTTTCACAATCGTGGATACAAGAGCTATGTAATAGCCCGATTGCCTAAAGGAATTACAATAGCATCCTATTTAACTGACTACAAGTATACTTATAAAATAATATTTCGAGAAGGTGAAACTTATAAAATTTCTAATTCGTGGATACTCGATGCTGTGAATGTAAGTGTAAAAGGAAAATTCCAATGGCTTCTAACCGCTCCTTCTTTAGATAGTGGATGGACGTATTGTGGCAAAAAAGACAATGATCCCGCACGTTATGGCAAATCCGTACGCCGTAAAGTCCTCTCTGAAAACAACGGTAAACCTATCTTTAAAGACACCAATAACTCTACTGAAGATTTTGATCCCGATGTAACACCATCACTTAAAAAGTGAAAAGTGAAAAGTATCACAACACTTTGGCAAAGTTTCACACTTTGCCAGAGTTGATTGTAATTGATTGTCCTGATAATCAATTACTTTTATAGTATGTTATGTAGGAAAGCCAGCGATAGCTGGGTATGTGCTGCAAACGCCCTTACAATATAAAAACTTTTCGGATAACCTCTTTATAATTAACAAATTAACAAACTGCCCGTGCGGCTCGCACCAAATTAGCATTAATATGAAACATTTAAAACAATTTTTAGCTGTAGCACTTGCTTTAGTGCTCCTAAATGCTTGTAAGAAAGACGACAACAACGGTATCGCTACCGAACCTTTGAACATAACCCTTCATTTACAAGCCCCCGATAAAGTAACCATTACCCACTATGGTACCCTTACTCTTACCCTTACCGAGCTCAACAAGAATGAGAAGGTAGAAAAAGTATATCACAACACTACTACCAACGATTTTCAACTGAGTATTCCTGCGGGTAGCTATGAGGTACGTGCCACAGGTACTGTGAGTTACACCCAAAGTAGCACTACCTATGCAGGTGAAGTAACCACCTTAATACCCAAACTCGACATCCTCACAGCCACTACCTACAGTTTGCCTATTACTTTAAAAACAATTGTAAGTGATGAGGATAAAGATTTGCTTATTGAAGAGATTTTTATCACGGGCACAACTACTCCACAAGGCAAACAATACTTAGATGATGGTTATTTCAAGATTTACAACCCTACTTCCAGAATTCTTTATGCTGATGGTTTGCTCTTGGTGCAATCGGCGTTCCAAACAAATGACAAGCAAACCTATACGCCAAATATAATGAACCAAGCTTTTACAGCCAATGCGGTATACCAAATCCCAGGGAATGGCAAGCAATACCCCGTAGCAGCAGGCGAGAGCATCATCATTGCCCTTACGGCTATCAATCACAAAGAACTCAACAGTAATTCAATAGATTTGAAAAATGCCAATTTCGAAATCAAAGATGAAGCAGACGATGAAGACCCCGATAACGCTGCAGTGCCTAATATGTTCGTGAAGTTTGAAGATGCAGTAATCAATCGTCAAGCAATCAACGCTTTTGCACTTGCCAGAATGCCCAAGGGGGTTACAGAGTTAGAGAAGTATTCTTATACATACAAAGATGAATCAGGATTTGACTCAGGAGGAGATGCTGTAAAAATCCCCAATACGTGGGTTATCGATGCTGTAAATCTCGCACAAAAAGAAGACTTTCAATGGCTTGTAACTGATGTTTCTTTAGATAGTGGTTGGACTTACGCCTCCGAAAGTCAAGGAGATGTTTCTCGTTATAGCAAAGGAGTACGCCGCAAAGTAACGGGTCAGCAAAACGGACATCGTGTGTTAAAAGACACCAATAACTCCACTGAAGATTTCGATCCACGTGTAACACCATCACTTAAAAAATGAAAAGTGAAGAGTGTCGCTACACTTTGGCAAAGTTGATTATCTTGATGATCAATCACTTTTAGAGTATGTTGTGTAGGGGCGTTTTGCAAACGCCTTTATAGTATAAGAACTTTTTGCAAACGCCCCACAATATAAGAACTTTTTGCAAACGCCCTTGTAGTATAAAAACTTTTCAGACAATCTTTTTATAAATTAACAAATTAACAAACTGCCCGTGCGGCTCGCACCGGATCGCATTGGCTCGCACTAAATTGAAAAAACAACTAATTAACATATTATTTTTCGCTTTCCTCTACCAAATAGGCTGGGGGCAAAGCCCCGATACCCTCTTGCTAAAGCTGAAAGAACAACAAAGCATCTCTCGTTTTTATGAGGCTTATTTTCAGAATCCAGCTACGATGCCCAAGTGGGGGAAACATCGTTTTTCTACCGTACAAGCGGCTTATGAGAGAAGTGATAAGGAGGCTTATGCTCAGCAGTATCCTGAAGGACATACCGCTTTTTCAGCAAAAGCAACCTCTTTCTTCCCTTATGATAGTACACGCACGCTTTGGGGCAATGCGTCCTATAAAAATCAAGAACTGCGAAAAGTGCGCTGGAATGAGTCGGTAGATAGTGATTTGCTCTATCCATACTTCACCGCCGATGCTGTAGGGGGCGACTTGCATAGCGAGCAATACGCCTTTATGGGTGGTTTTGCTAAGCAATGGCAACGACTGCATTGGGGTATCAGTTTGGATTACAAAGCCGAATTAGCAAGTCGTAACAAAGACCCGCGCCCTAAAAATATCACTTCTAATCTGCAATTGCGCTCAGGATTTATGTGGAGGGTAGGGGAGTGGCAAGCAGGAATATATGCCTCTTTCCAGAAATATACCCAGTCTAACGAACTGAAATTTTTCAACGAATTGGGGAGTCCTTCAGTCTATCATCTCAATGGCTTAGGCTATTATAACCACCTGCTGAAAGGCAACAAACTCAGGGCTTTTTATGAAGGTTATGGATATAGCAGCGGACTGAATATCAGTAGAAAAAACAACCTTTTCCTCTCTGCTAATTACCAGCAATTGGCAATCGAAAAATATATGACAGAAGATAATGGTGTGATAGCTGTAACACTTACCAATCGCACACTCTATACCGAGCTGACAAAGCTGTTTCACAAAGATACTTACTATTATGGTTTCAAAGGATATTACTCTCTGCAAACCAAAAGTGGGGTAGAGCCTATTCTTTCGGGTCGTAATAGCAATTTGACGGAAGTAGTTGCTAAAAACGAGAATTATACTCTAAAAAAAGAGCACTACCAATTGGCAATGCTTTTCTGTAACAATAGTGATTTGCAATATCACATAGCACCTTATGTAGGTTATGAAACTCACCGTGAGGATTATACCCTTGTGAGGAGTTTTCAGCATTTCGATTATATGAATGTAGGGATAAAAATGAGTGTTGTAGCGCCCTTAGGGAAGAAGAGTATAGGTATAGCAGGTTTGCATTACCAGTATCGCAATACACTAAAAGGCAACTATGTACTCCGCAATGATAGTGAAGTATCCCTCAGTGAAATGCTCTTGCACAATGCCCGTTTTCTCGCCTCCGATGAGCAAGTTTTCCAAGCTCATTTGCAGTATCATCGCCCACTATCGTCATCGCTCAGTTATTTTGTGGGACTCAACACCCAAATAGAAGTTTTTACCCTCCAAAAAACAAATACTTTTCATCAATTAAGTGTAGGTTTAACTTTCTAACCTCCTATCCTCTATTCCCTATACTCTGGAAATTCCAATTTCAACTGTATGTACATCGGTTGTTTTACAGTCTCTTTTTCAGGTTCGTTGTTGAGGTGAGAAACTGAAATGCCTAATAATCGTACCGATTCACTCAATCTTTCTTGGTAGAGCAATTCTTTGATGTGTAAAAGAATTTCCTCTTTGCTGCTAATAAAATCTTTAAGGGTCTTGCTGCGTGTTTGAATAGTGAAGTCGCTGTATTTTATTTTCAGGGTGATAGTTTTACCTGCAACTTGCTGTTTTTTAAGGCGGCGTACTACATCTTCGGCTATACGTTCAAGTTCACGTTCCATATACACCTCACTGGTGAGATTTTCGGCAAAAGTTTCTTCAGCACCCACCGATTTGCGAATCCTAAAAGGCTGAACTTCGCTGCGGTGAATACCTCGTGAGAGCTCGTAGTAATAATGTCCGCTATTGCCGAAATTCCGTTCTAAGAACGCTAATGATTTCTCCCGCAAATCCTTCCCTTTAAAAATCCCTAACTGATACATCTTTTCGGCAGTTACTTTGCCTATGCCGTAGAATTTGCGCACATCGAGTTTGTCTAAGAAATCTTGTACTTCAGCCTGAGTGATAGTTGTTTGTCCGTTAGGCTTGTGATAGTCGCTAGCAATTTTGGCAATAAACTTATTTACCGAAATGCCTGCTGAAGCCGTAAGTCCTGTTTCATTGAAGATGCGTTGTCTAATCTCTTGTGCAATGAGGGTAGCCGAAGGGTTACCTTTTTTGTTTACTGTAACATCTAAGTAAGCCTCGTCGAGGGAAAGAGGTTCCACCAAATCGGTATATTCGTGGAAGATAGCGCGTATTTGCATTGATATTTGCTTATAGCGCTCAAAGCGAGGTTTTACAAAGATAAGGTGTGGACACAATTTGCGCGCTTGCGCCCCACTGATAGCACTGCGCACACCAAACTTGCGCGCCTCGTAGCTGGCTGTTGCCACCACACCGCGCGCTTCGCCTCCGCCTACCGCAATCGCTTTTCCTCTCAATTCAGGAAAATCCAATTGCTCTACCGAGGCGTAGAAAGCGTCCATATCAATATGTATAATCTTCCTGTTAATTGTTACTTGTTACTTGTTACTTAATCTCAAACATTTTCCCTGGTAGCGGGTTTACTACTCCTTTCAGTTCCATTTGGAAAAGCAAATTAGAAAGTTGGTAGATAGGTATTTGGCAGCCGAGAGCGAGTTCATCTAAGGCTTGTTTGCCATTCTCTTTGAGATAGTTTGCTACCAATTCTTCGTCGGGACTGAGGTCTATAAAAAGTTCTTGTTGTACGGCTTTAGGGGCGGGAGTATCCCAATTCAGTAGGTAAATGAGGTCTTTAGCTGAGGTGAGTATATTAGCTTTGCGGTTGCGTATCAGCTCATTGCAGCCTATGCTATAAGTATCTGTCGTACGACCTGGTACGGCAAACACTTCGCGGTTGTATGAAAAAGCAATATCAGCAGTAACCAAACTTCCCCCTTTTTTACCCGATTCAATCACTACAGTAGCTTTTGTAAGCCCTGCAATAATGCGATTGCGACTGAGGAAATTCTTTCGGTCAAACGGACTCTCACTGCCGAAATCGGTGATGAAACCGCCGTTTTCTTCCATTGCTTCACAGTATTTCGCGTGAGCAGCAGGGTAGATAAGGTTGAGTCCGTGAGCGAGGCAAGCTACTGTTTGCAAGCGGTGTTTCATTGCAGCCTTGTGAGCCGTGATATCCACCCCATAAGCATAACCACTTACAATCACCACATCAAGCGGGGCGAGTTCTTCTATCAGTTGTTCGCAAAATGCCGTGCCGTAGGTCGTGATATTACGGGTACCTACAATGCTCAGCAGTCGTTTGTTTTGCAGGTTTATGTGTCCTTTTTGGTAGAAGAGTATAGGGCTATCCACACACTGTTTCAATAGTTTAGGGTAGTGAGCATCGGTATAGCTAACAATGCTGATGTCGTGTTTTTCAGTAAAGAGCAACTCAGTTTCAGCTTCTTGTAAGTACTGAGAGTTGAGGATATTTTGGGTAATTTTAGAGCCTATACCCATTACTTTTTCTAAGCTACTTCGGCGTTGTGCAAATATATTTTTGGCACTCCCAAAGTGCGCAATGAGTTTTTTGGCAGTTATATCGCCTACAAGCGGAATTTTCTTTAAGGCAATGAGGTATAACAAATCGTCGTTCATAGTTTGGTTTTGTTTCACGTTGCAAAAATAGCGATAATTAGTAAATTAGCAAATTTGCTAATTAGCAAATTATTACTACCTTTGCCTCATTATTCGTCATTCGTAACTTGTCATTCGTAACTCGTCATTAAAATTATGTTTCAATTTCTCACTGACCTCGCTAAAAACAATAACAAAGAGTGGTTCGACACTCATAAAAACGCTTACGAAAGCGCTAAATTGCAAGCAACAGAGCTTTTTAATCGTATTTATGCTGAAATTGCAGCACACGACACTGTAGCTCCTCTCAAAATATACCGTATCTACCGCGATTTGCGCTTTTCTAAGGATAAAACGCCTTACAAAACCCACTTCGGTTGCTACATACAGCGCAAACAACCTCACTATCGCGGGGGATATTATGTGCATATCAGTCCGCAAGAAACTTTTATAGGAGGAGGATTCTTCGACCCCAATAAAGATGATTTGTTGCGTATGCGTCAAGAAATCTCTCTCAACCCCGATGATTTCCGAAAAGTAATGACCGAAAAAGGTATTGTAAAAGAGTTCGGTGGAAAACTATGGGGCGACGAACTCAAAACAGCTCCCAAAGGCTTTGAAAAAGATGATCCTATGCTTGATTATTTGCGCAAAAAGCAGTTCCTACTCAAACGCGACTACACTCAAAAAGAAGCTACCGCCGAAGGTTTTGATAAGAAAGTAGTACAAGGACTCTTAGCAATGCGCCCCTTTTTCGACTTTATGACCGAAGCCCTCACCACCAATCTCAACGGTGAATCCCTATTCCCTAACCCCTAACAATGACCCTAACATTCAATAAAAAATACTTTATATGGGCATTAGCCCTCTTTGGTGTAGAGTTCCTTATCGCTACGCTATTCAAGAATATCGGTTTTATACGCGGTTATCTCGGCGATGTATTAGTAGTGATATTGCTCTATTATATAGTCCTTTCATTTGTAAAAGTGAAACACAAAAGCAAACTCATCTGGGGCATATTTGCCTTTGCCGTTGTAGTAGAAATACTGCAATATTTTGGAGTAGCCTCTCATTTAGGCTTTGCTAAAGGAAGTATAGGCTATATCATTCTGGGCAACCACTTCTCGTGGACTGATATAATATGCTATGCCATAGGTTGCCTCATATTACAATTAACAAATAAAAAATAACAATTAACAAATAACCCCCGCTGGCGCGAGCTTGCAGCTCGTGCCCTCTAATCTCTAGCAACTATGAAACATTTTTTAATAACCTTGTTACTATGTGCACCTTCATTGCACGCACAAAATCCCTTAAAAGGCGAATGGATAACCAGCTCTCTGTTACGTGATTTCAAAGAGGAATACAAAAACCTGTTTGTGCTTACACAAAGAGAAGGTGAAAGAGTTGGTTATGCAACGGAATTTGAAAAGAACGACAAAAATCAATATATTTCGTATTACTTTGCCCCTTGTGGCAACGACTGTTTCTCCTCTATAACAGGAACATTTAAACTTATTGCCCCCTCGTATGTGCGCCTGAATGCCCTAACTTTTGAACAAACCGGTGATTGTAAACACAAAAACGAAAAGTTGCATAACGATACCGCCGATTATTACATATACAAAGTCTCAAATAAGAAAATCTTCTTAGTGAAAAGCACTTCAAAAAATGAAAAAGAAGATCAAGAAAAGGCTAAAAACTATCTGTTAGTAACCGGTATAAAGGACAATGTAGTGTATAAACAAAAAACAAAAATGAAGGTGGAGGCTAAGGAAACAGGAGCATTACCTGCGCAAGTAGAGAAATATGCTACTGATATACTTCAATTGAAAAAATTCAAGATTCTTATTTATAACCAATTAAGAGGGAGAGCAGCTTGGGTGTTTGCGGTAAAAGACCTCACCACAGGAATGATAACCTATGTAATACAAGAAAATTATTATGATGCAAAAGATAAAGAAATCTCTCGCTTTTTTGATTGTACTGAAACTGAAATAAAGAAGTTCAGACAATAATAATAACCCTCCCGCTAGTGCGAGCTTGTAGCTCGTGCCCTCTAACCCCTAACAACTATGAAACATTTTTTAATAACCTTGTTACTATGTGCGCCGTCAATATACGCACAAAATCCCTTAAAAGGCGAATGGATAACCAACTCTCTGTTGGGTAAATTCAAAGAAGAAGACAGTAACTTATTTGAACTTACGAAAGACGAAGATGAAATAGCAGGTTTTGCAACGGTATTTAAAAAGAACGACAAAAATCAATATATTTCGTATTACTTTGCCCCTTGTGGCAACGATTGTTTCCCATCTGTATCAGGAACATTTCAGCTTATTGCCCCCTCGTATGTGCGCCTGAATGCCCTAACTTTTGAACAAACTGGTGATTGTAAACACAAAAACGAAAAGTTGCATAACGATACCGCCGATTATTACATATACAAAGTCTCAAATAAGAAAATCTTCTTAGTGAAAAGCGCTTCAAGAAATGAAAAAGAAGATCAAGAAAAGGCTAAGAACTATTTGTTAGTAACCGGTATAAAGGACGATGTAGTGTATAAACAAAAAACAAAAATGAAGGTGGAGGCTAAGGAAATAGGAGCATTACCTGCGCAAGTAGAGAAATACGCTACTGATATACTTCACTTGAAAAAATTCAAGATACTTGTTTACAATTCATTATATAGGACAGCGGCTTGGGTATTTGCGGTAAAAGACCTCACCACAGAAACTATAACCTATGTAATACAAGAAAATTATTATGATGTAAATAGTAAAGAGGTCGCTCGCTTCTTTGACTATACCGAAGCCGAAATGAAAAAGTTCAGACAATAAAAATAACTATCCCCTAACAACTAATGATAGACATAGGCATAAATCTCACTAATAAGCAATTCGCAGGTGAGTACGACAAAATTATAGACCGTGCCATAGAGGCAGAAGTAGATACAATACTTCTTACGGGAACAAGTGTGCGTAGCAGTAATGAGGCTTTAGCGTTAGCCAAAAAATACCCCAAAAGACTTTACGCTACCGCTGGCATTCACCCTCACGACGCCAAAACGATGAACGCCGAGAGCATCAAAAACTTACAAGCGTTGCTCAACCAAAAGTATGTAGTAGCCGTAGGCGAATGTGGCTTAGATTTCGACCGCGATTTCTCACCACGCCCCATACAAGAAGCGTGCTTTCACACACAACTCGCTTTAGCTGAAGAAGTGCATAAACCCTTATTTCTACACGAGCGTGCAGCCTTCGTGCGTTTTACTGCCATACTCGCCGACCACAACCAATTGCCCGAAGGGGTAGTACACTGCTTTACCGGTAGTTTAAAAGAAGCAAAAACTTACTTAGACGCTGGCTATTATATAGGTTTTACAGGGGCTGTGAGTGATAGCAAACGCTTTGCTCATTTAGAAGAAGTTGTCCGTTACGTGCCTTTAGACCGTATGCTCATAGAAACCGATGCTCCTTTTATGTTGCCCAAGAACGTACCCCAAAGTCAGCTGTTACAGTATCAATCGCGTCGCAATGAACCCGCCTTTTTGCCTTATGTGGCTCAAACTATAGCTCAGTTCAAAGGGATACCGTTCGAAACAGTGGCTTCAGCAACTACTCTCAATGCGCAAACCTTATTCAAACTATAAAAACTAACAGCGAATGACCATAGTATTCTTTGCTCACGGAGGTGAAGCTTTTTTAAACGAAGTAACCTTTGCGCTACTTTCTTATTATCAGCATCACCGTATTGATGAAAATAAAATAGTAATATATACTGATAATGTAGCTCATTTTCAGCAATTGCTCCCTCCCCAAATTACCTACATAAGTGTTACCCCTGCACAAATAAAACAATGGCGTGGCACTATCGACTTTGTTCACCGTGTAAAAATAGAAGTGCTACGCGATGCTTTTCAGCGCTTCCCTCAAGAAACATTCTTGTATTTAGATAGCGATGTTTATTTCAAAGAAAACATCTCTTTCTTAGAAACGAAAATCAATAAAGGTACTCCTATAATGAGTTTGAAAGAGGGAATTATCTTCAAAAGCAATCTTAGGCACTTCAAAACATTAGCTTCCTATCTAAAATCACATCAAAACACGATTGCAGTAGTGCCTCCTATCGTTGTAGCTCCTCAACAAGCGATGTACAACGCTGGGATTATAGGTCTCTCACCAAGTGATAACTTTGTGGTAGAAAGGGCTCTAACAGTTACCGATTTTCTTCACCCTTCTATTGATAACCACGTAACCGAACAGTTTGCTTTCACAGTGTTGCTCTCTCAAAAAGGAGCTATTTATGAGGCTGAACCTCATATTCATCACTATTGGTATTTCAAAGAATTTAGAGAGGTTATAACACAATTTCTACAAGAGAACAAAGAAAAGAGTTTTGAAACATTAGTAGCTCTTTCTGCAAACTATAATCCCGAATATATGGGCAGTGAAAAACTCGCTTATAAACAAATGAACTTCTGGCAAAAACTCATACAAAAAATTACTAAAGGTAGAAAATGGAAGATTATATACCCCTCAAAATAGCTATTACGGGAATGAGTACCCTCGCTGCCGAGGCTCTTACTCTTCATAACAACATACCCCAAGGAAAACTTTCTGAGGGCGACCAAATGCTCATCTCAGCACTTCAAGCCTCCAATCCGGCTTACGAACCTTTAGATACTACTGTTCTTTATGCACTACACACCGCTCGTGAAGCAGTAGCACAAGCTAATTGGCACGATTTGCGTTTTGGCATCAATATAGGCTCTTCTCGCGGAGCTACGGCCTTGTTTGAAAAGAATTATTCTCATTTTCTTGCCGAAGGCACTTGCCAAACCTTAGCCTCACCCACCACTACTTTGGGTAATATCAGCACGTGGGTAGCTCAAGATTTAGGCAATCAAGGTTTTGAACTCTCACATTCTATCACTTGCTCTACTGCACTGCACGGCATCGCCAATGCCATTGCGTGGCTGGAAAGTGGTATGGAACAACGCTTTTTAGTGGGGGGTAGTGAGGCGCCGCTTACTCCTTTTACCATTGCTCAAGTAAAAGCCCTCAAAATCTATAGCAGTCTGCCCTTGCCTTATCCTTGTCGCGCAATGGATATGACCAAAAAACAAAGCACAATGGTGCTGGGGGAGGGGGCAGGTTGTTTCTGTTTAGAAAAAGGAGAACACACTAATGCCTTAGCTCATATTGTGGGGATAGGTTTTGCTACCGAAAAGCTCACCCATAGTGTATCCCTCTCCAAAAATGGCGATTGTCTGCAAGCCTCTATGCAACGGGCTTTGGCAAGTGCCGGAAATCCTAAAATAGATGCCATAATTACCCATTGCACGGGTACTATCAAAGGCGATCAAGCTGAACTCAATGCTATAGAAGCGGTTTTTGGCGACAAGAAACCACTGCTCACCAATAATAAATGGCAACACGGACATACTTACGGTGCTAGTGGGGCGCTCAACCTTGCAATGGCTGTCAGAATGTTGCAAAACAACCGTTTTGAGCCAGTACCCTACCTGCCAGCACCCGAATGTATCCCTGATAAACTACAACATATCTTAATCAATGCGGTTGGCTTTGGCGGAAATGGAATAAGTGTAGTCGTGAGTCGTTAGAAAATTTTTCTGTTGAACTTCCCTATGACAGTTCAATATAACATCTCAACACTTTGCCAAAGTTTCACACTTTACCAAAGTTGATTACTCTAATAATCAATCACTTTTAAAGTGTGTTATGTAGGAAAGCCAGCGATAGCTGGGTATGTGCTGCAAACGCCCGTACAACAAAAAACAGGAAAATACCCCGTAATAGCCAAATTTTCCCCTACACCCCATCTTTTAACCTCTATTATATAATTAATTATAAATGAGTAGTTTAAAAATTTTAAATGCAAAAAAACTGCAATATTTATCAGAAAAAGATTGTGTTTCAAAAAAAATGTTATACTTTTGCCGGCAGTAATTATTATTAAATTATAAAAAAAGAAAATTATGTCAGACATTGCATCAAGAGTTAAAGCCATTATCGTTGATAAATTAGGCGTAGACGAAAATGAAGTTACTGCAGAAGCAAGCTTCACTAACGACTTAGGAGCTGATTCATTAGACACTGTTGAATTGATTATGGAATTCGAAAAAGAATTTGATATTCAAATCCCAGATGACCAAGCTGAAAACATTGCAACTGTTGGTCAAGCAGTAAAATATATTGAAGACGCTAAACAATAATTGGCTCATAGGCAGTAGGCTATCAGCATATCACAGTTGGTAGCTTACTGCCTAATTGTTTTTTAAAACCTAAATGCTAAAAACTTAAAAAACTATATGGAGAAAAGACGTGTTGTAGTTACAGGTATAGGGGCTCTTACCCCTATTGGAAATACCGCCCCAGAGTTTTGGGAAGGTCTTGTCGCTGGTAAAAGCGGCGCTGCGCCTATTACCCATTTCGATGCTTCTAAGTTCAAAACTCAGTTTGCTTGTGAAGTTAAAAACTTTAATATCGAGGATTTTATGGACAAAAAAGAAGCCCGTAAACTCGATAAGTTTGCACAATATGCCTTAGTAGCTTCCGATGAAGCAATCAAAGATGCCCACCTCGATGTTGATACACTCGATAAAGACCGCATTGGCGTGATTTGGGGCTCTGGCATAGGTGGTTTGGAAACCTTCCAAAACGAGGTAACCAACTTCAATCAAGGCGATGGAACTCCTCGCTTCAACCCTTTCTTTATCCCTAAAATGATAGCCGATATCGCCGCTGGCGTAATTTCTATACGCTACGGCTTTAGAGGTCCTAACTTTACTACTGTATCAGCTTGTGCTTCAGCTGCTAACGCTATGATTGATGCCCTTAACTACATCCGTTTAGGCTATGCCGATATGATGGTATCAGGAGGCTCCGAAGCAGCTGTAACTATTGCTGGTATTGGTGGTTTCAACGCTTTGCACGCACTTTCTACTTTCAACGAAAATCCAGCCAAAGCCTCTCGTCCATTCGATGCCAATCGCGATGGTTTTGTATTAGGCGAAGGAGCAGGAGCTGTAGTGCTCGAAGAGTACAACCACGCAGTAGCTCGTGGTGCTACTATCTACTGCGAATTAGCAGGTGGAGGTCTTTCGGCCGATGCTTACCACATGACGGCTCCTCACCCAGAAGGATTAGGAGCTAAAAATGTGATGATCAATTGCTTGAAAGATGCAGGAGTATCAACAAACGAAGTCGATGCTATCAATATGCACGGCACTTCTACACCACTGGGTGATGTTGCAGAATCTAAAGCTGTACTCGAAGTTTTTGGCGAACACGCTTATGATATCAATATCAACTCTACCAAGTCGATGACAGGACACTTGCTCGGTGCTGCAGGGGCAATAGAGGCAGTGGCATCTATTCTCGCTATCAAATACGGCATTGTACCACCTACAATCAACTTTGAAACCCCCGATGAAAAAATAGATCAACGCTTGAATTTCACCTTCAACAAAGCACAACACCGCGATGTAAAAGTAGCGATGAGCAACACCTTTGGTTTTGGTGGTCATAATGCGTGTTTATTATTCAAAAAGATATAAACTATAAGTGTTCTACTTAAAGAAAATATTAGCTTTTCCCCGTCTTTTTTCAAAAAAGAAAGACGGGATTTTTTATAATAAAATAAAGAATCTCTTAGGCTTTGCCCCTAAAAACTTGTCCTATTACAGCGAGGCTTTTACACATCCTTCTTACCAATTCCAGAAGGCAACGCGCAAAAGTTATGAGCGATTGGAGTTTTTGGGCGATGCCATACTTGGCGCAGTAATAGCCGATTATATTTTCACCAATGCCCCTGAGCAAGATGAGGGGTACCTCACTAAAATGCGCTCTAAAATTGTAGAACGCCGCAATCTCAACCAGTTGGGTAAAGATATGGGACTCTTAGATTTTTTGCGCACCAAGCTCACCCCAAGGCAATTGGGTAACAATATCACAGGTAATCTCTTCGAGGCGCTCATAGGGGCTATTTATTTAGATAGAGGGTATAAAGCCTGTTTCCGTTTTATAGAACGCGAACTCATCTTGCCGCATATCAATATCAAAAACTTGGAAGGAAAAGTGATTAGTCACAAGAGTTTATTGATAGAATGGTGTCAAAAACACAAGTTAGACTTTGCTTTTGAAGCCGAAGAAGATATAGAAGACCGTTCTGAAATAAAATATTTTGTCGCCAAAGTACACGTACAAGGTTTTTCGGTAACGCGTGCCCGCTCTACTTCTAAGAAAAAAGCCGAAGAAATAGCCGCTAAGCGCGCTTGCTACAAAATTCAAGGCAAACAGCACCATAAATTGGACGTACAATGAAAATTCTCCTCCTATCCGACACCCATTCGTACATAGACGACCGCATCCTGCACTATGCTAATGAAGCCGATGAGATTTGGCATTGTGGTGATTTTGGTAATGTAGCAGTGATCGAAGCCCTTCAAGCAGTGAAACCTTTGCGAGGGGTCTATGGTAATATCGATGGTACCGATGTGCGTCAGTACTTCCCTAAAGTAAATAGATTTTTGTGTGAGGAAGTAGAAGTACTGATGATACATATAGGCGGTTATCCTAATAAATACACTCCCTTGGCCAAACAAGAAATTTTAGCACACCCTCCTAAACTCTTCATTTCGGGGCATTCACATATTCTAAAAGTACAATACGACCCACAATTTCAATTGTTGCATCTCAACCCAGGAGCCGCAGGCATTTATGGCTGGCAAACAGTACGCACTATGCTCCGTTTTGAAATTCAAGGTAAAGAAATTAAGAGCTTAGAAATCATTGAATTAGGTAAGAGATAAAATAAACTCTGATAAATAAAAAACAATATACAACTATGAAAAAGCACTTAACTATAGCATTTTTATTAGCGTTTTTCTCCGTTTTTGCACAGAAAATTACTGTTACAGGTACCTTTAATAAGAATTATAGAACGATAAATCTATCGGAAAATATCAAAAAAGCACTTTTTGTATTAGAAAAAGCAAATATTTATTTACCAGAACGGGGATATTTCTTAGATTTATCACCTGAGGATGCTAAAAAACTAAAAACGGAAACGATTCTCCTTATTCCTTTTAATCAAGAAATAGGAGAGAAGTATGATACTCCTCTCACTTTTGAACTGCTCCCTATTCCTAATCTCCCTGAGGTGTATTACACCAAAAGCTATTGGAAACGCTCTCCTTCTATCATTTCACAAATCAAAAGAAAGAAACCTTTTTACTATGATGAATTTAACAATAGATATGATTTTCAAAATACAGCCTATTGGATAACTGCTATTAATAATCCTCAGAAAACAAAAGTAATTTATCTTTCATCAGGAGATGGTGAATGTGGTGTTAGTGAAGTAGGATTCCAAGAAAATATCGAAAATGTACCACTCTCAACATTAGCCAAAGAAAAATTAGAACATTTAGTATATTTAACCTATGATTTAGGAACTATCCCTAAAAAAGATACTCAAAAGGATTGGCAACGGTGGTTACAACAAATCTATAATTACAAATTTACCCCTATAAAAAATACCGCCCATATAGAACCTTTGAGTAACAATATAGGTTTTGAAGAGGTATATGCTACTTTAGATACTGTAACCCAACATATTTACCTCCTACATGAATACGATATAGATGCGTTAAAGCGTTTCGATACTACTACAGGACTCGTGCAACGTGGTAAAATTTGGAGTGAATCACAACCCAATGCTCGCGACTTTGTAACTGTCTATGCCGAGAGTGATACACTCTACACTCTCAATCGTCATTTGTGTTGGGCTAAATATGTGCCTACTCTTACTGCTAACAACTCACTTTTCTACCGTGAAATTGCTTCATTGGCTCTTCCTTTTGATAAAAATTATAATATTCAACAAAGCTATAGTCATTCACATTACACTTATTTGCTATTACAACAGCAAAATACTTCTGTTTTCAAGTTGTTGTGTCTTCAAACCAAAACTGGTAAACTAATTGGTGAAACTTCTATAAACGCGCTCTTAAACAATCCTAAAAAATTAGAATACAGGCTAATATCGGATACCGATATGCAAAAAGGAGATGCTTTTGCAGTGCTTTTTAAAACAGAACAAGGAGTGTATCACCTGAAGTTTAAACAAACAAAATGTACTGAAAATGTGTATTTAGGTAATGTTTTTAGGTGGGCAACCAACTATTTGCAATGGAACAATCAACAGTATCACGCCGGTAAAGAAGAGGGCAATTTTGTGCTATATAACATAGCCTCTCCTTCGCAAACTATAGTGTTATCCGATAGTGATTACAACACCGATAAATGTTTGTTTACTACTAATAACCAGCATATTGCTGTTTTTTTTGAATTTGACGAAGGTTTTTACCAAGGAGTGAAAATGCAACTCTTCAGTAAACAAACCCTTAAACCTATTGATAAACCAAAAGTACTGTACCAATATTTTCCTGAAGAAGAAGTTATAAGTGCAAATAATATTCGCAATTTTAAAGCTTTTTGGAGTGCAGGCAAGTGGAATGTACTCTTTATGAAGGAAAAAGAGTTGTTTTTTTGTCGTGATAATCAGTAGCTAAATTTAAATCTTCTCATTTTGAAAATAAAATAAAAAATCATATCTTTGTCCCTTAATTGATAAAATCATTTTATGGCAAAGAAAAACACAATCCCCCTTAAATTCGAGGCATTAGACAAAGAACTACAAAACTTATTGTACAGCCGTGACATTTCTGGGCTGATTTCAGTACTCAAAGAGGGGAAAAATCCACTACACTTAGAACAACTCACTCAGTTAGATGTGAAGAGCTGTAAAAATTTAGGTTTCCCTATACTGTGGTCGCTATATGAAAATGATTTTATCACATTTGAGGAGGATTTTTTAATAGAAAAATTCGGAGATGCCTTATATTTATTGAACAAACATAAAGAAATAGAGTCCTTTATTCTTAAAAGACCCCGTATTGCTAAAGAAATAGGTGAAAAACTGCCTTCCTATTTCCTTGAAAAAAGAGATATTTCTGTTACAGAATATGAAAAATTACTTGATTTTGGGGCAAAAGGATTTTTCAAAGGTACCCAAGTGCTACCTAACTTCTTAGAGGCATTGATCAGCCCGCTAAAAACCTATACAGCCAATACCTATTGCCGTCTTATAGAGAGCTGCAAACCCTCTGCGGAAGAACTCCTCCCTTCTCAGTACACCCTCTTTGCCCTGCTCAGTAGTGACAAGACCTCGGTAGTGAACTTTGTGATGAAGCTCATCAAAGAGATAGCCGGCGAAAAGGACTTTGATTTCCAATCTTTTGCCAATAACTTTGCCTTGTGTTTTGCTACCCCAAAAATCGCCAAATCTCAACTCATAGGTTTGGATATCTTAGAAAAGTACTACAAAAAGCAAGCCCCCTCCAATCTCGACTACCGTGAGCAATTAGCGGTACTCTTCACCGTCCCAGATGTGAAGCCCCAAGAAAAAGTCGCCAACCTCCTCACCACCTATTTTAACCACGAAGGTCTCCCCGAAGTCATCGCCCCTTACAGCGATTACCTAAAAGGCAAAGCCCCAAACCTCCTCCAATCCTTACCCTCGCCCAACTCATCAGAGAACTCCAAAAACTCCGAGAACTCCGAAAACTCCCAAACTGCCTGTGCGGCTTGCACTTCCCACACCTCCCATAATTCCCACAGCTCCCACAGCTCCAACCCCCAAAAAATAGCCTGCCCCCTAACCCCTGAAGACCTTCTCTTTCTCCTTGGTGACTGCCTCCGCGAGCGTACGGCTGCTACTATCGACCTTTTCTTTGAGGGCTTTAACCAGTTGCAAGATGACTTCCCTGCTGACTTCAAGGAGCAGTTAGCACCTTACCTCAAGCAGTTAGAGAGACACTGGAATGGCATTGCCTCGGTGCCTATTTTGCGTTGGTTTTTACAGCGTTGGACGGGGGATAAAAAGAAACTAAACAAGGAGGACGAAACATTTTTCCTCACTACATTGCCTTACCTATATCACAAAGCCCAACATCTGCTGGAAAAACTCAAGGAGAAGAATAAACTCCCTTTCCTTTCCACCCCTACACACGCCCCTTTCTATATAGAAGCAGAGGTGCTGATGGATAGGCTCTTACAATACGAGGCTCAAGGTGAAAACCCCGACCTCCACGACTTGGTAGTGGCTTGCAACCGACTGCTCTTTAAGGACGTTTCGGCAGCAGCCAAAGAAAAAGCCCAAAAGCTCAAGGGTGCCTACACCCCTGCTATTCAGTACTATATAGGACTGACAGATAAAGTGCAACCTACTGAGGAACTTTTGCCTCTTTGGACGCAAATCACCCGTATCAAGTACCCCGATAAGGAGTTCGTAGAGTTTACCAATACCTCGGCTAAGGATTTCCCTACTGTGGTAAAGCCCTTTATGATTGATTTCTGGATGAAAACGCGCAACCAAAGTGATGTTACCTTCCATTACCTGAACTTAGAAGACAATTGGAATAACAATTTTGATATGAAGCAGAAGCCTACAAAATATCCTTTCCCGTATTACAACACAGGCAACAGTCGTCGAGGCTGGAGCACGGATATATTGTACCAATGCAGTCTAAACCCACACTATGCTGAGGCGCAAATCCTCCGTTATATAGCCTCTTACGCCAAGGGCAATGAGTCGTACGATATAGAGTATATGCAAACGTCTATGCAAGTGTTGCTCGAGAACCATTTGCCTATCTATCACAGTGGTTGGCTGTTTGTGGCTGCCGCCTTGCTCTTTGAGAAAAAGCCCACCCGCGATATGGCAGCCGCTTATATCTTAGAACATCTGGAGTATGGTACGAATCTCAACCTATTGGCGCAATATATCGGCAAACTCTTAGCCGAGCAATACGCCCCCATCGCCCGCTTTGTGGAGTTTTTGGATATCCCTACCCGTGACCCAAAAATAAAGGCTTTCCAAAAAAGTGTGGTAGGAGCTTACCTCCCTTTAGCTGAAAAATTAGATAAGAAACCTACCAATCACAAGAAATTAGTAGCTTTTATCAATTAGTCACTATTCACTTATGAAAGAAAACTTACTTTCCGCCATTAAGGCACACGATTTTACCGCGATACGTACTATTTGCTTTGGTCTTTTTGAAGAGGAACGCCTAAAGCTAAAGGTGTTTTTCCTTGATACGCCTATCAAGCAAATGTATGATATGCCCAAAAGTTGGGCTAAGAATGTACCTAACGATCGTATAGTAATGGCTTATGCCTTTATGTGTTTGAGTGATCAAAGAGAAGAAATACTCCATTTTGAGCGAAAAAATAATATCAGTCCTTGGTATGCAAAAGGGGTGTTTTACGATTTCCTTTCCACAGCTTTTTATCCAGAGCTTTTAGCGCTTATCCAAGCTCCTCAAGGGGCTTACTTGAAAGAAGAATTGCCCCAAATGTATCGAGAAAATGCAGAATATATCTCTTTTGAGATGCTTTGGGTGCTGTATAAAATGGATTTGATACCTTTTAATGAAAAATTGTTCGTTGAAAACTTTTATCACAAGAATGTTTCCTATCGTGAAGAACCTTTTTTCATCGATTTGTTGTTACAATACCCTGAAATAGCCACTCAAATCCTTGCAGCAGCCCCAAAATATATCTATACTTATCTATATGATACTGAATATATCTTGGCAATGTATCACATTTTGGCTAAGAATAACTATTTCACAAATCGCGATATTGTAAAGCAATACCTCGAGGCTTTGTTAAACCCTTGGAAGAAAAACATCCTCAATGCCTATTGCCGTTGGATAGAAGTAATCAACCCTACTGCCGATGAAGTAATTGAAAACCAATACACTTTCTTTTCCTTACTCAGCTTGGGCAATACAGCCCTCATCAATTTTGCGATGAAGCAACTGCAAAAAGCTACTAATGCTTCTGCTTTTGATTTTCAGTCTTTTGCCGACAACTTTGTCCTATGCTTTGCTACCCAAAAAATCGCCAAATCCCAACTCATAGGGGTAGAAATCTTAGAAAAACACTATAAAAAACAAGCCCCTACCCATCCCGACTACCGCGAACAATTGGCGGTACTCTTCACCGTCCCCGATACCCAACTCCAAGAAAAAGTCGCTAGTCTCCTCACTACTTATTTCAACCACGAAGGTCTCCCCGAAGTTATCGCCCCTTACCGCGATTACCTAAAAGGCAAAGCTCAAGCCCTCCTTGCAACCCTAAGTCCATCAGAAAATTCTGAGAACTCCGAGAACTCCCCAACTGCCTGTACGGCTCGCACCTCCCACAGTTCCCGCACCTCCCAAACTGCCCGTGCGGCTCGCACCCTAACCCCTGAAGACCTCCTCTTCCTCCTCGGCGACTGCCTTCGTGAGCGTACTGCGGAGACTATTGACCTCTTTTTTGAGGGAATTGTGCAGCTGCAAGAGAGCCTTCCGGCTAATTACACTAAAGAGTTGGCTCCTTATCTTAAAAAACTGATGAAAAGTCATTATTTGGATAGTGTTACAACCATAATAAAGGGCTTTTTGTACTGCTATTCACATCAAAAACCTCTTGAAATACCTCCTTATCAATACACTTATGAGGAGAGTAATGCTTTGAGAGAAAAACTTGATGAAGCAGCTTTTGAGGAGTATCTTCTTTGGAATAGGTTGTATAAGCATAAGATTTTTATGCCATTCCTCTTTCACAAGGCACAACTCACCTTGAAATATCTTAATGAAAAAGAGCTGTTGCCATTCCTTTCTACTCCTACACACGAGCCTTTTTATATAGATACCGAAATATTTGTGGATAAACTACTGCAATATGAAGCTGTGAATAAGCAACCAGACCTTCACGACCTTATAGTGGCTTGCAACCGTCTGCTTTTCAAAGAAGTTTCGGCAGCAGCCAAAGAAAAAGCGAGACAACTCAAAGGAGATTATGCTAAAGCTATTCAATATTATTTAGGACTTACCGATGAAATACAACTAACTGAAGAACTTCTCCCTCTTTGGGCGCAAATCACTCGCATCAAACACCCCGATAGAGAATTTCCAGAATTTGAAAACACTTCAGCTAAGGATATTCCCAGTGTAGTAAAGCCTTATTACATAGGTTATGGATGGACAAAATGGAGAGACAGAGATATGTTTACCTTTCATAATTACGATATAGGTTATGATGAGAAAAGCGAAAAAGGCTATTGGATAGAGCACTATCGAAACTCTTTTTCGCCCCTTTACTACAATGCTTGTGGTGGTAGTACACCCCTATCGACAGAGGTGAATTACCTATTGAGTTTGAACCCTCATTACCCTGATGCTATTCTCTGCGGTTATATAGCCAATAATGCTTTTGGGGCAGAAGAAATACGCAATATGCAGCTACCATTAGAAGCTGTTTTGCGTTATGATTTGCGCGTGCGCCATAGCGGTTGGCTGTATATAGGAGCGTGTTTGTTATACGACAAACGTCCGTCGCGAGATTTGGCTTATGAATACATACTTCAAGCCCTTGCAAGAGGTGAGGATTTGCATTATGTAGGACGCTATTTAAGTGATGCGTTGGCTATGCATTTTAGTCCAATCAATCGGTTTGTAGAGTTTTTAGACCGACCTACCCGCGACCCTAAAGTAAAGGCTTTCCAAAGGAAAGTTGTCGCCCTTTATTTAGAAGAAACGAAGAAGCAGGACAAACTCCCTCGCAATCACAAAAAATTAGCAGAATTTAGTCATTAGTCACTTTTCACTTAATTATGAACAAAGAACTTATCTCAGCCCTTAGAACAGAAAACTGGGCAGAAATCCGCCGCATTGCCTTTGCGCTCCCCGAGCAGGAAAAGGCACAAATCAAAAAACAAACCCATGACAAAGATTGGGAAAAACTCTTTGAGAAAAAGCGCCTTGCCTACGAAACTGAGTACCTCATCACCTATCTGATGATGTGTGTATGTCATAGCGTAGAAGAACTGCTAAGTGTAGAAAAACAGCTAAATTTCACGTCTGTAAATGTAAAGAGCTATCATACACGTATTAAGTATCCTCTTTTCTTTTTGAATTCCCAGCACTCCCAAGCCTTTATGGATTTTATCCACACCCCCGAAGGGGCGTATATGATAAAGGGTGTCCAACAGGTTTTTGAGCAATCCCCGCGTAGTTTTTCTATCGAAATACTCTTAGTGCTCTATACAGAGGGGATTATCCCTTTCAATGAGGAGATTTTTGTCAAGAACTTATATGATATTGAGTACAGCCGTACACAAGAAGCCAAAGCGGCTGAGGTACTCCTCCAGTATCCTGAGCTGGCAACGCGCGTGATTCCTCATACGGCTAAGTATATAGATTATACCCTTAGAAGCAACTTGGAATGGCAAAAAGTCTTTACCCTGCTTTGTAAGAAAAACTATTTCCCTGATAAGAGCTTCATAACCAGCTTTATTGAAGTATTGCTCAACCCTTGGAAAAAGAATGTATTAGATATGTACTGCCGTTGGATTCAGGGACTTGCCCCCACCGAGGAGGAGTTGCTCCCAAGCCAGCACACGCTCTTTGCCTTGCTAACCTTGGACAAATCATCGCTTATCAACTTTGCGATGAAGTGCATTGCTCAAATAAGCACCCATCCTGCTTTTGATTTCCAAGCCTTTACCGACAATTTTGCACTTTGCTTTACCGTCCAAAAAATCGCTAAATCGCAACTCATAGGGGTAGAAATCTTAGAAAAATACTATAAAACACACCCCCCTATAAATATAGATTACTGCGAGCAATTGGCGGTACTCTTTACGATACCTGACGTGAAGCTCCAAGAGAAAGTAGCTACTCTCCTCACTACCTATTTTAACCACGAAGGTCTCCCCAAAATCATCGCCCCTTACTGCGATTACCTAAAAGGCAAAGCCCAAGACCTTCTAAGTCCTACCCCCGTTCCCCCTTCCGAAGGGAAGGGGGCAAACCTCAATCAGGATAATAATCTTTCATCTCAATTTGCAGATTGTCCCCCTTCGGGGGTTCGGGGGCTTGAACTTCACACCTCCCAAACTGCCCGCACTCCCCTTTCCTTGGGAGAGGGGTCGAAGGAGAGGATCCTCTTCCTTCTCGGCGACTGCCTCCGTGAGCCTGCAGCTCATACAATAGATGTCTTCTTGGAGGGGCTTATCACCTTGCAAGACAACTTCCCTACCGATTGGGCAAAGTCCCTTTCGCCCTATATCAAACAGCTCACCAAGCGAATAGACAAGAAAATCCCTACCGATATAATCCTCTTGGGAGTTTTGCGTGCGCTGATAGACCGCCGTCCTTTAGCACTTGACCCTAAGTGTCGTTATACGTGGGAAGAACTCTGTAAAAAGCGCGAAAAGCTCTCCGAAAAAGAGTTTGAAGCCTATACGCAGGATTATTACTTAGGCAATGCCCGCCAAGTCCTGCCGTTTCTTTTCCGCAAGGGGCAAATCGTCATTGACTTCATCCTCCAGCACTGCCACTTGCCGTTGCTCTCTACCCCTACGCGCCTGCCTTTTTATATAGAAGCAGAGGTATTGGTGGATAAGCTCTTGCAATACGAAGCGCAAGGTAAAGCCCCCGATATTGACGACCTCATTGTAGCTTGCAACCGATTGCTTTTCACAGAAGTTTCGGCAGCAGCCAAAGAAAAAGCGAGACAACTCAAAGGAGATTATGCTAAAGCCATTCAGTATTATTTAGGTCTTACAGATGAAATACAACTAACCGAAGACCTCCTCCCGCTTTGGACACAAATCACCCGCTTAAAACACCCCGATAGAGAGTTCCCAGAGTTTGCTGCCACTTCAGCTAAGAATATTCTGGGGGTAGTAAAACCTTACCTAATTGGCTATGGATGGCAGGAAGGTGACGGTCATAAAAAATTTACTTTTGGATACCACACCGAGTGGGTAGGGGTAAGTTATACAGACCTAAAGAATGCCTTCCCGTATCGCTATTACAATACCAATGGTGGGAACTCGCCCATCAGTACTATTTTTGAGTATAAGATAAGCCTCAACCCTCACTACCCCGATGCGATGTTGTGTGACTATATCAGCACTTGGGTTACGGGCAACGAAGTGCGTGAAATTCGCAATATGTCACTGCCTTTGGAAGTGCTTTTGCGCTACGACATTAGGGTACGCCATAGCGGTTGGCTCTATATAGGTACGGCTTTGTTGTTTGAGAAACGCCCTTCACGGGATTTGGCGTATGAATATATCTGTCAGGCAATTACTCGCGAGGAAGACCTCAGTTACCTCAAGACCTATCTCGCTCAAGTCCTCGCTTGGGATTTTCTCCCTATCACTCGCTTTATAGAGTTTCTCGATCGTCCTGCTCACGACCCTAAAGTAAAAGCCTTTGGAAAAGAAGTAGTGAGATTGTATTTAGAAGAAGTGAAGAAGCAAGAAAAACTACCGAAGAATCATAAGAAGTTAGTGGAATTTAGCGATTAATCTACATAAACAAATACTAATTTAACGTAGAGACTGTCTAAAAAGTTTCAGAATCGCATTTGTGTCGCTACACTTTGCCAAAGTTTCCTGCCCATGCGGCTTGCACCTTTAGCAAAGTGTATTTTATAGATAATCAATTATTTTTAGAGTATATTATGTAGGAAAGCTAGCGATAGCTGGGTATGTGTTCAAACACCTCCTAAAAGTAAACTTATTTATTTGCAATCTATTTTTGTTTGACTATGAAACAATTCTTTTTGTCGTGGCAAAAGTATAAATTCATACCACAAAGTGCTATAAAGTACCGTTTTTCATTTGCAATAAAGTCTTTTGTAGGCTGTCTAAAAGCTTTTTCTTGTCTTTTTCTTGTGCCGCTTGCACGGCTTTTTCTTCTATTTTTATAGCTTCGTCTTTCCGGTTGGTAGCGTATAGCAAGCAGGCGTAAGTATCGAGGTAATAAGGGTCATTCTCTCTGAAATCGCATATAGCCTCCATCCACTTCGTAGCTTTAGAGAGTAAGGTGGCGTCATTACGGCGCGTTTCGAAGATATAATAAGCAATAGTGTTAGCCTGATTTGCCCATACATTGCCATAAGAATACCAATCGGAATAATACCCATTCTTAGGAAATACCTTGTTGATACCTTGCACAAAATTGCCTTTCCCCTGTGCGATAACTCCCTCTATATAAGGTACGTAATAATCAATAGCCGCTTGCTTGTCTTGGTCTAACAAATAGTATATATAACCCAGTGCCGAAGTCATCTTTTTAGTGACTGCCTCTTCGTAAATAGGTCTAATCTCTTCAAGAGGTAGTACTTTTTCTTTTTCTAAGTCATTAATGGCCTCTTGCACAGTCGAGTCGTATGGCTCTATTTTCTTTTTAGAGCTGATATTCACGTCTTTATCAATAGCTTCGTTATAGGCTTTAATGGCTTGGCTGAACTTCATCAGGTAGGCAATGGTTTGTAGCTTGTCTTTAGCTGCGACTTTTTTATCCTCTATCAGATAATTTCGGTAGCTATAAAGGTTTCTGACGGTCATTCTGGCAAATAAGGGGTCTAAAACTGTATCGTTTTGATGACTTGCCGCCACTCTGCGCCATTGGTAAGTCAGTTGGGCGGGGGTGGTTTTCAGTTGGTAAATAAGTTTTTTATTTTTGAAGTCGAGTGCGTAATACTCTTGCTCAAATTTTTTGCGGTCGGTAAGCAAATATAAGCTCAAATCATAGTTTTTGAGGTAGGTGTAAAAGAGCGCTTCCACTTCTTTTATAGGAGCCTGAGGGTTAGCAAATAGCTGGTCGATGTGGCGCGCTACTATGATGCTATTGAAAAGGGTAGGAGCCGTGTTTTTTCCGAAGAAATCATCGCGCTGGGCTTCGGCTATGGTACTTTCTTGATAGTAAAGCACGTGTCCCTCGTAATCTACAAAAATCACTTGGTTTTTATCAGTGGCAATACCGTGTTTTTTCAGCCACTGCTCATCACCTTTAGAAGTGGTATAAAACTGATAAGTAAAAGGTAGTTTATCGCTTTTCTCTATCTTGTAAGATAGTTTTAGCAACTCAAACTCTTTGTCGGCTTTGGGGTTCTGCGGTTGGTGAAGGATAGCGAGCAACTGCTGAGTGGGTTTTACGCGTTGTATCGCTTTTTCAATATTCTTGCTATCGCTCACCACTAAGGTGGCGTTTATTTTTGCTTCCTCTTCTTCCTCTTTATAATCTTCGAGTATATCGTCATAATCATCGATTACACAACCCAGTTCCCTATTCGTTTTAACTTCTTTAAAAGACAGATGTTCCCAGTTCTTTACACGTGTTATCTCGTTGGGATAGAGGGGGGTAGGGATAAGCTTTTGGTATATATCAGGTCTTTTATTGCCTGTTTCCATAAGTGATAGCTCGCCTGTTGAAGCCTCATATACTCCTATAAATTGATTTCTTAAAGCACTGTTCTCTCCCAAGAAAACAACTTCTAAGGCATTGGTGTTTTTGCCTATATAAAAAGTGTTGATAGTTACCTCGCCGTTATTTTCGCGGTATTCAGCAGCAAAGCTGTTTACCAAATAGAGCTTTTCGGTACGCGGAATTTCGATATGAAGGGTATCATTAGCGAACTGGTCTTTCGCCTCCTTATACAGATGCAGATAAGTGACGCCCCCTTGTTCGTTTTCGTAGCCTACATAGATAAACAAGGTAGAAGATTCCCAAATCATTCCTTTGGGGCCTATGAATGAGAGTTGCAGCTGCTGGGAGTTGCCCTGCTGTTTGTGTAGCATAAAAGAGCGGTCGGCGTTTAGTATCACGAGGTTGCCATCGCGTCTGTAGCTACCTGAGTATTTTATCACATCGAAAGTATTATCAGCATTGAGCCGGATACTTTCTCTTTCTCTATCGTTTTTATAAATCCCGACAAGGCTATCTTGAGCATATAGCCCACTGGCAAAGAGGGTGAAAAGTAGGAGGAGGTTTTTCATAAAACAATTCTTTTTTGTTATACTAAGAGTTCAAAATTTATACCATTATTATTTTTTTTAACTATAGCTGACCTACCTCCATAATTATCTCATTGGCAAATTTGCTAATTCACTAATTTGTTAATTAACAAATTATCCCTATCTTTGCCCCTCACACAAATCAACAAATCGACAAATCAAATGAACGACTTTGAATATGCTTATCCGTTTGCCTCTGTGATAGAAGAGGCGAGCGCTCACGAGAAGAATTTTATCTTTTCGCACTGTTCAGAACTCAAAGAAGACAATGCAGTGCCTTGTTTCTTCTGGGGGAGTATCACTCAACCTTTTGTGGTGGCTAAGTGTCTTGCTACACTGGCGAAGACCGTAGCCTCTCAGTTTGCTATCGCCCCAGGAGTGCTTGCAAAATTGCGTGACCCCATTATCTCGGTGGGGAATGGTGAATTGCTTTTTGAGGGCTTCTCCTCTTGCAATAGCGTCTATGCCCGTGTAGGGTTGCGCAACGATGTGTTAGACGGTGATTTTCTCCAAAGTGGTTGCACCAATATCGATTTCAACGATATAACCGTGCGTGCTTTCAATGCGGTAACCGCTTCCGAGAAAATGGTGCTTAGTGTAGGACAAAAGCAGACACACTTTATTACCGAGAAACACAAAACTGTAGAGAAAAAAGTAACCCTCCCCAACCGCTGGATCAAAGGCTTGGGTAATGTACAAGTATATCTTTCGGAGATGGATTTGGCATACCGCCTCAATAAAGCTGAAGCCATACAGCTCTTCCGTTCTTTGCCTAAACAAGCCGTGAAAAATGATTATTATTTGGTAAAACGCGGTGTTGGTTACACTTTTGCGCCTACCCCTACAGCGGGAGCTATCAAAATAGGAGGAGTGCACCGTCTCAACCTCTTACAAAGTTTACTTCTGCTTGCCGATAGTCTTTATGTATATCGCAGTAGCAGTGAGCAATCTGTTGCTTTTGTGTTGCATTTCAAAGGGGTAGAGATGCTTTTCTTACTTTCGGATAATGTATATCGAGGCTTTTCGGGCGAAGGAAAATACTTGGAGAATATGATTGAAGAGGTACCTATGGAATGGCTCGTGGGGATTAACAATTTCTTCAAAACTAACGAAGTGTTCTCACCAGCAATGGTAGCTATTGAAAACGATGTGAATATGGGTACAATGGCAACCCTACAAGCATCGCTTTCGAGTATCGGACTCTTGGGCTACAACCTCACCGATGGCAATTATTTCTACCGTCGTTTGCCTTTTAAACCGCAGCGATTGATAAGTCTGAACCCGCGTTTGCAAAATGCCAAAAAACTCACTGAAAATAATGAAGTACAAATCGTAGAACAACGCGGTGATTATGTGAAAGCCAATGTAAAAGGAACAGGAGGGGTTACCCATACCGTTATTCTTGACGGCGAGAAAGCACAATGCACTTGCAATTGGTACACCAATCACCAAACAAACAGAGGGTTGTGCAAGCACATTTTAGCTACCAAGATGATAAGTCAGAACAATTAAGAGTTTTGTTAAAAACTAAGATTAAAAAGATTCAAAGTAAAAGTAATAGTTAATCCTTCAAAGGAGGCTTTTTCTCTTAAAGGTATAGAATAGCCTATATGAGCGTTGTGTATATTAAAAAAAGAGAGTCCCATTCTGGGTTGTATAGCTTGAGTATTAATGGAGATTCCTGCTCCAAATATAAATATACTAGTTTCAAACCCTATTTCAGGGATTATCAGTACTTTATTAGAAGTGCTATCAAAATCTGACCCTATATGAGCACCTGCGTAAAAGGTTGAAGCTGTAGGAATGGCTAAAAAATAACCATTTCCTTCGTCAAAAGAATTGAGTGAAGCTCCTATAAAACCTAAATTATGCGACTTGTTGCTATGGGTGAAAGCAGCTCTAACGCCAAAGTATTCAAAATCTTGAGCATTCCCTAACAAAGGAAGTAATAACAATAAAAAGAATAGTTTTTTCATAAGAAAAGAATTTATTTATGACAAAAATAGCAATAATTTGTCAATTCTCATTGTCTTAATAAAACAAATTTGTACTACCTCACGACATTCGTATTTAAAATAATAGACTTATAATTTATTAATAAACTACAAAAAAAGTATCGAATATTAGATGTTTTCTCTTTAAAATTTTACTTTTGCGGATTAGAAGCCGTCTCAAAAATCTCAAAATCACCTTTTTGTCCCTACACTTTGAAAAAGCTTACAGTTCTGATAATCAATCACTTTTAGAGTATATTATGTAAGGGCGTTTTGCAAACGCCCTTACAAAAAATTTTTTGGACACCTTCAACGGAGGTTAAGCCTTTAAAAGCGAATGCTATTAACTCTTATCTCTTACCTAAAAAATTCTCCTAAAAAGTATTGTAATCAAAAAAAACTTTGTACCTTTGCAACATATTTTGTATAAACAGAACATTAACTGCCACTTGACTCCTGTCACCTAACACCTTACCACTAAAAACTAGCCACTAAATATAATGAGTATGACAAAGAAATTCAATCCCGACTATGTGTTCGAAACCAGTTGGGAAGTGTGCAACAAAGTTGGCGGTATCCACACCGTTATCGCTACTAAAGCCCCTGCTATTGCCAAAAAATTCAGAAGTAAATACATCTTGATTGGTCCTGATATTTGGCAACACAACGAAAATAAAGAGTTTGTAGAAAACCCTGAACTCTTCAAATCTTGGCGCACTAAAGCTGCCTCCGAAGGTTTGCGCGTGCGTGTCGGTAATTGGAAAATTGAAGGTAACCCCATCGTCCTCCTTGTTGATTTCTCTCATTATATGAGCGCTAAAAACGAAATCTTGCGCTACTATTGGGATAACTATAAACTCGACTCTTTCAGTAGCCCCTGGGATTATGTAGAATCAGTTCTCTTTGGATATGCCGTTGGAAAGGTAATCGAAAGTTTTGTGAAGTTCAACACTGCCTCACGCGAAAACGTAATTTGCCACTTCCACGAATGGATGACTGGTAGTGCCTTGCTCTATCTCGAAGAAACTATGCCTAAAATAGGCTCTGTTTTCACTACTCACGCCACCGTCGTAGGTCGTGCTATCGCTGGCAATGGCTACCCCCTCTACAACGATATGAAAAACTACAACCCCGAAGAAATGGCTTATCGTTTCGGGGTACAACACAAACACTTCCTCGAAAAAGAAACTACTAAAGTTGCCGATTGCTTCACTACTGTAAGCGAAATTACTGCTCAAGAAGCTCAGCATTTCCTCAGTAGAAAAACCGATATCATCACCCCTAATGGCTTCAACGATGCTATTGTCCCCGACGATAAAGATTTCGATAAAAAACGCAAAATAGCTAAAGAACGCCTCATCAACGTCGCACAAGCGTTGGTAACTCAACCTATTAGTGAGAATACCAAAATCGTTGCTATCAGCGGTCGTTATGAGTTCCGCAACAAAGGAATCGATGCCTTTATTGATGCCTTAGGTGCTCTCAATCGCAACCCTAAAAACAAAAAAGAGCTCTTGGCTTATATACTTATCCCTACAGCCTACGACGCTCCTAACCAAGGATTGCTCAATAACCTCCAATCTCCCGAACAAACAACCCCTAACGAACAAAAACATCTCACTCACATCCTCCCCGATGTCTATAACGATGCCATTGTAAAACGCATCAACGAACAACAACTCTTCAACCGTAAAGAAGATAAGGTGAAAGTGATTTTCTGCCCAAGCTACCTCAATGGTAACGACGGCGTGTTCAACCTCTCTTATTACGATTTGCTACTCGGTCTCGATGGTACCGCTTTCCCTTCTTACTATGAACCTTGGGGCTATACCCCGCTCGAAAGTTTGGCTTTCAAAGTACCTACCGTCACCACTACTTTAGCAGGATTTGGCAAGTGGGTAAACGACTACTATCCTCAAAAACAAAAAGCTATAGAAGTAGTCAATCGTACCGATAGCAACTATGGCGAAGTAGTAGGTGCCATCGCTAAAAACATACAAAATCTATTAGATAGCAAAGACGACGATTTCGAAGCTTTGCGCGAAACTGCCGCTAAAGTCTCCGAAATAGCCCTTTGGAAAAACTTAGTACAGTATTATATCAAATGTTACGAACTCACCCTCGAAAATATAGAGGATAGAGTAGAAAGCCTCCCTCCAGTAGAAACCGATGGTGTAGCTTATTTAGAAAAATCCAAAGTGGTAAACACTCCTAATTGGCGTAGTGTGATCATCCACCGCGCCATCCCTGAAGCCTTGCAACCCCTTGAAGAACTCGCCAAAAACCTTTGGTGGTGCTGGAATGATGAGGCTTACGAGGTGTTCAAATATATTGATAAAGCAAAATGGATAGAAGTGCGCAAAAACCCTATCGCTCTACTCGATAGCATCTCCCTCTCTCGTTACAAAGAGTTGGAAAACGATACTGTTTTTATGCGTAACCTCTCTAAAGTATATGGTGATTTTCAAGAATATATGGCTAAAAAAGCCGAAATGGTAAGCCCCTCTATTTCATATTTTAGTATGGAATATGGCTTGCACTCTTCTTTGAAAATCTACTCAGGAGGTTTGGGTATCTTGGCGGGCGACTATCTGAAAGAAGCCAGCGACAAAGCTACAAAAATCACTGGGGTTGGATTGCTATACCGCTATGGCTATTTCACCCAAAAACTCTCCTCAGCAGGTAACCAAGAAGCCGACTACGAGGCACAAGATTTCTCTAAAATCCCTGTAACTCCTGTATTCGACCCCGAAACAGGTAAGTGGATAGTGGTCTCTATCGATCTCCCTGGGCGTACCCTCTATGCCCGCGTATGGCGCGTTGATGTAGGTCGTATAGAACTCTATCTCCTCGATACCGATTTCGAAAATAACCGAGAAGACGACCGTTCTATCACACACCACTTGTACGGTGGCGACTGGGAAAACCGACTCAAACAGGAAATGCTCTTAGGCTTAGGCGGTATCAAAATGTTGCGAAAATTAGGTATCGATAGTGATATTTACCACTGCAACGAAGGACACGCTGCTTTCATCGGTTTGGAACGTCTTAGCGAATTTATCGAACACAACAACCTTACTTTCTCTGAGGCAATGGAGGTGGTACGCGCTTCTTCTCTCTTCACTACGCACACTCCTGTACCTGCAGGTCACGATGCTTTTGAAGAAGGTTTATTGCGCGCTTATCTCGGTAATTATACCGATAAATTGCACGTGAATTGGGAACAAATCCTCGCTCTCGGTAAAATCAACCTGAGCGACCCTCACGAGAAATTCTCAATGAGTAACCTCGCCGCCAACCTCTCTCAGGAAGTCAATGGCGTGAGCTGGCTACACGGTGAGGTGAGCAAAGAAATCCTCAAAGATTTGTGGCCTGGCTATATGCCTGAAGAATCGCATATTAGCTATGTGACCAACGGAGTGCACCAACCTACCTGGACAGCCGGTCTCTGGAAAGAAGTGGAAAACGAAGTCTTTGGTAAAGACTACAAAACTCACCACTACGACCCTAAGAGCTTTGAAGGTATCTACAAAGTATCCGATCAACGCGTGTGGGAAATTAAAACAGCCCTCCGCTCTAAACTCTTGCGCCGCGTCGAACAAAAATTGCGCTTAGAGAAAAATACTCCCTATTTCTCTCCTCGCCAATTAGTCGAAATCAAAGAAAACTTGCGCGAGGACATCCTTACCATTGGTTTTGCACGCCGCTTTGCAACCTACAAACGCGCACACTTGCTCTTTACCAATATAGAACGTTTAGATAAAATCGTAAATAATCCTGAACGCCCTGTACAATTCATATTCGCTGGTAAAGCTCACCCTGCCGATAAAGCAGGACAAGATTTGATTAAAAATATTGTCGAAATCTCTAAATTACCACAATTCTTAGGTAAAATATTGTTCATCCCTAACTACGATATGGAACTTGCACGCCACATGGTACAAGGAGTCGACGTATGGATGAACACCCCTACACGTCCGCTCGAAGCTTCAGGAACCAGTGGTGAAAAGGCAGCAATGAATGGTACTATGCACTTCAGCGTACTCGATGGTTGGTGGGTAGAAGGCTACCGCGAAGATGCCGGTTGGGCACTGCCAATGGAACGTTCCTACGAAAACCAACAATATCAGGACGAAATGGACGCTGAAACCATTTATAATATCATCGAAGACGAAATTGCACCTATATTCTACGATAAGAATAAAGATGGTGTTTCATCTCGCTGGTGCGCCCTTATCAAAAATACAATCGCCAAAGTCGCTGTGAATTTCACCACTACGCGTATGCTCACCGATTACGAAAACCAATACTATTACCCTATGACCGAACGCGTAAATAAACTGAAAGACAATCAGTTTGTAACTGCTATCGAGCTCTCTAATTGGAAACGAAAAGTAACCCAAGAATGGGATAATATAAAGGTAGTCAATTTCAAAGTCCCTAATCGAAACGAACAACTCATCTCTATAGGAAAAAACTATAAAGGCGAAATTACTTTAGAATTAGGCGAATTGCGCCCTGAAGATGTAGGTGTAGAACTCGTCGTCGCTCAACAAAAAGACGATAAGTTTAAAGTCCTCTCTACTAGTGAGTTCTCTGTAGTAGCTCAAGAAGGTAATAAAGCTACCTATCAATTAGAGATAGCTTCCGAATATCCTGGCGCTTTACACTTAGCAATACGTATTTTCCCTAAAAATAATTTATTGCCACACCGCCAAGATTTTGCCTTGGTAAAATGGTTGTAAAACATTTTTAATTAATTCGTAATCAAGTAAATAACAACAAACGAGGCAAAATATAATACTGTTTTAAACACTCTGTTTTTAAGTCTTTTTTTTAGTTCTTATCAATTTTAACAAAAAAAAATAACCTTAAAAATTTATAGATATTAAAATAATACTTATATTTGCCCCCAAATTTAAATAGTAATCAAAATTCATTTTTAAGTATGAAGAAAATCAAATTAACTTTATTTGCTTTGGCTGCTGCTTTTTCAGTAGGAGTTCAAGCGCAAGATGAAAACAGTCCTTGGCAGATAGGATTTGGAGTAAATACAGTTGATATACGTACTCCAGATGCTTTTGGGGACTTGATGAAAGACTGGGGTGGACCAAGTGATATCAACATCCTTCCTGCTGTTTCTCGTCTTTCTGTAGGTAGATACATTGGTGCCGGTTTCTCTGCTGAATTATCTGGATCATTGAACAAAATCGAAAAAGGTTTCGGTTATAGCAAAGATCTTGATAATAAAGTAGATTTGTCTTTCTGGGCTGCCAATTTAGCTGTGAAATACCACTTGAACTCTCTTTGGAAAGCCGCAAGATGGTTTGACCCATTCTTACAAGTAGGTGGTGGATATGCCGCTATCGATAACGAAGGTAAATTCCGCGCTTTAGGCGGCGGTGGTGTAAACTTCTGGTTTACCGAAAACATCGGTATCAACTTGCAAACTGCCTACAACCCAACTTTCAAATCTGATTCTCAAGAAGACTACTTCCAACACGCTGCTGGTATTACCATTAAATTCGGTAAAAAAGACCGCGATAAAGATGGCGTAGCCGATAAAGATGACCTTTGTCCAGACGAACCAGGTAAAAAAGAATTGAACGGTTGTCCTGACCGCGATAACGATGGTATTGCTGATAAAGACGACGCTTGTCCAGACGAAGCTGGTCTCCCTGAATTAAAAGGTTGCCCTGATAGAGATGGTGACGGTATCGCTGACAAAGATGACGCTTGCCCAGACGAAGCTGGTCTTAAAGAATTCAACGGTTGCCCTGATACCGATGGTGATGGTGTGCCAGATAACGTAGACCAATGTAAAGACGTAGCTGGTCCTAAAGAAAATAACGGTTGCCCTTGGCCTGATACCGATGGTGATGGTGTACTTGATAAAGACGATGAATGCGTTGATAAACCAGGTCCTGCTTCTAACAACGGTTGCCCTGAAGTAACTCAAGAAGTTCAAAAGAAATTGAACGACTTCGCAAAAACTATCTTGTTCGATGTAAACAAAGCTACTATCCGTCCTGAATCAGCTACTGTATTGAACAATATCGTTGAAGTATTAAACGAATACAAAAACGCTAAATTCTCAATAGAAGGTTATACTGATACAAGTGGTAACAAAGCTAAAAACCAAAAACTTTCTGAAGATAGAGCTTATTCAGTTAAAGCTTACTTAATTGATAAAGGTATAAACCCTGCTCGTCTTACTGCTAAAGGTTTTGGTCCTGAAAAACCTATCGCTTCTAACAAAACTAAGAAAGGTAGAGAACTTAACCGCCGCGTTGAAATCAACTTGGTAAAATAGTTTTAGGAACGTTTTTATCTTTATAAAACCAAAAAAAGAGGCTGCCACTTTCGGTAGCCTCTTTTCTATCTCTGACCCTTATGTCCATAGATATTCAATTACAAACCTTGCCTAATAACCCTGGCGTCTACCAGTTTTATGACGCCTCCGATACCCTTATCTATGTAGGCAAAGCTGTCAATCTCAAAAAACGCGTCTCCTCTTATTTCCAAAAAGAACACGATAATGCTAAAACACGCATTTTGGTGCGCAAAATCGTACGTATTGAGCACATCGTGGTAGCTACCGAAAGCGATGCTTTACTACTCGAAAACAACCTTATTAAAAAATACCAACCTCGCTACAATATTCTTTTAAAGGACGATAAGAGTTACCCGTGGATATGCGTGAAAAAAGAACGTTTTCCGCGCGTTTTCTCCACACGCCGAGTAGTGAAAGACGGCTCTTTGTATTTCGGCCCCTATACCAGTATGAAAACGGTGCATACACTTTTAGATTTGATAAAAGAACTCTTCCCCTTGCGCAATTGCAACTACGATTTGTCACCCCAAAACATAGCTAATCACAAGTTTAAAGTGTGTTTGGAATACCATCTAAAAAATTGCAAAGGACCTTGTGAAGGATACCAAAGCGAACAAGATTATAACAATAATATCCAGCAAATAGTCGAAATTCTCAAAGGAAATTTCAAAGACGCGCTTAAGCACTTCAAAGAAGAAATGATGACATTAGCTGCCGAAATGCGTTTTGAAGAAGCACATCTCATCAAACAGAAAATACAAAGTTTGGAAAACTACCAAGCTAAATCTACTATTGTGAGTAGTAAAATTACCAATGTCGATGTATTCTCTATCGTTTCCGATGAAGAATATGGGTATGTAAACTTCTTGCAAGTGGCTTATGGAGCGATTGTGCGCGCTCATACTTTGGAGATTAAAAAGAAATTGGACGAGACTGATAGAGAGCTTTTAGAATATGCTATTATTGATATTCGCGAACGCTTCTTCTCTGTATCTAAGGAAATTATCGTACCTTTTGATGTAACCCTTCCCGACGGTTTGCAAGCCACCATCCCTAAAGCAGGTGAGAAAAAACAACTTTTGGAACTCTCTTTGCGCAATGCCAAACACTTCCGTCAAGATAGGTTCAAACAAGAAAAAATACTAGACCCTGAACGCCATACAAACCGCATCCTTACCCAGATGCAACGCGATTTGCACCTCTCAGTACCTCCTGTGCATATAGAGTGTTTCGATAACTCTAATATTCAGGGTACGAACCCTGTATCAGCTTGTGTAGTCTTTAAAAATGCCAAACCAAGCAAAAAGGACTATCGTCATTTCAATGTAAAAACTGTCGAAGGTCCTAACGATTTTGCTTCTATGGAAGAAGCGGTATATCGCCGTTACCGCCGTTTGTTAGACGAACAACAACCGCTGCCTCAACTCATTATCATCGATGGAGGTAAAGGGCAACTCTCATCAGCTCTAAAAGCCTTAGAACAGTTAGAATTGCGCGGTAAGATAGCTATTATAGGCATTGCCAAGCGGTTAGAGGAAATTTATTTCCCCGAAGATAGTGTCCCTTTGTATTTAGATAAGCGTTCCGAAACCCTGCGTGTAATTCAGCAATTGCGTGACGAAGCACACCGTTTTGGTATTACGTTCCACCGCCAAAAACGCAGCAAATCAGCTATCGTATCCGAACTCGATGGGGTAGGGGGGATAGGCGATAAAACCAAAGAAACGCTCCTCCAACACTTCAAATCCGTAAAACGCATCCGTGAGGCTACATTAGCAGAACTCACAAAAGTCGTAGGTTTTAGAGGAAAAAAAGTCTATGAGTATTTTCATCATCCGTAATTCGCTAATTTTCTAATTTGCTAATTTGCCAATTATTACATATCTTTGCACTTTCATCATCAATAATTTTAAGTAGTGAAGTATTGTTTCTACATAATAACCTTGCTCTTTTTGGTTGCTTGTACTTCTAAAGAAAAAAAAGCAACCCTCACTCCTTTTACTTTCCCCGAAAATACTGAGCTCATCTATCATATCAACAACCGCGACAACTTCCTGAGTGCCCTTACGAACAATAGCTTTTGGAAAGCTCATAACCCTCGTATATTGCGTTTGCACGAAGTAAAACTCTTAGGAACTTTACCCGTAAATGATGATATATGGGTAGCATTTTCTACTGAAGGCAATTGCTTTTTTATTTGTAAAAAAGAAAATAACGAGAAATCAGCTATTTGGAAAAACGCCTCTGCACAAGTGCAAAAACAAGCCTTGTTTGGCAAAGAGTGGTTCTATACAATTTATGGTGATTACTTGCTTATCAGCGATGGCGAAAAACTTTCTGAGTACACCTCTTTAAACAAACAAAACAAGAGCGATGCTCAACAGGATTTAGAAAAACTACAACAAATTAGCGGTACTGAATGTGTAGCAAACCTATTTTTACAAAAAAACGCTGCCAACGATTATTTCGAACCTTTCTTTGGTGAAAAACCACTTGCAAATTGTAAAAACTGGGTAGCTTTTGATCTCTTTTTAGAAGAAAACAATGTGCGTCTCAGCGGGGTAACCACTATTGATAAAGAGGCAAATACCGATGTGATGCTCCACACTGTCCCCTATCAAAACGATGCGTTAAGTCTAATGCCTGCCCGCGTGCTCAGCATCGATGCTTATACTTTTGACGATGCCGAAAAACTAACACAAAACGACAGTATAGCACAAGAAAGTCCCTTTAGAACTTCTATCAATGGGGTTGCTTTTGGGCGCGTAACCGAAGGTCAATTTGCAGTTGTTTCCTCATTTGATGTAGATGAAACCCTCCAACAGCTACCCGTGCTCTCCGAGGATTTCCAGTACAACTTCCCGATGTACGAACTCAACCCCGACCTGCCCGTCGGTTTCTTCACTTCATTTGTAAAAGATTTCATTCCGCGTTATGCAGGCGTGTATCAAAAGCAATTGGTACTCACCAAAACCAAAGAACTCCTCATCTCTGTAGTGAATGATATGCAGCGAGGTAATGTATTATCAGCGAATAAAGCCTTTGGTTTATTAGAGGAAAACAGCGCTTCAAATGTTACTTTCTCCCGCATTGTCAATCTTTACGACAATCCTTCATTTAGCAGTCGTTTTCCTGCAATAGCCGAAAATTACCGTTGGGCTCTCTTCCAACAAACACCTCAAAACGACTATTACGTGCTGAATTTTGTAAGTGAAAAACAAACTGAAAGCACCCTTTCTGATGAGATGCGCGAGCGTTTCCGCTTTGCCTTAGACGATGTTATGGCAAGCGAGCCCGTCATTCTCTTAAATCACCGCACCAAGCGATTGGAAATCGCTGTGCAAGATGAGAATAACTACCTTTATCTCATAGGTAATAACGGCTCACTATTGTGGAAAAAACGCTTAGACGGGAAAATACAAAGCCCTATTTATCAAGTAGATTTATTTAAAAATGGCTTCCTGCAAATGGCTTTCACTACCGAAAAATCTATTTGGGTCGTCGATCGCAATGGCAAGGAGGTAGCCCCTTTCCCTTTGCAGTATAAAAATCCTATCACCCCCTTAGAAGTCTTTGATTACGAAAGTAATCGTGAATATCGATTCCTATTTGCCGAAGGTAATACTCTTCACCTTTTAGATAAGAAAGGTCAAGAAGTGAAAGGCTTTAACCAGCGCGCTAATGGCAAACCTTTGTTTACCCCTAAACACTATCGTTTCAATGGAAAAGACTATCTCATTTACTCATCTAACAATGGCACTTTCAACATCTTGCACCGCAATGGCGAGCAGCGTATTACCGTGAAAGGTGCCTATAGTTTTTCTAACAATCCACCTTTGGTGTTAGGTAACCTCTTTATGTTCACTAATAGTGATGGTACGCTTATCTCTATAGATGAAAAAGGTGGAATGACCCGCAAAAACCTATCGCTTACCGAACCTTTTTATTGGGGCGGCAACCGCTATGTACTTACCTCACTTTCAGGAAATATACTCACTATCGGTAATCAGCGTATCGAACTCCCCGAAGGTAAGTATAGCCGTCCTAAATTGTTTCGCATTCGCGGAATGAACTACGTATCAGTAACCGAACAGAATACTCAAAAAGCCTATCTATACGACGAAAAAGGCAACTTGCTAAAAGATTTTCCCGTAGAGTCTATTTCTCCCATCGCTATAGATGTAGATTACGATAAGTCTATTTGGGTAGTCACCGAAAAAAGCACTACCGAATTGATATTGTACACAATGAAACAATTCGCTAATGAGTAGATTTGCCAATGAGAACTTACAATAAAAAAGACCCGCAGAATACCTCTCTGCCCGCCAGTGAAAGTAGAACAACCTTACCGCCTCCGCCAGCTCCTACCTATAAGGGCATCAATAAGCGCTACAAGAAGGAAGAGGCTTCTCAACAACCTTTTTCTGAAGAAGAATCTCAAGAAAAATTTAAAAAAGAACTAATTACTGAGCCTCAAACTAACGATGTTCCTAAAAATGCTAAAGGCGTTTTTATTAATAAAAAGATAGAAATCTCACTCATAACTGCGGCAGGTTTATTATTACTCTTTTTTATAGTGTTAGGTGTGCGTAAGTTTATAGAAAACAAAGATTTAAGAGAAAAAGAATTACAAGAAATGGGGCGTGCTTATCAGGAATATGAACGCAATCCTCCCCCTCCCGAAGTGCCAAGCGGAGAAAAAGCTGTCATCGCCTTTTATGGCTTGTGCTACGATATTGCCTACGAAGGTCATAATGCAATGATTGATACCCTCTTAGTTTCTACCGATTTTAAACAAGCACTTGCTTCAGGGGCTCTCGATAAACAAATTCCACAACACTTCACAGGTATTGATGCCGATAGCCTCCAAACCCGCTACAACACCCTTGTCGCCGAAACTAAAAAACTTTTACAAACTACTGATAAAAAGCAGCAGTACCACTTTCTCACTGCCGAAAAAGCACTGTTCTCTCAGCTGAACAAACTCACCTCCAAAGCTGCTTACCGCTTGGTAACCGATGCCTACGATAGAGATAATTTTGAAGTCTATAAGAAAAATGCACTCGCCCTAAAAGCGCTTAATGATGAAATTTGCCTACAGTACACTCAAAAAAAGAACAACCGCGAACTGCTGAACAAAAAGTACGAAAATTATTGTAAAACCGAATTACCATTAGTACGACTACAGTTTTCACAAAGCTGTTTTAATACTAATTTTTACCAGTGGACAGTGCTTCACGGTATTGATTTTACAAAGGTAATTCGCCGAGCTATAGATATGAATTACCGAGACAAACAAAGATGCTTTGAAGAATTTCAAGAAATGCGACAACAAACCAAATGGCGCACCAATCCTTACCAAATCATCAGTGCTGCACGCGCTCGTGAATATTACAATTACTAAACCGATAAATTAACAAATTATTATGCTCTTACGTTTTACCCTTCAAAACTTCCTTTCTTTCCAAAAAGAAACCTCTTTTGATATGTTCCCCAATCCCAAACGTGAGGAACTACCACATCACATCTATACCCAATTGCCTATTCCTCTGCTCAAACAAGCTGCTATCTATGGTGCCAATGGTTCAGGAAAATCTAACTTTATCAAGGCGATTGCTTTCCTGCAAAACTTGGTGTGCAACGGCGATTTCCTCCAAGAGAATGATTTCTCTTCTTATACTTTTAGAAGATATGTTGAATCAGAAGATAACGAAAAAAAACTACCTATCTCCCTCGAAATAGAATTCCTGTACCAGCAAAAAGGTTATATCTATAGAGTAGAAATTTATCCGAAAAGCCTTAATGAAAGTCTGTATATTTCAGGTTTAGGAAGTTTTTCTGATAGATTAGTTTTTGAGCGAAAAAACACAAAAGTCAGCGGGACTCCTCTCACTAATGAAACTGCTGTTACTCAATTGCTTTCTCGTAATCCTTATGCTTCTCTCTTGTCTCTAAATCATAAGTTCCCTATACTAAATGCTCCAGAATTAGAAGCTGCCTACCAATGGTTCAATTCTCAACTTTTGGTAGTCAATAAACAAACTACTCTCAGTAGCCTCTATGCAAACCCTTTGCTAACAGAACCTCTCTGTGATTTCGTAAGTACAATGATGAATAAAGCTGGTTTAGAAATAGATACGGTAGAAATAATGGATATACCTTTTGAGACCCCTTTAGCTAAAGGACAAGAAATTGAAGATGAACTATATTTCTCACAAGAGGACGATCAAGGAGGACTCACTGATTTTTATTATGACGACCAATCCGAGGGTACTATACAACTCTTGCGCCTCCTCCTTGCACTCTATCAAGCACTACAAGGAAAAGTAGTTTGTTTTGATGCTATTGATGCACAACTGCACCCAGCCTTACTCGCCGAACTCATTCGTTATTACGCCAATAACCCTGAGGGCGGACAATTGATTTCCACTACACACTGCGTTTCCTTACTCGATACCCAAGACCTCCTCCGTCCCGATGAAGTCTGGTTCACCGAGAAACAACAAGGCAACAGCCGTATGTATTCCCTCAACGATTTCAAAATCAACGATATGCCCTCCCTTGCCACCGCTTACTTGCAGGGTCGCTTTGGAGGAATCTCTATTACTGATTTTACCTAACACCTGACCCCTGACCCCTACCTCCTAACAATGAGAAACTATATCAAAAAAAATCTCCCCAAAGATTCCCTGCCTGCTCGTAAAAGTGAGGTAGCAATCCCGCCTGCTCCTACAACTTCAACTAAAAACATCGGAAGGCGCTACCAAAAGAAAAACAAGCAAAAACAACCTTTTTCCGTTGGCGAAAAAACTCAAGAGCAACCGCTCTCTCCACAGCAAGAAATACAACCTATAAGCCAAGATACTTCTTCAACTAAACTACCAATCTTTTGGGAAGGCTATATTTTTTGGGGAGGATCATTCTTCATAATCTTATTAATAATCCTTCCTTTATTCAGAAAATGTGAAACTAACACCCTACCCCAAAAAGAATCTGAGGATACTCAATTGGTTTATACACTCAATGAACGACATCACGTTCAGTTCAAAATGATTCCTCGAGGAAATGAAGCAGTTATCGCTTTTTACAATCTCTGCTATGAGATTACTTGTTATTATGAAGAAGAACTCACAAATCCCGATGAAATACAATCGCTTAGAGACTATTTAGATATTAAATTGATGGTGGAAAGTCAAAATTTGGACACTGTGCCAACTGTTCCCTCTACCAAAAGCCGTATATGGTATGACATAGAGCAGGGTAGCTTGAGAAAACTAACGCCTTTTGACTTTATAGAACCCGATACCGTGCAAAAACTCTATAATAGCCTGATTTTGCAAGCTAAAAGCTGCTATGAACGACGCCATTTAATTATTGATGAAATCCAGCGCAGCTCTTCTCTGTACAATACTAAAGACCAACTTAAAAAATCTATTGAAATCCTTGCTGATCAAAGTCAGCAACTTTTAGCTACTGAAAAAACTTTGTTCGCAATGATAACCCCAAAACTGCAACAAGCAAAAAGTTTGCTCATAAGAACAGAACCCGATCGTCAGGCTTTTGACGAATATCAAAAACTCCTCCAGTTTCGAACAGATGTAGTAACCGAAGTCCAAAATCAAGTAGCTACTGGAAAAATAGACGCTAAAAAACTCGAAAACCTATTAGAAACCTATAAACAGCAGTATGAAAAAGTGTTACATACCTCTTTTAAATCTCCTGTTTTTATCGAAAATGTTTATAGTGCTCTTGCTTGGCAAACCGTCCTTCACGACTCCAATTTAGAAATAATGATAGATAAACTCATTACCACCCGCACCTTGAACCCGTCCGATGTCAAAAAAGTCGTTTCTATGACTAAATTCCGTGACAACCCCTACGAAATTCTCAATACCTATGGAATGAAAAATTATTACAGATTTTAATTCCCCTAATTCCCCAACCCTCAACTACTTAAAAACTTTTTTAAAAAATATTTCTAAAAAACTATTGCCGTTTCAAAAAATAGTAGTAATTTTGCACGATATTTTGTAAATAGGCTTCGTGGGGACTCCCCAATGAGGCCACATAAACTTATTATATTCACCATAACAATATGGCAAGAGAAAAAACAACAGCTGTTCCTAAATTTGATAAAATTTCGATCGGTTTAGCCTCCCCCGAATCTATTTTAGCCGTTTCACGCGGCGAGGTTACTAAACCCGAAACTATCAACTACCGTACTCACAAACCTGAACGCGACGGGTTGTTTTGTGAGCGTATTTTCGGTCCCGTAAAGGACTATGAATGTGCTTGTGGTAAATACAAACGCATTCGCTATAAAGGTATCGTTTGCGACCGTTGTGGCGTCGAAGTTACCGAAAAAAAAGTACGCCGCGAAAGAGTGGGTCATATCAACCTCGTAGTGCCTATCGCTCACATTTGGTATTTCCGCTCACTGCCTAACAAAATCGGCTATTTGTTAGGGCTTCCTTCCAAAAAGTTGGATATGATTATCTACTACGAGCGCTATGTAGTTATCCAACCTGGGATTGCCAAAGGCCCAGAAGGTGAAGATTTACAATACTTAGACTTCCTTTCAGAAGAAGAATACCTCGCTATTACCGAGAGTCTTCCCGCTGATAACCAATACTTAGAAGATACCGATCCCAATAAGTTTATCGCTAAAATGGGAGCTGAGTGTCTCCTCGAACTCCTCGAACGTTTGGATTTAGATGCACTTTCTTACGACTTGCGCCACAAAGCCAACAACGAAAGTTCTAAGCAACGCAAAACCGAAGCGCTTAAACGCTTACAAGTGGTAGAAGCGTTCCGCGAATCTCAAAAAAACCGCGAAAACAAACCTGAATGGATGATAATGAAGGTGATTCCTGTAATCCCACCTGAATTGCGCCCATTGGTACCGCTCGATGGAGGTCGTTTTGCAACTTCCGACCTCAACGACTTATACCGCCGTGTAATCATCCGTAACAACCGCCTCAAACGCTTGATGGAAATCAAAGCACCTGATGTGATTTTGCGCAACGAAAAACGTATGTTGCAAGAGTCTGTTGATTCACTCTTCGATAACACTCGTAAATCATCAGCGGTAAAAACCGAATCTAACCGTCCGCTCAAATCCCTTTCCGACTCATTGAAAGGTAAACAAGGGCGTTTCCGTCAGAACCTCCTCGGTAAACGTGTGGACTACTCTGCGCGTTCCGTTATTGTGGTAGGTCCTGAACTCAAAATGTATGAATGTGGTTTGCCAAAGAATATGGCAGCCGAACTCTATAAACCGTTTGTAATCCGTAAGCTCATCGAGCGCGGTATCGTAAAAACGGTGAAATCAGCTAAAAAAATCATCGACAAAAAAGAACCTGTAGTATGGGACATCTTGGAGAACGTGATCAAAGGTCACCCTGTCCTCCTCAACCGTGCCCCTACATTGCACCGTTTGGGTATTCAGGCATTCCAGCCTAAACTCATCGAGGGGAAAGCTATCCAGTTGCACCCATTGGTGTGTACAGCGTTCAATGCCGACTTCGACGGTGACCAGATGGCGGTGCACTTACCTCTTGGCCCTGAGGCTATCCTCGAAGCTCAACTCTTGATGTTGGCTTCTCACAATATCCTCAACCCTGCCAATGGTTCACCTATCACTGTACCTTCACAAGATATGGTCTTGGGGCTTTACTACATCACCAAAGGTCGTAAATCTACCCCTGAGTATCCTGTCAAAGGCGAAGGTCTCACTTTCTATTCTGCCGAAGAGGTAAATATCGCTTACAACGAAGGCAAATTGAGCCTCAACGCTTTCATCAAAGTGAAAGTACGCGACCTTGACGAAAATGGCAATGTGTATTACCCCGTAGTAGAAACTACTACTGGGCGTGTGCTCTTCAACGAGCTCGTGCCTTTGGAAGTGGGCTATGTAAACGAAGTACTTACTAAAAAATCTCTCCGCGACATCATCGGTCGTATCCTCAAAGCAACCAGCATCCCTGTAACAGGTGACTTCTTGGATAAAATCAAGAATATGGGGTACCGTTTTGCCTTCAAAGGTGGATTGTCATTCAGTTTAGGGGATATCATCATCCCACAAGAAAAAGCCGATATGATTGCTGAAGCTAACGGTCTCGTTGATGGTATTATGATGAACTATAATATGGGGCTCATCACCAATAACGAACGTTATAACCAAGTGATTGACGTCTGGACATCTACCAATGCACAACTCACCGAATTGGCAATGAAACGCATCAGTACCGATCAACAAGGATTCAACTCTGTGTATATGATGCTCGACTCCGGAGCGCGTGGTTCTAAAGAACAGATTCGTCAGCTTACCGGTATGCGTGGTTTGATGGCTAAACCTAAAAAATCAAGCGTTGGAGGGGGCGAAATCATCGAGAACCCTATCTTGTCAAACTTTAAAGAAGGTTTGTCAATCCTCGAGTACTTCATCTCTACCCACGGGGCTCGTAAAGGTCTTGCCGATACTGCTTTGAAAACTGCCGATGCAGGTTACTTAACTCGTCGTTTGGTCGATGTATCTCAAGACGTAATCATCAACACCGAAGATTGTGGTACCTTGCGCGGGGTAGAAGTACGTGCCCTCAAAAAGAACGAGGAAGTAGTAGAAACTCTTGGCGAGCGCGTTTTAGGACGTGTGTCGCTCCACGATGTCTACAACCCTCTCACCGAAGAACTTATTGTGGGTGCTGGTGAAGAAATTACTGAAAAAATAGTAGATAAAATAGAAGCCGCTCCTATTGATATGATAGAAGTGCGCTCTGCACTTACTTGTGAAGCTAAACACGGTATTTGTGCAAAATGTTACGGTCGAAACCTTTCTACCGGTCGTATGGTACAGAAAGGGGAAGCCGTAGGGGTAGTTGCTGCCCAATCTATCGGTGAGCCTGGTACTCAGCTTACCTTGCGTACTTTCCACGCGGGGGGGGTTGCCGGTAACGTATCCGAAGAAAACAAAACCGAAGCGCGTTTCGATGGTATCATCGAAGTAGAAGATTTGCGTGTGGTAAGCGGTAAAGATAATGAACAAAACCCTGTAGATGTGGTGGTTCGTTCTTCTGAACTCCGCGTTCTTGACCCCACTACTAAAATGGTGCTTCAAACACACGATATCCCTTATGGAGCTCACATCTTTGTAAAAGACAAAGAAGAAGTGAAAAAAGGCACTTTGCTCTTCCAATGGGATCCGTACAACGCCGTAATCATCTCCGAATATTCTGGTAAAATTGCTTACGAAGATATAGAACAAGGGGTTACTTACCAAGTAGAAATCGACGAGCAAACAGGCTTCCAAGAAAAAGTGATTGTTGAATCACGTAATAAAAAACTGATTCCTACCTTGCTTATCGTCGATAAAAACGGCGAAACACTACGTTCTTATAACTTGCCTGTGGGAGCTCACATTATGGTGGATAACAATAGCAAAATTGAAGAAGGTAAAGTACTCGTGAAAATACCGCGTAGCTCTGCCAAAGCTGGGGATATTACAGGAGGTCTTCCTCGTGTTACCGAGCTCTTCGAAGCACGTAACCCATCGAACCCTGCTATCGTATCCGAAATCGACGGGGTAGTATCATTCGGTAAAATCAAACGTGGTAATAAAGAGGTTATCGTTACTTCTCGTTCAGGTGAGGAACGCAAGTACTTAGTAAAACTTTCAAGCCAAATCTTGGTACAAGAAAACGACTTTGTACGTGCAGGTAAACCGCTCTCCGATGGCTCTGTAACTCCTGATGATATCTTGCGTATCAAAGGACCTTCAGCAGTACAACAGTACTTAGTAAACGAAGTACAAGAGGTATACCGTCTCCAAGGGGTGAAAATCAACGATAAACACTTTGAAGTAATCGTTCGACAAATGATGCGTAAAGTCGAAATTCAAGACCCAGGAGATACCCTCTACCTCGAAGGTCAGTTGGTTCACAAAGACGACTTTATCGAAGAAAACGACCGCCTATTCGGTAAAAAAGTAGTAGAAGATGCTGGTGACTCCGAAAACTTACAAGCAGGACAAATAGTGAGCCTCCGCGAATTGCGCGATGAAAACTCACTCCTTAAACGCTCCGATAAGAATTTGGTTATCGCTCGCGATATCATCCCTGCTACCGCTATGCCAGTGTTACAAGGTATTACACGCGCTTCATTGCAAACCAAATCGTTCATCTCAGCAGCTTCTTTCCAAGAAACTACTAAAGTGTTGAACGAAGCAGCAGTAAGTGGTAAAATAGATACCCTCGATGGCTTGAAAGAAAACGTAATCGTTGGTCACCGTATCCCTGCTGGTACCGGACTTAAAGAATACGAGAAAATCATCGTCGGATCTAAAGCGGATATGGAACAATCTGTAGTCGAAAAGAAAAAATCACGATAAACAATGGACGAAGTAGAAGAAAAAGAAGGACAATTGAGCATCGAGCTCGACGATAAAATTGCTAAAGGAGTGTACTCTAATTTGGCGATTATCAACCACTCATCTACCGAGTTTGTAGTAGATTTTGTGAGCGTAATGCCAGGGATGCCTAAAGGAAAAGTGCGTAGTCGCATTATCCTTACCCCTGAGCACGCCAAACGATTGCTATTTGCTTTAGATGATAATATCCAAAAGTTTGAACAAGCTAATGGAGCAATCTCTAACAGCGACGACCGTCACGCCATCCCTCTGTTTGGCATAACCGGGCAAGCCTAATTAACGAATAGCTAACAAGCTAATAATACTTTGCCAAAGATGTAAATAGCCCGTGTGCTTCACATCTTTGGCAATTTTTTTCGTCATTCATCATTCGTATTTCGTAATTATTTTGTACTTTTGCGCCGTCTCATAAGGGGTGCTGTAACAGGCTGAGATTATACCCATTGAACTTGAACGGATAATCCCGTTGAAGGAATGAAACTAAGCAATTGGAGCTTGTTTTTGCTTTTGGGTAGCATAAACAGGCTTTTTTTATTTTATTAACACACCAAATAATAGCCTCTTTTATTTGTAAATATTTATTTTACAATGAAAAATGTACTTTTGTACACTGCTATTTGCCTTACTACATCGGCAATGGCACAACAGGCAATAGAGCCTGACTCTATAGTCCCTTCACCTAAGCCCATTCAGTTAGACGAAGTATTAGTATCGTCCGTGAGGGCTACCAAAAAACTTCCCGTAACCTTTTCTAATCTCTCTAAAGAGGAAATTAAGACCAAAAATTTCGGTCAACAATTGCCTTTGTTGTTAGGTCAGTTACCTAATGTGGTGAGCTATTCCGAAGATGGTTCGGGCTTCGGTAGTAGCAATATGTTTGTACGTGGGAGCGATTTGTACCGTACCAATGTAACTATCAACGGCGTACCGCTCAACGACTCCGAATCGCAAGGGGTTTTCTGGTATAATCTCTCTGACTTTGCTTCTTCTGCCGAGAGCATACAGTTGCAACGCGGAGTGGGTACTTCTTCTAATGGGGCAGGAGCTTTTGGCGCAAGCCTAAACGTTCTCACCGATGCTGTACAAGAGCAGGCATCAGGAGAACTCGCCAACTTCTATGGCAGTTATAATACTCACAAACACAGCCTCAAACTTTCCACCGGAAAGCTCAACGACCGTTTTGAGCTCAGCGGACGCTTTTCTGTTATCAAGAGTGATGGCTATCGCGACCGCGCTTCTTCCGACCTTAAATCCTACTTCTTACAAGGTGCTTATAGCCACGGGGGTACGCTCATCAAAGGATTGGTATTTGGAGGCAAACAAAGTGTCTATCTCACTTATTTGGGTGTAGATAAAGAAACTTTGAATAGCAATCGCCGTCATAATCCTGCGGGTGAATACAAAGATACCGCTGGTAACAAACGTTTCTATGAAAACGAAACCGATAACTACCAGCAAGACCACGCCCAACTGCACTGGACGCAACAGTGGAATACGGCGTGGCATACACAACTTTCCTTCCACTACACCAAAGGTAAAGGCTATTGGGAGAACTATGAGAAGAAAAAATACTCTAAAATAGGCTTGCCCAAAGTGCTCGACGGGGCAGGCAAGGAGCAAAAAGCATACATCATTCACCAACAAGGATTGAACAACGATTTCTGGGGTACTACATTTTCGGCTAACTATCAGAAAGATGGTGTGCAATTGCTCTTTGGAGGATTGCTCAATCGCTATGAAGGGTCGCATTACAAAGACTTGTTATGGGCAGAAAAAGCGCCTTTTGTGTATGGCAATCGCTATAGTTACGAAGGTCTAAATACCAAAGAAGAAGCGGCAGGTTATGGCAAACTCACTTGGCAATTTGCCCCTAAATGGAGCCTTTTTGCCGATGTACAATTCCGTCATGTAGGGTATAAGACGAATAAATATCAGATAGATGAAAGTCTTAACAGTTTTAATCCTAAGGCGGGTATTACCTTCTTCTTGAATGCACAAAACGACCTTTACCTCTCTTATGCACGTGCTACCAAAGAGCCTAATCGCTCCGATTACAAGAGCTATTACGAAGCTTTGCAGGACGACCCTAATGCTAAAAAACCTATCGCCGAGAAACTCAACGATATAGAACTCGGTTGGCGACTCACCACCCCCAAAGTACGTTTAAATCTCAATGGCTATTATATGGCTTACCAAGACCAATTGGTGCTTTTAGGGAAACTCAACAGCACCGGTTATCCTATTCGTGAGAATGTGGGTAAGAGCTATCGTGCAGGAATTGAAGCCGATGCGATGGTGCAACTCTCGGAGCGTTGGTTGTGGTCGCCTAACGTAGCTTTTAGCAAAAATATAAACAGAGATTATAAGAGTCAAGATGCTGAGGTTGCGACTCGTACCATTAGCTGGGGCGACACCCGCATTTCGTATTCTCCTGATGTAGTGCTCGGTAATACGATTACTTTTATACCTATTGAGGGTTTTCAAATAGGGTTGATTTCTAAATATGTAGGTGCACAATATGTAGATAACACCGAGCGTGAGGAAGCAAAGCTCGATGCTTATTTCGTGAATAACCTCAGTTTGCAATACGAGTGGAAGCCTAAAAGCACTTTCAAATCGGTATTGTTTTCGGTAATGGGTAATAATATTTTCAATACCAAATACACTCCTTACGGCGATAACGGCTATGGAATGGTGTATATTCCCGCTGCCGAAGCCAATTACTTAGCAGGGGTAACGCTCAGTTTTTAGTTACATTGTAAGGGCGTTTTGCAAACGCCCTTACAAAACAAAACTTTTCAGACACCTCTTTTTATTTTCTAATTAATTAAATATTCATACCTTTGCAAAAAAAATATGATACCTATGAGAACAACCACTAATTATAATGAAGAGGGGGTGAAAATGCTCAGTTATAGTATAAAATTTCCTGAAACAGACTTGCCTGCTTTTGAAACATTTTTTAAAAAATATAATGTAGAAGTAGCCCCTATTGATGAGGAAGATGATTTTTACTATGAATTATCGGCTGAAGAATTACAGAAAATAGAAAAAGCAAGAGAGCAATCAAGGCTTGGAATGACTGTAAGTAGTGAAGAATTTCATAAAGAGCTGAAAGAAAAATATGGAAGTAAGATGGAATTTAGAGGCTAAGCAAGATTTTTACAATACCCTTGATTATTGGGAAGAACATAATGGTTCTTTTGAATACTCTCTTAAAATAATTCGAGCAGTAGAGGCATTGGAAATAGAACTTTCTGAAACACCTTATTTTTTGGCTAAATATAGTAGCACATTAAAATTATATAAGAAGTATTTCTTAGATAAAAGATTTGTTGTTTACTATGATGTTATTGAGGAACAGAAAGTTGTAATAATTCAATACTTCAGAAGTTCAAAACAAAAACCTTTGTAATATAAAAAAGCTGTCTATTTAGACAGCTTTTTTATTTGCGCCACTACACTTTGTCAAAGCCCCAAAACTTTGACAAAGTCTATAAACCTGATAATCAATAATTTTTGAAGTATGTTATGTAGGAAAGTCAGCAATAGCTGAGTATGTGCTGCAAACGCCTACACAAAAAATAAAACTTTTTAGATAGAATTTAATTGTTATCTTTGCCTAAAATAAAACACTTTACAATGAAAAAACTCTTATTCTTGGTTATTATAGTACTATGTGAGTGTACAGATAGCCTCTCTAAACAACAAGGAGACAAGATTGATAATTCTATAACTCCATTATTTTCATTTCATTGTAGTGATTATGGAGATCCAAAGTTTGATACAAAGATTTATATCAATGACAGTTTGCTTATTATAAAACATTATGGAGTAGCCCATTCTGAAAAAATAATCATTGATAGCACTACAACCATTGCTCTAAAAGGAAAGGTAGTCCCTACAGAAAAACATTACTTATATCTGCGAGAAATGGCAAAAATGACTCAAGTTCCTATAAACAGTTTTGTGAAAATCGATTGTAATTATAAAAATATACCCCATTATATAAAAGATACTGAGCGTACTAAAATATGGGGGTGTAATGCAATAGATATTACAGGAGATGGGAAAGAAGAAATTTTTGTAATAGAAAGTACTCCTGATTATTGGGATAGTTTGAGTTCATATATTACAGTCTATCCAAGTGAGATAAAATAACTATTTCTTACCTCTTACCTTTTTAAGTATTTCTCAAAAGTAAATCTATAAGCGTGTTTTTCGTCTTTTTCAAAGGGTTCAGAACTTACCAACTCCCATTCTTCAGTGTTAAATTCAGGAAAGAACACATCAGCTTCGGGGAAAATATGGTCTACGCGAGTGAGTTCTATCACATTGGCAAGAGGCAATGCTTGAGCGTAGATTTCACCACCTCCTATCACATAAGGGTTGGGGTCTATAGCAAGCGCTTTTTCAATAGCTTCCTCTAAGGAATTGACTACTATAATTTCTTCTTTTATATAGTCTTTTTGACGCGTAATCACTATATGGGTGCGATTAGGCAAGGGTTTAGGGAAAGTCTCAAACGTCTTCCGCCCCATAATAATGCAATGCCCTGTAGTGAGGCGTTTGAAATGTTTAAAATCTTCAGGCAAATGCCAAAGCAAATCGCTTCCTTTACCTAAAGCATTGTGCTTATCGGCGGCAGCTATAAGAGTAATCATAGAATTTACACTGTAGGATTTGAATTGGAAGCAGAACTTTGTGCGGTTTGTTCAGCTGCTAATTCGCGTTGCGCTTGTTCCTTTTGTGCCGCAAATTCTTTTTCTACAGCAGCTTCTATTTTAATAAGTTTCTTTTGTTGAACAGCAACGAGATGTTCACGTTGTTTTTCTTGCCATTCTTTACCCAAAAAACGATTAAAAATAAATACATTCATCGCGTGCCATAGCCAGAGGAAAAGCCAAAGGAGGCTTGCCCATATATACCAATTGTAGTCTACCCCATAGTCTAATACTTTATTGGCTACTGCAAAAAATATGCAGCCTAAAACCATTACAAAAAAATGGATATACAAAAGTCTCTTTTGTTTAAGACGCTTTTCTATATTTTTGAAAAGTTCGTATTGTTCGGGAGTGAGTTGAGTGTCTGTCATTTTTATGTATCTTTTTAAAATTCAGGCGCAAAAATAAGAATAATTTGTGAATTAACCAAATAGTTCTTACTTTTGTCATTTCATTAGTGAATTAGTAATTTATGATCATACAAATACGTTCCAACAATCCTCATTTATTGGATGTTCTCAACAAAAACCCTAATACCGATTTTAGTATCTATGCCAAATCCCTTCGCAATGGGCAACTCATAGGTAATGCAGTAAGTGCGCATCAGTATGACGTATTATTCCAAGATACACGCTATAGTTACCTACCCGAAGAGAGCAATCAGATAGATTTTCAAAGTTATTGCTCACCTTTGGTGATTTTGCATTGCTGCAATGAGTTTTTTAAAGACCAATTACAGGAAAAAGAAACTTACTTTAGTCAGGAAATCAAATGGTTAGGAAAAACACGCCGCGAGGTGGACAACCAGCCCTGTACTATTGAAGTGAAGAACCTCTATATCAATTCTTCTTGGTATAGTAGCGGACACTTTTTGATGGAACGTTATTTCAAAAATTGCCAAATCACCCCTCTTATCGGAAATAATGTAGCCCTTAAAGTAGAAGGGAAAACTATCTTCGAGGCGCTCAACTTACTCAGCTTTATAGCCGTGATTACGCATATTACCAACGAGTATGGCGAATATACTTATATCGACGACTTTTTCGCCCAAAAATACGCACGTATCCTCACCAATATAGACGATGTACCTTATTTCGTGTTCTACCTCTTTATCAAGCGCGCCGTGAAGAGCGAACGCCAACTCAATGAAATAAAACCTGCTTTCGAGGCCTATTTCAAAACTAAAGGGCTCAATATTGAGTTCCAATTTACCGATACTCACGGCAGCCGTATGGAGTTTGCGGTGAAGGAGTTTGGTTTCGATTTCCCTATTTTGGATATCGGTTGTGGTGAACTGAAGTATTATCGTCGTTTTATGCGCAAAAACTACAGTTATAACCACCCTTATTTTGCTACCGATATAGATCCTGCTGTAGCCGAGTATGCCAAGAGTCTTTCTTACAAAATGGATACCGATAACCTTGTGTTTTTGCGCAGTTTAGACGATTTTGCTTACCAAAAACCGGTGAATATCCTCCTTACTGAAGTGATTGAGCACAATACCCCCAGCGATGCAAAAGCATTAGTGGATAAGTGTTTGCAAATCCCTTTTCACAAGATGATTATCACCACCCCCGATAGCAGGTTCAACAAGTATTATTTTGATGACCCTGAGAATGCTATCCGCCACGCCGACCACCATTTTGAGTGGAACGACAAAGAGTTTCGCGCTTTCATTAGTGAGGTACTCGCACCTTATCCTCAGTACGAAGTGCGCTATGTAGGTATAGGTGATAAAATCAACGGTGTATGCCCCACCCAAGCCGCTGTAATCGTTAATTCTTAATTGTTACTTGTTACCTGAATAATGGAGTCTTTAGTAACTTTGTATAGAGCATTCTTTTCGAGAATAGGATGCCATTTTCGAAACATATAGAACTGCCTATTGGCAATAGTTTTTACGTATTTGCCCGCAGGTACACATAAACTTACTTTCACTTCTTGATCTCTAAACACATTGCCTTTTTTCAGTGTATAATGGTTAGGAAACTCTATTACATTCTTGTTGAACTCTATAGGAAACTCTAACCGAGAAGCGTTTTCGGTAGCCTCACTCACAGTTCTCCCTTTAGATTTTTTAGTGATTAAAAGGTAGGGTAGTGAATCGTTAGTGGGTTGTATATCAGTGAAGTATATATTATTTCTCAAATCAACCCCTCTTTCGTGTAGCGATACAAATCCATCATAAGGTGTAGAGGCTTTTTCACTGATAACCAAAGTATCGGCGGTAGAGGTGATGGGTATTTTTGTTTCTACTTCACTTGCTGTTACAAATTCTTTACCTACACTTCCTAATACGGTGAGTAAAAGCATTATCCCCATCACTAAACAGAGCACATTAGCCACTACCCACGCTTTAGGCGTACGAAATCCTTTGGTAAAAAGTTTAAGAGCTAATAACACTATTAATGAGATAGGCACTAACAACAGTAAACCTGAAGCGAGGTATAATACAACAACTTGCCATTGATGTGCCAATAGATAAGGTAAGTAATCACTTAGGGTAAGCAGGGTAACACCGCCAGCAATAGTTGCGCCAAAGATACTGATAATCGTACCTATAAGTGCTATAAACAGAGGAATACATATCACTATAGCTATGAAATAGAAAACACCTTTGAGTAACATAAAGAAAAAGTTACTTCGCTGAGGAGATGTTATTGCTGTATCCGAAGTTTTTAAAGAATGAACCTCTTCAGTAGCTAAAGTAGGATTTTTAAGTACTGCCGCTAAGATAAAATAGCCGATAATTGCCAATACACCCATTTGATGAAAAATAGGCAAAGAAAATAAAACTACTGCTACATAAGCAATGCGTAACCAAGTGCTATTGATAGATAGATAAAGAGCAAGTCCCCCTAAAACTCCCGCTATTTTCTTGTCAGTAAGGCTTTTCGTCCACTCTCTTCTCTGTGAAGGAAAGCTTGTTTTGAAGTTAGATAAGGTATCTAAATTTACTTCCTCACCTTTCATTTCAAGTTTTTCAGAAGTTGTAACAGCTGCTGGAACTACACCCCAAAAGATGAAATACAATACAATAAGGGTAGAAGTAAACGAAATGCCTTTGCCATTAACGCTGAAAGCAAAAAAAGAAATATTAGCAAAAATGAGTAAGGCAAAAACAATACGCAGTAGCGTAACATCCCATTTAAAATAATGACTGATGCCCGAAAGTACACCACCTAATTTTTTGTCATCTATATCTCTGTAGAGTTTTCTACCTTTAAAAGAGTTAGAAAACTGGGGGGTAGAGGCACTATTTTCCTCATCATCAACGTATTGTTCAGGACGACCTAAAACGCTTATTAGGTATTGAATATCTTGGCTGATAACCACTTCACGTCCTTTCATTTGCTCTTTGAGCAGTTCAGCCATACGCTGTTCAATGTCGTATAGAATTTCGTCTTTATCGGCATTGGTACTTAGGTGTTTATGCACCTCAACAAGATAGGTGTTGAGAGCGTTGTAGGCAGTTTCTTCAATTGTAAAAGAAAAACCACCCAAACTGATGTTTTTTACTTTATCCATAATCTAAATGAGTTTGTTTATCATAGTTTGTAATTCACGCCACGCTTTTACAGTTTCTTCAAGAAAGCGTTTGCCTCCTTCGGTAAGCACATAGTATTTGCGTGGAGGCCCCGAGGTCGATTCTTTCCATTGGTAGGCGAGTAGTCCAGCGTTCTTCAGTCGGGTGAGAAGTGGGTAGAGCGTACCTTCTACCACAATCATATCGGCAGATTTGAGGGCTTCTATGAGGTCGGAAACATAGGCTTCTTTACTTTTGTTGATAGCCGAGAGTATACACATCTCTAAGATACCTTTGCGCATTTGTGTTTTAATTTTTTCAGTATTGATTTCTTCCATAATTCTGTAGATTTATCAATTCGAGGGCAAAGTTATGGTAAAAAATAGTAATATGCAATACATAGTACTAATTTTTTTTTGATAATTTTTAGTAGAGTAGGGGGAAGTAATTAACTAAGTAATTGAATATGTGTTTTTTATAAGGTTCTAAAGCGTAGTGATTAAATTAGAGATTTTTTTAAAATTTCTTACCTCTTATCTCTTACCTCTTACCTAATTAAAGTCTGTTTCAGGGAATCCTATCAAATATACTTGTTGCTTGGCGCGGGTAAGAGCAGTATAGAGCCAGCGGTAGTAACTTTCATCAATTACATAGTCTTTAGGGAGGTAAGGTTTTTCAATGAAAATAGCATCCCACTGCCCCCCTTGACTTTTATGGCAGGTGATAGCGTAGGAGAATTTCACTTGTAAAGCGTTGAAGTACGGATTTTCTTTCAGTTGTTGGTGCTTTTTGTACGACGAGGGTTCATCGTAATAATCGGCGAGCACTTCTTCGTAAAGTTGTTGGTTTTCAGCGGGGGTAAGGGCAGGGGCTTCGCTGTAGAGGGTGTTGAGGAGAATTACAGTATCAAACGGCGGTTGGTTAGGGTAATCAATGAGTTGTGCAGAAACTTCAGCAAATCTAAAACCGTATTCTTCGTAAAAACTGTAGATATGGAGTACCTCTATAATATCTCCATTGGCAATAAAGCTCACTTCGGGGTTGTTTTTACACCAAAAATAATTGTTTTTCACTACCATTAGCAGGTCGCCTGCTGCTATTTCATCTTCTATATCCAAAATAGTGCGGCGTATATAAGCATTCCACCCTACAGCACGCTTGTTAGAACGCACAATAATAGCAGTTTCTTCACTTCCGTAGAGCTCATAACTCTCATTGATAGCATCCGAAATTTCCTCGCTACCCGTGAGCCGGATAACATCGGGATTTTTGAGGTTGAACAGAAAATCTGGTGATTTGGCTTGTCCAAAAAGCGTTTTACGCAGGCGGGTAGCATTGCGCAAAATCCCCGATTTATTTTTTTGGCGCAGCACCTCAGTAAGAGTTGTGGTGAGCACCTCTTTGTTGTATTGATATTCTAAATGACTTACACTCAACGCCGGACTCACCTCAGTACCCACAGGAGGTAACTGAGCTGTATCGCCTATGAGTAACAACTTGCAATTTTTGCCCGAGTAGACAAAACGCATCAAATCGTCAATATCGGCAAGCATCGATGCCTCATCTACTATAAATAAGGTGTTGTAGTGTTTATTGGCACGCAGTTTGAAGGATATTTCAGTACCCATTGTTGTGGTGTAGTAAAGGTACTTATGGATAGTGAACGCCTGTTTTTTAGCGAAATGCGACATCACTTTAGCTGCCCTGCCCGTTGGTGCTAAAAGTACCGCTTGGTGGTGTATCAAGGGGAGTGTAGCAATGAGACAGCGCGTGATAGAGGTCTTTCCCGTCCCTGCAAATCCTTTCAATAAAAATACTTTTTCGGAGGCATCAGTATCTAAAAGATACTTAGTGAGCATTTGTAAGGCAACTTCTTGTGAAGGGGTAGGAATATGTTTAAACGCCTGAAAGAGAGCGTTAAGAAAGGCTTTTTCGTCCATTGTAAAAAGTATTGAGCGCACAAAAATATAAAAAAAAGTTAAAATAATTTTTTAGTTTCAAAAAAAGATTGTAGTTTTGCGCTATGCCAGTCAAAAAAAAATTTATTTAATATAATATTAAAACGATGAAAAAAATCTTACAAATTGCATTTTATCTATTAGGATTCGTGTTCTGCTTCCTAATTTACAGATCTATCACAGGTCCTATTGAATTTAACAAAATTAAGGAAAATCGCTACACTGAAGTGATCAAGAAGTTGAAGGACATTCGCAATGTTCAAGATGCTTATTTGAAAATTAATGGCGTTTATGCTAAAAATTTCGACGAACTTACTAAGTTTGTAGAAAATGCACGTTTTACCATTACTTCACAACGCGATACCAGCTGGGTAGAGTTCGACAAAGGTTTTAACATTGACGTGATGCGTCAAGGAGTGCGTATTGATACCTTAGGATACGTATCAGTAAAAGATTCGTTGTTTAAAAACGATACTCGTTACAAAACTATGGGTGATTTACCTACTTTCAAAGGTGTGAAACCAGGTAAATTTATAATGGAAACAGGTGAAATTACCGATAAAAACGGTGTAAAATCATCAGTCTTCCAAGTTTATGTGCCTAAAAAAGATATACTAGAAGGTTTAGATGAAGGCTTAGTAGCTAAAGAAATTCAAAAAACTTCAGTAGAAGATGTAAGAGGTCCTAATATCCAAGTAGGTTCACTAAAAGAAATCACCGTAAATGGTAACTGGCCAACTTCTTATGACGCAAAAATCGCAAAACAATAAACATTTAGAAACGTATTTCAAGGAATTGTCCATTCAAATCAACTTGGATGGACTTTCTTTTTGTGTGTTTAACCCTGTGCTTACCTGCGTGGAATCTATCTACAATTTTCCTGTGAATTTTAGCTATAAAACTCAGGAAGAAATAAATGAACAAGTAGAACGTGTAATCCAAAGTGAAGAAGACCTCCGCCAAGATTTTACCACCATCAGGGTTTTGCACAACACCCCTCTTTTTGCCCTTATACCACAACCCCTGTACGGCGGTAAGGACGAGATGTTGGACTATCTTAAGTACAGCATCGACATAAACAATGTAACCCCCGAAACTGTGGAAATCGATAAGATTCTCTCTGTTGAAACGGTAAATGCCTACGTACCTAACACTTTTGTAAACAATGCTTTGCTCTCTTACTATGGCAGGTTCGACTATCAGCATTTCGCTACCTCACTGCTCAAAATGTTCCTAAAACACTACTCCTCACACGCTTTGGAGGTGATGTATATCTATGCCGAAGTAGGCTCTTTCTACTTTGTAGTCTTCAGAAATAAAAAATTATACTACTTCAATCGTTTTAGCTATGAAACCATTGAAGATTTCCTATATTACATCCTCTTTTCTATTGAACAATTAGATATCGATACCGAGCAAGTACCTATCTATATCACGGGCGAAGTAGACCCTACTGCACTGTTCTACAGCAAAGTAAAATACTACGTACGCTATATATACCTCATAAAATATCATAAACAACACTTTGCAGCGGGAATGGATGAACAGCTCATCCGTCGGAATTTCGTGCTCGCGCAATCGTTTTAACCTAACGCTATGAAATTATCGAATATATTCATCAATGCATTGAGATTAGTACAAGCTACTTTTGGTATACACCTCTTAGGAGCTCTCCTCCTCTTTGTAGTGGTTTTCACTATATACGCTTTGCTACTCACCACCGTTTTTGGAATGCCTATTGAGGGAATTGTGGAACTCAGTAAAGACCCTGAAAGATTAACTGCTTACGTAAATCAACCTCATTTCCTGATAAAATTTTGGTTTTTCTGTCTGCTAATCGATGGAATTATTACCCCTTTCACAGCGGGAGTTTATAAAAATTACGCCGAGGTGATAGCTGGTAGCCGCCCTTCCTTCCGCAACCTTTTTGCTTACTATCACGTGCGTGAAACCAATGATATTTTAGGACACGTGATTTTGCAAATGTGCTTAAAAACCTTAGTGTCAGTAGGTGCTATCGCTATAGGAACAGCGGCTTTAGGTTTAGCACTTTCTACAATTATATCCTTAGTGTTTGTACTCACTGTTCCCATCATTGTATTGGAAGGCAAGTCGCTTTTCAAGGCAATGAGGCACAGCTATCAGCGAATAATGCTGGCTCCTTTTACAGCACTTATCATTACCGCCTTTGGAATGGTATGCTTATTGGTAGGTTTTTTTGCTTTTGGAATAGGAGTAACAGTCACTTATTCCTATTTGTTAGCAGGCATTTTTAGTATTTATCAAGCGACAAGTAACAAATAAGTAACAAATTAAAATATTTTTATATTATGTCAGTATCCAATGTTTTAGACCGCGCAGGCAAGCTCTATAAGAGTAGCTTTGCAAGCCTTATTGTAGGAGTTTTACTCCTCATTGTTGTGTTTGTTTTGTTCTATATGTTGTTTTTTCCTATAATTTTAGGAGGAGACTTCGGTGATTTTGAGGTGATGAGATCTCCTTATTATCTTCAAGAAATGATGGCAACACCTATTGTACAATTGAAATTAATGGTGTTAGGAGTCTTTATCAGCTGTGCTATAACACCATTATCAGCTGGATTCTATGAGAATTTTAAAAAAGTAGAACAAGGAGAACCTGCCTCGGTTAATAATCTCTTTACGCACTACAACTCGCCGTACACAGCGCGTTTACTAACCTATGCTACATTGTTTACAGTAGCTACCTCACTGTTTTCTCTTTTGGTAAATCTTTTAGGACTTCCTATATTGAGTACCCTTTTTAATATTTTTGCTTCTCTTCTATTAACCTTTGCGGTGCCTATCATTATATTTGAGAATCAATCAGTTGAACAAGCAGTAAGAGGGAGTATTGAACGTGTGATGCGCAATTTTGGTACAGTTTTTCTCTCAGGATTAGTGGGAGGAATTATTGCTGTATTAGGCGTTCTTCTTTTTGGCATCGGACTTATTTTTTCTTTGCCCTTTTTGTTTGCTACTCTCTATGCGCTTTATGCCGAAGAAAGAGGAATTACTCCAAATAACAATAATAATCTATGAAAAAACTAATGTTTTTAGGGCTCTTAGCTATGGGCTCTTTATCGTTGAATAGTTGTAATGAACTGCAACAAGTTTTGAATAACACTTCGCAAGGTGGCAGTGGTTTTAACGTCGCCAGCGGACTCAAACAAGCGCTCGAATTGGGCGTGAGCAGTGGGGTAGACCTATTGAGCAAAGACGGTGGTTATTTTAAAGACCAAGCGGTGCGCATCCTTTTGCCCGAAGAACTCCAAAAAGTAGATAAAACTTTGCGTTCTATCGGCTTGGGCTCTTTAGCCGATCAAGGGCTTAAAGTGCTGAACGAAGCTGCTGAAAATGCGGTGAGTCAGGCGAAACCTATCTTTCTTTCGGCTATACAAAATATGACCTTTACCGATGCGATGAACATCCTCAAAGGTGATAATACTGCCGCCACTACTTATTTGAAAAACACTACTTACAATGCTTTGGAAAGTGCTTTTGCTCCTAAAATCCAATCATCGCTTAGCGAAGTAGGCGCTGATAAAGTTTGGGAAAATATCATTGATAAGTATAACCAAATTCCATTGGTAAAACCTGTTGAGGCAAATCTCACCAAATATGTTACAGAACAAGCTATCAATGGTTTATTCGTGAAAGTAGGCGACAAAGAAAAGGAAATACGCACTAATATAGCAGCGCGTACTACTCCTTTGTTGAAATCAGTATTTGCGATGCAAGATAAGTAGGCATCAGGTATCAGAAAATAGAAAAGCTGTTTGAGAAATCAAGCAGCTTTTTTTGTTTTATGTATATAAAAAACTATCTTTGCCCTTTCATTAATTAAAAGATAATTATATGTTTCAAACCCCTTATAACGCGGCGCCCTTTTCGCGCTTTACTCCTACCGACTATCTGCCAGCTATTGAAAAAGCTATCGCCGAAAGCCTTGCCCAAATCGAAAGTCTTGCCCAAAATCCTGAACCTGCTACTTTTAAAAATACAATAGAAGCCTTGGCTTACACTGGCTTAGAACTCGACCGACTCACGGCTATGTTCTTCAACCTCAACAGTGCCGAGACTAACGAAGCTCTGCAAGCCGAAGCTCAACGCATTTCGCCCTTGCTTACCGAATATAGTAATGATATCCGCCTAAATGAAGCCCTTTTCCAGCGTGTGAAAGCAATCTATAACCAGCGTGAGCAGCTTTCGCTAACAGCTGAACAACAAACGCTTTTAGAGAAAACTTACAAAAGTTTTACCCGCAATGGCGCTAATTTATCACTCAATGATAAGGGGCGTTTGCGTGAGATTGACAAGCAGTTGGCTACCCTAAAACTGAAATTCTCTGAAAATGTATTGGCAGAGACTCAACATTACCAATGGGTGATTACCGATAAAAATACCCTCAGTGGGCTACCTGATTTTGTCCTTGAAATGCTCGCGCAAGAAGCTAAAAAACGCAATGTACAAGGATGGGTTATTACGCTGGATTTGCCCGTATATACAGCCGTAATGAAATATGCTGATAACCGCGACTTGCGTCAGAAACTCTTTACCGATTATCACAGCCGTTGTGCAGGAGAGAGTGCTTATAACAATGAAGACAATGTGTTGCGTATTGCCCAATTGCGACAAGTGCGTGCTTCTTTGTTGGGCTACCCTAATTATGCTACCTTTGCTTTGGAAGAGCGTATGGCGGAAACTCCCGAAAAGGTGATAGCTTTCCTCAACAAACAGTTAGCAAAAGATAAACCTCAAGCTATTAAGGAATTAGAAGAGCTCAAAACCTTCTCTGGTCTCACCAATTTTCAGCAGTGGGATTTTGCTTATTATGCCGAAAAGCTGAAACAAGAGCGCTACCAAATAGACGATTCGCTCCTCAAACCTTATTTGGCATTAGATAAGGCAGTGGAAGGAATGTTTGCGGTGGCACATAAGCTTTACGGCTTGCACTTCACCCTTACCGATGAGGTAGAAAAATACCACCCCGAAGTACAAACTTACAAGGTAACCGATGAAAACGGCAATTATCTCGCCCTTTTCTACACCGATTTTTTCCCTCGTGCAGGCAAGCGCAATGGGGCGTGGATGACCTCGTACAAGGAGCAGTATAGAGATGAACAGGGTAATGATTCTCGTCCGCACATCTCTATAGTGTGTAATTTCACCCGCCCAACAGATACCGCCCCTTCTTTGCTTACCTTCAACGAGCTAACGACTCTTTTTCACGAGTTCGGGCACGCCCTTCACGGAATGCTTTCCAAGGTAACCTATCCTTCGCTCAGTGGTACCAATGTAGCCCGCGACTTTGTAGAACTCCCCAGTCAGCTGATGGAAAATTGGTGTTATGAAGAAGAAACTTTGCGCCTTTTTGCCACTCATTACCAAACGGGTGAACCTCTACCTATAGAATGGGTGAAGAAAGTAAAAGCTGTTGAAGATTTTATGAAAGGCATTTTGAATGTGCGTCAGTTAAATTTTGGATTTTTAGATATGGAATGGCATACCTATCCTCATTTGGAACGCCTTGAAGATGTTCGCACTTTTGAACAGACAGTAACCAAAGCAACACAACTCTATCCGCCTATTGATGTGATGTGTATTTCTCCTGCTTTCTCACATATTTTTAGTGGAGGTTATGCCGCAGGTTATTACAGCTACAAATGGTCGGAAGCCTTAGAGGAAGGCGCTTTGGAAGTATTTAAAGAAGCAGGCTTTTTCAACAAAGCAGTAGCTATGCGTTTCTGCAAAGAAATCCTCGAGAGAGGTAGTAGCGAAAAGGAAAGTATTCTCTATAAACGTTTCCATAACTAAAATACATATCTTTGCTCGCTAATCATCATTATAAGTTCGATAATAAAAATCAAAAATAAAAATGAATCAACCCCTCATCACCGCCATTGCTGAAGGCGATTTTTCGGCTATCCTAAGCATTACAAGCCAGCTTACTGATAATGAGCGTTACAACACCATCGCTACTATTAAGGTATTAGACCCCTATTCGGAAAAAGACTTCCCGCGAAAGAATATTGATAAAAAGAATACTTACCGCCATAACTATAAAGTTTTTCAAGCTCATAACTACACCCTTATTACTATGGTGCGCGAAGAAAGCGATATCGCCAAAGTGATGATTGATAAAGAGAATTATTTTGGTGAACCTTATCAAGTAACTCCTTATGCCATCTTAGGTTCTTTTTATCTTGAACCTGTAATAAACTACTTTACACAATTTCCGCCAGATAACTATATCAAAAAAGTACTCAAAGACAGATATACTAAGGAATATAACGGACTCTCCTTTGGGTTCCAATGGTATTTCTACAAAAAAGGCTGGATTCCCTTTGAAGAAGAGCGTTTTGTAAAGGATTTATTAGAAATTAATATGGGTAGCCGCTCAGTAACTGCCGATGCCCAATTCCTCTTCCAATACCCCGAAGCCATTGAAAAAGTACTGTTACAGCTCTACCGTATTGAGACCAAAGTACTCGACCTTTCCAAGTGGAAAAGTGATAACCCCTCAAGCAAAATCAGTACCTCTGGTGTTGCCAAAGTAACTACCTATTGGGATGAGGTATTTGAATTATTGGTACATTATGGCTACCAAATCCCTCGTAGCTTTGTAGGACAGCTTTTAGAATCATTGCTCAACCAATGGAAGAAACCCCACCTCGATTGGCATTGTCGTTTGCTCAAATGGCTTGCCCCTACCCAAGAGGAACTTTTGGCTCATCAACAAACGCTCTTTGCTGTTTTAGGCACTGGGGTAGGCAGTGTAGTGAAAACCGTTATGGAATACATCGTCTCTATTGCCAATGCGCCACAGTTTGATTTTGAGGGCTTCCGCGTGCAATTCCCGCTTGCCTTTACCGTAGAGAAACAACCTAAAGCGCTCCTTCAAGGAGTAGAGATTTTGGCAAAGGAGTTCAAAAAGCACCCTCCTACCGATGTCAGCTACCGCGAACAATTAGCAGTCCTCTTCACCCAACCCGATGTAAAACTACAAGAAGCTGTAGCTGAACTACTCACCACCTATTTCAACCAAGAAGGTCTCCCCGAAGTCATCGCACCTTACCGCGATTACCTAAAAGGCAAAGCCCAAAACCTCCTTGCAACCCTAAGTCCTTCAGAATCGTCCGCCCCGTCCGACTTGTCCGACAGCTCAGCCTCGTCCGAGAACTCCCAAACTGCCTATGTGGCTCACTCTGCCTATGCGGCTCGCACCCTGACACCTATTCCCTGTCCCCTGACACCTGAAAATCTCCTCTTCCTCCTTGGTGATTGTATCCGCGAGAAATCAGCCGCTACTATTGATGTTTTCTTTGATGCTCTCGTGCGCTTGCAAGACCAAATCCCCGCGGATTATGCTGAGCAGATAAAACCTTACCTCAAGCAGCTTCTCGCTCGAGAGTGGTTTGTAGGAACGATGCCACTATTGTACCACTTTTTAGACTCTTGGAGTAACCAAAGTGCTACACCCCTTGTCTATAATACCGATAAGGAATGGAAAGAAATTCAAAAACTCTACAAAGAACATAAATATACACAAGCCGACAAACTTGGTAGAATAAGAGCAATACACGAAGGTGCTAATCAAGCAAAAGAAGCCTTCCCTTATCTGTTTAATAAAATAGCACGCACACTCCAAAAGCTCAAAGAGAAAGACACCTTGCCTTTCCTTTCTACCCCTACACACGAACCTTTCTATATAGAGGCGGAAGTGTTGGTCGATAAGCTCTTACAATACGAAGCCCAAGGCAAAGCCCCCGACCTCGACGACCTGATTGTCGCCTGCAATCGCCTGCTCTTTTGGGAGGTTTCGGCAGCAGCCAAAGAAAAAGCTCAACAGCTCAAAGGCGACTATGCTCCTGCTATTCAGTATTACTTAGGTCTTACTGATAAGATACAATTAAACGAAGCACTTCTACCACTATGGACGCAAATCACTCGCCTAAAACACCCCAATGAGGAGTTCAAAGTATTTGAAAATACTCAGGCAAAGAATATCCTTAGCGTGGTGAAGCCTTTCTATATCCGTTATGGTTGGGAGAAAAGAACTTATGCCAATGGCGAAGTAGGCGAAGAGTTCACCTATCACTGCAATCATTATTACAAATACAAGAATAAGAAAAGCCGTCCTGCCCTTTACAACTATTACAATGCCAATGAAGGAGAATGCACTTCGGCTCAAGAGGCAGAGTATAAACTAAGCCTCAACCCACATTATCCCGATGCGATATTATGTGCTTACATAGCGCTCTGGGCAACGATGAATGAGGCAGACCAAGTGCGCGATATGTCTTTGCCTTTGGAAGCTGTTTTGCGCTACGACCTGCGTGTACGCCACAGCGGTTGGCTGTATATAGGCGCGTGTTTGCTCTTTGAAAAACGCCCCTCACGTGATTTGGCGTATGAATATATTTGTCAGGCGATTGCTCGTGGGGAAGACCTAACTCACTTGAAAACTTACCTTGCCAATGTACTCGCTTGGGATTATCTGCCTATACCGCGCTTTATAGAATTCCTCGACCGCCCTAATCCACCAGCCGTAAAAGCCTTTGGCAAAGAAGTAGTACAGCTCTATTTAGAAGAAGTCAAGAAGCAGGACAAACTCCCACGCAACCACAAAAAGTTAGCAGCTTTTATTGATTAGTTACTATTCATTTTTCACTTTTAATTTTTCACTTATGAAAGAAAACTTGCTTTCCGCCATTAAGGCACACGATTTTACCGCCATACGCAATATTTGCTTTGCGCTGTCTGAAGAAGAGCGCGATAGCCTTATACACACCTTGCAAACAGCCCGTTGGGAACAACTATATCACAACACGAACAAGCGAGCACCTTACTTAGAATATTTGGATAAAGCTTGTTTCTCCTACATATTTTTGTGTGTTTCTCGCAGTAGCCAAGAACTCAAAAAAGCCGTAAAGGGGACCTACAAATCTGATAAGGATATAGTAGCTAACTTTTTGCAGTTCTTTTTTACTCCTTTATTGGATTTGCTTACAACCAAAGAAGGGCAATACCTTACTGCCTCACTACAATCCTTAAGAAAAAATCAGTTTTTGCAAGACACTACTTTTCAGAACCTTTGGACTTTGTACCAAAAAGGATTTATTGCCTTTGATGAAGACCTATTTATAGAAAAATTCTTCTTTTGGAACTATAGGCATATCACCGATGAACCTTTTGTAAATTTCTTATTAGAAAACAAGGAAATCAGTAAGAAGATTTTTGCTATAGTCCCCCAACATATCACCCAAGAGGTACCCTATCCTTCTGATGCTTGGAAAGAGTTATACCATATCTTACAAGCTAAAGGATATTTCTCGGATCGTAGTATAGTTGGTAGTCATATAGAAGCACTCCTAAATCCTTACAAAAAGAATGTGCTTGACTTCTATTGCCGTATTATTGAAACATTTGACCCCACCCCTCAAGAGCTTTTATCTCATCAAAACACCCTTTTTTCCCTGCTCAGTAGCGACAAGACATCAGTGGTGAACTTTGTGATGAAGCTCATCAAAGAGATAGCCGGTGAAAAGGACTTTGACTTCCAAGCTTTCGCCGATAACTTTGCCCTATGCTTTACTACCCAAAAGATAGCCAAATCACAGCTCATAGGTTTGGATATTTTAGCAAAGCATTACAAAAAACAACCTCCTACCAATCCCGACTACCGTGAGCAATTAGCGGTACTTTTCACCGTCCCCGATGCAAAGCTCCAAGAGAAAGTCGCCAACCTCCTCACCACCTATTTTAACCACGAAGGTCTCCCCGAAGTCATCGCCCCTTACCGCGATTACCTAAAAGGCAAAGCCCAAGACCTTCTTGCAACCCTAAGTCCATCAGAAAATTCTGAGAACTCCGAGAACTCCGAGAACTCCCACACCTCCCAAACTGCCTGTGCGGCTCGCACCTCCCACAGCTTCCAAATAGCCCCTTCACCTCGCACTTGGGACGATCTGCTCTTCCTCATTGGCGACTGCATTCGTGAGCGCTCGCCCCTTGTTTTAGATCTTTTCTTTGAGGGTTTGAACCAGTTACAAGCGCAAATCCCCAAAAATTTCTCTCAGCAGATAAGTCCCTACCAAAAGCAGTTGGGCGACCAGCCTTTTGAATTTACTACCTACCGAAAGTGTATGCGCTGGGTGATTGATGTTTGGGAGGGAAAAGCCTCACTCTCCGATGATATTTTCGGTGGGAAACTCTATAATCCTACACCGTTCCTCCGAGAGAAAACCAAGCGACTGCTCCTAAAGATCAAGCAAGGTAACTCACTGCCCTTTGTAAGCACCCCTACTCACGCTCCGTTTTATATAGACCCGCTTACCTTTTTAGAACGTATTACACAATATGAAAAAGCTGGAAAATCCCCGATGTTAGAAGAGGTTGTCGTGGGGCTCAATCGCTTGCTACCTATAGAAATTACCAAAGAGCAAAAGCAATTAGCTCTTTCACTCACAGGTGAGTATGCTCCTGCCTTGCAATATTATTTTGAGGTAAACAAACAAATAACTGTAACCGATGCTACACGGGTACTCTGGGGGCAGGTGTTACGCCTAAAAGACATCGATGGAGTATTCCCTGAATTGGAAATCCCACAAAAACCCAATCTACAAGGCTTGGTACGTCCGTTTTATCTGAAATACGAAGTAAAACCTACCAAAATCAAAGGAGTAGAGCGAAATAAAATCATTTTGGAAGATAATTGGGATAAAACCTACGCCACTTATGTGTATTACAACGAGTTTGGAGCTAATTATTACAACGTATCACCAATGAGCAAGGGGAAAGATGAGGATATCGACTATCAACTCAGTCTAAACCCCCGCTATATAGATGGTTGGCTGTGCAAATACCTGCTCACTTATGCCCAAGGTGTGGAAGGGGAATCCCTCACAGAAGCCACTCGCGTGATGAGTCTGCTCCTTGAGCACAACTTGTCTATTTATCACGGTGGTTGGCTAATGGTCGCTACTTGTCTTTTAGCCGAAAGAAAACCTCTGCGCGACTTAGCTACCGAATATATTCTTTTAGCACTCCAAAGAGGAGAAACGCTCACCTATCTCGCCGAAGCCATCGGGACGTTCTTAGCCCATAAGTACGCCCCCATTGCTCGCTTTATAGAGTTTTTGGATATCCCTACTCGCGACCCCAAAGTAAAGGCTTTCCAAAAAGCAGTAGTAGAAGCCTATTTGCCTTTGGCAGAAAAACAAGAAAAGAAACCTACTAATCACAAGAAGTTGGCTAATTTTCTAATTAGCTAATATGCCAATTGTCTAATTGACAAATTATTTTTACCTTTGCCCTTTCAAAAAGAATCTGTACCGATGGAAGACAATACGCCTCAAAATAATACAAATCAAGGAGATAGCATCATTAAAGTCACAGGTATGTACCAAGATTGGTTCTTGGATTATGCTTCGTACGTAATCCTCGAACGCGCTGTACCAGCAATCGAAGATGGCTTTAAGCCCGTACAACGCCGTATTATGCACTCGCTTAAAGAATTAGATGATGGTCGCTACAACAAGGTGGCTAATGTCGTAGGGAATACAATGCAGTATCACCCTCACGGCGATGCGAGTATAGGCGATGCTATTGTGCAAATCGGTCAGAAGGACTTGCTCATCGATACGCAAGGTAACTGGGGGAATATCCTCACAGGTGATGATGCCGCAGCCCCTCGTTATATCGAGGCACGCCTTTCTAAGTTTGCCCTCGATGTGGTGTTTAGCCCCAAGGTAACCGAATGGCAATCAAGCTATGACGGTCGTAAAAAGGAGCCTATCAGTTTGCCGGTGAAGTTCCCGCTCCTCTTGGCACAAGGTACCGAGGGGATAGCCGTGGGGCTTTCTACCAAAATATTACCTCACAACTTCATCGAGCTCATCGAGGCATCAGTAGCTTACCTCAAAAATAAACCTTTTGAGTTATACCCCGATTTCCCTACTGCGGGTATTATGGACGTAAGTGGCTATAACGATGGGGCAAGAGGCGGACGTGTGCGGGTGCGTGCCAAGATTTCGCAACTAGACAAGAGTACGCTTTGCATCACCGAAATTCCGTTTACCACCACCACTACCTCGCTCATCGACTCTATACTGAAAGCCAACGAAAAAGGCAAGATAAAAATCAAAAAGGTAGACGATAACACAGCTGCCAATGTAGAGATATTAGTGCACTTGCCCAACGGCACGTCGCCCGATAAGACTATCGATGCGCTCTACGCCTTCACTGCCTGCGAAACAGCTATTTCGCCCATTACCTGTGTGATTGAGGACAACAAACCGCATTTTCTCACCGTTTCAGAAGTGTTGCGTCGCAGTACCGACCGCACTGTGAGTCTACTCAAACAAGAGCTCGAAATTGAACTTTCTGAACTCGAAATGCAATGGCACAGCGCCTCGCTCGAAAAGATTTTCATCAGAGAAGAGATGTATATCGACTTCAAGAAATACACCGATAGAGAAAGTTTGTACGAGTACTTGTACCAGCGTTTTGAGCCTTTCAAAAAAGATTTACTCCGTGAGATTACCGATGACGATTTGGCTAAACTCACCCAAATACCAATGATTCGCATCACCCGCTTCGACTCTTATAAGGCTGATGAAAATATCCTCAAAATTGAAGCTGATATCGAGGAAGTGAAAAACCATCTCGCAAACCTTATCGACTATGCGATTGCCCATTTCGAACGACTCAAAAAGACTTATGGTAAGGGGCGCGAACGGAAAACCGAAATGCGCGTATTCGATACCATCGAGGCGACCAAAGTAGTGGTGCGCAATACCAAACTCTATGTGAACAGAGCTGAAGGTTTTGTAGGTACAGGCTTGCGCAAAGACGAGTATGTAGGCGATTGCAGTGATATCGACGATGTGATTGTATTTACCGAAAGCGGTGCGATGTATGTTACCAAAGTAGCTGAGAAACAATATATAGAGAAAAACATCATACACGTAGCGGTCTTTAAGAAAGACGATAAGCGCACCGTGTACAATATGATTTATAAGGACGGACAAACGGGCTTCTCCTATATCAAGCGCTTCAACGTTACGGGTATTACCCGCGATAAGAAGTATGAGCTCATTCCACAACACAAAGAGTCGCGTGTGCTCTATTTTACAGCCAACCCTAATGGTGAAGCCGAAGTGGTAACCGTGAACTTACGTCAGTTAGGCACTTTGCGCAAACTGCGATGGGATATCGATTTTGCCGATACCCTCATCAAAGGGCGTGGCGTGAAAGGAAACCTCGTGAGCAAATACGCTATCAAGCGCATCGAGCTAAAAGAAAAAGGCGTATCAACCCTCAAACCGCGCAAGATATGGTTCGACGATATTGTAAAACGCCTCAACACCGAAGAACGCGGTACGCTACTTGGGGCTTTCAAAGGTGATGACCGTATACTTCTCATCACCAAAGAGGGGGTTGTGAAAACCATTATCCCCGAATTGAGTCTGCATTTCGAGAACAATATCGCCGTAATGGAGAAATGGCTGCCCGAGAAACCTATTTCGGTGATTTACTACGACGGCGAGAAAGAACGCGTATTTGTAAAACGCTTTGTGGTAGAGAATGAAAACCGCGAAGAGTTAGTTATTACCGAACATCCTAAATCGCAATTGCTCTTCGTCTCTGCCGATTGGCGACCTATGGCTGAAGTGGTCTTCACCAAAGAAAAAGGTAAGGAGAAAGAGAACCTCACTGTGAATTTAGAAGAGTTCATCAGTGTAAAAGGCATCAAAGCCTTGGGCAACCAGCTCACCACCGACAAGGTGAAAACTGTAAACACTCTTGAATCTCTCCTCTACGAAGAACCCCAAGAAGAGGAACCCGTAGAAGACCTCGGCGATGAAGAAATCGTACCTCCTCCCTCTGAAAATGAGAGTGACGGCACCCAAACAGAATTAGAATTTTAATGCATCATACACTTTGCCAAAGTTTTTAATTGCTTGTTGTGCTACGACCTTTAGCAAAGTTGTTAATAATTTGATTAGACAACTTGGAGCAAGTGTAAGCACTTATTATGAACTAAAATAAAAGCGAGCAAAAAGCGGGCAAAATGTCCGAATAATGTCCGAATAATGTCCGACGTTTTAAAAAACAAACCTTATGAAAAACTATATCACACTCTTTATCATATTGTTGTTGGGAAGGAATACAGCCGTGGCACAAGAGAGCAAAGAGGCTGTGCTCCACCGGCTCAACCAAACCATTGAGCAGAGTGCTACTTATATACAAGCCAAAGAACAGCGTATTACTTCCTTGCAAAAAGCGCTTAAAAAAGCCTCTCAACCAACAGAAAAATACGACCTGCAAAAACAATTGTATACCGAATACCGAAAATTTAAGGTCGATTCGGCTATAGCCTATTTGCTGAAAAACGAGCAGATAGCAAATGATATAAACAACACCGAAAAACTGGATGAAACCCATATTTTGCTCTCTAAAGTCTACTCGGTAAAAGGAATGTACGTAGAAGCGTTGCAACTGCTAAATGCTATCGATAAACACCGATTACCCAAGGAATCACTGTGTGAATATTACGATTCGTTTTATGCCCTGTGCAGTCATTACGGGCAAAGCATCAATAATAGCACTTATCTAAGTGCCTCCAATCAATACCGTGATTCTCTGCTCTTGTGTACTGATAAACAGTCGCTTACCTTTAAGGTGAACAGCGCTATCGATGAGTTCTTTACAGGAGACAAAAACCGTGCTATGCAACAGTTTCAGCAACTATTGCCTCAAACTACCGAAGAGGAACCTGAACGTGCTATAATAGCTTATTATTTAGGTCTTGTAGAACGAGAAAAAGGAAATGACGACCTTCAAGAATACTATTTTGCCCTTTCTGCTATCGCCGACATCAAAAACGCAATCAAAGATAACGCTTCCTTACAGAGCTTAGCGCTTACTTACTACAAACGAGGGAATATAAGCAAAGCCTATCAGTTTATCAAAATGGCTATCGATGATGCTGCCTTCTGTAATGTGCGACACCGCGCCGAAGAAGGAGCCTCTTTCTATTCCATCATCAACACCGCCTATCAAGAGAAAGAAGCTAAACAAAAGAAAGAATTACAATTGTATTTGGTACTCATCAGCGTATTATCAGTAGCCTTGATTATCGCTTTGGTATATGTGTACAAACAAGTTAAGCGATTGATAAAGATACGTAAAGAACTCTCTTACAGTAATCAGCAACTCGAAAAACTCAACACCGACCTACAACTGATGAACCAAAACCTCGAAGAGGCAAACCTCAACCTCGAGGAGGCAAATCTCATCAAAGAAGAGTATATTGCTCATTTCTTCAACCTCTGTTCAGCTTATATCGATAAGATTGAAAACTACCGAAAACTACTCTACAAAAAGGCGGCTAAACATCAGTTTGACGACCTTACCAAGGTGCTAAAATCTACCACTGTGGTAGAACAAGAATTAGAGGAACTTTATAAGAATTTCGACACTATCTTCCTCAACATATATCCACATTTTGTAACCCACTTCAATGCTCTTTTAGAAGAAGGAGAGCAAATCTTCCCTAAAAAAGGTGAACTACTGAATACCGAATTGCGCATCTTTGCCCTCATTCGCTTAGGCATCACCGATAGCAGTAAGATAGCCGAATTCTTGCGCTATTCTCTTCGTACGGTGTACAACTATCGCACTAAAGTACGGAATAAAGCGAAAGGTGAACGCGATACTTTTGAAGAAAAAGTTAAACAAATACGCGACTGATCAAAAAAATGTATAAAAACCGTTTTTTCTATGTAAAAACATACTTTTTTGATTATCTCCTTTCTGAGATTTAGGGGCTATTTTGCGACTAATAACTGAAAATTCAGTACTTTTTTAAGGCTTTTTCAGAACTTATTTTGTTAATATTCAGTTAAATAACTTTTTTAAAAAGTACTTTTCTAATACCTGATGAAATATTGATGTTTTTTTGCTATACTTTTGGGGCGTTGGAAAGATAAAAATAACTTTCCGAAAAGCAACAAAGAAAAAACTAACAAATGTAACGTTTTTATTTTATGAAAGTACTCAAAAAACATTTAATGCTAATGATGGTACTGTTAGTAGGCTATGTAGGTTTTGCCCAAGCACAAAATATTAGTCAGCTAATAGGTACTGTAACCGATGACAAAGGAATGCCTCTTCCTGGTGTTTCCGTAGTAATAAAAGGTACTACCAAGGGGGTCGCTACCGATTTTGATGGTAACTTTTCACTTAACAATGTGCCAAAAGGTGCTGTATTAGAGTTTTCATCAGTGGGGTATAAAACCCTTGATGTAAAAGCCTCTGGCACTTCTTTAAAAATAAAGCTCTCCGAAGCTACTCAAGACCTCGATGAGGTGGTAGTAGTGGGCTATGGTACTCAAAAGAAAGGTGATGTAACTACGGCAATCACTTCAGTAAAAACTAAAGACCTCGACCAACGTCCTGTAACTTCAGCGGCACAAGCCATTCAAGGGCGTGCAGCGGGTATTCAAGTAGTGCAACCTAATGGTGCTCCAGGTGCTGGTTTGGCAGTACGCATCCGTGGAAATACCTCTATCAGCGCGTCCAACGACCCTCTATATGTAGTAGATGGTATCCCTGTGCAAGACATCAACGGGATTGCCCCTACCGATATTGAGAGTATGCAAGTGCTCAAAGACGCTTCTTCAGCAGCTATCTACGGTTCACGCGCCGCCAACGGGGTAGTGCTTATCACTACCAAACAAGGTAAACGCAATGAACCTAAAATATCAGTTAATACGTATGTAGGAATCTCTCAGGTAGCCAAACGCATCGAGTCCTTAAATACGGCTCAATACAAGGAACTAATGGACGAAACAGGTGCTGTTACTCTTCCTTCAGGGCTTACTGATAAAACTGATTGGTTTGATGAAACCTTCCGCAAGAGCCTGATACGCAACACGCAACTTTCTATCTCAAATGCAACCGAAAATACAAAGTATTACCTCTCAGCAGGAACTTCTAAAGATGAAGGGGTTATCCGATCTTCTTATTTTGAACGTTATAATTTGCGTCTCAACTTAGAAACTAAAATGCGTAAATGGCTCACTTTTGAAACCAATCTATCTTATGCTGATTACTCGTCTAATGGTATTATTACTGGTACAGGCTCTAACCGTGCTGGGGTAGTGCTTTCGGTAATCAATACGCCTAAATACGCCCCCATCTGGAGTGATAAATCTGGCGAAGAAGGTTGGTATTACTACAATTTCTATGGAGCTAACCTCACTCACCCTGTAGAGAACATCTCTCGTAATGCCGACAATACCTCTAAGAGCAATCGCTTGGTAGGAAGTGTATCGGCTATCGTAACTTTCCTCCCTAGCTTGAAGTTCAAATCTACAGTAGGTATCGACCGTTTAGGACGCACTCAAACCCATTGGACAGACCCTAAACTCACCGAATATGGACGTAAGCTCTTCGGTTCTGCCGACGATATTCGTACTAATAACACCGTGATGACCTACGACAACTTGCTTACTTTCGACAAGAGCTTCGGAAAACACAATCTTTCTGCTTTGGCGGGTACTTCAGGAACGGTATCTAAATGGAACGAAAGCTATTTATATGCTTCACACTTCCTTACTTCAGATATTAAAACCCTCAACGCAGCCAATAAAATAGAACAAGGTAGTGGTTCGAATGCTGCCGAATGGGCGATTATGTCCTACTTAGGTCGTATTTCTTATAACTACGATAGCAAATACCTTCTCACGGCTAATTTCCGCGCTGATGGTTCTTCAAAATTGGCACCAGGAAAACGCTGGGGGTACTTCCCTTCAGTATCTGTAGGGTGGAGACTTTCACAAGAAAACTTCTTGAAGAATGTAGATTGGCTTAGCGAACTCAAATTGCGCGGTGGCTGGGGACAAACAGGTAACCAAGCGGGTATATCCGATTACGGCTACTTGCAACGCTTTTCTATCACCCGTCAAAACTGGTGGGAGGCAGGCAAAGGTAATGCAATGGTAACTTTGCGTCCTAATTCATTTTCTAATCCTAACCTCACTTGGGAAACTACCACTCAAAGCAATATAGGGCTCGACCTTTCATTGTTTAAAAATCGTATTTCGTTAGCAGTCGATGCTTACCTCAAAAAAACTACCGATTTGCTAATGGATGTACCTCTTCCTTCTACTTCACCCATACCTTCTATTTATCGCAACGAAGGTGAAATGACTAACAAAGGAATTGAATTTGCGCTCGATACACGCAATCTCACAGGTGATTTTACTTGGAATACCAATTTCAATATCTCGTTCAACCGCAATGAACTTACCAAACTCACCCTTCAAAAAGTGTATTACTACGCCACTACCTCCGATGCTACTACTGAACAAGTGGTGCGCATTACCGAAGGACAACCTTTAGGCAAGTTCTGGGGATTGATAAGTGAAGGTGTAGACCCTCAAACAGGCGATATCAAGTACAAAGACCTCAATGGTGATGGTAAAATCTCAGTGTCCGATAAAACTTATATAGGCGACCCTAACCCCGATTTTACTTTTGGGCTTACTAACGACTTCGCTTATAAAAACTTTACTCTCAGTGTCTTCTTCCAAGGCTCTTATGGCAATGATATCTACAACGCCTCTCGTATAGAAACTGAGGGGATGTACAAAGACCAAAACCAATCAACTGCCGTGCTCAATCGCTGGAGAAAACCTGGTGATATTACCGATATACCTCGTGCAAAACAAGGTACCGATAATATCAAAGCATCGTCTCGTTGGGTAGAAGATGGTTCGTACTTGCGCCTTAAAACACTTACTTTAGCCTACAACCTCTCCAATGAGGAATTGTTGAGATATGGTATCCGCAAGATACAACCTTACTTCACCGCTCAAAACCTTTGGACTCTTACAAACTACAAAGGCTTTGACCCCGAAGTAAACCAAGGGCTTTCAGGTCCTACGATGGGTATCGATTGGGGTACCTATCCTCAAACCAAAACCTTTATCTTTGGCTTAAACATTGATTTTTAATACCTATACAAAAATGAAAAGATACATATACCTTGCATTTTCGTTAGCAACGCTAACAGCTTGCAGTTTAGATAAAGACCCTATTTCGGAGTTCAACGAAAAAAATACAACTACCGAGGGCAAAAGTTCCTCTGCTATAGAGAACAAAGCACAAATGAAAACACGCTATGAAGCTCTCTATGCCTTTGTGCGTGGATCAGCACAAGAGTTCTGGACATTGGATTTTCTACAACACGCCGAAACCCGTGCTGATAATTCATATGCAGGCATTAAAACTTCTGTAAATATAGCTTCTATTGAACAAAATAGCCAAGATGCTGCTAATGCCTATATCAAACGTGATTGGCAAAAATATCTTGAAGCTATCAACTTAGCCAATGTAGTAATTGCCAATGTAGATAAAGTGCCCGATGCTTCCCTTACAACCACTGAACGCAAACAGTGGAAAGCTGAGGCTAAAATATTTAAAGCGTGGATGCTTTTTGATATGACACGACTTTGGGGTGCTATACCTATTCCTGCGATGGAAATCCCTGAAATATCATCTGAAAATGTAGAACAAACCTATAAATTGCTCTTTCCTGAACGCACATCTGTTGCCGAGGTGTACAACATCATTCGTACCAACCTTGAGGAGGCTCTCGTCGATGCTCCTGCAGTGAAGGCTAACGATAAGTTCTTCTTCAGTCGCGCGGTTGCTAATGCGCTTTTAGCACACGTATATGCCGAAAAACCTATACGCGATTACAACAAAACCATTCAGTATTGCGCAGCCGTAGAAGCCGATGGTTTTTCCCTCTTGCCTAATTACGCCGATTTATTTCAAATCAACGATGCTAAAACCGATGTAAAAGTGCGTAATTCTGCTGAGTCTATTTTTGAGATTACCTACTCTCAAGGCGGACAAACGTGGTTACCAGGGCTCTTCGGCTTAAACTACACCAACCCCAATAGCACTTACAATTGGGCGAAATGGGTAACCCCTTCACGCGATCTCATCGCTGCTTTTGATGCTGAGGGCGATACTGTGCGCAAAAACCAAGCTATCGTTTACGGGCAACCCTCTTGGAATATTTATTACCCCTCTAACCACTATCCTTTTATGTACAAAATACGTTCAGGAGGCAGTAGTATCATCAAGTTGCGTTTAGCCGATATCCTCTTGCTCAAAGCTGAAGCTTATGCCGCTTTAGGTCAAACTGCTCAGGCGGCTGCCTTAGTAAATCAAGTACGTGCAAGGGTAGGACTTGCTGCTATTTCCTCTTCTCTTTCACAAGAACAAATGAAAGCAGCCGTACTCAAAGAACGTCGCCTTGAATTGGCTTTTGAAGGCTTCCGTTGGTTCGATTTGGTGCGTAACGATAAAGCCATTGAAACAATGAATACACTTAATGCACGTGATGAAGGTCGTTTACCACGAGTATACCCGCTAACAGAGAATAGTTCCATTTACCCTGTCCCACAAACTGAATTAGAAAACAATAAAAAACTCACTCAAAACCCTGGTTACTAATGAAATTATTCCCGTCTTTTTTACTTGTAATACTCTGGAGCATCGCTTCTTGCAGCTGCCAGAAAAAATCCAACACAGGGGAGGAACCTACTCCTCCCCCTGTTGTTGAGCCATCAGTAGGTAAAGTGAGCGTATTGCTGACTACAGCCAATCGCCAAAAAGAATTCTACAAAGAGCAAACCGACCTAAAGCTCATCAAAAACCCTAACACATCTTATAGTATCACCCTAAAACCTGCTGAAAAATTCCAAACTATCTATGGTTTCGGGGCTGCTATTACAGGTTCTACCTGCTATAACTTGATGCAGATGTCCCCCGCCGATAGAAAGGCGTTCCTCACCGAAACCTTCTCCGAAACTGAAGGTTTTGGACAGAATTTTGTGCGTATATCCATCGGCTGTTCCGACTTTTCTCTAAGTGAATACACCCTTTGCGATACCAAGGGAATAGAGCATTTTGCCCTCACCAAAGAGGAAACACAATACGTGATTCCTATACTCAAAGAGATTCTCGCTATCAACCCCAAAGTGCAAATCATAGGCTCTCCTTGGACACCTCCACGCTGGATGAAGGTCAATAACCTTACCGATTTGCAACCTCATAACCAATGGACAAGCGGTCAGCTAAACCCCGCTCACTATCAGGATTATGCGCTTTATTTTGCCAAATGGTTGCAAGCGATGAAAGACAATGGCTTGAACGTCAATGCCATCACTATACAAAACGAACCTCTCAACAGAGGCAACTCGGCTTCTATGTATATGGGATGGGACGAGCAGCTTGCCTTTATCAAAAACGCCTTAGGGAAAACTCTGCGCAACAAAGGCTTTGCTGAGGTTAAAATCTACCTCTTCGATCATAACTACAACTACGATAATAAGCCTTCACAACAGCAATACCCCTTGCATATCTATAAAGATGCCGATGCCTCTCAGTACGTTGCGGGGGCTGCTTACCATAACTATGGGGGAAATCCCAACGAATTGAGCAACATTCATAACCAATATCCCAATAAAGAACTCATCTTTACAGAAAGCTCTATAGGTACTTGGAACGATGGTCGCAACCTCGAACGCCGTCTCACCGAAGATATGCAAGAGCTCGGTATCAAAACCCTCAACAATCATTGCAAGGCGGTGATGGTGTGGAATTTGATGCTCAACGAGCACGGAGCTCCTAATCGTGAAGGCGGTTGTAAAACTTGTTTTGGTGCGGTCGATATCCAAACATCCGATTATAAGACGATGCAACGCAATTCGCACTACTATGTCATAAGTCATCTTTCGGCAGTCATCAAGCAGGGAGCGACCCGTATAGGCGTTGAGAAAACCACCGACGACAACGTACAATGTACTGCATTCGAGAACCCCGACGGCTCTTTGGCTTGTGTGTTGCTGAATAAAAAGAAAGAAGCAACCTATCTGACCCTAAGCACCGGCAAGCACTATTTCTCTTATGAAGTGCCTGCTAACAGCGTGGTATCCTTTTTGATACCCAAAATATAAGTAGAAATTACAAACTTTCTCAAAGTCAAATCAAATAGAGTAGAATAGCTCCTCTTCTACGGATTGTCCCCCTTCGGGGGGACGGGGGCTTAAAAATAATTAATTATACAAATGAAAAGAATATTATTGTCACTATTCGCAATTGCTTCTGTAGCATTCGCCAAAGCGCAAACCGCAACCCCTACTACCGTAATCAAGACGGTAATCCCCTTTGAACAAACCGATGAAACTCCTTGGATTACTCGCTACCAACGAGATATTAACTACTACCAAAAGGAAAACAAACGCCTCAAAGACCTCTCTTGCGACGCGCTATTCCTCGGTAGTTCGTCTATCAATCTATGGGATACTATCTATGAAGATTTTGCACCGCTGAAACTCATCCGCCGTTCTTATGGAGGGGCAACCTTGCGCGATATGATTTATAACTATAACACCATCGCACAAGGATACAAACCTAAAAGCATTGTTCTTTACGTAGAAAACGATCTCGGAAGCCACAAAGAAGGCGTGAATGCCGTAAAATGCTTCGACCTTTTCCGTATTTTTATCGCACGATTGAAAAAGGACTACCCAACTACCCCCTTGTTTGTAGTGTCGTTAAAACCCTCACAACACAAAGCCGACCAACTGAAAGACCAGCTATTGGTAAATGCTCTTTTAGAGGAAAATGCCACAGCACAAGGCTATACTTATATTGATATCACCAAAGTAATGTACGATGAAGCGGGCAACCTCCGCACCGATATCTTTAAAGAAGACAACCTCCATATGAACGCCGAAGGCTACAAACTATGGACAGCTATTATCAAACCCTATCTTACAGCAGTTAAGAAATAACAATTAACAATTGATAATTAACAATTAACAAGCGTCCCTATACTTTGTCAAAGTCTAGGGACTTTGACAAAGTCAAATTGACAAATCGACAAATCAATACAATATGAAAAATATAAAAACTTTACTGCTTTGCTGTGCCGTAGGTACGCTCTCAGCCCAGCAAACGCCCGTTTATTTAGACGCTTCGCAACCCATTGAGAAGCGTATAGACGATGCCCTCTCGCGAATGACCTTAGAGGAAAAAGTAGCTATGTGCCACGCTCAGTCTAAGTTTAGTTCACCTGGAGTGCCCCGTTTGGGTATCCCCGAAAACTGGATGACCGATGGTCCTCACGGCATACGTCCCGAAGTACTCTGGGACGAGTGGAATCAAGCGGGGTGGACAAATGATAAATGTACCGCTTTTCCTGCCCTCACTTGCCTTGCTGCTACGTGGAATCCCGCTCTCAGCAAAGCCTACGGAAAAGCTATAGGCGAAGAAGCCCGCTATCGCAACAAAAACGTACTCTTAGGTCCTGGGGTGAACATCTATCGTACCCCTCTCAATGGGCGCAATTTTGAATATATGGGTGAAGACCCTTATTTGGCATCCAAAATGGTCGTGCCTTATGTACAAGGCGTGCAAGCCAATGGCGTGGCTGCTTGTGTGAAACACTATGCGCTTAACAATCAAGAAGTCAACCGTCATACTGTGAATGTAAAGGTAGACGACCGCGCCCTGTATGAGATTTACCTCCCTGCTTTCAAAGCTGCTGTACAAGAAGGAAAAGCGTGGAGCATAATGGGAGCTTATAACAAATACAAAGACCAATGGGCTTGCCAAAACCAATACCTATTGCAAGACATCTTGCGCAAAGAATGGGGTTTTGACGGCGCCGTAGTATCCGATTGGGGTGGAGTGAACAACACCGATGGCGCTGCCCTCCACGGATTGGATATGGAATTTGGTACGTGGACTGACGGAATGGCTGAAAACCGCTCCAATGCTTACGACCATTACTTCCTTGCTCAACCTTTTCTCGAAAAACTGAAATCAGGAGAAATAAAAGAAGAAGTAGTAAATGAAAAGGTGCGCAATATCCTCCGACTCATATTCCGCACCAATATGGCAGCCAATCGCCCCTTTGGGTCATTCGCCTCACCAGAACACTTTGCTATAGCCCGCAAGATAGGGCAAGAAGGTATCGTATTGCTCAAAAACGATAAAAGTATATTGCCTATCGATGTTAAAAAAGCGAAAACCATAGCCGTGATAGGTGAGAATGCTATCAAAATGATGACCGTAGGTGGAGGAAGTTCCTCACTGAAAGCCGTTCACGAGATACTCCCCTTAGACGGAATTAAAAACCGTGTAGGCAATACAGCCAAAGTGCTCTATGCTCGTGGCTATGCCAGCGACGATTACAAAGACCAAGACGGGCTTGCTGCCAACGACATCACCGATAAACGTCCGGCGCAAGAACTCCTTGCCGAAGCTGTAAAAACCGCTAAACAAGCTGATGTAGTTATCTTTATAGGAGGACTCAACAAACACGACGGTCAGGATTGCGAAGGTAACGACCGCAAACAATATGGCTTACCTTACGGACAAGATGCTGTGATTGAGGCTTTGGCAAAAGCCAATAAAAACTTGGCAGTAGTACTCATTTCGGGTAATGCAATGGCGATGCCTTGGGTGAAAAGCGTACCCGCTATCGTACAAGATTGGTATTTAGGCTCCGAAGCGGGTAACTCCCTCGCCGATGTACTCTTCGGTGATGTAAACCCTTCGGGCAAATTGCCTTTCACTTTCCCAGTGCGTTTGGAGGACAATGCAGCCATAGCCTTAGGTGAATACCCAGGTGATAAAGAGGTTACCTATCACGAAGGCATTTTGGTAGGCTACCGCTACACCGATACCAAAGGGATAAAACCGCTATTTCCTTTCGGTCACGGACTCTCCTATACTACTTTTAAATACGGCAAACTCACCGCCGACAAGAAAACCACCAACGGCGATATCAGCTTCTCGGTAACAGTACAGAACACCGGCAAACGTGATGGCGCTGAAGTAGTACAACTCTATTTGCACGACGAAGAAGCCTCAGTGTTACGTCCGTATAAAGAACTCAAAGGTTTTGAGAAAGTATTCTTGAAGGCAGGAGAGACCAAAACCGTAACTTTCCACATCACCAAGCAAGACCTTTCCTTCTTCGAGCCCAACCAACACGCTTGGGTAGCCGAAAAAGGAACTTTTAAAGCGTTAGTAGGCACCTCTTCTGGCGACATTAAAAGCACAGTAGATTTCACTTTAGAATAAATATTTTTTACTTTTCATATAGCAAAAACTCCAGTACAGTCTTTCACTATACTGGAGTTTTATATTTGCCCGTGCGGCTCGCACTTTTGCCCGTGCGGCTCGCACCGTAACTCGTCATTAGACTATAGTTCTTTTCTGAGGCGTGCTACAGGTATATCCATTTGTTCGCGGTATTTCGCGATAGTGCGGCGTGCAATGGGGTAACCTTTCTCTTTGAGGAGCTGTGCCAATTCATCATCGGGGAGGGGTTTACTCTTGTCTTCCTTAGCGATGATATGTTGTAATATCTGCTTGATTTCACGGGTAGAAACATCTTCTCCTTGGTCGTTCTTCATAGATTCCGAAAAGAAATCTTTAATGAGTTTTGTGCCATAAGGGGTAGTTACATATTTACTGCTCGCTACTCGCGAAACGGTAGAAATATCCATACCTACCTTGTCGGCGATATCTTTGAGAATAAGCGGTTTGATTTTTAGTTCATCACCTGTGAGGAAGTATTCGCGTTGGTGTTCCATAATAGCATCCATTGTGATGAGGAGCGTTTGTTGTCGCTGACGAATAGCATCTATAAACCACTTAGCCGAATCCAACTTCTGTTTGATAAAGAACACTGCTTCTTTTTGTGAATTGCTCTTTTCCTTACTCTTCTTATAAGTGTCGAGCATAGTGCTGTATTCCTTAGAAACGTGTAGTTCAGGAGCATTGCGTCCGTTGAGGGAGAGTTCCAACTCGTTATCTACCACCTTTACGGTAAAATCGGGGATAATTTGCTCTATATGCACATTGTTGCCCACGTAGGAACTTCCAGGTTTAGGATTCAGGCGTTCCACCTCTTGTACCGCTTCTTTTAGCTGTTCTTCAGTTACCAAAAAGCGCTGTTGCAGTTTGGTATAATGCTTTTTAGTGAATGCCTCAAAGGCTTCGGTAAGCATTTTGATTGCCAATTCTATAGCAGGGGTTTGTTTTTTGCGGCGCAGTTGTATGAGCAAGCACTCTTGCAGGTCGGCAGCGCCTACTCCTGCAGGGTCTAATTGGAAGATAATCTGTTGGCGTATTTGCTCTACGTGTTCCTCTTCAGTATAGATATTTTGGGTAAAAGCAAGGTCATCGGTAAGGTCTTGAATAGAGCGGCGTATATAGCCTGTATCGTCTATGCTACCCACGAGGAACTCAGCGATGAGGTAATCTTCATCCGAGAGGGTAAAGGTGTTTAATTGGTTGATAAGGGATTGGTGGAACGATATCTCCGCACTGAAAGGAATATCGCGATCCTCATCGTCGTCGCTGTAGTTATTAGCGTGCAAACGATAGTCGGGAATTTCGTCATCACTAAGGTATTCATCGATGTTGATATCGTCCATATCAATTACATCGTTGTCGTTATATTCATCGGCAGAGTTGTCGAACTCATCGTGAAACTCATCGAGGGCATCTTCTTCGCGCCCCGATTCTAAGGCGGGGTTTTCTTCCAACTCTTGTTTTACGCGCTGTTCAAAGGCAAGAGTGGGGAGTTGCACGAGTTTCATCAGCTGTATTTGCTGAGGTGAGAGTTTCTGTGAGAGTTTAAGTTGTAAATTCTGTTTGAGCATTTCTTATGAGATAGGGCGCAAAGATACGAAAAAAATTAGTTACTATTTAAGGTAAGTATAATTTTTGTAGTTTCAAGTACTATTTTAATATCAAGGAATAATGAATATCGCTTGATGTAGTACAAATCATATTCTAATTTTTTAATACTATCTTCAGGAGTGGCTTTTGGGATATGAATTTGAGCCCAACCTGTAACTCCTGGTTTTACCATATGGCGTAGTTTGAAAAAAGGTATTTGTTCTGCGTATTTTTCTACATATTCAGGAATTTCAGGGCGAGGGCCTATAATACTCATATCACCTCTCAATACGTTGTATAATTGAGGTAGTTCATCTATTTTAGTAAAGCGCAATATTTTTCCAATAGGGGTAATACGTGAGTCATTTGCCTGAGTAAAACCTCCATTGTTTAATACCATAGTTCTGATTTTGTATATTTTAAAAGTTTTTCCTTCTCTTCCTACACGTGTCTGCGCAAAGAAAGCACCTCCTTTTGAACTTAAAAGAGTAAGAAAAACTCCTATAATAGTTAAAGGTAATGCTATAGGAAGAGCTAAGAAAACAAGTGATAAATCAAAAAAACGTTTGATCAATCGGTGTCTAATTCTTTGTTTTATAGAAAAAATATCATCGCCAATATATTTTTTAGCTTCTAATTTTACGATAGGAATACGCTTGTTGATATTTTCGTAAAATTCTTCTGCTTCATAAACAATAATACCTTTAGTCCTCAAATCAATAATTTCTCTAATGATATCATCAGGATATTCTTTGATTTTTGAAGTTTCAATAACAATAATTGCTATTTTTAGCTTATTGACAATACTCGAAATGGTTCTTTTTTTCTTGGAAATATCATATTTGATAATTCTATAAAATTTAGAGATATTTGATTCCTCTAACAATTTTTCAAGAATACCGCCCACATTAATAAATAAACAAGTTGGTCTATGATAAAATATTTTCATAATTATATCTTTTTAAAACAATAAATTATTTCAGTGCTTTTTATGAATTTCATTGATAAGATGTCTAATTTTTTGTTTGTTTTTAAGATTGTGATATCCTCGATTCACAATAAATAAAACAATAGCTAAAACTATAGAGAAAGCTATAAACAAAATTCCCAGCATCAAAGGGGATATTCTTGTATTAAAAAATAAAATTGTTACAAAAACAGCGAGATTAATCAAAGCTAACAGCAAACTTGCTTGTGAGTGCGACAATTTCATATAATCTATCATCACGTGGTGGATATGACTGCGGTCGGCTTTAAAAGGTTGTCCGTGGCGCAACAAGCGGGTGGTGAATACGCGAGTAGTATCAAAAAAGGGAATGAAGATGATAGAGAGTAGCACCCACACTTTGTTGGAAGGGGTGATAACAGCACTTTCTAACAACTCTGTATTGAGCGAAAAGTATTTGATAGCCAATACAGCAATGAGGAACCCTACAATCATAGAGCCTGTATCGCCCATAAACACCCGTTTTTTAGCCGATAGGTTATAACGCAAAAAAGCCAATAGAAAACTGATGCTCAACAGTGATAACAGAAAGTAGAAGTACATTTCGGCATCGTAGAAAACATAGGCAAAAGCTCCAAAAATCACAATGCCTACCATTGCTGCTGAACCATTAATGCCATCGATCAGATTGTAAGAATTGACAATAGCCATCACTATAGCACAACTGATGAGTATAGAAAACCAATAAGGAATATCAGTGATACCTAAAAAATTGTTTAATGTGGTGATTTTAAGTCCTGAGCCAAAGAAAAGAATGAGAGTAGCGATGATTTGACCTATGATTTTTGTACTGGGGTTTACACCTGTGAGGTCATCCTTTAAACCTACGAAAAACAATACACCAACCCCTGATAGAATATTAATCCCCACACTATCGTTATCAAACGGACGAAGCAAGAACAAGGTAAAAATCAAGCTTACAAAAAAAGAAAGTCCTCCTAAAGTAGGAGTTTTTTCTTTGTGGGAGCTACGCGCATTGGGTTTATCCATCAAGTTTTTTTGTTTTACGACATAGATAACACTTGGCAAAGAAAAGTAAGTTACTCCTAATGAAAGGAGGCACACAAAAAAAGCTGTAAACCATAGGTTTTCCGAAAAGAAAGTAACTATCATATTGTTTATTTCTTATTGATCATTTATTTTATGTTTCGCTACTCCAGCGATGTTTTTCACGTCCCACTGTATAGTCTGTACAAAAGGTTTTTCTCTAAAGGGACAGTCGATAGCGCATATTTTGCAAGAAAAAGGCTTGCAATAGTCTAAGTGAAAGTTGAATTCTATAGTTCTATCTACTTTTTCTACCAATAAATGAATCACCTTTTCCATTTCTTGATGTGCTTCTTTTAAAGAATAATAGTAAGGCAGAGTGATATGGGCATCAATATGCAAGTGAGCCCCAAACTGCTGAATACGCATATTGTGAATGTCTATCCACTCGGTTTTGCGGTTAGCTTGCAATATATTTACGAGTTCGGCAAAGAGGGCTTCGTCGCGCTCGTCCATAATACCACTAAGGGCTTTACGTACAATCTTCCACCCTATTACTATGATATAACTACCAAAGCTAATAGCAATTAGAGGGTCGAGCCATAACCAACCGGTGAAGTGTACCAACACCAAACTCAGTACAATAGCTGAAGTGGCAAAAGTATCTGATTGCAAGTGTTTGCCCGCACTCATTAGTACTAAAGAGTTCTCTTTTTTCCCTTTTTGGTAAGAAATATACCCCATAGTGTAATTCACTATGGCGGTAGACCCAAAAAGGGCAATCCCCCAGCCTAATTTATCGAGATGTATTCCCTCTATAAGTGACGAAATAGCTTCGATGAGGATGAGTACTCCAGCGATAGCGATGAGCATCCCCTCAATGCCAGCGGTAATAAACTCTACCTTGCCGTGTCCGTAAGGGTGGTCGGTATCGCGAGGTTTGTTGCAAAGGTATAGCGAATAGAGCCCCATAAAGGCGGCAATGATATTCACAATGCTCTCCATCGTGTCCGAAAAAATAGCGTTAGAATTGGTAATATGCCACGCTATCAACTTCACGATGAAGAGCAATGTACCTATAAAAGTAACGAGCTTTTGAAACTGAAAACTTTTCACCCTCTAATTTCTACTTCCTAACTTCTAAACTTTAACCTCTGCTGCTTCCAACAAGAAATTGTGTATATCGGTATTGCGCATAAAAGGTTTTAGGCGTTCGCTACCAGGTCCATACATTCCCAATTCAGTGTAATCGGATGAGTGATCCATACTTATCCAGCCTACGGAAGTATGAGCTTTTTGTATTTCGGCAAACAATCGGTAAGGGAGGTGTTTGTAGTTGTACAAGCCGTCTTCTTTTCTTTCGGTTTTAGCGTAATAACCTAAGAGTTCTTTAGCTTGTTCCTCACTGATGTTCATTCCACCGCAGTATTGAGCAACGTGCTCACGCACTTTGGCTACCGAGTCGTTAGAGTTGATTTGTTGTAAAATCCAATCGTTAGAATGGGTGAAGTTTTGCAATCTGTCAAAATTGTCGTTACAATCTTTGCCGTAGATGAGTCCAGGGTTAGCATTACCGTGGTCGGAAGTAAGCACCACAAGAGTGTTGCCGTCAGCTTTAGCAAAGTCGAGTGCTACCCCTATAGCCTCGTCAAAAGCAACTTGGTCGTAGAGCAAAGCTCCTATATCGTTAGCGTGTGCAGCCCAGTCTACTTTACCACCTTCGACTTGTATTACAAAGCCGTTAGGGTGATTTTTGAGCTGGTCGATAGCCTTGGCGGTCATCTCGGCAAGGGTAGGTGATTTAGCTTGTTCTTCACTGCTTTGAGCGCGATCGATAGAGTAGGGGAGGGCATCTTCAGCAAAGAGTCCATAGAGAGGTTTGTTAGTAGGCGCTTTCTGCATTTCACTGCGAGTGCGAGCTACTGTATAGCCTTTTTTCTTCAAAGTGTCAAAAAGGTCTTTTTTATCTTTGCGGTGGGCAGGATCGAAGTATTTGCTACCGCCCCCCAGCATCACATCAAAACCTAATTCGGTGTAGTTGAGGGCAATCTCGTCCATAGCATTACGGCTTTTGCTCCACGTACAGAAGCCTGCCGGAGTGGCGTGGTTTACCATTACGGTAGTGACACAACCCACTTTCTTACCTGCTTTTTTGAACTTTTGCAAGATAGGCATATTCTCTTTGCCATCCGGACTGATATTTAGGCTACCGTTCTTTACACGTACGCCACCGCCCCAAGACGAACTTGCTGCCGATGAATCGGTTACTACCGAACTCGCCGATGCCATATCCATTACGGCGCGTTGAGCGAGGTTCTGTTCGTATAGCCCCATCCAATGAGAAGGACGACCGAATTTGCGTTTGAGGTACAAGTCAGCCATTACCAAAGTGCCGAAACTCATACCGTCACTCACCATAAAGATGATGTTTTTAGTGCGTTTGTTTTTATGGGTTTCCCCAAGGGTTTGCGCTTGTAAATCAAAGGAAGGCAATACTAAGCCTCCTAAAGCTGCTAAAGCCCCATTTTTAAAAAATGCTCTTCTTTTCATAATAGTTCTTTTATGATATGTTTAATTTCTCTTTTAATTCCGTAGGAAACTTAGCACGTTGTAAGAGTTCTTCAGCAAGTGCTAATTTCTTTGGGAAAAGTACTTTCCCTTTAAATTTATCAAGACTTTTATCTATTTTTATATCTATCTTTTTATTCATCAACCATTAATCATTATTCATTACTCAAAGCGTTCCACCCTCTCGCTATGATTGGGATGAACTGTCCTGCACGAGTGACGAGGTTTACGCCTTCCCCTTTATCAGTAATGTAACCTATTACGCTAAAATTGGGGTTGCCTTTAATTTTGTCGTAATCGGCTTGAGCAATAGTAAAGAGCAGTTCGTAGTCTTCACCGCCACTTAGGGCTATGGTAGTGCTATCTAAATTGAACTCCTCACAAGTGCTAATCACTTGTGGGTCAAGCGGTATTTTATCTTCATATAACCTACAACCTACCCCCGATTGTTTACAAATGTGCAAGAGCTCTGACGATAAGCCATCGCTCACATCCATCATCGCAGTAGGTTTTACACCCAATTGTTTGAGCAGTGGCGGAATGTCCTTGCGGGCTTCGGGTTTGAGCTGGCGTTCCAAAATATAAGAATACATCTCTATATCGGGTTGAGAGTTTGGATTTACCTGAAAAACAGCTTTTTCGCGCTCCAATATCTGCAAGCCCATATAGGCGCCCCCTATATCGCCTGTGAGCACTATAAGGTCGTTAGGATGTGCCCCGTTGCGGTATACCAAGTCCTCTTCATTAGCTTCGCCTATTGCCGTTACCGAGATGATGAGTCCGCGTGTAGAGGAAGTCGTGTCGCCCCCTACCAAGTCCACTTTGTAACGATCACACGCTAAGCGAATGCCCGCATAGAGTTCTTCTAAGGCTTCCAACGGAAAGCGATTAGATACTGCTATCGATACCGTTATTTGGGTAGCCGTTGCGTTCATTGCATAAATATCGGATACATTCACCGATACCGCTTTGTAACCCAAGTGTTTCAGCGGTACATAACTGAGGTCGAAATGAACCCCCTCAATGAGCAGGTCGGTAGAGACAACTGTTTTTTTATCTTTAAAATCCATTACCGCGGCATCGTCACCTACGCCTTTAAGAGTGGAAGGATTGTGGATTTCAAATCCCTTCGTCAGGCGGTCGATGAGTCCAAATTCACCCAAATCGGCTAATGAGGTGCGGTGTGGCGTTTTATCTTCTATCATTTAGCAAAGTAGTTTAAAGCAATTACCACCCCAAGGTGCATACCCTCGTGAGTGTTGTTGAAATGTATTGCATCTTCTATACAAGTGAGCGCATAGCCATAGCTGGTAGTATAAGGGGTAAAGTTAGAGAATACTCCGCGCTCGTAGTCGGCTTGTAGTTGTTTTTGGGTACTGATGAGCAGACTGCGCAATTCTTGAATTTCGTCAGCGGTAGGGATATGCCCATCGGGATAAGTGCCTTTTTTATAAGTATCTACAAAAGTTTCGGGTACAACGAAATTGAGTCCTGATAGTTTGTAGCAGAGTATTTGTTGTTGTGCCACGCAGTGAGCGATGTTCCACCAGATATTATTGTGAAATCCATTAGGGATTTGCGCTAATTGTTCAGGAGTTAGGTTCTCCAAATAAGTTAAAAGATTGTTGCGGGTTGCCACGTGTAGGGCAAATACTTGGTCTGTCATTATAGTGAAAATTTAAGAGTGAAAAGCAAAAAGCTGCTAATCACTGTATTTCAGCGCAAAATTACAAAAAATAGACCAATATATCACTATATTTGGAAAAGATTTGTATTTTTGCGCCCTAAATTTAAAAGAAAGCTTTATGTATCAACTAATTAAACAATTACACTCATTCACTGCCTATATAGTATTAGCTGTGCTTATTGCGGCGGTAGTTAATGCACTTATCGGTTATTTCAAGAATAAAAAATACTTTGAGGTAAAAGACCTCCGTTTAAGTTTGTTTGCACTTGTTTTCTCACATATACAAATGTTATTAGGTTTGTTACTATATGTAACAACGCCTCGTTTGCAGATGTGGGGTGAGGGGGCTAAAGTAGTGATGAAAGACTCCTTATTGCGCCTTCTGTTGTTAGAACACCCTTTGATGAATATCATTGCCATAGTGCTCATCACCGTTGGTTGGGTAAAACTCAAAAAGCAGACTGAGGTGCGCCAGATGTTTGGCAAAATAGCCTTGTTCTACGGTATAGCTTTAGTGCTATTACTTTCCAGAATTCCTTGGGGATTATGGTTAGGATTTTCATAATAGATTTCGTTTTTTAACGAATTATTTTCAATAAAATACAGGTCTCTCGTTGTAAAATAGCTTTGCAACGAGAGATTTTTTACGTTTATTCAGATGTTAAATATAGTTAAAATTTGAAGAAAAGAGTATTGATTTTCTTGGTTATAAAAAATACTTATAACAGTATATATGTTATTTATATTATTGAAAATAAGATACTTAATACAATTTTTAGCAATGTTGTAATATAGGTAAAAAATTAAGATGAAAAATGAGATATTTTTATTAAAAAGTCTATTTTATTGAGAATATGATAAATTCTTAACTGAAATATTGCGATTTGTTCAAAAAAATAGTTTCACTGAGAAGTATTTAAGTCTGTAGAAAAAAAATCTGATAGTATTTGGATTCTTGTAAAATTATTCTATAACTTTGCGGTGTTAAACTATAAAATTAATAGCGATGAAGAAAAAACTATTTTACGTGTTTTTATTCGTTCTTTTCTTTTCAGCAGTCGCTACTGCACAAGAAAGGACGATTACAGGAACGGTGCGTGATGCCAACGGATTAGAAATGTTGGGTGTAGCCGTAGTAGTAAAAGGAGAAAACCACGGTACCGAAACTGACATGGAAGGTCGTTACAGTATCAAGGCAGCGCCAGGTAAGACTTTAGAGTTCTCATTTTTAGGAATGAAAACCCAAAGTCACAAAGTTGGTACTTCAAGTCGTATTGATGTAGTACTGCAAGAAGAAGCAGTAGAGATCGGCGAAGTAGTGGTTTTGGGTGTTGTTAAAAAGAAAGCAGCCGAATCCACAGGAAATACTGTACAGTTATCAAGTAAAGATATAAGTACACCTTCGGCTATTTCTGTAGACCAAGCTCTGCAAGGGAAAACTCCAGGAGTGGTAATTAACGCTGCTTCAGGAACACCAGGAGCAGAACAAACCGTGATGATTCGCGGAGTTGGATCTATGAATAGTAGCAATAAACCTCTTTATGTGATAGATGGTGTGCCAGTAATCACAGAAAACTTAACAGAGGATAAAGATACATTTTCTTCAATGTCAACCCTTGCAAGTATTAACAACGAAGATATAGAAAGTTTAACAGTGCTCAAGGATGCTGCTGCTACAGCTCTTTATGGGGCGAGAGGCTCTAATGGGGTTATTGTTATTACAACCAAATCTGGTAAAAGAGGAAAGACAAAGTTTAATGTAAATACCTCAGTGGGTTTTCAAAACGATGCGTATTTTAAAAGGTCTCCTCTTACGGGTGACCAACGCTATCATTTGTTAAAACAAGGATTGGCAAACCAATTTGCAAACAGAGGTGTAACTTACGACAACGCAATTGATTTTGCCCACACCAATGGTTTGAGACTTAACGGAGCAGAAAACTTTAATAGTGCATTAAATAACAACAATTGGTCAGAACTTATAAAAAACAAAAATGCTGTAATGACTTCTGCCGATATATCGGCCTCTGGAGGAGATGAAAAAGGAACTTACTATGTATCCTTGGGGTATAACAGAACAGAACCTACTGTAAAAGTATCAGACCCTTTTAAACGTGTATCCGGAGTGATAAAAATCAACAGAGATTTGAATGATAAATTGAAGTTAGAGGCTTCAGTAAATGGCTCTTGGGTATCTCAAAATCCTATTGCTGAGCAATCAGCTTTTTTTACGAATCCTTATCTAGCAAAAGTAATGATGTCGCCTTGGGCAAATCCTTATAATGCCGATGGGTCGTATAATGTTACCACATTTAATAGGTATACAGGATTGTACAATTACTTGTATCTACAAGAACACGATATAGTAAAGAACAATACCCTAAGAGGATTGGTGAACTTTAAAGTAGATTACGAACTGCTTAAAAATTTAGTATTCTCTACTCGTGCCAATGTAGATTACATTTCATCAGATTATAAAAGCTATAGAAACAGAATACACAGTGATGATGATAAACAAAATGGGTCTTCACAACGTATAATGACTCACCACGCTACTTGGGTATATCAAAATACCTTATCGTATAATTTCAATGTAGCCGAGAAACATAAATTTGGTCTTACAGCACTTTATGAATATCAAAAGTACAAAAAGAATTATTTAGAAGGTTATGGTTCTAATATAGCCGCTGATGGTTTAACCAATCTCGTTTCTGTAACAAAAGAAAAAAAAGTATATTCTACTTTTGAAGATTGGGCGAATGTATCGTTGTTAGGAATGCTTAACTATTCTTATGCCGAAAAATATATTCTTGACGCAAGTATTCGTAGAGAAGGATCCTCTCGTTTTGCAAAAGGAAATCGCTACGGGAATTTCTGGTCATTAGGTCTTGCTTACAACCTTCATAAAGAGTTTGAGGCCCTTGGGAAAGTTTTTAACGAGTTAAAATTAAGAGCTTCTTATGGGCTTACAGGGAACTCTGGGGTAGATTTAAACCAATACCAAGTACTTTTAGCCTATGATGCTGATTATGCTGAAAATGGAGCTGCCTACCCCAAAACATTAGGAAATGACGACCTTACTTGGGAGAAAAACCGTACTTTTGATGTAGGGCTCAATTTTGCACTATTTAACCAGCGCTTAAGAGGCTCTGTTGCATATTACGATAAATATACTTATGATTTGTTGCTAAACGTGCCTTTGTCAAGAACTACAGGTTTTGAAGAACAAGCTATTAATACAGGAGCAATGAGTAATAAGGGTATTGAGGCTTCATTAGGGGTTGATATTATCCGTAATAAAAACTTCACTTGGAACTTGTCGGCTAATATAGCAACAGTTAAAAACAGGGTAGAAGAATTGGCAAAAGACGGTACAGGCGCCGATGTAGACCCAACAGCAGGGAGTGCATACAAACAAACCAAAGTGGGAGAAACGTATGCTTATTGGTATATGCCAACTTGGGCAGGTGTCAATGTAACTACAGGGGCTCCTGAGTGGTATGCCAAAGATGGCAAGAAAACATCAGACTATAACCTCGCAGAGCGAAGATTCCAAGGTATTGCCATTCCAAAATATTCAGGAGGTCTGTCTACTCACCTTCAATACAAAGGGGTATTTTTAGATGCTACTGTTTATTTTACAGGAGGGCATAAAGTATACGAACGATTTGCTCAATTCTATTTGAGAACCAATAATTTTACAACAGTAAATTATAATGGAGATGCCGAGTTATTAAACGCTTGGCAAAAAGCAGGAGATGTAACCGATGTGCCAAAAATAACCTATTCAGGCGCTGATAATTTCCACGATGTTTCTTCTCGTCACTTATACGATGGTACTTTTGCACGCTTGAAAGACATTACATTGGGCTATGAAGTGCCTTCTAAATACTTAGAAGGAACAGGTTTTGATGGAGTTACCTTTACCCTTAGAGGAACTAATCTTTATACTTGGGTGAAAGACAGCGGTCTAAAACTTGATCCTGAAGTGGGTAATAAAGGCAATACAATGGGATATACTACCCTTACAGCACCACCTGTAAAATCTGTAGTATTTGGTGTTAATTTAAAATTCTAAACAAAATGAAAAAAGTTATATACACACTATTTAGCACAGCTTTGTTAGCTACAAGCTGTGCCGACTTAGACCCTACATTGGAGCAAGATAAAGAGTTAGGGGGAAGTATCAATTCTGTAGAAGACGTTAGAAGTGTTTTAAACTCAGCGTATAATCATATGAGTTCAAGAGAGTACTACGGAAGAGATGTGATTATTTTTGGAGAAGTGCGTTCCGATAATGCATACTCCGATGCAAATTCAAACCGTTTTGTTACGGTTGCTAAAATGGCTATGACTAAAACAGAGAACGACCCTTCTACTGCTTGGAAGCGTATCAATCAAACAATAGTATCCACCAACGTAGTTATTAATGCTGATAGAGCAAAAATCACGGGGGATGTTACTACGCTGAATCATTATTTAGGGGAAGCTTATGCCATTCGTGCTTTAGCTCATTTTGACTTGCTGAAACTTTATGGTCAACAATACCAACAGTCTGACAGAACAAAAGCATTAGGTGTTCCTTATACAAAAGTATTTGGAAAAGCCATTTATCCAGCTCGTGAAACGGTTCAGCGTACTTATGAACTTATAATGGAAGACCTAAACGCAGCTATTAGCAATTTATCAGCAAGCAAAGATGACGCTTCTGCTCACTACATTACTACTTTTGCAGCCTACGCTATCAAAGCGCGTGTAGCTCTTTTCTTTGAAGATTGGGCAATTGCTCGTGATGCTGCTAAGTACGTAATTGATCACAAAGGTTCTCGCTTGGATATTGCAGATGCTAACGATTTTGCAAAGACTTTTACTACTGATAATACTAAAAATCAAATTTTTTCTATTGCTAATAACGATAGTGATAATACAGGTAATAATAGTTTAGGAAATATTTATTTTGGGACTTATGGAGATGTGGTAATGCTCAACGATTTGTATTCAAAATACGAAACAGGAGATGTTAGAAAAGCTCTTTTTTCCGAAGTAAAAGCTGGTAAAACTTACAGAATGCGAAAACAAACTGATATCATAGGTTCACAAGATATACCTGTTATTCGTTATGAAGAAGTGGTGCTCACTTATGCCGAAGCTCTTTTCCGTTTAGGTGATACTGCAAATGCCCTTGCTCAGCTGAATTTAATACCTGCAAAACGAGGTGCAACCGCTTATACATCGGCAACTCTTGAGAATATTTTGTTAGAAAGACGAAAAGAGTTTGCAGGTGAAGGCTTCCGTTTTTATGATATTGCACGAAATAAACAAGATATGCCTCTTGTAGATGATGCTTTACAAACTTATGGAACAGTAACCTATGGAAGCTATAAATACTCATTTCCTATTCCAGATGACGAAATGGGAGCTAATGGCAATATGAAGCAGAACCAAGGTTACTAACTTCAAAACCTTAGTTGTTGCTGTTTAGTAAACTAAAAAGTAGAATAAAATTAGAAAAGGCTGTCCGAAAATAAACGGATAGCCTTTTTTATAAATTGTTGTTTATAAATATTTGCGTTATCTTTGCCCCCTGAAGATAAGAAAAATGAAATTTTTGAAATACACTTTTTGGCTACTTTGGAAATCTTGGTTTTATGTACTTGTAGCCTCTATTATACTACTCCTTTTGCCCCTATTGCTCGTTCTTACTGCTCATAAAAGGTGGTATCGCGCTTTGTATTGGGTAATGCGACATCTCTGGGCAACCCCTATATTGTACGGTATGGGCTTCTTTCCTAAAGTAAAACGCGAGTACACGGTGCCTAACGATCACCATAGCTATATGTTGATTGCCAATCACTACAGTATGATGGACATAATGCTGATGCTCTATTGCAGTAAAAACCCCTTTGTGTTTGTAGGGAAGAAAGAGCTCTCTAAATTACCCTTATTTGGTTATTTCTACAAGCGGGTGGCTATAATGGTAGATAGAAAGAGTCCGCAGAGTAGGAGGGAGGTCTACGCCCAAGCGATGGAGCGCATAGAGGCAGGTTTGAGTATTTGTATTTTCCCTGAAGGGGGCGTACCCGATGATGAGAGCATTGTACTCGATAGTTTTAAGGACGGGGCTTTTCGCATTGCTATACAGTGCCAAATACCCATAGTGCCAATGGTGTTTTACGACACTAAAAAGCGCTTTCCTTTCCGCTTTTTTGCAGGCAGTATAGGCACAATGCGAGTGGATGTACTACCGCCTATTTCTACCCAAGGCAAAACCCTTGACGATAAAGAGATTCTACGAGAAGAAGTGCGTGCGTTGTTATGGGAGAGACTTATAAAATCTTCTGGAAGAACTGATTCTGAGGGAAAAGAGTAGCCCCCTTGTTAGCAGTTTCTTTAGCTTTTTCCTTTTCACCTTTCTTCAGATAGAAACTCACTAATAGTTGATAGGTGTCCTCATAACCCCAACTCACGGGACTATCCTTAGGTGTTTTGCTGAATAGGGCGATGGCTTGCAGGAAATAATTTTCGGTTTTGCGTTGCCCACCATACATTTCGGGAGTGTGCATATCTTGTATACCCTTCACTAAAAAATACCGCGGATTAGCTTTGTCTATCGATAGCGCTTCGTCTAAATCATCGTTAATTTTCATTGCTTTTTGGTACATATTGGCATTAGGAGCTACAAAATTTAAAGCATAACTTTCACAGAGAGCTAAAAGCACCCAGTCCTCAGCATCTTTATCGGTTTTCTTTTCCAATAACTGAACAGCTTTCTCTATATCGGCTTTGCCAAGAAGGCGAAGAGCCTCATTCTTTACATTTCCATAAGTGCCTAACATAGAAGCTTTGCGATACAAAAGATAGGCTTTCCAATAATCGGAAAGTTGCTTTTCGTTCTTTTCGTAAAAGTCACGCAAAGGCTGCTCGCTCTTTTGTTGGTGAGCAGTGGCTAAAACGGAGGCGACTTGTGCATCCGTACTTTGTGCTGTAGCTATGCCGCTGAACAATAGCCAACACATTAAATACAAATTAAAATACTTCATCATATTCGTTATTTTTTAGAGTTTGAGATAACTTTTTAAGGCTTCTACATAGTTTTCAAAGGCAAGCAACCCTTTATGCGTGAGTTGAAGTTCGGTGTTTGGGTAATTGTCCTTAATGGATTTAGTTACTGTAACATATCCTACAGCTTCTAACTTTTGTATTTGCACCGATATATTTCCCGATGTAGCTTTAGTAACCTCTTTGATGCGCACAAAATCAGCTTTTTCTTCTGATATTAACAAAGAGACTATTGCCAAGCGGAGTTGTGAGTGCAAAATGGGGTCAAGTTCGCTAAACATTTTGTTGCTTTTTATAGTGAATATAGAGTTGAACACCAGGAATTAAAAACAGTAAACACGCTAATACCGATGAGAGTAAAGGTAGATACACACCATATTGACAATACAAAACGGTATAGATAATTACGATGGCAATGAGTGAAGTAGCGACCCAAAGGCGCATTTTCAAATGTAAGGCAACTGCCAAAGCTACAAAAGCAAAAGGAAAATAGATCGTTAACAAGGCAATTTCGTAATGATTCCACAAGCTAAAAGGCATACAAAAACTGAGCAATGCCACTATTCCTGCCACACACCACGCCCAGTCGAGCCAATCGGCAGAAAGAAAAGCTTTGCGCTGTTCTCCTCTATTTCTCAAGAGGATTCCAAAATTAATTACAAAGCCTAAAGGCATCAATACTGCCCATACCATTCCCGATTGTTTAGGGTAAAAATTGCTGATGAGCATTGTAAACTGCACTATTCCTGACAGTGCGATGAGTGCGCCCCAAAAGAGCAAGAAAAAGCCATTGGCTTCATACTTTTGTTTGCGTTGCTGGATAATCTCTTGAATGATTTTCAAGCTATCGGAAGGCTGTAATTCCATAACATTAAAAGGTTTTTACGTTCAAATACGGGGCAAAGATAATTAAGTTTATTTTATAAACCAAATTTTTTACCTAAAAAAATTGCCAAAGTCTTTGAACTCTGGCAAAATCTATATTTTATCGTTGCATAAGTCGGGCGACATATTTACCAATTACATCGAATTCTAAATTTACAATGCTACCTATTTGTAAATGTTGTAGATTGGTATGCGCTAAAGTATAAGGGATTACTGCTACGCTAAAACTATCACGAGTGGCATCGACTACTGTGAGGCTTACGCCATTCACAGTGATAGAGCCTTTTTCAATCACTACATTACCCGTGGAAGGGTCGTACTGAAAAGTAAAACGGGTGCTACCGGCTTCTTCTTGGATAGCAATACAAGTGCCTGTTTGGTCGATGTGACCTTGTACGATATGTCCATCTAAACGGGTGTTGAGGAGCATACCGCGCTCTAAGTTTACTGCATCACCTACTTGCAAACTGCCCAAGTGGGTTTTGGCAAGGGTTTCGGCAATGGCAGTTACTTGGTATACATCGCCGTCGATAGCTACTACGGTGAGGCATACCCCATTGTGGGCAACACTTTGGTCTATTTTTAGTTCATTAGTAAACGAACTTTTTACGTATAAATGCAGATTCGCTTGTTTGCGTTCTATTCGTACGATTTTACCTATTTCTTCTATAATTCCTGTGAACATAAAGTTAATTAGCAAATTAGTTAATTAGCAAATATTATGGGAGTAGTTTTTTATATTTTCTTTTTACTGATTTAGAGTTTCTTAAACATTCAATCAATTCATTGAATAAAGATACTTTCATTTTTCCCCATATTTTATAATCACTTGTTTCGTTAGGATATAAATCTTCTAACAAATCAGTAGTGTATTCGTCTAATAGATGTCCGTATAGAAAAGTTGGTACGCTAAAATGCTTTCCATCTTCAGTAATTTCAGTAGAAGTAGAAAGTACAAAACAATTGAAATTACTACTTTCACATTCTATACAACCGTGTTCAATTATTAATTTTTCGGGGATGTAATCCTTACTTGTAGGCAAAGAGGCAAGAATACTTTTGTTGTTGATATTTTTTAATACTACGAAATATTTATTCTTAGCTTTATTACCATTTTTAAAATAAAAAGGAGTAAAATATATAATGGTTCTTTCGGTAAACATTTTTAAAACTGTTCGATATAATCTTCATAAATAGCTTTTTTGCGTGGGTCGTTTGCTACCAAATCGGCTAAATTGAGATAAAGATTGGTACTGTTAATCATTTCATTTTCTAAAAGAGCTAAAACATTATGCTCTTTAGCAGTTTTGTTCCATAGCGAGTCTTCATTATGTGTGTAAGTAACTAATTGTTTAGCAGATTGATTTCCAAAACGCTCTATCACTTCGTCTAATAAATTTATATCATTATCAGAAAATTCATCGTCGTTGAATGATTTTTTAGCAGAAAGATATCCGTTTTTATCGGATTTTATAAAAGGGGATAGCAGAGTCATTTCTGATGATAAATCAATAAATATAGGTTCGGCTACGGGACCGAACTTCCATACTTTATAATCCAAATTAAAGAAAGGAATTCCCGATTGTTTGATAGAGAGCTCATCTAAAATATACAACAACTTCAAAAATTTTGTTTTTGATAAATGTTGTATTCTTTCACTCAAATAGATTGCTGTGTTCCCTATTTTGTTGAGTTGCGCTTCACTATATTGTGTATAAGTTTCATTTTTCATTACTTCTTACCTATTTATCTAATCCAATTCTCCGGTGAGTTCTGAGAACACTATACTCGCTCTTTTGCCTTCGTAGAGCACTTTGTAGACGGCATTGAGTATGGGGGTACGGCTTGGTTTTTCTTGATTTTTGTTGATGAGATAAGCGCTTTTGGTGGCGTAATAACCTTCGGCTACCATATTCATTTCAGCCATTGTACTCTTTACGGTATAGCCTTTGCCTATCATCGTGCCAAACATACGATTGCGACTGAAAAGCGAGTAGGCAGTTACGAGTAAATCACCGAGATAAGCAGAGTTGTTGATATTGCGTTTGATTTTGTAAATATGCTTGATATAACGTCGCATCTCGCGAATGGCGTTGCTCATCAGTACACTTTGGAAGTTATCGCCATAGCCCAAACCGTGTGCAATACCCGCAGCAAGGGCATAGATATTTTTGAGCATAGCAGCGTATTCAATACCTACCACATCGTCGGATATTTTGGTTTTCACATAATGGCGTTTCATAGCTTCAGCCATAAAGCGTGCTTTTTCCTCATCGAGACAAGCGATTGTGAGGTATGATAAGCGTTCGAGGGCTACCTCTTCGGCGTGACAAGGGCCTGCTATAACTCCTATCTGAGCATAAGGTACGTGATGTATTTTATTGAAATAATCACCTACTATGAGTCCGCTTTTAGGTTCGATACCTTTGATAGCAGAAAAAATATTTTTATTAGATAGCGGTTCGGTGAGTTTTTCTAATTCATCGCTTAAGAAAGCTGAAGGGATAGAGAAGACAATATAATCGCTAAAAGCTACTGCCTCGTTGATATCGTTAGTGAGGTGTAGCTTGTTGATGTTCAAGTGTACGTCGCTGAGGTAGTTAGGGTTGTGTTTGGTTGCTTTGATGTGCTCAATAGCCTGTTCATTGCGCATATACCAACACACTTGGTCGATATTGGCAGTAAGGATTTTGATAAGGGCAGTTGCCCAGCTACCGCCGCCTATTACAGATATTTTAGATTTCATTGTTCTTTGTATAAGGTGATACCTTTAATAAGTTTAAAGTGTTTAAGGTTGTGGGTGTATACAGGCAAGTTGTAATATACTCCTGTTGCACCGATAAAAATATCGGGGAATTCAAGACTATTATCCTTTTTGATAACATCAATAGAAAGTTCAGAAATACTTTTATTGATATGGAGTACTTTTAGAGAGTCCATAAAGGCTTTGATTTCCTTTCTGTCCTCACGAGTAAATTTTCTAAAAGCACTAAGCCAATGTACGATTTCGATGTATACAATAGGAGTGATATATACATTTTTCAGTCCTATTATATTGATTTGCTTCATTACTTCAGGATCGCGAAATAGAAGTTTGCTAATGATATTTGTATCACAAATTACCATATAATTCTTTTCTGTTAAAAGGTTTGATATCGTACTTGCTAATGATAGCTTGAGCTCTTTCAGCTAATTCTTCTATTGTTTTTTTCTTTTTAGATGTAGCCTTCTTTTTAGTAGGCATTACAAGTCCTAAGCCTCTGCTGTTGCTGGCTTTGTGTGTAGTTGTTATTGTAGCTGTTGTAGGCATAATATTTACAATTAACAATTAATAATTATTGAGGTGGATGAGGGCAAATACAGCGTAATTTACTATATCTTGATAGTTAGCTGCAATACCTTCGCTTATGAGTGTTTTACCTTGGTTGTCTTCAATTTGTTTTACACGTAAGAGTTTTTGTAAGATAATATCGGTGAGAGAACTCACACGCATTTCACGCCATACTTCACCGTAATCGTGGTTTTTAGCTTCCATTAGGGTGCGAGCTTCAACTACTTTGGTATCGTAGAGGGCTGTAGCTTCCTCAACATTGAGGTCGGGTTGAGAGGCAATGCCTTTATCTATTTGAATGAGTGCCATTAATGCATAGTTGATAATGCCTATAAACTCGGTAGTTTCGTCTTCGTCTATTTTGTGTACAGCGTTTTCTTGTAATCCGCGAATGCGTTGTGCTTTGATGAAAATTTGGTCGGTGAGAGAGGGGAGTCGCAATATACGCCACGCGCTGCCATAGTCTTTCATTTTATTGATAAAGAGACTGCGGCATTGTTCAATTACTTTGTTATATTGTTCTATGGTATTCATTTTATTTAGGTAAGAGCTAAGAGGCAAGAGATAATGTTTTATTCTATGATTATAGTGTATTTAGGGTCGATATTAGTACGAGGGTCGAATACAAAGTCAAAATAAGCGGCATCGTCTTTTTTTCCTTTTATTTGTTGTTTTACGCGCCCAATTTCTATGTTTTGTTTGTTAAATACTTTTACCATTACGCTACCTTCAAAGTCTTTTTCGAAAATGAGGTAGAGAGAAAGTTTATTGTCGTTACCATTTTCATCACTAACGGTGTGATGACCTAATTTTAAGCCTCGTTGGGTGAGAGTTTCAGAAAGTTTTAGTCTTGAATTACCTGATTTGTCAATGCCTTCTCCTATACCATCGCCGAAAGAACGTGCTGTACTTCCTACGATTTCGCCTGCTTTAGTAGCGGTTTTATTAGCGATTTCTTCGGTAGTATTGGCAGCTTCTTTGGCTGCATTAGAAAAGAAACTACAAGAGCTAAAAGTTGTAGTTATAGCAAAAAATGTGATTATTTTTTTCATTATTGTTCTTATTTTTGGGCAAAGGTATAAATAATTTGTCAATTAACCAATTTGGTGATTGGAAAATTAGTCGTCAAACAAACCGAAGTAATCTGATTTGTTTGACGACTAATTATTAATTTCTAACTGCTAATTTCTAATTCTTAATCTTTATTGAGTGAATCTTGTTGTAACCTGTTGAGGGTTCCCATACTTCTTTATTAGCTAAACGGATACTATACTCGGGGCGAGAAGATAGACTCTTGTAGGGGTCGGGGAGGTTGAGATATACGTTGTATTCTCCTGCGGTAAGATTTTTAGGAAGACTTATCTCTGTACCTACTTCGGTAGTGCTGCCTGCTGCCCATCGGCGAGGGTCAGTATTTACTTTGAAAATATGTTTTTCGCCAGTTCCTTTCTTTGTAAGGATTATCTGTACATCACGCGGATTAAAAGGTGCTGCAAAACCTTCATTTTTAATCTTCAATTGCAGTTGTAATTTTCCTCCTACTTTGATATTTTCATTGAATTTTCCCTCAGTAAGCACAAAGCGATAGCCGAGACGTCTTTTGATTTCGTCCATACACTTGTTTTTCCAAAGGTTTAGAATCCCTTCATAATAGTCTTGGTTGAGGTAGCTCCAATGGTAGGTAGCCATATCTTTTAGGGCGTTACTACACTCGGCATAAGAAGAGTAGCCTGATGCCGGACGGCAAGTTTCGCCCCCCATTACTACGTATTGAGTTTCATTGGCTACATATTTGCGATGCTCTTGTATGTGGTGGTAGGTGCCTGTATCGTCGTCATCGGCGAGGAAACAATCGTTGTGAAAACCTATACGAGAAAGGTCACTACCGGTAAAAGCTGTTTGAGCCGTTAGAGCATTCCCTACGCCTATATTTTGAGTGTAGAGTTTGGCTTTTGGGTAACGCACACTTACCATTCTATCCTTAGGTAAAATGCTCAACTCTTTGGCTAATACCTTCTTGCGCGGTTCATACGCTTGGGCGTTATTAGCAGGCTCAAAGGTGTAGTGATTCGTGTAATACCATTCACCCCACACCCCTACAAAACCAGATTCCCACACGGCTATAATATCAGCATTTTCTTTGATGATAGGGGCTAATTGATTGAGATGTTTTTCTGTCCACTGCCAAGAAGCGTCTCCTTTGCCATTGTTGTAGTCGTTTTGATCGTACGAATAGGCAAAGCGCAACACAACCTTGCTACCTCCTTCGCGAATAGCACGCATATTATTGCGAATGCGATTTAGAAAGCTTTCTGAAATAGGTTGCTCGCGAAACTCATTCATATAATAGATGGTGAGTACAAGGCTAAGTCCCTCTTTTTCTCTTTTTTCTTTTACCCAATTGGCATTTAATTGCCAGCTATCACTTTTTTGATCTTGGTGTGTTAAAAAACCTCTTTCGGGGTTTAAGAATATTTCATTAGTAGGCTGGTAATTCACTATTTGAGTGAGTTGGGTATTAGGGGGTAAGGGTTGGGTAGTTTGCGATTGAGTAGTAGGTGACTGTGTACCTCCTCCATTGTTAACGTCATCTTCTTTGCTTTGGCAAGAGATAGACACTGCTAATAAAGCGCATAACGTTAAAAAGCATTTTTTCATATTATTGAATTTTTAATAAGGTTTTCTTTTGTAAGGGCGTTTGCAAAACGCCCTTACACTGGTTATCAAAACGCTATTATAATTTATTACTTAATCTTTACAAAATAAGGCAATCGCTCCAAAGGTACTTTTAGGGTGTATTCTTTACATCCTTTGTACTTCTTGCCTTGTTCGTCTTGCCAAGTGCCTTTGGGGAGTTTTACCGTGCGAATATCGCTTTCGGTCATTACAGGGGCTATTAAATACTTATCACCTAGCATATATTGGTCTTTGCAATTAGCGAAACCCTGATGAGGAAAAGCATACTCCATACTGCGCACAATAGGTTCTCCTGTTTGTGCCGATTTTTTAGCTTCGGCTATGATATAGTCGCCTAATTGTTCGTGCCATTTGGCGTATTTGATACAGATAGCCAAATTCTCTTTCGAGAGAATGCGCCAAGGTGCTACTGAGAATTGCATCATAGGCATCATCGAATGTATTTGGCAAGAGCGCACGATGAGCTTCTGATTGAACTTAGTAGGGTCTACATTCAAGAAACTACCATATTCCCCTCCGCCTATCATATCGGGGCAGGCAAATGCATAACCGTTGAGTCCTGCGGCTATCATATCGGGGACTAAACGGGCTACACCGTCCCAAGAGTAGCTTTTGTCCCCCAAACGCTGTACCAAAGCTTGTCCGCCTAATTTCCAGCAAGCACGGAACTCGTTGTAGGGGAATTCTAAGCCTAATTTACCCCAGAGGTAGGTCTGCTCGGTATCGTAAGATTTTTGGTCGAAAACCTCTATATCTTCCGCCAAATAACGCTCTGGGTCACCTCCATCAAACTTAAATCCATCGATGCCGTATTCTTTTTGTAGGTCTTTAAGCATATTCACAAAGTAGGCAAAAGCTTCGGGATTGCTGAGGTCGTAGCAAGCGCTGAGCCCATTCCACCAATCGAGGATAGCAGGGGTGTCAGCTCCTTTTTTCTTCACTAAATAGCCTTTGTCACGCAAAAAGCGGTATTCTTGGCTATCGGGCGATACAAATGGGCATACCCATACCATCACTTTGAAGCCCATTTGGTGGAGCTGGTTTATCATTTCCTTAGGTGTAGGGAACTTATCGGGGCGGAATTGCCATACACCATAGTCTTTTTGCCAGTTGTCATCAATCATTATTACTCCCGTTGGCATTCCGTTGTCCAGAATAGCTTTGGCGTAGGCTAAAACGTCCTTTTCGTTCTGATTGTAAATAAGTTCTATCCAAGTGTTGTATTGCGGTTTGGTAAAGAACACTTCGGGGGGGATTACCCCAGAAGGCGGAAAGTATTGTTTACTCACTGCCTGATAGGCACTTTTAAGGGTAGAGCCTGCTGTGTGGCAACTCACCTCAGCCCGTGAAGGCGTGATAAGTATCTTTCCTTCTTTAAATTGGTAAGCAAAAGGAGCCTCCGAAGTGATGTAACGCCCTTGATTAGAGTACAGAAAGGGCACCGATTGATTGTTAAAATTCTCGGTGCGCAAGTTGTAAATGCGCTCCGATGGTTGGTAAGGCATTTCTTTGCCTACGCCCGTAAAGCCACCCCACCATTGTTCATTGGGTAGTAGGGTGATTTCAGTGGGCTGTTGTGCACTCGCCCATAGCGAACTGCACAAAGTAATAAAAGCAAATATTCTTTTCATTTGTATGTTTTTAGGTGTTAGTTGCCCCCGACCCCCCGAAGGGGGACAATCCGAAAAAGTGATAATGTACTGTAAAATTAGTTATTGATTATTTCTTAAAACTTATTTGTATTATTAGCCGTTAGCTTTACTCATATACTTAGCTGTGAGCCCTCGCTGGCTTTATCTCTTACCTGAGATAAATTCTGAGGGTGATACCCCAAATTGTTCTTTAAAAGCTCTTGTAAAATACGACGGACTATCGATTCCCACTTCGTAGCACACTTCACTGATGAGTTTATCAGTAGTTTTGAGCAGTTCGGCAGCTTTGTCTAAGCGTATTTTGCGAATGTAGTTCGCCAAGGTAAGCTCTGTAGCTTGTTTGACAAAGCTGTACAACTTAGTGCGGTTCATACCGAGTTCAAGGCAGAGGTTATCTACCGAGAAATGTGGGTTTTGCATATTGGTCACTACCAAGTGAGTGAGCTTGTCTAACTGTTCTTGTTGTTTTTTATCAATCACTTTCTGACGGATATTCTCAATAGGAGCGTGTTGTTTGCTCTTGTTGAGCAAGTTGCGCACATTGGTTTTGAGCAGTTTCACATCAAAAGGTTTCGTAAGGTAGGCATCAGCTCCTAACTCAATTCCTTCTATTTGCGACTCTACTTGCGATTTCGCCGTGAGCAATATCACAGGGATAAAGCAGGTTTGCAGGTTCTTTTTCAGGATAGCACAAAGCTCAAATCCGTCAATTTTAGGCATCATCACATCCGATATGACTAAATTAGGAAAATGCTGATTACACTTCTCAATGGCTTGTTCACCGTCGGAGGCGAGAATGATGTTGTACTCTTTGATAAAGATGTTTTTGAGTATCATCAGTACCTCGTGATTGTCGTCTACTAAAAGCAAGGTAGGTTTATCTTCCTGAGGCAAATTTAACATTTCGTCCTCGTCTTCGCATATATGTTCATACTCAACCGCATAGTCCGATAAGTATTCTTTCAGCTGAAAAGCACTGTCCTGTAACTTCTGTTCGGGCAATAAGTAACTATCGTCCATAGGGAAGGTGATGATAACTTCGGTACCTACATTGGGCTTACTGCTAATGATAATCCCACCGCGATGCGCTTCAACTAATGATTTTACCAAAGAAAGCCCGATGCCCGAACCTACTCTTTTTTGCCCCAACCCCTCTACACGGTGGAAGCGTTCAAAGATTTCGGATAAGGCATTCTTCTCCAACCCTACGCCTTCATCTTGCACTTTTACCACCAACTGTTTGCCTGGCAAGGTATGCATAGTGTTCTCAAAGGCGTTCTTGTAGAGCGGTGTGAGCTCGCTCAAATTCTCTACCGAAATCGATAAGCGTATAGTGCTTCCCGCATTGGAGTACCTAATAGCATTGGAAAGAATATTCGAAAGTATCTTGCTAAAATACTTCTCATCTAACCACAACTTTACTTCTTGTTCAGGTAGTGTTAATTGCAACGTTATAGCCACTTTGCTTGCCCACTCCTTAAACTCGTTGTAAATGGCTTGCACATAGCTGTTTGCCGAAATATAATTGGCTTTTAGCTGAGGTGTATACACGTCCATACGGTGTATTTCAAGCAGTTCGTTCACCATATTACTGAGCTTACCCGTATTGCGTTTGAGGGTATGCACATACTTATTGGAAGGCATTTCCTCTTCCATTTCAGTTACTGCGTGGCTCATTAGGGTAAGTGGTGTACGGAACTCGTGTGAGACGTCTGTAAAGAACTGCATTTTCATCTGCATTAGCTCTTCTTTATGTCGCTCTTTTTCCTCTTGTACAGCTATGGTATGTTTCATTTGCGTCCATCGCATAAAGTACCTGAAACCTATGTACAGCAAGCCTGCAAGGGCAAGTGCATAGAGGGTGTACGCCCACCACGTAAGCCAAAAAGGAGGCTTGGAAACCACTGTAAGCTCGGTCTGCGCTCCGCTCCACTGTTGCCAATCGCCTACCTCTACTAATAGTTTGTAAGTACCATAAGGGAGCTTTTGGTAAGTGGCGTGTGGGGCAGGGTCATTCACGGCTATATAATGCCAATCAGTGTCGTAATCCTCTAATTTATAACGGTAGCGCAACCGCTGAGGGGCATTGTATGACAAAGTGGTGAAGTACACCGAAAAATCGTTGTTCGGGTACGCTATCGAAAGCGCATCGGTAAACTCTATACACGAATTGACTACTTTGCCGTTGTTTTCAAACCTGCTAAAATGTACTCTTAGGTGAGCTGACGAAAACATTTGCGCTTGTGGTTTGAAATAGTTAAAGCCGTGTGAGCCTCCAAAGTACAGATTCCCCTCAGCATCTTTGCAAGAGGAAGCCGTCCCGAAACTGTGTCCTTGCAAGCCATCGTTGTTGCTGAAAGCCGCAAAACGTTTTAGTTTTGTATCAAAGAAACTCAAGTAAAAGCCTCCACACCACACATTGCCAAAAGCATCTACTTCCACACTTTCAATATCGTTAGAGGTTGCCCCTTCATCTATGCCGTAATGTTCCGCAGTATAAGTGAGTTTGCCATTAGCGTTATCAGTGAGAACCACCTTGTTGAGTCCGCTACCCATAGTGCCTATCCAATAAGTATCTTTGTCTTTATCAATTGCCCAAAGATAATTACTACTCAGGCTGTGCGGGGTTTTAGCGTCGGCAACGTATTTGAGCACACGCACTACTTCACCTTTGGCATTGAGTTGCAATCGGTTTAACCCCATTACTGAGGTTATCACCAGTTCGTTCTTAGCCTTATCCACATATATTTTGTGAAGCTTGTTAGTAGATAACCTACGAGGTTCAGGCGTTGTTTCGGTAAAGGTGTAGACGTTTTGCCATTGTCCTTTTTGCTCTTCAAAGCACTCCAATCCTGAATAGGTAGTAATCCACAAACGGTGAAAGGTATCGAGCTTGATATCAAATATATAATCGTTGCACTGTGTTGCAAACGAACCGATAATGCGTCGGCTTTGCTTGTCTATCACCCATACCCGTTCGCGAACCGATACGTACAAGTGTGCTTTATCGCTCTGAATACTCGTAACGTTAGGCGAAAGCTCAGGAGCATTGCAATAGTGCTCGTCTAACTGCTGACTCTGGGTGTGAAACCTAATCACTCCGCCGAACTTATTGCCTATATACACAAAACCATCGGGGTCGTAGTGCATCGTGCTTACAAACTCCGAACCCACTTTGCTTTGCGGTTTTATCCATACCGTCTTGAAGAACGCATCGCGCGTACTGCTGTACGATACACCATTAGACCAAGCCGATACCCACAAATTGCTCTCCTTGTCTAAGAACACACTGTTGATATGATTGCTTGCCGAGTACGGATTCAAAGGCGAGTGACTGTGTTCTTTCAGCAGAGAAAGACTGTTTTTATCCAACTGAAAGATACTTTCTTCATTCACTACCCACACGTATTGCCCGCTCAGTGTAAGAGAAAGCAAATGTTTGTTCAGGTCAAATTCCTTTTTAGCAACTATCGCATAGGTGTTATCGGGCTTACAGGCGTACTTCACTAAGCTATCTCGGTAAATCACCCACAAGTAGCCATCGGCATAGAGCATCTTTACGATACCCGAACCTATGTTGTTCACCTTTTCAGGTAGGGCTTTTAATCTGCCCTTGTCACGAACGTAAGCCGATAACCAAGGGAACCCCGAAAGCCACACTTCTCCTTTTTCGCTCACTGCTATTTGCGGATTGAGTTGCGAAGTAGTGAGTTGTGAGGCAGAGCCAATAGGCAATGTTTTTAGCGTAAGTGCCTTCTCGCGCTGATTCCACACTACTTTAGCACGCCTAATTTGGTTTTCGCTCAAAAGCCAAAGTTCATTATTTGTGCCTTTTTGTAAGAGTTTTACTTTGGTATAGAAAGCCAAATCAAGAGGGTCGTCTATTTTGAAATTGACAAACTGTTTGAGCCGAATATCAAAACAAGCTACTCCTGCTTCGGTAGCTACCCAAAGGTAACGCCCCATAGGTTGCAAGCTGTACACACGGTTGTAGTACACCGAGTTGATAGGGTCTTGCTCGTACTTGTAGGCATCAAGGGTATAGCCATCGAAACGGTTGAGCCCTCTGTGGGTGCCTAACCAAATAAAGCCCAACGAATCCTGAGCAATGCAAGTAACGTTGTCGTGCAACAAGCCTTCATTGCGCGTAAGATGGTGGAAAAGGAAAGTTTCTTGCGCTTGTGTTCTCACCACCACCCCCTCTGTGAAAGCGATAGGAAAGAGAAAATGCCACAACAGCAGGATTCGCAGGAGCTTTATCGTTCTGTCCATTTGTTAAAAATTCATTTAAAGGGCAAAAATATTAAACAATTGACAATTAACAATTAATAAATAACACAATTGTCATTCGTAACTCGTCATTCGTAATTATTTACGGTGTTACTGTAATTTTGATAGTCCGGTATTCAGTGTTGTACTTGTACTCGTTGGCACTTACAGTTCCTACATCAGTTTTATAGCCGTCTTTTGAATAGCTTTTAAAACCACTGCTACTGCCCCACTACCACTACCTCATAAGTTCCTGCTTTGTCATACGTATGAGTGTATTTAGTCACACCAGAATCATCGGTAATGGTAATACCTTTTCCTGTATCGAAAGCCTTATAGTCAATAGCTCCAAAGTTAGCCGATTCAACAAAGTAATCGCCTATATAACCAATGCCAGCACCCACGGTAGTAAACAGAATCTGAATATAAGAAAGCGTTGCCATTTTTTTGTTTACAGCACTTTCCCACGCTGAAATGGTACGACCAATATCAAAAGTGTAATCGGTATACTCAGTTTTGGGTTCTACAAATAAATCCCAAACGGTTTCTTTTTTGAAAGTGACTGCTGTTTCTCCTTCAGCAATTCCTCCTAAGAATATCACGATAGGGAACTTTGTTTCTTCGGGGTGTTCGCTTTGGTCGTTAGTACTTTTCAAAGTAGTTGTCGCAAACTTCATTCGTAAAGTCATCTTCTTGTTACTTCCTACTTTGGTGTTTACATTAAGGCGCAAAGCTTCATACCACCAGTTAGGGTGTTTGGCATTCACTTTTACTACATTTTTACCTATGGTAGCATCGGTTACTACTTCGGCTTGTTTGCCCACTAAGTTATCACCGCTATTGGCGTTGCGCACTTCAAAAGCGCCATTAGCTAAAGTAGTGCTCCCTACTTGTGTAGAAGTAAAGTCTACTTTGTAAGGTTTCACATCAGGGTCGGTAGGGCGATAGTTTTTACCTTGTAATTCCTCTGAAGTCTTCCCTTTGAGTACATTGTCTATACTCTTTTGGTAATCGTGCCCTTCATCACCGGTGTAAATAGCCAAAGCATTTACATTATGATGAATAGTAAAAGTTACGGGGTCGCCTACCTTCACTTGGGTTTTATCAGCTGTTACTGATAGGTCTACGTCTTCAGGTTTATCCTTAGTACAAGCACCCAAAGCCGTGAGTAGCAAACTGCTAATGAGTAATATATATGTTTTCATTTTAATATCCAGGATTTTGAGTTAAATTCTTATTTGCGTCCAATTCGCTAAGCGGAATAGGTAATAGCTGGTGATAAGGGCGAACATTCTCAGGCGCAGCAGGTGCTGGAATACGGCGTTCCTCCCCACTGATAAACGGATTGTTGATACGCCAGTTTTGGAAAGCTTGTACCAAAATGCCACGGCGTACGAGGTCACACCAGCGGTCGGTGGTTTCTCCTACAAGCTCGCGTGCACGTTCATTTAAGATTTCAGTACGGAAAGCGGTATAATCATCGCTGTAATGTTTAGCTGTCCACATAGCAGTACCTGCATAGTCATAGCCATAAGAGGAGGTTTTCCAATCGGGTACTACGGTGTTTACATCGTTGATATGAGTTTTATCCAAATCACGAGGCAATACATCGCGGTGTACGATGCGTCCGCCTGCTTTGTTAGAGATACGAGCGCGTTTGCGCACTAAATTCACCGCATCGTAAGCGCTTTGCACGTTGGTGCCATTCATTGTTAAAGAAGATGAGGGTGTGTAAGCCCCAGGTGAATGGTTTACCTCGTTATAAGCTTCGGCATAGATGAGGAGTACATCGGCAAAGCGAAGTAACGGTTCATCCATACCAAAGTTCTTGTAGTTATAGGAAGAGGTATCAGCTAATGGGAAACGGCGGAACTTACCGATGCTCCACATCACCCAGTTATTGTTTTCGGTAGCCTTACTAAGAGGTTGGTCTACACGGGTATCTTTGTAAATATTGTAGTCCCAACCCCATAACTTACCATTGTCGAGCACTTGCACACGTGGGCAGTTCCACAACCGGCGAATAGAGTCGGAGGGTTCATAAATCATACGATGGTAATCAGAGCTGGAGATATTATCCCACGAACCTCCTAAGTTTTCATTCCCTCTCATTCCGTAAAGCATTCCTGTGAGGGTACCGGTATCGTCGCCTGTAAGACCTTGTACGCACCAAATAACTTCTTTTGGAGCTTCGCTTATTTTGGTTTTAGCGTTGAATACATCAGGATAGTATTCTACTAATTGGTAGCGACCGCCTTGTATGACCTCTTTGGCATAGTTCATTGCTTTGGTGTAGTTTTCAGTAGCCGAACCAAGCACTTCACGTCCGTCGCGTTGCGCTACTGAAGCGAGCCACAAGTGTACTTTAGCCAAGAAACCGCGGCAAGCATCTTTGGTAATACGTCCGTATTGGTAACCATTGCTTCTATCGTCTTTTTCGGCTACGTGAGCCATCGAGTAAGTAAAATCGGCAATAATTTGCTCAAACACCTGCTTTTGAGGGGTGCGAGGCACTTTGAGGTCGTCGAGCGATTCGGTTTCTTTTAATACCAAAGGCACATCGCCAAACCAACGCACCAAATCGAAGTACAAGTAAGCGCGCACACCACGAGCTTCGGCTACATAGCGTTCCCAGTTATTGATACGATCTTGGTGTTCGGTTACATTATCGATTACCGAGTTGCAGTTCTTAATGGCAGCATAGTGTTGTTGCCACATTTGGGTGATATAATCGTTGTCAGGCCCAAACTTATAGTTACGCAAGCCTTGCCCCTCGTCCCAATCAGCGCGTTTGGCAAGGTCGGTACTAATTTGTTTGGTGCCGTGTCCTGTGATGTACACATCGGTGAGGTAACGGTAAGTACCGTTCATCGCTTGGCGAGCATCCAATTCATTTTGATAGAAAAATTGAGACGTAAGGGTGCTCTTGGGGTCTTCTTCTAAGAACTTAGCACAACTGCTCAATCCGAGGCTTGCCCCTATTGCTATAATGGTGATAATATGTAATTTCATAATCTATATCTTTTAAAAACCAACTTCTACTGAGAATAAAACCGATGTAGGTCGTGGGTAAGGACTCATATCGAGACCTGGGGCTAAGCGAGCAATAGTTCCATAGCCCGTATTAGCTTCGGGGTCAAACCCTGAATAACGTGTCCAAAGAGCGAGGTTAGTACCTGTTACCCCTATGCGCAATTTGTTAAGTTTATAAGGCTCTAATACCTCCTTAGGCAAATTGTAGCTGAGACTCACGGTTTGCAAACGCAAGAATGAACCATCTTCTACCAAGTCGCTACGGAAAGCGTTTTCAGCCCAAAAACCACCTCCAAAGAGCGGAAAGTTACGGTCAGGGTGTGCTTCCGACCACACGTTGTTATAAACGCTTTGTGTGATATTGTCGATATTCTTAGTGCCTGTGAGGTAGTAAGCATTACCGTTTACTACATCATTGCCATACGACCAACGCAAGAAAGCGTACAATTCCCAACCTTTATAGGAGAAAGTGTTGCCTATACCACCAGTGTGTAATGGGTTTACATCGGCTACGGGCACACGGTCGTTAGTATCGATTACACCATCGTGGTTGATGTCTTTCACACGTAAACCGCCTAAAGCTACGTTAGGCCCTGGCTGAGCGTTATCCACTTCGTTTTGGTTGTGGAATACCCCATCGGCTACATAACCATAATAGATACCTACCGGCATACCTACGCGCAAGAGCACATCACTTTTGATTTTGGAGTTGATGCCTCGGTCGTAGAATTGTTGATACTGACCTTCGTCTAATGAAAGGATTTTGTTTCGGTAGAAAGAAATATTGAAATCGGTTGTCCATTTGAAATCGCCTTCACGCAACCATTGTGCATTGAAGCTTACTTCGAGACCTTTGTTTTCCATTGAACCTGCATTCTTCCACGCTTTTTGGAATCCCGAAGTAGAAGGGATATTCACTTCCAAAAGCATATCGTCTATGCGTTTGTAATACAATTCAGTAGAAAGGGTGTAACGGTTTTTGAGGAAGGACAAATCTAAACCGATATTGTATTGCTTTTGGCTTTCCCATTTGAGGTTGTCGTTAGCAATATTGCTGGTATAACGACCGATTTCTACTTTGTTACCGTCTAATACTACTTTGTTTTTAGCGAGTTGCGCTAAAGATTGATAAGATGGGATTTGGTTGTTACCTGTCATACCAAAACTACCGCGTAAACGCAAATTGGAAATAGCTTCTATTTTCTTGATAAAGTCTTCTTCGTGAGCATTCCAAGCCAAAGAAATAGCTGGGAAGTAACCGTATTTGTTATTCTTACCAAATTTAGAAGAACCATCGGCACGCAAAGAAGCGTTGAGTACATACTTGTTGTTATAACTATAAGTAGCCCTACTGATGTACGATACCAATTGGTTACCATCATAAGTGTACAAAGGCGCATAGGTTACTAACCCTTGGTTGATACCCCAAATGCCTTGTTTGGTATCCTCGAAGTTGGTAGACTTATTGTAAGTATAATCTGTCCAATACTTATTAGCTTCAAAAGCGCCCATTATAGAAAAATAGTGTTTATTGACGCTTTTAGAGTATTGCAAACGGGCTTCATATACCCAGCTGTTCTCATTGCGATGAGAGAGTTCCATACGTCCGCGTTCTGACTGTCCGAACCAAGTGTCAGGTCCCCAAAAACGGTCTTGACCAATAGTGTGCAAACGGTAAGAAGCACTGGTGTTAAAAGTCAAATCTTTAAGCAGTTGATAGCTGAGGTATACATTGGCGTTGAGCTCGTTGTATTTGGTATTGATATCCACTTGGTCTACCGCTACCTTAGGGCTCATTGTGCGAATGTTAGGATAGCTCATCAGGGTACCAAAACCAGGGTAGTCTAAGAAAGGAGAAGTTTGCAAAGCTTTGAGTACCACTCCATTTTGAGACCAATCGCTTACGGGGTTTTTATCCTTAGAAACGGCGTATGAGAGGTTGATACCTGCATTCATCTTATCGTTAATCTTCTGAGAGAGGTTGAGGCGTGAAGTAAAGCGGTTGAAAGCAGAACGCTTGATAAGTCCTTCTTGGTTCAGATAGCCCACTGAAAGCATATAGCGGGTTTGGTCGGTACCACCCGTGATACTACCGTTAGCTTCGTTTTTAGTACCTGTTTGGGTAACTTCTTTCAGCCAATCTTTTACGGCAGGGTGATTCCAGCCTTTTTCGGCAATCATTCGTTGCCAAAAGTCTATTTGAGGTTGATTGCCCCAAGTGCCATAATCAAGCATTTTGTGAGCGTAATCTTCAGCGCTGAGCACCTTCAAAGGGATATTAGGCATCATATCAATAGAACTTGCATAACTGAAATTGAATTTTGGTTTGGCGAGCTCTTTTCCTTTTTTGGTGGTGATAAGTACTACCCCATTAGAACCGTTAGACCCGTAGATAGCTGCTGCTGCGGCATCTTTGAGGATTTCCATTGACTCGATATCGTTAGGGTTTAAGCTGAGTAGCGGATTGCTAGCCACATCTTCATTGGTATTGGTTACCCTTTGGGTAGGCATAGGCACCCCATCAATAACAAAGAGCGGTTGCGTACCTCCTGTGATGGAGTTCACTCCGCGAATTCTAAATGTGAGTCCGCTGGAAGCAGAACCATCGGAAGAGATGATTTGCACCCCGCTCACTTTACCTTGCAACGCTTGCAATACCTGCGACGGACTGCTTTGGGCGATATCTGCCATCTTCACCGAAGCTACTGCTGTAGAGATATCACTTTTGCGCTGTGTACCGTACCCCACAATTACCACCTCATCCATTTGAGTTACTTCAGGAGAGAGAGTTACTTTAAAGGTACGCATTTTGCCTACGACTATAGTTTTTGGCTGATACCCTATATAGCTCACTACGAGTTTATCAGTAGGGAGCACACTCAAGGAAAAACGCCCATCCAAATCAGTAGCCGCACCTGTATGCGCTGGCTCTACTACTACCGTCGCACCAGGAAGGGGTTGTTGGTTTTCATCGGTAACGACCCCCGTAATGGTTACTTTTTGCGCCAACATCGGGATGCTGAACAACAAAATACAAATGCTAATGATGTTTTTCATTATACAAAAATTTAAAGTTTTTTCTTTGCGACAAAATTAAGAATTGATTAACAAAGTACTCTTTACCTATTGTACGTTTTTCTTTACTAAAGTTTGTTTTTCTTACGAAAACGTAAGTAATCAGTAAGTTAGGAAAGCAGTCGTTAATGATTAATCATAAAAAAACTTTGTTAAAGTCGATAGACTCTAACAAAGTTACTTGTTATTTGTTACCCCAATGTTACTTAAATAGTTCTTCAATTTCTTTCATAGTTTTTACCACATCATTGTTTTGGGTGAGAATGACGATACTTGTGCCTACAATTACTCCATCGGCATAATGGCGCATCGTTTGTACATCGTTATTCGTTTTGATGCCAAATCCTAACGCTACAGGTAGGGTGGTATGTTGCTTGATGTCGGTAATGAACTGTTCCAATCTACCTAAATCAACCTGCTTGCTACCCGTTACTCCCAAAGAGCCCACAGCATATACAAAACCACCTTTAGCCAAAGAAGCGATTTTAGCAATGCGGTCGCCAGAAGTTACACTCACCAAAGGAATAAAAGCAATGTTATGAGCGTTTAGCAGTTGTGCTACTTCAGTGGCTTCTTCATAAGGCAAATCGGGGATAATCATACCTTTGATACCTACTTCAGCACTTCGCTTTACAAAGGCTTCTACTCCATAAGCAAAAACGAGATTGTAATACACTAAAAACACTAAAGGTTTATGTATTTTTTCTTTTACTGAATTAAGAAGATCAAACACTACATCGGTAGTAACCCCTGCTTGCGAGGCAGCAAATGAAGCTTCAGCAATGTGTTTACCATCGGCTAACGGGTCGGAATAGGGAATGCCTATTTCCAAAATATCAATAGCAGATTCGTCTAACTTCGTGAAAAATTCTTTTGTAAATTGAGTAGAGGGGTAGCCTGCTACTATATAGCCGATATTAACGTTTTTCTTTTCGGCAAAAATATCTGTTATAGTTTTATATTTCATCTTTTTCTCCTTTTAATACTGAAAAAACAGTGTGCATATCTTTATCACCTCTACCCGATACATTTACTACTATAGTTTGATTAGCAGGCAAGGAGGGGCATAATTTTTCTAAATACGCCAAAGCGTGAGCACTTTCAATGGCAGGGATAATTCCTTCAGAACGAGTGGTGCGCACAAGAGCCTCCATAGCCTCCGCATCGGTGATAGGTATATATGTAGCTTTACCACTTTCAAAGAGATGGGCGTGCTGAGGTCCTACCCCAGGGTAATCAAGTCCAGCCGAAATAGAATGCACCGGACTTATTTGTCCGTACTTATCCTGTAAAACATAAGTTTTCATTCCGTGAATAATACCCTCTTTGCCTAAAGTGAGGGTAGCAGCGTGCATATCGGTATCAATACCGTAACCACCTGCTTCCACTCCGTAGAGGTGTGTAGTATCATCATCTAAAAATCCTGAAAAGATACCAATGGCGTTGCTACCACCACCTACACAAGCAATTACGTGATCGGCGTGCAAGCCTAAAGCACTGAGTTGCTCACGGCATTCTCTCCCTATAATCGATTGAAAATCTTTTACCATTGAAGGGTAGGGGTGAGGACCTACTGCCGAGCCTATCACGTAGAACACCGTTTCAATCTCAGCTACCCACGATTGGATAGCAGCGGTGGTTGCTTCTTTAAGCGTTTTAAGTCCGTCGTGAATGGCTACTACGTGTGCGCCCAAGAGTTCCATACGGAAAACATTTAGCTTTTGGCGCTCCATATCTACTGCACCCATATACACATCGCATTCCAATCCTAAGAGAGCCGCCGCAGTAGCGGTTGCCACCCCGTGTTGTCCTGCACCAGTTTCGGCAATCACTTTTTTCTTGCCCATACGTTTGGCAAGCAATACTTGCCCCAGAGCATTGTTAATCTTATGAGCTCCAGTATGGTTGAGGTCTTCGCGTTTCAGGTAAATCTGCTGACCGTAGTGCGCACTTAAGTTTTTGGCGTGATAAAGGGGGGTAGGACGACCTACATAGTTTTTGAGTAGCTCGTTTAGTTCTTCCTGAAAGGTAGGGTCGGCTTTGGCTTTAAGGTATTCGGATTCTAATTCGTTTAAAGCGAACATAGCGGTTTCAGGCACGTATTGTCCTCCAAATTTACCAAAATAAGATTTTGTATTCATTTGTTAATTTTCTAATCTGCTAATTTACTAATTATTTTTTCCACAAGTGAGCGATTTTTGCGGTGGTTGCACTCTACTTTGCTATTCACATCTAATATTGCAGGGCGATAACACAAGGCTTCTTGTACATTATTTACCTCAAGACCTCCTGCTAAAATATAAGAATAAGGCGATAGGTTTTTAAGTATTTCCCAATTAAATCGAGTGCCGTTACCACCTTCGGCAATGCCTTTGGTATCGAATAAAGGATATTGAATATAAGGCTGATAGGGAGTAATATCAGGTAAAGTATCGTATACTGAAAAGGCTTTCCAAAGAGTGTAGCCTGCGCTGTGTAAGGTGCTGCAATCTTCAACGCTTTCATTGCCGTGTAGTTGCAGTATATCAATGTTTGTTTGTTGCTGAATTTGTTGTAGTTCGTGTATAGGTGTATTCACAAACACCCCTACTGCCAGTTTGCCAACTGAGTGTATTTCAGTAACTATATCTTTTGCTAAATCCACGCTCACATAACGCGGACTTTTAGGCGCAAAGATACAGCCGAAGTAATCAATAGGCAAATCTTTCAGTTCTTGGATTTCACTAAGAGAGCGAATTCCACATATTTTTAGTTGAGTGGTCATTGGTTATTCTGCTATTATAGTAAGCCATTCATCTAAATCATTCACTAAATCATTAGCTACTCTTTCGAGTTGCCCGTCGTAATAATCATTTTTTTGTATTTTTTCTAAAATACTCACATACTGCACTACATCGTCAGAAGCTAAAGTATAAGTTAAAAAATATAACTCTCTCACTTCTTTTTCTTTTAGGTAGAGAGGAGCGCTATAATAAGGCATCCCAGCAAAAGGTATACTTGATACATCAGTTACTACAATGTATTGCAAAATCTTTTCTTCGTTGAGAATGAAATAAAGATTTTTAGTAATTTTTAGGGTTACCAAGTCTAATATTTTATTGCAATTGGTGTAGCTAAATACAAGATTATTATCACATAAGTACGCACGGGTATGGGTGTAGTCATCTACTTCAAAGCTGAAATCCTCACGCGAAAGAGTGGTGAGCGTAGTAGGTTTTTCTTCTAACAGAAAGGAAGGTAAAACAGGTAGTATAACACTCCCTACATTGTGTTGCAAAAGGAGGTTTATGCCGCGCAAATTTCCGTCAGTATCAAAGAAAAACACATCACCAGATACTTCTAAACAAGTAGAACTCTCACCCCATCTAAAAAATAAGGTTCTATCAATAATTTTATTCATAAGTTCAGTGATTTATTTACTTTTCATTTGTCCCTCGTCATTCGTAACTCGTCATTCGTAACTCGTCATTAAAAAATCTCTCCTTTCATCAGTGCTTCTCCTATTAAAAGGGCATCTATGCCTAAGTTTTCGGCATATACAATATCTTCTTTACTGTGATAGCCACTTTCGCTTACTATCAATAGTTCTTCTCGTTGGCTTTTGGGAATTGCTTTGAGTAGTTGCTCTGTTGTTTTCAGCGATACCTCAAAAGTATTGAGGTTGCGATTATTGATACCTAAGAGTTCTAAATCAGGCACTTGTAAAGCGCGTTGTAGTTCTTTTTCATTGTGAACTTCTACTAATACTTCTAAATCTAAAGAATGAGCTAACAGATGCAAGAACATCAGCTCATCATCAGTAAGCATACGTACAATCAGCAAAATTGCCGAAGCTCCTAAACTCTTGGCGTGGAATACCTGAAAAGGAGTATAGATAAAATCCTTGCGGAGGATAGGCATTGTAGGGAAAGCTTTGGCTACAGTGGGAATAAAAGCGTTATCTCCCTTAAAGTAAGCTTCTTCGGTAAGGATAGAAAAGGCAGCTACGCGGTTATTTGCGTAGTGTTGGGCTTGCTTTAGAAGATCAAAATCTTCTGTCGCTATTTGTCCTTTAGAGGGAGAAGCACGTTTGATTTCACCAATAATGCTAATGCCAGGTTGTTGTATAGCCTGCGTTAAATAAGGGCGCGCCCATTCTTCTATTTCACGATGTAATTGTATTTCGCGTTGTTCTTTGATTTTTGAAAGAATATCCATAAATGAAACTTGCTAATTATTAATTGTTATTTGTTCATTGTTAATTGATAATAGTTCCATACTTTTCCACTCCTTAACGCTTCTTCAATAAGAGGTTTGGCTTCAGCGGGGTGTTTTACTACATTGGCGGTATAGAGGGCAAACATTGCGTTGAGTATCACGATATCGGCTTTAGCGCCGCGCTCTTCACCTTTGAGAGTGCGACGTAGTATCTCAGCGTTTTCAGTAGGCGTACCACCTTGTATATCAGCGTGAAAAGCACGCTTAAAGCCAAACATTTCAGGCGCTATGGTATACTCTAATATTTGCTTACCCTTTACTTCTACAATCTTCGTCTCATCACAAATACTTATTTCATCTAAACCATCATTACCACGCACTACTAAAGCGTGTTCGCGTCCTAAAAGCTGTAGTGTTTCAGCATAGAGGCGCATCACGGGCTCGTGATATAAACCTACTAATTGGTATTTTAGTTTTGTATTGGGGTGTAACAGAGGACCTAATACATTGAACACCGTGCGGATGCCCAAACGTTGTCGCACTTCACGTACTTCGCCTACTAAGTTATGGAAGAAAGGCGCGTGGAAGAATGCTAATCCGTTTTTCTCCAAGCTATCTAATTGCTTCATCAAGTTGCTTTCCATCGCAATACCGAGCTCTCCTAACACATCAGTACTGCCACTCTGGCTTGTAACCGACCTGTTGCCGTGTTTGGCTACTTTCACCCCTAAGGCAGCTACTATAAAGGCTACCGTGGTAGAAATGTTAATAGTTTTGAGTCCATCGCCTCCTGTACCACAGAGGTCTATCATAGGTCTTGAGTCCGCAAAGGTGGTGCTATACGCCAAGATGTTACGCACAAAAGCAGTAAGTGATTCTGGATATAAACTCTTTTCGCTGATAAGCACCAAGAGCGCGCCTAATTGTACGATGTCGTACTGCTTGCTGTGCAATACCGCACATATCTGTTTGAAATCGCTATCGCCTAACGGCTGATTTTCTTGCAGTTTCTTCAAAGCTCCTTTGAACACTTCATTGGCGTAGGCTTTAGCTTTTTCCTCAGTATTTTGAACGCTTTGAGCAGTTTGTGTCCCTACCAAAAAGTTCTTAAGGATATTTTTGCCGTATTCAGTAAAAAACGATTCAGGGTGAAATTGGATACTGTGAATAGGTTTTGTTTTGTGTTGTAATGCCATAATCACCCCATCGTCCGAGAGGGCAGTTATGATGAGTTCTTGTGGCAAGGTGTCTTTATCTACATATAGCGAGTGGTAGCGCATCACGTTAAACTGCTGTGGCAAGCCTTTAAACAATACCGATTGTGGTTCGGTAACGGTAAGCACAGAAGTCTTGCCGTGCAAAGGTTTTTCTAATCGTTTTACAGTGGCACCGTGCACCAATCCAAACGCCTGATGCCCTAAACAGATACCTAAAATAGGAATATCGGTAATTTCTTTTAGTATTTCCAAACAAATCCCACTGTCCTTAGGGTGTTTGGGTCCTGGTGAAAGCACTATACGTGAGGGGTTTAGAGTGCGTATCTCGGCAAGAGTGAGTTGGTCATTGCGCACAGTATGCACTTCTTCATCAGTGAGTTCACCGAGGTATTGTGCTACATTAAAAACAAATGAATCGTAATTATCTATTAGTAAAATCATTTTTAGTTGTTAGGTTTTAGTCATTAGTTATAGTCCTTTTTGCGGATTGCCCTCCTCTCCTTGGGAAAGGGGTTGGGGGTGAGGATTGCAATTCTTCTCAAATACTTTCACTACCGAAGCTCTTTTGTGTTGTATTTCAGCATATTCTTTTTCAGGGATAGAATCGTAAACAACTCCTGCTCCAGCTTGTATAAATACACGGGTGCGCTCAAAATCCTGAAAAGCAGGTTTTTCAAAAAAAGCACTGCGTATCACAATAGCGAGCTGTACGTTGCCGTTGAAATGCAAAAAGCCAATACCTCCTCCATACACATTGCGGCGGTATTGTTCCAGCTCAGCAATAATTTCCATAGCGCGTATTTTAGGCGCTCCACTCAGCGTACCTGCAGGGAATACTGCTCCAATCACCTCAAAAAGCGACACCTCTTTGCGCTTGCGACCATACACATCGGTTACTATGTGCATCACGTGCTCTAACTGCTTAATGTGCATCATATTCTTCACCTGTACAGTACCTTTCTCGGCAAAACGCCCTATATCGTTGCGTGCTAAATCAACCAGCATTCGGTGCTCAGAACACTCTTTAGGATCGGCGAGAAGTTCTTGTGCCAAACGAGCATCATCGTTAGCATCTTTACCACGCGGGCGTGTACCAGCGATAGGTGCTATATACATAGTTTCGGAGTTGATTTCTACTAATATTTCAGGACTTGACCCTACCACCTCTCCATAAGGAGTAGGGAAGAAAAACATATAAGGAGAGGGATTGGCTGTACTGAGTAGTTTATAAAATTCTAAAGAGTTGAGGTTGCTTTCCAAACAGAGTTGTTCGCTCAATACCACTTGAAAAATATCGCCAGCACGTAGGTATTCCTTAGCTTTTTCAACAATCTTGTAGAAGTGTATTTGCTCCTCATTCAGGTCGGTATTGATGTGATAAAAAGGTTTTTCAGCTGAAATTGATTTTATAAAAGTAGAAGTTTCTTCATTTGCTGCTTCCAAAAAATTGAAGTATAATACTTCATCGCCGTAAAAAGAGTACACTTTATTCACTTTGGAATAATGCAAATAGGCTTTTGCATTCGCAAATACAAAAGCGGGAAACTCGTATTGAGCTTGCTCTTGTGTGGGAATATTTTCAAAAAAATGGATTGATTCATAACCTAATACCCCAAAAAGTCCCGCAAAGGGTGCGATGGGTGTTTGTTGCTGGTAATAAGCTTGCAAAGAGGCGTAATTATGACTGTAGGCATCAAAGTAATCGCAATCTATCCCAATGATAATCTGATGAATGTCTTCAGCTAAGTAAGAGTTTCTGAAATGTTTGCGTATAGTAGAAAAATAATGTAATGGTTCTTTAGTAAGCATATAAAATTACTTTGGAGTGGCAAAGGTATAAAATAATTAGCAGATTCACAAATAAGTAAATTAGAAAAAAAATTTGTCAATTCAAATAATTGTCGTACTTTTGCCGAACTTTAATTGAAAATTATATATGGCAACTTACAAAAAGAACAACAACCGACCTAATAGACATAGAGATAACGAGCAACTCAACGACGCTCAAGAAACTCGATTGCACCAAGAAAGTACTACTGCCGAGGTATTCGATGCCCTTGATGCAGGCGCTACTCGTACCGAAGATTGGGTGAAACGCAATCAGAAAATTATTATCGGAGCCCTCATAGCTGTAGCCGTACTGGGCTTAGGTTATTTGTTATACCAACAATTTGTGAAAGCTCCTAACGAAAAGAAAGCTGCTAACGAATTCTTCTTCGCTCAACAATTCTTTGATGAAGCTATGCAAGCTACCGATGCTAAAGCCAAAGATTCTCTCTTCAAAGTTTCTATCGAAGGCGGTAAAGGTAAATATGGCTTCCAGCAAATCGCTCAAAACTATAGCGGTACCAAAGCTGCTAACTTAGCTGAGTACGGTATGGGTATGGCTTATATGCGTTTACGTGACTACAACAACGCTATCAACCACCTCAAAAAATTCAATTCTGATGATGATATTTTCGGCGCTTTGGCTTATGGAAACATAGGTGATGCTTACCTCCAACAAAAAAATAATGCCGAGGCTCTCAAATACTACATCAAAGCCTTTGAACATAGCAACAACGATTTTGTAACTCCTATATACCTCAAAAAAGCAGGTATCGTAGCTTCTCTACAAGGTAAAAAAGACGATGCTCTCAAATACTACGAGCGCATCAAAGATGAATTCCCTACTTCAGAAGAAGCTCGCACTATCGATATCCTTATCGGAAAAATCAGTCAATAAAACAAGATAAGAATAAAAGGTAGAAGATGAACATTCTTACCTCTTATCCCTTATCTCTTATCTGAAAAAATGGCAACAGAAAACAAGAATTTATCTCAATATGATAAAAGTACAATCCCAAATGCGAAAGCTCTTCGCTTTGGGATTATTACTTCTCAGTGGAATGAGCAAGTAACTTACGGAATGCGCAATGGGGCTATCGCTACCCTTAAAGATTGCGGGGTTGTAGATAGCAATATCTTCCTTTGGGAAGTCCCTGGTAGTTTTGAATTGGTGCACGCTGCCAAGCGAATGCTCGACACTCAACAGTTAGATGCTATCATCGTAATAGGCTGTGTAATACAAGGCGAAACCAAGCATTTTGATTTTGTTTGTCAAGGAGTTACACAAGGTATTGCTCAGCTCAATGCAATGCAAAGTGAGGTGCCCGTAATCTTCTGTGTCCTCACCGATAACAATCTTCAGCAATCACTCGACCGAAGTGGAGGAAAACTAGGCAACAAAGGTGTAGAAGCCGCTATCACTGCTATCAAAATGGCTGTTTTAGGGAAATAGTGAAGCTAATAGGGAATAGGTAACTTGGAATAATTTTTGCAGTATGTTATGCAGGGGCGTATGCCATACGCCCTTAATAAAAAAATCACTATGAAAAACATCATCACATATATAAAACGTTATCTCCTACCATTTATAGCTTACCTCTTACCCCTTACCTCTTACCTCTTGTTCGCTCAAGATTTTCACGAAGGCGATACCATCTACCTTCCTGAGGTAAACCTTTTTGGCAAAGAGCGTTCCTTTGGTGATGCCGATACTCAAAAAAGATATCTACTGCTCAAAAGTCGTGTAAAACGCGTATATCCTTATGCTAAAATGGCTGCCGATCGCCTCTATACTATGGAGCGCACTATGGATACTATGCAAAACAAACAACAGCGAAAAGTCTATGTAAAGCGCACCCAACGCTATATAGAAGACCACTTTACCGACGAACTCAAAAAACTCTCCCGCTCTCAAGGGCGCATCCTCATCAAGCTCATCCACCGCCAAACAGGGCGTACTGCCTACGATTTGGTAAAAGAACTCCGCAATGGGTGGAATGCCTATTGGTATAATAAAACCGCTTGGCTCTATGATCTTTCCCTAAAAAAAGGCTATGATCCTATGAATATCGAAGAAGACTATTGGATAGAGGAAATAGTCCTCCGTGCCATTAGCAATGGTGAATTGGAAGATCAAACTCCTGCTCTCCAATACAATTTCTCTGAACTTACTGAACACCGGCGAAAGCGATTAGCTAATTAATTCAGCTAAAAAGTTAAATAAAATAATTACTATGAAGAGATTTTTTACTTTATTATGCTTATTCTTTATACCATTATGCTATAGTCAGAAAGAAGTTGTAGCAACACGTTGTGATATTTTTTGCTTTCAGTTTTTAGACGAAGGAGTAGCTCTCAAAAATGAAATATACAACAACAAGGCGATTGTAGCACTATACCCCTGGGCTTTCGAAGATATGGGAGTAGGTTATTTTGAAAAACGATATGAATTTAAATATCATAATAAAATAATGTATTTGAAAACTAAAAGAAAATTACAATACTATAATTTTTATTTTAAAAATATACCTTTTAAAAAAGGATACTATTTAGTTAAAATTTCTGAACTTAAATGGAAAGAAACGATAAAAGGAAGTGAAATCAGTGTGCCAGAGGAGCTTCAAAATATACTTTTCTTAGATGCAGATGCTGCTAGAACAACTACTGCTCAAAATATCTACTTCAAGGATTTAGAGTTTATAGTAATAGATTTAAAAGATACAAAAAATGTTAAGATTGAACCTATATCTAAAAAGAAATACTTGGAGGATAATGTAGGAACTGGTTTAAAAAAAGATTTCTAATAATACTCAATTGAAGTTGGTGGTAGTTAATTAGCAGATTTATATATTGAAGCTGATTAAATACATTTATCGCTAAAGGTTATAGAATTAAACTATTGCCTTTAGTAAAGTTTTTTTCTTACAAAAGACTATATAGCATTTGTCATTTATTATTATTTTTGTACCTTTGCCCACAAATAAAATAGTAATATGGAGTTATACTACGCTTTTTCAGTGATTATCGTCTTAGCCGCCTTGTTTTCGTACGTGAATGTGCGCTACGTAAAACTACCTATGACTATAGGTATTATGGTGATTGCTATGATGGTATCAGTAGGCGTACGTCTTTTCGGTGGTGAAATATTCTCAGGTTTAGCACATCGTTTGGAATCCTTATTACAAGGATTTGATTTTACCGAAATCTTAATGGGGGCAATGCTTAACTTCCTCCTCTTTGCAGGAGCGCTCCATATCAATATCAACGACCTTAAAAGCCACCGTCTCCCTATTTTCACTTATGCAACAGTGAGTGTAGTGCTCTCAGCTTTCTTCATATCAGCACTGCTGTACTATATAGCACCTCTGATAGGTATTAAAATTCCTTATCTCTATTGTTTGCTCTTTGGCACACTCATTTCCCCTACCGACCCTATTGTAGTGTTGGGAGTGCTCAAGCAAGCTAATGTACCTAAACGTATCGAAAATAAAATTACAGGTGAATCTCTTTTCAACGATGGGGTAGCTGTCGTAATGTTCGCTGTAGTACTCAAATTAGCTACCGATCATACTTTTGAACCTTCCTTCAATGCCATTACAAAACTTTTCCTTTTAGAAGCTGGAGGAGGAATTTTCTTAGGGGTGCTCTTAGGATGGATAGCCTCCGAAATGATGAAAAAAGCCGACGACTATCACGTGAGTGTCTTACTCACTTTAGCCGTAGTAATGGGAGGCTTCCTTATTGCCAAAACCTCTCACGTATCCTCGCCTTTGGCAATGGTAATCGCAGGACTTTTTGTGGGTAATGTAGGTAAAAAAGCAAATAGTGCTGAAAATAAGGACTATTTAGAGAAGTTTTGGGCGATTGTCGATGAGATAATGAACGCTATCTTGTTCCTATTCATAGGTTTTGAGATGCTACTGATAGATAACTTAAATGAACAGTTCCTCTTAGGAGGTGTTGCTATTCTCGTGTGCCTCTTAGGGCGTGCTTTAGCAATTTATATTCCCGCCCAAACTATATTACGCAAAGCTACTACCTATTCTTCAGGATCACTCATTACTATGGTGTGGGGAGGCGTGCGCGGCGGTGTATCTATTGCCTTAGTACTCTCTATCCCAGCCGATAAGGGCGGTCTTAAAGAAACATTGTTGCAAATTACTTATATAGTAGTATTGTTTTCTATTTTGGTACAAGGGCTCACTATAGGCAAGGTAGCTTCTAAATCCCTCCACCGTGATGAAGTGATGGCACGACTCAAGAGAATAAAACAACTGCAAAAAGGAAAACAATCATAAAACTTTAATAACGAATGAGAATGCAAAAAGATAAAGGATTGGTAAGTGCCAAAGAAGTAGCCAAAGCAATTAATATTGATAAACTTGGTTTCTTGGGTACCTTTGGAGGATGGGCGCTGATGAAGCTACTCCGTCTCTCCAAACTCAATGCTATTTACAACCGAACCAAAAAATTTGAAGGCTTAGACTTTCTCAACAAACTGTTAGACGAGTTTGAAATAAAGTTCGAAATACCTGAAGAAGATTTTAAAAATATCCCCAAAGAAGGAGCTTTTATTACGATTTCTAACCACCCACTGGGGGGTGTTGATGGCATTTTGCTCCTCAAATTGCTCTTAGAAAAACGCCCTGATTTCAAAATTATGGCAAATTTCCTCCTCCAACGCATTGAGCCTTTAGCTCCTTATGTGTTGCCTGTCAATCCGTTTGAAGACCGCAAGGATGCAAAATCCAGTATTGTTGGCTTCAAACACACCATAGTACATCTCAAAGAAGGAAAACCCTTGGGGCTTTTCCCTGCTGGCGAAGTCTCTGTAACCAAAGAAGGACAACTAATGGTTGATAAACCTTGGGAAGAAGCTGCAATGAAACTCGCTAAAAAAGCTAAAGTGCCTATCGTCCCTATCTATTTCCACGCTAAAAATAGCAAATTGTTCTACTTTTTGGCAAGCCTGAGTGATACCTTACGCACTGCCAAATTACCTTCAGAACTCCTCACTCAAAAACAACGTACTATCTACATACGCATAGGAAAACCCATCTCGGTAACTATGCAAGATGAACATACCGATTTAGCCGATTTTACCGAGTTCCTCCGCAAGAAAACCTATATCTTAGCCAATGCTTTTGAACAAGATAAAAAATTCTTGCCTTTGCCTAATGTACTGAAATCAAACAAAGGTACTCCTAATCCACAACAAATTGAAGCTCCTATACAGCAAGATCTTATAGAAAAAGAAGTAGAAAATGTAACTAAAAAGGATTACCGACTGCTGAAAAACAATAATTACGAGGTCTTTTTAGCTCCTTATCAGGAAATCCCTAATATAATGAAGGAAATAGGTCGCTTGCGTGAAATTACCTTCCGCGAAGTAGGGGAGGGGACAAACGCTTCCTCCGATGTCGATAAATTCGACCTCTATTACCACCATCTTTTCCTTTGGGATAACGAAGCTAAAAAAATAGCAGGAGCTTATCGTATGGGATTAGGCGCTGAGATATTCCCTAAATATGGTATTGAAGGTTTCTATACGCACGATTTATTCCGTTTTGAGCCCGAACTCTACGATATGATGAGTAAAACCATCGAAATGGGGCGTGCTTTTATAATTTCGGAATACCAACAGAAACCAATGCCCCTGTTTTTGCTTTGGAAAGGAATTGCCCACACTACTTTGCGCTATCCCGAACACTCTTATCTGTTGGGTAGCGTGAGCATTAGCAACCAATTTTCCAACTTTTCTAAATCGCTGATGATAGAGTTTATGAAGTCAAACTTCTACGACCCTTACATCGCACAATATGTACGCCCAAAAAAAGAATTCAAAGTAAAACTCAAAGACGAAGATAAAGACTTTATTTTCGACGAAAGTAAGGCTGATTTAAACAAATTCGATAAGCTAATCGATGAACTCGAACCTGGGAATTTGCGTTTGCCAGTGCTCATCAAGAAGTATATCAAGCAAAACGCCAAAGTTATCGCTTTCAATGTCGACCCGCTGTTCAACAATTCTGTCGACGGATTAATGTATATCCGTATCTCCGACCTCCCCGAAAGCACTATGAAACCCGTTATTGAGGAGTTCCAGGCCGAACTCGAAGCTCGTATGAAGAACAACGAAGAATGACATCCTTTTTTATTTGACCATAAATAAATAAACCCAATGAAAAAAATATTATTTTTAGTAGCATTACTACCACTAACTCTTGTAGCACAAACCGTGATTGTTCCTAATCGTTATGCTTTCCAAAAAGAAGACAATCAATATCAACTCAATATGCTCACAAAATTCTTGCTCGAAAAACAAGGATTTAAAGTCTATATGGAAAGTGAAGCTCCTGCCGATCTACTCCAAAACCCTTGCGCTACCCTAAAAGCTGATGTGAAGAACCAATCGAATATGATGACCTCTAAAGTACAATTCCTTCTCACCGATTGTACTAATAAAGCGGTCTTTACTTCTCAGATAGGTAAAAGCCGTGAAAAGGAGTTTAAAAAATCCTACCAAGAAGCCTTGCGTAATGCCCTTTCTGGTGCAGAATTAGCTACTTTTAAGGCAGATTATCAAGCTCCTTCAGTAGCCTCAAAACCCTCTATTCCCTCAGCAACAACAGCAGTACCCGAACTTACAGCTACTGCTGCGCCTATAAGCGAACCTCTTATTCTATTTCTGTATGCTAAACCAACTAATTGGGGATATGAGTTGTTTGATAAAAAAACAAATGAATTGCAATTCAAACTTAGAAAACTCAATACTCCTGATGTATTTCTGGCTTTTGATGTAGAAGAACAAAAATATGGTGTTTTAGAAAAAGACGGTTCCACTTTCTATAAATTTACTTTTTACAAGCAAATAGATGGATCACCTCTTACTTTCTCCGCCCAAATAAAATTCAATTAATTTATTATCACATATCAACTTGTTACCTATTACCTGTTACCTAATTAAAAGTGTATAGCAAAGCTGAAGCAAAAAAACTACGCGAAGACTTCTGGATATCTTTTGGTAAATCGTTCCCTCGCAAATGGACGTTGTATGACACTAAAATAAAGGATTTCAGTTTTAAGTTTTCATTCGACACTCGTAAAGCGCGGGTGCTACTCGCTGTAGAAGACCCTCACGAGGAGATACGTAGTTTGTATTATAACAAATTGCTGTCGCTCAAAACTATACTCCAAGAAGAATACCTCCCTAACACTGTTTTCGAAGAGCATTTCTTCTTGGACAATGGTAAAGAAATTAGTTGTGTATATGTAGAACTGCAACGGGTAACCATTCACAACAAAGACACTTGGCAACAAACAATGGAGTTTCTATACCAATCAATGTCGCAGTTCGAAGCCTTTTGGGAAGAATATAAAGATATCATTCAAGAAGAAAAATAATTTAGTTTATATGAAAAAACGTACCATACTTAATCTACTCCTTATCCTTTTCATACTTTCTTTCTTCGTAACCCCCTTAGGTTATGAAAGTAAGATTTTACTACAACGAATTTTCGCTAGTTCGGTAGACATCATTCCCGCCGATAAAGCTCAAAAAATTGATTTCAGTTGGCAACTCAAAGATCGCAAAGATGTGCAGTTCAACTACTCGCAAACTCAAGGAAAGAAACCCTCATTCGTGTATTTCTTCTCCTCTTGGCGAGGTATTAGTATTGCCGACCTCTATGCAGTAGAAAAACTATATGATGCCTATAAGGATAAAGTAGATTTCTATATCATCACTAACGAGCGCCCTGAACCAGTGGAAGAAATGATGCAAAAACGCAATTTCCATTTCAAAGTAACCTACCTCATCATCGGTGAGAAAATGCCTTTCGACCCCGAAAAAATCCCGTCAGGTTATATCGTAGATAAAAACGGACTCGTACGCGCTCAAAAAGAAGGAATTGCCCGTTGGAATAGCGATGCCGTCCACGAACTCTTAGACGCCTTGGTTAAGTGATAATTCCTTACCTCTTATCTCTTATCTTTATCCGAGATAGAAAATAATTATAAAGATAGTATTTTAGATTCAATTTAAAGTACTATCTTTGCGCTTTGTAAAATCACATCTCGGTATAAATAAGAGGAGTTTTTTTATCTCTTATCTCTTATCTAAAAGAAATTATGGCTAAATATACAGAAGAAGAACTTAAAGAAGAATTAGAAAACAACGAATATAAATACGGCTTTTATACTGATATAGAATCCGAAACTTTCCCTAAAGGACTCAATGAAGAGGTGGTAATTGCCCTCTCTAAAAAGAAAAACGAACCTCAATGGATGACCGATTGGCGCTTAGAAGCTTTCCGCGCGTGGCAAGCGATGGAAGAGCCTCCTCATTGGGCAAACCTTAAATTTGAAACTCCCGATTTTCAAGATATTGCCTACTACTCTGCTCCTAAACAAAAACCTAAACTCAATAGTTTAGACGAGGTTGATCCTCAACTCTTGGAAACTTTCCAAAAACTCGGCATCTCTCTTGAAGAACAAAAACGCCTCACAGGGGTAGAAGATAAACCTGCTGTCGCAATGGACGTAGTAATGGACTCCGTTTCAGTAGCAACTACTTTTCAAAAAACATTGGCTGAACGCGGCATTATCTTCTGCTCTATTTCCGAAGCTATTCAAAAATATCCCGATCTCGTACGCAAATATCTCGGTACGGTTGTCCCTAAAACCGATAATTTCTATGCTGCGCTCAACTCTGCTGTCTTCTCCGATGGCTCTTTCTGCTATGTGCCTAAGGGAGTGCGTTGCCCTATGGAACTCTCTACCTATTTCCGTATCAATCAAGCTGGTACAGGTCAGTTTGAACGTACTCTCCTCATTGTTGATGAAGGGGCTTACGTCTCTTACCTCGAAGGTTGTACAGCACCCAAACGCGATGAAAACCAATTACACGCTGCTGTGGTAGAACTTATAGCTATGGATAATGGCGAAATTAAATATTCTACAGTACAAAACTGGTTCCCTGGTGATAAAGACGGTAAAGGTGGGGTTTATAATTTTGTAACCAAACGCGCTTTGGCCGAAAAAAATGCAAAAATATCGTGGACACAAGTAGAAACAGGCTCAGCAATTACTTGGAAATATCCTTCTGTAGTGCTCAAAGGCGATAATTCTATAGGTGAATTCTATTCTATTGCCGTTACCAATCACTTTCAACAAGCCGATACAGGTACTAAGATGATACATTTGGGTAATAATACCAAATCTACAATTATTTCTAAAGGTATTTCGGCAGGCAAATCACAAAATAGTTACCGCGGATTGGTAAAAGTAGTGCCTAATGCTAAAAATGCGCGCAATTTCTCTCAATGTGACTCTCTCTTAATGGGAAATGATTGTGGAGCACACACTTTTCCTTATATAGAAGCTAAAAATCCTACCGCCCAAATAGAACACGAAGCTACTACTTCTAAAATTGGTGAAGACCAAATTTTCTATTGTAACCAGCGTGGTATTGATACCGAAAAAGCAATTTCACTCATCGTAAATGGTTTTGGTAAAGAAGTACTCAACAAACTGCCTATGGAGTTCGCCGTCGAAGCTCAAAAACTCTTAGAAATCTCCTTAGAAGGCAGTGTAGGATAATTGTTAATTGAAATTTGTTAATATTAATTGAAAATATGATTCTTGCGCCTTCTCTCCTTGCTGCCGATTTCGGCAACCTACAACAAGCTATTGAAATGGTAAACGCCAGCGAAGCCGATTGGTTTCATATTGATATTATGGACGGTGTGTTCGTGCCTAATATCTCTTATGGTATGCCCGTGCTATCGGTAATCCAAAAACACGCTACCAAGCCCCTTGATGTTCACTTGATGATCGTAGACCCTAGTCGTTACATCAGTACTTTTGCAAAGCTCGGCAGCGATATTCTCACCGTACATTACGAGGCGTGTATACACCTGCACCGCACTTTGCAAGCCATTAAGGCAGAAGGAATGAAAGCAGGAGTAGCACTCAATCCACATACTCCTGTGGCATTTTTAGAAGATATCATTCAAGAGGTAGATGTACTCTTGTTGATGAGTGTAAACCCAGGATTTGGAGGTCAGTCATTCATAGAAAATACTTATAAAAAAGTGCGACAAGCCAAAATGCTGATTGAGCAAGCAGGAGCCTCAACCCTTATTGAAATAGATGGAGGAGTGAGTCTAAAGAATGCCAAAGCATTAGTAGAGGCAGGTGTCGATGCTTTAGTGGCTGGTAGTTTTGTGTTCAATGCTGCCAATCCTACTCAAACTATTGCAGATTTAAAACACATATAGTCAATAAAACAATGTTTCAAGGAGTACTTCAAAAAATGCTTACCGAATGGGCTGACCCTATAAGGTATTATTTGCCAATGGAAGGTGATTTTGTGCTGATGAACCAACTTATCGGCAAGGATATAACACTCCAATTTGTGCGTTTTCAGTGTATGAATTGTGGTGAAAACAAACCAATCTTCCGTCAGGGCTATTGCAAAGAGTGTTTTTTTGAAGTCCCTCAAACCGCCGATTGGGTGATGCACCCCGAACTCAGCAAAGCACACCTCAATATTGAAGAACGCGATTTAGGCTATGAACAGCAAGTGCAGTTGCAACCGCATTATGTATATCTCGCCAATTCTAGCGATGTAAAAGTAGGAGTAACCCGTAAATCACAAGCCCCAACACGCTGGATCGACCAAGGGGCGCACGAAGCCCTCATCCTTGCCGAAGTGCCAAATCGCTATTTAGCAGGCATCGCCGAGGTCGCTCTCAAAGAGCATTTAGCCGATAAAACCAATTGGCGCAAAATGCTCACTAATCAAATCACCCCCGTAGATTTATTACGAGTAAAATTAGAAGTGCGCGACTTTGTACCCAATGAAGTACAGCCCTACATCACCGAAGATATCACTCCCCTACGCATTCATTTCCCCGTAGAAAAATACCCTACCCAAGTACGCTCACTGCAATTGTCGCAAACCCCTACTTATAGTGGTAAACTAATGGGTATCAAAGGGCAATACCTCATTTTCAACGACAATACCGTTTTCAATGTACGAGGCAACGAAGGACTTGTAATTAATTTACAAATTAGCTGATTTTCCAATTATTTTTTATACCTTTGCCAAAAAGAATAATTATGTGTGTATTAGTATATCCAAAAGATGAAACTCAAAAAGCACTGCTAACTTCTTTTTTAAAAGAAAAAAATATGGATTTTGACTATAATATTTCGGATAGTGAGACTTCTAATGAGTATTTGCAAGTGCTTTTGAAACGAGCTGATGAAATTACAGAAAATCCTGAACAAGCAGGAAGAGCTTTTGATGAATTTGATAAAAAAATGAGAGCAAGATATGGACTTTGAGCTAATGATTCATCGTCAAGCCGAAATAGACTTGGAAGAAATTGTAGTTTACTACAATAAAATAAGAGAAAATTTAGGATTTGAAGTATATGAGGAGATTTATAGCTATATACAAGAAATAAAAAGTCGCCCCTTTTCTTTTAGAAAAGAAATAGAACAAGTGCGTGTTTGCTTTACTAAAAGATTTCACTTTGGTATTTATTTTCTTATTGTAGAAGAATTGTCAAAAATTTGGATTATAGGAGCTATAAATGCTAAAGAAGACCCTAATAAATTATTGAGAAGACTTACTATTATCAATATTCCTCAAAAATGATTGATATCATACACTTTGCCAAAGGTGCGAGCCGCACAGGCAGTTGTAGCACGACGTGCAATTAGAACCTTTGGCAAAGTTTTTTATCTAATAAAAACAAGTGTATTTCCTTCTGAAAACTTTTCTGAAAACGCATATCCATCAGCGTTAAACCCTTTCAAATCTTCTACTGAGCGAATCTCATTTTCTGCCAAAAAACGCACCATACGACCCCGTGCTTTCTTCGCATAAAAACTAACAACTTTCAGTGTATCTCCTTTATAATCTTTGAAGATAGGTGTAATCACGGGCACTTTTAACTTTGTGGTATCAATTGCCTTAAAATATTCTTCACTGGCGAGATTGATAAACAATTCTCCTTCTTGCAATTCGTCGTTCAATGCCTGAGTGATTTTTTCTTTCCAAAAAGCATATAGATTTGTAGCCTTTCCTACGGGTAGTTTGATGCTCATTTCCAACCGATAAGGCGCGATAAGGTCTAAGGGTTTAAGCAATCCGTATAGCCCCGAGAGAATACGCAAAGACCTTTGCAACTTATCCATTTGCGTTTCGGAGAGTGAATAGGCATCGAGTCCCTCATACACATCGCCATTGTAAGCAAAGAGTGCCGGACGTGCATTTTGTGGGGTAAAGGGCAATGAGAGCTGTTGGTGTCGTTGCCAATTCAGGTCGGCGAGCTTTTGGGAGATATGCATCAGGTTTATAAGTTGCTTTGGAGAGAGTGCTTTAAGGGCAGTGCTTACCTCGCCAATTTCCTTTGGAAAAATAGCCGAAGAGTGTACGGTAGTAGGTAGGGCTGATGTTTCGTTAATGGCTTTGGCAGGAGAGATTACGATTTTCATAGTGATAAATAATTAACGGGGCAAAGTTACAAAACAATTGACAATTTACAATTGATAATTGACAAATGAATAGGGGTGAGACATTTGATAGACTTTAAACAAACCTTAAACGGAACTATGATAGTTTTACAGTGGGACTTCAGTGGGTCTACAGTGGGTCTACAGTGGCTCTACAATGAAGACCAACCAAAGATTAATGGAATACTAATAGAATTTATAATGTTGTTGCTATGAACTGTTGCTCTGGTTCTGTGGGGTCAGACTTGTCCGAGCTAAAATAACTAACTACTATCTTATCATTGTTGTTTGAAAAGAAATGCTTATCTTTGCGCGAATAAACATCCGTGTAACTTGCACTATGAAATACATTATTACCCTTATGGGACTATTTACTTTTTTTAATGCTCACGCTCAAATCGAGCGTGTAGAACCACCTTTTTGGTGGGAAGGAATGCACTATGCCGAAATACAAATATTATTGTACGGCAAAAATATAGCACAATACCGCGTGGAAAGCGACTTGCCTATCACCAATGTGCTGAAAACCGAAAACCCTAATTATCTATTTGTTACTGTAGACACTAAGAGTAAAAAAGCAGGCAACTATACCATTTCACTATGGCAGAAGAAGAAACAAGTGGGCAGTGTTCGCTACGAATTAAAAGCGCGTCGTGAAGGCTCGGCTTATCGTAAAAGTTTCGACAGCAGTGATATGATTTATCTCATTATGCCCGACCGCTTTGCTAATGGTAAACCCGACAACGATTCGCACCCCGCACTTACCGATAAACTCAACCGCTCGCTTGCTAATGGTCGTCACGGGGGAGATATTCAGGGGATTATCAACCATTTGGATTATATACAATCTTTAGGCGCTACAGCTATATGGAGTACGCCCCTATGTGAGGACAATGAACCACAACATTCTTATCACACTTATGCCCAAACCGATGTGTACAAAATAGACCCGCGTTATGGCACGAATGAGGAATACCAACAGCTATCAGCGGCTTTGCACCAGCGCGGTATGAAGCTCATCAAAGACTATGTAACCAACCACTGGGGCAGTCAGCATTGGATGGTGAAAGACCTGCCTTGCTACGATTGGTTACATCAATTCCCTGGGTATGGTCAGAGCACTTTCCGTATGAGCACTCAGATGGATAGTAATGCTTCGGAATGGGATAAAAAGTACTGTGAAAAAGGATGGTTTGCACGCTCTATGCCCGACCTTAACCAAGAAAACCCATTGGTACTAAACTACCTCACTCAAAACGCTATTTGGTGGATAGAATACGCCGACCTTGACGGTTTGCGCGTAGATACCTATTCATATAACGATAAAGAGGGCATTGCTAAATGGACAAAAGCTATCACCGATGAGTATCCTCATTTCAATATTATGGGAGAAGTGTGGCTCAACCAGAGTGCCCAAGTATCGTATTGGCAAAAGGATAGCCCTATCAGTGCGATACAAAGCTATAATACTTACCTGCCTACCGTGATGGATTTTCCACTTTTCAATGCGATAGGAGAAGCATTTCGCTCCACGCCTTCGTGGGATAAGGGTATGATACAACTCTACGACAATTTCACTAATGATTTTCTGTATAAAGACATCAACAACCTGCTTATCTTTGCCGAAAATCACGATACAGCACGTATCAATCACGTATATCCTAAGATAGAGGATTATAAGATGATTATCACATTGCTGGCAACGGCGCGTGGTATTCCGCAATTGTATTACGGTAGTGAGATAGCAATGGCAGGCGACAAGAGCAAAGGCGATGGCGATATACGACAAGATTTTCCTGGTGGCTGGGCAGGCGATACACAGAATGCTTTCACTGCTGCTGGGCGTACAGCTACTCAAAAAGAGTATTACGATTTTACATCTAAGCTCTTCAATTGGCGTAAAGGTAAATCTGTAATTCACTACGGGAAGACCAAGCAATACTTGCCTGAAAATGAAGTGTATGTCTATTTCCGTTACAACGATACCGAGAGCCTAATGGTTATCCTCAACAACAGCGATAAGCCCCAAACGCTCCACCTCAACCGCTTTGCCGAGAGTTTGGCTGGATTTTTGAGGGGAAAAGATGTTATTTCAGGGAAAGAACTCAATTTGAACACTAATACCTTAGCAATACCTGCTAAAACCCCTATGATCATTGAATTAAAATAAGATATAAGAGTTTTTTCTCATCCGAGACTTTCTGAGTCTCACTGAGATTTTCTGATTCTCACCTCCCTCTCAAAAAGTTTACTTTTTATGAAACACTTTTTTTCTCTGTGGTTATTTATTCTCCTTTTTATAGGAGCAAATGCTCAAACCGCAGAAACTTATCTTAAAGAAATTACCAAAGAGCAACAAATTGATATTCAGTGGCAGGAGCGCAAAACTTCTCTTGCCTCTGAGGGTATTCGCTCTTTTGTAGGTTACTGCGAAGGCAATTTTGTAGCGACCCTTTCAGTAGGTTCAAAAGCGGTATCAGGGAGTTTTCACTACCGAGATAAATCGTATGAAATCAGTTTGCAAAAAGGAAAATTAGTCTTTTTGCCTAATAAAGAATTTGAGTGTGGCACTACCGATACACCTCATTCACACCCAAGCCCTTCAACAGCACGCCCTGCGATATTAGCCGAAGAAACCACTCCTACCATTGCCAACACACAAACACTAAGGGTATACCGTTTGGCGATGCATATCCCTTATAGCACCTTCAGTACAGGACACTTAGAGAAAAACGTACAAAAAGTAAAAACTTTTTGGGCAGATACCGAGGCTTTCCTCAACGAGATGTACCTGCGCGATTTGGGAGTACGTTTTGAGGTAGTAAAGGACGAACACCTCATTATCAAAGATGAAAATCAAGAAACTTTTAACGCAAAACACCGAGCTGATTATGTGATTGATCATTCTACTAATGTTATCAACAGACTTATAGGAGAAAACAGTTATGATGTGGGAATTACCCTTGCTTATACCATTTCTTTAAATGAAGGCATTCGTGGCTTGGCTGATAATATTAATGGTGTTTATCAAGCTAATACGAAAGCTGCTGCTGTAGCAGTACTTACCAAAGAAGTCATAGCTCACGAAATAGGACATCTTTTTGGGGGAAAACATACTTTTGGTAGTCATAAAGGTTCTGCTGCTTGGGATAGCGAAAAAACAGAATATAGCAGTGGTACTTCGGTGATGAGTTATGGCAGTCCACGTGATTTCTTCTCGCTGTCAAGCATTCAGCGCATACGTGAACGATTGACAAAAGTACCCGTGAAAGCTCACGACAAGACTTTCACTACTCAAGCTCCTCGCATAAACCATAGCGAGATTAAAAGCCATTATACTATTCCCAAGGGGACTTTCTTACAATTCTATATCCCCGCTACCGACCCCGATAGCGAGCAGCTACTGTACAACGTAAATCAACACGATGTGCGAAATGGCGATGAAACTCCTATAACACAATACATTATCTATAAATCTACCCCTGCCAACCCTGTAACTATCAAAACCGAGTACCACGAAAACTCGGGGAATGTAGTAGCCAATAGTGGCTTAGCACAACAAACTACGGGTACTTTTACCTTTTGGTTGGGAGTGAGCGATGCACAACCCCAACAGTCAGCTGATTATATAGTACAATATGATTTGGCTGAAACCAAAGTAACAGTCAAAGACGGTACCCCTTTCAAAATTACAACTACTCCTAAAAACAAATACAAAGGTGGGGATAAAATCACTCTCACTTGGAACGTAGATAATACCATTTTCAAAGATACAAAAGTGCGTATCCTGCTTTCTGATGACTTAGGAAAGACGTTTAAATATATAGTAGTAGCAGAAACTGATAACAACGGCAGTAAGGAAATCACTTTGCCTAATATCAATACAGATAAGGCGGTGCTAAAAGTAGAAGTAATCGATGGTTTAGCTTTTGATCTTACCAATTACAATCCTAAAAATGGAGGTTTTACCATTGAAAAGAACCCTGCTCTACCTGAGCCTCTCCTTTGGGCATCACTCCCTAATCATCTTACGCTTTCGTGTGAGCAATCTATCCCAGCGGTAGCATTGCCTACAGTTACAGGAGGGTGTACTCCTGCGGTTACCCTTCAAAAAGAAGAACGCATCAAAGGCAATTGCGACTATACTTATACTGTCAAACGTATTTTTACAGCTGCCGATACTTGTAACCAAACACTTACTTACACTCAAACTATTAGCGTAACAGATAAAACTCCCCCTACTTTTGTAGGTGCTTTACCCCAAAATATGAGTGTTAAAGAAGGCAAAACAATACCTACTCAAGTAACGCTTACCGCTACTGATAATTGTGGTACTGCTGCGGTTACAACTTCTCATAAAGAAGAAAAAGATGCCAAAGGCAAACTTACTAAACTTATCTATACATGGATAGCTAAAGATACTTGTGGCAATGTTACTACTCACCAGCAAATTGTTACCATTGTACCAAAAAAAGTCCCTACCCTCACTTGGGCAACACTTCCTCGCGATATAACCGTCGATTGTGTCAAAGCCATTCCTGCTGTACAAACGCCTACAACTCAAGGCGGTTGTGCTAAAGTAGTGATAACCCGTGCCGATAAGGAACTCAACAAGCGCTGTCTCAACAATTTCACTTTAGAGCGCACTTTTACGGCTTCTGATGGTTGTGCCACCCTTACGCATACCCAGCGCATTAAGGTATCCGATAAAAAATCACCTACCTTTGTAGGAACACTGCCTCAAGATCTTACCATTGATGAAGGGACACCCATACCTTCTCAGCAGAGCATTTCAGCTGAAGATGCTTGTGCAGGACAACCTACCGTTACAATGCCGCCAAAAGAAGAATATCTCACTAATGGAAAACTCTCTAAAGTGGTCTATAAGTGGGTGGCTCGCGATGTCTGTGGCAATGAAAGAATACATACCCAAAATATTACTATAAAACTTAAATCGCAAGAACCTCCCCACATAGATACTAACCCTGATGAAGTCGTGATTTACAATGCCGTTTCTACTGAAAAAGGATTTGATAACTATTTTAGAATAGAAAATACAGATAAAAACCAACCTATTACCTTGGTTATTTTTGATGAAATGGGCTTGAAAGTCTATGAAAATAACCATTATCAACAAAATGGTGAATATTTTAGAGGCTACCCTAATATAAAAGGAGTAGTAGGTAGCAAACGATTAGCAGGAACTTATTTCTATGTATTGACGTATTATTTCAACGGACAACAGCAAACAAAAAAAGGATTTCTATATGTAAGATAATTATACGCCTGTATAGGTTGTCCTAATATATTACCAATGAGCAACCCTCCGAGAGGCTCCAACTCTCTCTGATGTTTTTTTTAAAAAGTGTTAATTTTTCCTTGCTATTTGTTAATTGTTTCGTACCTTTGCACCGTTTTTTAAAACTAAACTAATGAAACATCTACTACGCTACTTACTTTGGCTATGCCTAAGCATAGAAGTAGCCAATGCACAAACTAACATCCAAAGTATTATAACTCTTTTTGCTACAAAGTCTTCCGTAGAATGGGCACCCCCTATTCCTAACTCAACTTCTATACTTGTACAATGGCAGGCGCGAACTACTTCTAATGGTTTCCACTCGTTTGTAGGTTATTATCAAGATCATTTTGTAGGCGTCATCAGCTTTGACAAACAGCAGTTAAGCGGTGAAATTTTTTACAGAGGAAAATCTTATGTATTGGGTACTTCTCCCCAAGGAATGCTTACTGTTGAAGCAGTAACCGACGAGCACGATTGTGGTGCGAGTTCTTTGGAAAAGCAAGCGCTCTCTGCCCGCAATTTCTTCCCCGAAAGCGATGAAGATAAGAACGACCCCCCTATCGAGCAACCCGAGATTTACAATTCACTTTATCCTAAAGCGCTCATTCACACCGACGGTGTATTTAGGCACTACCGCTTGGCAATACCAGTGGATTACAGCATTTACAATTCGGCATATTTTAATAGAAATGTAAATAAAATCAAAGCGTTTTGGTATGCCACCATTGCCTTTATGAATGAGTTATATCGCAATGATGTGGGGGTGGATTTTACTTTGGTAGATGATGAGGCGCTTATTTTTACAACTGAAGAAAATCATTTATTCCGCAGAAGGGAAGCTGCTAATGAAGTGGTAAACAACGGTACTATCACTCTCAACAAACGTTACGATAAAAACAAATACGATATAGCAATTATCCTCACCGATTATCGCGAAAGGTACAATGGCTTGGCGATGGTCTATGCTGCTTATGAGCAACACAACAAAGCTAACGCAGCTGCACGCCCTGTAAAACCTTCTACCATTGCCCACGAAATAGGACACATGTTTGGGTCAGACCATACGTTCTCTAACGGAGGACAGTATTCCAGTAAAACCGAAACTGGATCGGGTCAATCAATTATGAGTTATGGACACGAGCACCCACGCGATTTCTTTTCGCTCGTAAGTCTGCAAGAGATACGCAAATTCTTGGGTAACTCTATGGCTTATTACGCCGATGAAGCGCGCACTCAAGAAGCAGGCAAGCGTGTAGAGGGCACAGGTTCTAACCTTGTTTATGGGGTAAAGAGTAACAATCGCCCCCCAGTGCTTGATAGAACGCACATTAAGAAAACCTACACTATCCCTGAAGATACTTATTTTCAATTCTATCTGAACGCTACTGACCCCGAAGGCGATGCACTTACTTATATAGCACACCCCGCTGATAGGCGTTTTCACTCTACTAAATCTAACGCGCGTTTTATGACCTACAAAGGAAAATCTGATGGTAATATACGCTTTGAAACCACTTGGTTTGAGAGTGAACGCAATACCTTTGTACCTATAGGAGCTGCCGATTCTTACAAAAAAGGTACTTTCACCTTTTGGTTGGCAGCTGCCGATCATAACAAAAGCGATAGCAACCACGTAGTGAAATACGATGTAGAAGAGGTGCAAGTGAAAATAGCCAAAGGTAAACCTTTTGAAATACAAAATTTCGATAATGGCAGTTGGGAGCAGAACAAAACCTACAAAGGGGGACAAGTGCTTTCGCTTCATTGGCAGGTCGACGAGGCTATTTTTGGTAAGGATAGCAAGGTGCGTATCCTTCTGTCAATCGATTCTGGAAAAACTTATAAATACGTATTGAAAAAAGAAGCACCTAACAATGGAGCTTGTGAGGTAGTGCTTCCTAATATTTCTGTAGGCACTACCCACGGACATTTCGGCAAACAAAGAGGACAAGGTATCATTAAAATAGAAGTGATTGATGGCTTGGCTTATGCATTGTCTTGTACAAAGCCTTATCACGTAGGAGGTTTTATGATACAAAAAGACCCTACAAAACCTGAAACTACCCCTGATCCAGAACCACAGCCTAACCCTCAACCCCAGCCGCAACCTAACCCCCAACCGCAGCCTAACCCTCAACCTCAACCTAACCCCCAACCACAGCCCCAACCCCAACCCAACCCTCAACCCCAACCCCAACCACAGCCCCAACCTAACCCACAACCCCAACCCCCAACCAACCCTACCCCCGACCCGTCAGCCCCGTCCGACTCGTCCACCCCATCACCTATTATATATAATGGTGTCTCAATCTCTAACCCCGAGAACTATTTCAAAGTAGAAAATGCTGATGATAACCATCCTATCTCGGTGCTCATCTTTGATGAAATGGGACTCAAAGTATACGAGAATAGTAATTACGGCAAAAACGGAGAAGTCTTTAGAGGCTATCCTAATGTACAGAATATGAATAGGAGCAAAGCCCTTGCGGGTACTTATTTTTATATTGTTACCTATTATAAAGAAGGGCAACAACAAACCCAAAAAGGTTTCTTATATGTAAGATAATTAGCTAAGCCCCTCCGAGATGCTCCAAGCTTCTTAAAACAATCACTTTTGCGGCTTGTCGCCCTCCGAGAACTCCAAGCCTCTTAAAACAATCACTTTTGCGGCTTGTCCCCCTTCGGGGGAACGGGGGCTATAACACTAAACACTAACAACAAATGAAAATATCAAAACTCTTACTACTCTGCTTCTTACTAACAGCAGTAACCAACGCACAACAAAAAGCTACTGAGGTAATCCGACTTTTTGGTACAAACACCTCAGTACAATGGAATGTTCCTATCAAAGGAAAATCTATATCGCTCAACTGGCAAGCACGTCCCAACAGCCTTGCCCAAGAAGGATTCCGCACTTTTGTTGCCTATCATAATGGCAATTTTGCAGGAACGCTCTCAATGAATAAAACTACCCTATCAGGTGAAGTATGGCACGATGGTCATTCTTATTTCATCAACACTGAAAACGGAATGCTCAAAGTTACAACCGATAAAGAACACTTCACTTGTGGCACTTGCGCCGATGGACAATGCTCTCAAGCTACAACGCCCACTTCCCAAAGACTACCTATGCAACTCGCGCCTGCTAATGCGATGACTGCACGTGGTGCCATACTGCACGAAGAGGCACTTCCGTCTGACGACAAAAAAGTGCTTTACAATACCAATGTACTCAGAACCTATCGTTTGGCTATGCTCATCGATTACAGTTTCTACAAAGAACGTTGTTATGGTGATATGAATAAGGTAAAAGAATTTATGACAAAAGTAGAAGCAGGGCTCAACGAAGTATGCGGTAGAGAGATTGGCTGTCAATTTACTTTGGTGAACGACCCTCGCCTTATCATCACTACTAAAGACAAAGAAATATACGATTACCCTGTGGTGAGAGAGGTATTGAATAGAGCGACTTCAGATTTTAATAACCTTATAGGCGAAGAGAATTACGATGCAGGTATTGTCTTTTCTATATACCGTGATAATCGCGGATTGGCACATTTGGGTGAAATTACAGGAAAGCTAAAAGGAGGCTGTATCGCCAACCACGAGTTTTATATCATCCTTCACGAATTAGGACACTTATTAGGATCTGCACACACCTTTACCATAGGAGGAGCAACCGCTTCTTCTCATACCGAGCCCGATAGAGGGAACTCTATTATGAGCTATATCAACGACCCTTATGGTACATATTTCTCACTTCCGTCTATATACACCATCCGCAACCGTACCAATTTGCACGATGCTTATTATAGCAATAAAGCTCGTACTCAGTTGGTAGGCTTGCCACAGGACAATATCCCCTACGGTGAAATTTCTACTAACCGTGCCCCTGTGATCCAACGTTCTACTTTGAAAAAGGAATACAAACTGCCCCCTAACACTTACTTTCAATTCAATATAGAAGCAACCGACCCTGATGGCGACCCCCTTCTCTATATGGCACATCAAGCCGACTTTAATCAATTCGGCAAAGCGCGTTTCCCTTCTAATCGTCCTACCGAAAGCAACCATATAGAGTTCTATCAACCCTATAGAGAAAATGGGTACAATCAATGGAAACCTGTTCCTTATAAGTTCACAAATAAAAACGAAACCGGCATTTTTACTTTTTGGTTAGGCGTATGCGATGGTAAAATAGGAGCTTACAAAGATGGAAAACCGCACGTAGCGCTCTATGATGTTTATGAAACCAAAGTAAATATAGTAGAAGGTAAGCCTTTTAGGATAACTAATATAACTAAAAGCAGTGCCGGAAAATTTAAATATGGTAAAGAAACTACTATCTACTGGGATGTTGATAAGAATGTTTTTGGCAACGATAGTAAGGTGCGTATCCTCTTTTCAGACGATTATGGAAAAACCTATAAATACGTGTTAGCCGATGGATTGCCTAACAACGGACAAGCTACGGTCATTTTTCCTACACAAGCCAAAGGGTGGAAAAATTCTAATCTTTTTGTAGAAGGTCTCTTTAAAATAGAAGTAATTGACCATATTGCCTATGCTGTGAGCAGTGATACCCCAGGCACTTTAGATATGCACAGCCCTGACATTACCTTTAAAAATTTGCCAGAACCTGTGATAACTGTTAAAAAGAATGCTATTCCCGAAAAACCTAACGTTACCGCCGAATCTCATTATTGTGGTGCTAATAAAAAAGCTGAGGTAACTTTTTCAGAAGAAGACCATACTACCTATTTATTGCGTAAATGGGTAGCAAAGGATAAATGCAACTATTCTGCTACAGCACAGCAATTTATCTATTATGAAAAAGAAGCACCTACTAAAACCTTACGATTTGTAGCTCCTCTTCCTGAGGATAAACACGTACAATGCCGAGGCGATATTCCTGCCAAAGCTGAAGTAAAAGCAGAGGGATCTGATAACATTCACATAGACTATGAAGAAGAGTTTAGAGAAGGCGACCGTAAGTCTTACAAACTCACTCGCTCTTGGATAGCCTATGCCGAGGGAGCTTTGCCTATCCGCCATACTCAACAAATTTTCCTTAAAGACACTCAAAAACCAGTGCTCTCGTCTTACCCTCCAAGTATGACCGTAAAGAGCGAAGCCGATGTACCTGTAAGACAAAACCTCACTGCAACCGATAATTGCGATGGAGCTTTACAAGTAGTGTCTAGTCAAAGCAATGAAACTAAAAACGGTAAAAAAATAGTGCGCTATGTATGGTTTGTAGAAGATAGCGCTCATAACGAAAACCGTTATGAACAAGTAATCACTATTAATCCTAACGCTCAAAATCCTCAACCACAACCCCAACCTCAACCACAGCCTCAACCCCAACCCCAGCCTCAACCCCAACCCCAGCCACAACCCCAACCCAACCCACAACCACAGCCACAACCCCAACCCAACCCTCAACCACAACCCAACCCTCAACCACAACCCAACCCTAACCCCGACCCGTCAGCCCCGTCCGACTCGTCCACCCCATCACTTATTATATACAATGGTGTCTCTATCTCTAACCCCGAGAACTATTTTAAAATAGAAAATACTGATGAAGATCGCCCTATCTCAGTGCTCATCTTCGATGAAATGGGACTCAAAGTATACGAAAACAATAATTACGGCAAAAACGGCGAAGTGTTTAGAGGCTATCCTAATGTACAGAATATAAGTAAGAGCAAAGCTCTTGCAGGTACTTATTTCTATATTGTTACCTATTATAAAAATCAAGAACAACAAACCCAAAAAGGTTTCTTGTATGTAAAATAATTAGCTAACTTTGCCCCTCTGAGATACTCCAAGCCTCTCCGAGATACTCCAACACCTATTCAAAAAAATCGCTCTTGCCGATTGTCCCCTTTGAGGAAGTCTGCAAGAGCGGAGTATTTTGGCTCTTACCTCTTACCTTACTTCAATCCTTAAAAACTACCTAAAAGCTGTTAAAAAAATATTAAATCTCATTCTGTATATGGTAGTGTGAAAACAGTTTACTATTTTTGCACCCTAAAATAGAAGAAAACTGTTTTTCAATGAAAAGAAACTTTACATCACTAACAAGCAAAAACATTCATTTATTACTATGGGTAGGCTTCTTCTTACTCACTATCGGGCATTTGAGTGCACAGTGTCTCACTATGCCTGAACCTGTGAGCTACACACAAGTGAGCAAAACTACTAAAAGAGTAGAAGAGTATGCTACTATCAATGGTATTACAGTAACTCGTATTTTAGAAACGAGAGGCTGGTCTATTGATAAGATTAGGTATTCTAATGAGGAAACCTTGATGAGTAATGATCATGATAGTAGTAAAGACACACGAAGCGACGAATACTATTGTGGTAAATGGCGTATGGCTACCTTTGGTAACAAGAAGTATCCCTTTATGGACTCTAACAAGGTAAGCAAAATTACCTATAAGTTTAGTAAGCCCGTAATGGATGCTGAAGTTTTCTTAGCAGCCTTTGGGTATAGTGGAACAAAGAAAACTTGGGATAATAGTAAACTTCACCAAGATAGGGTGGTAATTACAACTAATAGTGGAGGATCTACCAATTTAAATTTGCGTAGTTCTTGTGATTCAGGAGCTGCTACCATCGAAAGTGGTAATAAAGTAGTGTCTAACAAGGATAAAACTACCGATGTTAAAGTAGGGGTTACCGCTACAGAACCCTTTACAGAGCTTTATTTGCAAGTTGAGGAAAAATCAGGACAAACAGGTGGTTATGGTTTCTTTGTAGAAATATGCTTAGAAACATTAGAATTAGATAATAGTGTTTGTTCTGCAGAAACTCCTAATAGTATAGCTGATCCTTTCGGCGGCAGTTCTGCAGCTACAAAAGTGGCTACAATTAACGGAGTGCAAGTTACCCGTAAAATGACTGCAGGAAAGTTAGGAAGTATAGGTTCAGATAGCTATTGCGGTTCTACTAAAAACTATCCTCCTAACTTACCATTATTAGGAGGTACAGCAGGAGGAGATAAACTTATATATGAGTTTGATAAACCTGTTAATAATATTGAAATTTTATTATACGCTTTTGGTGATAAGTTTCTTTCAGGCACTTATGATGAAATAGAATTTGAAGTAGATGGGGGAGGAATCCTTTCTCTTCAAAAAGTTTTTGAGTGTAATGTAGGGGTAAGTAATATTACAGGACGTACAATAAAGAGCGCTACAGGAAAAATCCTTACCGATGTCTCTCTTAAACTTGTATCAACGCAACCTTTTACTAAAATAACTCTTACAGATAAAGGAAGTACAGGAAAAGGTTCTGTTGTAGCACTTTGCCCTTCTTCTGTACAAGCGTTACTTGAAACTAGCTATAATTGTACCCCTGCTACTATAGGATCTAATTTTGCAAGACAACAAGTGGCTACCGCTCAGATGAATAATATAACGGTAACACGTTCAGTAGCAAGTGTTAATGATATATCTACAGTGGCTAACACTTCAAACCATTGTGGTAGCAATGTAAATTACCCTGCACATTTGCCTTTGTTGATAGGTAATAAACAAATTACGTATGATTTTTCAACTCCTATACAAAGTGCTGAAATATTCCTCTATTACTTTGGGGATAATATAAATGAAGGTACTAAGGATAAAGTAAAGTTCGCAGTAAATAGTGGTACAATTTCTCTTAATAAAGTATACGATTGTTACCCTGGAGCTACTATTATCAATAGTGATAATACAGTAGAGAGTGTTACTAAAAAGCTTACTACCGATGCGGGAATAAGAGTAACCTCTACAGCTCCTTTTACGAGAATAACCCTTACTGATGTGAATAGTAATGGCGGTGGTTATTACGTGGTGATTTGTCCTACTTCAGTGAAGAGACCTCCATATAATAATGGTGCACAATGTGGACCTAATATGCCTGACCCTATGTTTGTAGGAACGACTACAGCTACTGCTAATGGTATACAAGTGAATATCAATAGACCGGCAGGAACAGAGAGAACTACAAATTATTCTACTGCTAGTGTAACCACTTGTCAAACTGTATATAAAGCAGGTACTACATTTTTACAAAATAATAAAAGTGTTACCTATAAATTTAGTCAGCCTGTAAACAATGTAGAAGTATGGATGGCATTAATGGGAGGACATAAGGAAATCCCTTCTAATCGTGATGCTGCTAAAATTACAACTAATTGTGGAACCAATCCTACACTAACCTTAGTTTCTGATTGTGTAGGTAATGCTGCTATAGATAATAATGTAGTATGGGCTGATGGTGAAAAAGGCGTAGATGTAGGTGTAAAAGTAACTTCTGATAAACCTTTTACAGAACTTACTATTACTGATGTAAATAGTGAGGCAGCGGGTTACTTTGTAGATCTTTGTCCTGCTTCTATTAAGAAACAGGGTACGGGAGAAACAGATCCTGTAACCATCACTACCCAGCTTACCGCTACTACTACCGCTTGCGTTGGGTTTACAACTTCCCTTACTACACAAGCTACTTTAGCAAGCCCTTTCAGTGGTAGTCTCAATTACCAATGGCAAAAGTCTACTAACAATGGTACTACGTGGAGCGATATAAGCGGACAAAGTGGTAGTGCAGCTTCAGGTGCTAATGTCACCTATAGCTTTACGCCTACTACTTCTGATAACAATGCGCTATACCGTGTGGCATATACTTATACTCACGCAGGTAGTTTCTGTGGTACGCTGTCGCTTACTACCAATGCTACTAAATTGGTAGCTAACACAGTATCTTCAGTCATCGCAATAAATGCACCTGCTTATACTGATGTAGCTGTATGTGCAAGTGCTACAGGTACTACTACTATTACGGCTAAAGCAACCCTCAATACAGGTATGGGAGGAACTGGTGTTACTTATCAGTTACAATACCGTCCTACCGATACAGCTAATTGGGTAGATCACGCTACTCAGAAATATACACTTGTAACTGGCGGTGCTGAAAAGATACTTACAATAGAGAATGTAGCTTCTAACACAGGTTATTACCGTGTGAAGTATACCTCCGATGCCTCAGTATGTGGCGGTGGAGAAAGCTATTCTAATATATTTAAATTTACAGCTCTCACTGTTACCGATGTGCTTACTATCAACCCTACTACTTATCCTGATAAAGTAGTATGTACAGATGCTACCTTTACTATCAATGCGCAAGCTACAGTAGCTACAGGTACTATAGTAAATATCGGTGGTAATAGATTCTCTTATGAATTGCAGTACAAAGCCAATAGTTCTGCTAACTGGGTGAACTATGCACTTCCTAATGGAGGAGCTACCCAAACGTACAGTAACAACACCAAAGTAGGGGCTACTCGTGCCTTTACTATCAATACAGCCAATGTGGCTAACGGTGGTAAGTTCAGAGTGCGCTATGCTGTAGACCTCGTAGGTTTATGTGATGATATCTCTGCATACTCTGATGAGTTTACTGTTACTAAAGCTTCAGTACTCAATAACATTACTGAGTTTTATGCTACTCCTGCAACTCTTAATGAAACTGGAGCTACCAATGTAGTATATACTATTAAAGGTGTTCCAGGTACACAATTGACACATAAATTCAATAATGGTGCAGCTACTGCTGCCTCTATACCACCAGGAGGGGTCTTAACAATATCTAAACCAGGACAAACTGCTACAGCTACCTTGGCAATTACACAAGTAGCCAACGGTACTTGTACCCTCACTACTAACTATTTAGTAGAAGTAGGTAAAGCAGGAGGAGCTTGTACCAGTTTCCCTTCACCTCAGTTTGCTAAAACAGCTACTGCAGCAGCACAAATAGGAGGACTAACAGTAAACAGAACTATTACAGGAACTCCACAGTTTTTTGACGCCTATACCTATGATTCAGGACAAATGTGCCAAAGCACTATATTGGCAGGCTATCCTATAATGAAAGGTGGACAGTCAACTATTAAGTATACATTTAGCAAACCTGTAACCTCTGTACAAGTATGGCTTTCAGGATTCGGAGGTAACCCTAGTGTTGCCAATGCCGATAGCGTAACCTTTGCAGTAAACTGTGGTGGCACAGTAGCAGTAAACGCAGTAGGTTGTGGTACCGATGCTGGAAAACTTACCGTAGCTGGTGGAAAAGTATCACACCAAGCCAATGTGTATACTCAAGCAAAAGTAGTCGTAACCTCTGATAAACCGTTCACCGAACTTACCCTTACCGACCCTGATAACAGTAGCGCCGGTGGGTATGTAGTAGAATTGTGTCCAATATCAGTAGTATCTGTAGGAACAATGAGTGTTACAGCTCAACCTACTCCTAAAACTATATGTGCAGGTGATGATTCAAAATTAGAGGCAAAAGCTATACTAACAGGTGTACCAGCTTCATATAGTATTAGTTACGAATGGCAACAAAGTGATGATGCTACTACTTGGATAAAAGCAGTAGCTCCAGTAGCCCCTGCTCCAACAGGAAGTGTACTCAACAATGGTATCCATACCTCTACGCTTACTCTTAAAAATGTACCAGTAAGCTATAACGGCAAGTACTTCCGTGTAGTATTCAAATATACTAGTTGTACTACAACAGTTGTTACTGCTACAAGCACAACAGTAAGATTAACTGTAACTACTGCCGCTACTCCTACAGTAAGCAGTACTACTACCCTTTGCCCTACAGCAAATAGTAATATTGTATCGTTTGATAATTATGTAACCCCTGCAGTAGGTACTACCTTGCGTTGGTATGCTACCCCTACAGCTACTGCAAGCACTACTGTAGCTCCTACTATCAATACGAATGTAACGACTCGTACTACTGCAACAGCCTATGTACGAGCTATCAATAACAACGGCTGTACTAGTGGCCTCGTAACCGTTACCCTTACAGTGAACGATACCACACCACCTACTTTCAATGCTCCATCTGCTTTGAATATAGTGTGTAACTCAACTACAGCTACTACAGCTATCAACACTTGGCTCGGTACGGCTACTGCCACCGATGCTTGTGGAGCAATAGCAACTATCACAAATAACTATAATACTCCAGCTGACTTTTGTACTGTACCTGGTGGCGTTATCACAGTTACCTTTGTAGCAAAAGATACCTTTGGTAATGTAACTACTAAAACATCAACTATTAAGTTAGCAGCTACACCTCTTACAGTAGCAAGCGATACCTTTACGGTAGGTAACGGAGTAACAACCCAAACAGCGGGTAATATCCTTACCAACGACAATTTAGGAGGTAATACCCCAACAGCAGGCCCAACAGGTAGCGTAACCATCACTGTGGTTACCCCAGCAACGCCGATAGGAGGAGGTAAAACCCCAACCTTAGATGTAAACACAGGTATAGTAACCGTACCAGCAGGAACTAAGTCAGGCACATATACCATTACTTATAAAGAGTGTGAAAGCTTGAACCCAAGCAGCAACTGCCAAACCCAAACAGTAGTAATCAGCGTAGGTTCAGCCAGTCTTACAGTAGTGCCAGAAACACTTACAGTAACGCCAAGCACCAGCACTCAAACAACGCCAAGCATTTTCGATAACGATAGCATAGGCGGAGTAACAACGCCAACAGCAGGCCCTGGTGGTAATGTAACAATGACGGTTCATAATCCAAGTGGTAGCAAAGTACCGACGATGGATCCAAACACAGGTAAAGTAACCGTACCGGGCAATACCCCAGCAGGTAACTATACAATTACGTATAACTACTGCGAAGTGTTGAACCCAACCAACTGTACAGGAACGCGCACTGTAGTGGTAACTGTAGGTGCAGCAACCCTTACAGTAGCAAGCGATACCTTTACGGTAGGTAACGGAGTAACAACCCAAACAGCGGGTAATATCCTTACCAACGACAATTTAGGAGGCAATACCCCAACAGCAGGCCCAACAGGTAGCGTAACCATCACTGTGGTTACCCCAGCAACGCCAATAGGAGGAGGTAAAACCCCAACCTTAGATGTAAACACAGGTATAGTAACTGTACCAGCAGGAACTAAGTCAGGCACATATACCATTACTTATAAAGAGTGTGAAAGCTTGAACCCAAGCAGCAACTGCCAAACACAAACAGTAGTAATCAGCGTAGGTTCAGCCAGTCTTACAGTAGTGCCAGAAACACTTACAGTAACGCCAAGCACCAGCACTCAAACAACGCCAAGCATTTTCGATAACGATAGCATAGGCGGAGTAACAACGCCAACAGCAGGCCCTGGTGGTAATGTAACAATGACGGTTCATAATCCAAGTGGTAGCAAAGTACCGACGATGGATCCAAACACAGGTAAAGTAACCGTACCGGGCAATACCCCAGCAGGTAACTATACAATTACGTATAACTACTGCGAAGTGTTGAACCCAACTAACTGTACAGGAACGCGCACTGTAGTGGTAACTGTCGGAGCCCCTGAATTAGTAGTACCTTCTAAAGTATATCCTTTAGCACCAGGAACTACTTCAACAGAAACTGTAATAGATACGGCAACTTTAGGTGGAAACCCAGTAAGTTCAACAGCTGTAACTATAGCAGTAGTAACTCCGGCAACAAGCTTAGGAGGTACACCTACACCTACTTTAAACACCACTACAGGTAAGATAACTGTACCAACAGGTACTAAGTCAGGTACTTATAATATTGTATACAGAGTGTGTGAAGTATTGAATCCTTCTAACTGTAAAACAGCAACCGCTACAGTAGTAGTAGGCGAGGTTCCAGTAATCACACCAGATAATTTACCAATAGTACCATCAACACCTACAAGTACAACAACCCGTACTATAGGTAATATATTGACAAACGATACAGTAGGTACTCAGTCAGCAACGGCAGGTACAGGTGGAAATGTAACCATTACTATAACAAGTCCTATCACACCTAATACACCAGTGATAGATCCAACTACAGGTAACGTACAAATACCACCTACCACACCTCCAGGTGTATATACTATCACTTATGATGTATGTACAACAGCTACACCTGTAGCTTGTACAAGTGGTACCCTTACAGTTACTGTAAGTCAGCCATCACCTATTATCCGTCCTGAAAACCTTACAGTAACGCAAACAGGTACTAGTACAACGCCAAGTATCTTGAACAATGATGATATAGTGAAACCAGACGGTACCACTGCTTCTGCAACAGGAAGTAATGTAACTATTACCAATGTAGTAGTAACACCAGGTGCTGCACCTGGAGCTCCTACTCCTACATTGAATCCTGATGGTACTATTACAGTCCCAGGCACATTGCCTCCAGGAGTCTACACAATTACTTACGATGTTTGTACAACAGCAACACCAAGTACTTGTGTAAGTGGTACAACAGTACTCACTGTATCACCTACAGCAACAGCCACACCTACAGCAGGTGATAATACTTACGATGTGCCAACGAGCGGTACAGCAACAGTAGTAGGAACTATATTGAGTAATGATACTGTCGATGGAGTTGCATCAGCAACAGCTACTAATGTAACAGTAAGTGTAACTACTGCGCCAACAGGTACAGGAGTACCTACAATAGGAAGCAACGGTTCGGTAACAGTACCAGCTAATGCGATCCCAGGAGTTTACACATATACATATCATATCTGTTCAGTAGCAACACCTACAGCTTGCAGTACAGAAGCAACAGTAACAGTAACGGTGAGACAACCCGTACCAGTATTGCCAAACAACAATATGGTATACACCGATACAACCACAACTACAGCTGGAAATATCACCACAGGAGGAACTGTAGGAACTCAGTCAGTTACTACAGGCCCAACAGGTAACGTTACTATCACCGTAGTAACTCCAGCAACGCCACAAGTACCAGGAGGAACCGTTCCAACCTTGAATCCTGATGGAACAGTAACCGTTCCAACCGGCACAGCAAGCGGTACATACACTATTACTTATCAAGTATGTACAACGGCAACCCCTACAAGTTGTGTAACAGGTGTAGTAACAATCACTGTATCACCTACAGCAACAGCCACACCTACAGCAGGTGATAATGCTTACGATGTGCCAACAAGTGGTACAGCAACAGTAGTAGGAACTATATTGAGTAATGATACTGTCGATGGAGTTGCATCAGCAACAGCTACTAATGTAACAGTAAGTGTAACTACTGCGCCAACAGGTACAGGAGTACCTACAATAGGAAGCAACGGTTCGGTAACAGTACCAGCTAATGCAATCCCAGGAGTTTACACATATACATATCATATCTGTTCAGTAGCAACACCTACAGCTTGCAGTACAGAAGCAACAGTAACAGTAACGGTGAGACAACCCGTACCGGTATTGCCAAACAACAATATGGTATACACCGATACAACCACAACTACAGCTGGAAATATCACCACAGGAGGAACTGTAGGAACTCAATCAGTAACTACAGGCCCAACAGGTAACGTTACCATCACCGTAGTAACTCCAGCAACGCCACAAGTACCAGGAGGAACCGTTCCAACCTTGAATCCTGATGGAACAGTAACCGTTCCAACCGGCACAGCAAGCGGTACATACACTATTACTTATCAAGTATGTACAACGGCAACCCCTACAAGTTGTGTAACAGGTGTAGTAACAATCACTGTATCACCTACAACAGTAACTCCTACAGTATTGCCAGTAGCGGTCGATGATAGAGCATCTACAGCAGTGAATACACCTGTAAATATTGCAGTATTGCCAAACGATACCCTCAACGGAGCAACTACCCCTAATGTAGTAACCTCTCCAGCAAATGGTACAGTGATGGTAAATAGCGATAACACAATAGAGTACCGTCCTCACACAGGATTTACAGGAACCGATACCTTTGTGTACGAAATCTGTAACTCCGCTGGATGTAGCTCTGCTACAGTAACCGTAGAAGTAGTGAATAAAATCATCCCTTACAGTGGTATGTCAGTAAATGGCGACGGTAAAAACGACCACTTCCATATTGGTGGCATAGAAAACTATCCAAACAATGTGGTACGTATTTACAACCGTTGGGGCGTGAAAGTATTCGAGGTAAACGGCTACGACAACGTAACCCGCGTGTTTAGAGGAATCTCCGACGCCCGTGCAACCGTCGAAGCTGCCGATAAACTCCCTCAAGGTACTTACTATTATGTAATCGAATACTACGATCAGAATAATAAAAAACAATCTGAAGTAGGTTGGTTATATCTCAAGAAATAATTAAATGAGTTCATAGAAAAAAGGACTGTCCAGAATCAATCTGGCAGTCCTTTTTATGATTTTGCTCAACTACAAATTGGCTAATTAAAAAATTATTGCTACCTTTGTCCCATCAAAGCGTATCAAAAATGAGAAAAATAGTATTATTAGCAGTACTTACCCTTGTACTGCTCTCTTGTAGAAAAGACGATAATAACAATGAAACTACCTATAGTAACGTTTTCCCTAAAACAATTGTAGAAGAGGTAACTACTTCCATAGGGAAAACCGTAAAAACTACGGATACTTATACTTTAACTGGAAATAAAATAACAACTTTCAGTAGAGTAAGAATAGTAGAAGATGGATCTATTACTACTGATGAAGTCTATACCATTGACTATGAAGGTGATTTGATAAAAAGAATCACCCTCAAAAGTAATTCTCAAAGCAATAGAAATTATTCTTATAATTTTAATTACAGTGAAAATCACTTACAATCTATCATTCGTAGTGATAATGTTCAAAAAATCACCTATGAATATCTTAATAACAAAGTAGCGAGTAAAACTACGGTTGATGGAACTGAAACAAAAAAATATAGTTATACTTATGAAGCTAATAAAATAAAAATGATTGCCACCGATCCTACTCCTGGTTCTAACGACCGTTTTACCTATACTCTCAATCCCGATGGCACAGTAGCTTCCTTTGAGAAAATAGTTTATATAGGCAATATACCTAGAGAAGAAACCAAAGGCACTTGTACTTACCAATACGATAATAAACCGAATATCTATCAACGAGACCTCTTTAAATATTTAGCTGAAATAGAGTTGATAAGTAACTACAACTACTATGGCGATTATTATAGGGATCCTCTGCTAAGAACAGCCGCTCATAATGTTGTTTCTTATACAAACAATCTGTATGACAACACTCAAGCGAACTACCAAGATTTAGAGAATGCTACTCGCTCTTTCTCTTATCAATGGAACAGCAACAACAGCCCTAAATCAATGGAATACAAGAAAAATAGCAACCATAAAGCCAATTATACTTACACTTATTAGAAAAACCTAATTACTAATGTTTATAGATTATCTTCTTTCGGCAGTTCTGATGCTTATCACCTTTGCGATAGGTAGCTCCCTTCGCTTTGCCGATTTCGAGAATATATTCAAAAAATCAAAGCCCCTATACTTGGGGCTTTTCTTGCAGATGGTCTTTCTGCCTATTTGTGCATTTATCATTGCCGAATTAGTTAATCTCCCCCCAGCCGAAAAAGTCGGACTCATCATCGTCGCAATATGTCCTGGTGGAACGACCTCTAACTTTATCAGCTATCTCATCAAAGCCGATACCGCTTTAGCCGTCGCGCTTACTGCTATCAACAGTCTGCTCATTCTGCTCTCCATTCCACTGTTGTCTAATTGGGCAGTAGCAATCTTTATGGGAAGTCATACCGAAGTTTCTTTACCTATCTTCAATATGGTCTGGGAAGTAGCCAAAATTATCATCATTCCCGCCTTGTTAGGTTTGTTTTTCAACCGATTTTTTCCTAACATATCCCTTAAAATCCGTTTTCCTTTAAAGGTTATCAATACGATATTATTGGGAATTGTTTTTTTTATTAAATTCTTTGGAGATAAACAATCAGGAGGTAGTGGTATCTCGGTAGATGAGATAATTCGTCTTTTGCCTGCTACACTGCTAATGCACCTCAGTGCAATGATTCTCAGTTATTTCATTGCTTTAAAAACCTTTAAACTCTCAGGAGTACAAGCAACAACTATTAGTATAGAAGTAGGACTGCAAAACACAGCTTTAGCTATATTAGTAGCAGGAACCCTCATAGGCAATACCGATATGACCAAACCCGCCCTTGTCTATGCAATTTTTTCTTTCTTTACCACTTTTGCTTTTGCCCTTATTACTATCAGACTAAAAAGATAACAACAACTGATAAATAAAAAAGCGCGATGTTTTGAATGATAAACATCGCGCTTTTCTTATCTCTTACCTCTTACTTGTTAGCTAATAAATAAATTACCGCCATTCGTATAGCAACTCCGTTCTCTACTTGTTGTAAGATAATTGATTGGTCACTATCAGCTACTTCACTAGTGATTTCTACCCCTCGGTTGATAGGTCCTGGGTGCATAATCACAATTTCTTTGTCTAAGCTATCTAAAATCTCTTTGGTGAGTCCGTATTGTTGTACATATTCGCGAGTAGAAGGAAAATAACTGATATCTAAGCGCTCATTTTGGATGCGCAACATATTCGCTACATCACACCAATTCAGTGCTTTGCGTAAGTCAGTTTCTACTTTCACGCCCAATGCGTGTATATATTTAGGAATGAGCGTTTGAGGCCCGCATACCATCACTTCAGCACCTTGTTTGTGAAGGGCAAAAATATTAGAAAGTGCCACCCGTGAGTGCAATATGTCGCCTACAATCACTACTTTCTTACCTGCTACCTCACCCAAACGTTCTCGTATGGAGTACGAGTCCAAAAGCGCTTGTGTAGGGTGTTCGTGAGCCCCATCGCCAGCGTTTACAATCGAAGCCTTCACCTGTTGTGAGAGAAAGACTCCTGCCCCTGGATTAGGGTGGCGCATTACTACCATATCCACTTTCATCGATAAGATATTGTTTACAGTATCTACCAAAGTTTCTCCTTTAGTAACTGAAGATTGCGAAGCCGAAAAATTAATCACATCAGCAGAGAGGCGTTTTTCTGCCAATTCAAATGATAGGCGTGTGCGTGTACTATTCTCGAAGAAAAGATTAGCAATAGTAATATCGCGCAGTGAAGGCACTTTTTTTATAGGACGGTTGATGACCTCCTTAAAATGGTCAGCAGTCTCAAAAATTAACTGTATATCCTTTTCAGTGATATACTTGATACCCAATAGGTGATTCACACTCAATGCACTCATTTTATATTCTTTTTAAGTGGTTGTGCAAAAGTAATAATAATTTCTTAATTAACAACAATTTTTTACTCCCACCGCTCCCACTGTTCTCACCACTCCCACCGCTCTCACCTCTCTCCAAAATAAAAAGTGCGATGTTCACAATATGAAACACCGCACTTTGTCAATTGTCAATAATCAATTGATTACACAACTTCATTTAAGTAAGCTTTAAGCATCCAAACAGTTTTCTCTTGCCCAGAGATAAAGTCGCTCATCAATGAGTTAGTACCCTCGTCGCCTATTTCGTCAGAGAAGTTCAACAATTCTCTTTCCAAAGGCAATAACGCGCTAAGAGTATCAATGATCAAACGCACTGTTTTATCATCGTCAAAAATATTTTCACCTACAGGAACAGAAGTGTGTTTCACATAGCTTTCGAGAGTGTGGAAAGGCACACCTCCAAGGGTGAGAATGCGTTCAGCAATTTCGTCTACTTGTTCTTGAGCGGTAGTGTAAAGCTCTTCAAATTTTACGTGAAGTTCAAAAAAGCGTTTTCCTTTTACATTCCAGTGTACACCGCGCAAGTTTTGGTAATACGTTTGATAGTTGGCAAGCAATACGTTTAGCAAGCCGATTTCTTTTTCTACTTTGGCTTTGTCAAGCCCTAAGGTATTTAATTTCATAATGTTGTTATTTTTTTAATTCTACGCTGCAAAGATATAATAAATTTGTTAAATACAATAATTAAATTTAATAGATTTTTCTAATAATACTATTGCCTCCTCCGAGACTCTCCAAGATTATCTGAGTCTCCCCCGCTAGTGCAAGCTTGTAGCCCACAACTCCCACAGCTCCCACAATTCCCACAGTTCCCATTATCCCTCCCCTAACGCAAGCTTGTAGCTCGTGCTCCCCTCATTTTGCTCCCACTATACTTGAAAATCAAATATTTATAAAAATCTTATTTTTTTTAACACAAATCCCCTTGCTAATTCAAAACAAAATACTACCTTTGCCTATTATTAACGAAAGTCAAACGAAACAATTGCTATTTTATGGATAAGTATTCTTTCTTGAATGCCGCAAGTACGGCCTTTTTCGGTGATTTATACGATAAATATTTAGAAAACCCCGATGCAGTAGAACCCAGTTGGCGCGCTTTCTTCCAAGGTTTTGATTTTGCTCAAGAGCAATATGGCACTTCCGTTGAAGAAGCTATACCCGCAATGGCACAACAAGTAGTGAGTGACGAAAACCCCGCCTTGATCAATAAGGTCAAAAAAGAATTCGCCGTTCTCAACCTAATCAACGATTATCGTACTTACGGACACTTATTCGCTCAAATCAACCCGCTACGCCCTCGTGAGCCTTATACCCCTACCTTGGCTATCGAAAACTACGGACTCGCATCCGCCGATTTAAATACCTCTTTCGATGCCGCTCGCGAAATAGGCTTAGCCCCCGCACCTCTCAGCACTATCGTCGAAAAACTCCAAACTACCTATTGTAAATCTATAGGAGTGGAGTTTCAACACATTCGCAATACCGAAGAACGCAACTGGTTTGTCAAACGATTACAACAAAACCATAATACTCCTCACTTTTCTAAAGAAGAAAAACTCCAAATCCTCCAAAAACTCAACGAAGCGGCTTCTTTTGAGAACTTCCTACATACAAAATATGTAGGTCAAAAACGTTTCTCATTAGAAGGTAATGATACCCTTGTAGCGGGTCTCGATTTTATGATCGAAGCAGCTGCCGAACAAAGCGTAAAACACGTCGTACTCGGTATGGCACACCGCGGTCGATTGAATGTATTAGCTAATATATTCCACAAAAATCCACAAGATATCTTCTCCGAGTTCGATGGTAAAGATTACGAAATGGACGATTGGTTCGATGGCGACGTGAAATACCACTTGGGTATTACCACCCAGCGCAACACCCGCACTGGCAAAACGGTAGATATGAACTTGGTGCCTAACCCCTCACACCTCGAAGCTGTAAATGCACTCGTCGGAGGGATTACCCGCGCTAAACAAGACCGCTATTGTCAAGGAAATATCCGTCAAGCCTTGCCTATACTCATTCACGGTGATGCAGCCGTTGCAGGTCAAGGTATAGTATACGAAACTGTTCAAATGTGCGGCTTGCGTGGCTTTACTAATGGTGGTACTGTGCATATCGTGGTCAACAACCAAGTTGGTTTTACTGCTAATTTTTCCGATTCACGTTCTTCCCTCTACTGCACCGATATTGCAAAAATGAACGAATCACCTGTGCTTCACGTCAATGCCGATGATGCCGAAGCCGTTGTACATACTTTCCTCTTAGCAATTGATTACCGCCAAACCTTTGGCAAAGATGTGTATATCAATCTCTTTGGCTATCGCAAATACGGTCATAATGAGGGCGACGAACCCCGATTCTCTCAACCGATAATGTATAAAACTATTGGAAAACACGATAATTCTTTCCATATATACGCACAAAAACTGATAGGGGAGGGGATTACCCAACAAGCGTATGTTACCGAAATAGAAAATGCTTACAAAGCATATCTCGATACTTGCCTCGAAGCCTCTCGAAAAGAACCGATTACAATATTAAAACCTTTTATGCAAACCGAATGGCAGGGCTTTGAAATAGCCTCTCCTCAGGAAATGCTACAAAAGGTAAATACAACTATCTCTAAAGAAAAACTTGACCAGATAGCTGCCGTACTTACCGAATTACCCGCCGATAAACCTTTTATTAATAAGGTGAAGAAAATTATCGCCGACCGTAAAGAAGCGTATGCTAATAACCATATCGATTGGGGAATGGCGGAACTCTTAGCTTATGGATCGCTCCTCACCGAAGGTTTCGATGTGCGCATCACTGGCGAAGACGTACAACGCGGTACTTTCTCACATCGCCACGCCGTACTCAAAACTGAAGATACTGAAGAAGAAGTATGTTTCTTAAAAGACTTAAAAACTAAACAATTAGCAACAGGTAATTTCCATATCTATAACTCCTTGTTATCCGAATATGGAGTCTTAGGCTATGAGTATGGTTATGCAATGGCAAGTCCGCGCACACTCACTATATGGGAAGCACAGTTCGGCGACTTCTCCAATGGTGCTCAAATAATGATCGACCAGTATATTTCTTGTGGTGAAGGCAAATGGAAAACCCAAGACGGCTTAGTGATGTTACTCCCTCACGGTTTCGAAGGCCAGGGAGCCGAGCACTCCTCAGCGCGCATAGAACGCTATTTACAACTCTGTGCCGAAAACAATATGTATGTAACCAATTGTACCACCCCAGCCAACTTTTTCCACCTCTTGCGCCGACAGATGAAAACCAACTTCCGCAAGCCCTTGATAGTGTTCACACCTAAGAGCTTGTTGCGTCACCCACAAGTGATTTCAACGGTAGACGATTTAGCTGCAGGACATTTCCAAGAAGTGCTCGACGACCCTATCGCCAATGCTGAAAAGGTAAAACGCGTGGTTTTTTGTTCCGGCCGTTATTACTACGACCTTTATGCCGAGCGTGAAAAACTCGGTAGAGACGATGTAGCCTTGGTACGTATTGAGCAGTTGTTCCCATTGCCTGTTGAGCAGCTTAAAGCTATCATAGCCAAATACACTCACGCCACCGATTTCGTATGGGCGCAAGAAGAACCAAAAAATATGGGCGCTTATGGCTATATGCTAATGAATTTTGATTTGGTAAAATGGCGTTATGTAGGCACACCTGCTTATGCAGCCCCCGCCTCTGGTAGTCACACCCGCGACCGCAAACGTCACAACCAAGCCATTGCCGCCGTATTTATTCCGTAGGGGCGAATGGCAATTCGTCCTAATGGCAATTCGCCCTAATGCAATTCGCCCTAATGCAATTCGCCCTAATGCAATTCGCCCTAATGCAATTCGCCCTCACAAATAGAGCTTTTTGAACGTCAATATGAAAGCAATCATTACATTACTATTGTTGATAACCACTTATGCACTATCAGCGCAAAAAACAGTAGCCAAAATTGTGTCACGAGAGCAAAATTCGCCATTGCTCGTGGTGAATGGTGTTCTGATAGATGACGACAAGGTAGGTACTATCTTTTTAAATGCAATTGAGCCTAATGATATTGAGAATATCAATGTACTTAAAAGCATATTTAAAGATCCTTCTGCTATTGTTTTATGTAGCAGTAAAGCCGAAAAAGGAGTGGTTATCATTACTTTGAAGAAAAGCAAAGATACTTCTAAGAAAGCTAACCTATCAAGAATAGAAGTTCCTAACAAAGATTTTCCTCTGGTTGTTGTCAATGATGTAGAGTTTTCAGATCCTGAAGTAGGAAAGCTTTTTATGAACAATGTCAGCCCTAAAAGAGTAGAGAGTATCGTAGTACTAAAAGACAAAAAAGCTACTGAAAAATACAGTGAGAAAGCTAAAAATGGAGTGATTTTAGTTACTCTAAAAGGTAATCCTGAAAAGTTGGATATACCTCTAATAGAGAAAACTCCATAAAATAGCCCCCCTCAGTATGAGCTACAGCCTCGTGCCACGAGTTTGCAAACTCTAAATTAACCTCAATGAAAACAATTATTACATTCTTGTGTTTATTTATCATCGGAACTGTATCAGCACAGCGAAAGTCTATTGCAGCTTTACTTGTATTAGATAGTATTCCCCTTGTAGAGCCTCAACTAAGAGTGCTTACTTTATAATATATTCACAAAATAATTCACCGTCAGGTGAAAATTCGTGAGATAATGTAAAGTAAAGAATTTTTTACAGTCCTTATTTCGTGAAAATTCGTGAAATTCGTGGGAGATTTAAAACATTTTGCTGATTATTTAATAATTACTTACGTCGAACTCACGTTAAATTAGCACCTAACCCCTAACACCTGTTACCTATAAAAAAAATGAGCCGAACTTTTTACATTAAAAATACACAAGCACCTGAGGAAATGACTCCTCAGCAATTGCTCAACCTCCAGCGTGACGGATTTGTACAATACTCTATTGCTGATAACGACGAGCATTACTCCCAAGTGATGAATGCACCGCTTAGTGATTGGGGCTATATGCTGATGGGACAAGAAGGCATTAGTGGTCGCGGTTTTGAAGTCTCTTACGACACCGAAACCCAAGACTACGGTGTGCGCGTATTTACTCCCAGTACCGAAGCCGATTGGTTAGGTGCGTACGAGTTTATTGGCAAAGTAGCCACCGCATTGGGTAGCAAAGTAGTTGATGAAGAAGGAGAAGTTTATGAACCCAATGCCATTACGTACAATTATAGAAACGATATTAAATTTGGCATCAAATGTTATGAAGGTGAAAAAGGAGGATCTTATCTGTTCGGTGTCTATCGTCCTATATGTTTGTCAGACGAAATGATAAAACGGTTATTAGCCGCCGAAGATAAGGTAAAAGCCTTTAGTCAGCTCATAGAAAAACAACTATATGAACATCCTGATGCATATATAGCACGTCAGCAGTTTTTTAGAAATGATAAAGGAGAGGTGATGGGAGCTTATGCTCTTACAGAGGGTGTTCCTACTATTTTGCCTTATGAATATCCGCCTTTTGTAGATTTTACCCAAGTAAACCTCAGTCAAGGCGATGTAAAGTTGTGGCGCATTAGTTTGGTAGTTATCAGCGGCGATGAAAACGACCCCGATGCTTATGAGGTACTCGACGGACTTGATTATAAAACCTTTTTAGAGCGATTGCCTCAAAACAAAATACAAAAACTCGATGGTCACTATATGCTTATAACACTCAATCGACAAGAACTCGAAACTCTCTTGCAAAATGATAAACAAGAACGCAAAGGATTCTTAGCAAAATTGAAAAACTTTTTAACGACGAAATAACTAATACCTAACACCTAAAACTAAACGATATGTTGGAAATGAAAGTCCCTTCACCTGGGGAATCTATCACCGAAGTAGAAATAGCCCGTTGGCTTGTAAAGACCGGGGATTACGTAACTAAAGACCAAGCTGTTGCCGAAGTAGATTCCGATAAGGCAACCCTTGAACTTCCCGCTGAAGCTAGCGGAATTATTACATTGCAAGCCGAAGAAGGCGAAGCCGTAAAAGTAGGACAAGTGGTATGCTTGATTGATACTGAAGCAAAAGCTCCAGCAGCTCCTTCATTAGCAGTCCCTTCATCATCGCAACCAGTGAAACAAGAGGCTCCCGCACCTCCCGCTGTTCCCACCACACCAGCTTGTCCCCCTTCGGGGGAACGGAGGCAATCAGAATCTCCCACCGCACCAGCTTCTCCCACTTCAGGAGATCGAGGACTATCACCGGCCGCTCGCAAGATATTAGCAGAACGCGAGATTCCTGCATCAACAGTAGTAGGTACAGGCAAAGGCGGTCGTATCACCAAAAACGACGCTCTTAAAGCCTCTAAGCCATCAATGGGAACCCCCACAGGTGGTGTGCGTCGTGAAACACGTGCTAAGATGAGTATGTTGCGCCGTAAAGTAGCCGAACGTTTAGTGAGTGCTAAAAACGAAACCGCTATGCTCACTACTTTCAATGAGGTTGATATGACGGCTATTTATCAGTTGCGCGCCGAATATAAGGACGCTTTCAAAGAACGTCACAACGTGAGTCTCGGTTTTATGTCGTTCTTCACTTTGGCAGTAGTACGCGCCCTCAAACTCTTCCCCGATGTCAATTCAATGATTGATGGTCAAGATAAAGTTACTTACGATTTCTGCGACATCTCTATCGCCGTATCAGGCCCCAAAGGATTGATGGTGCCCGTCATTCGCAACGCCGAAAACCTCTCCTTCCGCGGTGTTGAAGCCGAGGTAAAACGCTTAGCAACCCGTGCTCGTGATGGACAAATTACGGTAGATGAGATGACCGGAGGTACTTTCACCATTACCAATGGAGGTGTCTTCGGATCAATGTTGTCTACTCCTATTATAAATCCACCGCAATCAGGCATTTTGGGTATGCACAACATCGTCGATCGCCCTATAGTGCGCAATGGTCAAATAGTAATTGCCCCCGTGATGTATGTCGCCCTTTCTTACGACCACCGTATCATCGACGGACGTGAATCAGTAGGATTTTTAGTAGCAGTAAAAGAAGCTCTTGAAAATCCCATCGAGCTCCTAATGAACGGCAACCCAAAACAAGCCCTTGAACTCTAAGAGCTAAGAAGTAAGAGGTAAGAGCTAAGAGGTAAGAGTTTCCCCAAACTTTTACCTCACAGCTCCCATAACTCTCACAGTTCCCACCGCTCCCACCGCTCCATTATCGCCCGTGCGGCTCGCACCTCTCGCACCTCTCGCACCTCTCACAGCTCCCACCCCTCTCACCACCTCCCACCACCTCCCACCACCTTTTTCCGGCTTGTCCCCCTTCGGGGGGTTGGGGGCATCCCAAAAGCGTTAATTTTCTGTTAAATTTCTTACTACCTATTTCTGTATAAAAATAATATTGTATTTTTGCACTTCAAAGGATAAGTGTGTCTAATAATACACACATTTTTCTAGTAATTAGCATTTTTAAGAAATACATTCATTCACATTATGAAAAAGTTTATACTATTACAATGTTTCTTTTTAGTTGCTATAGGTAGCACTACAGCACAGCAATTCAAAATACGTTATAAAAACACTGTCAAAGGAGATATGATAGTGGTAGGTAATACTGTATTAGGTACCACTAAAACAGGTAACTTTGATGATTTAACCAAAGTGAATGGATCGGTAGACCAAGTTTTTGTCGATATTGATAACGACCCTAATACTTTCAATTCTAGCTCCGCAAATGTCAAAGACCCTAACCCAGGAAGTACCTGCGAACGCAAGGTAAAAAAAGCTTTCCTCTATTGGGCAGCAAGTAGTTGGGGATGGTATGGAGGTAAAAATAAAGTCGATAGAAATAAGTTCAACCAAGTAAAATTTAAGATAGGTTCAGCTAATTACCAAGACATCATAGGAACAAAAATCTTAGATTCTAATGATGCCTATATATATGTAGCCGATGTTACCGATAAACTCATTGGTGTAGCAGGTACTTACACCGTCGCTAATATACAAGCCGTTACGGGTAGAAGCACAGGCTATGCCGGCGGTTGGACACTCTTTATAGTTTATGAAGATCTATCTAAACCAGCGCGTAACATCACCTTGTTCGATGGTTGGGAAGAAATATCTAACACCACTAAAGAAATAAAAATTGATGGCTTTACAACTGTCCCTACAGGTCCCGTAAAAGCCAAAATCGCCTTTGCTGCTTTAGAGGGCGATGTTGCTTATTATGGCGATGGACTCCGAATAAAAACTAATAAAACATCTCATTTAGGTGTATACCTTCACCCCCCAGGACGTGAATATGCATCAGGAAGAGGTGAAAACTTCTTCAAAAGTTTTATCACCGATGAAAATGGTGAAAATTTTGACCGTAACCCTAAATCCAGAAACCTACTGGGTATCGATGTAGGTATTTTTGATCTCCCCAATGCAGGAAATAATATCTTAGGAAATAATACCTCTTCAGCAAGCCTCTTCGCTAGTACAAATGGTGACGTCTACTATCCTTTTATGTTCGCCTTCAGCGTAGAGGTAATACAACCTCACATCGCTCTCGAAAAACGCGTGTACGATGCAGCTAATAATGATGTTACCAATGCTACCAATATAGCCTTTGGCGCTTCTCTCCGTTATAAAATACGCTTCAGAAATACCGGGAATGATGATGCTAAAGATTTGGTAATCACCGATATACTCCCTAAAAGTTTACAAAATAATGTAAGCGGTATTAGTGTACCTTCAGGCGTGTCTCCTTCAACTTACAACCCCAATACCCGTGAAATAAAATTTACGGTAGATAAAAGTTTAGTGAAAAGAGGTAGTGCTTGGCAAGAAATATCTTTCGGCGTACAAGTTGCTAATAATTGTAACGATTGGCGTGACCCTTGTGCTAATGAGGTGGAAAACAGCGCTTTCGCTACCTATAACGGCGTCGAAAACCCTGTTAATGGTGGTATTAAAACCTACAGTTTCCCTCTAGCAGGCTCTTGTGGTGCTGCTTCTGAAGCCCCTACAATTTTTACCGTTGCAACTGATTTTAGTAAATGTGCCTATAAAGAAACCATTACCCTTTGTCAAGCCAATGCTGTACTTACAGCTGCCGATGGCTTTGATAACTATAAATGGGAAAAAACCGAAGGAGCAAACAAAGGACAAAAAGGAACCGATCGTTCTCTTACCGTTTCAGAAGCTGGTACTTATAAAGTGACCAAAACCAAAGCTGGTTGTGCTACTATGTACGAAATCTACGAGGTAAAACCTAATACTGCCGAAGCTGATCACCCCATTCATAAGATGATTGAAAATAAACAGATCAATGGGGAATTATATATTTGTCCAGATACAGGTCAGTATTATCCTCAAGTGTATTTGTGTGGTGCTAATGCTTCTGTGAATTTAAAAGTAAATGTTTCTAATGCTACAAACTTTGTATGGCAGAAAAAAGGCAACTGTAATGCTAAAGAAGCGCAGCGCTTTAAAGAATGCCCTCCAAGCCTTGAATCCTATAATTGTACTTGGGCAAATGTGCATACTAACAACGGCACTACCACCCAATATACATTTAATCAAGAAGGTGACTATCGTTTAGTAGTAACTTATAGCAATGGAGGTGGTAATTGTGTAGTGTAT
>NZ_JAEFDB010000050.1 GCF_016126015.1 Capnocytophaga periodontitidis
CTTCCTGAAATGGTCGCTCCTCCACTTACTGCTGTAACTGTATAGGTAAAGCCTGTTGTAGATTGGTCACCGTTAGAGAGATCTTTATCTACAAAGGTAAGCATTATACTACCATTTCCATTATGACAAATGGCTCTCACTGGGTTACTTGAGGTTATCTCGAAGGTATTAGCATCTTTCACGGTATGTACTCCTGTGATGCTACAACCTGTTTTTTCGTTGAATACCTCTACCTTATAATTTGAACCTGATAAGTTTTGTGAACCTGTAAGGGTCAAACTCAAGTTGGTTGCTGTAGTGGTGGTGATAGTGGTAAAGGCATTGTCATTTCCTTTTATCTCATAGCGCAATGGTGTACCTGCTATATAAGTAGGCGTAGCGGTTACACTGATGTTGATCACCTCGTCTACAGCGCAAGTAGCTGATGTTGTTGTGGTGATACTGAGTGTTTGCAACTCGAAGGCTGGTTCTACTGTTACGCTTGTGGTGCTCGTAGCACAAGTACCTGAAGCGTCTTTTATCATAGCGTAGAAGGTGCCTCCATTCAAGTTCGAAAGTGTGTACTCTGTACCATTTCCTAAACTATTTCCTCCATTATCAAAA
>NZ_JAEFDB010000051.1 GCF_016126015.1 Capnocytophaga periodontitidis
GAAAGTATAGGACCTCAAACCCAAACCGATTTGGCGATAGATGTATCGTATACCCTAAACTTTGAAAATTCTAAGTTAGCTTTTGGTATCAATGGATCAGCAAGTATATTTCAAATAGATTATAACGAACTGCGCAAACAAGATAATTCTGATCCCAGTCTTGAGGGCACAGAGAGCGTATTTTCACCTAACATAGGGGCTGGAGTTTATTGGTATACCGATAAATACTACATAGGTTTTTCAGTGCCTAATATGCTCGAAACAACTCATTATAATAACAGTTCAGTATCAGTGTTAAAAAATTCACAACACCTATATTTGATAGGAGGTTATGTATTTGATCTTACTGAGAATACAAAATTCAAACCCGCTGTACTATCGAAAGTATCCTTTGGAGCTCCTTTGCAGTTAGACTTCTCAGCAAACTTTATGTTCAACGAAAAATTTGTGATAGGAGGGGCTTATCGCTGGTCGGCAGCGGTGAGTGTAATGGCAGGTTTTCAAATCAACGACCGTTGGTTTGCAGGGTATGGATATGATTTTGAAACTACCGAATTGCGCAAATACAA
>NZ_JAEFDB010000052.1 GCF_016126015.1 Capnocytophaga periodontitidis
TACTACTGGTGCTATAGGCGGGTATAGATATGCAAAGGAAAATAAATTGAGCCCTTGGACAGGAGAAAAGATACAACTACATCATTCAGATCCTATTTTTATGGGAGGAGCTCCTGATCAGGAATTAACCCCAATGAGTATTTCTCGACATCAGGAATTGCACAAAGACCTCAACAATTTTTTGGTAGAGAAAAAGAATGCTTTAGGACAGCATATGCGACCTCAACCAAGAAATTCTGGTGCTAAAATACGATTTAATTTTAACAGAACACAGAGATTTGATGCTATGAAGCAATTTTATGATAAAAATTGGATAAAGTATTGGGATGCTCGATGGGATTTTTATAAGAATAACAATTTAAATTTAATATTATGGTGGCAAAAATAATTGTAGGAACAGATGAGAAGGGTTTTGTATATCCTAAAGTTCAGGAAAGAACAGATATATGCCCTATTTGTAAAAATAGGATAGCTGATGTTGCAAATTTAGATTATAAAGTGAAAAATAAAAAAGGAAATTTTTTAGTATCGTATGATCACTATACTTTTGTATCACAAAAATTT
>NZ_JAEFDB010000053.1 GCF_016126015.1 Capnocytophaga periodontitidis
TATTATTTCAAAATTACTAAAAATAACTTAGCTCCTAAAGCTGAGGTAAAGGATGTTATTTGTACTACCAAAGGACTTATCACTATCAAAGATGTACCAGCTACGGGCTATCAATATGCTTTACTACAAGGTACAAGTACCATTACAAATTATCAAAACTCCCCTAATTTTCCAATTAATAATCAGGGTACCTATAGAGTACTTATCAAACAAACAGTTACTAAAACTACTACAGTACCTTGTGTGTTCGAAATCGATAATATCTTTGTAAAAAAACGCGAACCCCAACTCAAAGTAACAGTAACTCCTATGGCGTGTGCCAATAGCAAAGGGGGTATGCGCATAGAACTTACCGATGCTCCCTATCCACCTTATGATATAGTAGTGAGTAACAACGGAAGTACAGTAACCAAAGTAACAGCTACCACAGCTAATCCTGTGAATGTAGTAGACTTCCAAAACTATTTCAACGATGGTAGATATCAGGTGAGTTTAGAGAATACTTATGGTTGTACAGTTACCCAAACAGTAGAAATTAAAAAAATACCTGAACTCAA
>NZ_JAEFDB010000054.1 GCF_016126015.1 Capnocytophaga periodontitidis
ATATTTAATTCACAGAAGGCTAAAAAAGGTTTCTTTCTAAAGCAATGCGTCTCTGCCACTGATATGCTTTTACTGTATTTTGTATTAGATAAATACCTAAGTGCATTAGCTAATAAAACTATTTTAGACAGGACTACAAGAGGACAATTATGGGTGTTTATTAGGAACGTATACAGCTATTTTACCCATACAAAAATACCTTTTTATAAGGAGAAATATATAGATAAAGTACATTACTTTGGGAAGAATTATTTTGTGCCAATGCAAACTTTCCCAATAAACGCATTACTCAAACAAATGCACTGTAAGGATGTATTAAATGCTATTCAAGAGTATAAGGGCACTCCGAAGTATCTTATTGAGTCATACGAAAATGGAAGGGATAAGACAGATTCTTTCTTTTTCTTTTTGATCATCAAGTAGTTGTATTATTCTATTCTCAACTACAAAAAGGAGGGTAATAATGGGTTTGTTACTTTCTATAAGGAAAGAGAAAAGTACTATCGCTTTGCAAGAGATTTTTCACAAGCAAAAAATC
>NZ_JAEFDB010000055.1 GCF_016126015.1 Capnocytophaga periodontitidis
AATTTTTTGCTTGTGAAAAATCTCTTGCAAAGCGATAGTACTTTTCTCTTTCCTTATAGAAAGTAACAAACCCATTATTACCCTCCTTTTTGTAGTTGAGAATAGAATAATACAACTGCTTGATGATCAAAAAGAAAAAGAAAGAATCTGTCTTATCCCTTCCATTTTCGTATGACTCAATAAGATACTTCGGAGTGCCCTTATACTCTTGAATAGCATTTAATACATCCTTACAGTGCATTTCTTTGAGTAATGCATCTATTGGAAAAGTTTGCATTGGCACAAAATAGTTCTTCCCAAAGTAATGTACTTTATCTATATATTTTTCCTTGTAAAAAGGTATTTTTGCATGGGTAAGATAGCTGTATACGTTCCTAATAAATAGCCATAATTCTCCTCTTGTAGTCCTATCTAAAATAGTTTTATCGGCTAATGCACTTAGGTATTTATCTAATACAAAATACAGTAAAAGCATATCAGTGGTAGAGACGCATTGCTTTAAAAAGAAACCTTTTTGAGCTTTCTGTGAGTTAAGTAC
>NZ_JAEFDB010000056.1 GCF_016126015.1 Capnocytophaga periodontitidis
ACCAAGCGTTTCTACCACAACACCTAACTGATTAAACGAAGTTATAGATGTTATTACACTAGGTCCTGCTACAGCTCCTGCTAAAAATCCTTGAAAGAAAGCTCCTACACCATCCCAAAAGTTATTTATACTACCTCTATTCGCTCGCGCAATTAAGTTGCCTAATCCAAAAATAAGTTCTATAATTTGCCCATTCTCATCCACATACAACAATGGGTTATTCAAGCAATACCCATACCTATTAAAATTCTGTGTGTTAAAAGGGTCTTGTACAAAGTTATCGGGTTGTAAAAAGCGATGTAAGGCTGGGTCGTACAAACGTCCGTTCATATGGATAAGTCCTACGGTTTGCAGGTGTTCGTGTCCTGTAAAACCACGGTCTAATAGGGTGAGTTTGTCTAAGGTGTTACCTGCACTGTCTTCTACTTTTATGGGTTGTCCCCAAGGGTCAAAATGGCGTCTTTCAGCGATGTTGCCGTCTTCATCGGTGAGCATTACAATGCTTCCGAGATAGTCGCGGTGT
>NZ_JAEFDB010000006.1 GCF_016126015.1 Capnocytophaga periodontitidis
TGTACGAGTCATTACAGATGATGTGTAGGCTGTTCCTGAAGCTACATATCCATAAGTATAAGTAGCTGTACCTCCTGTGATATTCAACCAAGCTTCACCCTGAGTATTACAAGAAGCTTTTTGGGTAGCAACTGCTGTAATTTGTAACTGAGTGAGCGAACGTTTGATTTCAAAGCTCTTAGAAGTTACACAACTAGCTACCCCACCAATAGTTTCAGTAAATTTCACATAATATTTACCTGCTGGTAGGTTACCATTTGCGACTTGAGGTGCGGTGAATGGAGATGGCACTGTACCTCCTGCACCTACCATTAGTTGATGATTATCTTCACGATAAACTTGATAATCTATATGGGTAGTGCTTCCGTGAGGATTTGTTAAAGTAAAGGTAAAGGTACCATCATTGCCAGTTGCACAACTTACATTTTTCACATCTATTGCTACTGACATCTGTGAGTATGTAGGTACAGGGACGGTCATCTGTTGGGTATAACGACACTTAGTAAGCATATTATAAGCTACAAAAGTGTATTGTACACCTGGTGTGAGCCCTCCTATGGTTACTGCCACTCCGGTACCTGAGGCAACTCCTTTGTGCCATACATCGTTAGTTCCATCGGCATTAAGTGTAGTAACTGTATTGAGAACTGATCCCGGAGGTGGGTTTTGAATACCTGGTCGATATATAGCAAAGTACGCATTAGTAGATGCTGTAAAGGTAGGTGAGCTGGTTGCTGTAATGCGTACCTCACCTGTAGTAGCACAAGCAGTAGGTATTACAGGAGTGATAGACATTACATTAGAATTAGGTAAGATTACAGTTGTGAAATGTGTTACACAGCTATTGCCATCAGTAATAGTGATGTTATAGTTACCATAATCTAATCCAGAGAATACTCTTGAGATATTATTAGAGGTTGTAAGTGTTTGTGTATCCTCTTTACCAGAAGTAGTATTTCTAACATTGATTACAAAAGGTTGCATACCTCCACCATTGAGAGTTACTGTAATGGCAGCTAAGTCAGCAGCGGATGAGGTACATCCCATTTGCTTACTTACTGTAGCTGTAGCCGTAAGTTGAGGCACTGCTGTAATAGTAAAGGCTTGAGTAGCCACACAACCACGGTCATCGGTGAGGTGTGCTATATAGTTACCTGGCGCCAAAGCTGTAGGAGTCTGCGTTACTCCTAAACCATTCACCACTTTAAGAGTATGTGAAGCTGTACCTACATAGTAATTACTTGGCGTAATTGTTACCGAACCGTTGTTATTACCACAAGTAGCTTGAGTAGTGGTAAAGGTATTGGTTAAGAAACGTGGTGGATCGTAAGCTAAAGTTATATAAGCTTGTCGTTTACATTCACTTCCATCAGGTTTGTAAGTTACTTGGAAACGGAACTCGGTAGTGGTAGCTATCGCTACTGGATAAGTAAAGGTTACTTGAGTAGTATTAGATGCTATAAAGTGATAAGTAGCTCCACCATCAACACTATAGCTAAACTCTTTGAGTGCTGTAGGGATACCTCCAGAAGCGGTGAGTGTATAAGTTACACTGCTACCTTTACAATCAGCATATTGTGTTTGAGTAGGTGATACAGTGAGTGATAATGGTGCATAAATTTGAGTAGTTACTGTTGCTTGACAACCAAAACCATCGGTTATTACAAATGTATGAGAGCCAACATCAAGTGCATCAGGATACTCAAAAATTGATGTATTGAAGGCATAATTATTACCTCCTACACGTTGTACTTTATAGTTTCCATTACCGCTAATTACTGTAATTTTTACTTTCTTCTCTTGTGTATCACCATAGCAATAAGAGGTAGGTTCAGCAGTAACTGAAAGTGTAGCTTTATCAGCGATTTCAAAGGTAGTTTCGGTAGTACAACCTTTGCTATCTTGTACTACTAAGCTATAAGTACCAGGTGCAAGGTTCGGTATTTCATAAGGGTTTACTCGTGGAGCTGCTGGTTGCAATGCTCCTAAGGTTCCACTTACTAATCCTACTCTGTACTGATAACCTCCTACATTACCTCCTGTAGCCGATACTTTTATCTTAGCTACTCCAGCGTTATAGCAAGTTACTTTATCCATTACTACTACTGTAGGTACAATAGGAGTAGGCTGGCCTATTTTGTAACTTACGGTTACTGCACAATTAGCATTAGCAGCATCTCTTATGCTCACTACTCCACTTTGGGTAGCTTCTAATCCTGTAACGGTAAATACTCCTTGAGCATCAAGGGTTGTAGGTGTCCAAGTGGTTGTAGTTGTGTATGTCCATTCTACTGAATAAAGAATATTTGTAGATGTTGGATTAATAACCTTGATACGTACCTCACCATCTTGAGCTCCAATACAGCTAACGTTTTTCTCGATACCGAATTTTTCGGCACGCATTTGTTTATTCTTTTCTATATTAATAAGTTGAGTAACCTTCAAATCACAATAAGCAATAGCCTGTGATACTTTAAGGTTATCCATTACAAAATCATTACCTAAGCCTCCATAAGTGGCAGCAGCTGTATTCACTACTTTCACTAATAGTTCTCCGTTAGCAAAGCCTGTCATCTCAGCTTCGGTAAAGGTGACTTTATAATTTGTCCAACTATTGTTGTTAATAGTTGCTAAACTCTTGCTACGCAAAGTAGTACCATCGGGTTTTGCTATTTCTATATTGAGGCGAGCTGGTACGGCAGTTACTCCTGTTCTAAAGAGGTTGAGTGCATCTAAACTTACAGTAAATTCAGTATTAGGAGCTACTCCTTTTAGAAGTTTTTGATATACTATTTCATTGTTACCATTTCCTGCTACTGCTAAGTAACGACCTCCAGAAGGATCAACAGGAGCTGTGGTAAGCCAATTAGGATTTGAACTTACTTGTAGTTGTTTAGTAAGCACTTGGTTACCATCTGAAAGACTTCCTGAAGAGTTACATACCAAAGAAGTATTGGCTGCTGGTAAACAATCGTTATCATCTTTGCCAAAATCTTCTGCAAAGAGTACATTAGGTGTTGTAGCAGTGTCTATTGGACGATAGTATACTGTAAGAGTGTGTACTCCTGGTGATAATAATCGATTAAAGTTGTTACCTGCAAGAGTTTGTTTGGCACTACCATCAATGCTATATTGGTAAGTTTGGCTTACAGTAGATGAAACTGTAATAGTTACTGAACCATAACCATTATCACAACGATAAGCTATAGGGCTCAACGCTATGGTAGGCACTGAAGTTGCTTGTGTAACTATAGGTATTTCAATACGGCAATCTTTGTTATCTTTCACATAGATGGTTGTAGAACCTCCAATAAATCCTATAGGATTAGTTACATAAGTATTTTCACCATCAAAGCTATAACGATAAGGAGGAGTACCACCTGTAACGTTGTTCACTGATACTTTGTATTGGTTATGTGCTGTATCGCAGGATCTATCAGCTACTACACCAGCATAAGCGCGCAAAGGTGCTTGAGGAGGAAGTATCACCACAGGTTTCTTGATATAGGTACAAGTTGTTCCTGCCACTTGTGATAGCATTTCTATTTCGTAAGTACCTGCAGGAATACCTGTAAATAAACCTCCTGTGCTAGTTTTGAAAGCAGCTCCTACACGAGCTCCTGTTTTATCTAATTTATATAGATTAATCTTACGATTTTGGTTTTGAGAGCCAGGAGCAAAAGTAAGATTAATCACCCCTGTATTAGGATTGCTTTCACACTGAATTTCTTGTGTTGCACTAAAGGTAAATGTATGTGGATTTGGTGGAGTTACGGTCACCTTGTTAGACAAGGCAAAAGCTCCATTACGCGTATCACCCACTAAGAATACATATTCACCTACACGAGTGATATTTGCTACTTCAACCTCTACACTTGGCTGATGTGCCAATTGAATAGCGATATGAGGAGCATTCAAAGCGGTAGATATATCTGTATATTGTTGCTGACCATCTATTGTCCAAATATAAAAACGATAGGTAGGAGCACCTCCTTCAGCTTTAAGTTCAAACTTAGCCTTGTTACAAGAGGTAAATCCTTTGAAAGTAGCAGTTACCTTCATTTGGCTCGTTTTGTTGATAGTCACTTGTCCGTTGTATTGACAACCAGGTATTTGTGGTGAGGTTACCTTCACATCATAAGTACCTTGTGGCAAATTATTGATACGATAATCGTTTGTGTTGATTACCTCTGTACGGAAAGGTGTCCCTCCTTTGAAAATTTCTACTTTATAAGTTACTCCACTAGTACTAAGTAGCAATCTTACAGAACCTTGAGAAAAATCAGTTTCGTGAATTTCATCAGTAAGTGAACCTGTAAGTCCTGCTGTAAATACTTCAAAATAGAAACTTTCATTACAATTAAGCAATTTCAATCGGTATTTACCTGCTGTATTAGCTACAAAAGTGCGATTGTTGTGGAAAGTTGTCCAACATTGATCTTCAGTATTTCTACAATCAGAAGATGATTCATTACAAGAGCCACTCCATTGTTGCCACTCAAAAGCAGTATTTTGGTAGCTTACTGTAATATTTTTGGAGCTTCCTTGACAAAGGTAGAAATGACTTGTCCATCTACCGTTATCAGGGCAAGTTACTCCTATGTTTTGTGCTTGAGCACGGATAGGATCGGTAGTTGCTGTAATAGCTTGGTATTGTATTGTTTCAGTAGTTCCTATCTGATTTCCTTCGCAAGAAAGAGTTTTTACTACTTTGTAAACTCCTGGACCATTAGCTTGATATGTGCGATTAGTTTCGCCAGGAAGCATATTTCCATTTTTATACCATTGATAAGTATTAAAAGTTCCTGTAGCTTCGAGTGTCATTATTCCAGAACCACAAACTACTTCTTGGCGTGTACAATTGGAAGTATCTACTGTAATAGAACTTGAGCCAGCCTCTGATTGTTGAGCTGTAGGACAAGCGTTAGGTCCTCCTTCATACGTGATAGAGAAAGCTGTTTTCAGATAGTTAGCACAAGGTAGTAAGAGTTTATCGCAATCGGCTACTACTTTCATTGGGATACGAATGCTCCGCCTTGGGTCGCCTAACTTGAGAGTAGATTGAGGGTAACCTGATGTACTACCTATTAAAAACTGATAGGTTTTCGTAGCAGGATTATACAATTTCTGAGGTTGTGGATTAGCTACTGTACCATCACCTGCATTATTGAGATCGGGCTCACCATTAGTAACTACGGCAGAATTGGGAGGTAGATTTACTGTAATAGTAGCACGTTTAATATTTTCAGCCCCTACATTCTCATAGCTTAATTCATAGAAGAAAGCTTGATTAGGAGTAAGATGAGTAATAGGATTACCCGATGTATCCACATAGCGTTGTGAAGTTTTTAGTTTCAAAGCATTCGACTTCACTGTCACGATAAATGTACAAGTGCTAATAGTAGCTAATAGATTATCTTTAAAGGTATAAGTAACTGTATGGACACCTATAGGGAATACACTCCCTGGAGCGTGGCTACGTGTAGTAGTTACTCCTCCTGAACAAGTAGGATATGCCTCGGGTTCACGCCATTGTACTAACTTGCCACACTGCCCTGCCTCTACAGTAACTTCTATATTATTCGGACAGTTTTTAACAAGAGGCGGTTCATCTATAGGTGGTAATACCACAGTAACTGTTTTAGTATAGATAGCGCTATTAGAACATCCTACTCCTGGTTTAAGTTTGTACTCAGCCATATAGGTAGTAGTGGTATAAATAGCCTCCCAGAAACTTTCTCCAGTACGTAATGGATAAGTAGTAGTTTTATTTCCGTTAGCATCAAGTTTAAACCAATTGATATCAAAAAGATGTTCTGAAAGACCTAATTTCACACGTGCTTGATTTCCGGTACAGAAAGGTACAGGACGGTCGATCACCAAGAACGGATTGAACGCATTGGTAAGGTCTATATCTACATCCTTAGGTACTGTTTGGCAACGGTGCTCAGTCTCTATGAGGTAGTGACCTGTAGTAAGATTTTCAAATATATTAAAGTATTTATTATCACTTGCCTCAAGCTTCACTGTTTCTTTAAGCGTAGCGGTAGTAGCCGTAGCCGATGTTTTTTGATAGAGGCGGAAAGTAAGAGGGAAATACACTTCTTGACCTGTTACATCAACAGCTATCATACCTGTAGCACTTCCTTGGTGGCAAATCACTGGGTTTACGACAGGGTTGAGCTTAACAAGATCGGCAATAGAAATTTCCTTATAGAAATAACTTTGCCAACTCTTGCTAGGCACTCCTGGATCGGATGCATCAGTTTGATACATAGATCCCGATTTAGGTTGGAGATAAGCATTATAATAAAAACCACTGGTTTTTATCCTATATTTACCAGCAAGTAAGTTTACAAATTCCCCTGAATGTCCTCTTACATAATCATTACCAGAAGGTTGTATCACTGCTTTCCAAGATTTGTTACCATAAGCATCCTCTTCTTCTCGTTCTAAATAAACATAAACACCATCTTGAAAAATTTGATTACCTATATTGTATTTGAGTTTCCCTATTTCGCAATCTTTTTCAACTTTTAATTCAGGTTTATAAGCAGGCATACCTGGTATATAAATTGTTTTTTGGGTAGTATTGCTACAAGCATCGGTAATCGTAATATTATAATTTCCTTCAGGTAAATTAGTATAATGGTATCGATAGCTTCCTGCAGGTTGTGTAGTTTCTAATGGGAAAGTTACAGTACGTGTACCGTGATCACCCATACTCACTTTTGCAAAATAAGAAACTACTTTTTTACCATCAGCTCGTTCTAATTTAAATTTCAAAGGATGAGAGTATATATTAACAGGGTAGTCTATTCTAAAGGCTCCTGTACCTTCATACACTCCATAACCTATATCTAATTTATCAAATATTTTGTTGATATCTGCAGCCGCTGTAGTAGGATAATAAACATTTACTAATGAAGTACAAGTACTATGACAGTTATTAGGGTTTTCATAAGTAAGTCTATAGAGACCTTCTCCTACTTTGTCCACATAGATTAATCCATTAGTCCACTGAGCCTGTCCTAAAGCAGGCGAGTTAGAAGCTACCAAAGGTACATTTACCCAAGGTCCTCCTACACCACCAAGAGATTTTTCCAATTTAAAATACTGCATCTCAATAGGGTGAACCCATCCTAACAAATATGAGTAAGTGCCACCATTTATATTAGGCATATTTCTATAGTCACGATTCCTCATATTATAATTGAAATACAATCGTTTATCTAATCCACAATTTCGGCTATAAGATTGGTTTTCAGCGGATAGCATTTGAAAGTTAGCGCAAGTCAATGGGTCTATTTGTTCATTGAAACGAACTCTCTCTTTAATGGTATTTTTAGGACCTTTGATAGTAACCTCTATCTCATCACCTTTTTTAAAAACGTAGTTATTTACATAAAAACCATAACCATCAAAAGTAGAAGAAATATCAATATCAGGTTTTGAAGAATTTAAAAAGCGAACCACTGCCCTACCTGTTTGTTTAAAATAGTTCTTAATGGCATTTGCATCCGACATACCCGTAATTACCCAATTGTTATCTTGGCGTACAATTCTAAATTGTCCTTTATATTTACCACAATCAGTTTTGTGCATTTCCATATACCTATCATACATTCTAATTTCCATACATTCTAAGGAGAATTGTTCTTTTGGTATTTGGATAGAAGGATAACGGCGAGTTTCACCACATTTTTCACCTACAGCTGTAACATCCTTAATTTGGAGCGTTACTACTGTATTTTGTTTGATAGGATTTGCATTAGTACCACGCACCTCTATATAATTAGACCCTGAAGGTCTTGAAAATCTTTGAGTAGGCAGTAATACATTTTTACCTGTAGGATCAAGAATCGTAACATCAAAAGGACCGTGCCCTCCATTAGGTATCTGAAAGCGTACTCCTCCTGTATTAGGTTGTCCACAAATAGGAGGTAATATCTGCAAAGCTTGTACATTCATTACCTTGTAGTTAGACTCGGCTTCTACTTCACGTTCTTCAAAAGCACCAGTATTTTCATCGCGTACGATGATTTTATACTTTCCTGCTTTAAGATTGTAGAAAGTATGTTCGGCAGGAGCCGAAGGTGAAGGGCGCTGCATACGAAACATATCGCCACCTTGGCCTTCACCTTGTATTTCTACAATAAATTTACCACTTGAAGGTAAACATATAGCAGGATATGGAGAAGCATCTTGTGCTGTTACTTTTATCTGGTTATCATTATAACAATTTCCCTTGATAGAAGTGGTTTGCACATTGATACATTGAGCAAATCCTGTTGCTGTGAAGATTAAAAATACAATTGCTGTAAGAAACTTTTTCATTTTTTTTACTTTTAAGCTATAAGTAATAATATCTCGCGTGTAATTTATATATAATTAAGGGTACAAAAATAATATTTCTTTCTTATTTACACAACACTGTCTCCTTGTTTTTACACTAACAAAACATTCTTTTTATTATAATATACTGATTTTTAAATAAATAATTAGATGTTAAAATATTGTTAAATTTTTATTCAGGTAAAAAAATAAAAGATATGAAGTAAGAAAAATACAGATTTTTAAAAGCTAATTTTCATTAATTTCTTGCTATTTTGTTTTTTTTTTGTATTTTTGCCGATGTAATTTAATTAATCATAAAAAATACACACTATAATGACTACATTAGTGATTCTTGCCGCTGGATTAGGAAGCCGTTTTGGCTCTGATAAACAATTAGAAAATATTCACAATGGCAACGCCTTATTCGATTACGGTATTTACGACGCACTACAAGCTGGTTTTGACAATATCGTGCTCATCATCCGCCACGAAATCGACAACCTCACCCGCCAACACCTCGAAAACCGCTTCAACAATGTTCCTATCTCCTACGTATATCAAGACGATTTTAACCCAAAAGACATCGAACGTAAAAAACCTTGGGGTACAGGGCACGCTATGCTTTGTGTAAAAGAGTTTGTAAAAAACCCTTTCCTCATCATCAATGCCGATGATTACTATGGCAAAGAAGGCTTTCGTTTAATGTATGAAGCGCTCAATGCTGGTAAAGAAAAAACTTTCTTCTCAGGAGGATATCTACTGAAAAACACCCTTAGTGAAAACGGAACAGTTTCACGCGGTATCTGCGAAGTAGACGCCAATCATCACCTACTCTCTATCAACGAAGCTACCAAACTGCGTAAAATTAACGAAACTACTGCCGTAGACGAAGCTACGGGCGCCGAGTATCCTCTAAGCACCTACGTATCTATGAACTTCTGGGGATTTACTCACGAAGTTTTGGATATAGCCGACCGTTATTTCAAAGAATTTGTAGCCGAACATAAAGATGACCCTAAATCCGAATTTTATATCCCTATGGTAGTACAACACGCCATTAAGGATTACGGATATAAATTAGAAGTATTACCCAATCACGACAACTGGTTCGGTATGACCTATCACGAAGACCTCGCAATGGTACAAAACGAAATACAAAAACTCGTAGATAAAGGCGAGTACCCCGATAAATTCTAATAAAATGTTTAACCCGTAAGAGATAATAAGTTTTTTACTTCTTATCTCTTACCTCTTACCTAAATAAAATGAAAGAAATAGCCAATCAATTTAACTTGAAAGGAAACCTCCTTTCTGTGGAACCTTATGGCAACGGACACATCAACCGTACGTATTTGGTAAAAACCACCGATACAAATTATATCCTTCAAGGGATTAACAGCAATGTGTTCAAAACCCCCGACAGCATTATCAAAAACATCGAACTGCTTTGGGAAACTGAACCCAACAATCACATCATTCTCCCAATGATGAAAGCTAAACAAGGAGGATACTCCGTAAATGCCGAGGGCATTGTATGGCGTGTATTCCCTTTTGCAGAAGGCTATACTTCTTATGAATTCATAGAAGCTCCTTGGCAAGCCGAGAAAGCTGCCACCGCCTTTGCAACTTTTATGAAAACCTTTGCCAATATCGACACCTCTCGATTGCAGGCTACCATTCCTAATTTCCATAACGGAGATTTACGCTTCCAACAACTCGAAGATGCTTACGCTCAGGCAACACCTGCACGCAAAGACAAAGCTGAAAAGCTATACGAATTTGCGCAAAAACACAAGGTAATTTTCGACCTTATCCAAAAAGAAGTAGACGAAAAGCGCATTCCTATACGCGTAACCCACAACGACACCAAAATCAATAACGTACTCATCAATAAATCCAATCCCGATGATTTTAGAGTAATCGACCTCGATACAGTGATGCAAGGTATCTTACTCTACGATTTCGGCGATATGGTGCGCACTTCGGTAAGCCCTACCGAAGAAAACGAAGCCGATGAAAGCAAAATCGTTTTCAATACCGAGTTCTTCGAAGCACTTTGTAAAGGTTTTTCAGTAATGAACCCTGTAATGACTCCTTCAGAGAAAAAACATATCGTCGACGGAGCCAAATATATGATATTCATTATCGGTATCCGTTTCCTCGCCGATTATTTTAACAACGATGTGTATTTCAAAACCTCATATCCTGAGGAGAATTACATTCGTGCCCGCAACCAGTTCGTGCTCTTTCAGCGTTTGGAAGACAAAGAAAAAGAACTCAGAGCAATTGCTAAAAAGTACTTTAAATAGGTAATACAAACTTTTAGTTTTGAAACTTTGCCAAAGTTGAAACCAAGCTAATTTTTAATTTAAAATCTATTTTTTTTACTATGAGAAATGTTTTTATAACCTCCCTTTTACTTATTTTGCCACTATCTACGTTTGGACAATCTCCATTCTCAGTGAAAAAAGTAGGAGAAAAAGGAAGTCCTATTTTGTTTATTCCAGGACTTGGCTGCTCCAGCGATGTCTGGCAAGAGACTGTATCTGCTCTGATCACTAACCACACTTGCTACCTGCTTACCTTAGCGGGGTTTGGAGGAATTACCCCTGTAAAGAATCCAAGTTTGGACTATTGGACAGATGCCATTATCTCCTATATCAAAAAGGAGAACATCCAAAAACCTACGATTGTAGGGCATAGCTTAGGGGGCATCCTTGCTATGAAAATAGCTGCTAAAGCCTCTGACCTACTTGATAGAATAGTGATTGTAGATGCTTTGCCTTGCTTGCCTTTGCTTTCTGATCCTAATTTTAAGATAACACCTAACAAGGATTGTACTCCTATGATCAAGGAACTTACAGCAATGCCCAAAGAAGACTTTGAGCGTTCGCAAATGGCTTCAATGATGTACTATACAACAAAGGAAGCCAAGAAGCCTACCATCGTTCAGTGGAGTGTAGCCTCAGATAGGGAGACCCTCGCCAAACTTGTGTGTGAAATCTCTAATACAGACCTCAGAGAGGAAATAAAACAGATAAAAGTGCCTGCCTTAGTGCTCTTAGAGTCCGTATTTACTTCTTCAAAAGACAACATAAGAGATCAATATCAAAATTTATCTTTGAGAGACCTTAGATATGCCAATAAAGGGCTCCACTTTATTATGTATGATGACTTTGATTGGTATTTGACTCAGCTAAAATCCTTTATAAGATAAGAAATATATTGTCTCTACAAGAATCATATCTATTAGGAATTGTCTTTGACAGCACTCCGTTTTTCCATTATATTATTTAATTAAGTAATTTCTAAACAAAACTAATAACTAAAATTAAAACTATATGAAACACTTAGAACAAAAGTTTCAAGAAGTTTTCGGTGCTCCTGCCGAAAAACAATTCTTCGCACCAGGACGTGTGAATCTCATCGGTGAACATACCGACTACAATGGCGGTAATGTGTTCCCTTGCGCTATCGACAAAGGTACTTACGGTCTCGTAAAAAAACGCAACGACCGCAAATTCCGTATGTATTCTGAAAACTTTGCCGACCTTGGCGTAATGGAGTTCACCCTCGACGAACTTACCAACGACAAAAAACACGATTGGGCTAACTACCCAAAGGGTGTGATTAAAATGTTCCTCGAAGCAGGGCAAAAAATCGACTCTGGGTTCGATATTCTCTTTTCTGGGAATATCCCTAATGGCGCAGGGCTTTCTTCTTCTGCTTCTATTGAGATGCTTACCGCTATTGTGCTAAAAGACCTCTTCCACCTTTCTATTGACCCCGTGGAAATGGCGCAATTAGGCAAAAAAACTGAAAACCTATTCATTGGGGTAAACTCTGGTATTATGGACCAATTTGCGGTAGCTATGGGTAAGAAAGACCACGCTATCCTCCTCGATTGCAACACACTCAAATATGCCTATGTTCCTGTGGTACTCAAAGATGAGGTAATCGTGATTGCCAATACTAACAAACGTCGTGGTCTCGCCGATTCTAAATACAACGAACGCCGTGCAGAATGTGATGAAGCCTTAGCCGAATTGCAAACTAAATTACCTATCAAAGCCTTAGGAGAACTCTCTATTGAACAATTTGAAGCCAACAAAGACCTCATCAAGAGTCCCGTTCGACAAAAAAGAGCAAAACACGCAGTGTATGAAAACCAACGTACTCTTAAAGCTCAAAAAGAGCTTTCAGCAGGTAATTTAGCTGAGTTTGGTAAATTAATGAACCAATCGCACATTTCTTTGCGCGACGATTATGAAGTAACTGGTGTAGAACTCGACACTTTGGCTGCTCTTGCTTGGGAACAACCTGGGGTAGTAGGTTCACGTATGACGGGAGCTGGCTTTGGTGGCTGCACTGTAAGCATCGTGAAAAAAGACAAAGTAGACGATTTCATTAAAAATGTAGGCGAGGCTTACAAGAACAAAATAGGTTATGCTGCCGATTTCTATATCGCTTCTGTAAGCGACGGCGCTAAAAAACTATAAACAAGACAAAGTATGATAACCATCAACAAAAGCCTGTTCGGTACTCACAACGGACAGGCTGTCTATCAATATACCTTACAGAATGCGAACGGCTTTCGCGTGTCTGTTTTGAACTTAGGCGGTACTATTACCGAAATAGCTGTAAAAGACAAACACAACGTACTGAAAAACGTAGTATTAGGCTATGCGCATTTGGAAGATTACATAGGTAATGGTGCCTACAATGGTGCTACCATAGGGCGCACTTCAGGGCGTATTCACAACGCTGCTTTCACTATCGACGGGAAAACCTATCACCTATTTAAAAATAATGGTGAAAACTCATTGCATGGTGGTAAAGAAGGTTTTAGCAGTAAACTCTTTGAAGTAAAAGAGCTCGCTAATGGTTTAGAAATGCACTACACAAGTCCTGATGGTGAAGAAGGCTACCCTGCAAAAGTAGATTTCAAAGTGATTTACACCATCACTGATGACAACAGCCTGCATATTGCTTACGAAGCCGTTGCCGATGCCAAAACCTATCTCAATATCACCAACCACAGTTATTTCAACCTTTCAGGCGATATGGAAATGAATGGCGATACCCAAGTATTACAAATCGCTGCTGATAATATTTGTGAATTAGCAGAAGGACTCATTCCTACCGGTAATTATATAGCTGTAAAAGGTACTACTTTCGACCTCCGCAAAGGTAAAGTCATCGCCGAGGGTATTGCCGAGGGGCATCCTCAATTCGAAATCACTCGTGCCTACGACCACCCTTTTGTGCTCAACCACAGCGGACTCAATGGTGCTCCTCAGTTGATATTACATTCTCCTGACAGTGGTATTACTATGGAAGCCTATACTACCCAACGTGTGGCTGTGATTTACACCGGTAACTTTTTGGACGATGTGCCTGTATTCGATAAGGTATGTACTGCCAAAGAAAAACCATCAAAAAACCCACGATTTGTAGGTGTAGCTATTGAGATACAAGATTTCCCCGATGGTATCAATCAGCCGAAGTTTGGGGTAAAACCCTTAGAAAAAGGGGAAGTGTACAAGCAAGAAACCGTTTATAAGTTTCTTATTAAATAACGAATAATCTTGTTAAATTATTAATTGATAATTATTAATTGTGAAAGTTTATATTGAAGTAGAAAAGCTCATCAGTTATGCGGTACTTCATAACTTGGTGAAGGAAGACGACCGTATTCTTGTTACCAATGCTGTTTTGGAAAGTATTGGTTGCGATAGTTATACCGAGTTTATAAAAGAAGAGCAAGCTCAAATCGATAAAGAGGTAGCCCAGATAACTTATCCTACGGAAGTACTCGACCGCTTAGTACAGTGGGCAGCTGAGAACGGCACCCTCACTACCGATACGCTTACTTTCCGCGACCTGCTGAACTCTAAGATTATGGGACAGGTATTACCTCGTACTTCTGTGATTCGCAACGATTTTTGGCATACTTACCAAAGGAGCAAAGAGCAGGCAACCCAACAGTTTTATGAGCTCAACAAGCAAAGCAACTACATACGCACCGATAGAATTGCTAAGAACATTCTGTGGGAACACAATAGCCCTTATGGCAATTTAGAAATTACTATCAACCTTTCTAAGCCAGAGAAAGACCCTCGTGATATTGCTGCCCAAAAAGATGTGGTAGCAACTAACTACCCTAAATGTTTGCTCTGTAAAGAGAACGAAGGCTATATGGGGCGCGTAAATCACGCTGGTAGGCAAAACTTGCGCACGATTAAGCTGGATTTAGCTAATGAGGAATGGTTTTTCCAATACTCTCCCTATATCTATTACAACGAGCATTGTATCGTCTTTTCGAGTGAGCATCGTCCAATGAAGATTGACAAGGCTTGCTTTGAGCACGTATTGGGCTTTGTAGAGCAATTCCCTCATTACTTTCTCAGCTCTAATGCCGATTTACCTATTGTGGGAGGCTCTATCCTCTCACACGACCATTTTCAAGGCGGACGACACATTTTCCCTATGGAAAAAGCTACCATAAAAGAACGTGTGAGCTTTAAAGGCTTTGAAGATGTGGAAGCAGGTATCGTAAATTGGCCTATGAGCGTATTGCGATTGCGCGGTGAGAAAGACCGCCTCATCGCCTTAGCCGATGTCATCTTGCAATCGTGGATAAACTACAGCGATGAATCATTAGGCATCTACTCGCATACTGAGGGTGTGCGTCACAATACGGTAAACCCTGTGGCTCGTTTTAAAAACGGCAAATATGAACTTGATTTGGCTTTGCGCAACAACCGTACGGATACTGAGCACCCTATGGGTATCTTTCACCCTTACGAACATCTGCACAATATCAAAAAAGAGAATATTGGGATTATTGAGGTGATGGGCTTAGCGATTTTACCTGGTAGGTTAAAGACTGAAATGGCGAGCATTAAAACCTTGCTTAGTGAAGCTATTACAGCTGGTAACGCTTTCAGCACTGTATATACCCAAATGAACGCTGACTCTGCTTTGCAAAAACACACTCAGTGGTTAGAACGTTACGTGAATATCTCTCCTACCCCACTCTCAATCGACAATTTAGACGAGTTTATCAATAGGTGTATAGGTGATACTTTCTGTGAAGTATTGGAAAATTGCGGCGTGTTCAAACATACTCTTGAAGGCGAGGAAGGATTTAGAAAGTTCGTGAACCAAATTTGCTAATTTGCTAATTATTTGTATTTTTGCGCTTCAATATTAACTTTTATACGATGAAAAAACACTTCTTACTGCTCTTTTTGTGTGCTTTTGCACCCTTTGGTTCTTATCTATGGGCTCAAACGCACGTATCGGGTAAAGTAATCGACGAAAATGGCCAACCTATAGCTTTTGCTAATGTGTTATTCCCTAAAACTACTATCGGCGCTTATACCGATGATGAAGGGCGTTTTTCTCTATACTCCGAAAAAAAACAAAGAGAATTAGAGGTATCATTCATAGGGTACACCACCAAAAAAATTCATTTGGAAAAAGATAACACCAAAGGATTGGTAGTAGTACTCGTAGAAGGTGAACAGTTAGACGCAGTAACTATTGTGGCTAAACCTAAAAAGGCACTTTCTAAAAAAGAGAACCCTGCCTATACCGTTTTGCAAGGAATTTGGAAAAACAAAAAGAAACGCGGATTGCAAAATGCAACAGCTTATCAGTATAAAAAACATACTACTACCGAGTTAGGGGTGAACAACCTCGATACTGTCTTCCTCAAAAAAGCCTTAGGCAAAGAATACGATACTATTAGAAAAATCCTATCTGAGAAAAAATACAAAGAAACTTTCTCACTCCCTATGTACCTCACCGAAAAAATAGAAACGGTGTACGGTGACAATCAGTTGGGTAAAAAGCGTGTAGACATAGAAGCCGAACGTTCCCAAGGCATTGTGCAACAAGGTTTTGGTTTGGAACGTGTAAGCCAATCGTTTGACGAGTTTGAGATTTATGACAATACTTATATGATACTCAACAAACCGTTCGTGAGTCCACTTTCCGAATTTGGCTATGGTGTGTATCTATATGTACTCAGCGATACGATTCAAAAAGATGAACGCCAATTCTATCGCATCAACTTCTTCCCTCGTGATGATCAAGATTTAGCTTTGCAAGGGCAATTTGATGTAGATACCAAAACCTTTATAGTGAGTGCTATACAAATGCACACCACCCCTAAAACCAATATCAACTTAGTACGCCGACTCTCATTTGAAAAATACTTCACCATCGCCAACGATAGTGTTTACTTACCCGAACGCGAAATTCAAGAAGGTGATTTTACACTACTTACCAAAAAAGATGAAGAAAAAGGACTTTATGTAAAGAACTTTATCGATTATTCCGATATATTATTGAACAAATCTAAAACTGCTGAATTTTACGACCAACAAGTAGTGAAAACAGCTAAAGATCAGTTTCATAAGGATGATACTTATTGGGATAACAATACCTTGGGAGGGGCTGACCTCACCAAAACTAAACTCCTAATTCGTGAGGTGGGAAGCAATAGGCGTATCAAAATGATAGGCGATGTAACCGATGTGGTAACTTCAGGTTACATCCCCATTGGTAATTACCTACAATTTGGTAGATTCTGGCAAACTTTCTCAAGTAACAATGTTGAGGGCTTGCGTTTGCGTGCAGGATTCCGTTCCTTCATCTCTACCGACGATCGCTTTCGTACCTATGTATATGGTGCTTATGGATTGAGAGACAAACAGTTTAAGTACGGATTCAGTGGTAAATACCTCCTTTCTCACAGTCCACGCATCACCCTCGGAGCTGGTTATCAGAACGATAATTTGCAATTGGGTACCTTTGTAATGCACGACGATACTGAACTGAATTTCGAAAAAACTACTAACTTCATCATTGCACGTGGTGAGAATTACTACCTCACCCGCAACAAAAAAATACAAGGGGTAATTAATTACGATATCATTCCTAACTTGCAATTTTCAATATTTGGTACTTACCAAAAACTCTCTTCCGCAAGTGAAGATAACTTCCTCATTGCCTACCAAAATCCTAAAACAGGTGATGTAATTCACGAGTACGACAACTTCTATACAGGGCTACAACTCTCTTTCACCCCTTACCGAAAAGTATTTGGTTATGGTGTAGAACAACGTTATGGCAAAAAACTCTTCCCTTTGTACACCCTCAAATATTCTAAAGGGGTAGATGGGGTGATAAACAGCAAGTTTGATTACGACAAAGTGCAAATGATGCTTTACAAACCCATTCCTCTCTTTGGTTATGGCATTTTCCACGCCAATATTGAAGCTGGAAAAGTATTTGGTACAGCACCACTTATTGCTTTAGCTCCCACCCCCGCTAACCAATCGTATTCATCAGCTCCTAACACCTTTGCACTTTTGGATTACTACGATTTTATCACTGATACCTATATCAATGGATATTTTGAACATCATTTCGATGGTTTCTTGTTCAATCGTATTCCTTTCTTACAAAAAACACGATTCAAAAGCTTGATATTCGGTCGATTTGCTTATGGAACGCTCTCCGACAAGAACAAAAACGCTAATATCACCAATATTGTATTTAATTCACCCGAAAAACTCTATTGGGAATACGGCTTTGGTATTGAGAACATAGGGTTAGGTAACTTTCGCTTTATACGAGTAGATTTCGTATGGCGCAACGATTTCAATGATGTGAATGGGGTACGGAATCCTAAGTTTGGTGTACGGATTGGAATAGTACCATCATTTTAAGTAAAAGGAAAAATAGATACTTTCTAATGAAGCAACGAAATATAAACAAGTTAGTTCGGTTAGGGGAACTACTTTCTAAAACCGAACAATTCAACGATATATTTGAGAAAGCAGAACAGCAGAACAGTTGGTTTACGCGTACTAATGTAATATTTGCCTTTAAATCGTGGAGTGATGCCCTCAGCAAAAACAATGTAAAACAATGGCTGTCGCAATATCAATTACCACAAACCACTTCGCCTAAAAGAATATTGATTGTAATGGCTGGCAATCTACCTTTGGTAGGCTTACACGATTTGTTATGCGTATTGGTAACAGGGCATAAGGCAATCGTGAAGCTCTCCAGCAACGACTGCGTACTACTTCCCTACCTTATAACACAGATGAAGACTTTTGCTCCTGAATGGACAGAAGCGGTAACTTTCACAGATGATAAAGTAACTGAATACGATGCGGTAATAGCTACAGGTAGCGATAATACTGCACGCTATTTTGAGTATTACTTTGGTAAGAAACCCCATATTATAAGAAAAAACCGCCATTCAGTAGCCGTACTCACCGGAAAAGAAACCCCTGAAGAACTTTTCGCTTTAGGTAAAGACATTTTTCTGTACTACGGCTTAGGTTGCCGAAGTATTTCTAAACTATTCGTACCTAAAGGATATGACTTCAACCTGTTATTCCAAGCAATTTACCCCTATAAAGATATCATTCAAGAACAAAAATACGCCAATAACTACGACTACAACAAAGCCGTCTACCTAATGAGTTTATTTCAGCTCCTCGAAAACGGATTTTTACTCCTAAAAGAAGATGAGCACTATGGCTCTCCCATTGCTACTCTCTTCTATGAATACTACACTAATGTAGATAGCTTAAAAGAAAAACTCACTACCGATGCTGAAAAAATACAATGTGTAGTTGCACACAATTTTACAACTGAAGAAGTAGCCTTCGGAGAAACCCAAACCCCCCAATTATGGGACTACGCCGATGGAGTAGACACTCTCAATTTCCTACTCAAATTAGCCTAAAATAATCAAAAAACACCAACTGATAACAAAAATTTTAAACCTTATAAGGTATTAATTATAAGATACTTATAAAATAATTACAACTTTTCTCAAAAAAAAGTACTAAAAAAAATTGCAGATATAAAAAAAAGTAGTACTTTTGCCACCGCATTGAGAGAGAAACAATGCCTAAATAAAGCAAATTGGTCCGTTCGTCTAGGGGTTAGGACGCAAGGTTTTCATCCTTGTAACAGGGGTTCGATTCCCCTACGGACTACAAGCCATAATTTAAATTTTTTAAACGGTTAAACAAAAACTTAAGGTCCGTTCGTCTAGGGGTTAGGACGCAAGGTTTTCATCCTTGTAACAGGGGTTCGATTCCCCTACGGACTACTACACTAAATGCACTATTCGTATCTAAATGATACAACTTAAAATTAAATCAGTAAAGGAAAATGGCAAACCATAAATCAGCATTAAAAAGAATTAGAAGAAACGAAGCAGCTCGCTTGCGCAATCGCTATCAACACAAAACGGCTCGTAATGCCGTTAGAAAACTACGTGCTTTAGAAAATGTAGAAGAAGCTAAAACACTTTTCCCTAAAGTAGTTTCAATGATCGACAAGCTCGCTAAGAGAAATATCATTCATGCTAATAAAGCAGCGAATTTAAAAAGCAGTTTAGCTAAACATATCAATAAATTAGCTAAATAGTCATTTAGGTTTTAGATTTATCACTGATAGCCAGATTTATGCAAGTAAATCTGGCTTTGGTGTTTTAATATTAAATTTATAAAATTATGAAATATACATCTTATGCCCTACTCTTTTTGCTATCAGTACTTGTTTCTTGTAACAACACAAATCAAGATAATAACGAAAAACAAACACATAAAACAAAGTCTATAGAGTTCGAAGAGTTCAAACTCATCGACCTAACACCTAAGGCACAGGAAGATATGAGACACTGGAAAAGTTTCCAATCACTGATGCAAGTAATCGTTTCTATGGCGCCTGCCAAGATTAAAAACACCGATGATTTGATGCTTTCCAATCCTGATAGCTTGTTAATATACAGCCGTTTATATCCAGTTAATTCCAAAACTGAAGTTATCAATAGCGTTGTAGAACACGATTGGAGAACCCCAGCTGATACTGCTAAAGATACCGTTTTCAGGTTTGAAAAAAAGAAAAATAACGCAGAAAGTTTTTTACAATGGCATCGCTTTTTGGTAGCCAATATCCCTTATACTTTTTCAATAGTTTTGAAAAAAGTGAATTACCCCAATGTAAAACTGAACTTTTTGGAAGGAGAAAACAATGAGTTATCAGCGACTTTAGCCCTTGATACCCTGAGCACTTCTACTAACAACGTAAAAAGAACTACCCTCTCCGACGATTGGTACAGTTACCAAATTAATTTTTTACCAAAAAAATCAGCGTCATACGCCATTAGGCTTTCCTTAGACGAAAATGCTAAAGAGAACGACAATGTAATACTATACCGCTCTATTTTAGAACTTCCTGCAAAACACTTTCATCAAGTAGGTAAATTTTCTGATAAGATTGTAGGAGAACACTCCGATGTTGAAAGCTCTTATTACTCTGTATTTTTTTGGTTAGTACAAATAGAAGATGCTCTCAAAGAACTACTCAACAGCGATACTTTTCCCGAACGTATTGATGTTCCTACTGTAAAAGCTCGTTTCAGGCTTTTTCAAACACAAATTAAATCATTAGCCGATAATGTTAAAAACAATCCTGATTTCAACGAAAATGAGCTTAAAAACAACATTTTTTTATTAGGAGAAACTTTCAATAGTATTATAGCTCGTATCAACAATATATACAGCAACGACTTAGACGATCGTATGAAATATATCGATACTCAACAAGATTCTATTCCTTCAACTAATAATTGAATCTAAACACATTCATTAATTTAAAAGCCAATAATACCTTTATAAGATGTTATTAGCTTTTTCAAAATTTAAATTAGTACCATATTCTTCTTGTTTAAAAGTAATTCGTAATTCATTTCTATACAAAAAAGTCAGCAATTAGTAAAAACTAACTACTGACTTCTATCTCATTTGCTAATTTTCAAATTTGGTAATTATTTTCCTTTACCACCGATAGCAGGGTCTTTCATTCCCTCTTCAATCATAGTGTAGAATTGGTCGAGCTTAGGCAATATCACAATACGAGTACGACGGTTTAAGGCACGTCCGTTAGCATCACCATTGCTTGCTAAAGGCACGTAATAGCTACGACCAGCTGCAGTCATACGTTCAGGAGCAACTCCAAAGTCTTTTTGTAATACACGTACAATCTCGGTAGCGCGCATTACGCTCAAATCCCAGTTGTCACGAATACAACTTGTTTTGATGTTTACGTTATCGGTGTGTCCTTCCACCATAAACTCAAAGTCAGGTTTATTTTTAACCACTTTTGCAACTTTTTCAAGTACGCTCTTTGCGTTTTTAGAAATAGTGTAGCTACCACTGCTGAAAAGCATCTTATCAGAGATATTGATAAATACCACACCTTTTTCTACTTTGATGTCTACATCTTGGTCGTCTAAGTTACCCAACACTCCTTTGAGGCTTTGTACCAAGGCGAGGTTTATTGAGTCACGACGGGTAACAGCATCGCGCAAATTCTTGATAGTTAAATCTTTTTCACGCAAGCTTTCCAATGATTTTTCAAGGTTCTCAGCACCTTTTTGGGTAAGCGTAGTAAGGTTACCCATATTGTTGATGAGCTGCTGATTGTTTTCTTTGAGCAAATCATTTTGGTTTTTCAAACTCTCAATTTTATATGCCAAATTGTTCTTTTCGTCTAAACACATATTGAGTTTTACGGTAGCAGTGTTTAGCAAATCTTCAGTTTGTTTGTTTCTTGCTTCTAACTCAGCATACTTCTTTTTAGATACACACGATGTTGTAACTAATGCCAGCATCGATAGTGCGATAATAAATTTTTTCATATAGTTTATGTTTTATAATTAATGAATATGTTACAATAAGAGTGCCAAGATTATCTCTTACTTGTTTTTTGCTTGGCTTTGTTTTTTTCTTTAGCGGTTTTGAGTTCTTTTTTCAGAGATGGATTGGCTAATATCATTTCGTCTTCATCTATCTCTTCAGGGGTTTTCATTCCCTTTATTTCTTTAGGTTTTATCTTTTTCTCGGCATCGCTGTAAATCTCTTCTTTGCGATGAATACGCTCGTTGCCACGCCAGACAAATTCTTTAAACTTGCGATCGTTCACGTGTAACTTTTCTTCTGGGTATAAATTCCCCGAAGGTTGTGTAATAAACACAGTTTGTTGCAGTTGCTGCTTTTTATCCAAATAGAGCTTGATATGGCTGCAAGTGAGTTTGTTGATACCTACCAGCTCTTTAGCATCGTTGTACACGTAGTAAATAGACTCAGTATTCTGCAAAAAGTCTATCTGTCGCAAAGCATTATCTTTAAACTTACCATATAAGAACTTACCTTTCACCTGGTTATACCCATCGCCTAAAGTATCTTTTTCTACCACGAGAGCGTTGTTGAACACTTTGAGGGAGTCTAACTGTTGAGTTTTTGTATTGGCAATCAGGTGGATATTATCGCCCGTCATCTGGCTTACGCCTGTCCACGCTACGGGTTTGCCCACCAATTGGGTGAGCCCGTTAGCTTCATCGGAGTGGATAGAGTCGCATTTGGCTTGCATATCGCTTTTGAAGATACGGGCATCGGGGTAGGCGCGAATCACGCGGTGTTGGGGTTTGCCCGTTACCAAAATGCGCTTGCCGTGCATATACATTGAATCTTTTTCTACCAGCGTAATTACCACTGCTTTTTTAGTGATAAACATTGAATCTTTAGCTTTGTGAATTTCGCCGTAATGTCCACGTACAAAGGTTTTGTTTATGGTATCGGAAATGAAGATATTGTTAGAACCTGAGGAAAACTGTCGGCGTTTATCGAAGTACAAGCTGTCGCCTACTAAGGTTTTGAGGTCGTATTCTATTTTGGCGTGTTTCATAAAATAGCCCAGTTCGCGACGTGTATCGTAAAAACCGCGTTCGCAATACACCTTGTAATCAGCGCCCACAATAGTAGTTTTACCATAAAAATAGGCATTGCCCGAATTGTGGTAATAGTCTAACACTTGTGAATTGACTGTAAAATCGCGATTGACAATCTTTACTGAATTGGTAAACTGATTTTTTTTAGTAGTTACATAATATTTGCCTGTTTGGCTGGTGAGTTCATTTTCAGCATTGGTAATTTTACCGAAATTATTGTAGTAAGCTTCTTGTTTATTGCGGTCAAAGAAGAGTTCTTGAGTTTCGAGGGTCATATTGCCGTTGCGCAATACTACATTTTCTTTAGCTATAGCGGTTTTAGTATTTCCTTTGTAGGATACGTATTGGCTGTTCATCTGCAGGGTATCGCCTTGTTGCAACACCACATTTCCGTGAGCGATTACCTCGTTTTTTTCCTCATAAAGCACTGCCAAATCGCACCACACATCCAATCCTTGGTGGCGGAATTGTACCCGCTGTCCATCGGATTTAAAAATAGTTGCACCAGGGTATTTCACATTGTCGATGGTAAACTCTCCTCCGTAAACAATTTCGATACGTTTAGTTTTAGGTTCGCTTGTTTGTGCCACAAGGCTTTGCAAGCTAAGAGTAAACATTGAAAATAATATGTAAAAAAACGTTTTTTTCATTCAGAAATGTTTTCATTGAGAATGCAAAGATAGTAAATAATTGATAATTAACAATTGATAATTGACAATTAATTGGCAATTTGTTCTTCCTATTGGAATTTACAAAAACTTCATTTTTAGAAAAAATCGTTTTTTATTATTTGTAATTTGCAATTAATTCATATTTTTGCACCAATAAAATCAATTGAGATATAGAAGAATAGAAAAACACCCATAAGATTTAAAGAGAAAGTTGTTAATATTCCTTTTTAAAAGAATCTGGTAAATTCAATAAAAAAGCAGAGGTGAATTAACAAAATGTTTCTCGCCCCACAAGGGCGTGAACTGTTTTTGTTACATACCTGTTTTTGGGCATACCAGAGCCTTTTTAAAAGTGTGAACAAAACATTCACGCTTTTTTTATGCTCAAAGGTTGCTCTTATTCGTTTTGTAACATTAAAATTAAATCAATAACAAATGAGAAAAATCGTTTTATTCAGTGCTTTGGCACTACTGTTAGCGAGTTGTGGTGTAACAAGAGAGTTATCACACAATGTAAACAACCATACTACTCAAGTGGTATTGGCTAAAAATAACTTTAAAGTAGTAGAACACGTGAAAGGAGAAGCCTCTAATCAATATTTACTTATTATAGGAGGTGGAAAACGTGCTTTGGTGGAAAAAGCAAGAGCTAAAATGCTTCAGAATGCGAATTTGGTAGGTTCTTCAAGAGCTATTATCAATGAAACTGTAGAAATAAATTCTTTCTTTTTCTGGTTTGGTATGCAATACACAGTAACTGTTTCAGCTGACGTAATCGAATTTACTGAATAGTAAAAGTAAAAAGAGTCAGTTTACATTTTTAGGAAACTGACTCTTTTTTTTATTAGTAAATTATTCTACGGTTACTGATTTGGCTAAATTACGAGGTTGATCGACATTGCAACCGCGCTTGATAGCGATATAATAAGACAGCAACTGCAAAGGAACTGAGGCTAAAATAGGAGTCAGCGCCTCACTGATTTCGGGTATTTCAATCACGTGGTTTGCTAAGCCCGCCATTTGGGTATCGCCTTCGGTTACTACGGCTATAATTTTACCTTTGCGCGCCTTTATTTCTTGTGCATTGGAAACTACCTTATCATAATGTCCTTTAGATGGTGCTATGAATATCACCGGCATATTCTCATCGATAAGGGCGATAGGTCCGTGTTTCATCTCGGCAGCTGGATAGCCTTCGGCGTGAATATAGGATATTTCTTTGAGTTTTAAAGCCCCTTCCAAAGCGGTAGGGAAGTTAAAACCACGACCTAAATACAAACAATTGGTAGCTGTTTTATAGCTTTCGGCTATCTGGGCTATCTTGTGATCGACTGTTTTGATAGTGGTTTCGAGCAACTGTGGCACACGTTCTAATTCCTTGCAAAGACGGTGATAGGTTTCCGTACTGAGGGTACCCTTTTTATGTCCTAAATGCAAAGCGATAAGGGTAAGCACCGTGAGTTGGGTGGTAAAGGCTTTGGTAGAAGCTACCCCTATTTCAGGACCTGCGTGAGTATAAGTGCCTGAATGGGTGATACGCGCAATTGATGAACCCACCACATTGCAAATACCGTAGATAAAAGCCCCTTTTTCTTTCGCTAATTTGAGGGCTGCTAAGGTATCGGCGGTCTCGCCTGATTGTGAAATAGCAATGACGATATCCCCTTTATTGATAATAGGGTTACGATAGCGGAACTCTGAGGCGTACTCTACTTCTACAGGAATGCGCGCGTATTCTTCTAACAGATATTCACCTACCAAGCCTGCGTGCCACGAAGTCCCACACGCTACAATAACAATACGTTTGGCATTGAGGAAAGTCTCTAAATGATTATCTATTCCTGATAGTTTGGTAGAGTGGTTGGGCAAGAGGCGACCGCGCATCGTGTCTTGGATAGACTTAGGCTGCTCGTAGATTTCTTTGAGCATAAAATGGTCGTATCCGCCTTTTTCAATTGCTTCGAGGTTGAGTTTGAGTTGTTGTACAAACGGACTCACCTGCTCGTTACTGCCTATTTTAATCACTTTCAACGGTTTGTTGAGGTGAATGGTAGCCATTTCGCCATCTTCTAAATACACAGCGTTTTGAGTGTACTCTATAAAAGGAGAGGCATCGGAGGCGATGAAAAACTCGCCGTCACCTACCCCGATTACCAATGGACTACCCAAGCGGGCTACTACTATTTCCTCAGGTTTACTTTCCTCCATTACAGCAATGGCAAAAGCGCCAACTACCTCGTTGAGCGCATAGCGCACGGCTGTCTCTAAATTGACGTTTTCTTTTTCTTTGAAGTATTCGATGAAATTTACTAATACTTCGGTGTCAGTATCAGAATGGAATACAAAACCCTCTTTGATGAGGTTTTGCTTGATACTTTCGTAATTCTCAATAATTCCGTTGTGTACAATGGCTATTTTACCAGAATTAGAGCGGTGAGGATGCGAATTAATATCGTTAGGCACTCCGTGAGTAGCCCAACGGGTATGCCCCATACCGCAGCCATAAGTAGGAACATTTTCCCCTGCTTTGGCTACCAAATCGGATACTTTGCCTTTGGTTTTTTCTCCGTAAAAACTCTCAGCGTTTAAGATAAAACCTGCGCTGTCGTATCCACGGTATTCTAAGCGTTTTAACCCATCAATCACGATGGGAAAGGCGGCGCGTTTGCCTAAATAACCTACAATTCCACACATATTTTTAAGTTCTTTTATTATTTATTAATTTATACTCTTACACTTTCGGGCACTAATACGGTATAATCACCGTGATTGCGAATAACATCACGCACAATAGACGATGAAATAAACGAAGTACGCGCTGCCGTAAGTAAAAAGACAGTTTCTATTTGAGATAATTTGCGGTTAGTATGTGCAATAGCTTTTTCGAACTCAAAGTCGGCTGGGTTGCGCAAACCTCTAAGGATGAACTGAGCATCAATTTCTTTGCAGAAGTCTACCGTAAGTCCTTGGTAAGTAGTAACTTTTACTTTGGGTTCATCGGCAAAGGCTTTTTCGATAAACTCTTTGCGTTGTTCTACCGTAAACATATAGTTCTTGTCGCTATTGATACCTATGGCAACCACAATTTCATCGAATAGGTCTAAAGCACGAGTAATAATATCGTAATGACCTAAGGTAATGGGGTCAAACGACCCTGGAAATAAAGCTCTTTTCAATGATTAACGATTAATGGTTAGTAATTCAATACTCGTTCTATTTCGCTTTCGAATAGTTCTTCAAGGCTGATACCCGCTACTTTAGCTTGTTGAGGCAGTAAACTCGCTTCTGAAAGCCCTGGTGTAGTATTCATTTCGAGCAAATAAGGTGTATCGCCTACTATGATGAACTCACTTCGGCTGAAGCCTTCCATTTTCAACAATCGGTATACACGTTCCGCCAAAGCGTTGATTTTAGCCGTCATTTCGGCAGATAGGCGCGCAGGGGTAATTTCTTGCGACTTGCCGTTATATTTGGCATCATAATCGAAGAAATCATTTTCGGATACAATCTCAGTCATTGGGAGAACTTTTATTTTCCCGCGATAGTTGATTACCCCGATAGAGATTTCAGTACCTTTCAAGAAACTTTCGATGAGGATTTCGTCGTCTACTTCAAATGCTTTGTCTATATACATAGGCAGTTGAGCCTCTTCATATACTTTATACACTCCAAAACTACTCCCTGATTTATTAGCCTTCACAAAGCAAGGTAAGCCTACTTTGGCTACAATATCAGCAGTGTTATAGTCTTCACCTTTGTTGAGATAGTATGAAGGGGCTGAAAGAATGCCAAAAGGTTTGAGTACTGATAGCATATCACGTTTGTTAAACGTAAGAGCCGAAGCATACATACTGCATCCTGTGAGCGGTAAGCCAATTAAATTGAAATAGGCTTGTAAATAACCATCTTCACCTGGGGTACCGTGAATGGCATTGAAAACGGCATCAAAAGTAATTTTACGTCCGTTTACTGTTACCGAGAAGTCGTTTTTATCAATAGGATGTTCGTTGTTTTGAGCATCTACATACACCCATTTATCGCGGTCGATACGCACGGGGTAAGGTACATATTTATTTTGGTTGAGATGTTTGGCTACTACTGCAGCACTCTTTAAAGAAACGGGAGCTTCATTAGAGTATCCTCCCATTATGATTGCTATATTTTTTTTCATTTTTTCAATAGTATTACTTCTGACGGAAATACACGTCAATTGGAACACCGTTAAAATCAAAGTTCTCACGGAGTTTGTTTTCTATAAAACGTCGGTAGGGGTCTTTTACGTATTGTGGCAAATTAGCAAAGAAGGCAAATTGCGGCATAGGTGTGGGCAATTGAGTACAGAACTTTATCTTGACATATTTTCCTTTGATCGCAGGGGGTGGATAGTTCTCAATAATAGGCAACATCACCTCGTTGAGTTTACGAGTAGGGATACGCTTGGTGCGGTTGTTATACACTGCTACAGCCGTTTCTATAGCTTTGTAAATACGTTGCTTATTCAATGCCGATACAAACAAGATGGGCACATCGGTGAAAGGTTCTATTTCTTTGCGGATAGCCGCTTCGTACTGTTTAGCCGTATTGTTTTCCTTCTCTACCAAATCCCATTTGTTTACTAATATCACGATGCCTTTGCGATTGCGTTGTGCCAACCAGAAGATATTAGCATCTTGACTTTCAAAACCACGTGTAGCATCGAGCATCAAAATACACACATCGGAGTGTTCAATAGCACGAATAGAACGCATCACTGAGTAGAATTCTAAATCCTCTTTTACTTTAGATTTACGGCGGATTCCCGCTGTATCAACTAAATTAAATTCAAATCCAAAGCGGTTGTACTTAGTATCAATAGCATCGCGTGTAGTGCCTGCAATATCGGTAACAATATAGCGGTCTTCGCCTATAAGAGCGTTGATAAAGGACGATTTACCCGCATTAGGTCTCCCTACTACAGCAAAGCGAGGCAAGGGATTTTCTTCTTGTTTTTCTTTTTCGGGCAAGAGAGCGACTAAATCGTCGAGTAGCTCTCCTGTACCACTACCATTTACACTTGATAGGGCATAGAGATGTTCAAAACCTAAGGCATAAAATTCGTGCATATCGTTACGACGGTTGTTGCTATCCACTTTGTTTACTGCTACTAATATTGGTTTATGGCATTTGCGCAACAACTCGGCTACAGCTTCGTCCATACCGGTAAGTCCTTCTTCGACGTTTACCATAAAGATAATCGCATCGGCTTCGTCTATGGCTAAGGAGACTTGTTTGTTGATTTCTTTCTCGAAAGAATCGTCACTACCTGCTAAGTAGCCACCCGTGTCGATCACAGAAAAAGAGACCCCATTCCAGTCGGTTTTACCATAATGGCGGTCGCGTGTAACGCCACTCACGGCGTCCACGATAGCCTCACGGCGTTTTATCAAACGGTTGAAAAAAGTGGATTTACCTACATTGGGGCGTCCCACTACAGCTACTATAGCACTCATAATATACCTACTTATTTTTTGCAAAGATAGAAAATAATTAACAAATGGCAATTATCTTCTTATAAACGCTGTTCTTTTTTGTAGGGATTAGGACGATATCCTTCCATTAAAGCATCGTTTTCCATTATAAACGGAATGGCATTGGGTTGCTCCCACTCTACATCATATCGGTTCATTAAATAATCGCTGAGCTGAGTGCGATTAGCAAATTTTATCGCCTGATAAGGTTCTTGGAAAGCGAGTTTTTCGATAAAGAGTAGCTTGCCTTCAAAAGGTACTAATACCCCCACGTGTCCCACAAAGAGGGTGTTCTCTTCTGGGGTGATTTGGGAATGGAAGACTGCCGAGATAAGCGATGCCTTAGTAGGGTCGTTTTTATAACGGAAATCAATACCGCGTTCTTTCCACGCTTGTTGCATCGCCTGCAAATGAGTGTTTATATCTTTGGTATTAGTAGTAGGCACCTCGGTAAAGAGGGTGAAAAAGTTGTTTTCTTCCTCTGGGGTAAAGAACTTTTTAGGGGTATTGTGCAAGGATTCTCGGTCTATAAAAAGTACTTCGTCTTCCTCTTTGGTAGCAAACTTTTTATCTGCAGGAAAAGCAATCAAATCACGCAAGAGGGTAAAAGAGGTAAGACGACAGTTATAACCTTGAAACATAGGGTATTTAGACGTCCAAATGCTTTGTATAGCAACCTCATCATACTTAGGTAGCAGGCTATCAATAGTTACAAATCCTTTGGGTACTAAGCCTGCTTTATCGCCTACGGTTTGGTTGAAAAGGGCTACACTCTCCAAAAAAGAGGCTACATTTTGTTCAGCTATTCCGGCTGCTATAAGGGCTTTTTGCACTTCTTCTTGAGTAGCAGTGTCTACCAAATTAGAATAAGTGAGCGGAATGCTCGTTTTTTCTGTTGTTGCTTTCTTCTGCTCACAAGATATTGCTCCTAATGAGAGAATTGTTATTAGTAAAAGTTTTTTCATTTGATGTTATTTTAGACTTTTCTTTTTAGTTTTAAAACGTTTTTCCTTAGTATAAGTAGTATATCTTAATCCTGTGCCACAAATGTACATAACAGAACTATAGTAATCCTTTTTCCAAATGCCATTCTCTTTTTTATAAACGGCATCTATCTTTTTGTCGGATTGACCAAAGCTAAAATATGCTTTATTTCCTCCATCAAAGAATATGGGTTCTGAAAAAGTGAAACATTGTAGTTTTTCTGGTCTGTAAATGAGTTCTTTCAATTTTTTGTATACTTTCCAAGCTTCTTTTTCTCTTCTTTTTTTACTCCAATACCATTTTACAGTTACAAAAAAGGTATGCGGACGAACAAAACGTTCTTTGTCTTTTATGTTTCTCTTTGTAAAAACAAAATCTTGAGTATCAAATGATGGCAATAAACTATCTTGAAAACATTCTCTTGCTTTTTTGAATACTTGAAAGTCCCAATACGATGATTCTGGATTTTTTTTTCGTTCCTGAATAGCTTTTATAACACCTTTTGCATCGTTAGATAATGCTGAGTTGCGACCGTAAAAAGGCTTTTCTTTTGCATACTCAAATTCATAAGCTGAAGGTATATAGGGCGGTTCTAAGTAAAAATATTCATAATCTTCAGGAATAAAATCCTTATATACTTGATTGAAAAATTCTTCTTTGCTTTCCTCTTGCGAAAAGAGCAATTTAGAACAGAACAACAATAAGAAGGTTATTTGTTTTTTCATATTTGTTTGATATAATTAAAGTTATATATTGCTCTCATAATAATAAGACTGTTCTATACCTTTAAAAATTACTTCATGGTCATTTACTTTATCAGTAAGGGCAGGTTGCAACAAAAAGCGCAATTCCAAATCGTTGATAGGGCTACGCTCCATTGCTTGGAGATAAGGAGCTTTATCTATCTGTTGCCAATTCACTACTTTACCTAAGCGTTTTTTGAGTATCAAGTCGATCCATATACGAGTAGCTCGTCCATTGCCTTCCATAAAAGGGTGGGCTATATTCATCTCTACATATTTGGCTACAATTTCTTCAAAAGTATTTTCAGGCATTTGGTCTATTACAGGCAGGATAGCATGCAAAAACATCGCATTGGCAAAACGAAAACCTCCTTTACTGATATTCAACTGACGTATTTTACCCGCAAAATCGTAAAGCCCCTCAAAAAGATAGCGATGTATCTCGCATAATCCTTTAGTGGTACCTACTTCTATCTGCTCTATAGTCCCACTCTCAAAAAGGCGATAGGCATTTTGCAAACTTTGTGCGTCGATTTCTTGAGTTTTCATCTTCAATTTTCTCTGTTCAATGTATATATTAAACTTGTATGCCTCTCTCCTATAAGCGGAAACAAGAAATCTTCAAGGGTATGATGGTAACGGAAGCCACATTTTTCAAGTACTCGCTGTGAGGTAACATTTTCCTTGTATGCGCCTGCCCATAGCTGGGTAAGGTGCAACTCTTCAAAAGCATATTGTATTACTCTTAGAGTAGCTTCAGTAACATAGCCCTTACCCCAAAAGTCTTCTCCAAGCCAATAGCCTATTTCGGCTTCATTTTCTCCTATAGAAAGATTGCTCTCTCCTTGCAAAAGCAAGCCTATACTGCCAATAGGTGTGTTATTGGGCAGACAAATAGCAAAACTATGAGCCTTGCTAAGGACAACCTCAATAATCTCTCGGCTCTCCTCCACACTTTTGTGAGGGTTCCAACCGCACCGCTTGCCTATAATAGGATTGTGTGCTTGTGTGTATAAGGCTTCGGCATCGGTAATTTCCCAAGGGCGAAGCAAAAGGCGTGTTGTTTGAAGTGTTTCCATAAGATTAGTTATAATTGTTTTAAGCGTTTTCTACTTTGATATAAGTAATTTATTAATTAACGTGAGTTCGGCGTAAGTAATTATTTAAAAATCAGAAAAAATATTATAAATCTCCCACAAAGCCAGCGAGGGCTCTCAGCTGGGTATGTGAACACACGAATTTTCACCTGATGGTGAATTATTTTGTGAATATATTATGATATAAAGCTGAAAATCAATATTCTTTTATATCGAACTGACATTAAATAACAATTATAAATTTAACAAAGCTAAATATGATGGAATAAAAAAATGACAATTAGAACAAAAGTTGTTTTTTGTTTTTGTGAATGTAGAAATAGAACTATATTGTCCCGAATTGCCAAAGTGCAAAGATAGTGAATAACGAGATAAAAGCAAATAGAAAACAAAATTATTTTCGTCAAGAGGTATTTACCCTAACTACCAACAAATCTACAAAGAAATGGATAGTTATTTAGGTGAAAAAGGGTATAACTGACAATTGTTTGAGCGCGACAAAGAGACAATACGCGATGAATGACACTATGATTTGAGATTTGAGGACGAAACTTATGCGCTATACGAAGATGAAAATCAGCTGATAGTAGATGACCTATTGGCAGCTTACATCTTGTTTATCGTGCAAAACCAAGACGGCAAACTACCTGAATGCGTGATTACAGAAACTCGTCAGCATACGGGTACAAACCATATAGCCGACTGTATAGAGGCTATAGAAGCACATAAAGAACTGCACATCACTTACTACGACTACCGCGATGAGCAAACCAAAGCCTATACGCTACAGCCTTACAAACTAAAGCATAAAGACTATAAATGGTATGTGTTGGCAGTAGATAAACAAGATAGCAGTGTGCCTTTTAAAGCCTTTGCCTTAGAGCGCGTGCGTTCGTTAGAAATAGGTGCTACCTTCCGACCTAATAAAGAATTAGACTTCTACAGTCCGTATTACAATGCTTTTGGGATGTTTACCGATGCCAAAGCCGAAAAGGTAGTGTTACAGTTTGATCACCGCGATGGTAACTATCTCAAAGCCTCGCCTATTCACCACTCACAGCGAGTTATAGCTGAAACCGCAACACATATCACCTTTGAACTCTATGTAAAACCCACTCTCGACTTTATTATGGAATTGATGAAACGCAGTTGGTCGCTTACTATATTAGAACCTACTCACTTGCGAGATACTTTTGTAAAATATTGGCAAGAAGCAGTGAAGAGAAATTTGAAAGTGGATTAATCAAGTGGTTTATAAATCAAAAAAAAGCTGTCCGAAAGTTTTATTTGTGGGGGCGTTTGCAAAACGCCCTTACATAGTATACTTTAAAAGTAATTGATTATCATAGTAATGGCAAAGATAATATAGGAGGTGTATCATTTTGTGATACTATGATAAAAAAAAGAGTGCCAAAACAATTTTTGGCACTCTTTTTTAGTTAAATAAGTTATATTACTTATTTTGCTCCTTTCTTGCTGTTATAACTACTATGCATTAGTTGCAAATTCATTTTTGCATTAATTTTCTGAAATTCTTCTTCCAGCTCATCAAAATGAATTCTATTTCTAAAAGACTCATCATTTGCAATTATAGTAGATAATAGACGTACTGAATCTCTATCTAAATTTCCTCCTTTCACTCGTTTTCTAAATTCATCTGTGATAAGTGATAGTTGAGGAAAATCGTTTTTATCTAAAGACTCTAATAAGAGACTAATAGGCTCAATGTGATCGATAACAATTTCTCTAAGTTTACCTGATTTTACAACTAGAGTTACTAAATTATCAACTTCTGTTTTAGCAGAAACCTTTTCCTTATTTATAAAGACCTGTCCATTACTATACTCAATTTCTAAGTCTTTTAAATCTTTGACTTTTTTAGCAGTAGTCCCTACAAAATAGATAATGTTATCTATTTGATGATTAAGTATTTTGTCAAAAGTTTTCTCGTGTCCTGTTTTATAAAAGTATTGTTTTATAAAACGAATAGGGAAAATAAGATGACCATTGTTATTATAGCGGTCTTGTGAAATTAGCCTACGAAATAGAGTGTCTCTAACAAAAGTAGAAGAGTAGTGTATGTAAGCACTATTGGTATTACATATTTTTTCCTCTTCTTCTACATCTTTTTTAATGTCATTTAAAGAAATAGTTGCAACTGAAACTTCAGCAGAAAGGCAGATTTTCTCTTCAATAAAATCAAGGTACTTCATAAACCCTGCACGGTAATGATTCTTAGAAGTAACTTCTATAATCTCAAAAAGTTCTTCTCCTATTTCTCTCAATTCATCAAGAGCATCTAAACTTTTTGCTTTATAGATATTCTCTACTAGCTCAAAAAGTTTATGCCTAAATTGTTTGTCAGCATTATTTACGTAATTAACATAACTATCAATGCTATTTACTCCATTTTTTGGCAAGAATTCTGTAAATTCTTTCTGTTTAAAAAAGGTATTATTCATAAATTTGTGATGTTTTAGTTTAACGCCCCAAAAGTACTAACTATTTTTCTTGCTACCAAATATAAAATGTTAAAATTTGGGACGTTAGGGTGATTTTTTTACAGCTTATTAATTATTTGAAATGCTTGTTGTGATAATAGCTTTTCTATTTCGGCAATGAGGACTGTAGGGTTGAGCTCCTTAGCAAGCTTTCTGTCGCGGAAGACATTCTCTGTAACTTCCTTTATTTCAATAGGTTCGGTGAGGGTTGAAGTATGCTCTCTAAGGGCGACTACTATCTTATTCAGTTGCGGATAGTTGTTATTGGGCAACGCATCAAAAATGGGAGAGATAATTCTCTTCGGATGAATAGCTATTGAAAAAGAGGGTGGATAATACTCACTGTGGTCGATTACAAAGGGGACTATTTCGCCATTGGGCATAGCACTGTACACCGCTTCTTGATTGATGAGCAACTGCCCGCTTTTCTTTAGAACATCTATATATGCTACATTACTGATTTTCTTAGGGGTATCGCTGATAAGATAGGTAGCCTCATTGCTGATGCGGAGAAGCATTTCTTCAAAAAGATCACGCTCCATACTGTTGAAAAAACGCCTTATCAAAAATAATGAAAACGCTACTTTCTCATCACTACTACACAATTGAGTGTATAGCAAGCTATTGACTAAAGCGTCCTTAAACGTTTTAACGCTGAGCTTTTCATTAGCTTTGCGTTTGCCGTCGCGTTTTCTTCGCTTTAAAAGTTTGTTTATGTATTTGCCAAGTGCTTGTGCTCTATGCAAGTCGGCTACAATCATAGTTTTGCGCGAAATCTCTCCTTTTTTAAAGGCTACAATCTTTTCAAAGATAGTTTCTTCAAAAGAAGGGGCTAAAATCTCAGTCCGCTCATACCACAGAGTGTTATCGTGCTTATACTCAAGCATTGTATCAAATACCTTGTGAAAATCGACGACCTTTTTTACGGTTGCTTGCTGTTGCACATAATCGGCAAAACTACCGATGAGGTGGATGCCTTGTTTAAAACTCTCCTCTAAGGTGTCCCACAGTTCAGAATATTGCTGATACAATGCGTAAGCATCACTGATAAACACTATTATACGTGGCTCACAACTCTCACATTTCAAGCGTTTTTCATTTTCGGCAATTAGTGCTTGCAACACCTCTTGAGGTTCGGTAGCGGTAGTAAAAGCATAAGGTGCGATAACTTCTTGTAGAGCATTATCCGAGGTATTGTTACTATCTATCCATACCAACTGAACGTTTTTAGGCGTTTGCCAAAACAACAACGACAACAATACGAGTTGTAACCCCTTGTAGTTGTCGGCTGGGGTATCGTTTTTAATAGCCCAATGTGTTTCGGTAGCTAAATCAACGAGATGTAGGTTGTGATTATCGATTCCTAAGGCAATAGGCAAGGTCATAGCTGCATTTCTGAATTGTTGAGCGCAGAACAATTCGCTCAAATGTACCCAACGAGTACTTTGATTAGGAATCGCGATGTGTACAAATTGTTTTTCTATGCGCTCACCTATAAAACTGTTGGGAGATAACACATAGCCTTTCGGAAAGGCTTTTTGCACTCTTTCAAAATCATTTTGCTGAAATAACGATTTCATTTTCACCGAGAAAGTGTTCTGCTTTCGTTCAATAGTAGGGTGAAAAGTCCCTTTGAAAGGCAGTTCAAGCAATTGGAGCGTTTCCTTAATATAACGCTCTTGTTCAACAATTTCGCGTTCTAAAAGCGCGCACATAGTCATTTTTGACTGACCGAGCAGTGCCACTGGCAACTGCATTAATGATTTTTGTTTTTCCATAAGAAAAAAAATAATAATATTATCTATATATATCGTTTTTTCTCTCAGATATAAGTAAAACGCAAAAAAGTTATTAACAATTTTCTTATATTTCTGATTATCAATGCTATATTTTTTATACTTTTTTCTTACCTAACTTACAACAATACACACCAGAGTTTTTTAGCACAAAAAAACTTTGCTAAGAGTCCTAAAACTCTTAGCAAAGTCTAATTTCTATTTTCTAATTCCTAACTGCTACTTCTTGTACAATTCCAGAAACTCGCGGACGGTTTCAAAGTCGTCAAAATGGTGTTTTACGCCTTTAATTTCTTGGTAAGTTTCGTGTCCCTTACCGGCGATGAGGATGATATCGCCTTTTTGGGCGTTCTTACAAACGGATTGTATTGCCTGACGACGGTCGGTGATGGTTTGTACTTTGTGGAAGTGTTGTGGCTGTACCCCTTGTTCCATTTCGGCAAGAATCGTCTCAGGTTCTTCGTTGCGAGGATTGTCGGAAGTGAGGATGACATTATCGCTGAGGGTTGTAGCGATATCAGCCATTATAGGGCGTTTGCCTTTGTCGCGATTGCCCCCACAACCCACTACAGTAGTGAGTGTCTCGTTGTGAGTGCGTATATCGTTGATGGTTTTTAGAACGTTTTCAAGCGCATCGGGGGTATGAGCGTAATCTACGATGGTAATCACTCCCGTAGCCGATACAGCGTATTGGAAACGCCCAGCCACGGGTTCTATAGCACTGATGAGTGTAAGCGCCTCAAGTTCGTCAATACCTAAAAGTGTAGCTGCTGCATATACCGCTAAAAGGTTATAGGCATTGAACTCCCCTATGAGTTTTGTCCATACCTCGTGCTGATTGATGCGCAACAACAAGCCGTCAAATCTGCTTTCAATGATATATGCTTTATAATCTGAATAGGTTTTGAGAGCGTAAGTTTTCTTTTGGGCTTTGGTGTTTTGTAACATAAAAACCCCATTTTTATCATCGTTGTTCACTAAGGCAAAAGCGGTAGCTGGCAACGCATCAAAGAAACGCTTTTTCACATCGCGATAGGCAGCGAAGGTTTTGTGATAGTCAAGGTGATCGCGGGTGAGGTTAGTGAAAATACCACCTGCAAATTGTAGTCCTTCGGTGCGATGCTGGTCGATACCGTGCGAACTGACCTCCATAAAGCAGTATTTCACCCCTTGTTGTACCATTAAGTGTAGATAATGATTTAGTTGAAGAGGGTCGGGGGTAGTGTGAGTAGCTTCAAAACGCTGGTCGTCTACGTATACTGCTACGGTAGAGAGCAAACCTGCTTTTTGTCCTGCTTTTCTAAACAATTGGTAGAGAAGCGTTGCAATAGTAGTCTTTCCGTTAGTGCCTGTAACGCCTACTAAGGTAAGTTTTTCGGAAGGATTGCCATAGAAGTTAGCCGCGATAAGAGCTAAGGCGCTATGAGTATTAGGAACTACTATATAGCTTACATCAGGCAAGGGCTGTTGAGGTAATTGCTCACATACAATAGCAGTAGCACCACTGCGAATAGCTTGGTCTATATATTCGTGTCCGTTAGATTGAGTGCCAGTGATAGCAACAAACATACTTCCTTTTTCTACCTTGCGAGAGTCGAAACAAACGGAAGTAATAGGTTTGTCTTCTTCATAAAGAGAAGCCTTTATAGAGATGTTTTTAAGTAATGTTTTTAAATTAGTCATTAGTCAATTTATCAATTTGTTAATTATAAGGAGTATAGCTAGGGTATTTATTGGGCTTTCATTTCGTTAATAAATTCGTCCCAGCCGTATTTTAAGTATTTCTTATTGGGAATAAACTCTCCTGCCCCTATATCTAAATCACCTGAACAAGGTACGCGATAATATGCCCAACTTACTTGCTGTGTTTTCTGTGTTTGTTTGCTTGTCCACGTTCCAATAAAAGCATTGTTGAAATAAGGGTCAGCTCCTTCATAGAAATCGTTATACTCTAAATTTCCTTTGTTAGAAATAGCCCAACAAAGTAATACTTTCCCCTTAAAAATACCTGTTGCAGAGAGGTTTTCATATTCATCAAAAAGGAAGTTGCCTTCAGCAATTCCTTCTTCCTTAAAGTTGGTTTCTTCAGTATTTACAAGTGTTTTTAGTGTGTTTATAACAATAGTCCCTCTAAACTTACGGGTGTTTTTGGCTACACGCGTCCAGCCTTCTACTTGGTATAATGATGGTTGTGTATTGTCTTTTTTAATACTTGTAAACTGAACTACCAATCGCTTTTTGTGAATGCCTATTGCGCCTAAAAATTTAGTTTCTTTATATAAAAGAACAGGGGTAAAGTCCATTTTAGCAATAGGGAGATTGCAAGGTTTTACTTTAGTGTAAAGACTTGTTATTGTTTGCTCTAAATCTTTGTAAGAACAAGGCTGCGCTACAGCTAATGAGGTGATGAAAACGAATGTTGTGATAAAGAATATTTTCATATTATCATTTTAAGAGTTCAAGAGGCTGTTCAAAAAGTTTTTCTTTAGGGGCGTTTGCAAAACGCCCTTACATAACACACTCTAAAAGTAATTGATTATCAAAGTGTAGCGACGCAATCATTTGCTAATTGGCTAATTGACTAATTAGTTAATTCTCCACACTGTAAAACTACTATGGTATTGTGCGCTACTTTGGAGCCTTTGGCAACCGATTGGCTACTTACTTTGCCTTCGCCCGAAAATTTCACTCGTAAACCCATATTTTCGAGTAAGGCAATGGCATCCATTACATTCATACCCGTAAGATCGGGCATTACTGTTTTGTATTTTGCAGCCTTAGCATAGTAATCTTCATAGTTTTTAGTAGTTTTTCCCGATACATTTTCCACATCTTCTACGGTGTCCATCAACAGTGAATTAGTATAGATTTTATGAGCTATACTTTTGAATACAGGTCCCGATACATCGGCACCGTAAATCCCCACACTGCGGTCGGGCTCGTGAATGACTACTATACACGAGTATTTTGGGTTGTCTACCGGAAAAAATCCTGCAAACGAGGATATATAACTCAGTTTGCTTGCATCCGCATTGGCGTAGTTTTTACGAGCAGTTCCTGTTTTGCCTGCCATCGAAAAATCGGGGGAATAAAGTCGGTGTCCTGATCCATACGAACGTCTCACTACATCGGCAAGCATTCCCTTAGCTTTATCGGCAGTTTGTTTAGAGCAAATTTTTCCGTTGATAATCTCTACATTAAACTTTTCTATTGCTTTGTTCCATTCTTTTACTTCCTTGATCATTCGGGGTTTTACCATCACTCCCCCATTGGCAATAGCGTTGTAGAAAGCCAAGCTCTGCAAAGGGGTAATTTTTACGGCATAACCTATGGCCATAGATTCGAGGGTCACCCCACTCCATAGCTTGTCGCGTGGTGTAGGAATAAAAGGAGCTCCTTCACCTAAGATGGGTAAGCCTAACTGCTGATTGAGATTCATTTTTAGCAATTGAGAGGTAAAATCCGAAGGGTTTTTCGCAAATAGTGAGTGTACTAACTCGGTCATCCCCACGTTTGAGGATACCGAAAAGGCTTTGTTTAAGCTAATGCGCCCTGTGAAGTGATGTTGTGAATCTTGAAAAGTCTTATCGTAGTACTGTTGTTTTCCGTCTTTTATATCCACTACATAAGTGGTATCGATATTGCGGGTTTCCATAGCAGCAACAACAGTCATCAATTTGAATACCGACCCAGGTTCGTGAGCTTCGCCTATAGCAAAGTTATAACGCTCGGCATAGGTGTCGTTTTTTTTGTTTAACTCAAGATTGGAAATAGCTTTTATCTCGCCTGTACTCACTTCCATTACAATCACGCAACCGTGCTGAGCTTTATATTTCTTCAGTTGGGTAAGTAAGGCGTGGTGTGCAATATCTTGTATGTTGATATTGATAGTAGAAACTACATCATAACCATCTTTAGGTTCTATAATATCAAACCCACTGGCGAGTTTCCACTGTCCTTTGGCGATTTTCTGTTCTAAGCGTCGTCCTTTAGTACCCAAAAGGTAATTGGCATAAGCACCTTCAAGCCCTACACGGGTAGTGTAACCAGTTTCATCGGTACGCGCATAACCAATACTGCGGTGAGCAATCCCTCCTAACGGATATTCGCGTTTGATGTTTTTCTCTATAATGATTCCCCCTTTGTAGGGACCTTTGTCAAACAGTGGAAATTTTTTGATACGTGCATATTCACTATAGCCTAAATTACTTGCGATAAGTAAGTATCTGTTCTTTAAATTGCGTTCTTTTTTAAGTAGATTCAAATAGTAGTTACTTGGACGACCAAACATCTTTGAAAGGGAATCGCTCAACGGCTTTACATATTTGTTGAAATTGGCTTTAGAAGGGGCTATCCCGTCCCAACGAATATCGTAACGAGTTACCGAGGTAGCCAATAAACTCCCATCATCGGAATACAAATTGCCTTGACTGGGAATAATATCAGCCTCACGCAAGGTAGTTTCGTCTACTTTGGCGCGATATTCATCACCTTCTATTTGTATTTTGATGAGTTTTACGGCTATTATTATAATCATCAGCAGGATTACCAATGCTACAAAGTAAGTGCGTGCGGTTATTTTTTTGTCGCTTTTTTCCAATGCTTTACCTCCTTATTGTTTTGTTATTCTTCTACAATTACTTTAATTTTTTGTGGTGGTTTCTCAGGCTGCTTGAGTCCTTTAGATTCTAATTGTTCTAACAGCGACGACTCTAATCGCACCTTCTGTAAGCGCGAACGCACATCTACAAACTGACTTTTGAGTTCATTAACCTCTTCATTCAGTTTAGCAATTTGGTGTACTTTGGCATCTACTCGCTGTGAACTGGTAATCATTATGATAATCAGCACAAACAGAAAGCCAACAAACATCCAGCTTTTAAAAGCGTCTTTGCCTACAAAAAACTTTCCGCGTAGTATATTTTTAATTTCGTCGGTAGCTCTTCCCATTTTTTAGTTATAAAATTAAGAATTAAGAGTTTATGCGTTCAGCAATGCGAAGTTTAGCACTGCGAGCTCGGTTATTCATTGCAATCTCACTATCGGTAGGAGTGATAAGTCCGCCTACTTTTTTAAACGGAACTGACACATTGCCAAACCAATCTTTTTCGGGAGTACCTTCTAATTGTCCGTCGCGTATAAAGCGTTTCACGGCACGGTCTTCAAGCGAGTGATAGCTGATGAGACTGATGCGCCCCCCAGGTTTCACCACATCGGGCAGTTGTAACAAAAACGATTCCAGTGCCTCCATTTCGCCGTTCACCTCTATGCGTATCGCTTGATAGATTTGCGCTAACACCTTGTTTTCTTTGAACTTGGGTAAAAAACTCTTTACAGCCTCTTGTAACTCACTGCCTAACTGAATAGGCTTCTGTGCTCTATAATTGATAATCGCTCGAGCGATAGCTTTGGCGTTTTTCAGCTCACCATAGTTGAAAAACAATCGACTTAAATCTTCTTCATCATATTCATTTACAATTTCTTTAGCCGAAATTGCTGCATTTTGGTTCATACGCATATCCAAAGTACCTTCAAAACGAGTAGAAAAGCCGCGTTCGGCAACGTCAAATTGATGAGAAGAAACCCCAAAATCACCTAAAACCCCGTCTACTTGTGTAACACCATAGAAACGCAAGTATTGTCGCAAATATTTGAAATTCTGCTGAATGAGTGTAAAACGGTCATCGGCTATAGCATTGGCAGCTGCATCAGTATCTTGATCGAAAGCAAAAAGTCGCCCCTCATTGCCTAAATGTTTGAGGATTTCACGCGAATGACCGCCGCCGCCAAAAGTGATATCTACATAAGTGCCATTGGGCTTAATTGCCAAACCTTCAACACTTTGTTGCAACAAAACGGGAATGTGATAAGAGGAATTATCGTTCATATTACAGAATGTTCTAAAACAGAGGGCAAAGGTACAAATAATTAGCGAATTAGCAATATTTTGTTCGTTTCAGTTTCTTTTTGTAATTTTGTCATTACAAAATAAAAATCAATAAGAAATGTCAGGAAATTTAGCTGACTACTAAACACTAATTCTATGTTAAAAGATATTTTACACTTCCGCAGGGCGGTACGTTATTACGCTCCTACGCCCATCAGTGAGGAAAAGGTGCGTGAATGCCTTAAGCTCGCTACACTAGCTCCTACTGGTTTCAATATGCAACTGTATGAGTTGTACCATATTACTGATAAAGATTTACTTAAAAAGCTCGCTCACGCCTGTCTCGACCAGCGTACGGCTACCACCGCACAACAGATGGTGGTTTTTGTTACCCGTCAAGACAAACACCGCGCGCACGCTCGTGCTATCTTGGAGTTTGAGCGTGGTAATGTACAGCGCAACAGTCCGCCCGAAAGGCAAGCCAAACGCATTAAAGATAAAGAGGCGTATTACAGTAAGCTGATGCCTTTTGTGTATAGTAGATTTTTTGGGTTGCTAGGACTCTTCCGCAAAGCGTTTGGGGTGGTTACCAGTTGGTTTCGCCCTATGATGCAACAGCTCTCGGAAGGCGATATTCGCGTAAGTGTACACAAAAGCTGTGGACTCGTAGCACAGACCTTTATGCTGGCAATGGCAGAGGAGGGTTACGATACTTGTCCGTTAGAGGGTTACGATAGCAGACGCATTAAGAAGTTGTTACACTTACCTTGCGGGGCAGAAGTGAATATGGTGATTACTTGTGGACTTCGTGAACAGCGCGGTATCTGGGGTGAAAGGTTTAGATTGCCGTTTGAGGAAGTGTACAGACATAATGATTAATGGTTAATGAATAATGATTAGATACTAATAACTGTTTAATAATTCAAATATATGAAACTTAGGAACATAATTTTTACTTTTTTAGTTACTATTAACTTGGTAAATGCCAAAACTGAACCTGTAACTATTCAGGGAGCTGTAGGAACACTTCGCGGAGTGGTTACCACTCCTGATACTGTGAAAAAGTCTCAGAAAATCCCTACTGTGATTATCTTCCACGGACTGACTAGCAATAAAGACAAAAAGCTATATGCTACTTTGGCAGATAGCTTAGCAACACACGGTATTGCTTCAGTACGCTTTGACTTTAACGCACACGGCGAAAGTGAAGGAGATTTTAAGAAAATGTCGTTAGATAATGAGTTAGAAGATGCACGGCGCATAATGGCATTTACTAAAAGACTCTCTTTCGTAGGTAAGATAGGCTTGATAGGACACTCGCAAGGAGGGGCTATAGCGATGCTTTTGAGTGCAGAATTAGGAAAGAAAAACGTTAAAGCATTAGGCTTGTTAGCTCCTGCTTCTACAATTCACGACATACTATCACAAGGGGTACTGTTCGATGCCACTTTCGACCCATTGAATGTACCTGAGGAGCTTTCCTTTTTTGGAGGGAAAGTAACTGTGGGGAAAGACTATATTCTCTCAGCACAACGCTGTAAACTCATTGAGAAAGCGAGTACCTACAAAGGCAAGGTGCTGGTAATTCACGGTACGGGTGATCGGATGATATCTTATACTTATAGCGAGAATTTGCCTTTTTTCTACAAGCATTGTAAGGTAAGTCTTATAGAAAGAGGGGACCATTTGTTTACTGCCAAAGAAGCGCAAACAGCAAAGATAATGACACAATTTATGCTGAAAAACTTGAGATAATGAATCGATTAGTCGATTTGTCAATTTGCCGATGTGCCCCAATTTACTAATGACTTAATAACTAATTTATCAAATGAAAATATATAAAATTACCAATATTGTAAGAAATGGAGATATAGTGTAAAGGTAAAATATAAGTGGCAATGAAAGGAATCATCTTAACAGATAACACTAATTACTTGGGTTTTGATAGAAATATTTCTCTATGGGGGCAAAAATCTTTTCAATATCCTATAGTAGATGATTATTTTGTAGATGCAAAATATCTTGAGCGTATTCTGGAAGAAAAGGAAGGTCTTTTTAAGAATAATCTTCATCTATTATACTTCAGTGAAGATAGTTGTGAACATCCCAATTTTAAACAAATAGGTGTGGATTGTGGCTATTTATATGAGCCAATTGATGATTTCTATATAGGTTTTTCAATCATATACAATGAGATACTAAGAATTGACAATTCTTTTTGTGTAGAATATAAAAAACGACTTAATGAATATTCTCTTTTTTCCTCCGCTGTGCAGGCAAAATCTTTTTTACAAGAAAGAGCTTTTTTCTGTGATAAGTATAAGTTTGAAAATGCTTTTCAGAGATTGAGTGTTGTGAATATTTATATATACAAATAGATTATGGCTTATTTTAGAATTGTCTTTAAAGAGGATAATAAGTTGTGGCAGAAGTATTTTACTTTTGCTTATCGTTTTGTGATAGGGGATAATGAGGATGTGAAATTTCCTGAAAACTACACGCTTCAGTCTTCGGATGTGTTGAAGATACAAGCACTTAATCATCAAGGAGAGGTGGTGAAAGATATTTCTTTCTTTAAGAAGGAAAAGATGTCTCCTTTTCAAAGGACTAAGAGTCATATTTTGGTTAGGGAGGATATCTTTCAGGAAGAATTATTTAAGAATTTAAAAGGAATTACTTTTTTGACGGTAGTTCCTGATGGTAATTTTCCTTATAAATACAAAATGCTTTCTTTTACAAATGTGTTGGATTGTGTTGATTGGCAACATTCTATAAGAAAACAATTCGACTTTTTTAGTAAACTGGTATTGGATACTTCAAAAATACCAGAAGGCTTAAATGGTTTTTATCTGTCTAATTGGAATCAGTTTGGTTATTATACTTGTATTGTGAATGAGAAACTCAAAGAAGCCCTTTTACAATTAGCTGAACTACCTAAATTTTTAGATTTTGCTGAATTATGATTAAAAACATTTATGAACCCGATAATGAAGATATACTTTTTTGGTTAGCCCATAATGAAAAATGGCCTGACCCCGATTGGGATCTTTATGTGGTGAATGGAAAAAATGATGATTTGGTTTTCCAATTAGCTAATGACAACGTGTGCCCTGAACAAGAGTTCTTCCTGCATTGTCTGTATTACTTCGTGGGTGAGGTGTATATCTCAAATGATATGGAGAAGTATCAGGAACGTATAGATAATTTATTTAGCAAGACTGCTCTTTTGCCTTCTGTGATGCAATGGAAAGACAAAACAGAGCTTTTATTGGCTGGAAAAATTACTTTTGATAGCGATTTTTGGCTGGATTATCTCTTTTATCAAGACATTCAAAAAAGAAATATAGAAGATTTATTATATGAACCCAATTCTGTAGAAAAATTAAGAGAATATGCCTTACAATTGTATCCAAAAGGCTTTTCTAAAGAGGAAATATATCAGATATTCCTTAAATCCGACATTGAATTGCAGAATGATAAAACAGAAGAATCATATATAGATACATTGGAAGATGTAATGGATATGATAGTAGGTTGGTATCCAAGTAGAAATATTGATTTTGAAAATGAAGTAAAGAAAATATGAACCTATTCATTAAAAATATAAAACACAATGCTTATATTGTAGTAATTTGCTATATAATATTAGTTTGTTTCTACAATGTATTCAATAATATAAGGAAACCAGGAATGCCTGAGCTACATTCCTTTTCATTAGAGGGGATACAAGCCCTTGTAGGAACTTTTGCTATACCTATGATGCTACTTTTTGAATCGTATAGACACGGTGATTGGGTACTAAATACCATCAACAAACTCTTAATTATTGCTCCATTCCTATTTTATATACTCCTCCCTATTGTTCTGAAAAAGATAACTTCTTTCAATTTCAAAAACTATTTTCTCACCATAGATGTTATTACATTTGTGATATACGGACTTATAATGCTGCCTACTTTAGCTGTGGGTTTATCGGCTGTTATAGCTGTACCAGCTTATATTTTTATGCTGCATTATCGAAATCAACAGTATAAGAAAGGACTATTTAATTGAAAAAAACGTCATTCATTATTCGTCATTCGTAATTATTTATTATCTTTGCCCTGTTTAATTAACAACCTTAATAAAAATGTATCCAATAAAATTTAAACCAATCCTTAAAGAACGTCTTTGGGGAGGCACTAAACTAAAAACATTATTCAACAAACCTATTGAAAGTGATATTACAGGCGAAAGCTGGGAAGTATCAGGAGTACCAGGCGATATCTCTGTAGTAGCCAATGGAGCTCTTGAAGGTAAAAGTCTGCAAGAACTCATTGATTTATACCCTAATGAACTACTCGGCAAACACGTACACCAGCGTTTTGGTCGCGATTTTCCTATCCTTATTAAATTTATAGATGCACGTGAAGACCTTTCTATACAAGTGCATCCTAACGATAAATTGGCAAAAGAACGCCACAATTCTTTTGGTAAAACCGAAATGTGGTATGTACTTCACGCTGATGCAGGTGCTGAATTGATTGTAGGCTTCAACAAAACAGTAACTAAAGAGGAGTATCAACAGCATTTAGACAATGGTACGCTTACTGATATTCTCAACTACGAAAAAGTGAAAGATGGCGATACTTTCTTTATCAACACGGGCAAAGTGCACGCCATAGGTAAGGGGATTATCATTGCCGAAATACAACAAACCAGTGATATTACTTACCGCGTGTACGACTTCAACCGTCGTGATAAAAATGGCAACTTGCGCGAACTCCACACTGAACTCGCTCTCGATGCCATCGACTATGAGAAGAAAGACGACTTTAAAGTGCAGTACTCTCAAAATGCTAATGAGGTGAACAAAGTGGTGAATTGCCCTTATTTTATCACTAATTTACTACCGCTTACAGCTGGTTTTGAGAAATCGCTTGCTCAAGATGATTCTTTCCATATCTATATGTGCGTAAAAGGTGAAGGTACCATCGGTGATGGCACTACCGAATTGTCTATCAAACAAGGTGAAACAGTGCTTTTCCCTGCTTCTTGCCACAAATTAGAGGTAAAAACTAAAGGGATGGATTTATTAGAAGTGTTTATTTAGAAATTAGCTGTAAGCACTAAAAACTAGTATTCACTAACCCTTTACCTAATTATGAATTTACCAAAATATGATATCATTCCTGATAAAGACCCATACACATTTAATTTTATCAGTGAAGGAAAAAATGGAACTATTCAAAAAGTTGTTTTCTACCAAGAAATAGAACCTGCTGGGGTATTCAATTTAGCTTTAGGAGATAGAAATCCTATCACAGGAGAAATAGATGATAAAATTGTTACTGATAATGGCGATACTGAAAAAGTATTAGCTACAGTTGTTGCTACTATTTATGCTTTTTTAGATGACTTTCCTAATGCTTATATATACGCTGAAGGAAGTACTCATTCGCGAAATAGACTTTACAGAAGAGGGATAACCAAATACCTAACAGATGCTCTTGAAGATTTTATTATCTATGGATTATTCACTAACAAGAAAATAGAACTTTTTAATCCTAATACTAATTATGTGGGATTTCTCATTCATCGTAAAATAAAATAGATTATGACAGAAGAAGAAAAAAAAGCTAAAACTAAAAGAATGTGGGATAAGTATCAGATACGTCTTACTTATAAAGAACAAACTGATACTACCACCGACTATGCTAATAGCAAATATTTTGCAGATAAATTGGCAAGAGCCAAAGAAACACTTAAAGGAGTAGATTTTCCCGAAGGTTTCTTCACTTTAACAAACTTACAAACTAACAACTAAAAATATGTATACATCAAGAATTAAGGGATTAGGATTTTATGTCCCTGACAATGTAGTTACTAACGACGACTTATCCAAACTAATGGATACCAGCGATGAATGGATTCAAGAGCGCACTGGTATCAAAGAGCGTCGTCACGCCCTAAAAGGCAGTGATACCACTACCTCAATGGGGGTAAAAGCGAGCTTAAAAGCTATTGAAGTTGCTAAAATCAATAAAGAAGAAATAGACTTTATTGTATTTGCAACTCTCAGTCCCGACTTTTATTTCCCTGGTTGTGGGGTATTGGTACAGAAAGAATTGGGCTTGCCTAACGTAGGGGCTCTTGATATTCGCAACCAATGTTCGGGCTTTCTTTACGCGCTCTCTGTAGCCGACCAGTATATCAAAACGGGGATGTACAAAAATATCCTTGTGATAGGTGCTGAAACCCAATCGCCTGCGCTGGATATGAGTACTCGTGGTCGCAATATGGCAGTGCTCTTTGGCGATGGTGCTGGGGCTGCTATCGTTTCTCGTTCCGATGACCCCGAACGCGGTATTCTCTCTACTCACTTGCACAGTCAAGGTGAGCACGCCGAGCAATTGGCAATGATAGCACCTGGGGTAGGTACCAAATGGGTGCCTCAAATATTGGCTGAAAACGACCCTGATGATGTGAGTTATTATCCTAATATGAACGGTCAGTTTGTATTTAAAAATGCTGTAGTGCGCTTTGCCGAAGTGATTGAAGAAGGATTAAAAGCTAACGGACTTTCTCGCGAAGATATCAATATGCTGATTCCTCACCAAGCTAATTTGCGTATCTCACAGTTTGTACAACACCAATTCAAACTCACTGATGAACAGGTGTTCAACAATATAATGAAATATGGTAACACTACCGCCGCTTCTGTGCCTATTGCTCTTACTGAAGCAGTTCAACAAGGCAAAATCAAGGACGGCGACCTCGTAGTACTTGCTGCTTTTGGTAGTGGTTTCACTTGGGCAAGTGCTATTATAAGATGGTAGCCACAGCGTGGCAGACAATAAAAAAGCTGTTGAACATTACAACTTGTTCAACAGCTTTTTTTTATCTCTCTAACACCTATCCCTTGACTTCTAACTCCTAATCTCTAATACAATAGGGCAATGGTCGCTGTGTTTTGCCTCAGGAAGGATAAGTGCACGTTCCATTCGGTTTTCTAAAGGGGCAGATACTAAGTGATAGTCAATCCGCCAACCTTTGTTGTTGTTGCGAGCATTAGCGCGATAGCTCCACCACGAGTACTGATGTGACTCTTTGTGGAAATAACGGAAACTATCAATAAAACCACTCTTCATAAACTTGTCTAACCACTCGCGCTCTACGGGCAAGAAGCCTGATACAGTAGCATTGCGCACGGGATCGTGTATATCGATTGCCTCGTGACAGATGTTGTAATCACCACAGATAACGAGGTTAGGCACTGTTTGTTTGAGCTTATTAATATACTTTTGAAAGTCAGCCATAAAAGTGAGTTTGAAATCCAAACGATCGGGGTTCGTACCTGAGGGCAAATAGAGACTCATTACTGAGAGTGTCTCAAAATCAGCACGAAGTACTCGTCCTTCCTTGTCCATATAATCAATTCCTGTGCCTATTTCCACGTGTTTGGGAGCGATTTTAGAGAGAATAGCCACACCACTATAACCTTTCTTTTCAGCACTATGGTAATATTGATAAGTATACCCTAATTCAGTAAATACTTCTGTAGGTATCTGGTCTTCAAAGGCTTTTATCTCTTGCAGACATAATACATCAGGGTTAGCACTTTTCAGCCAATCGGCAAAGCCTTTAGTAAGGGCTGCCCTTATGCCGTTTACATTGTAACTGATAATCTTCATTAGTAGCCGCTTCCTTTCTCTCCTTTTAAGATAGCAATTCCGTTAGAAGTACCTATGCGTTCTACGCCAAGGTTTACGTATTGCATAGCTGTTTCATAGTCGCGTATACCTCCAGATGCTTTCACTTTAGCCTTATGTTGCACACATTCTTTCATCAGTTTTACATCGGCGAGTGTTGCGCCCCCCGTACCAAAGCCTGTAGAAGTTTTTACAAAATCGGCTTTAGCATCAAGGGCTAAACGGCAAGCCAAGCGTTTTTCTTCATCAGTAAGGTAACAAGTTTCGAGGATGACTTTCAGCACACGGTTTTCACCTGTACAGCGTTTAAGAGCGATAATTTCGTCCAATACTTGATTGGTTTTCCCTGATTTGAGCCAACCTACATTCAGCACCATATCAATTTCATCAGCACCATCGGCAAGGGCTTCACCTGTTTCAAAATATTTGGCTTTAGCCGACATTGCTCCTAAGGGGAAGCCTACTACGCTACATACCTTGATATCAGTACCTGTTAAGAATTTTTTAGCGGTTGCTACATAGCCACTATTCACACATACCGAATAAAAATCGTACTCCACAGCCTCTTTACAAAGAGTTTCAATCTCGCTAATGGTAGCTGTAGCTTTCAGAAGCGTGTGGTCAATGAGTTTGTTTAATTCCATAGTTTTTTTAGTTAAGAGGTAAGAAGTAAGAGGTAAGAGATAAGTATGATACTAATTTCTAACTTCTAACTCCTAATACCTATTTTAATATATTCTCGTTGATTGTAATTTTCTTTAAATGTTATAGATATATACAGATAGTTGTTTTTGCTAAAGAATATTGCTTCTTTTTCACTGTAATCAATTGTCCAATATTGAGGGCTAACAGTAATAAGTTCTTTTAAAGTGAATGATTTCGCTTGTTTTACTTTATAAAACATTAAAAATGTTCCCAAAACATCACTATATGTCCCTATTACATAGTTTCTATCAGGTGATAAGAGCGGTTCGCCTTCCATTTTAGTCTGATTACCTGTTTGTTTATCAATAAAAAGAATTTCTTGAGCTCTATAAACCGTATATCTCACTACATATTGATTTAAATCAGGTATTTCACCTAAATAATCGTATATTTCAGCATCTCCATCATTTTCAGATTGCTCTGTATCTTCAAATGTAACAGTTTTATTTTTACAAGGAAGCTCAATCACTCCATTTTGTTTTTCAATTCTTAAATTGTCGTTAGTGAGGAAATAATAGCGATGTTTCAATGCTTGTAGGTATTCCTGCTTTGAAATCTTTGCTATAGTAAAATATTTCCCAAAATCCTTAGTGTCAGAAGTGTCTCCCATTGTTTCTAAAAGCTCCTTTTCTGTAGGTTTATCCTCTTTAGCAGAATTTTCTGTTTGTATTTGAGGTTCTTCAGTAGGAGCAACACTTTCCCCTGCTGGTTGTTTCCCTTGAAAGAGATTACAGCCAGCAAACAATAGTGTTAAAATAAAAGAGATAAAGTATTTCATAGATTAGTTATAATGCTATTTACTAATTTCTAATTTCTAATTCCTATCTTGATATACATTCGCTGTTTGTTAGGATTTTTATGCTCGTCAAAAAAGTTTGGGATAACATTCATCGGGGCGTATAAGAAACCATTTTTACTAAAAAAGATGGGTTCTTTATCAAAATCATAGGTTGCCCACCATTTTATGTCTTCATTTACTAAAGTTTCAATCACAAATGGTTTTATGCTTTTTATGCGATACAAAGAAATTATTCCCACTAAATCTTCATAAGCTCTCCCTATTGTAATGATATACTTCTTATCGGGAGAGAGAAATGGAAAACGCTCAAAATCAGTTTGCTTACCAGTGGTTTTATCTATAAAAATATAAGCATAAAAATCTTCAGAATCTTCAAAAACTAAATATTGATTGAGAACAGGAACATTCCCTACATAAGCATAGGTTGTAGAAAGAGGATTTTCAACACTATTAGGCTGGTCTTTTAGATAAACTGTTTTATGCTCACAAGGGAAGGTAAGTTTGCCATTCTTCTTTACAATTGCAAGGGTGTCTTCTATGAGGAAATCTATCTTATTTCTAAGAGCTTCTTGATATTCTTCATAAGAAATTTGATCTATACTCAGGTATTTAGTGATACGATCGTTAGAATTTCCGTTAATATCTACGTTTTTTGTAAGATCATCCCTTGTGATTTTAGTTTTCAGAGTATTCCAATCACCTACATCTTTCTTTTTTATATAATCTCCTCTGTCAGTTTTGTAAAACTCATTTCCTTCTGCACTTATTTTTATTTTCTCGCCGAAAAGATAATAATCTTCCCGTTCTTCCTTATCAATGACATACAACTCCTTCTGCACTGGCACAAACACTTCTTCTTGTTGTTGTTTTTCCTCTACTGCAACACTTTCCTCTGCCAGCTGTTGCCTTTGAAAAAGGTTACAGCCAGCTAATAATAGTATTAAAATAAAAAAGATAAAGTATTTCATAGATTAGTTATAATGCTATTTACTGATTTCTAATTCCTATCTTGATATACTTTCGTTGGTCATTAAGTTTAACATCTTTCTTTCCTTTCCAAAAAAGCCCTTCAACATTAAAAGAAGCGTAAATATTTCCATTACTGCTAAAAAACAAAGGTGTTTCTTTTGTGTGATAAGGCATCCAATAATTAATTTCTGTTTGAGCTACCATTTCAATAAGGGGAATACTATCTTTTTGGACATTGTACAAAGATATTTTTGTGTAATTCATATATGTGGGGTTCGTTGTACAAAATAAATACTTGAAATCAGGAGAAAGAAAAGGCTCTTGCCCTAATTTCATTGTTTCTTTAGTATCTTTCTCTATCAAAATAAAAAATCCATATGCTACATCTCCTTGGTATGTTATGTAGGCAAGATAACGTTGTAAAGGTGCTATCCACCATACTTTTTCACAATTACTCCATTCTATATCTTCTTTCTCTACTTCATAAGCTTGATGATTGATGTAAAGCACCCCCTCTTTGTAGGTGAAATTTTTTATTGGAGTTCTGAAATCTACTCTATTTTTCAATTCTTTTTGGTACTCTTGCTTTGGTATGAGTGAAATAGTAAAATAATCAGATAGATTTTTTCCTTCTTTAGATATATCAAATTCATTTTCACCTTCTTCTAACTCCTCAACTGCTTCTAAAATCTCTTTTGTAAGTGGGATTTCGTTATATGTACCCATATTTTCTTTCAGTAAATAACAATCCGTAGGTGATTTTATCTTATAGAAATGCTTTGACTCAGCTTCTAATTCTACAAGCTCTCCTAACTCACACTTTAAGTTGAGTTTAGCAGTTGTATCAGGGGCAGAATAAAGTTCAGTTTTAGGATTTATCACATACAACTCCTTCTGCACTGGCACAAACGTTTCTACCTGCTTTTCCTCTACTATAGCACTTTCCTCTGCCGGCTGTTGCCCTTGAAAGAGGTTACAGCCTGCAAACAATAAGATTGATACATATAGTAGTAAGATTCTCATTTCTTTATATATTTTTTAGTTCCTTTTTCTACTAATATCTCTTTATAAGTTCCACTTTTTGTATAAAAAGTAAAGATTATAGCCGTCATTACATAATCCTTACAACCTTTACAACACTCTTTTATAAGATTATCTCCCAGAATGTCTGCTACAAAAGTATGGTCTCCTTGTTTGAACTCAAAAGCCGTATATTCACGATATAGGAAAAAATCATCAGCATTAGGGTCACAACAATAGCGGTCATATACTTTGCGCTTCATTTCCTTATCAAGATACTTGGCTATATGCTCATTTATAAAAAACTGGCTCCCCTTAAAGCAGTCTTCTTTTATTGAGGCTTTAAATAACTTACGCTCATAGGTTATTTTTTCAATTTCTTCAGTAGGTATCTTCTCATCAAAGCAAATTTGCTCCCCATCTAGAAAAGTAACACAATTGTGCTGACTGTAAACATTTCCTACCCATAAAATCCCTAAAAAGTAAAGTAATAATCTTGCCATAATAACTATTGTTTGATCTTAATTCTTACATACTTACAAGATTTATCTGGCTTATCGTATTGATAACTACCAGAGAGATCCATTGCCACATACAAACACCCGTCTTTGCTAAAGAAAGTAGGTCGTTTTTTATCATTCTCGTATGCTACCCAATAGCGAATTCCTGCTACTGCCACAAGCTCAATTTTAAAAGGTTCTTTACTGAGAACTTTATATAGCGCAATAGCTGTAGGACCTCCCATTTCTGTCTCCCCAAGAGTAATGATATACTTTCCATTGGGCGAAAGGTAAGGATAACTATCTATTTCTGTTTTATGACCTGTTCTTTTGTCTATAAAAAATTTATCCCACGTTTCGTCATAAGTCCCTGCTATAAGGTATTGGTGTATAGGCTTCATATCACCCAAATATTCATATTCTTCCCTATCTGCCTCTGGTTTTAGTGCTGAATCCTTAAACTCAACAAGAGTATCTCTACAAGGTAGTGTTAGAATCCACTTTTCCTTCTTAATAGAAAAAGTATCCTTCACCAAAGGGAAGTATCCATTTTTCTTTGCTTTTTGATATTCTTCGTAAGAAATCAAATCAATCGTAAAATATTTGGAAAGAGTAATCCCTTTTTCTTCTTCTATAGTGCCATCTTCTTGCTTCTTACCTATTAAATAAACATCTTCTAAGCCTTCCTTAAAACGGATATCCTCATAGTTTCCCATATCTTCCTTGCGAAGATACCAATTCCTATTGCTTTTTATCTTATAGAAATGCTCTGATTCTGCTTCTATCTCAAGGAGATCCCCAAAAGAGTTTAATCTGTCTTTAGGTTCACTATGAATATCAGGTTCTGTATATTGCATAGTTTTAGGATTTATCACATACAACTCCTTCTGCACTGGCACAAACACTTCTTCTTGTTGTTGCTTTTCCTCTACTATAGCACTTTCCCCTGCCGGCTGTTGCCCTTGAAAGAGGTTACAACCAGTAGATAATAATACCAAAAAGAATATGATAAAGTGTTTCATTAGTTGTTATTTGTAATTCGTCATTCGTCATTCGTAACTCGTCATTCGTAACTCGTAACTCGTCATTATTTCACCAGTTTCATTTCGTTTAACAGATATCCTGCTCCAGCGTATTTATCTATAATGAAAAGCACATAGCGTATATCTACCATTATGTTGCGACATATTTTAGGATCGTAGTGAATATCACTCATTGTGCCCTCCCATACGCGGTCGAAATTAAGACCAATGAGGTTGCCTTGCGCATCAATAGCAGGACTTCCTGAGTTTCCTCCTGTGGTGTGATTGGTCGCTATAAAGCACACGGGCATTTTGCCATTAACGCCATAAATGCCATAATCTTTTTTCTCGTAGAGTTCACGCAATTTAGCAGGTACATCAAACTCGTAATCGTTCGGTACATATTTTTCCATTACTCCATCTAAATAGGTCATATAATCATAAGTTACAGCATCTAAAGGTGAATAGCCCGCTACCTTGCCATAAGTAACACGCAAGGTGCTATTAGCATCGGGGAAGATGCGGTCTTGAGGTTTAGAAAACTCTAAAATAGCTTTCATATAGGTGCGTTGTAGAGCTGTAATTTCATCATCTAAGTTTTGATAAGTAGGTATTACAGTTTCGTAGAAATGAGAGATGATTTGCTCTACAAACTGCACTCCCACATCGTTTTTGAGGCGTTTTTCAAAAGCGTCGTCAGAAAGATTGAGCACTTTGTCCATTTCGGCTTTAGAGGCTAAAAACGATTCTTTGTAGAGTTTATCAGCCAAAGAGTGTGCGTCAAATTGCTGAAGATTAGGAGATAGCAAGGCTTTAGGCATTGTTTTAGCGTAGTAGTTAATCGCTTGTTCAAACACAGCTTTATCTACATTGAGGTCGTAGTTTTTAAATACAGTTTCAAAGTTGTTTAAAAGGTTTTTCTTGCAATTAGCGAACGATTGAGTGCCTTTTTCGCGTAGTGCATTGCGAAGTTGGAGTATTTTGTAACCATTGGCAATCAGATCGATATTGCGCATAGCGAGTTCCGAGTATAGGTCGGCTGCTAAAGCGTAATCTTGAATTTGAGCGTATTTTTCAGCAAATTGAGGTAGAATATGTCCATATTCAGCAGTTTTACCGCGTTTTTCAACTTCTTTTATGAATTTTTGTTCTTGAGCGCGTTTGATAGCTACAGCGTTCGATTTTTTCAAACCTTGAGTTTCGCCTATCCATTTTTTCCAATAGTTAGCAACACTGGCATATTTAGAGGCATATTTTATTTTAATTTCGGAATTGGAGCGCATAAATGCGTCTTGTGTTTTAAGTACCACATCGCGAATGCCTATTTTAGCAGGGTTGAGTACATTTACAATTTGCTCCACAGCAACTGCTGGGAGGTATTCTTCAGTGCGACCAGGATAACCAAAAACCATTGTAAAATCACCTGCTTTCACACCTTTGAGCGAGATAGGGAAGAAGTATTTAGGGCGATAGGGCACATTGTCTTTGGAGTACTCGGCAGGACGATTGTTCTTATCAGCGTAGACACGGAAGAGAGAAAAATCACCCGTATGGCGAGGCCACACCCAATTATCGGTATCTGAACCGAATTTGCCAATAGCTGAAGGGGGAGCGCCTACCAAACGTACATCTTTAAAGGTTTCAACTACAAAAAGGATATATTGGTTACCCTCATAGAATGCACGAATGCGGTTTTCTTGCCAACTTTCTTTAGGTGAGTTTTGTACCAAAGAGGCTATATTGCGTTCAATTTGGGCATTGCGAAGAGTTTCATCTTTGAGGTTTTGTGTATCGGCAAGTACTTTTTTAGTTACATCTTCAATACGAACGATAAAAGTAACTTCTAAATTCTTGTTAGGCAACTCTTCCGATAGGTTTTTAGCCCAAAAACCATCTGTGAGATAATCATTTTGTACCGAAGAATGTGCTTGTATTTGTCCGTAACCACAATGGTGATTGGTGAGCAGAAGTCCCTGATTAGAAATCATTTCAGCAGTACACCCCCCATTGAAGTGGGGCACAGCATCTTTCAAACTCGATTTGTTGATGTTATAAATATCGCTTACCGACATTTTCATTCCTAAGGATTTCATTTCCTTGGCATTCATACCTTCAAGAAGAGAAGGAATCCACATACCACCTTGCTGAGCTGTTAAGGTAAGAGGTAAGAGATAAGAGATAAGAAGTAGTAGAATGAGGTTAATTTTTCTCATAGTGTTGATTTAATTAAAGTGCAAATATAGGGAATATTTTTCTAATAAATAACTAATTGACAAATTATTTGTACTTTTGCCGATTGAACACTACACGTATTATTTTTTAATTGTCAATCGTTAATCAAAAAAATATGATTTGGGAAAAATTACTTTCGTTGAATAAATATGGCGATACAACACCACGACCTCGCCTCAAAGAGGACGAAACACGTCTCAGCTTTGATATGGACTACGATCGTGTGGTCTTTTCAAGTGCTTTTCGCAGTTTGCAGGACAAAACACAAGTAATTCCGCTTTCTAAAACAGGTTTTGTGCATACTCGCCTCACTCACAGTATAGAGGTGTCGGTAGTAGGACGTAGTTTAGGGCGTGCCGTGGGGAAACATTTGCTCACCAAATACCCTCATTTGCGCGAATTAGGCTATCAAACTAATGATTTTGGGGCTATTATTGCAGCGGCAGCCGTAGCTCACGATATTGGCAACCCACCTTTTGGGCATAGTGGCGAAAAGGCAATAGGCGAGTTCTTTCAGTTTAAAAAAGGAACAGCCATCAAGCACTTGCTTACCGATGCCGAGTATGCCGATTTGTGTAATTTCGAGGGGAATGCCAATGGTTTTAGGATTCTCAACGAAACGCGCTTAGGAGTAGAGGGTGGTTTGCGCCTTACGTATGCTACCTTGGGAGCTTTTACTAAATATCCTAAAGAATCATTGCCCATACGCCCAACCAATAGAATAGCTGATAAAAAGTATGGATTCTTTCAAGGCGATAAAGTTTTCTTCAAAGAAGTAGCAGATACTTTAGGACTCAAATCAAATAGTGAAGCTGGTGAATTGCGTTATGCGCGCCATCCGTTGGCTTTCTTGGTAGAGGCTGCCGATGATATTTGCTATACTATTATCGATTTTGAAGATGGTATCAACTTGGGGCTCATCAGCGAAGAAGTAGCTTTAGAATACTTGGGAGCGATTATTGATAATCGTATCAACACTCAAAAATACAGCAAGTTGCAAACAAAAGAAGAGCGCATTGCCTATTTACGTGCGGTCTCCATCGGAGCATTGGTGCAAGATGCTACCGATATTTTCTTACAAAACGAAGAGACTATCCTCGCTGGCAATTTTCATCAATCCTTATTATACAATAGTAAATACCGTCACCAAATCACCGATGTAATCGATTGCAGTGTAGAACACATCTATCAATCGGATGAAGTAGTAGAGAAAGAAGTATCGGGTTATGTGATTTTACAGCATCTATTAGACATCTTTTTTACAGCAATTATCAATCGTGAGAATGGACGAGAAACCTCATTTGATAAACTTTTGCTCAAAAAACTACCTGAAAAATACCGCAAAGAGGGGACGATATACGACAAAGTGATGGGTATTACCTGCTATGTAGCGAGCCTTACCGATAGCAATGCACTCGAATTGCACTTAAAAACTGCCAGTCGCACCTCAAATATGTGATAATACAAAACGTTCATTATCAGTAATATTTGAAAAAAGTTTTAAAAAAAATAAAAAAAAGTCTCCAAAAAATTTGCAGGTATTGAAAATAGTTGTACTTTTGCAACCGCAATGAAGAAATGAATTGCACAATTTATTGATAAATGGTCTGGTAGTTCAGCTGGTTAGAATACATGCCTGTCACGCATGGGGTCGCGGGTTCGAGTCCCGTCCAGACCGCTTCATAAGATTTAGTTGTGTTGTTTTGTGTAAATATTTTTACACGGGTTTATAGTAAACCAATGAAAGCTTTCCTTTCTCCAAGGAGAGCTTTTCTTATTTTAACATCAATACATCAAAAATTAGCAAATTAGAAAATTGAAAAACAGCCGGTGCGGATCGCACCAAATTATAATATGATCAAGCTCATTGTTTCCGACATAGATGGTACTTTGGTGAATAACCAAAAGGAAATCCCTAATAGTTTTTGGGATGTGTTCAAAACTATTGAACAGAAAGGTATTCTTTTTTGTGCAGCAAGTGGCAGACAGTTGCAGAGTTTGCACGAACTCTTTGCGCCTATCAAAGAGCGCATTGCCTATGCTCCCGATAATGGCGCATCGCTCATCTATCAGGGAAAAACGCTTTTTGAGCGACCTATCGCTTTTACTTCTTTCTTTCCTATCTTGCGCACTTGTAACGAAATTCAGCAGATAGGCGTAGCCCTTTGCGGCAAGAAGAGTGCTTATATAAAAACCGATGATGAGTGGATTTTTGATGAGATTGCTCGTCATTATCCTGCTCATACTCGTGTAACCGATTTTGTAGCTATCGATGACGAAATTTTTAAAATAACCGTCTGTGACAGAGGTATTTCTCGCCTCAATTCCTTTCAGTATCTTAAAAAATATGCTAATGAGTTTAATGTAGTGGTATCGGGTGAGATATGGCTGGATATCACGGGTAAAGATGTGAATAAAGGTGATGCTATTGCGCACTTGCAATCACAACTGAACATCACTCCTGATGAAACTGTAGTATTTGGCGACCATTTAAACGATGTAGAGCTCATTCAGCGCGCTACTTATAGTTATGCAATGCTCAATGCGCAAGAGGAACTCAAAGCACTTGCAAACTATGTAACCGAATATGACAACAATCACGCAGGTGTAGTGCGTACCCTCGAAAAATTATTGCAATCATAAACCTAAAAATATATTACAATGGACTACAATAAAACAATTTTCACCGAAACCTATAAAGTGCGTAGCACTCAAGTGAATTTAAACAATCAGTTAGGACTATATGGGCTATTAGGAATGCTCCAAGATATCGCTGCCGAGCACGCTGCTTATTTAGGATTCGGTTACAAACAATTAGTGCAAAAAGGATTCTTCTGGGCACTAATTCAGCAAAAACTCAAAATGAACTACTGGCCTCAATGGAATGAACGTATCACTGTGAAAACTTGGTCATTACCAGTACAAGGGGTCTATGCTTTCCGCGAGTTTGAACTCTATTACAACGACCAAAAAATAGGCGAATGTGCTAGCACTTGGATTACAATGGACATAGCCACCCGCCGCCCTATAGAACTTACTGAACAACAAGAAATTTTCCACCCGCGTACCGATGGAGGTCTTAATTTTCGCACTGAACGCATTGCGTTACCTGATGATATGCAACAAGTTAATCAATTCAAGGTACGTGTGAGTGACCTTGATATGAATGCTCACGTGAACAATGTGAAATACACTCAGTGGGCATTGGATATGATGACTGAACGCAACCACCGTGAGTTTACAATCAAAGAGTACGATATCAACTTCCTTTCCGAAACTTTTATGGGCGATGAAATGCAAGGATTTAAGAGCAAAGGTAGATATTTAGACGATGCTCATAATTTAGTAGAACTTTATCACTATGCTCAAAAAATTGGGGCTTCTAAACCTGCTTTTATCTCGCATTGGATAGCTGAAAGAATTTAAAACAAAACAATAAATATGAAACCAGCTATTATTATCACCCTCACTGCCTTGCTTTTAGGCTCTTGCCAAAGCGTACATTATCTTCCTACAACAACTCATTATACTCTCAATCAAACAGTTGATAAAGAGTTGTACATCTCCAATCACGACCAAACTAACCCTAAAAAAGTGGCGTTCTACTACGAAAATCTGCACAATGTAGTCATTGATGGAAAGGGGCAAAAATTAGTGTTTCACGGTACGATTTTGCCTTTTGTAGTGAAAAACTGTAGCAATCTCACCCTTCGCAACTTCTCAATAGATTTTGCAACACCTTACCTCAGACAGTTACAAATTACCGAAGTAGATAGCTTGCACAATAGTGTAAAGGCGCAACTCTACCCTCAAGGAAACTACAAAATTGAGAATGAAAAACTCTACTTCATAGGTGAAGATTATCAGGAAATGCCTTTTGGAGGAATGGTTTTCTCCCCAGATAAACACTTAGCCTACCGCCGTGCTGATGTTCCTTTTTCACCTACCAAAATAGTTGAACTTGCTCCTAACGAATTTTATATAGAGGGAATGGGCAAATCGCCTTTTCTACAAGTAGGCGAGCGCTTTGTGTTGCGCACTTATTCCCGACCTACACCTGCTATTTTTGTAACCGAAAGCAAAAATATAACTCTTGAGAATATCACAGTACACAATGTGCAAGGGATGGGACTATTGGCTCAACTCACTGAAAATATGACTCTTGATAAGTTTCGAGTAGCAATAGAGGAGAGGAGTGAACGTTTTTTCACTACTCAAGCCGATGCTACCCATTTTTCAGCTTGTAAAGGAAAAATACGCTCAGTAAATGGTTTGTATGAAGGTATGGCTGATGATGCTATCAATGTACACGGCACTTACTTGAAAGTCATTACTCGTGAGAATGATTATACTATCAAAGCGCAATATATGCACCCTCAATCGTGGGGATTTCTTTGGGGAGAAGTGGGTGACCAAGTGCAATTTGTCGCTGCTAAAACAATGGAAACTATAGGTGATAAAACTTATAAAATTTACCAAATAAAATCTGTTGATAAACCTACTGAAGTAGGAGCTAAAATATTTGAAATCACTTTTGATAAGCCTTTACCTGCTGAGGTAACCCCCGATACGCCTTGTGGGGTAGAAAATCTTACTTGTACGCCTAAAGTGCTTTTTAAAAACAACATAGTGCGCAACAATCGGGCACGAGGGGCACTTTTTAGTACCCCTAAAAAAGTAGTATGCAGTAACAATCTATTCGATCATACTCACGGGGCAGCAATCTTGCTCTGTGGTGATTGCAATGGTTGGTACGAAACGGGCGCTTGTCGTAATGTGAGTATCAAAAACAATCGTTTTATAAATGCACTTACTGCCAATTATCAGTTTACGAATGCTATTATCTCTATCTACCCCGAAATCCCTAATTTAGAGGCACAACAAAAATATTTTCACTCTAATATACGCATTGAAAACAACCTCTTTGAAACTTTTGACGAACCTATTCTTTATGCTAAATCAGTAGAAAATCTTATCTATCGCAATAATAAGATTATCAAAAATGAGGACTTCAAACCCTTTCATTGGAATAAAGAACGCTTTAAGTTGGAACGTGCTAAAAATGTAAAGATACAGGATTAGAGAATTAGAAAATTAACAAATCTATTATTATGAAACTATATTATATACTACTGCTTTTAGCTTTTCCTCTTTCAGCACAAATAAATGTAGTGCCACAGCCTAATGAAGTGCATTACTATAAAGGCAGTTGTAAGGTGAATACCCCCATTACTTATATAACAGAACCTACTATTGCCAATCCTGAAGGTTATCAGTTAGTTATTCAACCTCGAAAAATAACGATTAAGTACAGCGCTGAAGCCGGAAAGTACTATGCAACACAAACGCTTAAACAATTGATATTTCAGGCAAAAAAAGAATACAAAGAATCCTTGCCTTGTCTCACCATTACCGATGCCCCTCGTTTTGCTTATCGCGCCCTAATGGTAGACCCCGCGCGTCACTATTGGAAAATAGAGGATTTGAAAAAGTATATCGATGTGATGTCGCAATACAAATTCAACTACTTACATTTGCATCTGAACGACGACCAAGGCTGGCGCATAGAGATTAAAAAATATCCCAAGCTGACAGAAATAGGGGCTAAGCGAACAGATTTTGAAGGAAGCAAGCGCAATAATGAAGGCTTTTATACCCAAGAAGAAATGAAAGACTTGGTGCGGTATGCTTTAGAGCGTAATGTACAACTCATCCCTGAGTTTGATGTGCCAGGACATAATGATGCTGCAGTGGCTGCCTATCCATTTCTCAGTTGTAACGATACGATTATAGGGGTGCGCACTACTGCTGGGGTTTCTAAGAATTTGTTATGTGTATCCAAAGAAGAAGTTTTTACTTTTATAGATGATGTCATCAGCGAGTTATCAGAGGTATTCCCTTGTAAATATTTTCATATAGGTGGCGATGAAGCTCCTTTGGATAAATGGCTTGAAAATCCGAAAGTGCAACAGCTTAAGAAAGAATTACAAACTACTAATGACCAGCAACTGATGAGTGAGTTTTTCAAAAGGGTAAATGAGTTCTTAGTAAAAAATGGCAAGCAACCTCTCATTTGGATGGAACTCGAAGTGCCTACTTATCCTCAAAATAGTGTAATGTATTTGTGGCGGATGCACACGACCCCTCAGGTATTAGAACGCGCTAAAAAAGATAACTTCAAAGTAATATGTTCACCGGGAGAGTATGCTTATTTTGATTATCCTCAAGCTAAAGACGATTTACCTAATGTAGACTGGATGCCTACCCTCACGCTACAACAAGTATATGAATTTAACCCCGCTTTTTCTCTCACTCCACAAGAAGAAAAACAATACATTTTAGGGGTAGAAGCTACCTTATGGGGCGAAAGTGTAAAAGACCTTTTTAGAGCTTTTTATATGACCTATCCGCGTGCCCTCGCCCTCTCCGAAGTAGGTTGGACAAAAATGCAACAGCGTTCTTGGAAGTCGTTTACCAATAGGTTAGAAGGTCAATTGAGTTATTTATTGCAACAAGGAGTCAATTACAGACCTCCTGTGGAGTTATCTCCTTTTTTTCGTAATTCGTATTTCGTATTTCGTAATTATTTATTACTTTTGCCCTCTGTAACAAAAATTTAAACCAATGAATACCGTAAATCGTTTATTCGATATACCTTATTATCAACAATCTAAACACCCTTTAGAGGTCGCTTTTGCTACCAAATACAACGGTGAGTGGGCAAAAACCTCTACTGCCGAATATATCCAAAAAGCGAATACCGTAAGCCGAGGCTTATTGCGCTTAGGCATTGAAAAAAATGATAAAATAGCGGTCATTTCAAGCACTAATCGCACCGAATGGCACGTGCTCGACATCGGGATTTTACAAGTAGGCGCACAGAATGTACCTATCTATCCCACAATCAACTTAGAGGATTTTGAGTATATCCTCAACCATTCGGAATGTAAATACTGTGTTGTTTCCGATAAAGAACTATGGAAAAAAATCTCTTCTATCCAAGATAAATTACCTCATCTAAAAACTATCTTTACCTTCAACGAAGTACCTTATGCTCACCATTGGCAAGAAATCCTCGATTTAGGCGCCGATGAGAGTAATCAATCTGAAGTGGAAACACGCAAAGATAGTATTCAAAAAGACGATTTAGCAACTATCATCTACACTTCCGGCACTACCAGCCGCCCAAAAGGGGTAATGCTCTCTCATTGGAATATCATCTCTAACATACTGAACTGCCAAGACCGTTTGCCTATTAGTGAAGGCTCTACAGCGCTCAGCTTTTTGCCTGTGTGCCACGTGTTTGAACGTATGCTCACCTACTTGTATCAGTACGATTGCCTAAATGTTTATTTTGCCGAATCTCTCGATAAAATCAGTGATAACTTACGCGAAGTAAAACCGCATATCATTACAGTAGTACCCCGACTCATAGAGAAGATTTACGACAAAATCTTCGCAAAAGGGGCAGAACTTAAAGGGATTAAACGCAAACTCTTCTTTTGGGCACTCAATTTGGGCTTTCAATACGAACCTTATGGCGCTAATGGTGCTTGGTATGAGTTCAAACTGAAAATTGCACGCAAACTCATCTTTAGCAAATGGCGCGAAGCCTTAGGTGGACGCATACAAATGATTGTCTCTGGTAGCGCTGCCCTCTCACCGCGTTTGGCTAAGGTGTTCTCTGCCGCAGGACTCAAAATTATGGAAGGTTATGGTCTTACCGAAACCGCTCCCGTTATTGCAGTAAACCGCGAATCGGGAAGATTCTGGAAAATAGGCACCGTAGGGAAACCTATTGTGAATATAGATGTAAAAATTGCCGAAGACGGTGAAATACTTGTGAAAGGAGAAAACGTAATGTTAGGCTACTATAAAGACCCTGAGCAAACAGCTGAAAACATCACCGATGGATTCTTCCACACGGGCGATATAGGCGAGCTTGACGCTGATGGCTTCCTTAAAATCACCGACCGCAAGAAGGAAATCTTTAAAACTTCAGGCGGTAAGTACGTATCACCTCAGCTAATAGAAAACCAATTGAAACTCTCTCGTTTCATCGAGAATGCAATGGTAGTAGGCGAAGGTGAAAAGATGCCTGCTGCTATTATTCAGCTCAACTTCCCATTTGTAAAAGAATGGGCACGCCGCCACAAAGTACAATTAGGTAAAACCAACGAAGAGATTATACAAAATCAAGCCGTTCACAATCGTATTGCCCAAGAAGTCGAAAAAGTAAACAGCCATCTCGGCAAGTGGGAACAAGTAAAACTTTTTGATTTCACCCCCGATGAATGGACAATAGATGGTGGTCACCTCACCCCTACCCTCAAACTTAAACGACGCGTGATTAAAGAAAAATATATAGACATTTACAACAAGTTCTACAACAAGTGAGAGAAATAACCGATATTACTACTTTTACTACCCAGCAGCCTACGGTGCTCACCATAGGTACATTTGATGGTGTGCATTTAGGACATCAAAAAATTGTTGAAAGAGTTGTAACAACCGCACACCAAGAAGGGCTTTTGGCTACTGTATTCACTTTTTTCCCGCATCCGCGAATGGTAGTGCAACACGACAAAGGCTTAAAACTCATTCACACTTTGGAAGAGAAAAAGCAACTACTCCAGCAATTAGGGGTCGATTTGCTCGTCGTGCAACCTTTTAATGAGGCTTTTGCCCAACTTACTGCCGAAGAGTTCGTAAGTACTATCTTAGTACAACGCCTCAATGTGAAAAAGGTGATTATCGGTTACGACCACCGTTTTGGGCGCAATCGCACAGCCAATATAGACGATATGCGTTTATTTGGTGAAAAGTATGGATTTGCTGTAGAAGAAATATCGGTGCAAGAAGTAGATGAAGTATCAGTGAGCTCCACCAAAATCAGAGAAGCGTTGAATAAAGGCGATGTTACCACTGCCGAGCATTACCTCGGGACTCCTTACAGCCTCACAGGCACGGTAGTACACGGACTCAAATTGGGGCGCACCTTAGGCTACCCTACTGCTAATATACAAGTAACCGAAGACTACAAACTCATTCCCAAAGATGGCGTATATGCCGTGTATAGCTACATTGGCGGTCGTAAAGTCTATGGAATGATGAGCATTGGCAAGAACCCTACTATCAAAGGAAAAGGAGCGTCTATCGAGGTGTATTTCTTTGACTTCAACGGCGACCTTTACGACCAAAAACTCACCATTGAGTTTGTACAATACCTACGTGAAGAACAGAAATTCGATACTATCGACCTCCTTAAAAAACAATTACAAGATGACGAAACAGCAGCGCGCAAAGCAATTGCGGTATGACAAAGCCTATATGCGTATGGCAATGGAATGGGCTAAACTCTCCTATTCACAACGCAAGCAAGTAGGTGCTATAATGGTAAAAGACCGTATGATTATTTCTGACGGTTACAATGGTACGCCCACTGGTTTTGATAACTGTTGCGAAGATGAGGATGGCAATACTCATTGGTATGTATTGCACGCCGAAGCCAATGCAATAATGAAAGTCGCCTCATCTACCCAATCGTCAGAAGGAGCAACGCTCTATATCACAATGTCACCTTGCAAAGAGTGCAGTAAGCTCATCTATCAATCGGGTATCAAGCGCGTGGTGTATAAGGAAGGCTATCGCGACAACGAGGGCTTAGCTTTCCTCGAAAAAGCAGGCGTAGAACTCGTCCACTTAGAAGATGTAAGTGAATAAAAAATAAAAATAAGTGCTATTTCTTTGGTAGTTAGAAAATATTTACTACCTTTGCGCCCGAAAAAATTTGTACATAATAATCATTAAATTAATATTGGAATGTATTTAACTAAAGAAGTAAAAGCGGAAATTTTTAAAAAGTACGCAGGTTCAGAAACCAACACTGGTTCAGCAGAAGGGCAAATCGCTCTTTTTACCCTTAGAATCAATCACCTTACAGAACACTTAAAGGTAAATCGCAAAGATTTCAATACCGAGCGTTCATTGGTGAAATTGGTAGGTAAACGCAGAAGTTTGCTCGATTATTTGAAAAATAACGATATCGAGAGATACCGTGCGATTATCAAAGAACTAAACATCAGAAAATAAGCAATACTAAGGAGGCTTTGTGCCTCCTTTTGTTTATTACAGCAGTTTTTCATTGGTTAATCCCTAAAGCCCTCAACACAACAATTATTAATTTATTAATTCACAAAAAGAATGATTCCAGAAGTTAAAAAAGAAATCATCGATTTAGGCGATGGTCGTACCATCTCTATCGAAACTGGCAAGTTGGCTAAACAAGCCGACGGCGCTGTTGTGGTGCAAATGGGCAATGCGATGCTATTGGCAACCGTAGTATCGGCTAAAGAAATCAATCCTGAAACTGACTTTTTACCTCTTACAGTAGACTATCGTGAGAAGTTTGCAGCGGCAGGTCGTTTCCCTGGGGGCTTCTTCAAACGCGAAGCACGCCCTAGCGATCAAGAAATCTTGACAATGCGCTTAGTTGACCGCGTATTGCGCCCGCTATTCCCCAAAGATTATCACGCTGAAACACAAGTGATGATCCAGCTTATCTCTCACGATGAGAATGTAATGCCCGATGCTTTAGCAGGTCTTGCTGCTTCCGCTTGTTTGGCTGTGTCTGACATTCCGTTCGATGGTCCTATTTCCGAAGTACGCGTAGGTCGTGTGAACGGTCAATTTATCGTAAACCCAAGTCGTGAACAATTAGAAGCTTCTGACATCGATATTATGGTAGGTGCTTCTAAAGACTTTGTGGCAATGGTAGAAGGTGAAATGGACGAGGTTAGCGAAAAAGATATGGCTGAAGCTATCAAATTTGCACACGAAGCTATCAAACCTCATATCGAAGCGCAATTGCGTTTGGCTGAAAAAGTAGGTAAAACTGAAAAACGCACCTACGAGCCTGAAGTAGAAAACGAAGAAGTAAAAGCAAAAGTATACGATTTTGCCTATAATAAATGTTATGCTATAGCCAAAGAAAACACTACTAAACAAGAACGCGGTGAAAAGTTCGCCGCAGTAAAAGAAGAGTGTTTGGCGCTCTTTACTGAAGAGGAATTAGAAGAGCTTACTCCTATCATCACTCGTTATTTCGGAGATGCTGAAAAAGAAGCTGTTCGTAACCTTATCTTAAACGAAAATATCCGTTTAGATGGTCGTAATACTACCCAAATACGTCCTATCTGGTGCGAAGTAGGCTACTTGCCATCTGCTCACGGTTCATCTATCTTTACACGTGGTGAAACCCAATCACTTACTACTGTTACCTTGGGAACTTCACGCGAAGCAAACGTAATTGATTTGCCTTCAGAACAAGGTGAAGAACGTTTCTACTTGCATTACAACTTCCCTCCTTTCTCTACTGGTGAAGCTCGTCCGTTACGCGGAACATCACGTCGTGAGATAGGTCACGGTAACTTGGCACAACGCGCCCTCAAACGTATGATCCCTGAGGATTGCCCTTATACCGTTCGTGTAGTTTCTGAGATTTTGGAATCTAATGGTTCATCTTCAATGGCAACTGTGTGCGCAGGTACTTTAGCCTTGATGGATGCAGGGGTACAAATGGTAAAACCTGTTTCTGGTATAGCTATGGGACTCATCACCGATGGCGAACGTTATGCAGTACTTTCCGATATCTTAGGTGATGAAGACCACTTAGGTGATATGGACTTCAAAGTAACCGGTACAGCCGATGGTATTACCGCTTGCCAAATGGACATCAAAATTAAAGGTCTTTCTTACGAAATACTCGAAAAAGCTTTGAACCAAGCCCGCGAAGGACGTATGTACATCTTAGGCAAAATCACCGATACGATTGCAAAACCTAACCCTACTGTGAAACCTCACGCACCTAAAATTGTTAAGATGGATATGCCTAAGGAATACATCGGAGCATTTATCGGTACGGGTGGTAAGAACATTCAAGATTTGCAAGCGCGCACAAATACTACTATTGTGGTAGAAGAAGTGGGCGAATTGGGCATCATAGAAATCTTAGGTACCGACGAAGCTGGTATTCAAGAAGCTATTGAGGCAGTAAACGCAGTGAAATTTGAACCTGTAGAAGGAGAAACTTACACTGTAAAAGTAGTGCGCTTGGTAGAATTTGGGGCTTTTGTAGAGTTTGTTCCTGGTAAAGACTCTTTGCTCCACATCTCTGAAGTATCTTGGGATAGAATCGACAAAATAGAAGATGCTCTTAAAGAAGGTGATATCATAGAAGTGAAATACCTTGGCATCGACCCTAAAACCAAGAAAACAAGAGTATCACGCAAAGCCTTGTTGCCACGTCCACCACGCGAAGAGCGCCCTGACCGCCCAAAATCAGATAAACCTTACAACGGTAAACCTCGCAACGACCGCCCTAAAGGACACAATAATAACCAAAAACCACGTCAAGAATAGCAAAAAACTTTGTCAAAGTCTCAAAATTTAACAAAGCCTATCATAGAATTTTTGTATTCATAATATTTTTTAAACCGAAGATTTGGTACTTTTATAGTATAAAGTTTTCGGTTTTTCTTTTTTTTAGTATCTTTGCCTTCAGATAAAAGATTTCAAAAATGAAACCCTTTCTAATTTCAATAATAACTGATGTGATTGATGCACCTGTAGCATTGGTATATAATATTGTTACTGATAATAAGAACTTTCAGTGGCGAAAGGAAGTGGAAAACATTGAGTTATTAGAAGACGGTTTTATTGAATATTATAAAGGTGGGGGACACACGTTTTTTAAGAATATTCAGAAGAAAGAAAATGAGTATTATGCCTTTACAATGCAACACAAACTATTCTATGGAGAATGGGAAGGAAAGTTTGAATCGTATAACGGAGGTACTAAAGTTTGCTTTCAAGAGAAAATACATATCAAAAACTTCTTTTTAAGACTCATAGCGTCTCTCTTTTGGAATTTAAAACGGATACAACAAAACTATATTACCGCATTAAAAGCAGAAGTATATGGAAAGCAATAGATACATACATTTGTGGTTACCCATAATGGGACTACACGCTTTGCATCAAGTAGAAGAGAGTATTTCATTCTGGCAATGGTATATTGACTTTGTAGATAAGATACCCCAATGGTTGCAACTCCCCAGAATTGCTGAGAATGCTCATTTAGCTAATGAACACCCTGAATATTTTATAGGAGCTTCTATAGGACAACTCACTTTGGTAGCGGTCATTGCTTTTTTATGTCGAAAGAGCGAAAAAGCTACAAGAATTGCTCTTAGCTCATACCTCGCAGGATTGACTTTCTTCTTAGTATGGCATATCTTGGTAAGCTATTTCACCCATTCTTATTCTCCCGTAATGGTAACCTGCCTCATAGGGGTTTATCTCATTCCAAAATGGGGGTATATGTTGTTTAAAAGATAGAACCCAATGACTATTTCAGAAATTATACAAACTTACAGAGCACTTGGTTTAGAATCCTCGTTGAATTATAATGAGTTCAACAAGATTCTTATTACCAGTCACTCTACCCGTATAGAAGGCTCTACTTTAACTTTAAACGAAACTCGCGTACTGATTGAAGAAGGCAACACTCCTAATGGTAAGCCTCTATTGTTTGCCAATCAAACCAAAGATCATTATGAGGCATTGAATTTTGTACTAAAAGAAGCTACACAACAACGACTTCTATCAGTAGCTTTTATTCAGGAAATAGCTGCCAAAGTTATGAAAACTACAGGAGAAGTGCTTACTAATGCCTTAGGTACTGTAGATGCCAGCAAAGGCGAATTGCGTAAGGTGAGAGTAACCGCAGGAGGAGTATCGTTTATGAGTTTTGAAAAAGTACCAGCTGCGTTAGAGCAGTTAGTAAAAAAACTAAATGACCTACTCCCTGAGCAAACTACCGAAGAAACTCAATTAGCACTGTCATTTTATGCTCATTATGAGTTAGTGAACATTCTCCCTTTTCTCGATGGCAATGGCAGAACCTCACGCCTGCTGATGAACTTTATTCAGCAGTGGTATGGTCTGCCTTTGGGTATTGTATTTGCAGAAGATAAAGCTGCTTATTACGAAGCTTTGAACTCTGTGCGAACAAACGAAAACTTTGAGACATATAATGCTTTTATGTTCAGTCAGTATACTAAACATTTACAAAATGAGATTGCTAAAGAAAAGGAATTTCGAGAAAAAGAAGACAAAATCATAGAATGGAAATTTTAAAATAGAAATACAGAAAATGAAAAGATGTATATTGTTATTGTTATTGTTTTTTGTGGGAGTAGCATCCTATGCACAAACCAATAAAGAAGAAGCTGCAAAGTTAAAGAAAATACTTAAAGCTAATCATCCTAAAGATATGTACAAATACGCCGAATATCTGTTAATAAACAAACCTAATGGTTTTGAAAAAGATTTAGAAACAGCTATTGATTTATATAAAAAAGCTGCTGAGCAGGATTATATACCTGCCCTGATGGCTTTAGCCGATTTTTGTGTTACCTCTGATAATTTAGACCAAGTGTACTTAGGTTTTAAATATTTAATGGAGGCTTGTGATAATCTATACCCTACTGCTTGTGAGATATTAGGCAGGATAGATTATAAGGAACTTAAAGAAAAAGGCATTACTACTGAGTTTAGAAACTGGCTTTGGAACGAATTTGAAAATGCTAAAGACCCTTATTTAAGACCTAATAGGTATAAAGCCTTACGAGATTCGTATAGGAAAGCTCTTGCAGAGTAAACTATGAGTTATTCAATTAGCAAGATATGAAAAAAATCAATAAACTATATGAGCAATGGCAAGCTCTGCAACCTTTGAGTGAGAACAAACAACACTTGCTCTGCTAATATATGGTGCTATGGTGGATAACTCATCACTTTTTGAAGTCTCTCCTCAACAAAATAGAAAATATATGAACAATACAGATAAAGAACAATGGTTTTGGAATATTATAGCTAATGCTAAAGAAGATAGAGAGCTATTGCGAACTATTCTTATGGAATTTAGCAAGGATAATATCGTTGCATTTCAAGAAATTTTTGTAGATTTAGCAGCTGAATTGCAATGTGAACCCTTTACCGATTATATCGAAGAATCTGAAGATGGTGTGGAAGATGTGTCACATTGGGTAGTGAGCAAAGGTAGAACATATTATGAGAAAATACTCAAACATCCTGAGCTAATACCCTATAGTATAAAAGGGAACGATAGTGATACTATTCTTTATGGAATTGCCGATGAAGTATGTTTAGACAAATATAATGATGTAACAGGTATTTATTGATAATAGGTTCAACTCTTGATTTGTGATTTTAGATAATAATAGATAAAAAAGATAACGACAAATAGAAAAACAACTATGAAAAAATGGATTATAGGAGCGGTTATAGCCGCTGTAGCCGTAGTAGGCTTCTTTATTTATCGCGCTGTATTGGTAGGCAATACAGCTTTTCAAACCCAAGAAGAAATAGTATATATCCCTACAGGAGCTGATTTTAGCGAGGTATTACACCTGATAAGTCCGCTACTGAAAGACCCTACCTCTTTTACTCAAGTAGCCAAACGTATGGGCTATGCCGATAAAGTGAAAGCAGGTAAATACATCATCAAAAAAGGGGCTACCAATATAGATATCGTACGCACACTTCGCAATCGCAATACTCCTGTAAAACTCAAATTCAACAATCAGGAGCGATTAGAAGACTTTGCTGGGCGCATTGCTGCTCAAATAGAACCCGATAGCGCTACTCTAATGCGTGCTTTCTTAAACCCTAACTTCCTCAAAGAAAACGGTTTCACCGATGCTACTGCATTGGCGATGTACATTCCTAATACCTATGAGTTTTATTGGAATACCTCGGCAGAAGAATTTCGCGACCGTATGCTCAAAGAGTATGAGCGTTTTTGGACGCCTGAACGCAAAGCTCAAGCCCAAAAGCAAGACCTTACACCTATAGGAGTCAGTATATTGGCTTCTATCGTACAAAAAGAAACTGCTAAAGTTGATGAGCGTCCGCGCATTGCTGGGGTTTACCTCAACCGCTTGCATAGCAATATGATGCTACAAGCCGACCCTACTGCTATTTTTGGTTACAAAAACCATCTGGGAGACTACACACTCGTTATCAAACGCGTTACAGGACTGCATACAAGTTTGGAAAATCCTTATAATACCTATCAAAATTACGGTTTGCCTATAGGTCTCATCACAATGCCCGATATTTCGTCTATCGAGGCGGTACTCAACCCCGAACAACACGATTATTTCTTCTTTGCTGCCGATACCGAAAATTTTGGTTATCACAAGTTCTCACGCACCTTTTTGCAACACTCTCAAGAAGCTAAAAAATATCACAAATGGGCTGATGAAAAAGGCGTTAAATAAAAATAATTATGAAACAGAAATTACGCAAATTAGTTCATAAAGGTCAAGAGTATTTATATCGTGTAAATACTGCTTACAACACTAAAGGAGATAATACCTCATTACTTTCTGTGCGTATTTTCTTAAGTGGAGAGAAAAATACGCCCTTGTGTATTGATTTTATTACCATTGAAGATGAGTTTATGGGACAACCCCTCAATGGCAATATCAATTTGTTGAATAAAAATACACAAACCGAGGATAATATCAACCTTAATGAACCTAAATATATCCCCAAACTTATTGATTGGGCAGAAACACAAGGCTGGACAAGCAGCAACAAAACATCTTCTTTAAACGGTTTACTTTTTTTGCAATCATTGGGTTATGATACCTCTCCTTTACAAAAATAAGACAAATAATGATACAAAAAGCCTTCCCCTCTTATTTACACAAAGATGCTACTAAAATTGCAGATTTTCTACAGCAAAATGACCCTAAGAATTTTAAAACCATAGGAACGGAAGTTGTTTGCCTCAATGGGGAAGTTTTAGAGTTACCTCAAAGAGTCTATTTTGGGGAGTTCAACACTCAAAACCTGACTTTAGTTCAAGAACAAATGCTTAATTGCTTGTATTTATGTCATAGTAATGGTCATTTAAGAGAGTATTATCTAAGAGAATTATTAGCAGTAAAAGAAGATTTTGTCTTGCCCTTTATAGCCAAACTTTTTGGTGATTATGTCATAGAAATAGTAGAAGTGCTTCACCGTGAACTTCCTAATAACACTCGCTCCCTACTAAAAGACTTCTTCAATAAAAACCCACGCTTCAAACTTCGTATAGAAAGCCGAATTACAAGTTATTGGGATTGTTTCTATAAAAATACACACCCCAATTTCAAAAAATATATAGGATATAAATTATTCCAATCAATCATTAACAACCAACAAATTTGCTAATTTGCTAATTAACCATTACCTTTGCCTCATAATAAAAAAATATACTATGGATTTTTTAACAGGAAAACCGCTATCCGACACTATTTACGACACTCTTTTTAAGGCAGAAAAGGAGCTTATCATCATTTCACCTTATATTCAGTTAGGTGATTACCTCAAAGATAATATCTTTAAACAGCTTTTAAACAACTCCAAACTGCATATACTTATTGGGTTTGGAAAAACTTCTTCCAACGGAGATGATAACTTTAAGCGTGAAGATATTGAGTACTTCTTGAACTTCCCGAATATCACAATGGTGTATATTCCACAGTTACACGGACAATATTATGCTAACGAGAAACAATCGGTGATTACCTCTATGAACTTGCTGGATTACTCGCTGGAAAACAAAGTAGAGTTTGGCGTACTTGCCGAAAAAGCCCTCACCGACCTTGTGAACAAAAACAACTTCTTCGAGACTTCCAAAAATACCATTATGAGTGTACTCGACAGTGGTTACACTGTCTTTGCCAAACGCCCTAACTACAACAAGAAGTTTTTAGGTTTGGCAAAAGATTACGTAGGCTCTACCGTACATTTGGATTTAGTAAATGATGTATTGTCTAACAGAGCCGTAAAACCTATACGTTACTCTTCTTTTGTACCCGAAAACTATACAAATACCGATAACAGACTGCCTATAGAACCTGAACCTACTCCTGAAAAAACAGTACAAGAGGAAGCGCCACAAGCTACTCCACAAGAAACAGTACAACCCATTGCTCAAGCTGCTTCACAAGAAAAAAAAGGACATTGTATTCATTGTCATACCGAGATTCCCTTTAACCCATTGATGCCTTTATGCGAGAGCTGTTATCAAGAGTGGGCGAAGTACGGCAATCGTTTTTATGAGGAAAAATACTGTCATTGTTGTGGTGAAGAGAAAAAAGTAACCGTAGCAACGCCTTTGTGTTATAGTTGTTATGCCAAACAATCGTAAAATAAAAGAAATGACCTCACTCATTACTCAAAAAGACCAAATCATTGCGCAAATGCGTGCAGAACTCTCAACAACTATTGAGGAAGACCGTTACTATACTGAAGAAAATATAACCGATTGTAACACATATTTGGAGGCTTTCTTGGCTAAATTAGAAAAAGCTGACCAAGCCACTGATAAACAGTCCTACCTCGCAGAAGCTATACAAACCCTCTGCGAGCAGCTCTCTACTTTTAATAACCCAGAGGAAGAAGAAATGCCTGAATTCCTTTGGGGATTTTTGTATCTTGGCTATACCAAAGAACTTACTGATTTTATTCGTGAAGCAGCCTTGGCGTATGGCTTTAAGCCTATCCCTACAGTAATAGATTTGTATTATTGCAGGGTAGAAATAGGTGGTTTTGATTGGTTTTCAGTAGTATTAGGAGGTATAGAAGAGGAAAACTTTGCGTGTTTGGATTATGATCCTGATACACATCAATTCTATTATGACGAAAACCCTTATGGTGATCCTTATCCCCTACCTCTTTACAATGTACAAGTAAAACCTGACTATAGTGAACTATCTTTCGAAGTGCTTTCAAGCGATAAACTTCAACACCTCTGCTTCTTGGCACAATATCCATCGGATAAGGTGTGGATTAAAACTATTTACGATTTGCATACTAAGCAAGTACTCTTACATAGACGAGAAAAACACTGGAGTAGTATTACATTTGCAACAGAAAAGGGAAAGCTGTATGACTTAGATGCTACTCAATATGATAACGAAGGGCATATAATTCCCTCTGCTGAAGAAGGTGGTGGTTTTAGTGTATTTACTACGGGAATCAATGAAGAGAATAAACTACAAAGTCGTTATGAAATTGCCGATACAAAGATTCTATTTGAAAAAACATTCTTTACCAATCCCCGTGAAGAAGAATGGCGACTTTATGAACTTCAGCATATTGCTATACAAAATGGAGTAGTAACCATTACTTCTACTGATGTAGTTAGAACACGTGACGAAAATTGGCAACTAATAACAGGAACTATCACTCCTATAAGTCTCAGTTACGAACTGAAAAACAGCGATTTTGTATTACACTTCATTGAAGAAGTAATCAATGTAGCAAACCAATGAAAAAATTAAAATTCCCTACTCCCTATACGGTACTAATGCTGGTAATTATTTTAGCTGCCAGCCTTACTTTTTTATTGCCTTCAGGAACTTATAACACTTTACAATATAACAAAGCTAACGATTCTTTTATAATTCACACTTCCGATAGTATTTATGTGCTACCTGCTACACAAGAACAGCTCAATCATCTGGGTATCAATATTCAGTTGAGCAAATTCAAAGAGGAGAAAATACGCAAACCTATCTCAATTCCCAATACGTATGTACAGAGCAAACCACATCATCAAGGCGTTAAATCCGTGCTCTTTGCCCCTATCAAAGGGATTTACGACACTATTGATATTATATTGTTCGTGTTAGTATTAGGGGGCTTTATAGGGGTTTTCAACAGTTCGGGAGCTCTAAATATGGGAGTTGGTTATTTGGCGCACAAACTCAAAGGGCGTGAGGGGCTCCTCATCATTCTGCTCACTACACTTTTAGCATTAGGAGGAACATCTTTTGGCTTAGCCGAAGAAACTTTTGTATTCTACCCTATGATAGTTCCTATTTTTTTGGCAGCAGGCTACGACCTAATGGTACCGTTGGCTGTAATCTACATAGGTGCTAACATAGGTACATTGGCATCAACTACCAATCCATTTGCAGTGATTATCGCTTCCGATGCCGCTGGAGTAGATTGGACATCAGGATTGAGTATTCGCATCATAGCTTTGGTTTTATGTATTGTGATAAGCATTATTTATATTATCCACTACGCCGAAAAAGTACGCAAACATCCCGAAAAATCAATTGTATATGGAGTAGCCATCCCCGAAATATACGCTTCTAACAGCTCCGAACCTACCACTTCACTCAAACTTTCTACCAAAATAGAGCTCTTAGTATTTGCACTCTCATTTGTAATTATGATCATAGGCGTATCGCAGTGGGAATGGGATTTTATGGATATGACTGCACTCTTTTTGGTAGCAGCCATTGCTATTGCATTGTTGCAACGCTGTAGTGAACAGCAATTTATTACTCAATTTATGGCAGGAGCTCGTGATTTATTGGGCGTTGCTTTTATCATTGGGATAGCCAGAGGAGTATCGTTTATATTGAATGACGGACAAATATCAGGTACTATTTTGCATTACGCTACCGACCTTGTACAAGGAATGTCGCCAATGGTCTTTCTGCCAATGTTAATGCTTATTTTTGGGCTACTCAGTTTGTTTATAGCTTCCTCCTCAGGAATGGCAGTGCTGACGATGCCTATTATAGGCTCATTGGCTTCGGTTGTGGGAGTAGAAGGTCACAGTGTGGTGAGTGCCTACCTTTTTGGAATGGGGATAATGGCTTTTATCACCCCTACCGGACTGATATTGCCTTCATTGGCAATGGTAAATATCAACTACAAACAGTGGTTGCGTTTCATCTCGCCATTAGCACTCATTCTTATAGTAGTACTCACTATTTTATTATGGATTTAAAAATACAAAACTTATGAATATCACTTTTATCATTATTCTTGTTGCTACAATTGCAATAAGTTATCACGGTTTCAACAACCCTACTTTCTTCAACCGCTACAAATTTAATGTAGGAGCGGTGCAAAAAGGCGATTATGTGCGTCTGTTATCTTCTGGTTTCCTCCATGCCGATTGGCAACATCTCATTCTTAATATGGTTTCACTCTATTTCTTTCAAGATGTGATTATCGGTTCTATGGGTAACCTACTATTCTTGCTCATCTATTTTGGCTCAATGCTACTGGGGAGTATCTTTAGTTTGCGTATCTATAAACATCAACCCTATTACTCTGCCATAGGAGCTTCAGGAGCTGTATCGGGGATTATCTTTGCCGCTATTGCTCTATATCCTAAAACATTGAGTGTAAACTTCTTACCGGGTTGGCTCTTTGGAGCATTGTATTTTGGCTATTCGGTATTTATGATGTTCAACCCACAAAAAGGTGACAACTTAGGGCACGCAGCTCACTTAGGGGGGGCACTCTTTGGCTTAACGGTCGTAGTAGTTTATGCCCCTGAGATAGTGATACACCACGCTTTCTATTTGGGAGTTATGGCATTGCCTTTAGGCTATATGGGAGTGCGGTTGTTGAAAAAATGAGGAAATTAGAAAATGTGAAAATTAGAAAATTATGGGCTCTTCTATTATCTACATACTTCTTTTAATAGCAATTATTCTCACTTATTACTTTGTAAAGCGATTTCGCCCTCAATCAGGTATTTTTACTTATCTTATCACTTTTGCAATAGTATCCCCCATTACTTTGGCTGGAATATTGCTCCCTATAACTGTTTTTGAATATGTTAAAGACCTATACCAAAGTGAAATTTACAACGCTAAAATAGTAGATTTCACCTACGAAACGAGAGAGAGGAATGACGACGATGGTAACCATTACGAAATAACCGTAAAACTCCCTATTGTTCAGTTGGTCACAACTCAAGGAGATACGATTACAAAGGAAGTTGTGCATTACAATAGTTTATATTCCTACAAGGGGGAAGCAATGTATTGCAAAGTAAACTACAATCCCTCTACAGGAAATGTGTTTATAGCAGATAAAAGGGGATTCTATAAAATGCTATCAATAATGGTTTTCTTTGCCTTGTTTTTTGATTTTCTCCTTGTGGGAATTGTGCTTTATGCCTTGGGTAAAAATATGACGCGTTATAAGCAAATGTTGGGGATTGTACTTTTTCGTATCACTATTCCAATGGCAATACTTGGCTTTGCGGCAATCCTTTTGTTTGCTGCCTATGAAGAAAGTGATATGTCCTTATTTGCCAAAATAGCTTGTATTGGTTTTGGAGTACTCCTTTTATTAGCTTTTATAGGTTTAATAATACTATCCAACTCTAAAAACAAAAAGAGAAATAGAAAGAGAAATAACAACAACCATCAAAACAACCACCGCTCTCACCCATCTTTCTTAGAATTCAGAAATTAAAATATAAAAAACTTTATACAACGCCAATTTACAAATTGTCCCCTTTCAGGAAAGCTAACGAGTGCTCACTGTTAGGTATGTAGAGGACAAATTGTTAATTGTTAATTGTTAATTGTTAATTGTTAATTGATTATGAGTTATTTACAAGAAGTTATTACCGATGTTTTAGAAAACTATCCTGATAAGATAGACCGCCTTGTGTTCGTTACTACGGGAAAACGCCCTGCGCTCTTCCTCAAAAAACACTTTGCCGAGCAAGTAAGGCACGCTACAATTGCCCCTGAGTTCATAGGTATAGCCGACCTATTTACGCGTATTTCGGGGGTACAACCTATCAGTAACTTGCCTTTGCTTTTTGAGTTTTACGATTGCTACACAAAAACTTGTAAAGACACCCCCGATAGTTTTGAAGAGTTTCTCAGCTGGGGACAAACAGCCCTCAAAGATTTTAGCGAAATCGACCAATATTTGGTAAACCCCGATAAGATTTTTCCTTATATCCACGCCCTCAAAGAAGCCGAACACTGGTCGGGTATGGATGAGCTTAGTGAGATGCAGAAAAAGCACTTAGCTTTCTGGAATAGCCTCGGCGATTACTATTTCGCTCTCAACAACAAACTCACCGAAATGGGTAAAGGTTATGGCGGTTTCATCGCTAAAAAAGCTGTTGAAAAACTCCCCGAATACCTGCAAACACACAGCAATAGCATTCATATATTCGTCGGTTTCAACGCCCTTTCCAAAGCCGAACAGCACGTGATTCAATCTATATTAATGGATATAGGCGGTGAAATTTATTGGGATGGCGATACTTATTTTTTGAACAATCCTACTCACGATGCAGGGTTCTTCTTGCGCAAATATACTAACAGTTGGCGCTATTACCAAACCCATAAACCTAAGTTCATACAAAGCAATTACGAAAAAGAAAAAGAACTCTATCTCACGGGAGTACCCAAAAGCATCAATCAGGCACATAGTGTAGCCGAACTACTTAAAAACACTCCTTCAAATGAATTAGAAAAAACCGCCCTCATCATCGCTGATGAGAATCTGCTCATCCCCGTGCTACAAGCCGTACAACCCAAAACAAGTGTGAACATCACGATGGGCTACCCTTTGCAGCAAACGCCTCTCAACGACCTTTTTGTTGCCTATTTTCGATTGCATCTCTCCAAAAGTTTTTACCATAAAGATATACTGAACCTGCTCTCTCAACCTTTCTTGCACACCTTGCTAAAAGAAGAAGTAGTGCGCAATATTTCACAGCATATCAAAACGCACAACCTCACCTATATCACTCGTAAAAAGCTATTCGAGTCGGTAGATGAAACCGAACACGAAATGCTTACTTTGCTATTTCCCGATGCCAAAGGCAAAGCACTCATCACTACCCTTATCGACAATGCTATTACGCTTATCTATCGCCTAAAAGCACAAATCGACCCTGAAAGCAATACTCACCTACTCACTCAAGAGTATGCTTATCGTTTCTTTCAGTTATTCAATCAGTTGAAGCAGTTGCAAGAACAATACGGCTATATCGATTCGGTGAAAACACTTTATCATTTCTATTTAGATGTCTTACAGAAGAGTTCACTCAATTTCCGCGGTGAGCCTTTGGAAGGCTTGCAAGTGATGGGGGTGCTGGAAAGCCGTAGTTTGGATTTCGACCGCGTGATTATCACCTCAGTAAACGAAGGGGTACTTCCGTTAGGCAAAAGTGGTGATTCACTTATTCCTTACGATGTGAAACACGTGTTAGAACTGCCTACTTTCAAGGAACGAGATGCCGTGTATAGCTATAACTTCTACCGCATTTTGCAGCGCGCCAAGCAAGTACACTTGTTTTACGACACTGAGATGGACAGCCTGAAAAGCAAAGAGAAAAGTAGGTTTATCCTCCAATTGTTAGCTGAGAAAATCCCTACCCACAAGGTAATACACCAAATCAAAGCTCCTGAAGTATATCCAGCAGTACTGCGACCGCTCAACATCGAAAAAACAACCGCTGTAATCGATGCGCTAAAAACCCTTGCCGAGCAAGGCATTTCACCTTCAGCATTAACTACTTACATCCGCAATCCGCTCACTTTCTACGAGCAACAAGTACTGCACATATACGAAGAAAAAGAGGTAGAAGAAACTGTTGAAGCTCGTACTTTTGGAAATATCGTTCACGGTACTTTGGAAGATTTGTACACACCTTTCTTAAACGAAATACTCACTGAAGAGCACATCAAAAAAATGCAACTTTTGGTACTCCCTACTATCGAAAAACGCTTTGAAGAAGAGTACCGAAGTACTGATTTCAGAACGGGCAAAAACTGGCTCATCTTCAATGTGATAGAAAAGTACATACACAGTTTTTTAGCCTTAGAACTCAACGAAATAAAGAGTGGTACCGAAATTATTCCTCTGTATTTAGAACAGAAAATAAAGATACCTTTCCAAGCTCCTCACCTCCCCTTCCCTATCTATTTCAAGGGGATTATCGACCGTGTAGACAGACGCAATGGGGTGTTGCACATTATCGACTACAAAACGGGTATTGTAGAAGAAACCGATGTGCGCATCAAAGATTGGAATAACCTCATTACCGATATTAAGTACGGCAAAGCATTCCAGCTGCTCACTTATGCTTATATGATTACTAAGCACTTAAATATCAATGAAAAAATGATAGTTGCTAACCTATCATTCAAGCGTTTGCAAAAAGGTCTCTTGCCATTCCATACCTATTTCGACAAGGTAAAAGACTATGATGTAACCGCTCAAACTCTGGCTTTGTACAGTGAATACACCGAAGAACTATTGCGCGAAATCTTTGATATCAACACCCCTTTCTATGAAAAATACTAACAATTGACAAATTGACAAATTGGCTAATTGACAAATTATTCGTAATTTTGCGACTTGTAATTCAAAACTCAAAAAATGTCTAAACGTTATACCATTACAGCGGCTTTACCCTATACCAATGGACCTATCCACATTGGTCACTTGGCGGGAGTATATGTGCCCGCCGATATTTTTGCACGCTATCAACGATTGAAAAACAACGATGTAGCCTTTATTTGCGGAAGTGATGAACACGGAGTAGCAATCTCTATTAAAGCTAAAAAAGAAGGTACTACCCCTCAGGCTATTATCGATAAATACCACGCAATTATCAAGCAATCATTTGCCGATTTTGGCATTTCATTCGATAATTATTCGCGCACTTCTGCCCCTATTCATCACCAAACAGCTTCCGATTTCTTCAAAAAACTATATGAACAAGGTGATTTTATCGAAGAAATATCCGAACAACTCTACGACGAAGAAGCGCATCAATTCCTTGCCGACCGCTTTGTGATTGGTACTTGCCCAAAATGTGGCAACCCCGAGGCTTATGGCGACCAATGTGAGCGTTGTGGTAGTTCGCTCAACGCTACCGACCTTATCGACCCTAAATCGTCAATCACTGGTAGCAAACCTACGCTAAAAGCTACCAAACACTGGTTTTTGCCCCTCAATCGCTACCAAGAGTTTTTGGAAAAATGGATATTAGAAGGTCACAAATCCGATTGGAAACCTAATGTATATGGGCAGGTGAAAAGTTGGTTAGATGACGAACTCAAACCGCGTGCTGTAACCCGCGACCTCGATTGGGGAATTCCCGTACCCATAGAAGGTGCTGATGGTAAAGTGCTCTACGTGTGGTTTGATGCGCCTATCGGTTATATCTCATCTACTAAAGAATGGGCTGAACGCGAAGGCAAAGATTGGCGTCCTTATTGGCAAGATAAAAACACTGAATTAGTGCACTTCATAGGAAAAGATAACATCGTATTCCACTGCATTATCTTTCCCGCAATGCTCAAAGCCGAAGGCAGCTATATATTGCCTACTAACGTGCCTGCCAATGAGTTTCTCAACTTAGAAGGCAACAAACTCTCTACCTCTAAAAACTGGGCAGTGTGGTTACACGAGTACTTGCAAGATTTTCCTAATCAGCAAGATGTATTGCGCTATGCCCTTACCGCCAACGCTCCTGAAACCAAAGACAACGACTTTACGTGGAAAGACTTCCAAGCGCGCAACAACAACGAGCTTGTAGCTATCTTTGGAAATTTTATCAATCGCGTGGCTGTGCTAACGCAGAAATATTACGAAGGAGTTATACCTGCTGCAGGAGAATTCAACGACATAGATTCCGAAACACTTCGCCAAATCACAGAACTTACCGAGAAAATAGAACAATCATTAGAGCGCTACCGTTTCCGTGAAGCTCAACAAGAACTGATGAATATGGCGCGTTTAGGCAATAAGTATTTAGCCGATGAAGAGCCTTGGAAACTCATCAAAACCGACCCTGAACGCGTAAAAACAGTAATGTATGTCGCTTTGCAAATTGCCACTGCTTTGGCAGTTGCCAGCGAACCTTTCTTGCCTTTCACATCCGAGAAACTGAAACGTATGTTGCAATTGGGCGCTATCACTTGGGAGAACCTAAAAACAAATGCCACCGAATTGCTAAAAGCAGGACATCGCATTGGTACTGCGGAACTTCTTTTTGAAAAAATTGAAGATACTGCTATCGAAAAACAATTACAGCGTTTAGAAAATACCAAATTAGCTAACAAACAAGAAGCGCAAGCCAATACCGAAGTAACTGTTGCTCCACAAAAAGAACTCATCAGTTACGATGATTTTGCAAAAATGGACATTCGTATTGGTACTATTTTAGAAGCTGAGAAAATGCCTAAAGCTGATAAACTTCTTATCTTAAAAGTAGATACGGGCATCGACCAGCGCACTATCGTCTCAGGAATTGCGCAAAGTTTTGCTCCTGAAGAGATTATTGGCAAAAAAGTAACCGTATTGGTAAACCTTGCTCCTCGCAAACTACGCGGTGTAGAAAGTCAAGGAATGATACTAATGGTAGAGAATAGTGAAGGCAAATACACCTTCATCAACCCTGATATCGAAGGCATTGCCAATGGTACTGAAGTGAAATAAGTTTTTTCATTAAATAAAAAGCCCCCAAGAGTATTTGCTCTTTGGGGGCTCTTTTATTGTTTCAACTAAAAAAAATGTATTACGCTGTGCGTTCAAATTCTTTGAGTACATCCACTAATACTTGTACGCTTTCTAAAGGCAAAGCATTGTAGATAGAAGCGCGATAGCCTCCTACGCTGCGGTGCCCTTTTATCCCACTGATATTGGCTTCTTTACACAAAGTATCAAAGCGTTCTTTGGTGTTTTCGTCAGTGAGGTTGAACACTACATTCATTAGAGAGCGATCTTCTTTGTTAGCATAGCCTACTACTAATGGGTTGCGGTCGATTTCTCCATAAAGCAAATCGGCTTTAGCTTGGTTGCGTTTGCCTAAAGCTTGCAATCCACCTTGTGCTTGTATCCACTCGAGTACCAATAGGTTTACATATACTGCAAAAGTAGAAGGTGTATTGTACATACTATCGTTTTTGATATGCAACTGATAGTCCATCATTGAAGGTAGTTTACGGCTTACCTTCCCCAATATATCCTTCTTCACAATCACCAAAGTAGACCCTGAAGCGCCTAAATTCTTCTGTGAACCTGCATAAATTAAACTGAATTGCTTGTAGTCTAACGGACGTGAGAAAATATCGGAACTCATATCGGCTACCAAAGGAATATCAGTTTGTGGCAAGCTGTGAAATTCGGTGCCATAAATTGTATTATTGGTAGTGATGTGCAGATAGTTAGCATCTGTAGGGACAGTCACATTTTTTGGAATGTACTTATAACCATCGGCTTTAGAGGAAGCAATTACTTCGGCATTACCAAAGAGAGCAGCTTCTTTTTGTGCTTTGTTAGCCCAAGTACCTGTATCTATATAAGCAGCTTTGGTTTCGAGGAGGTTGTAAGGTACCATCAAGAATTGGATACTAGCACCTCCTTGCAAGAAGAGTGTAGTGTACGAATTGTCCAATCCGGCGATTTCCAATGCCAATGCACGAGCGCGTTCTATCACACGTACAAACTCTGGACTGCGGTGAGATATTTCTACTACTGATAAGCCAGTTCCTTCAAAGTCTAACAAGGCCTGAGAGGCTTTTTGGAATACCTCAGGTGCTAAGATAGAGGGACCAGCGCTAAAATTATGCTTTTTCATTTTGTTTGTGTTCAGCCTTATATTTTACTATAAAATCTTCAACTTGGCGTTTGAGGGTACGCCATAATTTATCTTGTGCGTACTCACTTGCCCAAGCTACGTGAGGGGTATAAATCACACGAGGGTGGTCGGTTATTTTTAGAAGAGGATCAGTAGCCAAAGGAGGTTCACTTTCAAACACATCGGTAGCAAAGCCCATAATACGGTTACTTTCGATAGCTTCGTATACTGCTTGAGGATCGACTATTGCCCCACGTGCCATATTGATGAGCAACGGTTTTTTGCGAAGTTTAGACACAAACTCTTCATTTACTAAATGTTTAGTTTCAGGGGTAAGCGGGCAGTTGAGGGAGATAATATCACTCTGTGCTAATACCTTATCAAAATCAGTATATTCTTTGCTGCGTGGTACTCTGCCTTGTCGTTCAGCCCATAGCACTTTCATACCAAAGGCTTCAGCTACTTTGCTAATAGCTTTACCGATATTACCTACGCCTATGATTCCTAAGGTTTTGCCGTGCAGTTCAAACACTGGAGGCTCAGTAAGACAAAAGCGACCATCTTTTTGCCAAGTGCCATCGCTTACATTTGCGTGATAGGTTTTGAGAGAGCGCATAGCTGAAAGCAACATCATAAAAAAGTGTTCAGTAACACTCTCGGTAGAGTAGCCAGCTACATTTTTCACTTCTATGCCCAATGCTTTGGCCGCTTCTTTATCGATATTATCCATACCAGTAGCGGTGAGGTGAATGAGCTTGAGGTTAGGCAGCTGCCTGAGGATACTCTCATCGAGTTTCACCTTGTTTACGATAGCTATATCAGCAGGTTTAAGGCGTTGAACAATTTCGTCGGGGGCAGTTTTTTGGAATGCGACCCATTGTACTACCCCTTTAGGAATATCCACATCTATACGCTCGGAGAGCGTATTGCGGTCTAAAAATACGGCTTTCATATAATTGACAATTAATGATTAACAACTTTATATTCGGATGCCAGCGGGTAATACATCTTTATATTCCTTATTGCGTTTAAAAAAAGCTATAGCTACAGGACATACAGGCACAACCCTATATTTTTTTTGAGCTACCAGCGCTAAGACCCCTTTGAAGAACTCATCAATAAGGGCTTCATCGGTTGCTTCGGGCAATAAGGTTTTGGTAAAGAATATTTTGCGCTCTTGTATAGCGTAGTCTACAAAGGCAAGTTCACCATTGATTTTGGCTTGGTACTGGCGTGAGAATTCACTGTCTATTACTTCCATTGTATTGCGTTTTTTAGTTTTTCAATTAGTAATATGTATTATTCAACAAAAAGTTGTAACTTTGCTTTTGTTAGGAAAGAGATAAGAGGTAAGGTTCTTACCAAATTATTTCGCTGCAAAGTTACTAATTTTTCGTAAAAAAACAATATCAAATGAATATAAAAGATAATCTTTCTATTTATTTAATGCCTGGAATGGCTGCCAGCCCTAAGATTTTTGAGCATTTACAATTCCCGAACAACTATCGCGTGCATTTATTAGACTGGATTACGCCTGAAAAAAACGAGAGTTTGGCGCACTATGCAGGACGTATTGCTGAAGAAATTACTGATCCGTCGCCAGTGCTATTGGGGGTATCGTTTGGAGGGATTATCGTACAAGAAATTGCTAAACAACACAACAATTATAGGAAGTTGGTAGTTATATCGAGCGTAAAAACACAATACGAACTACCTAAGAAAATGCTTTTAGCGCGCTATACAAATTTGCATAAGTTATTACCTACACGCACTATTAGCAATTTAGAATTTTGGAAGCGATTTTCATTTTCTGAGGTGCTGAGCAAGCGCATAGCCTTATACGAAAAGTACATCGGGATGCGTTCGCCTGCTTACCTTGATTGGTCGATAGATCGCATTGTGAATTGGCAACAAAAAGAGCCTTTACCTCGCACGATTCACATTCACGGTGACAAAGACCCTGTTTTTCCTATTCAGTATATAAAAAATGCCGTTGTAGTAAAGAACGGCACTCATATTATGATTATCAATCGGTATAAATGGTTTAACGAGAATCTAATTCCACAATTAGCAATTGAGGATTGAAGATTATCTAATTTTCAGTGTTACTATACTGATAACTGCTAAAAAGATACCTACAATAAGGAAACGCATTACAATTTTGCTTTCGTGATAGCCTCTTTTTTGATAATGGTGATGCAAAGGCGACATCAAAAAGATGCGTTTGCCCTCGCCATATTTTTTCTTCGTATATTTAAAATAGGCTACTTGTAGTATCACCGATAAGTTTTCAATTAGGAAAATGCCGCAAAGTACAGGAATGAGCAATTCTTTGCGTACAGCGATAGCAATCACAGCGATGATGCCTCCTATGGTCAAACTACCCGTATCGCCCATAAACACTTGAGCAGGATAGGTGTTGTACCATAAGAAACCTACCAAAGCCCCTGCAAAAGCAGCGATGAACACCGTCATTTCTCCTACTCTTGGAATATACATAATATTGAGGTATTCTGAGAAGATAATATTACCTGAAATCCAAGCAAAAATACCCAAAGTCAGGACTATAATTGCCGAGCTTCCCGCCGCCAGTCCGTCGATACCATCGGTAAGGTTTGCGCCGTTAGAAACAGCAGTAACAATGAGAATGACGATAGGGATAAAGATGAGCCACACATAGTGGTGATAGTTATCACCCGTCCACGCAATAAGGTCGGCATAGTCGAACTCGTTATTTTTTACAAATGGAATGGTAGTTTTAGTAGATTTTACTTCGGGGACGACCACATTATCGGTATTGTTTTGGGCAACTACTTCAGTACGTGCACGACCAATACCCGTTTTTTCATTTTTAATAGTTACATTGCTATTGAAATAAAGAGTTGCCCCTACGATAATCCCCAAGCCTACTTGTCCTAATACTTTAAAACGCCCTTTAAGACCCTCTTTATTTTTGCGGAAAGTTTTGATATAGTCGTCGATAAAGCCAATAGTTCCCATCCATACAGTTGTGATGATGAGGAGCAAGGTATAGACATTATCTAACTTTGCGAGGAGCAATACGGGAATGAGAGTTGCAAGGATGATGATAATCCCTCCCATTGTAGGTGTTCCTGCTTTTTCATTCTGACCGCTAAGACCTAAATCGCGCACCGTTTCGCCTATCTGTTTGCGTTGTAAGAAACTGATAATGCGTTTCCCATAAATAGTGGAAATCAGCAGAGAGAGCATCAAAGCCAAACCTGCACGAAACGACAAGTATTTATATAATCCCGACCCTGGAAAGTCGTAATATTTTTCAAGATTTTCTAGTAAATGGTATAACATTTTTCAATGAACAATTAACAATTAACAATTAAAATGGGGCTTCTCCTTATTTTACTTTTTCACCAAAAACGAAAATAACGCACCTTCTTATTTTACTTTTTCGCTAAAAACGAAAATAACGTATCTCCTTATTTTACTTTTACCTCAAAAACGAAAATAACAATTATTTTGTTATAATTACAATTTCACTATCACGTTTCTTTTTCTTTTTGCCTTCTGGAGCATTTACATCTATTTTTATAGTGTGTGCATCTATTTTTTGAATAAAAGGATGTTTGCCTTTTATTTTCTTTATTTTATTTTCAAAAACAAGGGTATTATTGAGCTCTATGTTGAACATTTTTTTCATTTGTGCAAGACGCTCTGCTTGTTCATCATCTTTTTTGGAATCGAAAACATTCATATCAATATGCAATTCTTTACCTTCCCATTTAAAAGATGGCAATTGCAGTGGAGTGTTTTTCTGCTTTCCTTTGTCTAAAATAGTAGTGATAGAAGCGAACTGTTTAGGAGGAAAATGACTAAAATGAAGTTCAAATCCCACTTCTTTATCGTCTTTAAACAGTCCTTTAATCATAGAGCGTTTGAACAAATCAGCCTCTTCTTCTGAGATAGAATCCTTACTACCTATATTTTTTTGAAAGTCATATACCGATTGCCATTCTTTAGAAAATTTGGGCATATTCACATTTCTCAGGCTATTTTCACCTTGTTTTGCTTTAGCTTCCATAGCGAGCATTTCGCTCATATCTAAGGTCATATCAGTGGAAATAGTTCCATCGTTATGAAAAGTGAATACATTAGTTACACTGCAAGACTGCAAGGTGATGAACGCTATAGCTAATAGAATAAATTTCTTCATTTGTTATATAAGTTTAAGAAAGCAGCAAATCAAGGCGCAAATGTACAAAATAATTATGAATGACGAAAAATTTTAGGAATTAGGATTTAGAAATTGGGAAATAATTGGCAAAATATCTGTATCTTTGCCCCCTATTCAAACCATTATGTTTCAATCTATAAAAAAAGAAGCCTTATTGCTGTTGCGCGATGTGGGGGCACTTATCATTCTCTTTGCAATGCCATTGCTATTGGTGGTAACCATTACGCTTTTGCAGGACGGGGCTTTTAAGAATATCAGTGAGCAGAAAACAGCTGTTCTGTTAGTGGACAACGATGGCGGTGAAATTGCCAAAAATATCAGTAAGAGCTTAGAAGGAAGTGCTTTCGAAATGGTGAAAACGCTGGACGGAAAACCTATAGGCGAAGCTATGGTACGTGAGCAGGTGCTGAAAGGCAACTACTTACTGGCTATTGTAATCCCTGCTGAACTCTCCTCTAGCTTGCAAACTAAAGTGCAACAGAATGTTGAGACGATTATCAGCACTTTTGCAGGCGAGACCGTAACGCCTACTGAAACGGCTTATACTACCAAAGAAATACGCCTCTATTTTGACCCTACTTTACAGACTTCGTTTAAAGAAAGTGTGAAGAGTGGCATTGACAAATTGCTATACCAAATAGAAAATCAGTATATTTATAAAGCCTTTGAGAGTCAGTTAGAGGAAGGAGTGAGTTTACCAAAAACTGAAGCATTAGTGAGTTTTAGAGAAATCAATCCTAATACGGCTACTGCTGCTATCCCCAACGCTACCCAGCACAACGTACCCGCGTGGGCTCTCTTTGCTATCTTCTTCATTACCATACCGCTATCGGCGAGTATTGTAAAGGAAAAAACACAAGGCACGGGACTCCGACTCTTCACGAGTCCCCTACCCTACTGGGCATTACTCACCGCTAAAATCATTGTTTTTCTGATGATTAGCTTACTACAATTCGCTTTGATGGTAGTAATGGGCGTGTTCGTATTTCCTTACTTAGGCTTACCAATGTTGGACGTGGGAGGTAAACTTTTACCCTTGCTGTTAGTCGCCATAGCCTCAGGACTTTCGGCAATAGGATTGGGGGTACTCTTAGGGACTTTAGCAAAAACACAAGAACAATCAGCGCCCTTGGGAGCTACCCTCACAGTGCTTTTTGCAGCCATTGGTGGTGTGTGGATACCTACCTTTGCAATGCCTCATATTATGCAATTGCTTTCTAATATTTCCCCTATGAACTGGGGATTACAAGCCTTCTACGAGGTATTACTAAGAGGAGGCTCTGCGAGTAGTTTGTTGCCTAAAATAGGAGCTTTACTGCTCTTTTTCATCACTTGTATTCTTATCTCTATTTATTATGACAAAGCCAAAAGAAACGTATAAACCTGCGAATTTATCTGAGAGTCTTATTATTACGGTACGCTTTAGCGAAACCGACCCGCTTGGTATTGTGTGGCACGGCAACTACATCAAATATTTTGAAGACGGACGAGAAGCGTTTGGCAGAAAATTCGGTATTTCTTACCTCGATGTAGAGCGCGAAGGCTATGCAACTCCTATTGTAAAAAGCGTATGCGAACACAAGAAAATGGTGCGCTATGGCGAACGCCTGCGTATTGAAACTCACTATATTCCCTCCAATGTAGCGAAACTCATCTTTCAGTATTTTATCTACAATGAAGCCAATGACTTGGTTTGTACAGGAGAAACTGTACAAGTGTTTACTTCTCTAAAAGATAATAGCTTATCGCTATATAAACCGACTTTCTATGAAGAATGGGAGAAAAAAATAACAAGTAACAGGTAACAATATACTACTGCTAATAGATTTTTTGTTTTCATATACAATTTAATTTAAGGGTTTGCGTTTATCTACAAATTTCATCGGTTTGCGACTGCCCAACGGATAGAGCTGTTGCTCGATGAGGGCTATATCACAGAACTCAATCTTAGGAACTACCCTGAGTTTAGCGCGGAAATGATGACTTATTTGCTCGCGAAGAGCTTCGGTAGGGGTTTTTGTCCCTATTTTGATAAGAATTTCATCGGTGAGGATATCATTGGTATTGATTTCTATAATGTAATTCTCTATGGTTTCAAACCCCGTAAGCAAATCCATTAGGGCTGGCGGGTAAAGAGTAGTTCCTTTGTATTTAATCATCTGCTGTTTGCGACCCAGTATAGGACTCACTCGTACCGTATGTCGCCCACACTTACAAGGGGTACTGTGCATCGCTACTATATCGCCTGTGCGAAAACGCAACAATGGCATACCTTCCACTCCCAAGGTAGTAATCGTGAGCTCGCCACTCTCACCATCGGGTACGGGGTGTCCTTCGTCGTCTAATACTTCAGTAATGATGAGCTCGGGGTGGTGATGCCCTCCGTGTTGGTACTCACACTCGGTGAAAGTAGTGCTCATCTCGGTAGAAGCATAAGTAGAGTAAAGTTGCAATCCCTGCCATTTTTCAGTAATCTTTTTCGCTAAGAGTGTAGGGCTAAAATCCTGATTGCGCAACGCCTCTCCTATACACACTACTCCCTTTACGGAAGAGGCGCGATAGTCGATACCATTCTTTTCGGCATATTCTATCATTTTCAGCACAAAAGAAGGCACTGCAATAAGGTATTTAGGTTCATACAATCGGATAGAATCCCATTGCAATTCAGGTATTCCTGCCCCTACCCTAATGATGCTCGCTCCCATTTGGCGTATGCCTAAGAAATAAGCCAAGCCTGCCATAAAACGGCGGTCGATAGTGGTCATCAGTTGGACTACATCGCCTTTTTGAATGCCTGCACAAGCCAATGAGATAGCTTCGTTGTACGCCAAACGGTCTAAATCCTTGTCGGTAAGACCGAAAGTAACAGGCGTTCCCATAGTACCTGAGGTAGAAGCATAGTCTACAATAGCAGTTTTAGGTACGCAGAGAAAAGCATCGTTCTCACGTTGCAAATCGTCTTTATGGGTTGTGGGTATTTTTTGTAAATCGGCAAGGGTGTGGATATCCTCTATACGGATATGGTGCTTGCGGAAGAGATTTTGATAAAAAACCGATTTTTCATTGAGATATTGCAATAGCTCTCGCAGTTTTTCTTCTTGAAAAGCTACAATCTCGGCTTCCGATTGGGTTTCTATGGTTGGAATAAGTGCACTCATTATTTTTGTTAATAAAACTTTGCCAAAGGTTCTAATGTCCGTGTGGCTCACACCTTTGGCAAAGTTGTATGTAAATTTCCTTATTTAAAAAGTCGTTTTAAGGAATTTAAGAATCCTTTTTCTACCACATCGATACCGATACCAAAGTTGCTATCAGCCATAGTGTGATAATCTTCACGGATAGGTTCTAATTTATGCAAAGGCAATTCGATATTTGTGAGCGGATTGTACTCTACAATCACCTTACCAGAGTTTTTAGTGATGAATTTTTGGGTTTTATGAGTAAAATACTCATTTTTGATATCACACTCTTGTACGGTGTATTTTTCCTTAGTATCGATATTTTCATCAGTTTTGAGTTCAATTTCATAACGTTCGCTATCGAAGTTGTGCCAGAAGCTCGCATCGCTGTGCTGGTGTTCACGAATACTATTTTTCAGCACACTACCATCGTAGTACATCAAGAAACGACGACCTTCGCTATCAATGAAGTAAGGTTGCTCAATAGTTGCTTCGTACTTCACTACAAATTCGTTTTCCACCTTGTCATCCTTTACTATTTGCAAGGTAGCATCTTTGAAAATCTCGCGGAAATCTTTGCCTTTGCGGTCATTTACATAGTTGAGTGCGTAGAACAAAGAGTTGTTCCAGCTGTCCAAACGTTCGTTTTTATTGCTCGACTTGAAGTAACTACGCATAGAATTAGCGCGATTATAACGATAAGTAGTAAGCAGTTGGATTTTACCTATATTGCCTTTGGCTTCTAAGGTAATGCGTTCATCTATACAAAAATCATCGAAATAAGTAGGTTTACGTACTTGTAGCTCTTGGTTAGGCAAGATTTCCATAAAGTGACAGAAAGAAATCACAGCGCGTTTCTCCAATCTACCAAACTCATTACGAGCGGTAGCGTCCACAAAGTACTCTTTCCCTTTATAGTTGATTTTCACTATCACGTGGTTGAACGAAAGCAATGAAGGGAGGTAGAACTGCATATAATAATCGGAATTGTAGTTCACCAATACCACTGAAGCCTCTACACCAAGATAGTTGAGTATAGATTTTAACAATACACATTTCGCCTTACAGTCACCTTGCTTATTTTGGTAAGTAAGTGCAGGCGCTTGAGGTTTGTGTCCGTTCATCTCATCGGCGTTGTACACGTAGTAGATATTGTTTTGCACAAACTCTATAGCGTATTGCAATTTCTCATCGAGGGTAGCCATACCATTGAGTTTCTCCACTAAATCAGGGGCAAAATCAGCGGGTTGCGCTTTGAATACCTCTTCGTAAAGCGGATAGATATAGTTAGACAAGTCTTTCCAAGTACTATCGGTAGCGAAATCTATAAAAGGGAAGATTTCGCGGTTAGGGTCTACTGGGTTGATGTAGTTTTCTTGTACTATTTCAAATGCCTCTCCTTGCGCTAAGTATTTCACCTGACTTGGGATTACGTTACCTTGCTCGTCGCGGAAGAACACATCTTTATAAGCTACGCGTTTGTTGCGATTGTTGATGAGCTTGAAGTGGTATTTGCCATACGCCCAATAAGTATCGGGGGTTACATATACGTACTTCATAAAGTCACGGCGCAAAAACTCTTTTTCAGTAAACACTTTTTCTTTGGTGTCTTCCAAAATGAGGATATCGTCGAGGTGAAGGTCTTTGATTGAGAAGTTCAGCTTTTTAGAACTGCTGATAATACCACGACCGCTTTGTCCTTCGTTATCCAATACTTTTATAGTGGTATCGGCAGTTTTATCAATGAGCTGACCATTGCGATACACACTAATACGATGGATGCTAAAGTACTCATTTTCCTCAAGTACCATATCGTACATAGAGGCACGTTCCAAGTTTTCGGGTTGAGTGAGGGTGTAAGCCATCAACGTATAATCGGAAGTACTATTATTATCTACTTTGCTGTATTTATGTAAGAAATAGCAGTAGTCACGTCCCTCATCAGTTTGTTCACGAGAGAAATCAGTTTCTACTAAAAGTTGTACCATTTCATTATCTGAAAGGGATTTAGCCCAATCAGGTGCTTCTGAGAAGCTGTATAGTTCTTTTTCTTCTGTTTGCACTTTTTTTGTTTAGAGTTTTTAAATTAAGAGTTATGAAAGGCGCAAAGGTAATACTTTTTTACTATTTAGCCAAAAAACACTTACGCTTCTTTCATTCCTAAGCCGTTATTGATTGCATACGCCATATTTTCGATGATATGCTTATGTTTGGCTACAAACGGATTGGTGGTATCCCATACATAACCCGCTAATACAGCACAGATTTTTTCTTTTACATCTTCATTACCTGGTTGATGGAAGAAAAGTGTTTGCAAATTACCTGTATACCACTCTTTTACGTAAGATGTGAACACATCGATACCACGTTGCATATAGTCGGTGTATTCTTTTTGCCAATCTACTTTTTCTCCCGCAAGTTCGCGTTTTACCAATTTAGCTGCCAACATACCTGATTCAGTTGCAAAAGCCACACCTGAGGAGAATACAGGGTCTAAGAACTCGGTGCTATTACCGGTGAGTACAAAGCCATTGCCAAAGAGTTTTTTCACTGAACAAGAATAGCTTTGTATCTTGTTAGGCTCAAATAGAAAATCGGAATGCTGGAAGCGCTCTCTGTAAAAATCTGAGGTTACGATAGCCTTACGCAAAGCTTCAGCAGTATCACCAGAAGCCGATAGACTATTGATGTAGTGCGTAGGCCCTACGACTCCTACACTGGTATTGCCATTAGAGAAAGGAATCACCCAGAGCCATACTTCTCTCTCTAAAATATCAAAAGAAATCAAAGTACCTTCTTCACCTACCGGGCGCACATTTTCTTCTTTGATATGCGTGAATATAGCAGAGTGGTCGTCTAATTTAGAAGGAGAATTCAAGTCTAACAAGCGAGGCAATACACGACCGTAGCCACTGGCATCTATTACGAATTTAGAGGTAATTTCATACACCTCTCGATTCTTGTCTTTAACAGTAGTAACTTGATGATCATCAAAAAACTGCACGTTCGTAACTTCAGTTTCAAAACTAAGAGGTACGCCTTTGCGGATGATTTCTTGAGCCAAAACATTATCGAAATCGGCGCGAGGTACTTGCCACGTCCAATCCCAACCTTTGCCGTATTTCTTACCAAAATCAAACTGGCATACTTGTTCTCCACGGATAAAACGAGCCCCCCATTTTACTTCATATTTTTGAGCTTCCAAGGCAGGCAAAAGTCCTGCTTCGTCAAAATGATCCATCACACGTGGAATAAGGCTCTCCCCTACTACCAAACGCGGAAATTTAGTTTTTTCTACTACGCGTACTTTTACGCCATTGTTATGCAAATAGGCAGCTGACACACAACCTGAAGGTCCTGCGCCTATTACTAATACATCAGTTACTTCTTTTTTCATAAAAACTTTTTTTTTAAAGCACGGGGCAAATATAGTATTTTTTTACTATTTAGCCAACAATTTTGCACTTTTTACCAAGCGCACAAATTCTTTGCGATAGCCTTCTTCATCTTTGCCTATAGCACCATTAGCTAATTCTACTACTTGGTCATAAGTAGCTTGGGCTTTATTGCTATTGCCGCGCAAGAGAATACCAAACTCGGCTACACTGGCTGCAAAGCGAAAATCTACAGAAGTCTCATTTAAAGATTTCTTAGCAAATAACAAAGGTTCGGTTACTTCTACACTTTTAGCATCTTTTACCTTAGGGTCTTTATAACGTATTTTGAGGAATCCTAACTCATTGCCTTTACCTTTTTCGTTGAGTTCTTTTGTTTGGTAGCGGAGATTTTGAGCCACTTTACCTTCCGATGGAATGAGTTCATAGAGGGCTGTAACAGTATGCCCTGCGCCTATTTCACCTGCATCTTTCTTATCATCAGTAAAATCCTCATTAGCAAGTATACGGTTTTCATAACCTATGAGCTTATACTCTTTCACGTATTTAGGGTTGAACTCGATTTGCAGTTTCACATCTTTGGCTACGGCGAAAAGCGTACCGCTAAACTCGTTTACCAATACTTTTTTAGCTTCGGTAAGATCATCGATATAAGCGTAATTACCATTGCCTTTATCGGCTATGGTTTCGGCCATATCATCGCGATAATTACCCATACCAAAACCTAAAACTGACATATAAATACCACTTTCGCGCTGTTTTTCAATGAATTTTTCTAACTCTCTTGGATTACTAATCCCCACATTGAAATCGCCATCAGTAGCTAAAATAATACGGTTATTACCATTTTTAATGAAGTTTTTTTGAGCTTCTTTGTAAGCTAACTGAATACCACTACTACCTGACGTAGAACCACTTGCATACAGATTATCAAGTACTTTTTCTATTTTTTGTCTCTCTTTTACAGGAGTAGACGAAAGGGCTACTTTTGTACCGCTGGCATAAGTTACAATCGCCACTCTGTCGGTAGGTTTGAGCTGAGTGAGCAAGAGTTTGAATGAAGATTTTAGCAAAGGGAGCTTGTTAGGCTCATCCATTGAGCCCGATACATCAATTAGGAAAACAATATTAGAAGGTGGAGCTTGAGCCAAATCCAATTTTTTAGCTTGCAAACCAATGCGCAATAGCAAATGCTTAGGATTCCAAGGTGTAGGAGCTAATTCGGGGGTCACGCGCAAAGGAGAAGTAGCCTCCTTAGTAGGTGCAGGATAGTCGTAATCGAAGTAGTTTATCATCTCCTCTATGCGAATGGCATCTTTAGGAGGTAACTGACCATAACCTAACATACGACGCAAATTAGCATACGAAGCGCGGTCTACATCGGCAGAAAAAGTGGTAACGGGTTGTTGCGCTACTGCTACAAATGGATTTTCAGAAATCTCTTTGTAGGTTTCATTACTACGCGGTTGCTGTTGAGAAGGTTCTTCAGAATTGGCAATTTCCATTTCTTCTACTACAGCATCATACGCAGGTGGTGGGGGTGGCGGAGGTGGTGTTTCAGGCGAAGCCATTTTGTTCGCTGTAAGTTCTTCCACTGTTGTAGCAGGTGCAGGAGGTGGAAGCTGGTTGGCTGAATTGCTTGAATTTCGGTGACCTTCGGGGTTACCACAAGCCGCTAATAACAAAGCTGATAACAGCATTAAAGATACATTTGTTTTCATAAGGGTAATACATTAAAAATCTTACCTTTATAAAGTCAAATGTTATGCCAAACTAAGCTTCTTCGTTGTGAATAAAGCGTTTTTTAGCATAGAGTTCATCTTCTGTTTCTTGGTGGGCATCATCGGGCACGCAACAATCTACAGGGCACACCGCAGCACATTGAGGTTCATCGTGGAAACCTATACACTCGGTGCATTTATCGGCAATGATAAAATAAATATCATCGCTAATAGCTTGTTGAGGCTCATCGGCATCTACTTCCAATCCGCTCGGTAATACCACACGTCCTTTTAAGGCAGTACCATCACTATAGCGCCAATCATCAGCACCTTCGTAGATAGCATTGTTAGGGCATTCGGGTTCACAAGCCCCGCAGTTGATACAATCATCAGTTATTATTATAGCCATTTTTAGTTGTTAGTGATTAGAGAGTTTTAGAGGTTGGGAGGTAGGAAAGGGCGCAAAGATAATATTTTTTTGTTAATTTGCTACTTTTTGAATTTTGGTTGTACCTCGAACCACAAGTCTACAAAGAGTTTAGTGCGTGCTAAATACTCGCGTACACGTGTTTTAAAACCGTAGTAGGCAGTAACATCTTGCGCATCAAAACCAATAGCTTGTATGCCGTGGTGCTTTGCCAAGAAAAGGGCTCGCTCATTGTGAAAACGTTGTGAGATAACAATAAATGTATCATAGCCAAATACTTCTTTAGCTCGCACTACCGAGTCTAAGGTTCTGAAACCTGCATAGTCTAAGACAATACGTTCTTCAGGGATTCCCTTATTTATTAAGGCTCTTTTCATTTCTTCGGGCTCGTTGTAGTCATTTCTATGATTGTCGCCACTGACCAAAATATATTCAATTTTTCCTGCCTCATATAGCTGCACGGCAGCCTCTATTCTATAAAGAAAATACTTGTTGGGCGCCCCACTTTTTAAATAAGGATTGGTTCCTAAGAGCAAACCTACTTTATGCGCAGGCACCTCAGCAACTTGAGTGTACAACAAGTTTTTAGTCTCTTTGGTTACCTGCACGTTACAAGCGATGATTACTAAGAGTAACCACAGCGATAGTAGAGCGGTCACTTTCCAGAAACGTTTGGTTTTTAAGGGTTTTAGAAAAGATTTTATTTTGTTCATTTTGTTTAGGTAAGAAGTAAGAGGTAAGAAGTAAAAGGTTACTTACCGGCAAAAGCTTTGACATCGTCTTCTGAGATTTCTTTACCTCCTAAGATGATAAGTCGCTCTACTACATTGCGCAATTCGCGAATATTACCCGTCCAATCTTGCTTTTGAAGGAGTTCTACCGCTTTTTTACTAAATTTTTTGGGACTAATACCTTGTTCTTCGGCTATTTTTACTGAAAAATAATCAATAAGTAATGGAATATCATCTCTTCTTTCATTGAGTGAAGGCACACGAATAAGAATTACTGCCAAACGGTGGTACAAATCCTCGCGAAAACGACCTTCGGCTATTTCTTTTTTCAAATCCTTATTGGTTGCGGCTATCACACGTACATCTACATTGATATCTTTATCACTACCTACACGAGTAATCTTATTTTCTTGCAAAGCGCGCAATACTTTGGCTTGTGCGGAGAGACTCATATCTCCTATCTCATCTAAGAAAATCGTACCATTGTTAGCAGCCTCAAACTTACCTGCGCGGTCTTTTACCGCCGAAGTAAACGCTCCTTTGATATGTCCGAAGAGTTCACTTTCTATCAGTTCTGAAGGGATAGCAGCACAGTTCACCTCTATCATAGGGGCTTCACTGCGCTCACTTTGGTAGTGAATAGCGTGAGCTACTAACTCTTTACCTGTACCATTAGAGCCCGTGATGAGGACACGCGCTTCGGTAGGCGCTACTTTTTCTATCATCTGACGGATTTGTTGCAAAGGAACACTCTCTCCTATCATCTCATAGCTTTTGCTCACCTTCTTTTTGAGGTGTTTATTCTCTACTACTAATTTTTTCTTATCGAGAGCATTGCGTACTGTATTGAGCAAACGGTTCAAATCGGGTGGTTTTGAGATATAGTCGTAAGCCCCTAAGCGCATTGCATTTACAGCGGTCTCAAGGTCGCCGTGACCAGAAATCATTACAAAAGGGATTTCAGGTTTCACCTTCTTAATCTCGGTGAGTACCTCCATACCGTCCATTTTAGGCATTTTGATGTCGCAAAGTACCAAGTCGTAGTCCTCTTTTTTGAGTTTCTCTACGCCTTCGATGCCATCAACCGCCTCTTCTACTTCGTACTCTTTGCTTTCTTCTACTAATATTTTGCTGAGCACACGGCGAATAGCCGATTCGTCTTCTATGATAAGTATTTTTGCCATAATTCTAATTTGTCAATTTAGTGCGAGCTGCACGGGCGATTAATTTGCCAATTTATGTGGCAAAGATAATAAAAAATTAAAAAACTCTTGGCAAAATGTCAAGAGTTTTTCGCGTGTGTTTATGAAAAAGTGTATTTATTAGTTTTTGAATGTAGGTTTGAACTTTGATTGATATACTTGGAACTCTTGTTGGGTAGTAATACTTTTATGTTCGTCGTTTTTAAACATTTTTAAGTAGAGTTCTAATTGGGTAGGTGACATATAGCCAGTAAGCCCTGTTATCAAATCGTTTTTCTCGTCTAAGAACACCATTGTAGGGTATGCTTGTACTTGCAAGTAATTAGTGAGCGGGTGGAGAGAGTTGCGTGATTGAGCTCTTGCAGGATCATAATCCTTATTCTCAAACTTTTGACCTTTGTAGTTCACTACTTCATTACCTTCACCATTGAATTTTACAGCGTAATAATTATCGTTCACATAGTTCACTAAGTCTTTGTTTTTAAAGGTGTTGTTAGCTAACATTTTGCAAGGTCCACACCAATTAGTGTATACATCGACGAATATTTTTTTAGGTTTTTTCTTTTGAGCGGCAATAGCTTGGTCAAAAGTCATCCATTTAATTTCCTGAGCTTCGAGGGTAGCAGTAGCTGTTAAAACAAAAGCTACAATAGCGATGAGTTTTTTTGTCATAGTTGATAAAAGTTTGTAATTATTTTGTTTTTAGAGATTTTCAAAAACCGTGCCAAATATATGTTCATCAGCGGGGGTGAGGAATTGCATTGCTATAGGCAAGTAATATAAGTTTTGCAAATGAGGTTGGAGGCGCACATAGTCTTTCTCAGTAGTTAGGATGCGTTTGCTTTGTAATTGTTCCAATTCCTTATTAGTAAAATGATGATGATCGGGGTAGTTGAGGTGCTCAAAAGTAGCATCTTTATCTATCAAGAAACTGAGTAAAGGTTTGGGATTGGCGATGCCTGTTACTAAGGTAAAAGGTTCTTGTATAAACATTTCCAACGGGATTAGTTTTTCTTTGCCATACACTTGTTGGTTATAAACTATGGTAGCAAATGCGATAGGTGCTATTGTGTGCTGTTGTAGTTTTTGAGTAATAGCAGTACGTTCGGCTACTGATAAAGTAGGGGGACATTTGGTTACTACTACTATATCAGCTTGTTGCACACGGCTCACTACATCGCGGAGTCGCCCCATTGGCAGTAGCCAGTCATCTGTAAAGAGCTGTGCATAAGCGGTGAGTACTATGTTGATTTTTGCTTTTACGGGGCGATGTTGGAAAGCATCGTCTAAAATGATTACTTCGGGAGGCTCTGGTAACGCAAGCATCTGCTCTATTCCTTCCACCCTATTACCACATACAGCTAATATAATATTATCTTTAAATTTCTTCCAGAACTGAAAAGGTTCATCGCCTAAATCATATACTGTGCTATTTCCAGCAGCCAGTACAAAACCTTTAGATTTGCGTTTATACCCTCTGCTCAACACCCCTACTCTACACTTGATAATCCACTGCCTGATAAGATATTCTACCATTGGGCTCTTCCCTGTTCCCCCCACAGCGACATTCCCCACGCAAATAGTAGGCACTGCAAAGGTATGTACTTTAAAAATGCCAACATTGTAGCACCAATGGCGCAGACGGACAATAAGACCGTAAAGCACAGCAAAGGGGAAAAGCAAAGGACGAATGACAAATGACAAATGACGTATTATTAAGTTGTTAATTCTCAATTATTAATTATTTATAATGCCTAAATATTCCTGAATCGGTGGCTGTCCAGAGGGCGTATTTTTGTCCGGCAGCGCGAAGCCCATAGTCTGCCCAAGTATTGCAGGTATAGAGAAAGTTGTAAGTACTTTTGGCTTCGTAGAAAGCATCGGTAGTGCCATAAACGGCATTGGTGGGTATAGGGATGTATTTACCTTGTACATCTTTGTCGAACTGCTGATCGATATAGCTTACCAAACGCTTGTATTGTGCAGCTGTAAGACTTAGTTGTGCTACTTTTTCATATCCTTCTGTACCTCCTAAATAGGTGGTGTGCATAGCCGAATCACTCATCCAAAAAGCAGCTTTTACTGCTGTAGAGAACTTTAAATCAGCCCAAGTAGGGGTATTAAGGTAAAAGCCTTTGTCACCCCAACCAAAAGCCAACCAATCACCTCTCTTTTTTCCTTTGGTATCATCAGGAGAAACTTTGGTAGTCCAATCTATAAACTCATTTTGAGTAGGTAGTACCAAATCGGTGTGCATTCCGTTAGAGAGAAGGTAGATGGTAATAGTTTTGGGTTCAGTTGTTTTTTCTGCAGAAATGGGAATTAATGGCAACAACAAGCACAGCACCCCATAGAGCACTACAAAACCTACCACAAAGAGTAGGGTTTTTAGGAAATATTTTAAAAGTTTTTTAATCATAGAGAGCTTCCGAGAGTTGTAGTTTTTATTTTATGACAAATCTCTTGGATTACTTCATCAATGTCGCTGTAATGAAAATCGATAAACTCTTTTATTTTATCGCCATTATAAGTCCTTATTAAGCCGAGAGCATCAGCTGTTTGGAGAGTGAGGGTTCGCTTTTTGATACCCAAGAAACTTAAAAAGCCGTCTAAACGCGCGAAACGACGCAATACTTTATGAGAAATCTTTTTAGTAGGAGCTTTCACTCCTAATCCTTTGGCTATCTTCTCAAAAAGTGATTGATAAGTAAGGTTAGCCGTATTCAGCACAAAGCGTTCTCCCGTAACTTCGGAGAATTGTAAGGCAATCATTGCGCGTACGACATCGTCTACCGCGACAAAACCTGTACCCCCTGTGGGATAATATTTCTGTCCATCAGCTACTTTTTTAAACCACAAGCCAGAGCCTTGTTCGGAGAAATCAGCAGCCAACACCACTGAAGGATTTACAATAACCACTGGCAATCCTTCTTGCGAGCCACGCCATACCTCCATTTCGCCACCGTTCTTACTGATAGCGTAATCAGTGTTATTGTCCTCACTATTCCAATCGTTTTCCTCGTCAATAGGTGTGTGAGGCAAAGCCGAAAGGGTAGCTACAGAGCTCACATAACAGAGTTTTTTTACCTTAAAGTCAATACACAAGTTTACAATATTAGCCGTTCCTTCGACATTTACTTTGATGAGCTGAGCAAAATCTTTAGGTTGGAAAGAGATAAAGCCTGCACAGTGAAAAACAAAAGTAACATTCGCAAACGCTTGTTCGAGTGCAGGAATGTTACTTATATCGGTTTGTATCCACTCAATAGAGCGGAATTGTTCCGCTCCATTGGGGGATTGTTGTATAAAAAGTTGTTCGACTTTCTCTAACGAATGGGCATTACGATAGATAGCCCTTACTTTATGCGCCTTGTTTTGAGTAAGGTAAAAAAGCAAGCAACTGCCAATCAGCCCTGTTCCGCCAGTTACTAAAATCATTATTTTTCGTCTAAAGGAATACGTTCGTCGATAAGTTTGAGAGCTATAGGCGAATCGTTCTCGTTGTAGAATTCGAAGAGGTCGAGGATAGAGTGTACCAAACGTTCTTCTTCTAACTGTTCTTGAACGAACCATTGCAAGAAGTTTTCGGAAGCGTAATCATCTACTTGGCGTGCTTTTTTGAAAATTGCGAAGATAGATTGAGTAACTTTGATTTCGTGTTCCAAAGTTTTTTCGTAAACTTCTTTAAGTGAATCAAATTCTTGTTGTACCTCACCTACTTTAGGAGCAAAAGCACGTGCGCCATTTTCGTTGAGGAAGCGGAAGATTTTCATCATATGATCTCTTTCTTCTACAGCGTGGTCATAAAAGAACTCGGCACTGCGAGAGTAGCCATTATATTCAGCCCAAGAAGCCATAGCTAAGTAGAGAGAGCTTGCTTCAGCTTCTTTACTTACTTGGTCGTTCAATAGGTCGATAATTTCAGGGTGCAAACTAGTTTGCGATCTGGTGTACTTGTGTTTTGTCATTATAAAAAATTGTTTTTAAGTTTTTTAGTGGGCGCAAAGATAGTAATTATTTGCTAAATACGGATAAAAGAGTTGTAATTTAGACGTGTTCTTCCAAATACGCCTTTCGCACTTTTTTGAAGAGTTCCGATGAATACACGAAATCGGTAACGGCTTCATTGTCTGTACGGAAAATAGTATCTTTAGAGCCTTCCCACTCTTTGTATCCATTTTTCAAGAAAACAATCTTAGCCCCTATTTCCATTACGGAGTTCATATCGTGAGTGTTGATAACAGTGGTAATATTGAACTCTTGAGTAATTTCCTGAATAAGGTTGTCTATTACGATAGAGGTTTTAGGGTCGAGACCTGAGTTAGGTTCGTCGCAGAACAAGTAGTTAGGATTGTTTACAATAGCGCGAGCAATAGCCACCCGTTTTTGCATACCTCCAGAAATTTCGGACGGTAATTTGTTTTCGGCATTTACCAAATTCACCCTACTGAGCACTATATCAGCGCGTTCACGGATTTCATCAGCTGATTTTTGGGAAAACATCTTCAAAGGAAACATTACATTTTCGAGTACCGTCATCGAATCGAATAAGGCACTACCTTGAAATACCATTCCCATTTTTTGGCGTAGAGCTACTTGTTCTTTGCGTTTCATATCGGCATACTTCACCCCATCGTAGATAATGTCACCTGAATCGGGGGTAAAGAGTCCTAAGAGTGATTTGAGGAATACTGTTTTTCCTGAACCACTTTGTCCAATAATAAGGTTTGTTTTGCCTTTCTCGAATGTAGTGGAAATGCCTTTCAGCACTTCAGTTCCATTGAAAGATTTATGTAAATTTTCTACTTGTATCATAGTTCAGCCGAGGCTACCACAGCCTCTTTATTTATCTTTTTCACCAAACCTTGTAGTACTTTACCAGGTCCTACTTCAATAAATTCGGTAGCGCCATCAGCAATCATTTGTTGTACGCTTTGTGTCCATTTCACAGGAGCGGTAAGTTGCTTGATAAGGTTGGTTTTGATAGCGTTTTCATCGCTTATGGCTGTAGTGGTTACATTTTGATATACAGGGCATAATGGTTTGTGGAATGCTGTTTGCTCAATTGCTGCAGCTAATTCTTCTTCAGCAGGTTTCATCAATACAGAATGGAAAGCCCCACTCACAGATAAGATAAGAGCTTTCTTAGCGCCTGCTTCTTTCATCTTTTCACAAGCCGCTTCTACTGCTTTGAGTTCGCCTGAAATCACCAACTGACCTGGACAATTATAGTTGGCAGGAGTTACAATCCCATCAATTGTTGCACAAAGTTCTTCCACTTTGGCATCCTCTAAGCCCAATACAGCAGCCATTGTACCAGGTTGTAATTCGCAAGCCTTTTGCATTGCAGCTGCACGTTTGGCTACTAATTGCAAGCCATCTTCAAATGAGAGGGTTCCATTGGCTACTAAAGCAGAAAATTCACCTAATGAATGTCCTGCAACCATTTGAGGAGCAAAATTTTTACCGAGCACCTTACTAAGGATTACTGAGTGCAAGAAGATTGCAGGCTGGGTAACTTTAGTTTGCTTAAGGTCTTCATCGGTACCACTGAACATTATATCGGTAATAGAGAATCCGAGAATGCCATTAGCCGCTTCAAAAAGCGCTTTGGCTTCAGCAGATTTTTCATATAAGTCAAGCCCCATACCTACAAATTGGGCTCCTTGACCAGGGAAGATGTATGCTTTCATTTATTTATATTTTTATTGTTAGAAATTACAAAGCTACTGTTTTTTTATAGAATTACAAAATATTGAGTGGAATATTTTATTTTTTTATCTCACTATAATAAAAATGCAGTTCATATTGTTTTTGATATTCTCCTTGCCGTTTATCGTAAAATGTAGCACTAAAGAGGGCGTGAGTAGTATCAAAACCTACAGTTCCTAATGCACCTTCATCTACTATTGATTTACGCAAGATAGAAGTGTTATACTCATAGATTATTTTATTCTCTTCTTCCCAGTTATCAGTGTCAAAATTATAGCGATAATCAATAGTGAGTATGCGGTTATTTTGTGCGTCGTATTGGTTTACGGTTTTTATTTTATCTTTTTTTACTTCGTTAAAAATAGAGAGTTTTTCAGTCATATTCTTATGAGTATCATACTGGTAAGATTGTTGTTCTATCATTGCAAAAACATCTTTTTCTTTATCCCAGTTACTATGAATATACGCTTGCAAGCAATCATTTTCATTATATTTTTCTTCTAGAAGGTAGTCGTTTTCCCACTGTTGTTGTTTTTCATTCCATTTTTGTCTTAAACGAGATATTTTTGTAGGGTTAAGAGTTAATTTTGTGCTGTTTTTCTCTTTAGGAATCCATTTGCCATTAAGCATTTCACTGTAAATAGAATAAGCGCCAACAATAGTATCCTCAGCATATTCATATTTTGCTTCTTCAACCCATTTATCAGTTTTATAAGTAGATTTTAACTCTGATTTTTTTATAGTATCATTCTCATAAACTGTTATGATTCTCTTTTGAGGCAACCACTGATTTTTATTTTCATCTCTACTATAATGAGTAAGTTCAGTAGTTTTGTTTTGTTTATTCTGTAAGTATATACTTTGGGTTTTGGGTTGCCATTTAGAGCCTTCAGTACATTCATATTTTGTATAAAAGAAGAACTTTCCTTTTTTGATAAGTTCTTCTTTTCGTTCTTTTATCCATTCATTTCTAAAAGCATTATAAGAAGAAGTAATTTTCTTATCTTTATCATTCACATACTCTTCTTTTTTCACTTTTTTCCACTTATTACTATCTTTATTTCGAGTGTATTCTTCATATAAAACCAGTTGATTTTGTTTATCATAGAAATAAATAGACTTTGTAACATAAGGTTTTCTTATCATCAAAGAATATTCCTTAATAAGTTTACGTTTGGAGGAGTCATAGTATTGTTTAGTAGTATAGCTTCCCTCTCTGTCATATCCATTTATAGCAAAGAGTTTTCTTTGTACACTATCCAAATGCACTTTTTGAGCTTGCAACGTTATACTTGCAAATAAGATCAAAAACAGAGTGATATTTTTCATATATTTAAGCATTCTTTTAAAATATTAAAAGCTACTGTAGATTTATGTTGGAGTGGAAAAGCTTTTTGCTCGTTTTTAGTAATAAAAGTAACTTTATTAGTATCAGTACCAAAGCCCGCCCCTGCATCACGCAAGGAGTTGAGTATAATGCCATTTAAGTTCTTTTTCTCTAATTTAGCTTGGGCATTAGCTACCTCATTTTCAGTTTCTAAGGCGAAACCTATGAGTATCTGGTTCGTTTTGATTTTCCCTAAAGATGCTAATATATCGACGGTAGGCACTAAGGTAAGACTGAGATTACCACCTTTCTTTTTAATTTTTTCGGGGGCTACAGTTTCGGGGGTATAATCGGCGACGGCTGCGGCGAGGATAGCGATATCACAAGTAGGGAATTCGGTTACAGCAGCTTCATACATTTGCTGCGCGCTTACCACACGATGCAAGTGTATTTGTGAGTGAATATTCTTTTCAGAAGATGGTCCTAACACTAAATGTACTTCAGCACCTTGTTGTACGGCTTCATTAGCAAGAGCAATCCCCATTTTGCCAGAGGAGAAGTTTCCTATAAAACGCACAGGGTCGATAGCCTCATAAGTAGGACCAGCGGTGATAAGTATTTTTTTACCCTTAAGAGGAAGATTTTTGGAGAGTGTATTCTCTAAAAACAGCACTATATCTTCGGGTTCAGCCATACGTCCTTGTCCTACAAGTCCGCTAGCAAGTTCGCCATAAGTTGCGGGAATAATGTGATTACCATAGGATGCTAATTTTGCTAAATTCTCGGTAACCGTAGGGTGGGCATACATATCCAAATCCATTGCAGGAGCAATGAATACGGGTGCTTTAGCGGAGAAATAAGTAGCCAATAGTAAGTTATCACATACCCCGTGAGCCATTTTAGCAATGGTATTAGCCGTAGCAGGAGCGATGAGCATTGTATCAGCCCAGAGTGCTAACTCCACGTGGCTATGCCAATTACCCTCGGGAGATGAGAAGCTTGTAAGCACAGGATTTTTAGACACAGTGCTAAGGGTAAGAGGCGTTACGAACTCCTTTGCTTTTTCGGTAAGGATTACCTTTACATTGTATCCTTTTTTAGTGAGCAAGCGCACTAACTGAGGCGTTTTATAGGCGGCAATTCCAGCTGTGACACCAAGTACTATATTCATAATTAAAATAGATTGAAAAAGGCTTTAAACGGCAAGCGAGTGCTTACTGCTTAAAGCCTAACAAACAATTTATAAATACCCATTTTTATTCGGTTTCACGGTAGTATACCTTACCGTCTAACCATTCTTTTACAGCGATGGCTTGAGGTTTAGGCAAACGCTCGTAGAAACGAGATACTTCTATTTGTTCTTTGTTCTCAAAGATTTCCTCTAAGCTATCGTTATTAGTAGCGAAAGCCTCTAACTTTTCTACCAATTCTTTTTTAATTTCGGCGTTTATTTGGTTAGCACGTTTGGCAATAATAGAGATGGCCTCGTAAATATTACCAGTAGGTGCTTCTATAGCCGATTTGTTGTAAGTAATCGTAGAGGTAGGAGCATCTATTTTTTTAAAATCCATAATGTAATTATTTTTGTGATGTAAAACTTTTTAGTGATGTATTAATTTTAACGAGCATATTCTCAGCTTCCTTTTTGAATTTGCTTTCAGGGTAAGCACGCAACAAGTTGTCGTAGGCTTCTTTAGCTGTATTGAGGCGTTCTTCTTTTTTGCTTTCCACACTATTGATCGCCCACTCATAAGCTGAGTGCAAACGGGTGTACAAGGCTTCTTCTCTGAAAGGGCTTCCAGGATTATCGGTCAAGAAATTATCTAATGATTTCATCGCTGCCTGATAGTCACGAATCTTATCGTATTGTTTGGCAATTTCAAAATCTTTTTTCTCTAAACGCGTTACCAAATCTAAGGTAAGTTCGTTAGCTTCTTTGGTATACTCACTATTAGGATATCTATCCAAAAAGTACTGCAGTTTTTCGAGTGCCTGATAAGTATAGGTTTGATCTACACTATACTTAGGTGTTTCTAAGTATAGTGATTTAGCTTCTAAAAAGGAAGCTTCGGTAGCTTTTTCACTACGAGGGTACAGCTTCTGCAAACGTTCGAATTGATAGGAAGCTAAACTGTACTGCTTGAGTTGATAACAAGCGTCACCATACATATAGTAGATGCGTTCCCCTTGAGGTTTTCCTGCATATTCGGAGGCTATTTGTTCAAAAAGGCGATTCGCTTTTTTGTATTTTTTAGCCTTATAGAGCTTTTCAGCTTCGATGTATTTGACACTTCCATCTGTAGATTTGAGGGCTTTTTGGTACTCACCACAGGAGGCAAAAAGCACACCGATCAGACCGATGATGATATATTTTTTCATTAACATTCGGCAAAAGTAAAAAGTTTTTCTGAAATAACAAAATTATGTGAGCATTCCGCCATCTACATTGAGTACTTGCCCAGTGATATAAGCAGACATATCGGAGGCTAAAAACACGCAAGCATTGGCTACATCTTCAGGCTGTCCGCCACGTTTAAGAGGAATAGCATCACGCCATCCTTGTACTACTTTTTCATCGAGTACAGCAGTCATTTCAGTTTCGATAAAACCTGGCGCAATGGCATTACAGCGGATGTTACGAGAGCCTAATTCCAAGGCTATCGATTTAGTAAAGCCGATAATTCCTGCTTTAGAGGCAGCATAGTTAGACTGACCAGCATTACCTTTCACTCCTACCACGCTACTCATATTGATAATAGAGCCTTTGCGCTGTTTGAGCATAGTACGTTGTACCGCTTTGGTCATATTAAACACAGATTTGAGGTTTACTTCGATTACTTTATCGAAATCCTCTTCACTGATACGCATCAGTAGGTTGTCCTTAGTGATACCAGCGTTGTTTACGAGGATATCAACGGTGCCAAACTCAGCAACAACGGCATCGACAAATTCTTGAGATTGAGCAAAGTTAGAGGCATCACTTTGGTAGCCTTTCACTTTTACACCTTGTGCAGCTAATTCATTTTCTAAAGTTTTTGCAGCTTCTACTGAAGAGCTGTATGAAAAAGCAATGTTCGCTCCGTGAGCGGCAAATACTTCGGCTATACCACGACCGATGCCACGACTAGCACCAGTGATAATAGCGGTTTTTCCTTCTAATAATTTCATATTATAATTGTTAATTATCTTTAACCTCCTACGCGTTTTACTTTTAATCCTTTTTCTTTAAGGAGTTGCATAATAGTATCGCGGTAATCACCTTGTATGAGGATAGAGTCGTCTTTCACTGTTCCTCCTACTCCAAGGTATGTTTTGAGCTCTTTTGCTAATATTTTGAAATCGCTATCTGCTCCATTGTAACCTTCGATTACAGTTACGGGTTTGCCTTTGCGCTTTTCGTATTTACAAAGCAAAGGCTCATCTTGCAACCATATAGGAGAAGGAGTTTCTTGAGGAGTTTCCTCTTCTATATGATCAGGAAAAAGATTTTTAAGTTGGTCTCTTAAGTCCATACTTATTTTACTTTGGTGTAATTGATAATCAATTTTATATCTTTAATCACCACGCCTAAGGGGGTAGCGAGAGCTGTTTTAGCTATTTTACCATCACCACTTGCACTTTTATAACTACCTACAGCAGTTTGCTTGATATTAGATCCTATAGCAATTGCTAAAGGAACATTGGTAGTATTATTTGTTACCATATTGAGGATGTGATTGGTAATTCTCAGTTGATAATATTTACCTACTCCGTTTTCTTTTTGCAATCTACCTAAGTGCACCAAGTGTGAATAGGAAGATTGATTGTTATTAGCAGTAGGGTCGTACTGATAATCGGCTAATACAGCGCCCGTTTGAGCATTGTAGATATAGAGGCGGTCGGGGGTTTTAGTATAAGTAACACTATTATCTACATAGAAAAATAGACTTGCATCGGTAACTAACCACTTTTCAGATTTGATGCGAGCAATATCGGTATCTGAAATGGTAATAGAAGCAGTTTGCCCTAAAGCACCACTCAAATAGATTTTACTAGTATCGGTAAGGCTTTCACCAGCATTGTTGAAAAGGTTTAGAGCAATGCCATTGAGGGGCAAATCATAACGGCTATATTGTGTTTTAGTAGCAGTGCTACCACTTACATAAGCGGTATAGCTATATTCTAACTGTATTTTGGCATTTGCTATATTGAGGAGCATCATCACATCTTTAGAGAAGTTAGAGGTACTGATTTGTATCCCTTTAAAATACTTTTTAAAGTCGTTTACATTTGCCAATTCGTTGCTTCCTTCCTTATCTAATATTTTTGTTTGGAAGAAAGTAGTGTTAAGGGGGATGCGCAATCCAGGAGCTAAATTATCGTATACTGTTTTAGACTCATCGGTAGTAGTTTTAGGATCATCAAACTGGAAGCGTGTAATCGTTTTATTACTAATAGTAGTAGCTGAAGTAGTAGCTGAAACGATGGAACTACCTAAATTTGTAAGTACTTCAGTATTATTAGAATAATAGACTTTAGCTTTCAGGTCGGTACCTATATCACTAAGGAAGTAATTTGTTTCTTTTACTTCTACACGGAAAGAAGCACTTTTGTCGCCATAAATAGAATCTAATTGGTATTCAGCATTTTGGCTATAGGTAGCTTTACTATTTGAAGTATTAGGATTGAAGAAAGGAATGTACAAAAATGCCTTAGTTACTTTTTCGTTTTCAGGTTTGTTTTCGCTATTTTCTAACGCTTGAGTTTTGCTACCAAAAGTAGGGGCAGCCGTTGAGAGCCCTACTTGTGCTACAATAGTAGCTGATTTAGTACCAAAAGGCGCTTGAGTGTATTGCCCAAGCAAATATCCACCTAAGCCATTGGTTTGTACGGCAGTTTGTTTGATTTGGTTCACCGAAATAGTAGGGGTGAAGACACTGGTTTCGTAGTTAGGATTTTTGAGGAGTGCGCCATCTATTTCGTTGAAATCGTCGGAAGAGCAGGCGCTAAAAAGCGTTAGTACAGTGAGGGAAAAAAGTAATTTGTAAGTGTTATTCATTCGTTTATTGTTATTTCTTTAGTATTTTAGTGTAAAATTCGCGGTAAGACTCTTGGAAGGTTTCTTTATCGCTATTGTAAATCACTGGTTTTCTCAAGTTTTTGAGATAAGTTTTGAAATCATCGGGCATCTTTTCACTCACTACAATTACGCCATCGGAGTGCTTGATAGCGATGCGCATCAGGTTGTAGTAAGTAGGGTTTTTGAGGGGGTCGATTGTTTTTTTGCTAATACCATCAAAAGCTACTTTGTTGATTAAGGCAGAATCGAGAGCACCATCGTAATCACTATCGAACACAGAGGTAATGATTTTACTTTCGGAAAAGATAGGTTCATCTTTATAGTAAGTGCGCAAATAGAGAGGTAACAAAGCAGACACCCAGCCGTGTATGTGGATGATATCGGGTAACCAATTGAGTTTTTTCACTGTTTCGACGATACCTTTGGCGAAGAAGATACAGCGCTCATCGTTATCGGGATACATATTGTTTTCTTCATCAAAGAGTGTGCCAGTACGTGTGAAATACTCGTCATTATCAATAAAGTACACTTGTATGCGTTCCTTAGGGATAGAAGCTACTTTGATGATAAGAGGTACATCGATATCGTTGATGACAATATTCATACCCGATAGGCGTATCACTTCGTGTAGCTGGTGACGGCGTTCGTTGATATTGCCAAATTTAGGCATAAAGATACGTATTTGACCGCCGTTAGCATTCACCATTCTGGGGGCTTCAAACGACATTTTAGCTAATTCACTATAAGGTGAATAAGGCAATACTTCAGACGATACGTAGAGTACTTTTTTATCTTTCATAAAGAGTATTTCTTTAAATTATTTTGCTCTTAGAAGGCACAAAAGTACAAAAAAATATGCACATATCCATAAAATTATATAAGTTTGCACCCAAAAAAGATTTTATATCGATGATTTACACACAGCAAAAGGAACTCCATTTACTTATGGAAACCCTTAGAAATCAAGGGAAAACAATAGGTTTAGTACCTACTATGGGTGCTTTACACGACGGGCATTTATCGCTTGTAAAAAAAGCTAAAGAAGAGAACGACATAGCCGTTGTGAGTATTTTTGTGAACCCAACACAATTCAACAATCCTACCGATTTAGAGAAGTATCCACGTACCTTAACAGCCGATGCTGATAAGATTGCCCAATATAGCAAAGAGGTAATTATTTTTGCTCCTGCTGTTAGCGATATTTACGGCGATGAAGTAGTAGCTCAGCCATTTGACTTTGCTGGATTAGACAAAGTAATGGAAGGCACATCGCGACCCGGGCATTTTGATGGTGTAGGTACGATTGTTAAAAAACTTTTCGAAATTGTAATGCCCGACAGAGCTTACTTTGGTGAAAAAGACTACCAACAACTGCTCATCATCCAGCAAATGGTACGACAAACAGGCTTACCTGTGACTATCGTCCCCTGCCCTATCGTGCGCAATAGCGAAGGGTTAGCCCTCAGTTCACGCAATGCTTTACTAAGTGAAGCTATGATACATCGCGCTTCTTTCATTTACCGTACCCTACTCGCTGCCAAAGAGCGTTTCGCTACTCATACTCCTGCTGAAGTAGAAGCGTGGGTGGTGGATACTTTTAACAAAGAACCCGATTTTACTTTAGAGTATTTTACTATTACTGATGCTCATACCTTGCAACACGCAACTACCAAAGAAGCAGGGAAAGAGTACCGCGCTTTTATAGTGGTACACGCTGAGGGAGTGAGACTCATAGATAATTTGGCGATGTGATGATTTGGCAATTAGCCCCTGAAGGGGACAATCTGGAAAAGTGGGAGGTGCGGGAGCGACAGATAACGATTTGATGATTTGATGATTTGGTAGGGGCGTTTGCAAAACGCCCCTACATAACATACTCTAAACAGAGTATTCAATTCTGCAAAAGGTATGAGCTCACGGGTAGTTTTTGTTACTTGTTACCTATTGTTACTTGAACTTAATTTCCTTTGGTTACTATAAATATATTTTCTTTCTCAACTCCTATCACTTCGTGTTCTACATCTACAGGGATTTGATAGGTATCGAGGTCTTTGAGTACAACTTCTTCACCATTAATAAGAAAACGCACAGTTCCTTTTACCATAATAAGGGTTGCAGGGATATTAGTAGTATGTTTTTTTAGTACAGCTCCTTCACCTAAAGCTATGGCTACTTGTCTCACATTTTGACCATCTTTTACGAAATAGGTAGTTTGTTTATCGTTGCGGAAAGTAAGTTTATCGGCTAAATTTACTTTTTGCAAAGATTTTATATGCTCTACAGTTTTGCCATTGACGGCTGTAATATTGTGCTTCTTGAGAATATCTTGTGCTTTGCCTGCACGAATGCCTCGACGACAAAAGAGTACAACATTCTCTTTTCCTCTTAATTCTTGCCATCGAGCTCCTATTTCTTCCAATGGGATATTAATTGCTCCTTCGGCTGTACCTTTAGCAAATTCTTCAGGGGTACGCACATCAATTAAAGTAGCATTTTTAGCATTAACACGCTCGGCGAGCGTTTGGGATTTTGCTGTAATCATTGTAAGCAAAAACATTCCTAAAGTTATTGAATATTTCATTATTGTTAGTTTGTTTGTTAGTTTACTACGTTTTAGGGGCAGGGGTTAGTTTATTATTTTATTTTTTCGGAAAGTTCGACCAAGCGAATGAACTCTTTGCGATAGCCCTCCTCATCTTTTCCAGTCGCATTCTTAGCTAAATCTATTACTTGTTTATATGAGGATTTTGCTTTGTATTTAGAATTTCTTAGGAGCATTCCCCATTCGGCAACAGCGGCGGCAAAGCGATAATCATCATCGGTTTGGGTGAAGTCGGTGAGAGTAAAAGGAATAGGAGTGCTTTCTTCTACGCTTTTAGCATCTTTTACCACAGGGTCTTTATAACGTATTTTGAGGAAAGCTAATTCATTAGCAAATCCTTCTTTCACTTGTTTTTGATAACGCAACCCATCGGTAGTAGCTCCTTTGGTAGGTATCAATTCATACAAAGCAGTTACAGTATGTCCTGCACCTATCTCACCAGCATCTTTCTTGTCGTCTTCAAAATCTTCATTGGCTAAAGTGCGGTTTTCATAGCCTACCAAGCGGTATTCTTTCACGTATTGAGGGTTGAATTCTAACTGTAGTTTCACATCTTTGGCTACGGTGTAAAGTGTACCACCAAATTCATTTACCAATACTTTTTTGGCTTCGGTAAGATTATCGATATAAGCATAGTTACCATTTCCTTTGTTGGCAATGGTTTCTACCATATCATCGCGGTAATTTCCCATACCATAGCCCAATACCGAAATATAAATTCCATTGTTGCGCTTCTCTTCTACCAATCGTTGCAACTCATCACGTGAAGAAATTCCTACGTTGAAATCACCATCGGTAGCCAAGATAATACGGTTATTACCTTTTGGCAAAAAGTTTTTTTCGGCTACTTCATAGGCAGTTTGTAATCCTGCTCCTCCTGCTGTAGATCCACTAGCTACCAAATCGTCTATCACTTTGGAGATTTTCTCTTTTTCTTTCGCTGGAGTAGAAGGTAAAGCAATACCTGTTTGACTTGCATAGACTACAATCGCTATCCTATCTTCTGGACGTAAGTTATCCAAAAGCAATTTGAACGATGCTTTGAGTAGAGGCATTTTATTGGGCTCGTCCATAGAACCTGAGGTATCTATTAGAAACACTATATTAGAAGGTGGCGCTTTGGTAAGATCTATTTTCTTTGCTTGTAATCCAATGCGCAACAGATAATTATCAGGATTCCAAGGACAGCTACTTAGCGTTGTTGTAGCATTGAGAGGTGTTTTGCTACCTTCGGCTGGAGGTGTATAGTTATAATCAAAATAGTTGATAAGCTCCTCTATGCGCACAGCATCTTTATGAGGCTTTTGTCCGTAGTTGAGCATACGGCGCACATTGCTATAAGAAGCTCTATCCACATCGGCAGAGAAAGTTGTTACGGGGTCTTTCGCTGTTTTCTTAAAGCCGCCTTCATCTATTGCTTTATAAGTCTCGCGAGAAGTATTTAAAGTATAGCCGTTTTTTGTTCCATAATTTCCACTAACACTTCCTGCACCTCTTATACGTATAGAAGAACTAGTTACGTCTCGTCTTTTTGCAGTTTCATAACTTGTTACCACCACTTCTTGAAGGGCAACGTTATCTTCTTCTAAAACTACATTGATGACTTTTTGCCCATTAACTTTCACTTGTTTGGTTTTCATTCCTAAAGAAGAAAACTCTAGGATATCACCATTCTTTACTTTGATAGTGTATTTACCATCAAAATCAGTAGAAACTCCTTGGGTAGTTCCTTTGATGAGTACTGAAACTCCAGGTAAAGGATTGTTAGAAACATCAGTAACCTTTCCTGTTACTTCATACTCTTGTGCGTAGAGGCTTCCTATAAATAGGAAGCAGAATAATAAAATTTGTTTCATACCATTAGTTATTTGGATTTAGGTTATTATTTTATTTTTTCGGAAAGCTCAACTAAATCTATAAATTCTTTACGGTAGCCTTCTTTGTCTTCACCGAGAGCGTTTTTGGCTAATTCAAGTACTTGATTATAAGAAGATTGTGTTTTGTGTTTAGAATTTCTTAGGAGCATTCCCCATTCGGCAACAGCAGCGGCAAAGCGATAATCATCATCGGTTTGGGCGAGGTCGGTGAGAGTAAAAGGAATAGGAGTGCTTTCTTCTACGCTTTTAGTGCGTTTGATGTAAGGGGCTTTATAGCGTATTTTGAGGAAAGCGAGTTCATCTTTATGAGCTTGTGTATTTTGCTTTTGGTAGCGCAACTCGTCAGTTGTTTTTCCTTTAGCAGGCACTAATTCATAGAGCACTGTTACAGTATGTCCTGCACCTATTTCGCCAGCATCTTTACTATCATCTTTAAAGTCTTCATTGGCTAAGGCACGGTTTTCATAGCCTATTTGGCGGTATTGTTTCACATATTGGGGGTTGAATTCTAACTGTAGTTTCACATCTTTGGCTACGGTGTAGAGCGTACCACCAAATTCATTCACCAATACTTTTTTTGCTTCGGCGATATTATCGATATAGGCATAATTACCATTTCCTTTATTGGCTATAGTTTCGAGCATATCATCGCGATAATTACCCATACCATAGCCCAATACAGATATATAGACTCCGCTTTGGCGTTCTTTTTCTACCAAGCGTTTCAATTCGCCATCGGAGCGCACACCGACATTAAAATCACCATCGGTAGCTAATATAATGCGGTTGTTTCCTTTTTCGATAAAGTTCTCGCGGGCAATTTGATAGGCTTTTTGAATACCAGCTCCTCCAGCGGTAGAGCCACCTGCTTCTAAGTTTTCTAAAACCTTAATAATTGTATCTTTTTCTTTGGCAGGTGTAGAAGGCAAAGCTACCCTTTCAGCTCCCGCATAGACTACAATCGCTACCCTATCTTCAGGTCGCAAGCTCTCCAAGAGTAGCTTAAACGACTCTTTAAGTAAGGGCAATTTGTCGGGTGAATACATAGAGCCAGAGGTATCTATCAAAAACACTATATTAGAAAGAGGTGCTTTAGTAAGGTCTATTTTTTTTGCTTGCAACCCGATACGCAACAAATAGTTATCTGGATTCCAAGGACATTTACTTAGGGTAGTGGTCGCATTGAGAGGTGTTTTACTACCTTCGGCTGGAGGAGTATAGTTATAGTCAAAATAGTTGATAAGTTCCTCTATGCGCACCGCATCTTTATCGGGTTTTTGCTTATCATTGATCATACGACGTACATTGCTGTAGGAAGCATTATCTACATCGGCGGCAAAGGTAGTAAGAGGGTCGGTAGCAGTGCTTTTAAAGCCATTCTCATCAATAGCTTTATAAGTTTCGGTTAGTCTTCTCCCTTGGGGTTTACGTTTTCGTTGTCTTCCTGCTGAGTAACTTTTTACGGCTACTGCACAAGAAACAAAAGATGCTTTCCTTACAGGAGCATAGCCAACTAATACGGTTTCTTCTATCTCGGAAATTTCTTCTAAAGCTATATCAATTACTTTTTGCCCAGTAATTTTGACTTCTTGAGTTTTATAGCCCATAGCAACAAATTGCAAGGTTTTTCCTTTCTTTACCTTAATGGAGTATTTACCTTCTTTATTGGTAGTAACTCCTTGAGCAGTACCTTTAATCACTACTGATACGAATTGCAAAGCTCTGTTTGAAGTATCGGATACAGTACCAGTTACTTCGTACTCTTGCGCGTGGAGACTTCCTATAAACAGAAAGCAGAATAATAAAATTTGTTTCATATTGTCAGTTATTAGATGTTAGTTTATTAGAGGTTAATTGTTAGTCCTTAGGGGACTACCTAACAATTGATTAAGTACTAAAATTTATTTTATTGGACAAGTTAGACGAGTCAGACAATTCGGACTAGTTGGGCGGGTATTTTACAAAGGAAATGTAGTGTTAAAAGAGTACAACTGATTATCAAGCAATCAACCTTAACTAATCGCTGCCATTTCCTCCATAAAGCGAGTGGCTAAAGCATCGGCTTCTGCCTGAGATTTAGCCTCAGTATAGATGCGGATAATCGGCTCGGTATTCGATTTGCGCAAGTGTACCCAGCTGAAAGGAAAATCAATTTTAAGTCCGTCGATAGTGGTGATTTGCTCGTGTGCGTACTTTTCTTGCATTGCGTGCAACACCTTGTCCGGATTAAGTCCGCTAGTGAGTTGGATTTTATTTTTGCTCATAAAATAAGCAGGATAACTACGACGCAAAGCACTCACAGTAGTATCTTTTTCAACCAAAAGAGAAAGGAAAAGCACTACCCCCACTAAGGCATCACGACCATAATGCAATTCGGGGAAAATGACACCACCATTGCCTTCACCTCCTATCACAGCATTTACTTCTTTCATTTTGGTTACTACATTCACCTCACCAACAGCAGCCGTAGCATATTCTACCCCATGTTTTTCGGCTATATCGCGCAAAGCACGTGAAGAGGAGAGGTTTGACACCACATTACCTTTCTTTTTACTGAGGTAATAATCGGCGCAGGCAACAAGGGTATATTCTTCACCAAACATTTCGCCTTCTTCGGTAATAAGCGCAAGGCGGTCTACATCGGGGTCTACCACCACCCCTAAATCGGCTTTTACTTCCACTACCTTAGCACAGATATCGGAAAGATGTTCTTTAAGAGGTTCGGGATTATGCGGGAACTGACCGTTAGGTTCACAGTAGAGTGGTACCACCTCAGCCCCCAAGCGTTCTAACAAAAGTGGGATAGCGATACCTCCGGTAGAGTTTACAGCATCGACCGCTACTTTGAATTTGCGTTTGCGAATAGCTTCCAAAGTTGCCAATGGCAAGAGTGAAAGCACCGCGTCGATATGGCGTTGTATATAAGTATCGTTGTGAGTGATATGCCCCAGAGCATCTACTTCGGCAAAAGTAAACTCATTGGCAGCAGCAATGCGCAAGATTTCTTCGCCTTCCTGAGCGTTGAGAAACTCACCTTTGTTGTTCAGCAATTTGAGGGCATTCCACTGTTTAGGATTATGACTGGCAGTGAGGATAATACCGCCATCGGCTTGTTCCATAGTAACCGCCACTTCTACGGTAGGGGTGGTACTCAAACCTATATCTACCACATCAATTCCTAAACCTACAAGGGTGTATTGGACGAGATTCTGCACCATTTCACCCGAAATACGCGCATCGCGACCTACAACCACCTTCACACGGGTTTTATAAATATGTTTTTTGAGCCAAGTGCCATAAGCAGCGGCAAATTTTACAGCATCAATGGGGGTTAAGTTGTCATCGGGTACTCCCCCTATAGTACCGCGAATGCCTGATATAGATTTTATTAGAGACATATTCTTACAATTAAAATTTTATAATTTAGAATTAATAAGCGCAAAGGTAATAAATTATTGCGAATTACAAGTTACGAAAGTGATTTTTTTTATCGTTAATTTGCTAATTTACTAATTATTGACTACTTTTGTCGCATCAAACCATTCGTTTATGACAAAACATCAACTCCGCGTACAAAACGCTCTTAAATTCTTTACACAAAAAGATACTGAATTAGGCTTTCGCAAACTCTTAGATTGTGTAGCCGACACACAACAAATGCCTCTCTACCTAAAGGCTATAGAACTTACCAACTGGAAGGAAAACAATCCTAATGAGTTGGATCAACTTACGGAAAAGGCTTCTGCCTTACTTGAAGAAGTAGGGCGATGCACCGTAGAGGAGGTAATAACTGAAAAAGCTGTGCTTGTTGCTAAAGACATTAAAAAAACCTACAATTCGGGAATGTTTTCATTAGGTCCTGTATCACTTACTATTAATAAAGGACAAGTTTATGGCTTAGTAGGTGAAAATGGCAATGGGAAAACAACCCTTTTGCGCATCTTAGCGCACGACCTCTCTTATAATTCGGGCGAAATAACCTATTACTTCAAAAAAACGCCCACTAATGAATACGATTTACGCACTAAATTAGCTTACATACCCCAACGCACCGACAAATGGTATGGTAGTTTGAAAGACAATCTCAAGTTTACTTTGGCGTGCTATGGCATCCCCGCTGAAGAAAACGAACCACGCACTCTGCTAATGATTGCCCGTTTAGGTTTGTGGAAATATCGCAACCTAAACTGGAATGCACTATCATCGGGGTATAAAATGCGTTTTGAATTAGCGCGTACCCTATTACGCCAGCCAGAATTATTGCTTTTAGATGAGCCTTTAGGGAACTTAGATGTATTGGCACAACAAGTAATATTAGAAGACCTCAAAATGATAGCTAACTCAGTAAATCACCCTATCGCTTTGATATTGAGCTCTCAACAACTCTTTGAAGTAGAAAAAATATCTGACAAGGTAATTTTCCTCAAAAATGGACAATACCGCGAAAATGTTGAGACTACCCAAGAGGATACCCCTACCCCACTCATCGTAGAAATTGACACTACTAACAGCAGAGAGGAATTATTAGCAGTATTTAGCACTTTTAATCTTGAAAAATTGCAGTACAATGGAGGTATTTACATCGCTTATTTTGCTGAAGGTACAGAATATTCTACTGTGTTAGAAGCTCTTGGTAAAGCTAAAATAGAGCTTACTTATATACGAAATATTTCAGCTTCTACCCGCCGTTTCTTTGTGAGTTAGTTTTTAGGGGATAGGTGTCAGGTGTCAGGGGACAGGTGTTAGGTTTTAGGAGGTATAGGTTATTAATTATAAAACACTCATTATCAATTGAAAAAATATTTATTAGAACGTTATCCAGCAATTTGGAACATTCAGATTGTGTGGCTATTTCCATTAATACTCTTATCCCATTTAGTCTTTTTTGGATTGGGATTTATAATGCTCACTGATAGTACGTTAGGGAATTCCTATTACCTGTGGGGAAGCTTGTATAATGGCTTACCTATGTTGTTAAACTTTATTATAATTGTTTTGTTATTGGTAGGTTGCCTTATTTATTTGTTTAGAAACAATGCTTTTGAGCGTTTCTACCCTGTGAGTCGTTGGCAATTGTTTGGGCGTTTTGTAGCGTACCTTGTGATTATCTTTGGAATGACAAGCACTCATATTTCGTTTATAGCAGGTGAGAAAGCTAAAGTTCATTGGCGGTATAGTGATAGCTATATCCATAGTATTTTGCAACAGTATCCTGAGAATTTTGACTCTTCTTACGAAGAAGTACGATATAGTAATAAAAACCAAATAAATGAGTTCTTTATCGCGCGAAATGCTAAGAATATGAAGACCAATACGTTTATAGAAATAGTAAAAGACAAATTGAATACTATTACAGTTATAGTTTTTGTACTCACATTGTTGCTCTTCACGGTACGCATCACCTCATTGCGCACAGTGCTATTAGCTATTGTTTTTGGAGGTTTGTTTCTTCTATTTATCCATTTGTTAGGTTTACTTATTTTATATCTTGTGGGCAATAAAAATGATTTGTTCACTTCTATCACAATAACATGCGCAAGTTTCCTCGTTCTACTCGGCATTTCAGTAAATTCTAAAAACAAACTATATAGAGAGATTGCTATAAATAATGCTATTTACACTTTTTTTCCTATAATAGCTGTTATTTTTACAGACATTGTGGATAAATTTTATTTGTGGCACTTTATAAAAGACCATTATGGAAAGTTTTGGGATAACCTACGAGAATTGCTTTTTTTGGATATTGGTATATTGCTAACCATACTTTTTATAGGACTTTATACAGGAGTTATCAAGAGGTGTAAAGCAATGCCAGAGTAGAGGTTAGGTGTCAGGGGACAGGTGTTAGGTTTTAGGAGGTATAGGTTATTAATTATAAAACACTCATTATCAATTGAAAAAATATTTATTAGAACGTTATCCAGCAATTTGGAATACGCATTTAATATGGGCGTTGCCTCTCATTCTTGCAATCCACTTATTCTTTTTCTTGTGGGGATTTGCTACTATTACCGATGAGAATATGAGCAACTATTCTTTTGGTTTGGAAAACCATTTTGAAGGGTTGCCTATGGTGATGAGCTTTATTATCATTGTACTAATGTTAGTAGGATGGTTCATTCGTTTGTTTAAGAATAATGCTTTTAAACGTTTTTATCCTGTGAGTGAGTGGCAATTATTCAGGCAATTTGTGATATATCTCTTTATTATGGGAGGCATACTCAGTTCAGGGCTTTCGTTTACAATAGGTGAATCGGCTAAAGTACATTTGCGATATACCGACAGCTATATACACAATGTATTACAACAATACCCTAAAAATTTTAACTTTGAAGATGTAGAGAGACTCCCTGAAGCACAACAAAGGGAATACAACATAGCTAACAATGCTAAAGATATCAAGAAACGCTTGTTTGTAATGGAGCTCAATGAGGAAATTACAATGGTAGAAACAGCTGTTTTTATACTCACATCGTTGCTCTTTATAGTACGTATCACTTCATTACGTACAGCATTGCTAACTATTTTATTTAGTGGATTGTTATGTTTATTATTCGCTCTGTTAGTAGTATTCATATTATTTATGGATATTGAAAATTATGGAGAAGATAGTATATTGTTTTTTCTCTTATGGATTATCTATCTCTCAATACTTTTATACTCTACTACCTCCTCTAATAAACTACAGAGAGGTATCGCTATGAATATCACAATATTAGATTTCTTTCCTATCATAATAGCTACTCTTTTCTTTTTAGAAAAGAGATACTTTAGAAGGAATTATGATAATGATATTCATTATTCACTCTGGCATAACTTCGAGGAACTTATCATTTTTAGCTGTAGCATATTGCTTTCAATTGGATTTATAGGACTTTATACGAATGTTATCAAACGATGGAGAGCAATGCCGGAATAGAGGTCAGGTTTCAGGTGTCAGGTGTCAGGGGACAGGGGACAAGTGTTAGGTTTTAGGGGGTATAGCTTATTAATTATAAAACACTCATTATCAATTGAAAAAATATTTATTAGAACGTTATCCAGCAATTTGGAATACACACGTGGTATTGTTATTACCACTGATACTCTTATCCCATTTAGTCTTTTTTGGATTGGGATTTATAATGCTCACTGATAGCACGTTAGGAATTTCCTATTACCCGTGGGGAAACTTGTTTAATGGCTTGCCTATGTTGTTAAACTTTATTATAATTGTTTTGCTATTAGTAGGTTGGCTTATTTATTTGTTTAGAAACAATGCTTTTGAGCGTTTCTACCCTGTGAGTCGTTGGCAATTGTTTTGGCGTTTTGTAGTATACTTTGCTGTTATTGGCGGAATTACAAGTTCTAGTTTTTCATTTATGGCAGGTGAGAAAGCTAAAGTATACTGGCGGTATACCGATAGCTACATTCATAGTGTATTACGACAATACCCTGAGGATATTCGCGATTCTGAAAGGGAACAATTATCTGATGATCAACTAAAGGAATATCACATAGTTCATAATGCATCACAAATAAAAAAACAAGTGTTTATAGAAAATTTTGATGATGAAATTTTTCTTGTAATCATTATTGCTTTTGTTTTAACTATATTGATTTTTACAGTACGTATCACCTCATTGCGTACAGTGTTGCTCTCTATTGTTTTCAGTGGCTTGTTGTGCTTGCTGCTTGGCTTAGTGCTCATATTGGTTTTGGAGAGCAATATGTTTGCAATACGAGATGTATATGTAGTGCTGACAATCTTATGGTTGACTTACCTTTCAGTGATTGCTTTATCTATTTTCTCTAACAAAAAACAATACCGAGGTATTGCAATGAATACTTCACTATTTGGTTTTTTGCCTATGACAATTGTTACTCTAATAGCTATCTGTGAGAGATATAATTGGTGGTATTTTTTAGAAAAGAATTACAGTTATTGGTACGATATAAGAGAACTTATAATTTCAATAGTAGGGATACTGCTTTCATTTGTGTTTGTAGGGCTTTATACGAATATTATCAAACGATGGAAGGCAATGCCGGAGTAGAGTGTCAGGGGTCAGGTGTTAGGTTTTAGGAGGTATAGGTTATTAATTATAAAACACTCATTATCAATTGAAAAAATATTTATTAGAACGTTATCCAGCAATTTGGAATACGCAGGTGATACTGTTATTACCACTGATATTCTTATCTCATTTAGTCTTTTTCGCTTTGGGATTTATAATGCTCACCGACGGAAAGTTATGTAAGGGGTATTACCCGTGGGGGGACTCGTTTAATGGCTTACCAATGTTGTTAAACTTTATTATAATTGTTTTGTTATTGGTAGGTTGGTTTATCTATTTGTTTAGAAACAATGCTTTTGATCGTTTCTACCCTGTGAGTCGTTGGCAATTGTTTTGGCGTTTTGTAGTGTATTTCGCTGTTATTTTGGGGATTATCAGTACTGGTTTTTCATTTATGACAGGTGAGAAAGCTAAAGTATATTGGCGGTATACTGATAGTTACCTTCACAGTGTGCTACAACAATATCCTGAGTATATTAGCGATTCTGAAATGAAACAATTTTCTGAAGCTCAGCGAGAAGAGTATTACATAGCTCATAATGCATCACTTATAAAAGAGCGAGTGTTTATAGAAAAATTTGATGCGCAAATTAACTTTATAATTATTATCGCTTTTTTACTCACATTATTACTCTTTGCGGTACGTATTACCTCATTGCGTACAGTGTTACTCTCTATTGTATTTAGCGGATTGTTGTGTTTGCTGCTTGCCTTAGTAGTAACACTTATTGTATATGTAGACACAAGTATAAAATTCAAAACATTTGCTGCTTTATCCCTGCTATGGATTAGCTATCTATCGGTGGTTTTCCTATCAATTACATCTAAAAAGAAACTATACCGAGGCATCGCAATGAATGCCACTCTATTTGGCTTTTTTCCTGCTATAGTTATTACTTTTGTAATTATAGAAGATAGGTACAATTTGTGGGAGTTTATAGAATATTATTTAGATGATATTAAGAATGATATAAAAATACTTATCCTTTGGGGAATTGGAATACTGCTTTCACTTGTGTTTATAGGACTTTACACAAGTGTTATCAAACGATGGAAGGCAATGCCGGAGTAGAGGTTAGGTGTCAGGTGTCAGGGGTGTAAATTATGAATTGTTAATTATTAATTGTAAATTGAAAAAATATTTATTAGAAAATTATCCGTTGATTTGGAACACTAAGTTGTTGCCAATGTTAGGTCTAGCTGCTTGCGGACACGTTTTTTTCTTTCTGTTGGGCTATATCGTTGATAAAGGCAGTATATATGAAAGAGTTTATACCATAGGAGAAGAATTTTTCCCTCTTCCTTTTTTATTGCACCTTATTGTGAGTATCTTGCTATTAGTTTTTTGGCTAATGCAACTCTCTAAAAACAATGCTTTTAAACATTTTTACCCCAGTAATCAGCTGAAGTTACTCGGTTTATATACACAATACTTTATAATTATATTTGCGGTACTCACTTTCTCTCTTTCATTTATGGCAGGTGAAAAAACGCACTTACTTGTGATTGATAGACCGTTTTATGGCGCTGAGGAAGGAACTATTGTGCAAGGGCTACTCATCGCATCACTTTTCATCTCACTATTAGTGCTTTGTGTACGGATTACTGAGGTTAGAAGCTTATTGCTTACAATTGTATTTTCGGGGGTATTATCACTCGCTTTAGGGATGGTGTCGGCATTTTTATTCAGTATTTTTTCTGATGCCAATTTGTTTTTCTTACTTGTTGTTTGGATGTATGTAGCAATTCCTTTCATTGCTATATTGGTAGTTGTTACTAATTTAGCAACGATGCCCAAACTGTTTTCGGGGATTCTCATCAACTTTTCACTGCTGTTCTTTACCCCTGCCCTTTACGGAGCTATCTTATTAATTTTCAAAGAAGAGACTTTTGACAATATGCCTCTTTTGAATTATGGGGTACTCTTGTCTAATTTCCTTTTCATATTGTTATACGCTCCTATACTGCACCAATGGAGAGCAGTGCCTGAATAGGTGCTAGGTGTCAGGTTTTAGGAGGCAGATTTTACTAATTATTAATTGTTGATTATCAATTGAAAAAGTATCTTTTAGAACATTATCCATTAATTTGGAGTACACGAGTAGTGCCAATGCTAATAATAGCTCTTGGCGCGCATTTGTTATTCTTTTTGTTAGGACTTATTGCTTCTAACAGAGGAGGAATGGGATTTGCTGAAGACTTTTGGGCACTTCCGTTTGAAATCTATCGCATTGGGCTTATTGTCTTTTTTGTGAAATGGCTGATGGATTTGTACAGGTTCAATGCCTTTAATTGGTTTTATCCTAACAGTCCGCTAAAGTTGTTTGGAACTTTTGTACTCTTTTTTCTCGTAACTCTCAGTGTGATTGGTTTGCCGGCATCATACGCTTTAGGAGTGTTATGTACTTCTTCTTTTGTAGGCATCGAGAATAGTGATTTAATTGATATTCATTTGTTTATCACCAAAGCTCCTTTTTCACTTTTTGCCTTAGGGATTGCACTTATTATCTTCTGTGTGTATATTACCAAATTGCGAACTTTCCTGCTCACCATCGTTTTCACCAGTGTTTTAGCACTTATTTTAGCAATGTTATGCATTATAATTGCTATTGTAGGTGATATTGATTTTCAGTTAGTTTTATGGATATATCTATTCGCTTACTTTGCTGTAGCGATAGCCTCGGTTATAGGTGCACCTTTGCTTCCCAAACTCTACAGTGGTATTCTCATTTGTTTCAGCCTATTACTCTTCCCTGCTGCTATTTTCACCATTGCTTTGCTAAAAGTAGATATCGACCATTTTTCTCAATCACTTTATTACCAACTTTTAGCTGGGGCTTTTCTATTTGTATTTTTATACAATTACCATATCCAGCAGTGGAAGGCAATGCCGGAGTAGGGGTTAGGGGTCAGGTATCAGGTGTTAGGAGGTTAAGATTTTTTATTTCTTACGGGGAAGAAAAAAGCTCTGGGGCGTTCTTTGAAGGCTTTCCACACGCAACGTGCTAAGTATTTAAGTTCGGAAGCGGGAACTTCACGAGAGCGTAAAGCTATCCATAGTGACAGACCAAAACTCACAATAAAGTTGCCCAAACCGATAATGCCTATCCCTAAAACACACCAAAAGATATTTTCTAAGCTGATGATAAAATTCATACCGTACAAGCCGTAAGCTAAATTACCACTGGCAAAGGTGATGTGGCGTATATCGATAGGTAAACCGAAGAATTCACCTACTGCCCAAGCACTTCCCATAAACACTCCAAACCAAATATTTGAAACAATACTTGGCCATTTTTTTTGCATCCAATTGGCAATGCGTTGCATACGTTCTTTACCAAAAAATCCTTTGAGGAAAGGGTGTTCGGATAGGCGGTAATAGAAGTTGTTGAAGTTGTTCACGCTGGCTACATTCCCCGCAATAATACCCGATAGAAAGAGAAAGACCCCAGCGATACAAGCGTGCAAGAACACGGGTGTATGCCATATATTAAGGTCTTCTAACAGATGTAAACTCTTTTTAGTCGCAATATTATAGCCCTCTAAATAGCTCATTCCGATCACTAAGAGCATCGAGATGGGGAAAGCTCCAAACACATTACCTACAAAAGCGATGAACTGCGAACGAAATAAACGCGTGAAGAGTGCTGAGAACTCAGTATATTGACGGCGTTTTTGTTTATCGTTGTTGTCGTTTAGGTTCTCTAAGGTTTTGGCAATGGTAGAAGCGGTCATTGCAGGTTGTTTGGTAGCCAAAGTAGAACCTGTGAGGTAAATAAGCACAAAACCAATAGCGTAGTTAAAACTATAGTTTAAAGCGCGGAAAAACGCACTTTGGTCAGGTACCATAGACATATAGAGTTTTACCAAACACATAAAACTCACAATTACTCCTCCCCATAAAGCCGTTTTGAGCATTTTGAAATACTCCTTACCTGTAGAAGTGATGTAGTGTTCCCCTGTTTTACCGGTATGATTTGTAATCTCGTAGGTAATGTTGTAAACACTATCGTCTATCAGTTTGCGAATATTGTTTTTCTTAGAGTTGGTTTTTACCATATCTAAGTAGAAAGCAATTGCTTTTTCGCGCTTGTCGACTTCTTTTTTTATAAACAAGTAGTTATAAAGACGTTTGATGCGTTTAATCTGCTGACGGATGAGCAAAAGTGTTTGGTTCACACTAAAGGTTACCCCATATTTTTCGGCGTTAGCATCGGCTTTGTTCACAAAATCTTCACACTGGGCAGCTAAGATATTGAGTTGTTTATAGTCTAATTCGTGTTCTTGTATATAGAGATAAGATTTATTTTCTTTAGCGAGAGTACGTGCGAGTTGATTTAGTTCGTCGTCGAGCGCGATAAAGGGGCTGTTTAAATGAGCATACTCAGGCACCATACGGTGTACATCGGTTTGTAGAGCGAGTCCTCCCATACGTTGTGAGAGAATCATTATCGCTAAAAGGATTTGTTTAGAGGTAGCTTTGCGCTCTGTATCTTCATAAAAAGTATTGACAGAGAGGATATCAAAAAGTTCCTTCCAATTGTCTAACGGGATTTGCAACACCCATTTAGCATCGGAAGGTCGATAAAAAATTTGGTTTAGTACATATTGGATATTCTCTTGAGAAGGCTGGTCGGGCAGGAGCTGACGGCTGATGCGGCGGCGTAATTCTTTGAAAAAAGAAACACTATTGAGTAAGCCAGCATCAGTGAATAGAAGTGTTTTTTGTTTGTTAGCAAATACATTGTGGAGTTTTTCTCGGAAGAAAGCGATGCGATCGGGTTCGTGTTTTATTTCGGAGATGAGCTCATCGATATTGAGAGGAGATTTTTTATCTTTACTTTTGCGGCGAAAGTAGTTCACTACATCAAACACGAAATCGATATCTTCGTAGTTAGATGAGTGCATATAAGTCTCAAAGACTTCATAGATAGATTTATATTTTTTTGCGAATAGCAACATATTTTTCAATTAACAATTAATAATTTAGAATGGTGCAAAGGTACGAAAAATTTATCAATTTGCTAATTTACTATTTATCAATTGAAAAGAGGCTGCCCGAGTAGGACAGCCTTTTGAAATCTTATCTTTTATTTTTCAACTTATTAGAAGTTGTATCGTACGCCGAAGCTAAAGGTACGACCGTCACCGAAGTATACTTGGTTTCTTACATCAATATCTTGATAAGTTTTACTGCCATTAGTAGTGTGGATACTTGTATAAGACTCTGAAATATAGTAAGTATCAAGTACATTATAAGCTTGTACTGAGAAAGTAAGACGTTGCTTATCGGTAAGTTGCCATTTATAAGAAGCTCCTAAATCAAAGAGATTATAACTTGGTAATTTGAGAGCACCTTTTTCAGCTTCAACTTTTTTATTGAAATTAGAAATATTTAAATTCGCATATAGATCATCTACGTAACGCCAATCAACATCGAATTTAAGTCCTTTTATAGGTGGTAGTATAGTTAGACCCAAAGAAGCAGTTGTTTGCGCGGTAGAACCTACTTTCACTTTGTCTAAGAAAAGTTTTACTTGGCTAGCACTACCTGCTGGTACTACATTTCCTTGATCATCGATAGTTTCGTTGCTTTCATTAGTAAGATTACCAGAAGCATCTCCTTTATAGTACCAATCACCTAATGAAAGAGAAGCATTTACCCTTACATAATCATTGATTTTAGCATTCGCTTCAAGTTCTATACCTCGGTGAATTTCTTCAATACCTAAAATATTTGCATAAGCGCGAATTGTATTATTTTTAAGGTTATTAGATTTGCGTAAATAACGATCCTTCCAAGAAGTGTGATATAGGTTCAAATTGACATTCAAAAAACTTGATTTAAACCCGTAACCGAGTTCTACTCCAAAAATTTTTTCATTAGTAAGAGAAGGGTTTAAGAAGTTTCGGTAATTAGGATATACAGCATCAAACAATGGTTGTTTAGAGTAATATCCTACATTTGCAAACACATTGTGATGTTCGTTGATATTGTAATTTATACCACCTTTGATATTATAACCTACGATATCTTTGAAACCTGTTTTAGTACTCATAGCAGTTTCAGGTTTACCTGTAATAGCTAATGTACCTGGTTTTAAAAAATTATCTATACGCTGGTAGGACTGTATCGAAGTAGCTCCTTGTATGAAAGCAGAGAAATGATCATCAGAGTATTCAAATTGAGAAAAAAGACCAAACCATTTCACTTCTCCATCATTGCTATAGCCTATTTGGTTTTCTAAAGGCTCTGTTTTTTGGAACGGATTCCAAGAAACATTAGCGGGAACAACGGTGGTTACCACATTAGGATTATTTAGATTCTTATTCTTATTGTCGGCATAAGAGTTATTTCCTAACATATCAGTAACAACTTGGTGGTGATAGCCATAATAGTATCTACCATCTAACCCAATATTTGCTGTAAAATTATCATTAATTTGGTGTTGCAAGTTAGTAAGGAAGCCATACCAGTCGTGAGAGTTCACGGAACCATTGCGTATGAAACCTTGGTTTACAGAGCCTGCTGATTTTCCGCTAGGGTCGGTTACTCTTACACTTCTACCTGCTTCACCAGGGTGTTGCATAGTCTCCAATCCACTTACTGCCTGACCTTTGTTATATTGTACTGCTTTGTCAAAGTCAATCAAACCTTCTTCAGTACGAAGTGTATTTAAATAATGTTTTTGAAGGGAGTAAGATGTAGTACCGCTCACTGTTTTTGAAGAGAAAGAGTGAGCTTCTCCTAAAGAGTTGGTGCCCATACCACGTCCTAAAGAAGCGTATACTACGGTACTAAGTGAAGTACTTTCACTTATTTTCCAATCCCAGTTGAGCATTGCTACGGGTTTGTGATATAGATTTTTCTTAATAGTATATTCTTCACCATCTAAGTATCCCCAATCTGAATTGTATTTGCGATTAGGTTCATCACCATCGCCATAGCGTAAATAATCAGACAACAAAGGACTGTTAGAGCGTTGGTGATGCCATTGTGGAGCTCCTGTAAACATCAGCTGGAAACTGTGTTTATCGGAAGGTTCATAGCCTAAAGCAAAATAATAGCTATAGCCATCAAACTTGGTACCATCTACGTATTTACGTCCGGCATTTTTACTGAATAACACAGAAGCCGACCAACCTGTAAGGCTCTTACCTGTATTGTAAGCAACTAATCCTTTATACTCTTGGTTACTACCATAGCTAAAGTAAGCAGTTCCTCCTTCGGACATATCGGCAGCACGTGTTACCACATTAATAGTACCTCCTACTGAAGCTATTGCTAACTTAGAAGCTCCAAGCCCACGCTGTACTTGCATTGCTGAAGTAACATCGGCAAGACCTGACCAGTTACTCCAGTAAACAGTACCACCTTCCATATCGTTTACAGGCATACCATTTACCATTACAGCAATGTTTTTGGTATCAAAACCTCGAATATTGATTTTAGAGTCGCCGAAGCCTCCACCACCTTTAGTGGCGTATACTGATGGCGTACGATTGAGTACTTCAGGAAGTTCACGTGTACCCAATTTTTCGATAATTTCAGTAGCTTGAATAGTAGAGACAGCTACTGGTGTTTTACGTTCTTTAGCAATGTCTAACAGTGTACTTTTAGCGGTTACCACCACTTCGCCCAACGCCTGTTGGTCGGTAGAAAGAGTAACCTTTATGTGTGCTTTACCGTTTACTAATTTGTAAGGAACGGTCTTGGTTACATACCCGAGGTATGAAAACTCCAAGGTGCCTGTAGGGGCATTTACATTTAAGGAAAACTTACCCTGCATATCGGTGGAGACACCGTGGGTAGTACCCTTAACCAATACATTAGCCCCCATCAGAGGTGCATTATACTCACCATCAATCACTTCACCCGTTACTGTTCCACTTTGGGCATACGTAATTGTTGCGAGCAATAAAATTGCGACATTTAAAAACCAGCTTTTCATTTATATTTAGTTAATTAGTTTCTCAGCCGACGGTTAGTAGATTGCTCATACACAAAGTGACTAAAAAAACAAAAAGCTGTTTCACTTCTTATTTCAGGGGCAAAATTAGTGCTTTTTTATGAAATACAAACATTTTTATCGCTTTTTTTATAAACAAAGTAATCAACAAGTTATCAAACGACAAATATACAAGTAAATTAGGAATCTTAAACAGAAGAATAAAAATTCTTAAAATCTCTGACAATAAACAACTTACAATCATTAGTTATATTTATAACAAAAATATATTGTTAAATTTTAACGTTTCTTTAAATATAAAGTGTAGATTTGCAGGCTAAAAATTGACCAATAATGAATAAAACCAAAAAATGTTTTAGAGCGTCTGTGTTTATTGCTATTTTATTTTTCTTATTTGGTGGAATTACTGTATTAGTACAATTGTTAGTTCCTCATCTAAAAGACATTTTTGAACTCAATTACGCTCAAGCAGGATTTATACTCTTTTTTTTCTTTTTACCTTATTTGCTCTTTTCAATTCCAGCGGGAGTTACGCTTAGCAAAATAGGATACCAGCGCAGTATTACCTTAGGGCTCATTATTGTAGCTTTAGGGTGTTTATTGTTTTATCCCGCTGCCGAAATGCGTTCTTTTTGGGCGTTTATGATTGCTATTTTCGTATTAGGAAGTGGCATCACCCTCTTACAAGTAGCCGCTAATCCTTATATTGCAGCTTTAGGCAAAGAAAATTCTACTCACAGCCGACTCACTTTCTCTCAAGCATTTAACGCTTTAGGAACTACATTCGCACCTATCATCGGGGCAGTTTACTTGTTGAAAGACGAAGTAAAAACGTCTGGTGAAATACGATCGTTAGATCCTTTAGAACGAAATATGTATCTACAATCGGAAGCACTAACTATACAAACTCCTTTTTTATATATTTCACTTATAGTGATTGCTTTAGCTGTTGTATTTGGCATTGCACAACTACCTTGTCACACCACAGAAGAAGAGGTGGTTGATAGAAAAAGTTATTTTTCATTGTTAAAAAGAACGCCTTTACTTTTAGGAGCTATTGCTATTTTTCTATATGTAGGAGCTGAAGTAGCTATAGGAAGTTTTGCTATCAACTATTTGGTAGAAATAAATATGTCTGAAATATCACAATGCCCTATAGGAGGACCTATGTGGAAAGCTTTGGGAATCATTTTTAACAAACCAGACCTTATCAATGCCGATCCTAAGGCTATGGTTGCCATATTTTTGTGTTTCTATTGGGGAGGTGCTATGGTAGGAAGATTTATAGGAGCACAACTTAGTAGACACTTGTCTCCAGCTAAAATGCTGATGATTGTTGGCTTATGTAACGTTGTACTCATTTTGATAGCCATCAATACAGGAGGGCTTTTCTCGATGCTGAGCCTATTATTGCTAGGATTCTTCAATTCTATTATGTTTCCTACTATTTTTGCTTTAGCTTCTGAAGGGATTGACGAATTGAAAGCTCAGGCTTCTGGACTATTATGTACTATGATTGTAGGCGGCGGATTAGTGCCTATCCTATTTGGTTTCTTCACTGATCGCATAGGGTTTAGCTTAGCATTTCTCACCTTAGTAGCGTGCTATGGTTATATTGCTTTCTTTGGATTCTACAAAAGTAGTAGATGATTTTTCGATTGACAATTGAAAAATTCGTTGATTCTTTTCAACCCTTTATAAATTCCTAAAAGCGCTGCTAACCTTACCCCTTCATAAACCAATGGAGTTGCTAAATTTGCCAACTTTATTTTTGCTTGATATCTTGAAGAAAGCACATCGTTATCAATAAAATACAAAAAAGGAGAGGGGAATTGCCATACTATTAGTTCTATAATATAAAACAGAAGAAATGCACAAAATAACTGCCAGTGATAATGTAACAACTCCTTTTTCTTTGTTGCCAAATACAACAGCAAAGCGCCGTTTAGCAAGCTCAACACACCAAAAATACCATTGTTGTTGAATTGCATCACAGCACTAATACCTACCAATAAGGCTGTTATCAAAAGTAAATAACCTATATTTTTGCACAACATAAAACCGTATAAATAATCTCTAAACTTTATATTTAGAGCCAACAAACGATCACGTTGTTGTTTCTCTTCATCGTTTAAAAGCTCATAAGCTGTTCCTGCTGAGGGCATCATTTCTTTCATTACCTCTTTGAGCAAACGTTCGTCTTTAATCTGTTCAAGGAGTTCAGCAGGGTATCTTCCTTGTGCTAAAATCATTTTAGCTCGCGTGATGAGTCTTTCTTTATAGGCTAATTTCTCGGTGATATTCATTACTATATTTTTTAAAAGAAAATGCCAAAGATTATAACACAACCTTTGGCATCTATAATTTGCTAATTGACAAATTGACTAATTTGCTAATTCTACGAACAGTTCTTCTCCTTCTTTTACTACTTTAGCAACTTTCTTGCTAGTAAGTCCTTTGATAGCTTTATCCCATTTCTTGTTAGAGAAAGCTGTTTGTGTTTTAAGAGCATCTAAAAGAAGTTTTTCTGATGTTTTTAGCAATTCAAACACTACTTTTTCATCTTCTGACAACTCTACCCCTTTCTTTTCAGGACGCATTTGTGGGAAGAAAAGTACTTCTTGTATGCTCTCATTATTGGTTAGGAACATAATCAATCTATCCATACCTATACCTAAACCTGAGGTAGGAGGCATACCATATTCAAGAGCGCGTAAGAAATCTTGGTCGATGAACATAGCCTCATCATCACCTTTTTCTGAGAGTCGCAATTGCTCTTCAAAGCGCTCGCGCTGGTCGATAGGGTCGTTGAGCTCAGAGTAGGCATTAGCAATCTCTTTACCACATACCATTAGTTCAAAACGCTCAGTAAGTGCAGGATTGTCACGGTGTTCTTTGGTAAGAGGGGACATCTCTTTCGGGTAATCGGTGATGAATGTAGGCTGAATAAAGTTGCCTTCACATTTCTCGCCAAATATCTCATCTATGAGCTTGCCTTTGCCCATTGTTTCATCTACTGCAATACCAATAGAATGTGCAAAGGCTCTTAGTTCTTCTTCTGTTTTCCCTGTGATATCAAAACCTGTAAATTGCTTGATAGCCTCGGTCATTGTAACACGTGGATATGGTGCTTTGAAATCTACTGTATGAGCTCCAAAAGTAGCCTTAGTAGTGCCATTTACTGCCATAGCGCAATGTTCGATCAAACGCTCGGTGAAGTTCATCATCCAGTGGTAATCTTTATAAGCCACATAGATTTCCATCGCAGTAAATTCTGGGTTATGAGTTCTATCCATTCCCTCGTTACGGAAGTTTTTAGAAAACTCATACACTCCATCAAAACCACCCACAATAAGACGTTTTAGATAGAGTTCATTGGCAATACGCATATAGAGCGGAATGTCCAACGCATTGTGGTGAGTGATAAACGGACGCGCGCTAGCTCCCCCTGGTATAGCTTGCAATATAGGTGTTTCTACTTCCAAATAACCTGCCTCATTAAAAAACTGGCGCATCGCATTGAACAGCTTTGTACGTTTGATAAACACCTCTTTCACGTGTGGATTTACTACCAAATCTACATAGCGCATACGGTAGCGTTGTTCAGGGTCGGTAAAGGCATCGTGCACTTTGCCATCGGCATCTACTTTTGGCATTGGCAGAGGGCGCAATACTTTAGATAAGAGGGTAAAATTCTTAACGGCTACTGTTTTTTCACCCATCTTGGTGATGAATAAATAACCTTCTACCCCTATAAAGTCGCCTAAATCGAGGAGTTTTTTAAACACCTCATTGTAGAGCGTTTTGTCTTCCCCAGGGCACATCTCATCGCGATTGAAATACAACTGCATTGTGCCCTCGCTGTCTTGCAAAGTAGCAAACGAGGCTTTTCCTTGTACGCGCAAGGACATCAACCTACCAGCAACCACTACTTGCTTGCCTTCTTCATAACGGTCGGCTACATCCTTAGAGGTAGTATCGACAGGATATAATGGAGCGGGATATGGATTAATCCCTAATTCTTTCAATTTAGAGAGTTTTTCTCTACGAATGATTTCTTGTTCTGATAACATCTTTTTTAATGATTAATGTTTAATGATTAATAGTTAGTGGTTAGTTAATACATTTCATATTGGAAATAGTAGGTAACATCTTCTGAATCTTCCATATCCTTACGTTTAGATTCTATTTTTATTACACGTCCTTGTTTATCCCAATGGAATTTATTTGTTTGGTTATAACTTTCAAAAACCCAAAGAAGGGGATTTTTTTGGATAAACTTTCCTTGACCTCTTTCACCATCTTCTTTACCAAAAGTTATAGTGATAGGTAGGTGATTTTTAGTATTAGAAAGTGTGTATACCGTTTTATTTAGGTCATCTTCATCAATAATTTTATTACCTTCACGTTTGATTATGTTTTCATAAATTGACCAAGTATCGGTGGAAAAATTTGTTCTATAGCAATTTAAAAAATCATCTTGCAATTGGTAATAATCACAACTATAATAGAAATGCTTACCGTCATACGGAGGTGTTTCCTCTTTTACAACTTTCTTAAAAATTTCATTGTCGTTATACAGATATTGAGTAGTAGTGAGAGGTTCTGCATCTGACTGATATTCTACGAGTTCTCGCAATAATCCGTCTTCATATTTACATTCCATATATACTTCGCCATCTTGTCGCTCTATACGAGATAGTAATCCTTGTTCATTGAGACAGAGTCGCATTTGCACTTGTTTGTTTTCTTTTAATGTAATGCGCTTGACATTTTTCAAATTTAAAGAAAAAACAGGAGAGAGCATCAAGGCTTGATTGATCAACACATCTTTCACATATCTATCTGATACTTCTTTGGAGCGCGATGTAAGATGTTCTTTTTTCTGTTGAAAGTGCTTTAAACGTTTTTGAAATTCGGTATAATAGCTTGATTCAACTTTCTTTTTGAGTAGTTTAGGTGAAAAATATTCAGTAGCCCCTACTAAATCATTGTACAGTAAGGGAGTAGAACTTTTTTTACCATCCCAATAAACCACTCGCACACAGCCTTTACCCTCTTCATTATCAAAATGAATAGTAGAGTGTTTGTAATTATCAAAAGTTAAAGGCTGTGTACTGATCCAAGCGTAACGTATTTTGGGGTTTAAAGATTTGAAATTCTTTGCTAACTCAGCTTCTTCACGTGTGCCAAGATTGTTAGGAATACCACAATATTCTCCTATTACAATAATAAAAATAGGTTGTCCTGCTGCTATAAAATTATTGTTTTCATCGTCGTTTTGGGCGTGAGCAGGCACTAACATTAAGACGGTAAGACATAAAAAAAGTAAGTGTTTCATAAGTTTAATACATTTCATACTCATACGTATAAACTGTTTTCTCTTTTCCTTCAGTAACTACAATTTTGCTAATACGCCGGTTGTTATCCCAATGATACTCTGTTTTTTCTCCTTCAAAAATATTTTCCCAAAGAGTAGGCTGTTTTGCTATTATTTTACCTTCCTTACTTTTGTATTTATAAGTGATCGGTAAATAGTTCTTAGTCCTTGAAAGATGAATAGTAAGATCTAATTCTTTATTAACAATAAGATTTCCTTGCTTGATAACAGTTGCTCTTTCAATCACCGAGTGATTATAAGCTGAAAGTATCACAACATATATATCTAAAAAATCATCTTTGAGTTGTGCGTAATTACAATTGTAATAATTCCCAAAAGGCGGATTATCTTTGGATGTAGCTTTTGCAAAAATCTCATTATCATTATAAGCATACAAGGTTTCATCTATAGCACCCTTATTTGATTTTTCTATCTTTTTGCACAATAATCCATTTTCATAAACATATTCATTTATTGATGACTCCTCACCATCTTCAAAAAAAGACCTTGTTTTAATAAGTTGCCCCTTTTCATTAAGATAGATAGTTCGACTATTTTTTCCATTGCATTTTACTTGAATCACCTTAATTCCTTTTGTATTAATGGGCAAAAGTTCATAAGAACTCATAAACTGACTATAGTCTATTTTTTTAACAAGTTCATAATAAACAAATCTATCAGAAACTTCTTTAGAATGAGAAGTGATTTTCTCTTTTTTACTTTTGTATTGCTCAAGCCGAGCTTCATACACCTCTTTTTGCCCATATACAGATATAGACAGCAATAGACTAATACACAAAAGAAATAAGTGTTTCATCATTCTTAAAAAATAGATTGTATGATTTTCTGTTGGATTTCTAATAAATAAGTTCGTTTGATACTTCCTACCCTTTTAATAATATCACCCTGTCTACACTTCATTTTCTAAATACTTTTCTATCACTGGTGCAGCCATACGTTTAGCATTGCTCAAAAATATTTCTCTCTCTTGAAAATAATCAATGAGCATTGTCCTGTATTCTAAAGCCTTATTTAGTATATGAAGCGCTGACTGACGTATTACATCTGAAATGTCTGTTTGCAAGGTCATATCTCTAAGAGTATCAAATAAGGGTAAACTATCAACAAGAGCATTGTAGTCCACTTCTTTTTGAATAAAAGGTATTTTCCAAAAATTAGAAATATAACTATCTAATTTTTTATCTGTTCTTTCTAATACTGATAAGGCATAATCATTATAGTTAGTGTGTTGATATTCACTTATAGGAAATGAATTAATCACACCAAATGATGAATACAAATCATTTTGTAAAACTGCTGTAGTCATATTTTTAGCTTTTTTACTACTCCTTATACACTCCCATATTGAGATATTTATTCATACGCTTTTCAACTAAGCGGTCGGCAGGAAGTTTTTTGAGTTCTTTATAGGCGTCGAGAATCACCTTACGCACGGTCTTGAATATAGCTTCGCGATCGTGATGAGCTCCTCCAAGAGGTTCTTTGATGATTTCGTCGATGAGTTTGAGTTTTTTCATATCGGGAGCGGTGAGTTTGAGGGCTTCGGCAGCCTCTTTTTTATACTCCCAACTACGCCATAAAATAGAAGAGCAAGATTCTGGTGATATTACTGAATACCAAGTATTTTCAAGCATATATACCTTATCGCCAATACCGATACCTAAGGCACCTCCTGAGGCACCTTCACCTATGATAAACACGATAGTAGGCACTTTGAGTCGCGACATTTCCAAGAGGTTACGCGCAATAGCTTCCCCTTGTCCGCGTTCTTCGGCTTCAATACCTGGGAAAGCGCCTGGGGTATCCACAAAGCACACTACAGGAATATTAAATTTTTCGGCTTGTTTCATCAAACGGAGGGCTTTGCGGTAGCCTTCAGGATTAGCCATACCAAAATTGCGATATTGGCGCATTTTTGTGTTTGAGCCTTTTTGCTGACCAATAAACAAAAAACTTTGATTATCTATTTTGCCAAAGCCTCCTATCATCGCTTTATCGTCTTTCACATTGCGATCGCCGTGTAATTCTAAGAATGTATCACCAGCAAGCGCCTTAATATAATCCAAGGTATAAGGACGCTCAAGATGGCGAGAGATTTGTACTCGTTGCCAAGCTGTGAGGTTACCGTAAATCTCTTTTTTTACTTGGTTGAGTTTTTTTTCTATTTTTTTGCAAGCGTCGGTCATATCCACATCACTTTCATTCCCAATGGTTTGACACTTTTGCATTTGTTCTTCTAACTCTTTGATTGGCTGTTCAAAATCTAAATATTCCATAGACTTAACTATTAATTTGGTTTATTTTCAGAGGGCAAAGATATGAATTAATTAACAATTGACAATCAACAATGAACAAATTTAATTTGCTTCGCCATAAATTCGGCGTTCTGAAGGTTGCTCACACTGGTAGTGAAAAATAGTTTGAGGCTCTATTTTCAGCTTTTTAAGATCTGTAGTACTTTGTTGCAGTTCTAATATTTTAAACTTGTGATACTCAATATTGTTATAAGGATCTTTATAAACATTTTTAGAGGCGTCATACTGCAAAAAAGAGTCTTCAATATTAGACGAAACTGTCTCATCTTTAAGCTCCATATACATTGCTTGAGGATCGTTTAATACATCAAATCGAAGCATTTCTTCCAGCTCTTTATCAACTTCATCCTCGTCTTCTTTAGCAAAGGCGAATTCACTAAGTTCCTCTATAGGTATTTTTTTTATTTGCTTTTTAATACTTTTTACAGCTTCTTGATTCTGTTCAAGTGTTCTCATATTGATAAAAATCAAACAAGTATGCCCTTCTTTTTCTACCAAAGCTCCTGCTCCATCAAGTTGATAATGAGAACGCTCGCCATACCAAATGAGAAAATCATTATTGTCATTCAAAGTAAAACGAGCTGTATTTTTAAGTCCTTGCGTTAGCAAAGGCAACTCATTTGAAAAATCAGCAATAAGTGTTAGGCTATTGCCTATCTCTTTTTTACTGAATGTATGTACGTAACGACTTGGTAAACAATTAGGATTCTCATTGAACACCGAGAACGTTTTGCCGTTCTCATACTGAAGATAATTTTTTCCATCTTCAAAGTTAGCAAATCGAATACGTACCTCATCAGGTTTTAAGTTTTTGTTGTGATTGCCATAAACTAAAAAGAGAGGACTCTTCTTAGGTTTAAAGAGTACCATTCCATCGGGAAGCACTTCATAAGTACCTGGAATCATAGTCATATACCCATATAGCGCAAACATTTTGTTAGGAAAGAGAAAAATTCCTCCTCCTCTACCTTTATAACTTCCCACTAAATCTTTATTTTGAGCAGAAAGTCCACCAACAAACATTAAAAAAATGAATGATGTAAGAGCTTTGTTTTTCATAACGTTATTTTTTTGGGGACAAAGATAGTAAAATAATTGACAATGAACAATTGATAAGTACGAATAACAATTTTAGTTTAAGGTGCTGCATATTTTTTCTTTTTTAGGACATTTTTACTAGCCTCTTTCTTTCCTTTTAGAAACTTTTTTAAGAAAAATTTGGCAGTTTAAAAAAAACATATTACCTTTGGCTCGTTTTTAAAAAAATATTACTTTTATGGAGTTTCCTCCTGAACTAAAATACACCCCCGACCATATTTGGGCACGCCTTGAAGGCGATATTGCTACAGTGGGCATCACCGATTTTGCTCAACAGCAACTCAGTGATATTGTGTATGTTGAAGTAGAAACTATAGGTGATACCTTAGCTAAAGACACTATCTTTGGCACTGTTGAAGCTATCAAAACTACCTCAGACCTCTTTATGCCGATGAGTGGTGAAGTACTCAGCTTTCACGAAGCCTTAGTTAAAAAACCTGAAATGGTAAATGCCAACCCTTATGGTGAGGGCTGGATGATACAAATAAAAATCACAACACCAGAAGAATGGGATAGCCTGCTCTCAGCAAGTGATTATCAAAAACTTATCAATGCTTAAAACTCATAAATACACGCTATTATGGGTGATTTGGACAATAGCAGTTATCAGCTTAAGTCTCATCTCCTCTAACGAAATACCCCAACCTCCACGTATTCCTTATGCTGATAAGATTGCGCATTTTGGGTTTTATTTTGGTTATACCAGCTTGTTTGTACTTTCTTTTGGCAAAGAAACTCAATGGGTACAATCTATAAAAAAAGTATACCTATGGGCGTTTATTACTGCCCTTGTATTAGGGGCTACAATGGAGTTTTTGCAAGGTGCGCTCACCACCACCCGTAGTGCAGACCCTATAGATATGCTTTTCAACGCATTTGGCACAATTGTTGCTCTATTATTTATAGCAAAATATAAAGAATTATTTAAATAATTTCTTTCAAGTATATTTAGTAACCTTTTAAAAAGAAAATCATTATGCAACCTAAAAAAAATCCAAAAGCCGATTTGGCTAAAAGCAGTGGATTGTTCTTCGCAATAGGATTTGCTCTTGTTTCTGGACTCTCTCTTTTCGCTTTTGAATACACTCGCGAAGACAAAGGTCCAGATAAAGTTACCTTATCCGATGCCGACAAAAATCTCGACGAAGAACAAGAACAATTCGTAATGGAGAACCCTGATACTCCACCGCCACCACCACCTCCACCAGCTCCTGCTGTTGTAGAAGAAGTGAAAGTGGTAGACAACAAAACTGATATCAAGGACGAAATTATCGCTAGTACTGAAACCAGTAAAAAAGAAGAAGTAGTAGCTGTACAAAAAATTGAAACTCCTCAAGAAGAAGAAGTAGCTATTGATGTACCTTTTGCTGTGATTGAAGATAAACCAATGTTTGAAGTTTGCAAAAATGTTCCTAAAGACAAACAAATGCAATGCTTCAAAGAAAACTTGGACAAACACGTGAAAAACACTTTCAAATATCCACCTGCTGCTCTTGAAATGGGTATCCAAGGACGTGTGAATGTGAGTTTCCGTATCAATACTGATGGTACTGTATCTATCCTTGGTGTTCGTGGTACAGACAAATTACTTGAAGAAGAAGCTAAACGCATTATCAAGTCTATCCCTAAATTGATTCCTGGTAAACAACGCGGTAAACCTACCCCTGTAACGTTCGCTTACCCTATCAACTTTACTCTTTCTAACTAATTAAATTAACAAAATATAAAGTCAGTAGTGAGGACTCCTTACTACTGACTTTTTTAATTATACAACCTTTTATCAAACCCTATTACCATTCATTTTATTATGAAAAATCTAATCTTTACACTTTTAGCTACGTTCTTCACTATTATTAGCTATGCTCAACTAAAAGATCCTAACGGCAACCTTATCAGCCATTACCCTAAATTCGACAAATGCAAAGATGTAACTGAAGAGGAGGCAGCGTTGTGCTTTAAAACACAATTAAACAAATTTATAAAAAGACATTTCATCTACCCTAAAAAAGCTAAAGAAAAAGGACTACAAGGAAAAGCCATTGTTTCGTTTTGCATCAATGCCCAAGGGAAAGTTGAAATCATAAATGTTAGCGCAACCGATAAAATCTTCGAGGAAAACGCAAGGCGTCTTATCGAAAAACTTCCGCAATTAATTCCTGCTGAAGAAAACGGAACTCCTACCCCCATAATGTTTGCTTACCCTATTAATTACACATTAGGTGATAACTTTTAAAATTTTCCAAAAAATGAAAAAATATATACTTATCTCTTAACACTACTTTTTATAGGTTTTAGCTACGCACAAAACAAAGAAGAAGAAACTGATATACCCTACTCTAAAGTAGAACAAAAACCGAGATTTCAGGAATGTAAAGATGTTCCTGAAGATGAAACTTTCAAATGTTTTCAAGAAGTACTCAACAAACATATAGAAAACACGCTAAAATATCCTACTGAAGCTAAAGAGGTTGGGATAGAAGGAAAAGTAAATGTATCTTTTCGCATCAAAAAAGATGGCAACACAGAAGTTATAGGACTAAGAGGTGTTGATAAAGTTTTAGAACAAGAGGCTAAACGTATTATCGAAAGTATGCCTAAACTTATTCCGGCCAAAGATAAAGATGGGAAACCAACAGAAGTAGCGATAACTTATCCTATCAACTTTAATCTATTGTAGTGAGTAAATTTTCACCCTTTTAAACTTTGGCACACTTGTTGATTTACAGCTTATAACAAACTGTTAAAAAGCTTTTTAAACCTTTGTTGATAGTACATTTAATAACCTTTTAAAGAAAAATCATTATGCAACTTAAAAAGAATCCTAAAGCCGATTTGGCTAAACAAAGTGGGTTGTTCTTTGCTATTGGTTTTGCCGCTATCTCTGGGTTTACCTTATGGGGATTTGAGGCAAAAATGCAAGACAAAGGCAACCTCAGCTATCAATACGCTACAAATGACAAAGTAGTGATAGAGGAAGACCCCGTAGCAATTGAACTTCCTACTCCCGAAATGCCTCAGCAAGTTCCTCCTCAACCAGTCCTCACTCAGGAAATTGAGGTAGTAGAGAATGACAAACCTGTGGAAGAAGTGCTTATCGGGAATACTGACCCTAGTGATCCTACTCCCCCTGCGCTACCTGAAAGTATCCCAGTGGTAGAAGATGAAAATCCAGAAATAGTAGTCCCTTTTGCAGTAATTGAAGACAAACCTCTTTTCCAAGAATGTAAAAACGTGCCTAGAAGTGAGCAAATGAGTTGTTTTAAAGAACACTTAGACAAGCACGTGAAAAACAACTTCAGATACCCACAAGCGGCTCTTGATATGGGCATTGAAGGACGTGTGAATGTGAGTTTCCGCATCAATACCGATGGCACTATCACCATTTTAGGTGTGCGTGGCACCGATAGAATATTAGAGGACGAAGCAAAACGTATCATCAGTACAATTCCAAAGCTAATTCCAGGCAAACAACGCAACAAACCTACTGCTGTAACCTTTGCTTACCCTATCAATTTCAAATTAAGTCACTAATTTTTAAACCTTAGTCGTTAGTATTGTGTTGTTATCCTTAACACCCAATTACTAACGACTATTTTTATAAACAATTCTAAATCTAATGAAAACAAAAATACTTATACTATTTACATTTCTTTTTGTAGGTTATAGCTATGCACAAATAGTAAGTTGTGATTTTAATGCTAAAGGAGTGCAAGAAAAAGAAGAATATGCCATTCCTTTTCAAGTAGTAGAAGAAAAACCTAAATTTATGGCTTGTGAAGATGTTTCAAAAGAAAAAGAAGCAGAGTGTTTTAAAGAACAGCTCAACAAACACGTGATTAGGTATTTCTATTATCCTAAAGAAGCGATTGACAAGGGGATCGAAGGCAGAATAAATATAAACTTTCAAATTAACACTAATGGTTCTGTAACCGTTATTGGCGTTCGTGGAACTGATAAACTTTTAGAAACTGTTGCCAAAGAGATTATTGAAAAACTACCTACTTTCATTCCTGGCAAACAAGGCGGAAAACCTGTTCCTGTAACCTTTAGTTATCCTATCAATTTTAAGCTAACATACAAAAATTAACAATTATTATGACAAGATTTCTATTACTATTGTTTTTACTATTAGGTTATACTGTTTATAGTCAAGAAGACCCTTTTACTTTACCTTATACATTTGTGCAAGAAAAACCAATGTTCGAACAGTGCAAGGATAGTTTGAAAGAAAAGCAATTCGGTTGTTTTAAAGAGCAATTAGACAAACACATTTTCAAATACTACAAGTATCCTATGGCAGCACTTGAGATGGGTATCAGTGGGAAGGTGAAATTAAAATTCCGTATCAATACCGATGGCAGTGTTACTGTTTTAGAAGTACGAGGAATTGATAAACTATTAGAAAAGGAAACGGAACGTGTTATCAAAACTCTACCACCTTTTATCCCTGGCAAACATTTAGGCAAGCCCGTTGCTGTAACTTTTTCGCATATTGTCAATTTTAAAATTGAACAATAAAATGAAAAAGTTATTACTAATACTATTGTTTGCAATCACTTACTACAATACCTATTCGCAAACTGACACCCTTTTCTATGCTAATGTAGAGGAAAAACCGAGATTCGTAGAATGTAAAGAGGTAGCTAAAACTCAAGAAATCCAATGTTTTAAAGAACAGATGGATAAAATTGTAAGGGAATATATCAAAAGTATTACTTCTCAAGGCACTTGTGGTTTTATTCAGGGAAGAGTGAATGTGAGTTTCTGTATCAATCCTGATGGTACTACCAAAGTACTTCAAATGAAAAGTACAGATAAAGATTGGGAAGCTGTCACACAATCTATTATTGAAAGTCTTCCGCCTTTTATTCCTGCTAAACAGAATGGGAAACCTGTAGTAGTAAAAATGTTATGGCCTATACGATTTGAATTATTTTAAAAGTTAAGATACTAATGAAAGTAATTATTACCTTTATGATATTGTTCTTTGTAACTTTAACAAGTTACTCACAAGTACGTTGTGGAGAACCAATAGCTTCAGATATTTCAAATCTTGATACGATTCCTTATGGAATAGTAGAAAAAAAGCCAATATTTAAAGAATGTGAAAACTTAACTAACAATGAACAAACTATTTGTTTTAAACAACAGCTTGACAAACATATCGCAACACACTTGCGCTACCCTATAGAATTTTGTGGGCAAGGTAGAGTACTTGTAAGTTTTTGTATAGGTACTGATGGTTTTTCAAAAGTGTTGAGAGTAAATAGTTTTGGATTACCTAAAGTATTTGAAGATGAAGCCAAACGCATTATCGAAAGTTTACCGTGTCTTACTGCTGGTAAACAAAACGGAAAAACCGTAGCGGTAATTTTTAGTTACCCTGTGAAGTTTATAGTTCAACACTAACGATTTTTTATATTATGCGAAATAGTATCTTTATATTTTTAGTACTTTTACTGATGGGAATAGGTAATAGTTATGGACAAAAGAAAAAGAACAAGGCTACTCCACTACCAATATTGAAGGTAGATATACAAACGTGTACTTTACCTAAATACAATGATAATACTTATTATAGTGCTCCTACTGAAATAGAAGAAAATGACACGATTCCTTATCATTGGGTAGAGGAAAAACCGCGATTTAAGGAGTGTGAAGATATTCCAGAGGTACAACAATTGGAGTGCTTTAAAAAGCAGTTAGACAAACACGTAAATACGTATATACGTAAGATTATACCTCAAGGGACAGCTTGTGAAATGACACAAGGAAGGGTTATTGTACAATTCTGTATCAATACTAATGGCTCTGTAACAGTGCTCGCTACACGCGGTAAAGATGAAAGTTTGAAGCGCGAAGCCAAACGCATTATTGAAGCATTACCCCATTTTACTGTAGGAAAAGTAAAAGGAAAGCCCATAACAGCAACTTTTGCTTACCCTATTAATTTTGTCATTCAATAATAAAAGACATAAGCTACAAGAAACACATCGGCAATAGAATTAACTAATTTGATAATTGGCTAATTAGCCAATTATTCCTATTTTTGCTTCTTTAAATTTATCTTTATGAAAAAAATTGCACTTTTATTTGTAATGGCTGTACTGATAATAGCTTGTAAAAGCTCTAATTCTATCACTGCCAATAGCTATACACAAGAAGATGAAGATGAAGGTATATACGACATTCCTTTTGCTATTATAGAGCAAAAACCTATGTTTGAAGCTTGTAAGGATGTAGATAAAAACGAACAAGAACATTGTTTCAAGCAACATCTCAACGAACATATTATCACTCATCTTCGCTATCCTAAAAGAGCTTTAAGGAAAGGAATACAAGAGAAGGTGGTAGTAGAGTTTGCTATCAGGAAAAATGGTACCGTAAAAGTACTTGAAGTTATTGGCACTGATAAAGACCTCAAAGCAGAAGCTAAATTCCTAATTGAAAGTTTACCTTGTTTCATTCCCGCTCTCCAACGTGGTAAGCCAATAGCGGTGCGTTTTCGATGCCCTATCAGATTTAGTTTGGAAGATTAAACTTGCTTCTATTTGTAACCTTGTGGTTTTCATCCATAGATCATATCGTTACAGCCATTAGCCTCTAATGCCTAACCGGACTACTAACAACTAATCGCTCCACCACGCTTCTATCGTTTGCTAATCGTTGTATCTTGTTTTGACCACCGAGTTTGCCTTGTGACTTCATATAAGAGGCAAAACCACCTTCGGGAACTTCAGTGATTTTGAGCGGTTGGAGTACTTTTCCTTGTATAAGGTCGTAGTAATACATATTCTGTTTTTGCAATGCCTTGTCTATCACTTGGGCAAAGCGTTTCATATCAGTAGGTTTTTGCTCAAATTCTACAAACCATTCGTGATAAGGCAATTCACCTCCTGCCGGATTCACCTGAGGGGCAACCGTAAACTCTGTAATACGCGCTCCCGTAGCCTCTAAGCCCTCACGCATTGCCTCTTCCACTTCTTTGCCAATCACGTGTTCGCCAAAAGCCGAAATAAAATGCTTGATGCGCCCCGTAACTACTATGCGGTAAGGCGCCAACGAGGTAAATTGCACTGTATCGCCTATGTTGTAACCCCAAAGTCCGGCATTGGTAGATATAATGATCGCATAGTTTACCCCCAATTGTACATCCTGCAAAGCCACTCGTTTGGGGGCATCGCTGAAGAAAGTATCGGCTTCTACGAACTCGTAAAAAATACCCGAATTGAGCAATAAGAGCATTCCTTTTTCCGTTTGACTATCTTGATAAGCAAAGAATCCCTCGCTGGCAGGATAGAGTTCTATGCTATCCACTTTACGACCAATAAGATGCTCAAACTGTTGGCGATAAGGCTCGTAGTTCACCCCCCCATAAATAAACAAGTTGAAATTAGGAAACAGTTTTCCTACTTTAATGCCAGAGCGCGTGTACAATCGCTCGAAGTACATCAGCACCCACGAAGGTATCCCGCTGATAAGGGTCATATTTTTAGAAAAAGTTTCGGTGACAATGGCTTCTACTTTGGTTTCCCAATCTTCTATACAGTTAGTTTTGTATGACGGCATACGATTGCGCTGCAAATAAGCAGGCACATAGTGTGCCACGATGCCCGAAAGTCGCCCTGTTTTGATGCCGTTTTTTTCACCTAAAATAGGACTTCCTTGCAAGAAAATCATCTTTCCTTCTACAAAATCGGCTTTTTTAGTTTCGTGTATATAGCAGAGAATGGCATCACGTGCTGCCTGAATATGGAAGGGCATTGAGGCTTTGGTAATAGGGATATACTTCGCCCCGCTGGTAGTACCCGAAGTCTTGGCAAAATAGAGCGGTTTACCTTTCCAAAGTACATTTTTTTCACCCTCCACTACCCTATCAATATAAGGGCGCAAGGCTTCATAATCGCGTATAGGTACGCGAGCCACAAAATCTTGATAGGTTTTAATTTCCTCAAAATGGTGGTCGCGCCCAAAAGCTGTATTTTTAGCTTGTTCTATAAGTGACTGGAATACTTTTTGTTGTGTGTCTATTGGAGCCTTAGCCCAACGGTCTATCTTTTTTTTAACGATAGAGGCAAATATTTTGGATAAATATGATTTGATCATAATGAAGTCTGTTTGACTCCGCAAAGATACTACTTTTTTTAATTTCAATATGATGAAAGCACTAATTTTATGCGTTTTGTGTGGGATATTGCCCTTACAAGCGCAATTTATTCTTCCTTCTAAAGATGTTTCGCTCATAGCAGTTATCAATAAAGAATATCATTTTTATCACCAAAAGAAGAACGGTAACTATGTAGCGATGCAGCTCAACTTCCGCAGGGAATCCTTGCCCGATAGTACTTTCTACGCCTATACACCTTTTTGGACAATAGATAACAAAGAACTTAGCTACAATGATTTACAGTTGCGAAAAGACGCTTTTATTGAAATGAAAGATGTGCGCCCTACTATACTTGATGAAATGATTGGCAAAAACTTTGGTGACCCTACTGTGATGCTAAAGAAGCAGAAGACACATTGCTTTAGTTTGCTCAATACTTCGGTAGCCAGCGAAAGAAAATTAGAATTTGAGACCAAAGCATATAAGGGTGAGAGACTTATCATTGAAGACGAGGAGGGGTGGTCTCATATTGTTAAAGACACACTACCGCGATGGGAATCTTACGAATTTCAATATTATGCTTATTTCGTTTTAGATGCAGGTAAAGGAAGATACTTTTTCTTACTCTCTGACTTAAAAGGCGGAGACAATACCCCTTATATTTCAAAAATTTATTTTCCTCCGAAAGAAAAAAAGACAATCGCAGCATTAGATCGCTATAGTTGGCAAGAAAACATTAGCAAAATGGAAGAACTGCCTCCTATAGAGATGCGTTATACCAAATGGATGAACTATTGGAATGTAAATGAGTTTTTGACACTTCGAACCCAAGGAAAACAATATGAGTTGGTAAATCGCTTTAACCACAAAGTGTTACCTAAATCCTATGACACCATTTACTACAATGAATACGGAGTCATTGGCAAGAATAAAAATTCTTTAGAGTTTTATAATTACCAGCATCAACCTATCAAATTCAAAGGGGTGAAAGTAGCTTATTTGTACAACATAGGTATAGAAGTTCTTACTGAAAAAGGAGTAGAACTATACGATATGAACGGACAAAAAGTTGCAAAATTACCAAAAGCTTATAGAGGCTATTGCGGGCTCAGTTTTCGCGAGGAAGTGTATCAACTTAATAAAGATACGATTGAGAAACACATTACTCATTATATAGATTTTAAAGATATCCCTTTGATGAGTGATAGTGAAGTAGCTGATGAGAGATACCGCCTTATAGACCGCAATGCTGAAGAGGACATCGCCTTTATAAATGCAAGAAACTATTACGAGAGAAGCTACTTAAGTTGGGATAAAAAAGAAGAGCAAAGAACGCGTTTATTCCCGCACTTACTCAGTGTAAAACGCAAGGGAAAAGTAGGACTTTTTTACTACGATTATTCAAAAGCTATAAACTATACGAATGAAGAAATAGAAAATCTCTACAACAATTTCTTTTTTAAAGATAAAGATGGAGCTTCCATCTTTATACTTGGGAAGCTCCCTACTGTTATAAAATATATGAAAGGCAAACAGTTATTGCCTTTTGTATTCGATAAAATTAAGCAGAAAGAAAACGATGTTATCTATTTATACAAGGACGGCAAGATAGGATTCTACCCGCAAACCTCAGCCCAATACGACAAAGCCATTCCTCTCTCGACATCATTTTATGCAATAGAGAAGAATGGCAAAAAAGGGTTCTTGGATATTCACACACTCCAAGAGTATTTTTAGTAAGGTATATCGTCGTCGGTTGAGGTGGTGGAAGGAGCTCCAAAAGCCTGAACAGGGTTCGCCATTGGCACGGCATCAAAAGCTACATTTTCGTTCATTTTAGAAGTAAACTCTTGAGGTACTGTTGATAAGAAACCTCCACTGCTATATTCATCTAAATTTGCAAATCTACCTAAATGTCCTTCAAACTTCAAACGTATATTGTCTAACCCACCATTACGGTGTTTTGCTACGATAAATTCGGCTTGTCCAGCAGTAGGAGTTTGAGCTTCGTCGTCCCATTCCATTATTTTGTAATACTCAGGACGATAGATAAACGATACAATATCAGCATCTTGCTCAATCGCCCCTGATTCACGCAAATCGGATAGTTGAGGGCGTTTGTGACCAGGGCGTGCCTCTACGTTACGCGACAATTGTGAAAGCGCAATTACTGGTATGTTGAGCTCTTTGGCAAGAGCCTTGAGGTTACGCGAAATGGTAGAAATTTCCTGCTCACGGTTACCAGCTCCTTTGCTACCTCCGGCAGTCATCAGCTGCAAATAATCAATTACAATTAGCTGAATGCCATACTGTGAGGAAAGTCGGCGTGCTTTAGCTCGAAGGTCAAAAATAGAAATAGAAGGAGTATCATCTATATATAAAGGGGCTTTTTCGAGGTCTTTCACGCGGTTGTTGAGCACATCCCATTCGTAGGCTTCCAATTTACCGGTACGAAGTTTTTCGGAGGAAAGTCCTGTTTCTGAAGAGATTAAACGGGTAATAAGCTGTACTGACGACATTTCCAAAGAGAAGAAAGCCACCGGTATTTTTTGCCCTACAGCGATATTGCGTGCCATAGAGAGCGTGAGTGCTGTTTTCCCCATACCAGGGCGCGCTGCCACAATAATAAGGTCACTTGCTTGCCACCCCGAAGTGAGTTCATCTAATTTTGTAAACCCTGATGGCACTCCACTAAATCCATCGGTTTTATTAGACAATTCTTCGATTTTCTTTACCGCTTTATACACCAAATCACCTGCTGTTTCAGTAGAGCGTTTTAGGTTGTTTTGGGTAACCTCATAGAGTTTTTGTTCCGCTTGGTCGAGTAGCTCAAAAGTATCGGTAGTTTCGTCGTAAGCATCTTCTATAATTTCAGACGAAAGTTCTATCAAGCGGCGTTTGATAAACGTCTGCAAAATTAATTGAGCGTGGAACTCCACATTGGCAGACGACGATACGCGCTGAGTGAGGTTGATAAGATAGAATTCTCCTCCTGCAGCTTCTAAGTTGCCATCTTTGCGCAATTGTTCAGAAACTGTGATAAGGTCGATAGGTAACGATTGGTTGAAAAGTTCAAAGATAGCTTGATAAATTAATTGATGTTGTTTTTTGTAGAACACATCGGGGCTAAGCATATCGATAGCGTTATCAACACCGCGTTTATCAATGAGCATAGCGCCAAGCACTACTTCTTCGGCATTGAGGTTTTGCGGGGGGAGTTTACCGCGTTCAATACTCGTCTGTTGCTGAGTAAAACGCTGATATTGAGGTGTAATTTCAGGAACTATTATATTTTCAGATTCATTCATAGCGCAAAAGTACAAAAAAGAATGATAGTTGCCGTAATTATTTACTCACAGCCATTGTTAATAAGGTGTTGATAACAATTTGCCGATTTGCTGATTTTTTAGTATATTACAAATGTAGAAGGTATTGAGGACGGAAATAAAAATCCTGACTGCTTTCAATTTATAGTTAAACAAAAATAGATTGCTAATAAATAAGTTTATTTTTAGGGAGGTGTTTGCAAAACGCCCGTACACAACATACTATAAAAGTGATTGATTATCATATTTATAGACTTTGTCAAAGTCCAAGGACTTTGACAAAGTGCAGTGATGCATTTTATAGAAGAATAAAAACTTTAGTTGTTATTTTTCCTGACAATCAAGTAAAAGTATACAAAATTAAGAGAATTCAAGATTTTATAAAAAAGACACCTCAAAACTAATTAATAAATATTAGCCTTGAGGTGCTGGAGGTGCGGGCTTTATAGCTTATCAATAGAAGCGTCCCCCACCGCAGGATCTATGTCCTATTTTGTGACCTCGACAGGATTCAAACCTGTAACCTTCTGAGCCGTAATCAGATGCGCTATTCAGTTGCGCCACGAGGCCATTGTCGTTTTTGTTTTACGGGTGCAAAGGTACAACCTTTTTTGAAACCTGCAAATTTTTCAACAACTTTTTTTCAATTATTTTTTTCTTACTTCACTTGTACTCTCCATCCAAATGGGTCTTCAGCCTTGTTATACTGAATGTTAAGTATAGCTTGTTTGATTTTATCGGTATATAATTCAGCAGGACGATTTACACTGTAATCCTTGCCTTTATAGCCAAATCCAGATATAGGGCTAATCACCGCAGCCGTTCCGCAACCGAATGCTTCTTTCAATTCACCTTTTTCAGCCGCTTCGATAAGTTCAGTTACTTTCACTGGACGAATTTCGGTTTTGATACCTAATTTTTCGGCTACTGCAATGATACTTTTACGAGTTACCCCATCGAGAATACGCTCACTGGTAGGGCAAGTAACAAGGGTATCACCAAAACGGAACCATAGATTCATTGTACCTGCTTCTTCTAAGAATTGGTGAGTAGCATCATCTGTCCACATCACTTGTTGGTAACCTTCATTGGCAGCTTCCTGAGTAGGGAAAAACTGACCTGCGTAGTTACCTGCAGCTTTAGCAAAACCAAAACCACCATTAGCCGCACGGCTGTAATAGTCGGCTATTTTTACTTTTACATCACCTTTGTAATAAGCTTGTACAGGGGCGGTAATAATCATAAAGAGGTAGTTTTTAGCAGGGGCAGCTTGCACGCCAGCAGTAGTAGCAATCATAAACGGACGCAAATAGAGAGCATTGCCAAATCCTGGTTTTATCCACTCACTATCAATATCTACAAGAGTGCGAAGTGCTTGATCAAACCATTCTTCAGGGAACTCAGGCATTGCCAATCGTGAGCAGGATTTATTGATACGTTTGTAATTTTCTTGTGGACGGAAGAGAAAAACGTGTCCGTTGTCATCTTTATAAGCTTTCATTCCCTCAAAAACAGCTTGCCCGTAGTGGAATACGCTTGCTGAAGGCTCAAGGGTAATAGGAGCATAAGGTTTGATGGTTGGATTTTGCCACTGTCCATCTTTGTATTCACAGATGAACATGTGGTCAGCAAAAGTTTTACCAAAACTCAGTTTTGAAAAGTCTATTTGGTTGATACGACTTTCTTTTACTTTTTCAATCTTTAAATTCATATTGTTTTAGTTTTTAATTCTTAAATTTTTGTCAAAGGTACGAAATATTTTTTAACTTTGTCGCTTAAAAGACAAAAATCTTTATTGTGTATCCACCAATATACTAATTATGAAATAATTACTTGTTATTTACTACCTGTTACTTTTTATTTGAATTATGACTCACGAACTTATAAAAACCTCCGACGGCTCTACCAGCCTCTATATTCCGCAGTTAGATGAGACCTATCACTCGGTACACGGCGCACTTCAAGAAACTCAGCACGTGTTTATCAAGAACGGATTGCAACTGTTTGACCACCAGAGTATCTCTATCTTAGAAATTGGCTTTGGTACAGGGCTCAATGCTTTGGTTACTTACAAGGAACACAAAGTCTTAGAACTGAACATTCGTTACGAAACGGTAGAAGCCTATCCTATTTCGTGGGAGGAAGCCTCCCAAATGAACTTTTCGGAAGTGCTCTCCCCTACCCTATCCCCTATTTTTGAACAGATGCACTGCTGCCCTTGGGACGAAAATGTTGCTCTATCTCTTACTTTCAGCTTCAAAAAACGACTACAACGCTTTGAAACTATTAACGATGTCGACACTTTCGACCTTATTTATTTCGATGCTTTTGGAGCGCAAGTACAACCTGAATTGTGGCAAGAAGCTATTTTCCAACAAATGTACACTGCCCTCAAACGAGGAGGCTATTTGGTAACTTATGCTGCCAAAGGCAGTGTACGCCGTGCGATGCAGGCTTGTGGTTTTACGGTGGAACGATTACCAGGACCACCTATGAAAAGGGAAATGTTACGTGCTCACAAGGATTAAAGCCTAAATGTCCGTTTTTTACATAGAGTGGAAAAGGTAAGTTGTTAGTATACAATGCTCCAGTTCCTAAACCTTGAGGCATTGGGCTGTGAAGTGTGTACGTCCACTGCGCGATGGCATTGAGCCCTATGTTACTCTCCAAAGCCGAGGTTACCCACCAACCTATACCCAATGTTTCGGCAAGCGTTATCCATTCTTCAGAACCTCGATAACCTCCTATGAGCGAAGGTTTTAAAATGATATACTGCGGTTGTATCTCTCTTAAAAGTCGTTGTTTTTCTTCAGAAGTAAATACCCCTATCAATTCCTCATCAAGGGCGATCGGCAGGGGTGTTTGCTCACATAGTTCAGCCATTGCTTCCCATTGTCCTGCGCGTATAGGTTGCTCGATAGAGTGCAATTGCAGGGCAGCTAATCGTTCTAAATACACTAGAGCCTCAGTTGCTTGAAACGCACCATTAGCATCCACCCTTATCTCTATATCACTTGCTGAAAACTCATTGCGCAAGGCTTTTAAAATACGATATTCCTCTTCAAAATCAATGGCGCCTATCTTCATTTTGATACAGTGAAATCCCTGAGCGAGTTTTTCTTTTATCTGCACTTTCATAAAGTCGGGGGAGCCCATCCAAATAAGTCCGTTGATAGGAATAGCGTCTTTACCCGTTGTAAAATCAGAAGGAAAGAGTTCGTGCCACTGTGATGCTGCTGCCGATCTAAAGGCTTGTTCCACACCGAATTGTATAGAAGGAAAAGTAATAAGTTCTTTGAGCAATGCCTCTTCACCCAAATGCAGGTGTTGTTCTACCCATTGCAATTTAGCTTCATAATCAGGTACATCATCGGCACTAAGTCCACGAAAGAGGTTGCATTCTCCTATGCCTTTTTTGCCCTCTTGTTCTATTACCAAAAAAAAGGTTTCTTTGTAGGTAAGCACCCCCCGTGATGTCCCCGAAGGACGTTTAAAATTGAGAATATGTTTGATCATAATATCAATTTGCTAATTCGCTAATTTTTAATTTTCTATGATTTTTATCTACTTGTATCAATTCGACTATGGTATAAGTCTCTGGCAAGTATTTTTCAACTCTTTCTGCCCATTCAATAAAACACCAATCGCCAGAGTAGAGGTATTCTTCAAAGCCTATATCAAAGGCTTCTTCCTCATTTTTGATACGGTAAAAATCGAAGTGGTAAATCTTATCATTAGTGCCTTCATAAGGGTTCACCAAACTAAAAGTAGGGCTACTCACATTATCGGTACTGCCTAAAGCTCGTACCAAAGCCTTAATAAGGGTTGTTTTGCCAAAGCCCATTCCTCCTCTGAAAATCACTACTTTGGAATGCAAATAAGGAAGAATTTTTTCGGCAATGGCGTCTATTTCGGCTAAAGTATAAGTAAATTCCATAAGGTTTGTTTCTTTTATTGGGCAAAGGTACTAATAATTGAGAAATTAGCAAATTAACAAATTTTCTAATTAGCTGGTCGTGGTTTGACCGGATGGAGGTGTATTTTTGCCTCGAAAAACAATAAAAATGCTTTTATGATGATTTTAGACAACTTTAGTAACAAACTAAAAACCACCGTTTAAATCAATTTTAATCCTTATATTTGCAACGAAAAACTAAAACAAACCAATATGAGTAAATTCGTACCCGAATTAGAACAATGGGCAGCTGAAGTGATAGAAAAAATCACCCCCATTGCCGAACAAATTGATTTAGCTTACTACCCTCTACAAACAGAAGCTAAAATGAACCCCGAACTCTTGATTATTGGGTTAAACCCAAGAGCAGTAGATGAAAAAGAAGCTCGTCTTGACAGTCAAAAAAACAATTCTATATGGGAGTTCAAAGACGGTAAGATGAGCACAGAACGCTTGTTAAAAGGCAATCCTTGCTATTCTGAAAAAGATACCTGGACTGTTATCAAAGGAATAGAAAATATCAACTTTGTTAAAAGGTCAATAGAAAGTGGCAATTATTGCTTTATGAACTATATTTTCTTCTCCACAAAGGATGAAAATACATTAAAAGGTTTAAAAAACTTTAAACTAATTGAAGATACTTGTGTAGATTTTACTAAAAAAATTGTAGATATCATCAATCCTAAGCAAATTATTGTGTTAGGTGTAACCGCAAGTGATAAGTTAGTTACCAATAAGAAGACTATCTTGCAAAGTAACAATGCTAGATTAGTGGTTGAAGGAAACATTTCAGGAAGAAAGGTCTTTGCTATATACCACCCTTCGAGACTAAAGAGCTATTTGGATAAAAATATCATCAATAAGTATTTAAGTGAACTTTTAGAAGGAAAGAAAGTTACTCCTATCAACCTTAACAATAAGATAAACATTCAAAATGTTTTATCTGTACTCAAGGAAAAAGGCTTTGAGTTTACCAAACTACCAAAGGGCGAATATTACAAATTTATAACAAAAGGACTTAATGACGATGAGTTGGATTTTCGTATTGACTTACAAGACAAAATCCCTTATATTGCTTTCCGTTCTTCAAACCAAAAAGATTTTTTAAACCTAAATGCTACAGATTTCTATTTAGAACATTTCCCTAAGGCAGAGACTACACCACATTGGATAGGGCGAAAGAATCTTTATGTTTATTCAGAGAATAATGTAGATCAAGAAGTGATTTCTGACCTCCTCTCTCTTCTAAACGCTATCAAAGCACAGCAATAGCAACCTATGAAAATACAATACTGTTCGGACTTACACCTCGAATTTGAAGATAACCTAAACTTTTTAGACAACTACCCTATAAAACGAGTGGGTGATATTCTTATTATTGCGGGCGACCTTGTACCTTTTGTAAATCTCTCTAAAACTCTCTATAAGAGTGAGATTGCCGACCTTTGTAAGGGTTTTGAGAAAGTATTTTGGTTACCCGGTAACCACGAGTATTACCTCTATACGCACCACTATGCTAGCAGTCGCTATGAGCAGCCCCTGAAAGAAGTGCCTAATCTCTACTTGGTAGACAACTACAGTGAGCATATAGGTAACACCCAGCTGATATTCAGCACTATGTGGAGTCACATCAGCAAAAAGAACGAGAAAGCTATAAAGTACGGAATGAATGATTTTCGGTATATCACAGTGCTAAATCCTGCTAAAGGAGGTGAGATAGATTCTTTAGAAATAGCTGATTTCAATCATTTCAATAAAGTAGCTGTAAACTTTCTCAAAAAAGAGGTTAAAAAAGCTACTCAAGCCAAAGAAGCAGGTAAAATAGACCATATTATTGTCGCCACCCACTACGTACCTACCAAAGCACATTACCCAAAAATATATACAAGTAGCCCGCTAAATGATGCCTTTGTGCAAGACTTGACCGATTTTATCGTCTCAAACCCTATAGATTATTGGATTTATGGGCATCACCATTTTAACCAGCCCAACTTTAAGGTAGGTAACACCCAGCTACTCACCAACCAATTAGGCTACGTAATGCGAGATGAACACGAAGGATTTGATTGGGAACGATGGGTGGAGGTGTAAAAAAGTTAATGTTGTATAAAAAAAAATGTATATTTGCAGTGTTAATATAACCATATAAAGTATTCTTATGAAACCAAATATTTTTGACATTGCCACTAAAGAACTTAGTCAGGATGCTTTTATCACTTGGCTATTGGCTTTTGCTGATGATGACAATCAGCAATATGACAAGGAATTAAACCTATGTGCAAAAGAATTTGTTTCTATGCTCATAAAAAAACAAATTCCAAATTTTAATGAGCCCATACTTACAGTTGAAGCAGGGCGTCAGTGGGAAAACATTGATGTATGGGCGGAAGTAAATAGTAAATATCTTATTATAATAGAAGATAAAACCATTGGTTCAGAACATTCTAATCAATTAGAACGTTATAAGGAAATAGCAGAAAAATGGTGTTCAGAAAACAAATATGAAACACCTATTTGTATTTATCTTAAAACAGGTAACGAAAGTTTGAACATTTTTAATGCAATAAAAGAAAAAGGGTTTGCCATCTTTGATAGAACAGACTTCATAACTTTACTTAACAACCATAAAGAGATTAAAAACAATATTTTTATTGATTTTTATGAACGTATGATGAACTTAGAAAAGTTAAGTACTGACTTTGAAAACAAGCCTTTAGATGAATGGAATGGCAATGATTGGCAAGGTTTTTTCAAGCTTATTGAAACTAAAATCAATATACTAAAATGGCATTATGTAAACAATCCAAATGGAGGTTTTTGGAATGCTATTCTTAATTGGGAGTATTGGGGTGATTATCCTGTATATATACAACTTGAAGAAGGAAAATTGTGTTTTAAATTATCTACAGATCCTGACGACATTGATTTGCCTGATAATTTTGACAGAGCAAACACTCGTAATGAGCTTTACAATTTAATTATTGAAAAAGCAAGCATTTCAGGATTAGACGAAATTAGAAAACCTGATAGATTTGGTAATGGCAAATATATGACGGTTGCTGTTGTTGATAAAGAAAACTGGTTAGCCAATGAAAAAGGTTTTGTAAATGCTCAAAAAGTAGTTGAAAATCTAACTAAATATCTAAAATTCTTACGAGAAAAAATTCTAAAATAACAATAGTTATAAAACTCCCCTCCCCACTCGTAAAAAAGTGGGGATATTTTTTTTCAAAAAACGCCATCATCGGTCATAGTTTGTCCATTTAATATTGTATCTTTGCAGTGTAATTTTTAAAGTAATACAATGAATCTTTACTTAGACGACCTCCGCCCTACTCCTGAAGGCTTTGAGCGCGTGTATAGCTATGAGGATTTTGTAGCTTATCTTCAGCGTTATAGTTTGCCTGATTTTATCTCGTTTGACCACGATTTAGGGGAAGAGTTTTCGGGTTATGACTGTGCTAAATATTTGGTGGATTATTGTTTAGACCGTCAGTTGCCTTTGCCTGATTTTGCAGTGCATAGCCAAAACCCTGTGGGCAAAGAAAATATTGAGCGGTTGCTAAATAATTTCAAAGAACAACAAAAAACAATTTTAAAGGCAATTTAACTACTTAACACTTTTCACTTATTATGGCAAAACCTATCCAAATAGCACGTTTGGTGCATATCATTAGATTGCTTACTACTCATAAAAATGGACTATCAGCTCAGAGTATTGCTGATTATTTGGCTGATGAAGGCGATGAATATGCTTTCAGTAACCGCACTATTCGCAGGGATTTCGACGATATATACATCGCTTTTGGTATTGACATCACCCTTAATGCAAAGGAAAAAGTATGGGCTATCAACCCCGATAGCATTGCCAATAAACAAAGCATATTAGACCATCTGTTGTTAGTTGATGCGCACCGCAAGGCAAAAAATACGGGTACCCTTCTCTTAGAAGTACAACCTGAAAAGGGCTTGGAAATGCTCGACCCTATCCTTACAGCTATTTCTCAAAATGTATTGATTACCTTTACTCATACTTCCTTTGGTTGGGAAACTACTAAAGCATATCAGGTACTGCCTTATGCTGTGAAAGAATATCAAGGTCGTTGGTATCTCATTGCGACTGATAACAAACAGCCTATCAAACTCAAAGCTTTTGCTCTCGACCGTATCAGCAATTTAGAGGTAACCGACATCCAAGTGAAACGCAAAAAAATAGATATGGAGTCGTTTTTTGATCATTTCTATGGGGTTGCCATTGCTGAAGGCGATCCCTTGCAAAAAGTAATACTTTCCTTTGATTATGAACAAGGTAAGTATATCAAATCACTAAAACTACACCCTTCCCAAGTAACTCTAATAGATAATGAGGAAGAACTACGAGTGCAACTCACTCTTGCTTTTCCTAATGGTAAAGCTCCCTACGATTTGGTGATGAAACTCTGTTCGTTTAGCTGTTCAGTAAAGGTTATAGCACCTCAATCTTTAGCTGATGAGGTTGCTAACTACCACAAAGCCGCTTACGAACAGTATCAGTCCTCGTAAAAAAATAGCCTTTCGTAACTCGTTATTCGTAATTATTTTTTACCTTTGCCCATTAGAAATAAAAAACTTATGGTAACCACTACAATTGAAGCACAGAACTACTGCATATACTTCAACGAAGAAGGAACGCGTTTTATCAATGATTTGATAGCTGAACGCCGTCCCTCTAAGCTCTTCCTTTTAGTAGATAGCCATACTAACGAACACTGTTTGCCGGTATTCCTCCCCGATTTGGCTACCGATATTCCCTTAGAAATTATAGAAATAGAAGCGGGTGAACCTAATAAAAACATCGATACTTGTACCCAAGTGTGGTATGCCCTTTCTGAATTGGGGGCTGACCGCAAATCATTGCTCATTAATATAGGTGGGGGCGTTGTTACCGATTTGGGGGGCTTTGTCGCCTCTACTTTTATGCGCGGTATCGATTTTATCAATGTACCTACGAGCTTGTTGGCAATGGTCGATGCCTCGGTAGGTGGTAAAACGGGAGTAGATTTAGGTGCTTTAAAAAACCTTATAGGAGTGATCAACAATCCGTTAGGGGTAGTGGTCGATACTCGCTTTTTAGCAACTCTACCTGCTGAAGAACTCCGCAGCGGAATGGCTGAAATGTTCAAACACGGTCTCATCAGTTCACCTGAATATTGGCAACAAATGTGTCATCTAAATGAACTTCCTGCAGAATATTTAGGAGTGCTCATTCGTGAATCGGTAGTGATAAAAAATGAGGTTGTACGCCAAGACCCTACCGAAAAAGGATTGCGCAAAACGCTGAACTATGGTCATACACTGGGGCACGCGATAGAATCGTATTGTTTGCAAAACCCTGAAAGAGAACGCTTGTTGCACGGTGAAGCTGTTGCTATTGGGATGGTACTTGCTACTTATCTTTCGGTAAAAGAATTGGGCTTCCCACAAGCTGAATGCGATCATATCAAAGCTGTTTTAGCTGAATACTTCCCCAAACAATCTTTTTCTAACGAAGAAATTACCGATATTTGTCAGCTGATGCGTTTTGATAAGAAAAACGTGGGCGGCAATGTTTATTTTGTGCTTTTAGAAGCCATTGGCAAACCAAAAATCGACTGTATTGTTCCTTTTGAAGAGATTTATAAGGCTTTTGAGTATTATTTAACTAATAACTAATAACAAGATGAGAAAATTTTTAATCCTTTTTTTATTTTGCTTCCTATGGGTAGGGCAAGCTAAAGCACAGAGTTATTGGCGCAAAACCAATTTCACTACCCAGCGTGGCACTCATTCCACCGACCCTTCTTTTCAGTATTTCACCTTGGATAAAGCAGCCTTTGCCCGTGTACTACAAGCAAGTGAAACGAGTCGAAGTACTGTTATCGTGACTATTCCTAATGCTGAAGGGAAGCTCATCAACTATTACATTACTCCCACACAAGTGCTCTCGGAAGCGGTAGCTCGCAAATTTCCTTCTATTAAAACCTTTGTGGGCAAGGGGGTAGACGATGCTACTGAGCACATCCGCTTTACGTGGAGTGATTACGGATTGGATGCTATTATGCAAAAGAATCTGCATTATAGTTTTGTAGAAGCTGAAGATCAAGAAGGAGTTCATTACAGAGTTTATAAACACGAAGATACCGAAAGACCTTTGGTAGACTGCAAAACTTTGGATGTACCAGCACTTGTAGCAGAAAGTCAAGCATTACAACGCGCTACTTTTTCAAGCGCTAATGTGCATCGCACTTTTAGAATTGCCATTGCTTGTACCTATTCATTCACCACATATTTCAATGGAAAAGCAGCCGCTTTTGCACAGATTGTCAATATCTTAAACAAAGTGAATGAAGTGTATGGACAACAGCTTTCCATAGCCTTTCAGTTGGTTTCAGACGATAGCATCGTTTTTGATAATAAAAATACAGACCCTTTTAAGGATATTGAATACAAATATTGGGAATATAGATCTGATGTATTACAACAAGTACTTGATGATAAAATAGGTAGTGCTAGCTATGATATAGGGCACTTATTCCACAATGGTAATGATGGTGGCAATGCAGGTTGCATAGGTTGTGTGTGTGAAAGTGGTGAAAAAGGACAAGCTTTTTCCTCTTATCCATTTGGAAGAAGAGGAATCCTTAACAGTGCTTTTGCCATAGATGTAGTCGCTCACGAAATAGGACATCAAATGGGAGCACGACATACTTTTTCATACCGCAGAGAGTTAGGCTCTGGCTCACAAATGGAACCAGGAAGCGGCACTACCATAATGAGTTATGCAGGTGTTAGCCGCGATTACGACGTGCAACAACACGCCGACCCTTATTTACACCACCGCACTGTGTACGATATTACAAATAACCTGCAAAGGAAATCTTGTGCTACTGAAAATTCTACAGGTAACACACCTCCTGAAATCCCTAATCTAAAAAGTTATACCATTCCGTATAGCACTGCCTATTTATTAGAAGGCACTGCTACCGATGCCGATGGCGATGCGCTATTGTATACGTGGGAAGAAAGTGATAATTACACTGAATCTGGCAACTATTATTTTTCACCTACGATGCGTTCGGGAGCTACAGCCCGCTCTATGAAACCCTCTGCACAATCGTATCGTTATATACCTCGCTTAGAGCGCATTGTAGCAGGTACACTCACCCAGCAAAACCCCAGAAAAGGAGATGCTTGGGAAACAGTTCTCAACATTGGGCGTACCCTTCATTGGACGTTTATGGTAATCGACCGTCCTTTGGCAAGTAATCAAACGGGAAATACTGTTTATAAAACCATTGAGGTTGTAGTAAGTGCCGATGCAGGCCCTTTTAAAGTAACTTCTCACAACCAAAATAGCACTTGGATTGTAGGACAGAAAGTAAAGATTGAATGGGATGTTGCCAATACCGATAAAGCCCCCGTATCGGTAAACAAAGTGAAAATACTCTTTTCTACTGATAACGGAGCTACTTTCTCACATACTTTGGCTACTGGCTTACCTAATAATGGCAAAGCTGAAGTAACTATACCTGCAAATATAAAAACTACTCAGGGGCGTTTTATGATCAAAGCTGAAGAGAACATCTTTTTAGCAGTAAATGCGGGAACTATTACTATAAAAGAAGATGAAGATACCGATGGTGATGGTATAATGTCCAGCGTCGATAACTGTCCGTTTGTAGCGAATCCCGACCAAAAAGATAGCGATGGCGACGGCATAGGTGATGCTTGTGACGATGATATAGATGGTGATGGCATTCTCAACGCATTCGATAATTGCCCTACCGTGTCTAACACTACCCAACAAGACCTCGACAACGATGGTATAGGTGATGCTTGTGATAACGATATCGATGGTGATGGCATTCCTAACGCTCAAGACAACTGTCCGCTGATTTACAACCCCGATCAAGCCGACCTCGACAGTGATGGTATAGGCGATGCTTGTGATGATGATATTGATGGGGATGGTATCCCCAATAAAGAAGACCCTCAGGTAGATTACGTACTCATTTCCAACGCCTTTACTCCTAACGGTGATGGCATCAACGATACTTATACGATTGCTCACGCCGAAAAATATCCTAACAACACTCTTTATGTATATAATAATTTAGGTCAGTTAGTATATGAAGCGAGAGGCTATAAAAACCAATGGGACGGCAAAATGTCTAACGGAACATTGGTAGCGCGAGGGTCGTATATAGCGATATTTAGCATCGATGGCTCTGACGAAAAACAAACTAAATACTGGATTTACATCAATTATTAGCAAAAGATAAACTATGAAAAAGATATTTTTAAGTGCTGCTTTATTGCTCGCTGGGGTAGCTCAAGCACAAACTATAGATCCCTCTTATATATTCTATTATCAGCACCAAAACTTGGTAAACCCAGCAGCTGTAGGGTTAGAGAGAGGTCACACCATTTCGGTGGATATACGCAACCAATGGCGCGGAATGACTGAAGCGCCTCAAACGCAAACTTTCTTCACCACTCACCGCCTTTCCGATCGCGTAGGGGTAGGACTTTCGCTTGCTAATAACAAAGTTTTTATACAGAAACAAGCCGGTATCTACGCCGATTTTTCCTACTCAATTCCTATTACTTACAACTCTAATTTAATAGGAGGTATAAAATTTGGGGGAGATTTTTTCAATGTAGATGGCAGTGATTTGCGCACCTACAATAATTTGTATAATATGTATTACCCTAATGGGAATCGTAAGCACCCCACTTACTACAACGACCCTTATTTGCAAAGTATTTCAGGGAAGTTTCAAACCAACTTTGGTGCAGGACTCTACTACGACCACCCTGATTTCTATATAGGTATGGCAATTCCTAATATGTTGGCTTCTGATAAAGTGCGTATGGATAATGAAGTAATGACTTCTATTGCCGATAATATGTTCTTCTATTCTATGGTGGGCTACTATTGGCGTGTAGCTACCGATTTCACTATAAAACCACGTTTCCAAACGCGATTTGGCAAAGGTGAAAAACCTTCTATCGACCTTACTATAGCAGGCAATTTTGCTAATCGCGCCGAATTAGGAGTCACTTATCGCACTGATAAAGCGGTAAATGCTTATGTATTCTTTGAAATTCCTGATTACTATGTAGCAATAGGTTATGGGTTTGAAAGTTACTTCCAAACCCATCTCAACTTGCAATCGCGTAACTCTCACGAGTTCTTAGTACAATTCAAATGGTAGTGTGAGCCACACGGGCGATTATTTTACTGTATATTGAAGTGTAGTGTATTGGGCAACACGAAAAGCACCAAGAGGGTTTTCGCGTTTGTTAGTTGTATTCACGATGTTGCCTATGGGGCGCGTAGGAATAGTAAATGGGCTTTGTCCTTCTGATAATCGAACGAGCATTTGCACAAACTCCTTATATTGAGGATGAATACGGTAGAGAATAATATTCACTACATCATCTTTTTTGAGTTTATTATCATTATCAACCCCTGTCATTACAAAGAAGAATTTATTATTAGCTATGTAATTATCGTCTAAGGTGCCATAAACTGTTTTGGAAATATTATTCTGTGCAATCTTAATTAAATAGGCATTTGCAACCCCATCATTGATACCATCAAAATAGAAACGCACCTCTTTGCGGTCTTTTAAAAAGCCTCCGTTTTCTTTCTGTACAATTCTGTTAGAAGGTATTATGGGGGCTTCAAGCATTTTATCTTTGGCGGTATAAGTTTGCCCGTTGAGTTCTACAATCAATTCATAGTTTTTGCCTAACTCAGGGGTGATACCCGCAGGAAATACATAACGACTACCTCCTTTTAATTCAGGTAGATTATCGGAAGTGATAGTTGTGGTACCATCCCAAAGGGTAAGACTGTAGGTTTGGGTACCCGAAACTATCTTCACCACTGCATTATCTATCGCAGGTGAGTGCGTTTCACCAAAATAAGGTTCAGTATAACTGATATCGACTATTGGGTAGGCTTTGGTTTCTCCTTTTTTCCAGTCGAGAGCTGCATCAATCACTAATTTCTTAGGAGCAGTATCTAAATTCAAATCAATAACTTCTTCGCAAGAAGTTAAAGCAAAGGTACTGAGGAATATGATATAAAGGTTTTTCATTTTATTCTACTATTTATAGGATTAGAAACTAAAGTTATAAGTTATACTAGGTATGATACCAAAGATGGAGAGCTTCACTGCTTCATTTTTATGAGTATCTTCGTTTTCACGGAAAGAAACACTTACGGCATTTTTGCGGTTATACACGTTGTACACACCAAACACCCACTCACTTTTCCAGCGTTTTGCTCTATCCGATTGTGGAGTATAGGTAGCCGATAAGTCTAAGCGGTGATAAGTAGGCAAGCGGTATTCGTTGCGCTTGCTATAATCGGGGACAGTTTGTCCTAAGTAAGAATAACGCCCTACAGGGTAGTTTGCAGGCAAACCCGATTGCAAGTTGAATATAGCCCCAAACGTCCATTTAGGTGAAAGTTCGTAAGTAGCTGTAATAGAAAGGTCGTGAGGCTTATCATAAGGAGCATTATACCAATCGCCGTAGTTGATACCTATTTCTTCAGGGGTACGCCCTTTGGTTTGCATTTCCGATTTAGAGAGTGTATAGGCAATCCAACCGGTAAGTCTACCTGTATTTTTACGCAAGAGCACTTCCAAGCCATAAGCTCTGTTTTCTCCTGAGAGCAACACACGTTCAATAGCTTCGTTAGCTATTAGGTTTGCCCCATTGATATAATCCAAACGATTTTGTACCTTTTTGTAGTAAGTTTCTACCTCTATGCTGTATTTATCGTCAAAAACATTAGAAGCATAGCCTAATGCCACTTGGTCGGCGATTTGAGGTTTGATAAACTCATCGCTGGGCGCCCAAACATTCAAAGGTGAGGGAGAGGCAGTGTTAGAAATCAAGTGTACATATTGGGCAGTGCGCGCATAACTCGCTTTTACTGATTTGGTATCGCTAAAAGCATAACTCATTGTAAAACGCGGTTCAAAATTAGAGTACAAATCGATAATGCGGTTACTGCCGTAGTATTTAGTACCTATAGCAGTACCTTGGTAGTACACTTGTCGGTTAGCATTGTAGCCCACGGGATTGTCATTAGGATAAACATTCACAGTGCGTTTGCCCAAACTGTAGAAATTGCTAAAGCGCAAGCCGTAAGACACCGTAAGAGCTTCAGCTAATTTTTGTTCTACATCGGCATAAAAGCCCATTTCGGCAGCATAGCGATGTTCGAGTATGCGTTCTTTGATAGTAGAAGCTGAGGTTTTAGGCACAATTTTTCCTGGTTTGAATATGTAGTACAAGCCCTGTACTCCGTAAGTAAGTTTGAATTTTTCGGAAATATAGTTTTTGAAGTCGTATTTGAGGTTAAAATTCTCAATTCCCGACGTCCATTTCATATCAATAAAACTAAAATCAAACTTATAGTCGTAGTTGCTGTAGATAGCCGAGAGGTTAGAGAAGAGTTTATCGGTAAACAAGTGATTCCAACGCAAGTTTACTAAGGCATTGCCATAAGTATTGGTGAGGTTCTCAGTAAGTACAAAATTATCCCTACCAAAATAACCTGAGAGATAGAGCGCATTGTTTTGGTTGAGTTGATAGGAAAGTTTGGTATTGAGATCATAGAAATAAGCTGAATTTTCGTTATCGCTCAATTTGAGAAAAAGATGAGCATAAGAAGCGCGCCCTCCTACTAAAAATGAGGCTTTGTCTTTCACAATAGGACCTTCGGCAAGCAAGCGTGAGGAAAGTACCCCTATACCGCCAGTCGCTGCAAATTTATTTTTATTACCTTCTTTTTGATAAATATCTAAAACTGAAGCTATACGTCCACCATAGCGCGCAGGAATTCCGCCTTTGTAGAGCTTCATATCGCGCACGGCATCGGCATTGAAGACACTGAGGAAACCAAAGAGGTGAGAAGCATTAAAGATGGTAGCCTCATCAAGGAGTACCAAGTTCTGGTCGGCAGCGCCACCACGCACGTTAAATCCTGAGGAAGCCTCGCCTGCATTGCTCACCCCAGGCATTTGCATTAAGGTTTTGATAATATCTACCTCACCTACAAGCACAGGAAGTTTCTTGACGGTAGTAATAGGAATGGTAGCTACACTCATTTCGGGTTTGCGTACAGCCGCTTTAGGAGCAGAATGCGCATTGAGTTCCACGCCTTTAAGCTCTATAGCCTCAGGTTTTAGTTTATAGTCTCTACGGATATTTTTGTTAAGCTCTATGGTTTCTTGGTGAGTACCAAAGCCTATATATTCAATCACGATAGTATATTTACCTTCGGGTAAAGTGATAGAATAGAACCCATACTCATTCGTAGAAGTACCCGTATGGAGTTCTTTGACAATGAAGTTTACCCCTAATAATTTTTCACCATTAGAAGCATCGGAAATAGAGCCGCTAAGAGTGTACTTGTGTTGTGCAAACACAGCGGTTGTTACTACTAAAAAAAGTAGCAATAAGCACTTTTTTTTCATAAGATAATTTTTATTTTTTCAGGGGCAAAGATACAAATAAAAACTTTTGATACAAAATAAGTTTCTATTTCTCTATACCAAAAGAAGTATTTTCTATACAAAAAAGTTAGCAATTAGTTTTACACTAACTGCTGCTTTCTATTTTCACTTGTTTTTTAGGGAATCTGTAAAT
>NZ_JAEFDB010000007.1 GCF_016126015.1 Capnocytophaga periodontitidis
ATTTTAAATTCAATTTTAAGATAAAAACAAATGAAAAAATCAACTCTTATCCTTATTGGTGTCATTGCACTTATAGTAATATACGCGATCTCAGCCTATAATGGCTTGGTAAACAAACAAGAACAATTGCGCAGCGAGTGGTCACAGGTAGAAACTCAATACCAGCGCCGTTCTGACCTCATCCCTAACCTTGTGGCAACGGTTCAAGGCTATACCAAACACGAAAGTACCACCTTGAAAGAGGTTGTAGAGGCACGCAGCAAAGCGACTCAAATCAACATCAACCCCGACAGACTTGATGCTGAATCGTTAGCCCAATACAATAAAGCACAAGGAGAACTCTCTCAAGCCCTCGGTCGTTTGCTAATGGTTACTGAATCCTACCCCGACCTGAAAGCAAGTGAACAATTTACAGCCTTACAAGCCGAATTATCAGGTTGTGAAAACCGTATTGCCGTAGCACGCAAGCGTTACAACGATGCCGCTAAAAATTACAACACTTCACGTCGACGTTTTCCTAACAACCTTTTTGCTTCAGCCTTTGGATTTAGTGAAGTTGCTTATTTTAAAGCCGATGAAGGTAGCGAAAAAGCTCCTAAAGTAAGTTTCTAAAAAAATGAATAACAAGCTATTAACCCTACTATTTTCCTTTCTCATTGGCATTGGGCTCACCTCTGCTCAAAAGGCTTATACTGTAAAAAGTGTACCTAATGTACAATTGCAGGACAGTCGGCAATATACTACCGATCCTCAGCATTTGCTCACAGCTACTGAAGTTGATAGTCTCAATGCTATTTGTAGAGACTTGCGCGCTGAAAAAGGAGTGGAAATGGCAGTGGTAGTATTGCCTCGCTTTACCGACGATTATGCCGATATACGCGATTTTGGATTCCAACTATTTGAGCATTGGGGATTAGGACGAAAAGACCAAGATAACGGCTTACTAATGCTCTTGATCACCGACCCCGAGCAGCGAGCTATCTCTATAGAAGTGGGGTATGGCTTAGAAGGGACTCTACCCGACGGCTTGTGCAAACTCATACAAACGCGCACGATGACTCCTCTGATGAAGAAAGGACAATACGGTGCAGGGCTCATAGCAGGAGCTGAAGAAATACGAAAAGTCATCTCAGGCGATTCCGACCTACCACAACTACTTGATGCACAAGAAAATACCAATTGGTGGGAAGAAATAAAAGAAATGTTTTCTGGAGTATTCTACAGCGCTATAGCTTTTTTCTTTTTTATCCTTATGATTTTTGGAAAGACTAGAAAAGAAATAAAAGAACAAATGGCTAATCCTGCTATATCGCCTTATGTGAAGTATCTAACTATAGAAAATGTAAGCATCTCAAAAAAATACATTCCTCTATTCATACTCTTCTTCCCTACCCTACCTTTTGGAATCTATTGGTATTTTTATTGCAAACGACTCAAAAAGCGATTGCTCACCGAGATGATTTGCGAAGAATGTGAGCGCACAGGCACCACCGTTGTCGAAAAAGTAACCCGAGATACAATAGGTGATTACATAAAAATTACAGTGCAATTTCGTTGCAAAAATTGCAACCACCTGCATACAGAGGAAAAGAGTTTCAAGATTGAACACAACCGTAATTACCGACGAGGCATTGGCTTTGGGGTAGGTAGTTCGTTTGGAGGAGGCAGTTTTGGAGGCGGTAGCTTTGGCGGTTCGTTTGGAGGGGGACGCTCTGGTGGTGGTGGCGCCTCTACACGATTTTAAAACAATTGATATGACAAAAAAGCTGTCTAACAAAGTAAAATGTTAGACAGCTTTTTTCTTATAAAGGTCTTTGTTTAGTACTTCTAAAATAGTGTATTTCTATTCTATTTTTATCTTCTATAACTTTATAATAAATTACAAACCTATTATCTAAAAAGTTTCTTCGATACATTCCTAAATGCTCACTATATTTTGCTAAGAAGTAAGGATTTTTTGCTATTTCTCTTTGTAAAACTTCTACTGCTTTCATTATTTTTTCAGAATAGGTATAACTCCCATTATGTTTATACCAATAAGCAAGGGTGTTGTAATAGTCTTCTTCAGCGTCGCAAATCCATTTTATTTCCATTGGTTGATCATCTGTTGGGCTTTTCTTTGTACTTCAGAACTATCAGTAAACATTCCTAATTGTGATTGTTTTTCAGCTATAGCTAATTTACGTAGGTCTTCGGCTGTTAGCTCATAGTAGAAATCTTCTTCATTTTCAATTAATTGGCAAGGTTGAAAGTCCGTATTTTCTTCTAAAGGTATGACATTTGTTTGCATAACATTTCTATTTTTTGCAAAGGTATGATATTATTTTTTAAGCTACAAAAAAGATTTTCAAATTACGCTCGTAACATTATAATCAGTTCTTTGCGAAAGTCGGCTTCTGTGAGGTTATTGGTAGCTCCTACCCCTTTGCTTTTTAGGTCGATTTGGCGCAGCGTAGCAATGATAGCACTCACACGCTTCATAGGGTAGTGTTGTGCCCCCGAATAAAACTCTTTTATAAAATAAGGATTTTCTTTCAATACTGCCGCTACATTCTTTTCACTTTGGTCTGTGAGACCATGAAATAGCAATAACTTTTGAAAATAGTTATAGAGAACAGTGATAGTTCCACCTAAAGGGTTATCTTTAGGATTATCAGCGAAGTGTTTAAGGATACGCGCTACCTTATAGGCATCGTTTGCGGCAATAGCACTCTTGAGCTCAAAATTGTTAAACTCCTTGCTAATACCTATATTTTTCTCTATAATTTCGGGGGTCACTTCGGTATTTTCAGGGACGATAAGGGCTAATTTATTCACCTCATTTTGTATCCTACTCAGGTCGGTACCTAAGAAATCTACTAACATTTGTATGGCTTTAGGCTGAATGCTGAGGTGTTTTTTCTTCAATACATCGGGTAACCAAGCGGCTACTTGGGGTTCATAAAGTTTTTTGCTTTCGAGCAGTACGCAATCTTTGTTCTTTTGTAAGGTTTTTAGCAGTTTTTTGCGTGCGTCTAACTTCTCGTATTTGTAACAGAATACCAAAACCGTTGTAGGGGTAGGGTTCTCTACATAAGGCACTAACTGGTCGATGGTAGCTCTGAGGTTTTGTGCTTCTTTAACGATAATCACTTGGCGGTCGCTCATCATCGGGAAACGGCGCGCATAATCAATAATCATAGGCACCGTTACATCTTGACCATAAAGCACGATTTGGTCGAAACCCTTTTGGTCTTCTTGCAGCATGTGCTCTTCGATGTAATCGGATACTATATCTATGAAATAAGGTTCTTCGCCCATCAAAAAGTAGATAGAAGCGATGATGCCTTTTTTTATGTTGCCTACAATGGTTTTTACTTCATTCATAGTGCAAAAATACAAAAAATATTCTACTTTTGCAGTATGGAAGTATTAAATTTCAAAAACTACCCTTTTCGCACTAAAGTAGCCGATGAGAAACTGTGGATATTTGATGTGATTCGTCGCAAATATGTGGTGTTACAGCCCGAAGAATGGGTACGCCAACACGTAGTGCATTTTCTCATTGAGGAGAAAGGTTACCCTAAATCACTTATCAATGTGGAGAAAAAACTCTCTATCAATGGGCTCACCAAGCGTTACGATGTGGTAGTATATGCTAAAATAGGAACAGTGCTCTTAGCGGTAGAATGCAAAGCACCGAATGTGCCTATTACCCAACATACTTTCGACCAAATTGCGCGCTATAACCTTACCTTAAACGCTCAATATCTAATGGTTACCAACGGCATTACACATTACTATTGCCAAATGGATTACCAGCACAATCAATATCATTTTTTAAAAGAACTCCCTCATTACAACGACCTCTCACAATGACTCTTGCCATCGTAATACTCAATTGGAACGGCAAAAAGCTGTTAGAACAATTCCTCCCGTCGGTAGTGCGTTACTCACCCGAAGGGCAACTCTACATCGTAGACAATGCCTCTACCGATGATTCTCTTGATTTCGTGCGCACCCACTTCCCTGGAATACATCTTGTAGAAAACCCCACCAACAGCGGTTATGCGGGAGGTTACAATCGCGCTTTACAACATATTAAAGCCGATGTGTATTGCCTGCTGAACTCGGATGTGTTAGTAACTGAAGATTGGCTCTCCCCTATCTTGCGCACTTTTGAAGAGGAACGCATTGCAGTGGTACAGCCTAAAATTAAAGATGAAAAACGCCGTACGTATTTTGAATATGCCGGTGCAGCAGGTGGTTTTATCGACCGATATGGGTTCCCGTATTGCAGAGGAAGGGTATTTGAGACCATAGAAGAGGACAAAGGTCAGTATAACGAGCCTTCCCCCGTACCCATTTTTTGGGCATCGGGGGCGTGCTTTTTTATACGTGCAGAAGTATTCCACCAGTTAGGAGGTTTTGACGAAGATTTCTTTGCCCATCAAGAGGAAGTAGATTTGTGCTGGCGAGTGCATCACCTCGGCAAACAAGTGGTGTATTGCGCCGAGAGTACTGTCTATCACGTAGGAGGGGCAACTCTCACCGCAGCCAACCCTAAAAAAACCTACCTCAACTTCCGCAATAGTTTGTTTATGTTGCTGAAAAACCTACCCGCTAAAGGGCTCTATACTACAATTTTCTTACGTATGGTATTGGACGGCATTGCAGGAGTGCGTTTCCTTTTACAAGGCAAGCCGCGTTTTACGTGGGAAGTAATAAGAGCGCATTTTCATTTTTACAAACGATTTTTCTTCTTTAAAAAGAAACGACCTTCAAAGCTGATTACCAATTATTACCAAGTGAAATCAATAGTGTGGGAACACTTTGTATTAGGTAAGAAGTAACAAGTAAGAGGTAAGAGGTTTTTAGGGTGTTTTTCCTAATTTTTGGAGCTTTTTGGCTAAGTAAAAACCGCTTATCAGAGCTGGGAAAAAGGTGAAACAAGTATAAGTAACTAATATTCTTGTTTCATTAATATAGGGAGGGCTAATTATATAAATTAGAACTAAAGGCGGAAGTGCCCAAACAATAATTGTAATAAACCAGCCTATTTTGAAATTTGTACTTTTAGTATAATGTGTAAAAGGAATGAATAGTGCTAAAATTGCTCCCAAAACGGTATATATACCTGCTATTGAAACAACCACAGAAAATGAATCCAATGACCCTGAATAATAAACTCCCATTATGATCATTAATATAATAGCTCCTATCCAAAAAGAGGAAACAATGTAAAGAATTGCCCTTATTCTTGGGTTAAGCTGATTTATTGGAGGGATTGCCTCTTCTTTTTTAGCAATTCTGTGTAGCATCACTCCTAATAATATCCCTATAATGATATTTAAACCTAAGTAACCTAAATGATTTTGAATATTAAACTCATCATAAATACGCCAAAAATTATAAATGTTTATAATTGGCAATATGAGTAAACACAATAATGCTATAGCAATGATTCCGCCTTTGGAAAGTTTTTCAAAGGGTACAAATTGCCCTACACTATAGCTTATCACAAAACTTTTAAGTAAAAAAATACTATTTTCTTCCCATCGCATTAAAAAAAATAAGGTTTCATAGGATAAAGCATAATACAAATTCAACAGTAATTTAGATGCTATAAGAGCGACAAAAATGTACCATACGGTTGTTTTAGGAATCAGTGTTTTCATTGGATATCAGTTTATTTTAATTGTATAAATTCTGAGATAAAGGCTGGCAGCTGAGTGTTGGGGAGTTTAGGGCTATCGTCCCAATAGCTGAGCACACAAGCTATGTGATATCCGCGCACAGTAGTAGCAATATAGTAAACAATGAGTTTTTTATCAATGTCCTGAGATTTCTGGTAGTGCAATAGGTAAGTAATCTCTCTTGCTTTTGTAGGATTCCCTTCAAAAATTAGTTCAATTTCGCGATCTCCTACACGATTAAAAGTAGCATCTTTTTCAGGGATTTCCATTGCATCCAATACTTCTCCAGATTTTGCTTGCAAAAAAACAGACTCTTGAGCCTCTGCTAAAGTGCGGTGCAAACTCCAATTCATTTCGCCCTTAGTAGGACAGCGCACAAGACCCAAATCTCCCCAAAAGCATTCGTCATCCAAAATTATTTTTCTACCTAAAAAATCGAATTCTTTTCCACCTAAAGCGTTTTTTTCGAGGTCTTTTTGGTATTTACCACTCATTACGGCTTTTAGCATCTCTTCATCTATTGCATTGCTTTTTGCAGCAGTGGTTGATTTTAAAAGCACCATTCTAATGGGTTTTTGGAGTTGTTTTTTGTCGTAGATGAAATAACAAATATTGTTATTCCAAAGCCCATCCTTTACCTTTTCGTGGGTGCTCACATAATAGTGAGATATATTCAGTTTTGGGTTTATTTTAGGAATGCTGTCGGTAAAACCTTTGTCGTGAGCAAATCCTCGAATGAATTTTGGCAAATTCTTAGTAATTACGCCATCTACCTCTACGTCGGTATATCTGAGTTGGTATTTTCCAGCTCCATAAGTAGCGACATTATCTAATTTCTGATAATAGAGTCGGCTTTCGATATTTGTGTTTTGTGCGGTTGCTGTACCTATAAAGGACAATAGAGCAAATAAAAAAGTAAAGTTTTTCATATAAATATAATAATTAATTTGTTCAATATAAAAACGAAGATACATTATTTCAATATTTTTCTAATGTAATTGGCTTCGTGTATGTTTTGAGTAAGCGCTTCGGCTTGTTCAGTTTCAATAAGAATCTTAAAGGCTTCTAAGTTTTTAATATACTCATTCAGCGCTTTAAGTACGTTGTTTTTGTTTTCCAAAAAGATAGGACACCACATTTGGGCATCGCTCTTTGCCAAACGCACGGTAGAGGCAAAACCGGTACTCGCCAAATCAAATATTTGAGCTTCGTCCTTTTCAATTTCTAAAACGGTCTTCCCCAGCATAAAGGAGCTTACGTGCGAAAGGTGCGACACGTAGGCGGTATGGAGGTCGTGATCGGCAGGTTGCATCATTTTCACGCGCATATTCAATGCTTTTACGATGCTCAAAGCGCGGTCTAACAATCGCCAGTTACTTTTTTCTACTTCACAAAGTGCCATTACTTTGCCGTCGAAAAGGTCGTAGAGCGCTGCCTCAGGTCCTGAATGTTCTGTACCTGCCATAGGGTGTGCCGCGACAAAATTTTGGCGATGAGGATGAGTGGCTACTGCTTCACAAATATGTGATTTCACCGAACCAGCATCCATTACAAGGGTTTGTTCACCTATTTTATCGAGCACTTGTAGCAATACTTTGTGAATGTGATTCACGGGTACAGCTATGAGTACGAGGTCGGCATCGGTGAGGTGATTGTAATCGGTGTTTTCATCGATAATGCCTAAATCTAAGGCTTTTTGTATATGAGCGGGGTTGAGGTCGATGCCTGCAATGGTGTACCCCAAACGTTTTTTCAATTCTAAGGCAAAGGAGCCCCCAATGAGCCCTAAACCTATAATAACAGCTTTTTTCAAAAGTGAATAGTTTAAAGTGAATAGTTAAAAATGAGTGCGTTACAAATCGTATTCGTAGTATGAGACGTTGCGAGTATCAAATAGGGCATAAGGATTTAGGAGAGGTTGTGCCAGATGTCGCACATTCCAAAAAGTAGCCGAGTCTATTTTCTGAGAGTTAGTGAGTTGATAAATGAGTTGGCTCAAAGAGGGAAAAATTGGTTTTTCGAGTTCTAATACCAAAAAGACATCAGTATTGATAAAATGTTCACGCCCAAGAGGTTTGCTTTTTAGGGCTGTATGTTGTTCTATAAAACTGTTATAGAGTTTTTTAGCTTCTTGTACATCTACGGTTTCGCCTGCTTCGGCTCTTTCCAAGAGGTTGAGAAGGTTTTCAAAAGTTTTGAGCATCTCTTGATAGTCGTAGAAAGTAGTAGCTTGTCTATTGTCTTCCATCAAATGGTCACCAGCAGCGATGATGCTGTTTTGCAAGAGTGCATTTAGCCGTGATTGCATCGTAAGAAGGTGGTTAGCACGCCTTTCAAAGTTGCCTATTTTTTGTTCAACAAAGCTACCTTGCAGAGGTTTATTGAAATCAGCAATAATACTCTCGCGTGCTTCCATTATAGCAATTACATTGGCTCTTAGTGCTTTATATGCGTTCTCTACATCGTGCTTTTCAAAACCTAATATATTAGGCACTCCTTGTGAAAGATTGTCTTTTTTGAGATTTTTCAGAAGAGTATTTTTAGTAGAAAGTTCAGGGGGTGTTTTGCCTTTTTTCACTGCCTCTAAAGCACTGTTAATTTCTCGCAACTTATCAGGAGCAGCTGCCTCATTATAGCAAGCAGCCACTAAAGTATTGCAAAAATTATAAAAATTGATAATTGCAAGATCTTCATTTTCTTTGCTTATATATACTTCTTCATCTTCCATTTCTTGATTGTAAAGAGCACTATTATCACTATCATCAGCAGTAAAAAAAGAATCTAAATCCCAATCAGGAAGTGAGAAAGTAGGGTTGTTGCCTTCTATAAGAACATAAGCCGTGAAAGTAACGCCCAAGGCTATAAGGATATTTCTGAGTGTTTTCATAGTTAAAAATGAAAAATGAAAGCACAAAAGTAAAAAATAATTTGCAAAATTCCAAATTACCAAATTTGCTCATTTGCCAATCATTTCATATCTTTGCCCTCATTATTAGGTTACTCGTAATTTATTGTTGCTATGAACCGCCGCAATCTCACTTTTATAATATGCCTCATCTTATCGGTTTTTATCTGGTCGTTAGTAAAACTTTCTAAAAATTTACTTAGGGAAGTATCTATCCCTGTGATAGTTATCAATCCTCCTACCAACGAGGTATTACTGCCTTCTGCCCCTAACTTCGTGAGAATTATAGTTGAAGGCAATGGCTTTTCTCTACTGAAATCCTACCGACAAAACCCTACCCTTACTGTAGATTTTACCGACCTACAAGAGGTAGGCGAACACTTTTATACACTTTCTAAAAACAGTAAAGACAAACTGAGCAATACTTATCTTGCAAACTTCAAAATACGCTCGGTAGTCTCCGATACACTACAACTGTATTTAGCTCCTAAACACACTAAAAAAATCCCCGTAGTGGTACATCTAAACGTGGAATACCCTAAGGAATACCAACTTACAGAATTAAGGCTCTCTCCTGATTCGGTAGTGGCTTCGGGTAGCCAAAAAGTAATAGACACACTCTCTCAGGTTGTTTTTCACTATCATAGCAAACGCCCTATAAAGGATAATTTTAGTGAGACTTACACGCTTAAAAGCACCCCTTTGGTACATTTCAACGCTCATAAAATAGCGATGCAGGCCTTTGTAGATAAGGTAAGCGAACAAGAGTTGCGAGTACCCGTGAAAGTGATGGGCGTATCAAAAAACAGTCAAGTAAAAGTTTTTCCCGATGAGGTAAGCGTGCTCTGTACGGGGGAATTAAACCTACTTAAAACACTCACTCCTAACGATATAGAAGTAACTGCTGATATGTGCGAGGCTAACGCAGGGCATATTCCACTACAAATCAGCACTCATAAACGACGGATAAAGGTGGTACTAATGAACGAAACAACGGTTGATTTTCTCATACGCAAAGAATGATGGTAGTAGGACTTACAGGAGGTATTGGCAGTGGCAAGAGCACGATAGCCAAAGCATTTGCTGCCTTAGGCATCGCGGTATTCAATTCAGATGAACAAGCTAAAGTGCTCATCGCTAACAATGCGCAGGTAAAGAAACGCATTATCGCTGCTTTTGGTGAGGAGGCTTACCACAATGGAGAATATAACCGCGCTTATATCGCCCAGATTGTGTTCAACAATTCTGAGAAATTGGCGATACTCAACGGCATTGTACATCCTGCTCTTGCAAAATATTTTAAACAGTGGACAAAGAAGCAAACTTCACCTTATGTACTGAAAGAAGCCGCTATCCTCTTTGAAAGTGGAAGTTATAAGGATTGTGATTATATCATCACGGTTACAGCACCTGAGGAGGTGCGCATTGCCCGCGTAATGGCGCGCGACCATTGCACCGAAGCCCAAGTGCGAGCGCGTATAGCACAACAATGGAGTGATGCCCAGCGCATTGCCCTTTCAAATGCAGTGATTGAGAACATCGATTTGGAAAGTGCCAAAGAACAAGTAAAGAGGATACATTTTCAACTTTGCCAAAGTTTGTAACGCAACGGCATTATTTGTCAATTGTCAATTATGAATTATCAATTGAAAAAGATTATCATTATATCAACCCTTATTATTGCCTTTTTAGGCATTACTTACGCTCTTTACGCCTTTCTGATGCAGATAGGGGTAGACGAGGGCTATGAACCTATACAACCTATTCACTTCTCTCATAAAATTCACGCAGGTGATAACCAAATCGATTGTAAATATTGCCATTCAGGGGCGCGGACTTCGGCAGTAACAGGCGTGCCCTCACTGAATGTGTGTATGGGCTGCCATAATACCATTTCGGAATATGAGGGTGAGGAGGATCTCGCCAATGGTTACACTAAAGAATTTTACACCAAAGAAATCAAGAAATTATACGAAGCAGTAGGCTGGGACGAGCAGAAATTTCGCTATACGGGCACTCCTAAAGGGGTGCAGTGGGTGCGCATTCACAAACTCCCCGACTTTACTTATTTCAATCACAGTCAGCACGTAGCAGTGGGTGGATTGGAATGTCAGAAATGTCACGGCGAAGTACAACAAATGGAGGTGGTACACCAGCACGCGCCTCTTACGATGGGGTGGTGTATAGAGTGCCACCGTCAAATGCCTGTGAATGCTAACAACCCTTATTATCAGCACTATGAAGAAGTGCACAAGGCTTTGGCTAAAAAGCTAAATGTTAGCAAACTAACAGTTGCCGAAATGGGAGGCTTAGAATGTGCTAAATGCCACTATTGATAATTACGAATGACGAGTTACGAATGACGAATGAGAATATACATAATATATCAACATCACGGCGGGATTTCCTAAAATTCTTAGGTTTTTCTACAGCGGTGGCTGCCTTGGCAGGTTGCGAAGGTGCTGTACATAAAACGATTCCGTATGTAATACAGCCTGAAAGCATTGTAGCAGGTGAAGCCAATTACTATGCTACTTGTATCGCCGATGGTTTTGACTTTGCCAGCGTACTGGTGAAAACTCGCGAAGGACGACCCATTGCTGTATTGCGCAACCCCGAAGCCAAAGCAGGAGGGGCAGTGAATGCAAGGATATTGGCATCGGTATTGAGTTTGTATGATGAGCATAGAAACCCCTCCCCTACTCTCTCTCAAGGAGGGGAATTGTGGCAACAGCTGGATACTAAAGCCATTACAGCCTTAGAGAAAGCAAAAGCTGAAGGGAAACAAATAGTGATGCTCAGTCAAACACTCGCAAGTCCGTCGAGTTATGCTCTTGTAGAACTATTAAAAGAAAAATACCCTACCTTTAAGCTCGTTGAATACGATACCATATCAGAAGAGGCTATTCTCAACGCTTTTGAAAAACGTTGTGGACTGCGCGCGATGCCCGATTACAATTTCAGCAAGGCAAAGCTCATCGTTTCCTTTGATGCCGATTTCTTGGGTGATTGGAATGGCGGAGGCTATGAAGCAGGCTATGCGCAAGGGCGTATCCCCAGCAAAGCAAACGGAATGTCGCGCCATATTCAGTTAGAAGCCAACCTCAGCCTTACAGGCGCTAATGCCGATGAACGTATCGCACTCACTCCTGACCAAGTGAAAAAAGCATTAGCTTACTGTTTCCAATACCTAAAAGGTTTTGAGGAGAATGAACAATTTCATTTCCCAAACTCTATTATAGAAAAAGAGGAGAATAAAGTTACTATTGAGGACAAAATAAAGAAAATAGCTTCCGAACTCAAAAAAGCGGGTAGCAAAGCCTTAGTAGTAACAGGTATTGATAGCGTTGAAGCTCAATTAATCGCTTTTGCTATCAATGAACATCTCCAAAGTGAAGCTTTCTCGCCTCAAACTCCCGTGCTTACCCGTAAAGGTAATGTTAAAGCTCTACAACAGCTACTCACCGATATGAACGAAGGCAAGGTAGGCGTTCTCTTTATCAACAATCTCAACCCCTTATACAGTTTGCCTAACGCCGAAGTGTTTGCCACAGGCTTGAAGAAAGTACCTTTTTCAGTATCCTTTGCGATGCGCGCTGATGAAACTGCCCAGCAAACGACCCTTTGGGCGCCTCAACCTCATTATTTAGAGTCGTGGGGCGATGTAGAATTTAAATACGGGCACTACGGACTGATGCAACCTTGTATACGTCCGCTTTTCAACACCCGCCAATGGCAAGACTGCTTTTTGCAATGGATAGGACACAAGGAGAGCTATTACGATTTTATCAAAGCTCATTGGGAAGTCCATATCTTAAAAGGATTTTCTTGGGAACAAGCCTTACACAATGGCACATTTGTAAAAGAAGATATAAAATCTTTTGAGTTGCCGAAAGAAGAAAAAATTCCTTCACTGAGGAAACCGCCTATGACCCTCACACGTGAGGAAACTTTAAGGCTAATAGGCACAGTACTTCCCAGAGAATTAGTAGAAACACCTTTTGAACTCACCCTCTATACCAGCACCGCTTTGGGAGACGGACAGCAAGCTAACAATCCTTGGCTACAAGAACTCCCCGACCCTATCCACCGCACTACGTGGGATAACTTCCTCACGATGCACCCCATCGATGCCCAACGTCTAAGTATTGAGAATTGGCATACTGCCGACGGTGCTTTGGACGGACATCAGGCGAAAATCAGCGCTAATGGTAAAACTATTGTTGCTCCCGTACTCATCACCCCTGCGCAAGCACAAGGCAGTGTAGGGCTTGCCTTAGGTTATGGGCGCAAGGCAGGCATACAAACCGAAATGCAAGTGGGCGTCAATGCCTTTGTGCTTTATAAAGACCATTGTAAAAACCAAGGCGTACAGATAGAAAAAGCAGACGGCACACACGAATTTGCCTGCTTGCAACTGCAAAATGAATTAGTAGGGCGTAAAAATATCCTCAAAGAGATTTCTTTAGAGACTTTTTTAAGCGAATCCGCTGAAGTGTGGAACCCCAAACGCTTTACAACAAAGAAAGACCCTACTACCCCACATCACTTTAAACTCTCTATCGACCTAAATGCGTGCACGGGTTGTGCGGCTTGTGTGATTGCTTGCCACGCCGAGAACAATGTGCCCGTAGTAGGCAAAGACGAAGTGCGCCGCTCGCGCGATATGCATTGGTTGCGCATCGACCGTTATGAATCAAGAGAAAACGAACAAAGGTGCGTAGGCTTTCAGCCCGTGATGTGTCAGCATTGTAATAATGCCCCTTGTGAGACTGTTTGCCCCGTAGTAGCCACCGCTCACGGACAGCAAGGGCAAAACCAAATGGCTTACAACCGCTGTGTAGGTACGCGTTATTGCGCTAATAACTGCCCTTACAAAGTACGCCGATTCAACTGGTTTCAGTATAGTGAAAACAAGCAGTTCAACTACAATATGAACAACGAAATAGGGCGTATGGTGCTCAACCCCGATGTAACGGTACGTTCGCGAGGGGTAATGGAAAAGTGTTCCCTCTGTATCCAGAACACCCAAGCGGTAATACTGAAAGCCAAAAGAGAAGGTCGTGCCGTTGCCCCAGGAGAGTTCAATAATGTAGTAGCTTGTGCAGCTGCTTGTAATACAGGAGCTATGGTATTTGGCGATGCTAACGAAGAAGGAAGCAAAATCGCCCAGCTAAGTGCCAGCGATCGTATGTATCAGCTTTTAGCAGAGCTGGGGACAGACCCTAATGTGGTGTATCAAGTGAAAATAGTGAATCGTGAAAAGTGAAAAATCAAAAGTAAATGGTAAATAAATCCTATCATACCATCAGTGAAGATATAGCGCGCCCCATCGAAGGTCGTGCTTCGCGTGCGTGGTGGATTGCCTTTGGCATTACCTTTCTTGCAACCCTCTGGGGGGTGTGGGCAATATGGGTAACCTTGCGCGACGGCATAGGCGCGTGGGGGCTCAACAAAAGCGTAGGCTGGGCGTGGGACATCACCAACTTTGTGTGGTGGATAGGTATCGGGCACGCGGGGACACTCATCTCGGCAGTATTGTTGCTCTTTCGCCAACAGTGGCGAGTGGCTATCAATCGCTCGGCTGAAGCAATGACTATTTTCGCTGTGCTACAAGCGAGTATCTTCCCAATACTGCATTTAGGCAGACCGTGGTTGCTACATTTCAACTTGCCTATTCCTAACCAATACGGCTCGTTGTGGGACAATTTCAACTCGCCTTTGCTATGGGATGTTTTTGCTATTGCTACCTACTTTTCGGTATCCTTAGTGTTTTGGTGGGTAAGCTTACTCCCCGATTTTGCGATGCTCCGCGACCATGCTCTCAAGCCTTTTCAGAAGAAGATTTACAGCTTGCTGAGTTTTGGGTGGAGTGGTCGTGCCAAAGATTGGCAACGTATGGAAGAAACAATGCTTTTATTAGCTGGTATTGCCACTCCGTTAGTAATTTCGGTGCATACTATCGTCTCTTTTGATTTTGCTACTTCGGTAGTCTCTGGTTGGCACACTACTATCTTCCCGCCCTACTTTGTAGCAGGAGCTATCTTTTCGGGTTTCGCAATGGTGAGCCTGCTACTAATTATCTTGCGCAAAGTATGTAAGTTAGAAGCCTATATCACCCTCAAACACATCGAGTTGATGAATACCGTGATGTTAGTGGCTGGTAGTATTGTAGCGGTTGCTTACCTCACCGAGTTTTTTATGGCAATGCGCTCTCACTCAGAATTTGAACAATACGTATTTCGCAATCGTGCTACAGGTGCTTACGCGTGGGCATTCTGGACGATGATTATTTGTAATATAGTCCTCCCTCAACTCTTATGGTTCAAAAAGTTACGACGTAGTATCACTTTCTCTGTATGTGTTGCTTTGGTGGTATGTGTAGGGATGTGGTTTGAGCGCTTTGTGATTATCGTTACCTCACTACACCGCGGTTATCTGCCGTCGTCGTGGACGATGTTCAGTCCTACGTGGGTGGATATAGGGATATTTGTAGGCACTTTGGGATTCTTCTTTTTGTTGTTTTTATTATATGCAAGGAGTTTCCCGATGATTGCACAAGCAGAAGTGAAAGGTGTCAGCGGACAGGTGTCAGGGGACAGATGTCAGGGGACAGATGTTAGCGGGCAGGAGTCTCTTAACTCTTATCTCTTAACTCTTACCTCGCCTGAAGAACTTTTAGATAAAATAAAAGAATTAAAATCAGAAGGCAAGGAAATTCAAGAAGTATATACGCCTTTCTATGTACACGGTTTAGACGAAGCCTTGGGGCTTAAGCGCACTCGCTTAGGCAAAGCTACTTTTCTATACGGACTCATAGGCTTGTTTTTCGGGTGTTGGCTTACCTATTTCACAATGATAAAAGACTGGCCAATGGATATTGGTGGAAAGCCTAATGCCACTTTCTGGCAAAACCTCCCCGCTTTTGTACCCATAATATTCGAGTTGGTTGTATATTTTGCAGCGCATCTATTGGTGATTAGTTTCTTTATCAAAAGTAGGTTATATCCATTCAAAAAAGCTGAAAATCCTATAAAGAGAAGTAGTGATGATAAATTTGTAATTCAGGTAAGAGATAACAATTAACAATCAACAATTAAGAAATAACAATTAACAAATAATGGGATATGTTGATATTCATATAATATATATATTTTGTCGCTACACTTTGACAAAGTTTAAGACTTTGTCAAAGTCTCTAATGTATGTATTACTAATGCTATTGGTAGTTGGTTGCAGGAACAAACAAGAGCGCAACATTGAGTTTATGCCCGATATGTATGAGAGTCCTGCTTATAAAACTTATGAAGTCGCACCGCTCTCTCCTCCTGAGCACACTGTAAAAAGAGGTGAGTTGCCCTATAGCTACCCTAATACTATTGAAGGGTATGAGCAAGCCAAAGCTCAATTGCACAACCCTTTAGCAACTGATACCCTACAGCAAACTCAAAACCTCACCAATGGCAAAGAACTTTACGCCATCTATTGCGGGCTCTGTCACGGTGAGAAAGGCAACGGCAAAGGAGTTTTAGTGCAAAGGGAGAAATTTTTTGGAGTGCCTAATTATAAAAATAGAGATTTTACGGAGGGGAGTATCTATCACGTAATTTACTACGGACGCAATGCAATGCCCGCCTTTGCTACTCAACTCAGTGAGAAAGAACGCTGGCAAGTAACAATGTACGTAGAACAGATAACAGGTAACAAGTAACAGGTAAAGGTATGACACTATTCACTTTTCACTATTCGCTTTTCACTATTCACTTTTCACTATTCACTTTGTTGTTTGTAGCGCTTACGTTAGTAGGGGTATTGGTATTTTATGCTATCAACAAAGTCACGCACGCTGAGTGGGCTGTGAGTTTGTACCCTATAATGAAGCGTATCACAACGCCTTTGTGGTTGGTGTTATTAGTTTTGCTGGGAGTGCTGTATATAGTGCATCGCGAACCTTATTTTCTGTTGCGTGCTGTGGGCTATATGGCAGTATGGGTGGGGTATCGCCATACTTTAAAAAAGTTTAAGAGTTTAACGCCTCACGTACTATTGTTAGTTATTTTCTTTCTTACCGAAACTCCAATGGCGTGGGATTGGTTTTTGAGTCTCACTCCCGAATGGCATAGCACCCTATTTGCGTGGCAATTGCTCAGCAGTTTTCTGCTTTCAGGCATTGCCCTCATTACCTTATTTAGCAAGCCAGAGCACTATCACGATTTAGGAAAATACCTCTTGGGATTCTCTATTTTTTGGGCGTATTTGTGGTTCTCACAATATATGCTGATATGGTACGCCAATATCCCTGAAGAAACTGTTTATTACCAAACCCTTCTTAGCAAAGGCTATGGAGAGGCTATTGTAGCAATGCTCATTCTCAGTTTTGCGCTACCTTTTCTCATCTTGCTTTCCTCACGATCCAAACAAAAAAAGCTGCTCCTTTTTGGAACAGCTCTCCTTATATTATTAGGGCAATACCTCAATTTCTATTTAATGGTAATGCCGTTTGTGGAGGAGTAATCAATTTCTTTAAAAATTCTCCTTTTGTTTTTTCTTGCCATATACAAATATGCTTGTTAGCCCTACGATAGTAGTACCACCTAAAACAGAAGCTACTGCTTCGTGTCCATTCATTGCAAGCCTATAAGAAGCAAATAATACGCTACCTGCAATTATCATCCCACAAAGCTGACCTATGAGACTCTCTATACTATTCCATTTTATTACTCTATTTTCTATATCCCTACGATGCTGACTTTGTTTTTCTACTTGTTGCATAAGTCGTTCTGCTCCATTAGGGATTATTTGATTATACCCATTGAGAGTTTCCACATCAGGAAGTGGACCTGAATGTACTTTTGAAATAGCTGTAACACCTATAATAGTTTGTATCAATTCCTGCCTAAGTGTAGGGTCTATCTCATTTAATGACGGATTTGAAGCAACTAAATCACTATCTATTTTTTGAACTTTATCTCTTTGCTCTGCTATTTCCCCCATTGCAAATCATTCATTATAGTTTTAAAATCCTCACCTACCATAGTCCAATCGGAAGCTATAGCATTTACATCTGCTTCTTGTGCGCTTTTTGAATAATTGTAAGCGAAATACTTACCAAAAATATTAAAAACACTCCCTAAACCTACCCAAAAATTATTCTTAGGTAGTAAGAAAGTGGTACTATTAAGTTTTTTTTCTTGTTGTAATATCTCCTCATTCATAGTTTTGTTATTTTATTACTCATATTACAATACTTATATAATGAGTATAATATATGATATTTGCTTTTTACGTTGCAAAACTACAAAAACATTTTGAATCATCAAAGATGATGTTACAAAAACTACACCAAAAAAAGGTAATACTCTTTTTAAGCATTACCTTTTTTGTGACCACAAGGGGACTCGAACCTCTATCTTCAGAACCGGAATCTGACATTCTATCCATTGAACTATGCGGCCTTCTTTAAAATGTATACTACTATGACAATAATTTCTTTACAATATCCGAAATCAATTTGCCGTCGGCTTTACCTGCTAATTGCTTAGTAGCTACGCCCATTACCTTGCCCATATCTTTAGGGCTTGTAGCACCTACTTGGGCGATAATGCCTTTCAACGCTTCTTCTACTTCGGCTTCACTGAGCTGGGCTGGCAAGAATTTTTCTATTACTGCCATTTGTGCCAATTCAGGTTCGGCTAAATCATTGCGACCTTGTTGGGTGTAGAGCGCGGCGCTATCTTTGCGCTGTTTTACTAATTTTTGCAAGAGTTTAAGCTCGTCGGCTTCCGATAGTTCTTCAGAGGCTCCTGCTTCGGTTCTGGCTAACAATATAGCCGATTTAATGGCTCTTAGCGATTCTAAAGCTACGGTATCTTTGGCTTTCATCGCTTCTTTGAGCGCTTCCATTACTTTAGTTTGTAAACTCATAATTCATTTAGTGTTTTGTGGGGCAAAAGTAAAGCAATATTTCTAATTTGCCAACACTTCTCCCCTATTTTTATTTCCAACGAAGGGTTTCCATTATGCGGCGCATATCTTTCTGCAAATAATTACTCGCTGGTTGTACCGAGTCGTAGTTAGGTTCTACATTAAAATAAATAGAGCCCGAAATGAAGTGTTTTACACTATCGGTGGCGTAAAACTGTGATTGTGAAGCTGCATTGCCATACACTTGATAGAACATACCGTACACTTTGGTCGTATCGTTCACAAAAGTGGTTGCGGCAATATTATCGGCTTTTACGGTGTGCTTGTACGTAAAGTTTTGTGCATCGGAGAGGAGTTTGCGTATATTGCCATCTACATTTTTGTAAGTGAGGTAAATCGTTGCTTTCATTGTGGGATAATTGATATTCACATTACAAGAGTTGGCTTTGTGTTCTATAGCCGAAAGAGTGTTTGCCTCAAAAGTAAACGGACAGTTAGGCAAGTCGGTAACTCTGCTATAAGCTGCTTGAGGGTAATCTAAGCGAAGTCCACCTTTAGGTTTAGGCAACACATCGTTGGCACAAGCGGCTACCGCCAATGCCCCTATAAGGATTAAAATACTGTAAATAAGTGTTTTCATTAGATTCAATAGCAAAAAACCTCAGCGCAACTGCTAAGGTTTTCTAGTAATTTTAAAATTTATATAATGAGAAACTATTTAGCTTCTGCATTTTCGGCTTTGTGCTCGCCGTCTTTTTTGCAGCAAGATTTCTTTTTACCATCTTTGCTACACTCTTCTTTATCGGCTTCTTTACCGTCTTTTTTGCAGCAAGATTTTTTCTTACCGTCTTTGCTACATTCCTTTTTCTCGCCGTCTTTATCGCAAGACTTTTTCACTTTCACGCCACCGTTACCATCTTGGTCTACGATAAGAGATTTAGCTACTTTATTGAGATTAAGGGTCATAGCCCCTGCGTTTGTACTGAACGCGAACATAGCGAATGCTACAAGCATTAATTTAAAAGTGTTTTTCATACAAAAATATTTATTTAGTTATTAATTTTCTTTTTTTTAATGTTAAGAGCGGGTGGTAAAACCTATTCCTGCTACAGCAATTTTCACTCCTTCGATAGTGGATAACTGCTCGCAACAATGGGAGAGGGTAGCCCCCGTGGTGATAAGGTCGTCGATGAGTAATATCTGTTTGTTTATCAGTCTTTCAGGCTGTTGTAATACAAATATATGTTCGCTTTCTTCTAAGCGTCGCCACGATATTTTTTTAGTTTGAGTAGTATTAGCGCTCACCTTTAGCAATACATCATCCATATAACTCACACCTAACACTTTAGCCACTGTTTTAGCTAATAAAGCCACTTGGTTATAGCCTCTTTTCTTTAGTTTATCGCGGTGTAGAGGCACAGGTATTACCACTTCTACTGACTGATAGAGAGGCGATTGTGAGAGACGGGTACCCAACCAATTGCCGAGCCACTCTCCTATTTGTTCTTCACCTCTGTACTTGAGGTGATGTATCAAATCTTGTGCCACACTGCCTTTCTGAAAATAAAATAATGTGGTTGCGGCTGTAATATCATTTTGTAGTGAAAGCAATTGCATTACCTCGTTATCTGCTTGTAAGTGAAAATGAGTCTCTTCCAAATCTCTGCTGCAATCGCGACACAAAAAGTGTTCTTCTTCTTTCAACATTTTGCCACAAGACCTACAATAATGAGGGGTAAAAACTGATAATAAATCTGATAGTATCATAGTTTTAGTTGTTAGGTTTAATGATTTGTTATTAGTGATTGGCTACCTAAAAAACACAATTACAACAACTTTTTCGGCAAAGATACTCCTTTTTCCAAAAAATAATAGTACTTTTGTCCAATTATTTTTAAACTGAAACGAAACTTAATCTATTTTAATAACTGAAAATCAATTGAATATATGGAAAATACAGACGATCAATTCAAAAAAGTTGTTGCTCACGCCAAAGAATATGGCTTTATTTTCCCATCCAGTGAAATCTACGACGGACTCGGAGCTGTGTACGATTATGGGCAAAATGGCGTTGAACTAAAAAAGAATATCCGCGAATATTGGTGGCGCGCAATGGTGCAAATGAACGAGAATATTGTGGGTATCGATGCTGCTATCTTTATGCACCCTACTACGTGGAAGGCTTCTGGGCATGTGGATGCTTTCAACGACCCTCTTATCGATAACAAAGACTCTAAAAAACGATACCGCGCCGATGTGCTCGTAGAAGATTACGTAGCCAAACTCGACGATAAGATTGAAAAAGAAATCGCTAAAGCTCAAAAACGTTTTGGTGATGCTTTTGACCGCGAACAGTTTGTAACTACCAATCCTCGTGTGTTAGAATACAAAAAACGTGGCGAAGAAATATTACACCGCTTGGGTAAATCGCTTGAGAAAGAAGACCTCGCCGATGTAAAAGCCCTTATCGAAGAACTCGAAATTGCCGACCCCGAAACAGGTTCTCGCAACTGGACAGATGTGAAACAGTTCAACCTAATGTTCGGCACCAAAATAGGCGCCTCTGCCGATGCCTCTATGGATTTATACCTACGTCCCGAAACCGCTCAGGGTATTTTCGTAAACTTCCTAAACGTGCAAAAATCCGGACGTATGAAAATTCCTTTCGGTATCGCTCAAACGGGTAAAGCCTTCCGCAACGAGATTGTGGCACGTCAGTTTATTTTCCGTATGCGCGAGTTCGAACAAATGGAAATGCAATTCTTCATCAAACCAGGTACCCAACAACAATGGTATGAGTATTGGAAAGAAACGCGCCTCAAATGGCACTTGTCCTTAGGAATGGGTGAAGAAAACTATCGCTATCACCCACACGAAAAGCTCGCCCACTACGCCGATGCTGCTTGCGATATCGAGTTCCGTTTCCCTTTTGGTTTCAAAGAATTAGAAGGTATCCACTCTCGTACTAATTTCGACCTCGGTAACCACGAAAAGTATTCAGGTAAAAAAATGCAATACTTTGACCCTGAAGAAAAAGTGAGCTATACTCCTTATGTACTCGAAACTTCTATCGGGCTCGACCGTATGTTCCTTGCAGTATTCTCTAACTCATTGCAAGAAGAAGCGTTAGAAGGAGGAGATACTCGCACCGTATTGCGCTTGCCTTTTGTGTTGGCACCTACCAAAGTAGCCGTATTGCCATTGCTCAAAAAAGACGGACTTCCAGAAGTTGCCGAACAAATCGTGAACGAGTTAAAATACGATTTCAATGTAGCTTACGACGAAAAAGATGCTGTAGGTCGCCGTTATCGCCGTCAAGATGCGGTAGGGACACCTTTCTGCGTAACCGTTGATCACCAAACTTTGGAAGACAAGACCGTTACCTTACGCCACCGCGACACTATGGAGCAAGTGCGCATTGCCATCCCTGAATTGCGCGCTGCTATTGCCAAAGAAGTGGATATGCGCAATTGGCTGCACAAATTAGATACAAAGTAAGAGATAAGAGGTAAGAAAATGATTGAAAATCCAACGATTAAACGCCCTGTGCCCATAGACGAAGAAGTGTTGTGGGATAAAACCACTACCCTGATGAGTCGTACCAACAAGCACGGACATATAATGGAAACCAACAAGGCATTTCAGGAAGTATCAGGCTATACTGAGGCTGAGTTATACGACCAGCCTCATAGCCTTATCCGCCACCCCGATATGCCCAAAGTAGTTTTCAAAATATTGTGGGAAAACCTCAAAGGGCATAATAATTTCCACGCTATCATCAAGAACCTCTCTAAAAGCGGGCGCTATTATTGGGTGATTACTAATTTTGAAATAGTACGCGATGAACACGATGAGATTACTGCTTTTGTATCACACCGCAAGGCATTGCCTCAAGCACTCATCAGCGAGCATATAGCCCCTTTGTACGAGCGTCTTTTAAAGATAGAAAAAGCCAATGGTTTGGAAGTAAGCGAACGCTATTTCAACGGCTTTTTAGAAGACCGTAAAACTACCTACGATGCTTTCATTCGCCAATTGCTCAAAGAAAACGCTGAAGAAATCAAAGCCTTCTACAACAACGAAAACACTGATAGTTTTTTGAATGATTTGATTCGATAACCTAAAAAATATCAGTTGATTATAAATCAGCAGACGCGTCTGCTGATTTAGACATACCTAAATCGTCAGTCGCGACTGACGATTTAGCTGTTACAAACACTTCTATTAAAATTGAGGAGTTAGAACAATTGTTATCTTCAATTCGGTACTCACAAGTACCAAATTACAAAGAATGGTTTGTCGAGGCTTTCTTAAACATCGGTTTCTCGCATCATAAACTTATTTTAACAACAGTAAAAGATTTAGAAGAGCGAATATTCTACATAGAATTATCTATAAAAGAACAATTATCATTTCGAGCCCTACAAAAAGCCATTAAAGCTGATGAGTTTCACCATAGAGGTGTTCTGCCTAATAATTTTATACAAACACTTCCTTCAGCCCAACAGGCACTCAAAGCTGTGAGTATGTTTAAAGACTCCTTATTGGATTTCATCAATGTTGAGGAGTTGGGAGTGAGAGATGTTGAAGATATAGATGAACGTGTAGTAGAACAACAGATTGTACAAAACGTAAAACAGTTTATAATGGCTTTTGGCTATGATTTTGCTTTCTTAGGCAATCAGTTTAGAGTAGAAGCCTTAGGACATACACATATTATTGACTTATTGTTTTACCACCGTGAACTTGCTTGTTTGGTAGCTATTGAACTGAAAACAGGTGATTTCAAAACAGCTTATTTAGGACAAATGAATGGCTATTTAACTGTATTAGACGATTTCGTCCGCAAACCTAACGAAAATCCCAGCATTGGTATTATCCTTTGTCGTAAAGCTGACCAGCCTTATGTGCAATATATTGTTCGCAATTACGACAAGCCAATGGGGGTTGCTACTTTTAAAACAGCAGACGAAATGCCTGAAAAATTGCGTAAAACCCTCCCTCCTATTGAAGAATTAAAGAAACTTTTATAAATAAATGAAATACTTTTTACTTTCCCTGTTTCTCTTTCCCCTCTCCCCTACTATAGCACAGGAAAACGACTCTATTCCACAAGCTACATTGGATAGCATTGCAAATGCTTTGCAAGGCTCACACCCATCTGAAGCAGATTTATCAGGCAAACAATATAAAATCAATGATAATCTAACCTATGTATACCAAAAACCGCGTTTTGTGGATATCTTCAACAAAATACCACGCAACATAGGTAAATCGGCGGTGGAGATGGTGTCTAAACCGAATTATCCTTACGGATTGGCAGCTATTGGTGCTACTGCTGCTCTTATCCCTGCCGACCCTTGGCTCATTAGAGAGAGTAGAAATTTGGGAGAGAATTTAGGACTAAATGAAGCACATACCTATAAGAAGTTAGGTTTTTTGAAGATTATTCCTGCCGATGTAAACTCAGCAATGTATTTTATTGGCAATGGTACGACTTTTATCATTATCAGTGGGGGGATGGCTACTTATGGTCTTATCACAGGTGATTATCGTGCCAAAAGTACTGCTATGCAGATATTAGAAAGCATCATTGTATCGGGGGCATTTGTACAACCTATCAAGCGACTTACAGGGCGCGAGAGTCCGTTTATAACCGCAGGCGATGGGCGTTGGCACAGTCAGTGGACATTTGCTCCCAGCTTTAAAGCTTACCAAGAGGATACCCCTATGTATGACGCTATGCCCTCTGGACACCTCACTACTGCAATGTCGGCACTCACAGTGATTGCCGAAAACTACCCCGACTACAAATGGATAAAGCCCGTAGGTTACACAGCCTTAGGTTTGATGTGCTACGAGATGATGCAAAGTAAAGTACACTGGGCTTCCGATTACCCTATCGCCCTATTTGTGGGCTATATCACTGGTAAAACGATTGCTAACAGACGCATTACTAAAGTAAAAACAGAAGAAGTGAATGCTCTCAACCCTAAAAAATATCATTGGGAATTCAGTACTTCCAATACTTGGGACGGCTATCAGTTAGTAGGGGTAAATATTAAATTTAGATAAGAGGTAAGAGATAAGAAAAAAGCTGTTCAGCGGGTGCTGAACAGCTTTTTTTTGTTATTAGCCTCTTAGTTGTTTTTCTAAAGCGATGGCTTTAGGGAAAAGGATATTGTTTTCGAGGTGGATATGGCGGTTTAAATCGGCTTCAAACTCTTGGAGCATTTGATAGGTTACTTTGTAAGTATTGCAAGCGTCGGCGGGAGGTGTATAGTTATCGGTAAGTTTTACGATTTCTTCAAAACGATCACCTTCAACGCTGTGTTCTTGCATCATCATTGCTACAGGGTTCTCTACTGTACCGAAAGGTATTTCGCCAAGAGGCTCACCTGATTGTTGTTTTTTCACGAGATTTTCGATGTAAGGAAAAAGTACGTTTTCTTCTTTTACAAAGTGAGATGCAAGGTCTTGTGCACTCTCATTGAAAATACGATTGATCTCAAAAAGTTCGGGGTGGCGCTCACCGTGTACACGACATAGTTTGTCTAAGAACTGCAAGAGCATAGGGGTTTTGTCACGCACGTATTGGTGGTGGATGCGCACGATGTAGTTAGCTAAAAGGTCGAGAGGCCAATCGCGTACATCTACTTCGTTGCTATTGCCTTTAGGAAGAGCTTCTAATTCGTTGATAAGGGCTTGCTTATCTATATTTTTTTTGTCGCAAGCCTCTTCTATGGAGCGACCTCCTTTGCAGCAAAAGTCGATACCGTGTTTTTTAAATATAGCGGCAGTGCGGAAATCGTCGGCAACGATTTCGCCAATGGTTTTGTTTGTTGATATACTCATAGTGAATTAAATTTTAGGGTGCAAAGATACGAAAAGTATTTGGATAATAAAAGTGCTTAAAATCTTTTTTATTGTATTATCCTATAAAGTGCTAAAAATAAGAAGTGAAAAAGTATGAAAGACACTTTTTAACAGTATTCAATTTTTGACATTGTTTTAACATTATCTTTAGATATTTTGTAAAGGAAAAAGAATTTTATTGTATAAAAATCAATGATAGCAAGTTTTTAATATATTTTCGGCAGTTAAAAATCATTATTTTTAATAATCCTTTTAAATATTTTTAAATATTTTTTAAGAAAAAGTTTGGTAGTTCATAATTTTATTGTACCTTTGTGCCGTCAAGAAAAGGAAATGAAAGAAATAGTGACTTTTTCATAGCCATAGAAACCAAAATACAATTGTGTGTAAAAAGATAAAGCGTAAAACAAAAAGTTTTTTTCATAATTTTTATTTTTAAGTTTTCTTTTTTATTATTAAATTCAAAAAGGCTGCCTAAGAGATTGGGCGGCCTTTTTTTATAAGTAAGAGATAAGAAGTAAGAGGTAAACAAAAAAGCTGCCTTTTTCGGGCAGCTTTTTTGTTTTGTTATGATTTCACTTTATCATTAACGATAAAGGGTGAAGTTACCGTTGAAGATACGGGTATCAAACTCGTCGGTGAGTTCGACGATGTACCAATAGTCGCCAGTAGGCATATCTCTACCTTCATACTTACCATCCCAAGCTTCACCAGCTCTCAACACTTTGAGTCGGCGACCGAAACGGTCGAAGATAGTAGCGCGTAGGAAAGGATATTTCTCAACGTGCATAGGAGCCCAAGTGTCGTAAACACCATCGCCGTTAGGCGTAAAGAAGTTAGGTATCATCACATCGAAGTATTCTTCGTATATAGTATCAGAGGCTATACATCCTGAAGCATCGATTACTTGTACTTCTACTTTCTTCTTAGTTTTTCCACTTATTGGGTCTACATAATCAGGATCGGTGATTTTGAGTTCGTATACATTATTTGTATCGTAATCTTGACCGTTGAATACGTAACGATATGGTTTAACTCCATCTTTACCTTCTACTTGCAAGGTATTCACTACTGTAGTAGGGGTTCTTGTAAGTTTAAGTTTTTCAACTTTTTTCACCTCAAATGCATTTGCGAGTGTAATGCTACAAGTTTTTGAGGTTTGGGTGATAGAGTGTATATTGGTATAGATAAGCTCTATGGTTTGAGTTTGGATATTGGTATTCAAATCTGGAGGGGAGATATACCATACATTCACTCCGTTACCCCTTTCTACAAAGTTTTTAGGAGTTCCAGTTCCGTTGAGTCTATATGTTACTTTATTCACATCAACTTGGTCTTTGAAACGCACTTGTAACTGAGTATAAGGGCTATTGTTTTTACAAGAACTAATCACTTCGAGGTCTACTCTAAGATCTGGTGCAGAATCTACGGTAAACTCGTATGTAGGAGACATTGTACAACCGCCATTAGGGCTGCTATCGGTTACTTCTATTCTCCATTCACCTGCTCCAAGTCCGGTATCACGGAAAGGATTTGTAGTAGGAGTTACACTAGTTAATAGAAGGTGAGGACTATTAGTGTATTTATTCAATACTTTTATAGTGTAAGGAGGGCGACCGCCTTCTACTGTAAAGTCTATAGATCCATCAATATCGCCATAGCATACTTGCAATTCGGAGGTAGCTGAAACAATGGATACTTTTATAGGTTTAGGTTCTATCACCTCTAATTGTTGTTTTGTGAGGTTACAACCCCAAGTATCCATAATTTCATAAGTATAGAAACCTGGTGATAGTCTATCAAATTTAGGTTCATTGCGTTGTGGTCCTAATACTTCTCCTGTTCCTTCATTTAGGAGTGTATAGTAGAAGTTACCTGAACCACCTGTTACAGTACCAGATACGGTGATAACGCCATCGACACTACCTACACAAGTAGGATGTTGGGTAACAGTAACTACTGCTGCAATAGGATCGGGGTCTAACAAGGTTACACTGGTAGTACCTGAAGCTACGTTACAACCCCAAGCATCGGTGATGGTGATGTTGTAAGTAAGCGATCCACCAGGGGTACCTGTAGCACCTAACTCTTTGAACAATACGCTATCGCCATCTAAGGTAATGTTTTTCTGTTTAGTGGTAGCACCACCTTGTATATTTACTGTATAAGGAGCCCAACCACCTGATACGGTAACGAGTATTTCGCCACGGTTGTTATCGCAGGTTACACTTCGTGTTTCTTTAGCTAACACGGTAATAGGTTCGGCAGCTTCTACGAGTTCAAAGGTAGCTACAGCGCTACAACCTGTAATTGGAGAGGTTGCTTCTACTTTGTAGTGACCTGCTGGTAATCCTGTGTGAACGATAGTTCCTGATGGTGAGAATGGTCCTGGGATAGGTGTTCCTGTAGGTAATGGTGTTATCACATAGTTGAAACCATTTGCCACTTGGTCACCATCGGAAAGACGGGTATCAGTAAGCTCTAAGGTGATTTCACCTGTACCACCTTTACAAGTGATGCGTTTAGGATCTTTAGCTTCGAGCAATAGAGTGTTAGGTTCTAAGACGCTATAGTTAGCTGTAATCTCACAATTAGTAACCATATTTTTTGCTTTTATGATATAGTTACCGGGGTCGGCGATTGTAGCAGACCAAGAGAGAGAGTTGAGAATTACTGGTGAACCAACAGTTCCTGGCCAACCTACTTTTATAATGCTATACTCAATAGGTTCATTACTGTATACAGTAGTGGTGGTCAGTGTTATACTTAACACTTCGTTTTGAACACAAGTTTTTGTTTGTGTTTGGTTTACTATTAAGTTACTCATTATCAAGGTAGGTGAAATAGTTTCTACAGTAGTAGAAGCTGAACAACCATTGGTATCGTATACTTCGGCATAATAACTAGTTGCAGCAGTAAGATAATTAGGCAAAGTATAAGTATATTTAGTTATGCCATCTTCTATTTGTTGCTGGTTTACTAAAGTTCCTGAGGCTGTTTTAAATTCTACTCGAGTATATTTACCAGTACCTCCTGAGACTCCAGTGATATCAAAGTGGAGTTTAGGGTTAGTACTTTCGCCTGTAAGATAACCTTCATCATCTAATGTACATTGGTATTCCTCTTTAGTGAGTGCACCTGTTGTAACAGTTACTACATCGGGAGAGGTTACATTCACGGTGATGGTAGCTGTACAACTATATACTGATTGGGCAGAGATATAGTAATCGATTCCACCAGTGATCTTAGGTCCTGAAGGTACTCCTATAAATGTGATATAGTTCACATTGGTAATGCTTGTTACACCTGCTGGTGTGAGTCCTGTAGTTTTATCTACGATATTAAATGTATAAGGTGCGATACCCACAGGAGTAGCTTTCACACGGATTGTTGCGGTTTCGTTAGCACAAGTAGGTGTTGAAACTGAGAGTATTTCGAGTTGAGGTACTTCTGGTGCTACTACGTTGAAATCCATTATTTTTGCACATTCGGCTGAAGTACCAAAAGTGGTGGCATCGTATATATGGATGCGATAAGCTCCAATACCATAACCGGTAGGTACACTGTAAGAGGTACCTGGTACTGCAGTGCCAGGAGATACAATAGTTACGGCACGTTCGTTAGGAGTACCCTTATCGACGATTCTATACAATCCTATTTTATAGGATCCTGAACCTCCAGTAATATTTGTTACACTGATGGTAGTAGTGGCTGATCCACCGCAATACATAGGTGTATGAGAAGCCTTGTAGTTGATCATCTCATTCACTCTGAAAGTAGTACTAGTTTCGCAACCGTTGGCATCGCGGAACGAAATAGTGTAAGGCGACGCATTAGGTGCTAAGCGTATAGGCAAAGTAGTTTGGGTAGCTACTGTAATATTTTGCCAGTTAGTAATACCATCAATTTTGTATTGGTTTTGACCTATACCTACAGTGTTGAACAGTACACTTATAGGATAATCGGCATTGTCGCTACAAGCGTCGAGTACTGTTACTGATGCAATAGAAGGTTGAGGATCCATTCCTACTACTACTGTAGTATTAGTGAGACAGCCATTGGCATCTTTTATAAATATTTGCCAATTACCTGAAGGTACATCTTTAGCGACACGATCAATAGAATTTGCGAGTGCATTATCTAAAGCGTTACCTGTAGGGGCTGGAGTAGCCAAATTGTGATAGTAGTACTGGTAAGGGGCTGTTCCACCTGCAGCTTCTACTGCTATTCTACCCAAACCTACATTAGCAGGCTGTTTGCAGTTTGCTAACTTGGTTACTGTGGCTGTAGCAGTGAGCAATGAGGTAGATTTACCTATAGTAAACTCTTTGCTACCCATAGTACAGTTATTACCATCGGTAAAGAGTATAAAGTAACGACCTGCAGGAACTCCTGTAATTGTAACATCAGTTTCTGTACCTGACACTGGGATATTTCCACCTACAGGGCCTATGGTAGGATCTAAAAGTCCTGGAATGAGAGATGGTATATAGCGATAAACTCTATAGGTCAAGAGAGTTGTTCCTGCACTCCAGTTTTTCAAGTTTACAAATACTTTACCATCATTTGCATCGGCACAAGTAGTAGAAGCTGTTCCATTGATTGTTATCTTCAAATTAGATTGTGTAGGAACGTGGATGTTTGCTTCTTTAGTGAAGGTACATTGGGTATTAGCATCGTATACTATAAAGGTGTAAGTAACCCCTGGTACCAAACCAGTAAAGGTGTGTGTAGAGGCTTGTACTACTGTACCATCGGAAAGGGTAGTAGAGACTACTGCTCCACCGCGATACCAAGTGTGGCCATCAGGCATTGGTTTTACACCTCCGGTTGCTCCATAAGGTATTTGCATACCTTCGTGGTAAACAGCTATGTACTGTCCGTCTTGGATTACTCCTCCACTCTTATCGTATACTGAGATTGCTACTTCACCGCTATTTCCTGCACAACCTGTAACGCCAGTTGGGCGTACATCTAAGCCATTGGCTTCGGAATTTACGACGAAGTTGTGAGTATACTTACAACCTTTGGCATCTTCTATTACTATTTGGTAGTTACCGATGTCTAAATTGTTGTAAGGAACAATTGTGTTTTGAGTAACATTGTTTTGAGTTTGAACATCAACGCCATTTTTCACTAAAGTAAATTTGTATGGAGCTGTACCACCTTTTGTAACTACTGCTTCGGCAATTGCCAATTGGGTACCTGAAGAGGCACAACGTATAGGTGTGTGAGTAACGGTTGCTACCATAGCTGTTACTTGGGAAACTGTAAATCCTACAGGTATTGATTTACAAGAGATAGCATCTTGAATTGTAATGGTATAAGTACCAGGTTGCAATCCTGTGATATCGGCTACAGGGTGTGATTGTGTGGTGAGTCCATCGTCTACTAACAAGGTGTAAGGAGGTACTCCACCCGTTACGCTGGCAGGGTTGATGTGTATTTTACCAGTATTAGCACCTGCACAACTCACATCTTCGACAGTAGGACTTACTGTAAATGAAGGTAATACTACTTTTACTACTTGTTTATCAGAGGTAACATTACAATAGTCGCCATTAGGCATTAGGTAACGGACTCTAAAGTAGTAGTCGCCTTCTACTTTGGTTTTGAATGTATACACATTTGCTGATTGGCTCAAGGTCATACCAGTACCTACAGCGGTAGTAAATCCAGTGGTAGGGCTATGACTCCACAAGAATTCACGAGTTCCTACTCTACCGCCTGTATAAGTAATTTTATATTCGGCTTCGCTATTTGCGACACAACTCAAGGCATTTACAGCAGTTACTTGTATACGCAATGGGTTTTCGATAGTATAGGTAGTATTAGTTTGGCAATCAGCGCCATCTTTAATTACAAAGTTGTATTGACCGGCGGTAAGATTTTCGAATATATGAGATGTACCACCAGCTACAGAGCCATTTTCAAAGGTAGCACCACCATCTTTACTAAATTTATACTCGCCATTACCGTTGAGGACTTTTAGTTGCAAACGACCGGTATTATTTCCTCGGAAGCAAGGTTCTAAGTCGACTACTTCTACTTGTAAAGGTTTCACATCGGGAACCTCGAGGGTAGCGGTAGTAGTACAACCGTTCTTATCTTCCACCTGTATAAGGTAAGTACCTTTAGAGAGGTTAAAGTCGGCTTCGTTATTTACTGCGCCTTTATTAGCAGCTGGTGTTGTACCTGTAATAGGTGAGAAACTGAAATTTTTATAAGGTTTTGCACCTCCATCGCCAGTAAATCGTACAGAAGCAAAAGTATTCAAACAAGTTACAGGCGCTGTAATGGTAGCCGTAACGGTGAGTGGTATAGGTTTTTTGATTGTATAGTCGACACTTGTTTCGCAATTATGGTCGGAAGTACGACGTACAAAGAGCGTTCCGTTGTTTACTGCACTAAGAGCGGTGATTGTAGCGACTCCTTGAGTAGCTGTAAGCGGTGTAAGTGTTAATGGAGTCCAAACGGTAGCACCAGCGACGTGATATTGTACTGAGTTACCAGCGGGGTTATTGACTATTAAATAGATAGAACCATCGTCTTTTCCGCATTTTTCGTCGTAGGCAGTAGCTTGTACTGTAAATGCTCTGTTGTTATCTACTTTCACTGAGATACTTTCGGCGCGTACGGCACATAGTTTAGTAGGTTGTGAAATTACGATATCATCAATAGCTAAGTCGCTACCTATTGTAGAGGCGGCGGCAGTATTTCTAATTTCGAGTACAGCGGTATTGAATGTAATATCAGTATCGGGGAAAGTTATTTCTTTTTGTTCCCAAGCAGCCATACGTTGCAATTCACCTAATGATCGTTGTACGCCGATAGCAGGATTACCTGGGGTATATAGGCGTACCAATATGTTAGGGTTAGCACCTCCGACAAAAGTAGGTGGCAATAGGTTGAATAATTGCATTGCTACTTTTAGTTCGGTATTAGGGACTATATCTTTAATTGTATGTCTATAGATTACCCCGTTATCGTTATCTGGAGAAGTGCCGTTGATAGCTAAGTAGCGACCATCGGTAACGCCAGAGGCATCGGAAGGAGGGGTAGTTACCCAATTGGTTCCGCCAGTAGGTACTTGGCGAGTGATCATATATTGGTTATCACCCAAAGTAGTTGCGCCGGCGGCACAAGTGATAAATACTGATTGTGAGTCACAAGTATCATTACCTTTGCCAAAGTCTTCTTTGAACAAGATGTTAGGTGTGGTACCTGTAGCTGTAGCAGGAGTATAAATAGCTTCGATGCTATATACGCCTGGTGGGAGTGTAAAGACATTAGAGGTACGAGTTTCGCTAAGGGTACCGTCGTCTTTTATGATTCGATATTCGTAGTTACCTGCAGGATTAGCAGTTACGGTGAAGGTACCTTTACCTTCGCAATCGTAGCTGACTGTAGTAGCGGTAACGGTAGGGGGTACTATTGGGCGGATAGTGATAGGAATTTCGAGGGTACATTTGTTGCTATCGCGTACATATACCACACTAGCTGTAGATCCTACCATTAGTACAGGGTTAGTGCTATAGGTTACGTTGTTAGTACTATATTCGTAGCCAGTACCTGTACCACCGCTAACGTTGTTGACACGTACTTTGTACTGTGATGGAGTAGCGGTATCGCAAGAGATATCTTCGATCACACCAGCATAGGCACGCAAAGTGCTTTCTATACTGTTGATTACGATATTAGGGTTTCTATAGGTACAAGTTGCACTTGCAGAAGAACCCATTTTAATTTTTATTTCTATTTCATATTTACCAGCAGTAAGGTTATCGAAGAAACCAGTACCATTTTCGTCAATATAAGTTTTACCACCGAAGTTATCGAACTTATAGAGGGTAGTTTTTACATTTTGTATAGTGTTGTAAGTTACAGAAATCTGACCGGTATTATCGGCGAAACCACAAAGGATATCGCGTGTTTTTATGGTGTAGCCCAAGAAGCTTTCGGGATAGATTTCTACTTCGGGGGTAAGGGCATAGGCACCTGTATCATCTTTAGCGATGAAGATGTACTTACCAGGTTGATCGATATGTATATCGCTTTCGACGAAGCTAGAACCTACGGGAATAGTTGATATAAAGGCAGAAGCTGGTACGGAAGCATAGTCGGAATAGCCGTTTTGTACGATGCCGTCTATACTCCATATTGCGAATTGATAAGGGTTTTTACCGCCGGTAGCTTCAAATCGCATTGAGCGGAGGTTACATCCTTTCCAAGCTTTAGCAATAGCTTTAGCGCTAAGAGTAGTAACTTTTTTAATTTCTTGAGTTAATACTAACTTACAGCTATCGGGTAATGCAGGAGAGGTTATTTCTACAGTATAGGTTCCTGGTGTAGTAACAGGAACGCGGTACTCTAATTGAGTAGTATTGACAAAAGGCTGACCGTTTTGGTTTACTACGTTTCCAAAAGCATCTTTTAGTACATATTTATAGGTAATACCAGCTGTAGCCATTTGTACGTGGATATAACCTTGTTGATAGTTAGTAATATCGCCGTGGTCAAGGATTCTTCCGTTGAGAGAGTTAGTGAATACATCAAAATAGAATTTAGCATCACAACCTTCAGGATTAGTTACTTTCAATCGGAAATGGCCTTGTGCATTAGCGACGAAAGTACGGTTAGAATGTACATCTTCCCAAGCAGCATCATCGACATTAGGGCAGTTCAAGCTGGTAGGGTTAGAACCAGGTTTGAGTTTTTGCCATACGAAGTTGCTATTTTTAAAGTTTACTACTATATTGCGTGAGGGCTGGTTACACAAGATGAAGTGACTTACCCAAATGTTGTTATCGGCACACAAATCACCTCCGTTAGACTGCGGTTTGATAGGGTCGGCGAGGTCTTCAGGGGTTTGCAATTGTATTATCTCGGTAGTGGTATAGGTTACCCCGCCACACACTGCTATTTTTTCTACTTTATAGGTAGCTGTTTGTGTAGCATCAAAGAAAGAATCGTTGTTAGGGTTAGGTTGTAAGATGTTATTTTTATACCATTTGTATTCAAGGAAACCTGGTATAGCCTGAATGCGGAAGGTACTGATGCCAGAACCGTTGCTACAAGCTAACTCGTTACGCATACAGTTTTGTGTAGAGATAGCGATTGTTTTAGATCCTGTAGCTATTTGCTCGGGGATTGTACAGCCAGTCAATCCACCTACATAGGTGAATGAATAGGTAGAAGTGAGCAAGTTCATACAAGGTTTACCTATTTGGGTACAATCGCCATTGAGAGTGATAGGGATGAGTATGGTTCTCTCATTAGCTCCAGGGGTAAGGGTTTGTTTAGGTATATCGATTGTAAAAGTATTAGCGGTGCTAGCTACCACTGTAGGGTGGTAGATAGTTTGTTTAGCTTTACTGAAATCGGGGGTACCTATTGTGATATTGGGGTGATTAGGCAATGTAATCTGCAAGGTAGCAGTAGCGACATTGGCTGTACCTTCGTTTTTATATCTCAATCGGTAGTAGAATGTTTCGGTAAGTCCTAATTCGCGGTTGATAGGACTTCCGGAAGCATCTACATAGTCGTTATCCACTTTCATTTTTACGGCACGTGAGTTTACCACTACATTGAAAGTACAAGTAGCGGTATTTCCTGATGTATCTTTAAATACATAGGTAACGGTGTGAGTACCTATATCGAATCGTTGTCCGCTTTGGTGTGACTGGCTCCAAGTACCGATACGGCAATCGTCGGTAGCCGTTACAACACCCCAAGTAGGTACACCATAGCAACGTCCGGAGATAGCTTCAACGGTGATAGTTCCAGTAGGGCAACCTGTAATTACTGGAGGGGTTGTATCTTTAGCGAACTGAACTGTAATAGAGGCTTCACCGTTGCGATTTACGCATAAGTTAGGGTCTTGCAATTTGTAACGCACGACATATTTAGTATCGCGGGTTACGGTATCGGAGATTGTTTGAGCGAAGCCTAATTCGGTTTCGGTACCATCAGTTTCTATACGGAACCACTCGATATCGAAGAGCTGTGTAGAACCACCGAAGGTAAGATCGACTACGTCGCCGTTACAAGGGTTTGTAGAGCGGGCAACATAACTAATTCCTGGGGAGGTATAGCTATCGGTATTTACGAGGACTTCATCGGTATAGACGCCACAAGCGTGGGAAGTAGTAACTATATAGGTGCCATTGGCTACGTTTTTGAACACGTGGTTCGTAGCGGTGGAGGTAGCCCCGAAAGTTACTGTTCCTACCTGAGCATTGGTAACTTTGTTCTTAAGAGTAAAGGTAAGAGGGTATCGGATATAGTTGGGGTTTTTAATACCAACTGCTACGATACCTGATCCTGCACCAGCATTACAAGAGGTACCTACCACATCACGTTGGAGTTCTCCTGTTGGTTTTACAGTGAGATATACTCTACTTCTGTGCAAGGCTGTAGTACCGTTCATTTGAGGGTCGGATGGGTTTATGATGTCAGGAGAGTTGATCATACTATAACCATTTATCACCCCATTAGGGTCGGTAAAGTTTTGCCAATTCATTACTCCTGTATTTCCAGACTGGGCACTATCTTTCCACGTGCCTTGTTTCATACGCATATAGTAGAAACCTCTGGCTTCGAATAAGTAGTCTCCTTCAGGGAGGTTGTTAAAAGTATGATTGGGGTTTCTTGATCCAGCTACCACTATATCATAATTACCAGAGGGGCTTTTTCTATATAAGGTGTAGACAGCATCACGTATAGTTCCTATGGGAGAGGAACTTATGTCGTAAGTTATTTTTGAAGAGCCTGCACAACCTTGTTCTACTTTCACTTCATCTCTGTCGTACTGCATTGGGGTATCAAAATTGAAATCTTTGAAGGTAGTATTACCGCAGTTATCGGTAAGTGTAATGCGATAATTACCAGCAGGTAGGTCTCCAAATTGGAAGAGCCCGGTATTAGGAGGTGCTGTTTGAGGGTTGAGCAAAGTTCTTACGATAGGGAATGTATAAGTAACTGTACGCTGAGAGGTTTCGAAGGGCATAGAAGTGCGGAAATTGTAGGTACGATTTCCTGTTCCAGCTCCTGGGTCGTCTAAGTAATCGATTGATACAGTTACGGGATAGTTAAAATGCTCGGGAGAAAGCCATTTACGTACGGCTACAGTACCTTTGAACACCCCTTTATCTACCTCAATTAAATGGAATTGTTTTGCTATTTCATTGGGTTTAGCTTTTATTTCGACAATGCGTTTAGGCTCGTAGCAGAAAGAAGAACCATCTGCTTTTTTAGCTTTAAACTTGACCATATAGTAACCATCGGGCAATCCGGATAGGTCGGCATAGTTTTCGTTGAGCCAAATTACGTTTCCGCTTTCATTTGACCATTTAGAAGTATCGGTTTCGTCCATTTGATTGGTAGTATAAGCGTTATTCCAACCGGGGAAGCCTGTACCTATAAATTTATATATTTCGTAATAATATCCTGCACCTGAGAAAGAAGCGTCAGGGTGCCATTTGCCTACTAAGCCGTTATACCAATAATAAGTGCCAAAATTTAATGTTTTGGTAGGATCATCGGCATCAGGCAAACGGACGGAGCGCCAATAGTTATCGACGTATAAATATCTTTGAGTAGGGTCGGTACATAATTTTGAAGGGTTTACGTTCAAGTCTGAACGGTTTAGAGCTTCAATCACTTTTGAACCAGCATTATCTCTAAAAATAGCGTGATCAGTATAAGCTGGGCTACTTGCAGTATTGTTTATAACATTTAAGATACTTCCATCGAGTTTAAATTTTCTTTTAATAGGGTTTTTTCCTATATTTACTATTATTTCTACTATATCGTTTTCTTGAAACACATAAGGGGTAGTGAAAGATGAAGAATTAGCTATCTGAGCTCCACGCCAGGCCATATCAAAAGTAGAGGCTATGGGATAGGAAGCAATGAAATTTCCTGCTGAATCGTAACGTTTTACGAATACAGCATTAGAAGTTTTTATTTGATTTTGGAAGTTAGAAAGTGTTACATTATCTTTACGAAGCAACTGAAAAGAAAGACCTATCTTACAGTTTTCATTCATTCGTATGCCTGAATTAAGGAAATTGAGTTCTAAATCTAAGCAGGCTAAAGAGAGAGAGGGTTGGAGTATGGTGATATTGGTTTTATTGGTATCTCCACAGTTAGGGACTCCTCCGGCTAAATCTTCTACAGAGAGTTCATAGTCACTACCGACAGTGATAGGGTGAGTTGCTCCTCCTTGAATAGTAATAGGTAGAGACTGAGAAGCGGTAGTTTTGGTATGGTTACCACTATATATTAAGGTGCCCCCTTTGGTGAGTTTTACTACAAAAGGGCCTTTGGCGCCGGGCTGGATAGTAAAAGCGACACTTCCATCATTACCTGCACCGGTACAGCTTGGGGGGTTAGATTTTAGAGTATTTGCTACAAATAGGGGTGGTACATAGGTAGAAGTAATGGTTATCACCTTTGGATTTGTAGATTTTTTATTAGTAGCTACTTCTATCATAGTAACGGTATAGATACCGGCTTTGAGAGTAGTAAATTCGTAGCTATCTTTACCTGTTACACCTATTTCGAGAGGCCAGGTACGACCTGTTGGGTCGTTAGGGATATCCAACTTCACTTGCAACTTAGTGCCTGTAGGCCCCATACCTACAGGTATGGACACTTTTATTTTACCATCAGAACTACATTGGCCATTTTCACCAATGGCTGAGAAGTTGTTTAAGTTCAATGCTTGGGCACTGAGCCCACCCATTGCCATAAGTAGTAAGAAAATTGTTAGAAAAAACTTTTTCATAATGCTATAAATGCTATTTTGAAACGATAGTACACAACGGTACTTTAATGCACAAAAGTACACATTTCCAACGAAACTGCAAAATCTATTTTTGTTAAATGTTAAAACTAATAGGGTGTTTATAAGGGGCTACCTTTATTTAATTAATGCAGCAACAATTATACAACTGTATCATTTATAAACAAATAGCATATAATTAAACTTTCTTACACAGGGTTATCAGCAGTTGTTTATATTTTATATTTTAACTTTTTGTATACAAAAATTTAACAGTTTGGAGATAGCCCCCGAACCCCCGAAGGGGGACAAGATGCAAGTGGGGGGGATAAAGGGAATGTGTCAAAAATAACCTTTGCCAAAGTTTTGATAGCTTTTATGCTATAAACTTTGGCAAAGGGTGTGAATCACACGGGCAATTTTTAGATGGTGTTATTCTTCGTAGAATTGAATATCAGTTATACCCATCCAATGAGAGGTTGCATCATCTTTATTGACAAAATTACCTAACGCTAAGCGGATAAGAGGAACTGAGTTTTTGAATGTGATAATGAAATCACCTTTTCCACTATATGTAGCAGATCCTTGTATTTGTTCATTTCCTTGAGACAGACCAGCATACAATGAAAGAGCTTTCATTTCATTACCTTGACGAGTTTTTATAACGACCGTTTTTATATTTCTTACTTTAGGAAAAGTAAAATATACAAACGCACCTTCTTTAACATATCCTAAAGAAGAAAGATCGTCGTCTATCATATCACCTAAGTAATAAACAGTTCCATAATATGATATACGGATACCTTTTCTATTTAATTTTGTACCTAATTCTTTAGAAGCGACTTCTACGTTATCATTAGAAGCAACTAATTCTTTTACGTTTAGATTTACAACAACTCCGTTGTTTGACAATTCTTGCTCAACTCCTGAAGCATCTTTTACTATATATTTAAGAGGTAATACATATTCTCCTTTAGCTGTGATGTTTGATGCATCTAAGTTGAATGAGAGGTCTTTGCTTATAGCGTCAAAGCTTTCTTCAGGCAATGTACCTTCTACTCCGTTAGGAGCTAACTTTTTGCTCCCTAAAGAAGGATTGGTATTGCGTACCAGAGCTACAGTAAGTCCTGAAGGTAATTCGTAACTACTCTTTACTGTAAAAGTTACTTTTTTATCGTTATCTCCAATATAGGTTGTACCATTATAATAACCTAACAATTTAGGTACTTCTCGAGTTACCGCAGTGATTTTTATTTCTTCAGGGAAGACTTTTAGTACAAATACATCTTTTCCTTTAGGAAGTGTAAGACCGCTATCAGTTACTTTTAAGGCATAAGGCAAAATAACTTTTTTGTTAAAATTAGAGTTATTGCTAATAGTAAGCGTGAAAGTAACAGAAGTTTCACCTTTGCTAAGGGTTTTGGTAGCTTCGCTCAATTGAACAAGGTTAGCATCACCTAATTCAAAGCCTGAATAATTAGCTTTTACTTTGTTGTAAGCTGATGCATCGTAAGCAAATGATACTTGAATATCCTTATCATAAGGTTTGTCAAGCAGTTTTACTTCTACTTCTTTGGTATAATTTCTATTAATAGTTACATTACCAAAAGAGAGCATTGGCAGATCGGCAACCGTGGGTCTGAGATAAATATAGTTGAGACGAGGGTCATACCCTAATTGGGTACGAATATCGTTGTCTTCTATTTTTTTATCGATTTCCCAAGTAGTGCTATCGTTTTTTTCGACAGTAATCTCGTCTTTTTTACAAGATACTAATAGAGAAAAACAACTTAGTGCTATTATAAATTTTTTCATAATGGTGTATTAATTATTGTTCATAGAACTCTACTTCATAAATTTTAAACTGATTTTCTTCTTTATCGTTTCCAAACTGTGCAAGATAAATATCGGCTATGGTTATTGCTTTTTTAAAAGTAATTACATACCAATTAGTTGAAGCATTGAATGTGAGATATCCTAACACTTGCTCATCAGCACCTGTATATACTACCATAGTTTTAATAGGCGAACTTGCGTCTACCTTTAAGCGAATTGTTTTTAATTTTTTATTTTCACCAAAGGTAAAGCCTAATTTTTCAGGTAAGTAATCGGCTGAAGCAAAGCGAGCAAAAGTAGTTTCATCACCATCTAACATATTACCAAATCCTTCTTTATCAAAATTAAAAAATTGTTGAAAATCACCTGTAACTCCTGTAATTTTATTTCCAGAAGGAATTGTTAAACTATTAGATGTTTCTATATTATTTTTAGGATAAACCAATTGGGTTGTAATAAACACTTTAGGTTTAATATTTGCTAAAGTATGTACACCTCCATTAGCATCATAAGCTACTAATTTGAGAGGAATTGTGTACCTTCCTACTCTTCCTATTAGATTTAGATTATTAAATTTAAAAGTAAATTTTGCAGTTGTTAGATTTTTAAAAGGTACTTTCTCAATAGTAGTTTCAGTTCCTATTGGTGCAAGATCTCTTGAAGTATAAGCCTCATCACGTATTAATCCTAATGATATATCTTCAGAAATTTTAGTATCACTTTTGATAGTAAATGTCATATCTTTAAAATCAACAGAAAGGGCATCGGTTGCAGCATCGAGGGTTACTACTCTATTGAGAGATGGAGAATCGATTGTAATAAGTGCTTCTTTTGGAAAAACTTTCACTACAAAAATATCACTACCTTTTAATATTTTAGCTTTATCTCCTTCAATTTTCAATTTAAATGGGAGAATTACTTTTTTATTAAAATCTTTATCGTTTAAAGTTGTGAATTCAAATTTAGCTACATTACCTCCTTTAGGAACAAAGATTTCACTTTGGGTAAGTTGGACTAAATTAGGAGTTCCTAACTCATAACCACTGTAGTTTTCTCTTATTTTTTCATAAGAAGCAGCATCGTATACTAATGATATTTTAGTATCTTGGGTAGTTTTTTGAGTTAGTCTCAATTCAGCTACAGCTGTATTTATACCTTTAACAGTAAGATCTGCAAAAGAAAACATTGGCAAATCAGCTTCTGTTTTATAGAAATATGCCTGTTGTTCACGAGGGTCATAGCCAATACGTGTACGGATATCATCATCGACTATACTCTTATCGATTTCCCAAGTAGTGCTATCGTTTTTCTGAATAGAAATATCTTCTTTACCGCAGGAAAGTAATATTCCAGCGATAAAGAAGATTATAGTTTTCTTTAGCTTTTTGTACATTTGTGAAAATGTTTTTTATTAGAAAAACTCCATTTCGTGGATGTCAATATATTGGTCGTCAGCGTTTCTGAAATATGCTAAATATAATTCAGTTACTTTGATAGGCTTTTTGAACTTGATATACAAGACTCTTGGTTTACTACCTGTAGAGGTATAAGTAGCTTGAAGTTTATAAGCACCTTCTTTTTGTGCATATATACTCATAGAACCTATTCTTTTGTTTGGCGTATTTTGAGTTATCTTGATACCATTGATCAATGTTTTTTCGTCAAAAGCTACTAATACATAAGGAGAATCCTCACTATTCTCATCAATGGAAGTGTCTATCCACCAAGGATTTCCATAAGCATTACCATCGTGCATTTTCTCGATATGGTCGGGCTTATAATTGGTTTCAAAGCTATAATTATTTGCATTGATCAAAGCTCCTGAATAGGAACTAAGTATTTCTATTTCATTAGTATTTGGCACATCTTCATCGCCTACTTCAATAGTTACTAATATAGGAGTATCAAGCACTTGATGGGCTGTACCTGAAGTGTTGTAAGCCATTAATTTTAAAGGTAATACATATTTTCCTTTAGCTGTAAGGCTCTCTACATTTTGCAGTGTAAATGAAATAGTACCTGTAGTTTTATCTTTGAAATTGACTTTATTGATAGTCCCAATAATATTATCAGGGGCTAAGGTTTTGCCAGCTGCCAAGCTATTATCTCTTACCAAACCTAAGGAAATATCAGTTCCAATAAGGTCGGAAGGGGTTACCGTTACACTTACATTTTTGTTACTCATCACAGCTTTACCATTTTCTAAGACTGCACTTTTAGTTATGGCTTTATTAGCTACATCAAAAGTAATAGTTTTAGGGTAGATTCTCACTACAAAACTATCTTTACCTTCGAGTGTTTTCACTAAATTGTTGTTAGCTACTTTTACGGCGAATGGAAGAATTAGTTTTTTGTTGAAATTAGCTTGATTAGCTACTTTGAGTTCAAAAGTAGTGGTAGTGGTTCCTGCTGTAATTATTTTTTCAGCAGAGGTAATTTGCGCCAAAGAAGCTGCTCCTAATTCATATTCGGAATAATTGGCTTTTAGTTTCTCAAATAGAGTTGCATCGTATACTAAAGAAACTTTTACATCTTGTTCGGACGCGCGAGAAAGTTTTACTTCTAAGGAACGGGTGTTTTGCCCTGTGAGTGTAAAACCTTCTAAGCTGAGCATGGGCACTACTACTTCAGAAGTAGTAGGGTAAGCATATTGATAACGAGGGTCGTATCCGATACGTGTACGAATATCGTCATCGACTATACTCTTATCGATTTCCCAAGTAGTGCTATCGTTCTTCTGAATGCTAATATCCTCTTTTTTACAAGCGTTTAAAGCAGTTAAACAGAAGGCGAGCATAAATATTTTTTTCATTGTAATTGCCTTTTTAAGGGGTGTTTGAAAAGTTTTATTTTGTAAGGGCGATTTGCTAATCAGGCGATTTGCCAATCGCCCCTACAATGTGAGTGAAAGCGATTGATTACTAAGGTAATCAGGACAGCTTTATTACTAATTTTCTGTTTCTAAGATTTCAGCAGGGAATTTTACATTCTCTTTCCATTCTACCGTAGGGGTAAAGGTAGCTTCATCAATATCTTTTACGAATTGATCGCCATCTTGTATTCCTGTATTACTATATGAAGTACCTTTTCTATAGATTGTGGTATTGTTGTACTTACTCATATCTTTAAATCCGTCTTTTTTGGTGATAGGCAAGTAGACTACTAAACCTTTGCTATCTGGGTCGACAGGTAGATATAGACCATCTGCGATTTCGGCATCAGTAAGGACTCTGTTCCACAATCTAAACTCGCGGAAATAACGATTCGCAGAATAAGAGGTTTGGGTATTTTCGATATTGATACGCATACCAGGAGATACTTTTAAACTAGGGCGTTGGTAGGTTTTAACCAATTTGCCATTGATGTAGAGTTTAAGGAAAGAATCCTTGTAAGTAAAAGTGATTTGCACCCATTTTTTTATAGCAATATCAGAAGTTTCTGCCCAGTCGTCAGGGCTGTCACCACCACCGTTTTTCACTTGTATTTTACCAGCATCTATACGGGTATAAGGTAACATTTCGCCTTGGAAAAGTGACATATTTACATTGGTATTATTATAGGAGTGAAATTCTTCAAACAAGAACATACCTTGTATGGTAAACTCATCACTTCCTTGTATATTATCAGCTACTTTTACTCCTAAAGCATAACCTTGTTTAATTTTGGCTACTGAAGTTTTAAATGGACGACTAAGGCTTACCACCACATCTTTATTAGAAAGAATAGGTAAAGAAGCAGAGACAATACGCAATGGAATAGCATATTTTACGCCCATAGGGAAATTATTCTCATTTAAAGGGCGTACTTTTACTCCTACTTGTACAGCGGTTTGCCCAGGTTTTAGAGTAATATTCAAACTACCGTTTGTAGATTTATTGGCAGTATTACCTTCTTCATACAATTCGTATTCAGAGGCGGGCAACATTTTGTAATTAGTGGTGTTTTTCTCGTTGTATTCAGGGAAAAAATCGGTAGCGGCAATGGTGATGGTTTCATTGCGGTCTCTGAGGTTAGACATACGGATTTCAAACTTAGTGCTACCCGATTCAGTAGACTTGGCAAAGCTCACATTGACATTATTGTCGTTCATATACACCGCTGAAAGGTTTCCGAGACTGTTACTATTGTCGTTGTCTAACTTTTCTTGGCAAGCGGTGAGCCCTAAGAAAAGGGCTACACTTGCTAATTTTATGATTGTATTTTTCATTGTAATAATTTTTTAAGGGAGAATGATTGTAGGTTCCATTTCTTTATATCCTGAGTAATCAGGGCGAGGGTTAGCGATGCGGATTGCTTCACGAGTCCAAGCGTAGTGCAAATACTTACGAGTAATATTATTATCTTGGAGATATTTTTTAAAGAAAGCATCACTTTCATTGGTTACAGCATAATCACTTTGTCCGTGATAAGCACCTAAGCCCCATACTTTTCCTTCTCTCACGGCTTTACCTTTACCTATCATCACGCGGAAATTACCTGCTTGATAGTTAGCAGAAGTAGAGTTGTAGTAAGGACCTCCTAACATTGGAGGTTGAGAACCAGAAAGATTTACACCATCGTGTGGATAATCTTGCATAAAGTGTTTATCGAAATAAATAGCGAAAGCATTACCACTTAGTATGGGTGTTTGGGAATTTGAGCCAAAGATAGGTGCGACACCACAAGGTACATCGGCACAGAAATAGTAACGTTTGGTAAGATAGTTAGCAGGTAGATAAGGTTTGAACTCATCTATATATTCTTTTTCTTTAGGGTGATAGCCAGCGGTAGAGGCATCAAACAAAGCTTTTAAATTAGCTTCACGTTCAGCTTGAGTTTTTACAGCATGATCTGTGCCTACGGGGCCAAAATATTTAGCCATTTCTTTTACAAACTTAGCAATATTTTCGTAGTTATTGTCAGAAATCATTAAAGGCGTACCTTCTTTAGTTACAGATCCGTGGTCGCCACAAGTTTCCCAGTCAACATCATAGCCATCAAAATCCATAGCGATGATATAGCGCGCTAACTCACGAGCATAAATAGCTGGCCATTGGTCATAGTTAGCAGGATAAGGGTATTTGTTGTGGAAATTTTGGTAACCAGATATTTTGCCATCTTTGGTAGCGGGTAAGCCTAAACCTACGCCTGGTGTTTGCCAGCACATTAAAATTGAGCTTCCTTTTTTATGGAAAATCTCAATATCTTTTTTGTGGTTAGGGGTTAGGGTTTCAGGGCGCATATTGGTACCTCCCCAGATAGAGATAGCTACTACTGAGTCGGGAACTGCTTGTAACCAGCCACGTGCTATACCTTTTACAGGTTGCCAAGTAGGTCCATCAAACCAAAAATATACCATAGGCACCTGACCGCCAGCTTCACCTGTATTGATCCACGCTTTTTGTTTGTACTCGCGGAGCTGAGCCCAATAGGCTTCAAGAGCTTTTTTGTTCTCTTCAGTGCGTTCAGCTTCAGCGAGCCATTTAGCAGCGTCTCTTTTGTTCTTTAAGTCCTCTAATGCCGCTCTTTCAAAATCTTCAGCATTCGACTCTGTTTCTGTCCACTTACTACAGCTTGTAAGTCCGATAGTAAGGGCTAATAGTGTGTATACAAATTTTTTCATCGTATTTTACTTTTAAATTTATTTAGATTTTTTGTCCCACCATACGTTAGTAGCGGCGTTATCAGCACCACCTAAGAGGCTTTGAGCAGCTGTAACGTTTTCTCTGTTTTGTTTAAATTCATTTTCAGGGAATGGGAAGCGGCGCATACCGAAATCTTTACCAGAAGCAGGGATGTTTTGCGCTCCTACATTGGTTCTGTTTAAAGCAGCTGTAAACATACGAGGGTATCCAGTACGACGCCATTCACTCCAAGACTCGAAACCATTAGGATAGTTAGCGAGGTATTTTTGAGTGATAATTTGCTCTAAGTGGTCTTCAGTACTACCGCTGGAGAGCCATTTTTTATCGATAGTGCTCGCTGCATTGATATTGTAAGCAGAGTTTTTAGGGTCGGCATAGTTAGCGGGTTGAGCGCTACTATTGTAATAGCTTTGAGCTTGAGCGGCAGTTAAACCATTTTCGACGAAAGATATTTCAATACCTTTTTTGTACAAATTTTCGGCAGTATCGTTAGTATACCATCCTATCAAAGCAGCTTCGGCGAGTAGGAATTGCACTTCGGAAGCACGCAACCAATAGGTAGGAGTTGCATTTACTACAGTAGGTACTGAGAAATTTTTGTAGGTTGTTTCATCGGTGGTAGGGTCGATACCAGAGCGCACGGCATAGAAATCGGAGGTATGGGTATCGGCAGTTGCTTTGGTAAAGTATTTAGCCATACGAGGGTCGTTATATCCTTTTAGATAAGAATAGATAGTTGCGCCCATTTTAAGCTCACCATAACCTAACATAGTTACCAAGGAATGGTCGAAAATATATTTACTAGATGTTACTAACTTACCAGCTTGAGAATCGTCTTCAATAAGTCCCCCTGCATTAGTAGTAGCTTTAGTTACATATTGTTGAGCGAGCGCTTGGTCGGCATAGCGCACACGCATTGCTAAACGCAACATCAATGAATTGGCTAAGCGTATCCATTTAGCTGTATCACCTTGGTACACAGGGTCAAAACTTTCTAACACTTTGTTGTTAGCCCCGTATTGGTTGAGTATGGTTACTGCATCGTCTAATTCTTTTAAGAAAGATTTATAGACTTTTTCTTGGCTATCGTATTTAGCTTTGATTTTACCAGGTTCCATATCGCTATAAGGGATAGGGCCAAAGAGGTCGGTAGCACGGTGTATAGCCATTATTTTTACAATTTGCGCTAAAGAAAAAGCCGCTTGGCTTGTTAAATCTTTAGGGGAGTACACCAATTTACCATTTACAGTTTGGACATTGTGCAAGCGGTTTTTAATCTCAAAATAAGGGTTCATCACCTTAGTAATGAGTGTGGAGAAAGTACCATTGGCACGGAAGTCGGACACATAGTAACTGGTTTGGTTATTACCATTATCCCATTTGTTACGCCCTGGAGAGAAATAACCTACCCAGTTATCAGTACTCATATTTTGTACTACTTGATAGTCGTTAGCAGGGTCAACACCTACTCCTGTAGGGATCGGGCGTTGTACCAACTCGGCGAAATATCCACCAGAGGCATAGCCACCACGATTGATATCTTCATCGGTAGGTTGTGTTTTATTAGTATTTACATCGGCAAAATCTTTAGTACAAGCGCCGAGTAATATACCTGATAATGCTACAACTGCTATATTTTTATTGAATATTTTCATTGTTTTGTTGTTTTAGAATTAGAATTTAATTTTCAAGCTCGCACCGTAAGTAGCTGCACTTGGAGTCATAAAGAACTCAGTAGTAGCATAGGTACCTACACCATAAGTAAGTTGAGGGTCGAAAGGAGCTTTGTTGTAAATCATCCAAAGGTTAGTACCAATGGCACCAATCGTTACGCTTTTTACTTTATCCCAGAAGTGTTTGCCATCTATAGTATAGTTGAGAGATACTTCTTGGAGGCGTACATTAGTAGCGTCGTAAGAGTAATAACCAGGGAGGTCTTTAATGGTATTGTAGTATTTTTGAGCGTCGTATTTTTTACCGTTCACTACTACCCCACGGTTATCACGAGCATCGGCAGAAGCTTTTGATACTCCGTAGGCATCGAGCATAGGTTGTGTACCTGCTAAAACGATACCTCCAAAGCTACCGTTGAACAAGAAGCTCAAATCGATACCTTTATAAGAAAGGGTGTTGCGCCATCCCATTTGGAAATCGGGGGTAGAACGTCCTAATTTTACTTCTTGAGTTTTATCAAATTTGTATTGAGAAGCTTCTTCGATAAGATCTCCGTTTACATCGCGGAGCAATACACCTCTTACTACAACATCGGACATACTACCTCCTTCGCGCAATACAGTGCTACCTTTGCGCACTTCGGTAATATCGAATAATTCACCAGTGAAAGGATTGCGGTAACCGCGAACTAATTCTTTTATTTCGTTTATGTTACGAGAATAGGTAAGGGTAGAATTCCAGTTGAGTTCTTTGTTAAAGAATTCTTTGTTGTAGTTCACTGACAACTCAATACCGCGGTTTTCAACGTTACCTGCTTGCAAATAGAAAGAAGAGTAGATAGAAGAAGCGGATAATTGTTGTTCAAAGAATTGATTGTAAGTATTAGACTTGTACAAAGTCAAATCTACTGACAAGCTATTATCAAACAATTTGGTGTTTAAACCAGCTTCCCAAGAAGTAGTGCGTTCCGCTTTAAATTCTGGATAAGGATATACTTTATTAGTTTTCAAGCCATCGGCAGTAAGGTTGTGGGTAATGGTACCTGGGGTGATACCTGTTTTGCTGATAGGAGAACCTACCTCAGTATATGAACCACGTACTTTCAAATAATTGATAAACTCAGGCAATTTTGCCATTTGAGAAATCACTGCTGAAAGCCCTACAGAAGGATAGAAGAATGAAGGTTCGGCAGAGTTTACTAATTGAGAAGACCAGTCATTACGACCTGTAGCAGAGAGGTATAACATACCTTTATAGCCAAGTTCGGCACTTGCAAATACCGCTACGTTTTTAGCGCGAGAATAACTCTGACCTGAGCCTCCTCGTTGAGGGTCGAAGTTAGTTGTTGAGAAGAGGTTAGGCAAACGGAACAACACGCCTCTTGCCGAAAGACCAGTGCTATAACGGTCGTTATAACTTGAACCGACGTTAGCTGTTAAAGAGAATTTTTCGCCAAAGTTTTTATTGACGTTAAACATTATATCGGCATAAGTTTGCTCATCTTTAGTTTGGGTATTAGCATAAGAACCGTTGTTGTTAGGCCCCCATTCAGTTTTCCAACCGATTAAGAAGTTGGTAGTGCTGGCATATAGTTTTTCTTCAGCAGTACCGTAGTCGTTATCTAAACGCACACGCCCTGTAATGTTCAACCAATCGAGGATATCGTATTTCAAAGAAGCCGACATCATATAGCGTTTCTTGTTGTTCAAGAAGAGTTCGCGGTTCGCTACCCAATAAGGGTTTTCGGAGAAGTAACTGTCAACTCTATCAGAATAAGGTTGATATCTTTCATAAATACCTCTTGAAGGGTTGTAGCGTTCATAAGCTTGTACATCGCGATAATCCATACTGCGTGGCATTAAATACAAGCCTACTAAGGGGTTGAAATAACCACCTCCCGCCATCATATTACGGCTACCTTGGCGGATAAAGTTACCACTTACATCTAAGTGCAATTTATCTTTAGCAAAATTAGCAGTATTGCGCACCCCAACGTTGTAACGATAGTAAGCGTTATTAGGGATGAGACCTTCGGCATTGGTTTGTGCAGCAGATACAAAAGTTTGGTTTTGAGCATTCCCTGTAGAGAAGGTAATAGAGTTCATAAAGTTTGTACCTGTATTGAAGAATTTACGAGGTTCGAAAGTAGAAGGTGTTGCTAATTTAGCACCCCAACTTTTATCACCATTGCTACCATAAGTATTTTGGAATTCAGGTAATAATATAGGAGTCATCAACTCTACACTGCTGGATAGGTTCACTTCAGTTTTACCTTCTTTACCTTTTTTAGTGTTGATAAGGATTACCCCGTTAGCGGCTTCACTACCGTACAAAGCTGCTGCCGAAGGACCTGTAAGTACGTTGATACTTTCGATATCCTCAGGGTTGATATCTGAAATACCTTCTCCTCCACCTGGACGACCGAAGTTATTACCTCCACCATCACTTTGTTTGTTGAAGAGTGGTACCCCATCAATTACATAGAGCACACCGTTATTACCGTCCAATGATTTGAGACCGCGCATTACCACTTTGGTAGATCCACCTACCCCAGAAGAGCTGCGCTGGATGTTTACCCCAGCTACTTTACCATTGAGGCTATTTACCACGTTCACGTCTTTCACCTTAGTAAGTTCTTCAGATTTCACTTGTTGTACGTTATAACTCAAGGCTTTTTCTTGGCGTTTGATACCCAAAGCGGTTACCACTACCCCACCGAGTTGTAATGCTTCTTCTTGCATCACTATATTAAGGGTGAGATGCCCTTTAGATTGAGTTACTTTTTTCTGCTGAGTAGCATACCCTAATGAGATGAACTCAAGGGTCTCATTTGCATTTGCTTGAATTTCATACTTCCCATCAAAGTCGGTAGAAACTCCACGTGTTGTACCTTTAATGACAACACTCACACTTGGCAGTGGCATTCCATCACCGCCAGTAACTGTACCAGTTACTTTCGTTTGTGCCATTAGCGCACCGCTAAACAATGCAAAAACGAAAATCAGCATTGATATTTTTACTTTCATTACTTTATTGAAATAAATTAATTTTGGGGCAAAGTTATGAATACATTAACATAATGCAAATTTTTGGGACAATATTTTTTTCGTTTTTTATATATTTTCTTTTTAAAATATGTAGTAGTTTGATAATCAAACGAAATTAAATAAGATTATTTTTTATTTTATTCACTTTCTAAATTTGCAAATTTTAACTGTAAAAAAAATGAATATTGAATTATTTTTCCACTTTTTACCAAATTAAAATCATTAAAACATCAGATTTAAGATATTATTTTTACTAAAAATGAAGTTTAGGTTAATTTATTGTTAAAATTAAAGTAATGAAGTTTTACAAGGGTATTTGAGACAAAAACAATCTTTCGATATTTTTTAAAATATTTTAATAACTATTCGTCTTACGTATATGAATAATATAAAAATAACAAACTAAAATTACTAATTGACAAATTGCTTAATTAACTAATTATCTTTATCTTTGCCCCCGTATGAAAATATTGATAATAGAAGACGAAAAAGAACTGCGTCTTACCCTGCGACAGTTTCTTGAAGAAGAGCATTTTTTAGTAGAAACAGCGAAAGATTACACTTCTGGTCTTTCTAAACTCGCTGATTACGACTACGACTGTATACTGTTGGACATTATGTTGCCCAACGGCAGTGGTATGCAGCTCTTAGACGAGCTGAAAGCGATGAAAAAGAACCACTCGGTACTCATTATATCGGCGAAAGACTCGGTGGAAGACAAGGTGTTAGGACTTGAAAAAGGAGCTGACGACTATCTGGCAAAACCGTTTCACCTGGCAGAACTCTTGGCTCGGATAAAATCGATTATACGACGAAAAAACCAACAAGGTGAAGAGGTGATTCATCTTAAAAACGTACGTCTTTTCCCGGAAACACGTACTGTGAAGGTAGGTGAGGAGACTCTGACTCTCAATCGCAAGGAATACGACTTATTATACTACTTTATGATTCGTCCTGATCGATTGGTAGAGAAAATGACACTCGCTGAAGCTGTGTGGGGTGACTATATAGACCAGGTAGACAGCCTTGATTTTATCTATTCACAAATAAAAAATCTCCGTAAAAAACTTAAAACTGCTGAAGCTGAAATAGATTTACAGGCGGTTTACGGCATTGGTTACAAATTGGTATAAGGATGAAAATATCATTGAAAAACTACACTCTGCGCTACCTTACACTCGCCTTCTTAGTGATTTTGGCGGTGTGGGCAGTTGTATTCTACGCTTATATTTTAGATGAAGTGTACGACAATATAGACGATGGACTTAAGGATAAAAAGACGCTTATTATCCAAAATATCCTCCGCCACCCCGAACTATTGCAAGTGAATGAGTTTGGTATAGAGGATTTTAGGGTCTATCCTTCACAAGAAGATTTTTCTGACCGCAATATCTTTAGCAATGCATTTTTCTATATGCCTTTTGACGATGAAGATGAGCCTTATAGGGTGCTAAAAACAGGGTTCTACGACCACGATATGAACCCTTATACGCTTGAGATACGCACTTCGACAGTGGAAAAAGATGACCTACTATTCAACTTGGCGGTTGCCTTGGGGGTGCTTTATGTGGTATTAGTGATTTCGATGTACCTTATCAATCTATTAGTAATCAACAAAATATGGAAACCTTTTAAGGGAATTGTCTCTGCAATTAGACAATATGAGGTGGGGAGTAAAACTACTCTACAACCTATCACTACTGAGGTTATAGAGTTCAACATACTGCACGACAACATCCAACAGATGTGGCAGCGTAATGAGGTGATGTTTGAGGAACAAAAGGTGTTTATTGAGAATGCTTCACACGAACTACAAACGCCCTTGGCTATCACGCTCAACAAATTGGAATTGCTCTGCAATGATTCGTCGCTGACTGAGAAGCAATTGGTGCAACTGAGTGAGGTAAAACAATCGTTGATGCGAATGACTCACCTAAACAAGTCGCTACTGATGCTCACTCGTATAGAAAATCAACAATACAAGCAAGCAGAATATATTTCATTTCAAACTCTTACTACTGATATTATAGAAGACTTGAGTGATTTGATAGCCTTTAAATCATTGGAAGTAAACATAGAAGAAATAAGTGATTTTCAAGTAGAGATGAATCCTGATTTAGCAAGGGTGCTCGTTTCAAACTTATTGCGCAATGCTATAAAATATACTGAAAAGGGAGGCAATATACAAATATTGATAGAAGAGAATCGTTTTCAAGTAAAAAATACTGCCAAAGATGCCATACACTTAGATCCTTCTAAGATTTTCCAACGCTTCCACAAGGGAGAGCAGGATGCTACTTCAACGGGTTTGGGTTTAGCTATAGTAAAATCGATTGCAGAGCGCTATCATTTAAAGGTGTATTACACTTTTGAGGAGGGAAGACACTGTTTTCAGGTAAGAGATAAGAGATAAGAGGTAAGAGAGGTTTGTAACGCATAAAAAAAACAGGTAATAATATTACCTGTTTTTTTATTCATTATAATTATGTTGATTAGAATCTATAACCTATTTTGATACCAAAATTAGGTTCGATAGCCCAGAATTTTTTATCATCATTTACGCCTTTACCGAAGTTGCGAGCAATATTCGCATAAGGAGCTACAACAAAGGTATCTTCATAGTTCCATTGGTAACCTACACCAATTCCTAAGATAAAGCTATCTAACTTTGTTTTGGAACCATCGTCGTATTTATAATTACCAAAACGTTGTTTTATAAAGGGATTGATATAGAGACCTGTACCTCCATCTTCTTCAAAATAGTAGTTATAGCCTACTTTTATACTAGTAGCATTAAATTTCCCACTACCTTTAGGAATCACTGAAAAGCGGTCGTTGAAAAACAATTCACCTTCGATAGATTGGTTGTCGGCTATAAAGTGTTCATAACCTACTTCAACTGATGCTAACCAAATGGCGTTCAAGATGTTTAAATTTACTTGATGTTGACGGTCTTGCGCGAATGTTTTTACTGAGAAAAACACAAGCATTGCAGCTACAATAATTTTTTTCATCGATATTCTTAGTTTAAAAAATAATGGCAAAGATACAAATAATTTGTTAATTAGCAAATTTGTAGATTGTCAAATCTATAAAATTAGTTGTCTATCCAGCTGGCGTATTTGGGGTAATTGGTGGCGGTACGCTCAATAAGAGCACGTTGTTCTTCGGTTACTTCTTTGATTTTCTTAGCAGGCACTCCTGCATAAAGACTCCCTTTTTCTATATGGGTATTAGGAGGTACTACGGCTCCAGCAGCTACAATGCTATGGCTTTCTACCACACATCCGTCCATTACGATACTTCCCATACCTATAAGCACATCATCTTCGATAGTACAGCCGTGTACAATAGCGTTATGCCCTATGGACACGCGATTGCCAATGGTTGTGGGGTGTGTTTGATAGGTAGCGTGAATCACTACACCATCTTGAATATTGGTGTCATCACCTATGCAAATAGTGTTTACATCGCCACGAATAACCGCATTATACCACACCGTACAGCGGTCGCCTAAGTGCACATCACCGGTAAGAGTAGCATTTTCAGCAAAAAAGCAACCTTCCCCAAAGGTAGGTTGCTTTCCGTTAACTTTCTTGACTAACATATTCTTTTAGTTTATCGATTATCTCTTGTAGACCATTAGTTTTTATCTCGAAAGTAGTAGCCAATAGCATTCCTAATTTTCCTTTGGGAAATCCCTGGGTGCTAAACCACTCGAGGTAATAGGAAGGCAAATCGGCTATCATAGTACCCTTGTACTTGCCATAAGGCATTGGGGTAGTGATGATTTCTTTGAGAATTTCGGGGGACATAGAATTAGAAAATTAGATAATTAGAAAATTAGCAGATTTACTAATGTGCTATTTTAACCATCTTCCTCTTTTCTTCGTTGCGCTCTATTTTATGGTTAGGGCGCGTCCATTTAGGGTTTTCGCCTAAGGAGTGATATTGAGAATCTTCTGCTTCTACCGTTTGAGGCTGTGGATGCGTTTCAAAAGGTTTCTGAATACGCATACCAAGTACACCGAGCATTTGCATATCCTCATTGATATCGGGGTTAGGAGTGGTGAGGAGCTTATCGCCTGCGAAAATAGAATTAGCTCCCGCAAAGAAACAGAGCGCTTGTCCTTCTTGGCTCATTTGGGTACGACCTGCGGAAAGGCGCACTTGCGATTGTGGCATTACGATACGCGCGGTAGCTACCATACGCACCATCTCGAAGATATCTACGGGCTCACAGTCTTCCAAAGGCGTTCCTTCTACGGGCACTAAGGCATTGATAGGCACCGACTCGGGTTGTGGATTGAGCGTTGAGAGAGCTACAAGCATTCCGGCGCGGTCTTCGAGTGATTCACCCATACCAATAATCCCTCCACTGCACACAGTGATATTAGTTTTGCGCACGTTGTCAATCGTTTTGAGGCGGTCGTCATAACTACGGGTAGAAATGATTTCTTTGTAGTATTCTTCTGACGTATCGAGGTTGTGATTGTAAGCGTACAAGCCTGCTTCCGCCAAACGTTTGGCTTGATTTTCGGTAAGCATACCGAGTGTACAGCACACTTCCATATCCAGCTTATTGATAGTACGCACCATTTCGAGCACCTGTTCAAATTCGGGACCATCTTTTACGTTACGCCACGCTGCCCCCATACACACACGTGAAGCTCCTGCTGATTTAGCGCGGAGGGCTTGGGCTTTTACGTGAGTAACACTCATCATATCGGCGTTTTCTATCTTTACTTCGGTTTCGTAACGCGCCGATTGCGGACAATAAGCACAGTCTTCGGAGCAACCTCCGGTTTTAATAGAGAGAAGTGTAGAGACTTGTACCGAGTTAGGGTCGTGATATTTACGGTGCACGGTAGCGGCTTCGTAGAGCAACTCCATTAGGGGTTTATTGTAAATAGCCATTATTTCTTCTTTCGTCCAATTATGACGGGTTTCGGCATTGCTACAGCCACACGTATGTTGATTTTCGCACATAGTTCTTTTCTTTATTTCGGGGGCAAAGGTAGTAAATTAATTACGAATGACAAATTACGAATTACGAAAGTGTGTAAAGCCATATTAACTTTTAACCATTGCTAAGATTTTTTGTACTTGTTCCTCTATAGTAAGATTGGTATTGTCAATTACTACGGCATCATCGGCTTTTTTGAGAGGTGACTCTTTGCGGGTAGTATCGATATGGTCGCGGTGCTGGATATTGGCAAGCACTTCGTCGAACGATGCTTTATCGCCTTTGGCTTGTAACTCTTTATAACGGCGCTGGGCGCGCACTTGTTCGCTAGCGGTCATAAATATTTTAAGTTCAGCATTGGGAAATACTGTTGTACCTATATCGCGTCCGTCCATTACAATACCTTTATCTTTACCCATTTTGCGTTGAAGGTCTACTAAGTAAGTGCGCACTTCGGGTTGTTTGGCAACTTCGCTCACCCAATTGGCTATTTCAATACCGCGTATTTCGTTTTCGATATTCTTACCGTCCAAATAAATTTCAGAAAATCCCAACTCAGGGTTGTACACGAACTTTATTTCCGACTTTCGCAGGGCTTTCATCAGGGGTTTTACTTCGATGCCCGAGGTAGAAACATAACCTTTTTCTAAGGCTAAATAAGTAACGGCGCGGTACATCGCACCTGTATCGATATAGACGTAGCCCAATGCTTTGGCTACAGCTTTGGCAGTAGTACTCTTTCCTGTTGAGGAATAGCCGTCAATGGCAATAATAATACTCATTTTGTTAAATGTTAGGTGTTAGGTATTCGTTAATCCATTTGCTAAGGGCGTGTACCCACAAATTGGAGTCGTTGAGACAGGGAACCATTTTGAATTCTTCTCCGCCATTTTCGCGGAAAGTTTTGCCTCCAGCCATTTCAATTTCTTCGAGTGTTTCTACACAATCGGTAACAAAAGCTGGGGTAATAACCGCTAATTTTTTCACGCCTTGTTGAGCGAGTTGGGCTATTTTATCGGCAGTAAAGGGGGTTATCCACTTATCGTTGCCTAAACGCGATTGGAATGATTGTGAGTAGGTATTTTCTTTCAATTCTAATTTTTCGGCTAACAAGCGAGTGGTTTCAAAGCAATGGCTTCGGTAACAATATTTTCCTTCCTCACTATAGGGATTGCAACAGGAGGTATTTTCCACTATATTTTTGTGAGCAGGGGTAGGAGAGGTTTTGCGCAAATGGCGTTCGGGCACTCCGTGATAAGAGAACAGCAGATGGTCGCAAGGGTTGTTTTCTAAGTATTTGCGGGTTACTTCGGCTAATGCTTCTATATACTCGGAGCGATGAAAGAAAGCAGGGAATTTTATAAGTTTCATTTTTGGGAACTGCTTTTTTACCAATTGCTGAGCGAATACCTCAATAGTTTGAGTGGTAGCCATTGCATACTGAGGGTAAAGGGGCATCAAAAGCACCTCATCTACTCCTTGGTCGTGCAATTGTTGGAGGCCGCTGGCTATATTGGGGTTGCCATAGCGCATAGCCATTACCACAGGTACTGAGACTTGTTGTTGTATTTTTTCAGTGAGTCGTTTTGTAATCACAATGAGGGGAGAACCTTCGTTCCACCATATTTTTTGATAAGCTTTGCTTGTTTTTGGCGGACGTGTATTGAGGATGATGCCATTCACCAAAGTGTAACGCAATAGGTAAGGCAAATCAATTATACGTTCGTCCATTAAAAATTTTCTTAGGTATCGCTTGATATCCTTTACAGCAGGGGAATCAGGCGACCCTACATTTACGAGTAATACTCCTTTTTTAGACATTTTTTAGTTAGTGAAAAAGTTAAAAGTGAAAATGTTTATTCAATATTTCTCCAAAATATGAATGTATTCAGTAGTAGTATTTGCTTTGTGAGTTCTATTTTCTTCTTTATCTGCTTTAAAGCGGTTATAGTGAGTGCTTTGCAGGTCGTATTTACCATATTTTTGCATAATATCCCTTATTTGATTAAGAGACATCAATCCTTCGTTATTATAACTAAGAAATATATAGCGAAATTGAGCATTTTTAATCAATTCATCAAAAGCTTCAACAACCATAGTTCTTTTACAATAATTAGATTTGTGATAAGGACGCAAGCCTGTTTTTCCTTGTGGGGTGAAAGTGTCGTATTTAGCAATAGTGTTGAGTAGATGATAATTAGCTCCGTATTCTCGATGATTATAAGGAGGGTCGAGATAGAGGATATCTCCACTAATTTTTGTTATAAGGGTATTACTATCTTCATTAAATACCAAATGATCATTTTCATTTTCAACAAAGAAAGCAGGCTCAAGGTACAAGTCTTTCTGAGCTGTTTTTTTGATATGTTTTAGAAAAGCACCATATACTGAAGCTGTATTTGCTACCTTATCAGCATTTTCAAGCAAAGAAGCTAATAGGAAAAAGTACACATTTTCAGTAATATAATTTTCTTTTTTCCACTCTTCAATTTTTTGGCGTATAGCATCAATTCGTTTACCATTATTAGCCTTAAAATAATTACGACCCGCAGTTCCTTTTTCAGAGTATTGTTCAAAAATAAAACCATCCACTCCTTCTAAGGAGTTGAGTTCCGAGAGATGTTCCCAGTAGTTAAAAGCAATGTGATTTTCTATATAATTTTTGTTCAACACATAGCTATAATACTCAATATCATTACTAATAATTTGTTTAACTTCTGTTTTGAAAGCTCTTCCTACTACTCCTGTACCTGCAAATAGGTCGCAACATATTTTTTGCGACAAGTCTTTACCTACAATACTATGGATAGTTTGCTTGATAAAGGGTAATAGTTTATATTTTGAGCCTATATAGTTCATTTTTAGTTATATAAGAGTATTACAAAAGCTTCTGTTCTATAGGTTTTCAATCCCAAATCTTTATGTTTAAATTTGAATGTGATAGGAGAAGGTGTTACTAAGTTTGTATTTTCTATAATTTGTTGTATTCTAATAGGTGAAATCTCATCGTCTAAATAAACAATAAACAAGCGAGGTTGAGCTCCAAACCTACCTTCATCTTGGTATGTATAAAGATATTCAGCTACTTTCTCGGGGTGCTCAATAGCTGTTGTCCTCCAATATTCTTTGAAATCTCTTTTAAATTCATTGGTAGGACTACGCGATACTTTTTGGTCATAACTTACTCCGTCTATAAAGAAATCGACTCCTTTTTTATGGGAAAGAGTAGGTATAATATTATCGTTTTTCAAAAACACCAACGTTTCTAAGAAATCATTGCGTTCAGTATTAAGCTCTTTTATACGCCTATACTTTACAGCTGCTAACTTTACTTTTTCATCTTTCTCAGAGCGCGTATTATTTTCTGCATTAAGTGCTTGTACAAAATTATCAAACTGACCTTGAGAAAAAGGCCAATTGAGAACTCCTAAACCTAATGCGTGCCATTCTTTTAACAAAATAGCAATATTTTCTTCTCCTTTTAAACCATTTTGATATTTAGGTAAGGATTTAAATATGTCCCTAATTTTATCTTTCGCTTCATTGTAATCCCATATCTTTACTATTTCACTAAACAATTCATTAGATGATTGTTTGTTAAGACTTTTTTTATCGTAATTGTACAACTCTAAAAAAGCTATAGCATTAGTTTTATTGCTAAAAATTTTCTTAACAATATCTTGGTCAATTGTTCTTTTTATATCCCTAATATCATTCATCATTAGTGTTTTTCTTCATTTGGCGGAGAGCGCTTTCGGCGAGTTCTTCTTCTATATCGGCTTCAGTTTTGTCTTTTTCCATTTTGCCGTCTTTACGTTTTTGAGCACTTACGGAAAGTATGCATCCTAAAGCTATACAAGTTACTAAAAATGAAGTTCCTCCACTACTGATAAGTGGGAGGTTTTGCCCTGTAACTGGGAAGAGTTCTACTGCTACTCCCATATTGATAACTGCTTGCAGGAGTATAGGGATGCCTAAGCCTAACACTAACAACTGACCGTATAGGGTGGGTGCTTTGAGTGAAATTGCTACAATGCGAACGAGCAATAGTATGTAGAGTAACATTATGAATATAGCTCCTACAGTTCCCCATTCTTCGGTGATGATAGCAAAGATAAAGTCGGAGGAGCTTTGAGGGAGGAAGTTTTTCATTGTGCTTTTGCCAGGGCCTTGACCTAACCCTATTCCTTTGGCTATGGCCATTTTAGAGCGTTCAATTTGGTAACCTTCTTTTTCGTCGTCACCGGCGGTAAAGGATTCGATACGGCTCATCCAAGTATCGACCCTATTAGGCATTACTTCGGGGAAAGCTTTTACAAACAAGAAGAAAACTCCCATAAAAGCAATGGCTATAAGCATAGCCGAGAGTATGTGTTTCATTGGGAATTTACCTAAGAACGATAGAATTACCACCGAAGTGAGTATGAGTACGGCGGTAGAGAGGTTAGATATCATAATCAAGCCTGAGATGAGTCCTACCGGCACCCATAGGGGTAAGAAAGTTTCTTTGAAAGTGAGTTTTTTGCCGTAATTCTTAGCTAAATAGGAAGCTACATAAGCCATTAGTACAACTAAAGCGAGTGCTGAAGGCTGAAATGAAATTCCCCAGACACTGAGCCAACGGCTGGCGTTAGCACCTTCGATAGTAGTTCCTTTGAGGAGTGTGATAAGCAAGAGAAGCACCACAACAGGAAGTAGTAATTTTGACCAAACGCGAAATTGAGCATAAGGGCGCTTGTGTACCAAATAAAGAATTGTATAACCTCCTGCAACAAAAACTAAATGTTTGACGAGATAGCCTATAGTTGTTCCTTTCCCAACAACATACACCAAGTTTGTACTAGTGCTATAGACTGCTGGGAGAGAAGCGAGTGTGAAGAGCAGGATAGTTACCCATAGTCCTCGGTCTCCTTTGATGTGTGTAGAGAGCCATTCTTGCATCACCTAAACAGAGATTACAAGCGAGCTACAGCTGCTTTAAATTGGTCGCCACGATCTTCGTAGCTTTTGAATAAATCGAAACTTGCACAAGCTGGAGAAAGCAGTACGGTATCTCCTTCGGTAGCAAACTTTTTGGCGATTCTCACGGCTTCGTCCATAGATTGGGTTTCTATCATTTCTTTTCCGCTATTGCTAAAAGAGCGCAAAATAGGTTCGTTATCAACGCCTAAGCACACGATAGCTTTTACTTTTTCGTGTACATAGGGTAACAAGGCGTTGTAGTCGTTGCCTTTGTCTTGACCTCCTACTATCCACACGATAGGGGTTTTAATGGTATCGAGGGCAAAATACACTGAGTTTACATTGGTTGCTTTAGAGTCGTTTACATAAGTAACGCCGTCTACCACTTTTACTTCTTCGAGGCGATGGTCGGCACCTTTAAATCCTTTGAGGCTGTCGCGCAAAGAGTTGTTGCGAATATTTACCAAGCGGGCTGCTACACTTGCAGCCATTGTGTTTTTGATATTGTGTTTACCACGCAAGCTGATTTCTTTTACATCGATTTCAGTAGTTTCAGCAGTTTGATTTTCTAACATAATGTGTATTTTGTTATCTTTTAGGAAAGCTCCGTAGGGGAGTTCTTTTTCTATGGAAAAGGGTATGAGTTTAGCTTTTAGGGTATGGTGTTGTAACCATTCTTCAATCACTGGGTCATCGGCATCGTAGATGAGGTAATCGCTTTCGGTTTGATTCATCGCGATGCGGAATTTAGAGGCGATATAGTTCTCGAACTTGTAGTCGTAGCGATCTAAATGGTCGGGGGTGATGTTGAGCAGTATTGCGATATGAGGGGCGAAATGCTCAATACCATCCAACTGAAAGCTACTAATTTCAAGTACATAATAGGGTGGATTTTCGGTAGCTACCAATTCGGCAAAGCTATAGCCTATATTGCCGCCTAAGCCTACTTGCAAACCTGCTTCTTTAAAGATGTGATGAGTGAGCAAGGTAGTGGTGGTTTTACCATTACTGCCGGTGATGCCCACAATGAGACTATGTGTATACTCACTGGCAAATTCAATTTCCGAGATAATGCGGATACCTTTTTCGCGAGCTTTTTTCACGATAGGGGCTTTATCGGGGATGCCAGGGCTTTTCATAATGACATCGGCAGAGAGGATTTTCTCTTCGGTGTGGGTACCTTCTTCCCATTCTATTCCCTCGTTAGTGAGGGTTTCGCGATAGTGAGGTTTAAGGGAATTTTTATCGGAAAGGAATACCTCCCAACCTTTTTGTTTACCCAAAATTGCGGTACCTACACCGCTCTCACCACCGCCTAATATTACTAAGCGTTTCATTCTTAAATCCTTTAATACTAAGGAGTACTATTATTTTGGGGCAAAGGTAAGAATAATTTGTCAATTAGCAAATTTGGAAATTAGCAAATTTGGAAATTTACTTCTATTCCGAGTTTGTCTGAAAAAGTTTTTTTCTTTAAGGGCGTTTGCAGCACATACCCAGCTATCGCTGGCTTTCCTACACAACATAGTCTGAAAAATGATTGATTATCAGAATAATCAACTTTAGTAAAGTGTGATACTTTGCCAAAGTATAGGACATAAATACGATTTTGGGACTTTTTCTGAAAAAATATCTAATACTTCTTACTATTATAGCCTTTATTTCCAAGACATATAAGTTATTGTTTTAAATACAAACGCCGTGTGTTGTTTGAATATTTTTTTGTTGGTTTACTAATTATCTGTATCTTTGCGTTTTGTAACCAACATAATAGAATATCATACTATGAATAAGAATACAGTTTTGGGGTGGGCAACCCTTATAATGATTGTAGTAGGCTTAGGGCTTATCGCCTTGGGAGCTTTTAAATACAACGAAGTTGCAGGCTTTGGCTTTGGAGCTGTAGGCATTGGTTTCTTCGCTATTGCGTGGGTGTTCAATGCCCTTAAAGGAAGAGTGTAATAATTAGCTAATTTGTCAATGAGCAAATTGGCAAATTTACAAATCGACAAATGAATATGATTCCAGAACAATTTCAAGTAAAACCGTTTCGCCAAGAGACTTATCTCATTGATGGCGAACTCCGTGAGTGGAAAGGTGAGTTCACGGATATTTATTCCACTATTTCATCTACTGAAAAGTATGCACACACACTCTTAGGCAGTGTACCTTCGCTGGGTGAAAGCGATGCTTTAGAAGCTTTACATTCGGCTACTGAGGCTTATAACAAGGGCAAAGGTTTATGGCCTACAATGAAAGTTAAAGACCGCATCAGCGCTATGCTCAAGTTTGTAAAACAGATGGAAAAACAACGCGATGAGGTGGTAAAACTGATGATGTGGGAAATTGGTAAAAATTTAGATGACTCTCGCAAAGAGTTTGACCGTACGGTAGAATACATCTATGACACTATCAACGCTTATAAGGAACTTGACAACGAATCGTCTAAATTTGTACGACGTGATGGGGTGTATGCTCTTATTCGTCGTGGCCCTTTAGGGGTTGTGCTCTGTTTAGGTCCTTACAACTACCCACTAAATGAGACTTTTGCGCTTATCATTCCCGCACTTATTATGGGTAATACCGTTATTTTCAAGCCTGCTAAACACGGGGTATTACTCTTTACGCCTCTGTTAGAAGCTTTCCAAAATTCTTTTCCTCGTGGGGTAATCAACATTCTCTATGGGCGTGGTCGCACAGTAGCTCCGCCTATTATGCAAAGTGGCAAAGTGGATGTATTGGCGCTCATAGGCAACAGCAAAACAGCTATTGCACTACAAGACCAGCACCCTAAGAAAAATCGCTTGCGCCTTGTTTTTGGCTTGGAAGCTAAAAACCCAGGGGTTATCCTCCCCGATGCTAACTTAGATTTAGCAGTAGACGAATGTGTAAAAGGAGCCTTATCGTTTAACGGACAGCGTTGTACAGCATTGAAAATTCTTTATGTACACGCTAAAATAAAAGATGAGTTTTTGAAGCGTTTTGCTGAAAAAGTAGATGCCCTTAAATTCGGTAATCCGTGGGAAGAGAAAGTAGCCCTCACTCCCCTACCCGAGGTAGAAAAACCTGCTTTCTTACAAGAACTCATAGATGATGCGCTTGCTAAAGGGGCTACCATTCAGAACAAAAAAGGCGGTGAACGCACGGATAACTTTATCTTCCCAGCAGTACTCTACCCTGTTTCTAAGGATATGAGAGTGTACAATGAGGAGCAATTTGGCCCACTTGTACCTGTAAAACCTTTCTCTAACATCAATGAGATTATTGATGAGATTTCGGATTCTAAATACGGACAGCAAATCAGTTTGTTTGGTGAAGACCCTCACGAGCTTTCTCCACTAATTGATATGTTAGTGAATATGCTTTGCCGCGTGAATTTGAACAGTTTATGTCAGCGAGGTCCAGATGTATTCCCGTTCACTGGTAGAAAAGATTCGGCTGTGGGCACATTAAGTGTACACGATGCCTTGCGCTCATTCTCTATCCGTACTTTTGTATCGTTCCAAAACAACGATTACAACGACAAGATAGTAGAGAATTTATTGCGTACTGGTGCGTCTAACTTCATCAATACAGATTATATTCTTTAGGAGTTAGGAATTAGAAATTAGAAATTAGAAATTAGTGATATAACAAAAAAGCTGTCTCAAAAGACAGCTTTTTTTGTTATTTATCAATTATTCTTTATTCATTGTTTTTTTGCTTCCTTCATACATTTTGTACTGTAACAATCGGCTTTCTAATTTACCATTGAAAAGTTTAATTTTGCGGGTGGGGCGCAAGCCTACATATTTCATTCCCTCTAAATTAGCGGTGATAAACCACGCTTCGGTATTGGGGTAATTGCGTTTGAGAGTGTTGCCTATAGAAGAGTACAACTGTTCAGTATCAGCTTGCAAGCGCTCGTTGTAAGGGGGGTTGAACACTATATGCAAGGGTTTTTGTTTATCTTCTTTTTCAGTTGTAAAAAAGTCCTTTTGGAATACTTGGATATAGTCACCAAGATCGGCATTTGCAAGGTTATCTTTTGCTTTGGCTACTGCCGAAGGCGCCTTGTCATAACCTATAATTTGATAGTGAAACTCACGTATTTTCTTGATACAACTACCAAAAATAAGATTGAAGAGGTTCTCATCAAAATCTTTCCAACGTTCAAAAGCAAATTCTTTGCGGTGTACATTGGCTGGAATATTACAAGCAATCATCGCTGCCTCAATAAGGAAAGTACCACTACCACACATAGGGTCGAGGAAGTCACATTGCCCTTGCCAACCGCTCATTATCAGTATGCCTGCCGCTAATACCTCGTTGATAGGTGCTATATTAGTAGCTGTACGGTAACCGCGTTGGTGGAGAGAAGCCCCTGAGCTATCAAGTGATACAATCACCTCATTGCGCTGGATATGAATGTGAATTGCCACATCGGGGTGGAGCACATCTACACTGGGGCGACGACCTGTAGCGTTGCGAAAAGCATCGGCGATAGCATCTTTAGCTTTGAGAGCTACATATTGCGTATGGTTGAATATCTCGGTTTGCAGGGTTGCTGTTACAGCAAAAGTTTGGCTAAGATCCAAAACTTCCTGCCAATTGAAGTCGTAGAGTTTTTGGTAATACTCTTTTTCGTTGCGGATGTAGAAAGAGTGGATAGGTTTGAGGATTTTTAGGGCGGTGCGCAAGCAGAGATTTGCTTTGTACATAAAGCCCTTATCGCCTTCAAATTGGACGCTGCGCACACCTTTAGTTACGTGCATAGCACCTAAATTGCGAAGTTCGTCAGCCAATATATCTTCAAAACCGAAGAAAGTTTTGGCTACCATTTTATAATTTTTTTCCATATTGCTGGTAATGTTCAACTAACAATTGCCGATTGCTCATCAACAATTATTTTCAGGCGACAAATGTAATACTTTTTTTTGAATTGGCAAATTTGCTAATTAGCTAATTATGTAGTATCTTTGCCAAAAATATGGAATATAAGGGAATACAATGAACTTTCTACATACTGCCGATTGGCATTTAGGACAAACATTCTACCAATATGACCGCTACGAAGAACAGCAATTTTTTCTAAACACTCTCCTACAACTACTGGAAACTGAAGCTATTGAGGTACTCCTTATCAGTGGTGATGTGTTCGATACTGCTAACCCTTCGGTAGCTGCTACTAAACAATTCTATCACTTCTTACACCAAGCTACCGAACGTTTCCCTCACTTACAAATTATTGCTATTGCAGGTAATCACGATTCTCCCGTGCGGCTTGAAATGCCCCAGCCTCTTTTAGAAAATACTCAAGTGCACTTAATAGGACACATCAAGCGAAACGAAATTCACGAAATTGACTACGATGCTCTTATCCTTCCTCTTTACAGCAAAGGCGAGATTGTAGCTTACTGTCTTGCTGTGCCTTTTCTGCGTTTAGGCGATACACCTAAAACTGATGATTTTTCGGATTACAGCAAGGGAATTGCCACTTTTTACCAAGAAATTACCGAAAGAGCTTTGGCTATTGCCAACGGTAAACCGCTGATTGCTATGGGACACTTACACGCCTCGGGGGCTGAACTCAGCGAAGAAGATACTGCCGAACGTCCTATCATTGGGGGAATGGAGAGTATATCTCCCTCAAGTTTTCCAAAAGCGCTCCAGTATATTGCTTTAGGGCATATTCACAAAGCACAAGCCTTGGGCGATACACATATACGTTATGCAGGGAGTCCTATCCCTCTTTCGTTTTCTGAAAAACACTATACCCACCAAGTTGTAACTTTTTCTATAGAAAACGGATATGTACAGGGCATCAAACCTATTCCTCTACCTATCTATACCCCTTTGCTCAGTATTCCTGAGCGCGCGCTTCCTCCTGAAGAGGTTTTACATCTTCTCACAGCTTTACCCGAAGCAACAAGTGAGAGTGTAGCTCCCTATTTAGAAGTGAAAGTACTGCTCAAAGAGCCTGCTCCCGAACTGAAAAATAGCATTCTAAAAACTATTGCTAACAAGCACGTGCGCTTAGCGCGTATTGATGTGCGCTACCAGCAACAAAACAAAACTCAACAAACAGTTTTACAAAGCGAACTCACCCTCAACGACTTACAGCCTTATGAGGTATTACAGCGCGTATACGAAAACAAATACCACGAACCTCTACCCGATTTTTACAAACCCTTGTTTGAAGAGGCAATGGGGTTAGTGGAAAGTGAAGAATGAAAAGTGAAAAATCATTAATTGTTAATCGTTAATTATCAATTATTAATTGTTTTTTGTATCTTTGCCCCCAAATAGAAAAGAATGACCTTGAAACACTTTATATATTTCTTCATTGGGGCACTATTTCCTTTACTCTCTTTTGCTCAAGAAGAGGAGGGAACTCCTAATGGCAAAGAGGGAGGCGTAACCTTCAAATCACTACGCCCTAAAAAAAAGAAAGACAGTATTACTTTCACAGCACGCGACTATAAAATCATCACCTATACCCGCGATACTACCTCTATAGACACCTCGCTTACGATGCAGAAGTATTACCTGAACAACGAATGGGGCAAGGATATGTTTGGCAAGATGCCTTTCTCAAATATGGGGCAGCCTTATAATACTATGGCTTATGATTTCCGCCATCAGGACTATGTACCTTCAATGGGAGCTGAAGCTAAAAAACAACTCTACCTCACCCCCGAGGAGATTACTTACTACCATTTGCCTACCCCCCTTACCGAGTTCACTTACAAAAGCGGTATGGAGCAAGGTCAGTTTCTAAACACCCTATTTTCCATAAACTTACAGCCAAATTTCAATTTCTTCATCGCCTACAAAGGTTTGCGTTCGCTCGGTAAATACCAACGTATCTTGGTGAGCAATGGCAATTTTAGGGCAGGATTTTCGTACGTATCACCTAACAAAAAATACACTGCTTTTGCGCATTTTGCCTCTCACGATATCACCAGTCAGGAGAATGGAGGCATTGTAACGCCCGAGCAGTTTGAAGGAGGTGAACAGCAGTTTAAAAATCGAGCAACCATAGATGTGCAATTGCTCTATGCCGAGAATTCTCGCGAGAGCAAACGCTATTTTTTGCAACACGACTACGCTTTTTTGCGCAACCGCGATTCGTTAGCTTCATACAAGCAAATACGCTTCCGCCATTTGTTTAATTACGAAACTGAGTTCTATACTTATGATGAAACTCAAAGTAATAATTATTTTGGTGATGCTTATGTACCTCAAAACCTGCACGATAAAGTACGCTTGCAACGAATGACCAACCGCGCAGGGGCTGAACTTGAATTGCCGTATTTGGGCAGAACTTTCCTCTTTGGGAATGCTTATTTCTATAACTATTACTTCCAAAATGCTTACTTCGTATCGGGGGTGTTACAACGCCACCAAATCAAAGATACCGACCTGAGTTTAGGGATACAATGGCACAAAAAAGTAGGAGGTTTTAGCATAGAAGCTGAAGGAGAACAAACCTTTATAGGCAAAATGACGGGTACTAAACTCAGCGGCAAACTCGCTTATGCTTTCAACGATAAGAACAGTATTACTGCTGGTGCTGAATTACATTCGGCTATGCCTAATTTCAACTATTTGCTCTACCAAAGCGACTACAAACAGTTTAATTGGGACAATTATTCATCGTTTAAAAAACAGAATACCCAAACGCTCTATGGCGATTTGAAAACTCAATGGGGAAATGCTTCACTAAGTCTCACCAACCTCAACGACTACACTTATTTTCAAGTAGAAACTTTAGGACAAGTACGCCCTGAGCAGTACAGTGGTAACATTCAATATTTGCAACTAAAAGTACAAAAAGAGTTCAAATTTGGCAAATGGGGATTGGATAATACAATGCTCTACCAACAAGTAGTGCAAGATAACGACATCCTCAATGTACCTACTTTCGTAACCCGCAATAGTTTTTACTTCGCTTCACACTTGTTCAACAAGGCAATGTACTTACAAACGGGTATAGGTTTCAATTATTTTACGAAATACTACGCCAATCAGTACAACCCACTATTAGGAGAATTTGCGGTACAAACAACCGAAAAAACAGGTAGTTTCCCGATGTTTGATTTCTTCTTCAACGCCAAAGTGCGCACAATGCGTATTTTCTTCTCCTTAGAACAATGGCAGGTGCCCGTGAGCAATTGGCTAAAAATGGGAAATCCTTACAACTACTATTCAGCTCCACGCCAGCCGTACAGAGATTTTATTATCAGGTTAGGCATCAAGTGGGATATCTTCAGTTAATAGGTAACAAGTTTTATGACAAAAAAGACAATTTTCGACACACAAGTATTAGGACACCCTGCGGGGCTATTCGTGCTCTTCTTTACTGAAATGTGGGAACGCTTCTCCTTCTACGGGATGCGCGTACTTCTCATCAATTTCCTCACAATGACCCTCATAGGCTACAATCCTGGTTGGGCGTGGAGCACCGAAAATGCTGGGGCACTCTTCGGTACTTATGTGATGCTCCTCTACCTTACTCCTATCTTAGGCGGTATGATTGCCGATAAAATTACCGGCTACCGCTGGGCTGTAATCATAGGAGCAGTAATTATCACCTTAGGACACGTATCGATGGCTTTTGAGACTGAATTTTCACTCTACTTAGGTCTCACCCTCTTGATCATCGGCACAGGTTTTTTCAAACCTAATATGGTATCTTTTGTCTCTCAGATGTACAAAGATCTCCCTGAAAAGAAAGACGCTGCTTATACGATTTTCTATATGGGGGTAAACTCGGGTGCTTTTTTCGGGATGATGCTCTGTGGCTACTTAGCTGAACGCATTGGCTGGAATTGGGGCTTCGGTTTAGCGGGAGTCTTTATGCTTTTAGGTACCATACAGTTTTGGTTTGCCAAACCGCTTTTTGGTGATATAGGCAGCAAACCGCAAACTACAACTGATACCCCACAAGAAATAACACACAACGAGGAAGATAAACGCAACCCATTCACTACCGTTGATAAAATCCTTATAGCCCTCGCCGCAATCATAGGAATTGGCTATGCCCTCAACGACCCTCTTTCCAAAATATGGAACATCGACCTCTTTGCGTGGGCTTCAATGCCCGCACTTAAAGGGCAATACGTGATGGTAATTATAGGGGTCATCGCCTTCTTTTACCTGATAGGCAGTCGTATCGTACGTTACACTCCCATAGTGCGCGACCGTATGCTCACCGTGGTTATCTTTGGTTTCTTTGTAGTCTTCTTCTGGCTCGCTTTCGAGCAAGGAGCTTCCTCATTAGTAATTTTCGCCCGCGACAATGTAGAGCGTGAATTGCACGGCAATTGGGCAACAATTTACAACATTTTTAATGCACTACTCACCGTAATTCCGCTATTGCTCATCACCTATGTGCTTTTCCTGCTGATAAAGAAAACGTACAAAAAGATATTCCCCGCCGTAATTGTGCTCTTGGTGTGCTTCACTCTCGTGTGGGGTATCGCCGTGTGGATGCTCAACCGCGATTTCAAAACTACAGCTTACAGTGTGGCGTATAAAGCCTACGAACAAGTAGATGCTGATAACCACACCACCTATATACCTATTACAGAGGAAAACCGCAACGCCCACCCCGAACTGAAAATCGTTGAGCGCACTACCATTATAGGTGTAACCGATGCTCGTCTAAACGTAGGGCAAGAAATCAAACTACTCAGCAAGAACAACAAGAATACTTCCTTCGCCTATGCCGATACCGAAAAAGTACAATGGGCTAAACAACGCGGCACAACTCTCAATACCGATAACGGACTCATCGTCGCTCAAGTAAAAGAAGAACGCGACAACTGGGTAGAGGCTACTACTTCGTGGTTTTCTATACTGAACTCCTTTTTTATCATTGCTTTAGCAAGCATATTCTCTCGTTGGTGGGATAGCCGTTTCAACCCTCCTGCAGCCGTAAAATACGGACTCGGATTACTGATGCTCTCCATTGGGTTCGGCTTGTTAGCTATTGGAGCGTATGGCGTTACCCAAGGGATAAAAGTGAGTATGCTATGGCTCGTATTTGCCTATATGTTCAACACAATGGGAGAACTCTGCCTTTCCCCTGTGGGACTTTCGTACGTCTCTAAGCTCGTTCCTGCTCGAATGATTGCCTTTATGTTTGGCGTATGGTACCTCGCCGTCGCTATTGGCCATAAATTAGCAGCTGTGGTGGGCGGACAAATAGAGAATATCACCAAAGAATATAGCCTCTCTACCTTTTTCTTGATATTCACCATCGTGCCTGCCGTAGCAGGAGTGCTCATCATCCTCATCAATCCATTTGTGAAAAAACTGATGCACGGAGTGAAATAGGAATTAGGCGTCAGGTTTCAATATAAAATTTACCAAAGTTTTTTATCACATAACATTCTATAAAATAATACTTTACAGAATATAACAAAATAAAACAATATCAAAAATTTGTAGTTTCAAAAAAATTATTATACCTTTGTCTCTGTATTTGTAAAACGAAATACAATGGCTATATTTAACAACAAAGAAAGAGATAATAGAAACATTATGGCAGCAGACAATACATTAGGAAGCAGCAACCGCATCGTAGCGGAAACAAAATTCAAAGGAGAAATCCACTCTAAATCCGATTTTAGAATTGATGGAGAAGTAGAAGGTACTTTTGAAACTTCTGGTAAATTGGTGATAGGCAGAACCGGTGTAATTAAAGGCACTGTGATTTGCGAAAACGCCGATATCGAAGGCAAAGTAACTGGTACCCTAAAAGTAAGTAGTGTACTCAGCTTAAAATCAACCGCTGTAGTAGAAGGTGAAGTACACGTCGATAAACTTGCTATCGAACCAGGTGCTGTATTCAACGTAACTTGTACAATGAAAGGGGCTAAATCTTTTGTAAATGACAACAAACCTCAACCCCTTGAAAAAGTCAATAAATAACCAGAGTAACTCCTCACAAGCAAAACTACAAATGGCTATGCGTATAGCCATTTGTAGTTTTTGGTATTTGGCAGGTTGGGCAATAGGTACTGGTACTTTGTACAGCTGCTACAACTATAGTATAGAATCACAAGGTGTTAGCTTGTTCTATTCATTAGATAAGTTATTGCTTTTTCATTGTGGCATTTCAGTTTTAGTGTTTATCATCATTCTTGCGGTACACCTAAAACGCCCCCAATACACTGCCTTTGCCTTTGTAGCGGGATTTGTACTGCGGCTTATAGCTGTGATTCTCTTCTGTTTACCTTTAGAAAAACTCACAAACTCTCAACCCCTATACGAACTACTTTTTATAGCCTTACCTACTTTCTATTTTATAGCCTTAGAAACAGTTATTGCCATTCGATTGGTGAAATCAGCAAGTCGACAAATTGACAAATCAACAAATTAATTATGCGCATTTTAGCTATAGACTACGGAACCAAACGCACAGGTATTGCTGTAACCGACCCCCTGCAAATTATCGCTTCGGGGCTTTGCACAGTAGAAACCCCTACCCTACTCGCTTTCCTAAAACAATACACTGCCGAGGAAGCCGTAGAAGCCTTTGTGATTGGGCAACCTAAACGACTCAACAACGAGGATTCCAGCGTAGAAACTCACATTCAGCAGTTTATAACACAATTACAAAAAGAATTCCCTACAATCTCTATACATCGCCAAGACGAGCGCTTTACCTCTAAACTCGCTTTCCAAACGATGATTGATAGCGGACTAAAAAAAAAACAACGTCAAAATAAGGCGCTCATCGATGAAATAAGTGCTACCATTATCTTACAAGAATTTTTATCAGGTAAGAAATAATAACAAAAATATTTAACCAATGAAAAAGTTTATTATCACTATTGTATATATGTTGTGTGTTGCGCCTCTTCTTTTTGCGCAAACTCTTTCATCTCCTAACGGGAACCTCAAACTCTCATTTCGGCTTACTGAAAAAGGTACGCCTATGTATGCCTTAACTTTCAAAGGCAAAACAGTCATCAGCGAGAGTGCTCTGGGGTTTGTAATCAACCAAAAGGAGGATTTCAACAGCAATTTTGAAATCACAGATGTTCAATTTGCTGAAGCTAATAGTGTATGGCAACCCGTATTGGGCGAAAACAAAGAAATACGCGACCATCACAAAGAAATGTTCGTCCGTCTCACTCAAAAAAACAACGGACGACAATTGCACTTGCGCTTTCGCTTGTTCAACGACGGTTTAGGTTTCCGTTATGAATTTCCAGTGCAAGCTAACTTTCGTCACTTTAGAATTCAAGAAGAGCTTACTGCTTTCCAACTTTCGGGTAACCACAAGGCTTTTTGGATTCCCGCTGACTACGACACCAACGAGTTTCCTATTACCACTTCTGCTATTTCGGAAATTCCTAAACTTATCGACAAAGTGCGCGAAGAGCCTTTGGCTGCTAAAGCACCTACTCCCAATGTAGCCGTACAAACGCCTTTGATGCTCAAATCAAATGATGGATTGTACATCAATCTGCACGAGGCTGCTTTGGTGAATTACCCTGCGATGATGCTCAATGTCAGTGCTGTCGAACATCAGTTATCAGCTCATTTAGTCCCCGATAAGAATGGGGTAAAAGGCTATATTCAAACGGGTAGCGTAACGCCGTGGCGCACGATAGTAGTAAGCGATGATGCCCGTGATATTTTAGCTTCTAACCTTATCCTCAACCTCAACGAACCCTGTAAAATCACCGACACCTCTTGGATTCACCCTACTAAATACATAGGCGTTTGGTGGGAGTATTTCATAGGAGGCGGCAGTACGTGGGCTTACTCCGATGACCGCGATATTACCATTGGCGTTACCGATTATACAAAACTAAAACCTAACGGACATCACGGTGCTAATACCGAGCACGTAAAACAATACATCGATTTTGCCGCTCAACACGGTTTTGATGCCGTTCTTGTGGAAGGTTGGAACGAGGGCTGGGAAGATAATTATGCTTACGACAAAGAGCGCATCTACAGCTTTACCAAAGCCTACCCCGATTTTGATGTACAAGCACTACACCAATACGCCGCTTCCAAAGGAGTAAAACTAATTATGCACCACGAAACTACCTCCTCAGTAGTTGATTACGAACGCCACCTGCACGAGGCTTTCCGCTTTATGAACGACAACGGTTACGACGCCGTGAAAACAGGTTATGTTGGACCTATCATTCCGCGCAGCGAATACCACGACGGACAATGGATGGTAAACCACTACAACTATGTAGCCGAAACCGCTGCTAAGTACCGCATAATGGTCAATTCTCACGAGGCGGTGAGACCTACCGGTATGAGCCGTACTTACCCTAACTGGGTAGCCCAAGAGAGTGCACGCGGTACCGAATTTGAGTCGTTCAACGGCAATCGCCCCGAACATACTACTATCCTCCCCTTCACCCGCTTAATGGGTGGCGCTATGGACTATACCCCTGGTATTTTTGAAGGCGATTTGAGCCGATATGGCAACAACAAAGCCAAACGTAGTACTACTCTTGTGAAGCAGTTAGCACTCTACGTAACAATGTACAGTCCGTTGCAAATGGCAGCCGACTTGCCCGAGAACTACGAAAAACATCTCGATGCTTTCCAATTTATCAAAGATGTAGTAGCCGACTGGGATAATACTTACATTTTAGAAGCCGAACCCGGCGATTACATCACCATTGCCCGTAAAGCCAAAGGTAAAAACGAGTGGTTCGTAGGTGCTATTACCGATGAAAACGCCCGTGAAGCTCTCGTTGATTTCAGTTTTCTACCCAAAGGAAAAACCTATACCGTTACCCTCTACACCGACGGTAAAAATGCCGATTGGCGTACCAATCCCAATAGTTACTCCATCAAAACAATGAAAGTAACTCAAAAAACCAAACTCAAACAACGCCTTGCCCCCAGTGGTGGCTTGGCTATAAGTATCAAGTGATTATGAAACAATTCTTTTTCATTATAGGCTTCATTTGCTGTGCTTCACTGAATGCCCAAGACCCGTGGTTGCTCAAAGCAGAGACCATCAACCCCGCGAACTATTACGGGGTTACAATAGGCAATGGAATGATAGGGATGCGTTCTTCTGCTGTACCCCTACAAATAGACCAAGTAATCATAGCAGGGTTGTACGATTACGGCAAAAGTAGGGTAGTTTCGGCTATGCCTAATATCAATCCATTACAACTGCGAATGGCTATTGATTACGAGGATATCAACACTCATTCTGTTAGTGATTTCACTCAAGAATTAGATATGCGCAATGGGGCGTTCTCAGGTCACTTCAATTTTAAAGACAAAGCTAAAGTTACCTACACTTATTATGCCTTGAGGCACTTGCCTCACACCTTGCTGTTAGACATCAGCATTACCCCTTTGCGCGATATTACACTTCTGGCAGAGAACATTCTAACCACCCCCGATGGCTTCCGCAACCCTCAAAACTACTTCAATGAAATCAATCCGCCTCACGCTCATATCCCATTGCTCACTACAATAGCTCAAACACCAGCAGAAAATGCCAAAGTAGCAGTGAGTAACGCTTTTCTTTTCGATAAAAAATACGGTAACGCTCCCAAAATATTGCACGAAATGAGAGACTACAATAGTCACCTAATGCAATTCACTCATAAACTAAAAGCTGGAGAAACCTATTCTTTCTCACTAATTGGCAACCTAATAAGCTCTCAGCACTCTGCCGACCCTTATAATCAAGCCGAAAGACTCTGTACTTATGCTTTCTTGCAGGGACACGAGGCGCTACTTGCAGGACATAACAAACAGTGGGCAAAACTCTGGGAAAGCAACATTGAGATTGAGGGAGATGCACAGGCTAATCAGGACATCCACAATATGTTATACCACTTATACGCTTCGGTAAGTGAACTCCATTCCTTTTCTCTTTCTCCTTATGGGTTAAGCCACACAGGGTATATGGGACACATATTTTGGGATACCGAAATGTGGATGTATCCTCCTTTGTTATTATTGCACCCCGAAATAGCTAAAAACCTCCTCAACTATCGCTATCAAAGGTTGGAACGCGCCAAACACAATGCTGCTCTACACGGTTATCAAGGAGCGATGTTTCCTTGGGAAAGTGCCACATCAGGAGAAGAAGACACCCCCGTGTGGGCACTCACAGGTACTTACGAGCACCACATCACTGCCGATGTAGCTATAGCTGTATGGAATTACTATTGTGTAACTAAAGATAAAGAGTGGTTGCGCCGCATTGGCTATCCCATTTTAGAAAGTACCGCTACCTTTTGGCAAAGCCGAGTGAGTGAACAAGCTCCCTATCAAATTAAAAACGTAGTATGTGCCGATGAATGGGCTGAAAATGTAGATAACAACGCCTATACCAATGCAGCTGCTAAACTGAATTTGCTCTACGCTACTGCTGCTGCTAAAGTATTAGGGATAAAAGCTAACCCTCAATGGAAAACCATAGCCGAACAGCTCGTTTTCAGCACAATGGATAATGGTGTAACCCGTGAACACGATAGCTATACGGGGCAAGCAATCAAGCAAGCCGATGTAAACCTATTAGCTTATCCGTTAAAAGTAATTACTGACAAAAACCAAATACTCAAAGATTTAGAGTATTACAAAGACAAAGTGCCTTACAACGATACTCCTGCGATGACTCAGGCTATATTCTCTCTCTTATACAGCCGATTAGGCGACCGCGAAAAGGCTTATAAGTACTTTACTGAAGCCTATCACCCTAACCTCTTACCTCCTTTTAGAGTAATGGCTGAAACCAAAAATGGTAAGACTCCTTATTTCCTCACTGGAGCAGGAGGCGTACTACAAACGGTGATGATGGGCTTTGGAGGCTTAGATATATCCGAAGAAAAAGGCATACAACAACTGAAAACTGTAATGCCTACACATTGGAAAAAAATCACTTTAAAAGGTATCGGAATTGACAAAAAAACATATATCATATCAAATGAATAAACCTCAATCACACCCTCCTAAAGCTAAACAAATACCTCATATATTCACCGAATTTGGCAACAAGCGCACCGATAATTACTATTGGTTACGCGAGCGCGAAAACCCTGAAGTCATTGCTTATTTAGAAGCCGAAAACGCCTATTATCAGGCGCAAACAGCACACACCAAACCTTTGCAAGAAACGCTCTTTGCCGAAATGAAAAGTCGTATCAAAGAAAATGATAGTTCTGTGCCTTACTTTTACAACGGTTATTGGTATCAAACCCGTTATGAAGAAGGTAAGGATTACCCTATTTATGTGCGCTACAAAGAAACGCTCCAAGCCCCCGAAGAAGTGCTTTTCGATTGTAATGCAATGGCTAAAGGTAAAGCCTACTTTCACCTCGATAGCTTTGCCATAAGCGACGACAATCAGTGGGCTGTTTTTGGGGTAGATACGGTATCTCGACGGCAATATACCCTGCAAATCAAGAACCTCAGCACAGGTGAAATACTGCCCTATAAAATCAAAAATACTAACGGACAAGCAATTTGGGCAGCCGATAGTCGTACCATTTTCTACGTGAAGAACAACCAGCAAACCCTGCGCTCTTTCAAAGTATACCGCCATATTTTAGGTACTGACCCCAAAGAAGATGTACTGATTTTCCACGAAAAAGACGATACTTTCGATGTGTTCGTCTACCGCGAAAAGTCTCGCAAATACCTTGTGATAGGAAGCGAGAGTACCCTTACATCCGAATATCAAATCTTGAATGCCAATACTCCTCACGAGACTTTCAAAGTATTCCAACCCCGCACACGTGGCTTGGAGTACGATATCGCTCATTATGAGGAGTATTTTTATATCCTCACCAATAAAGATGGTGCAACTAACTTCAAACTGATGCGCACCCCCGAAAGTGCTACAACTTCTGAGCATTGGGAAGAGGTAATAGCCCATCGTCCCGAAGTACGCCTCAACGATATCGAGATTTTTAAAGATTTCTTGGTAGTCGAAGAAGTGTACAATGGCTTAGAACGCATACAAATACGCTCGTGGGACGGCTCAAAAACGCATTACCTCCCCTTTGATAGCGAAACTTATACCGCCTATACTACCCAAAATATAGATTTCAACACCGAGTGGCTACGCTATAACTACCAATCATTGGCAACTCCTGCTTCTATTATAGAATACAATATGCGCACTGGCGAAGAGCATCTGCTAAAAGAACAAGAGGTATTAGGAGGAAACTTCAACAAAGAGAATTATATTGAAGAACGCCTTTGGGCAACTGCCCCCGACGGAGTAAAAGTACCCATTTCGCTCGTCTATCGCAAAGACATAGTGAAAAATGGGCAAAATCCTTTATTGCTGTACGGTTATGGCTCGTACGGAGTAACCATCAATCCTTATTTTTCTACCACCCGTTTGAGCTTGTTAGACCGCGGTTTTATCTATGCTATTGCACATATCCGCGGGGGAGAATACTTAGGTCGCCAATGGTATGAAGATGGCAAACTCCTCAAAAAGAAAAATACATTTACCGATTTTATCGCTTGTTCTCAGTACCTCATCGCCGAAGGCTACACCTCTCCCGAACATCTATTTGCCGAAGGTGGCTCGGCTGGAGGTTTGCTAATGGGTGCCGTGGTGAATATGGCACCGCAATTGTATAAAGGCATTATCGCATCAGTGCCTTTTGTGGATGTGGTAACCACAATGCTGGACGACAGTATTCCACTCACTACGGGCGAATACGACGAGTGGGGAAATCCTAACGTGCCTGAATACTATGAGTATATGCTCTCCTACTCGCCTTACGATCAAGTGCGCGCCCAAGCCTATCCTGCAATGTACGTGAGTACCGGTTTGCACGACTCACAAGTACAGTACTGGGAGCCTGCCAAATGGGTAGCCAAACTGCGTGAACTCAAAACCGACGACCATCCGCTGTATTTAGACACCAATATGGAAGCTGGTCACGGCGGTGCTTCAGGACGTTTTGAAGCTCTAAAAGAAACCGCAAAAGAATATGCTTTCCTGCTAACTTTGCATAATCAATAAGAGCCTTTGTGTCATACTTTGTAGGGGCGTTTTGCAAACGCCCACATAGTAATGATTACCTTAATAATCAGTCATTTTACCTACTTTGTAGAAACAATTAGCCAAGCACTCTATTTAAAAATTTGATATATGGTTTTTTTAACCTCTCAACAAATATAAGAAACTCCTGTTTTATAATTCACTTAAAACATTAAAAATCTTACCTTTATAACTCAAAATTCAAATAATAGAACACTCCCTATTATTTGAATTTTTTATTTTTTTTACTCAATTATTTGCTCACCTTATTTTTTTTTCGTAAAATTGCACCCGCTAAAAAAGTATCCTTTCAGATACTTATCTAATTGATTTTTAAGATAAACATACAACAGAAAGAAATAAAATATGGGTTTTTTCGATTTCTTAACAGAAGAAATAGCAATAGATTTGGGTACTGCCAATACACTTATCATTCATAATGACAAGGTGGTAGTCGATAGCCCTTCTATTGTAGCATTAGATAGAACAAACAAAAAAATTATAGCCGTCGGGCAAGAAGCTCGCTTGATGCAAGGGAAAACTCACCCTAACATCACTACCGTACGCCCCCTAAAAGACGGGGTAATTGCCGACTTCGACGCTTCCGAGCAAATGATTGGTATGCTCATCAAAAGCATCCCCGCTTTGCGCAAACGCTTCTTTTCTCCATCATTGCGTATGGTGGTGTGTATCCCTTCAGGGATTACCGAAGTGGAAACTCGTGCCGTTCGCGAATCGTGTGAACGCGTAAATGGTAAGGATATCTACCTCGTGCACGAACCTATGGCAGCCGCTATCGGTATTGGGCTCGACATTATGCAACCTAAAGGCAATATGATTATCGATATAGGTGGGGGTACTACCGAAATCGCTGTCATTGCCCTCGGGGGTATCGTATGCGACAAATCAGTGAAAATCGCGGGGGACATCTTCAACTCCGATATCGTTCACTATATGCGTACCCAGCATAACCTCTACGTGGGTGAAAGTACTGCCGAGAATATCAAAATCACCGTAGGTGCTGCCACCGAAGACCTCGATGCTCCACCCGATGACATTATGGTACAAGGGCGCGACTTGCTCACTGGTAAACCTAAACAAGTGCAAGTATCTTACCGCGAAATGGTAAAAGCCCTTGATAAATCTATTTTGCGTATTGAGGACGCTATTATGGAAACCCTTTCTCAAACACCTCCTGAACTCGCCGCCGATATTTACAATACCGGTATTTATATGGCTGGTGGGGGCTCTATGCTTCGCGGCTTAGACAAGCGTATCTCTATGAAAACCGACCTCCCCGTATACGTAGCCGAAGATCCTTTGCGCGCCGTTGTACGTGGTACCGGTATCACCCTAAAAAATATCAATAAATTTAGAAGCATCCTACTTAAGTAGGAGATAAGAGATAAGAGATAAGAAACGGAACCTCACTTCTTATCTCTTACCTCTTACTTCTTAGCTAAATAACTATGAACCAAATCATCCAATTTTTCATTAGAACGAGGAACTTTTTCGTGTTCCTCCTGCTGTTTCTATGCGCTATTGGTTTGGTTTTTAGAAGTAATTATTACCCTCAAAGTGCCTATATCAATTCGGCAAATGCCCTATCGGGGAAACTTTATGCTTTTTCTAACTATTGGGCGCAGTACTTCAGTTTGAAAAGCCAAAATGAAGCCTTAACCGAAGAAAACCGTAGCTTGCGCGACCAAGTACTCCAAATGCAAGAACAATTGCGACAAACAAAAGGTGTCGATAGCCTCGGCTTCACCACCACCGATTCACTGAAGTACAAAGTCCTAAAAGCTAATGTAATCAATAACAGTTTTCGCCTCCAAAAAAACTACCTCACTATTGATAAAGGTAGTAAAGATGGCGTAAAACAGGATATGGGCGTACTCTCACCACGAGGTGTCGTAGGAATTATAGAAAACACTTCAGGTCATTTTGCAACTGTACAGAGCGTGCTCAACAGCCGTTCAGCCCTCAATGCAATGGTAAAACGTACCCAGCATTTCGGTTCTCTACACTGGAATACCAAAGAAGTAAACAAAGTACAATTACTCGAAGTCCCAAATATCGCCCCTATCCAAAACGGCGACACCATCGTAACAGGTGGTATGTCTAACATTTTCCCTAAAGGAATCCCTATTGGTAAAATTGTGCATTTCGAGAAAAGCAAGTTCGATAATACCTTCATCATCGATGTATGGCTCTTTACCGATATGTCTAACCTCGATTATGTATACCTCATTGAAAACAAAGATAAAGACGCTATTTCAGCTTTAGAAAAACAAAACCCAAAATGACGCACCCACTTGTAAAAAATACCTTTCTATTCATAGCTTTAGTACTTTTACAAGTGCTTATTTTCAATCATATAGAGTACTGGGGCTATGTAAACCCGATGATTTACATCGTGTTCCTTTTGGTAGCTCCTTATCGTGAAAACCAAGTACCCTATCTGTTAGCTGCCTTTGCTATAGGTCTCTGTATAGATATTTTTTCTAACACTGGAGGCTTGCACGCCGCCAGTTGTGTATTGATAGCCTACTGCCGAAAAAGTATCTTACTCATCGTCTTTGGCAGGAATTTTGAGTATCAAGAAATGGACTTAGCCAGCTATCCATTCACCAAAATCTTTAGTTATACAACCCTAATGGTGGTAGTGCATCACACCCTATTCTATTTCTTAGAAATATTCAATTTCAACCATTTGCTACTTACTTTTACTAAAATTATAGGGGCATCTATCTTCACTATCATCGTTTGCTTGCTCACTATTTATCTGTTTAGTAAAAATAAAAAATGAGAAAACTCCTGCTACCCATCATTATCATATTCACTGCCGTCGTAATCTTGTTGCGATTGTTCTTCCTGCAAATCGTCTTCCACGACGATAGCAACAGCATCGATAATATTGCTATCGAAACTGTTTACGACTACCCCGAACGCGGCTATATCTACGACCGCAACGGCGAACTCTTGGTCTCTAATCAACCCGCTTACGACGTGATGGTTATTCCCAGCGAAGTGAAAAATTTAGATACTCTCGAACTCTGTAGTTTGTTAGAACTCGAAAAAAACGACTTTAGAGAACGTCTCCAAAAAGCTCGCGACTATTCGCGTAAAAAACCATCAGTAATCGTACACCAACTCTCAAAAGACGATTACGCCATACTCCAAGAAAAAATGCGCAAATTCCAAGGTTTCTATATACAAAAACGTATGCTCCGCAGTTACCTCACTCACAATGCAGGGAACGTATTGGGCTACATAAGTGAAGTAAACGAATGGGAACTCAAAAAAAATCCTTACTACCTCGCTGGTGAACTCATCGGGCGTAGCGGAGTTGAAAAACAATACGAAGAGTTTTTGCGCGGCAAGAAAGGAGTACAATACTTCCAAAAGGACAAGCACAACGCTGCTATCGAACGTTATAAAAATGGCGCAATGGATACCCTGCCTATTATGGGGCAACCCTTACAACTCACTATCGATATAGGCTTGCAGGCTTATGGCGAACAACTGATGCAACACAAACACGGCGGTATTGTTGCCATTGAACCTAAAACAGGCGAAATTCTCGCTCTCATCTCCGCCCCTACTTTCGACCCCGCCTTGTTAGTAGGACGCGAACGCTCCAAAAACTACACCGCTCTCTACAACGATTCTATCGCCAAACCTCTCTACGACCGTACACTTCTCGCCGAATATCCCCCAGGGTCTCCTTTCAAAGTAATAAATGCACTCATCGGCTTGCAGGAAGGGGTCATCACTCCTCAAAGTGTGTTCAGCTGTGGCGGGGGCTATCGCTATGGCGGACATATTATGCGCTGCCACTGCGGACGTAGTTCTAACGACCTTTTACACGGTATCGCACTCTCTTGTAATGCCTATTTTGCCAATACTTACAAGCGCGTCATCGATATGAAAACCACCTCAGCAGTAGGTATGGACAAATGGAACGCTCACGTGCGCAGTTTTGGACTTGGCGGCTTCCTCGGCTGTGACCTCCCTACAGGGCGTGCGGGCAAAGTGCCTAATACCGCTCTGTACGACAAACAATATGGCGTTAAACGATGGAACGGCACAAGCAACATTTCCAACGCTATTGGGCAAGGTGAAATACTCACCACCCCTATACAGCTCGCCAATGTAATGGCTGCTATCGCCAATAAAGGGTATTTCTACACTCCTCATATTGTAAAACAAATCGACAACAAACAAACACCTTTTCAAGAATACACTGTGCCCAAGCACACCACTATAGACCCTAAACACTTCGATCCCGTAATCAAAGGAATGAATATGGCTTATTTAGCTGGTACTGCGCGCCGTACTCAAATTGATGGCATCAATATTGCGGCAAAAACAGGAACAGCCGAGAACTTCATTAGGGTCAATGGCAAGCGTATGCAACTTACTGACCACTCTATATTCGTTGCCTTTGCTCCTGTAGAAGACCCTAAAATAGCTATCGCCGTATTTGTAGAAAATGGTTATTATGGAGCTCGTGTTGCTGGACCTATCGCCTCCCTAATGATTGAAAAATACCTCAAAGGTGAAGTATTCCGTTGTGACCTCGAACGCCAAATGCTCGAAAAAAGCCTCGAACACGAATACCTAAAACCTTATTTAGGGCAAAAATTCTATATCAATCAGTAAGGTGTATATTGCTCCTTTAATGTAAACTTACCTTGACAGTTACATTTCCTAAGCTAATGATTGATACTACTGAAAATATTTCATAATCATTAATTTATTGTATTTTTTATGAGAAAAATAGCGTTTTTATTTATAGTAGTTTTTATCTTTTGGGATAGAGGAAATGCACAGTCTTCAAAAGGGAAGGATGAAATTCTTTCTTATATTCCTAACGAGGATAAGGGAGAGGTAGAATTTGGTTGGAAAGTGCCTACTAAAGAGGCTATAATCACATTTTTAAAAAGACTTCCTGAAATATCTACGCAAGAATGGCATACGTGTTATGGTTCTTTTCAGTCTAATGTAAAAGGGTCTTTGCGCTATAAGAATCATATTTATGAATACGAAGTAAATGCTGGTGGTTGGATATATTTATCATCAAAAGAAAAGACAAAAATTTTGGGTAGCAAAGACAAAAGAGATACTATTAGCAATTTTATCTCAGTATATTATTGCGATGAAATGAAATAAATATGAAACCAATATTCAACGACTATCAAAAAAAGTTATCAGATATTATTTTAGAGAATAACGCCATCTCACCTTTGAGTGAACTCTATTCCAACGAAATAAGAGAGTTAGCTGTGGTGTGGTCTTATTATTCCGGAAAAATAGAAGGCAATACCTATAGTTTTGTAGAAACTGAAACCTTGCTCAAAGACGGTATTACCTCAGCAAAAAAATTTGAAGATGCTAAGATGCTCAAGAACTTGTACAACACCTTTATAGCTGAATTACAACATATAAAAAGTGGCAACAAAGAGATGATAGACAAGAGGTTCTTAATGCAAATGCACTCACAACTCCTCGATGAGTTAGTTGACGACCGCGAGCGTGGCATTATTAGAAAAAGAGCCGTGCGCATAGCGGGTAGCGATTATGTTCCACTGGCTTCACCTACAGCAATAGAAGAAAGTTTAGACCATATCATAACGCAGCAAGCAAACCTCTCCAATCCATTAGAGAGAGCCGTTTATCTGCATTGCAATATAGCCAAGTTACAACCTTTTATCGATGGCAACAAACGAACTGCCCGTATTACCGAAAGCGTTGTGCTAATGAATGAAGATATCATCCCCATATTCTCTACTAACAATCTAGATATCAACGATTATCGCTCAGGGCTCTTATACTTCTACGAAACAGAACAATACACTCGATATGCCGACTATTTCTTACAAAACAAACTCAAATACCTACAAAAATATACTGATAAAGATTTGATGATACATCTTCAAAAATAATGATGAAAAAAATAATTCTTGCCTCAGGCTCACCGCGCCGCCAGCAGTTCCTAAAAGAGTTAGACCTCCCCTATGAGGTCATTCTCAAACCCGTAGACGAGACTTACCCTGCACACTTGCAGCGCGAGCAAATCACTGATTATTTGGCTGAGCTAAAAGCCACACCTTTTGCAGGAGAAATACCTGCTAACTGCGTGCTCCTCACTTCCGATACTATCGTATGGCACGAGGGCAAAGCCTTGGGCAAACCTAAAGACACTGCCGATGCCTTTGCAATGTTGCATTCGCTCTCTGGCAAGACCCACGAGGTAATTACTTCCGTATGCTTTACCACCGATGAAAAGCAAGTTACCCAGCACTGCATCACCAAAGTAACTTTCAAAGAACTTTCTAACGACGAAATCAGCTATTACATAACTAAATATCAACCATTCGACAAAGCAGGAGCTTACGGTATCCAAGAATGGATTGGGCATATAGGCGTTATCGCTATCGAAGGTTCTTATAACAACGTAATGGGACTGCCTACGCACTTAATTAGCAAATTCATAAATTCGTAAATTCACAAAATATGAAAAAATTTCTTTACATAACATTCACTCTCTTAGCTTTATCCGCTTGTAAAAATACCTCCACAACCGATAAACAAGAAAAAGAAGGCATCACCATCCTGCAGGATAGCATTAAAACGCTCACCTCTTCCAATTTTGAAAACGTGGTAACTGATGATCCTAACCCTGAGCTTGTTGCTATTGTGAAAGATGCCCTGCAAAAGGTCGATTCGCTTTATAAAGGAGAAGAAAATTGGCAGTACACTTACTTTTCTCAAGACAGCATAGCCAAAACTACTATCAAAGCAGGTAAGTTCTTTAACAACCAACCCTATGTAGTAGTTCATATCGATGATAGGATAATAGAATCGTTAGTAGAAGTGTACAAAATAGAAAAAAACCGCACTTTTAGAAAGAAACTCTCGTATATACAAGACTTCACTTATGCCGTACACGATTCTATCTTCGATGCCAACGGCGATAGTATTAATGATTTTAATATAGATTGGTGGACAACAGGTGCTTTTGGTTCCAGCATTATCTATATTTATCTGTTCGATCCTAAAACCGAAAAATTTTCTACTGCTTACGAGTTTGATAACGCTACTTTTTACCCCAAAGAAAAAATCATACGAGGAGTAGAGGCTGGTTTTGGAGGAATATCAGGCTTGTACAAGATGAAATGGATAGGCGATAAAAGCGATAAAACAGAAGATATAGAATACATCTATCCTGATTACACTACCAAAGGCAAAACCTTTATACGGACTAAGACTCCAAGTGAATATCCCGAACGAAAAGAGGGGGAACTTCTCAAAAAAGTCCCCGAAGAATACCGTGACCAGAAAGATTGGTTCTTGCGATATGAAGAACAGGGTGGCGAATTGCCTTTCCTTGAATTAATCTTAAAAAACAGAAAATAAACACTATTCATTATGAAAAAACTTCTCTTCTTGCTCCTACTCCCTTGCTTATTTTCCTTTACAGAAAGGAATAAACAATATCAAACTGAGGATTTTCGTAAAGATATAGTACTCACTAATGGGGATACAATCCCTATTATTGAAAATCTAAATCATTTCTATGAAAATAAAGCAAAAGTAGTGAAAGTCTCATCAGCGAAAATTAAAGTTGATATAAAATTCTGTGGCAAATCTGATGTGGATAAAATATGTATGAAGTTTGTTTCAATGGATAGAAATCTTAAAAAATCTATCTTGAGTTGCGGTACTGCTTATGTTTTAGAACAGAATGGAAAGACCTATTATATCCATAGTACAAAAGAGTTTAGCTGTGGTGAACAACAAAATGTAGTGTTAAAAGTTAAAATCTTAAAAATATTAGAACTCAGCACAGGAGAATACTATAACTTAATGGTAATAGATAAATGAGATTTCTTATAAAAAACTATTTTTCCTTTTATACTGGAGGACAAAAAGATATGATTTACATCAAAGAAGCAAAACCTATCGATAAATAATGACTCATAAAGTGAAACATATCATTGTTTTTATGTACTTTTGTTCCTTTTTCTTGTACTCACAAGAAAAACATTGCATTACTTTTACGGATAACACCTGTGCTTGTAAGTCTTGTTATACTGATTATTATGCTTATACAGATATAGATGTTTACAAAATAGATACTATTCATTATACTCAAAAAGAATTTAAAGCGAGTTTTTACCCTTGTGGAGATGGACAAAAGGGAGATAATTTCTTTCTTTTAGATACCGTAGCACGCTTTTTGCCTAAAAAAATAAAGAAGAAAGTACATAACTATTATCGCAAAAAAGGACTCGACACTACTGCTTATTTATTTATACAAGAAAAAGATTCTTTTCCAGCAGTTGTTTTGAAGAAAAACGCCCCTTTTATAAAGCGAATGTGCAAAAAAACAAAGTTAGATATGAAGAAAAATGTAATTGCAACAGCTTTAGTTTTTTCTATATTTGCAAAAGGTGAAATCTACCACCAAATAGTAGTCGAAAAATTGAAAGAGCAATGAAAGCAGTTAATTTCTCTGATTATCAGTCGCTTTTTGGTATATTGTAGGGGCGAATGGCAATTCGCCCTCTATAGAATGGCAATTCGCTCTCTATAGAAATTCTAAAACAAAAAAACAAACATTATACATTATGAAAAAACTTATACTTTTGCTCCTATTCCCATTAGCCCTGCATGCACAACCGCTGGTGGAGAAAACCCCTCCCGACTATATCAAAACGATTATTTTCAAAGCCGACGCCAACGACAAGAACCAATTCCCTATCGTGCGCCGTAACGAGTCGTTTAGCTTGCAGTTCGACGACCTCGGGGGGAATGAGGAAACTTACTACTATAAAATCACTCATTGTAATGCCGATTGGTCTGCCTCTTCTCTACTGAAAAGCGAATACCTCAAAGGTATTGATAACCAACCGCTACAGCCCGAGAGCAACTCCTATGGCACCCTGCAAGGTTATTCGCATTACCGCCTTACTTTCCCTAACGAACTCACCAAAATCACTCTCAGTGGCAACTATATGCTCTCTATCACCGATAGTTATGGCACAGAACTCTTTTCACGCCGTTTTGTGCTCTATACCCCCCAAGTGAATGTACTCACCGAAGTAAAACGCGCTCGCGATTTGCAATACTTCGATACCCAACAAGTGGTGCAATTCACCATTCGGCAGAAAGATTTTAGGCTTGATAATCCCAATGTAGCAGTGAAAGTAGCCATATTGCAAAACTACCGTTGGGATACGGCTATCACGGACGTAAAACCTCAGTATGTAATGGGTAACGACCTCGTGTATCGCTACGACCGCGAAACAGCTTTTTGGGGTGGTAATGAGTATTTCTATTTCGATAGCAAGGATATACGAGTGCCTGCATCGGGTATTTCGCGTATCGACCGTAGCAAATGGGTGAACAGCTACCTCTTTCCTAATGTAAGTCGTGCGAGCAATGTCTATACCTATTATCCCGATATCAATGGCGATTTCTTGGTTAGTACGCTCAACGGAATGAACCCTGCCAACGAAGCCGATTACACCCAAGTGCATTTCGCCTTAGAAGGCAAATCTACTTTTTGGAATAAAGAAGTGTATGTATACGGCAAGTTCAGTAACTACGAACTCCGCGATGAGTACAAACTCACTTATGACGAAAAAGATGGTCTTTTCAAAGGAAAAGTACTTCTTAAACAGGGATTTTACAACTATAAGTTTGCTACCAAAGCAGGCAACACTGTTGATTTCAACGAGATAAGTGGTAATTTTCAACAAACAGAAAACACTTACCTCGTGCTTGTATACTACCGCGCTCCTGGCGCTCTCTATGACGAAGTAGTAGGTATCGGCTCTGCCTCTGGCGCGAGTATCACTCAATAGTGACGAATGACGAATGACAAATAACGAATTTCGCATCACTTTTAGTCACCTTGTACGGGCGTTTTGCAAACGCCCACATAAAACAAAATCTTTTATCCCCCTTTTTTAGATGTTTTTCTCATCAGAAAAGTAGCTTTTACAGATTGTCCCCCTTCGGGGTTGTCGGCAATTGCCGAGTAAGTGAGTCGGGGGCAATTGTTAATTATTAATTATTAATTGTTAATTGGAAAACTTAGCAGAACGTATGCGCCCCACTTCCCTTGCGCAATATGTGGGACAAGAGCACTTAGTAGGAGCTCAAGGGGCTTTGCGCCAACAGATAGAACGCGGTCTTTTGCCATCGCTTATCTTTTGGGGTCCCCCAGGTACGGGGAAAACCACGTTGGCAAATATCATTGCACACCAAAGCAACCGCGCTTTCTATACCCTGAGTGCCATTAGTTCGGGGATTAAGGAAGTGCGCGAAGTAATCGACCAAAGCAAGCAAAGCGGCGGACTCTTTACTACCCAAAATCCTATCGTTTTCATCGATGAAATTCACCGATTTAACAAAACCCAACAAGATTCCCTCTTACAGGCTGTCGAAAAGGGGTGGATTACCCTCATTGGAGCAACTACCGAAAACCCCAGTTTTGAGGTGATTCCTGCCTTGCTCTCTCGTTGCCAAGTGTATATCCTCAAGGCTTTTGAGCGCAAAGATTTAGAACAACTGCTCCACAATGCCATTACCCGAGATGTTATTCTCAAAACCAAAGATATCCAACTGCAAGAAACCGAAGCCTTACTAAAACTATCTGGCGGTGACGGTCGTAAACTGCTCAACACTTTCGAATTGGTTATAAACGCTACCCCCGACGGCGAACCTGTTGTTATTACCAACGATAGTGTATTGCACCTCGTGCAGAAAAACACCGTACTCTACGACAAAACGGGTGAACAGCACTACGATATCATTTCGGCTTTTATCAAATCAATACGCGGCAGCGACCCAAATGGGGCTGTCTATTGGTTGGCACGAATGATTGAAGGAGGTGAAGATGTGAAGTTTATCGCACGCCGTATGCTCATACTCGCTTCGGAAGATATAGGCAATGCGAATCCTACGGCAATGATTTTAGCGAACAACACTTTTCAAGCAGTAACCACTATTGGTTACCCCGAGGCGCGTATTATCCTCAGTCAATGTGCTATATATCTCGCTTCTTCGCCTAAGAGCAATGCTTCTTATAAGGCGATCAACAAAGCCCAACAAGTGGTAAAGCAAACGGGCGACCTCAGCGTGCCTATCCATCTGCGCAATGCCCCTACCAAACTGATGAAAGAACTCGGCTATGGCAAAGACTATCAATACGCTCACGATTATGAGAGCAATTTTGCCTTTCAGGATTACCTCCCTGATGAATTACAAGGAGAAACCTTCTATGAACCCTCTGATAATCCCCGTGAAAATGCGCTGCGTGACTACCTCAAAAAACTATGGGGCGACCGCTACGGGTATTAATTTACTAATTTGCTAATTTGCTAATTATTTTATACCTTTGTCTAATCTTTAATCATTAAAAAAATGAAAAAATTAAGTATTGTAGCCGTAATGGCAATGACAATGATAGCTTGCAACAACAGCAATTCAACGCAAACTACCCAAACAGAAACCACCGAGGTAACCCCTTCTGCTACAGAAGAGATGCCACCCGTAGGAGGTGATAGAGATGCTCACGGCTGTATAGGCAGTGCAGGACAATCGTGGAGCGAGCTCCTGCAAGAGTGCGTACAAGTATTTGAAGTAGGCACACGCCTCAATCCTGTGGAAGAGAAGGAAGAAGTGGCCGTAATCAGTGCCTTTATTGTAGCCAAAGAAGGGGATAACAGCCAAGTAGAGCTATTCATCACTACGGAAGAGACCCATCCTCTCTTAAAACAACAGAAAGACGGCACTTACAAAAATGGCAAGTACGCTTATAACCCTAAAACACAAGAACTTTCTATCGATGGTAAAGTCGCGTACAAGGGAGAAAAAACTAAAATGTAAAAAATGCAAACTCCTTCTTATCTAAAAAATAAGAGGGAGTTTTTTATATTTATTGCCAATTGAAAAAAAGTTTATACCTTTGTGCCAATATTGGTGTATCACTACACTTGCCAAAGGTTAAGATTTTGGCTAAGTTGATTAAAAAAATAATATTATGGCATTAGAAATCAAAGCAATACCCACATTATATGGTAAAGAAGCACGTCGCTTTCGCAAAATGGCGGAAGAGAGTGAACGTAAATATGATCTGCGTACCAAAAAAGATATTACTACCGACCCTCGCTATAAAGCGATGCAAAACATTTTGAGTAAATCTCCTATTTTCAATAAATAATGACATTTCTTGAAGAAAATTGTATTCTTGAAATTTTAACTGATAACATTTTATCTGAAAGTTACCCCTTTTATTTGTGGTGATGATGATATGGACGACTTTTTTCAAAATGAAGCTATCGCCTATACTCAATACAAAATGGGTAAGACTTATTGTTTTAGACTGAGAAAAGACACAAAGCAAATTGTAGCTTGTTTTACCGTATCAAATGATAGTATTCGCATTTACGATTTACCTAACAGCAGAAAAAATGCAATGTGGGGAATTACGCATCGCGAAAAAATGCTTACACGTTACCCAGGTGTACTCATAGGTCGTTTAGCAGTTGCTTCCAAATTCTCAAATAAAGGGATAGGTTCAGAAGTGTTAGATTTTATTAAAATGTGGTTCTTAAATGATGAAAACAAAACAGGTTGTCGATTTGCCATAGTAGACGCCAAAAATGAACCTAATATTTTACATTTTTATAAAAGAAATAGCTTTAAAACTCTATTTCCACACGAAATAGATGAGGATCTTTACACTAAGCCTCCTAAAGACGAAAATGAACGTTCCGAAAGAAAGACCAATCCACGAAAATTATATACCCGCTTAATGTTTTGTGACTTATTAGATGAAGAATAGGTTAATTGTTAATTATTAATTGTCAATTGTTAATTGAAAAAGATGCTTCTCTTCTTTAAAAACCCCAAAAACACTATCTATGTGGTAGCTACCGAAGTTACCCTTACTGAGGCCAACCTCAACAAACTGAAATGGCTGTTTGGCAATGCCCAGCAACTTAACCAGCCTACCCTTAGCGGCACTTTCGTTGGTCCGCGTGCTGCAATGATTACCCCTTGGAGTACCAATGCAGTGGAAATTACCCAAAATATGGACATCCACGGGATTACCCGCATCGAGGAGTTCCACGAACTAACCGACCCCGATATGCCTTTCGACCCTATGCTCTCTGAGCGATACAACGGTCTTACTCAAGAGAGTTTTACTATCGATATTCAACCGCAAACAACACTCGAAATCGATGATATCGAGGCATATAACCAGCAAGAAGGACTTGCGCTAAGCGCCGAAGAAGTCGCCTATTTGCAAAATCTTTCTAAAGAACTCGGGCGCAAACTCACCGACTCGGAAGTGTTTGGCTTCTCGCAAATCAACTCCGAACACTGTCGCCATAAAATCTTTAATGGTACTTTTGTTATCAATGGTGAGGAAAAACCTTCTACCCTCTTCAAACTCATTAAAAAGACATCACAAGAACATCCTAATAGCATTGTTTCGGCTTATAAGGACAATGTGGCTTTCATCAAAGGGGCTACTGTCGACCAGTTTGCACCAAAAAGTGCCGATAAACCCGATTTCTACGAGGTGAAACCTTTTGAAGCCGTGCTCTCACTCAAAGCCGAAACCCACAATTTTCCCACTACGGTAGAGCCTTTCAACGGGGCTGCTACAGGTTCGGGAGGTGAAATACGCGACCGCTTGGCTGGCGGACAAGGTTCTTTGCCTTTGGCAGGTACGGCGGTGTATATGACTGCCTACCCCCGATTAGAAGAAGACCGCCCTTGGGAAAAAGGAATGCCTGAACGCCAATGGTTGTACCAAACACCGATGGATATCCTCATCAAAGCCTCTAACGGGGCAAGCGATTTTGGTAATAAATTCGGGCAACCGCTCATTACGGGCTCACTCTTCACCTTTGAACACGAAGAAGGCGGACGCAAATTAGGTTTTGACAAGGTGATTATGCAAGCAGGAGGCGTGGGTTATGCCAAAGCCTCACAAGCCATAAAGCACACCCCCAAGGAAGGCGACAAAATCGTTATCTTAGGCGGTGAAAACTACCGCATCGGTATGGGAGGGGCAGCGGTATCATCTGCCAATACTGGCGCTTTTGGCGCAGGTATTGAGCTGAATGCGGTACAGCGTTCTAACCCCGAAATGCAAAAACGCGCTGCCAATGCGATTCGCGCAATGGTAGAATCTGACGAGAATCCTATCGTTTCTATACACGACCACGGGGCTGGCGGACACCTCAACTGCTTATCGGAACTCATAGAAGAAACCGGCGGTAAAATCGACTTAGACAAACTGCCCGTAGGCGACCCTACCCTATCGGACAAGGAAATTATAGGCAATGAATCACAAGAGCGTATGGGATTGGTATTGCCTGAAAAGGCTATTGCCAAACTAAAAACCATTGCCGACCGCGAGCGTGCGCCTATGTACGAGGTGGGTGTGGTTACCAGCGACAAGCATTTTAGCATTGCTTCTGCAAAGAAAGGCACCCGCCCAATGGATTTAGACCTCAGCGCGCTCTTTGGCAGTTCGCCAAAAACGGTAATGACCGATGAAACAGTAGTTACTAATTACGAAGAGCTACACTACTATGCAAGTCAGCTACAGAACTATTTAACACAGGTGCTACAATTAGAAAGTGTAGCTTGTAAAGACTGGCTTACCAATAAGGTAGACCGTTGTGTAGGGGGTAAAGTCGCCAAACAACAATGTGCAGGCGCACTACAACTCCCTTTGAACAATGTTGGGGTGATGGCTTTGGACTACAATGGCAAAGAAGGAATCGCGACCAGTATTGGTCATTCGCCTCTTACGGCACTTATCAGCCCTACCGCAGGCAGTCGCAATGCTATTGCCGAAGCATTGACAAACATTGTTTGGGCGCCTCTAAAAGACGGCTTGCAAAGTGTATCGCTATCCGCCAACTGGATGTGGGCGTGCCGCAATAAAGGAGAAGATGCGCGTTTGTACGAAGCTGTAGAAGCAGCTTCTGATTTTGCGATTGAATTGGGTATCAATATCCCTACCGGTAAAGATTCCCTATCGATGAAACAAAAATACCCCGACGGTGGTGATGTGATTGCCCCAGGTACGGTGATTATTTCGGCGGCTGCCCATTGTACTGACGTGCAAAAAGTAGTTGAACCTGTATTGAAACGCAATGGAGGCAACATTTATTATATCAACTTCTCGGGTGCTCAATTTGAATTAGGAGGTTCGGCTTTTGCCCAAATATTAAACAAAATAGGCGATAAAGCTCCTACCATAACAGATGCCGAAGGCTTTAAAACAGCTTTCAACGTATTACAATCACTCATAAAAGAAGGTAAAATACAAGCAGGACACGACATTGGTAGCGGCGGACTTATCACAACACTCTTAGAGATGTGCTTTGCCGAAAACGACTTAGGGGCTACCATTGATTTGAGCGGACTCTCTGCCGATGAAGACCTTATCAAAACCCTTTTTGCTGAAAACGCAGGGGTAGTAATTCAAGCCGATAGCAGCATTGAAGCTACTTTAGAAGCACACTTCTTAGAATGGGCTAATATAGGCGAAGTAACTACTTCACAAGAACTTACTATTCACCATTTCGGAAAATCATACCATTTCAACATCCCCGAATTGCGCGATGTGTGGTATCTCACTTCTTACTTGTTAGACAAACAGCAAACTCAAAACGACAAGGCGACCGAGCGTTATCAAAACTACTCCGAACAGCCTTTACAATACACTTTCCCAGCGCATTTCACGAGCGAAAAACCCGCACGCCCCGCAGGCAAACGCCCTATAGCAGCAGTGATACGCGAAAAGGGTAGCAACTCCGAGCGCGAAATGGCAAATGCCCTTTACTTAGCAGGCTTTGATGTGAAAGACGTGCATACCACCGACCTTATCAGCGGACGCGAAACCTTAGAAGATGTACAATTTATAGGGGCTGTAGGTGGTTTCTCTAACTCCGATGTGTTAGGCAGTGCTAAAGGTTGGGCAGGGGCTTTGCTCTACAACGAGCAAGCTAAAAAAGCATTGGATAACTTCTTTGCCCGCCCCGATACCCTTTCAGTAGGTATATGCAATGGCTGTCAGTTGTTTATGGAATTAGAAGTCATCAATCCTGAGCACGCAGAGCACGGAAAAATGTGGCATAATGATAGTGGCAAGCACGAAAGTGGCTTTGTATCAGTAACCATTCCTGAAAACAATTCGGTGATGCTCTCCACCTTTGCAGGTAGTACCTTAGGGGTATGGATTTCGCACGGCGAAGGGAAATTCCACTTGCCATTGGCAGAAGCCGAATATAATATTGTAGGTAAATACGCTTATCAGGAGTACCCTGCCAACCCTAATGGCTCTGATTACAACACGGCTATGCTATGCGACAAAACAGGGCGACATTTGGTAACGATGCCTCACATAGAGCGTTCGGTTTTCCCTTGGCAATGGGCATACTATCCAAGTGAAAAAACAGCGGTTAGCCCTTGGTTAGAGGCATTTATCAATGCCCGCAAGTGGATTGAAGCACGTAATGCCAAATAAAAATGGTAAACAAAATCTTAAAAAAATAAGTGTTTTAAGTATTAAAATTACGCTAAAAGGGGCTTATAGAGCCCCTTTTATATTAAACTTTTGTTAAACTTAAAAATACACTTGACAAGTACTGTTTTATTCGTACCTTTGCATCGCAATGAGGGTGGTAGCTCATTGTAAACTTCAAATAATAGTTTTCATAATTTAAAGTTTTGGTTGGTTAATGAAGAAGTCCGATAATTCTTTTATCGGACTTTCTTTTTTTGTCTAAAAATATCTTCTAAAAATATTTTTTCAGATTCTCTATTATTAGAGAATTTACTTTTTCTCTTCTAATTGAGTCCAACCCATTTTGTTGAGCAAGACTTGAGAATTCTTGAAAACTTGCTATTGTCTGTTTTATTATATCATCAGCATTTTTGATATTAAAATCAGAAGCGAGTTGGAGAATATCACGAAGTTCTATACCCATTAGTTTTTGGTTGATAAAGATAGAATGCCTTTTAAGCCAAGGATGCGTAGGGTGATAGGCGAAAGTAAGGTCATAGGCAGGAGTAAGTTGCCATTTACCGTCTTTTATCATAAAAGAAAAGTTTTTTATATGATCATCATTGTTTAGCCCTATAACATTGAAAACCATTCTTCTAAAAAGTTGCTCTACTTGTTCTTTATCATTAGTAAGTGCCAAAGTCATACGGTGTAGCTGTTCATACGAAAAGAGACCTTGTTGGTCAAAATCAATTCCTGTAAGTCCACATACAGTTTGAATGTGATTTTTGCTTCCGTTAGGATTTCTATCAAAACGTTGGGTCATAAAATGACTTCTACCATTTTCACAATACAATTTGCAATCAGTCATTATTATTCCACATAGTTTGGCTATTTGGTAGTAAGTATACTCAACAATACCGTAGCCTTGTGGAGCTATTCCTAGACCATCTTTTAAACCATCAAATTTGATAAGGTAGTAATTAAATCCTTCACCTTGATGAATATCACCTGCTTTTATCTCATTGGTTTCCTCATTAATAGCTATCACTGCTTTGGCTCGAGCCCCTCCTGCTGAAGAACCTATTTGCACAAGTGTTTCCAACCCCTGATGATAGTCATTTAGAGGAACAGAAGACTCCTCTTTAGCAAAAACTATTTGATTTACTATTTCGAGTAGTTCATTTACTTTCACTAAACCATTGTTTCGTTTGCTTTCAATAATAGGTTCATATTCCAAAGCCCCCATACCTCTATTAGCTAAAAAAGCTAATTTTTCAACTGGATTCAAGTTCCCTTGATGAATACTTTGTTTGGAAAACCATTCTGCTATTAATTTATTACCAAAAGCATCTGGGAGAGTATCGGCTAATAAAGGAGGAAGATTTTTAAACGTCTCTAACAATTCTCTTGGATTAGAAGTATACACCCTTTCATTAAGAGGCATTATCAAAGGAGAGAGTTCCTCTCCTATTTTCACATAGGTAGGGTCATACACAAATTCAGTTCTTCCTGTTTCTTCCTTCCAAGAACAGTAACCTACTATCTCTTTGTTCTTTATAACTTTTACTCTATCCATCCTAATTCACTTTATAAATACGTTTTGGCTTTTTATCAATCATTTTTTGTCTTTTCTCCTCTAATTCAAATTCTTCTTTGGGAGTGAGTTGGGAAGTCTCAAATGTTTGCAAAAAAGGATCTAACACACTAAAAGCCCTTGCTATAGCTATCAGTGTAAGAGTAGAAGTTTTTCCATCTTTTTCTATTTTCACTAACTGTGAACGCGATATCCCTGCCTTGTTAGCGAGTTCTTGCTGTGTGAGTTTCATCATTATGCGCCTTTTCTTTATATACTCCCCTAATTTTTCAGCTAATTCTTTGTCGGTCATAGTATACAAAGGATTAAATAAGTTTTGTAAATTCTCCATATAAAACGACTTTTAATGTTGCAAATATACAACATTATTTATAACAAACAACACTAATGTAGCAAATATACTACATTAGTGTTGTTTTTTTTATTGACTGTTGTAATTGTTTAATGAGTGCTTGTTAGCTCATTTTAGCCATTGTAGCACTTCTTCTAAATCAACAGAAAAAGAAGGTAATTGTATTGTAATAGTACTGAAAGGGCAATTACCTTTTAGCTTCTTTGTGATATGAATATGCAAGGCATTGGCTTTCAATTCAAACACTACATCTTGGCACAAGGCATAAATATAGTGAGTTTGCTCATTGTATTCAAAATAAAGTTCTTCCTCATAAGCTAATCTACTTATAGAAAAATATTGTTCCTTATTTATAAAAGCTATTTGCAAAAGTTCTCCCCAATATGCACGAGGGTTGAGGTCTATTTCTTCACAAGTAAAAAATAGGGATTCGGTCATAAAATTATTTTGTTAATCTACTATTTTAAAAGAATTTCTTTACATCAGCATTCCCAATGCTGTGAGCTAACGAGTGGGCAGTTACATTGTACTGATTAGCTAAATGTGGATTCGCATTGTGCTTTAGTAAAGTTTCAATCATCTCACTATAGAGAGGAGGATTCTTTTTGTAATTAAAAACAGCTACAGACAAAACGCTATTGCCGTGAATATCTTGAGCATTTACATCGGCACCTTTTTCAATGAGGTAAGAGAAGGCTTCATATTGTTGTCCTATAACAGCTAAGTGCAAAACAGTATTGCCAAACTGTTTATCCTCCTGCGCTTGATTTATAGCCACCCCATTTTCTAAAAACACCTCAATAACTTCCTTTGCTGAAAGCCCTATAGGAGTTTTTAGTTTTAGATAATAATGCAAAATAGTATTGCCAAACTTATCACACTCATTAATATTATAGTTTTTTAAAGCTGTTTTAAGTACAGCTAAATCTCCTTTTAAAAGAATTGTTTTTAGCTCTTCTGTTGTAATCATTGTTCTTCTTTCCAGTTTTCAAAACCTACTATCAAAAAATCTTTTACTTCCTTATTTGTACAGGAATTGATAAGTTTGTCATACGCTTCTATAGATTCTTCATTATCAAGTTCTATACTCTCTATTTTTCCCTCTATAATTTCCTCTAACCCATAACATTTAGTATCGGGTAGAATAGAGAGAAGTACATAAGCATCTTCAAAGCTAATCGGCTCTTCTATTTCATTTAACAAAGTTTCATACTGTGCTACCAAGTTATGAACATCAGTTCCATCATTGTCTAAATCTTCATTAGGCATTTTACCTAACTGTTGTAATTGTTTAATTGGGGATATTGTCATATTGTCAATTTATTTTAGTCGTTGTAACACTTTTTCATAAACTAATCTACTTATAGAAAAATATTGCTCTTTATTTATAAAAGCTATTTGCAAAAGCTCTGCCCAAGACGCACGAGGGTTGAGGTTGATTTCTTCAGAAGTAAAAAATATTGTTGGTAGTTTTCTTCTTTTTCAAAATTACTACCTATCCAAAGATGTATTTGATTGTATCTGTCCTTATATTCGATTATTTTATAATTTCGACCGATAGTCGTCTAAAAATCCTTCGGCACAGCGGTATTTGGTATAGAATATTACTTCATTACCCTCAATTTTAAGATCAAATATTTTAGTGGCGTTTTCTTTAAGACATAATTGAAAGGCGGCAATTTTTTCTTCAGCTATATCGGCAAGAATGGGGCTAAAGGCTTCTATGCATTGGTGGTATTCCTCACAAAGGTGGATAAGTTCTTGGCTTAATTTATTTTCAAGCATAATAGCGCGATAACAATAGGGGGCATTGGGTACTTTGCTAATATTTGTTATCAGGGCGTAATCGGGGTGAGAGGGTGAAAACAATAGATCTGTTGTAATCATTTCTTTTTGCGTCAAAGATACAACTTTTTTATTCCAACAAATCATCTAAACTTTATTTTTTTACTCCCCCTGAAACCTGACACCTGACACCTGACCTCTACCCCCTATCCCCTGACTTCATCGCTTTATAGAAAGCTGCGCGACTCAAAGGTTCGTAACTATCGGCTTCACCCAGCATTCTCTGTTGATCGTTAGCGACCTTACGAAAACTGTAGTTGGCGAGGTTGCCCGTGCGGGTACAAACAGCGTGTACCTTGGTAACATATTCAGCAGTTGCCATCAGAAAAGGCATCGGACCAAAAGGTCTGCCCTTGTAGTCCATATCAAGTCCTGCTACAATCACACGCATACCGCGATTGGCGAGTTCGTTGCACACATTCACGATTTCATCGTCAAAGAATTGTGCTTCATCTATACCCACCACATCGCAACCATCGGCTAAGAGCATAATACTGGAAGCGGCTTCTACAGGAGTTGAGGGGATTTCATTGGCATTGTGCGACACTATATTGGTATCGTCATAGCGAGTATCGAAGGCAGGTTTGAAGATTTCTACCTTCTGTTTAGCAAATTGAGCACGGCGCAATCGGCGAATCAGTTCTTCGGTTTTACCCGAGAACATCGACCCACAAATCACTTCTATCCAACCCGCTTTTTCGTTGTTGTTTACTGTATTTTCTAAAAACATCGCTTAAAAAGTATATAATACCCCTACTCCCAAAATTTGTTTGAGCTGAGTGCGTGCTCCATAGTTGTGTTTTTCTCCGTTAGGAGCAGTGTACGAATAGAATTTCACATCGTCGTCGTATTTGATATGCACCCCTATACGCGCTTGTACATAGCTATTCACCTTTAGGTTGAGGTTGGTTTCCCAATCCACATCTATATTTCCAAAGTTTCTGAGATAGTCGCCATAGAAGTTGAAGGTGGTGTTGAGCATCATATTTTCCATTATCTTTTTATCCCAACGCCCTGATACTGAAAAACCGAGCTCATTATGCGTGCGTTTTCCTTTCTTGAGGATAGTACCATCGGGGGCACGCTGGGCTTTTTCTACCCCAAAAGCACCGTCATCGGCTAAACGCTGATTGAATACAGCAGTGGTTTTGAGCGTAATAGGTGAAAGAAAGAGGTTGAAATTGATTTTAGCAGGTGCATATTCAGCTCCCAAACCGAAGGTAATGTAAGCTGGCGCTAAGAATTTAGAGATAGGTTTCTCTACATCGGGATAGTTATACCCATTGCTGATTTGCGATAAAAACTGATAACGTGCGGTGTAATACCAAAACGACTGAGAGTCGCCACGATAGCCAAATGAAGAAATGAGCGACAACTTATCATCTGTTTTGCGCACTTCGCGTCCTTTTTGAGCATTGATACCATAGTTGATTTCGAGTTCATTATCCCAAAAGAAAGTGCGTTCTGTATAACGGCGGCGGAATTTGGCATTCATAATACCCGAAATTGAGGATTCCCCCCCTGCATTCCAATTGGAGAAAGCTACCTCGCTCATATTCAACCCTACTTGGTTGAATTTAAACCATTTTTGTTGTGCTTGTTGGTATCGGTTGAAGGTAAATTTAAGAGCTTCGGGGTCTTCAATTACCCTGATGGTATCGCTTTTTACATCGGCTTGAAAAGCCTTAGCCTTGCGCACTTGTCCCCACGTTGTAACGCTGCAAAGAAGGAGTGCGATAATAAGTTTTTTCATACTAAAAGTGATGCTAAATGATTCGGGGTGCAAAGGTAGGGATTATTTGGCAATTAGCCAATTGACAAATCGGTAAATCGGCTCATTACCCCCATAAATGTATCAGGAAGTGTGATGATTTTCAAAGGGATAGTATAATTGTGTTGCGTAGCAAATTCGGCTATAGCACTGCCAAGACCACCTATAACTCCTTCTTCTACGGTGATAATTTTCTTGTATTTTTGGAAGATGTGATGCAGCATTTCCTCATCTAAAGGTTTGAGAAAACGCATATCGTAATGAGCGTATTTTTCAGCAGTAGTACTCATTTGGATTTGCTCAGCAACCTCTTCGGCGATAGCACCAATGGTAAGTACCGCTATTTCGCTACCTTCTTTTAGCTGCTCGCCCTTGCCAATAGGCAATGCCTGAAAAGGTTGTTGCCAATGTTTTTCATTACATCTACCGCGCGGATAGCGAATAGCAATAGGATGTTCTAATGGTTGCTGAGCTGTATAAAGCAAATGGCGCAACTCGGTAGCGTTGCGCGGTGAGGCGATAATGAGGTTAGGAATGGGACGCAAAAATGCCATATCAAACACCCCGTGATGGGTAGCGCCATCTTCGCCTACAAGTCCCGCGCGGTCGATACAGAACACGACGGGGAGATTTTGTAGAGCTACATCGTGAATGAGTTGGTCGTAGGCGCGTTGCAAGAAAGTGGAATAAATCACACAATAAGGGATAAAACCACGCGCAGCCCAACCTGCTGCAAAGGTTACAGCGTGTTGTTCGGCAATACCTACATCAAACACTCTATGGGGGAAAGATTGGTGCATAGTGGTAAGTCCGCTACCGCTGCTCATTGCAGGGGTAATGGCTATAATTTTAGGGTTGAGTGCGGCAAGCTGGGTGAGGGTCTGCCCTACCACCTCTTGGTACTTAGCAGGTAGAGATGGGTTTTCGGGTAGCGGTTCTCCCGTAATTTTATCAAATAGGGCGGGCGAATGGTAACTCACTTGTTGAGCCTCAGCTTTGGCAAATCCCTTGCCTTTGGTGGTAAGTACGTGCAAGAGTCGCACGCCTCTCTCATTTTTTTCAGCTTCAAGAGATCTGAGCAATTCAGGGAGGTTATGTCCATCCACTGTACCTTTGTAAGTGATGTTTAAATCGTTGAAGAAAGTTTCATCAGCGCCTTTTCTTTGGCGTAACTGCTCGAAATAATTTTTGAGAGCACCCACGGTAGGGTCGATAGCCATAGCGTTGTCGTTGAGGATAATAAGCATATTAGCATCGGTAGTGCCGGCGTAGTTCAGCGCCTCAAAAGCCATACCACTTACAATTGAAGCATCGCCTATCACAGCTATGTGCTGGCGCTGGGTATTCCCCTCCAAAGCCGATGCCATTGCCATACCTAAAACCGCTGAGAGAGAGGTAGACGAGTGTCCCGTACCGAAAGCATCGTATTCACTTTCTGAGCGCTTAGGAAACCCACTGATGCCTCCCTGTTCGCGAATATGAGCAAAAGAAGCGTCTCTACCCGTGAGGATTTTATGGGCATAGCACTGGTGTCCCACATCCCACACTAATACATCGTTGGGGGTGTTGAACACATAGTGCAGTGCGATAGTGAGTTCCACCACTCCAAGACTCGCCCCTAAGTGTCCGCCCCTTGTAGCGATAACCTCTATAATGCGCTCACGCAACTGTTGTGCCAGTGCAGGAAGTGCTGCTATAGGAGTATTTCTAAGCTGTTGTATAGTCATCACATCTCATTTGCTAATTTGCTAATTTGCTAATTTGCTAATTTTTCCCTTTATTCACTAATTTTACTACCAACATAATCAGTACACCCATCGCAACGAAAGCTAACAAAGAGGCATACCAATAGGCAACAAAAACACCTTTGAGGACAACAGCAAAAACCACAACAAATAGAATAATAGTCGCCACCTCATTGAGCATTCGCAATTGCACAGAAGTGAGGGTTGCCTGCCCTGCTTGCAAACGTTTCATTATGCGCCAAGAATAATAATGATAGATAAATAAAAAGACAATAAACAGCAGTTTGACGTGCATCCAGCCTTGTCTCATAAATGTCCATTCTCCACCGTCATAGAGCATATAAAGTCCGGTGGTAGTCATCAGTATAAGGGCGGGAACAGTGATGATGTTCCACAAGCGCTCTTCCATAAAACTGAATTGTTTGTGAAGAATAGAACGCTCAGGCTCTTCTTTTTCTAAGGCTTCGGTGTGGTAGATAAAAAGGCGCACCATATAGAAAAGTCCAGCGAAGTAGCTCACTACAAAGATAATATGGATGCATTTAGCAATAAGATAATCCATAATTACAAAATGTTTTTACGAGTTTTTAGTTATTTGAAAATACAAAGGTAGTAATATTTTTCGGTTCTACTAAAATATAACAGAAAGTGTTTGCCAATTTTCTAATTTGCTAATTTGTTAATTTGCTAATTATACACTACCTTTGTCCCCTCAAACCAGTATAAGTGTTATGGAACAGGTTTACATTTTTATGCTGTTCGTGTTTTTAGTGCTCGCTATTATCGATTTAGTAGTGGGCGTAAGCAACGATGCAGCTAACTTTCTCAACTCAGCCGTTGGCTCTAAAGTGGCTACTATCCGCACTATTATGATAGTCGCCAGCGTGGGGGTAGCCATCGGTGCTATCTTCTCCAGTGGAATGATGGAAATTGCCCGAAAAGGCATCTTCAACCCCCAGCTCTTCTACTTTGATGAGGTAATGATTATCTTTATGTCGGTTATCCTCGCCGATATTCTCCTCTTCGACCTTTTCAACTCTATCGGCTTGCCCACTTCCACTACCGTTTCTGTGGTTTTTGAACTCCTCGGGGCAGCGATGTGTGTGGCTACCATCAAAACTTTTATGAGTGGCGCTCCACTAACTACCGCTTTCGACTATATCAACAAAGGAGAGGTAGGCAAGGTGATTGCGGGTATTTTTACCTCGGTAGCCATCGCTTTTACAGTAGGAGCTATCGTACAATACTTAGCTCGATTGGTCTTTTCATTTAAATATCAAGACAATATAAAATACGTAGGAGGCGTATTTGGCGGCTTGTCGCTCACGGGGCTCTCCTATTTCATTATCTTTAAAGGTCTCAAGGACGTCGCTTTCATCCCTAAAGAAGCCATTGCGTGGATAGATACAAATATTGTACTGCTGCTCTTTGGCTGTTTTATTTTCTATTCGGTGCTTTCACAGATGCTTATCCGTATGAAAGTAAACATTTTCAGGGTGATTATCCTCAGTGGTACTTTTGCTTTGGCAATGGCTTTTGCGGGCAACGACTTGGTGAACTTTATCGGGGTGCCTATGGCTGCTTACCAATCCTACGGAATATGGCACAACTCAGGAATCGCTCACGACAGCCTGCTGATGAAGGGTTTAGCCGATAGCGAAATGAGTACCCCTACATTCCTATTGCTGCTCACAGGCTTTGTGATGATTCTCACCCTTTGGTTCTCCAAAAAAGCACGCCACGTGATTGATACAGGGGTGAACCTCTCCCGCCAAAATGAAGGCGGTGAAGAAAAATTCTCATCTAATTTCCTCTCGCGCTTTTTGGTGCGTATTACCGTGATTTGCGCCAATGCGGTGGAATTTATAATGCCTAAATCGCTCAGCAGTAAAATAGATCGCCGTTTTGAAAAACCTGAACGCGACCCTAATGTAAAAGAAGAAGACCTTCCCGCTTTCGACCTTGTGCGCGCTGCAATCAACCTTGTGGTATCGAGTAGTTTGATTGCCTTTGGTACGTCGTTCAAATTACCGCTCTCTACCACTTATGTAACCTTTATGGTGGCAATGGGTTCCTCTCTCGCCGATAGGGCTTGGGGGCGCGACAGTGCTGTATATCGTGTGGCTGGGGTGCTAAACGTAATTGGCGGTTGGTTCTTAACTGCTATTGTGGCTTTTATCGGTGCTTTTATTGTGGCTGGCGTGCTGTATTATGGCAGTGTAATTGGTCTTATCGTGATGATTATGGTGGTAGGCTTCGTGCTCATCCGCAATGCCGTGATTTACCGCAACAAGCAGAAAGCTAAAGCCCAAGGCAAACGCTTTGAACGCGCCGATTTGGCGACTATCGGTGGGGTGATAAAAGAAAGCTCTAACTATGTATCCGAAACGATTTACCGCATTGATGAGCTCTATAGCAAGGTGGTGAAAAACCTCGGTACACAAGATTTGGGCAAACTCACCAAAAACAAGAAGAACGCCAAAAAACTCGAAAAAGAACTCGACGAACTAAAAGGCAATGTATATTACTTTATCAAATCACTGAATGAGAGCTCAGTAGCCTCCAGCAAGTTCTACATTCTCATTTTGGATTACTTACAGGATATGGCACAGTGTCTCACTGCTATTACCCTCAACAGCTATGAGCACGTGAATAACAACCACAAGAACCTCAAGTTTAACCAGCTGAGAGATTTAAAATACATTTCCGACAAGATGGAAGAAGTGTTTAGAGCAGAAGCCGAAATATTTAAAGGTTCAGACTATAACAAGTTACACATCATCTTTGAAGATTGCAAGGTGTTGAAAAACGAAGTATCAAAAATGGTACAAAAGCAAATCGACCGTATTCGTACCACCGAAACCAGTCATAAAACCACCAAATTGTACTTCAGTATTTTGCTCGAAACCAATGCGCTTATCAGGGCTAACAATAACCTGTTAATGCAGTTTGACGAATACCAAAAACAACAAAACAAAAAGAAGAAAATAAACCTTATCAATCTTCAACAAGAGGTAAGAGATAAGAGGTAAGAGGTAAGAGGTAAGTGTCATATCCTGAAATAGGTTTACAAGAAATAAGAGGAAAATAAGTCATTTTGTAGAAGTTTTTTGTGTGAAGTGACACCTTAGACAATATTATTTAAAAAAAGGCAAGTGAAATGAGAGGGCTACAGCTTACTAAAATGTATAAGATATTTTTTCTATTTATTTGTATTATAACACTCAGTTGTAATACAAATAGCAACCATACAAGTAATCTAAAAACAATAACATTAGAAAATAACCATCAAACAATAACCAATGAAAATAATGAACAGAAGATAGAAAACGAAGAGTTACTTCTTTTTTTGGATAATCTAAAAAAAGCACTATTTGAAAAACAAATAGATGAAATCGCTAACAATATGATAAATTATCCACTTGAAGATGAAGGTCCTCTTTATGAGATGATATATGGCGATAAAGTTTATGAAGAAGGTTTTACGACAAAAGACAAACCTATTGGAAAAGAAGATTTTATAAAAATCTTTGATAAATTATTCACTAAGAAGTATATTTTGCTTTTCCAAAAGTTGGATACAAAGAATATTATTGAAAATAGGATTTTTAGTTGGTGGAATAAGGAAAAAACTACAAATATTGATTTTTCCTTTTTATCAGAAAATTCTTTCCAAATAGATATTAGTTTTTTAGAAGATGATGTTATAGGAGGGTATACTATTAAGTATATTTTTAAGAAGATAAATGGTAAAATTCTTTTGTATTTAGTTCGAAGTGTGTAATCAAAAAAAATAAAAAAACAAAACTTTTCGGACACTCTCTTAATTATTAAACATTTGGCATTATTTTCGTATGTTTTCTTTTAGAAACACAAAAACTATATTCCAAAATGAAAAACCTATCTTATTTTTTGTTATTGTGCCTTGTCCTACTCGTATGCGCTTGTGGCGACCGAAAAGCTTACAAACCCGCTGATCGCGGAAGTAGCACAGGCGATTATGGAGGTATCACCGAATACCGAAATGAAAGCTCTTCCGGCGATTACCGAGAAGAAAGTAGTGGTGAATTAGCCGAGATAGCCGTAGTTGGCTACGGCGAAAAGAGCACTAAGAGAAAACATTCTAAAACAACAGGCGATGTTATCAGAAATGACGAAAGTACAATGTCAGCTAAAATATCGGTAGCAAGCGATATGACAGCGAAACGCGCTGAACCGAAACACCGTAAACGTCACCCCGAAAGCGACCCTCAACCGCAGTCTGGTTTGGTAACTGCTGGTGAATGGAACGACCTTAATAGTTGGGATTTCTATCAAAAAACGCTCAATAAAAATGAATTTGCTTCTTTCCCCGAATACTGGCAAATGTACACCAATCACCGCATTGCTGTGCTTCTAACCGCTAATAGCAAACCTGTTGTAAACGCCAGCGTTGCGCTCTATCGTAACAATACCCTGCTATGGACAGCTAAAACCGATAACACGGGTAAAGCTGAACTATGGGTGAGTGCCTTCCAAAAAGAAAAAGAGCTTAACACCGAGCATTTGCGCCTAAAAGTCAATAACGAATGGATAAACACTGAAAATCCAATTAGCGAAACGACCCTCAATCGTATTGCCCTTAAAAACAACACAGAAAAAACTTCAAACGAAGTACAAATCGCCTTTATGGTGGATGCTACGGGCTCAATGGGCGACGAGCTGGAGTTCCTAAAAATGGACTTGAAGAACGTAATTAGTAAGGTTGAAGAAGGTAATAAAAACCTAAAAATCAGTACTGGCACCGTATTTTACCGCGACGAAGGTGACGACTATGTAGTCAAACACTCCGATTTTACTAAGGATATCAATAAAACCATTCAATTTATCAACGGACAAAAAGCTGATGGTGGCGGCGACTTCCCCGAAGCCGTGCATACCGCCCTCAATGAGCTCAACAAACTACAATGGAATGCCTCAGCACGCACCCGCATCGCTTTTTTAGTACTCGATGCCCCTCCTCATCACGAAGATAAAGTAATCAAAAGCGTACAAGCCTCTGTAAAAACCGCTGCCGAGAAAGGTATCAAGCTCATCCCCATCGTGGCTAGCGGTATCGATAAACCCACCGAGTTCTTAATGCGCTTTATGGCAATATATACCAATGGTACCTATGTCTTTATCACCGACGACAGCGGTATAGGTAACGCCCATTTAGAGCCCAGCGTAGGCGAATACCAAGTCGAAAAACTCAGCAATCTGATGATTCGTCTTATCAAAAAATATACAGAATAATGTCGTATAAGTTTTAACAAAGTGTAGCAATACCAAAAAAAAGAGGCAACTGAGAAGATTTACAGTTGCCTCTTTTTCTTACTTTTTATTTCTTATTTCTTAGCTGCTAAAATTCGTCTTGCAGCTTCGGAAGCGGCGATCAAACCGCCTGCCGACATTATAATATCTTTCAATACCAAGCGTCCAGCTCCCGATAAGTAAGGGAAACCATAAGCTGGAGTAGGCATATCACCACCTAAATTAGGTACATACACCTCGGGGGTAGTGATGAGGAAAGAAAGTGTAACAATGCTCATACCAAAAGTGAGTAAACCTCCTATCACCCCTATTTTAGGTGACCAAATACCTAAAAGGGTAAGTAAACCTATCAAGCAAATGAAAGCCCCTAAACCATAAGAGAAAGTATAAGTATTGTTCTCTTTATGCCATTCGATATTGGCTTTCACCATCTTACCTTCGGGGTTTTTGTGCAATTTGTATTGTGCTACTTCTTTGCCTTTGTTAGCTTCACCTGTAACACCGTTCTCATCGATTGCGGTTTTACCTGAATTAGCATAGAAAAAACTCATAAACGGACTGTTAGTCACGAAAGGTACAATGCCATCGGCTTCATACTGACATACTTTCAAGCCTCCTATCCACGCCATTACGATGAAGATAGCAACCCTGATAAAATTCACGAAACAACGTTCGCTTCCTGCTAAAAATGATAATAACTTTTGCATAGTAATTTGTATTAAATTTCAGGGTGCAAAATTACGTCTTTTTTAGCAAATACAAATGGATAAAAAAGGTGATTGCATAGACATTTTAGTGTGTTTCGTTGGCAACTATTGAAATACCTACGCTTTCGCGGAAGTGTTTAGGCGAGAGTCCCACGTTTTTTTTGAAAAATCTACTGAAATAGAACTCATCTTCAAAATTCAAATCAAAGGCTATTTCTTTGATAGACTTATGCGTAAGGTGCAGTTGTTTTTTAGCTTCTAACACCAATCGGTCTTGGAGGAGTTTAGAAGGTGTTTTCCCGATGAGTTTTTTGAGTTTTTTGCTAAAAGCATCGGGGGTGAGAGAAAGCGCCTCGGCATAGAAAGAGAGATTGCGCTCACTAAGGAAGTGTTTTTCTAAAAGTTCTTGGAAGTCGGTTGCTAAAGTATGGTCGGTTTGTGGAGGAGTATCAGTGAGTAATAGGCTTTTTTCCTTGCTAGAAAGTGCCAAAATAAGCTGAAGATAAGACCGCAGTACGGCTTCCGAAAAAGGATTGTTCTCTATAAGTTCAGCAGTTATATTTCTAAATAGATTTTTAACTTCTACAAAAGTAGTTTCTGCCACACTGATATGAGGTTGCAAAAACAGGGCATTGAAGAGGAAACCATTGCAAGCAACTTCTTTTTTGTGGTATTCTATACAATAGAAATCACCGTGAAATTGCAAGAGTTCGGCGGTTGTAATGCTTGCTTCTTGCCACTGAAAGTGCTGAAAAGGAGAGAGAAAAAGCAAGGTGTAACCCTTATAAGTATAGGGAGTAGCATCTACTGTAAAAGAACCTGTACCTTCAAACATAAATATACAATAATTCTCCACACTTGTGGGTGTGGAGAATTGTTGCAAATTGATATGTTCAACAAATAAGGTCATTTTTCACCTAATTGTTTATCGTCTATTCATTGATAGCAGCGATACCAGGGAGTACCAATCCTTCGAGGCTTTCGAGCATAGCACCACCGCCGGTAGAAACATAGCTCACTTTGTTTTCAAAGCCAAATTGCTTAACAGCAGCTACCGAGTCGCCACCTCCTACGAGTGAGAAAGCACCTTTTTTAGTAGCTTCGGCAACATAATCACCTACAGCGATAGTACCTTTGGCGAAGTTAGGCATTTCAAACACCCCTATAGGGCCATTCCACAAGATAGTTTTAGAAGCGAGCAATACCGATTTAATATTTTCGAGTGTTTTAGGGCCTGCATCGAGACCTTCCCAACCATCGGGAACAGCATTTACGGGTACTATTTGGGTTTTAGCGTTATTGTCGAAAGCGTCGGCAGCTACCACATCGATAGGCAAGTGAACTTCTACGCCTTTAGCTTTAGCTTTAGCAAGGATATCAAGAGCGAGGTCGAGTTTATCGTCTTCACAGATAGAGTTTCCCACTTTACCGCCTTGTGCTTTGATAAAAGTATATGCCATACCTCCACCGATGATAAGGTGGTTTACTTTTCCTAAAATATTTTCGATGATAGTGATTTTAGAGGAAACTTTAGAACCACCGAGGATAGCTGTTACAGGTTTTTCACCTGATCTCATCACTTTGTCGATACTTTCAATTTCTTTAGCGAGGAGGTAACCAAAGCATTTGTTGTTAGGGAAGAATTTAGCTACAATAGTAGTAGAAGCGTGGGCGCGGTGAGCGGTACCAAAAGCGTCGTTCACGTAGATATCGCCGAGTTTAGCCAATTGTTTAGAGAAGTTTTCGTCGCCTTTTTCTTCTTCGTTGTGGAATCGCAAGTTTTCAAGGAGCACTACACTACCCGCAGGAGCTGCAGCTACAGCTTTTTCGGCTACTTCGCCTACGCAATCGTTTACAAAGATTACTTTTTTGCCTAATACTTTTTCTACTTCACTAACGATATGGCGGAGAGAATACTTATCGTTGCGTTCACCTTTTGGGCGACCTAAGTGACTCATCAAAACAGCGGTTCCACCGTCCTTAAGGATTTTCTCGATAGTAGGTTTAGCTGCCTCAATACGAGTGTTATCGGTTACTTTAAAATTTTCGTCTAATGGTACATTGAAGTCCACACGAATCAAGGCTTTCTTGCCTGCAAAGTTAAAATTGTCTATGGTTTTCATATATTGTATATATAAATAATATTTTCAAGCTACAAAGGTACGGATTAATTAGCGAATTTGCAAATTTATAAATTAGTTTGAGACAGCATTTAGTTTAGCCTCCAACTCTTTAGAGTGTCCTATTTCCTTGAAAAAAGTTTTAGTTTCTACTATTTTTTCAAGAGGATATACTTTTTCTTGAGGTATAACAATATTGCGTTTTAATGTTGTTTTTTGGAAGTCAACACTTCGAGCAGGTTCAGGAATATTAAAATAAGGTTCTAAACTAACCCAATCTCTATTTCTGATAGTTACCACATCGTTTAGATAAAAACTTACCCAACTATCTCCTATTTTAAAATCAGATTTTGTAAAAGCTATTTTTTTTTGAGATATTTCAGCATAGTTTTCATCTAACTCAAATCCTATATATTGCCTTCCTAGTCGTTTAGCTGCGATAGCAGTAGTACCTGTACCTGAGAAGGGGTCTAAAACAATATCATTTTCATCTGTAGTTAACAAAATAAGTCTATCTAGTAGATGTAAAGGTAATTGACAAGGATGTGGGTCTCTTTTAGAATTGTGTTTTACCCGATGTATATCAGTCCAAACATCAGACACTAAAGGACCAAAAGGATGTAATCCATCCTTTTTTCCCCCATAATCTTTCCATAAAAAACCTTGTTTACGGTCTCGTTTATGAGGATAACGTAATTCATATATTTTAGCACCTTTAGCTTCTTTAGTATAAAAAAGTATACCATAATGAGCAGGTTGTAATGATTTCCCCATAGGGGCAGTAGGAGCATCCCAAGCTATCCAATGTTTAAAATGAGCAAATTTATTCAAGTAAGTAGCATAAAAAGTAAGCCATTTAGGGATGTTATGCAAAAATATAGATCCTGTAGGTTTGGTAACACGAACCATTTCAGCAATCCATTGTTCACACCAATCTAAATATTCTTGAAAAGCAAGATTATCTTTATAGCTTGTATATTTTTTCTGTAAATTAAAAGGAGGGTCGGCAAAAGTCATATCCACTGAATTATCAGGGATATTTTTAAATAACTCTAAACAATCTCCTTGGAGTATTCTATTTAAGTAATTATTTATCATTTTTAAAAGTCTCAATTAAAAGTTTTTCAAAGCGTCTTAATTCATCAGTATGAAAAGTAAACACATCTTCATAAGCCGTTACCATTCTTTTCAAATCACCTTTACGCACATACCAACCTATGCCATCAACAAAACCTACAAATTTTGCATTAGGATAATGTGATTTTATAAGGACATCAATAGATATTTCAGTTTTTGATTTGTCCCCTTGGCCTGATGAAGTAGTAGCTAAAAAAGAACTTTCTACAATTACTAAAGGATGTTGTTTGTTAGGAATAATAAAATCCATTGTACGTTTGTTATTAGGAGCATTACTAATCAATTCAGTTAGATCGCCTGTTTGGTATGTAAGTCCTAATCTATCTAATAATTCAGCTATTACAGTTTCGGGATTATTACCTTTCATACCTGAATAGCTTCCTTTTTCTTTATAACGCACTAAAGAATCTATAAGCTCAGGAATTTCAAATTTCAGTTTTGATATACTGAGTTTTTTCAGTTCAAAAAGAGGGATTGTATTTGTGAGAAAAGGTATTGAAGCTCCTTCAAAGAAAATATTCACCAAACCTTTGCGAAAAAACTCATCGTTTTGTATTCTTTTTTGAATAGTGTTATCTGACCATTCTTGTATGTTATTAGGATTTTTTTCATTATACCATTTATCTTTGAATACAATTTTATTGAGTTCAGCATCATCTACAATACGAATAATGGTGGTAAGGCGTTTAAGATATTCGTTTGAAAATCCTGTGAGAGCTAACAAAGCTTTCAATCCATTTTCTTTTTCGGCTAAAAGCCATTCAAAAATTTCTTTCTTAAGACCTTCTGTTTCTACTTTATTTTTAACAATCAAAAGGGTTTCTTTTACTGAATTGATATACCCTTCATAACCCTCTTCGAACTTTGTATTAAAAAAATAGAAAGTATTTTTATCAATAACTGTTAGAAATTTATCATCTACACTCCTCATATTATTTCTTTTTAAATATTAGTATATACTCCTCTTTCATTGTATTTCTCATTCCTTTGATAGGCTTTAGAATGTTTTTTATCAAAGAGAGTTTATATTTTTTAGCTGATTCAATAATAGTCTGTTCTAAACGTATTCCTCCTGTTTGATTAGTGTTTGAGCCTATTATCATTACAAAATATTTATCTTTTTTTAAGACTCTTGATATTTCAGCGCAAACTCTATCCATATCTATGAAATAATTATTTAAGCGTTCTGTTTTATTTTTACCTTTTAAACCTATTAATCTTGTTTTTAGTTCCTTTGTATTGTATCCTAAAAACTCCAATTGATCTTTATCATTTTCAATATAATCTATTGCGAATGAATAAGGAGGTGAAGTTATCACACAATCTACACTTTCATCAGGGATATTTATTTTCAAAGCTTCTGAATCTGATAGAATCTGTAACTCACCAAGTAATTCAGTACTAAAATGAGGATTTCTAAGAAGTGTTTTTACAGTTTCAGTGTAGCGTGGTAGTACTTTAGCAAAAAGTTGTTCGTGATTACTTCTAATTACGCGTTTTGAATATCCTAAGGCATCAAGCCAAGCTAAAAAAGCAAGATTGTAAATTTTTTGCTTCTCTAAATCTTTTACTTTAGCTATCCGTCTCAAAACATTTCCTTGTTTAAAAAAGTCAAAAAGCTTTTGATTATCAAGTGTAATATGTTCAAGTAATGATAAATCAATGGTCAGAGATTCATATTTTACCTTTATCATAAACTGACAAAAAGGGCTAATATCACAGGCTTTAGAATTGATACCTAAAAGTGCAGCTTCTATATTAGCTGTCCCACTTCCAGCCATTGGGTCTAAAAGTAAATCACCTCTCTTTACTTCTAAAATATTGAGCAATCCTTTTATTAACTGAGGATGGAATTTTCCTCTATAAGGAAACAATCCGTGAGTAGCATAACCTGTTGAAAATTGACCTTCTTCAAAATATGCTTGTACAGCTGTTGAGCGGTTTTTATTTACCTTATCATTATAATCTGAATACAAAAGAAAATGGTTAGTATATTGATTATCAATCGACTTTATAAAAGCTGAACGCTCTAAAAGTTCTTTTTTTGTTAAAAGGTTATATTCTAACCACATCATTTCCAATTCAAATAATTCATCTACATTAGGTAATAAAGTAATATTATCTCCTAAAACGACAGAGATAAAAGGTCTTATATCACAAACTGATTTCATTACCAAGCTACTAATATTTACTTTATTGTTCTCAAATACTCAAGTACTTCTCGGGCTTGTTGCTGGGTGAGATTTTGGTTGAGCATTAGGCTTTGGTACTCTTCTACTAATTTTTTAGCGATAGGGTCTTGTTTTTCCATTGCATCGGGGTAGAGAATCATATTCATCAGCCACTCAGGGGTACGGCGTTCCATTACGCCAATCATTGCGGGGCCTATTAAGCGTTTTTTAGGGCGGTGGCAGGCAATACAAAGATTATTGAAAGTTACTTCACCTTTGGCAGCCATTGTCGCATCGGGGGTATCGGCTAAAGGCGGATTGAGGGTGATAGGTTTTACCCCTTTTTGGTTTTGCCAATCGGGGAAATCGGGTTCAGGAGTGGCTGTAGTGGTTGCCTGAGGGGTAGTAGTTTCGGGGGTGGTGGTATCGTTGCTATTATTATTGTTGTTGTTAGTGCCGCCACCACAAGCGGTTAGGAGTGTAAAAGTTGTGAATATTAAAAAGTGTTTTTTCATAGAAAATCTTTTGTTTAGGCGTTTGCAATATAATAGACTTTGTCAAAGTCCAAGGACTTTGACAAAGTGTAGTGACACGAAGACAATTTTATTTTTATAAGAGTTTTACGACTTCTTTGGCGAAATAGCTTGCGATAAGGTCGGCACCAGCGCGTTTGATGCTCACGATTTGTTCCATCATCACGGCATCGTGGTCGAGCCAACCATTGGCAGCAGCGGCTTTGAGCATTGCGTATTCACCTGATACTTGGTATACAGCTACGGGTACTTCGCTCATATTCTTCACCTCGCGCACGATATCTAAATAGCAAAGTCCTGGTTTTACCATTACAATATCAGCGCCTTCTTCTATATCCATACGGGTTTCGCGTAAGGCTTCGAGGCGGTTGTGATAGTCCATTTGATAAGTTTTCTTATCTTTAGGGATATCCTGCTGATCTACAGGAGCACTGTCGAGGGCATCACGGAAAGGGCCGTAAAAAGCTGAGGCGTATTTGGCGCTGTACGACATTATTCCTACGTGTTCAAAACTATTATCCTCAAGGGATTCGCGCAATGCGACAATGCGGCCGTCCATCATATCGCTGGGGGCTATGAAATCGGCACCAGCCTCGGCGTGTGAGAGAGCCATACGACAAAGGGCATTCACGGTAGCATCGTTTACAATCTTGCCATTTTCTACAATGCCATCGTGCCCATAGATAGAATAAGGGTCGAGGGCTACATCGGTCATTACAAGCATATTAGGAGTTGCTTCTTTCACGGTTTTGATAGCGCGTTGCATCAAACCGTTAGGGTTGGCAGCTTCAGTGCCTTTGTTGTCTTTGAGGTTATCGGGGACTTTTACAAATAGTAAAACTGATTTGAGACCTAAGCTCCAAAGTTCTTTTACTTCTTTTGCCAAGAGGTCGAGGCTATAGCGATAATAACCTGGCATAGAGGCAATTTCTTCTTTTACACCTGTACCTTCGACTACAAAGAGGGGTACGAGGAAATCATCGGGGGTAACGATAGTTTCTTTTACTAAACTACGTATTGTATCGCTTACGCGCAAACGGCGGTTTCTTCTGAGTGGGAACATATTTAATCAATTAACAATTTACAATTAACAATTTACAATTAACAATTTACAATTAACAATTTACAATTAACAATTAACAATTTACAATTAACAAAAAAGTGTTTTACTTCATTCTCGAAAATTTCTATGGGGTAAGAATGTTCCATAGTGTTGAGCAGATGGATGGTAACATTTGGCAGGCTACGCATATCGTCACGGAGTACGGCAAGCGATTCCCAAGGGGCAATCACGGTATCCTGCAAGCCTATAACTACCTGCATATAAGCGGTATAATTAGAGTTAGGCTGGGTGTTGAAAGGTAATTCGTGACGGTGAGTAAGCGCAGGGTTGAACAACAAGCAAGGTTTGCCTAATTTTTGAGCGAGGTAATAAACTACGAGTCCGCCCAAACTTGACCCGATGAGTACATCGGCAGAGGAGTATTGGGTTTGCAGTTCATCAAAGAGGTTAGGAGCGTTGCGATAGTTGATGGTAGGGGCGAAGATTTCACCATAAGGGGAAAGCACAGCACGCCTATCATCTTGTAAAAAGCTATCAAGCCCGTGTAAATAAAGTATTTTCATAATGGGGGCAAAGGTAGTATATAATTAGCAAATTAGCAAATTAGAGAATTAGCAAATTGGCAATTGGCTTATTGTTTTTATTTTAGGATTTCTATATCTACTTGAATCAATCCTTTGTTTTTGTTATCGGTGATTTCCATAAAGGCGCGTTTGGTGAGGTCGAGCTCGCGACCTTTGGTAAAGGGGCCTCTATCGGTAACGGTCACGACTACAGATTTGCCATTTGCGCGATTGGTAACCTTTAGTTGGGTGCCAAAAGGCAAAGAGGGGTGTGCTGTAGTGAGCTTACTATTACTAAATACGGCACCGCTGGCTGTTTTTTTGCCGTTGAATTTGTCGTGGTAATAGGTTGCAGTGACGTCGGTTTTATAAACGCCTGTTTTTATATTGGTTGTTGCTTTAGGGGTAGTTTTTTTTGCGTGTGAACGTGTTGTGCGTTGGTGATCGATAGTAGCACAGGACTGTAAAGCTAAAAGTGCTATCAAGCAAAGAATTAATTTTTTCATCTTGTTTTCTTTTTAAAAAATAAAAGACTGTTCAAAAAAGAGTTATTTTGTAGTTACTATTTTGAACAGTCTTTATAAAAATACTTTATTGGTTACCTACTTTTAGTATCCACGCTTTGGAGTTTTTAAACTCTGGGCGGCGGAGTATGTTGATAAGGCGTTCGCCTGCTTCACCTCGTGTTTCGTAAGGTTTATCGGCATAGATGTAGGTTAAATTGTTATTAGGGTGCATAAAGGTAGCTACCTCTACTTCTAACTTTTGTCTGATTTCATTAGTCATTCTGTAAGCACCCCCTGGGCTATTGTACACGCCAAGGATTACATAGTATCCTGGTGGAATAGGGATATCATCTTCCACTACTTTAATACGTTCATCTAATTTTTCCATAAGAGTTTTAGGCTTAGGAGGAGGTGGCGTAGTAGGTGTTTGGGTAACTGTAACGGTAGGTGTTACCACCTTAGGTTCAGGTGGTTTTACTACTGGTGGAGTTTTTACAACTGGTGGTTGTTTTGGTTTTTTGATATGATGTTTACCACCGAATTGATAAGAGAGTAACACATCGTAACTACCACCTTGTTCGGCTACATAGTTGGCTATACTCTGTTCGTAACCAAAGCCAATGCTAAAATGGTTGCTTACATTGAAGCCTATTCCTCCAAAAACGCCGTATTTTTGGTCATAACCAGCATACGCCCAGCCTATATTTACATCGAGCATTAGATGGCCGCCAAATTGGAAGTTATCTTTTGTTTTTTTGCCTTTAGCCATTACGCTGAAAAATCCATCTTCTAAAAAGTCGCTTCTGCTTTGTAGTTCTTTGCGGTACATCACGTGAGCGGTGAGCGATTTTTCGTTGAAAGGCACAGCCATTTCACCTGCTGAGAAAGAATAGTCTAAGAGGTTTTCGGCGGTAAGCCCGACGTGCCAATAGCCAAAGTTTACATCTACCCCAGGTTGGAGGTTGATGATACTAGTAGGTTTGGCATTTTCAACTAAGGGGTCTTGTACGTTTGAACGCACTTTGCTTTTATCGATACTGCTGCGAGCGAAGACCACATTCAAGCCCAAGCGCAAATAGTTATCTCTTGAGATTTCAACTTGGTGTACGTAGTTTCCTAAGATACCTACATTGGAGAAGAAGCTCACATTGCGCTGGAAGACCATTCCGTGAGCCATATTATTTCCGTCGTAATAATCTTTTTTTCGACCTGCATCACCGCCCCATTTTTTGCCATAAGAAAGACCAAAGGTATTGAATTTATCGTCCTTAAAGCCCATCCATTGGTTGCGATGGAAGAAGGTGATTTGGGATTCGTTTTTGCTAAAGATAGGAAATGCGGGGTTCATTAGATAAGTGTTGTACTTTACGGCTGTATGTCCAGGCATTTCATAGGGCAAATAATTACCATCGCCTTGAGCCCAACTGTAGTAGGCAGCAAGCACAAACGCTATAATGAGTATATGTAATCTACTTTTCATTGTTCGTTTTTATTTTAGTATGGTAATTGTACCTTTCAAATCTACGCTTTTTGTTTGACCATTTTCGGTATATTCACCTTTTATAGTGTAGATATAGATAAGAGCACGTTTGCCAAGGTCTTTAAAAGCATTAGAATTAGCTGAAGGCCACTGATTTTTGTAATTAGTGCCGGAATATTCTTCTTTACCTTCGACTGTATAGATGGTTACTTTCACATTGGGGCTAGTATATTTAGCTGGGATTTCCCAAGTATCGTTGAAATGGTCGCCATTAGGGGTTACAATGTTCGGTACTTTATCTACTTTATAAATATCCAATTGGAAACTTATGGCATTTTCGCCTATAGCGGGGCAAGATATTTCTTTTAGAGTGTAGTTACCTGCCATATCTTCGGAAGTGATATCAAGTGATGTGCCATATTTTTCGGTACCATCATCTTTCACCCATACGAAGTTACCTCCAGCGATTTCTATTTCGTTGTTAGTATTTGTTTTTTTAAGTACTACAATATGTTCGCCTACTTGAGCACTTATTTTTATTTTAGGGGAATTGTTTTGTCCTATTTTAGAAATTGTACTATTGTTATCGCTTCCTTTAAAGCCGAGTTCAAAGAGGCCTAAGCGGTAGTTTTCTACTTTTATATGAGCGCGTTTAGGGCAACCACCATTGTTAATTTCTAAATAGTACTCTCCTATAGCATCTACGCTTGCGGTAGGGGCTTCACTGCCCAGCGGTGTGTCGTTTGTATAGTTGGCACTGGTTACTTTGTACCATTTGTAGGAAAAGCTATCGGCGAGGGTAGCATTGGGGTCGAAACTATCGGCGGCGACGGTTAGGGTAACCGAACCACCTTGACAAAGATAAACAGTTCCTTTGGCGCCATCGGCTGATGAAATCTCGAAATCGGGGATGGGTGTAAAGGCGATAGCGCGCTCAGCAGAGGTTTTGATGATGCTGGTGTTGTAAGTAACCTTTACAGCATATTTAGCTGACTCGGAATTACCAGCGCGCAATACTATCAATTGGTGACGTGTTTCGCCTAAGATATCGTTACCATCTTTCGACCATTGGAAATTGAAATAACGATAGTCGGCGCGTTTCACTTCCACTTCTTGTCCGCTACTACTCAGTTTTACTTTTATTTTTTGTACTTCGAGGGTAGTTTGAGAGCGGGTTTCGCAATCGGTAGAGGAGATAGCGAGTGTACCCACTTTCACTTCGGTGATATCGGCAATGGTTTCGAAATAGATAGGATCGAGGGTTTTTACAGTGCCGCAATTGCCGTTATCGGTGAGTTTTACGGTATAGATATCCACTGAAGTAGGAGCCGATGAGATGGTGAGTTGGGTACCTGTTTCGCCAGAAAGTACTGTACCATTTTTGCTCCATTCGATAGTAGGAGAAGTCATATTATGAGAGACTTGCAAGACATTTGTTTTGCCGTGATAATAAATTTCACGGGTGTTGATATCATCTGCCCAACGGGCTGTGATAGTAGTTTTCTTTACCACTACGGAGTTAGAGGTAGCTGGGCATCCGCCAGAGCTTGCTCCTATAGTAGCATAGTATACGCCAGAGCCCTCGGCAGCATATTCGGTTTTGCCTACTCCTTCGGCGACCTTCACATTGTCCTTAAACCAAGTGTAGGTAGCTGAAGCAGAAGCACCCGTAGTAATGGTGAGTGTTGCGACGCCATCGCAGAATTCCAATGAGTTGTTGCCACCGTTAATTTTTAGGGCATTGGCATCTTGTAGCCGGATGTCTAATTCGTTAGAATCGGGGATAGAGAAGCCTGTAGCAGTAACTTTCAGTTTGTATTTACCGTTTTCTAAGGCGCTATTCAAAGGCAGTTCGCTTTGAGTTTTTCCTGCTAAATCTTGATAAGTACCTGAGAGATTGGCTTGCCACTGGAAGGAGAAAGTGGTATAATCGGAAGGGTCGACAGTGAGTTCGGTACCCCCAGCAACGGCAGTAATTTTATCGATTGCCAAAGTAACGGCGTTGGTAGTACAAGGTTGAAAAGCGTTTTTGGTTTTGATTGACACTTTAAAGCTATCGGGGGCTTTAAGAGTAATCTCGTTAGTAGTAACAGTAGCGGCACAGCCAGCGGTTTGCACTACTTGGGCTTTATAGGTGCCCGCAGTATTAGCAGTATAGGTAGCTGCTGTTTCACCTGTAATTTCTGCACCATCTTTGAACCATTTGTACTGAGGACTTTGGGCGGTGGTGCTCACAGTAAAAACACGGTTTTTACCTGGCATTAGCACAGTGCCTCCCGTGGTACTGATAGATGCAGTGATATTATCTTTTCGCTTGATCGTTACTCGGTTAGATTGTACATCACAACTACCGCCACTCCCTACTTGTACGTAGTAGTTACCAGCGAGGTTTTGCCCAACGGGAACAGTATAGGTATTCACTCCTTGGGTTTCAGTTAGTTTGGTATTATCACGATACCAAATAAACTTAGCGGAAGGATTGGCGGGAGTAGCTGTAAGGGTAAAGGATTCGCTTTCGCATATTTCGGAAGCTGAGGAAGTGAGTGTAACGGATTGGCTTCCAGAGACCCTAACTTCTACATTTTGAGAATTAGTATTATTAGGACAATCTGTTTTATAATCTATAGCTGCATAATAATCTCCTGCTTCAGAGACTGTAAAGGTAGGGCCTGCATCTCTTTGAAGAGGAACACGATTAGAACCTACCATTTTACCCCATACATAACGATAATTGGACACTGGTTGTCCATTAGGAAGAGCTATCACTTTTAATTCTTGAGTATGACCAGGGCAAAGTGTTACATTTTGAGGGCTAATTGTTACTCCTCTAGCAAGCATATAAATAGCCTCAAAACTCTCTGATCCTGCTACTCCGTCCTTATTGATAGCAATTACCTCAGAAACGGGATTTGTACTTCTTACACGTATTCTATATCTTTTACCAAAAGTATTCTCAGGAAAAGAAAATTTATTGCTATCTGATTCAAAATTTGTTTGATTTTGTCCTTTTGGGATTACTGTCTTTAGAAGAGTAGGGTTATCAAAACTACCATTAGGATCTGACAATTCAATATAAAAAACATTGTTTGCATTAAACCAAGCCCCCTCCCAATAAAAAAATACTTTCCAATTATTATAAGAAGAATTAATGCAAGCATTCCCAAATTGTCTTCTTGCTACTCTTAGACGACCTTGTGTTTGAGCATAGAATTCTTGCGCTCCAGAGAAGAGAAAGAAAAACAACACAAGGTATTTAAAAAAACTTTTTACTTTCATTTCATTTAAAAATTAAAAAACATTGCTATAAGAAATGTGCTTACAAAACACTATACACCGCGCAAAAGTACAAAAAAGAAAAATGCTACACAAATATAAGCGTAAAATTTTTTTATTATTTTATAAAAGGACATTAAAAATAGAAAATCTTCAAGATTAATTATTATAAAGAAAAAGTATAGCTTTGATAAGAAAAAGAAATCTAATAATTAAAAAAATATATTTTAACCCAAGTTATTATGATAAGCTTCTCTCACAAATCTTATAAATTTAAAACTCTCATTGATAGATTTCACAAAATATACTGCTAAATGAAATCGTAAATTAAATTGATATTATTTTACACATTCAAGCACAAAAAAGACCTTGACAAAGCCTCAGCTTTATCAAAGTCTTTTCTATTTTAACTTTAGAGGGCTCTCTAAAAATTTAGAAAGATACTTTCCTGTGCTTCTGGAGTATTAAAAATATCTTTTAATATAGCCATATACTCATTGTATGACTGATCATTAGGAAATAACAGAAAAGCTTCTAAGTCCTCAATTCTATAAAAAGCAATAGCTCTATGTTCAGGCATAGGTTTAATAATTAAGTGTCGTAAATCTATGTAATTACTAATCCTTCTACCTCCAATACGAATAAAATCATAGCCTGGATATTGATTATAAAGGTTAAAAGGCTCCATAGCGAACTCTCCATCATCAAGATATCTATGTTTGTAATAAATTTCAAAACGATATTTTCCTTCAAAAGCTTTTTCATATTGAGCATTCAACTGATCCATTGTTTTTCCCGAGTTATAATAGCTAAAAGGAATAGTAAGAGAGATTTTTTTCAATCTTTCCTTAGCTTTTTCACTTGGAAAAGTCTTAGGAATAAATGAAGGAAGAGCAGAATCTCCTCCTACAAAACGTAATTTAAAAACGTTCCCACAATAAATAAGAGGTAATGGTTCTACTGGCAAATCATAAAAATGATACTTTTCAAAATTGTCAGCATAAATATTCCTAAGTAAATTCAGATATTCTTTATAAGCCTCTTTAGTAGCAAACTTATAAAATTTTTCCGCCACAAGTCGAAATTCCCCTCCTTTATAAATATTCACAGCTTCGCCATCAAACTCATAAAACGCAACAATATTCTCTTTTTCATACAAACCAAAAACATTATTAGGATTAAGAGGAGCTACTGAAGGATGATTTCCAGGACAAATAGTTTTGATTTCGTAAGGTATTTGTACTTCTTTTTTTTTGGTCTTCTTTATTTACAAAAGGATCTCCATACATAGAATGAGTAATTTCAAAACCATCACTATTCACTATATTAAATTTCTCAAAAAAGATATTTAATTGTTTGTTGTGAGCTCCTAATACAGTAGGATCATTGGAAATAGCACATCCCAATTCATCATAGTAAAAGGAGTAATTTGCAGGAATAAACTTAGGAACATTGAATTTTTTAAAATCTCTAGGATAACCCAACATTATCTGGTTAGGTTTGATAGTAGTTGTTGGGGTAGTAGTTCCACCATTATTACAATTACAATTTTCTTTCTCTTTGCTACAACTTGCAAGAGAGAGGATGATAATCATCAAAATAGTCAAAATCTTTCTCATTATTTCTTTTTTTAGTTTATGGAGCAAAAGTACAAAAAAGAAAAATACTACACAAATATAAGCGTAAAATTTTTTTATGATTTTCACGGGCGATTGGTGGGAATGATGGGAGAATCTCGGAGAGTCTCGGAGGGAATCGGAGGGGGTGTGCGAGGGTAGGGATAGGTAGGGATAGGTAGGTATAAAATAAAAAAGAGCAACTCTATATCAGAATTGCTCTC
>NZ_JAEFDB010000008.1 GCF_016126015.1 Capnocytophaga periodontitidis
TTTTTATTCGTAATTTTGCAACAAAAAAGCGACTCATTTTCGAGTCGCTTTTTTTATTATTTGTATATTGGAATATTAGTAATTCAACTGATAAGTAGTAGTCATATCACTATTATAGCTAATTTCAACACGAATATTATCTACTACTTGCGCTCCATTTTCAGTTTTAAGTTTGAAAGTGTGGCGAGCTACTTTATTTACTGTTAAGTTGATAGTTTTACCATTCTTATCTTTCTCCACTTTTATAGGGATAATAATATCAAACACTTTTTCATCACTTTTATCACTTACCAATTGGTATTTTTTGTTTTTCTCAGTACCATTTTGAATGTTAGTGATAAGAGTTGTTAATTTTGTTAAATAATCAGCGTCAGTAAAATAACCAAGACCTGTATCACTACCAGCTCTTGCATTTCGGGTTTCGTTGATAGTCTTTACAAAACCATCAGTATCAAAAGTATAAGTATAGTTATAAGTATAATTTAAAACAGTGCCATCTTCTGTTAAAACCATTTTTTGTAACAAGTTCTTAGGAGCCACTCCTTGTATCCAACCTATTTGAAAATCGAAATATTGAGCATAACTAGTCACAGCATCCCCTTCAAAGTTGTACAACAAAAACTTATTTTTGTTCAAGTTGTTGTTATAAGAAAGCTGATTTGCAACCGTGGTAACTTTGCCCCTCCAATTTCTCTTTTCACTAATCTTAGTCAGATTGTCATTTGTCCACTCAAAATCACCTCTAGAACCTTTTGTCAATCGTTGGTTACTGTCGTAAGTTCCTAAACCTAACATATTACCAGCAGCGTTGAGTCCCACTTCTCGATTTTCTATACCTCCTGTATCTTCATTAGGAAAAGTTATTTTCACAGAACTATCTCCATAAATAAATGTTTTTACATTATCACTTTTGCCCTCTTCCTTTCTAGTAATCTTTTTGATTCTTCCTTTTTCATCGTATTCATAAGCAAAGTTCAAAGTCTTTGCTACAAATTTTTGACCGTTGAGAGTGGGCTCTAACGAACTTCCAAGAGAAGGGGCAGGAGCACCACCTGTATAGTCTATTTCCACTATGATAGATTTACAAGTAATTGTTTTTACTTTTTTAGTAGGCAAGTAGTCGCTTTGCGTAGTAGGGGTAGTAGTCCCATTACCACCTTTGCCATCACCGCCATTAGGAGTATCATCGTCTTTACTACCACAACCTACAAGCATTGCCATTGCTGCGATACTGAATAAAATTTTTTTCATTGGAATTGATTTTTATAAGAATATGGGGCAAATGTACGAATAATTTTGCTAATTCTCTAATTATTCACTACATTTGCACCAAAATAATGATTCATTATCAATTGTTAATTGTTAATGAGTCATTGTTAATTGTCAATTATTATGATTCGCATTACTAAAAAATTCGACTTCGAAGCAGGACACGCGCTCTTTGGCTATGACGGCAAGTGCAAAAACCTGCACGGGCACAGCTATAAACTCTACGTAACGGTGATAGGCGAACCTATCAACAATCCTAACAACGTGAAAAATGGTATGGTTATCGATTTTGGTGACCTCAAACGTATCGTGCAGGAGCAAATTATCGATGCTTTCGACCACGCAATGGTCTTCAACGAACTCTCTCCTCACAAAGCCTTAGCCGATGAACTGCGCGCCAAAGGGCATCGTATCATTACCGTGCCTTATCAACCTACCAGCGAAAATCTCGTAACCGACTTTGCTCAGCGTATTGCCTACCAACTGCCCGCTGGAGTAGCACTCTTTTCGGTACGCCTTTGCGAAACCGAAAGTTCCTATGCCGAATGGTTTGCATCAGATAATAAATAAAATAAATAAAGACTAAAGCTATGGGGTGGTTTGATTTCTTAAAAGAAATGTTTGTATCTCGTGATAGTGGAGATGAGGCAGCCGCTAAAGCTATCCTGCGCAAGCGTTTTAACAATAATAAGAGCTTAGAAGAAAGTCAATATATCTATGATCATTGGAAACGTTTGTGTATTGATGCTGAGAATTGTGATGTATTAAATGAAAGAGCCACTTTTGACTTACAAAAAATTAAAGATGAACATATAGGCTATCATTTACACGAACAGATGTTAGCCGATGAGAATGTAAATTTGGTAAAGTTGAGTTGTTACGACAAAAGTTTTTCGCCCGCAAAAGCCTACCGTGTAACACTTATTGATTATGATGCAGCTACTGTGAGAGCTAAACTCAACGTACAAGGTTATATAGATGTGTTTATAGACCCAGAAAAACGCGGAAATTACTATGTTGATACCTCTTTTTTGAGTTTAGATCTTTCCATCTTAATAAAAATCTCTGAAATTCGTCAATCAATTAGGAGTTAATATATCAAAACAGACATTAAACTATGGAAAATATTATCATTATTGCAATAGCTTTATTAGTACTCTTTTGGTTTATCAAAAAGAAGAATAAAAAGAGAAAATCAAAAAAAATCTCTATAGAAGAAATTCGCAAATATTGGCGCGAAAAACGCATTCCTGCCGATGACTGTGAGGTGAAAGAGGTACCTGCTTTTTATGATAGCAATGCGATGAACGACATTCCTTTCGATAGCAAATTCGGAAAAGCCATACTAATATATAGAGCAATGGCAACTCAAGCTATACTAGCTGAAGATGAAGCTAAAGAAAATATGATACTCACACGACTGCGTTGTTTCGACAGAAGTACTACCCCTATAGAAGTGTATGAGATTAATTTTGTCAATATAGATCTCGATATATTGCAAGCCAAACTCAACGTGCAAGGCTATGTCAACATCTATTTCAACCCCCAATCTTATCAACTTCATATTGATGCCGAGTTTTTAGAAAAAGACCTCTCCGAACTGATGAATCTAAGATAATGAAAACAGATTTTACATTACCCTTATTACCACCTCCACCAGAAATTGAAACCCGAGAAATTCTCAAACAGCTCACCCTCTCTCATAGGCATTTAGCTGAACTGAAAGGTGTAGTAAAAACAATTCCTAATGAGCAAATCCTCAACAATACTCTTTCCTTACAAGAGGCAAAAAGCAGTAGCGAGATTGAAAATATCGTTACCACTCACGACGACCTCTATAAGGAAAACATTATGATTGACACCAACCCAGCCAGTAAAGAGGTACTAAATTATGCCAAAGGCTTGAAAATGGGTTTTGAGATTGTGCGCAATGAACGATTGTTGCTCAACAAGCATATATTGCTCATTCAAGAACAACTCGAAGCAAATAAAGCAGGCTTCAGAACGCAAGCTGGCACTAAGCTCATCAATAGCCATAACGAGGTAGTGTACACACCACCACAAGATAAAGACGAGATACTCAACTTAATGGCAAATCTCGAAAAGTTTATCAACGACCCTGAGTTTTCAGAGCTTGACCCACTTACTAAAATGGCAATTATCCATTATCAGTTTGAGAGTATTCACCCTTTTTATGACGGCAATGGTCGTACAGGGCGTATCATCAATATTTTGTATTTGATATTACAAGGATTGCTCGACCTGCCCGTGCTTTACCTCAGTCGGTATATCATTCAACATAAAACTGATTATTACAAAGCTTTGCAAGGAGTGAGAACCCAAGGCGATTGGGAAAAGCTTATTTTGTATTTACTCAAAGGAGTAGAAATAACCGCTATTGAAACTATTGAGATGGTACAAAACATCAAAACGCTGATGCAACAAACCAAACAACGCTTGCGCAGTGAGCTACCCAAGATATACAGTCAGGATTTACTGAACAACCTTTTTAAAAACCCCTATACTAAGATAGAGTTTTTGCAAGAAGATTTGCATATAGTTAGGCGTACTGCTCAGCATTATTTAGATACGATTGCTGAAATAGGGCTACTTAGTAAGTTGAAAGTAGGGAAGTCAAACTATTATATCAACGAAAATTTGATAAAAGTACTCCAAAGAGAAAAAGTATAACGTGGCAAAAAAACGCCATTTTTTTCCACGTATGACACAACGTGGCAAAAAAACGCCATTTTTTGCCATATCATATTCTTCATTTATACGAAATAGACTTTTTGTATAAATGATAAATTAAAGAACCAATGTTATCTATAGAATTACCCAAAGATAAAAAGATATACTTCGCCTCCGATAATCACCTCGGAGCGCCCACCGCTGCCGAAAGCAAACCCCGCGAAGCTAAATTTGTGCAATGGCTTGACAACATCAAAGCTGATGCAGGTGCCATATTCCTCCTCGGCGACCTTTTCGACTTTTGGTTTGAGTACAAAACGGTTGTCCCCAAAGGCTTTGTACGTACTTTGGGAAAGCTGGCGGAACTGCGCGACAGTGGTATTCCTATCTATTTTTTCGTAGGCAATCACGATTTGTGGATGGACGATTATTTCCAAACCGAGTTGAACATTCCCGTATATCATCACCCGCTAGAAGTAGAATGTGCAGGCAAACGTTTTTTGATAGGGCACGGCGATGGCTTAGGACCTGGTGATAAAGGCTACAAGCGGATGAAAAAAGTCTTTACCAATCCCTTTTGCAAATGGCTTTTCCGCTGGCTACACCCCGATATAGGCGTGCGATTGGCGCAATACCTCTCGGTGAAAAACAAACTCATCTCAGGGGCTGAAGATGTACATTTCTTGGGAGAAGACAACGAATGGCTTGTACAATATTGCAAGCGCAAACTCGAAACCCAGCATTACGATTATTTTTTGTTTGGTCACCGGCATTTACCAATGACCATCAAAGTAGGGGAGGGGAGTACCTATATCAACACTGGTGACTGGATACACTACTTTACCTATGCCGTTTTTGATCCCCAATCCGGTGAATTGAAAATCAGAGAATTTACAAAAGAATAACACCTATGAAAAAAACCTTTCTCTTTATCCTGCTCTGTACTTTCAGCCTTATAGCTTGTAAAAAAGAGAATAACGAAGAAATAATTTGCGTATATCCTCAGCAAACAACCCCAAAAACCCTTACAGGTACTTTTGTGCAGCTCTTTGGCAAAGGCGATTGGAGTGAAACACAGTGGGATGAGTTCCTCACCGAAATCAAAGATTTAGGAATGAATACCCTTATTGTGCAATATACCGCATTCAAAAATCCTTACAACGATATCACTTGGTTCAATTCGGCAAATGCGTTCACTGCTACCAAAAGCAAACACACCCTTGAACGTGTGTTGGCTTCAGCTCAGCGAAAAGGAATAGAGATACATATAGGTTTGCATTTTGACGATACTTATTGGCATCATCAAACTGATGTAGCGTGGCTACAAACACAAGCCAATTATTGCATTGCCATAGCCGAAGAAATACAAGCACAGTTTGGCACACATTCTGCTTTCAAAGGCTGGTATATTCCGCACGAGCCTGAGCCCAATGTTTATAATACCGATGAGAAAGTACGCCTTTTTAGAGAACAATTTGTAGATCGCATTTCCAGCCGTTTGCACCAATTGAACAACAAACCTGTGTCTATCGCTGCCTTTTGGAATAGCTCACTTTCCACACCTGAGCAACTGCAACACTTTATGGCAGAATTAGCTAAAAGCAACCTGCAAATTATAATGTTGCAAGATGGCGTAGGCGCACAACACGTAACCCTTGAGCGCCTTGCAAGCTATTATGAGGCTGCACAACGCGGACTCTTTGAAGAAAACAAAAACTATAAAGGTGTATTTTGGAGTGATTTAGAAACCTTTGCTTCGCCCAATGGTGAGTATCCTTTTGAGCCTGCCACTTTCGATAGAGTAAAACAACAATTAGAGACAGCCCTTTCTATTAAAAAGGTCAGTAAAGTAGTATCTTTTCAGTATTTTGATGATATGAGCACTAACAGCCCGCACAAAACCAAAGCCGATGCCCTCCGAGAAGCTTACAAAAACTATATCAAACATAAAAACTCACTTTAACCGTAAGTATTAATTAACTTTATATGAAACATTATTTTATTTTTACAGTAATTGCATTAGCAATATCCTTTGCCACAGGGTGTAAGAAAGACGATAACACCCCCGAAACCACAAAAAAAGAGGCTATTCCGCACAAAGCGAATATCGCCTATTACAAAACCGATGTGAACGATGTAAGTGCCTATAAAGAGCTTATTGATCAAACCGTTGCCGAGTACAACACCTTGCTCGCTACTGTCGGAAAATTACCTCAATATCCTAAGGATAAATACAAATATGCTGGGCAAGATTACGCTTGGACAGAAGGAAAGAGAATCTCAAATGAACTCCTCCAAAATTATAACAATAAAAAGAACAATATCGATGTAGCTCTAGCTAAAAAAACTTATGAAGATTTATACCAATACGGAGTGGTATATGCTCACATAGAACTAATGGCGCGCCAAGCTGAGGTATATCGCAAGGAATACCCTACCAATACCGAAATAGAAAAGCTTATCGAGAAAACTTTCGATGGTTTATATACAACCCAAGAGGGAAATGAGCACTTTATAAAATCAACCAATGAAGAAATTGTAGCAAACTACAACAAAATCATCGACATAGTAAACAAATTAAAATCACAACAATAAAATAAAATGAAAATAGCCATAGGGAACGACCACGCAGGAGTCGATTACAAGAACGCTATCACAGCCTTTTTAAAAACCAAAAATATTGAAGTTCTCAACTTCGGAACCGATACTCCCGAAAGTGTTGACTACCCCGATTTTGGTCACGCTGTCGCACGAGCCTTGGAAGAAGGCAAAGCCGACCTCGGTATCGTGATTTGCGGCAGTGGCAACGGCATCGCAATGACTGCCAACAAGCACCCCCACGTGCGTTGCGCTGTATGTTGGACGAAAGAACTTTCAGCCCTTGCCCGTGCCCATAACGATGCCAATGTACTCAGCATCCCCGCCCGTTTCACCGCCATTGAGCAAGCAGTAGAAATTGCCAACACTTTCTTAATCACCCCATTTGAGGGCGGTCGACATGAACGCCGTGTAAAGAAAATTTAAAATCACATCAAATACTTTGGCAAAGTCCTTGGACTTTGCCAAAGTTGATTATTAGTTGATCTCTCAAATAATCAATCACTTTTAGATCACATTATGTAGGGGCGTTTTGCAAACGCCCTTATTTACAATGTCCTCCCACCTCCGAGATTCTCCGAGATTCTCCAAAATTCTCCAATATTCTCCCAAAACTCCTAAATTATCATTTGATTATCTAGACAATCAATCACTTTTAGATCACATTATGTAGGGGGCGTTTTGCAAACGCCTTTATATGCAAACGCCCCTATTTATAAACTCCACTCCCTCTAAAACCTTCTTGAAAAAAAAAATCTATAAATTATTTGGAAGTATAATAAATAAACTATACTTTTGCATCGAATTATTCTAAACAACGTGTTTTCGATGAAAAAGATAATGGCTATAGCATTGATTTCCAGCTTCCCTATGCTATTAAAATCACAAGAAGTTACCGACTATAATAGTATGAAGGAAACAATCAAGCAGGAAATTCTTCAGGAGTTAAAACAAAAAGATTCTCTTGATAAAGAAAAAGAGAAAAAATCACTCCTCAGTTGGGATAAATTTTCTTTTAGCGGCTATGGAGCTGTAAACTATTACAATTATGGTACTTACGACTCCGATTCGCAAATCCGCGACAAGATAGACCCCGAGCGTCTCAATCTGTATATAGGGTATCGCTTCAACGACTGGATAAGTATGCGCTCTGAAGTAGAGTTTGAACACGGTGGCACAGGCGCAACTATGGAATACGACGTCCAAGAAGAAGCCGGAGAATTTGAACAAGAAATTGAAGCTGGGGGTGAGGTAAAACTCGAACAAATGTACCTCGATTTCCATCTCCGCCCCTATCTCGGCGTGCGTGTAGGACGCGTAAAACTACACCTAAACCTCGCCCAAACCCTCGACCGACCCACTGCTTACTTCACCACCCATAAACCTAATATGGAAAACGAAATCCTCCCCTTAGGATGGTATGAAAACGGACTACAATTATACGGCACTTTCCTCAAAAACTTCAAATACGAACTCTCTTTTACTAACGGACTCGACTCTTCTGGCTTCAGCTCCCGTAACTTCGTAAAAGGCGGTCATCAACTCCGTTTTGAAATGGCTAATGCCGATGCTTGGGCTTACTCAGGTAAAATTGATTATCTCTTCGGAAAAAATAAACATACCTTTATAGGCGCTGGATTCTACTATGGTAACTCTAACCCCAATCGTTCCAAAAAAGATATTACTAAAAACGGCTATGTAACCCTCTTCACAGCTCACCTTTCTTACGACGAAGGCCCTTTGCGTTTTAATGCAGCCCTTATTTGGGGAACCGTACAAAACTCCGACCTTATCTCAGCGGCTAACCGTCGCTTGTCAAGCACTTTAGGCGTAAAACGTACCAATGTAGGCAAAGAGGCTATGGGTGTATCTTCCGAAATAGGCTATGATATACTCCACCTTTTCCCCACTCTAAACACTCAACAAAAACTATATCCTTTTGTACGTTATGAGTACTACGATACAATGCGAAAAACACAAGGAAACATCATTAGAAGTCCTAAATGGGAACGCAAAGCATTCACCGCTGGTCTCAACTGGTTTATCACCCCTCAAATAGTAGCTAAAGCTCATTACGAATGGCGTACCTTAGGTGCTGATTTCTACGATATGACCCAAATAACCCCCGTGTATATGGGTAGAAAAATGAAAGAAAACACTTTCTCTGCTGGTATCGCTTTCTCTTTCTAACTCCTAAACAAGTAACTAATATCTAAATAAATAAGCTATATGAAATCCAAAATCTTAACACTCAGTACAATTGCAGCCCTCTTCTTCATTGGCTGTAACAAAGACGATAACAACGACGACGAACAACAAAAACTTGCTGCTCAAGTAGCTGCTGAACAAGCCGTAATCAACGATGTTGTTAATAATGTAATTGTCCCTACTTATCACGAATTAGATGCCAAAACCAATGCAATGGTTACCGCACTTACCTCTTTAGAAAATAATGCTACCGATGCCAATCTCACAGCAGCACGTGAGGCTTGGAAAACAGCCCGTACCCCTTGGGAACAATCCGAAGGCTTCCTATATGGCCCCGTAAAACTCCCTGAAGACCTCGATGAAGCAATGGATACTTGGCCTGTGGACGTTAATGCTATGAACAATATCATCAACGGAACAGCATCTATCACCGCCGATGTAATTAAAAGTAACCCCGAAACACGTGGATTCCACCTTATAGAATATCTCATTTGGGGTGAAAATGGCAATGCAACAGCAGCTTCTCTCTCCGCTCGACAAAAAGAATATCTAAAAGCAGCTGCTGAAGATATGAAAAACAATACGGCTGCTGTACTCAATGGATGGACTAAAGGTCAAAAATATGCCGAAGACTTCTACAACGCATCTAAAGGTACCGGTAAATACAAAACAACTGCAAATGCTGTCTCCGAAATCGCATCAGGCTTATGGCATATAGCCAATGAAGTAGCAGCCGAAAAAATAGCCAACTGTTTCAACGAATCTGGTGACCCTCTATTTGATAAAGAAGAATCTCGTTTTAGCAACAATTCTAAAAAAGACTTCGCCGATAACATCCGCAGTATTCAAAATATCTATTTAGGCAAATACAACGGCAAACAAGGTAAAGGAATTTCCGACCTCATCAAAGCAAAAGACACTGCCCTCGATACCAAACTCAAAAACAAAATACAAGAAGCTATCGACAACCTCGAAGCCATCCCTGGCACTTTCACTCAGGCAATCACCAAAGGAAATGCAGCTGGTAATGCCGCTGTAAAAAAAGCCCAACAAACAGTATTTGAACTACGTGATATTATAGAAAAAGAAGTAAACAAATACTATGCAATCACTAAAGGTTAATCAAAACAACCGCTAATTTTTAAAACGGCAAAGAGAAACTTTTCTCATTGCCGTTTTCCTCATAGTTTAAAAAAACTAATATTCCAATGAAAAAAATAATAACCACACTTACCTTTAGTACACTACTATTGATGAGTTGCTCTAAAAGCGATAGCTCCGATTCCGATGAGTATGAAGGGCTCACCCTATTAGACCTCAACGAACGTATCTATGCAGGAGGAGCTACTACTATATTTAGTGAAAATAGCTTAGCCTATAGTGTAGCAGCCCCTAACCTTACTGAAGCTGAAGACGATAAACACACCATTGGCGACCGCGCTTTCGAAACTACTTTTGTAACCAACCCCGCTCCTGTCTATGGTGGTTTAGGACCTATTTTCAACAGTAACTCTTGCATCAGCTGCCACCCTGGCGATGGTAGAGCCGCATTTCCTACTGATTTAGAACGCTCACGTGGCTTCTTTATGCGCGTAAGTCTTCCCGGTACCGATGCTCACGGAGGCCCCTTACCCGTTCCTGGTTTCGGAACCCAAGTACAGAACCGAGCCCTCACTGGCTTCCAGCCCGAGGGTAAATATGCTGTAAGCTTTACCGATTCTATCGTCACCTTCCGCGACGGATCTAAAGTAACCCTTAAAGTACCTCACTACACCCTCAATGGCGTAAGTGCTACCGTACCTCCTAACATCCTCATCTCTCCGCGCACAAGTATGCCCATCTATGGCTTAGGACTCTTAGAAAATATCCCCGAAGCCGATCTCAAAGCCTTAGAAGATGTAAACGATGCAAACAACGACGGCATCTCCGGAAAAATAAACTACGTGTGGGACGGCGTTCACAAAAAAAGAATGGTAGGACGATTTGGATGGAAAGCCAATACCGCTACCCTTTTAGACGAAGCTGCCGGGTCTTTCTCAGGCGATTTAGGAGTAACAAACCCTTATTATCCCGTCGAAATAGGTAAAGGGCAAGCTCATTCCGATGACGGCAAAAACGACGACCCCGAAATGAGCAAGGAAATGGTTGATGCTACCGAGTTCTACCTCCAAACATTAGCTGTACCTGCTATGCGTAATGCCCATAAAAAATCAGTGCGTTATGGAGCATATATATTTGAGGGCATTGGTTGTGCCAAATGCCATACTGTAAAACAACGCACCCTCAATGCCCCCACTCCAGCCCTTGCTAACCAAACCTTTTACCCCTATACCGATATGCTACTCCACGATATGGGACCCGCTCTCGCCGACAACCGCCCCGACTTCTTAGCCAACGGACGTGAATGGCGCACCCGCCCTCTATGGGGAATAGGCTTACAGGAAATAGCCAGTGGGCACACCAATTTCCTCCACGACGGTCGTGCTAAAAACATCACCGAAGCTATTTTGTGGCATGGAGGTGAAAGTGAAAAATCCAAAAAAATATTCCTAAAACTCACCAAAAAAGAACGTGAAGACCTCTTAGAGTTCCTCAACAGCATTTAGAAAAACAGAATCAATAGAAGCTACCCCAAAACCCTAAAATTCACCTTTGTATCCCTACACTTTGGCAAAGTCCTTAGACTTTGCCAAAGTTGATTATCAGTTGATTCCTCAAATAATCAGTCACTTTTAAAGTATGTTATGTAGGGGCGTTTTGCAAACGCCCTTATTTGCAAACGCCCCCCAAAACTATTTACAAACACCCACAACGCCCCCCAAAAAAACATTTTACCCCCCTCCCCCCTCTGAGATTCTCCGAGATTCTCCAAGATTTTCCGAGATTCTCCAATATTCTCCCAAAACTCCTAAATCATTACAAACAATAATTTGCTTAATACAAAACTATTTAATAACTTTGCCAAAAAATATTTAATGATATGACCCATAAACTATTCCCCGCCGCACTACTACTATTAGTAGCCTGTAATCAAAACCCTAACAACCCTAACACCGAAAAAATGACCTACCCTCAAACTCGTACCGACAACACCGTCGATACCTATTTCGGCACTCAAATCGCCGACCCCTACCGTTGGCTCGAAGACGACCGATCTGCCGAAACCGCCCAGTGGGTAAAAACTCAAAACACCTTCACCTTCGCCTATCTCTCCAAAATCCCCTATAGGCAAACCATTAAACAAAAACTCGAAAAACTTTGGAACTACGAAAAAATAGGCGCACCCTTCACCGAAGGCGACTACACCTATTATTATAAGAACAACGGATTGCAAAACCAATCTGTGCTCTATCGTAAAGATAAAAACGGTAAAGAAGAAGTTTTCTTAGACCCCAATACCTTCTCAAACGATGGAACCACCTCTTTAGGCGAAGTAGCCTTCTCCGAAGATGGCTCTTTAGTAGCCTACCTCATCTCCGAAGGCGGCAGCGACTGGCGCAAAGGCATCGTCCTCAATGCTAAAACCAAAGAAGTAATAGGCGACACCTTAATAGATATCAAGTTCAGCTCTATTGCTTGGAAAGGCAACGAAGGCTTCTTCTACTCCAGTTATGATAAACCCAAAGGAAGTGAACTATCAGCTAAAACCGACCAACATAAACTCTACTACCACCAACTCGGTACACCCCAAAAAAATGATGCCCTCATCTTTGGAGGCACTCCTGCCGAAAAATATCGCTATGTATCAGGAGTAGTCTCTTTAGATGCCCATTACCTAATCATCTCAGCGGCAGTAAATACCTCAGGTAACAAACTCTTCTTAAAAGACCTCAAAAACCCTAAAGCCCCTTTAGTAACCATTACGAACGATTTCAATGCCGATACCCATTTCATTGATAACGACGGATCAACCCTATTCTTTGAAACCAATCTCAATGCCCCTAACGGACGATTAGTGAAAACCGAAGCCGCCAAACCACAACCCGAACATTGGCAAGATGTCGTCCCCGAAACCAAAAACGTATTGAGTATCACCGCAACAGGGCATTATTTCTTCGCACACTATATGGTCGATGCCCTCTCGCAGATAAAACAATATAACTATAAAGGTGAGTTAGTACGCGATGTGAAACTCCCCAGCATAGGTACAGCCGCTGGTTTCCACGCCAAAAAACAAGAAACTCACACCTATTTCTCTTTCACCAATTACGCCTATCCTACCCAAATATACAAAATGGACTTAGCTACAGGCGATACACAGCTCTATTGGAAACCCAATATCGCCTTCGACCCCAATAACTACGAATCCAAGCAAGTATTCTACACCTCTAAAGATGGCACCAAAATACCAATGATGATTACCTATAAAAAAGGAATCAAACACAACGGTAAAAACCCCACCTTATTATATGGTTACGGCGGATTCAACATCAGCCTAATGCCAACCTTCAGCGTCGCCAATGCCGTATGGATGGAACTCGGTGATGTGTATGCAGTACCCAATTTGCGTGGAGGAGGTGAATATGGTAAACAATGGCACAATGCAGGTACCAAAATGCAAAAACAAAACGTCTTCGACGATTTTATAGCCGCCGCCGAGTACCTCGTAAACGAAAAATATACCTCCCCACAATACCTCGCTATCAAAGGAGGATCTAACGGAGGGCTACTCGTTGGCGCTACAATGTTGCAACGCCCCGACTTATTTAAAGTTGCCCTGCCCGCCGTCGGAGTACTCGATATGTTGCGATATCACACCTTCACCGCTGGTGCTGGGTGGGCTTACGACTATGGTACTGCTAACGATAGCAAAGAAATGTTCCAATACCTAAAAGCCTATTCACCACTCCATAATGTAAAAAAAGGTGTCAGTTACCCCGCAACCCTCATCACTACTGGCGACCACGACGATAGAGTAGTTCCCGCACACAGCTTTAAGTTCGCCGCCGAACTCCAAGCTAAACAAACAGGCAACAACCCTATCTTGATAAGAATAGAAACTAATGCAGGGCACGGCGCCGGAACTCCCGTAAGCAAAACTATTGAACAAAACGCCGATTTGCAAGCTTTCACCTTGTGGAATATGGGAGTAAAAAAACTAAATTTAAAAGACTAAAATACACAAAAAAATGAACTTTTCTTTTAATCTTTTTTTACATTTGAAGCCCTTTAATCCTTTAAAATGTAAAGATATTGTTAAATTTTATAGTTTATAGAAATAAATAGTGAATTTTTTTTGCGTGTGTAAAAAATTATGCGTACGTTTGCGCCCTAATTAAATGTGAATTTAAACAATGTTTATGGCAAGAAGAATAATCGTAGTGCTACTTGTGCTTTTAACAATGTCTGCTTGTAAACGCGGAAGTGGCGATGGCAAGGGAGAGCTCGTAGGAGTAAGAGGTAAGAGCTGGAAGCAACCTACCCCTTACGGTATGGCGCTCATCCCGAGTGGTTCTTTCATTATGGGTAGTTCCGATGATGATAAAACTGCGAGTTTAAACGCAACAATCAAAACTGTGAGCGTTGGTTCTTTCTATATGGATGAAACCGAAATCACAAATAGCGAGTACCGCCAGTTTGTCAATTGGGTACGCGATTCTATCATCCGTACACAATTAGCCGATATGGCTGAACAAACAGGCCAAGGACCAGGAAGTGGCGGAATAGGTGAATACGCCTATCTCGACGCCAATACCGAAAAAATGAACGCTTGGCAACAGTACCTCCAAAACACTTACGGTGATGATAAAGCGCGAAAACTAAACAAAAAAGTAGCCCTCATTTGGGACGTAAACAAATTCCCAGACGAGTACTACTCCGAAGTAATGGACAAAATGTATTTGCCCGAAGAAGAAGCTTACAACGGCAAACGCATTATGGACGTCCAAAAATTCGAGTTCAAATACCAATGGCTCGATATGGATAAAGCCGCTCGTAAGAGAGGTAACCGTAAAGACTTCATCAAAGAAGAAATCGTGAAAGTATACCCCGATACAACCGTATGGATTCGCGACTTCAACTATTCTTATAATGAGCCTATGCACAACGACTACTTCTGGCACGAAGCTTATAGCGACTATCCCGTTGTAGGCGTAAGCTGGATCCAAGCTAAGGCTTTCTGCGAATGGCGTACCTTGAACAAAAACTCTTATCAAAAATCCAAAGGTGATTACACCGTTAACTCTTTCCGCCTTCCTATTGAATCCGAGTGGGAATACGCCGCTCGCGGTGGATTATCTGGAGCAACTTACCCTTGGGGAGGCCCCTATACTTACGACGATAAAGCTTGCTTCCTCGCGAACTTTAAACCTATGCGCGGCGACTACGCCTCCGATAACGCTCTCTACACCGTAGAAGCTAAATCTTACGAACCTAACGGATATAACCTATATAATATGGCTGGTAACGTATCCGAATGGACTAACACCTCTTACGACCCTAACTCTTATGAGTATATGTCTTCTATGAACCCTAACGTTCTCGACGATAGCAACCGTCGTAAAGTAATACGAGGCGGCTCTTGGAAAGACGTCGCTTTTATGCTACAAGTAAATACTCGTGATTACGAATATCAAGATTCAGCTCGTAGCTACATCGGTTTCCGTACCGTTCAAGACTTTATGGGTGTTAGCGAAAAACAACAAGCTAAATCCGCAAGAGGTTATAGATAATAATCAAAAAAGTAAAACAAATCAAACTAATTTAACAACATTTATTTAATAATTAAAGTATTATGGCAGGAAGTAAAGTAACAAAAACAATTTTTCAATACGCTTATGGTATTGGTGCCTCAATCGTAATCGTTGGTGCCTTAGCTAAAATTTTGCACGCAGATATCTTAGGTATGAGCGGTAGTTTCCTTTTAGCAGTAGGTATGGGAACTGAAGCTGTAATCTTCTTTATGTCAGCTTTTGAGCCTCAAGAAGAAGATTTAGATTGGTCTTTAGTTTACCCAGAACTTAAAGGTGGCGCTCCCTTGTCTCGTCAAGGAGTTATGGCACAACAAAGCCAAGACGACAAACTCATCAGAGAGTCTTTGTCTGAAAAGTTAGACAATATCTTAGCCGAAGCTAAGATCGATGCAAACTTAATGCGTTCCTTGGGTAGATCTATCGAAAATTTCGCCGAAGCAAGTAAAGAAATCGCTCCTGTAACCAATACTATGGTGGCTACTCACAAATACGGAGAAGAACTTTCTGAAGCTGCTTCTAACTTAGAATCTCTCAACAGCCTTTACAAATTACAATTAGAAAGAACCGAAAGACAAGTGTCTGCACAAGCAGGAATTGCCGAAAATCTTGATTCTTTGAATCAACAGATGCTTTCTTTCAAAGATAACCTAAGATCTTTGAACACAATCTATGGAGGAATGTTATCTGCAATGAGCGGTGCACGATAAGAGTAATTATTTATTAACTTATTAAAAAAATAGCTTATGGCAGGTGGAAAATTAAGCAATAGACAGAAGATGATTAACCTGATGTATCTTGTCTTCCTCGCAATGATCGCACTCAATATGGGAAAACAAGTACTAGATGCTTTCGGGTTAGTAAATCAAAAATTTGAAGTATCAAATAAACGCGATACTCAGGGAATTAGCTCAGCGATGGAACAACTAGCGCTCAAAGCAAGCGAAAGTCCCGCTCAGTTTGCCCAAATCAACGAGCAATCTAAGCAAATCAAATCCATTTCCGACGAATTGTTCAACTATGTACAAGGTCTTAAAGATGGTCTTGAAAAAGAAATCGGGCAAAGTGATAAAAAGGTAAACGAAAAAGATTACCAAGCAATGGATAAATCTGATTATACTGATCACTTATTCTTTGCCGAAGGCGCTACCGAAGGTAAAAAATTCGTAGAAAACATCAAAAACTATCGCGAAGCCCTATTAAAAGTGTTAGGTGATAACCCAGCTTATGCTGATATCGCAAAAAAAGTTAAAGATAACTTTAATACCGATGCAGTAAAAGATAGAGATGGTAACACCGTCAAATGGTTGAACTTCAACTTCGAAGGTTTCCCTTACATCGCTACTTTAGCAAAATTCTCTATGATGCAATCTGATATCTTATCAGTACAACAAGAGTTCGTTTCTAAAGCGTTGGAAGGTCAATTGAAAACTCAAGTATCAATGACTAACTATACTACTTTGCTCGAGCAAGGTAAAGGTGCTTTCTATCAAGGTGAAAAATTCGACGGTGCTATCGTTTTAGGTAGAAAAGATCCTACTACCCGCCCTAACTCCGTAGAACTTTCATTAGACGGTAGAAAATTAGGACCAAGTGATTATACTATCGAAGATGGTCGTGTGAAATTGAATGTAGGTGCAGGTAATGCCGGTGAACACAAAATTACTGGTAACCTCTACTTCGATGAAGATGGCAAACGTATCGCAGTGCCTGTAGCACAATCATTCTCTACCATCCCTAGACCTAACTCAGCAGTTATCTCTGCCGATAAGATGAACGTAGTATACCGCGGTGTTGATAACCCTATCACTATCTCTATGCCTGGTGTGCCTAACAACAAAATTTCTGCTTCAGCTCCTGGTCTTTCAAGATCTGGTAGTGCTTGGGTAATGCGTCCTGGTCAAGGTAAAGAAGTAACCATTTCTGTAAGTGGTGAAATCGACGGTCAACGCTTTAGCTCTTCTAAATTGTTCCGTATCAAAAATATCCCACGTGCCTCTGGTAGTATGGGCGGTATGATAGGAGACGCTAAATTGCCTAAACAAAACGTTGGTGTATTACCTGTAATGGCCGTACTTGAAGACTTCGATTTCGACTTGAAACTCCAAGTAAATGAGTTCAAAGTGTTTATTCCTGGTCAACCAAGTATCATCGTAAAAGGTGGTAAATTTAATGAACAAGCTCGCGCAGCCGTATCAAGAGCTAAACGCGGTGATAAGATACAAGTGTTTGACATCAAAGCTAGTATCGTTGGTAACTCAAGCTTGAAATTACCTCCAGTATCACCTATCATTATTGAAATAACAAACTAACAGAATTTTTATGTTACAATTGAAGAAGATTATAGTACTATTGATCATAGTATTTGCTTTTCAGATCTCCTCTGCTCAGGTAAATATACTTAATGCCAAAGTAGCTAGTGAAATAGGAGTAAAAACTGAAGCTCAAATACAAGCGGATAACGATAAGCCTCTCCCTTATGGGTATGTTGACGACCGCGACATCCTTTGGTCTGTAGAAGTTTGGGAAGTAATCGACCTCAACGAGCGCGCTAACTTTCCTCTCCTTTTCCCTACCGACACCTTGGAAGTAGATGCTTACCGTCGTTCCCTATACGATGTACTATTGAAAAATATCAAAAATGGTAAAATCAAGGATTTGTACGTAGATTCTTATTTTACTCAAACAAAAACCGCTGAGTCTATTCAGGCTTCTCTTTCTAAAATCGATACCTTAGACGAAGGTTACAACTTGCTCAACGCAGGTGAAGCCCTCCCCGATGAGTACATCACTCGTAGAAACTTAGAATCCGCCGATATCGCTCAGTATCATATCAGAGGTATCTGGTATTTCGACAAACGTCAAGGAGAACTCAAATATCGTTTGCTCGCCTTAGCTCCTGTAGCTCCCGATGTAAACTTTATCGATTCCGATGACTCTACAATGTCGGCTTTAGTACCTTTATTCTGGGTATTCTATCCTCAAGTGCGCGACATTTTGCACGAAGCTAAAACTTTCAACCGTAAGAACGACGCTCGCCCAATGTCTTTCGACCACTTGCTCAACGCTCGTATGTTTAGCTCGGTAATCTACCAAGAAGCTAACGTTTACGGCGATAGAAAAATCAAGGATTATATACCCGATAATGCTCTCTTACAACTCTTAGAAGCTGATAAAATCAAAGAAAAGATTCGCGACAGAGAGCAGGATATGTGGACGAACTAATTTTAAATTCACAGTTAGAGTATTTTTACAACAATTTTAGAAAAGCATTGCTCTCCCAAGAGCAGTGCTTTTCTAATTTGCATTCCAAAACAACAAAAAGATGAACATCAAAAATGCACAATTAGAAGTAGATAATTGGATTAAAGAACACGGAGTGAGATATTTCAACGAGCTTACCAATATGGCTCAACTCACTGAAGAAGTAGGTGAAGTAGCCCGTATCATTGCTCGTCGTTATGGAGAACAGTCCGAAAAAGAAAGCGATAAACAAAAAGATTTAGGTGAAGAACTCGCCGATGTAGTGTTTGTAGTACTTTGTTTGGCTAACCAAACCGGCATCGATTTGCAAGACGCTTTTGATAAAAAAATGCTCCGCAAAACCGAGCGTGATCACGATCGCCATCACAACAACGAAAAACTTAAATAAACAAAAACTCAGGGTGTTGAGCCCTGAGTTTTTTTATAGCTATTCGTCGTCTTCTTCTAAAAGTTCATCGTCGTCAAATACTTCTTCCTCTTCTTCAATATCTTCAGCTAAATCCTTTTTGCCTTTGGCAGCAGCGCCTTTTTTGCCCTTTTTAGGTTTAGCAAATGGGTCTCCACCAGCTTTCAACCACTCTCTTACTTTCTTTTCTATTTCCTCTACTAATTCAGGGTTGTCACGCAACAAGCTGAGGGTTGCATCACGACCTTGAGCGAGTTTGCTATCACCATAGCTAAACCAAGCACCGCTTTTGCCTATAATATCGGAAGCAACACCTATTTCTAATAGCTCACTTTCTTTTGAAATACCTTCCCCGAACATAATGTCAAAATAAGCCATTCTAAACGGAGGTGCAACTTTGTTTTTCACTACCTTCACTTTGGTTTTATTACCTATAATATTGCCATCGCCGTCTTTGATAGCAGCACTACCTTGTGCACCGCCATCTTTGCGTATTTCAAGACGTACTGATGAGTAGAATTTCAAAGCGTTACCCCCTGTAGTAGTTTCGGTAGGACCACCGTACATTCCTCCACCTAATTTATCGCGCAATTGGTTGATAAAAATTACTATACATTTAGCTTTGCTAATGCTACCCGTAATTTTCCGGAGTGCTTGCGACATTAGTCGTGCGTGAACCCCCATTTTAGAGTCGCCCATATCGCCATCAATTTCGGCTTTAGGGGTAAGTGCCGCTACCGAGTCGATGATTACAAGGTCTACAGCGTTAGAGCGGATAAGGGCATCGGCTACTTCAAGGGCTTGTTCACCGCTATCGGGTTGAGAAACGAGCAAATCTTCGGTATTTACCCCTACGTTTTTGGCGTATACAGGATCAAAAGCGTGTTCCGCATCGATGAATGCCGCTGTACCGCCAGCTTTTTGTACTTCGGCGATAGCGTGAAGGGTGAGCGTTGTTTTACCTGATGATTCAGGTCCGTAGATTTCTATCACGCGACCTTTAGGGTATCCGCCTACTCCCAAAGCAGCATCTAAGGCGATAGAGCCTGATGAGTAGACCTCTACATCTTCTATAGGGTTGTCGCCCAAAGCGCGCACAATACCCTTGCCATAAGTCTTGTCTAACTTAGCAAGTGTGAGCTTAAGGGCTTCTTTTTTCTGATCTTGAAGCGAAAGTTCTTTATCGTTTTTTGCCATTGATTGGATTTTTTATTGTTTAGATGTTTATAAGTGCAAATGTACAAATATTTTATGAATTAACAAAATTAGGAAGTTTCAGTGTTTTTTTATACATTTGTCCGAAAATGTGTAACATTCTATTTAACGAAATGAAAAAACGCGTATTATACATATTCCTATTGTTGAGTCTGATATGCGAGGCACAAGATTCCAATATGAAGTATTTTAATGAAGAACAGTTCAACGACTGGGAAAAAGCAGGAGATTTCTCTAAAGAAGAAAGACGTCTAAAAAAAGGAGATAAAAAAGTGTACATATTAAAATATAAAGACATTTTAAATATAAACATTTCTTCCATAAATAATGCCTTTACTGAAAGATATGCTTACTCTCCCAAAACTAAAGTTTGCATTACTTACATAAAAGAATTTAAAAGTACTATGTTAGTTTTAAAAAAATATGACGAACAAGGCAACTTAATTAAAGAAGAAAACTATGAGAAGATGTATAAAATATCTATCGAAAAACTTATTGAAATAGCTAAAGAAAAATTATCTATAGATATAAACCCACCACAGTATCGAATATTTGTAAGCAGATATGATTATGACGAAAATAGAATCCCCGTTTACATTATAACGATTCCTAGTTTCTATGCTTGGTTTAGTAGAACCATAAGTATAGATGCCAACACAGGAGAGATTCTATTTGATAAAGAAATAGGAGGTGGCAATGTATGTATAACAGAGGGTAACGATGAAGATCATTATATCAATGAGTATTACCCTCTAAAAAAGAAAAAGAGGAATTATAAACTAAAAAACACTAAAAAGAAATGAAAATCATATTTTTGTCATTCTTTATGTTTGTCGGTTTTTTGCAAGCACAAACTGTTGTAGAGAATTTTACGCAAAAAACGCCTTTAGTAGTTTTACCTGATATTTTAGTGAAAAGAGATACCATATTTTATTCTAATAACAATCTTAATAAAAATGAAAAGACTCTTTTTGAGCAGTTTTTTAGGGAATTCAAGGATAATATCAATATAAAATATTTTTATGATGAATTAAAAGAAGAAGTCTTATGTCGTTTTGTTTTACAAAAAGACAATACAACCTCCCGTATTTCATTTATTAAAGATTCTTCTGACAAAAGAATTCATTATGAGATTATTAGAATTATCTCAAGAATGAAATTGCATAACCTATATGATAAAAGAACTGAAATTTATTTGAGGATTGTTCTAAATTTGGAAGAAAAATCTAATGAACACACACCCTCTTTTAGAATAATTGAATAACGCTTGATTTTCAGTAAATTGTAAATCACTTTTATATCTAAAACGTATGAAAAAACTCCTATTCTTACTCTGTTTGTTTCCGCTCCTTATGCAAGCGCAAGAAAAGGAAGAGGCTATAATGGTCTTGCCTGATTTGCTCGTGAAAGGAGAAGTTATCAACGAACAACAAACAAACACCTTAATTATAAGCAACTATCTTAATGGCTCTTTACTTTCTAAAGGAAGTAAAACACCTGCTGTTTTTTGTAAAGACCTCAATGAGTATAAAAAAAGTTTTGAATGGATTTTATATGATATTACACACTTAAAGGGACACGTACAAGGTTGTTTTTTTGTAGAATTTGTCATTTCTAAAAAAGGGAAAATAACGATTAGTTATATAGAGGGATTTGATAAATATACAATAAAAGAAAGTATAGAATTTATTTTTGATACGCTGTTGGAAAATATTTCTCCTGCACGTAATGAAAAAGGAGAGCCCATAGAAACAAAAGGTTTTTTATTAATACGTTTTGATGTGCAAACTTACTTACCTGAAGATTTTGAAGAGATAGTAATCTTGCCTTAAATTTAATATTATAAACATTGTAGAACAAATATTATTATGAAAAAACTCCTATTTATACTCTGTTTGTTTCCGCTCCTTATGCAAGCACAAGATAAGGAAGAGGCTATAATGGTATTGCCCGATTTACTCGTGAAAGGAGAAGTTGTTAACGGACAACAAACAAACACCTTAATTGTAACGAACTATCTCAATGGCTCTTTACTTTCTAAAGGAAGCCCAACACCTGCTGTTTTCTGTAAAGATAGTGATGAGTACAAACACTATTTTAAAGACCTTTTATATTGTGTAGTTCATTTAAAAGGACACGTACAAGGTTGTTTTTTTGTAGATTTTGTAATCAAAAAAAGGAAAATAGCTATTAGTTATATACAAGGATTTGATGAAGATGTTATAAAAGAAGAAATAGCCTCTATTTTTAAAAAAATTAAAATCATTTCACCTGCGCGTAAAGAAAAAGGGAAGGCTATAAAAACAAAAGGATTTTTGTTAATACGTTACGATGTACAAACTTCATCACCTGAAGATTTATTCTATCAAAAAGGAATCTGAAAAATTGCACTTGATAGAGGAATGGGCGATAGAAGTTATGGAAAAGAATGTTTCAAGTTTACAGAGAATTTTTTACGAATGATATTTCCTGCTACCGCGCAGGATACCGCGCAAGTCAAAGAATTGATTGAAATACTATCCAAAGAGATGGATAGACAAGAAATACAAGATATGTTAGGACTTTCTCATAGGGAAAACTTTCGATTAAAATATTTAAAACCTGCATTGGAACAAGGATTTATAGAAATGACTATTCCCGAGAGACCTAGTAGTAAGTTACAAAAATACCGACTAACCATCTTGGGTAAACAATTAAAAGATAAACAATAAAATATGATTTGTAGTCATTCTAAAAGTAGGAGGGTTGATTTGATCCCTATTGGAGTAAATTTATGCTTTCAAATAGCGATAATTCTTACTTTTTTATTTATGGATAATTATTCTAATAGCCCTTTTTACAGATAATTTGCATTGGTTTGATTTTCTAAAATCTTTATTATGAATATGAATCAAGAGTTGAAAAACAATAATCCCTGATTAACAGAATTTTATCGCTTTTGCATCGCATTTCCCCCTTTGGAGGAAGTCCGCGAGGGCTCACAGCTCGCTTTGTGGGAGATTAAAAATATTTTACATTACTTACGTTGAACTCACATTAATTTATAATATAAAACGTGTTTAAACTTTTTTGAGGAACTTACAAGCTTCAGTAACAAAAATTGCATAAAACAATGAAAAAAAGAATATTGATTATTCTATTTCTATATATCTCATTCTCTTTAAAGGCACAAGACTCTATACATTTAATAGATGTATTGCTTAATTTTTGCTCAGAAGCAACCAAAGAAGAGCCTGAAGGAGAAAAAATACTTTATATTTTTCAAAGTATACCTTCTGAAAAGATAAATTTTCTTCCTATAGAAAAGAAGAATAACTTAGCAGGATTCGCCAAAGAAAAAATAGTTTATGCTAATTTAAAAGGGGATGAATATGATGGTGAAGCATCACTAACTTTTTATAAAAAAGGAGATAAAAAAGTATATACATTAGATTTATCTATCCATAGTAGGTATAGTGTAATAAAAGGGAAAGTCTGTTATGATAAGACTAAATACCTTATTTCCTTTCCTGAATTAACAGAAAAATTAGGAAATATTTTCTATGATTCTGTTTTTCAAGCTAAAGACACCAAAAAGAGTAACTATATTTATCAGAATCCGCAAACACATAAAAAAATGGTGTTTTCCATTCAATCTTATAATCCTCCCGAAGCAACGTACAATATTATATATCGTATTGAAATAAAAGACATTTCTTTCTTTGATGAAGTCTTTTTGAAAAAAGATAAGTTTTATCTCAAAAATTGATATTTAAAAATTGCACTTACTACTGGAACTTACAGTAATTGATAAGGAATGAGCGACACGCTCTTATTATAGTAGGCACGAGCTACAAGCTCGCGCCAGCAGGGGGTTTATCTTCCTCAGTAGCCATAGCTTTACCCTCAATAGTTACAAAATCTTGACTTGTAACATTGAGTTTACTTTTTGCAGTACCTTGATTGCAAATGAGTTCTGCGGTATTAGTGATGATTTGTGGCATAATGATTAAGTTTTAAATTAACTTAGAAATAACCTTTCCCACCAAGGGCGTGTTTTTACATATAGTTCCCACTCTTTTTTAGTGAAAGCCCTATCGTTATAAAGGCGGTAAGTGCCAGCAGGGTAATAGCCGCCTTGTTTATAAGGCACGCCTAACTCTTTAGGAGGGGTAGTTTCTTCTATGAAGAGGGAAGTTGAATTTTCTTGCTGTTCTTTGCTGTTTTTTAATGGAGGCAATTCAAATCCTCCAGCAGCATTATTATATCTTTCATACTCTTTCCGAACATATTTTCCACTTGTACAATCAAAAATATATTCATAATAAACATCAATAATATCATGTAAAACTTTCTTAACAACAGTTACTATCCATATATGTTTTATTTTATCAAATTCAAAATATAGCTTGTCAGCCTCTCTATTTTTTCCTGTCTCTAAATTAATAGAAGAGTCGTTGTTTAATATACCTAATATTTTTTCAAAACTCCATTTACCAAATTTTCTCTCTTCATCTATTTGTTCCAATTTTCCATTTTCATCATAATAACACCATGTTCCAATCATAGTATTTCCTCCCATCCCAGCATATTTTCCATACTTTCGTAGTTTCCCATTAGGGTAGTAATAATACATATACCTATAATAAGCTGGTTTTTTTGGGATTACTATGTAGTATATGTTTTCTCCTCCAAAGTTTACCCCTTTAAATAAATTACCATCTTTTGCTTTATAGAAATGAGGATTTCCGATTTCCTTATCATATCCCTCATAGTTTCTATTGTGTAATTCAAAATCAAAATATTCAAACATAACTCTATCTTTTAAACATTCAGCTTTATTGTTATTATTAATTGTTTTGCATTGTAAAATCTGAAGGTCTTGGTACTCTTCCTCACTTATTGATATGCTATTTTTTCTTTTACGTTTATTCTTTTTACTATTTTTCAAAGGAGGAAGTGTAGGCATTTCCTTAGCATTTTCATTATAACGTTCGTACTCTTTACGAGTGTACTTTCCTGTTTTGCAGTTAAATATATATTCGTAATAAGTATCTATCAATATATCTATTCTTTCTTTAAAAACGATAACAGCTACCTCTCTGTTATTATTTTTAAATTCAATATATAATTTATCCCAATCCCTATTTTTACCTGTGTAGAGATCAATAACGCCATCTTTATGCAATACCTCTAAAATAGCATTAAATGTCCATTTACCTAATTTTGCTTCTTCATTCACTTGAGTTTCTTTGCCATTCTCATCAAAGTAATGCCAAACACCTATTTTTACTACCTGCATACCTGCATATTTACCATAGGCTTTAAGATTACCATTTTCATAGTAATCATAAAAATAATGGTAATAGGCTGGTAGGGGAGGAATTACATCATAAAAGATATAGCCTTTTCCTCCATAAAAAGGGCGGAAAGAAGATCCATCTTTTAATTTGTAATAATCTCCATATTTAGGATCTTTCTCGAAATCTTTGTACCTTGTATTCCATAGGTTAAAATCAAATTTTTCGAACATAATTGTATCTTTTAAAGAATTTTTGTTTTCTTGTGCCATCATATGATTTATTGTTAATACTACAATGTATAATAATATTTTCCTCATAAGAGATTTATTTTAATAAATAATGTTTTCGTATAGTTTCCCACTGCCATTTCCATAGTTGAAAACGATTTATAGGACTTCGTGCGTTGCCTGATACAGGATCTTTTACTAAATGAGAATAGTCCATTATATTGAAGCTGTTTAAACTTATTTCTATAATAAAGTAAAAGTTCCCGAAAATTAGTAATTTTGTGTTTGAAAAAAAAAGAACACCAAAATTCAGGAACTTTGTGCAAAGATACAATAAATAATTGGATTATTCCCTTTTTAAGTGTAGGAAAAGGAGGATTTAAAAGTAATTTTGATTTGGCTACAATTGGATGGTAGTCATACACGTTGTCGGCAAAAAGGAGAGTCTGCAGGTTATCAAGCAAGAAAAAAAGCCATAACCACAAATAGCATTTTTTTTGTGATAATAAAGGGCAAATGATAGCAATGGGGAGTCCTAAAGCTGGAAATCACAATGACTTATATGAAATAGAAGAAGTACTAAAAGAAATCTTAGCTTTATTAGAAGAAGCAGGAATAGAATACAAAGGTTTGTTTCTCAATGCTGATGCAGGATTTGACAGCAAATCTGTGAGAGATTTTTTAGAAAGCAAAGAAATTATAGCAAACATTAAACCTAATCCTCGAAATGGAGAGCAACCAGATGTTTATTTTGATGAAGAATTGTACAAAAATAGGTTTAAAATTGAACAAGCAAATGGTTGGCTTGACGGATATAAAGGTTTGATAATGAAATACGAATATCTTGATGTAACTTGGATTGGAATGCTCCTATTAGGGTTTATCTCCAAGTTCCTCAAAAAAGTTTAAACACGTTTATAAAAAAGATACTATGAGTATTACCCTAAGTTTAGAAAAAAGGAAACAAATCCTCATTCAAAACCTACATTTTCAAAAAGGAGAATATACAATAAATTTGAAAGATTGTAATTTTCAGAGTGATTACTATATAAAAAAATTTCCTTGTGATTGTTTAAATTATAGAAGAGAAGAAGAATAAAAAGTATTGATTTTTTGCTTTTTAGTTCTATATTTGCAGAAAAACCTATTCTTATGAAAAGAACATTATTATTTTTACTCATAGCCATATTCCTAACCTCTTGTTCTATGTTCACACCCAAAGACGACAATATGAAATGGACTGCTCAATACAACTTTATGGATTTGTACAAACAAAAAGTATATGAAGGTTATTTTAATGCAGGGGCAGCTATTGAGATAAATGGCATTGCAGTAATCAACAGCCACACTATTTTATTGGGAGCAGAAAAAGATTTGCGAGCTTTTGATCCTGAAATTTTAGAAAAACAAGCGGTACTTTTTATCTCTACCGACAAAGGTAAAACCTATAAGGAAATCCCCTTAGAAGGAAGCTACTTTGATAGTTTTTACAAAACTGAGGACTACTGCATTATAAAGACTTCGGGAGAGCATCGTTTTATTTATCTATTTAACAATAAAACACTTAAAGTGGAAAAAATAGATGGGTATAATAGAAAATCAAATATATGGTATGGTATTTTTGACGGCAGATATATTATGTATGACAACAAAGAAAATAAATATGTAATGGATATATCAAACCGAAGCAAAATGTATGAAATACCCAAAGCAATTAAAAATATACCTACTTATCCTATCAATCAGAATGGAGATTTGATTTATATGAAAAACAATGATTTGTATATTTACAATGTCATCTCTCAACAAGAAAAGTTATATAAGAAACTCAAAAATAAATACGACTATTTCTCTTCTATGGTATTTGAAGAAGATGATACTCCACTAACATTACAGCAAGTAAAGAATGAAGATGATGAGGAAAAGTATGAGAAAAGGATTTATAATTTAGATGAAGAGTTGTTGTATGTTATCAATAAGGATAATAGGCGAAAACATTACAGATACAACAATTTTATTTGCGACTATTCAGCCTTAGGTACCTCTCCCGAAATTCGTTTTTCTTATGATTATGGCAAAACTTGGAAAATACATAATGTAAAAGGCTTTTCTATCTTACAAAGTACTTTTGGCTTTTATAAAGATGAATTTTTGGTGACCGAAGGCATATTCTTTCGAGGAAATTCACCAGAAAGTGGTGGGCGCATAATGGTAGGGGAATTTCAGAAATAAAAATAGTGCGAGCCGCACGGGCTTTTGCCCGTGCGGCTCGCACCTGTAGTAAATAATTACATTCTGTTTTTCTGGTCACCATCGGCTTGTTGACCCTTGTATTTGCTTTGAGTAGCATTGAAATTGTACTCTAACCCAATGCGAAATGAACGTGTATTGCTATCAAAATGCTTATTATTAGTAACATAAGGATTTTGAAATCTGTCATAAGTTCCCATTTGGTTAAAAATATCCATTACACCTCCATACACTTCCAATGATTTGTTGAGGAAAGAATGTGAAAACATCAAAATTACCATTCCTTGAGGTTTATAACCATAAGCAGTATCCTTACTTCCTTTACTGCGATATACCATCATTAAAAAGAGATTGGCATTGTCGCTTAGGCTAAATTGGTTCATCAACTCAGCTCCAAAGACGGGTTGGTTGTTCTCAAAAACGCCATTAGCAAACTGTTTGCCGTACATCAAATCGAGTTTTGGTACCCAACGCCCTATTTGGTAATAAGCCGAAAGTCCTAACTTCAATCTTTGGTAATCACCAAAATTGTGAATGTAGCGCTCTACTACATTAGGCAGGGTACGCGACAATTGGTAATCTTCAAAAAAGCCATTGTGTACCAATGAATAATCTACTGATAGAGAAACGATTTGATAAGTAAGCAAGAGTGAAAAATCATCACTTAGGCGTGGTTGCAAATCGGTATTACCGCGATTGTAGAGAAAAGGAGTTTCATACGTAAAACGGTCGGAAAGTTCATAAAAGGCAGGGCGAGTGATTTTTTTGGCATAGCTAAACGACCATTCGGTTTTATGCCAAGGGAATGCTACCGAAATATTAGGGAGCAAGTGCTTGTAACTACGGCTTTTAGTATCGTTCTTCACATCGTTTTCAAAATAACCAAAATCGGTATATTCATAGCGCGCCCCTATCTTCCATTTGGTTTTATGCCAAGGGAACGAATAACTCGCAAAAGCAGCCGATTGTGTTTCCTTGTTGTCAATATCGGTAGGAGTACTGATATTGTCTTTATAATTGTCGTAGCGCGATAGGGTGCTGGCTTCCACACCATAACCTAACAAGCCTTTACCTACTCGTTGCGTGAGATTGGTTTTCATCGTCCACAAGTGTGATTGCGCATCCGAATGGGTGTTGATATTGCGCTGAGAAGGTGTGGTGAGGTTGCGCTCTACAATATCAGAACGATAATTAGAGGAAGCACCCGCATAGAATACATCGGTTTGCAACTTGAGTTTATCGGAAAGTTTGCCATCGTAATACACATTGGCATTGAGGCGTGTATCCTTGTTGAGGCGGTCGAAAGTGTTCAATCCTTGTTGGGTAAGGGTTCCATTGCGGTAAGTAGCTGTGTTTTGCTCGGTAACATTACGCCCCGATAGCGGACTTGTAGTCATCCACACACTTGCCCCCAATGAATGTTTATCGTTGATTTCGTGAGAGAAACCTGTTTTAGCATAGAAACGACGAGTGTTATCTTTCACTATTTCATCGGTGTGCACTTGCCAATTGTTGGCTTGGGTATGCACATTCAACTCTTGATTGTTTTCGCGTTTGAAGTTGTGATAGACATCTGTGTGTGTTGAGAAGAAAACATCGGTATTGCCTGAACGGTAGTTTAGGTGAGCATCCACAAAGCCTTCTTGTCCTTTTTTAAACCGACTTTCCACGCTCACACCACCGCTGAGACCGTCGCCTTGTTTCTTTTTGAGAAAAATGTGAATCACCGCCCCCACACTGTTGTCGTATTCAGCACCTGGTTGCGTTTCCAAGCTAATGCGGTCTATTTCCTTGGGAGAAAGGCGGTACACATCGTTCATATCGCGCACCCGCTTGTTGTTGATATAGAACAAAGGTTTTCCTTTGCCAAATACTTCTACGCCATAAGAGGTATACGACATTGATACCCCAGGTAAGAAATAGAGCAAAAGGTCTACTTTAGGGATGTTTTTCAATGAAGAAGCCGCTACATCGGCAGTAATTACGGTACCTTGTTGTTTCATCACAGGGCGATGCGCCGAAACCACTACTTCACCGAGTTCATTTACTGATTTTTGTAAGGAAATGCTGCCTAAATCGTTAGACGAAGGGATAAAAACTTTTTCTTTGTACTCCAAATGGGTAATTTTGAGTACTGAAGGCTTACCTTGGGCGTTGTCGGGCAGTTCAAAATGACCTTTGTCATCGCTAATAGCTCCTTTTACCATTGTAGAATCGGGGAGGGTAAGTTGGATAACGTTAGCACCAAAAATAGGTTCTCCTTTTTCGTTTAGTAAAGTACCTTTATAGGTGTTTTGTGCGTGAGTAATAGCAAGAGGAAGAAGTGCCATTACTAAAAATAGTAATCGTTTCATACTTTGAGTTTGATAAATGATTGTTAATTACGCCGCAAATATAAATATAGTTTTTTATAAACACAAGAGAAATTAAAACTTTTTAAAATAAAAACCTTTTAATCATTTATTCTTCGTCCTTCGTAATTTGTCATTCATCATTCGTCACTCGTCATTTGTCATTATTATATATTTCGTCATTCGTACTTCGTAATTCGTAATTATTTTATATCTTTGCGACTTGATTCTGATTAACACATTACCCTTTTATGAATTTAACTCCTGCATTAGAGAAACAATACACTAAAGAACAGAGAACAGCCCTTGAGGCTCAGCGTTTGGCTCAAGAAATCGCTTTTGGACCTGTTGTTTTTCAAATCTCCCAACTAATGGTAAAATTTGGCGTTTTGGAAGCGTTATGCAACGCCCCTAACGGTCTTACAATGGCTGAAGTTGCCGCTCAAACAAAGCTCAGCGACTACGCAGTGAAAATACTTTTGGAGGCATCACTCTCTATAGGTACCGTAATTGTGAGTAACGACGACCGATTTTCTATCACCAAAGCAGGTTGGTTTTTGTTACGCGACAAAACAACACGCGTGAATATGGAGTTTATACAAGAGGTGTGCTACGAAGGCTTATTCCACCTCGAAGAGGCTCTTACCGAGGGCAAACCTTCAGGATTAAAAGTATTTGGCTCTTGGCCTACTATCTACGAGGGACTTTCACAACTGCCTCCTAAAGCCCAAGAAAAATGGTTCGCCTTCGATCATTATTATTCTGATTATTCGTTTGACGATGCTTTGAACATCGTTTTCAAGCAACCCGTGAAAACCTTGCTCGATGTGGGCGGCAATACCGGTAGATTTGCCTTGAGAACAGTGGAGTACAACCCCAATGTGCAGGTAACCATTATGGACTTGCCTCAACAATTAGGGTTGATGAAAGCCAATACCGCTGGCAAAGCAGGTGCTGAACGCATTGCCGGACACCCTGCAAACCTCTTAGACGCATCGGTGCCTTTCCCTAAAGGATTTGATGCAATATGGATGAGTCAGTTTTTAGATTGTTTTTCTGAAGATGAAGTAACGAGCATTCTCAGTCGTGCTGCAGCTGCAATGGATGAGCATACCTCGCTTTACATACTCGAAGCCTACTGGGATAGACAACAACACGAAACAGGGGCATATTGCCTCACCCAAATAAGTGTTTACTTTACCGCAATGGCAAATGGCAACAGCAAGATGTACTACTCAGGTGATATGATACGCTGTGTGGAACGCGCCGGATTGGAAGTAAGTGCTATCTATGATAACTTAGGCAGCGGCAATAGCCACACGCTTTTTCAAGTGAAGAAAAAAAGTGAATAGTGAATGAAGAGACTTTGTCAAAGTCCTTGGACTTTGATAAAGTGTTATAACTTGTAACCTATTTTACCTGAATTAAACGTTCTAACGCCATTCCGCGTGAGCCTTTGATAAGGAGTAGGCAATTGTTGAACGATAGGGTAGGGAAGACCTCTTTGAAAGCCTCGAAAGTTTCGTATTGCGGATAAGGGCTTTGGGTTTTAGCAAAGTTACTCCCTACCAAATATACGCCTTCCCACTCATAATTTTTAAGTTTATCTACTATACGCTGATGTTCTTCTGCAGCGTAGTTTCCTAATTCAAACATATCCCCTAAAATGAGTACTTTCTTCTTCTCGTCACTCATTGTAAGCAAATTGTCGATAGCAGCGGCCATACTGCTGGGGTTGGCATTGTAAGCATCGAGCAATACGGTATTGCTGCCCCATTGCACCAACTGACTGCGGTTATTCTGCGGGATATAGGCTTCAATACCTCTTTTTATAGCCTCGTTAGAGAGTTTGAAAAATTTGCCGAAAGCTACTGCAGCGGCTATATTGGTGAAATTGTAGCTGCCTACTAAATGTGAAGTTGCTATGGTAGGAGCATCGGTAAACCCTTCTATTACAACCTTTTCCCCTTCTTCGGTAGTTTGTGTGGAGGCATCTTCAAATTGTATGGTTACGGGTTGAGTGCCCAAACACTGTACGGCTACATTCACCCCTTTACCTACCCCGAAACTATACTCGTTGTGATAATCGGCTAAGAGGGCTTCGGTAATAGGATTATCGGCATTAGCGATGATAGTTTTTTGGTGAGCTTTGAGGTAGTCGTAGAGTTCGCCTTTGGTTTGTATAACGCCCTCGAAAGAGCCAAATCCCTCCAAATGCGCTTTGCCAATGCTAGTGATATAGCCATAATCGGGTTGGGCGATATTACAGAGGAAAGCGATTTCGCCAGGGTGATTGGCGCCCATTTCTACAATAGCGATATCGGTTTCGGGTTTGATAGAAAGCAGAGTGAGTGGCACCCCTATATTGTTGTTGAGGTTGCCTTGAGTGGCTACTACGTTCAGCTGCTGTGATAAAACAGATTTGATGAGTTCTTTGGTAGTGGTTTTGCCGTTGCTACCGGTGATGCCTATCACGAGAGTTTTGAGGGTGTTACGATGATAGGTAGCGAGTTCTTGTAGGGTAGTGAGTACATCGCTAACCAAGATCATTTTATCAGAAGTTTGATAAGCAACCTCATCGATTACGGCATATTGAGCTCCCTTTTCGAGGGCTTCGGCGGCAAAGGTATTTCCGTTGAAAGAAGCCCCTTTTAGTGCGAAATAAATACTACCTTCAGCAATATTGCGGGTATCGGTAGAAACGCCTGTAGAGGCGAGGAATTTTTGGTAAAGATTTTTCATCAATGAATAATTGACAATTAATAATTAACAGTTGTGATGCAAAAGTACAAAAGTTTTTTGTTAGTGTGAGCTGTGCAGGCAGAAAATTTTAGCAAAGTGTAGTAACACCAATATGACTTTGTAGATATTATAAAGAAAGGTATAATAGAAAAAGTGCTGCAAACATTACTATTTGCAGCACTTTTCTATATTAGTTTTAAAAATTTATCCTTTAGGAGTACGGTGATTAGTTTTAGATTTAGAACCTACACGACTCATAGCATTACGGAATCCGATGTAATCGGTAGCGATGTATTGAGGGAGGAATCGGCGTTGAGCTGGGTCGATCCAGTAAGCGCGGTCTCTCCAAGAACCTCCTTTGAATACGCGAACTTCGTCGTCGATGAGAGAAGTACGGTCGTTAGAGGTGTCGTAATCTTTACCATTGAGTTCACTTCCTGGTTTTTTAGGGCGAGGGGCGTTGTACATAGAGTTAGTATACTCAGCACCTGGAGCCATTAAGCCACCTTGGTTGCGGAAGTTACGAGTTGAAGATTTTTCACCGTCGTTGTAACTGCGGTTATCGGCGTGTGTGAAGTTGTAACGCAAGTAAGTTTCGTTAGAGTCGATTGGCACAGTAGCCAAGTTACCAGGGAGGTTACGAGCGATGATTTTTCTGTTAGGAAAGGTATCGTATTTTACTGATTCAGGAGTTACTACGATTTGTTTGCCATCTTCACCTATAGCGTGTTTCATATACACGTTACCACGGTAGTAGTTGAAGTCGGATTTTTCATCATCGACGATAGGACGATATACGTCGGCTACCCATTCGGCAACGTTACCAGCCATATCATACAAACCGAAGTCGTTAGGTGGGTAAGTTTTTACAGCTACGGTGATATCACCTTTATCGTCTGACCAACCAGCTAATCCGCCGTAGTCACCTTTACCTTGTTTGAAGTTAGCCAAGAGTTCACCACGAGTGCTACGTTTAGTAGAGCGGGTGTATTGGCTATCCCAAGGGTATTTTTTTCTACCTTGTAAAGAGTTGTACTCACGGATACCGTTGAGTGATTTAGCGGCGTACTCCCATTCTACTTCGGTAGGGAGGCGGTATTCGGGCAATAGCACACCACTGGTTTGTTTAGCGTAGCTTGGTTCACCATCTTTATTGGTGTTTTTACCGCCCATTTCGCCGGCTATTTTACCGCCATAAGTTTGAGTAGGGGCATTGAGATAGGTATCGGTACTGAAAGTACTTTGCGCATCAACTTGGTAACGAGCATCACGGGCGAGGTAACCATCGCGTTCGAGGATAGCCTCATTCACGCGGTCGGTACGCCAAGAGCTGAATTGTACTGCTTGAACCCAGTTTACACCTACTACGGGATACTCGGCATAAGCAGGGTGGCGCAAGTAGTTGTTTACCATAGCTTCGTTAGCGCTCAAGGGGCCTCTCCATACCAAAGTATCGGGGAGCGCACCTATATATATATTTCGGTATTGCTCTTGATCGGGAGGGAACACACGTTTGAGCCAATCGAGGTACTCCATATACATTTTGTTGGTTACCTCAGTTTCATCCATATAGAAGGATTGTACGTGTTGTTGAGTTGGAGTGTTATTCCAATCGTGCATCACGTTATCTTGCACTTGCCCCATAGTAAAAGTACCACCTTCGATAAGCACAAGCCCAGGACCGGTTTCTTGATCTTTGAAATCGGTGTTGTATTGGAATCCGCCTTCTTTAGCATTGATTCTCCATCCTGTTGCACTTGATACATTTCTATCAGACTTTTTGCCTCCACAGCTGGTGAGCAATAAGCCTGTAAGAGCTATGCAAATAGGGATTCTTAATAAACTTCTTTTCATAGTAAAAACACTTGTTAGCATAAAAATTCGGGCGCAAGATACTACTTTTTTTGAATATAGTATGCTTGTTTTAGTATTTTAACGCTATATTAATATTAAAATATTTTATACATTTTAGTATACTGTTGATTTATAATTAGTTGTATATCTTTTCCACTTTGGTAGATTTTACTCATTCACAAGGCATTTCGTCTGTTTTTTAACAATTCTTTAAGTATTTTATTAGAGCAAATTGGCTTTATCTGCTAAAAAAATCAACAGTAGAGAGAGTAAAAAGGATATAACAGGAGCAATCATCCACATTGTGAAAAATCGCTTTACTTGGGTTTTGCGAAATATATTTTTGTGTCCCATTTTGGCGACGCCTATACCTAAAATAGCTGCTACATTTACTTGTACTAAGGAGGTTGGTATACCTTTTACCACTGAGGCGAGCAGGAGTAGGCTACCTGAGATGAAGGCGATGATTACAGCTTCGAACTTGCCAAAGAGGATAATTTCCTTACCGGTATTTTTGAGTATTTTATGCCCAAATAGGGAAGCACCAATACCGAAACAGGGGGCTACTACTAAGGTGGCGAGCATTAGGATGACGATATGATCGCTTTCGCGGATGTGTAGCTCGTTGATGGTCATCGTATAGAGGGGGCCGGCGGCATTGGCAACGTTGTTAGAGCCTATGGCAAACGATACATAGAGAGCCATTATTACTAACACGATGTCCCATATATGGCGTTTGTTCTCATTTTGAGCGCGCTGAATGGTGAGTCCGCGACGGCGCATAGGTTGGTATATATATTTCCCAGCGAAGAAGCTGAGGAAATAGGATATGATGGGCAGTATAAACCAAGCGGGGATGATTTCGACAAAGAGGTTATGGGTGTCTAACCTACCGAAATACAAAGCAGGGGCGGCTAAAGCGAGCACGGCTGCTTGGCTGGTGGATTGGGGGATGCCTGATATATTAGAGATGAGCATTGTTACAGCTATGGAAAATAGGGCAATAGAGACGACGGTGAAGTCCATAAACTCTGAAGGTAGGATGCCGCTGCCCATAGTGCCAGCTGTTTTTTTACCTGCTATAAAAGCACCTACAAACACCATTATCCCAAAAAGCCCTGGAATGATAGACTTCCTAATCACATTAGCGCCATAGCTGGCTGAGAAAGCAGGAGCAGTGCCACTACCTCCCATAGTAATTGCTACAGCCATTGCAGTGAGGAAGGGGATGAGTAACTGGTTGTATATAGGGGTCATTTTGCTTTTATATTGTATATTCGAGGCAAAAGTACAAAATAATTATCAATTAACAATTAAGAATTATCAATTAACGGTTAATAAAAAGAAAAAAGCCCGATATTGCTATCGGACTTTTCCATTAACCAACCAAAACTTTAAATTATGAAAACTATTATTTGAAGTTTTACAATGAGCTACCACCCTCATTGCGTTGGCAAAGGTACGGCGTTTTTTTGAAATACCAAAATAATTTGATGGTTTAACAAAAGTTTAACAGTGGTAGTGATTGTTATGTATTGATAATTAATGAGTTGTGATTTTTTGAAAAAATCTTGAGGGGAGAGAAACTAGGAGTGTCTCGGAGAATCTCGGAGAAACTAGGAGTGTCTCGGAGGGGGATTGTTATAGAAAAAGCTGCCTAAGGTTTTAGATTTTTTAATTTTTCTATTTCGGTGAGTTCTTGTGGGGAGAGTTTGCGAAATACTGAAGAGATGATTATTTTACCGCCTGTTTTAGCTTCTCCTTCTACTTTGATAGTAAGTTTGTTGCCATTGATTGCAAACTCTGCTGAGTAATCTTGTTGGATAGCGGGGTTTGTAGCGGTAACGATATTACCACGTACTCTGTAGGGACGTTTTTCGATACTGGTGTCCTTGTTATAAACACAGTTACCATTGCTATCTTCTTTAAAAAATATCTCTTCGGTTTCGGTAGCTGAATAGATAATCACATTTTTTTCACATTCAGTGAGTTTTTGAAGTTCATTACCTTCAGTGATAGATTCTAATTTCCAACCGCCTATGAGTTGGTTAGGGGCATCGTTGTCGTCTTTGCTTTTGCAAGCGATAAGGCTTGTAATAGCTACTAAAGTTATTAAAAAATTTTTCATATTGAATGAGTGTTTATTTGATTTTGGGGCAAAGATACAAAATAATTTTCACCTGACGGTGATAAGGGAGGAGTGTCTCGGAGGGAGAGGAGAATCTCGGAGAAACTAGGAGAATCTCGGAGGGGGAGTGTTTCGGAGAAACTGGAAGAGGGATTGTTATAGAAAAAGCTGCCTAAGGGTTTAGACAGCTTTTTGTAATTATTACTTGTGTGGTTTAGTTTTAGAATTTGTAACCTACACCAATTTGGAATACGCGGTTTTTGAATTTCATAGGAACCCAATTTTTACCATCTTTTGAGTAATCTTTAGTAGATAACTCTGTGAGTCCTAAATTGAAGGTAGCATCGAAGAAGAGTCCTGAATCTAAGTTGTATTCAGCACCAAAGCCTAACCCTAAATCAAAGTTTTTATCAGGGGTAAGGGAGTAATTAAGTTTGCTAATAAAATTAGAGTTATTAGCAGGCTCTGCTTCAAATTCTACTTTTGATAGGAAGCCTAAGTTTACTCCTACTTTAGGGCGGAACCCATTGATATCGTATTTAAACCAAAGAGGGACATTAAGCTGCTGTATAGCCAATTTACTACTACTGTTTAAATCTACTTTTCCAGAAAGGGGACCAGCGCTAACTTCAAGTGATTTTAGATTGGCTCCTTGGAAAGCATAGTCTATACCAGCTTCTACCCATAGTTTTTCGTTGAAGCCATATTCAATAAAAGCTCCAAAGTGAAAACCAGGTCTGTAAGCAGTATTAAATTTAGCGGTTCCTGTACCAATTATTGAATATTCAGGTTCGGAAACGCTTGACAATAAGAAGCCTGCTTTAGCTCCTACTTTGAATTCTTGGGCGTTGGCGGTGGTGATTGCCGCTACAGCCATTGCTGCAATGATAAAAATTTTTTTCATTTGTTTTTATATTTATTTGGTTATTACTATTTGATCGTTAGTTGTATATTGTTTATTTTAATGTGAGTTCGGCGTAAGTAATTATTTAACAATCAGTAAAATATTTTTAATCTCCCACAAAGCCAGCGAGTTAGCGCAGCTGGGTATGTGAAACACGAATTTTCACGAAATAGGGAGTGCATAAAAGTCTTTATTTTTTATTATCTCACGAATTTTCACCTGACGGTGATGTTGTGATGAGGGGGGAGTGTCTCGGAAAAAATAGGAGAATCTCGGAGAAACTGGGAGGATCTCGGAGAAACTGGGGGAATCTCGGATAATCTCAGATAGAGGGATTGTTATAGAAAAAGCTGTCTAAATCCTTAGGCAGCTTTTTGTAATTATTACTTGTGTGGTTTAGTTTTAGAATTTGTAACCTACACCAATTTGGAATACGCGGTTTTTGAATTTATTACCTTCACTATATGTCCCGTCATCATTTTTTTCTTTAGTGGACAGTTTGGTAAGACCTAAATTGAAGGTAGCATCAAAGAAGAGTCCCATAGGCAAGTTGTACTCAGCACCAAATCCTAAACCAAAGTCGAATTTTTTATCAGGGGTTAAAGATTCATTAATTGTATTTTCAACGGCTGGAGCTCCTTCAATTTCCGAATTTGCTTTAACTTTTGAAAGGAATCCTAAGTTTACTCCTACTTTAGGACGGAAGCCACTGATATCATACTTCACCCAAAGAGGGATGTTAAACTGCTGGGTTTTAACCCATCCATTTTTAATATTATCTTTCTTGGAAGTAATAAGACTTCCGTCACTAACATTTATTACAGTACCCTCAATTGATTTTAGATTGGCTCCTTGGAAAGCATAGTCTACTCCAGCTTCTACCCATATTTTTTCGTTGAAGCCGTATTCAATAAAAGCTCCAAAGTGAAAACCAGGTCGGAAAGCGGTGTTTAGTTTGGAAGTAGATGTTTTTCCTGCTTCTGTAAATGAATAATCATCTACAGAAAAATTGGACAATAAGAAGCCTGCTTTAGCTCCTACTTTGAATTCTTGGGCGTTGGCGGTGGTGATTCCCGCTACAGCCATTGCTGCAATGATAAAAAGTTTTTTCATTTGTTTTTATATTTATTTGGTTATTACTATTTGATGGTTAGTTGTGCGTTGTTTATTTCGGGGGCAAGATTACGACAAATATTTGAGATATGCAAAAGTTTTTTGAGGTAAGAGATAAGAGGTAAGAGGTAAGAGGGTGGGGATTAGAGAATTAGCAAATTAGCAAATTAGAGAATTAGCAAATAGGGATTAGAGAATTGGGGAATTGAAAAAGCCGTTCAGACCCCTCTGAACGGCTTTTTCGTTTTTAGTTAGTGAAAGAAATAATAATAATTTTACTTGTCGATAGAGCCTACAACGCGCTTCATAAAGGTGTTGAGGGCTTCTTTTTGTGGAGTACCTTGTTTGATGAGTTCATCTACTTCGATAGCTCCGTAGAAATTGGAGAGCAATTCGCCAATTACGTCTAACTCCTCATCTTTGAGTTGTTCGCATTCTATGAGATTTTCGAGAGTTTCGATGGTCTCATTCACGTAATCTTGGTCGTTGTTCTCGATAAACTGAACGATATGTTTAATTACCGGTAATCTCATCTATAAATTCTTTTAGGAGTTCGGCTTTGTTAGTTTGCAATTGTTTTTCCAAATTACCGTTTTTGAAAGCGGCAAATGTAGGCAAGTTATCCACTTTGGCGAGTTTGCGTGACTCGGGGAAAGCTTCAGCATCTACATATACAAAAGTAGCATTGGGGGTTTCGGCTGCATACTTTTTGAATTTGGGTTTTATGATTTTGCAGTTACCGCACCATCCTGCGCCGAATTGTACGAATACGAGGGGATTAGCGGCTATGATTTCTTGCAAATTATCTTGGGTAAGTTCTGTCATAGTGATGAAAAAATAGTGTTGAGTTTTTTAGTCAATGCATATTTACAATGATCAAGTTTTTCAGTTTTTTAGTGAGAAGCTAAATAGCTTGCTACGCCTTTACGGTCGGCATTCATAGCGTCTTTACCTTCTTCCCAGTTGGCTGGGCAAACTTCGCCGTGTTGTTGTACGTGAGTGTAAGCATCTACAAGGCGCAAGTACTCTTTTACGTTACGACCTAAAGGCATATCGTTGATACTTTCGTGGAATACTTTACCTGTTTCGTCGATAAGGTAAGTAGCGCGGAAAGTTACATCGTCACCTTCGAGGAGGTAAGCATCGGCAGTTTCGTCGTAAATTTCGCGAGAGTCGAGGATACCTAAGATGCGAGCGAGGTTACGGTTGCTATCGGCAAGGATAGGGTAAGTAACGCCTTCAATACCACCGTTGTTTTTAGGGGTGTTGAGCCACGCGAAGTGTACTTCGGCAGTGTCGCAAGAGGCACCTATTACTTTTACGTTGCGTTTTTCGAACTCGGCTAAGGCTTCTTGGAAAGCGTGGAGTTCGGTAGGGCATACGAAAGTAAAATCTTTAGGATACCAGAAAAGAAGTACTTTCTTTTTACTGTTTACGGCTTCAGAAAGCACGTTGATTTTGAATGTATCGCCGAGGTCGCTCATAGCGTTTACCTCGATATTGGGGAATTGTTTTCCTACAAATGACATATTATCTTGTTTTTTTATGTTCTGTTTTACGGGTGCAAAAGTAGGATGTTTTTGAAGATTGTAAATAGTTTTCTAATTGAAAGATTTTATGAAGAGATAGGGATTAGTTATAGGTGTCAGGTGTCAGGTGTCAGGTTTCAGGTGTTGAAGGTCTTTTTAATAGATAATTGATGGCGGTGGCGGCGGCGTGTAAGCCAAAAGCGGCGGGCATAAAACTAATGGTGCCATAGAATGACTTTTTGTAGTCGAGGCCTTCGGTGCGCTGCATAGTGTCTTTGGAAACGATTTCGGAAGAGAATACGGCTTTGATACCCGAATGGATACGCTCGTTTTTCAAGCGTTTGCGTATAAATTTAGCCAATGGGCAGTTATAGGTTTTCATCAGGTCGGCTACTTTTATTTGGGAAACATCGGTGGCGCCTCCTGCTCCCATACAGCTTACTAAACGCACGCGTTGGCGTTTGGCAGAGAGAATGAGGTTGAGCTTTGGGGTGATGCTATCGATACAATCGATTACATAATCGAACTGAGGGGTTACGATTTCGGTAGCGCGTTCGGGGGTGAGGAATTCGTGTATTACGGTAAGGTTGAGTTGGGGGTTGATGTCTAAAAGGCGGGCAGCCATTACATCGGTTTTGTTTTTGCCCACGGTAGAGTGAAGGGCTGGTAGCTGCCTATTGATATTAGATAGAGAGACGCAATCGCCATCGACAATTGTGAGGGATCCTACGCCTGCGCGGGCTATAAATTCGGCGGCAAAAGAGCCAACGCCTCCTAAGCCTACAATGAGTATATGTGCTTTTTGCAAGGTGTTGAGGCCTTGCTGTTTGATTAATAGTTCAGTACGTTCTAACCAGTGATTGTTCATATTTTAAAAAAGCCTCTTCGGTATGGAAGAGGCTTGTACTCAATTTTATAGTATCAATTTTTCTACGGTGCAAAGGTAGGAATAATATTGTGAAGTTCAAAAATATTTTGCTACTTAACGTGAGTTCGACGTAAGTAATTATTAAATAATCAGCAAAATGTTTTAAATCTCCCACGAATTTCACGAATTTTCACGAATTTGGGAGTGTATAAAAGTCTTTATTTTTTATTATCTCACGAATTTTCACCTGACGGTGAATTATTTTGTGAATATATTATGTTACAAAGCTGTAAATCAATGTTCTGTTATATCGAACTGACGTTACTTAATAAAACTGTCCGAAAAGTTTTTTGTTTGGATGTTTATAATAGGAGTTTGCAAATAGCGTTTGTGATGAGCATTTACAATGGGCGTTTGCAGCACATACCCAGCTATCGCTGGCTTTCCTACATAGCATACCCTAAAAGCGATTGATTATCGGAGTAGTCAACTTTGCCAAAGTTGCGAGTCATACGGGCAGGAAACTTTGGCAAAGTATAGCGATGTAAAATCAAATTTTAGACTTTTCGGATAGCCTTATGGTTTTTACTTAGAAGAATAGGGCAACACCGATACCAACACCGAAGTTTCCTATACGCTGTTCGTATTTGTTGTCTTTTTTCTGAGTAAGGCGATAATAATCGTACCCTAAATAACCAGTAATGGCGGCTCCTTCGTTTACGAAGTAGGCGATACCACCTTTAGCACCTAAAGTTAAACCTCTGTATTTTTGACTATCGTCTTTTCCTTCAGATTGACTTGCAAAACCTACTTTTGCTCCTACAAAAGGGGCTAATTTTCCGCCAATAGGGAAGAAATAAGTAGCATTAGGAGCAATTATAAAAGTATTCTTTTTAGTTTCGTTATTTCTTACTTTTGCTGTAGTATTTTCATAACTCAATCCTAAACCCACAGCCAAGTTATTGATAACGAAATAGTTGATGTTAGGAGTGAATTTAAAAGTGTTTTCTGTTCTATCGTCACCTGCTCTACCATCGTATCGAGGGGTGGTTTTCACAGAATTGAAAGAAAGTCCTAAATCAGAACCTACCATCCAGTTTCCTTTTTCAGTTTGTGCGTAGGTAGCGGCTGAAAAAGCGACAGCTACCATCAATAAAAATTTTTTCATATAATTCAATTTTAATTGTTTATAAAGGCAAAGATATGAAATAATTACGAAATACGAGTTACGAATGACGAAAAAGTTGGTTTTTTGCCTTTTACTAATGGCAAAAAACTACCATATCTAATCCGTTTTTAAGACAAAAATCGATATTTTCTTTTAAGCCTATAAATTCACTATTTAAAATAGTAGCGGTATAGCAAACCATCATCGGCAAAAGCGTATAACACATTTTGAGTATAGTAAAGTTTTTTGATATCGCTTTCGGCTTCAAACTCTTTTTGCCAAGTATTGCCTCCATCAGTGGTTTTGTAGATAACCTTGCCTAATGATTGCCAGCCCGTATTTTCATTTTGAAAAGCTAAGGATCGTACACCAATAGGAATTTCAAAAGGTAATTTTTGCCAAGAATATCCCCCATCAGTAGACTTGTATATTTTGTTAACTGATCCAGATATTAAACAATAGCCTATTTGATTAGTAGGGAAATTCACATCGACAGCCCTTCCACTTCCATCGGATTCATTTTCAAATACATATTCTGTCCATTGTTCATTATTACCATTACAGAATAGTATTTTAGGTTTGTAATTTCCGTTTTTGATATCCAATCCACCAATCCATATATGGTTTACATCTCTTTTAAAAGCAAGAAATTGATAATCAACAAGATGACGGGTTGTATTAACTTCTCTTATAGGATAAAAATCTTTCCCATTAGTTGATTTATAGACATCTCCATGTATTGAGACCACAATGATATTTTTCATTTCATCATCACAAATTACTCTATTGAAAGTAATATTTTCTTTGTAAAAAATTTCTTTTCCACTATTAATAAAAGGGTTAGGAGTTTTTGTTCCTCCAATAGGTACTTTGTATACAACACTAAAATACACATTCAGACCTTCGTGAGAGGGGGTAATATAAAAATCAGAAATATAACTCCATACACCTGTATTTGCCCATTTTTCCCAAGTGATACCATTATCTTTGCTAAAAACCACAATATTTCCAGAGGATTTATCCCGTACTTGTGTACTATATATGTAATCTCCTATGATTTGGGTTTTTACATTATATAAATCTTCAGCATTGGCTACATCCCATTGAGTTTTTACCCATTGTCCTACGACTTTATCAATGATACCTATTTTTTGTTCATAGTCATTGGTTACTTTGTTGTCTACCACAGTTTTTTCGCCAAAGTAGAATTTCAACTCTGGCAAATAGGTACTACTGCGGGGTAATACAAGGGTGAGTTTCTTGCCATCGGCTGAAACTGAGGTGATAGTAGCTTCAGTATTTCCAAAAGTTACTTTACATTGTTCTTTTTTAGGAAAATTTTCGCCTAAAATATCTACGCTATCACCTGCATAGCCGTAGTTTTTGCTATACGAAGTGATAACAATTGCTTTTTGTTCTACGGGTGGGGTAACATTTCCGTTTCCATTGTTAGGGTTAGAATCGTCTTTACTACAAGAGGTGAGTAGTAAGAGCACTAAGCCTACTGCTTTTAAAACTTGTTTCATATACATTTTATTTTTAGCATTTTACATTGCAAAAGTAATATTATTTTTCGTAAACACAACAAAGGCTGTCGCAAATTTTAGTTTGCGACAGCCTTTTGTCAATTATCAATTGTTAATTGTCAATTGAATATTGAGTTCTTTCAGTTGTGCCTCATCGATAGGCGAAGGGGCATCAATCATCACATCGCGACCGCTGTTGTTTTTAGGAAAAGCGATAAAGTCGCGTATCGTTTCTTGTCCGCCGAGGAGTGCTACTAATCGGTCGAAGCCAAAAGCCAAGCCACCGTGAGGTGGAGCGCCGTATTTGAAAGCGTTCATCAAGAAGCCAAATTGTGCTTGTGCTTGCTCGGGGGTAAAGCCCAATAGCTGGAACATCTTGGCTTGTAACTCTTGGTTGAAGATACGTATAGAACCACCGCCTACTTCATTACCGTTGAGCACGAGGTCATAAGCATTGGCACGTACAGCACCTGGGTTGCTGTCGAGTAACGGAATATCCTCAGGTTTAGGTGAGGTGAAAGGGTGGTGCATCGCAAAGAAGCGTTCTTCCTCTTCGCTCCACTCCAAAAGAGGGAAATCTACGACCCATAGAGGAGCATATTCATCAGGTTTGCGCAAGCCGATACGCTCGGCGAGTTCCATACGGAGGGCGCTGAGTTGCCCACGTACTTTGTTAGCCTTGCCTGAAAGGATGCAGATAAGGTCGCCTGCTTGGGCGCCAGTGCGCTCTGCCCACGCCTTGAGGTCGTCCTCGTTATAGAATTTATCTACGGATGATTTGAAACTGCCGTCTTCATTGCATTTTACATATACCATTCCGGAAGCGCCTACTTGTGGGCGTTTTACCCATTCCACCAAAGCGTCAATCTCTTTGCGGGTGTAGCTGTTGGCACCAGGTACCGCAATACCAACTACTAATTCGGCTTCGTTGAATACCTTGAAATCGCGGTGTTGTGCGAGGTCGTTGAGTTCGCCGAACTTCATACCAAAACGGATATCGGGTTTGTCGTTGCCGTAAGTTTTCATCGCCTCGGCATAAGTCATACGAGGGAAAGCCCCGAACTCTAAGCCTTTGAGTTCTTTGAGGAGGTGTTTTGCCAATCCTTCAAAGGTTTGGATAACGTCCTCTTGCTCTACAAACGACATTTCGCAGTCTATTTGGGTAAACTCCGGCTGACGGTCGGCGCGGAGGTCTTCATCGCGGAAACACTTTACTATTTGAAAGTACTTGTCTAATCCGCCTACCATTAGCAGTTGCTTAAAGGTCTGTGGTGATTGTGGTAAGGCATAGAACTCACCTGGGTTCATACGGCTGGGCACCACAAAGTCACGAGCCCCTTCGGGTGTTGATTTGATAAGTACAGGGGTTTCTACCTCTATAAAGCCTTGTTCGGATAGGTAGTTGCGCACCATTATCCCCACTTTGTGGCGGAAAATAAGGTTATCGCGTACGGGGGTACGGCGTATATCGAGATAGCGGTACTTCATACGGAGGTCTTCACCGCCATCGGTATTATCTTCAATAGTAAAAGGAGGAAGTTCGGAATGGTTGAGCAGGGTGAGTGCTGTAACGAGGATTTCCACTTCTCCCGTAGGGATATTTGTATTGGCAGCCTCACGTTTGATCACAGTACCTTGAATTTGAATCACGTCCTCGCGTGAGAGGGTTTTCGCCTGCTCAAAGACTGTTTTATCAGTGCGTTCTTCATCGAATATAAGCTGGGTAATACCATAGCGGTCGCGTAGGTCTACCCAAATCATAAATCCCTTGTTGCGGATGCGTTGCACCCATCCGCTAAGGGTTACTTGTTGTTTTTCGTGCGAGAGGCGTAGCTCTCCACAAGTATGCGTTCTGTACATTTATTTGTTGTTAGTTATAAGTTTTGAGTTTTTAATAATAGCTGATTTCGTAGATAGTAGAGGCGTCTTGTTTGGTAAACACTATTTCTTTTCTATCTAAATACTTTCTCTTGCCACTTTCTTCTTTATAAGAAAAGGTATAAACTCTCTCTTGTTCGTATTTTACATCAATAGGTTTGCCTTTAGAATCTTTGGTAATATGCTCTTTATGAGTGATACTAAACTTATAAGTACCATTGGCATTAGTAAACTCTTTGTAAGTCATATTTTTGATAGTCCCTGCCTTTATTTTAGCAATTAGAGCTTCTAATTTTTCTATGTCTTTATCTGAGGTTGAACCAGAAGAGATACTTAGTCCGTCATCATCACCAGAACGATTTTCTATTATACGACTTACATAGCCGTCTTTATCATAGGTATAAGTAAATTTTATAAGTGTGGCATACGATACATTTTCCTTTTTGTACGTATAAGATTGAGAGATAGACTCCAAAATATTTTTAGTAGGGACACCTACCGGAAGTGCATTTAGCAAATAAAAATAGGTGGTATAGACATCTATTTCATCTCTTTCTTCGTTGTTGAAGATAAAAAAGCGATTCTTATTTTCGTTAGGATAATAAGAAAATTTCATTCCTTGAATTTCTTCTTGTCCTGAAGAAGTAGAAGTATAAGTTTCAGCAGTTAAATTGCCATCTTTCCAAATAAATTTACTATTGTCAATTTTAGACAACTGACCTTTTTCATCATAACTAAAATAATTATGTCCGCCAGTCACTTTTAAGTAACCTTTCTCATCTAAAGGAAATTCAAAATTTTGTTTTTCACTATTTGCTATAATTTTTCCTTGAGGATAACTAAATTCATAGGTTACTTGTTCACCTCCTTTATCAGAAGTGTATTTTGAAATGCGCCCCTGAGCATCATATTCATAAGCAAAGACTCCATTTTTTAAAGTATAAATAAATTTAGGTTCCCCATTTAGAAAATAGATTGGGTCATCATTAGAATTCTTTTTTCTATCTAAATAGGTAATCTTTACCTCTTTAATTCTCTTTACCTCAGTAGTTTTAGGAGGTTCAGGGTTATTAGGTATTGGGGTATTAGGGTTATCAGGTGTTGGATTGTCGTCGCTCTTTCCACAAGAAACTAAAGTAAGGACGGCAGTTGCTACTAAAAATAAGGCTTTTTTCATTGTTGATAAATTTAAATAATTCATTTATTTTTATATTCTATTGAGATTTAACTTCTCGGGGTTATTTCTGTTATCCCAGAAGGATAGGATTTCAATCACTTGTGTTTGTTCTATAATTTGGTAAAAAATTGAAAAATTACGAAGTACAATTACTCTTCTTACATCCTTTCTATTATCTACTATTGTTCCTATTCTTGGATTATACTCAAGCATTTCACAAATTTTAGCTATTTCAGCTTCTAATTTTAGAATATAACTTTCTGATTGAGTCTTTTCTAACCAATACAGCGAAATATCATACAATTGAATTTTAGCTTTTGGCAACCAAATAATCGTTAGATCTTCCATTTTTCCAATTCTCTATGAGTTCTCGTAATCCTTTCATTACTTCATTATGAGGAATAAAGACACCTTTTTTTGCCTCTTCTAAGCCTTCATCTATAGAGCGTAGTTCAGCTTCTGAAACCTTTGCATAAGGTTCGGTGTATTCATTAGTAACAATCTCAAAATCTAAATTTTCAAGAGCAGCTTTAACCTTTTCCAATGAGAGATGTTTAGGTGGTTTAATAATAAGTGTACTCATAATTTTAGTATTTTTAAATTCAATTATTTTTGATATACTTCAAGTTCTTTAGTAAGAATTTATAGACAAAGGTTTTTTCTCTTAGGCTTCTTTCTCTATGAGTTCTCGTAATCCTTTCATTACTTTTTTATGAGGAATAAAGATACCTTTTTTGCCTCTTCTAAACCTTCATAGTTCAGCTTCTGAAACCTCTACGTAAGATTCAGATTTGTCAGAGAAATTGGGGATAAAGGTGTTCATTCATCTAATTGAGCAAAAACTCATCCTCCTCATTGCTTTCAATACCTAAGGCTTCATATATGTATTTGAAGGTGGAGAGCAATTTAGGTTTGCCTTCGATGAGGGCTACATCGTGTTCAAAGTGGGCTGAAGGTTTGCCGTCGGCGGTGAGGATTGTCCAACCGTCTTTAAGTTGGCGTATGCTCTTGGTACCCATATTAATCATAGGCTCTATAGCCACGACCATTCCATCTTTAAACTTTTTACCACTACCGCGTCTGCCGTAGTTAGGCATTTCGGGGTCTTCGTGCATTTTGCGACCTACGCCGTGTCCTACGAGTTCGCGCACTACTCCATAGCCGTGTGCCTCACAGTGTTGCTGTATGGCATTTCCAACGTCACCTACACGGTTGCCTGCACGAAACTGACGGATACCTATGTACAGCGATTCTTTGGTTACGCGCAACAGTTCTTTTACTTCGGGGGCTACTTCGCCTACTTCAAAAGTATAAGCGTGGTCGCCATAGTAACCGTTTTTCAGAGCCCCACAATCTATTGAGATGATATCGCCTTCTTGTAGCGGACGGTCGTTAGGAATGCCGTGTACTACTTGCGCATTAGGACTCATACATAGGGTATTAGGAAAGCCATACAATCCCAAAAATCCTGGGATAGCCCCTTGACTACGGATGTACTCTTCGGCGATTTTATCTAAATATAGGGTGGTTACCCCTGGTTTTACTTCTTTTGCCATTATCCCCAAAGTGCGTGATACTACTTGGGCTGCCTGGTGTAGTAGTTCTATTTCTTCGGCTGTTCTAATGTGAATCATTTGTAATTACGAATTACGAAAGACGAATTACGAAAGTTTTGTCATTCGTAACTCGTCATTCGTAATTAGATTTCTATTTTTTGAATTGTTTTAATAAATTGGTAGTGGAGCTGTCGTGAGCAGAGAGTTCGGAAGTGGCAAGGTCTTTAAGGATTTTGCTTGCCAACTGTTTGCCGAGCTCTACGCCCCATTGGTCGTAACTGTAAATGTTCCAAATCACACCTTCTACAAATATCTTGTGCTCATACATTGCGATAAGGCTACCCAAACTTTCAGGGGTGAGTTTATCAATGAGGATAGAGGTTGTAGGGCGGTTACCCGTAAACACTTTGAAAGGCACTAAGGCTTCGTTTACCTTGTCACCCATTTCTTTACGCACTTCGGCTTCGGTTTTACCTTTTAAAAGAGCTTCGGTTTGTGCAAAGAAGTTAGCCATTAGCTTGTTATGGTGGTCGGTATTGCCGTGCAATGAGTGTTTAAAGCCAATGAAATCAGTAGGTATCAATTTAGTACCTTGGTGGATGAGCTGGAAGAACGCGTGTTGAGAGTTCGTTCCTGGTTCACCCCAGATGATTACCCCAGTTTGGTAAGGGATAGCGTTGCCATCACGATCGGTTTGTTTACCGTTACTTTCCATTATACCTTGTTGTAGGTAAGCTGCCAAGCGTTGCAAATACTGAGTATAAGGAATGATCGCTTGACTTTCGGATCCGTAGAAGTTGTTGTACCACACGCTGAGCAATGCCAAGACTACTGGAATGTTCTTCTCAAAAGGAGCTGTGCGGAAATGCTCGTCCATAGCGTGTGCTCCTTTGAGCAACTTATCAAAATTGTCGTAACCTACCGATAGAGCAATGCTGAGACCTACGGCACTCCACAATGAGAAGCGTCCGCCTACCCAGTCCCACATAGGGAATACATTATCAGGGTCTATACCGAATTTATCGATTTCTTGCAAGTTAGTAGATACTGCTACAAAGTGTTTAGCAATATCTTTTTCTGAGCCTGATTTGAGAAACCATTCTTTTACAGTAAGCGCATTCGAAAGGGTTTCGAGTGTTGTAAAAGTTTTAGAAACAATCACTATCAAGGTAGTTTCGGGGTTGAGGTGCTTGATAGTTTCGAGCACGTGGTCGCCATCTACATTGCTGATGAAGTGTACGTTGAGGTGATTCTTATAGAATTTAAGCGCCTCAGTTACCATTGCCGGACCGAGGTCAGAGCCACCGATACCGATATTCACCACATCGGTAAAGGCTTTACCGGTATAACCTTTGCGTTTGCCACTGATGACCTCTTCGCTGAACTGTTTGATTTTGTGTTTTACAGCTACTACTTCGGGCATTACGTTCTTGCCATCTACGTTTATCACACTGTTTTCGGGCGCGCGAAGGGCAGTGTGCAATACGGCGCGTTTTTCGGTGTTGTTGATAAGGTCGCCACCGAAGTACTTTTCGATAGCATCTTTAAGGTGACATTCGTCAGCGAGTTGCACGAGGAGTTTCATTGTTTCCTCATCAATGCGGTTTTTAGAATAATCTACGTAAAAGTCGTGCCATTTGATAGTGAATTTCTCCCCGCGAGCAGGGTCTTTCTCAAATAGAGAAAGTGTATGGTGGTCTTTTACTTCAGTAAAATGTTTTTGCAATGCTTTCCAAGCATTGGTTTGTGTTGGATTACTATTTTTTAACATTTTTAAATATAATTATATTAGTTGTTAGTTATCAAAGTTAGTTGTTAATTTACTCTTCAAGGTCAGCTAAATCAAGAAACATTAAGCGGGTATTGTCCTCTTTATCATTATCTGAAAGAAATTCAAAACCCATTCTTTGGTAAAAAGGTATTGCTTGTCTGTAGGCATCAACAGTAATGAGACGACAAGCGTGTCTGTCATTCAATTCAACACAATCATCAATGATAGTGTTCATAATCACTCTACCAATCCCTTTGCCTTTAAAAGACTTATCAATAGCTAAACGTCCTATCTTAAGAGCTGGTATAGTTTTTAAATGTCGTTTAGGATAAGGCATAAGTTCTCTTAAAAACTTTCTAAACTGACTTTTGCTAGTGAACATATCTTCCCTTAGTTGCAGACTATCATTTAGTAAACTATAATAAGCTAGAGTATGTTCACTATTTTCAACAACAAAAGTGGTAGCAAGTTTTTCTTTTCGATAAGGAATTGCTTCTTCAAAAAGGAACTCATTCAAATCGTCATCTTCACAATCAAAAGGTTTAATAGAATGGTTTTCTCTAAGCACAAGTACTGATACATCTTGTAAACTCTCTAACAGTGTCATTTTTCTTTCTTTTTAAACAAAGTTCTAAACATTTCAGCGTCTTTACGGATAGTTTCGCGACTAATTCCCAGTCTTTTAAAATTATCTTTAAAACCTGCTAATTTCTTGTAGAACTCTATTACATCTTGCCCTTCTAATACGGGAGTTGGTTTTATTTCTCTTGCCATAGTTTTTGGTTTTTGGATTGTGTTTCAGAGTGCAAAGGTATAAAATAATCGCAGAACACGAAAAATAACTTGTCTTAATGATACACTCTATCTATTGCTTCTTTTAGTCTTTTTATTAATCGCAAATTAGGACTTTTAACAGCTTGAGTGTATAATTGGGTATCGCTAATCTTTGGTAGAACATATTTTTTTGAATACCCCTGAAAATTAAAAATCTCTCGAGGAGTAAGCCTACGAATGCCAAAATCATCTCGTACAAAAGTATTTTTTATAACACTCATTTGTAATGATATACTAGCATTAGGCAACAGGGCATATACTTTTGATGATTTTATTTGGTAAAGAGTATCTTTACACTTCATTTCTCTCATCAATTCTATTGAAAAAGCCGAACTGAGCTCTACATAATAGCAATCCCATTGTTTACCTTTTTCCAAAAAATCATTAATAGTACGACTTGTTGGCATTCTTTCTGGAAACTGAAACACTTCCTGCTGTTTTATACTCATTTTGTCTAAGACAACAATAAAAACTGATTCTTTATCCATCGGTATATCAGCATACTCCTTAGGGCTCATTAGTTGATAATAAGTGTGATAATCTTTACCTTCAAGAAAAGAAAGAAACTTCTTTAATGTTTTTCCCTTTGTATCGGTCAAAAGCCCTTTCTTACCTTCTAACAACATTACTTTAGGACGTGATGCTAATAACTCAATCTCTTTTTGAAACGCTTCTATACTCAAGATTTTGTATGTAGGTATTTTCTCCTCTTCTAATAAGTCAAAATATCTAAATTCAGTAGGTTTCATAATAGCTAAGCCACTTAATTTCCTAATTTATCCAATTGTTCTTTTAGAGGTTTGATAAACTCTAAATACTTTGCTTTTAGCTTGGCCTCTATAGGCACCGAGTCAGGTAGTTTTTCTTTCAAGGGGTCTACTTGCACGCCATTTTTCCAGAAGCGATAACATACGTGAGGGCCTGTTGCTAAACCGGTACTTCCTACCAGCCCAATCACTTCACCTTGAGCTACGTGTTTCCCTTTACGGGCTAAGATTTTTGACATATGTAAGTACTGTGTTGTATACATATTGTTGTGGCGCACTTTCACATAGTTACCATTGCCTGAACTATAGCCTGCTTCTATCACGGTACCTGCAGCAGTTACGCGTATAGGGGTACCCGCAGGAGCGGCATAATCAGTGCCGAAGTGCCCTTTCATACGGTGAAGCACAGGGTGAAAACGCATTCCAAATTTAGAAGTAATACGGAAGATATCCAAAGGTGATTTTAAGAACATACGTTTCATCATATTGCCGTTCTCGTCGTAATAGCCATTTGTACCTTTGATAGAATCGGTGGTAAAATTGAAAGCGTAATACGCCTTACCTCCCCATTCAAAATAAGCGGCTTTTACTTTTTCAACACCTGCATAGATGGTGTCGTCCACATAGCGTTCGTCGTAAATAATTTTGAATTTATCGCCTTTTTGCAAGCGGAAGAAGTCGATAGTATAATCGAATATTTGGCCTAATTGATAGGTAGCATTTTGGCTAATTCCAGCATTTTGTGCATCGACAGTAAGGTTGTTTTCAATTTCACCTTTTATAGCTTTTTCTTTTATAGAAACTTTTCGTTCAGCGTTATAAGCGTGGATAGAATCGGTGAGTCGCACTACGATATAATTTACAATATCGGGTTGATAGACGAAGCTATGAGGTGTATCGGGGTGTTTTTTGTCGAATAAAAAAGCATAAGGATGCCCTACGCGGAAATCCTTAGGTTTGATAAATTCCTTAGTTACCTCGGTAATATGATGGATTTCGTTTGCACCGATATGCTGTTCTTCAAGGAGTTTGCCAAAAGTATCGCCTTGTTTGAGGGTGTCTTTCACAATGTTGTAGTCGTTGAGGTTGAAGCCAAACTCATACACGGGAGGTTTAGGGGCTTCGGTAGTGGAAGAGGCAGTAGTTTTTTCGGTTTTAGAGGTGCGGTCACAAGCCGTAAAAAGTGATAGAGAGCTGAGTAGTGAAAGGTAATATATTTTTTTCATTCTAATTGTTTTAGTAAAAAGATTGCAAATAATGCGCCAAAGGTAAGAATAATTTGTCAATTAGCAAATTTGTCGATTAGCAATTTTGCTTCTAAAAATATTTTGTCAATTCATTAAAAGTTTGTAATTTTGCTCGTCTAAAAATATATTTTGAATTATATAAACCTTTTATGACTCTTACTTTAGCCTCTTTAAAAATAGGACAAACAGCTGTTATTGTGGGATTTGCCCCTGAATGCCGACAAGAAGTGCGACAACGCTTACTCGACTTAGGCTTTGTGCGCGGCTCAAAAATTAAGATAGAAAATGTGAGTCCGCTTGCCGACCCGATTGCTTATACTATTCATCATACCCAAATTGCTTTACGCAAGAGTGATGCACTTTGTGTGCTGATTCAGGTAACAGATAACAAGCAACAGGAAACAAGGGATAGAGGATAGGGGTTGTTCAAAAAAATAATTAATAATCAAGCTAATCAACTTTGCTAAAATCTGAAACTTTGGCAAAGTGTAGTAATAGAGATAAATAAAAAAGAATAAATCAAACGAGCTATTTAACGGCTTGTTGTGTTATGACTATGAAAAATACTTGCGATACTTGTGCTCTTAATCCTTCAGCTTCCTTAAAACCTTTAGGGGAGGAGGCGGGTGCTTACCACTATACTATCGCCCTTGCAGGAAATCCTAACACCGGCAAGAGTACCGTTTTTAATGCGCTTACAGGGTTGCGTCAGCACACAGGTAACTGGCCTGGCAAAACCGTTACCCGTGCTGAGGGGAGTTTTTCCTTTCACGACCAGCGTTACCGCATTATCGACCTGCCAGGCACTTATTCGCTGCTCTCTACCTCAGAAGACGAGGAAGTAGCGCGCGATTTTATCCTCTTTGGCAAACCCGATGTAACGGTGATCGTAGTAGATGCAAGTCGATTAGAGCGCAATCTCAGCTTGGCATTACAAATACTTGAAATTACAGATAAAGCGGTACTGTGTCTCAACTTGATGGATGAGGCACGCCGCCATCATATCACGATAGATACCCGTACACTCTCTCGCGATTTGGGTATTCCTGTGGTGGCGACTTCAGCACGTACTAAAGAAGGGATTGCCGATTTGCTTTTTGCTATTGAAGATGTAGTAAGCGGTAAATTTCAAACCAAAAAACAGACTTATATAGATCTTCCTAAAGAAAATGCTGAAGCTATTGCTGAACTGCAATCGGCACTTTCTGAACTCAACCCCGATTTGCCAAATACTCGTTGGCTTGCTATGCGACTCATTGAAGGTGATGAAAGTGTACAAAAAGGCGTGGAAGAAGGGACTTTTTCAGCTGAAAATAATCCCGAAAAACAAGCACGAGTGCTGCGTATAGCCGATGAGTATCACAAGATTTTAGGCGATACCTACCGCAATGATTTGGTAGAGGCAATTTACGCTGAAGCTACGAAGCTGATTAACGCTTCGGTGAGTACTGATTTTTCGGCGCGTTCTTTCCGTATCGATCGTGCGATTGATAGGGTAGTTACCCATAAAATTTGGGGTTTCCCTATTATGTTTCTGCTGTTGGCAGGCGTGTTGTGGATTACTATCATCGGAGCTAATTATCCTTCACAATGGCTTTCGGATGTGTTTGTAGGGTGGCTTTATCCGCTTTTGAAAAATGGAGCTAATGCCTTGCACTTTCCTTGGTGGCTCAGCGGTTTCCTCATCGATGGGGTGTATTTAGCCACCACGTGGGTGATTTCGGTGATGTTGCCTCCAATGGCGATATTCTTCCCTTTGTTTACTCTTCTTGAAGATTTTGGTTATTTACCACGTGTGGCTTTCAATCTCGACAAGCTCTTCCGCACCGCGGGCGCTCACGGCAAACAAGCCCTCACAATGAGTATGGGCTTTGGCTGTAATGCTGCAGGGGTAGTAGCGACACGTATTATCAACAGTCCGCGTGAGAAACTGATAGCCATTATCACCAATAACTTCTCGCTTTGCAATGGGCGTTGGCCTACCCAAATACTTATTGCGACCTTGTTCATTGGAGCATTAGTTCCCAAACAGTGGAGCGGTACAGTTGCGATGCTCGCAGTGATAGGCATAGCAGTGTTGGGCATAGTATTTTCATTCCTCACCTCGTGGCTGTTGAGCAAGACCCTCCTCAAAGGAGAATCATCATTTTTTGTATTGGAATTGCCGCCATATCGTCCGCCGCGTTTTTTTCAAACACTCTACACCTCACTTATTGATAGAACCATTATCGTACTTTGGCGTGCTATTGTGTTTGCTGCCCCTGCAGGAGCAGTGATATGGCTGATATGCAACTTGCAAATAGCCCAGCAACCCATTGCGCTTTGGCTTATACAAGGCTTAGACCCTATAGGTGTGTTTATAGGTTTAAACGGAGTGATTTTGCTCGCCTATATCGTTGCTATTCCTGCCAATGAAATTGTAATCCCTACGGTGCTAATGCTCACCACTATGGTATTAGGGCAAACAGCAGTAGGCGAGGGGGCTGGTGTACTTATGGAAGCCTCCACCTCACAAGTAGGCGTATTGCTATACGCTGGTGGATGGACACTCCTCACGGCTGTAAATTTAATGCTTTTCAGCTTGTTACACAACCCTTGTAGTACGACTATCTACACTATTTACAAAGAAACCCACAGCAAGAAATGGACACTTATTGCTACCCTGTTGCCTGTGCTCTATGGGATAGTGGTGTGTTTTCTCGTCGCACGAATTTTTGGTTAAAACACACATTAGAAAGATGAAACAAGTTACCCTATTTTTAGTATTGTTAGCATTCAGTTTAGTAGGGAATGCCCAGCCTTTTCAGATTCAAAAAATGAAAGATTTTAGCAAAATAAGTTTTAAAGATTGGCAACCCGATACTTCTGTATTTTGTGGAGGGTCGAGTACTTATTTGCAAAAAGGAGATGATAAAGTGCAAATACTTACAGACGAACGAATAAAACAGATAATGTTCAGCAGTGTTGTACACCCTTATAGGTATGTGTATCAGTATGATGTTCATAGTAATAAACTTATAAAAAGCACTACATTTTTTTATGATATGCTTGTAGGGAAGACCTATCATTACGGCGCAAATGGGAAGATTACTAAAGAAGAAGATTGGGATGCCCCTTATAAAATATCTATTGATGAGCTAAAAACTATTTGCAAACAGAAATTCCATCTCGATTTGATGGATGTCTCCTTGAAGTTAGACGTTCGTAGAGCAAATCATCAAAAACCTGTTTATGTTATTTGTATTCCAGCACCTTATAGAAGAGGACCAGAAGGGAAATACATCACTTTGAGTGCTGATAATGGAACAGTCCTTTTTGAGAAAGAAATTCATTCTAAAGCAGAATTTAAAGCGTGTTTAAATGAAATTTACGGTATTTCAGAAGAATAAAAGGTTAATAGTTAATGAACAATTAGCTCGGCAAAGTGTTACCATCATCGGATTTAAAACATCCACCTCTCTCGCGGACTTCCTTCAAAGAGAGAGATGCGATGTAAAAGCAACAACATTCTGTTAATCAAGGATTATTATTTTTCAACTCTTGACCCATATTGTAATAAAAGATTTATAGCTTCACAAGTGTTGTAGAACAAAAACATATTTTTAAATAGCAATTATCCAGCCTAATATAAAAAATAATACCCATATAATATGTAACACCCAAACAATGATTGCCCTATCAGTATCTCTTATCTTCTTTTGCCAAAGGTATAATAACAAAGAACAAATCACTACATACACCCCAAGCAATATGTAATACACTTGATATTGCCACAAAGGTGGTTTGTATATTTCATAATCCATTCGTTGCATCAAATCTTCTGTGTCAAACCAATTTCCAGTCATCCAAGAAAACTGAAATATCGCAACAATATTGTAAATCCAAAATAAAAATACAATTTTATATAGTTTCATTATTTAGAACTTTTTCTTCATTAGACCTTACAAAAAAACATCTCGGTAACATCCTTTTTAGCCCAATATATGCATTTTTTACCATCTATTTAGTTCTCTTACTTAATTGTTCCAATCGGAATTCTTTAAAATTCTTGTAGAAAACAAAGTCTTCAGGAAGTAGTTCGTCAGCAATATGCCATTCGATAGTATCTTTTTGTCTGAAAATATAGAAACATTCATAAGGAAAATCACGAATGAATTTGAAATTTAAAAAAGGATATACTTTAGCATTATTGAGATATGCTTTAGGTATTGATGAAAAAAGACTATCTGTATTGAAAGGGATATCTATTATTGTAGAATCTTTAAGAACTCCCTTGTTGTAAATCTGTTCATGGATTAGAAATCTGTTTTTAGTAACTTCAACTATTTCTAGTTCATCTTTGTCGATATTTATAGGGATCTCAGGTTCTACATAAAAATATTTAATTTTCAGAATTTCATTTTCATTGGATTTTTGTGCTTTCTCTATGGTATTTTTGTCGCTTTTCTGTTCTTTGGTAGAGCAAAAAAAGAGTGAAAAAGCCATTAGTAACAAGTAAAATTTCATCTGTTTAGAAATTTAAAAGGTAATACGCTGACAAAGGTAATGATTTTTTAGTGGAAATCAAAAAGTTTTTTCTAATAAGAAGAGATTATTCAATTAACAATTGACAATTAAGAATTAACAAAAGTGGTGTGAAGGGATTGGCAGATAGGTATGTGAAACACAAAATTTTACGAATTTTCACCTGACGGTGAATTATTAGAATTACTGTACCCATAAAAAAGGGTTTATACAAAATTCCAAAAGTTCTTTGGCACTAACATATTCATTAAATGTTAGGAAAATAACAATCATTATCATAGGAAAATAATAATACCATAGAAATATTACTATAGGAAAAACATAGTAACTATAGCTACTAATATTGCATTTTTTTAATATATACTTGATTATTTTGAAAATAATAAAATGCAAACAAAAAACCCAAATAAGTAAAAAAGATAGTTTTACTAAGTAGTGAATAGAGAATTTATTTGTAAATTTTACAATATCAGGTTTAATAGAGAATAGATATGATAAAAATTCAGTGCTGAAAAAGCTACTACTTTCTAAATAAGCAAAAAATATTTTTATTACTAAAAGAGTGAGTACTATTATGTACAAAAAGTCACTCATTATTTTTTTAGGGAGATAAAACATATATTTCATTATAACACACTATCTACAATTTCTTTTTTCTTCAAACTAATCTATTATATTATCCATAAATACTTTTACTTTTTTAATTTCTAAAGAGAATGCACTTCTGTGCTCTCATTGGCTATTGTCTATGAATTAGTCTCTATAAAAACCTACTTTTAAGTTTTCTTTCTCTATGAGTTCCTTTAAAATATTACTTACAACAAAATTAGACTTATATTTAGCATCTCTAACTATTAAAAGATTGGGGGCGATATCTTCTTTTATAATGATAGGATCATCTATGATTGTGCCTCCTCTTGCCAATTCTCTATGACCTGATTTTTCATAGTCTATTATAGGCATTATTGTATTAATTCTCACAGCGTAGAATAGATAAGAATCATTCTTTACCAGCACTTTACAAGGTACGAAATCTATTTCACCGTTTAAATGAGGTTGAATTACTTCTTTGAATCTTGCGCTAAAAACAGGAATCCCTCCCATTATCACATCTTCCAAATAATCTACTTCGAGGAGGATTTCTTTGGTTAGCCCTTCTTGAGCTATTGCTGTTAGTTCTAAATTTTCAACAGGTTCTCGTTGGTCAGAGAAAAATATTTTTCTAACCCTATCATAAGAACCTTGTATCTCAATATATGAGTCACTATTTGAAATTAAAAAATACCACATAATTTATTCTAATCTTTGTGTTTTATAATAAATAGTATTATTCCTCTACTTTGGGATTATCTTTTAACCATTCTTGAATGTTCTTTGCTTCATTGAGTAAAAGGGCTCTATCTACATCGGAATTGTCGTTAGGAATACACTCAACGTTGATATAGACTTGCTCTCTCGGCTGATTGATTGAGAAAATGCCCTCCTGATCCATTTTTTGCATCGCTTGTACCATTGCCGAGACTCTTAGTTCAAACTCTCGCTCTATTTCATCTTCGTCTTCCATATCAAAAATACTAGGATAAGTATCTAACAAACTTTGAACAGGCTTGAAATATTCTTCACCAAAAGCGTAATAAGGCGAATCGGCAAAGTTCCATTTGTATAACCAAATTTCTTCTTTGGGGTGTTTAGGTATCTCTCTGTCCAAGGCTTCATAAGACCAAGCCGATAGAATAGGTGCATAGCCCTCAGCAGGAGCAAGTAATACACAATTGTAATAATGTTCCTTGTTCTTAAACAATTCCAAGAATGCTTCTTTAGCACACTTATAGATAAGCTGACTTAATGCTTCTGTTCGCGCTTCTTCTGTCATTTTAATTTGATGCTATTTTTTGAAAATATTGAGGGTTTATTACCTAATTATGGCAAAGTGGTATGTTCTAAAATGGTTATGAACTCGCTGAATGTATCGCATACAAAGTAGGTATTACAATCGCTATTGGAAGCCTCAAAAAAGTGAGAATGGTCATAGAAATGAATACCTTTGGAGAAATCACCCACATCTTCGGTTACTAAAAGGAGCATTCCTCCTCCTGGATCAGTCCCAATGACAAGGCTTTTTTCGGGAAAATCGTCACTGAACTCTTCATAGGTTTCTATACATTCTTTTATATCGTAGAAAAGTTCAAACATAATGTATTCCTCTATATCCTTTACATAGAAATAGGCTTCATCAATGGTAGCACCGTCATTTTGGACTAAAAAATTAAAATAATCATTGGGCAAGGTAAAGCCTAAAAACTCCTGAAAAGCAAGGGCTTTTGCTTCACTCCCTTTGTTAATTGCTTCTATTTTCATACTTGTAAAACATTTGTTTTATAAATTGGTAAAGCGTTGAATTTTAACAATTGTACTTAATGCATTCCCCGTTTTTCTTCAAGGAATGACCTTAAAACAAGAATGGTAGACTGTTCTATCCATTTTAAGAAATTTTCAAAAACAACATAGATATAATTAGAGGGTATCTTAACATCTATATAAGCCTCTGTGTTTTCATCTTTAATTAAAAGCCAATCATACCCTTTTTCTTCAATTAGAAATAAATAAAAACCTTGAAAACACTCATCATTACAAGAACCTATATCATTAGACAACTCACTGCTTTCATTCCATAAAAAATCCATAAAATAGTCTGTAATATCTTTTGCTGAATAGGAACTTATTTCTTTAGATAATTTGCGATTCCCTTTTTTATCCAACACTTTTTCTATCATTCTTTTTGCAGAAGATAATAAGGTGGTTACAGTGTTATCACCTATCATTTTACCTTTACCCCATAAGCAGTAATTAATAAAAATATACTCTTGCATTTGTCTTAGTTCTGCTTCTATACAAAAAACATCTTTTTTACCTAATATTATACTATTCTTCATTTATTTTCTTACATATTTTTCTTGTTTTCCTCCTCTACTGCTCGTGCCATACACTCTTTTGTGTATTATGGATTGGTAAATGAACCTTAACAGCGTATTTAATTCATTACCTAAACCATTTTTCAAATCGACCGACCATAAACTCCTTTAAAACTAAATTCTTTGGCAAATGGGATATATAATCAATATCATTATAAGGATATGGCAAAACAAAGCAAAAGCCATAATCCTGATTGACGAATAAAGAATCAAACATTATTACTTGTTTATCTGTTTTACTAATAACTTCTTGTACTGTAATGCCTAAATAAAGAATATCTTTGTACTTGCCATAATAGGTGTTAGTGCAAGAAATATTGAGAATCTCTCCTTTTTCAGAGGTATTGATTTTTATATTCTTGTCGATAATATAGCGATGTATTTCATTGCTTTTTCCTTTGCTGAATATAACTTTATCCACTTCTACCTCTTGCAAATACAAATGGGGAAGGTATGAGTTTATATTCTTGCCTATATGAAATCCTGCAACAGATGTCCCTGATTTTATTTCATCATTGTAATTCATATTTTTAATGTTTCATTCTTTATGATCTATGATTTAAAATAAAGTATCAAATTCATTTACAACGCTATGAATTGCGACATAATTCTTTTAATTTTATTGTAAAACTGTTTAGTACAGCTGTTAGGATATTTTTATCCTCTATAAAATCCTTTTTCTTCTAATATTTCTCTCTCACAATAGTCTATAGAAATAAATGTAGTAATGACATTAAAAGTTAAATCATATAACATAGGAGGAAATTTACATTCATAAATTACTTCTCCATTAAATTTGCGATAATATAATTCGTTATCTTTGTAGGTTGGGCATTCTATAAGACTATTATAGGACAATAAAAAGTCAAACAAATAATAAAGACCTGAAATAAAACTATCAAAGGTTGATGGCTCTTTTCTTGTTGAATAATAAACTTCTTGTTTTATGGAACACCAATCAAAGTTAAAATGAAATGGCAAAAATACCATTTTATTAAATCCTTGCAAATTAGAATTTAGATATATTGCTTTATAATTAGCTAAATTACTTCTTAACACCCAATCTTCTAATAATAAGGTGTTTTTCTGTAATATAGAAAGATAAGAAGTATTGAAATCACTATCTATTTGCAATAATTCATCTCTTATTTTCTCATAAAAATAATTCCATTTTTTCATAATGTACTATAGGGAGGTAAAAACTCTTCTTTTTTATTCATATTGTTATAAGCTGTAGGAAAATCTTCTATCAAATAAATCTCAGGTTTATAGAATGAACTCAAAACAATATCTTTTGTCTCTTCTGTGAATAGCAACCCTTGTTCATAAGCTATCCTATCGTAATAGAACACGCCTTTTTTCTGCTCTTTTATAGTTATATTGGGGTATAGATATTCAAAACGATTACCCGCTATACGTTTTTTCCCTTCTTCTTCTACGACAAAAGAAGAATTATCCACCTCTAAAAGGAAAAGAACAAAGTAGGACTTATCCGAGCAAGATACTCCTTTCGAGTGTTGCACCAAACAAGGAGATACTACATAACGATTTTCCCCCCAATACGCTGATAAAAAAGATAAAAACTCTTCTGAGACAACCATTATTCTATTTCTATAGAAAACCCAGTCAAACCTAACATTTCCTTTGTTTTTATAGGTAAGAAGCATCTGAGAAGGGATGTTTTTCATATATTTCCAATCAGAATTAGTAGGATTTTCTAAATCTGATAACTCAGCATTGTAAAAGAACTGGGCACCCTGCTCTCCAGCGTGTTGTAGTCATAAACCATATAAATAATTTTTTTTTCATCTTTTTTTTATAAATAAGTTGTTAATTGTTATAATATCCCCTCCTCTACTTGTTCTAAGATATAACTCCACCAAGTGTTTTGATCCAAACAAGGAGTGTCTATTTTTAAAAAATGTCTTTTTATAGTTTTTAGCTTTTCCAAGCGTAATGTATCGCTATATTCTTCCTGAAAATCAAATTTTTTAGTAAAAAACAGCAAGCAATCTATGAGTTGGTTTAAGGACGAATTTATAAAAAGAGTACTCTCTGATAGGTAATAAACAGAATGGTTGCTATGGCTAACCCCTATTTTATCCTCGTAATCAACTCCTATAATATAAAAATCACCTTCTGTATAAACGGGAAGTTTAAAAGAAAGCCCTATAAAGCTAAGGTCTAAAAAGTTTTTTATTATTTTCTCTATCTCTAATATATCCATTTCTATTTAGATAAATTGGTGTTTGTTGAATGTTCCTTATTTCTAAAAATATTCCTATCTTCTAAAGAAAAAAGGCGGGGTGTTTGCTTCAAACGGATAGGATATATTCCATAAATTAACTACTCCTCTACTTTGGGATTTTAACGAGTAAAAGGATTTTTGCCACTGATAATTACATTATCTTCGCTCGTCAAACAAATCATAGCATCTAAATTTACATCTGTTATATAAACATCTAAACTACTGGGTAATTGAGGGATAATTAACTTTATATTATTCCACCCAGATATTTTGTATATATCATCTCCTTTTTCTGTAAAGATAAAAAAATCACCTTCTAATGGCAACTCTAAAATAGCCCTTATAGCTTCTACCCCATAATATACTTTTCCTAAATCTTTAAGACATTCAAAATATCGTAAAAATCGTCCGCTATTCAATTGGGTATTATCCACATACTTGCTCAGTATTTTAGTTTTGTATTCTTTACTTACTATACCAAAGTCATTAGCTGGTATTTTAGACTCAATAAGGGAGTCTTTTAGTAGTTTATCATCTATTTTCATAATGAATAATCAGAGTATTTTTTAGATTTTGTTGTTTTCTTCCCAAAACTCTACTAGCTTTTCATACAAACAATGGATTAAAAGCATTTCATCTTCTTTAGTTAAAGTCTTTGTGAAATCTTTTTTAAAAAGGTAATATTTAATTTGTTGAGAAAAGGCAAAGTTAGTCGGTAATTTGTATTTAGAAGCTAACCACTCGCTAAACCCCTCTAACAATATATTATCTTTAGCTAAATCATAGCCAATAATAAGAGATACATAGTTATTATAAGTACTATCGGGTACAAACATACCGATGCAGTCCTTTATATGTTTAAACAATTCTATTTCTTTCATATAACACACTATCTACAATTTTTAAAAAGAATATCGGCTATAAAACGCCTACAAAGTCAGCGAGGGCTCACAGCTGGGTATGTGAAACGCGAATCTGTACTTTTAACGATTGATGGTTAATAATTTTAAAAATGTTGCTCTTGGGATTTCTTCAGCGCCTAAACTTTCTAAATATTCACTGTGAATTTGGCAATCTACTAAGGCGATATGAGGGTGGGCTTGCAGGAAGGTGATAAAACCGTACTGTGAGGCGTTAGGCTGCTTGCTAAACATACTTTCTCCACAGAAAATTTTGCCGATTTGAAGTCCGTATAAGCCGCCTACAAGGGTTTCGCCTTGCCACACCTCTACCGAGTGTGCAATTCCTTGCTGATGGAGGATTGTATAGGATTCTATGAGTTCGGGGTGAATCCAAGTGCCGTGTTGGTCTTTGCGGGGCACTGTAGCGCATTGCTGCATTACTTCGGTAAAACAACGGTTGTAGGTAACGCGATAAGGAGCTTTGCGGAGGAGTTTGCGCATATTTTTGCCAATATGCAGTTTTTCGGGGAAAAGCACAAAGCGAGGGTCGGGACACCACCATAGTACAGGTTCCCCCTCATTATACCAAGGAAAAATGCCTTGAGAATAGGCTTCTATGAGTCGGGTAGGGGAGAGAGAACCTCCAAAAGCCACAATTCCTTCCTCCGAAGCGGTATCGGGGGAAGGAAAAGGCGTTTCATCGTTTATTAAGTATATCATTCTTAGAATGGTAGATCGTCTTCGGGTTCAGCAGTTGGAGCACTTTGTGCTGGAGGAGTGCCAAAAGCTTGTTGTGGAGAAGGTTGGAATGATTGTTGAGCAACTTGAGGTGGGTACTGAGGAGGCACTTGTTGTTGGTACTGAGGGGCTGCTTGCTGATATTGAGGAGGTGCCTGTTGGTATTGTGGTTGTGCATAGCCTTGCGGAGGGTAAGCAGGTTGCCCATAGCCTTGTGGATAAGTTTGCCCTTGCGGAGGATAGTTTTGTGCCATTTCGGCATTTTCGATACGCCATCCTTGTAAGTTTACAATGTATTTGGTCTCTCCTTGAGGGTTTACCCACTCACGACCGCGAATATTGAAACTGATGCGCACTATTTGTCCTTCTTGAAAGTTATCGAGTAGCGCACATTTTTCCTGTACAAAGTCAAATGGGATGTACTGAGGGTATTGTTCCTCGGTCATAATTATAACATCGCGGCGTTGGAAGCCATTTTGCCCTACGGTTTGTGTAGGTGTAATTTTGATGATTCGTCCTTGGATATCCATATTGGTATTTTTATTTATTGGTTATTCGTAAATAATGATTTGTAAGGGCAAAGGTAGTACAAATTTAGATATTAGCAAATAGTTTTGTAAAAAAATATAAATGAATCTAACTCATAATCAACTATTGTTTATTACCTGCTTACTATAGCTGTAAGAAATAATACATATTTTATACGCTCTTTATCACTATTCTAAATAATATTTATACCTTTGCACCAAATTTTAAACTAATTCATTTTACAAATACATTTTTGTATGAGAAATTATATCCAACATTCAGTAAAAGTGATGATAGCTCTAGCGTTCATCGCTTTGGGCAGTGCTTGCAAGAAAAGCGATAGCCCAGAACCTCCCAAACCAGAAAATGGCAAAGTAGCTATTGAAAACCCTGCTTTGGTAACTGCCTTAAAAGAACAAGGCTTTACTTTTGAAGGCAATACCCTTGTAGTAAACGACAAAGTGCGCACCACTACTTCACTTAACCTCAGTGGCAAACAGCTTACCGATGTAAAAGGCTTAGAGGCTTTCCCAGCCCTTAGTGAGGTAAACCTCAGCAACAACAAGTTTGCGGAAGAATTTGACTTTGCGGCATTGCCTGCAACGGTAAAGAGCGTAAACCTCAGTGGTAATGAGCTGTACGACTTTAAAAACCTCGCCACTACCGACTATAGCGACAATGCCCAAGAGCCTTATAAGCTCATTCGCAGTTTTGATAAACTGGTATTACCTGCAACCGCTAAGTACAATCTGGATGTATTGCCTGCCTACGTAAAACTCGCTCCTAAGAGTGATGTACAGATGCTCAACGCACAGGGTACAGCTGAGAAATATACTACCTTGCGCGAGGTACCTGACCCTGTGTTGTTGCAATATTTGAAAGCTAATTTTGCAAGTGTGTTTAGTGGTGATAAGATTGATATTAGCAAGAGTATAAAAGTAGATGAAAGAGCCAATGCTGTAAAAATATTAAAAGGTGAAGAAGGTTATAATGAGCCTGAATTTGCTAACCTTAAAAACTTAGAAGGCATTATTTTTATTACAAATAATCCTTTATTTCGCGGAGATGTAGAAATACGAACCTTACCTGATGAAAATTTTGTAGTCGATAATTTAAAGATATCACCCAAAACAGGAAGTGTTGTCCTCTATGGGGTTAGTACACCTAACCTAAACTTAACCAGAGCAGAAGATCTTTTTGCTTTTTGGGCTGTTCATAATAAAGGTATTACTAATGTCAATTTATCAGCCTCTAAAAAAATTATGCAACGAGGAGAAACAAGTCATTTGGGTTTTGTAGGTGATTTTATTATAATTGCAGATTGCCCTAATTTAAAAACTTTTACCTTGCCTGATGTTTCTAAAAGTACCGTTTCTCCTATTTCAATATTTGCAATCTCTCTTTTAGAATTACCTAAGCTTACTTCTACTATTGATTTAAGTAAAATACAAGTTTTTTCTTCTCTTCAATTAGCTAAAATACCAGCAACTACTAAAATTATATATCCTGCTGATATTAAATATTTTACAATAGGAGGAAATAAAGAAAAAGAAGGTCAGTTTGGAAAATTAATTTTAACTATTACAAAAGATATATACGACAAAGAGGAAACAAAAGCTTTTATCCAAAAATATCTTCCTAATAATAGAATTACAACTTCATACAATTTTGTAGATAATTTATTAGAGGATTCAGAAATTTATGACTATACTGACACCAATAATGAAAGTGGCCGACCTTCCATCCACAACCGAAGTTTTTTAAATAAAACTAACAATAAAGCACTAACTCTTAACGAAATCGTAAAACTTAGATTCGGAAACTCTAAGCATAAAAAGTAATTATCTAAATTTAATAACTATGTCAAATTTATTTAAATCGATAGCTTTTGTAGCTATCTTAGGAATGGCATTAGTAGGATGCCAAAAAGAAGAGGCGAACATTGCTGATCATCCAGCTAATGAAGGGAACTCACAAAACGCTAATGAGACGACAGTTGTTAGCGAACATCCCTCTGTTAATTCTAACTTCACTGTAGATAGTGTAGTGGGAAATTACAAAGGTGAAATTAACCAAGTAAAGATGAACGGAGAAAATAAAGACTCTGTTTCTGATAGAACGGTAAATATCACCAAAAACGGCAATAACAAGTTTAACCTAAGTGTTGATGCTTTTAAAGTAGGAAGAATGCCTGCTAAACTAACTATCAACGTTAAGGGTATCACATTAAATAGTGACGGTACTTTTTCAGGAAGCTTTTCTAATGGAGTAAACTTACTGTTGACTGATTACCCTGCCAATATTAGAGGTAAATTCTTTAAGAAAGATAATGCGACAAAAGTAGAATTTACTTTGGAAAGTAGCGGAACCTATCTTTTATTTGTAAATTTTGATGCTTCTGTACACTTTGACACTTACTAAAAAGTAGTAACTTTAAGGGGCTGTCCTAAAAGTTTTTCTTGAGGGGGCGTTTGCAGCACATACCCAGCTATCGCTGGCTTTCCTACATAACACACTCTAAAAGTGATTGATTATCAGGCTTATAGACTTTGTCAAAGTTTTTGGGACTTTGACGTACGACAAAGTTTATGATGCATGGAGAAAGAGACGACAAGAATGGTACACTGTTTTTTACCCCTACTAAAGAGATTTTTGATCGCCCAGAAACCAAAACTTTTGTTGAAATGTATATTCCTGACAAAAAAATAGAAACTTCAGTATTTACAGACGCTCCTTCTTTAGAAGTATATGATTATCTTCCATTATATGATAATGAAGATGAAGAAGATACAGGTAGAGCTTCACGTATTCAATCTAAGAAAAATAAAGCAGATGATTTGTTCTTAAATCTCATAAAAAGAGAAATAAATAAGCAAAAAAAGTTGCACAATAAATAATTATTTGTACCTTTGTGCCACAAAACTTATTTACAATGAGTTTAAATAAAGGATTAGTAACTTTTAAACATTATCTATATGAAATATTCATTTTTAAAAATGATTGCTTTTACAGCAATCGCAGTTGTGGCATTCGTAGGATGCCAAAAAGAAGAGTTGCTACTTCTATACTTGTGATTGAAAAAGCTAAGAAGATGCTATCATTTTCTATTTAAACTGTAATAAACAAAATATACTTTAAACTAACAATATTAAATATTTTCATACTATGAAAAACTTTATCCAACATTCAATAAAAATAGCACTTTCAGTAGTGCTCATCGCTTTAGGCAGTGCCTGCAAGAAAAGCGATAGCCCAGAACCTCCAAAACCAGAAAATGGCAAAATAACTATTGAAAACGCTGCTTTGGTAACTGCCTTAAAAGAACAAGGCTTCACTTTTGAAGGCAATACTCTTGTAGTAAACGACAAGGTGCGCACCACTACTTCACTTAACCTCAGTGGTAAGCAGCTCTCCGATGTAAAAGGCTTAGAGGCGTTCCCTGCACTTAGTGAGGTAAACCTCAGCAACAACAAGTTTGCACAAACGTTTGATTTTGGCACATTGCCTGCAACGGTAAAGAGTGTAAATCTCAGTGGTAATGAGCTGTATGACTTTAAAAACCTTGCTACTACCGACTATAGCGACAATGCCCAAGAGCCTTATAAGCTGATTCGCAGTTTTGATAAGCTGGTATTGCCTGCAACCGCTAAATACAATATGGACGTATTGCCTGCCTACGTAAAACTTGCTCCTAAGAGTGATGTACAGATGCTCAACGCACAGGGTACAGCTGAGAAATATACTACCTTGCGCGAGGTGCCTGATGCAACCTTACTTCTTTATATGAAAAAACACTATTCAAGCGTGATGAATGGTGATAAAATAGACCTTTCAAAAAGATTAAGTTCTGAAGAGGCTAATAATGCGTTTATGATTTCACAAGCTCCACAATATAATCCTAATATAATTGATACTTCTGAGATTGATAATATTGAAGGAGTTGAGTATATTATTAACAACCCTCTACTTAGTGCATTAGTTCACATTCAGTTAAGCACAGATAAAAAGCAAACTATTCCGTATATAAAGTTAGGACAAAAAGTAACAGCATTTGGAACTGTTTGGGTAGACACCCCTAATATAGATTTCTCAAAAGCTGAGAGTTTAACTGCTATTCAAATAATGAATAATGCAACTGTAAAAAAAATAGATTTATCTGCTTCAAAAACAATGATGCAAAAAGGAGTTGCTAATCACAATAATTTTTCAGGTACTGCTATTCGTTTTGCAAACTGTTCACAATTAGAAGAGGTAATCTTGCCTGATGTAAGCAAGGCACCTTCTCCTATTTCTGCCTATAATATTGCCTTTTTAAATCTACCCGCCTTAAAATCAACTATTGATTTTAGTAAGTTACAAGTGGCACAAGATATATATTTTGGAGGCATCTCTGCCAAAATAGTTTATCCTACATATAAATTTCAATATTACTTAACTAATGGAGAAAGAGACGACAAGAATGGTACACTGTTTTTTACCCCTACTAAAGAGATTTTTGATCGCCCAGAAACCAAAACTTTTGTTGAAATGTATATTCCTGACAAAAAAATAGAAACTTCAGTATTTACAGACGCTCCTTCTTTAGAAGTATATGATTATCTTCCATTATATGATAATGAAGATGAAGAAGATACAGGTAGAGCTTCACGTATTCAATCTAAGAAAAATAAAGCAGATGATTTGTTCTTAAATCTCATAAAAAGAGAAATAAATAAGCAAAAAAAGTTGCACAATAAATAATTATTTGTACCTTTGTGCCACAAAACTTATTTACAATGAGTTTAAATAATGAATTAGTAACTTTTAAACATTATCTATATGAAATATTCATTTTTAAGAATGATTGCTTTTACAGCAATCGCAGGTGTGGCATTCGTAGGATGCCAAAAAGAGGAACTCAACTCTGCTGAGGCAGGATTAGTTGCCAATAGTCAAGCAGCTGTTCAGCAAAATGCTGAAAGGCAAAGAACTACTATAACAGTAAACGATGTAGTAGGAGAGTATAAAGGAACTCTTGATAAGGTTGTAATGAGGGGTAAAGACAAAGGTAAAGTACTAAACCAAATTTTTACTGTAAGTAAATATAACAACAGTAAGTTTAATTTGCATTTACCAGCTTTTAAAGTAGGGGAGATGCCCGGTACTATCGAAATAAAAGCCAATGGTATTAAACTTAATAGTGATGGTACTTTTAAAGCCTCTAATATCTCAAATGGAGTACTCTTAACAGTTCCCGTTATTGGGTTAAATCGTTACCCTATTACTTCTATGGAAGGTTCTTTTACTCCAACTAATGATGGTCGCTATAAATTACAGGTAGGTATTCATAGTGAAGGAAAAATATTCTTCTATATTACTATCTTTACTGCTTATGTACATTTTGAGGGAGACCAACAATTAGGAAACTAATCCTCTACCTCTTACTCTTAAAAGTCAGAAAGTAACAACTACAATTGTTGCTCTCTGGCTTTTACTCTTAACTTCAACTGTAATTAATTTCCTTACTATGAAAAAAATACTTTTATTATTTATAGGGCTTGCTCTTTTGGCTTGCAAAAAAGAAGAACAAAACAAGCCTATTGAAAATACCGACCCTAAACTGCAAACAGCTATCAGCGTACTAAAAGGCGATATGGTATTAGGGCAACACGTGAAATTGGCTGGTACGGACAGATCATTATTGCCTTCGGGCGTACCTACCAAATTTACTTTTACTTGGGACGAGCCCAGCAAACGCCTCAAAATGCATCTTGAGAAAATACAACCGGGCACTATGCCTTTTGCCGTAACAATGCACGCCTCCTTGGAGGCAATGGAACTCAGCTATTGGGACAAGCAGGAATACGAGGGCAATTGGATAAAATTCTACGACAAAGCTGCCGTAACTACCCCTTATATACCTGACAATTACCAAGGTCCCACTATCACTAAAGAAGGGAGTACCATTGTTACGGGCTTCTTCAATGTAGATACACACGAGGTGTATTTCTTAATCCAATACAATATGATGAACGTAGTGGGTACGATATTTAAACAAAAAATTGACCGCTCTCGCTTAGCTCACTTTCAGGAAGAACTCGATGCCTACGAAGAGGCGTTGGCAGAAAAAAAATTAGACACAGGGGGTGAAAGATTTCGCGGTGATAACAACCAGCAAGCTATTACGCTTTTGGGTGCTACTCAAACTATTACGGCTAAGCTCACCTACGAGGGTAAAACTACAGAGGTAGCCTTGCCTATCACCTTTGTGTGGGACGGTAAAGAGCCTAACAATGTAACAGGGCGTATGCAACTATCGCTTGCCAAAACGGCAGTGAGTGGGGTGAACTTGCAATTGGCATTCAGTGGCAAAGCGCGTTTTATAGATGTGCTTACCAAAAGTGAAGAAGCTATCTACGGGCAAGGCAATACCGATAAAACCAAACTCAAAGCAGTGGAAGTAACCACTACCCTTTGGAACGCTACGGGTACACAAACGCTTAAAACTTCTGCTAAAGGCGAAGTGCGAATGATTGTGAATGTAGAGAAAAAAATAACCTCCTTCTCTTACCTTAACAAAGAATTAGGACTTACCATTTATGCCAAAGAAGTAGCTATAAGACCTTAAGTTAATGAGAATCACCATATCCATTTTACTATTTCTATTAGGAGGAATCCTCTCAGCCCAACAAGTGCGTATGCGGGTGCTCGACAAGAGTACCCGCTTGCCTATAGCTGCTGCTGTGGTGAGTTATACCGAGCCTGCTTATAGTGATAAACTACAGCACAGCATTGCCGATGACAATGGCATTGCCCTCCTGAAAAGGCGCAAGGGGGGTGTACTGCATTACACGGTGCAGTCGCTGGGCTACACACTGCTAAAAGGTACGCTAAACGCAGAAAACGAGCTCACGGTATACCTCAGTGAGGAAACTACCCAATTGGCGGGCACTACTCTCACAGGTAGAACGACGGGTGCTACCGTGCGCCCCACCAAAGAAACACCTACGGTGGTGCAGGTCATCACTGGGCAGGAGTTAGTGAAAGCGGGGTATAGCAATATCCAGCAGGCGCTGATGCAGGAAACCCCTGGGATGAATATCCAAAAGGTAGGTTTTGGCAACGAGATAAGTATGCAGGGCTTGGATGCGCGCCATATCCTCTTCTTGATGGATGGCGAGCGTATGACGGGTGAAATGGCGGGCAACCTCGATTACGAGCGCTTCAACCTGCACGCTGTAGAGCGCATTGAGGTGATGAAAGGGGCGTCGTCTACCCTCTACGGTTCGAGGGCAGCAGGAGCAGTCATCAACATTATCACCAAGAAAACAGATAAGCCTTTTGCTATTACGGTAGGTTCGCGACACGCCGAGATGAACGAACGCAATTACCACAACCCTGAGCGGCGAGATTTTCTCTATATGTTTGAAAAGAATGCCGATAAGCCCAACCTGCAATCGTGGGTATCGGCAGGGGCTAAGATAGGGAAGTTTACTACCCAAACGGATGTGTGGTTCAGCAGTCAGGATGCGTATTACCTTTACCAAAAAGAACCCGATCGCAAGGTGTATACCAAAGAAGCCAATCCGTTTCTCAGTAAAGATACTGTAGTGCAAGCCACCTTTTTGCGTCCGCCAATGGGTATTGAGGGGGTTGAGCACCTATCGGCTTCACAAAAACTGTATTACGACAGCAAAAACTTAAGCGTACAGCTATATGGCACGGGCTTTTTGATGAACTCGTATGATATGGTGCAAGACCTCTATTTCTCGCAAACCAAAGACTTCACCGGAGGGCTAAAACTCTCCTACCGCCTCAAAAACTATTTCGCACTACACGGCACTTTCCATACCGACTTTTACGAGCGCTACAAACGTCACGAACGCCGTGATGTAGATAAAAAGGTGTATGATTCTAAGATTATGCAACCGCGTCTCACGCTCACCTCGCAATACTTCAAAAAGCACGACCTCATTTTGGGGATTGACTATTTTCAAGACGACCTCACCAGCGACCGCTTTGCAGCCAATCGTATGCTCACACGAGGGTTGAAGGAATGGGAGTTCTTCTTTCAGGACACCTATACCATAAGCCCTAAGTGGCAAGTGGAAGCCGGATTGCGCACCAATTACAGTCTGCAATTTGGTACGATGGCACTGCCGAAAGTAGCCATAAAATTCTCGCCTACCGAAGCCCTTTCGTACCGCTTGAATTACGCCAAAGGTTATCGTTCGCCTTCTATTAAAGAGTTGTTTTTTAATTGGGATCACTTGGGAATGTTTCAAATTATAGGCAATGAGATGTTACAACCCGAGAAAAACCATTACTTTTCGGTAGGAGCTGAATATGCGGTGCCTAAATTCTTTATTTCGGGGAATGCCTTTATCAATCAGTTTCAGGATAAGATAGAGGGGGTGTGGAAAATCTACGAGTTTCAGTATAACTTTGAGTATATGAACCTCAGCCAGCAACGGCTCTTAGGCTTTGACCTGCTCACCCGCTGGAAGATAGTGCCCCCCCTTACGCTCAACGCTTCCTATTCGTATGTAGATGTAAGTAAAACAGAAGGCTTGCGCATCAACACTACCTCGCCTCACGCCGCTACCGCAGGGCTTGAATACAAATGGTATCGCGACAACTACGACCTATCGGCAAACCTGACGATGAGTATGATGGGTAAGAAAACCTTTGATGTGCAAGATCGCATCACGGTGCAGGAAGAAGTACCTTTATACGGTGGTGGTACGCAACGGCGCCCTGTGAGCAAAGAGGCGTATTTTCGTTGTGAATTGCCTGCTTACGCACTCTTCAACTTAAATGTACAACAGCGCTTTTTGAAACATTACAAGCTGAACGTCGGGGCAAATAATATTTTCGATTATAAACCTTCAACCTTGGGCTCTGGCGTAACGATGTTCAACATTCCTGCTACTGCAGGGCGTAGGTTTTTTGTGCAGGTAGAGATCGATTTTTAAATTAGCAAATATGAAAAGAATCTTATATAGTATACTGATAGCTTTGTTGAGTACGGCTTGTGTGAAATATGAGGCTCTGCCTTTTACAGGCAAAGTGCTACCGCGTCGTTCGGGGTACATCAATAATGTCACCAACGATTGGATATACTATAACCTCCGTACAGGTGAGATATTCAATGCCTACCAAGTGAATGCCGATATTATAGAAGGCAATCAGAAAAATAGATTAGACTGGGATTTAGCATTCTGTGGTAATAAACTTCGCACCAATAGCGGCACCAGTGGCAACGGACACGGAGGAGCTGCCGATATGGGCTTTCAGGGGTATGACCGCTGGACGAGTGTTTCGCAACTGCCTCACGACCTGCAATGGGTAGTAGATACCGACAACGTATCTATCACTATGTCACAACGCGAGTGGATAAGCTATACCGTAGCCCATAATATCACAGGTATCCCTTGGTTTGACCCCAATAAAGGCCCCCAACAAACCAAAACCAATGCTAATCCGTTACTCAATAAGGCGTTGGTGTTCTCAGGACCGCCCCCCTCTTATACTCCCTCGTTTCACACTTATATCATCCGCACTGCCGATGGGTTGCGCTATTTTAAGTTACAAATAGTGAGTTGGTATGACGAGAGTATTGAAATAGGCGACACAGGGGGGCGTATTAGTTTTTATTGCGATGAGTTGAAGTAAATCAAAAAAAGTAGTATATTTGCCTTGTTATTTATCACATACTGAAAACTATGAGAATATTTATTACCTTTTTGTGTTGGGGCTTTTTTACTTTGGCACAAGCAATATGGAGCCCCTATAGAATCAACGTATGTAATACCTATCAAATATTCTTTTGTTGATGAATAATCACTAAAAATATTCTTTCATTGTATAAATATCTAAGAAGCCTTTGCGACCGTTTTTTTCTATTTGGTAGAAAGCTTCGGTAATGGGTACTAAAACATCGTATTGAGGGGTGGTGAATTGAGGGTAAATGCCTACTTTGCCATTTTGGTAGAAAAGAATCCGTTCGTTTTTATCTTGTTCTATCTTGTTGAAAGCAATAGGGAGGAGCTGTTTGCCTTTGAGCTGATGAGATTTGTGATATTCGTACTCAAAAAGACCAAAGAGGTTGCCTTGTTGCACTCGTAAAGCTTCAAAAGGGAATTTTTCTTCTATGGAAAATCCTGAAAATTCTGTTGTACCATCTGCAAAAGCAATTTTTTCAGTTGGCTTGCGATCTATAAGGTAATGCTTTTCCTTGATAATATTGGGATTATTAGAGTCTACTCTTCCTATATAAGGCTTAGGAGTTTGCTTAATGCGGTATTCTAACCAACGTTCTATAAAACTAGTTCCACATTCTTCTATTTCTCTTTCAGGTTTATCGAGTTCTTCGCCACAACAATCATAGTAATGAGCTCCATTGTCATCGAGTACTTCCAAAGCATTCAGGTGTAGATATACCTTTTTTAGGTTTGGAAAGAGCATTTGTTGCAGATACATGTTGTAAATCTCTAAAGAACTTCCCTTTTTTGCTAAGATAAAATGCCCATTGAACTGAATATCATCATAAGCAGAGGGTAGTACCCGTTCTCCATAGTCATCTATCAAAATATATTGTTTATCCTCTTTTTGTATATCGAACATAGTTTCTATATAGCGCCCTTCAGAAAAACAAGGTTTTGAAGTAGGTTCCTTCTGTTTTTTTAAATGAAATGACATTGGTTTCCTTATACTTACAGCGGTACTTATATCATATAACAGATTTTTATTATCTGTAGGAATCAACAGATAGCTAAGAGCATTACCTCTCGCTAAAGCATAAGCCTTCTTGCCATTGCTAAAATCTAACTCAATAGGCGTTTGGTATGATATCAACATATCGCTGAGTGTACTGATTCTCACCAAATGAGGATTGATAAACTCAAGACGAATTGTATACCCGTCTTTTTCAGAAGTATAAACATTTCCTGTAAAGTTACTGAGTTTAGTAGTGCGCAAGTCCTTTGTATTGAAAAAAGTAGCTTTTTGTTGTAATATTTTACTATCTATAGAGCTATGAGAAGCGATAAGCCATTGCTTATTTTTAGGTCGCAAAAAAGCTCCTAACAGAGAGCCATCAGTTTTTTGATGACAGAAAAATAGACGTCCATTGGGTTCAAAACCAATACTATTTATACTATCGGACGGGATTACTATCTGCGCTTGAGCAGTTGAAAATAAAGTCAAGAAGAAAAATAAGACCCTCATAACAATTAACGATTAACAAGTAACAAGTAACAATTGGCAAAGAATGTGCCAGCAAAATTACTTTTTCAGTTCTTCAATAGTTTCGGTATTGAAAAGGGCGTGTCCTCTTTCTTCAAAGGTTGCAACAATGCTGCGTATTTTCTTTTTTAACGCTAAGGGAAGTTTGTAATAAGAACGATCTATTTGGGTATGTCGCCCATCGTCTAAGCTAGAATTTTGATGACGAATGGCAGTCTTCTTTCCTAAGTAGTAAATAATGAATTTTACTCGGTTTTCTCTGTTTGGCTCTTCGGACTCAGATTGCGTATCATATAGTACAATAGGGTCTATATAGCCATCGTTGTTGAGGTCGGTGAGACTTATATAGCGCGTGTAGAACCATATCGCTTTTTCAGTATCATCAATAGCATCGGTAATTGTCCAAAGTACTTGAGGCGGTGTTCCTTCTTTTAGAAGCACATTGAATGCTTTTATAGAGGTTGCTTTATCGGGGTTGCTATTATTTTCAGAAATGATAAGATACTGCTTGCCTAATTTATCTTGAAAAGCATACACTTTCCTGATAGGGAATGTTACCCCTATTTCTTTAAGCGTTTCCTGGGGGAAAAGCACTTGTACTTGTTTATCTGTAAGGAGTGTAGCTCCTGAAGGGTCGGGTTGTGCTTGTAGTGATAAGAAGCCAAAAAGCAAGAATAGATAAAGATTTTTCATAAAACTAAATGAATTTAAAAAAGCTGCCCATTATCTTGAGCAGCTTTTTGTTATTTATAACTCGTTATTCGTCATTCGTAACTCGTCATTCGTAACTCGTCATTAAACTACGCCTTGGTCGAGCATTGCGTGCGCTACTTTCATAAAGCCTGCAATGTTAGCACCTTTCACGTAGTTGATATAACCCTCTTCTTGACCGTATTTGAGGCAAGCGTTGTGGATAGATTCCATAATTTGGTGCAATTTAGCATCAACTTCTTCGCTTCTCCACGCGAGGTGTGCGGCATTTTGAGTCATTTCAAGACCAGAAGTTGCTACCCCTCCGGCGTTCACTGCTTTACCAGGAGCGAAAGGCATTTTAGCATCTTGGAAAGCTTTGATAGCCTCAGGAGTACAACCCATATTCGATACTTCGGCTACGAGTTTTACACCATTTTTGATAAGCATTTGAGCGTCATCACCGTCTAATTCGTTTTGGAATGCACAAGGCAAAGCAATATCACAAGGGATGGTCCACGCTTTTTTGCCTGCAGTAAACTTACTTTCTTTAGCAAATTTTTCGGCAAAAGGAGCTACGATGTTGCGGTTAGAAGCGCGGAGTTCGAGCATATAGTTAATCATTTCGTGAGTCATACCATTAGGTACTTCCACACAACCATCGGGGCCTGAAAGTCCGATAACTTTTGCGCCCAACTGAGTTGCTTTTTGTGAAGCTCCCCACGCTACGTTACCAAATCCTGATACTACTACGCGTTGTCCTTTGATATCTCTGCCGAGTTTTTTAAGCATATGGTCTACAAAGTAGAGCGCGCCATAACCTGTAGCTTCAGGACGAATGAGTGAACCTCCCCAGTTGATACCTTTACCAGTGAGCACCCCAGTATTGTATTCGTGGGCTAATTTTTTGTACATACCGTACATATAACCTATTTCGCGTCCGCCTACACCCACGTCGCCAGCAGGCACGTCGGTATCAGGGCCTATGTATTTCCAAAGTTCAAGCATAAAGGCTTGGCAGAAACGCATAATTTCGGCATCAGATTTACCGGTAGGGTCGAAATCAGACCCCCCTTTAGCACCTCCCATAGGTAGGGTAGTAAGGGCGTTTTTGAAAGTTTGTTCAAAACCGAGGAATTTAAGCATTGAAGGGTTTACAGCTTTGTGGAAGCGGATACCACCTTTATAAGGGCCTATGGCAGCATTGAACTGCACGCGGTAACCGAGGTTGCTTTGCACTTCACCTTTATCGTCAACCCAATCGACACGGAAGGTATGAATGCGGTCGGGCTCAACAATGCGTTCAATAATTTTAGCTTTGGCAAATTCGGGGTGCTGGTTGTACACCTCTTGTACTGATTCAAGCACTTCGTGTACAGCTTGTAAGTACTCTTTTTCACCAGGGTGTTTCGCCTCTAAAGAGGTCATAATTTTTTTTACGTCCATAATATATTAATTAGTTATGAATTATGTGTTAATGAATTGTTTTGGTTACGCAAATATATTAATGAGCGACAAAAGTACTTAATATTATTGAAATGTGCAAAGAAAACGAAAGAAATTTTTCTTAAAAAGAAAATATAAAGATTTTAACTTATCTAAAGCTCGAAAATTTATAGCTCTTTTTAGTCTTGTTTTTGTACTAAGCCACTAACAAATTGTTGATATTTTTATTTTTTCTTTCGCAGAATTTGCATTTTAAATAAAAAGCACTATTTTTGCCCCCGAAAAGAAATCTAAAAAAACTTATGTCTTTATTTCTTAGCATACTTCCGATTGCGCTCCTAATCTATTTGATGGTAAAGAAAAATGCGCTTCCTTCGTATATTGCACTTCCACTGATTGCGGGATTGGTGTATATACTTCACCTTACTTATTTTAATGGCTCGTTTGTAGCCCTAAATGCCAATTTTATCAAGGCAATTATCTCGGTAGCTACCCCTATTACAGTAATTTTTGGGGCAGTGCTCTTCAACCGAATGATGGAGATGACAGGGGCAATGAACGTATTGCGCCGCTGGCTGGGCAATATCAGCCCTAATCCTGTTGCTCAACTGATGATTATAGGCTGGGCATTTGCCTTTATGATTGAAGGCGCCAGTGGTTTTGGTACGCCAGCAGCTATTGCCGCTCCTCTATTAGTAGGCTTAGGTTTCAAACCCTTGCAGGTGGCCATTCTCGCCCTAATTATGAACTCGGTACCTGTATCGTTTGGAGCAGTAGGTACGCCTACGTGGTTTGGTTTTGGTACGCTCATTGGCAATGGAGCTATTTCCGACGATCAGCTTTCGGATATTGGTAAAATTACGGCTATCATACACCTATTTGCAGCTTTCGTAATTCCGATAATGGCGCTGAAAGTGATTGTTTCGTGGCGACAAATACGCGAGAATATTGTTTTTATTCTCATCAGTATCCTTGCTTGTACCTTGCCTTATGTGGCCATTGCGTGGTTTAACTACGAGTTTCCTTCGTTGGTAGGGGGGGCTATTGGTCTTTTCATTTCGGTAGGGGTTGCCAGCAAAGGTATTGGTTTATCAAAAACTGATAACAGTGAAATACAGCACGAAAAAGTGAAGACTCCAGAGTTGTTGAAAGCCCTCTTCCCGACGGCTTCACTGATAGTAATTTTAGCACTCACTCGCATCAAACAACTCCCGCTAAAATCTATTTTGAACGATACTACCGAGTGGTTTACTATTAAATTAGGATATTTAGGAGATTTTCAAGTAACTAAAGGATTGATTTTCTCGTTGAAGAATATTTTTGCTACGAGCGAGAGTGAGAGTTACAAGCTGCTTTATGTGCCAGCGCTCATTCCGTTTGTGGTGACGGTGTTGATTTCAATTCCGTTGTTCTCACTGAAATGGAAGCAAACTAAATCGCTTTTTTCAGCCAGTTTTGTACAGATACAAAAGCCTTTTTTAGCATTGGTGGGGGCACTTATTATGGTGAATGTAATGCTGATGGGAGGAGAAAACTCAATGGTGCAAATTATAGGTCGTGGTTTAGCCGATGCTACGGGTAGTTATTGGACGATGTTTGCTTCATATTTAGGTGCTGTTGGGGCGTTTTTCTCGGGCTCGAATACCGTGTCAAACCTCACTTTTGGGGCAGTACAATATTCGGTGGCTAATACCACAGGGCTTTCAATCCCTTTGATTCTCGCCTTGCAATCGGTAGGGGGTGCGATGGGTAATATGGTGTGTATCAACAATATTATTGCGGTATGTTCGGTATTAGGTATCGACAGAGCTGAGGGTAAAATTTTAAAAGTTACAGCGGTACCTATGTTTGTATACGGAATTATAGCGGCTGTAGTAGCGCTTTTAGTAATACCGCTCATTTTTAGCTAACGGATTAATAATTAATAAACAACAGCAAAAGGCTGCATAGAACATTTATTCTGTGCAGCCTTTTCCAATTAATTAATTTAACCCATTTTAAACATTTCACTTCTTAGCAAAAGTAAGCAGAACAGTTCCTTTATCGTCCTTTAGTAATAACTGTTCGTTTTTCACTTCATATTTAGCTACTTTTTTCATTGCAGAGCCAAAGGCATCGGCAACTTCCATTTTGTCGGGGCAAAGCATTAGTGTAGAAGCTAAATCACTAAACACTAATTCGTTATCGGATACTTTTACGATGCCTCCCATAAAGGTATTACAGCTGTCGGAGCCATTTACCTTCATTTCTTTCACATTGAGTTTTAGGGTAGGTTGTGCTTCGGCTGTTACGGCAGTAGTTCCCATAGTAACTAATTGCCATTCACCTTGCAAACTATTAGAATTAACGCGTGCAGTATTACAACTGCCTAACCCTATTGCTACAGATAATAGCATTAAAAACTTGATTTTTTTCATTGTATGATTACTTTAAAATTATTTCTCGGTAAAATAGATATCAAGCCCCATTGTACCATCGTCATCCTGACTATAAAACGCCATTAGTTCCTCTTCGCGGTAGTAAAATTTGTAATCTTGATAAGGATAGGGTTTATTAGATGCCGAAAAGATAATTTGGTTGTTGCGTTTATTGATGCGCCAAGCCACCTCTACTTTGTAGATGAGACGTGGTTGCTTAGTAATCGTTAGTTTTTCTTCTTTGATGATAGCTTTATCTTTCAAAAAGGTTACAAAGATATATTGTTTTGTATTGATACTATCACCAGCGGCTCTTTTAGTAATTTCACCCTCAAAGTGCCTATCGATGAGGTCGGTGCGTTCTTGTGCATATAGGTTTAGCACGCCCAAAAACAAGAGGATAACGAGAATTCTATTCATAACATTTACTTTTTTAAAGGTTTATATATTGAGTTGTTATGCTTCAAATGAGGTTGTTTTCTCGGTTTGGGTTGTAGTAGAACACTGCTGGTTGAATGGTTTTATTTGATATATTTTTTGAGTGTTTTGAGCAACTCGTTAGTTCTGAGGTTGTCGCCTTGGGCTAATAGGTTGCCTTCGGGGTCGATGAGAAAAGGAGCAGGGATGCTACTAACGCCATAGCTATTAGCGGCTTTATTTTCGCTGTCCCATACGTTGTACCATACCATTCCTTCCATTTTGATAGTGTCGAGCCAAGAGTCTTTATCTTTAGGTCTATCAATGGATACAGATAGGATAACAAAGTTTTTTCCTTTGAGCTCTTTATAGGCTTGTTTGAGGTATCTGTTTTCTTTTTTGCAAGGCATACACCACGATGCCCAAAAGTCGATGAGTACGTATTTACCGCGTAAGGAAGACAACTTCAATTCTTCACCATTGGCTTGTGGTAAGGTGATTTCGGGTACGGGTTTGTGGCGTTGCAATGTTTGAGCAAAGGTTGGTGCAGTTGCTAAAAGGAAAAGCGCTATGGCTGTAAATAATAAATTTTTTCTCATTTGTGATTTTGTTTTTTAGTATTCAGATTTTACTCATACAAAAATCTGACCATTTTTTAATGATTTGTTTTTGAGGTTATTTAATTAGAAATATCCTCCTTTTTTGCGGTCTTCCATCGCTGCTTCGGTTACTTTGTCGTCTATACGGGTTTCGCCGCGTTCTGAGATGCGCGAAGCAGTAATTTCGTTTACCACTTCTTCAAGGGTTGCCGCATTGCTTTCTACGGCGGCGGTGCAGGTCATATCGCCTACAGTGCGATAGCGCACACGCTTGTTGAGAATGGTATCATTTTCATCTATTTGAATGAAAGGTGATACAGCGATGAGGCGACCTTCGTGTTCGATTACTTCGCGGTTGTGAGCGAAATAGATAGAAGGGAGTTCAATTTTCTCTTGTTGGATATAGCTCCACACATCGAGTTCTGTCCAGTTTGAGATGGGGAACACGCGTACATTTTCACCTTTTTGGATTCTACCGTTATAGATGTTCCAGAGTTCAGGGCGTTGTAGTTTTGGGTCCCACTGACCGAACTCATCTCTTACTGAGAAGAAACGTTCCTTGGCGCGAGCTTTTTCTTCGTCGCGGCGTGCGCCCCCGATGCAGGCATCGAAATGGAATTCTTCAATAGTATCTAATAAGGTGTGTGTTTGCAGCCAGTTACGAGAGGCGAATTTGCCTTTGGGTTCAGTAAGACCTTTAGCTTTGATAGTATCTTCTACTTGTCGTACAATGAGTTCAGCACCAATGCGTTTGGCAAGGGCATCGCGATAAGTGAGCGCTTCGGGGAAGTTGTGACCTGTATCGATATGAACCAACGGGAAAGGTATTTTCATAGGAGCAAAGGCTTTCATAGCCAAGTGCACCAAGGTAATAGAGTCTTTTCCACCGCTAAAAAGTAGAGCAGGGCGTTCAAATTGAGCTGCTACTTCGCGCATTATATAAATACTTTCAGCTTCTAATTGTTTTAAATGTTCTTTATTCACGATTGTTACTTGTTATCTATTTTACTACATCGAAATCAAATTCTAAGGGGTAGATTCCTTGTACATCGATTTCGCGACCTTGAGCGTCTTTAGCGGGAGCCATTTTGGGGAATTTTTGGAAAAGGCGTTTACCTTCGGCTGCTAAAATAGGTTCTCCTTCTACTTTTTGAACAGAAAAATTACCTTTTTTGTCAATTAGGTAATATACTTTCACATTTCCTTTGATTTTTTTGTTGAGGGCTTCTTGAGGATAATTTAAATTATTGACTATCCAGTCGTTCAAACATTCGTCAAAATTAGCTTCTTTGGTGGTATAAATGCTTTGATAATGCAAGCAGTGAGGTTTTTGTTTTACCACTGAAGTGTTATTAATGTCAACAGCTTTACTGTCTTGAGCTTGTATAGTAGCGAAACTGGCTACTAATAAGATGCTTGTTACTAAGGTTTTAATTGCTTTCATTGTTTTAGATATTTTAAAATTTTCAAAAGTATTTATACATTAATTTTGCTTGATGTAATTGAGAATTGCAAAAAGCTACTTTGTTCTGTAAGTTTATTATAATGTTTTACTGTTTCTATAAGTTTTGAATTCTATAGTATGATCATACTTTGGAGTTCTTTTTTACAGTTGAAAACATAATCTCTTTACTTACAAATTTTACAAAGGTACAACTTTTTTTTTAACTAACAAGTTTCCAACCATTTTTCTATTACTTTAGGGAAGTGCTCGTATTCTAAAAGGTGTATTTTTTCTGCTAAAGTATCAGCGGTATCGGTAGGTAATACTTGGGTTTTTGCTTGAAAGAGGATGTTACCTTCGTCGTAATGTTCGTTTACATAGTGAATGGTGATACCGCTTTCTGTTTCGCCATTAGCTACTACGGCTTGGTGTACGCGAGCGCCATACATTCCTTTGCCGCCGTACTTAGGCAGGAGTGAGGGGTGGATGTTGAGAATGCGGTTAGGATAGGCAGTTATAAGATTTTCAGGTACTTTCCATAGGAAGCCTGCCAGCACAATAAGGTCGGGTTGTTGTGTTTTGAGAACATCGAGTACTACATTTGTTTTGTAGAAAGCTTGTCGGTTGAACACAAGAGAAGGGATATCTAAGCGTTTAGCGCGTTCCAGCACGCCAGCTTGTAGGTTGTTGCAGAGGATTAAACTCACTTGAGCGCTACCTTTTTCGCTGAAATAAGTAGCGATACGTTCGGCATTTGAGCCAGAACCAGAGGCAAAAACAACGATTTTTTTCATAGTTGAATAGGCAAATTAGCAAATTGTGAAAGGGTAAATTTCACGGCATTTTCTATTTCGGTATAGGAAACTTTTTCTTTTCCTATATAAATAAAGGCTAAAGCGTAGGGTTGTTCAGTTAGAGGTAAAAGGTGTTTTTGTAGTCGATAAGCCTCTCGCAATCGGCGTTTGAGTAAATTTCTATCTACAGCGTGTTTAAAAGTGCGTTTAGGCACACTTATCAGTAACTGATAAGGTACCTTAAGAGCAGTGATAGGGGTATACAACAAACGTATGGGGTAGGCTGTAAGTGCCTCACCCTGAGCGAAAAGTTGCTGTATATACTCACGTTTGCAGAGTTTTTCGGCTTTTGGAAAAGTATACATAGGGCAAAAATACGAATAATTTGTCAATTAGCAAATTTAGTCACTTAGCAAAATACATATTATCAACAGATGTAACCAAAAATCTATTTCTTAAAAAACGTTAAATTTTCATTTTAATTTCATCTAAATGAATGTTTTCATCTAAGTGCTTTATTTTTAGTTTATCGCTTTATTTACTTAAAAATAAATAACTTACACTTTAATAGTCACGTATAAGAAAATCTTCATTTTTTTAAGAGAATATTTGCGGTATTTTCATTGAATCTTTAAAAACGTTGAGAATACTGTAATTTTTTAACAATAATGCTAAGTAATCTTTAAAAAACAGTTTTTTGGGAAAGATTTTGCACTCTTTAAAACGGCCGCCAAAAAAAATGCTATATAAATTTGCATTTATAATTTTTTTTCTGAAACTTTGCAAAAATAATTGACTTAATATAATAGCGATGAAAGAAAAATTGATGTACGCACTGTTATGCGCTGTGCTGTTCGTCGGCTATGCTTTTGCCCAAGAACACACCGTAACAGGGGTAGTAAAAGATGATGCGGGCACTCCGCTACCCGGTGCCTCTGTAGTAGTAAAAGGAACCTCTCACGGGGTCGCTACCGATTTTGATGGTAAATACTCCATCAAAGTACCTAATAATAAGGCTGTATTGGTCTTTTCGTCATTAGGTATGAAGCCTGTCGAACGTCCTGTAGGTAATAACAAGGCAATCAATGTAACACTTGAAGTGGAGGCGCAACAGCTTACCGGTGTAGTGCTTACAGGTTACCAAGAGTTCGACCGTTCTAAGTTTACAGGTAACGCCCAAACCCTTAAAGCCGACAATATTAAAATGGACGGCGTGGTGGATGTAGGTCGTATGATTGAAGGTCGTGCCGCAGGGGTAAACGTACAGAACATTTCAGGAACTTTTGGTACTTCTCCTAAAATTACCATTCGTGGGGGATCATCTATCTTTGGTGATACTAAACCGCTATGGGTAGTAGACGGTGCTGTACAAGAAGAGGTAGTACCGCTAACCTTCGAACAGCTCGCCTCTGGTGATGCTTCTACTTTGGTAAGTTCAGCTATCTCTGGTATCAATGCGAACGACATTGAGAGTATCGAAATTCTTAAAGATGCTTCAGCCCTTTCTCTTTACGGTGCGCGTGCCCTCAACGGTGCCGTGATTATCACTACTAAAAGCGGTAGAAAAAACGTAAAAACTCAGCTAAACTACCAATTGGAAGAGTCAGTGCGTATGATTCCTAATTACAATCAGTACGACATTATGAACTCTCAAGAGTCTATGGGAGTCTACCGTGAATTGGAGGAAAAAGGCTATTTTTCACTTTCTTCATATACACAAGCGCGTTATGGAGGGGCTTATAATATAATGTATCGCGCTATCGATACTTATAATCCTGCCACAGGTACTTTCTTGCTTGAAAATACCGAAGCTGCACGCCTTGCATTCTTGCGCAAATACGAATACGCCAATACCGATTGGTTTAAAACACTTTTCCGTCCTTCACTTACACAAAACCACACCGTGAGTCTTTCAGGTGGGGGTGAAAATGCGACTGTATATGGTTCAGTAGGTTTCTTTGTAGACCCAGGATGGACAATCGCCGACCGTGTGCATCGTGTAACAGGAAACCTCAAAACTACCTATACCCTTTCGCCCAGCGTAAAAATAGGGGTACTCACTCAAGGGTCTATACGTACCCAAAAAGCTCCTGGTACTTATAACCGTTCTGCCAACACTGTAAGCGGTGGTTATGATCGCGATTTTGATATCAACCCTTTCAGTTATGCGCTCAACACCTCACGTGCATTGCGCCCTTATGGTGATGATGGCAAATACGAGTACTACAGCTACAACTATGCTCCTATGAACATCCTCAACGAGCTCGCTAACAACTATATGGATTTGAACGTGCTCGAGTATAAAATTCAAGGGGATTTAGAGGTTAAATTAGCTAAAGGACTTAAATACAACTTCCTCGGTTCTATACGTCACGTAAAGAGTTCAAACGAACACTCTATGAGAGAAAACTCTAACGTGGTAGGAGCTTATCGCGCCAATCGCACTACTGTGATAGCCAAAGCCAATCCTTTCTTGTTTAAAGACCCAGAAAATCCTGATATGATTCCTCAAGTAGCATTGCCTAACGGAGGTATCTATAAACTTACCGAAAACAACTTACAAAGTTACTATTTCCGCAATGCTTTGGAGTACAAACGTTTATTTGACAAAAAACACGACCTAAAAGCATTCTTAGGGCAAGAATATCGTCATACTGACCGCGATAACTCTTTCTTCAACGGTTATGGTTACCAATTTGAGCGCGGAGGCACTGCCTTTACCGATTATCGTGTGATTCAAAAAGCAATTCAGGATAACTCTCCTTATTTTGGTAAATCATTCACTAAAGAGCGTGGTATAGCTTTCTTCTTACAAGGAACTTATACTTACGACAACCGCTATGTGTTTGCTGGTACAGCCAATTACGAAGGTTCTAACCAATTGGGTAGAAGCCGCAGTTCACGCTGGTTGCCTACTTGGAACGTGAGTGGTCGTTGGAATGCTTCTAACGAGGAATTTTTGAAAGACAATACCAAGATTTCTAACCTTGCTTTCCGTTTGAGCTATGGGCTTATCGCTGGTTTAGGTTCTGCCAGCAACGCTTTAGCTATCTTTAAAAACGAAGTAGCTAACCGTTACAATCTCAGTGATAGAGAAAACACTATATTTATAGAAGCACTTCAAAACTCTGAACTTACTTGGGAAAAAGTATACGAAGCCAACGTAGGTATGGAACTCGGCTTGTTTAAAAACCGCGTTAACTTGTCGTTAGACCTTTACCAAAAGAACTCTAAAGACTTGATTGACTATGTACGTACCTCAGGTGTTGGAGGGCAACTTGTAAAATTGGCAAACAACGCCTCAATGGTGACCAAAGGTATAGAGCTCGCTTTGGATACTAAAAATGTAAAAACTGATAATTTCAGCTGGAATACAGGTATCAACTTTGCGTATTTCAACCAAGAAATTACAAGCCTTACCTATCGCCCTAATGTGTACAACTTAGTGCGTGAAGTAGGAGGAAACGTAGTAGGCGGAGCACGTAATACCTTGTACTCTTACGACTTTATAGGATTGAACAGCAAAGGGTTGCCATTATTCAACTTGCTCAATGGTAGCACTAATTTTGAGGATATTAATTTCCAACAAATTGATAATATCTTGAGTTACCTCAAAAAAGAAGGCCCTGTAGAACCTAATATCACAGGAGGGCTTTCTAATACCTTCCGTTACAAAAATTGGGAACTCAGCTGCTTGATTACAGTAGCCGCAGGTAACAAAATACGCAAACCCGATCAATATAGTGTAGATTACAACGACCTTAGCGTTTTTCCTAAAGAGATGAGAAACCGCTGGATCAACCCAGGTGATGAAAGGGTAACTAATATTCCTGCTATTGCCGATAAAAGAACAGTTAATGAAGTAGGTAGAGCTACCCTCCGTCGTGTGTACAACGCCTATAACTATTCAACTGAACGTGTAGTTGATGGTTCGTTCGTTCGTATGAAAAGTATTGGGCTCTCTTATGCTTTCCCTAAAGACGTATTAGACGCTCTACACGTGAACAACCTTACCTTGCGCTTGCAAGCTACTAATCCGTTCTTAATTTATGCCGATAAGAACCTCAATGGCCAAGACCCTGAGTTCTTCCGCACTGGTGGGGTAGCTTACCCTGTAAATACCCAATATACCTTTACTATCAATCTTGGAATCTAAAAAAATACGTAAGCAATGAAAAAGAATATATATACACCCATAATAGCCCTCTTTTTAGGTTTATCGTTTACCGCTTGCAATAAATTTCTGGACGAACTACCCGATGCACGTACAGAACTCGATACACCCGAAAAAATACATGAGCTCTTAGCAAGAGCCTATCCTGACGCACTGTATGCTGATTTCTCCGAAACAATGAGCGATAATGCAGGTGATAAAGTAAACCTTGCTCAGTCGTCTATATTCAATACACAAATGTATTCTTGGCAAACTAACAACGAGTATAGCACTTGGGATACACCACCTCACTATTTCTATGCCGCTTATGGGGCAATTGCCAATGCTAACTACGCCTTAGAAGCTGTAGAAAACCTTGGTGGCGGTAGTGAACTTAACTACCTCAAAGGAGAAGCCTTGGTAGCTCGTGCTTATGCACACTTTATGTTAGGACTTTTTTGGTGTAAGCCTTTTAATCCAGCTACCGCTGCTACCGATTTAGGCTTGCCTTATGCCACTAAAGCCGAAAGAAAAGTGTTTGAAATCTATCGTCGTATATCAGTAAAAGATTATTACGATGCGATTGAAAAAGACTTGACTGAAGGTTTACCTCTTATTGATAACAGCAAGTATAGCAAACCTAAATTCCACTTTACCAAAGAAGCGGCTCACGCTTTTGCTTCACGCTTCTACTTGGTAAAAGGCGATTGGGATAAGGTAATTTCACACGCCAATGAAGCTCTTGGTGCTAATCCAGAAAACAAACTACGCGATGTAAAAGGACAACGTTCACGTACTTATGCACAACAAGGCTTGCTCTATGCTAGTTCCGATGAGCCCGCTAATGCTTTGATTATAGGCGCTTCCTCTCTTTATGAAAGAAACTTTGCCTATAACAAATATGGCTTGACCTTACAAAAATCTGAAGAAGTATTAGGTGATAACAAGCATCCGCTAAACGGTTTCGGCGCTACTTGGGCTTATTCTATTTACGGAAACGACGATTACCGCAATTTCCCTAAATACCAGGAGTATTTTAAATATACCAATGTATCAGCAGGTAATGGGTACGCTTATGATATGGCAGTGCTTATCTCTTACGACGAGGTATTCCTCAACCGTTTGGAAGCTTACTTGATGAAAGGTGAAAAAGCTAAGTTCCTTACTGATTTGGTAGTTTTCTTAAGAAAGAAAACAAGGCAAAATATCCCAGATTCTTTTGTGTTGAGTGAAGCAGATATGAATACCATTTATCAAAACAAAGGTACTGAGTTCGATCCTGCCTATACGCTTTCTACTCAACAACGCGAATGGTTACAAGCTGTAGCCGATGTGAGAAGAGCTGCTTTTGTGTTTGAAGGCTTGCGCTGGATAGACAACAAACGCCTCGGGATGAAAGTTGTACACGTGAAAGGTGGTCAAACTATGGAACTCCCTAAAGATGACCCACGTCGTGAGTTGCAAATCCCTGAAGACGCTATTTCTAACGGTATTACTGCAAACCCAAGATAACTTAACAACAAACGTTCAAATTAGTAAGATATGAAAAAGTTATATATCGCCGCAGTGTTAGCGCTGTCGTTAGCTGCCTGCAACAATAAAGAAACCCTTAGTTCTGAGAGTGTATTAAAACCCAGAACAACGGCTAAAACGCCATTAGATACCTATATCTACAACAATTTCCAGAAACCGTACAACATTATAGTTACCTATAACTATATCGATGCCGATTTTGAAATGGGTAAATATTTTTACCCTCCTACCGAAGCCAAAGTGCAACCGATGCTCGAAATCGTAAAAAAAGTATGGATTGATGCCTATTCGGAGGTAGCAGGGCCTAACTTCATAAAAGAAGTAGCACCGCGCCAAATCTCTCTTATCGGGGGGTACAACGTAAACCCCAGTGGTACTATTACCCTTGGGTTTGCCGATAGCGGTATGAAAATCACCCTTTTCAATGTCGATCAGCTCGATGTGACCAAACACGCCGCTACTCGCCAATATTTCCATACCATTCAGCACGAGTATTGCCACATTATCAACCAGAAGAAACCTTATTCATCTGAATATGGCAAGATTACCCCTTCTGGTTATACCGCCAACTGGTATAACGTGCGAGAAGCCGAAGCGAATGCCGCTGGTTTTATCACCCCATATTCTATGTTGAATGACATTGAAGACTTTGCCGAGATGACCTCTGGAATGCTCAGTATGAGTAAAACAGCTTGGGATGCTAAAATAAACGCCATCAGTAGTGCCACAGGAAAAGAGGCTATCCGCAAAAAAGAAGCTTTTGTAGTAGCTTATTTCAAAAGCGAATGGAACATCGATATCTACCAGCTACAAGCTAAAGTAGAACAACAAATGCTATCAGTATTACAATAACGCTAATCTCATTAATGAAAAAAATCATTTATATAACTATTGCAGTTTTAGGAATCTTTGCTTGCCAGAAAAACGAACCTGATGACCTTTTTGATGGTAAAACGCCTTCTGAGCGTTTTGAGCAAAGCCAAAATGAATTGCGCACCCAGCTTACCACCCCACAGCAGGGGTGGAAGTTCACCTATTTCACCGATAATAAAAAGTTTGGAGGGTTTACTTTCCTAATGAAATTCACCCCCGAAGGTTTTGTGAATATGGCATCCGATATAAGCGCTACCGCCTCCCCCACAACAAGTAAATACGAAATTAAATGGGGACAAGGTACTTTGCTTTCTTTCACCACTAAAAACTATATCCACGAACTTTCCGATGCTATGCAGGGTGAACAAGGAAAAGGATTAGAAGGTGAATTTGAATTTATTTATCTCGGAAAAGAAGGTAACAAACTCAAATTCAAAACTCAACGTCAAGCTACTGAACAAATTGTGTATTTTGAGCCCGCTACTGCCCAAGATTGGAATGTTATCCAAGACCTCAGCGGAAGTGTAGATGCTTTAGAAGGCGATATCCTTAGACACTTTTTTAGAGTAACCAAAGATGGCGTAACCAAAGATTATAGCATATCACTATCTAACAGATACCTAACGCTAAATCTCTCGTCCGACCCTTCTCAAACACTAAAAACAGCAATTGTCCCTACTCAAGCAGGCTTTACTTTCGACCCTCCTTTGGTGATTGAAGGCAAAACATTCACCCAAATTACTTGGGATAACAACGCTTCTCCAGCACGTTATATCACTACAGTAGATGGAGTAACTGCCGAAATACGCTTTGAGTTGAGACCCTCTCAAGAACATATCTCTAATGATTATCAGTCAGTACCTGCAACTGTAAACCGATTCTTATTCTTGTCGGAAACCTTGCTAAGTACTCCTTTTACTACCGAAGGTTTTAGAGATAATGTGATGAAAATAGAAAGCAGCAAGTGGTTCCCTTCACTACTGATTTCTTTTAAAAACAGTACCAAATGTGAAGTAGAAGTGCGCTATCAATTTCCTAATCAACAGTTTCAATCTCGACTCATCTTTGTTCATAACTACGAAATTAAAGATAAACGCATTTATATCAAAGATAGAACAAGTATCGACGGCACTAATTTAGATTTGTGGCAAGCTACTGAAAATGAAGCTATTTTAAGGAAAGCCTTAACAGCCCTCAACAGTATAGCCTACTTAGGAAGTGAAGGCCTCTATATAAAGAAGGTGCCTAATAAATTCCGTTATACCGATGATGTGTATGTAATACAAAGCCATCGTTTGCCTAATATCTATTTCCCAGCTTATGGATATTTTCAAAGAGATTAAACTAAAAAAGAACTTGCAATGAAAAAAATACTTATTTTACTCGTTACCATTCTTGCTGTAGCTTGTAGCAAAGATGATAATAAAATCAATAATAATAGTAACAACAATAGTGGGGGAGGAGGAAACACTTCCACTCCTACTGTTCAATACGACAATCTCAGTGTAGCAACTCAAACCCTTACTTTCATTACTTTAAGCAGTACCCAAACGCTCACTATTACAGCAGGTTCTGGCAGCTATAGCGCTACAGTAGCAGCTCCTATAGTGAGCGTAAAGGTAGTGAGTAACACTTTAGAGATTACCAGCGTGGCTACAGGTACCACTACTATCACAGTAGTCGATACCAAAAGCCAACAAAAAGCTGAAATTCCAGTAGTTGTAAAAACACTTTATACAGTAGATGCCAATGGCACTATCACCCATTCCGATCGCCATAACTTCGCCGATGATACCGATTTGGTACTCTCTGGAGTAAAAGCAGTAGGCGAAGGCGTGTTTAAAGGTTTTGGTGAGTTCAAAAGCATCACTACCAATGGAGTAGAAAATTTTGGAAAATTAGCTTTTGCCTATTGTCAACAAGTAGAACAAATAACCCTCAACGGGGTAAAAAACATTGGCTTAGGTGCTTTTCAGTTCAATGCTTCTCTACAAACCCTTACCATCACAGGGGTAGAGAATGAAGAGTTGAAAGTTAGCCAAGAAGCTTTTGCCTCTTGTGCCGAACTCAAAACAGTAGCATTGCCCGCACAAACTAAAGAAATAGGAAAGAATGCTTTCTTCCAATGCCGCCAAATAGCAGTAGTGAAATGTGCAGCAGTTGAACCTCCTAAAGTGTTTAGAGGCACTTTTCCTAACCTGATATCTGGTACTCAAAGAGTGTTGTTTGTACCTAAAGGAAGCAAAGAAAAGTACGAAGCTGTAGATAATTGGAAAAGCAAATTCAGTCGTATTGAAGAAACTGATTTTTAAAACCCTTTAAAACTACATTTACAATGAAAAGACTCCTCTTATTACCCATCATCGCTTTGGCACTTTTTGCTTGCCAAAAGAACGAACCCGATAACATCTTCGGTAAAACACCTGCTGAGCGATTCAACGAAAAAGAAAGCGAACTTCGCAGTGCTCTTACTTCCGCCCCTCAAGGATGGAAACTTACCTACTTTACCAAAGAAGGTACCTTTGGAGGCTACCATTTCTTGATGAAATTTACCCCCGAAGGATTTGTAACTATGGCATCCGATTTTAGTAGTAATACTGTTTCTGCAACTACCTCTAAATACGAATTACAACAAGGACAAGGAGTGAAACTCACCTTCACAACCAAAAACTATATCCACGAACTTTCCGATGCGATGCAAGGAAAACGAGGAGCAGGTTATGCAGGTGAATATCAGTTTCTATACTATGGTAAAGAAGGCGATAAACTCAAATTTAGAACGCAACGTGAATCTACCGAGCAATTTGTGTACTTTGAGCCTGCTACTGCTCAAGATTGGACAGATATCAGCACTCTTTCAAGCAACCTCAATACCTTAGTAGAGAATATCTCTAATTATTATATGAAAGTTACTGCCAATGGTAACACTACCGATTATGGGATAGTTATACAAAATGGCCGTATAGGGGTAGCGCCGCTTTCTAATACTAATAATCTCTCTCAAGCCTCAACTGTGGCTACCAAAGAAGGTGTAGCATTCAAACCCGCCCTTACTATCCAAGGTAAGAAGTTTACTGAATTTACACGTGATAACAATACCACACCTCCTACCTATAAAGCTACTGTTGATGGGGTAACTGTAGAGGTATACTATGCAGCCTACCCTCCTGATGCTTATGTGAGTGATGACTATCAAGCTATTGGCACAACAGTTAATGAGTTATTATTCTTTGCTGATCCCTTAGCTGATTATGCTTCAGATTTATTTGTTGAGAACATTTTGAAGATAGATAACGCTAAATCATTTAGTAGAGTTTATTTTGAATTTGATAAATCTACTATGAAATGTACAGTTTCACTGTTGTATAAATTTCCTAGTAAAACAAATCTTTCTTTATTAGTTTATACTTATGATTACGCTTTAAGAAATAAAAGATTGTTTTTAACAAATCCTCAACTTTCTACAACAAAAACAACAGACGCTTCTCTTTGGAATAATCCCCAAAATGCTGCTGTTTTAAATGCTGCTGTTAGAGCAATCAATTATATCGTAACAGCCTCTTCTGAAGGTTTTTATGTAGATAAAAGTACGGCTAAAGTAAAATATACAAATACAATATATATATTAAGGAGTCGTAGTGTAGCTGATTTCTCATTCCCAGCTTATGCAAATTAGATAATTTAACAACATTGTCAAAGCCTTTAAGGCTTTGACAATGTTTAATAATTCTTACTATGAAAAAAATAACCCTACTTCTGCTCGCTTTGAGTCTCTCGTTTTGCTCTAAAAAAGACGATGATACTAAAAACGCTAACTCAACTACCGTTACCCCCGAAGCTACACTTTTAAATGTCCCTGCTCAACAAGGCAACTACTCAGTGAACGTAACTGCCGATGGTGCTTATACCGAGCAAACCGATGCCGCGTGGATCAAACTCTCCCCCGACACCGATTATAAAACACTAAAATTTGAAGTCCTCACCAACGAAGGTGATGACCGCCACGGTACCATCAACCTAATGGTGCAAAACTCAGTGAAAGCCAAAATAGATGTCTATCAAAAAGCGCGCTTGTTCGTAACCCCCGAAACAACAGCCGTTGAAGTAGGCGCACAAGCTGCTGAACACACCATCAACATCACCGATAAAAATGTGAATGAATATACGCTCAAAGCGTCTCACGATTGGATTACTTTTCCTATCCAGCCCAATAAAAACAAAATTGTTTTCCAAGTAAAAGAAAACACCACAGGAGCTGATAGAACAGCTACAATTACCGTGTTAGTAGGCGATAAAACCGCTGGCGAAATTGCGGTAACCCAAAGAGTAAATATATCGTATATCTTGCCTTTTATAGAGTTTGGCAAAGTAATCGACGATATTAAAAACTTTGAAAAAACGCGTAAAAGCACCCTCAAAAGTGAAAAAGATTTAGGCTCTGGCAGCCAATTAGTATATACCGTAACCGATAAACTTTTCAGCGAAATACAGTACGTAGTCAACTTGCGTGGCTTGCAAAAAGCAGGACTCTTTGCCAAAGAAAACCCTCTTACTGAGGCTCAGAAAAAGAACTTTGAGGACTTTCTCGTGCAAGAAGGGTTTGAGAAAATCACTATCAAAGGCTATAAAACCACTTTGGATATGACCCTCACCGATAAAGACGCCTTTGTACATCGCGAAAAACAAGTGTTAGTACAATTTATGGCTGATGCCAAAGCAAACCACTACGCGTTTTCTTACTATCCTGTACAGCAAAAAAACTTTACTACCTTTGCTCAACTTCCTGCTCTGCTTAAAAAAGGAGCTACTAAAGACGAAATAGCCTCTTATGAGCAAGCTAACGGAGGTATTTACGATGCTGCTAATTCGCCTCAATCCAATGAAAAACGCGATGCTTATACGTATAATGTGAACAAAAACAATGTACTCAGCCGCACTTATTTCGTAGGTAAGAGCACTAATACACTTGTAGGGTTATACCAAACCACTTTCCGTTTCAACACAGCTTCTTTAGCTTTCTTTGCAGGCTTAGATGGTGAATATTACCCTACTAAAGAATTTTTAGCCCTCTTGAAAAACGAAGGCTATGTGTACAGCGGAATCTCTAAAGGCTATTATATCTTCAAAAAAGGAAAAGATATAATCTCAGCTAAAGTGCTTATAGAAAACCAAGAAACCGTATTAGATTTTAGAGTTTACTATGTAAAATAACGTTCTATCCCTTAAAAGCCTAACCACAAATGAAAAAGTTATTATTATCTCTGCTATTAGGCGCTACTGTTAGTGCTTTTAGCCAAGAAAAAGAAACCGCTAAAGACAGTATTCCGTATGTGAAATGGTCTTGTGAATTTGATGCTGGCTTAGGGCTTGCCGAAATGGTGAGTAATGATTTCCAAATGAGAGGTGATGTAATGCGCATACAAATGCGAGTGTTCTACTCTCCTGAAAAAAACCTCCGCTTTGAAATGGGTTTTGGAGTCAGTGAGTTTTCACAAGGCGGCTTTCAGCAAAGTGAAAGTAACTATGCAATGCTCAATGTCTCTACCCTTGATGTGCCTGTGCGCTTAGCCATAACTACCCCTGTGAGCCCTAATATTGGTATTGTTACGGGTGCCGGACTCCATGTCAGCGCTCCTTTGTGGCGACAGTTCAAAACTCAGGATGTGAACAACAAAGATTGGATAGGAGGTACCGTTAACCTCGGGTATCACATTTTTGCCGGAGTAGATTTATACGCTTCCGACCACAGTAAATTAGCAATTTTTGGAGAAATAGGAGGCTCTTTCTGGAACAAAGGCAACTACATCACCCGTTACCACGCAATTATCAATTTTAGTTATATTTATACGCTTTAACCCCCTAAAAACACAATGAAAAAAATCACCCTCCTTTTGCTCGCTATGAGCCTTACGTTCTGCACCAAGAACGACAACGATGCAGTAGATAACCCTATCGACCCAGTGGAAAACCCCGCCCTGATGAAAGAGCTCACCGCATCTCCCGACGGCTGGAAACTCACCTATATTTCCTCCGATGATTCTTTCGGAGGCTACCACTTTTTGATGAAGTTCGACGTTCGAGGCAAAGTAACAATGCTCTCCGACCTCAGTGCTACAGCTACCCCTACTACCAGTAACTACACCACCCAAGAAGAAGGAAAAGGCTTAGTACTTAGCTTTATCGGCAATAACCAAATCCACCTATTAGCCAATGCTCTACAAGGGGCTATAGGCAATGCCCATATAGGTAAAGTCTATCAGTTTCTATATACAGGTAAAGAAGGTAATAATCTCAAATTCCAAAACTTGCTCCTCAGTGGTATGCAGTTAGTGTTCGAACCTGCCACCGCTGCCGATTGGTCACGTACCCCTGCGTTGTACAAAAATATCACTCCTTTAACCACCGCTGCCGCTCATTATTACCTAAAAGTAAGCACTGCTACAGGTACGCCCACTACCTATCCTATCGAGTTTACCAATAGAGTGTTATCACTGAAAAATACCCAAAGCAAAGTCGCTGTTTTGGCAACTGAAAAAGGTGTTGCTTTCCATCGCGCTTTTACCTTAGGCGGACAGTCTTTCACCGAGTTAGAACGCGTTGCAGGTAGTGTGCCCCCCGTGTATAAAGCAACCGTGAATGGCGTTACTGCCGAGCTTTTCTACTCCTCAGTACCACCTAATTTCTTTGATGGCGACGATTATAAAGATATCAATACCACTATCGAAGCTTTTGCTCTTATGAGCCAGTATTTCAAAAATAATGAGTATATGACCGAGGCTTTCTATGAAGATGTATTGAAAGTAGATGCCTCTACCGACCTCTATATGCTCAGAGTAATGTTCGACGGTGCCACCGATTGCCATATCCAAATAGGACATATTTTCCCTGAAAAAGGCTTCTCTGTACTCCAAATCAGCTGTAAGTACGAACTCAAAAACAAACGTTTGTACTTTAAAAATAGTGATAAAAACCTGAGCACTTCTGCTCCTGATGTTTGGGGTGACGAGAAAAACAAAGCAATCTTAGAACAAGCACAACGCGCCTTAGGAAGTGTCTATGCTCTTGGAGCACAAGGGTTGTACATCAAAAAACTGAACATCAAAGTTAAACCCCAAGAGGATAACCCCGTATATCTATTGCAAAGCTACGAATTTCCGTTGTACGCTTTCCCTATCTGGGGAGTCCCACTGTAGGGGCGATTTGTCAATCGCCCCTCCTGACCCCTGACCCCTAATAATGAGAAACTTAAGAAAGAAATAATAATAATGAAAAAGTCCTTAAAAAACACCATTCTCCTCGCGCTCGCTATGAGCCTCTCATTCTGCTCTAAGAATGATGATGACAACACTGGTAACGACTCCGTTACTCCAGTACAAAACCCTGCCTTGATGAAAGAGCTCACCGCATCTCCCGAAGGCTGGAAACTTACGTATGTCTCTCCTGATGATTCTTTTGGAGGCTATAATTTCCTGATGAAGTTCGACAATCAAGGCAAGGTAACAATGCTCTCCGATCTCAGTGCTACGGCTACCCCTACTACCAGCGGCTACAGTACCCAAGAAGAGGGGAGAGGCTTAGTTCTCAGCTTTATCGGCAATAACCAAATCCACCGTTTAGCCGATGCTCTACAAGGAGCTGCAAGTATTGCTCACACAGGTAAAGTCTATCAGTTCCTATATACAGGCAAGGAAGGTAATAACCTCAAATTCCAAAACTTGCTTCTGGGAAACAACGCTTCTGTAGTGTTTCAACCCGCTACTGCTGCCGATTGGTCGCGCACTCCTGCGTTGTACAAAAACATTGCCCCTTTGAGCAACAACGCCTCTCACTATTACCTGAAAGTAAGCCCTACTACAGGTAGCCCTACTACCTATCCTATCGAGTTTACCAATAGAGTGTTATCACTGAAGAATACCCCAAGCAAAATTGCTACTTCAGCAACCGAAAATGGTATTGCTTTCCATCGCGCTTTTACCTTAGGCGGACAACCTTTCAACGAATTGAAACGCGTTGAAAACAGTAACCCTCCTACCTATCGCACTACCGTGAATGGAGTTACCGCCGAACTTTTCTACTCATTACTCTCTCCTGATGATTACAACAGTGATGATTACCAGCATATCAATACCCAAATTGAAGCACTTGCGATTAACACTCAAGTAATGAAAAAATATGAGTATCTAACCGAGGCTTTCTATCAAGATGTATTGCGCGTAGATGCCACTACCGACCTCTATATGGTGATGATGACCTTCTCAGGAACTGTTTGCCAAATAGAAATAGGGCATAATTTTGAAGAAAATAATCTTTCTTTTATAACTGTAAACGCTAAATACGAACTCAAAAACAAACGCTTGTATTTCACCGAAACTGACGGAACTTTAACAGTTGATAACGAAGATTTTTGGAATGACCCTAAGAACGAGGCGGTGGTAGAACAAGCCAAACGAGCCTTAAACCGCATCTATGAACTTGGTAATCAAGGTTATTATGTGAAAAAATTGGATCTCTCTATCCGACCCTTTGCTACAAACCCCATCTATTTTTTCCAAAGCTATGAACATCCTCAATATGCTTTCCTTGCTTGGGGACAATAAACAGTGATTTTTGCATCAATACACTTTGTCAAAGTTTCTTACCCGTGCGGCTCGCACCTTTGGCAAAGTCTATTTCCTAACCCCTAACCCCCTAAAAAAACAATGAAAAAAATCACCTTCCTCCTGCTCGCTATGAGCCTTTCGTTCTGCGCTAAGAACGACAACCCCACTGCTGGAGATGACCCTATCACTCCAGTGCAAAACTCTGCCTTAATGAAAGAGCTTACTACAGCTCAAAATGGCTGGAAACTTTCCTATACTAATGGAAACAGCATAGGCGTTTATCAATTCCTCCTCAAGTTTACCTCTGAGGGCAAAGTATCTATGCTTTCCGACCTCAGTGCGACCGCTACCTCCACCACCACGCGCTACACCACTCAGGAAACCAAAGAAGGCAGTGTATTGAGCTTTGTAGGCCAAAATTATCTACATCAGCTCGCCGATGTACTCCAAGGCGACCCCGCTAAAGATTTTTCAGGTAAGGTATACCAATTCCTATATCTCGGTAAAGAAGGTGATAAACTCAAATTCAAAAACCTTCTCAGCAATCAGCCGTCGCAACTCTATTTTGAACCTGCCACTGCCACCGATGAAGCGCAATTCCCTAATCTTGCGCGCAATATAGTGCCACTCACTGAACATACATCTCACTACCTTTTGAAAGTATCAACAGCCACCGCTTCGCCTACTCTTTACCCTATTGCTTTCACCAATAGAGTCTTAACCCTTCAAGACACCACTGTAAAAGCACCCGTAAAAGCCACCGAAAACGGCATCGCTTTGGTACCTCCTCTAACGATAGAAGGTAAGAGTTTCAGTGATTTAACGCGTAGTGGCAGTACCGAAACTCCCACTTATAGCGCGACGGTAGAGGGGGTAACTGTCGAATTGTACTATTCACTCATCAGCCCAGAGGTCTTCAATTCCGATGATTATTTAGCCATCGTCAACGACGAAGTGAGCGCTTTTGTATATCTCGAGTCTTCTTTTAAAAAATCTTCTTATACAAGTGCCCTCTTTCACGACAACTTTTTAGCAATTGATAGTGAAAAAGCGTTCAACTCTATCACTATCCGGTTCAAGGCAGGAAACAAAGTAGATCTTATCATTGGCTATAAATTCCCCGATAAATCGAGTACCGAATCAATTACCGTCAATGCCACCTATGAGTTCAAAGATAAAAAACTCTATATGACCTTTCAAAGTTTCAAGCATCCACTGGCTTCGAGCTCTTGGTTAAAACCCGAAAACCGCGCCCTTTTAGACCTTGCCTTTGAGCGTTTAGAAAACTTGATAGCCCTCAGCAACGAAGGTTTGTACATCAAAAATACAGGAGAAAAACAGAATGATCGCTTTATCTATTTCTTTCAAAGTCATAGTAAGCCCTCTTTCTATTTTCCTGCTTATGCACTCAAAAAACTATAATACTTTATGAAAAAGAATGTTCATTGGAGTAATACAGTAAGAATCATCACAGTATTAGTAAGTGTATTAGTCATCGTTGCTTTAGTGACGATGGGCAGGAATTATCTTTTAAATCCCAACTACGGCTTGTTGTTAGGTATCATCGCTATTACCATTACCTTAGCTGTATTTATACTCAGCGCTCCTATGAGTATAGTGTTAGAACCCGATAAGCTTACTTTGAAAAAACTTTTCGGTAGTAACAGCTTAAAATACAGCCAAATCCTCTCCGTAGAAAAACACAAGCCGTCGTTTTGGGATATGAGAATTTTCGGTTCAGCAGGCTTTTTTGGCTATATAGGTATTTTCTGTAACAAACGTATCGGAAAGTACACTTCATTTATAGGTGATACTCATCAGTGTTTTTTGGTAACCACCAAAAGCGGTAGAAAATACGCCCTCAGTTGTGAATCGCCCGATGAGGTAATAACACAACTTACCGCTAAATTGTAATACACCTAAAAAAACAGCAAATTTGCTAATTAATAAATTTGTCAATTACAAAAAGTTTCGTATCTTTGCGGGTGAAATCAATAAACAAAAACATTCACCTTAAAAACGCAATTATTATGAGACAAAGAGTACCCGTTTCACAAATTATGAGTAAGGAGTTAGTAACCCTCTCTCCCGATCAATCACTCTATGAAGCCGAACGTTTGTTCAAAAAACACCGTATACGCCACATCCCTGTGGTCGAAGGCGATAAACTTATAGGCATTGTAAGCTATTCCGACCTCCTTCGTATCAGCTTTGCCGATATGACCGACGGCGATGAAGAAGTAACCTCCGTTGTCTACGATATGTATACCATCCCGCAGATTATGGCTAAAACACCCCTTACAGTAACTGCCGACACCTCCATCAAAGAAGTAGCCGAAATCCTCGCCGCCCAAAGCTTCCACTCTATCCCCGTGGTAGATAACGGCAAACTTGTCGGCCTCGTAACCACTACCGACCTTATCAAATACCTATTAGAACAATATTAAATTTAGGTAAGAGGTAAGAGATAAGAAAAGCAAATTCTTACCTCTTACCTCTTACCTTTTACCTGAATATGAATGAATTAACATTAGAACTTACCGAAGTTAGCCCCCAAGTGTTTTGTGGGGAAGACGAAAGTAATATCAAGTACATCAAAACCCTATTTCCTAAACTGAAAATCGTTGCACGCGGTAGCAAACTCATCGTTTTTGGCGAAGAACTACAGCTCAAAGATTTCCAAACACAAATCGAAAAACTCATCGCCTATTGCGCAAAATACAACCGCTTAGACGAGCGCACTATCGATAGTATTCTTTCTGCATCTACCCCCGAAACTGCCGAAAAAGTACGTGAAGAGGATATCATTGTACACGGAGTCAGTGGTAAAATCATCCGCCCGCAAACCCAAAATCAAGTAAAATTGGTAGAAATGATGCGTAATAACGATATGGTTTTTGCCGTTGGGCCTGCCGGTACCGGTAAAACTTATGTAGGGGTAGCCTTAGCTGTAAAAGCCCTCAAAGAAAAACAAGTACGCCGCATCATCCTCACCCGTCCAGCAGTCGAAGCAGGCGAAAACCTCGGTTTCCTCCCTGGTGACCTCAAAGAAAAGCTCGACCCCTATATGCAACCTCTTTATGATGCCTTGCGCGATATGATTCCCCACGAAAAACTCAACGCCTTTATTGAGGCTGGTATCATCGAGATTGCCCCCCTTGCCTTTATGCGCGGACGCACCTTAGATAATGCTTTTGTAATCCTCGACGAAGCTCAGAACACCACCCACGCTCAGATGAAGATGTTCCTCACCCGTATGGGGCGCAATGCCAAGTTTATGATAACTGGCGACCCTGGTCAAATCGACCTCCCCCGCAAAGTCTCTTCCGGACTCAAAGAAGCAATGCTCATCCTCCAAAATGTACAGGGCATTGCCTTCCTCCACTTAGACGATAAAGATGTTGTGCGCCACCCATTAGTACGCAGCATCATCGAAGCCTACAAAACCATTGAAAACAACGAATAGTCATAACACGACAAACAATTATATTTTACCCATAACCCCCAAGACTCTCTGAGAGTTCCAAGTCCTCAGAGAGTTTCCCACCGCTCCCATTGTTCCCACCTCAGTCATTTGCTTATTTATAACATTCTTCATTTTACTTCCTTATTACTCAAAAGCTTCTTATTTATTCCAACCTTTTCAAAAAATCTTCGTTTATATGGGAGAAAGCAATAAAAAGCTTTCTAAAAAAATAAACTGATAATCAGTGTAATAAAAAAATAATTAACACAAAACAACAAATTAAAAGTACCTTGCATTGCATAATACCTTTATTTATCATATCTTTGCACCGTAAAATTAATTTAGTAACCAAAAACCATATAAACAGATGAAAAAGATTATCCTATCACTGCTATTAGTTGTAACTACCTGCAGCTTTGCACAGTCTTCTTTTAAAGGTACATTAGTTAGCCCCGACCAAAAACCTATAAGTGCCGCTAATGTTATCCTGATGTCCCTACCCGACTCTACCCTCGTAAAAGGGGCAATAAGCAATCAGCGAGGTGTTTTTGAACTACCCAATGCCGCTGAGGGTAAAAAAATACTTCTCAAAATTACCCATTTGGAATATCAAACGGAGGTATTCACCCCCTCGGGGAGTAACTTGGGCACCATTGTTTTGACCCCTGCTACCAATCAGTTAGGAGAAGTCGTGCTAACAGCTCATCGCCCTATCTTAGAACAGAAGGGTACGCGCATCAGTACTAATGTGGCGCAATCGACCTTGCAGAACCTCCCCAAAGCCGAATTGCTTATCAACTTCTTGCCTGGGGTGAGCACTTCCTACACCGGTGGAGGTTATGAGGTGTTTGGCAAAGGAAATCCTATCTTCTACATCGATAACCGCAGGGTGCGGAATTTAGATGAGGTGAATCAGTTATCTCCCAAAGATATTGAGAGCATAGAGCTGGAAACCCAACCTGGTGCAGAACACGACAATACGGTGGGTGCGGTAATCTATATCAAACTGAAAAAGAAACAAGGAGATGGACTGAGTGGGTCGGTTGAAAATGAAAATTATGTGTTAAAAAAAGGAGCCTTAACAACTACTTGGCTTAGTCTCAACTATCGCAAAGGCAAAACCGACTGGTTTACTACCATAGGCAACTTCAACAATTTCAACAAGAAAAATGCCGACCTCTATCAGGATTTGCAAGTACATACCCAAAGTAATGATTGGCGCGTAACGAGCGACGAAACTAACGAAAGTAATGCCAAAGGAATAAATGCTAAAATAGGGGTAGCTCACGAGATTTCCGACAAACATTCCATAGGCGCAAGTGTAAGAGGGAGTGTAGAACCTTGGGTAGGACACAGGTTTAGCACCCAAGAGACCGCTACCTTCAAAAATAACCTCCTTACTGCCAAAGGGCTCAATGAATACGACCGCTTTAGCCAAAACAAAGACCTGAGCGTTAATGCTTATTACGAAGGTAAACTCACCGATAAACTGAAACTGCAAACCGATGTAGATTATATCGGTCAGCGTTCCGATAACACTTCCGATGTTGTGGAGCGCAACCTCCTCACCACTACCTCTCGTAACGTGCACACCCATTCCGATGCTGCTTCCGATTGGTGGGGACTCAAAACTACTTTCTTGCAAACCCTTGGTAAGGGTGCTATAAACTATGGCGTAGAGGTGAGCGACCTGCATCGTACTGAGGACTATACTGATAATGTACTTTCCGCTTCGGATATTAAGAATACCGAAATGCGTTCGGCTGGTTTTGTGAGTTTCTCTTACCCTATTAAAAAAGTGAATTTGAAACTCGGTACGCGTTACGAGTACGCCGACTTTGGTTATTACGAAAACGGACAAAAAAGCCCCGTAAAAAGCAAGACCTACCGCGATTGGTTACCCAATATTTCTATCGCATTCCCTTGGGATAAAACTCAACTGACTTTTAGTTATGCACGCAAAATCAAACGCCCAGCTTTTTATGAGCTCAGCGACTACAACACTTATAGTTCTCCTTTCTTGTACAATCACGGAAACCCATATATTGTGCCTCAGCTTACTGATGAATGGAATGCCTTAGCTACTTATGGTCCTATTTCGGCTTCGGTAAGTTATTCGAATATTCACAAAGGTATCTATTCCGATTACCAACTCTCAAGCATCAACCCCGATGCCGTTGAGAAAAGCCTTCGCAATTACGATGATTTTAGCGAACTGAAATGTGTGCTCAATGCACAAACCCAAATAGGTAAATGGATGCCTAAGCTCACCCTTACTTATAAAAAACCTTTTGCTAACAATGTGTTTTACACCAATGAAGGTAGGTTTATGGTAGAAATGATGAACCAAATTACTCCTACTGAAAACTGGTTGCTTTTAGCATTGTTTACCTATGCGAGCAAAGGTTCAAACCGAGAAGCCTACGCCTATAAGGATATAAGTGGAGTGGTTGTGGGGGTTGCCCGTATGTTCTTTCACCAATCGCTTACGGTGTATACCGTAATTTCCGACCCTTATAACGGTCTCAATGAGCACACACGTGTACAAAATCCTTACATTAGCAATAGTACTGCTCAGAATTACAGCAATTTTGGATTTAAGATAGGACTGAGTTACAATTTCAACACCACCCAAAGCAAGTATAAAGGACAAGGTGCGGGAGAAGAAGAGAAAAACCGCTTGTAATGAAAATCAGTATGTTATATTATTACGAGATACCTCAAAAGTCTCAGGAACGTTACAATACCAGCTCCGAGTATTGGTTGCATTTGCATCGCTACACTTTGCCAAAGTTCTAATAGCCTCTCGTGCTACGAGCTTTGGCAAAGTTTGTTAATCTGATAATCAAATTGTCTTTAAGTTGTGTTATGTAGGGGCGTTTTGCAAACGCCCTACATAACATCAGTTCGATATAACAGAATATTGATTTACAGATTTGTATCATAATATATTCACTAAATAATTCACCGTCAGGTGAAAATTTGTGAGATAATATAAAGTAAAGAGTTTTGTGTAGTTCTAATTTCGTGAAAATTCGTGAAATTCGTGGGAGATTTAAAACATTTTGCTGATTGTTAATTACTTACGTCGAACTCACTTTACATAAATAAACCTTTTCCGGCGCCCTCTTACAAAAAAACTCTTTAAACAGCCCCACAGTTTCCACCACTCCCAAATTAGCTAATTCTCTAATTTGCTAATTTGCTAATTCCCACACTCCCATTCTTTGCCCGTGAGGCTCTCACCTCCCCAATTTGCTAATTCTCTAATCTGCTAATTTCCAAATTCTTACCTCTTACCTCTTACCTCTTACCTCTCAAAAATTTTGCAGTTTCAAATATTTGTCGTACTTTTGCGCCCTAAAAATAAAAGTGTCGTTTGATGACACTATAAGGAATGTTTAATTTTTAATAAAAATCACAAAGAGTGGACACATTAAGCTACAAAACCATCTCTGCCAATAAAGCCACTGTAAATAAAAAGTGGGTCTTGGTAGATGCTGACGGACAGACTTTGGGTCGCCTTGCTTCTAAAGTAGCAAAACTACTTCGCGGTAAGTACAAACCCGATTTTACCCCTCACGTTGATTGTGGCGATAACGTAATCGTTATCAATGCCGAAAAAATCAACCTCACAGGGAACAAATGGGAAGATAAAACCTATCTTCGCCACACTGGTTATCCAGGAGGACAACGCTTCACAGGAGTAAAACAACTCCTCGAAAAACACCCTGAACGTATCATCGAAAAAGCTGTAAAAGGTATGTTACCAAAAACAAGATTGGGTGCAGCAGTTTTACGTAATTTAAAAGTGTATGCAGGTAGCGAGCACAAACAAGAAGCTCAACAACCTGTTACCATTAACTTAAACGATTTGAAATAATGGAAGTAATTCACACCATCGGTAGACGAAAAACCGCCGTAGCGCGTATCTACCTTAAAGCAGGTAACGGTACTATCACCGTAAACAAACGCGAACTCAACAATTATTTCACTACCCCTACATTGCAATACAAAGTAAAACAAGCCCTCAGCCTTGTAGGTGCTGAAGATGCTTACGATGTAAAAGTAAATGTATACGGAGGTGGTATCACCGGTCAAGCCGAAGCCGTTCGTTTGGCTATCGCTCGCGCACTTTGCGAACTCAACGCCGAAAACCGCGCAGTATTAAAACCCGAAGGGCTCCTCACTCGTGACCCTCGTATGGTTGAACGTAAAAAATTCGGTCAGAAAAAAGCCCGTAAGAGATTCCAATTCTCTAAACGTTAATATCAATTTGCTCCTTAGTTTAGCATCCAAATGGCTCAGGCGGTTATCTAAAATTTACAAAACCTCTCCAAGCTATTGCTAATAGTAGGAACGTAAACTATTTAAAAAGAAATGGCAAATAACATAGAAATTAAAGATTTATTAGATGCAGGCGTACATTTCGGCCACCTTACCCGCAAATGGAATCCTAATATGGCTCCCTACATCTATATGGAACGCAACGGTATCCACGTAATCAACTTATACAAAACCGCTGCTAAAATCGAAGAGGCTACCGAAGCCCTCAAAAAAATCGTAGCCTCTGGCAAAAAAGTGCTTTTCGTGGCTACTAAAAAACAAGCTAAAGACGTTGTTGCCGAAAAAGCAACTTCAGTAAAAATGCCTTACATCACCGAGCGTTGGCCTGGTGGTATGCTTACTAACTTCGTAACCATCCGTAAGGCTGTAAAGAAAATGTCGTCTATCGACAAAATGAAAAAAGACGGTACTTTCGATACCCTTTCAAAACGTGAAAAACTACACGTAGAACGTATGCGCGAAAAACTCGAGAAAAACTTAGGGTCTATCGCCGATATGTCTCGCCTCCCTGGTGCTCTATTTGTAGTCGATACTCTTCGTGAACACATCGCTGTAAAAGAAGCGCAAAAATTAAACATTCCTATTTTCGCAATGGTAGATACAAACTCCGACCCTCGTGAGGTGGATTTTGCTATCCCTGCTAACGACGACGCTTCTAAAGCTATCGAAAAAGTTCTTTCTTACATCACCGAAGCTGTAAACGAAGGTCTTTCTAGCAGAACTGCCGACGCTAACAAAGAAGCTGATGCAGCCGAATAAATCAAATAAGCTTTGACAAAGTCCCTAACTTTGTCAAAGCCTTAAAATTATTTTTTAACTTACTTTCACCGGCTTCTCCCTCCCCTCGGGGGAGGGCTGGGGAGAGGATAAACATTAATAAAAATGGCAAATATTACCGCCGCAGACGTAAATAAACTCCGCCAAGCTACCGGCGCAGGTATGATGGACTGTAAAGCTGCCCTCATCGAAGCCGAAGGCGATTTCGATAAAGCAATCGAAGTATTGCGCAAAAAAGGTCAAAAAGTAGCCGCTAAACGTGCCGACCGCGATTCTAAAGAAGGCGCTGCTATCGCTCAAGTAAATGCTAACCACACGGTAGGTGCTATCATCTCTCTCAACTGTGAGACTGACTTTGTAGCCAAAAACGCCGATTTCGTAGCCCTCGCTAAAGATTTAGCTGATCTCGCTCTTACTGTAAATAGCAAAGACGAACTTCTTGCCCTTAACTACAAAGGCATTACTGTAGCCGAAAAACTCCTCGAACAAACAGGTGTGATCGGTGAGAAAATAGAACTCGGTGCTTTCGAAAAAGTAGAAGCGCCTTTCGTAGGTTCTTACATCCACCACGGCAACAAAATCGCTGCTATCGTAGGCTTATCAGCTGCTATCGCCGATGCTGCCGAAGTAGGTAAAAATTTGGCGATGCAAATCGCTGCTATGGGTGCTGAAACCCTTTCTTACAAAGATTTCTCTCCTGAGTACATCGCTAAAGAAACCGAAGCACGCATCGCTATCATCGAAAAAGAAAATGAAGAGTTACACCGCTTGGGCAAACCGCTCAAACACGTACCTCAATACGTTTCACAAGCACAACTCACTCCTGAAGTATTAGCTAAAGCTGAAGCTGATGCTAAAGCCGAATTGAAAGCTGAAGGTAAACCAGAACAAATTTGGGATAAAATCCTTCCTGGTAAGATACAACGCTTCATCTCCGATAACACTACCCTCGACCAAGAGAAAGCTCTTCTCGACCAAGTGTACATCTATGACGAAAGCAAAAAAGTATCCGATTTTGTAAAATCTAAAAATGTAGAGATTACAGCTTTCAAACGCGTAGCCTTGTAATTTATATATTTAAATGATATATGTTAAAAACTCCTCTTACTATTGAGTAGGGGGAGTTTTTCTCTAACTAACGTTAGTTCGATATAACAGAATATTGATTTACAGTTTTATATCGTAATATATTCACAAAATAATTCACCGTCAGGTGAAAATTCGTGAGATAATATAAAGTAAAGAGTTTTATACAATCCCATTTTCGTGAAAATTCGTGAAATTCGTGGGAGATTAAAAATATTTTGCTGATTGTTAAATAATTACTTACGCTGAACTCACCTTAACTACCAATCGTTAGTCGTACTACGCCCCCTTTCAAAACATTACCAAATTAAAATGAAACATATTATCTATTTATTCCTCTACCTCAGTTTCACCACTGCTCAAGCACAATGGAATATTGCCCTTCCTAATGGCGAAACCCTTAATCTCCAATGGCAAGAGCGCGAAAACTCTCAGCAAAATAAAGGTATTCACACCTTTGTAGGCTACAGCCAAAATCAGTTTGTCGCTACTTTGGTAGTACACCCTAATAAAGAGGCTTCTGGTAGCTTGCAATGGGAAGGGACTACCTACCAACTTACAGGCTCACAGCAAGGTAAGCTATCAGCAAAAGAGCGACTCCGCCATAACCCCAATGCAAAATGTGGTACCGATACTCACCAGCACACCTCTCTTTTTCCTTCTCCTCAAAACACCCCTACTGCACGCCCTATCACCACTACTACATCTATAATGCCTAACGACCCCGAGGGGATTCTCTATCTCTATCGCTTGGCCGTATTGGTTGATTACTACGATTTTGCCCATACTTTCGGCAGTGATATCACACAAGTAAAAAACTTCCTGCTCAACCTTGAAACCTTTCTCAACGAGGTATATGTACGCGATATAGGAGTGAAATTCAGCATCGTAGACGATAACCGACTCATTATTCAAGAAGCTACTAAGCAGTTGTACAATCAAAAATCACGACGAGATATCATTGAAAATTCAACTGAAAAGATGAATGAACTCATTGGCGATAAACAGTATGACATAGGAATTGTGATTGCTCCAGGCACCGATGCAACCTTGTCAGGACTCGCTTTCTTTTCTGGAGGATTCCGCCTTGTAAGAAAAGGAGGGGCTTCGGCAATAGCCGAAAATGCAACCATCGCTCACGAAATCGGACATTTATTTGGTGCCGATCACACTTTTAAAAACGTCTACTCAGGTAACTCTCTCTATACAGAACCTCGCTACGGTCAATCGCTGATGGGCTATAGCAACAATTTCCCCGATGGGGCTTTCTTTTCACTCCCTACCGCTTATCAAATACGCAATGGGATTGTCAATAGGTCTTATTTCAAAGATTCTCAGCGCACTCAGTTAGTAAACCGCAAAGGGAATGATGTGAGTAATTTCAATTACGTTTATGGTATCAAAACCGAAAGCTCTTTCCCTACAATTGATCGCACAAAACTACAAGAAACCTATACCATTCCTAAAGATACTTATTTCCAATTCCGTATCAAGGCGACAAGCCCTAACAATCTCCCTATTTATTACACAGCACAACTCACCAGTAGGGCAGGAGTAAACGATCCTAAGTTCCTCACTCGTAAGGGGAAAATAGGCGGAAATCCTATCACTTTCCAAACACAATACAGCGATTTAGGAGGCTTTATAGAGTATACACGTCCCAATGCAAAAGGCGAACACCTCTTTTGGGTGGCAACCTCTAATCCTGCGCCCCAACACTTTGTGAATTACGATATGGTAGCCGTAAAGGTAAACATCGCCGACGGTAAAACTTTCGCTATCACTAACGGAATGAACGACGAGTACCAAGGGGGTGATAAAATAACACTTCATTGGCAAGTAGACCCTAACTTCTTCGACCCCAATAGCAAAGTGCGCATCCTCCTTTCCGATGATTTAGGTAAGACTTTTAAATATACTTTGGTAGAAAGCACCGAAAACGATGGTACTTGCGAAATTATGCTTCCCAATATCGAGATAGGTACAGTAGAATGGGGTAAACAACCAAAAATCCAACTTCCTGCGGGGGTTATCAAAGTGGAAGTGATAGACCATATCGCTTTTGCTATCACCAATGTAGCGCCTTATAAAATCTTTAACGGAAAATCAGTGCCCAATGGAGGCTTTAAAATTAAAAGGAAAACAGGAACGCCCTCTCCTTTAACTTTTGTAGAGAATAGCAAACCCAAAAATGTAACCGTTCAATGTGCTAATGAGATACCTGCACCTGTCAACCCTACAACCGAAGGAGGTTGTGGAGCAGCAACCATTACCCATACAGATAAAAAGCTCGCTGGAACTTGTGCCAATAGCTTTACCATTCAGCGCACATTCAAGGCTTACGATGGCTGTGAAACCATTACTTATCAACAAACAATCGTAGTGAATGATACCCAAAAACCTACTTTTGTAGGGAGTTTACCTCAAGATACAACGATTGATGAAGGAACTGAAATACTTCTTGGAGCTACTCTTACCGCTACCGATAATTGTAAAGGTACATTTCAAGTCGTTCCTACCAAAGAAAACCTTGCCAATAAAATAATATATACTTGGGTAGCCAAAGACGATTGTGCTAATGAGTCAGTACACAAGCAAACCATTACACTAAGACCCATAGCAAAAAAACCACAGCAAGAGCCAGAGAAAAACATTGTTATCTACAATGGCGTTTCTACCGAGAATACGAATAATTATTTTACCGTAGAAGGAGCAGATGATAATAGCCCTATTCATCTCCTTATTTTCGATGAAACAGGCTTAAAAGTATATGAAAATGAACATTATGGCAAAAATGGCGATTATTTTAGAGGTTATGCCAATGTCAAAGGTTTTATAGGCAATAACAAAGCCCTTCATGGCACTTATTTCTATATCGTTCGTTACAGCAAACACGGAAAAGAAGAACAGCAAAAAGGCTTTTTATATGTAAGATAATACTATCACCGTCAGGCGAAAATGGTGTCCCTACACTTTTCCAAGATTCTCGGATTTTTTCCAAGTTTCTCTGAGCTTCTCCGAGCTTTTCCAAGATTCTCCGAGACTCTCCCCCTCATCACAACATCACTTTTTCAACCCCAATTTTTGTGCAAATTCCTATTTCACATACCCAGCTGTGCAATTTTGTGAAATTCGTGGGTGATTTAAAATATTTTACTGATTTTCAAATAATTAACTACAATAAACTCACGATAAAATAATTTTATGATTTATTTTTGGTTATTTACTTTTATTGTTGTACCTTTGTCTCCTAATACAAGAAATCAACCTTATTATGTTTAAGAAATTTTATTTGTTCATACTTTTGCTAATGTCAGCTTCGGCATTTGCACAATGGCGAGTAGAAGGAACGGTAGTAGATGAATTGAGCAAAAAGCCTTTAGAAGGCGTGAAAGTACACGTCAATGCTTCTGCTTGGCAAGCAACTACCAATGGAAAAGGAAAATACGCCCTCTCTCTTCCCGAAGGCGAATACCTTATCATCTATTCACTTAATGGTTATACCCGTCAAGAGCAATTGGTCTCTGTAGGAGGGGAAAAAATCACTCAGCAACTGCCTGAAGTGAGCCTAACAGCCGATTTAGTTCAAGAATCCGAACAAATGGCTGTAATCAACGAATCTGAACTCGAAGACGATGAGAGCGGCGCCGATGCTATGTCAGGTCTCTTGCAAAGCTCTCAAGATGTGTTTATGCGACGTGCAGCTTTCGATTTTAGTTCTGCTTTCTTCAAACCTCGTGGTTACGATTCCAAAGATGTAACTGTACTCATCAATGGTATCCCTATGAACCGATTTGAAAATGGTCGCGCCCAATGGAATAATTGGGGAGGTCTCAACGACATCACTCGCAACCAAGAGTACAGCAATGGACTCTCAAAATCCGACTATACTTTCGGCGGTCTAATGGGCTCTAACTACATCAACATTCGCCCCTCACTCAACCGCGCTGGGCTTCGCATTACTTCTTCAGCAAGCAACCGCAGTTATACCGGTCGATTGATGGCTACCTACAACTCAGGTGTACTCCGCAATGACTTGTCGTTTATGGTATCCGCCTCCCGACGCTTCGCCCCTCAAGGCACTTGGGTCGATGGAACGCTCTACAACGCTTATGCTTTCTCTGGCGGCATTGAATACCAACTCAACGATCATCACAGCTTCAACCTCATCGGACTCTTCTCTCCCGTAAAACGCGGCAAAAGCTCTCCTCTCACTCGCGAAGCTCTCGATTTGTTCGGCTACCAATACAACCCTTATTGGGGCAGACAAATGGGCGACAAACGCAACTCTCGCAACCGCATTATCTCCGAACCTATCTTCGTTCTTTCATATAACTATTTGAAAAACAATACGCGTTTGAATATCGACTTAGGCTATCAGTTCGGCGAAATTGGCAATACCCGCATCGCTTATGCGAACGCCCAAAACCCCGAACCTAACTACTATAAAAATATGCCAAGCTATTACCTGAACCAAAATGCAGGCCCCGACTTTGCAGCCGCCGAAGAACAAAAAAACTATATCTTGGCTAACTCTCAACTCAATTGGGAAAACTTGTACTATGCTAACTATAACAATGCCGATAAACACAGTACTTTTATAGTGAGCAACGACATCAACCGCGAACGCACCCTTTCTGCCAACGTGAATTTTGCAATGCCTATTCACGACTTCATCAAATGGACGTCAGGACTCGTATATCGCAATATCTCTTCCGATAACTTTGCCGAAATCGACGACTTGCTCGGTGGTCAGTACTTTGTGAACTACGATTACTTCGAGAACAAACCTTACGATGCCAATGAGGCAGATATGAAAAAACAAAAAGGCGATAAATGGAATTACTTCTATAGCCTAAAAAGCAATGTAGCCGAGGCTTTCTCTCAATTAGAATTTACCTTCAAAAAAGCCGAACTCTTCATCGCTGGTCGTTATCACTACACCGATGTACAACGCGAGGGTAAATACAACTACCCCCTTTACAGCGATTCGTATGGCAAAGGCGCCTTGCAAGTGCAAAACGGGGTAAGTACCAAAGCTGGAATTACTTATGCCCTCACTGGTCGTCACCTCTTGCAACTCAATGTAGGCTATTTCAACACCCCACAATCCTTGCGCAATATTTATCCTAATGTGCGCAACTCCAATCGAATATTGCCTAATCTCAAAAACGAAATGGCTTACACCGCCGATGCAAGCTATATATTGCGCTCTTCTTTCTTGAAAGGTCGCCTCACAGGCTTCTTTACCGAGATTGAAAACACTGCCGAAACTAACTTCTTCTATACCGAAACCGCCCTTACCGATGAAATCGACAAAGATTTCGTGGCACAAACCATCGATGGCATCAAAAAACGCCACTTCGGATTAGAATTGGGTGCCGAAGCGCAATTGCACCCTACTGTAAAACTTACAGCAGTGGCTGCTATAGGGCAATACACCTATATCAATAATCCATCGCTCTACATTTCAGCAGGTGATGTAAATAAAGCTATCGACGAGGTTAAAATGAAAAATTACCACGTGCCAAGTGGGCCACAACAAGCCTATTCATTAGGATTGGAATACCGAAATCCTAAATATTGGTGGGTAGGCGCAACAGCCAATTTCTTAGCTCAAAACTACGTATCGCTATCTGCCCTCAACCGCACCTCTCAGTTCTTTATCGACCCAGCTACCAAAGCACCCTACTCTAATATCGACCTCGATAAAGCTCGTCAACTCCTCAAACAAGAGCGCTTAGACGATGTCTTCTTAGTAAACCTCGTCGCTGGTAAATCTTGGCGCGTAAAGAAAACCTATATCAACCTAATGGCAAGTGTGAACAACCTCTTCGATACCAAATTCCTTTCAGGAGGTTTTGAACAATCACGTACGGCTAACTATGGCAGAATGCTACAAGATAACGCCCAAGGAGTCCCTTCTTTCGGTAACCGATATTTCGTAGGTTACGGACGTACCTATATGCTCAATTTAGCCGTAAGTCTCTAAATAGTAAATCAGAATTGGTTTGCAAATTTTGTGTCGCTACACTTTGCCAAAGTTTTAATTGCTCGTCGTGCTACGACCTTTGGCAAAGTTGATTACCTTGAAAATCAAATACTTTTAAATAAAGTATGTTATGTAATTCGTTTTACAAGCGCCTTTAAAAGTGAACTTATTTGCAATCTATTTTTGTTTGACTATAAATAATAGGTAACAAGTAACATTAAAAATCGCCCCATTGAATCCCTTTTGCGGATTGTCCCCCTTCGGAGGTTTGGAGGCTAAACTAATAAATAACAACAATATGAAACTAAATGCATTAAAACCCACAGCGATAGCCCTATTGTCGCTATTCGCAATTACATCGTGCGTAAAGGACGACGATTATGACATCCCTAACCCTGAAGGCGAAAAAACACTACCGCCTTTTAGTGGTCAGGTAGTAAGCTTCGATACAGCCATAGGTAAAGCCGTTACAAATGTAACTACTTATGGAGCCGACGAGGCAATCGAAGGTTATGTAATCTCCAGTGACGAAGCTGGTAACTTCTATCAAAAAATTTATATCCAAAACGAAGATAAAACCAAAGGAGTTACCGTCGCTATCAATAAAACAGGTCTATATACCGATTTCCCATTAGGTGCCAAAGTGCAATTGCGACTCAAAGGACTCACCTCACAAGTAAACAATGGTGGAGTCGACTTTGGAAGTGGTATATTCCAAGCAAATAACGGAAGAACTACTGTAGGACGAATGTCAGAAGCCATCGCTAAAAATCACCTTTTCGATAAAGGAGGTGTGCGTAAAACTTTAGCCGAACTCGCTAAAGCCGATACTTCTATAAATACATTAAAGGTAGAAGCCAATATCAACCAACTCATCACCCTTAAAGGAGTACACTTCAAAACGGAAGACGTAGGTAAAAATATGCATCAAAAAGCCAATGACACCCGTCAAGGAACAGACTACACCCTTACCGATGCACAAGGCAATACAATTCCTTTTAGAACCAGCCGTTATGCCAAGTTCAAAGATGAAAAAGTGCCTGCAGGAACTTTAGATGTCACAGGGGTACTCACCAAGTACGGTCAAAATTGGCAGTTTATGATTAGCAACTACGCTGATATAGTAGTCAACGGAGGCACCTCTACCGGTACCCAAACCAATACTCAAACCAATACAACCGTTGAAACTGTAGAAGCCAGTACCGCTACAGCCGCCAACTTCGTAGAAGGTAAAAAGGTAAAACTACACGGTAATCTTAAGGTAGAAGGAAGCAGAGCCTATATTCTTTTTAGTGATGGCACCAAAATACAATTGTACACTAAAAACTTCAGTAAAATTAGTAAAGAGAATAAAGATAACCTCAAAGTAAATGGCAAAGAAGTTACTGTAACAGGTACTTTTGGCAAACATAATACTACGCTTCAAATCGCTTATGAGCAAGACAGTGATTTAGTATGGGGCTCAGGTAATAACAACCCACAACCACCGGCAGAAACTATAGAAGCAAGTACCGCTACAGTAGCTGTTTTTGAAGAAAATAAAGTTGTTACTATGCACGGTGTATTAGTATCTAAAGGAGGTAAGGGCTATTTCAAATTAGGAGATGGTACCTTAATACAAGTTTATTCCAGTACTAAAAACATCAACGAAACTAAAGAAAAAATTGCAATGGGTGGTTACGAAGTTACTATAAAAGGAACCTTTGGCTTACATAACGGAACAAAACAAATTCAATATACCAAAGCAGAAGATGTAACTTTTGGTCAAGCCCCTGCTACCCCCACTTATGAAGCCTTAGATGCTTCTACAGCCACTATAGCTAACTATGCCGATGGTAAATATGTAAAACTTACAGGTACTATTATTACTCAAAAAAATGGTAAATATACAGATTCCTACATCACATTATCCGATGGTAATAAAATAAAACTTTTCCCAGCAAATAGTGCTAGCATTTCAAAAGCAAAAACTGATAGTCTAAAAAAAGATGGTCAAAAAGTAACTGTTTCAGGTAAGTTCGAAGACTACATCGATAATAAAGGAGCAAAAATTTACGAACTCATCTACATAAAAGATAGCGATGTAGAAATACAATAAAAAACATTTTTTCTTACCCAAAAAGAGTGAGCCCCAAAAGCTCACTCTTTTATTCTCACCCCTTCATCCCCGCCCGTGCGGCTCGCACCCCTCCGACCCCTCGGAGTCTCACCGAGATTCTCTTGTAAAACTCTATTGATTT
>NZ_JAEFDB010000009.1 GCF_016126015.1 Capnocytophaga periodontitidis
TAACGAATCGGCAAATTGCCGAACTTCTTCCGCACTTATTTACCCAACTTCCGCGAATATTGAAATTCTTCTTTTTGTAACTATATATCCCATACTTTTGCCTCAAGAGAAACCTCCTCTTCCTTTATAGATTTTGGAGCTAACCTTTATCTATAAACCTTGAAATAAAAGTTTAACAAAAATTTAACTTTATTTTAACAAATGGGGGGGGTAAATTCTTAACTTTGCCGCGTGAAATTTATAAACAAATAACAAAAAATTAAAAAAGTAACATCTATGGGACTCTTAGACAAGAACATCACCATTACTTTTCTCGAAGGAAAAGTATCTTTAGAAGACTTATTTGAGCTATTAAAAGAAAAGCTCGGTAACAAGTATGAGGTAAAATTTCTCAAAAAAGGTAGTGCAGCCGCTCAATTTTTTGGAACTGGTAATGCTGAAGATCGCATTTTTGTAGCCAAAAACGCTTATCACCGTACGCTCATCACCACCAAATATGCTCCGATGACCGACGATATGAGCCGTGAGGATACTTACCTCGGTTTTGACCGCAGTACTATGAAAGGTTGGCTCAAAATGCTTTACTCTCAAGGAGGCTGGATAGGGCAATGGATTATCAGAACCATATACGGTAGCAACCAAGATTTTGATACCGATATCCTCGACGCTATCAACAGCAAATACCCTGTACAACAAAAAGACCAAAACGTAGGTATTTCAGCCTTGTGGAAGAAAAACAATTAATTTTAAATATAAATATCGTATGAAAAAAATCGTATTCGTAGTAGGGACAGTAATAGCCCTTTTGATTGCCGCTTGTGGTGGTAATAGCAGCTCTAAAAAAGAGGATAAGAAAATAACTTTTTCCGATAAAGATATTATCGGTGCATTGAAAACGGCTTTAGAGAAAAGTCCTTTAGCCGATAAAGAGTTTACTAGAGTACATTTTGGGAGTGAAGGTCCTATGAACGATGTGTTTAAGGATATTTCAGTTGGTTATTTTAACCCAGGTGACAAACAATTTTTCTCTCAACATGTAGATGCCCAAGGGGTAGCGGTGGGTGAACCTCAAGCTCGTCCAAAAGACAGAGATGATGAGTTCATTTTCAAAGCAGCGGATATACCTTATGCTCGCATTGGTACTGAAATACAAGAAGCAAAGAAATTTCTAGCAGAAAACAAAGATTTTGCTGATTTTCATAACTTTACTGTTTCCGAAATCATCATTGATAAACAAAGAAGAAGCAAATTTCCCAATCATATAGTAAATACCATCTATATTGATATGAACAAAAAGGGGGAATCAGAAAGTTATTACTACAGAGTCCATCTTCTAAAAACTGAAGAAGGTGGTAAGTTTGAAGTGTCTGAAAACTAATAAAAATGAATTTAACAGAAGCCCAAGAACTCGTACTAAAGGAATGTGAACGCGAAAAGAAAATCGCACTTCGCAACCTTATTCTCGTAATTGCATTGGTGGTGATTGTAATAACTCTACTCGCTGTTTTTGCTTTGCCTTTTATCAGCAAGGCACTTAGCAGCAGTGACAGCATTCCACCTCATATCAAGTATATCCTTCCCGTTGCTATTTTGCTCTCACTCTACTACCCTATAATGCGCACCCGCACTATCTTTACCCGCGCTAAAAAAGTAGATGAATTTTTCACTCTTTTGCAACAAGGTCAGGAGGTGCGCATCAATCGCGAATTAGAGTCTTACCTCACTACCGTACCTTTAGGAAAAGTGAAGTATCAGTTAGACCCTATTACCTATTTATATGTGTCTATAGGAACGCAAAACTTTGAGTTGCCTATTGCTAAATATGCAGCCCCCGAGCTAAAACGCGTGCTCAACCAGCCGCAAAATTTAGCTACTTACAACACTGTAATGCAGGAGCTTTACAGCGATGAAACAACTTCTTCACAAGCAACAGCTCCTCAAGAAACGATTGTGCTCAAACCTGTTGAAGAGTTCCGCACTTTTGCCGAAAACGAATTTGGTGCTGAACTCGCTGCTATGGAAAAAGGGCGTACCACTACCAAAAAAATGACTTATGTGCAATTCGTCTTTGCCTTTGGAGTAATAGGTTTGATAGGTTTCTTAGTCGCTTCAGGTAGATTGAGTTTTAGCAATCCTGTGAATATCTTTATCGTAATAGGTATCATCACCGTAGGGAGTTATGTGTGGGGTATGCTCTCCAAGCGATACGCTCAAAACCAACTCTCTGGCGCCGGTGATTATACCCAAGTGAAAAAGAAAATCTTTGGCAAATTAGTGAATTATATCAGTCCGCAGTTTGCTTATTACGAAAATGCACACATAGGTATAGCCGAATTTTTAGATTCGTTGTTGTTCAAAGCGGAACGTTATACCCTTAAAGGAGGTGACCAAATTGTAGGGCATTACAACGGAATGCCTTTCCAATCGAGCAATCTCAGTGTTACATTCCGTCCTAATTTTCGCAACGAAAAAGAAGGTGATGATGTAGTTTTCTACGGGAATTACTTTGTAGCACGTTCTCCCAAAAAGTTTGAACACCCTATTGTAATCCACCCCGTAAAAGGTTTCTTTAGTGACCTTAAAGACAATGAAATAGCTACTTACCTCAACCGTGGTGGAGAAAAAATACGCTTAGAAGACCCCGAGTTTCAAAAACAGTTTGAAGTGTATTGCGACGACCAGATTACAGCGCGTTATGTGCTTACTCCAGCCTTTATGCAACGCCTTAAAAAACTGAACGAACGTCACAAAGGACAAGTGTATATCGCTATTAATAAGTACAATATTGTGATTGCTACCAACGAAGGCAACGCCCTAATGCGCACCGATAATTCGCCTACCGCGATGCTCTTCCAAAAGATAGACCTCGCTATGGTAGAAAGTGTATACCGCGAACTTATAGAACAATTGCAAATGCTTGATACAATAGAAAATAGGGGATAGTGAATAGGAAATAAAAGCTTTATACTAACCCCTGGCCCCTAAAACCTGACTGCCCTATGATAACCTATATTTTAATCGCAGTAGGAGTACTCCTATTAATTTTTGTGATTGCAGCGTTCAACAGTTTGTCTAAACGCCGCAACCAGATAGAGAATGCCATTTCGTCATTAGACGCTTTGTTTATACAGCGTTCCGATTTGATACCCAACCTCATCGCCACTACCAAAGAGTATATGGCTTATGAGCAAGACACTCTCAGGCAAATCACCGAGTTGCGCCGCCCAGTGCAACCCACACTTGCCGAGAATCCTTATTTGCAACCCGATGAAGCGAGCACAACTATCAGGAATATTATGCTACAAGCAGAAGCCTATCCCGAACTCAGAGCCAATAGTCAGTTTGTGCAACTGCAACACGCTCTCAGTGATTGCGAAGAGCAATTGGCAGCGGGGCGTCGTTACCTCAGTGCTTCCATTACTGATTACAACGACCGCATTGTAGTATTCCCTTCCAATGTAATAGCTTCCCTCTTTGGCTTCAAAAAATACGAATGGCAATACGCCACCGAAGCCCAACGACAAAATGTGGATGTTGCTGGATTATTTTCTAATTAAAAATAGCGAATAGTTTTGTTTATTTACAAATAATTACTATTTTTGCCCATTATTAGTAACAAATAAAAATTGTAATACAATGAAAAAACTTAGTATTTTAGTAGGCACTATCGCTGCCTTAGTAATGACCTCTTGTGGAGGTTCCCTTTTTGGAGATGACCTCATCAGTAAAGAAGGAATAGACAAAGCCAAAGAGATACTCACCAAAGATCCTTTTGGCGACAAAGAGTTCAATTGGGTAGAACTCAAAACTAAAGAAGCTTTGAATAGCAAATTCGATGAAGTGGCAACCAGCTACTACGATCCAGCTGTTCAAAAAGATATGAAACAAACTTACAACAGCACTTCTAAATTGGGAGACCCTGAAGCCGACCAAACAGCAAGTATTAGAGCTAATGCAGGCTTAGACAAGGATAAAGAGCGTTTCAAAGTATCCGAAATTCCTTTCGATAAACTTCTATCCGAAGCACAAGACGCTCTCAAATTTTTTAGTGGTTTAGAAGAAACTGCTGAGTATGAAGATTTCAACATAAACGAAATCTCTATGAAAAAAGAAAACGGCAAACTTAAAACCGTCTTCAAAATTGATATGACTAAAAAAGGTGAAAGTTCTTATCGCCGAGGAAGAGAACGTATCACTAACTACTACGAAGTGAGAATTTTCCGCGGTGAAAATGGTGAGTGGGATTTAGTAACTGATTAACTATGAAAAAGATATTCACTTTACTATTTGCTTTTACACTCGTGGCTTGTATGCCAGGCGATAAAGGAGCGAACCTCAACAGCCCCGAAGGACTAAAAGTAACTCAAGAACTTTTGCAAAAAAACTTTGCTAAGTACAATAATATTACAGAAGTTTCGTTTGGAACTAACCGAGGTGTGATAGATATCATCACAGTGAGGTTCAATAAAGGTGAAAAAGACTTCTATGCAAATTATGTTACCTATAACGACCAAGTAAATGAAAGTGAAACAGGCTTGTCTTCTAAGCAAGGTCGCACTATTAGTTTGAGCGAGGTCAATTTATCAATAGTGCCTAATTTGATAAAGAAAGCTGAAAGCCTTATTCTTGAAAAAGATAATAAGTTCAATACTTTCCGTATGGATAAGTTGAATTATGAAGTTCAAGAAGATGGTACAGTAGAAGTTTCTTTTGTAATAGATGCTATACACCCCGCTACTTCCTACTACGGAGAACGCAAAGGTGATAAAGGGCATCTCAGTTTTGAATTTAAAGCCGATGCTAAAGGCGAAAATGTAAGAGCCACTAAAGGTTTGACAATTTAGTATCTAAAAAAGCTCATAAAAAAGCGACTCACCTTCACGCTGAGTCGCTTTTTTGTTAATTGTCAATTGTTAATTGAGCGATGTATTTCCCATCTCTTTCTTCAACGGTGTACTGGTGTTTTTCGGGGTAAAGCAATCTGAGTCGTTTCTTCAAATTATCAATGCCAATCCCTGAATTATACAAACTTTCATTCGTAGGGATAATCGTGTTCTCACTTCTAAATAGTACCTTATTCTCTTCCACTCTCAAACTGAACGACAATTCTGTTGCCTCAGTTGCCGATACGCCGTGTTTAAAAGCGTTTTCTACCAAGCTGATGAACAGCAAAGGCGCTATGGTGAATGGGGGTAGTTGCTTCGGAAAATCTACCCGTACCGTAGTTTTATCAGTCAGGCGCAATTGCATTAAGCTGATGTACTGTTGCAAGAAATCCACTTCCTCAGCAAGGCTAATTTGCTTTTGGTCGCTGTTTTGCATAAAGTGACGCATCAGTTTGCTAAGGCTGTGTACACTCTGTTGTGCCTTTTGAGGGTCAAAAGCAATAAGCGAATAGATATTGTTGAGCGCATTGAAAAAGAAATGCGGTTGAAGTTGGTATCTCAATTGAGTAAGGTCGGCTTGTAGCTTCTGAGCTTTTACTTCTTTTTGAGCGATTTCTAAAGAAAAGTTGCGCTGTGCATAACGTATTGCCATTGCAAAGACTACCGGCAAGAGGTTCGATAGGAAATCAAAATAGACAAAAGCGTGGAAAGGAGGCATTTTGTGTTTCCCCTTAAGAAGTTCAAAGTACAAAAACAGCTCATATTTGCTGTATGAAATACATAAAATGAGTGCCACTGCCACCAATATAAAAAGTATATATCGTTTTTTAAACCACAGTTTATCAATAAGCCAATAGAAACTGATGTAAAACAAAAACATCAAAAAGGGCAATGATATAAGCGAACGATAAAGCGCCTCCTCAAAGCGTTGGTTGCCTTCGGAGATAAAAATAAGGGCAGGCAAAATGCAAACCACTACCCAAGACGCTATGTGTGTTAAAAATTTCATTTAATTTAGGTAAGAGATAAGAGGTAAGAATCTTCCTCATCTTCAGGAATGTATAGGGTTGCTTGCAATTTCATATTCCTACTATTTTTAAATAACTTTTGGCAAAACTCTTGATAATTTCAGGGGAATAGTCTCCTCCTTTGGCATAAGAGATACCCATAACTTCTAAAGCTATGGCTTGACAGTGTTCCTCATTAATACTGATAGCTTTGCTATCTAATATTTCTCTAATAACAACCATACTTTTTCGCAAGTCCTCTGTTGTAGCACAAGGAGGTAAAGTTATTTTCATCAGAAATGGTACTTCACTGTGTCCTGTTGCTCTATAGGCTTCTTTCCAAAATGTATGGCAACATTCACATCTATAAAGGGTAACCCATTGTGTAGGATAAAAAGCTATCTCTTTATAAGCTATTTTACCTTGAAAGTTTTTGATTGATTCCCCCTCTACAATATCTGTTAACTGGTTACAAATACATTGTTTCATTGTATAATTTCAAAATTCTTATAATCCATTAATTTCATTTAGATTGAGGATAATATTATTGTGTTCTGATAGGTATTTTTGAAAACTGTCTTTTCAATAAACTCCAACCGAAAAGGGTATTTATCCTCTATATTGAAAGGAATAAAATGTACTTGTTTTTCCATATCAAAACGCTACTTCCATAAATTCATTTGTGTTTTCTTCCATTTGAAAAATAGAAGCAATAATATAACATTTTTGCTGTTCTCCTCTGAAAACAAAGATTTGGTCTTCATTAAAAGGAATATTCGCTTTGTTACACTCTTCTAAAATATCCATATCCTCATCAGCTATATACGAAGTAAGTGCCTCTGCTCGAAAAAACTGATGAAATTTTATAAGTTTTACATCAGCGAAATAAAGGTCTATGTTATTAGAAAAAAACGCGTTCTTACAGCTTCTTATTAACAACATAGAATGACTAATGGAATACTTCCAAAGCCTAAATTGTCTATTTTGTAAACTTATTTTCATCTGTTTTTATTATTTCTAATTGCCTATGCGGCTCGCACTATTCGTATCTGAGGGCGCTAATAGGTTCTAACTCGGCTGCTTTGCGGGCAGGATACCAACCGAAGAACACCCCTGTAATGGTACATACTAAGAAGGATATTACGATAGAATACAAGGTGATACTCACTGGCCAGCCTATGAACAGCGATACGCCTACAGTAGCTAATAAGCCAATAATTACCCCTAATACCCCCCCAGTAATGCTAATAAGCACCGACTCGATGAGGAACTGCGCCAAAATATCCTTACCCTTAGCCCCAATAGCCATACGCAAACCTATTTCCTTAGTGCGCTCTTTTACTGATACGTACATAATGTTCATAATGCCTATACCGCCCACGATGAGCGAAATGCTGGCAATAGCTACCAATAAAATAGTGAGCATCTCGCTGGTAGAGCTAAATGTACTGATGAGTTCTTGTTGCGAAAACACATTGAAATCATTCTCTTGTGTAGCCGAAAGATTATGCGTGCGCTCCAAAATCTTCTTTACTTGGTTTACTGCATTCTCCGACTGACTTTCATCTATTACAGAAGCCACAATACTCTGCAAGAACGTTTGCGCCAAAATACGCTTTTGTACTGTAGTATAAGGAGCGATAATCACATCGTCTTGGTCTTGACCAAAGTTGCTCTCACCTTTTTTGGTAAGTACGCCGATCACTTTAAAAGGGATATTCTTAAAGCGTATGGTTTGCCCAATAGGGTTTTCGCCATTAGTGAAGAGGTTCTTAGCCACTGTTTGCCCTATAACGGCTACTTTGGCAAAATTGGTAATCTCATCTTCACCAAACATACTCCCCTCAGCCACACTCCATTCGCGTATGGGCAAATATTCGGTATTCACTCCGTAGATAGAGGTAGGCCAGTTGTTGCCCCCTGCTATACTTTGTCCGTTGCCACTCACTACGGGCGACACATATTTTAGTAGAGTACCTTCTTTTTTAAGGGCTTCGTAATCCGTCATTTTGAGTGATTGCATATCGCTCATACTCATACGCACGCCGCCCATCATACCTGCCCCTGGACGGATATTGAGCATATTAGTACCCATTTTAGAGATATTCTCCTTGATGCTCTTTTTAGAGCCCTCGCCAATGGCAAGCATTGTTATCACTGAGCCCACCCCAATGATGATGCCTAGCATTGTAAGCATAGCCCTTGTTTTGTTAAGCAAAAGGGCGCGCCACGCTATTTTAAAAAGATTTTGTATATTCATAGTGTTAATTAGCAAATTAGAAAATTAGCAGATTGGCAAATTCTGTGAGACTAGAAAGGTTCTCCGATGATACGGGTTTTATACTCGCCTTTTACTATTTGCCAACACACTTCGTAAACATAGGCACCATCACCATTGTGTGCAATGATATAAAGGATATCGTCTTCCTTATCATAATATACCGTATTATTATACGGATATACCCATACTTCGTACAAATCATCATAGGCACTTTTAGGGATAGATACGTTTTTGCCGTTGATAGTTACAATGATACTCTTGTAGTGGTTTTCAGGTATAAAGTCCGCACCTTGAGCTCTCTTACCATCAATGATTAACTCCTCATAACCTCCCTGGTCTTTCTTAGTAATCTTGTGTTTAGTTTTATCAAATAGCTGTCTAGTAAGAGTAACGCTAATGCCCTTTTCAGCAATGGTGATACTATTCTCAGTTTCTTTCTTTTTACCTTTGCCAATAGAAGGAAATTCGTATATCTTCTTCAGGCGACTTTTATGCACATAGCCTTTATCTACAGCAATCCAATTAAAAAATATCTCTTCACCAGTTTCATCATCTGTAGTATCAAATAAAGTATATACAAGCGTGTTGTTAGGCAAAGTGCCTACAATTTTGCTTTTTACGTTTTCTTTAGCGCGAATGTTTACATAGCCGTCTTTGTCTTTTACTACCGCATAATCTCCAAAAGGACCTTGTGCAAAGGCGTTGGTCGTAAGGACGAAGAATAAAATAAGTAAGTGTTTCATATTCAATAGATAATTTATAATGAGTTTTTTTATCAAGTTATTTGTTACTTTCTATACTTATATAAGTATCGTTTGAAAGTTTTTTAATAGATTTCAGATGTACTCTCTACCCAATTTAAAATGCTAATAGTAAATGTTGGCAATCCTACTTCTTTTTTAAAGTGGTTCTCCCACTATACGGGTTTTATACTCACCTTTTACTATTTGCCAACACACTTTATAAGCATTGGCACCATCACCATTGTATGCAATGATATAAAGGATATCGTCTTCCTTATCATAATAAGCAAAATTATTATCCGTATAAAGCCCTATCTCATACAAATCATCATAAGCACTTTTAGGGATAGGTACGTTTTTGCCATTGATAGTTACAGTAATATTCTTGTAATGGTCTTGAGGTAGTGAATCGTCTCCTCCATATATTTCTTTACCATCAATGATTAATTGATCATAACCTCCCAGGTCTTTCTTAGTAATCTTGTGCTTGGTTTTATCAAATGGCTGTTTGATAAGGGTTACGCTGATGCCTTTACCAGTAATGGTGATACTATTACCCTGCTCTTTAGCCCTGCCAATAGATGGAAAGTCTTGTACCTTCTTTAGGCGACTTTTATGTACATAGCCTTTATCTACAGCAATCCAATTAGGAGGAGTAGGTTCATCTTCCCAAAAATAAACATTCATAAGGGTATTAGCAGGTAGCGTACCTACAATTTTGCTTTTTACATTTTCTTTGGCGCGAATGTTTACATAGCCGTCTTTATCTTTTACTACGGCATAATCTCCAAAAGGACCTTGGGCAAAGGCGTTGGTCGTGAGGAGGAAGAATAAAATAAGTAAGTGTTTCATATTCAATTGATAATGAGTTTTTTTATCAAGTTATTTGTTGCTTTCTATACTTATATAAGTATCGTTTGAAAGTTTTTTAATAGATTTCAGATGTACTTCTATTTCTTATCCAGTTTTTTATTATATCAGCAGCTCTTGCTTCATCATTTTTACTTTTAGCCATATCTGTTAATGAAATATAGTCCTGATTGTCTATTGTAGCTAAAGATATTTCAACATCTTGTACTTTAAGTTTATTATTTGTTGGTGTCATATATTTGGTAATTTTTAGTTACATCATTAAAGTGGTAGTCCTATAATACGGGTTTTATACTCTCCTTTTACTATTTGCCAGCACACTTCGTAAGCAAGATACCCATCGCCATTGTGTGCAATGATATAAAGTACATCATCTTCCTTATCATAATACGCAAAATTGTTAGTGTCCCAAATGCCAATCTCATACAAATCATCATAGGCACTTTTAGGGATAGGTACGTTTTTGCCGTTGATAGTTACAGTAATACTCTTGTAATGGTCTTTAGGTAGGAACTCATCATTATCTCGTCCATATATTTTCTTTCCATCAATGATATATTCACTATACTCTTTGTGTTTTTTCTTGGTAATCTTGTGTTTAGTTTTATCAAATGGCTGTTTGGTAAGGGTTACGCTAATGCCTTTACCAGCAATGGTGATACTATTGCCTTGCTCTTTACCTTTGCCAATAGAAGGAAATTCGCTTATCATCTTTAGGCGACTTTTATGTACATAACCACTATCTATATGTACCCAATTAGAAGGATTAAATTCCTCATCAAGAAATTCATATACAAGTGTGTTGTTAGGCAATGTACCTACAATTTTGCTTTTTACGTTTTCTTTGGCGCGAATGTTTACATAACCGTCTTTGTCCTTTACTACGGCATAATCTCCAAAAGGACCTTGCGCAAAGGCGTTGGTCGTAAGGAGAAAGAATAAAATAAGTAAGTGTTTCATATTTAATAGATAATTGATAATGAGCTATTTGTTAAGTTGTTTATTGCTTTCCATACTTATATAAGTATCGTTTGAAAGTTTTTTAATAGATTTCAGATAATCTACTTTGTCTAAAACAGCACGTTGTTCTTTGATGGTTTCTACTAAAATTTTAAAACGTTCTTCTTTGGTAATATTGTGTTTAATCAGAGAAGCATTAAGACTCTCTATATTGCTGAGTATAGCTAATTCATTAATACTGGCGATGTCCCTTATATTTTCACCCTTTAATGCTCTTTCAGGATTAGCTGTTTTCCATTGTTTAGCCGTACAGCCAAACATAGCGAGATTTAGCAAATCGGCTTCATCGGCATATACAAAGGCATCTTTTAGGTCAGAAAGAGTAGGAAGTATATAGTTTTTAACAGCATCTGTATGGATATGATAGTTAGCCTTGCTTAAAATCCTTTTCACATTCCATTCCAAATTGTATTGATTGCTCTCTAACTCTTTGAGACGTTGATATTCTTTTATCAGATATAGTTTAAAAACAGGACTTATAGCTGCTCCAAATTCAAAAGCAATATCTTTATGGGCATAAGTTCCTCCGTATTTTCCTTTTCGTGATAAAATTCCAATAGCATTTGTACTCTCTACCCAATTTGAAACGCTAATAGTAAATGTTGGCAATCCTGCTTCTTTTTTAAAGTGGTCGAATTCGACCACTTTAAAATTAGGGTTATAAAGTATTTCCCAAGTACCTAAAAATTCTAATGTACTTCTATTTCTTATCCAGTTTTTTATTATATCAGCAGCTCTTGCTTCATCATTTTTACTTTTAGCCATATCTGTTAATGAAATATAGTCCTGATTGTCTATTGTAGCTAAAGATATTTCAACATCTTGTACTTTAAGTTTATTATTTGTTGGTGTCATATATTTGGTAATTTTTAGTTACATCATTAAAGTGGTTGTCCTATAGTTGTTCTCCGATGATACGGGTTATGTACTCGCCTTTTACTATTTGCCAGCACACTTGGTAAGCTAAACCAGCTTCGCCATTAACTGCATAAATATAAAGTGCTTCAGCTTCCTCATCGTAATATATAAATCTGTTTAAATATCTGTCATATAAAATTCCATGCAAATCATCATAAGCACTTTTAGGGATAGGTACGTTCTTACCTTTCATAGTTACAGTAATACTTTTGTAATGGTCTTGAGTTAGTGAACCGGATTCTCCATATATTATTTCTTTACCATCAATGATTAATTGTTCATAACTTCCCTGGCCTTTCTTAGTAATCTTGTGCTTGGTTTTGTCGAACTTCTGTTTGGTAATGGTTACTTTTACGTCCTTATCATCAAAGACGAGACTATTGCCTTGCACTTTTCCTTCTATAGCACGAAAGTCAAATATTTTTTTCAAGCGACTTTGATGCACATACCCTTTATCAACTTCAATCCAGTTAGTAGGGTTAAATTCTTTATCAAAGAAACCATACACAAGTGTATTGTTAGGCAAAGTGCCTACAATTTTGCTTTTTACGTTTTCTTTAGCACGAATGTTTACATAGCCGTCTTTATCTTTTACTACGGCATAATCTCCAAGAGGAGTTTGCGCAAAGGCATTGGTCGTAAGGAGGAAAAATAAAATAAGTAAGTGTTTCATATTTAATAGATAATTGATAATGAGCTATTTGTTAAGTTGTTTATTGCTTTCCATACTTATATAAGTATCGTTTGAAAGTTTTTTAATAGATTTCAGATAATCTACTTTGTCTAAAACAGCACGTTGTTCTTTAATGGTTTCTACTAAAATTTTAAAACGTTCTTCTTTAACAACATTGTTTTTAATCAGAGAAGCATTAAGACTCTCTATATTGCTGAGTATAGCTAATTCATTAATACTGGCGATGTCCCTTATATTTTCGCCTTTTAATGCTCTTTCAGGATTAGCTGCTTTCCATTGTTTAGCCGTACAGCCAAACATAGCGAGATTTAGCAAATCGGCTTCATCGGCATATACAAAGGCTTCTTTTAGGTCAGAAAGAGTAGGAAGTATATAGTTTTTAACAGCATCGGTATGGATATGATAGTTAGCCTTGCTTAAAATCCTTTTCACATTCCATTCCAAATTGTACTGATTGCTCTCTAACTCTTTTAGACGTTGATATTCTTTTACTATGTATAGCTGAAAAATAGGGCTAATCCACATAGCAAAATGAAAAGCAATATCTTTATGTGCATAAGTACCTCCATATTTTCCAGCCTTTGAAACAATACCTATAGCATTAGTCCTCTCAATCCATCGTTTAACCGACATATAGAAGCGATTAACCCCTGCTTCATTTTTAATTCCCCCGAATTCGGGGGAATTAAAATTAGGATTGCTTAACTCCTCCCAAACACCTAAATACTCAATCGTATTCTTATTGGTAAGCCATTTCTCTATCAAACGACTTCCCTCTTCCTGATTTATAGTCATATCAGTTAAACTTATATAATCAGCTTCATTAATCACTCTGATATTTATTTCAACATTTTGTACTTTAAGTTTATTATTTGTTGGTGTCATATATTTGGTAATTTTTAGTTACATCATTAAAGTGGTTCTCCGATGATTCGGGTTTTGTACTCGCCTTTTACTATTTGCCAGCATACTTCGTAAGAAAAAGCGCCACTACCATTATGGGCAATGATATAGAGGATATCATCTTCCTTATCATAATACGCAAAATTATTATCCGTATAAAGCCCTATCTCATACAAATCATCATAGGCACTTTTAGGAATAGGCACGTCTTTGCCATTGATCGTGACCGTGATACTCTTGTAATGGTCTTCAGGCAAGAACTCATCATTATCTAGTCCATATATTTTCTTTCCGTCAATGATAAGCTCATTATACTCTTTGTGCCTTTTCTTGGTAATCTTATGTTTGGTTTTGTCAAATGGCTGTTTGGTAAAGGTTATGCTAATACCTTTTCCTGCAATAGTAAGGCTATTACCCTGCTCTTTAGCCTTGCCAATAGATGGGAAGTCTTGTACCTTCTTTAGGCGACTTTTATGTATATAGCCTTTATCTACAGCAATCCAATTCCAAAAATAAACATTCACAAGGGTATTAGCAGGTAGCGTACCTACAATTTTGCTTTTTACGCTTTCTTTAGCGCGAATGTTTACATAGCCGTCTTTGTCTTTTACTACGGCATAATCTCCAAAAGGACCTTGTGCAAAGGTGTTGGTCGTAAGGAGGAAGAATAAAATAAGTAAGTGTTTCATAAAATTTCTAATTATTCTCTACAATACAAAAATCTACACCACAAAGGAGTATTGTGGTTGTCGGTAATAAGGTCTATTAAATTCATATCACTAACTTTTTAAAATCTCCCGTAAAGTATTAAAAACTTTCAAAGAAAAATCATTTTCATCAATAGCTTCTGGAAGCACTAAGTAGTAATAATATACCTTTGAAAAAATACAATAAAAATCATTGTAAAAACTATCATAAGGCTTCTGCTCAAACTCAAAGTATTTTGCCCCACAGTTTAGATTAGTTTCCTTTAGTTCCAAACAAAAACAACCTTCTCCATTGATAAGAGTGTTATAACCTTTCTCGTCGTGTAGAATAAGCATCTTTTTATTCTTCCAAAAGAAATAACCTCTGTGGTCATATTCTTCTTGATTGAAATATTCCCATTGATACCCTATATTTTTAGCAAAATCCAACATTTTTTGTACAACTATCTCTATTGGTTTGTCCGAATAAAAGGGGTAAAACGCTCCTGTAAATTCCATAAAACTACCATTTTAAAAATTTATTGAGTTATATTTTATTTGTTATAAATGTTACCTAAAGTAATTTTACATTAATTATCTGTGTTTTACAATTTAGAAATCACTAATTTCCAAATCTTAGTTTTGCAATTCTGAATTGTGCGAACAGTGTTCGCACTTTTTAAATTGGTACAATATCATTATTTATTTTCCAAGGAAAATAACTGTCATAACTTAAAAGATGTAATTCAAAACTGTCTGCTACTATATGATATTTAATTTCTTTATTAACTCCTTCGGCAGAAAAAATAAATAAGTTTCCAACCCCATTATGATTGTCAAGGAATCTGTTTTTATAGTTCTCATTCATTTCGTCTTGAGATATAAATACTATTGGATTTTCTGAGGTTACCTCTAATTCCCACATAATAGGCATATCTATATAACAGATTTTTTTCAATATGATTTCTACTTGTTTGCCCAAAGAAACATCCATAGTGCCAAATAGTATTATTTCCTCTTCGTTAAAATCTACCATATAAATATCAAGCCAAAGGAATCTTTTAAGAATTATATTTGCCTCTGTTATCTTGTCTGTCTTAATCATTTCTCAAATGTATTGTAATAAACCTGAATTAGGATGCAATTTTTACTTTTCTACTCCTCCTCTGCTGCCCAATCATAAAAACCACTTTCTCACAATTGGGCTTCATACTACTGAATAGTTTGTTCATCGTACTTTTCTCTTTGGATAAACTTTCCTATTTCAAAATAGATGTCTATTGGGTTCAGTCCATAAAGTTGAGCGATGAGAGTTGCTAAGTTCATACCAGAATAATGCTTGTGAAGCACATAAATCATCAGTCTAAAATCTGTTTCCTCTATTTTTGGAAAAGCCTTTTTGATAAATTGAAGTGATTTCTCAAACCACACTTTTTCAGGGGCTACTACCTTATTCAGCCAGTCGGTATACCACATCTCAAAGGTGAGTTTTTTTCCTTTTTCATTAAATTCAGGCGACAGTCCGCCATAATCCTGACGGCTATCAAGCCATATAGTTCCTTTTTCTTTACCATTCACCACCAAAAGATAAGAAGCACCGTGCCCTATATGGCATATTTGCAAGCAACCACTGATGTGCTTTGTATCCATATAGGCTTCCAGTTGCTCTTGGGTAGGGCGTTCACCTCCGTCCCAATCGATACTATTAAGCCATTCCTCTTCATTCCAACGCTCGGTGTAAGGGAAAGGCGTAGAGAGGTCTATAGTCCGGTCTCTCCACATCAAATCTTCCGTTGCTTCTTTAAGGAAACGCAATCCGTAATCGGGACCCACACAGCCATTGGCGATTTGGGTAATAAAAGTGCGATAATCTGCAGGGAGAGTGATATGATTTTCTGCCTCTATTTTGGCTACCTTGGCTTCTTCCAATACGGGGTTCATATATATACCGCCAAATGGTTTTAGCTGAGGAAGTTCTAAGATGATTTGTATTTTCTTTTTGATTTCTTCTATATTCATACTATGCTGAATTGTGCGAATAGTGTTTGCAGTTTTTTCTCTTTATCCTGCTATTACAGACTCTATAAATACCAATTTTTGATTTTTCCATTTGAATCTCCAATAAGTAGCACTTTCTATAACTTCGTATTCACCAATATCGTATACTTCTTTGATTTTATCTTCAGATACTTTTTCAGAATAGCCATCTTCAAACCACACAATCTCTACCTCATTGCCTTTTATAGATATAGAATATTTGTTACTCCCCTTAAAATTATCAACCTTTACACTGTAATACCCCTGATTTTTAATCCAATGAATATCATCTATATCTATTTTAGCAATGGTTTTACTAAAATGTTCATTATAGTTGCCTTTTGGAATAGGACTATTTCCTCTCTGTACTTCTGCTTTTAAACTTCGCAATGCTTCTATGAGTTTTTCTCTATCAGCTTTTAGTATTGCTGTGCGTTCTTGAAATAGCTTTACATTTTGTTCTTCCACTGCGTTGAGTTTCACCTTACTATTGTCACTCATAGGCTTATACCACGGTTTTTCATTAAAGTAATTGCTTATTTCATAGTCTTTAAACTTATAGCCTTTGCGAGCGTAGAGGTCGTTGGTGAGGAAGCGCAATTCATCTATGCTCAATTTGCTGATTTGTTGTTCCTTAATCACTTGGGTGGCACAAGTGGCGCAATCTTTTAGCTGTGCTGTAGCGTTTAGTGAGAACAACGCTATTGATAAGAAGTATAAGTGTTTCATTGTAAAGTAATTTTTCGCAAATATACTGATTTTTTTCAACTTAGCTAAAGTTTTAAAGATGAGTTGCGAGAAATGAGTTGAAGGCTATATATCAAAGACATTAGCTTGAGACTTGTTTTTTATACATTTTATTGAAGATGCTCACTAAAAAACGCCTCCAATTTATCAAACGGAATTACTCCAGCTTGATTGTCGTAAAAATCAGTATGGCGGGCATTAGGGATAATTAGCAGTTCTTTTTTCTTACTTCCGACCAACTTATAGGCATCTTCGCTCATATAGCGAGAATGGGCTTTTTCTCCCGCAATCATAAGGGTTGGTACCTCAATTTCGTTGGCATACGACAGTAGTGGAAAATTCATAAATGAAAGCAGCGTAGTAGCTGTCCAAACGTGATTAGAAACTGAACGCTCGTGAAACCCTCGTGGCGTTTTGTAAAACTCAATATAATCATTCAAGAATTCAGGTACTTTATCCGATGGGGTATCGGGCATAGGGTAACCTGGAGTAGGGGTTCCTGCCTCGGCATCTTTCCAACGGATAGCATTGAGTGAACGCTTCATTTCCAAACGCATTTCGGGTGTATTGGCATCAAAATAACCTTTGCTAAAAACACGTGACATATCGTACATTACCATCGTTGCCACTGCCTTAATACGTGTATCGATAGCCGTAGCATTCAGTGCAAAACCACCCCAACCACAAATACCTATAATTCCTATTTTTTCTCTATCGACAAAGGGTTGAATTCCTAAGCAGTCTACCGCTGCCGAAAAGTCTTCGGTATTGATATCGGGCGATGCTACATTGCGAGGTTCTCCACCACTTTCTCCCGTATAGGAAGGGTCGAAAGCTAAAGTTACAAAGCCTCTTTCAGCCATTGTTTGGGCGTAAAAGCCCGAAGCCTGTTCTTTTACAGCTCCAAAACCACCGCAAACAGCAAGGGCAGCAAGTTTTTTATCTTCGCTGTTTTTCGGGAAATACAAGTCGCCAATAAGGGTGATACCATAGCGGTTTTTGAATGACACTTTTTTGTGTTCAACTTTATCGCTTTTAGGGAAAATCTTATCCCAAGAAGCAACATTTACAGGGTTTTCAGTGTTTGAACTCATATTATTGAAATTTTAGTTTATACGATTTATTCATTATGAATGAAGACACTCTTTACTTTTGCGTATTCTTCTTAAATACAAGCCTATAACCAAGTATATCAATGTTGGAATAAGACCAAAAAGAGGGGATACTAAAAGTGTTTTATCGGGTGAAATAACAGTAAATCCTTCTGAAATGAGAGGGTTAAGAGTGTCTTTCATTGAGTGCATCAAAACTACCAATAAAAGTGAACGCGAGAGAAAGAAAATTTCGGTGTACATTATTGTCCAAACAGCAATAACCACAAAACTCACAAAAACAAATAACACTTTGCTATAAGGGAAAAAGGTTGCCTGATAAGCATCGTCTAAGAATATGAGATTGTATGGCAGGTGCCATATTTGGCAGACGAATGCCACCACTAAATAAATCAACCATTCATTTTTGGTGAGTTGTTCCATTTTTACAGTGAGATAACCTCGAAAAGCCGTCTCTTCTAAAATATTTTTGATAAAAATGGGTAAGAAAGCAGTAGCAAAAACAGGGAGATAGGTAGCAACACTGAACTTGCTCACATCTACCCAACCTAATAGCTTGCCAACAAACACTGTTATACCAACAACCACGGGATAGACTGCAATAGCAAAGATATACCAGCGAGTGTTTTGCTTGAAATGAGGTTTTAAAGGGAAATCTTTCCAACCATCGCCACCGAAAAGGTGGAGCAAAATCATACACACAATAGGAGTAACAATAAAAATCCCTGATCCCAAAGACTCTAAATTAGAAGGCTCACCAAGTAATTGGTTTACCCCAATGCCTATCCATCCGCAAGAGATGGCTACCAAGCTAAATAGGATTACATTCCGTAGTGTTTTTTTATTGGTTCTCATATTAAGGCAGGTTTATTTTAAAATTTCTAAAATTTTATCTTCGTCGTAAACAAGCATACCCACTGCGACCAATGAGGCAATACCGTGTGCCAACATCCAACCTTTAGCAATGTCATTTTTCAGCTCTTCATCGGATAGATTTTTGCATTCCTTGCTATTTTTCATTATTTCAACCACTCGCTCACTTTCAGGAAAAATGTCAGTAAGTTTTACATTGGTAACATTATCCATATAAAAAGCCTTGAATAGGGCGGGCTCGGTGTGTGCCATCCGCACGTATCCAAGTCCTAAATCCAAAAGAGTATTGCCTGTTTTTGAGTAACTGAGTACTACACTTTGCAGGAAGGGCAGTGCCTTTTTGCAGATTTCGGCTTTAAGGTCATCCATATTTTTATAGCACCAATAGATGGGCTGAGTGGAGCAACCTATTTGCTTAGCAATATTTCGGGCAGAAAGCACAGCGAAACCCTCTTTTCGCACCATCTCAAAAGCAGTTTCTATAATTATTTCTTGGGTTATTGTTGTTGATTTCGGCATAAAACTTTGTTATAACATCTGTAATATAACATCTGTTATTTTTTGCAAAAGTAGTACAAATTTTCAAACCTGCAAATTTTTAATCAAAAAAGATTTATCCTATACGGCTTGCACCGTCATTCGTCATTCGTATTTCGTAATTGTGCCAACTGTTCTTTGGCGTTTAGCCTATCGGTTACTTCTTTATCACTGATGATATGTCCGTCTTTCAGTACAACTGTGCGTTTGCTGAATTGGGCAATATCGTCTTCGTGGGTTACGAAGCCTATAGTGCTACCTTGGTCGTTCAGGCGTTGAAAAAGCTCCATTACTTCGTAGGAAGTTTTGGTATCGAGGTTACCGGTAGCCTCATCGGCGAGAAGGATTACGGGGTGGTTTACAAGGGAGCGCGCAATGGCTACCCGTTGCTGTTGTCCACCCGATAGTTCACTGGGTAAGTGGTTCAATCGGCTTTCCAAACCTACGCTGATGAGAGCTTCAATAGCGCGCTCACGGCGTTCTTTGGCTGATACTTTAGGGTTGTACATCAGTGGGAGTTCCACATTCTCAATGGCTGAGGTACGGGCTAATAGGTTATACGACTGAAAGATAAAACCTATTTTCGTGTTGCGTATATGTGCTAAATCGTTCTTGCTCATATCTTTCACCGAGATGCCGTCCAAAATGTAATCGCCTGACGACGGACGGTCTAAACAACCTAATATGTTCAATAAGGTTGATTTACCCGACCCACTGGGTCCCATAATGGTTACGAACTCGCCTTCTCTGATGGTCAGGTTAATGCCTTTGAGAGCGTGTACCGTCTCATTCCCCATCTGGAAGTTGCGCTTCATATCGCGTATATCTATAATGGCTTTTTTCATTTATTTAGCTTTTGAATTGTTTCTATTAGGGCGTTTTGGCATAAATGGACTGCTGCTATCGCTGTTCTTACTGTCGCCTCCAGCCACTTGCGGGCGGTCGCCTTGCAGGTTAGTGGCTACTTTCTCACCAACGTTGAGTCCACTCACTACTTGTACGTTGATACCATCATTACTGCCTATGGTTATGGCTTTTTGGGCAAGACTACCATCGGTGTTCACTACCCATACGTATTTTTGTTTGCCCTTGCCGTGTTGTACTTTAGGAACTTCAGCTGTAATACCTTTTTGAGCGTAATATTGTAGTAACACATCGGTATCAGGAGTGAAGTTGATAGCTTTGGCAGGGACAATAGTTACGCCTTTCAGTTCATTAGTATAAATAGCAATGGTCGCGGTAAGTCCTGGTTTGAGCTTTTCATCCGGGTTTTCAGCCTCTACTATCACCGTATAAGTTACCACGTTTGATGAGGTGGTAGGCGATAAGCGCACTTGGGTAACACGTCCCACAAATTCTTCTTGAGGGTAAGCATCCACGGTGAAACTCACGCGTTGCCCCACTTTCACTTGTCCTATATCGGCTTCATCTACATTCACCTCCACCTGCATACGCTTGATGTCTTTAGCTATTTTAAAGAGCGTAGGCGCACTCATCGAGGCAGCTACAGTTTGCCCTTCTTCAACCTCTTTGCTGAGGATAATCCCGTCAATAGGTGAATAGATATTAGCATAGCCTAAGTTCGTTTTCGCCTGATTGAGGGTCGTAAGGCGTTGTGCTACATTGGTCTTCGCATTGTTAAACTGATACAATGCTTGCTCGTAATCCGATTTGCTAATCACTTGGGCATTGTACATTTTTTGCTGACGCTCGTAATTCTGACGGTAATAATTCAGCTCATTGAGTGCTGAATTGTAGTTAGCCGTCGCATTGATAACGTTCTCTTGTAGATTGGTCTTGTCGAGTTCTGCTAATAGCTGTCCTTTCTTTACTTGGCTGTTGTAATCCACATAGATTTTGCTCACCAACCCCGATACTTGGGTACCTACTTCCACCTCGTCTACTGGTTGCACACTACCTGTAGCGGTTACTTCGGTAGTAACATCACCTTGCGTAACTTCATCGGTTTGTAGGAGAATAAGGGCAGGTTTTTCTTTCATAAAGAAGTGATATACCCCAAAAGCCACTACCGCTAATAGCGCAATAATAATGATTTTTTTGATGTGTTTTTTCATTGTATCTAGTCGTTAGTTATTAGTTGTTATTCATTAGATAATATTCTATAGATTATTTTTCAGAAAGATGACCGTCTCTACATTCCCCCTCCTTGGGAGGGGGTTAGGGGGAGGACTCCCATATAAAACTTCAGCAACTGTACATAGAGTGCCGACATATATTTGTTTTGCAAATACGTTTGTTCGGCAGTGAGGTAGGCGTTTTGGCTCACGAGAAGTTCAGTATTAGTAAGTCCGCCGAACTCGTGTTTCTTCACTGCCAAATCGTAAGCTAATTTAGCATTATCACGAGCCGTACGCGAAGCCGCCTGTTGTGCTTGGTGTGTGGTGGCATTCTGCCAAGCGGTTTCTATCTTAGCATAAAGGTCTTTTTCAGCTTGTTGCTCTTCTAAAACGGACTGCTGCTGAGTGAGCTTTGCTAACTTCACATTATTCTTGTTTTTGTTTTGCGAAAAGATAGGAATATTCAGCGATGCCCCTATCGTCTGACCAAAATTGCTGTCTAACTGAGTAGCATAACCCAAACTATTGAGGTTAGAATATCCGGTATTTACTCCTGCTTGCAAGCTAACAGAGGGCAACACGCCTGCTTTGGCTATTTTGATGTCTTTTTCCGCTATCTTTTGTTGCGATTGATAGATTTTCAGGTTAGGAAGCGCCTGTTTAGCTTGTGCAAACACCTCGTCTTTGTTAGGGATAATCGCTACATAGTCATCTTCTTGCAGGTCGAGGGCAATAGCAAAATCGCTATTGGGGGGGAGCTCCAACAGTTGTTTGAGCGTTAGCACACGGTTGGCATATTGATTCTCTGCCTGAATGATAGCGTATTCATTGTTGGCGTGACGCGTTTCTATTTCTGCCAAACTGAGTTTAGCTATCGATCCATTGGCGAACTTAGTTTGTGCTTGCTTGAGTTCTTCAGCCGAGGAGAGCGCTGTGTTTTTGGCTACTGCAATCCCTTCATAGCTGTAAAGCGCTTGCAAGTAGGCTTCCAGCACACTCAGGGTGATGTTGTTCTTCGCTTCTTGCACATAGAGTTCGTTCTGCTCAAGCAACAGCTTGCTGCGGTCTATTTGTAGATTCTGTTTATTCCCTTGATAGAGAGGCACAGAGGCTGATATCCCAAAGTTGTTGGAGAACGTACGGCGCGATACCCGTTCGTTAGAAATTTGGTTGATTGCCGACCCGTTGTTGAGGTTTGCTGATGCCGACCCGCTCACAGTAGGCAAGCGGTTATCCTTTGCCTGATTGAGGTTGATTTCAGCCGTTTGCTGGTTGAGTTCTGTTTTCTTTACAGAGATGTTGTGCTGTACCGCATAGTTGATACAATCAGTTAGCGACCATTGTTTGGATTGTGCTATAGTCCATAAAGGGGATAGCAAGAGAGATATGTATAAAATTCTTTTCATAGTCTTTAGTTTTTTAGATGAAAGAAGAAGGTGAAAAAGATATTAGGATAGTACGATGAAAATTATCACCCTCTTCTTTACAATTTAATAACCATTTTTTATCATTTAGCTGATGCAAAGGTAGCTTGTAAAGGTAGGGTAAAACAAACTTTATCGACGAAAAGGTTAATTTTATCGACGAAAAGGAAAAATCTCTCTATCTTGAAAAAATCTCTTATGTAATTTGCTAATTATCAAATTGGCTAATTGACAAATTATTGCTACCTTTGCCCCCGATAAAGAAATATGTAATGAAAACAATTCGTATAGGTACGCGTGATAGTGACTTGGCTCTTTGGCAAGCTAAAACCGTACAACACCAATTAGAAGTTTTAGGATACTCCACTGAAATAATTAGTACTAAGTCTCACGGCGATATAGAACTCAGCAAACCACTCTACGAAATGGGAGTTACAGGTATCTTCACAAAAGCCTTGGATATTGCCCTGCTCAACGGTGAGATAGATATAGCAGTACATAGTATGAAGGATGTGCCTACCGCTTTACCCAGCGGGATTGTAGTAGGAGCAGTACTCAAGCGCGGGAACCCTCACGATGTGTTGGTCTACAAAGGTGATCTTTCGTTTTTAGATGCCGAAATAGCAACCATCGCTACCAGCAGTTTGCGACGCAAAGCACAATGGTTGTACCGCTATCCACATCACAATATAGAAAACTTGCGCGGCAATGTGAATACTCGTTTGCAAAAACTCTCCGATAATTCTTGGAATGGGGCTATCTTTGCAGCAGCAGGCTTGGAACGCATTAATAAACTACCTGAAAATCACTTGCTACTCAATTGGATGTTACCTGCACCTGCACAAGGGGCTATAATGGTAGTTGTGCACGAAGACAATATGCCATTACAAAATATACTCTTGCACATTCACGATGATGAAACCTATGTGGCAACACTCTTAGAACGCGCTTTTCTCCGCGCTTTAGAAGGTGGCTGTACAGCACCTATCGGGGCTTTTGCTCAGTTTGACGGAAAAGGAAAATTGCTTTTCAAAGGCGGTTTGTGGAGTGAAGATGGCAAAAAGGCTTCGGTGATAGAAGAAACGCTCACTCAAATAGATGAATATACAGGCGAACAACTTGCTGAAAAAGTAAAATCCAAATTTGAAAATTGACAAATCGACAAATTAATTATTATGTTATATATTAAACAATTATTACAAAACGGAAAAAGCATACACGAGGAAATTACCCTCAAAGGTTGGGTGCGCACCTTTCGCAGCAACCGATTTATAGCCCTCAACGATGGCTCTACTATCGATAACCTCCAAGTAGTAGTAGATTTTGAAAATACAAACCCCGATATACTCAAACGCATTACCACAGGGGCAGCTATTGAAGTAAAAGGGAAATTAGTAGAAAGTCAAGGTAAAGGTCAGTCGGTAGAGTTACAAGCTACCGAGGTAGTGATTTTAGGTGATAGCAACCCCGAAGAATATCCTATCCAGCCTAAAAAACACTCATTGGAATTCTTGCGCGAAAATGCTCACTTGCGTGTGCGCTCTAATACTTTTAGTGCTGTGATGCGCGTGCGTTCTACTTTGGCATTTGCTATACATAAATACTTTCAGGACAACGGCTTTTTCTATGTGAATACACCTATTATCACCGGTAGTGATGCCGAAGGTGCTGGAGAGATGTTCCGTGTAACTACTTTGGATGCTAAAAATCCACCACTTACCGAAAATGGTGAAGTAGATTATAAAAAAGATTTCTTTGGACGTGAAACAAACCTCACAGTGTCTGGTCAGTTAGAAGGTGAAACCTTTGCAATGGCACTCGGCAAGATTTATACTTTTGGTCCTACTTTCCGTGCCGAAAATTCTAATACTTCACGTCACTTAGCTGAATTCTGGATGATAGAACCCGAAATGGCGTTCTACGATCTTATCGACAATATGAATTTAGCTGAAGATTTCATCAAATACGTGCTCAAATATACTTTAGAAGTGCGTCGTGACGACCTTGAGTTTCTCGATAAACGTTTCTTAGAAGAAGAAAAAACTAAACCGCAAAACGAGCGCAGTTCTATGTCGCTTATTGAAAAACTCGAGTTTGTAATTCACAATGAGTTTAAACGTGTGAGCTATACTGAAGCAATTGATATTCTCAAAAATAGCAATTACAACAAAAAGAAGAAATTCCAATATCCTGTAAACGAATGGGGGGTAGATTTGCAAAGCGAACACGAGCGTTACTTAGTAGAAAAACACTTCGAGTGCCCCGTAATTCTCTACGATTATCCAGCAAATATCAAAGCGTTCTATATGCGATTGAATGAAGATGGTAAAACAGTACGCGCTATGGATATCCTCTTCCCTGGTATTGGTGAAATTGTTGGAGGTTCGCAACGTGAAGAGCGTTACGATGTGCTCAAACAAAAAATCGCCGACCTCAATATGGATGAGCAAACGCTCTGGTGGTATCTCGACCTTCGCAAATTTGGTACAGCTGTACACAGTGGTTTTGGTCTTGGTTTTGAACGTTTGGTACTCTTTGCTACAGGAATGACTAACATTCGCGATGTGATTCCTTACCCACGTACTCCACAAAGCGCCGAGTTTTAAGAAATGATTATAATAAAAAAGAGGGTTATCGCTGCGATAACCCTCTTTTTTTAGTAAAAAATATCTTACATAGAGTATTTGTTTACTTTTTCTTTAGCTTTGATAAGATCAAGACCAAGACTGTTGATTTTTTGCTGTTTGTCAAGCAATTTACCTTTTAGCTTAGCTTCGTCTTGAGGAGAAAGAGTACCTTTAGCTTTCTTCATATCAAATTTAGATTGCTCTTTCGCTAAATCAGTTTTAGCTTTTGCTATTTTAGTTTCTACTTTAGCAACTTCACTGTTAGCTTTGTTCAAATTTTCTTTTTTCTTTTGAGCTTCTTTTTCTGCCTTAGCTTTAGCTTTTTCAGCTTTTTCTTGTTCTCTTTTAGCTTTTTCTTGAGCTTTTTTAGCTTCTTTTTCAGCTTTTTCTTTTTCTTTAGCAGATTTTTCTTCAGCTTTTAGCGCTTTTTCTTGTTCTTTTTGTAATTTTTGTTGTGCTTTAAGCTGTTCTTTTTGAGTTTTAAGGTCTGCTTCAGAAGTTGTTTGCTCAACATTGGTTACTACTGGAATAGTAGTATCGGTCATAGTGCCCATTTCGTCTACTTGGGCTAAAGATACCTGAGCTACTAAAAGCCCAGCAAATAAAGTGATTGTACGTAATTTCATATTTGATAATATTATTTAGTTTTACAGTGCAAAAGTAAATAAAAAATATTTACAATTGTCTTTTTTACAAAAGTTTAACACAAAAAAAGTCGCCTACTAATGAGGAGTGGCAGGCGACTTAGGGAGTAATTAAAATATAAATAGTTATGGATTATTGAACATTTCCTCTGATACGCAAACCTTTTACAGGCTCTTTTTTAGCGTTAGAAGTTACAGTAATCGTTTTGCTGATTGGGCCAACACGATTAGTGTCGTATTTTACTTCAATTTTCCCTTTAGCTCCAGGTGCTACAGGTTGATTTGTCCAAGATGGAACAGTGCAACCGCAAGAAGAAGCTACGTTAGTAATTACGAGCGGTGCTTTACCAGTGTTAGTAAATTCGAACACACGCACGCCGTCGGCACCTTGTTTGATGTTACCGTAGTCAATTTCTTCAGATTTGAAAGAAATCTCAGCGTCTTGGGCATAAGCCATTACACCAAAAAATGCTAAAAATACAAATGTTAAAAACTTTTTCATAGTATAAAAATTAAAATAAATAAGTTTGTTTTACGAATAAAATAGTTACAATAACCGTGCCAAAACACTATCTTCTAAATCCTATTACCTAAATTATATCTCCTAAATCCTTATTTGCATAATAATAAATTAATTTGTACCTTTGCACAACTAAAAACTAAAAAACTGATGAAATATCTAATAACTTCTATGCTATTGGTAGCTACAGCTACTCTCTTTGCTCAACAGCAAACCCCCACCGATTGGGAACTCTCAGGGCTCAAAGCTAAGGTGAAAACGATGCGAAGTATTCCTTATTTAGTAACTGCTCAAGGGAAATCTTTTGCCAAATCTGCTATCGATGCCGATTTGGATACGGTAAACAAAATCGCTAACCTCGAAAACCTTCAAAAAGATTTTAACCCTAAAGGTTTCCTCTCCCAAACTCGTTTCTTCTTCAAGAACGGTGATCTTTATAGCCGTATGGACTACTACTATAATCCTCAAGGTCAATTGTTTGAAACTCGCTACAACTCCGATAAAACCCTTTATGTCTACAACCCTCAAGGCTACCTCATCAAAGATGCTACCTACTCTCCTGGGGGCTTCCTCAAATCGCATTACACCTATCAGGTAAATGCTGAAGGGCAAATACTCAAAGAAGAAACTTATCGCGCTAATCAGTTAGAATCTGTCGTTACATATACTTATAATAAACAAGGTGATCCTCTGGAAATGCGCTATAGCGATGCGCAAGGTAACTTGTTGCAAATAGTAAAGAATAAGTTTAACAAACAACACCAACTCTTGAGCAATCGCGTGTATGATAAAGATAATAACTTAGTGAGTACCACTACAAAAAAATACAACGCCAAAGGTGATTGTGTGAAACTACAAGCAGAAACCAAACTGCCTAAAAAACAGAAAAATGTAGCAACTTATGAGTATAAATACGATACTCAAGGTAATTGGATTGCCAAAACGACCTTCATCAATGGCGACCCCCGACAAATTATAGAACGTACCTTCACTTATTATGAATAATCTTCACTTCTTCGGTGTACGACACTTGTCGCCATCAGCTGCCTATCACCTCTTGGATTTCTTAGAAAAAAATAAACCTAAATGTATCCTTATCGAAGGTCCAGCTGATGCTACCCCTCTGATGCCTCAAATCGCTCAGAAAGGGGTAAAACCTCCCATTGCGATGTTGGGCTATACCACCGAGCTACCTATAGAAACGGTGCTTTATCCTTTTGCTACTTATTCTCCTGAGTACCAAGCGATATGCTGGGGCGTAAAAAAGAAAGTCACCCTTAGGTTTATCGACTTGCCTACCGAAAATATGCTCAAGCTCCGCCAAGAACAACCCTCCGACGAGGAAGGCGAAAAAGCACGTGAGTTCTATAAGTATCACAATACACTCTACAAACAACTCGCCGAACAGGTTGACGAAACCGATTACGAAAACTATTGGGAACGCCATTACGAACACAATCTCAATACCGATACTTTCGCCCCCGCTTTGGCATTGCAGTCGGGCGAAATGCGCCAAATGGTAGTAGATAAAGAATACGAAGAAGCACCGTTTGACTTTTCGTATAATCTTATTCGCGAGGCGTATATGAAACGCGAAATTGCCAAAGCTTGCACCGAGTTCAAACCCGAAGAAATAGTAGTGATCGTTGGAGCTTACCATTTGTTAGGTATCCAAAATAACCTACCTCCAATGACCGACGACGAGCTTAAAAAACTCCCCAAAGCTACTGCTCAACTTACTCTAATGCCTTATTCCTACCTCCGCCTCAGCAGCCGTACGGGTTACGGAGCAGGCAATATGGCGCCTTACTACTTTGAACTGATGTGGCGCGCGATGCAAACCAATACAATGGATAAACTCGCGGCAACCTACCTTACCAAGGTAGCCAAAATACTCCGCAATCAAGGACAAAATGCCTCTTCTGCCAGCGTAATTGAAGCCGTGCGACTCGCCAATGTGCTCTCCGCGATGAAAGGCGGTACTTATCCCGTACTCGAAGACCTCCACGATGCAGTTGTAACTTGCTTTGGTGGCGGTGGACTCTCTTCGGTAGCCGAAGCTATCAACAAAGTAGATATAGGTACAGCTATTGGGGCATTGCCTGAAGGGGTAAGCCAAACGCCCGTGCAGGAGGATATGAATCAGGAGCTGAAACGCTTGAAACTCACCAACTACAAATCGGCAGTAGCACAAGACCTCTCTCTTGACCTCCGCGAAAACCTCAAAGTAAAAACCAAAGAAGCTGCTTTCATCGACCTAAACCGCTCTACTTTCCTCCACCGTTTAGAAGTTTTAGGCATTCACTTTGCCACTCAGCAACGCGTACAGCAAGACAAAGCCTCGTGGGCTGAAAAATGGGTCTTGCAATGGAGTCCTGAAGTGGAAATAGAAATCGTTGAAGCTAACCTCAAAGGTGAAACGCTTGAAATTGCCGCTGCCTTTATACTCAAAGAACAACTGAGCGAAGCAACCGACCTTTCGGTAGTAGCCAAAATCATCAGGCAGGCTTGCGAATGTCAGCTTACGCATATTTTTAGCAATGCACTCAGCACTTTGCAAAGCCTTTTGGTAGATAGTAATAATTTTGCCGAAACTGCTTTTGCTGCTCACGAACTCTCAATGCTCATTCAGTATGGCGATTTGCGTCAGTTTAACCTCGAACCGCTGAAACCTATCTTGCAACAACTCTTTTTGCGCGCTTCTCTATTATTGATAGATGCTTCATCTTGTGATGATAAAGCCTCTAAACCAATCGTAGAAGCGATAAATACAATGGAGTTCATCTCCGAACAACAATACGAGCTTGTAGATACCGAAACGTGGCAAAAAGAACTTACTCACCTTGCGTGGCGCGACGATGTAAATACCAAATTATCAGGGGTAGCCTTTGCAATATTGTTAGAACACAATTTAGCAACTGAAGAAGAATGCGCACGTGAGGTATCACGCCGCCTTTCAGCAGGTGTTCCCGCCGATTTAGGTGCTTCGTGGTTTGAAGGATTTTCTGGAAGAAATAGATACGCATTGTTATCGCGTACGATTATATGGCAAGAATTAGATAATTATGTACGCCAATTAGACGAAGAACAGTTTATGCGCTCAGTAGTGTTCTTGCGACGTGCTTTCGCCGATTTTGAGCCTAACCAAAAGAATAGTATAGCTGAATTATTAGGAGACCTTTGGGGTACTGGAAAAGAAGCAACAGCCGAACTTTTGCAAGAAGTGCTTACGGAAGAAGAAAATACCAAATTAGACGAACTTAACGACTTTGATTTTGATTTTTAAATAAATATATGAAAGAAGTATTTACCTTATACCGAAAATTGCGTGAGCGACAACTCAAATTGCTCAATAGCTTTACCCCCGAAGAATTGGCAATCATTCCTGCGGGCTTTAAAAATAATATCTTGTGGAATCTCGCTCACTGCGTAGTTACCCAGCAAAATTATTGTTATGCCAATAGCGACCTGCCTACTTATCTCACCCCTGAATTTGTAGAGCGTTATCGCAAAGGCACCATCCCCGATGGGCATATCCCTACTGCTGCCGAGATAGAGGAACTACAGCAACTCCTCATCCGCACTGTAGATTTACTCGAAACGGATTATCACAAAGGAATTTTTAAGCATTATAACCATTATGTAACAGGTATAGAGTATGAACTCAATACCATTGAAGAAGCTATTTACTTCAATATTTCGCACGAAGGGGTACATTTGGGAAGCGTATTAGCTCTAAAATGCGCTATCAACGCAATAAAAAAACAATAAATACTTTGTCAAAGTCCTTAAAGCCTACCGAGCTACGGTCTTTGACAAAGTCTATAAAATTTTCTAATTGTTTGTCGTACTACTACTGAAATAAAGCATTGCTTACTTCATTGAGGCTACATTCTTTTTGAGTGCCCTCTAACATATTTTTCAGTACAAAAGTACCTTTAGCGAGTTCGCTTTCGCCTATAATCACCACATAAGGAATATTACGCTTGTTAGCATACTCCATCTGTTTCTTTATCTTGGCGGCATCGGGGTAGAGCTCTGCAGTTTTGCCAAGTTGACGCAATGCTTTGAGTAGTTTCATACTCTGTAGCGCTTCAGCATCGCCAAAGTTGATACAAAGCACCTCTACAGTACTGTTGAGCGATTCAGGGAAAAGATTCAGATCTTCCATCACCAACCCGATGCGGTCTAACCCGAAAGAAATACCTATCCCACTGATACCTTTGAGTCCAAAAATACTAGTGAGGTCGTCGTAGCGTCCACCGCCACCTATAGAACCCATTTGTACGCCTGCAGGAGCTCCAATCTCAAAGATAGCTCCCGTGTAGTAATTGAGCCCGCGAGCGAGGGTAACATCGAGGTCTAAGATAGCTGTTTGTAAACCGAGTTGGGCTATTTGTTGGGCTATAAACTCTAATTCTTCTACACCTTTCATACCTGTTTCCGAGCTTTTGAGAATCTCTTTTAGGGCAGATAGTTTTTTGGTAACTGTTCCTTTGAGAGTGAAGATAGGTTGCAATTTTGCAATAGCTTCCTCACTAATACCTCTTTCTTTCATTTCTTTGATCACACCCTCTTCGCCTATTTTATCAAGTTTGTCGAGAGCAACCGTAAAATCGGTGAGTTTATCGCTTTCACCTATCATTTCGGCAAAGCCACTAAGGATTTTTCGGTTGTTCATTTTGATAGTTACCCCTTTGAGATTGAGGGCTGTGAATACAGTGTCGTAGAGTTGTACGAACTCCACTTCCTGCCACAAACTGGTGCTACCTACCACATCGGCATCACATTGGTAGAACTCTCTAAAACGTCCTTTTTGTGGACGGTCAGCACGCCATACAGGTTGTATTTGATAGCGTTTGAAAGGGAAAGTTAGTTCGCTTTGGTGTTGTACTACATAGCGAGCAAAAGGAACTGTAAGATCATAGCGAAGGGCTTTTTCGGAGAGTTGAGGAGTGAGTTTTTGAGGGTTTTTAGCTTCCCAATCTTCTTGTTTTACTCCTTGTGTAAAGTCACCTGAATTGAGTATCTTGAAGATAAGACGGTCACCTTCTTCGCCATATTTGCCCATTAGGGTATTGTAGTTTTCAAAACTTGGGGTTTCTATAGGTTGAAAACCAAAGGTGTTGAAAGCATTTTTTATAGTGTTGATAATGAAGTTGCGTTTAGCTACTTCGGTAGGTGAAAAGTCGCGAGTACCTTTTGGTATACTTGGTTTTTGTATTGCCATTGTTTTTTAGGTGTTTTTTATATTAAAATATATGCATCTATACATTCCTATATGACCAGATTGGATTTTGTTTTGAACTCTTTGTCTAAGGTGTCTAAATCTGTGGTCATAGTTTTGTTGTTTTATAGGTTTTTAGCTTCTTGCCAATAGGTCTCCATTTCTTGTAAGGTCATATCTTTGAGCGATTTGCCTTGTGCCGTAGCTTTTTCTTCTAAGTACTGAAAACGTGCAATAAACTTGCGATTGGTGCGCTCTAAGGCATCTTCGGGGTTTACCTTTAAAAAACGGGCATAGTTGATGAGACTAAACAGCACATCGCCAAACTCACTTTCTATATTGCTTTGCTTTTGAGCTTTTACTTCGGCGTGTAGCTCATCTATTTCTTCTTTTATCTTTGCAAAAACATCATCGATATTATCCCAATCAAAACCTACACCAGCAGCTTTATCTTGTATGCGAGTGGCTTTTACTAAGGCAGGCAGACTCTTGGGAACACCACCCAAAACACTCTTGTTGCCTTCTTTGAGTTTTATTTTTTCCCAATTGCGCTTTACATCCTCCTCGTTGTTTACTTGCACATCGCCGTAGATGTGGGGGTGTCGCTCAATGAGTTTTTCGCATACGCCATTAGCTACATCGGCGATGTTGAAACTGTTGGTTTCACTGCCTATTTTGGCATAGAAAACGATATGCAAGAGCAAGTCGCCTAATTCTTTTTTTACTTCTTGGAGGTCGTTGCTAAGGATAGCATCGCCTAATTCGTAAGTTTCCTCAATAGTGAGATGGCGCAAACTCTGCATTGTTTGCTTTTTGTCCCACGGACATTTAGCGCGTAGGTCGTCCATTATGTTGAGGAGTCGCTCTAAAGCTACTAATCGTTCGTCTTTCATATCAATCCGATGAATTTACTTCGGGCGAGGAGGCTGGCGCCTAAAAGTCCTGCTTTTTCACCCAATTTAGATACTTTAATAGTGGAATCTTGACTTACTAAGTTTAATGAATATTTTCTAATGGCACTTCGCAAGGGTAGCATTAGGTAGTCGCCGGCGTAGGCGAGTGTTCCTCCAATAACAACCAATTCGGGGTTGAAAAGGTTGATGAGCCCCGCGATATGTTTGCCTAAAGAGTTTCCTATTTCTTCAATCAGCTCAATGGCGAGCATATCTTCTTGTAGAGCAACCTCTATGATGTCGTTCAAACTTACGGGTGCTTTGGGGTCGTATCCGTTTTTTTGAGTAAGCAAAGAGGAGTGTCCGCTGTGCAGTTTTTCCAAGAACTTGCGGTGTAAGGCTAAGCCAGAAGCTTCTGTTTCTAAACAACCTTTTTTGCCACAATGGCAGAGTATTTCGTTGCCAAAGGCTGGAATATGTCCAAACTCTCCTGAAAATCCTGACTTTCCATAGTATAGCTGTCCGCCTACGATAATGCCGAGCCCTAAGCCCCAACTAACGTTTACATACAAGATGTTTTTCTCGCCGTTTACACATCCTTTGATATATTCACCGTAAGTCATTGCACGAGAATCATTATCGATAGAAACATTGATATTCAGTTCGTTCTCAAACATTTCGGTAAGAGGGCGTTCATCGAAATAGAAACTGCTATAACTATGCCCCGTGAGGGTGTTTACACGTCCGGAAATATTGATACCCATACTGAGGATTTTGTGTTTGGGTACTTTTGATTTGTGAATAAATTGATTGATGATTTCACAGAGTCTTTGAAATCGTTCTTGAGGCTGAGATTCGGTGAAAGGAATAGAGAGTTCTTCACTGATGAGTTCACCTTTGAAGTCGGTGACACCTATATTTACGTGAGAATGGCATATATCTATCCCGATGAAGTAGCCAGAGCTTTGGTTGAGCCCATAGATATTGGGACGACGCCCTCCAGAGGTTTCTATTTTACCAAAATCCATTACGATGCCGTCGTCAATGAGTTCACCTACCATTTTGGTAACGGTGGGCACGCTGAGATCTAATTCTTTGCCAAGGTCGGCAAGAGTGTTGTCGCCATTGTTGATGTAGTAGCAAATGATATCCTTTTTAAGGGAAGCACTGCGAATGCCTGCTTTTATATCATCTAAAAATTTAAGTCCCATAATTTGCTATTTTATTATATATTAATTACGATGGCAAAGTTAAGGATATTTTTTTGAATTGAAGCAAGAATTAGAGATTATTTTTTTGTGTTGAGAATTGATTATAAGTTAATTTTACTTTGCAAAAGTCTTTAAACTTTGATAAAGTTTGTGATACAAAGATGATTTTGAGTCTATTTACTGTTTTTTACTACAAAATTTTCAGCGATGATATAGCCTCCCGTCCAAGCGTTTTGAAAGTTGAAGCCTCCTGTAATAGCATCGATATCGAGTACTTCGCCAGCTAAGTAGAGATGAGGGTGCAGCTTGCTCTCATAGGTTTTGAAGTTGATTTCGGAGAGTTTTACCCCTCCAGCTGTTACAAATTCTTCTTTGAAAGTAGCTTTACCTTCTATAGGAAAACGGCATTGGGTAAGTATTTTGGCAAGATGGCGCAGTTGAGATTTGTTGAGCTCTGCCCATAGTTGTGCAGGAGCAATACCAGCGCTATCTAAAAGGGAATTCCACAAGCGTTTAGGGAGTTCAAACAATGTGAAATTTTGCATCGTTTTGCGTCCGTTTTGTTGTTTGCAATCTTGTAAAAAGAGAAGCGTTTCGTCGTAAGTAAGTGTTTCGCTGTTGTGAGCAGTGAAGTTCACTTCCATCAGGCATTGGTAGTTACATTCTGCTAATATGCGAGCTCCCCAAGCTGAGGCGCGCAACACCGCAGGGCCACTAAAACCATTGTGTGTGAAGAGTAGTGGAGCGGTTTCGGTGATTTTGAGCGATTTACCTCCTTGGCTAAACAAGCGTACTGTAGCATTTACTGCAATTCCTGAGAGCTCTTTTGCCCATTGGGTAGAAGTGTTAAAAGTGAAAAGTGAGGGAACAGGGGGGATAATAGTATGCCCTAAAGAAGCTAACAGTTGCCATATTTTAGGGTTGCTGCCCGTACTAATTACCAAATTACGAGCCTTATAGGTTGAGTTAGATGTAGTGATTTCCCAACTTTCGGAAGTAGGGGAAAGGGCTTGTACGTTCTGTTGAGTGAAGACTTGAATGTGGTGTTTTTTGATTGCGTTGAGAAAGCAGTTTACAACGCTTTCCGAAGAATTAGATGCGGGAAATACACGACCGTCGGGTTCTGTTTTGAGAGAAACACCGTGTGCTTCAAACCATTCCATAGTATCACCGCACATAAAGCGGTGAAACGGACTAAGGAGTTCCTTACTACCTCGCGGATAGTTTTTTACGAGTTCTTGAGGGGTAAAAATAGCATTGGTGAGATTGCAACGCCCCCCACCCGAAATTTGCACTTTGTGGAGCACATTTTTACTTTTTTCGAGGATAGCAATTTTAAAATCAGGACGGTTTTCGGCGGTATTAATAGCGGTGAAGAAGCCTGCAGCTCCTCCACCGATAATGATTAGGTCATACATTCAATTAACAATTAATGGGAGATTATTTTACTCCAATAAAATTGAATTTATCGTCGAATTTGAGTTCTTGATCGTCAGTAAGTTCGGCTTCGTATCTCTTTTTGGTGAGATTGCGGGATACTTCTTTGATAGATTCAAAAGGGAAGGTGGCGCGTACGTGAGCCAATATTTTTTCGGGTACTACGTGATCAGGTACTTTGCCGTGACGCGCTTTGAGTTCTTTCCAATCGCCGTTGCCATTGAACTCTATTTCAAGTCCGTCGCGGAAGATAACAGTGTACTCCTCGTCGTTGTAATCAGTATCTTTCCAAACAGAAGCGATATGGTCTACCAGAAAATGTTCACGCACGAAGTTGATAGCATCGGCAGGAAGGTCATTAAAAGTTACTTTAGAGTCTTGAGCAGATGCAGCGCTAAAGCTAAGTGTAGCAGCGATGAGTAATAAAAAACGTTTCATTTGAGTTGTCTATTTTTTAAGAGTTTAACTGTTTAGTTTTAAGAAAGTCAATAGGGATTGAACAATCAATAGAGAAATTATCTTGCTTTAACAAAATTGAAATTTTCGTCAAAATTAAGTTCTTTTTTATTAGAAAGTTCAGTTTTGTACCCTTTTTTATCGAGATTACGCGATACTTTTCTGACAGACACAAGAGGGTAATTAGCTTGTATATAGCCTAATACTTTTTCAGGAACTAAGAATACTGAAAATTTTTCATTGTTTATTTTAGCTTCTTTCCATTCGCCGTTGTTATTAAACTCGATTTCAGTTCCATCATTAAAAATAACAGTGTATATGTTGTCATTGGTATTTTTCCATACTGAAGTAATATCATTAGCTAAGGAGCGATTATCTATATAGTTGATAGCTTCAGACGGAAGATCGTTAAAAGTTATTTTTTTGTTTTGAGCAGAGGCTGCACTAAAAGTAAGTGTAGCAACGATGAGTAATAAAAAGTATTTCATATTTAGTCGTCAATTTTTAAGAAATTACCATTTAAGTTAAAGAGAAGTTCTACGTTGTTAGTAAGGTCGATTTCGTATTTGGTACGTCCTTTTTTGATTTCTTTAATCATTGCTTTAGGGAACTTTTTGTGTACGTATTTAGCTATTTTAGCAGGAACGATTTTAGGTGATACTTGTCCGTTACGGGCTTTTACTTCTTTCCAGTTGCCATCAGCGTGAAATTCTACTTCAGTGCCGTCGGCAAAAAGTACAGTATATTCTTCTACTTTACCTTTTTCAGTATCTTGCCATACCGAAACGATATCGTTAGCAGAAAAATATTGATTTACAAAAGTTTGTGCGTTGGCAGGCAAGGCGCTGGCAGGCACAAGTCCTTCGTCCTGAGCAGTAGCTATTCCAAAAACTAATAATGAAAAAGCTATTGTTGATAGTGTTTTAAGTGTATTCATCTTTTTAGAATTAAAATGTTTATGGCGACAAAAGTAGATAAAAATATTAAGAGAGCAAAATGAATTACATTTTTTATTTTTTATTTGATAAAAAGTTGTACATTTGCACGCAAATTTATAATGTTTTTTACACAATGAAAAAAGTAATTTTATCAGCTTTGTTTTTAACAACAATGGCAATGGAAGCTCAGCAATCGTTTGCAGGGCTTAGAGAGAGTTATTACTCTGGAGTGATACAAACCACAGCAAATCCTGCTTATATGATTAGCAGCAAGCGCCCTTGGGATGCTAGTTTGTTTTTGGTAAATTTTGGTTTGGCGAATAATGCTATCAAAATGAATACCGACATTACTAAAAGTTTTAATGACTTTACACGTAATGATGCAAATAATCCTTTGCTTAGAGAGCGTATTGATGCTAAAGTAAATGTAGATGTGATGGGGCCTTCACTTTACGTGAAAATCAACGACCAACACACTGTGGGAGTTTTTTCTCGTGTACGTGCATTAGGTAACGTGAGAAACTTTGATGCTAAACTCTTGCAGTCAATTTTTACTGATGCTGAAAAATTAGACCTAGATCAGTCTTATCAGTTAAATTTGAACAACCAAGAAATAGCAGCGCATATTTTTTCAGAAATAGGATTTTCTTGGGCAGGTGAGCTCTATTTTGATGGGCATAATGCTATCAAAGCAGGAGCAAGTTTAAAAATAATACAAGGCTCAGGTAATGTGTATGCAGGTTTTAGAAACTTTGAAGGGGCTACGGCTTCACTTACAGTGGATAGATCTACTAAAAGTACCATACTTAATATCCAGTCTCACAATGGGGTAGTAGAAATACTTAATGGAGGAACAAGTTTAGTAGATACTGATAATATCAATGCGAGCGATTTGTACTTTAAGTCTAAAGCGTCTACTGTAGGATTTGATTTAGGGGCTACTTATGAGTATAAAAAGGATGGATGTCCTCGTTGTCATAACAATTCTCACGATTTGAGAGTAGGGGTTTCTATAATGGATATTGGAAGATTGCAATATACACCTACTAAAGATTCACAACGTTATCGTATGCCAGCTTCTGGTGTAGCTAGCCTCACAATGGATGACTTATCAGAAGAAAAACTAAAAAATACCTTTGGAGATAACGCTGCAGTTACCGAGAAGATAAAAGTATCTTTACCTACTTCTTTGAACTTGAGTGTAGATTACCGTATAGCGCAACCTTTCTTTGTGAATTTAGCTACCCGTTTCAATCTTACTAATAAAAGCAATGCTTATACAGCGGCTTATGCTAATGAAGTTTCGCTTACACCACGTGTAGAAACAGAGTACTTAGGGGCTTATTTACCTCTTTCGTATAACCAAATTTCAAAAACAAATATCGGTCTTGCTTTGCGTTTAGGTCCTTTTGTAATAGGTTCTAACACTATATTGAGTAATCTTACTAAATCAGCTAAAGATTTGAATTTCTTCTTTGGAGTGAGATTTGGACACAGAGCTTATCAAAGTATTTAATCATTTGATATGAATTATAAAATCGGGGAGAGTTTCACAAGAAACTCTCCCCGATTTTCGTGTTAATAAAATATGATAATAATGCTATGAATTTATAATTACATCATTCCTGGCATTCCGCCGCCCATTGGAGGCATAGCCATTGCTTTATCGTCTTTGATATCAACTAAAGCGCATTCGGTAGTGAGAATCATACCAGCTACTGAGGCAGCGTTTTCAAGGGCAACACGAGTTACCTTTTTAGGGTCGATGATACCAGCTTTGAACATATCGGTATAAGTACCTGTTTTGGCATTGTATCCGTAAGCATCTCTTGAAGCATCGAGTACGCGAGCTACGATTACAGAACCTTCAACACCAGCGTTTTCTACGATAGTGCGCAAAGGAGCTTCCAATGCTTTGAGGATGATTTTAATACCAGTTTCTTCATCGGCGTTAGCAGGTTTAAGTTTTGCTAAAGCGTTTTTAGCACGGAGAAGAGCAATACCACCCCCTGCTACGATACCTTCTTCAACAGCGGCACGAGTAGCGTGAAGCGCATCGTCTACGCGGTCTTTTTTCTCTTTCATTTCTACTTCTGAAGCAGCACCTATATATAATACAGCTACTCCGCCAGAAAGTTTAGCCAAACGTTCTTGTAGTTTTTCGCGATCGTAATCGGAAGTAGTATTTTCGATTTGTGCTTTGATTTGTGCTGCACGTGCTTTGATATCTTCAGATTTACCTGCACCATTTACAATGGTAGTGTTATCTTTGTCGATGCTTACTCTTTCGGCAGTACCAAGCATATCAATAGTAGCATTTTCGAGAGTAAATCCTCTTTCTTCAGCGATTACAGTACCCCCCGTAAGGATAGCGATATCTTCGAGCATAGCTTTGCGACGGTCGCCAAAACCAGGAGCTTTTACAGCAGCGATGCGAAGAGTACCGCGCAATTTGTTCACTACTAAGGTAGCCAAAGCTTCCCCATCGATATCTTCAGCGATAATCAAAAGTGGTTTGCCAGATTGTGCTACAGGCTCTAATACAGGAAGCAAATCCTTCATAGTGGAGATTTTCTTGTCATACAACAAGATGTAAGGGCGATCGAGTTCAGCTACCATCTTTTCAGAATCGGTAACGAAGTAAGGAGAGAGGTAACCGCGATCAAACTGCATACCTTCTACTACGTCTACATAAGTATCAGTACCTTTAGCTTCTTCTACGGTGATAACCCCTTCTTTACCAACTTTCTCGAATGCTTGAGCGATAAGTTCTCCGATAGTATCATCGTTGTTAGCTGAGATAGAAGCTACTTGTCTAATTTTTTCAGAAGAAGAACCTACTTCTTTAGCTTGTTTAGCCAAGTGTTCTACGATTTTTACAACAGCTTTGTCGATACCGCGTTTCAAATCCATTGGGTTAGCGCCAGAAGCTACGTTTTTGAGTCCTTCTTTTACGATGGCTTGAGCCAAAACAGTAGCGGTAGTAGTACCATCACCAGCGAGGTCGTTAGTTTTAGAAGCTACTTCTTTTACCATTTGAGCGCCCATATTTTCGAGAGCGTCTTCTAATTCAATTTCTTTAGCAACGCTCACCCCATCTTTAGTTACTTGAGGAGAACCGAATGATTTGCTAATAATTACGTTACGTCCTTTAGGACCTAAGGTTACTTTTACTGCATTAGCTAATGCATCAACGCCGCGTTTAAGACCTTCGCGAGCGTCTATATCAAATTTAATGTCTTTTGCCATTTTTTTTAATTTTTAATGTTTAGATTAGATAACTGCTAATACGTCGTTTTCACGCATAATGAGGTAGTCTTTACCTTCTAATTTGAGTTCAGTACCAGCATATTTGCCATAGAGTACAGTATCGCCTATTTTTAGGGTAACAGGGTTATCTTTAGTACCTGCACCTACGGCTACAACGGTACCTTTTTGAGGTTTTTCTTTTGCAGTATCAGGGATGATAATACCTGATGCAGTAGTAGTTTCGGCCACTGCGGGCTCAATCACTACTCTATCAGCTAAAGGTTTGATATTCAATTTTGCCATTATTGTTTAGTTTTTAATTATTTGTTTACTTAGAAAGTTAGGGATAAGAAGTTAGGTGTTAGAAAACTTTGACAAAGTTTTAAAAACCTTGTCAAAGTTCTGTTTTCAACCTTTTGTTTAGTATTTTAATTCCCTTTATAAAAAATCGAAGAGGATATTTCAGAAAGTGTGCCAATCTGAAATAACTGACTTTTTGTCAGTTTAGTTTCCTGTATTAGAAGATGTGGCAGGAGTAGCAGGCACTTGTTGAGTAGCGTTGTTGTTAGCGGGTGCTTGCTGATTGAGTTGGTTTACTGGAGCAGCGGGGGTGCTACCATCTAATAATTTAGAGTCGCCAGTCACACCATTATTATTGTTAGCTATTAAGGTGTTAGCAATAAGGATAAGCACAGCTAAAGCAGTAGCAAAAGTCCAAGTACTGCGTTCGAGGAAGTCGCCTGTTTTCTTTACGCCTCCTACTACTTGGGTGTTACCTCCAAAAGTAGAAGAGAGTCCGCCTCCTTTAGGGTTTTGTACCATAATAACCAAAGCGAGTAGTAAACATACTATCACGATGAGCACTAAAAAGATGTTAAATGTTGTCATTTTTCTTATAAATTATTTTGCTGTAATTTTTTAATATTTTCTATTTGGGCTGCAAAGTAAGCACTTTTTTTTGGATTTTTCAAAATTAATATTTCATAAGCCTGAATAGCTTGTTTGAATTTGCGCTGATTTACATATACTTGCGCCAATGTTTCGGTCATTAATTGTTTAGGGTCAGACTTTACTTCATCGGCTAAATTCACGTTGGATACATAATCTCTTGAGGCTTCGATTTTGGGGTTGCTTTCTAAGAACTTATCAATGAGTTTAAATTTCTCGGCTACTTTGTCGTTTTTGTAGGCAACTTCATTATGTTCTTCAGAGATGTTTTCTAACCATTGAGAAATGTTATCAGCATCGGTTTTTGTTTTTTCTTCAGGTTCTTTAGCGATGAAAACATCGGCTAATTCTTGGTGATTTACCAAATCTTCAGGGAAGATAGGTTCTTCAAAAATAGATTTGTTAGGTAAGTCGGGGCGGTAGGATCGCGGTTCGTGGTCAATATAACTTACTTTAGGTGGGGTATTTTCAGCTTCTTCAGCTTCTTTGCGTTCACGAGCTTTGCGAATGCGCTCAAAATCACGGCGCAATGCTGAAAAATCAGGAATAATAGTTTTAGAGTTGATAAAATCAAACAATACTGAGCGGTCGGTTACGTGTACAGCAGCGAGTTTTAGAGCTTTGTTGTATTTGTAATTTCCTTCAGAATGCAATATTTTGAGTTGTAGCACCCTTGCCGCTTGAAAATAAGGATATTCCTTCACTATTTCATCGAGTTCATATACTTGATCATCGTTGATAGTGTAGGGATGTCTAATAATCTCTATGAATTCCTTTACAGTCAATGTGCTAATTTGTCGATTTATCAATATGCCGATTTGTTGATTTACCAATCGGCGAGTGAGGCATTGAAAATATCTTGGGTGATACGTTCGAATATCTGTGGAATAGCCTCTCCTTTTACTGAACTCAACTGACTTGCAGCAGGGTAATCGTAGTAAAAAGAAAAGCGTTTTTCAAAGTCTTTTTTATCTTCTTTGTGATTGGTGAAGCGTACGTTTACGCTGATAGTAAGACGGTTTTGGGCGGCAGTTTGTCCTGAGGTAGCTGTCATAGGGGTAATATTGAACTCTACAATTTCGCCTTCGTATACAAGGTCGCCATTGCGGTCGGTAAGGCTGAGGTTGGTTTGGTTGTTAATCAAATCTTGTAGGGCTATGGTAAAATCGCGGTCAAGCCCAGGTTCTACTAAAGGAGCATCGTTACGGAAGAAGTTCACTTGAAAGGTTTTAGCATCGCCTGTACTTCCTCCTGTGAAGTTGTAGGTACCACAACTTACAGCAGTGAAAGCCAAGAGTATATATAAGAGATATTTCATTCTATGAATCAATTAGCGGGCAAAGATACGAAAATAATTACGAATGACAAATTACGAATGATGAATTTTTTTACAAGCGTTTGAGGGCTTGCTTGATGATTTCTTCTACTGAAAGCTCTTCGCTACTTGATTTGATAATGATATCGACTACTTTTTCGACTTGTTTGCGCATAAAGCCCAATACTTCTAAGGCGGCAAGCGCTTCTTCTTTATGGGTACTTACAGCGTTCATAGGCACCTCTTCAAAGTCTTGGAGCTTGAGCATTTTATCTTTTAAGTCTAATATTACCCGTTGGGCTGTTTTAGCACCTATACCTTTTACTGCTTGAATGGTAGCAACCTCCCCATTGATGATAGCACTGCGCACTTGTGCAGCGGTAAGTGCTGAGAGCATCGTACGGGCAGTGCTAGCACCTACTCCCGATACCGAAAGAAGCAATACAAACACTTCGCGTTCGGCTTTGGTGAGGAAACCATAGAGTGTATGGGCTTCTTCTTTTATTTGCAGATAAGTGTATAGCTTAATGGCTTCGCCTTCGGGTAGCGCTGAATAAGTATTCAGACTGATATTTACAAAATAACCTACTCCGTGGCAATCAATCACTACGTGAGTAGGGTTCTTTTCTACGAGTTTTCCTTGTAATTGTGTAATCATTAGTTTAATTTGCTAATTTGTCGATTTGCAAAAGTACAAATAATTAGAAAATTAGCAAGTTTTATGACTACCTGCACATCACACTAATGGCTCTTTCTTCGCCTTTTTCGTTGATGATACGCAGGGTGTGATTACCTTTGGGGGCAAAGATATTCATCTCGTGAAAGGTTTCAGTAGTGCCGAGAAAAGCATCGTCTAAATACCAAAAAACCTTGCCTTCGCGATTGGCAGCCTTCGCTGTAAAGGGTTGTTGCTCGCCTCCAAAAGTTTTAGTGGTGTAGAGTACGCTTTGGTGTTTGGGGTAAACGAAATCCAATCCCCTTTGCAGATTGCCTTGCACGCAATCGGGACGTAGGGGGGGAAGCGGCTTGTAGTGAATGTGTTGCTGTTTGTAATACCATTCCATTACGGGAGGTAACACGAACCACGCTTTGTTTACAATGTTTTGTGGAGACTCACACGAGGTGTTTACTTGGTACTGCTCGTCACGGTCGAGGTGTACGAGCTTATGATAAGGACATTGCCCCACTTCCTTAGGAGCGAGATTGCTGAGTACTGTTTGCTTAGGGCATTCGGGTTTGGCAAGAAAACCAGAATTGGCACAGACGGAAACCTCCCGCAGGTCGTCTAAGGGCTGTGAAAACCACGAAGTAGGAGGGAGGGCATTAAAGATGCTGAACATCACCGGAGCCGCGTAGGTAGCTCCTGTGAGAGAGGGGCGTCCTTCACCTGTGGCATTACCTACCCACACCGCCACCACATATTGAGGCGTAGCACCAATCGCCCACGCATCTTTATTGCCAAAGCTAGTACCCGTTTTCCACGCTATCTTGCGCGACGACTCGTAGTAGCGCCACGCTATATCATCGGTAGGGCGGTTCACTTCCTTCATTGCACTAAACATCTTGTAGAGCGCTCCCGCCCTGAGTGTAGGTAGTTCACGAGTGTTTTTTCCGAAATCTAAGGGGGCAGTATCGGTATAACGCAAGTGCTGAAATTCCTTAGTACGATAGTGCTGAGTGCGCGCAAAGACTTCTGTTTCCGAAGCCAGATTGGTATACGCCTGAGCCAAATCCCACAGATTGCTCTCGGCACCTCCGAGGATAATGGAAAGACCATAATGGTCGGGGTGGCGGTTGATGTTTTTCAGTTGCAAGTGTTGTAACACATCATAGAAACGATAGGTAGTAAACTGCTTTAAGAGCCATACAAACGGAATGTTTAGCGATTTGGCTAAAGCCATATCGGCAGAGACAGCACCTTCAAAACTATTGCTAAAATTCTGAGGTGAATAGCCTCCTATTTGAGTAGGGACATCGGGTACTAACTGGGTGGGGAGGAGTTCTCCCTCGTGCAACATCGCTGCATAGAGAAAAGGTTTGAGCACACTGCCTGTACTGCGAGGTGCGTGTACGATATCCACATCTTTTTGATGGTCGGTATCGGTAGGGGTATTGCCTACATAGGCGAGCACTTTTCGTGTTTTCACTTCTACCACCAAAGCTGCCATATTATAGATTTCGGATTGCGAGTAGTGGGTGTAATACCCTGCTACAAGGCTGTTTACCTTCTCTTGCAAGTTTAACGACACCGTAGAGCTAATGCGCTCGCCTTCTTGGGTTTTAGAAGCAAAAATAAGCAGGTGAGGTGCGAGTTGAGGAATAGGGTGAGGTTCAGCAGGAAGAGGCTCGAGGAGCGCCAAATCGTATGTTTCCTTATCGATGATATTTTTAAGGAGGAGTTTGTAAAGCAACGCATTGCGTTTCTGCAAGAGGCGTTCTTGGTTCTTACCAGGGAAGATAAGGCTGGGTGCATTAGGGAGGACTGCCAATGTAGCCGATTGTGCCCACGAGAGTTGGTAAGGAGCGACACCAAAGTAACGCCAGGCTGCCATATCGAGTCCCACAACATTGCCACCAAAGGGTGCGTGAGAAGCGTAGAGTTTGAGGATGCTCTCCTTAGAATAACGGAACTCCAAGCGGGTAGCCCATATCATTTCGATGAGTTTCTCGAAATAAGTGCGCTGTTGGTGCTCACGAGCAATGCGTATCACCTGTTGGGTGAGCGTGCTGCCCCCGCGCTGTACTTTACCACTACTCACATTGCGATAGAGAGCCTTGACTACCGATATGGGATTTACCCCCCAATGGTAATAAAAATGAGCATCTTCGAACTGCAATACCGACATTTTAAAGCGGTAGGGCACACTGTCTACTTCGGGGAAGCGCCATTGTCCGTCGTCCGCAATCTTAGCCCCAAGTAATTTACCCTCGCTACTTTCCAACACCGTGGCATAAGGTTGTGGGAAGAGTACGCTTGGCAAACAGAATATATACCACACGAGGCAGCATACCAATATTGCTGTTTTGATAGGGTGCTTGCGGACTTTTTGTTTTAGGAAATGAAAGGTATGTAAAAGACGTTTTTTCATAAAATCGCGCAAATATAAGGAAAAGTTTTTATATTTTGCCTAAAGAGAGCACCATTGAGTGTCCGCCACCCACCACTCGCTGTGCATTTTTGATATATCTAAAAGGAAGTATATGGTCGTTATCGCCGTGGTAGTGAACAAAATTCGTAGGGATTGCTGTGTTTTGCCACCCTATGATGGCGCTTATCGCCCAACGCAAAAAAGGAGTAGGTGTCTCTTCTAAAATGCTTTTTAGCAGGGCTTTATCTTCAGGAGTGTCTATTCCAAACAGCCAATAAGTGAAAGCATTAGCTCTCTTCATTAGTGAATAAGGCAAAAATTTGTGTAAGTGCAGTTTTCCTAAAAAACGATACGATAGTGGCAGTTCATTACGTGTTTTTGCTGAGGAAATCAAAATCACCTTTTTCACGGTTAATATTTTAGCGATTTCTACAGCCACCATCCCCCCAAAAGAAAGTCCCACAAGCACAGGATGAGGAGTCGTAATTCGCTGAGCGATGCGCTGGGCGTATTGAGCAAGTGTTTCAGTAGCCAAAGGCGGTATCCAGTGGATATGTTCTACTTCAGCATCGCTAAATAATAGGTTTTTAAAAACCCTTTCATCAGCACCCAAACCACTGAAAACATAATATTTTTGAGCCATAGAAAAATGATTTAGATAGGCAAAGGTAAAGAAAAGTTTAGTAATATGCAGCCATTTATATAGATGTTTTTTGTTAATTCCCCATTATTCCCTATCTTTGCCCTCACAAAATGAACTCTTATCTCTTACCTCTTATCTAAACGAAAATGTATTTAATATTCGATACTGAAACCACGGGTTTACCCCGCCGTTGGGATGCCCCCCTTACCGATAGTGACAACTGGCCTCGTGCCGTGCAGATTGCTTGGCAATTGCACGACCAGTGGGGCGCACTCATAGAACATCAGGACTTTTTGATAAAGCCCGATGGTTTCGATGTGCCTTATGATGCCGAAAAAGTACACGGTATCTCTACCCAATTAGCAGAAGCACAAGGGGTACCTATCGCTGAGGTGTTCAAAGCGTTCAACGAGGCACTCAGCAAAGCGCAATATGTGGTGGGACAAAACATAGGCTTCGATATCAATATTATGGGGGCTGAGTTTCACCGTTATGGGGTGGAGAGTCCGCTTACGCAGATGTCCGTAATCGACACTTGTACTGAGGCAACTGCCAACCTCTGTCAGATAGCTGGCGGAAAAGGAGGTCGTTATAAGTTGCCTACCCTCACCGAGTTGCACTCTTTCCTATTTGGCGTACCCTTTGCCGAGGCGCACAATGCCACTGCCGACGTGGAAGCAACTACCCGTTGTTTCTTTGAATTGATACGGCGTGGTGAAGGCTTTCAAGAAGGTACTTTTAGCAACGACTATATCAAAGAATTTCAAGGGCATCACACCTCGCCTATAGCTCTTATCGGACTCAAGCACGTGAACCTCAAAGAGGCTTCCGAAGCCTTGCGAAAAAGCAGTAGCACTGCGCAATCTTCCGAGCCTCACGCCGATGCTTCACTATTAGAAGATGCAGTGTTTGCCCATCTCCATAACCATACGCAACACTCTATATTACAATCTACTACATCTATAAAAGACCTCGTAAAAATCACTGCCAAAGAGAAGATGCCTGCTGTGGCACTTACCGATAGCGGAAATATGATGGCTGCTTTCCACTTTGTGCAAGCCGTACAAGGGCATAACAAAGAAGCGGAAGCTAAAAACAAGGAGGCTCAAGAAAAGGGTGAACCCCCTACCGAAACGCTTATCAAGCCTATTATAGGTTGTGAGTTCAATATCTGTGAAAATCACTTAGATAAAACCCGACAAGACAACGGCTACCAAGTAGTGATTTTAGCTAAAAACAAACAAGGCTATCACAATCTTACCAAAATGGCTTCTATCGCTTCTACCAAAGGTTTTTACTATGTGCCTCGCATAGATAAGGCGATTGTAGAGCAGTACAAAAGCGACTTAATGGTGCTCTCAGGAGGTATGAATGGTGAAATTCCCTCCAAAATACTGAATATCGGTACCAAGCAAGCTGAAGAGGCGCTTTTGTGGTGGAAAGAGCAGTTCGGCGATGACTTCTATCTGGAAGTGATGCGCCATAACCAAGAAGATGAAAACCGCGTAAACGAAACCCTTGTAGAGTTTTCTAAGAAATATGGGGTGAAACTCATCGCCACTAACAATACCTTTTATCTACATAAAAAAGATGCCAATGCCCACGATATTTTGTTGTGTGTGAAAGATGGCGAAAAGCAAAAAACACCTATCGGGCGCGGTCGTGGCTATCGTTTCGGGATGCCTAACAACGAGTATTATTTCAAAACTTCAGCCGAAATGAAGGCGCTTTTTAGGGATATCCCCGAAGCAATTCTCAATATTCAAGAAATTATCGATAAGGTAGAACCCTACGGGTTGGCACGTGATATTCTCTTGCCTAAATTTGATATCCCCGAAGAATTTCAGGTGGAAGACGACCCTACAGGCAAAAAAGGTGAAAACAACTATTTGCGTCATCTCACTTATGAAGGGGCTAAACGCAAATATTCTGAAATTACCGATGAGGTGCGAGAGCGTTTGGACTTCGAGCTTTCCATTATCGAAAAAACGGGGTACCCAGGGTACTTCCTTATTGTACAAGACTTTATCGCAGCAGCGCGGAAGATGGGCGTGTCAGTAGGCCCTGGTCGTGGGTCGGCTGCAGGATCGGCAGTGGCCTTCTGTTTGGATATTACCAATATGGATCCTATTAAGTACGACCTCCTCTTCGAGCGTTTCCTCAACCCCGACCGTGTGTCTATGCCCGATATCGATATCGACTTCGAGGACTCGGGTCGCCAAGATGTCATCAACTATGTGATTGATAAGTATGGCGAGAGTCAGGTCGCACGGATTATCACCTATGGTAAAATGGCTGCTAAATCGGCTATCAAGGATACAGCTCGTGTGCTGGATGTACCTCTGCAAGAGTCAAATAGATTAGCAGGATTGGTACCTAATGGGGTGTCGTCTTTAGGGAAGATGTTCGGTTGGGACGATAAAACCCTCAAAGAAAAAGTGCGCAGTGAAGAACTGCCCAAAGTAGATGAACTGAAACGTCTTTTAGCAGGAGAAGGGGAGGAGGAGAGTACCCAAACCATTCAGCAGGCAAATATTATTGAAGGTTCGGTGCGCAACACGGGTATCCACGCTTGCGGGGTGATTATTACCCCCGACGATATCACCAACTTTGTGCCGGTAGCTTTAGCCAAAGACTCCGACTTATTTGTGACTCAGTTCGATAACTCGGTAGTAGAGAGCGCAGGGTTGCTGAAAATGGACTTCTTGGGGCTCAGTACCCTTACACTTATCAAAGACACTATTGAAAATATCAAACAAACACATAATATAGAGCTGGATGCAGAGGCTTTTCCGCTCGACGATAAAAAGACTTATGAACTCTTCCAGCGCGGTGAAACGGTCGGGATTTTCCAATACGAGTCCACTGGTATGCAGAAATATATGCGAGAGCTTAAACCTACCGTCTTTGCCGACCTTATCGCGATGAATGCACTCTACCGTCCAGGCCCATTGGAATATATACCGAGCTTTATCAAGCGCAAACACGGTATTGAGCCCATTGAGTACGACCTCCCCGATATGGAGGAATACCTCAAAGAAACTTATGGAATTACCGTATATCAAGAACAGGTGATGTTGCTATCGCAGAAATTGGCAGGTTTTACCAAAGGTGAAGCCGACGTGCTCCGTAAGGCAATGGGTAAGAAACAAATAGCCGTGCTAGCCAAGATGAAACCCAAGTTCATTACCCAAGCCTCCGAAAAAGGTCACGATGCTCAAAAACTCGAAAAGATATGGGCAGACTGGGAGAAGTTTGCTGCTTATGCGTTCAACAAATCGCACTCCACCTGTTATGCGTGGGTGGGGTATCAAACTGCCTACCTAAAAGCCAATTATCCTGCCGAGTATATGGCAGCGGTATTGTCTAACAATATGAACGACATCAAAACGATTACTTTCTTCCTCGAAGAGTGCCACCGTATGGGTATCAAGGTGTTACCTCCTGATGTAAATGAATCGTTGTACAAATTTACCGTAAATAAAAATGGTGATATACGCTTCGGGATGGGGGCTGTAAAAGGGGTAGGAAAAGCTGCTGTCGATACAATTGTAGAACAACGCCAAGAGCGTCCTTATACCTCTATTTTCGATTTGGCAAAACGTGTAGATTATAAGAGTATCAACAAAAAAGCCTTTGAAAGTATCGCTTTGGCAGGAGGTTTTGACTCGTTCACCAATGTACACCGCGCACAGTACTTCCACGCCGAAGCCGATGGTATTCCATTCCTCGAAAAAGCCATTCGTTTTGGTACCAAATACCAAGAGAGTAAGAACTCCGCCCAAATGAGTCTCTTTGGGGGTGAGAGTGAAGTAGATATTCCCGAACCTGCGGTACCTAAGTGTGAAACGTGGGGCAACCTCGAGCAGTTGCGCCGTGAAAAGGAGGTGGTAGGTATCTATATCTCAGGACATCCGCTCGACGATTTCAAACACGAATTACACAATTTCTGCAATATCAGTCTATCGGAATTGCAAGACTTACAACCTTTTATCAATCGCGAACTTACAGTAGCAGGTATGGTAGCCGATCTGCAACATCGTACGGCTAAGAACGGAAAAGGGTACGGCTTTCTCACCCTTGAGGATTACGACGGCTCTTACGAGTTTAAACTCTTTGGAGATGATTATTTAAACTATCAGAAGTATATGGTATCTGGAGCGTTTTTGTATGTCAAATTCAAAGTAGTAGAAGGATTCCTCAATAGAGAAACCAACCAAAGAGGCGAACCTCGTATACAGTTTATGCAAATGATGCAGTTACAAGATGTAATGGAAAGTCTTGCTAAGAAACTTACTTTGCACGTAAATATTAAGGATATTACCCCAAAATTCATTACCGATTACAGAGATTTACTGCAAAAACACAAAGGTAACCAGCCTATTTATTTTGTGGTACATCATCAAACAGAGAATATCCATCTCAATATGGAAAATGGCAATTTAAAAGTAGCAATTACCAAATCTTTCTTAGACGATTTAGACAATTTATTAGCTCAATACAATCTCAACGATCGCCGTATCGAGAAAATTGTAGCTAAAAAAGCTGAAGAAACTCACGATGATGAAGAAATGGCAATAGAAGATTTAGGACTTTCTGATTAAAAAAATCTTCCTCATTCCTTGCTATTTGTTAATTATTTTGTACCTTTGCGCTCAAATTAAGGAAATAGCACAATGAAGTATCAACAAAAGAAAAAAGCAGTATTACTCCTTGCCGATGGCACTGCCTTTTATGGCAAAAGTGTTGGTTATGAAGGCACTGCTTTTGGCGAAGTGTGTTTCAATACAGGTATGACGGGCTATCAAGAAATTTTTACTGATCCCTCATACTTTGGTCAGATTATGGTTACTGCCAATGCTCATATTGGTAATTATGGCATTGCCGCCGATGATTACGAATCAAGTGGTATGAAAATTGCAGGGCTGGTTTGCAGAAATTTTAGTTATGATGCCTCCCGCCCCCTTGCTGAGGAAACCTTAAAAGATTTTTTAGACCGTAACCACTTAGTAGCTATTTGCGAAGTTGATACTCGTGCTTTAGTCAGCTACATTCGCGACAATGGCTCAATGAATGCTGTTATTTCCACTGAAACTGATGATTTAGCACTACTCAAAGCTCGTTTACAAGAGGTTCCTAATATGAAAGGTTTAGAATTGGCATCAAAAGTGTCAGTTACTGAACCTTATTTTTTTGGCAATCCGGAAGCGAAGTATAAAGTAGCAGCACTCGATTTTGGCATCAAGCGAAATATCTTGCGCAACTTGGCAGCTCGTGATATGTACATCAAAGTATTCCCGTACAACACGCCTTTAGCTGAGCTCAAAGCGTGGAATCCCGATGGCTATTTCTTGTCTAATGGGCCTGGTGACCCCGAACCGCTTACCGAGGTGATTGCTCAAGTAAAACAAATGATTGATGAGGATTTACCTATCTTTGGCATTTGCTTAGGGCATCAAATTATTGCATTAGCCAATGGTATTAGTACTTATAAAATGCACAACGGTCACCGTGGCATCAACCACCCCGTGAAAAATTTGCTAACCGGTAAGGACGAGATTACCTCACAAAACCACGGTTTTGCAGTGAATAGGGCAGAGGCAGAAGCTAATCCTAATGTCGAAATCACCCATACCCACCTAAACGACAATACCGTGATGGGTTTGCGCGTAAAAGGTAAGAAATGTTTCAGTGTGCAGTATCACCCCGAAGCCGCTCCAGGCCCCAACGATGCTACCTATTTGTTCGACCAATTTGTAGAAATGATAACTAAAAAATAATAATGAAAGAATTACTTACACCACAAGCACTGCTCACTAATCTAAAAGATGTGCGTGCCCTCACCCGCAAAGTAATTGAGGCTTTCCCCGAGAAAGACCTCTTTGAGTTCAATATTGCAAACCTACGTCCGTTTTCAGAAATGGTAGAAGAGTTTTTGAGAGTTATGGACTATCTTTTTAAAGAAAGATTTCAGGAGCAACACACGCTTTTCTTAGAAGGAGACTTTCCTACTACCAAAGCGGAAGTATTGGCTTTGTGGGACAGAGCTACTGAAATTCTCGACCGTGAATGGCAAAAAGTAGGTGATTATACCCAACCGTTTACTATTTATCAAATGACTTTTAGTTTTGTCCAATGGATATTATACTTCATTGAAAACGAGAGTCACCATCGCGGACAAGGCTACACCTACCTCCGCGCTTTAGGTATTCAACCGCCTTTCTTTTGGGGAAGAGAGAGCTTTAGTAATTAGCAAATAAGAAAATTAGTAAATTAACATCAGTTCGATATAACAGAATATTGATTTACAGTTTTGTAACATAATATATTCACAAAATAATTCACCGTCAGGTGAAAATTCGTGAGATAATAAAAAAATAAAGACTTTTATGCACTCCCAAATTCGTGAAAATTCGTGTTCACATACCCAGCTGTGAGCCCTCGCTGGCTTTGTGGGAAATTAAAAAAAATGGCTGATTGTTAAATAATTACTTATGCCGAACTCACGTTAAATTAGCAAGTAGCTTTTGTGTTACAAAATTTGCTAATTATCACATTCACTAATTTTCTAATTAAATTCGTAAATAATTAAATAACAAAATATATGAGTATTATTGTAAGCGTGCACGCACGTCAGATTTTGGATTCAAGAGGAAATCCAACCGTAGAAGTAGATGTAGAAACTGAAAATGGTTTCCTTGGTAGAGCTGCTGTTCCTTCAGGAGCTTCAACAGGTGAATACGAAGCTGTTGAATTGCGCGACGGCGGTAAAGATTATATGGGTAAAGGCGTACTTAAAGCCGTTGCCAATGTAAACGATATCATCGCTGAAGAAATCGTAGGTATGGACGTTTTCGAACAAAACCTTATCGACAAAACAATGATCGAGCTCGACGGTACTCCTAACAAATCTAAATTAGGAGCTAACGCTATTCTTGGCGTATCATTAGCGGTTGCTCGCGCTGCTGCCGAAGAACTCGGTTTGCCTTTGTATCGTTATGTAGGTGGGGTAAGTGCTCACACTTTGCCTGTACCAATGATGAACATCATCAACGCTGGTGCTCACTCCGATGCACCTATCGCTTTCCAAGAGTTTATGATTATGCCTGTGAACGCTAAGGATTTTTCACACGCTATCCAAATGGGTTCAGAAGTATTCCACAACCTTAAAAAAGTATTACACGACAAAGGTCTCGGTACTGCTGTAGGTGATGAAGGTGGCTTTGCTCCTAACTTCAAAGACATCGAAGATGCACTCGATTCTATCAAAGAAGCTGTAAACAAAGCTGGTTACAAATGGGGTGAAGATATCAAAATCGCCTTAGACTGTGCTTCTTCTGAGTTCTACAAAGATGGTAAATACGACTATACTATCTTTGAAGGCGCTAAAGGTAAAGTGCGTACTTCAGCTGAACAAGCTGACTACTTGGCTGAATTGGTAGCTAAATACCCTATCATCTCTATTGAAGACGGTATGGATCAAAACGACTGGGATGGTTGGAAACTCCTTACTGACAAATTGGGCAAAAAAGTACAATTAGTAGGTGACGACTTGTTCGTTACTAACGTATCTATCCTTGAAAGAGGTATTGCTAAAGGTATTGCAAACTCTATCCTTATCAAAGTAAACCAAATCGGTACTTTGTCCGAAACTATCGCAGCCGTAGATATGGCTAACCGCGCTGGTTATACTGCCGTAATGTCTCACCGTTCAGGTGAAACTGAAGACAATACTATTGCCGACTTGGCCGTAGCTTTGAACACCGGACAAATCAAAACTGGTTCTGCTTCACGTTCCGACCGTATGGCGAAGTACAACCAATTACTCCGCATCGAAGAATCTTTAGGTTCAGTAGCTTACTATCCTAAAGAAAAAGCCTTCAATGTGAAGAACAAATAATTGAAATTAATTAAGGTGTTCTGTGGGAGTGTGACCTATACACTCCCACTCTACACCTCTTTTTTTTTACCCTTAAAAAGAATTAATTATGATGAAGAAGATATTGTGGTTTTGTATGTTGTTGTTTGTAAGTACGCTGGCAGCTCAAGAAACTGAGTTGCACGGGCACGTGTATAGTGTGCAGAACAACAAACCAATGGCTAATGTACATATTTTGAATCTCAACAAAGTACGAGGAACCACAACCAATGAAAAAGGAGATTTTACCATTAGAGTAACAGCTAATGATACGCTTTATATATCTTTTTTGGGGTATAAATCTACTAAAATAAGGATTACCAATGATATGATAAAATTCCAAGGGCTTAAAATAGGTATGACCGAACTCGCCTACGCCTTGGAAGAAGTCGTCGTTACCCCTTATAAACTCACCGGATACTTAGATATCGATGCTAAAAATGCTCCTATCAACAACAATACACGCTATAGCGTTTCGGGCTTAGAAATAGGTTATGAAAGCCGTGCTAATGCTAGTGCTGTAGGGCGCGTACTCAGTGCCGTAATGAACCCCGCCGACCTGCTGAGCCGCTCTTTCAGTGCCAAAGGAAAGGAAATGCGAAAACTGAGAGAGATGCGCAAAGATAATCAATTGAGTGATGCCCTTTCTACCCGTTACGACCGCGAAACTCTATTAGAACTCTTGCAAGTAGACCGCTCTGAACTCGAAGAAATCATCCGTTCTTGCAATTATTCTAACGACTTTATAATGACCGCTAACGACCTCCAAGTACTCGAAGCCATCAGCCAGTGTTACGAAGAGTACAGAGTCTTACACAAGAAAAAATAAAGAGGTGTAATAACAATTTTATTTCAATTAAATCATTGTAAAATAAAGATTTAACAGTTTCTTACCTCTTACCCTTTACCTTTTACCTATAAAAAATTTTGTCATTCCAAAAAAAAGATGTACTTTTGCCCCGCTATTGATAAAATAGAGAGACAAAGTATCATTTTTAATAAGATTTTAAGATTAACAAGCAATGAAAAGAACATTTCAACCTTCAAAAAGAAAAAGAAGAAATAAACACGGTTTCAGAGAACGTATGGCTACTGCCAATGGTAGAAAAGTATTAGCACGCCGTCGCGCTAAAGGACGTAAAAAACTAACTGTATCCTCAGAACCACGTCATAAAAAATAAACCTTTTTATAAGGTAAAAAGTAAGAGGTAAGAAGTAAGAGCCAAAGTTCTTATTTCTTACCTCTTATCTAATACCTGATACCTGACACCTGAAAATGAAGATTACTTTCCTCGGTACAGCCACTTCTCAAGGAGTCCCTGTAATAGCAAGCGACCACCCCGTTGGTAAAAGTACAAATCCTAAAGACAAACGCTTGCGCACTTCGGCTCTCATCAGTTGGGAGCATACCAATATAGCCATAGACTGTAGCCCCGATTTTAGACAGCAAATGCTCACTAACAACGTGCAGCACTTAGAGGCTATCCTCTTTACTCACGAACACGCCGATCATACCGCTGGTATGGACGACATACGCCCTTTTGTGCGCCTCCAAGGTGATATGCCTATCTATGCTCTCAAACGCGTAATCAACGAGTTGAGACTCCGTTTCGCCTATATCTTTGCTACCGAAAATAGATATGAAGGAGCTCCCTCAGTAATTGCTCACGAAATAGATAGTACACCCTTTAGTTTACACGGAAAAATAGTGCAACCTATACACGTAATGCACGGCAATTTGCCCATTATAGGCTACCGAATTGAAAATTTCGCTTACATCACCGATGCTAAATATATAGAAAACAGCGAAATAGAAAAACTGAAAGGGGTAGATACCTTAGTGTTAAATTGTTTGAGAGAACAAGCGCACCCTACCCACCTCAATCTATCGGAAGCATTAGAAATTATAGCACAAGTACAACCCCGCCGTACTTTCCTCACTCACGTGAGCCAAACATTTGGTTTTCACGATGAGATTCAAAAAAAACTACCCAAAAACGTATTTTTAGCTTATGACAATTTAGTGATAGAATGTTAATATTTAGTTAATTGTTATGGAAGTTATCAATAAAAACTGTATTTTTGCCCCCAAAACAAAATATTTATCAAGATGAGAAAAATTGCACTTCTATTTGTAATGGCAGCATTGGTAATGGCTTGTAAGAGCTCTAACTCTATGACTGCTAAACCTAAAGAAACTAATGTAGCCGACAAAGCTATCAAAGGTGAATGGACACTACAGTCTATTACTTATAGCGAACAAGGTAAGTTTGATGTTACCTTATTGAACGATACCTCAAAAGAATGTTTTGAAGGTAGTACTTGGAAATTTGTTCCTAACAACAACCGCGGGCACTATACTATCAATGCAGGTGGTTGCTCTACAGGACAAAGAAACTTCATTTTCGTAGTACAACAAATCGATAAATCTACCGGATATTACGATTTCTTGTTGAAACCTACTAATGAAAAATACAAATCCGAAACCAATGCAGGTATTCGTTTGCACTTAGCAAGCATATCAGAAAATGCTATGGTATGGGAACAAACCGTAAGAGTAGATGGCAAACCTTTTGTGATCTCAATGAACTTTGTAAAATAATTAAAAACCATAAGAAAAAATGAAAAAATTCGTAGTTTTAGCCTTGTCAGCAGCCGTATTGCTTACCGGTTGTGAGGCATACAATAATACAAACAAAGCACAACGTGGAGCCGTAATCGGTGCTGCAGGGGGTGCTCTGTTAGGAGCTATCTTAGGTAACAACGTCGGTAACGGTCAAAATAGCGAACTCGGCGCAGTACTTGGTACTGTAGTAGGAGGTGCAGCTGGGGCTGTTATTGGTCACCAAATGGATAAACAAGCTAAAAAAATTGAAGAAGAAATCCCTGGTGCCGATGTAAAACGCGTAGACGATGGTATCGTGGTTACTTTTGACGAAAACAACGGAGGTGTTTACTTCGATACTAACAAGTACAACATCAACGAAAAATCAAAGCAAACCTTAGATAAGTTAGCAGCTATCCTTAAAGAATACCCTGATACTAATGTGTTAGTAGCAGGTCACACTGATAACGTAGGTAAAGATGAGTATAACTTGGGTCTTTCACAACGCCGCGCACAAGCGGTTACTAACTATTTTAAAAGTAAAGGTTTAGCAGGCAGTCGTTTTACTACCAAATGGTACGGTGAAAAAAATCCTGTAGCAAGCAACGATACTCCTGAAGGTCGTGCTAAAAACCGCCGTGTGAATGTGGTAATCGTTCCTAACGAAAAAATGAAAGCCGAAGCTAAAAAACAAGCTGGACAATAAAAACATAACACTTCAATAGAATAAGCGTTGAGTATCCCTCAGCGCTTATTTTTTAGTTATAAATATAACAACAAATTGTCTAATTGACTTTTTTCGCTTTTCTCTTTTCTCCTTTCATTAAAATACACTACTTTTGCCTTGTCAATTTCGGTAAAAGGCTTTAGGTACATAACTCTTACCTCTTACCTCTTACCTCTTACCTAATTAAAATGCAGATATTCAAATTTGGAGGTGCCTCAGTGAAAGATGCTGCAGGCGTGCGCAATGTCGCTAAAATATTAGAAAATGTAGGCTATGCCAATACCCTCATCGTCATTTCGGCTATGGGGAAGACTACCAATGCTTTGGAAGTGGTAGTGAACAGTTATTTCAAAGAACAAGAAAAACTCGCCGAAAGTATCCAAGTGATAAAGGATTTTCACTATCATATCATTCGCGAGTTATTCACCGATGAAAATCATCCTGTGTACTGGAAAGTCGATGGGCTTTTTGCCGAACTCACTTCCTTTTTAGAACGCAACAAGTCACCGAAACACAGTTTTGTGTACGACCAAGTAATTTGTTTTGGCGAGCTCATTTCTACCACTATTATCAGTCAGTTTTTGAATGATAATGGTATTAAAAACACTTGGATAGATGTGCGTAATCTCGTGAAAACCGACAGCAACTATCGCGATGCCTCTATTGATTGGGAAGAGACACAAAGTAATATCCGCACCCATATCAACAAATCACTGCTAAATATTACTCAAGGATTCTTGGGCAGCGATGCCAATTTCTTCACCACTACCTTAGGGCGTGAAGGCTCCGATTATACCGCTGCTATCTTTGCCTATTGCCTCGATGCCGAGAGTGTAACAATATGGAAAGATGTGCCAGGGGTGCTCAATGCCGACCCTCGTTATTTTGAACATACTGAGCTCTTACACAAAATCCCGTATAAAGAGGCTATAGAGCTTGCGTTCTATGGAGCTTCGGTGATTCACCCTAAAACCTTACAACCCCTACAACAAAAGGAAATTCCTCTCTATGTACGTTCATTTGTAAATCCTACAGCCGAAGGAAGTGCCGTGTGTAATGTTCCTGAATTAGAGCCTAAAGTACCTTGCTTTATCCTTAAAAAAGACCAGATATTACTCTCACTCTCCTCTCGTGATTTCTCGTTTATAGTGGAAGAGGGTATTAGTTATATTTTCAAGAGTTTGCACAAAGCACAAATGAAAGTGAGTGTGATACAAAACTCAGCGATTAGTTTCTCGGTATGTGTAGACAACAAGTTTGATACTTTGGCGGAACTATTAGAAAAATTAGAAGAGCGTTTTAAAGTCTCAGTAACCGAAAAAGTAACACTTTATACCATTCGCCACGCCACCCCAGCAGCTATACAAGCAGTAGAAACGGGAAAAACCGTATTACTCAAACAAGTAGCTGCCGACACAGTGCAAATAGTAGTAGCTTAAATAAATGTAGTAGTAGCATAAATAAAGAGGCTGCCCCCAATGCAAGAGCAGCCTCTCCTTTTTATAAAGTAATAAAGTATTACCTATCTTTAGGGCCTTTATGGTATTTACCAGAAAAAATACATTCCTCACCATAAAGTTTTTTAGTAGCAGCACTTAGGTCTCTAGTAGTTCTTCCACTTTCTATGTTATTTCCATTGATGTTGAAAATCATCATCAATCCAAAGCAATCATTTAAATTAGATTCAGCGACATATTCTGCTCCGTATGTACCCCAATTGGCTTCGATAGACTTTTTCCCGTATTTTTCTTTAGGAACTCCTATGTAAGAACCGTGGTCTTCTCCATAATTAGCCCAACTATAGTCTATGTACTCTTTAGCTTCTTTCCCTTGCTCATCAGTTACACTGCCGTATAATCCGTGTCCGTAATCGTATAGGGTAAGGAGTTTGTCAGGCATTACTTCCTTCATTGCACGCATAAACCATAAGATAGACTTACGTCCTACATAAGGTTTATCTTCAACTTTATCGTACTCTGCGTATTCTTCGTCGATATCGTAACCGTCAAAACCGTACTTATCGGCATATTGTTTGCATTCGCGAGCAAATTCAACGGCTTCTTCATAGTTTTGGAAGTTGAGGTAACCTACGCCTTGGTGGTTAGGCAAGATATCTACTACTACTTTAATTCCCCTATCTTTCAACGGTTTGATATATTTATCAGGGTTTTTGAGAATAGGTTGCAATTTATCGTTGAAAGATAAATAACGTTTGCCTTTTTTGGCATCGTAGTTCATATTAGCAGCAAATAAAATCACAATGTCAAACACTGGTTTTTTACTATCTTTAAGTATAAACTGACCCATATTGCGGATATCCCAGTCGTTAGTCTCTACATAAGCGACCATTTTCATAGGTTCCTTACGGTCGGGGCAGCTATAGCTTCCGGGGGGCATAGGTTTTTTAGAGCTTTCGCTAAGAGCAGAATATTCTCCATCTTTATGCACTTTTACCAAATGGAATGCTTGTTGTCCTGCCATCTCTACTTTCAAAGGGAGCAAGTAGTCGCCATAATCCAAAGAAGCAAAGTTTTTGATGGTGAGTTTGGCTTCAGCCTCAGTAGCGCCTTTGGTATAACTACTACCTTCAAAAGTATAATAGGCTGAAGGTAACAAACTATAATCTGAAACTCCTTTGAAAATGTTGTAATCTTTTACGATTTTCTCCATAGAGCCAGTAAGCAAAGTAACAGCACCTGCATCGGGGGCAGCTTTTCCTATTTTGGTTACAAAAGTGTAAGCACCGTCGGCAGAGAGGTTTGTTACTTCCTCTTGAGGGGCTGTTTTGTAATACAAGGCACTGCCTTGGCTGTTCGTAGTATTGTTCTCGGGTTGAGGCAATTCTATTTTGTCTTTGTCGCAAGCGTACAGCAATGCTGCACCTATCATTATATTAGCTATGATGTATTTTGCTTTCATATTATTCAGTTATTTTTACACCTTTTTCTTCTTCGTGTAGCTGGATAGTTTGTCTACCGTTTTTACTTGCCTGACCATATAGAATAAGGTCGCGGTCGTTACCAGAAGCATCAGGTATTTTATTGTCTTTCACTTCGTTCATTTTCCAATAAGCGTACAAGCCACTTTCAGTAGGATTTACTTCGTACATATTGTCTTTTATTTGTTCGGCTGTACGAGCTACATTCCACAAACGGAGTTCGCTAAAGCGCGCTACAATACCGCGACCTTCGCTCCAGCTCTTTCCAATATAGAAAGTACGAAGACTTCCTGGACTATTAAACTCGGTTATTTTTTTACCGTTTACATAAGCGATGGTTTTACTGCCGTCTACCACCAAAGCAATATGATACCATTGGTTAGTTTTGAATTTTAAACCTATATCTTGACCATTCGCTTGCAAGTGATCAGGATCTACTCCACTATCACCAAAGCGCAATAAGGTTTTCCCTTCAGTACCCATAAAGGTAGAAATACCAGCTTCACCTGGATCATCAGGATTACTTCTAAATTTCTGTACATTGATGAGTCCTTCCATAGTGAAGGTATAACCAATATCACTAACATTGGAATATCCATTATTTACTACTAAAAACTCATCGCGAGTAACTGCTAAAGTATTTTTAATCTGACCTTTTACTTTTTCAAAGCTCACCATTAGCAGTTGGGTGTTAGGGGTAACACTCGCTCCGCTTACTGAGGAGAGACGCAAAGCAAACATATAAGCCGTATTGTCTTTCAATTCATCGGAGACGGTTACTTTGGCAGTTCCTTCGTCCGATAGTATATTACCTGCTTTGATGTTCAAAGTTTTTGTATACGAAATGTATTTAGCGGGTAACACGGTGTATTGGGTGCCGTATAGACTGTTGTATTTGGCTACTTGGCTATCGTCTAAGGTGACATAAGCAGCCAAATTACTGTTGTTCTCTTTGAACAATTGCACTTGGTAGGCTACACTTTTTTGAGTACCTACTTCATTCGCCTGCGCCGAAAGGGCTACTGGAGAGGAAAATTCGGCAGTTTTATTACCGTCTTTTTGGAGCAATACTGCCGATTGTCCTCCTGCTTTAGCTCCTCCTCCTACATCTTCTTTAGGAGCACAAGCCGCAAGGGCGAGGAACATTCCTATGATTAAATTTCGTTTCATTATTTCTATTTTTGTTGTTGTACTTTGTGAATGATGCCTCTCAAGGTTTTGAAAGTAGTTTTACCCGAAAGGTTATAGTAATCTTTTTCGATGTGGTAAAGGGCTACCCCAGCGCGGTTAGAGGCTTTCCAATTAACGATATCTACTGTTCGCGGATAGCGACCATCTTTGCCGTCGGGATTGAAGTTAGTGGTATCGCTAAAACCATCAGCGAGACCTTCTTCACTGAAATCAGTAGAGGGTAAATAGCGCAAGGGTTTCCACTTTTCAGCTTGATCAGTGAAACTGCGTAATAGCTCATTGTCCTTTTTGCGGAATATGACCCAATTAGCTTTGTCAATTGGTTTTTCCTCGCTTGTTAGTCCGTACTCACCATACATATTTTCAACGGCAAAAAGCAAATTGCCTTTCTTAGCAACGATAGCCGAAAGTACGGCATCAAAAGCTGCTTGAGAGAAGTAATCGCTACTTTCTTGCGGAAACTCTACACTCACACCGTTAAAACCATTGGCTTTGGCGATAGAGATAGCATCGTTAGCTTGCTTGGTGAGCTTGGTAGTATCGGTAGTGGTAGCTGCCGAAAAGTCGATACCGAGCAATACTTTAGTCGCTTTCTTTTGTTGTACGTCTCTCAAATCGTTTTGGAGTATTTCGTCGATAGCGTTGTAGTTGTTTTTTACAACAATCACATCTAAGCTATCGGGGGTATTCATCAGGATTGCGCCTGCTTCTTTTCCCCAATTGTAGAGCATACCCATAGTAATTGCACGCTTGTTTAGGTCGGCTTTGTATTGGGTAAGCGCCTGAGTGTTGATTTCACGTTTGGGAGCCTCTATATCTATTGGTTCAATATCGTTACAAGCAACGGCGAGTAACGAGGCTATGAATATTAATTTTTTCATTGCGATAACATTTAAAGGTTAAGTTATTTCTTCACCCACCAAAGGTCGGTAGCACCATTATCGGCACCGCCTAAATAACCTACAGCAGCGTTGCGATTGGTAGGGTTGTTAGTAGTCTCTTTAGAAGAGAAAGGCAAACGGCGCATACCACCAGTGTCTTTGCCATTTACTTGGTTTACCGAAGTAATCACCCCATTGCTGCGGTTTTCTACGGGAGCCATTAGGTTAGGATAACCTGTTCTGCGCCATTCAGCCCACGCTTCGTGTGAGTTGTAAGGGTACATCGCAATCCATTTTTGAGTGATAATCTTTGATAATTTCACTTCATTGTTGGCACTGTTATCCCATTTTACGCTAATAGCCGAAGAGAATGTAGGGTTGTTGTAAGCACTTTGTCGAGGGTCGAAATAAGCACCACGGGTATTGGTATTGTTTAAGTAATTTCCTATCGCAACATTGTGTTGAGCGAATGATAGTTCAATACCTTTTTTGTACAAGTTTTCGGCAGTATCGCCTACAAAAGTCCAGCCTTTGAGTGCCATTTCAGCTTTGATGAAAGCTACTTCGGCAGCTGTAATCCACACCATAGGTGACTCTTTAGTGATTTTAGGTGCTGAAAACTTGGTAGGATCTATTGTGATAGCAGGAGCACCGCTTCTTAACCCGATGTATTTTTGAGGTAAGCCTGTAACTTCAGTGAAATAAGCTTCGCGACGTGGGTCGGAAAAGGCATTCATATAGGCTACAATATCAGCGCCTGCACGTGAGTCGTTCCAACTTACAGCTACTTTGAATACTGAATTGTCTTGAGTTTCAAGCATAGCGTTATCGGCATTTTCAGTAATCACCCCATTGTTAAGAGCAAATTGAGCATACGTTTTAGCGTTAGTTTCGTCTACATCGCTCATACGTATTGCTATACGCAATAGCAAAGAGTTAGCGTATTTCACCCATTTGGTCATATCACCTTTGTATACAAGGTCAAAATCGGCATATTGGCGATCGGATGCATCTACAGCTTTCAAGGTGTTGATAGCAGCTTTGAGGTCTTCAGCCATATATTTGTACAAATCCGATTGTTTGTCGTAAGGAGTTTGGGTTTTACCAGCTTCCATTTTGGAGTAGGGTAGAGGGCCATAACTATCGGTAAGCCAATGAGTGATAGCCACGCGCAACACAGTACCCCAAGCAAAATAATATTTGCTCATATCGCCTTTAGAATAGCTTTTTAGGGCAAAAAAGGCAGGATAGAGATGCTTGGTATAAGTGTCGTCGAACACATAGTCAGTCCAGCCTGTACGTGGGTTATACACAGGGTAATCGGCTTGGAATTTAGGTTGTGAGGCATAACCTGCATACGGAGTAGCTGGCAGGTCAAAACACATTTGGTAAGAGTTTTCCTGCTGAGGTACTACCAATTTTTGCAAGGCAACGAGTTCATTTCCTCCTTGTGGGATTCTACTAAGCTGTTCATCAGTAGCTCCGTAAGGGTTTGTATTGAAATCTTTAAAATCTTTAGTACAGCCTACAGCGAGTAGCGCTAATACAGGGATAATATATTTTTTCATTCTTTTTGCGCTTATTTAAAAGTTTGCTTTGATACTAAAACCATAGCTTCTAAGGCTTGGCAACATAAAGTAGTCTAAACCTTGAGCGTAGTTACCAGTAGATGAAACGGCTTCGGGGTCGAAAGGTGCTTTGCTATAGAGCATTGCTAAGTTTCTACCTACTATCGAAAGGGTAACATCTATTTTATCATTCACGAGTTTGCGAGGCAAACGGTAAGAAACATAAGCTTCTTGCAAGCGGAAGTTAGTAGCCGAATAGGTGTAGTATTGAGCGATACGTCCTTTTCCGCGTTCTTCAAAGTAACTTTGGGCAGGAACTCTGTAACCATTGATATTTACGCCTCCCGCATCGCGAGCCTCAGCCGATTCTTTAGAAACACCGTAGTGGTCTAAGGCTGCTTGAGTCATAGAGATAGCAACCCCACCGATACGTCCAGCCAGCATTGCACCAAAGCCTATATTACCAATATTGAAATCGTTGCGCCAACCTAAGTTGTATTTAGGTAACACGCTACCTAATTTCACATAATCGTTGAAATTGTTATAATTCTGTACACTCACACGACCATTTGAATCTAATAACAAATTGCCATCGGCATCGCGTTTGAAATCGTTAGAAGCGTATACATCGCCTAAAGTACCTCCTGTTCTAAGGATATAGCGAGCACCACCAATACCTCCTTTTTCTAAGTAACTGCGACCTTCGCGTTGCCCAGTAACGGGGTTGATGTAATCTTCAACAAGCGACATAATTTTGTTTTCGTTGTAGCTCATTGTAAAGTAGCTGTTCCAGTTGAATTTATCTTTGATTTTCAAATCGTAACCTAAGCCCACTTCAAGTCCGCGGTTGCGTACATCACCTGTTTGCAAGTAGATGCCGTCGTAACCTGTAGAAGGTGAAATCTCAGCCTTGATAGTTTGGTTGTAAGTGTTAGTTTGATAAACAGTAGCATCAAAAGAAAGGGTACCTTTGAGCCATTTGGTAGCGATACCTACTTCGTAAGAATCAGTGCGTTCAGGGCGCAATTCCCCGATAGGGAAATACGAAACGGCTTTCCATACTTTAGTATCTTCGTTGAAAGTAAAAGTAGGGGTAGTGAGTTCTCTATCAAAAGGAGAAGCTACCGAACTGAAAGCTACACGCATTTTAGCAAACGATAGAGTATTGTATAATTTAGCTTTCTTTTCAGCTGAAAGCAAATCGGTAAGTACTCCTGAAAGTCCCACTGAAGGATAGAAGAAAGAAGATTGTGGAGAGTTTGCTAATTGTGAAGCCCAATCGTTTCGACCAGTGAGGGTGAGGTAGAGCCAACTGTTGTAACCTACTTCCAAACTACCAAAAATAGATTGAGTTTGTTCGGTATAACCTGATTGGTAAGGACGAGTTTTGGCAGCACCTTGGTCGATGTTGAAAGCGTTGAATACGTTAGGAATACCGTCTTTGCGCAAAGGTCCTTTATAGCCTAATTCGTCATAACGTGTATCTTGCAAAGAAGCCCCAATATTGGCTACTAAAGAGAAACGACCTACACCTTCCCATTCAAAATTCTTGTTGAGGTTCGTTAAAACATCTAAGTAAGTTTGTTTTTCATAACCACGAGCAATGCCAAAATAACCTGTTTTGCTCATATCCAATAGCGACAAAGTAGAAGCATAACGTTTGTCGGTGCTGGTGAAGTTGGTGTTATCGGTGCGTACACGACCTGAAATATCCCATTTTTCAGTAGGGCTCCATTGTTTGAGGTCGAGGGTAACGCCCAAAGAGAGCATATTGCGTTCGCGTTTACTTTCACGTAAGTTGCGATAAGCTACCCAATATGGGTTTTGCAAGGTATAATCACCTGCAAAGCTACCGTTGAAAGTACCGTCAGGCCCAGCTGCAAAATCCCCCCATACTTGTTCATAAATATGATTAGTAGGGTTGTAACGTTCAAACTGACGAGCGCGTTGCAAACCGTAACCACGAGGCATCAAATAAGCACCTACTAAGGGGTTCATATATTCCCCTTGGTTAATCATATTGAGGTGGTTTTGGAGAATGTAGCTCGCTGAAGCATCAATGCGCAAACGGTCGTTAAGCAAGTGGGTTGTGTTGCGCACTGTAAAGTTGTAACGGTTGTAATGGTTGTTAGGTACCAACCCTTCGGCATTGGTAGAAGCTGCTGAAAAATAAGTTTGATTCTTTTCAGTACCTCCAGAAAGCGCTACCGAATTGGTAAGGGTAGTGGCAGTTCTAAAGAAGTCCTTCACATCGTAACGACTGGCATCGCTGGGCAATTTAGCTCCCCAAGAAGTTACTTTGCCATCACTGCCATAGCTGTTTTGGAATTCAGGTAAGAGAAAAGGATTGGCAAATTCAGTGTTTGAAGATAGCTGAATGTTCATTTTGCCCTCTTTACCTTTTTTAGTAGTGATAAGGATAGCCCCATTGGCAGCAGCCGAACCATAGAGCGCAGCAGCTGATGCCCCTGTAAGTACGGTCATACTTTCGATATCGTCAGGGTTGATATCAGCAATACTTTCGGTAGTTCCTTGTGAATTGAATCTACCACTACCTTGAGTAGAAGTGGTGGAGAGCATAGGTACGCCGTCTACCACATAAAGCGCGTTGTTGCTCTTTTCAATAGATTTAGCACCACGCATCACTACTTTGGTAGCACCTCCTACGCCTGAAGAACTGCGGTTAATCGTTACCCCCGCTACTTTACCAGTGAGCGAGTTGATAAAGTTCGCATCTTTCACTTTAGTAAGCTCTTCGGCGTTTACCTGTTGTACATTGTAGCTCAAAGCCTTTTGTTCACGCTTGATACCTAACGCCGTAACTACTACTTCGCCAAGCTGTTGCGCTTCTTCTTTAAGGACGATGTTTAAAGTAAACGTCCCTTTTTTAGTATCAATCTTTTTAAGCTGAGAAGCATAGCCTATAGAGCTAAATTCAAGTACTTCATTAGGAGCAACTTGAATTTCGTACTTCCCATCAAAATCGGTTGAAACGCCACGAGTTGTCCCTTTGACAACCACACTCACCCCAGGAAGGGGCAGTCCATCGTTACCTGTAACAGAACCTGTTACAGATACTCTCGTTTGTGCCATTGCTACAGTGCAGCATAGTAACAAAACGAATAGCAACATTGATTCTTTTACTTTCATTTAATAAAAATTTATTTTCGACAAAGGTAGGAAGTTCTTAATAAACTGCCAAATTTTAACGAATAAATTTATTAACAAAATTTAAATTTTAACATTTCGATTTCTGTAACCTTTTATCAATCAATCGAAAAGAATTTAATTGAAAAAGTGCTTTTTCAATCTAAAAAATACAAAAATCGAAAAATAAAGGTTTTTTTGATGGAAATATTTTAATTATTTTTTAAGAAAAAGATATTACCATCTTATGAAAAAATAAGATTTCTTTATTTCTAAATAAATGTTAATATTTTTCTTTCGTCTAAAATCGTGAGAAACTTGAATGATATTCGTTTTTATAGATTGTCTTCTTGTTAATTCTCAATTAATTTGTACCTTTGCCCAAATTATAAATTATAAACGAACAAAAACTAATGAAGAATTTTATAGAAGAATTGCGTTGGCGCGGTATGATTCAGGATATAATGCCTGAAACTGAACAACATCTTATGGAAGGATTACGCGCCGCTTATGTGGGGTTTGACCCTACAGCCGATTCGTTACATATCGGTCACTTAGTGGGCGTGATGATGTTGCGCCATTTCCAAAATCGCGGTCATAAACCCTATGCACTTGTAGGGGGGGCAACAGGAATGATAGGCGACCCTTCAGGTAAATCGGCTGAACGCAATTTGCTTACCGAAGAAGTATTAGCACATAATATAGAGGGTATTAAAAAACAATTGGCAAAATTCCTCGATTTCGAAAGTACCGCTCCCAATCGCGCAGAGCTCGTGAATAACTACGATTGGATGAAAAACTTCTCATTTCTCTCCTTCATCCGCGATATTGGTAAACACATCACTGTGAACTATATGATGGCTAAAGATTCAGTGAAAAAACGTTTCGACCCCAATGAAAATACCGATGGGATGTCGTTTACTGAATTCTCATACCAACTCTTGCAAGGTTATGACTTTTTGCATCTCTATCAAGAGAAAAATCTCACTTTACAAATGGGAGGGTCAGACCAATGGGGAAATATCACTACAGGTACCGAGCTCATTCGTCGCATTGCAGGAGGAAAGGCGTATGCCCTTACTTGCCCGCTGATTACCAAAGCCGATGGTACTAAATTCGGTAAGAGTGAAGGCGGTAACGTATGGCTCGACCCCGAGAAAACTTCACCTTACAAGTTCTTCCAATATTGGATTAATACTTCCGATGCCGATGCCGAACGCTATATTAAAATCTTTACAATGCTCAGCAAAGAGGAAATCAATAGTCTCATCGCACAGCACACCGAGGCGCCTCACTTGCGCGTATTGCAAAACAAATTGGCTGAAGAACTCACCCTATTAGTACACGGGCGCGAAGAACTCGAGAAAGCTAAAAAAGCATCACAAATCCTCTTTGGTAACTCTACTTCTGCCGATTTGCGCACTTTAGACGAGAAAACTTTCTTAGAAGTGTTTGACGGCGTACCTCAAGCCGAAGTAAGTGCTGCCGATATCGCTAGCGGACTTGATATGATTGCTATTCTTTCAGCAAAAACAGGCTTCATTAGTTCTAATTCCGAAGCTCGTCGTGCCTTGAAAGAAAATTCTATTTCGGTAAATAAAGAGAAAGTAGGTGAAGACTACCAAATAGGTGAAAAAGACCTTGTGGATGGTAAATTTATCCTATTACAACGCGGAAAGAAAAACTACTTTATAGTAAAGAAAGTATAATTCTTTATAATATCCAACTTTGCCAAAGTTTCCCTGCCCGTGCGGCTCGCACCTTTGGCAAAGTTTATTATTATTATTAATTTTTCTTCTTACCTCTTATCTCTTATCTCTTATCTATGAAAACATTCCTTCCCCTTATATTATGTTTCTTACTTATCGCTTGTAAAACAGTAGATATGACGGTGCTAAATGATGTGTCTTTTTATGCTTTTTCTAAAGAAAAGGAGGAAGAAAATGAACGTAAATTTCCTTTTGTACCGTTGGAGTACCAACAGCAAAAGGCACTAATAAATAGCTTTCGGTTGCGTTTTAAAAAAGATTCTTTGTTTGTAACTTACGACTCAATTGCTAATGACTCAACTATTCCCGTAGTAAGAGGCTTTAAAGGTAAGCAAAAACGGCGCTTTTGGCGCTATTATGCTGCTTGTGAAATAGAACCTTATTTTCCTATTTATATGAGGATTTATATTCATCGACTGCGTTTGCGCCCTACTGAAGAAGGAAATTTGAGAGTAGATACTTATGTAGATAGAGAAGGGGCTGTATTAGCTGTATTAGGAACTGGTTATTCCTATAAATTGAAACATATTTATAAGCGTATCAATGATGAAGAGCTGATGATTCCTTTTTTTGAAAATGGTAAATATGGTATCAACAAGGGAGGAAAATTGTTCATACCTGCTCAATATGATTATATCAGTGCTTATACCGATGGGTTTTTTATTGTAGAACGAGAAGGAAAATGGGGTACAATTGATAAAAATGGTCAGATGATTATTCCTTTAGAATACGATGCTTTGCAATATGACAAATCAGTAGACAGTCACCCTTTTTTTATAGCACAAAAAGAAAGGCGATACGGATTTTTAGAACCTTCAGGAGTGCCTATATTGCCTCTTATTTATAGTTATATAGAAAAACAATCTAATGAGAGAAGTTACATTTTAGGGATAGGTAATAAAGTAGGGTATTTTACTTATTACACTAATTCTCCATCTCAAATGCCTTATTTATTTATTCCTGCTGTATATACCAAAATAGAAAAGCGCACTCTTAATTCAGATTATATATTAGTATACGATGGAATAACGCCTCTTTTTATAGATCACAAAGGTAATGAATATGATTTGCAAATAGTTCATTTAAACAAGTGGGAAACTTTTATGGGTGAAAAGTTGGGGAAGGAATGCATAGTAAAGATTGATAACAGTTTTTATAAACCCAACTTAGAGACTAAGCGCCCCGCAATGCGATCTGAAAATCCTACAATTATCTCAGAAAATTACGAATAAAAAGCAAAACTACAAAAAATAATGTAATTAGCTCATACAAAGAGGATTAATTTTTTGACAGGAAGATAAGAGAAGACAGAGTCTTAGATGTTTTAGATAGTTTTTTTCAAAATTAGGTTTCTAAATCGTTACCTAATACCTTGAAAAATATTTTTTATTAGTAGGTTATATTTCAGTGTTTTACACCTTTTTTCATATTGTACAGTAACTTGATAAAAAGTACTTTCGCAAATTAAAAAATTAGAGTATGAAAAAAGTAAAGCGCTCAACTTTTAAGGTATTGTTCTACCTTAAAAAGAATGCCCCAAAGAAGAATGGTAAGGTTGCTATTATGGGGCGTATTACCATTGACAATCAAGTAGCTCAGTTTAGTACCAAACTTGAAATCCTTCCACAGAAATGGGATTTGAAATACGGCAGGGTAACAGGTAAAACAGAAGAAGCTACCCAACTCAATCGCAAGCTGGAAGAAATTCGCTCACGTATCATTACTCATTATGAGGAGTTGATGAAGTACGAGGGAGTGGTTACTGCTCAGAAGCTAAAAGCTACTTTCTTGGGTATAGGAGTAATGGAAGATTCCTTGCTAAAAGTCTATGAGAAGTTTAAAGAGGACTTTGCCTTGATGGTAGAAAAAGGTGTTAGAAGTTATAGTACGCTCAACAAATACGAAAATGTATACACTCATTTGAGTGAGTTTATCCAGTACAAATACCACAGAAGTGATATTTCTTTCAAAGAGCTTACAGAAGACTTTATCAACGATTTTGATTTCTATCTTAGAGTTAATAAAAGTCTTACTCACAACACAATATGGGTTTATATGATGCCCCTTTGTAAAATGGTAGAAATAGCTATAGACAAGAGTATCATCTATCGCAATCCTTTTAAGAATTATATAAGTTCTATGGAGGAGAAAGACAGAGGCTATTTGCTTAGAGAGGAAGTAGAAGCTCTTCTACAATATCATCCTAAGAGTGCTTCTGCTGAATTAGTACGAGACCTATTTGTTTTTAGTTGCTTTACAGGCTTCTCTTACATTGACATCAAGCAGCTCAAGAAAAGTCACTTACAATCGTTCTTTGACGGTAACAAATGGCTTATCAAACGACGTCAGAAATCCGATGTGCCCTGTAATGTACGCCTATTAGATATAGCCGAGAAAATTATTGAAAAATATGAGGGTACGACTCGTACTGAGGCATTGTTTCCTACGCCCTCCAACACTAATTGCAATCTCTTAATCAGAAAGATGATGAAAGATTGTAACATCATTCGTGAAAAACCCATTTCATTTCACTGGGCACGCCATACCTTTGGTACTCTGTTCTTAACAGAAGGAGTTCCCTTGGAAAGTGTTAGTAAGATGATGGGACATAAGAATATCAAAACTACCCAGATTTATGCTAAAATCACCAATGAGAAAATTAGCAAGGATATGGAAATTGCAGCTGAACGATTAAAGAATTTAAAGATAGGATAACTAACAAATTTCTTCTTAGAATTAAAATCCATTGATAACATTTCAAAAAGAGATGTGTCAATGGATTTTTTTGTTGCCTTACAGAAAGCTATCTCACAAAGATAAGAGTGTTATTAAGGCTTACCTATTTTCCCTGTTTTAAACACTTAAGGCACGTAATGGCGGTTCGTTGTTCGAGTGCAAAGGTATTTCTGTGTTCTTAACGCTTCTTGCAAGGTCAAGCCCGATGGGTTTTCAAAAAAATCTCCAGCCCTTGTCCGTTGTCCTGCGGGTAGTATTTTTTTGAAAAACCTTGCAGAAGCTAAACACAGACCTTTTATGGCACTCGAAACGAAACCAGCTCATTCCGACCTTTAAGCGAATAAAAAAATGTCAAATATGAGAAAAATGCCGCTTCTTACAGATTGTTTTTTGAAACGAATACCGCTTTTCCTCCCATTGTCGAATAAAAAATTTCAAACTATGTAGCTACCTAATTACGTTTTTACCTTCGTACGTACTTGCTTACGTTGATACGTAAATTCAAAGTAATGTACAAATATACATATAGCTTTACATAGAATTGTAAATAGCTTTGTAAGTAAGTGATTGGTTAAATATATTGCTAATATGCCCTAAATTACTTTATGTGCTTGTAGTGTTTATCTCCCTTTCTTATAGTTAATTAAAATTTGACCTTTAGGGAGAATTTTCTGTTCACCGGAACAGAGCAAGTTGTGTTTTGAGGCACGCATTAGGCGTTTAGGCACTCAAAACAACTTGCCCTTGCAGGGAGCTTAAAACGCACTCCGAAGTCGTAGCGATTAGGTCATTCTGCATTGTGATTTTCGTTGTGTCCTTTATCTTTTATGGTGATTTTACCACCAACTGAGCACATACAATAGGAGCTTTCTGTAAGTATTTTTTGTCCGTTGATAGAGTCTTTCTCTGCGGTATCTTCCCATTGAATAGGAGCAGGCACACAAGGTAAATAACCACCTGAAGAAGGTTTTAGTTTACATTGCTTAAAGGGCTGTATATTAGTATTCGCTTGCTTGTCCTCCTCAGTAGCCATAGCTTTACCCTCAATAGTTACAAAATCTTGACTTGTAACATTGAGTTTACTTGTTGCAGTACCTTGATCGCAACTGAGTTCTGCAGTATCAGTGATGATTTGTGGCATAGTACATAAAAATTTATTCTACTTTTTTATAGTTCTATTTTTATTCTCTTTACTATTTTTTAATTGGGGTAATCCATAAAGATCCATTGCTTTATTATTATAGCGTTCATATTCTTCTCGAGTATATGTCCCTGCTACACAATCAAAGATATATTCATAATAAACATCAATAAAAACATCTATTACTTCTTTAACAACTGCCACTGTCCATTTTTTTTCTTTTTCATCAAAATCAAAGTCTAATTCATTTGCTTCTCTATGTTTTCCCGTTCGCAAATTGATAACTCCATCTTTTTCTAATACCTCTAAAACCTTATTAAAAGACCATTTCTCAAATTTTGCTTCTTCATCTACCTGTGTTTCATCTCCTATAGCATCATATTGTCTCCAAACACCTATTTTTACAGTACTTCTAAGTCCTGCAAAAGCTCCATATTCTTTTAGTCTTCCGTTGGGGTAATAAAAATACATATAATAATGGTAGGAAGGCTTAGGAGGTATCACAAGATAATATATATCATCTCCCCCTACAAATGATTCAAAAGCACTCCCATCTGCTAATATATAAAATGGGGGACGTGTTGGATCTTCTTTATAACCTTCATAGTTTCTTTTGTATAATTCAAAATCAAATCGTTTAAACATAATTGTATCTTTTAAAGAGTTTTTAACTTCAATGCTATATCTTTGCGCATTTTTACATTGTAAAAATAGAGTGATGATTATTAAGCTTATAAATATTCTCATAATATCATTTTTTATTCCAATAATGTACTTTCTCGTACTATTAACCATTGCCAATGCCACGTAAGATAACGCTCTTTTGGCGAGTCTATTCGATTTTTTGTAACAGGGTTTACTCCCAGATGTGAATAGTCCATTATGTTGTTTGTTTCCATTGCTTTGAATACAAAAAAGTTCTTATCTCTTATTTTTTCTTCCATCCTTGATTTATATATTTCTGATGGGTAGTAGAATGAATGTGGCAATCCTAAAGCGTGTAAACACTCGTGTGCAATGGTTTCCTTTTGGTGCCCATTAAATAACATTACACATTTAGATACTGAATCAAAATAACCTCCTGCTCCTTCAGTATTAGGTTCCTTATATTCAAGATCAAGAAAATACAATTTAAAATAATTTGTATAAACAGTAGAATATTTACGTTCAAATTCATTTTTGACAAAATTATCCAATCCATTATTATCTGTTATTGTTTTAGAGACAATTGTAAAAGGATAAGGCGCAGGTAAATTTAAACAGAAAGACTCTCCTTGAGCACTGTTAGGGTCTTTTTCAAGTAAATTTACTTTGATCAACGCCTGTCCTAAAGCTTTTTTTAAGAAATTAAAATTATTATCTTTACTAATAATATAATCTCTCATTATAGTTTTTATATAAACAGGAAGTATATTGATAGTTTTTACAATAGGTGCAATCATTGTAATGCAGCCTGCTAAATTTTCTGTTTTGTTCCCTTTTTCATCTACTTTAATGGCATATATTTTAATATCTATATCCTTGTCAAACTTTATTCCCTGTCCATTTTTATCTATGACTTGAAATGCCTTACAAGTAATTTTTATAGTTTCTCTTTTACCCGATTTAGGCCGCTCTATTTTTAATCTATCAATCCCTATAAAATAATGATCAGCAGTTAGTTCTTTTGTCTCATCATTGAGTTTAAACACTAAATAATCAGGTTTTTCTTTACTTAAAAATTTAATCTGTAACTCAATTTCAGCTTCACTCACTCCATAATTCTCTGTTTTAGGAAATAAGGCAATAAAAGACTTGTAATGAGTAAAATTTTGCTCAATACCATTCTTATTCTTGATTTTAAAGTTAAAAAGGGAAAAATCTTTTCTCAGTTTATTTTGTGATTCATCACTATGTCCATATTGGGTTCCATCAAGTTTGAAATTTTCTATTATATTACCACCTCTGTTTACATACCAACTATTGGGATTGGATATAAAAAATGAACTATAAGTGTTAGAAGGATTGTTTTGTTTTTCTATTTGCATTTCAGCATCTGTTTTACTATAATACTTTCCGATAAGATCTATATATTTCTCAGTATCATTAATTCCTTTCACATTGCTGTTTTCTTTATAACAATCAAACCCAAATTCTCCTTTCCAATCTTTTTTAGTTCTAAAATGCACTAAAACATAAGTATCAGGGAGAGTCTCTATTATTTCATACTCTTCTGCTTTATTACTATGCTTTGTGCCTTGCTGTCCTTTCACCTCAAGCAAGCCCTTAGAGTTTACCGTTGCCAACTCATCTGAGTGGATAAAGAGTTTTTCCACCCCTGCCACGTTGGTCTCTTTTGCCTCTATCTTCATCAGGTTGTCAGAGCTGAGCAAAGCATTACCCAAACGTGCCTCATAATTAGCAACTATCTGCTTCATCAAAGGGGTTTCTAAAAGCATTTGCTGCAATATCTGCATTGTAGCCTGCCCGCCTATAGTGAAGTTAAGATTATTCCCCACACTTAAGTCAAAGTTTTTACCTGCATTCATACAGATATTATTGGGGGCATAAAGATTGATATTGCCCTTGCCGTCCATCTCGTAAATGTTATGACTCGCATCCTCAATCCTTATACTTCCATCTTCATCGTTAAGTACAATTTTTGTACCACTCTCAGTATGTATAGCTTTGGTCGTTGGGTTATACCCACTCTTTGCCGCGCCGTTATAATGCGCCCCCAATACAAATGGTCGTTCAGCATTGCCATTCTCAAAATCTACCATTACCTCTTCGCCTACCTCTGGGATAAAATAAAATCCTTTACCACTACCTGCATAAGGCTGTATCATTCGTATCCACGGACTGAGCTGTTCGCCTTTCTGCCAAAAGAACTGTACCCGTACGCGCCCCATTCCTTGTGGGTCGTTGTTATCTTTAACGATAGCAGGCTGTTGCTCTGCTTTGGGGAATGCTTCTGCATTATAATCTGCAGGCGTGCGCATCATAGGGATAGCCTCAAAACTATTTTCATAGTTCATACCGCTATGGTAGTGTGATATTTTGATAACTCTATAGGTCTCCATCGCACGTGCATTGATGTCGGTAAGACAAGCAAAGGTGTTCATCCTCAGGCGTGGGTCGCGACTGCGCCCTGTTACTTTAAGTGATAGCTCCCTTAAATCTCTTTCCTGACGCACTACTTCTTCTAAATCTATATCCGATTGCTCTAACGAGGTAGCTGAGTGATACTTTTGTGGTATCTTTTTGAAGAGCTTCTTAGAAGCATTTTTGGCATCGGTCTGTATAGGATTGTTTTTGTACTCACAAGAAGCACTTTCGGCGTCCTTTCTATAAACTTCAGCCCTGTCTATAGCATAGTTTATGTACTCAAAATCCTGCGGTTTCATCTCTAAGGTAAAATCCTCATCAATGAGGTTCAGGTTCTCACCTAATTCAATAGTCTCTTGGAGTTTATTGCCAAAGATAAGTTTAGAGCCATCGTAATAAAAGTATTCTCCATACAAATTAGCTAAACGACAAATAAAATCGTAATCAGATTCGTTGTATTGCACCGTATAAGGCAATGCTCTTGTAGTGTTTACCCCTGCAGAGCTATCAACCTGAGCAGAATTATCATAACCTTCACTTACTAAGGCAATAATTTCTTTAAGAGTCTTATTCTCATAAGAATGGCAGGCTTTTCCTTGGTCTAAGAGGATACTCGGTGCATTGCCTGAAATGTAGAGTGTGCCATAGCCACCGCCTGTTTGTCGTTTGCAATAAATTCTGGTGATAATCCCAGAAAAGTGCTGTACTACTTTGCCATATTGGTAGAACTTAATGGTAAGAGGCTCACCAAGTAAGTCGCGAGAATGCTCCATAATGTACTCATTAAAAGCATCAAAAGAGTCTTCAGGGGTTTCAATAGTAAAAGTGTCGTGCTGGCAGTTGTATTGATGTAGCTCAACCTTGTAGCTTTCTTTGGCTAAGAAGTCTTTACCATTGGAACTGAGCAGACAGTAGACCACAGGATTGGTTTTATCTTCTAAAAACTCCTTAAAGGTTTTGATTTTCATATCTTTCAATTCCATACGCAATTGTGTTGTTACTATTAATTGAGAGCAAAGTAACGAAAAATAACGCAACTAACCAAATTATTTTGAACTCAAATAAGAAATATTTTTGAAAGTGTAAGTAAAATAAGGCAATTCGTGATGAATATAAGGTAATGGAAATATAGTTATTTTACCTACTTTATTGTCGTATACACTTAGCAGTTGAACCTACCGTTCAGATCTTTATTTGATATTTTTTTGCTCGCTAAAAAAATAATTGTACCTTTGCATCGTGAGTTAAAACACAATAAAAATAAGGCAAAGCAATGAATTAAATTCCGTAACTAAATCATTACCTATTAGGTTTTTTACAAAATAGAATTGATTGTAAGTGAGAAAGTTAGAAAAATAGTTTATTCTTTGTACCCAGAAGTTACTGAGAAAATAGGTGTAATCAAATAAAATAAGAACTATTACTAAATCATTACCTAATCTTCTTGTAATTCCTGTATCTTCTTTATTTAAAATAGATTATAAAAGTAGTTTCAATTTTCTCAGAAAAATGAAAAAACTCTTCTGCCTTATTCCCTTTCTCTTAATAGTAGCTTGTAGTAGCACCAAAATGGATATGTCTGTGCTAAACAATCGTACTTATTACGCTTATTCTTATGAAACAGATGATAGTAAAGGTAATTGCTTCACTTTTTTGCCTTATAGTTATTTAGACAAAGAAGGAATTCCGATGCGTTTTCAACTACAGTTTAAAGGTGATTCACTACACGTGAATTATGAGATTTTTAAAGAAGGAAAAGTACTTACAGGAACTAAAAGTATCAAAGGAAAACTTAAAAAAGACGGCTGGAAGTATGTATCGCGTAGCTTGTTGCCTTTCTTTCCTATATACCTTTATTCCTCAGTTTATAAAGTATTGATATATCCTAATATTGAAAACGATATGCGTGTGGATACTTATAGTAGTACAGGAGGCTGTCTGTTCTTGTTTTGTGCAGGTGGAACAGGATATTCATCGCTCAACACATATAAAAATGAAGAAGATATCCAAACAGCTATTCCTTATATAGAAAATGGTAAATTTGGTATCAAACGTCAAGGGAAAATCATCGTCCCTGCTTGTTATGATCACATCGATATTTTTGATAAAGGAATCGCCAGAGTAAAAAAAGATTCACTATGGGGAACGATTGATAATCGCGGAAAAATTGTGATTCCTGTTGAATATAAGGTGTTAGAAAAAGAGTATTATACCACTCCTGAATTATTTTTAGTAGAAAAAGATAAGCGTTGGGGATTTTTAAACGAGCAAGGAGAAACAGTTTTGCCTATTATTTATGATGTAATTGATAGATTAGGTTCTAACTTCAACCTATACTTAGGTGATAAAAGAGGATATTTCAAATATTATAAAGGTAAAGAAGATGAAAGTAGATTTATACCTGCTTGTTATACAGCTATAAACGAATCAACTTTATGGAGTAATTACACCTTAGTTTACGATGGTGATACTATATTATTTGTAGATAAAGAAGGCAATGAGTACGATGCAGTAACCAACGAAGTGAGAGCTATAGACGCTTTCTTTGGTTATCCGCAGCGTGACAGCGAAGTAAAAATAGGTGATAAGTACTATCGCCCTAATATAGAGAGCAAACGGCCACCGAGAAAAGAATAGGGGCGTTTTGCAAAACGCCCCCCTTTAACATATTTATAATTCTTTAAACGAATTGATAATCTCCTTCATTTGTTGGTAATGTTTCTCTTTTTTGTTAGCTAACGTCCACGTGAAAATCTGGTAGTACGTTTTCTTTGTTTCGATGATAGCCACCACATAGAACACCCCCATACCATTCACTTCTTCTGTAGTCTCCACTACTATAGCAGGATACTTATTGATAGTGGTTTCGGTAATTTGCTTGGCAGTAGGGCGCATCATATTGGCTTCAGCCCAACCTTTTTTGCAAATCTCAAAGTAATTTTTAAGCTTAAACTTTTTGGCGAAAGCATTTTTGCTGCGAATGTGCAACGAATCTTTCAAAACCTCATAGAGCATATCGTTCACTTCCGATCGGTTTTCATCAATTACCGCTACAAAAAAGTCGGTTTTGCGATCACCATACTGCAAAGAAGCTTGCTCATAGAGATTGTTTTGGTTAGTAAGAGAGTTAGGTAGTTTTACTTCATACTTGTCTTCTATGTTCACCACTTGAGAAGATTCTGTCGAATTTTCACTAATCCTACAAGCAGTAGCCGATAAAAAGAGCACGATGAAGTATAGTTTGTTGAAACGTCTCATCTCTTGCTAATTTAGTTTTTTCCGCTACAAAAGTAGAAATAAATTTTTAAAAATCAATTTTTTTACCAAAAAAATAACAAAAATGTTTTTTTACCTCAGAAAAAAGACAGAATTTTGTACCCAAAAATAAAACAATGCTACCGCTGAAAGACACATTAAAACACCAAGGATTACGCAACCAATTAGCCAATTTACTCAAAGAAAAAGGCATTAAAGATGAACGCGTATTAGCTGCCATTCGTACTATCCCTCGACATTTGTTTATGGATAGCAGTTTTGAAGACCACGCCTATCAGGATAAAGCCTTCCCTATAGGTGAAGACCAAACCATCTCTCAACCCTACACCGTCGCTTTTCAAACCGAATTGCTACAAGTAGCCCCACACCAAAAAGTCTTGGAAATAGGTACGGGCAGTGGCTACCAATCCAGCATACTCTTGTATTTGAACGTAAAACTCTATACAATCGAGCGCCAACAAAAACTCTTCAAGCAAGCCCAAATGCTGTTGCCCAAGCTCATCAGTAAACCCGTGCGTATGTATTTTGGCGATGGCTATAAAGGTTTGCCCAACGATGCACCCTTCGATCGTATTTTAGTAACGGCAGGTGCGCCTTACGTACCCAATGCACTTCTCTCACAATTAGCCATTGGAGGTCGCTTGGTAATCCCCATAGGCAATGAAACCCAAACAATGACCCTCTACGAACGCATCTCCGAAAAAGAATTCCACAAAACCGATTATGGTACATTCCAGTTCGTGCCAATGTTAAAAGAAAGAAATTAATAATCCCAGACTCTTTTGCATCATATTCCGTGAAATATAGTAGTGGCAACTGTCAATCTGTCCAAATTACAATTGATAATAGAAATTTATCCGTGTCAAAATCCGTGTAATTTGTGCAATCTGTGCCCAACTTTTGTAGTAGAACTGCCTCTCTGTCTTCAATGCAAAATGAAGAATTCTGAATAAAAATTGACTCCTTTTTGCTGTTAAATAAAAATAATTACGTACTTTTGCCCAAAATTTAATACAATGGAGAAAATAACCGCTGCCATCACAGCTGTCGGAGGCTATGTACCTGAAGATGTTCTAACCAATGCAATGTTAGAAAAAATGGTAGATACTAACGACGAGTGGATTTACACCCGTACAGGCATCAAAGAAAGACGCATACTCAAAGACCCCGATAAAGGCTCTTCCTTTTTAGGTATTGAAGCCGCTAAAAACCTTATTCATAAAACAGGTCTTGACCCCAAAGAAATAGACTTAGTTATTTTGGCTACGGCTACCCCCGATATGCCTGTAGCCCTTACAGGTCCTTATGTAGCATCTCAAATAGGCGCTGTCAATGCCTTCGCATTCGATTTGCAAGCCGCTTGCTCAAGCTTCCTATTTGGCGTTTCAGTAGCTGCTAAATACATAGAGTCAGGTCGTTATAAAAAAGTACTCTTGGTGGGGGCAGATAAAATGTCGTCTATCATCGATTACACCGATCGCGCTACTTGTATCATCTTCGGCGATGGAGGTGGTGCCGCTCTCTTTGAACCTAATTATGAAGGTTTAGGGATACAGGATGAACTCCTCAAAAGCGATGGGGTAGGGCGTAATTATTTATACATCAAAGCTGGAGGCTCTCTATGTCCTACTACTGCCGAAACAGTGGCTAACAAAGATCACTTTGTATTCCAAGACGGCAAAACTGTATTCAAATATGCTGTTACAGGTATGGCCGATGTCGCCGAAGAACTCATCAAACGCAATGGATTAACACGCGACGATATACAATGGCTCGCTCCTCACCAAGCCAATAAACGTATTATCGATGCCACTGCCGAGCGTATGGGCTTACCTTCCGAAAAAGTAATGCTCAACATCTATAAGTACGGCAATACTACTTCTGCAACTATCATCTTAGCTCTTAACGACTACGAAAACCAACTCAAAAAAGGCGACAATATTGTATTAGCTGCCTTTGGAGGCGGTTTTACTTGGGGAGCTATTTATCTCAAATGGGCTTACGATGGACCCCTCTATCACAAATAAATAACAACTATAGAAAGAATACAATATATAATATATAACGTATGGATTTAAAAGACATTCAAAATTTAATTAAGTTTGTTGCCAAGTCAGGGGCAAGCGAAGTGAAATTGGAAATGGAAGATGTAAAAATCACCATTAAAACAAACCCTGATGAAAGTGGCAAAGAGCAAGTGTTCGTACAACAATTGCCTATAGCTCAACAACTACCTCAGTTGCCTTTGCAACAGTCAATGCCTGTACAACAACTCCCCGCAGCTGAACCTGCCGACAGCAAACCTGCAACCCCCGCCGATGACGATAGTAAATATATCACTATCAAATCGCCGATGATTGGTACTTTCTATCGCCGTCCCGGTCCAGATAAACCGCTATTTGTTGAAGTAGGCTCTACCATCTCTAAAGGTACTGTCATTTGCATAATCGAAGCAATGAAACTCTTCAACGAAATAGAATCAGAAGTTTCTGGTAAAATAGTTAAAATATTGGTTGACGACTCTTCTCCTGTAGAATTCGACCAACCTCTGTACTTAGTGGATCCATCCTAAACCAAACAACTATGTTTAAAAAAATATTAATTGCCAACCGTGGAGAAATTGCCCTGCGCGTGATACGTACGTGTCGCGAAATGGGTATCAAATCGGTAGCTGTATACTCTACTGCCGATGCCGATAGCTTACACGTGCGCTTCGCCGATGAAGCCGTGTGTATAGGCCCTCCACCAAGCAAAGATTCTTACTTAAAAATACCTAATATTATTGCCGCTGCCGAAATTACCAATGCCGATGCCATCCACCCCGGCTATGGCTTCCTTTCGGAAAATGCTAAATTCTCTAAGATTTGTGCAGAACACGGTATTAAATTCATCGGAGCTTCTCCCGAAATGATTGAAAAAATGGGTGATAAGGCTTCTGCCAAAGCTACTATGAAAGCTGCTGGAGTCCCTACGGTACCAGGCTCTGATGGACTTGTAGAATCATTGGAACACGCTAAAAAAATAGCCGCCGAAATCGGTTATCCTGTGATGTTAAAAGCTACTGCCGGTGGAGGTGGTCGCGGTATGCGTGATGTGTGGAAAGAGGAAGACCTTGAGAAAGCTCTCAACAGCGCAATGCAGGAAGCAGGCGCTGCCTTTGGTAACGATGCAATGTATATGGAAAAACTCATCGTCGATCCTCGCCATATCGAGATACAAATCGTTGGTGACCAGTATGGTAAGGCTTGCCACCTTTCTGAACGCGATTGCTCTATCCAGCGCCGCCACCAAAAACTTACTGAAGAAACTCCATCCCCTTTTATGACCGATGATCTTCGTAAGCGTATGGGCGAAGCTGCCGTAAAAGCTGCTGAGTTTATTAAATACGAAGGTGCAGGAACAGTAGAGTTCTTGGTAGACAAAGACCGCAATTTCTACTTTATGGAGATGAACACTCGTATACAAGTAGAACACCCTATCACCGAACAAGTGATTGATTACGACCTTATTCGTGAGCAAATATTAGTAGCGGCTGGTGTGCCTATCTCAGGTAAGAACTATACGCCTAAGTTACACGCTATTGAGTGCCGTATCAACGCCGAAGACCCTTATAACGACTTCCGCCCATCACCAGGTAAAATTACTACTTTGCACGCACCAGGGGGGCACGGAGTACGCCTTGATACTCACGTATATAGCGGCTATGTAATTCCACCTAACTACGATTCTATGATAGCCAAGCTTATCACTACAGCGCAAACCCGTGAGGAAGCAATTGCCAAAATGAAACGCGCCTTAGATGAGTTTGTCGTAGAAGGTGTGAAAACCACTATTCCATTCCACTTACAACTGATGGATGACCCCGATTACTTAGCTGGTAACTACACCACTAAGTTTATGGAGGACTTCAAAATGAAACCCCAAGTGGCAGAATAAGCAACTCAAAAATGAATGTATAATGAAAGGGACTGTCTAACTCACAAGAAAGATAGTCCCTTTATAATAATTATAAGATAGATGCTAACTAAATTTAGAGTGTCTAATTTCAAAAGTTTTCAAGAGAACTTTGAAATAGATTTTACCAAAGTCAATAAGTACGACTTCAATCAGGAATGCATTAGGGATAATTGCATCAATAATGCTATTGTATATGGCAAGAATGGCGTAGGGAAGTCTAATTTAGGCTTTGCTATCTTTGATATTATTGAACATCTTACTGATAAAAAGAAAGGAGAATGGAATTATAGTAATTATATCAATGCTTATAGCGAAAGTGCTTGTGCCGAATTTTACTATGAATTTATTATCAACGGACAAAAAGTAACTTATACATATCGGAAAAGTAATCATAAAACTATCATTTATGAAGCTTTTTGGATTGATGATGCCTTTTTAGCAACTATTGATAGAGAAAAAAGTAACACAGCAGTTATAAATTTTGAAGGAGCAGCTACATTGAATACTGATTTAGAACATAATCAAGAGATTTCAGTGTTAAAATACATTAGAAATAATGCTGTTTTAGAAGATAATGTTATTAATACTACATTTAAAAAATTTTTTGTATTTGTAGAGAAGATGCTTTTCTTTCGTACCTTAAGAGATACGAGCTATATAGGTTTAGATACTAAAGAGGGAGGCATTACCGAAGATATTATCAAGCGAAATAATGTCCGCGATTTTGAAACATTTTTAAACCGTGCAGGGGTAGAGTGTAAGTTAGAGGTACTGAATATATTGGGTAAAAAGATGTTAGTTTTTGATTTTAAAGGCAAAAAAATTCCTTTTTGGGATATAGCTTCTACAGGTACAGAATCGTTAGCTTTGTTTTATGTTTGGTTTCAGGATATACGCGAAAAAGGAAAAGTTTCTTTCTTGTTTATTGATGAGTTTGACGCTTTTTATCATTTTGAACTCTCTAAACTTATAGTAGAAGAATTGAAAAAAGCGGGCGTTCAGTTTGTTCTCACTACTCATAATACCTCAATTATGACCAATGATTTGCTGCGCCCTGATTGTTATTTTATAATGGATAAAGAGCGTATGGTTTCTTTGGCTAACGCAACCGACAAAGAACTGAGAGAAGCCCATAATCTCGAAAAAATATATAAAAGTAATGGATTTAGCCTCAAATAATATCCTTTTTGTAATGGAGGGAAAAAGAGAAGAGAGTGTTGTAGAAAGTATGCAAAAAGTTTTGTTTGATGATAAAACAGTTATTACTTGCGTTTTTGGAACAGTGGTTTATGCTCTTTACAATGAGATAAAAGAAGATAGAGATTTAGATGTTTTTACATTGTTGAAAAACCGTATAAAAGAACTGCAAAAATTTGATAGAAATACTTTTTCTGAGATTTATTTGTTTTTTGATTATGATGCTCACGCTTCTAATGCTTCAAATACTAAATTAGAGGTCTTATTCAGTACTTTTGATAATGAAACCGAAAATGGTAAACTCTATGTAAGTTATCCTATGTTAGAAGCTTTAAAGCATTACACTACGCTACAAGATTTTAAAACCAAGATAGCAAAATGCAATGATCAATATAAAAAACAAGTAAACAGAGAATGCAATCCTAAGTATATAGATTTTAATAGGTATGATAAAGAAATATGGAGAGAGTTGTCAGAAGCACATCTTTGTAAAATGAACTATATTGTAACAGACGATTATAGATTCCCTACCAAATATTTTTCTCAATCATCTATTTTTGAAAAACAAAAAGAAAAATATAAAGTTCCTAATGAAGTAGGCGTATTGAGTGCATTTCCAGTTTTCTTATATGATGAGTTTGGAACAGAAAAATTATCAAGAAAATTAAAGTAAAGAATACTATGATATATCTTATTGTATACCTTATCTGTTGGTTATTAGCTGTTGTACTATATGCTTTTTCTTTCGATGAAAGCTTTGTATATACTGCATTATACACCCATTTGGTTTATGGAGTAGGCTTTTTTGGGTTGTTTAACTTTGTAGGCCACTCGATACTCAGTGAGAAAGTAGCTAAAACTATAGGGTGGGTATCTAACGGTTTTCAAAAAGAATTAGGTTTTGTGTCCTTAGGAATAGGTATTTGTGGAATAGTATGCCATTGGTTTCGCGATGGTTTTTGGTTAGCAACTACTATCCCTTTTAGCGTATTTTTGATAGGAGCTGCTTTGTTACACATCGTTGAAATGAAACAAAAACACAATTTCAACAAAGGGAATGTATGGATTATTCTCCCTGATTTTCTAATGCCTCTAACACTTGTAATATTACTTATTTTAAAACCATAACACAATGAACAACAACATTAAAAACGTCGACACTACTTTTGAACTTACACCTGGGCTTAAAAAACTACAAGGTGCTACTACCTATTTTGAGAAACTCAAAGAAATGACTCTACTGGGGGTAACCTCTGGAATGAAATCCTCAGGAAGTATCATAGTACTATTCTTGCTAAACTTTTTATTCCTTATTATAGCGGGCTGTATAATAGGATTTTCAAGTAAATTTGAATATATACAATTACTTTATTTAGCTATTGTAGTACTTTTAGGAGGTTTTTTTGTGTTTTTGGCGGTAAAACGTATGCTTTCTCTCTTGCAATTAGATTATACTTTGTATGTTTTTAATCAATTTGAACCTTTTATTCATAAAATATGCGCAGCTATTGTAGATAAAGCTGAAAAAAGCACTGAAAAAATAGTAACTACCGACCAAGTAAAAGGGGTTTTCAATACATATATTTCTAAAATACCTCCTGTCTTTCAACAAGTATTGTGGCTACTGCTCTCACAAGTGCCCGTAGTGGGATTTGTAGCCGAAATATACAAAACACCTCTGCTCGATACTTACGAGAAACGCAGCGAAAGATTGGTAGCACGTGTAAAACAATACATACAACACAGCATAGAGATGCGTCGTAAAGCTAAATTTTTAGCTTGGGCACTCCCTCTGAATATAGTGTTACAAATTATAGTAATATACTTATTGTCAAGATAAAATATGAAACTCATAGCAATGATACCCGCCCGTTATGGGGCAACACGCTTTCCTGCCAAACTGATGCAAGACCTCTGTGGCAAACCCGTGATTGTGCATACTTACCAGCGTGTGGCTGATACTCACTTGTTTGACCAAGTATATGTAGTAACCGACGATGATCGCATCGAAAAGGCAATTCGCGAAGTAGGAGGCAGTGTGATTCGCAGCCAGAAACAGCACAATAGTGGTAGTGATCGTTTAGCTGAAGCTTCTAAAAATTTGGAAGTAGATATCATCGTGAATGTACAAGGAGATGAACCTTTTACCGATAAAGAAAATCTGCAAAAAGTAATAGATATTTTTGCAAACGACCCTCAAAAAAACATAGCAGTAGCAAGCCTGATGGAACGCATTACCAACCCCGATGATATTGCAAATCCTAATAATGTCAAGGTAGTAGTAAACAAATTTAATGAAGCTCTCTATTTTTCCAGAAGTGTAATTCCTTTTCCGCGTGACCCCAATACAGCTGTGCCTTACTACAAACACATTGGAATTTATGCCTATCGCAAAGATGCTTTGCAACAGTTCACTCAGTTGCCTCCATCTCAGTTAGAAGAGACCGAGAAATTAGAACAACTCCGCTACTTAGAAAATGGCTTTAAAATACGCCTCGCCCTTACTCACATCCCTACCATAGGAATTGATACCCCCGAGGATTTAGAAAAAGCACGAAAACGCCTCTCAAAATAGAGAGTAAAAAGTTATTAACAGATTTTTTAACATTTTCTTTAACAATGATTCTCAATAGTTTATAAGATTGTTAATAACTTATTGATAAAAAACTACTATACAAATTGCTTTTTTACTTATCTTTGCTACCTGCAAAGCTATAGTTGTCGATAAAACTACCTAATTCCTCAAGAATATAATAACAAACAAAAAATTATCAATCTCATAGAGATATGTGATTGTTTTACGTGAAAAAATGAAATATAAAAAGTATTACGTTGGGTTAGATATCGGTACTACCAAGATTGTAGCTATGGTAGGTGCCAAAAATGAATATGGTAAAATTCAGATTTTAGGATACGGACAAGCAAAAAGCGAAGGTATAAACAAGGGCGTAGTGAACAACATCGCCCAAACTACCCAGTCTATAATGGATGCTGTCCAAGATGCAAAAGAAAAAACAGGCTTAGAAATCGAAAATGTAGTGGCTGGTATTGCAGGGCAAAATATCATCAGTCGCTCTCATTCCGATTATATCTCACGTAAAGATCCTGATAAACTGATAGATTTTGAAGACTTAGAAGAACTCAAAAAACAAGTTTATAATATCACCTTATCTCCAGGTCAGAAAATTATCCACGCTTTACCTCAAGATTACAAAGTCGATAACAACCCCGATGTCAAAGAACCTATCGGTATGATGGGATCGCGGTTAGATGCTACTTTCCACTTAGTGATTGGCCAAATCAACGCTATAAAAGGCATTTCTCGTTGCGTAGAAATGGCTAACTTGAAACCCATAGGGCTCACCTTAGAACCTATAGCTTCAGCAAGCGCAGTACTCAGCGACGAAGAAAAAGATGCCGGTGTTGTGTTAGTAGATATAGGAGGGGGTACTACCGATGTAGCAATCTTTAAAGATGGTATTATTCGCCATACAGCCGTAGTTCCTTTGGGAGGAAATGTCATTACCGAAGATATCAAAGAAGGTTGTGGTATATTAGCACGCCAAGCCGAAATGCTAAAAGTACAGTACGGCTCTGCTTGGCCTGGCGAAAATCGCGACAACGAAATCGTCTCTATACCTGGTATTAAAGGTAAAGAACCTCGTGAAATATCCCTTAAAAACCTCTCTAAAATTATACACGCTCGCGTGAGTGAAATTATCAATTTAGTATTCAACGTAATTAAAAGTTATGGCCACGAAGAACCTAAAAAGAAACTCATTGCAGGCATTGTTCTTACCGGTGGCGGTAGCCAGCTCAAACACATCGTTCAGTTAGTAGAGTATATCACCGGAATGGATACACGCATAGGTTACCCCGATGAACACTTAGCTGGTAATTCCGATAATCGACTTACTTCCCCTATCTATGCTACAGCCATTGGGTTGGTAATGAGCGCTATAGAAAACGAAGCTGAAGAACAATTCAAAAAACGATTAGAAGAACTCAAAGCTCAAGAAGCTAATGAAGCTTCACAAAATCAAAATACAGAACCTCTGTTTCAAGAAAACCCAATAGAACCTGTACCAAAAAATCTTACCGTAGTAGGCAATACAATTACCTCTACTCAAGAAGTACTACAACCCGTCGGTGACGACGAAGAAGAAACTCCTAAAACAAGCGAAAGTTTCTGGGGAAAATTCAATAAATTTATCTCTAAATATATAGGAGAAACTGACGACGACGAATAAAGTATAAAACAAATAATTATGATTTAGATATGGAAGAAAACTATCAATTTAACTTTCCTAAAAACAACAGTAACTATATCAAAGTTATTGGCGTAGGAGGTGGAGGATGTAACGCCGTGAATTTTATGTATAACGAAGGCATAAAAGGCGTAGATTACGTTGTGTGTAACACCGATGCCCAAGCTCTTGAGTATAGCCCTATTTCTAATCGCATTCAGTTAGGTGTTACCCTTACCGAAGGATTAGGAGCTGGCGCTAATCCCGAAATTGGAGAACAAGCCGCTGTTGAAAGTATCGAAGATATCAAGCGCGCTTTAGAAGGAAATACTCAAATGGTATTCATTACCGCTGGTATGGGAGGAGGTACAGGTACAGGAGCTGTGCCTGTTATCGCTAAACAAGCCAAAGATATGGGGATCCTTACCGTCGCTATCGTTACTACTCCATTCAATTTTGAAGGTCCAAAACGCAGCCATCAAGCTCAAGCAGGAATTAAAAAATTGCGCGACTGTGTAGATTCTCTTATCGTTATCAATAATAATAAAATAAGCGAAATTTACGACGACCTCACCGTAGAAGAAGGATACGGAAAAGCCAATGAAATCCTCCTTAGAGGGGCTAGAGGTATGGCCGAAGTAATTAGCAAACACTACTTGGTTAACATAGATTTACGTGACGCTCGCGCTGTACTTGAAAACGGAGGTACCGCTATTATGGGAGCAGCAATAGCCGAAGGTGATAATCGTGCTTCTGAGGCTGTAGGAGCTGCCTTAAACTCTCCTCTATTAAACGATAATAAAATTACAGGAGCTAAAAATGCTCTCGTCCTTATTACTTATGGAGATAGAAAAGCTACTCAACGCGAAGTGAATGAAATTATGGGGTATATCCAAGAAAAAGCAGGCGATAATATGGCCGACCTTATCTATGGTATAGGTGTAGACGAAAGTTTAGGAGAAGCTATCTCAGTAATCGTGATTGCTACTGGTTTTGACGCCGAACAACAACAAGAAATCGTAAATGCCGAACCTCGTCGCGTAATTCACGTACTCGAAGAAAACCAAACTATTATTCGCGATTTAACCGAGCAAAAAGGAGCCGTAGTAAAAACCTCTATTTCCACTACACCTGATAATATTGCTTATCCTACCCCTGCTGTTCCCGAAATTAAAAAAGAACTTTCCCTTTCCGACCTATTTAATATTTGGACAGATTGCGAAGTAGTAACCCCCGACGATGCCTTTGTAATTGTCGATAAAACAACCCCTACTCAGTTCGATAATAGATTCCAATCTCAATCTACAGTTCAACGACAATCTGCTCAACAACAACCTATCCAGCAGCAACCTATCCAGCAGCAACCACAAACAAAAGCTCCCGATGCTCCTATTATTCATACCTTGAGAGATGATGAAGTTTATGAACCTTCATACACAAATAAATCTTCTGTAAAAGAAGAAGATATATTTGATATGTATGTGAGAAATATCGAGTTTGAAGAAAAATATACTCAGCCAGTGGTAGAAAAAAGAACTCAACCTGAGTTTGTAAGTAATAAAGATGGTGAAACTCCTCAACCTTACAATCCCAATACTTCTATAGGGGTACAAACAAGAATGTTTGAAGAAGAAGAACAAAAACTCAGCCCTATAGACGCTCCCATCTCCGATGTGCTTAACAAACGTTCGTCCAACCTAAAAACCTACAATCATACCTTTGGTAGTGCAGGTCAATCGCGTACTACAGTAGGTAAAGATAGTGCAGGTGAAATGCAGATCCGACGTAACAATTCTTTCTTGCACGATAATGTAGACTAAATTAAATATCCTTAAAAAGAAAAAATCTGAAAGCTCATAGTGAACTTTCAGATTTTTTTGTTGTTATAAATAATCAGTTGTTAAATATTTCTGTTCATATCCCATTTTTCGAGATATTCAGCGACACGTTGTACAAACATTCCGCCTAAAGCACCATTTACCACGCGGTGGTCATAACTATGGGAGAGCATCAGTTTGTAACGGATGCCTATTACATCACCTTCAGGAGTTTCTATTACAGCAGGGACTTTGCAAATAGCACCAATCGCTAAAATTCCTACTTGTGGCTGATTAATAATAGGAGTGCCAAACAAAGTGCCAAATGAACCTATATTGGTAACTGTATAAGTGCCATCTTTCACCTCATCAGGCTTTAGCTGACCTGCACGTGCACGTACTGCAAGATCATTTACAGTTTTTACCATTCCACGCAAGTTAAGAGTATCAGCGTTTTTAATTACAGGTACAATGAGGTTACCGTCGGGGAGGGCGGTCGCCATCCCTATATTGATGTGTTTCTTCTTGATAATTGTATTGCCTTCTACCGAAATGTTCATCATTGGGAAATCTACCAAGGCTTTGGCTACTGCCTCCATAAAGATAGGAGTAAAGGTAATTTTCTCACCTTCACGGGCTTCAAAGGCTTTCTTTACCTTGTTGCGCCATTGCCAAATACGAGTAACATCAACTTCGGTAAAGCTTTGTACGTGTGCTGAGGTTTGCTTGCTCATTGTCATGTGCTCAGCGATGAGTTTGCCCATACGGCTCATCTCTATGCGCTCATCTCCCTCAACAAAAGAAGAGGTAGTTGTTGCAAAAATAGGAGAGGTGCTTGTGATAGGGGCTTGAGTTCTATGTGCTAAATAACCTAAAATATCGTCTTTGGTAACGCGGTTATTCAAACCTGTACCCTGTATATGATTTAGTTCATCAAGGCTGATACCTTCTTTTTTAGCAATATTCTTCACCAAGGGCGAATAAAAGCGTTCACTACTGCTAAAATTAATAGGTGCAGCAAGTGTTTCTTTTATCTCAGCGATTTGCTGTGTTAAGTTTTTAGCCGTTTGTTGAATAGTAGGTATTTCGGCTGTAGCCTGTGGTGCATTAGCTTCAGCTTCAGTTTCTATGATAGCCATTACTTGTCCTACTTTCACTACTTCATCTACTTTGAAGAGTATTTCGGCTACGATGCCCGATACTTCACAAGGCACTTCGGAGTCTACCTTATCGGTGGCTACTTCTGCAATAGTTTCTTCGGCTTCAATAGGATCGCCTACTTTTTTAAGCCAATTGGTAATAGTAGCTTCAGCTACACTTTCGCCCATTGAGGGTAATTTCAATTCATATTTTGCCATTTTGTGCTACTTTAGGTCTTTCACCTCTTGAGGGAGGTTCATATTTTTGGTTAATACGCCTATCTTATTCAGGTTGATGTCGCCTGTGAGTGATAGAACAACGGTTTGTTTAGAGGTTCCTGAGGGTTCTACTAACATTAGGAGTTCGGCTACGTTGTTTGCATCTTTTCCTCCTTTGGTGTAGAATTTCACGTTTTGAGCTTTGTCTTTAACGCGCATTAATTCTGATAGTGCAGCGGTTTTTACATAAGCTAAGGCTTCAGTTTTCATTTGGGTAGCTGCTGTGGTATTCTCGGTAGTGAATATTTTCATTCCTTTGAGCTTGTTGGCTACTTCCATAAATTCTTTAGCATCAGCATCTTTACTATCTATTTTAGAGAGCATTTGAAACATTTTTTGAGAGACTACCACCGTATTGATATCTTTATTAGCTTCTAATTTCTCAAAAGAGGTTTGAGCACTTATACTCATTGATACAAAAGCTGCTGATAGGATTACTAAGCTTTTTATTTTCATAAGATTATTATTTAGGTTCTTCTTTTATTATTTTGTGTTTTGCTTCCTCATATTGCTGTAGGAGTTCTACTTTTTCAACGCCTTTATTGTATTCTTTAGAAATCATCAGTAAGCCTTGTTTTACTTCGCTGTACACTTTTTGAGCGACTTGCTGTTCTTCTTGGCGTTGTTTGAGGTAATAGCCTATACCTGCCACTACAAGCACGACTATTAAACTTATTAGTATTGTTTTTTTCATTAGTTGTGTTTGAATATAGATAGGTCGAAATCAAGAAAATAGAGAGTGATAAGTATTAGTATTGCTAGTACAATCCAAAAGGTTTTGTTTGTACCTGCATTTTTTTTGTTTCTACTCTCGTTGCGGATAGCACGCCATTCTTCAGTAAAATGATTGGTTACTGTTTCGCGGTCTCGGCGAATGCGTGACCCCATTTCAAAAGCGTTGCCTTGTTCCTTTCCTTCGTAGTAACGAGGGGTATAGTTGAAACGTTTGTTCTTCTGTAAATGAAATAGTTTAATCTTCATAATGCGCAAAGGTAAAAAAATATTGAGAATTAACAATGAACAAATTACAAAAATTATTCCAATAGGCTATCCATTTGGGAGATAATATCTCTAACGATGTGATTTTCATCTATTACATTCTCAAATAGTTCGGTTTTATTTTCTTGTAGTTTGATAATTTTTTCTTCTATACTATCCTTGCTTACAAATCGGATGACGTTCACTTTGTTTTCTTGCCCTATACGGTGGGCGCGTGCAATGGCTTGGCGTTCGGAAAACGGATTCCACCAAGGGTCTAATAGCAATACATACGAGGCTTTTGTGAGGTTGAGTCCTACTTCACCAGCTTTGAGTGAGATAAAAAAGAAGTTCACATCTTCTTGGTTTTGAAAGGCTTCTACTTGGCTTTTTCGCTCGTGAGAGGCAGTAGCTCCCGTGAGTTTGGCGTACTTTATTTTATGGGTTTTACACCACGCTTCAAAGAGTTCTAAATGTTTTACAAAACTACTGAATATAAGTGCTTTGTGTTGTGCGGTGTGGAGTGTTTCCATATAGCTAATTACCTCTTGGTACTTACCTGAAGGGATAGTGCTTTGGGCATCTGCCAATACAGGGTGGTTGCTTATCTGTCGCAATTTGGTGAGCATTTGCAGGGCATTGAACTCGCTGATGGGCTCTGAGGCTTCTAATAGCTGGTTGCGTACTTTAGATTTTTCTCTCTCGTACCATTGGGCTTGGGCTTCGCTCATAGGGCAGTAGGCGAGTTGTTCTTCTATATCGGGTAAATCGCTGAGTACTTGTTCTTTGGTACGGCGCAAAATGTGTTTACCTACCAAAGTTTTGAGTTCTTCTAAGGCTTGTGGATTCTTTTTCTTGCTGATTTCTACCTCGTAATGTTTGTGGAAAAAATTGTAAGTACCTAACTGACCGGGGTTGATAAACTGCATTTGTGCCCATAAATCGCTTAGAGCATTCTCTATAGGAGTTCCACTGAGAGCGATGCGATGCTCAGCTTTCAAGGCATTGATTGCTTTAAAGGTTTTGGAATTCTTGTTTTTAATACGCTGACTCTCGTCTAAAATGATATACCTAAATTCGAGTTTTTCGAGTTCTTTGCCGTCGCGTTCCACGATAGGGTAGGAGGTGAATACCACATCGTAATTGGTAAGCCGGCGTATTTTTGTTTTGCGTTCGCTGCTACTGCCTATGTATTGGGTGCATTTGAAATGAGGAGCAAAACGTTTGGTCTCGTCGTACCAATTGAAGAGCAGAGACGAGGGTAATATTACTAATACTTTTAGAGTTTCTTTTTGAGGTTCGGTAGCCGAAAAGAGATCGGTGAAGTTGTTTTCTTTTAGAGGGAGAGTATCGTGAATGGCAACCAATAAAGCAATGGTTTGCAAGGTTTTACCTAATCCCATATCGTCGGCTAAACAAGCGCCTACCCCGTTGTGATAGTGTTGTAAAAGCCATTCTACGCCTTCCACTTGGTAAGGTCGCAAGGTTGCTCGTAGGTTAGGGGAGGGGGTATAGGTTACCTTTTCGACAATATTTTCCGGTTTGAGTTCAGGAATAGCCTCTAAAAGAGCATAATTATTCTTTGCTAATTGCAGTTTTCCGCCTTGTTGCTTGCTGTGTTTAGCAATACTGCTGAATTTACTAAACCACTCTTGCGGAATAATAAAGATTTTTCCGTCAGAAAGTGTGTAAATAGGATTGTTTTCCTTGATATTGGCGATTAAATTCTTAAAATGGAAGCTGTTTTCTCCTTGTTTTACCTCAATAGAAAGGTCAAACCAGTCGTTTTGGGTGCTGGTATTGCTATAAATAAGCTCTGAAGTGCTCATATTCACCTCTTTTCCGTCTACCAAAAACGGGCGAAAGGTGAATCCTTGTTCACTAAGCCTTTGCTGGTGGTGTAGCAAGTGAAAATAAGCCGCAAAAGGGTCGGGGTTTTGTAGCGAAAAAACGCCGCTTTCCTCATTGAAGTCTATATCGGTGAGGTGTTGCTTTATTTGAGTTTCTTCTTTGGTATTTCTCTTGTATTTGTAGATAGTAATATGGTTATTTTTGTCAATTTTTAGTTGAGAATGTACATTTTTGTTTTGATTGCTTTTAAAAGTATAGCCATCGTAATCAAAATGAAGTACAATTTTGTACTGATTGGTAAAAAAATCGTGAATAAGTTCTATTTCAGTGTTTTTTAGACTTGTTTTTTCGATGATTTCAAAACCAATAGCTTCTACTTGGGTATTGCGTAGAATTTTTTGAAGAAATTTGTCAAAATATTCTTGTAGATTTCTTTCAGGAATAAAAGTCTCCTCTTTGTTGAGGAAAGGTTTCAAGTGAGATGCTTTGATGTGAGCGATACGCACTACTTTTTGGTTTAGAGTAATCCACGTGTGAGTGTTGTTGAGCAGTTCAATTTGGCACTGATGAGGCAAGTGTTTTTGTCCGTTTTCTTCTATATACAAGCGGTAGGCAATACCCTCTTCTTTTTTCTCGAAAACTAATAGAGGTTCGAGTATTTCGTTAGTTATAAAGCGTCTTTTTTTGGAAATATCGTCCTTAGGGGAATAGTTGATGGTTAAAAATAGCTCTTTTTCAGCAATAAGTAAAAGCAATTGGTGAGTTTGTTCCTCTATTTGCTCTTGGATATACTTTTTAGTGGCAGGATTTTGGAATAGTTTTTCAAAAGTCTCTCCTTTTTTAGCGTATTTATTGTAAAGAACATTGGTTTGCAGATTATTTACTAATGTTAAAGCCTCTTTTTCGGCAGATGATAATTGCCAATTAGCTAAACTTTCGAGTACTTGAGGAGTTGCTTTTTTGTAGAAAGAAAGGAATCCGTTTTGCGTTTCACCTATATAGGCAGTGGGCAAATGGAGTTCTAAGAGAGGTGTATAGGAAAGGTCGAAAAATAAAAACATTATGATTAATTAGTGAATTAGAGGGTTAGCAAATTTGGAGGTGTAAAAACATTGTAGAGTGTTGATTAATAATAAGGCTCTTCCTCATTTTGATATTGTTCCCAAATGCGCATACATTGGAATTGTGAACAAATTTTTTTCAAATACTCTTCAAATTCTTGCGTCCTATCTTCCTTGTTTAATAGCAAAATAGGTAGATATTCTAATTCATCTATAAGGTTATAAAGTTCTCTATGAGGTAATTCTTGAACGATATTTATTTTTAAACGAATCATCAAATTGTGTATAGCTTTTATAGCTCGTCTGTTTTTTTCAGGGGGTATCATATTGTAGTGTTGTGAATATCGGTTATGATGTTTTGACAGCCTAATTTGTTAAGCACTTCTTCAATCGTATCAAAAGTTTGACCGTGTAAATCGTTTTGATTGTAATGTTCTACATAAGCATATTTTTTCCGATTGCTAAAAAAGAGTTTTGATTCTAAATAGCTGTATATATTAGCTGTAAACTTAAATATCTCATATCTTAACTCATAAGCGGGGTATGGCTTTTCTTTTACAAAAAGGATAAATTTGTTAAGCGTTTCGTACATAGCAATATATCTCAATTTAATTTCTTCTTGCTGCGTCTTTTTCTTCAATAAACGTTGAGCATATAGGTAATATTTCATTCTTTCTGCAAAAAAAGAAAAGTACGCCTCTTTTTCTGCGTCATTAACCCTTTGTATTGAGAGGTATATTTGCCTAAATACTACCACTAAAAATTTTATTTCTTCTTTTGTCATTTTGGCGAAAAATTTATCTAAATGCCAATTGGCATCCATTTTTTCCTTTTCTTCATTTGTGCTATAGCTTGGAGATATTCTTATGCCACAATGAAAGATGAGTCTTTCTGAAAGTTTGTAACTAAACCAATTCTTTTTCTCAGTAAATATCAAGCAAACTAAAACTACTGTCTTTTCAGCAGAGGAAAAATACAAATTGAGATCTACCTCATTGAGATATTTCTGATGCTTTTTAATTTCGGTTACTAATTGTTCAGCAGTAAGGAATTTTCCTTTTTTATAAAGTTGAAAAGTATTTCTGTCAGCCTCTTCAAAATCTTCTCTTTTTTGTTTTTCTTTAATCAGTCTTGTAAAATAAACAACCTTACGAGAAATTTTGTTATAACAAATATTATCTGCCATACGCAATAAGGCAGCAGTCATTTCTTCTATAGATTCTTTAATGTTGATATTCATTTATTTACTTAGGATATGCGATATCTTCTAATTTTGACTGACAGATAAAACTTTGGTTTTCTTGATTTTTAATCTTCATAGCAGCACTCAATTCAATAGGATCTTCAAGAAAAGGACAATTGTTTAACAAGAACCATTCATTTTTAAAGCATATACTAATGGCATACAAACAATCTTTAGAAAAATCATAACTTGCTGAAGCTATCAAATCGTTATGACCTTTTACGTAGAAAGTAATGATGGGCTCGGCAAAATCGTTTTCTAAATTGTCAATTCCCAATACAGGTACTTGGTAATCTTCGGGGTATTCTTCTTCGAGGTTTGCTTCCCAAACCCAAACCCATAATTTGTTATCAATTACATCTTTGGCAGTAATTGTCTCTAAACTTTTAGGTTGTCCAAATCTATACATAGCGCTATGAGATATGATGTTCGTGATGCAAAGGTAGCAATTATTTTTTAGAAGAATAAGAGAAAAGTTTTTTTCGTTAAGAGACAGTTTGAAATTTGCTAATCAACAAATTGGCTAATTTGTTAATTATTTATATCTTTGCCGCGATTTTTAAACTACAAAAAGAAATGTCAGCAGTTAGAAAAGAATACAAACGTGTAACTACCAAATCGGTAATAGAGATGAAAGCCAATGGCGAAAAGATTTCAATGCTTACCGCCTACGATTATACTTTTGCAAAATTATTAGATTCCGCTGGTATCGATGTACTTTTGGTAGGCGACTCCGCTAGTAATGTAATGGCAGGACACGAAACAACATTGCCTATCACCTTAGACCAGATGATTTATCACGCTTCGTCTGTAATAAGAGGGGTTACCCGTGCTTTGGTAGTAGTAGATTTGCCTTTTGGTACTTACCAGTCCGACCCTAAAAAGGCATTGCGTTCGGCTACGCGTATAATGAAAGAAAGTGGGGCTCACGCTATTAAATTAGAGGGAGGTAAGGAAGAAGCCGAAAGTATCAGACGCATTGTGAATGCAGGTATTCCTGTGATGGGGCACTTAGGGCTTACGCCACAATCAATTCATCAGTTTGGTTCTTTTGCTTTGCGAGCTAAGGAAGAAGCTGAGGCGCAAAAACTCAAAGAAGATGCTAAATTGCTTGAACAATTAGGCTGTTTTGCTATTGTATTGGAAAAAATACCTGCTAAATTAGCTGAAGAAGTAGCTAAAAGTGTGCGTATACCTATCATTGGAATTGGCGCAGGTAGTGCTGTTGATGGTCAGGTACTTGTAATGCACGATATGCTGGGAATGAGCAATGAGTTTCACCCTAAATTTTTGCGAAAATATGCTAATTTGCAAGAAATCATCAACGAGGCTGTAACTCATTACATCCAAGATGTGAAAGCCGTAGAATTTCCTAATGAAAATGAACAATACTAATGTTCCGTCATCAAGGTAAAAAGCGAACTGCTAAACACAATTTACAAATAGCCGTAGTGCTCTCATTCGTTGCAGGAATGGTGAACGTTACGGGCTTTTTGTTTGTGGGCAAACTAACCACTAATGTTACAGGGCACTTTGCTTATTTTATTTATGATGTATCGGTGGCCGAATTTTGGAAAGGATTGATTTACTTTCTTTATATCTTTGCTTTCTTGTTGGGCTCTTTTACTTCGGGACTGCTCATTGAAAATGCTAATTATCACCGTACCCAAAATAAATATCTGAAACCTACACTCTTAGAGTGTTTTGCCTTGCTATTGGTAATGGGGTTACACTTCTTTTTCCCCGAAGCGATTCCTACAGATGTAACGGCTTGTATCTTGCTCTTTGCTATGGGGTTACAGAATGCTTTTGTAACCAAAATCTCCAACTCGGTAGTGCGCACCACTCACCTTACAGGGCTTTTTACCGATTTGGGTATTGAACTCTCTCAAAGGCTTTACTTAAGTCGCAATCACTATGAAAATCAACACACGCAACTGAAAAACACTATCCGATTGCGACTTTTCATCATTGCGTTTTTCTTTTTAGGAGGATTTAGTGCAGGTTATTTCTATATTGCACAAGGACTCTCTATATATACTCTCTCCATTTCGGTAATCATACTCCTCATCGGACTTTTTTACGATGGAATGCGCTTTCTCTACTTCACTAATAAACGACATTATGAAACTTATCACAAACGCCGAAAACGTCGACGTGCTCTACGACGACAATCACGTTATCGCCGTAAACAAGCGAGCAGGCGACATAGTTCAGGGCGACAAGACGGGTGATATACCCCTAAGCGATATTGTTAAGGCTTATCTTAAGAAAAAATACAACAAACCTGGGGAGGTGTTTCTCGGGGTAGTTCATCGATTAGACCGCCCTACTACAGGGGTACTACTTTTTGCTAAGACATCTAAGGCACTTTCACGTCTCAATGCGATGTTTGCTAATAAGGAAGAAGTGCAAAAAACTTATTGGGCTTTGGTAGATGCTGCCCCTCCAGCCGAGGAAGGTATGCTTACCCACTGGTTAGTGCGCAATGAAAAACAAAATAAATCAGTAGCGCATCAAAAAGAAGTGCAGCATAGCAAGAAAGCTGTACTGCACTATAAACTATTAAAAACTTATAATCGTTATTATTTATTAGAAATCGACCTTATTACAGGGCGACATCACCAAATAAGAGCACAATTGGCTGCCATTGGCTTGCATATCAAAGGCGACTTGAAGTATGGAGCTAAACGCTCAAATCCCGATGGCGGTATCTGTCTTCACGCTCATAGTCTCCGCTTTTTACACCCCGTTAAAAAGGAACCTATCTCTATTGAGGTAGCTCCTAATTGGTAAATTGGCTAATTATAGTTAATTTATTTGTACATCGCTTCTATTTCACGACTGTAATTAGCGTAAATCACCTTTCTTCTCAACTTTAGCGAAGGGGTAATCTCGTTGCGTTCAATCGTAAAAGCAGAAGGAAGTAGTGTAAACTTCTTAATTTGTTCGTAGTCAGGTAAGTCTTTTTGAAATTTTTGTAACTGCTTGCCTATGTACTCAATCACCTGACTGTGTTTGATTAAATCTGCTGTATTTTTATACTTAATATTGAGGTCTTTTAAGGCTTGTAACAACATCTCGAAGTTAGGTACAATAAGTGCTGAAACAAATTTTTTACCATCGGCAATTACAGCTATCTGTTCAATAAGGTTATATTTGCCCACTTTACCTTCAATCATTTGTGGAGCAATGTACTTGCCATTAGAGGTTTTCATCAATTCTTTAAGGCGTTCAGTAATAAAGAGGTTGTTGTTGCCGTCTAAATTACCGGCATCACCGGTGCGCAAATATCCGTCGGGCGTGAATACTTTAGCTGTTTCTTCAGGTTTTTTATAATAGCCCTTCATCACCATTCCTCCTTTTACTAATATTTCGTTATCTTCACCTATACGCACTTGTACATTAGGCATTACTTCCCCTACCGATTGTGGATTGATGCGATTGTCACCCCAGCAAGATATGGTAGCAACTGTTTCAGTCATTCCATAACCCAATTTCAAATTAATACCAATTGATTGGAAAAACCTACCAATACTGGGTTCGAGGTTAGCTCCCCCGCAAGGCATAAACTTAATGCGACCGCCAAGGGCTTCTTTTAGTTTTTTGTATACTAACTTATCAAAAAGATTGTAGGCTTTTTGCAGTATTAACGAAGGTTTTTTTCCTTGTTCGCGCAGCGCTAATACACGTTTGCCCGTAGCGATAGCTAAGCGAAAGAGTTTGCGTTTCACAAAAGAGGAAGCATCGGCTTTGTCGTGCACTGTTGCAAATATCTTTTCGTAAAAGCGAGGTACGGCACACATCAAAGTGGGGCGCACTTGGGCAAGGGCTTCACGTACTAAATTAGTATCGTCTAAATAGTATACCGTAACAGCTTTATAAAGGCAGAAAAACGTCCAAGCACGTTCAAAAACGTGTGATAAGGGTAAAAAAGCTAAAGAAGAATCGGTATTATCTACAGTTGATAGGCGCTCAGTATGTCCTATCATTTGGAAAGCTAAGTTTTCGTAGGAGAGCATTACTCCTTTGGGTTCACCAGTAGTACCCGATGTGTAGATAATCGTAAAAAGGTCGTCTAAGTTGCGTTCTTTGAGGCGTTTTTCAAACTCAACATCGTACTGAGAGCTACTGCCGAGTGCTAAAAAGTCGTTCCAATGAATGGAATATTGTTTTTCGGTGAGAGCAACCTCGTTGTCACATACCACAATCATTTGTAACGATGGACATTGGTTGGCAACTTGAAGTACTTTTTGGTATTGTTTTTCATCGCCTACAAATAGTACTTTCACTTCAGCGTGATTCATCACGTAAAGAGCTTGTTCAGCTGTGTTTGTAGTGTATATAGGCACTGTAATAGCGCGTATTTGCAAGCAAGCAAGATCGGCAAGCGACCATTGAGGAGTGTTTTGAGAGAGAATTCCTACAGTTTCTTGGGGTTGTACACCCAATGAAAGCAGGGCTTTAGAAAGAAGAGTAGTAGTATTGCCTAAAGTTTCCCACGTGATACCTTTCCATTGAGAAGCTGTATTTCTTCCCATTAAGGCATCTTTTTGTGGGTATTGCTGCACATTATTGCGGAACAGCGACACAAAATGATAGGCTGTTAAATTCATTTTCGTTATTGAATTAATTAATCGGGGCAAAAGTATAAAATATTTTTCAATTAGCAATATGCGAGTTACAAATCTCATACCACAAAAAAAAGGAACAGAGCATTGCTCCATTCCTTTGTATAATCAATGAAAATTTATTACTAAGAAAACAAACGTTCAAAGAAGTTTTTGCGTTTTTCGTTCATTGAGTCGTCTACATTCAAAATGTCATCGGATACAGCTACAGATGCTGGTGTACTATCCACTGCTGAAACAGTTTCTGCGCTAAAGGTTTGTTGTTGTCCTTCCGACATAATATCGATTACAAAGTCGATATAGTCTTTCCCTTGTTTAGCCAAGTAGTTTTTGAAGAAACGATTGCTGAGCTCTACACCACCTATTTTTTCCATCTTCAAGAGTGAATCATAGAAAGGGGCTACGTAATTAGTGATAGCCGATTCAGGCACTGATTTACGTCTACCAATGTAGTGTGTAATTTTACCTGTTTCGTCGCGACGCATCTCAAAATCGGTTACTACCCAGTAGTATTCACCTGTTTTTGCTAAGTTTTTGATTACCCCTACGAAGTTATTGCCTACTTTCAAGTTATCCCAAAGGAGTTTAAAAATCAATTTAGGCATATCGGGGTGGCGAATAAGGTTGTGAGGTTGCCCAATAAGTTCTTCGGCTGAGTAGTGTGCTACCGAGCAAAACACATCGTTTACGTTGGTAATAGTTCCTGCTGCATCAGTTTCGCTGATGAGCACTTTGCTCTTATCCCATTGTACTTCACGATCTACAGGTGTAGGGCGCTCAATAGTAGGTACTGGATTTTGAAAATCTGACATATTATTTCTCTTTTTTATTGTTAATTAATTTGATTTTTTTAAAAACAGCTAAATTTCTTTTAGGTAAATAGTTTGCTAAAGAAACTTTTGCGTTTTTCATTTTGTGCTTCGTTCATTGTTACGATATCATCGGATACTACAGTGCTGGTATCTACTGATGATACAGGTATTTCTTCAAAGGCTACATTTTCGCGGTTTTCATTCATTACATCGATGATGAAATCGATATAATCCTTACCTTGTTTAGCTAAGTAGTTTTTGAAGAAACGAGAGCTGAGTTCCATACCACCTACTTTTTCAAGTTTTAACAAGGTGTCATACAGTGGCGCTACATAGTTCTCAATTACAGCTTTAGGTACTGATTTACGGCGAGCGATATAGTGTGTGATATTACCCATCGCATCGCGACGCATTTCAAAATCGGTAATTACCCAATAGTATTCACCGCTTTTAGCTAAGTTTTTAATTACCCCAATAAAGTTGTTACCTACTTTAAGGTTATCCCAAAGGAGTTTAAAAACGAGTTTAGGCATATCGGGGTGGCGAATAATGCTGTGAGGTTGCCCTATCATCTCTTCTGGTGAATAGCCGCAAACATTGCAAAATACATCATTCACGTTAGTAATACGACCATAAACGTCGGTTTCACTAATCACTACTTGTGATTTGTTCCAATTTACTTCTTTGTCAATTGGAGTAGGGCGCTCTACAGTGAGCTCAATGTCTCTGTAATCTCTAATCATTACAAAATTTTATTTTATATTGGTTATTATCGCACAAAAGTACAAAGTTTCTTAATATGAAAAGCTTTTTCTTTCTTAAACTTTTCATAAAATTTTAATATGTTTAAAAGTTACTTTTTTACACTTTTGAATATCAATTCGTTACATTGTTATCTGTAGTGTTATTGTTCTCTGCTTTATCTGATTCTTCAATCTTGTTTGTGTACTTGTTGTAAAAGAATGACGCTACAAGCACCAAGAAACCGAGAATTACAAATACAATAGTCTTTCGCAAAGCATCTAAATGGGTGGTGTCGTACAAGAATAATTTTAACATACTGAAACCGATAAGTACAATACCCGAAATGCGCAAATATTTCTTTTGTTTGAAAATACCCAAGACTACTAAAAGCAGTGCATAAGAACCCCACAAGATGGTAAGTCCTAATTTGTAGTTAGAAGCCGAACGATAAAGTTCTGTCCAATGCAAGAGCTCGCTGCTGGCAACCCATAAGATAATAAGGTGTAGAACAAACTCTAAACTTTTTTGTATTTCTTCTTTCAAAGTGAGAAAACGACTCAATAAGTAGGCTGTATAACAGAATACGGCGAAAACTGCGATCCCTACATATCTAACATTCAAAAACCAAAGTGATAACTGTGGATTGGCGAGGTAGCTTTCTCTCAATTCACTAAAAGTGTATAAACCTAAGGTCATAAAAATGAATGCGAGCACTATGCCGATGCCAAATTGTATTTCACCCAATGTTTTAGACTTGAAAACTCTTACATTCAGCAAGGTATAAACAGCAACAAATAGCAAACTATACACTGTTCTCCATACAGTTTTAAAGTTATTCAAGGTTTCCCAAGCAGCATAGTTGTCGGTAAGATTAGGTGTTTGCTGGAGGGCTCTCACATCACATAGAATGCCTATTTCTCTAAAAAATATAAAGTAGAGCGACCCTACACACAAAATGTTCAACACAAAGGTAAGTAGTTTGTAAATCTCTTTATTAACGAGCTCTGTTAAACGGTGTGTATATGCCATAAAACCAAAAGCAGCACTATATAACAATGCGTTGATGAACAATGCGTTACCAAAAGGAGTTAAATAGATGAATTTATCTGGGTTTACAATGTACAAAATATTAGGAGCTTTTACCCAATCGATTATCAAACTAATGCTCGCCAATACCATTACAGTGTATGAAATTCGCTCGTATACCAGCAAGTTTTTGCGACGGCCAAACCAGAAGAGCAAAGCTGCTTCGGCACTCCAGAACACTGTAATCCAAGAGCCCTTAAACTGGATAGGTATCACCAAAGTAGCAAAAGATAGTGCCAATACTAATATCAAGTATTTTAGAGCTTGTGAAGGGAATTTTTTTACGTGGAAATAGTAGGCTACCCCAAAGTGTAATAAGGCATTTGCCAAAGTGAACATGGCCATAATAGTACGGTTTTCCATAGTGTAATAGTCGTAAATATACCACACTCCCATACCGAAGAACAGCAAACTATTGGAGAGAAATAACACTACATCTATTTCCTTCAACTCTTTTTCCTGATGTATTTTCTGGAAGATAAAAGCTATATAAAAAGTGAGAAAAGTAACTAAATTGAAGATGAAATAAGGTGTGAAATCGTTGTATTTATAAGTGTTACCCCACAGTGATAACAGCATTAGCCAAGTGAAAGCAAAAGCCGATAAATAGAGTGAACGCCACTGTTTGTAGAACGAAATGATGAGTACTCCTATATTGATGATAGCTGTGTAAGCAAACAAAATAGATACACGCCCTGAGTTATCGCTCAGTAAGAATGGTACAGCATAACTGCCTACTAAGCCTATGAGAGCAATCACTACTTTGTTGTAATTCAGCGAAGCAGCTACCGTAAAGGCAGTAAAGAGGAACATCAGCACAAAGGTAAGCGACTGCGGGAAGAAATTAAATACCGAATAGCCTATAAAGGTAACAAAGTAGAAAATCGTCATTGCTCCACTTACGAGTACTGCACTGAAGTTTTCGTATTTCTTTTTGAGCATCGCTCCTGCTGCAAAGAGTCCTACACCCACTAAGTAGCTTAATACCAATCGCATTGCGGGGCTAATCAAATCGTGTTCTATAGAGTATTTTACCCCTATGAACACCCCAATAATGATGATACCTATTCCTATTTTGCTGAATAAGTTTTCACCGATAAAGCGTTCCCAATTGATAGCTTCTTTAGGTTTGAACCAATCGTCTACCTGTTTTTCAAAATCAGGTTTTCTGCTATGGTAAGATTGGTTTTCTTCCACTGCAGGCTGAGGTGCAATAGCAGTTTCTTCACTGCTTGCTTCTTCTATTATTTGAGGGGTAATAATAGGGGGTTCTGTAACTTCTTCTATAACTTTTTCCACTGTTTCTTCAGGAGTTTTTTCTACAATATTTTCCATTGCTGCAGGTGTAAGTTTTTCTTCTACTATTGTAGGTGTAAGTTTTTCTTCCTCAACTACCTCAGGTACAACAGGAGCTATAGTTGTCTCTACAATTGGAGGAGCTACAATCTCTTCTACAGGGCTTTCCTGCATTGTAGCTTTTAGCTCCCAAAGGTAGTTTTTGATACCTTTCATCTCTCTGATGAAATCGTATTGTCTATCTACAGCCCCATCTACCTTGTGTATTAAGGAGTCTAATTCTTTATTGGTAATCATATTCTTTTGAGAATTTTCGTTTGAAAGCACAAAGATATAAAACAAATAATAATAAACAAATAAAAAAATTAAAAAATATTCTACATCAATTCTTTACCCGAATAAAATTTTGCTAAATTCCAAATTTCTCTTTACTTTTGCAATCTTAAAACTCTTATAGTAAATTAAATGGAACGAATAAGCGTATTTGATATGCTCAAAATAGGGGTAGGACCTTCCAGCTCTCACACTTTAGGACCTTGGCGTGCTGCCGAGGCTTTCCTCAAGGAATTGAGAGAAAAGCATCTATTGTCCAAAACAACGAAAGTACACATTGATTTGTACGGTTCTCTTTCCCTTACTGGCAAGGGGCACGCTACCGATTTGGCAGTAATGCTCGGGCTTAGTGGCGCCGACCCTGAGTATGTGCCTATTGAGAGTTTAGACGTAATTATTACGGCTATTACAAATAATCAAAAACTTTGCTTGGGTAATGAACAGATTATCAACTTCAACCCTAAAGAAAATATAGTTTTTAACAAAAATTTCTTGCCTTTTCACGCAAACGGACTCACTTTTACTGCTGAAGGTGACGACTTCAGTTATGCTTCTACTTTCTACTCGGTAGGGGGCGGCTTTATAGTAAAAGAAGGTGAACAAGCAATAACTAAAGATGATAACCGACGCAATTTTCCTTTCCCTATCGATAAAGCAGAAGAACTGATAAACTATTGTCGCCAAGAGGGTAAGAAAATATCCGAAATAGTTTATGAAAACGAAAAATCCTTGCGCACCGAGGAGCAAATACACAGCGAATTGATGCGTATATGGCATACAATGTTGGAATGCACTTATATAGGTTGCCATACCGAGGGGGTACTCCCTGGCGGCTTGCACGTGCGTCGTCGCGCTTATGATATACACAAGAACCTCATTGGGGTAGTTACTTATGATAGTCCTGAAAATTGGCTGAACTCTATCAAGAAAACGAATATCAAGTTCCGCGAAATCCTCAAATGGGTGAGTTGTTTTTCACTGGCAGTCAATGAAGTGAATGCTTCGTTAGGGCGTGTGGTTACCGCACCTACCAATGGTAGTGCAGGAGTAATTCCAGCGGTGTTGCTCTACTATGTAACTATTGAAAACCAACAGGCTACCGAAGAGCACATTCAGCAATTTCTTTTGGTGGCAGGCGAGATAGGCAGTCTCTTCAAAAAAGGGGCAACCATCTCGGCGGCTATGGGTGGTTGTCAAGCCGAGATAGGGGTGTCATCAGCAATGGCGGCAGGTGCGCTCTGTGAACTCTTAGGAGGTTCTCCTGAGCAGGTGCTCATCGCTGCCGAAATAGCAATGGAACACCACTTGGGGCTTACTTGTGACCCTATTGGCGGATTGGTGCAAATCCCTTGTATTGAGCGCAATGCTATGGGGGCAATCAAAGCGATTAACGCTGCCGAATTGGCTATCGAAACCGACCCTAAGAATGCGAAAGTTCCTTTGGATAAGGTTATCAATACAATGTGGCAAACAGCCAAAGATATGAACTCTAAATACAAAGAAACCTCCGAAGGTGGTTTAGCCGTCGCCGTAAATATGGCAGACTGCTAACCCCCTAACCCCTAATGCCTGATACCTATGACCATCAATTGTAAAGGAGAATTGCTCTCTATGGATACCCCCAGAGTGATGGGAATCCTCAATCATACCCCCGACTCTTTTTACGAAGGGAGTCGTGTAACCGAAAAAACACTCTTGCAACGCGCTGAAACAATGCTCGCTCAAGGGGCTGATTTTATTGATGTAGGGGGCTATAGTACCCGCCCCAATGCGCCTGAAGTTTCACAAACAGAAGAACTTAATAGGGTAGTACCTGTAGTGCGCTCTTTGGTACAACATTTTCCTGAGATACGTATCTCGGTAGATACTTTTCGCAGTGAAGTAGCACGCCAATCGCTCTTAGAAGGAGCTTGTATAATCAACGATATTTCTGCTGGACTCTTAGATGAGCAGATGTTGCCCATTGTTGCACAATTTCAGGTACCTTATATTGCGATGCATCTTGTAGGTACACCCCAAACAATGCAACAACATACTGATTATAAGGATATCATTAGTGATATCCGCTATTATTTCTCCGAGCGCAAAGCTAAAACCTTAGAAGCAGGAATTAATGATTTTATAGTAGATGTAGGCTTTGGATTCTCTAAAACCTTAGACCAGAATTACGAAGTTTTGAAGCACTTAGAACTATTTCAGTGTTTGGGTTGTCCGTTATTGGTAGGTTTTTCCCGCAAGTCGATGTTGTACAAACTGTTAGAAACTGACCCTGCCAATGCACTGAACGCTACTACCATAGTCAATACCATCGCCTTGATGAAAGGGGCACACATCTTGCGGGTACACGATGTAAAAGAAGCTAAAGAATGTGTAACACTCTTTGAAAAAATACAATGAAACTATTCGATATTTTAGACTTTACAGTTGTCGATGCGATTGATATACTGCTATTTGCATCTCTCTTGTACTACCTCTACCGATTGATTCGGGGTACGGTAGCTATCAATATTTTTATGGGGATTGTGATTATCTACCTGATATGGAAAATTACTGAAGCCCTGCAAATGCAGTTGCTCAGTAGTATATTAGGTCAGTTTATCGGGGTAGGAGTCTTTGCATTAATAGTTGTGTTCCAGCAGGAAATACGTCGATTTTTGCTCACATTGGGCTCTACTAATATCACAGCGCGTAACAAGTTACAACGCGTATTTCATTTTTTCAAAGAAAAGGAAATTGTACTCAATATCGAAAGTTTGGTAAATGTATGTTTGAAATTAGGAACTACCAATACAGGAGCACTCATCGTTTTAGAACACAATATGCCCCTTGATTTTGTAACTGAAACGGGTGACAAGGTGAATATAGAATTTTCTGAGCCTATTATCGAAAGTATTTTTTATAAAAACAGCCCGCTACACGATGGAGCTATAGTGATAAAAGACGACCATATTGTAGCAACAAGAGTGATATTGCCAGTAGCAAGTGAAATCAATTTGCCTAAACGCTATGGTTTGCGCCACCGCGCCGCTATTTCCATTACCGAAAAAACCGATGCTACTGCATTAGTAGTCTCTGAAGAAACAGGGCATATCTCTTACTTCAAGAATGGAGCTTTTGTAAAATTCAAAGACCCCGATGAACTCATCAAAGCTATACAAGCTGATTTTTAAAATTGCTTTTGTATCACACACATTGTCAAAGTCCTTAATTGCCGGTGCGGCTCGCACCTTTGATAAAGTTTAAAACTCCTAATGATAATATGATATGAAGTTCCTGTTTTTAATACTTTTTTTTAGCTTATACAACCTCTGTTTTAGCCAACTTTCCACAGCAATGCAATGGGAAAAACTTTATAGAGGCTCTATCGACAGTGTGATAGTAGTGAGTAGCAGTGGCTATACTAAAGAAACCTCGCCTAATATAGAAGGATTTCCTGAAGAACAAATTGTTGAGACAATTAAAAAAATCCACTATAACAAAGGAGTTAAATTGTTAAACGCTTTACAACAAAAGAAATCGTTTAACGAAGCCTATCCTTTGGTTAATGATGTATGTGATACTTTCTATTTTTATAGAAACGGACAGCAAAAAATGACTCTCATTTTCACATCTTCTACTAAAGCAGTTACTATTTACAGAGGTGATGACCTTATTTTTGCAGGTTCAGCCACACCTTTCCTACAAAAGAAAATAGGAAAAACTCTTGGCTATAATTTCAGGAAGATAGAGGGACTAAATAGGTAAAATTACACTCGGGGGCTAACTCCCAAATTTGCTAATTTCCAAATTATCTAATTTTCAAGCTAAAACTCTTCTCATCTCCTAAAAATCCCTCTAATAAGTCACCTGCCACTACTTTCCCTGCTCCTTTGGGCGTTCCTGTAAAGATAAGGTCGCCTTTGCGAAGGGTAAAGTACTGTGATACTTCGGCAATGATAGTGTCAAAGCCTCTAAGCATTTGTTTCGTATTGCCCTCTTGTACAGTAGAGCCGTTTTTATCTAAGTGAAACTCAATAGGGGAGGAGTTGCTAAACATTTCTTTAGATACAAATTTTCCTACGATAGCCGAGCCGTCAAAAGCCTTTGCTTGCTCCCAAGACAGCCCTTTTTGGCTCAATTCAGTTTGTAGATCGCAAGCCGTAAAATCAATACCCACAGCAATCTCGTTGTAATATTTATGCGCAAACTTCTCCGAAATACACTTCCCATTTTGGTTGATTTTCAGCACTAATTCTATTTCGTAATACAAATCCTGTGTAAAATCAGGAATGTAATAAGGAATCTCGAGGTTGTGGATAGCTGTGTCAGGTTTCATAAACACTACTATAGGTTGATGTGGTGTTTGATTGTTTTCTTCGATAGTCTCGCGGTAATTTCTTCCTATACAAATGATTTTCATAGTCTTTACTTTTTTACGTATAAAAATGATATTGCAAAAGTAGTATTTTTTCATAATTCGTAACTCGTAATTCGTAATTATTTTATACCTTTGCCCCGAAAAAAGAGATTTTAAAAACTTTTTACGAAGATGAATACCATAACAAAAACAAACTTTAAATTCCCTAAACAAAAGTCTGTTTACAGAGGGAAAGTACGTGATGTGTATCAATTAAAAGATGATACCCTCATTATGATTGCCACCGATCGTATTTCAGCTTTCGATGCCATTCTACCCAAAGGCATCCCTTATAAAGGTCAGATACTAAACCAAATAGCTGTAAAATTCTTGCAACAAACTGAAGATATTGTGCCTAATTGGCTTATAGCCTCTCCCGACCCTAACGTCTCTATAGGTCAAGTGTGCGAACCTCTAAAAGTAGAAATGGTGATTCGCGGTTATCTTGCAGGTCACTCAGCTCGTCTCTACAAAAATGGTGTGCGCAAGCTCTCAGGCGTGCCTTTACCAGAAGGATTGCGCGAGTTTGATATGTTCCCTCAACACCCCATTATCACCCCTGCTACTAAGGCAGAACAAGGTTTGCACGACGAGGATATCTCACGTGAAGAAATCATTCGCCGCGGAATTGTAAATGAAGACGATTATCGTTTGATGGAAAAATATACCTATGCCCTCTTCGCACGAGGTACCGAAATTGCTTCTAAACACGGTTTGATTTTGGTAGATACCAAATATGAGTTCGGTAAAACCCGCGATGGTGAAATCGTACTCATCGACGAAATTCACACCCCCGATTCTTCCCGTTATTTCTATAAAGAAGGCTATGAAGAACGCCAAGAAAATGGCGAACCTCAAATCCAACTCTCCAAAGAATTTGTACGCCAGTGGCTCATCTCACAAGGCTTCCAAGGCGAAAAAGGACAAAAAATACCAGCGATGAGTGATGAATATGTACAATCCGTTTCCGATCGTTATATCGAACTCTATGAAAATATTATGGGTGAAAAATTCCTCCCTGCCGATACTACCGATATAGAAAACCGCATCTACGACAATATATTACGATTTTTACAAAACCAATAATCAAAGAATCAATAAAAATAGCATTCTTGCTTCTACTTTGCCAAAGTTTCTAATTGTCCATTGTGGCTTGCACCTTTGGCAAAGTTAGTCTCAAATTGTGTCAAAACACTGAGACTTTTGTTAATTATTAATTGTCAATTGAACCACGACGTCTACATATCATTAGGGAGTAACTTAGGAAACCGCAAAGCCTACCTACAGCAAGCCATTGAAGGCATCGCTATGCGAGTAGGTACCATTGTGGATATAGCTCCTATCTACGAAACACCCTCTTGGGGATTTTCTGGCGAGGCTTTCCTCAACACTTGTCTGCTCTGCCGCACCTTCCTCTCTCCTGAGCAGGTGCTAATGCAACTCTTGCAAATAGAACACGAACTAGGGCGCGAACGTATGCCTCACTCTAAAGGCTACCAATCGCGTACAATTGACCTCGATATACTTTTCTATGACGATGAAGTGATTCATACCGATAGACTTACCATACCGCATCCTCTCTTGCAACACCGTAAGTTTGTGCTTAAGCCTTTAGCTAATATCGATGACCTCAAAGTACACCCCGTACTTAAAAAAACAGTTGCCCAACTACTCCGAACTACTGATGATACCTCACCCGTGCAACGCTTGTCCGATCAACTGTCATTTCCCGCACAAAAGTCGCCGTTTTTGAATTATAAGTACATCGCTATTGAAGGTAATATAGGATCTGGTAAAACTACCTTGGCAACTAAAATCGCCAAAGACTTCAATGCTAAACTGATTTTAGAACAGTTTTCCGATAATCCTTTCTTGCCTAAATTCTATGAAAATCCTAAACAATACGGCTTTACACTCGAAATGTCGTTCCTTACTGAACGATACCAACAAATGCGCGAACAATTAGCACAAACCGACTTGTTTAAAGAGTTTGTCGTTTCCGATTACGATATCTTCAAATCCCTCATTTTCTCTAAGGTAACTCTTACTGATGATGAATTTGTGTTGTACCGCAAACTCTTCTATATTCTCTATAGCCAAATCATCAAACCCGATTTGTACGTATTCCTCTATCAAAATACCGACCGCCTTATTGAGAATATCAAAAAACGCGGTAGGGAATACGAACAGAACATCTCCCCTGATTATCTGAAAAAGATACATTATGGCTATTTGGATTTTATACAGAAGAATACCGCTATCAATTCTCTTATCATCGATGTAACCGACCTTGATTTTGTGCAACACTACACTCATTACGAGTTTATCATTGAAAAAATCCGTGAGAATTAAGCTATGAAATGTACATTTTTGCTTTTAGTATTTTCTACAATTGCCCTCAACCATTGTAATACTCAATCATCTACCTCTACCGCTGTTAAAGAGCCTGAAGTAATGACCATTCCTTTTAGCGATGATATTTCTCTACAATGGGATGTCGCTTCTCAACAACTACTTCAAAACACCAATTATCAACGCTATCAAGAAGATAGTAAGGCTATCACTCTATTGCTTAATAGTATTACTGATACTACAAATCTTAAAGTAATGGTCTGTTCCAAAGAAAAACCATTGCGCAAAGGTGATGTAGCTTTTCTTTATTTGCAAAAAACACTAAATATTCCTTTGTTTCAATGTTTTTATATCCAATTTGATGTATTTGAGAAAAAATGTACTTATCCTTCAAACTTACTGAATTATGTAGAAAAATATCGGACAGAAGTACAACAAAAGCTGCGTACATACCTTGGAAAATCCTTGTCTAATGCAAAAATTGGCGTACAAGCAACACTAAACTACACCGATACAAATCGAGATTATGCTGAGGCAGTTATTGTAAATTACTCAGGTAAACCTATTGAAATCAATATTTATTATGTGTTTCACTTTGGTTTACAATATGAAGATGAGAATGGTAAAGCTAAAGATATACAAGGTTGTCCACCTCCTTCTGTACCTCCAGCAAATTTAGATGATTGCAAAATAACTTTGCAGAAAGGTGAGAAATACAACCTTGTCTATTACATAATTGATAAAATGATCAATTGCCAAGACATAATAGACTTTGATAAACCGGTTGTAAAAATCCGTGCTTCTATACGTTACAAGTATCCAAATGATAAGAAATATAAGATAGCCTATACCAATTGGATAACTTATGAAAAACGCCCTTAATATTTTCCTCTTAACAAATTATTTTCGCTATTCGTAACTCGTATTTCGTAATTATTTGTATCTTTGCCAAAAATTGACTTTATAGATTACAAATGAATATATTACGATTTATCACCGCAGGTAGTGTAGACGACGGTAAAAGTACTCTCATCGGTCGTTTGTTATATGATAGTAAAAGCATTTTAGCCGACCAGCTTGAGGCACTCGAACAACAATCTAAAAATAAGAACAATGATGGTATAGACCTCGCTATCCTCACCGATGGTCTTCGTGCAGAACGTGAACAAGGTATTACTATCGATGTGGCTTATCGCTATTTTGCAACCCCTAAACGCAAATTTATCATCGCCGATGCCCCTGGTCATACGCAGTACACCCGCAATATGATTACTGGCGCCTCTAATTCCGAGCTTATTATCATTCTGGTAGATGCTCGTAATGGTGTAACCGAACAAACTCGCCGCCATTCTATCATAGCCTCTCTGCTCAATATTCCAGAGGTAGTTGTAGCTGTAAACAAAATGGATTTGGTAGGCTATAGTGAAGAGGTATTCAAAAATATCCAGCAAGAGTATGAAGGCATAGCCAAACGTTTAGGATTGAAAAGTGTGCACTATTTCCCAATTTCGGCTTTTGTAGGTGATAATATTGTGAATACCACCGAAGCAATGCCTTGGTACAAAGGAAATTCATTATTAGACTTCTTAGAAACTATAGAAATCAACAAAGATAATTACGATCAACCTCGTTTTCAGGTACAGTATGTAATACGCCCTCAAACTGAAGCCTTACACGACTATCGCGGTTACGCAGGACAAATCATATCGGGTGTTTATCGCAAAGGCGATGCTATAGTGGTACTCCCTGAAGGTATCAAGACTAAAATCAGCAAGATAGAGCACAATGGCGAAGAAGTGGCTGAAGCCAAAGCAGGTGACCCTGTAGTGTTACATATCGAAGATGATATCGATATTTCTCGTGGCGACTATTTTGCCAAACAAGGAGCTGAACCTCAGCAAGGTCAGGATATAGAAGCCCTTGTGTGCTGGATGGATAAACGTGAATTGCGCGAGGGCAATAAGTACTTGTTACAACAACGCAGTAGGATTGTAAAAGCCGTTGTAAAGGAAATTGAATACAAAATTGATGTCAATACCCTTGACCAAACTGAAGGAGTAGAAAGCGTAAAACTCAACGAAATAGCAAAAATCCGACTCAAAACAGCTGCCCCTTTAGTATATGATGCATTCCAAAGCAATCCTCCGATGGGTAGCGCCATCCTCATTGATGAGACTAGCAATGCTACCGTAGGAGCTGTGATGATTGAACATTGATAATTTTTTCAATAGTTTCTCAATACATATAGGAATGTTAAATAACGTTAAAAAAGAAAAGGGTATATGTATTATGTTTATATTTGCACTTGAATAACATATAAAAAATAAAGCGTATGACAGGTACAGAATTACAAGAAATGGTCGACAAGCTATGCTTAGATATGAAAGCCAATTTGTCAGGATTTATCTTTTGTGGAATCCTTAGATGTGCTGATGCAACTATTATAGGATCATCAGTAGCCAATACAGGAATTTCAGAAATTGCAAAAGAAGTTGCACCCTTTTTCTCAACTATTGTAGAACAAGTGAAAAAAGTAGTTGCTTCAAGTGAATCCTTAGGAGTTAAAGAAACTCACAGTATTCTTATTGAAACTGATAAGATTACTAATGTTATTGGAGTTTCAAATTCAGGGAAATTTTTTATCCTCTTAGCCTTAGAACGAAACAAAGCTAATATAGGAATAGCGAGAACTTTGATTGAAAAAAGTAGACCTATCGCAGTGATATTAGACGAACAACTTTAGAAAAATAGCTAATAGTATTTTTACAGCACAAATTTAGAAACTCTAAATTTGTGCTTTTTTTGTATAGAAATCTGCAATCGCTGGGTGGGTATGTATAAGGTAGGTTTGTTTATTTGCAATTTATTTTTGCTTGACTATAAAACTATTCAACATAAAATATTTTTTTATAAAAGTTTGATTTTGAGTAAGATGATTAGATTGTTTTAACACAGTGTAAAAGAAGCTTAAAAAATATGTTAAAAACGCTTGGAGGTTATCAAAATAATATATAGCTTTGCGCCATAAAAACCAAACACTATATATATTTT